>NZ_JAGGPL010000009.1:0-103952 GCF_018613805.1 Arthrobacter sp. ISL-48
AACGGGGGGTGCGGAGCAAGGGTTACGGCGGTCATAGCGTGGGGGAAACGCCCGGTCCCATTCCGAACCCGGAAGCTAAGACCCACAGCGCCGATGGTACTGCACCCGGGAGGGTGTGGGAGAGTAGGTCACCGCCGGACAACCATTAGGCTCAGGCCCCGACAACGTCGGGGCCTGACCCATTTAAAACCACCACCCCGAACATCCTGCACCGAACCCGGGGGACGCTCTCTCACTTCCTGCACCGAACCGGGGGACATAAAGCCTCCCCGGCCGGCCGTCGTCAGCCTCAAACCCGGGAGAGCGTCGCGGAAAAAAGCCGGCAGGAAGTGAGAGAGCATCCGCTGTGGGCGCAATTCCCCGCGATATCCCCGGAAAACTAGTGATTTAAGTCAAAAAAACGCGGAAACACGCGGAATTTGCGGACCTCAAGGGCCCAAGCTGGTAAGTTTTCGAACAGTGGCTTGTACGCATGCCGCGTTCAGGCTCCAGAAATCATGACCGTCCAGGAGGACATAAATGGCTAAGAACCGTAGTGAACTTGTTTCAGAGGTAGCGGGCAAGGCTGGCACCAGCCAGGCCGCCGTCAACTCCGTCCTCGATGCACTGTTCGAAGT
Organism: Arthrobacter sp. ISL-48; assembly: GCF_018613805.1. Classification (GTDB taxonomy): domain Bacteria; phylum Actinomycetota; class Actinomycetes; order Actinomycetales; family Micrococcaceae; genus Arthrobacter. The sequence goes on from NZ_JAGGPL010000009.1 coordinate 618, forward strand.
TTTCGAGACTTCTGTCGCCTCGGGCGAGAAGATCACCATCCCGGGCTGGCTCGCAGTCGAGCGCACCGACCGTGCAGCACGCACCGGCCGCAACCCGCAGACCGGCGAGACCATCCAGATCGCAGCAGGCCACAGCGTCAAGCTGACCGCTGGCTCCAAGCTGAAGGCTGCTGTCGCCAAGAAGAAGTGATCTTCTTCAACAGCAGCAGTGGAGCGGCAACCTGAGGGTTGCCGCTCCACTGCTTTAAGCCGATTCGCCGCGCGGCCACCCGTAGCGGACAATGGATAGGTGCCTTCCGCAGCAAAGTCCCCTTCCGCAGCACCCCGGCCAGCTCCCGATAAAGGAGCGAAGGGCGTGGCTGCCAGCGCCTTGGGGATTTCCCGGCCGTGGCAGGTCGCGGGGCTTGCGGCCCTGTTTCTGGGGCTCGCGGCAGCGCTGCTGTTTTCCGGGGCGGCCGCAGCACGTGCAGTCTCGGACCCGGGGTCGATGGTCCGCTGGGGCCTCCCCATCAGTAAGGCCATCCACAACGTCTCCCTGGCCACAGTGATCGGCGGCCTGATCTTCGCCGTCGCCATCCTGCCCCGAACCTCAGGCCCGCGCTCCCGGGTCACTAACACGGTCAGCGACGGTGAGGCAGCCGAACACCCCGCATTCTCCCGCGCCCTTGCCGTTGCGGCGGCGGCCGGAGCCGCCTGGACGCTATCCGCAGTCGCCGTGCTGGTGTTCAGCTATTCTGACGTCGCCGGCCAAGGGATATCCGGTGACGCCGAATTCACCCGGGCGCTGGTGTACTTCATGACGGACATCGATACCGGGCGTGCGTGGCTCGCAGTAACCATCATCGCGGCAGTGGTGACCACCGCTCTGTTCGGCGTGCGGTCCCAGGGCGGCCTCGCGCTCACGCTGGTCCTGGCCTTGGTGGGACTTGTGCCCACGGCGCTGATCGGGCACTCGTCCAGTTCCTCGGATCACGAGGGTGCCATCAACTCCCTGGGCCTGCATCTGCTGGGTGTCAGCTCCTGGGTGGGCGGCATCGTCCTGCTGGCCTTGTTGTCCGGGATACTGACAGGCTCCAAGCCCGGGGGCGCCGCCGATATCACTGAGCCCACGCTGCGGCGGTTTTCGTCCCTCGCTGGCTTCGCCTTTGTCCTGGTCTTTGCGTCAGGCGTGATCAACGCGACCATCCGCATCACCAGCTGGAGCGACCTCTTCGGCTCCGCTTACGGGCAGCTGATCCTGGCGAAATCCGCTGCCGCCATGGTACTGGGCGGGGTCGGCCTGATGCACCGGCAATGGGTTATTCCCCGGCTGGGACTCAAGGGGTCCACGCTGTCCTCACGGCGGGTTCTCTGGCAGCTGGTTCTGGTTGAACTCCTGGTCATGGGAGCCACCTCCGGCATCGCCGTCGCGCTGAGCCAATCGGCCCCGCCGCAGCCCACCACTTTTGCGCCGGACGCATCTCCGGCCTTCATCCTTACCGGCTACGAGCTGCCGCCGGAGCTGACTCCCATAAGGTGGCTCACGGAATGGCGCCTCGACTGGCTCTGGATAGCTGTGGCGCTCTTCGGGCTTGTTTCCTATTTCCTGGGCGTCGCGAAGGTGCGGCGCCGGGGTGACAAATGGCAGTGGTTCCGGTCGGTGAACTGGGTGATCGGCCTGCTGGTGCTGACCTACATCACGTCGGGCCCGCCGTCGGTCTATGGCCGGGTTTTGTTCTCCGCGCACATGGTGGACCACATGGCGCTGACCATGGTGGCTCCCATCTTCCTGGTTCTCGGCGCTCCCGTGACACTGGCCCTGCGCGCGCTGCCCGCCCGTGGGGATGGCTCCCGGGGACTCCGCGAATGGTTGCTGGTGTTTGTGCACAGTAAGTTCTCGCAGCTGGTCACGCACCCCATTTTTGCAGCCGGCAACTTCGCGGGCTCGATCGTCTTGTTCTACTACTCGGACGCGTTCGGCTACGCCATGCGCGATCATCTGGGCCACGAACTGATGAACCTGCACTTCGCGGTGACTGGCTATATATTCGTGCTGAGCATGATCGGCACGGATCCGTTGCCGCGCCGGGCGCCCTACCCGATGCGGCTGCTCCTCCTGCTGGCCACCATGGGTTTCCACGCGTTCTTCGGCGTAGCCATCATGGGCGGCACAGGGCTACTGGCCGCGGATTACTTCGGCAATCTTGGCCGAACCTGGGGACAGTCCGCTCTGCTGGACCAGCAGACCGGCGGCGCGGTGGCCTGGGGCATCGGTGAGATACCCACCCTGCTGGTAGCCATCGGCGTCGCGGTCATGTGGTCCCGGTCCGATGAACGTGAGACCCGGCGTACGGACCGCGCGGCAGACAGGAATAACGACGCCGATCTGACCGCTTACAACGATATGTTTGCCAAATTGGCCGAACGCGACGCCAAGCTGGCCGAACGCAAAACAAAGCTGGAAGGACGCTGATGAGCGAAACCGTACGCACCCAACTCCGGGTACGCGCCTCCGAACTGGTGGGCCGTAACTGGCTGAATACCGGCGGCAAATCGCTTGACCTGGAAGCGTTGCGCGGCAAGATCGTGCTGCTGGACTTCTGGACCTTCTGCTGCATCAACTGCCTGCACGTCCTTGATGAGTTGCGACCGCTTGAGGATCAGTATTCTGACGTCCTGGTGACGGTGGGTGTGCACTCGCCCAAGTTCGAGCACGAAGCGGATCCGGTGGCGCTGGCTGCAGCCGTGGAACGCTATGAGATCCACCATCCTGTTTTGGACGACCCCGAACTGGACACCTGGAAGGCCTACACGGCCCGTGCCTGGCCGACCCTGGTGGTCATCGACCCCGAGGGCTACATCGTGGCGCACCTCTCGGGTGAAGGCCACGCGGACGGCCTGGCTGTGCTCGTCCCGGAACTGATCGCAGAACACGAGGCGAAGGGGACTCTGCACCGCGGTTCCGGCCCTTACGTTGCGCCGGAAGCCACCTCGGGAACGCTGCGGTTCCCTGGCAAAGCGCTGTACCTACCGGACGGGCGCGGTTCGGCGGGGGCTGCGGATGCGGGACGCCACGGTTCGTGGCTCGTGACGGACACCGGCCATCACCGCCTCGTGGAGTTGGCCACCGACTTCCAGACCGTATTGGGGACTTATGGTTCCGGCACGAAAGGATACTCGGACGGCCCCGCCGCCGGTGACGCAGCGACCGCCCGGTTCAACGAGCCGCAGGGCCTGGTCCTGCTGCCGGAGGACGTGGCTGCCAAGGCTGGCTACGACGTCGTGATTGCCGACTCGGTCAACCACCGCCTACGCGGACTGTCGCTCGCGGACGGGACAGCCACTACCCTTGCCGGCAACGGCGTCCAGCGGCTGCTGGAAACCGGGCCTGCCCGCGTGGACGAGGACGCCGTCGGCTTCACGGGCCAGCTCAGTGAGCACCCGCTGGAGGTTTCCCTCAGCTCACCCTGGGACGTTGTGTGGTCCAAAAAGCTCAACGCCGTGGTGATCGCCATGGCGGGCGTGCACCAGATTTTCAGCTTCGATCCCCTGACCGGCGCCGTGGCGATTGCTGCCGGCAACGGCCTTGAAGGCCTGCTTGACGGTGCGGCCCACGAGGCCTGGTTCGCCCAGCCGTCCGGCCTCGCCGAGGACGCAGACGGCAACATCTGGGTGGCGGATTCCGAAACGTCGGCGCTCCGCAAGCTGGTGATCGGCGACGACGGCACGGTCACCGTGGAGTCCGCCGTTGGCAAGGGCCTGTTCGACTTCGGCTTCCGCGACGGGGAGGCCTCCGAGGCAAGGCTCCAGCACCCGTTGGGCGTCACGGTTCTGCCTGACGGTTCCGTGGCGATAGCGGACACCTACAACGGGGCGGTCCGCCGTTACGACCCGGCTGCCGGCACGGTCTCCACCCTGGCCAGGGGCCTGTCCGAACCATCCGACGTGATCGTGGACCACACCGAGGCGGCCGGCACGGAGCCGCTGCTGGTGGTGGTCGAGGCGAACCAGCACCAGCTCGTGTACGTGCCCATTCCCAAGGAAGCGCAGCAGGTGGACGAGGGCGCAGTCCAGACCCACCGGCCCAAGAGCCCGGTTGCCCCCGGGCCGCTGGAACTGGCCGTCCGCTTCACGGCGCCCACGGGCCAGAAGCTGGACGACCGCTGGGGCGATCCCACGCAGCTGAAGATCTCTTCCACACCGCCCGAGTTGCTCGTGGCCGGTGGCGGCACGTCGGTGGGCCTGCTCCGGACGCTGGAACTCGCGCGGGACATTCCCGAAGGCGTGCTGCACATTACCGCCCGCGCTGCCGCCTGCGACGGACCCGAGACCGAGGACGGCGAGATCCCTGACCACGCCGCGTGCCACCTCTACCAGCAGGACTGGGGCATCCCGGTCTTGCTGACGCACGACGGCGACACGGAGTTGGTTTTGGACCTGCGCGGAATGGACTGATCACCGCCGTCGTACGTTCTTACAAAGGCTGCCGCCTGTGACCGACGTGTCACGGGCGGCAGCCTTTTGTGCGCTCGAACCGGGGCGGACCGCGGATTTCCGGGATTCTTGCTGCGGGTTGCCGGCAAAAGCCTGCCCGGCTTGACGCGGGTGCGGCGGGCCGCGCCTTCGGGGTTGTCCACATACACTGACGGCAGGATGACAGCGCATCCTGCCGCAGCGGCACGATGGCCACGTGGATGTTTTGAGGGCACTGGAGCACTGTGGCGGAGCAGCCCGCCGTCCTGCTTTGGCGCAGCTCGGGATCGACGACGCCACTCTGCGCCGGGCCGTCCGTGCTGGAATAATGCAGCCGGCACGCGGCCTGTATGCCCTTCCGACGGCGTCGTCCGAACTCGTCGCGCTCCTACAGAACCGCGAACTGCTGACGTGCGTCAGCGCCGCTCCTCATTATGGGCTCTGGTCGCTGCAGTCCCCCGGAACGCGGCATGTGTATCACCGCCGTGAGGAGGCAGCCCGGGACGCCGTCCACCACCCCGGCCTGCTCCTCCCGCCACAGGGCAGCCGGCCCGTGGCGGCGTTGGCTGACGTCCTCATTCACGCCCTGCGCTGCCTGCCGTTCGCTGAATCGCTTGTCATGGTGGAATGCGCGGTGTCGAGAGGCGACATGACGCTGGAATTCCTCCGGAAGCGACTTCCCGGCAGGCGCAACGGAAAGGAACGCGAAGTGTTGCGGTGGGTGGACCGGGGCGCCGAATCGCTGCTTGAAACGCTGGCACGCACCTACTTCCGCCAGGCCGGAATCCACGTGGAAACTCAAGCGCACCTGGATCGCGTTGGTTACGTTGACCTCCTCCTCGAGGGCTGGCTAATAGTGGAGTTGGACGGCCGGCACCATGCAGATTGGGCGCAGGTCAAGAAGGACCATCGCCGGAACAATGAGTCCGCGGTCCAGGGATTCACCGCGCTCCGCTATTACTACCAGGACGTTGTGTACAACCCCGCAGACATGGTGGCACAGGTCGTGATGGTCCTGGCCCGGCGGCGTTAGTTGCCGCCCGTCACCAGGAGCAGGGTTTTGGGCACATCGCAGGATCGAATCCGCGGGAATTCAAGGGTTTCCTGGGCTTGAGGACGTAAAAGTGTGCTGGGCGTGACGCCGGAGCCTGGGAGCCCGTGACCCAGCCGGAGCCTGGGCGCCCGTGACCCAGCCGGAGCCTGAAAGCCTAGTAGGTCAGGAGAGGGGTGACCTTGATGGTGTCACCGGCCACGTCCAGGCGAGTTGTGAAGCTGAAGTCCACCTCTGCGCTTAGCGGGAACCAGGCCCCTGTGAAGGAGTTCTGCTGGAGCGCCTCCACCTTCGCCTTGCCGTCCAGCGGTGAAACCACCCAGCGGCCGTCAAAGGGTTCGATGGATACCTCGGGGTAGGCCGTGACGGTCCACTTGATGGTCCCGTCCTTCACCACGTTGTTGCTGGCGAAGTAGAACGGGCAGTCTGGCTGGAGTTTCTGCTGCTTCACGGCGTCGGCCGCGCAGCCGTCCAGGAATTCCCTGACCTTCGCGGCCACGTCATCCTTCAGGTCCTTCGTCGCCTGCGTCAGCAGGTTCAGCGGAGCCACGGGGACGTCGCGGGACGTTACGGTGGCACGGGTAGCGGGGGCGGCGAAGTACTCGCCGTTCAGCGACGCTTCATACTCGCCCGGATAAAACACGGCAAAGGAGTTCCGGCCGCTGGGCATGTTCACGGCTACCCCGTTGACCGTGGCCTCACTGGAATTCACCACAGTGATGTCCAGGGTGGGCAGCCGCGACGGCACGAAAGCCCAGGTGTTGAAGAAAAGCCACTCCGTGCCGGTCTTCTCCAGCAGGAACTCGGTGCGCAACCGGCTGCCGTCGATGGTGTATTCCACGGGCACCACCACCTGGTTGCCGGAGCGTTCCTCGGCGTCGCCGAGGTTCACATTCGCAAGGCGCGAAGAGGCCGTTTTCAGTGCGGTACCGTCCAGCATGGCCGCGTTGCCGGGGGGAACCGCGGCGCGCAGGATGCCCAGAGCCTTACCCCCGTCGCCGTCGTGTAGTGCGTCCAGATATTCGCGGACCGGCTGCTGCGGACTGGCGACTGTGTTGTTCACCAGGTTCACCGCCACGATGGCTGCGGCCACTGCGAGCATGAGGCCCAACAGCCATCCGGCCGCTATCCTCACCAACGCTTGACTCATCTGCACGTCCCTTACGTTACCTGCAAGGCCGGCGAATGCTGATGTTGCCACCGGCCCCTGCGGCGTCGGGTGGCGGTTTCCGGAAGGTCCGACGCCGGCGGATGAAGCTCTCTCGTGTCGCCGGGTTTTGCTTAGCGGCGGCGCCGGGACGACGTGCCGAAGACGCCTCGGAGCAGTTCCCGGCCGAGCTGGGTGCCCATCGAACGTGCCATGCTTTTCAGCTCGCCGCCAAGTGCTCCACCAAGTGCCCCGGCGAGGTCGTCCATCATGCCGCCGGCCGCCGGCGCAGGCTGCTTTGGCGGCCGCCGTGTCCGGCCTGAGCGGGAGGGAGAAGTGTCACCTGAGGCAGCGTCGGACCAAGCAGCGTCCGGCGAAGAAGTCTGTGTTGGCCGGCTGCTGGGCCTGCCGAGGATCTCTTCCTCGATCCTGCGGGCCTCGGCGTCGACGTGGGCCTCGCTGGCACTCCCGGGCACCGGCGGTCCCCCCGGTGCCGCTGGCCCGGTCGGGGCAGCCGCCTTGCCCCTGAGTTCCTCGTAGGCCGAGACATTGTCCACGGCCGTTCCGTACTTGGCCAGCAGAGCTGATCCGGCCACCGTGCTTTTGACGAGTTCGTCGGCACTGGGTCCCATGACTGATTCGGGCGCCCGGAGCCTGGTCAGCGCCACGGGGGTGGGGGCGCCTTTCTCGTTCATGACGGTGATGACTGCCTCCCCGATTCCGGCGGATGTCAGGGTTTCCGCAAGGTCGTAGTCGCTGACCGGGAAGGTGGACACGGTGGCTTTGAGAGCCTTGGCGTCCTGCGGGGTGAAGGCGCGGAGGGCGTGCTGGACCCGGTTGGCGAGCTGGCCAAGGACGTCCGCCGGTACATCCTTGGGCGTCTGGGTGACAAAGAAGATGCCCACGCCCTTGGACCGGATGAGCCTGACCGTGGTGGTGACGGCGTCGAGGAATGCTCTGGAGGCGCCGTGGAACAAAAGGTGGGCCTCGTCGAGGAAGAACACCAGCTTGGGTCTGTCCAAATCGCCCGCTTCGGGCAAGTCTTCGAAAAGGTCCGCAAGCAGCCACATGAGGAACGTGGAAAAAAGCATGGGCTTGGTCTGGAGGGTCGGAAGCTCCAGGCATGTGATCACGCCGCGGCCGTCAGGGGCCGTTCGGAGCAGCTCCGCGGTGTCGAACTCCGGCTCCCCGAAGAACCTTTCCAGGCCCTGGGCCTCCAGGTTCACCAGTTCGCGCAGGATGACCCCGGCGGTGGCCTTGGACAGGCCGCCGAGTTCCTCCAGCTCATCCTTGCCTTCCTCCGAGGTCAGGAACTGGATCACCGCGCGGAGGTCCTTCAGGTCGATGAGCTCCAGGTTCTTTTGATCCGCGAAGTGGAAGACCAGCTGAAGGCTGGATTCCTGGGTGTCGTTGAGCTCCATGACCCGGGACAGCAGAAGGGGGCCGAAGGACGTGATCGTGGCGCGGACCGGAATGCCATTACCGTCGCCGCCCAGGGCAAGAAACTCCACGGGGAATGTCTTTCCGGCCCAGGCCTGGCCGATGCTATCTGTGCGGGCACGGAGTTTCTCGCTGCCCACGGCGGCCGTCGCCAGGCCCGAAAGATCGCCCTTGATGTCAGCGAGGAATACGGGGACCCCGGCGGTGGACAGCTGCTCCGCCATCATGTGCAGAGTGACGGTCTTGCCGGTGCCTGTGGCGCCAGCCACCAGTCCATGCCTGTTCATCATGGCCAGCGGCAGCCGGACCTGGGCTTCCTTATGGAGTTCGCCGTCAATGATGGCTGCGCCGAGCTCGATGACTGCGCCTTCCAGGGCGTAGCCCTGCTGGATGGTGGCAAGTTTCTCTGCTGTGGTTTTTGAGGCCATGCCGCCAGCTTAGCTGGGGCCCCGGCAGATCCTTCGTGAACGCCAGCCGCCCCTCGACACAGTTCGGGGGCGCCGCTAGGTTGTTGAGGAGACCGAAGATCCCGGAATCCCCAACGCTGGAGGCTCCCATGGCTGAACGACTGGTAGCGGACCTGATCGTTGATCGGCTCAAGGCCTGGGGCGTGGAACGCGTCTTTGGCTACAGCGGCGACGGCATCAACGGTTTCATGGGCGCGCTGCGGCGGGCGGGAGCAGACGTTGAATTCGTGCAGGCCCGGCGTGAGGAGACAGCCGCGTTCATGGCGGTGGGGCACGCAAAATACACAGGGAGGGTCGGCGTCGTAACCTCCACCCAGGGCCCGGGCGCCGTCCACCTGCTCAACGGCCTCTATGATGCCAAGCTCGACGGCGTGCCAGTGGTGGCGATTGTGGGCCAGCAGTCCCGCAGCGTGCTGGGTTCGGCCTACATGCAGGAGATCGATCTGGCCACGTTGTTCAAGGACGTGGCGGCGCAGTTCGCCCAGCTGGTCAGCACCCCGGAGCAGCTGCCCATGGTGTTGGACCGGGCCTTCCGGACAGCCCTCTCCACCCGCTCGCCCTGCGTGGTGATCGTCCCGCACGACATCCAGTCAGCGCCCGCCCCGGACCTGGAGCAGGGACACGGGATCGTGGTCACGGCGCCACGCTGGAGCCCACCGGTGGCCGTGCCGCGTGAGGAGGACCTGGCAGCCGCTGCTGACATCCTCAACGCGGGCCGGAAAGTGGCGCTGCTGGTGGGCCAGGGTGCCCGGCACGCCAGCGAGGAAGTACTGGCTATCGCGGAGAAGCTCGGGGCAGGGATCTCCACCAGCCTGCTCGGCAAGCCGTATGTGGACGAGACGCTGCCGTTCGCCGTCGGGACAATGGGCCACCTGGGCAGCACGGCAAGCGCCCACCTGCTCGCAAACTGCGACACCCTGCTGATTGTCGGCTCCAATGATCCCTGGACCGAGTTCTATCCTCCTCCCGGCGCAGCCCGGGCCGTCCAGATCGACCTCGACGAACGTAAAATCGGCAACCGCTACCCGGTGGAAGCCGGCCTGCCGGGCGATGCCGCACCGACCCTTCGGGCCCTCACCGACAGGCTGACGCCGCGTGATCCCGGGCCATGGAGGGAGGAGATTGAACATCAGGTCCGTCTATGGCGGGAACTGGCTGCCGAGCGGGCAGGGATAAAGGGGCAGGCCGTCAATCCCGAGCTCGTCGTGCGGGAGCTCAGCGGAAGGCTGCCGGACAACGCACAGCTCAGCGTCGACGTCGGCAGCTGCGTCTATTGGTACGCCCGGCAGTTGGTTCTGCCCCGCGGCGTGCCCGCCCACCTGTCCGGGACCCTGGCCAGCATGGGTTGCTCCATCCCTTATGGCATCGCGGCGAAGCTGGCCTGTCCGGACCGGCCGCTTGTGGCCCTGGCCGGTGACGGTGCCATGCAGATGGCGGGGGTGGCCGAGCTGATCACAGTGGCACACCGTTGGCGGCAATGGCAGGATCCGCGGTTCATTGTGTGCGTGTTCAACAACCGCGACCTGGCGGAGGTGACGTGGGAACAGCGCGAGACGGAAAGTGAACCAAGGTTCGGCGACAGCCAGGACATCCCGGACTTCCCGTACGCGGGCTATGGCGAGCTGCTGGGCCTGACGGGGATCAGGGTTGAAGCTCCCGAGCAGCTCGCCGCTGCCTGGGATCGCGCCTTTGCGGCGGATCGGCCGGTGGTGATCGAGGTGCTGACCGATCCGGACGTTCCGTTGCTGCCACCGTTTCCCGCGGGCGCGGAGAAAGCCGAGAGCATGCGGGCCGCCCTCGCCGCAGAGGGTGAGGGCGGCCGCGGAGCTTCCCGGCTGCTGGACATCTACACCGCCCAGGAAGGGAAAGTCTAGCTACTTTTGATGAGCGGCTCACGGATGCACAGGCATTGCCTCAAGCAAAAAAGCAGCCTGCAGAAATAACCCGGGTGCCGGCGTCGTTGTCTACATTGTGCCCGCCCGACCAGGCAGGCACAGACGACGCAACGCTTTGAAAGGCCGGCACTGACGTGACGCTTCCCCTCTCCATTCTTGATCTGGCAACCATCGGCAAAGGCCAGACGGCGGCGGAGAGTTTCGCGGGCAGCGTTGCCATGGCGCAGCGCGCCGAGAAGCTGGGGTACCGGCGGATCTGGTACGCCGAGCACCACAACATGTCCTCCATCGCGTCCTCGGCCACCAGCGTGCTGATCGCCCACGTGGCAGCACATACCGAGAGCATCAGGCTGGGCGCCGGCGGAGTGATGCTGCCCAACCACTCGCCGCTGACCATCGCCGAGCAGTTCGGCACCCTGGAGACCCTGCACCCGGGGCGGATTGACCTCGGCCTGGGCCGCGCCCCCGGGAGCGATCAGAACACCATGCGTGCCCTCCGCCGGGATCCGATGTCCGCGGACAGCTTCCCCCAGGATGTCCTGGAACTGCAGGGATACCTCACCGGCCCCACCCGGATCCAGGGCGTGGAGGCAACGCCGGGCAAGGGCACCAACGTGCCCCTTTACATCCTGGGATCGTCCCTGTTCGGCGCGCGCTTGGCGGCCCAGCTTGGCCTGCCTTATGCCTTCGCCTCCCACTTCGCGCCCAACGCCCTGCAGGAGGCCGTCGCCGTCTACCGCCGCGAATTCAAGCCTTCAGCCCAGTTGGAGTCTCCTCACGTGATCGCCGGAGTGAACGTCATCGCGGCGGATTCCGCGTCCGAAGCGCAGGAAACCTTCCATGCCACCAAGCGCGCCCGTGTCTCCCTGTTTTTCGGCGGCGGGCGGGAGTTCACCGACGACGAGGCGGACATGGTCCTGGACTCCCCGCAGGGGCAGCACGTGTCCCAGATGATGACGTATTCCGCCGTCGGAACCCCTGATGTGGTGATGGATTACCTCGACGAGTTCGCCAAACACTCCGACGCGGACGAGCTCATCGTCGCGCACCAGAGCACCGGAACCGCCGACAGGCTTCGTTCCGTGGAGCTGCTCGCACAGGCCGCCGGGCTCGCGCGGGTCTAGAAACCGGCCGGCCAGCGCGCCCTGCCGTCACGCCCGGCATGCTTTTGGAAGGCACGACGGCGGTCGGCCGCGGATTGTTCCGGCCGGCACCACCGGGCGGCGCAAAACCCTGCTCTGCGTGACGCGCCCCCGGCCGCACCGAACATCCCGCCGCCGGACTTAACACCCCCGCAATCACCGGGACACTCGGGTGAAACTGCCTGCCCGGAAAATGAACAGTGCCCCCTCCGGAGCGCCGTTACGGAATTCCGGAGAGGGGCACCACCCGGTAGTCCGCCAGGAAATCCAGCGGCTGCTGTCCCGGGCAGGTTCTGCCTCGAGGGGTGTAAGGGATGCCAACTCCGTTGAACCAGAGCGTTGCGGACTCCGCGCTGCTGACCAGATCGCTCCCGCTCGGCCTGCTCCGGGCGTTCGTTCAATCCGATGCGGCCGACGACGGGCTCACCCCCACGCTCCTGGCGGAGCTGAAGGTGCTGGCCCGAGTGCCTGGCCTGCTGGTGGCGTGCAACTACGGCGGAACCCTGTGCGACGCCGAAGGAATTTCCACTGAAACCCTGCCATTGGGGAGCGCCGCCATTGCCCTGCGCGCCCTGGCCGCGCTGCCGAACACCCATGCCGCCGTCATTTCCGGGCGCTCGCTACGAGACCTTGCTGCGGTGTCACGCCTGCCGGCGGAAGTGCACCTGATCGGATCGCACGGCTCGGAGTCGGACATGGGCTTTGCCCACGTGCAGTCCCTGGCCACCGAAGCGGCCCTCCAGAAAGTGGCCACGGCATTGTCCGAGGCAGTCGGCTTCCAGAAGGGCATCTGGATTGAACGAAAGCCCGTGGCCGTCTCGGTGCATACCCGCCCGGCCACGGCGGACGTGGTGGAAGCCGTGACAGCGACCGCGCGGGAAATCGCCCGCGCCCATGGGTTGTTCTTTATCGTGGATGGCTCCGTCCTGGATCTCTCGGTGGTGGAACCGTCCAAGGCCGAGGCGCTGGAGAACCTCAGATCCCGGCTCGGGGCCAGCGCGGCGATGTACGCCGGGGATGCCTACAGTGATGAGCTGGCGATTGGAACGCTGCGGGGCCCTGATATGGGCCTGAAAGTCGGCCATGGGGAGACAGCCGCCGCCCACCGGCTCCGCGACCCGGAATCCTTCGCCCGGGTCCTTGCCATCCTGTTTGAACTGCGCCGCGCCTGGCTCTTCGGCGAGGACGCGGTGGGCCTGGAGCGGCACTCAATGATCGGCAACGGTTCCTCAACGGCCCTGGTCACGCCCGACGCCAAGATCTGCTGGATGAGCCATCCTCTGCCGGACTCGGGGTCCCTGTTCGCCCATATCCTGGGCGGCGACGCGGCAGGGCACTTCTCAGTGGAACCGGTCAAGACTTCCCAGGTGCTGGGCCAGCGCTACGTGGACAGCACCATGATCGTGGAAACCAGATGGGCGGATGTGACCGTGACGGACTACCTGGAGCCGGCACCGGATGGCATCACCAGCCTGGTCCGGGTGCTCTCCGGCAGTGGAGCCGCCAGGATCGTGTTTGCGCCCAGGCCGGACTACGCCAACGCCCCGTTCAGCATGGAGGTCCGGGGCGGCGAACTGCACGTGGTGGGTACGTCCGATCCCATCATCCTGCTGGCCCCCGGCGTCCGCTTTGCCATTGCCTCGGACGGCCGGCATGCCACGGCCACGGCTGTCGTGAACCTGCAGGACGGTCCCGTGGTGCTCAACATGCGCTGCGGCGACACTGAGCCGCAGGAGGCTGACCCTGGAGGGGAGACGGAACGGCGCGCCGAGGTGGCACACCATTCGCGCCGTTGGGTACAGGACCTGGAGCTGCCCGGGGTCAAACCGTCCCTGGTCCGCCGCTCCGCGCTGGTGCTCCGTGCCTTGGTCCACGAACCCACCGGCGCCGTGCTCGCCGCGCCTACGACGTCCCTGCCCGAAGGGATCGGCGGGACCCGGAACTGGGACTACCGCTACTGCTGGCTGCGGGACGGCTCCATGACCGTGAACGCACTGGTGGATCTAGGCTCCACCGGGGAGGCTACGGGGTTCCTCAGCTGGCTGGGCCGGATTCTGGAACACGCCCCGGGCCCCGAATGGCTGCACCCGCTGTACTCCGTTACGGGGGCGGCGCTGTCCACCGAGGCCGTGATCGACAGCCTGCCAGGCTACGCCGGATCCCGGCCCGTCCGGATCGGAAACGCCGCGGACCACCAGGTCCAGCTTGACGTCTTCGGGCCCGTCGCCGAGCTGATCCACGCCCTCAGTGAGCGGGAGGGCAGCCTCGCCGATGACCACTGGGAGCTCATGGTGCAGATGGCTTCCGCGGTGCTGGCCCGCTGGCACGAGGCTGACCACGGCATCTGGGAGGCCCGGCGGGCACCGCGCCATCACGTCTACACCAAGGTGATGTGCTGGGTGACCCTGGACCGGGCGCTGCGCACCGCCGCCCGGCACGGCAGGGCTCCGGAACCTTCCTGGGAAACCACGGCCACCACCATCCGGGACGAGGTGCTGCGCGAGGGGTGGGACGAATCGGCGTCGTCCTATACCGTCGCGTATGACAGCCCAGACCTGGACGCCGCCGTCCTGCACATCGGACTCTCCGGCCTGCTGGACGTCACGGACCAGCGCTTCCTTGACACCGTCACCGCCGTGGAACGGGAACTCCGGGTGGGGCCCACCGTTTTCCGGTACAGGTACGACGACGGCCTGCCGGGACTGGAGGGTGGCTTCCATATCTGCACCACGTGGCTCATTGAGGCGTACGTTGCGGTGGGCAGGATCGAGGAGGCCTGGGACCTGTTCGACCAGCTGGTGAACCTCTTCGGGCCCACGGGCCTGCTGCCGGAGGAATACGACCCCGGCACCGAAACGCACCTGGGTAACCATCCCCAGGCCTACTCGCACCTGGGGTTCATCCGCTGCGCGCGCATCCTCGATCAACACCAGCCCATGGTCAGGCCGGCGCGGTCCTGAGCTCCCGGCCACCGGCGTCGAGCTGGCCATCCGAGATGAGCCACTGCAGACCCTCCGCAATCGCCTGGAGCGAGGTCTTGCGGGGGGAGTAGCCCAGCTCCCGCTGCGCCTTTGCGATGCTCATCGAAGGGCTTCGGCTGATGTGGTCATAGGAGGCCTCGGCATTGCCGGGGGAGGTGCTGGACCTGAACTCCTCGAACGGCAGGAACCGGAGGTGCGCCTCCTGCCCGAACCACGCGGCTGCCGCTGTGGCGATGCCCCGCAGCGTCAGCGCTTTTTCGGAGACAACGTGATAGCTGTTGCCTACGCACGCCCCGGGACGATCGAGCGCCCGCTGGAATGCCTGTGCAACGTCATCGGCGTGCACGTGGTGCACCGTTTCCAAAGCCGAAGTTCGGTACGTCCACGGGCTGCCCTGTCGCTAGCCTGTGCCAGACGTCGAGGTCGAAGTTTCCGGCGGCGTTGACCATGGCCCATCCTGGTCCGGTGATGTGCCCGGGATGGAGCACCGACGCCGGGAGGCCTCCCGGCGTCCGCGATTCCGCCAGCAGCAGTTCCTCGATCCGGGCCTTCTGGATTCCGTAATCACCGAATGGATTCCGCGCATCCTCCTCGCGGGTGGGAACCTCCGTTCCCGGACCGTGCACCCAGATGGTGCCGCAGCTGAGCAGCAGCTGCACCCGGCCCCGGAGCGCGGTGATGAGCTGTTCGGCCGAGTCCGGCGTGAAACAGAGCATGTCAATGACGATGTCGGGCCGTAAGTCGGCGATCATGCCGGCGAAGGTTCCCGCCGCATCGCCCTCGGCGCGGTCGATGGCAATGAGCCGGATATCCTTCCAGGCAGGATGCTCCCTGTAGGGCCGCCTGAGAGCGCGGCTGACGGCTATGACTTCATGCCCTGCATCCGCCAGCCGCGGCACGAGGTACCCGCCGACGTGGCCGGTGGCTCCGATAATGACTACGCGGGACATGGGGTTCCTTTTATTTGGAGGTGTTATTTGGAGGTGCCTTGGGAGACCGATCCCTGGAGTTGCCGTTGGAATATCACGTAGATGATAAGCACCGGCACGACCGTGATGACGACAGCGGCGAACAGGGCACCGAAGTCGACTGCGTACCCGGCCTGGGAGGCGAAGGCTGCGAGCCCCTGGGACAGGACGTAATTCTTGGTGTTGGTGTTCAGCGCCACGGGAATAAGGAACTGGTTCCAGAGTCCGAGGAAATTGAAGATGAGCACGGAAGCCAGTCCCGGCTTGGCCATCGGCAGCATCACCTGGAAGAAGGTCCGCCATTCCCCGGCCCCGTCCAGTGCCGCGGCTTCGGCGATTTCGTTCGGGAGTGCCTTGAAGAAGGAGAAAAGGAAGAAGACGGTGAACGGCAGGGCGAATGCGACGTAGGTGATGATGAGCCCCGGCAGCGTGTTAAGCAGCCCCACGTTTTTCAGGATGAAGAACAAGGGGACGATGGCCAGGAAGATCGGAAACGTGAGCCCGGCCAGCATGAGGTAGTAGATGGCCCTGCTGCCGGGGAACGCGAAGCGCGCCAGCACGTAGGCGCACATCGCTCCGAGCATCATGACGATGATCAGGGCACAGCCGACGACGATCACGGAGTTGAGGAAGTAGCTACCGATGCCGGCAGTGGTCCAAGCCTTGAAGTAGTTGTCGAAGCTCCAGTTCGACGGGAGCGCGAACGGTGAAGAGAAGATTTCCGTCGTCGTCTTGAACGAGGTCATGATCGTCCAGAGCAAGGGCAGGATGACGATCAGGGACCAGATGGTCAGCATGGTGTGCGATACGGTGCCCACTATCCTGTCGTTGGTGGTTGCCTGCGGCTTCCGCTCGACAGCCGTTGCTTGGGTCGCCGGCCGGTGTCCTGCGGTTCTGATCGAGGTCATTACTGGGTGTCCTTGCTTCCGCCGGTGAGTTTGTTGACGAGGAACACCAGCGCGGAAAATGCCAGGGTGATTATTGCCAGGACAACGCCCATGGCGCAGGCGAGGCCGAACTGGCCTTTGTTGAACGCGGTGGAGAACAGTTGCTGGGACATCACCAGGGTCGAGTTGTTGGGGCCGCCGCCCGGATTAAGCGCGACCATGTACACGAAGGCGTCCAAAGCCAGGATCCCCATGTAGATATAGGCCGTCTGGATATTGTCCCGGATGAGGGGGATGGTGATGCTGGTCGCGGTGCGGAACCTGCCGGCGCCGTCGATCCGGGCTGCTTCGAAGAGCTCTGCGGGGATGCCCTTGATCGCGGCGACAAAGAGCACCATGTAGAAGCCGACGAAGCCCCAGATGATGACGAACATCGATGCGGCCATGGCTGTGTTTTCGCTGCCCAACCAGGCGAAGGACCTGAACTGTTCGAGTCCGGCGGCCGTGAGGATCCCGTTCAGCAGACCGTTGCTGGGGTCGTAAATCTGGCCCCACATGATGCCGATGATGATCGCCGGGATCACGTAGGGGAAGAAGGAAACGACCCGGTAGAAGCTGGAGTTCCGCAGGCCCTTAACCTGGCCGCGGCTGCTTCCGCCCACCGTGACGAGGGACGCGAGGACGAGGCTGAGGACGATTGTCACGGCCGGCAGTGCCAGGGCTAGGAGAATGTTGTTGCCCATGGCCTTCATGAAGATATCGTCGGAAAAGAGCCTTCCGTAGTTGGCCAGCCCGGTGAAGTTCATCTTTTGGGTGAACCCGGACCAGTCGGTCATGGAGTAGTAGAAGGCCTGCACGAACGGGGAAACCACGAAGATCAGATAGACGGCCAGCGGGACTCCCAGAAACACCGCGATGAAGCTGATCCTGTCAAAACTCCATTTCGATCGACGCCGTGTCCCTCCGGCAGGCGCCGTGCCCGCCGGAGGAACACTCGTTCCCAACAGGCTCATTTCACTTCGACCTTGCTGACGGAACTGTCGTTGCGGACCTTGTCCGTGATCTTCTGCATGTCCGAGGTCAAGGTGGCCACGTCTGACTTTCCGTCCAGGAACGTGTTCCAGACGACGAGCAGGTCCTTGTTCATCCCGTAAACGTCAACAAATCCCCACGTGAAGATGTTCTTCCCGGCCGCATCGAGCATCTTGGTCTGCGATACCAGGGCCGTTGATCCGAAGCCGTCCTCCGGAATTGTTCCCTTGACGATCGTCGAGGCCAGCTGGTTCTTGGCGAAATTGGTGGCAGCGTCCTTGGACAGCATGGTGCGCAGCATTTCCTTGCCCCCGGCAACGTTCTTCGCCTGAGAGGGAACGATGTACGCTTCGGCCGCCGCACTGTGCAGGGCTTCATAGGGGAATTTCGATCCGCTGGTAACGGTGGGCGCTGGAGCGCCGGTGAGTTTGAAGCCGGCCAGAGTCTGGTCCTTCATTTCGTTTTCGATCCAGGAACCGGACGGGTATAGGACAGCGGACTCGTCATGGATCCACTGCGCCTGGGCGGCGGTGAAAGCGGTGCCTGACCCACCGGGCTTCATGTATCCGGCTTTGACGATCTTTTCCATGCCGGCGAGCACGCTTTGCATCGCGGGATGGGACCAGCAGTTCTCTTTGAGGTTGTCCAGAGCAAGGCGCACGTCGTCGCCGCCTTCCTTGATTGCGGAGGCGATGGCCAGTTCAAGGTAGTAGGTTGCGGCTTCCTTGCCCCAGCAGAAGAGGTACTTGCCTTGGCCTTTTGCTTTCTCGCCGAGGGCAAGCATTTCATCCCACGTCTTGGGGACCTTCCAGCCGTTCTGCTCGAACAGCGACGCTGAGTACCAGACGGCAAAGACGGTCAGAACATAGTTGATGGAGGCGAGCTTGTCGCCGAAGGTCCCGGGGGCGAGGACACCGGGGTACAAGGTGTCCTTGATGACCTTGCCCTCAAGGTTTTTCGCGTTCACCACCGAATTGAGGTCTTCAAGCTGCGAAAGGATGGTGTTGATGCCTATCAGGTTGGCACCGGAGTCATCGATGAGGTCCGGCGGGTTGCCGCCGACGAAGCGTGGCTGCAGTTCCTGGGCGATGTTCGTTGACGCGGCCACCTTGGCCGTGGTTCCCGCGTGGTTCTTTTGGACCAGGTCCCCGGCGAACGTCGCATAGTCGATGCCGTAGCCGCCCTTGAAGATTACGGCATCGATTGTTGAATTGTCGGCCATGCCGAACGGGTTCGCGTCCGACACCGTTCCGCTGGGCCCGGACGTTGTTCCGCCACCTCCTCCGGCGCAGGACGCGAGGGAACCCCCCAGCGGTACGAGGACTGCGGCGGCGAGGACGCCGCCGAGGAAGCGACGGCGTTCCAAGGGTGTCTGTTGAATGTTCATGTTGATCTGCTGCCTTTCTTGTTACCGTTGCCCGCACCGCGGTGACGGATGGATTCTCTTGTTGTCGGCCCCGGCTCAGGCGTCGCGCCGGATCCGGTCCTTGTAGAGGTCTTCGAGGGCGTGGTTGTGCTCATCGCCGCCGGGGATGTTGGCGGAGATGTAGACAGGGGGCTTCTTGCCTTCTTCGGCGATCCGGTTCGCGGTGCCAATGGTGAGCAGCTGTGCGATGAAGGCCGCCGTGATGGATGAGACCGCACCGACGTCGATGCCGCCCGGGAGTTCGAGCACGGCGTCGCCGAAAGGTGCGGTGTTATCGATGACGACGTCGGCAACGTCGCACAGGCGCTTGCCGCTGGGGTGTTTCGGTTCGACCTTCAACGTATGCGCCATGCTGGTGACGGCGATCACCTTATGTCCTTTCTCCTTCGCCAGGAGAGCGAGGCCCACGATGGAACCGTTGACTCCCGAATTGGAAGCGATAACGAAAACGTCCTCGGGTCCCACCGGGGAAAGGGCGAAAAGTTCGTTGACCACTGACGGATTGCGCTCGAGCGAGGATCCGGTGAGGACCTCGACGTCGTACGTGCCGCGCAGGACCACATCACGTAAGGCGATCCTGTTGGTGGGGATCAGGCCGCCCGCCCGGCCGGCGATCTCCATGGCGAAGGCCTCGGAATGCCCCGTGCCGAAGGCTTGGATGACACCCCCTTTATCGATCGCGGATTTGAGCAGCTCGATGGCGTCGTCAAGGCTTCCCGACATCGCCTGGCCCGAGAGCTCCTGGATGCGTGAAGTGACCTCCCGGGTGTAGGCCCGGACGAGGTCGGATGTGGGGGTGGAAACAGACAAAGCGGCTCCCTAGCTTCGATCGTGAGGCCCAGACAGCGCCGGTGCCGGCCTGCGGTTTGTAGTCGGCCCCCGATGCGGCCGTCGATGTGCGGCGACAGCTTGGGCGGAGGCGGCCAGATTGGCTGTGGATCGTTCGAAGTCGTACTGGGCGATCAACAGGTACAGCAGGTCCAAAACCAGCAGTTGGCCGTGTTTGGCGGACAAATCGTCCGGCTGCAGGAAGTGTTCGTGGACGGACGTAATGATCTGGAGGTCGGCGGCCTCAGCGAGCGGCGACGACTGGTTGTTGCTCAGCGCCACGGTCAGGGCTCCGGACAGCCTTGCCTGGCGGAGCATCTGGATGGTTTCTTCTGTGCGTCCGGTGTTCGATATACCGATCGCAACACAACCCTCGTCCTGGATGGCGGCACTCGTCAGGCCGACGTGCACTTCTGACCAGTGATGGCTGTTGATGCCGATCCGGTACAGCCGCGCGTGCATTTCCTCGGCGAGCATCGCGCTTCCGCCGACTCCGTAGATATCCACATGTCTGCTGGTCGCAATCCGTTCGGCAATCTGCTTCAACAACTGCAGATCCATCATGGAGGCGGTTTCCTGCAGCGAGCGGGTGTGGGCGTTCATGAGCGTGCTGAGGACTTCGGCCGGCGAATCGTCAGGGCCAAAGGCGCGCCCGATGTCGATCTTCCACGAATCCCGGGCCGAGACGCGGCCCACTTCAGTGGCGATACTGACGCGGAACGGGGCATAGCCGGTGTAACCAATCAGACGGCAGAAACGGGTGATCGTGGCCGGAGACGTTCCAGTCTGCTTGGCCAGGTCCCCGATCGTGCCATCCAAAGGCGCGTTTGGGTGCTCCAAAAGGAAGTGGGCAATCTTCACCATGGCGCCTGACATCTCCGGCAGGCGTGTTCGGATTCGGTTCACGACGCCCACAGCCCGGCCCGCGGACGATGGTGCTGTAGGGGTGGACGTCACGATAATCCTTTTCTTGTCCGCCGACGTTTTACAAAAAGTATTCTCACCGTCTAACGTGTGTGTCAAGTCACAATTCGGGATGGAGCTAGCTATAACGGTGCAGAAGATTCTCGCGGTAGACGCCGGCGGCACAACGACCCGGGCCGCGGTCATCGACGCGTCCGGGCTGTGCCTCGGTTACGGAACCGCAGGCGGGGGCAACCCCGTATCGGCCGGATACGACGGCGCGCTCGCCGCGGTCGCCGCCGCGGCTGAAGCTGCGGTCGCCGGGTCCGGGCTTGAGCACCACACGATTTCCTCAGCCCTGGTGGCGATGGCTGGAGTCACTCTCCGGATGCGGCCGGCCGCAATTGCCCAACAGCTTGTGGCGCTCGGTCTTCACGGGGCCGTGGAGATCGAGGCCGATCTTCTGGCCATGTTCCACTCCGGCACCCACAGGTCCTACGGATCCGTTCTCATTGCCGGTACTGGCTCTGTTGCGGCGCGGATCACCGATGGGCGGCTCGACCTGGTCGCCGATGGAACCGGCTGGCTGTTGGGCGACACCGGCTCCGGATACTGGATCGGCCACCGGGTGGCCCGGGCCGTCGTCGCTTCCCTCGACGGACGGGGGCCCCCAACGGCCCTGACCGCTCTGATGCTTGCTGAACTGCACATGGAGGTGAGGCCGGCGCGGCTGCACGGCCGGCCCCTCGTGCTGCTTGACCTGATAGACGCCCTGTACAACTTGCGGCCCGTAGAGCTCTCGCGCTTCGCACCGCTCGCGTTCGAGGCGGGCGGCCAGGATCCAGTGGCCGCGCGGATCGTGACGGCGGCCGCTTCCGCCCTTGCGGGTACCCTCGACGCAGTCAGGGACCAGCAGGTGCAAGGGCCCGTCGTGATTGGGGGAAGCGTTGCCCGCGCAGTCCTGGCGGCCCCGCCCGCCGTGGCCGCCCCGCTGCACGCTGCCTTGGGGCATGACGAAGTCATCCAGGTGGAGGACGGCCTCATCGGAGCGGCCGTGCTTGGCCTGCGACGGGCTGGAATACCAGTGGACGGCGACGTTTTCGAACGGCTGCAAAAGACCGTGGCGCGTTTTCGGGATGCCGCCCGTTCAGCTACGAAAAAAGCCCCGACGAAATGAAAGAGGACTCAGCACGATGGAGATCGTGATCGTCAAAGACCGTGCCATGGTCGGTCAACATGCCGCCGGCCTCATCGAAAGAACGGTGCTCGGCAAACCGGCCGCCGTGCTGGGCTTCGCCACCGGGTCGTCCCCACTGCCCGTCTACGAAGCCCTCGAGGGCAAAGACCTGGACTGGACGGACGTGTCCGGATTCGCACTCGACGAATATGTCGACATTCCGGTCCATCACGCCCAAAGCTACGTGTCCGTCATCCGGCGCGAAGTGGTGGACCGCCTCGGACTCGACGAACGCCGCGTCCGTGTTCCGGACGGACGCGCCCGAGACCTCGATGTGGCGGCCCGCCTATTCGACGAGGCGATTCGCGAAGCAGGGGGAGTGGACTTGCAACTCCTGGGAATCGGGACCAATGGCCACGTGGGGTTCAACGAGCCCGGCTCCTCATTCGCCTCCCGCACCCGGGTGACGGCTTTGACGGCAAGCACCCGGGAGGCCAACTCCCGCTTCTTCGACTCGGTGCATCAGGTCCCCATGCACTGCATCACCCAGGGCCTGGGCACCATCCTCGAAGCCCGGCGGCTGGTGCTCGTGGCCGACGGCACGCGCAAGGCCGACGCCGTGGCACGTGCTGTGGAAGGACCTGTCACCAGCAAGTGCCCCGCATCGGCGATCCAGTTGCACCCCTGCGCGACCATCGTGATCGACGAACTGGCGGCGGCAAAGCTGACCCTGCGGGACTACTACCGCTACTCGGCGCGGCGCCCTGCCCGGGCTGAAACCGGTGCCTTGCTATGACGGCATCAGCCCGGACACTGATCGCCGGCCGGATCCTGAGCGGAAGCATGGCCCTGGACGAGGGCCTACTTGCGATCGAAGAAGGCCGCATTGTGTACGCGGGCCCCGAAAAGGACTATGGATACCAGGGGCCGGCGGACATCCACCGCCTGGACCCGGACATGATGGTGCTGCCAGGGCTTGTCGATCTGCACTGCCACGGTGGTTTCGGAACCGACTTCCCTTCCGCCGATGAGGAAGCCGCGAGGAAAACCATCAGTTCCCTCCACCGCAGCGGGACCACAACCCTGCTCGCAAGCCTCGTGACGGCGTCGAGGGAAGACCTGTTGCGCGCCATATCATCGTTCACGGCCCTGGCAGCTGAAGGCATGATCGCTGGCATCCATCTTGAGGGGCCGTTCCTCTCCACTGACCGGTGCGGTGCGCAGAACCCACGATGGATCCGCAACCCCGATCTTGCCCTGGCAGATGAGCTCCTGTCGGCCGGGCGTGGCGCGGTAAAGACCATGACGTATGCCCCTGAGCTGCCCCGCGCCGTCGAACTGGTCGATCTCCTGATCTCCCGGGGCGTGGTCCCCTCGGTTGGGCATACCGACGCCGACACTGTCACCACGCGTAAGTTCCTGCTCCACGCCCACGGACAGCTGTCCGACGTCGACGCTGAGGTTGGCACCGGGAGGACCGGGACGGTAACCCACCTGTTCAACGGGATGCCTCCCATGCATCACCGCTCGCCGGGCCCGGTACCCGCTTGCCTCCAGGCGGCGAAGGCCGGCAAAGCTGTCCTCGAACTGATTGCCGACAACACCCATCTCGATCCCCAGATGGTTTCCACCGTCTTCGACCTCGTCGGCGCCGGCAACATCGCCCTGGTCACCGACTCCATGGCCGCCGCCGGGTTGGCGGACGGCACATATGCGCTCGGACCGTCAACAGTCCAGGTCCGGGAGGGGGTGGCACGGTTGAGCACCACCGGCGCCATCGCCGGCGGCACCGCCACCCTGCTCGAAGTCCTTCAGCGGACCATAGCAGGAGGCGTGGCGCCAAGGGAGGCTGTGCGCGCCGCATCGGCCACGCCGGCCCGCATCCTCGGACTCTCCGGCGACGTCGGTGACCTGCGGCCCGGACTGCGCGCAGATCTCATTGCGGTCAGCAGGGAATTCCAGCTTCAAGCTGTCATGCGGTCCGGAACCTGGCTCGAACCGCTTCTTCCCCGAAAGCCCTAGTACGGGACTTCCCGGATCCACCCGCACAGGCTGCCTCGAAGAAAGCGAGCACAGGATGAATGAAAACTCCCGGGCCACCACAAGCGTGAAGGTTGAGCAACGGACGGTGATGATCTCCGATCCGGGACCGGCTAACCCCCTCCCGATGCTCGGCGCTGTGCCAGAGAGCCCCTACAAGATCACCGGTGACGTGCCCCGGGAAATCCTCGACGGCGCTGCTTACGGATATCCCCGCAGCCTCTACCCGTACCAATTGCAGGACGGTTACGGCCGGACAAGGTCAGAATGCAGTCTTCAGACGGTGGTGCTTGAGAATGAGCGGCTGCGGGCCGTGTTCCTCCCCGGGCTCGGTGGCCGCCTCTGGGAACTGGTCGACAAGGGCACCGGCAAGAACCTGCTCTACACTCCGTCCTGCATCCAGCTCGCGAATCTGGCCTTGCGCAGCGCGTGGTTCGCCGGCGGAATCGAATGGAATATCGGCACCCGCGGACATTCGCCCACCACCTGCAGTCCACTGCACGCAAGCATCCTGACCAACGCAGACGGTCAGGAAGTGTTGCGGATGTGGGAGTTCGAACGGCTGCGCGAGGTCGTTTTCCAGATCGACGCGTGGTTGCCGCCCGACTCGCCGGTACTGTACGTGGCCATCCGTGTGAGAAACCCGAACCATGCCGATGTGCCGATGTATTGGTGGACGAACGCCGCAGTTCCGGAAAATCCCGGCAGCCGCGTGGTCGCCCCCGCAGATTCGGCGTTTGCCAGCAGTTACACCGACGGCATATCCCGGGTGAACCCCGCCGACGATGGCGGCGTGGACTGCACGTGGCCCGTGAATAACGCGCGTGCCCGCGATTTCTTTTTCGACATCGCACCGGAAACGCAGCCGTGGATCCTCCACGCGGACCGGGACGGCGACGGTCTGGCGATGCTGTCCACCGGAGCGCTGCGCGGACGCAAGCTCTTTGTCTGGGGCCAAGGTCGCGGCGGACGGCACTGGCAGGAATGGCTTAGCCCTGATGGGGGAGCGTATGCCGAAATCCAGGCAGGATTGGCGCAGACGCAATTCCAGCATCTCGTGATGCCGGGCGGAGCCGAATGGTCCTGGGTGGAAGCCTACGGCAACGCACGGGTTGACCCGGAAAGCGCGCACGCTTCGGACTGGGCCGCGGCTGTGGACCATTGCAGCAGCCGCGTGCGGGCATTACAGGACGAGGACTCGCTGGCTGCCGCCCACGAGGCTGCCTCCGGCTGGGCCGACCAGCACCAGCAGCGAAGCATCGCGACGGGAAGCGGTTGGGGCGCAGTCGAATCCATCCGCAGGCGGCGACGCCGGACCCCCTGGCTGGAGGAATCCGGGACGCCGTTCGGCAAGGAGTCCATTACCGGGGATCAGCGGCCGTGGCTTGACCTTCTGGAAGGAAAGGGGTTCGTCGCAGCAGACACGTTCGTTAACGGGACAGACTGGGCAGAACTGCTGGAGCAGTGCCAGCACAATGCCCAGGCCTACTTGCACCGTGCTTTCATGAAGCACGCGTACGGCGAGCTTGAGAACGCCCGCGTCCTCTACCTCGAATCGCTCAAGCTGCAGGAAACCGCCCAGGCGCACCGGGGCATGGCGCTGGCAGACCTCAGCGAGGGCCGGGCCGGCGAGGGTCTGGAGCAGTACGTCGCCGCCTGCGCACTGGAACCGGCGAACACAGCGCTGCTGACCGAAGCGCTCACGGCATTCCTCGCGGCCGGCAACGCCCAGGGGGCCCTTGACCTGCTTAGGCAGATCGGCCACCCGCCCACCCGTTCCGGGCGCATCGGCTTCCTTGAGGCAGCTGCCCTGGCGCAGGTCGGCAAGAGGGAGGAAGCGGCAGCATTGCTGAATTCCGGCGTGGAGGTGGCGGACCTGCGCGAGGGGGAGAACCCCATCTCGGATCTTTGGCAGCAGGTCTGTCCCGGCGAAGACGTTCCTGCCCGCTACCAGTTCAGCATGGCCTGAGGGGGCCCGCAGGAATGACGAGGCTCCCATGATCACCCTTCTCGGTCTGTTCGCCGGGTTGCTGACGACAGGCTGCTGGTTTCCCCAGCTCATACGCTCCTGGCGCACCCGCTCAACCGGTGATATTTCCTGGGCGTACCTCGCCGCCCTGACTGTTGGGATAGGCCTCTGGCTCGTCTACGGAAGCTTGACCGGTGACCTTGCCATCATCTGTTCCAACGCTGTCACGCTGGCAGCATTGCTCACCCTCGGAGCTTTCAAAGCAGTGTTCGAACGGGGCGCCGCCCGGCTGATCCCGCCTGAGACAGAAGGAGTGGATCCTCAATGACACAGACCTCCCCGAAGCCGCAGCCGGTACTCGGCGCGCATATGGAGGCCGAATTGTCTTCCCAGCCCGACGTCTGGCAACGGGCCGTCCGGCAGGCTGAAGCGGAAGCAGGGACGGTGTTGCCGTCCGCCGGGCAGAAGGTCGCCGTGATCGGCTGCGGCACGTCCTGGTTCATGGCGCAGTCCTACGCCGTGCTCCGAGAGGGATCCGGCCAGGGCATCACCGATGCCTTCGCGGCCTCGGAAGCATTCGTAGACCGCGGCTACGACGCCCTCGTGGCGATCACCCGGTCCGGCACAACCACCGAAGTGCTGGAGGTGCTGGACCGGCTGAGGGGCAAGGTCCGGACCACAGCCATCATCGGGGACACCACGTCGCCGGCGTCAGGCTCCGCGGACAACGTAGTTGAATTGCCGTACGCCGATGAGCAGTCAGTCGTTCAGACACGGTTCGCGACCACAGCGCTCGTCTACCTGCGGGCGTGCCTGGGCATCGAGAACAGCCCTGCCATCGAGGACGCAAGGACCGCCGTCGCGGACGACGTTCCCCAGGCGCTCATCGATGCCGAACAGTTCAGCTTCCTGGGCCGGGGATGGACTATCGGACTGGCGCACGAGGCCGCCTTGAAAATGCGGGAAGCCTCGCAATCCTGGACGGAGTCATACCCGGCCATGGAGTACCGGCACGGTCCCATCTCAATCGCAGCCCTGAACAGGGTTACATGGCTTTTCGGCGAAGAGCCGCCGGGCCTGGCCGAAGACGTCTCACGAACGGGCGCGCTCTACGTCCACCGCGCCGCCGACCCCCTGGCCGAGCTTGTGCGTGCCCAGAAAGTAGCCCTGGAACGTGCCCGTGCCCGCGGACTGGATCCCGACCAGCCGCGCAACCTCAGCCGCTCGGTCATCCTGGATTCCTGAACAATGCCTCCGGACATGGCTTGGCCTGCGGTAGGCCCTGTGCTCGCATTTGACGTCGGCGGAACCGACATCAAATCCGGGATCGTCCTTGCCGGCAACGAGATCATTGGCCTGAAAAGGAGCCCCACGCCGCGGAGCGCCCCCGATCCGGGTGAGGCCATCCTGGCCGTGATCGCCCACCTGACCACCCGCTATCGGACGGCATATCCGGAGTTGCCCTTCGACGCCGTCGGATTCGTCGTCCCTGGGCTGGTCGATGAGACCGCAGGGATCGGCATCCTCTCCTCCAACCTCGGCTGGAGGGACTTTCCCTTCGCCGCCCGGGCCCGGGCCCTGCTGGACACCCACGTCGCCTTCGGTCACGACGTCGCTGCGGCAGGGGAAGCGGAATTCCGCGGCGGAGCCGCCATGGACAGCGACGACGCAATCGTCATGGTTAACGGCACGGGGATCGCCGCGGCGGTGTTCTGCGACGGCCGGCGCATCAAAGGCGGAGGGTACGCGGGCGAGCTCGGACACGCCGTCGTACCCGATCCAGACGATCCCCTGCGGACGGTGATGCTCGAATCGGTGGGCTCCGCGGGCGCCATTGCCGCCCGATACAGCGCTGCTTCCGGCCAGGCTGTTGCCGGCTCCCGCGACGTGCTGCATCTGGCCAGCACGGGAGACAAGGTTGCCCAGCGCGTATGGGACCAGGCAATCGACGCGCTGGCCTTCAGCATCGCCCAATGCATCTGTATCCTCGGGACCGAAACGGTGGTGATGGGCGGCGGTATCTCGGGTGCCGGCGAATCTCTCCTGGCCCCGCTGCGCCGGGCAGTGGACGGCAGGCTGACCCTGCCGAAGCGCCCACGAATCGTCCCGGCACTCCTGGGAGAAAACGCCGGCCTGCTCGGCGCCGCGCTGAAGGCCCGTCAACTGCTAAACCAGCACCCGGGTGGCCTGGAATGAAGACAACCTCCGCTTCGGGGACAGCCCTGATCATCACCGTGACCCCGAACCCCGCGCTGGATGTCACCTACCACGTCGACGGCATCCGGTTGGGCGAAAGCCACCGCGTTCCAGCGGGTACGGATCGGGCGGGCGGCAAGGGCCTCAATGTTGCCAGGGTTGCCCACGAACAAGGCTGTCCGGTGCTCGCCATCGCACCTGTCGGCGGCCACAACGGACGTCTGCTCGCCGCCGAGCTGACAGCATCCGGAGTGCCCCACCGGCTTGTCCCAGTCACCGCTGGAACCCGGCGCACCATCACCTTTGTGGACACCCGAAGCGGCCAAACGAGCATTTTCAATGAACATGGGGCTGCCCTGACTGCCTCCGAATGGGATGCGCTCGCAGGCGAAATAGAACAAAGCCTCAACCATGCCGGCCGGGAAGCTCCTTTCCCGGGAGTGCTCGTAGGCTCCGGAAGCCTGCCCGCCGGGGCGCCGCCGCAGTTCTATGCGGCGCTGGTTCGGCTGGCGCATTCGCATGGGATTCCTGCCGTGATAGACACCTCCGGCCCCGGCATGCTCGCAGCCGCGCGGGCAGGGGCGGACCTTTTGAAGCCGAACCGGGAAGAACTCCACCAAGCCACCGGCATCCAGGACCCTGTCACGGCCTCACAGGAACTCCTGCGCCTCGGGGCCCGGCGGATCCTGGTGAGTGCCGGCGAGGACGGAATGCTCGCCTTCGACGCTGATGCACCGTCGGTATGCTGGGCCGCGCGCCTACCGCATCCGCTGCAGGGCAACCCGACAGGGGCCGGGGATGCTGCCGGCGCCGCGGCCGCCGTCGAACTGGCATCCGGAAGGGAAAGCATCCGCTCTATCCTTCGGAGCGCCACGTCGTGGTCAGCCGCAGCAGTACTGATGCCGGTGGCAGGCCAGATTTCACCCCGGTACCGGGAGCTCGAACAAGAACTCATCATCACGGAAAGGGCAGTGTGATGGCACTCACCCCGACACGCGACCTGATGGAAGCCGCCGCCAGGCGAGGCGCCGGCCTGGGCGCCTTCAACGTTATCCACCTCGAGACGGCGGAGGCTCTTGTCGCCGGCGCGGAGCAGGCCGGGCTCCCCGTCATCCTGCAAATCTCGGAAAACTGTGTCAAATACCATGGCGGCCTCGAACCTATCGCACTCGGTACTCAGGCGATCGCCCGGCAGGCGAAGGTTCCCGTCGCGCTGCACCTGGATCATGCGGAAGATGAAGAGCTGGCGCTCGACGCCGTCGACCTGGGTTTCGGATCAGTGATGTACGACGGCTCGCACCTCGAGTACTCCGCAAATGTTGCCGCGACCGCCCGCGTCACGCGCTATGCCCACGCCCGTGGCGTCTACGTGGAAGCTGAACTCGGCAAGGTCGGCGGCAAGGACGGCGCCCATGCACCGGGCGTCCGCACGGACCCGCAGGAGGCAGCGACCTTCGTGAAGGAAACGCTCGTGGATGCTCTCGCTGTAGCTGTCGGGTCGTCCCACGCAATGACTGAGCGCAGTGCCTCCCTTGATCTTCGGCTGATCAGTTTGCTGCGCGATGCGGTGGACGTACCCCTCGTCCTGCATGGGTCTTCAGGCGTGCCAGATGATGAACTCGTCGCCGCGATTGCCGCGGGAATGACCAAAATTAACGTCTCCACCCACCTCAGCGGCTTCTTCACCCGAGCGGTTCGCAGGTACCTGCAGGACCACCCGGCCGACGTCGACTCCCGGAGATACGTCTCCGCCGGCAGGGATGCGCTGGCCCCGGAAGCCGCGCGGCTCCTGGCGCTTTTCCATTCGGTCGAGCACGGCACACCTTAGCGGCGTCCGATCAGGCCAGGAGAAGGGCGAGACCGATCATGGCGGGCACTGCCACCACAGTTGTGATCAGCACGGTGTCCTTGGCTACCGCCAGCCCGGTCTTGTAGCGGCTGGCGGCCACAAACACATTTTGCGCCGTTGGGAGGGCGGATGTGACCACCACGGCGAAGAGGGCATGGCCGTCAAGGCCTAAGGCAAAACGTGCAAAGGCATAGGCAAAGGCAGGCTGGACCACCAGTTTGAAGCTGCTCGCCAACAGGGTGTCCACCCGCCGGCCCGCTGCCGCCTGCAGCGGCCTGGTCCCATTCAGGCTCATGCCGAAGGCGATCAGCATGGCCGGAATCGCCGCGCCACCAATCAAGTGGATGGGCTCCATGACGAGCGAGGGAACCTTCCAACCGCTTCCGGCCACCAACAGGCCCAACGCCGAACCCACAATCATGGGGTTCCTCAGGATCATCACCGCAAAACGTAGTGGCGTGGTCCTGTGCTGGCTGGTGCTGGAGTCCAGGATCATGAGGAATAACGGGGTAAAGAAGGCCAGCTGGAAGATCAGCAGAGGTGCCACGTAGCTGGCGTCACCCAGGACGTAGACCGCGATGGGGATGCCCAGATTAGCGGAGTTGGCCAGGGATGCGGCCATCGAGGACATCAGCGCATCGGGCAAGGCGCGCTTCAGCCAGAATTTGGCGATGGCAAAGAAAACGGTCGCGCTGGTGACTGCCGCCACGGCCGTTACCAGCAGTGGCTCCGCAAAGACCTCCTGCAGCCGGGCTTTGCTGAGTGTTTCGAACAGCAGCGCCGGGCTGGCCACGAAGAACGTGAGCGAGCTGAGGACTTGCCGCGCGTTCTCACCCAGGATTTTGCGCCTGCCCACGAACCAGCCCACCAGGATGATGCACCACACCACAAAAAAGCCCGCGAGCACGCCTAACAAGGAATTGCTCCGAAGACGCGGCGGCGGGAGGGGCTAGGACGCACGCTCCGAGCTACAGGGCGGCGTTATTGAGCGCGAAAGGGGGGCGCATCAGGCCAGGGGTAAGTCCCTCGGCGGGATCGTTGCCCAGCTGGATGATCCGGTTGTCCTGGTCCACATGGACCACCCGCGGCTGGTAGGCCTGGGCTTCCTCCGTGGTCATCTGGGCATAGGTGATGAGGATAACGACGTCGTTCTCATGGACCAGATGGGCGGCGGGGCCGTTGATGCCGATGACACCCGAGCCGCGCTCGCCGGCGATGGTGTAGGTCTCCAGGCGTGCGCCGTTGGTCACGTCCACGATGGCCACGAGCTCACCGGGAAGGATGTCGGCAGCGTCCAGCAGGTCAAGGTCGACGGTGACCGAACCTACGTAGTGCAGGTCAGCGTGCGTGACGGTGGCCCGGTGGATCTTGGATTTGAATATTGTGCGATTCATAACGGGTTCAGTCTAGCGCCGGGGTTAGGATCGCGCAGTGACGCAGGAAACACAGGCGCATGAGGGCCGTCACGGGCAGATGTGAAGGCCTACCCGGCGTCGTCCGTGTTTGCCACCGATTCGGCCGTGATGGCCAACATCTCGCGCGCCGCCAAGATGGCTGGCCGCTGGGCACTGGAGCGGCGCACCGACGTGAATACCGTCCGGCGGGGATTGCCGGGCAGGTCCACCAACTGCGCAGTGGTGCTCCGCCCGGTCCAGACGAGATCCGGCATCAGCGCAACGGCGTTTCCGGACTCGATGAGCCGGATCTGCGCCTGCAGGTCAGCCGTTTCAAAGCGCACATCCGGTTCGAACCCCGCACTGCGGCATGCCTGCTCCGCCCAATGCCTGGAGGCGGCGCCGCGCGGTTCCATGACCCACGCAAGCTCAGCCGTGTCCTCGAGGGAGGAGATGGGCGGCCGGGCTGCGGCCTCTGGCGGAACAGCGAGCCTGATGGCATCGGTGGTCAGCCTGATGCGGTCCAGTTCCGGATATCGGGGTGCGGCGTGGCCCGGATACTGCTCGGCAATCACCAGGTCGAAGTCCCGGGCCCAGGTTTCATGCAGCGCGGTTTCCGGCTCACGCTGGGTCATCTCGATCCGAACCTCAGGGTACGCCGTGGCCATCCGGGAGAGCGTGTCCGGCATGAGGGCCAGGGCGGCGGACTGGAAAACGGCTATCCGGACCGTCCCGGTGACGGTGGTCAGTGACGCCGCCAGGTCCGCCTCCGCCTGTTCCATGGTTTCGAGCAGCTGTGCCGCGTGGGCCACCAGGACCTCTGCCTGGGGCGTCAGCTGCACCCGGCGACCGGTCTTCCGGAGCAGCTCCACGCCCACCTCCTTTTCCAGCAAGGCCAGCTGCTGGGATACCGACGACGGACTGTACTGGAGTGCCTCAGCCACCTCCGCCAGCGTCCCCCGGATCTTCAATTCACGGAGCAGCCTGAGCCGGCGGACATCGAGCATGAGCTCATCCCTTTGTTGAATCTAATGAATAATGGTTAGAAGGAGTCACTTTATCTAACGCAACCAGCCTTGCATACTGTTGGGGATAAGTTACCCCCGTCACAGGCCATCCCCGGGCGCCCGAGATGGGACCGCACCCCAAGCAGGAGTTCCTGATGAGCACTAAAGATCTGTCCCAGTCGATCCTGAGGCGCAAGCCCATCGACGACATCGAGGAAGAAAACAAACACAGCGGACTGTTCAAGTCTCTCGGCCTGTGGCAGCTCACGGCCATCGGCGTTGGCGGCATCATCGGCGTCGGTATCTTTTCCCTCGCCGGGCTCGTTGCCGCCGGCAGCGGAGACAATCCGGGGGTGGGACCCGCAGTGCTGATCTCGTTCCTGATCGCCGGACTGGCCTCGGCGGCCGCCGCCCTGTCCTACGCAGAGTTCGCCGGAATGATTCCCCGGGCGGGCTCCGCCTACACCTATGGTTATGTCGCCCTTGGCGAGGTGATCGGTTGGTTCATCGGCTGGGACCTGCTGCTGGAATACATCGCCATTGTGGCCGTGGTGGCAATCGGCATCTCGGGCTACTTTGACGCCTTCCTCTCCGGAATCGGCATCCACATGCCCGCCTGGATGACGTCCACTGTGGACGAAGGCAAGGGAGGCATCATCAACCTCCCCGCCATCCTGGTCTGCCTCCTGGTCACGTGGATCCTCTCCCGAGGCACCAAGGCGTTCGGCAGGTTCGAACTTGTGGCGGTGGCCATCAAGGTGGTCCTGATCCTGTTTATCATCGGCCTGGGCGTCTTCTACATCGATACCAACAACTACAACCCGTTCATGCCCAGCGGCTTCGGGCCGGTTGTGGCGGGCTCGGCTACGGTGTTCTTCGCCGTCTTCGGCTACGACGCCATGAGCACAGCCGCAGAGGAGGCCACCGACGGCAAGAAGCACATGCCCAAGGCCATTGTCCTCTCCCTCATCGTGGCAATGCTCCTGTACGTTGCCGCCACCCTGGTCCTGACCGGAATGCAGAACTACAAGGACATCGACCCCAAGGCCGGCTTCGCCTCCGCGTTCAGCAGCGTGGGCCTGCCCGTGATCGCCACCATCATTTCGGTCTTCGCGGTCCTGTCCATCCTCACGGTGATGTTGACCTTCCTTCTTGGCGTCACCCGTGTCTGGTTCTCCATGAGCCGCGACGGACTCCTGCCCGGCTGGTTCGCCAAGACGGACCGTCACGGCACGCCGCAGCGCGTGACCTGGATCGCCGGCATCACGTCGGCGTTCCTCGCGGGCGTGTTCCCCATCAAGGAAGTGGCTGACCTGACCAATATCGGCATCCTGGCGGCGTTCGTCGTCGTCTGCCTTTCGGTGATCATCTTCCGTTACAAGAAGCCCGACGCCCCGCGCACCTTCCGGCTTCCGCTGATGCCCCTGGTGCCAGCTTTCGGCATCCTGTCCTCGGGCTTCCTGATGACCCAGCTTCCGTTCGCTACCTGGGTGCGCTTCGCCGCTTGGCTCGTCATCGGCCTGGCCATTTACTTCTTCTACGGCCGCAAGCATTCCCTCATGAATCCAAATAGCCCGCGCCACGAAGAAGCCGTGGAGATGCACCGCCCCGTCCGCTGACCCCGAGCCCAACGCTCTCGCAGATCCTGCCGGTATTGTCGTAACGCTCTCGCAGATCCTGTGCGATCCTGGCGAACCCTCCCACTCTCATGTGAACTGCCACATGTGCGTGGGAGGGTTCGCTTTTTAGGCGGCAGGAACTGAGAGAGGGTCGCAGGTAAGGCGGCAGGAACTGAGAGAGGGTCGCAGGAAACTCGACAGGATCTGAGAGAGGGTCGTAGGAAAGGCGGCAGGATGTGAGAGAGGATCTGCGGGATTTATGAACGTTCGGGCGGAAAATTAAAACATTGGGTTCTCTAATCTGTATTGCTTAGAAAACATCGCTTTATCTTATGTGATCGCGGGCTCATACTGATGAATAAGAGCCCGTACGTCCAGGAAAGAACGAGTACCAGCCATGACCAAAACTGCAATGGAGACCGGTGTGAACACCGCGCCGGCAAGCTCCACCGGACGTTCAGATGTTCCCCAGGCGCAGGCCCTGGCGCAGGAGACCATCGAGCTGGTGCGCCACTGGCTCACCGAGGCTTCGAAATTTGCTGTTGATGCTTCGGCCGAACAGCTCGCCGGTGTCCTGAAAGACCCGAACGGTTTGGACTTCACCGTAGGGTTCGTCGACGGCGTCGTCCGTCCCGAAGACCTCCACGTCGCCGCCCGCAACCTCGCCGCCCTGGCCCCCAAGGTTCCGGCCTTCCTGCCGTGGTACATGCGCAGCGCCGTCAAGCTCGGCGGCACCGTGGCGCCGGTCTTGCCCCAGGTGGTCATCCCGATCGCCCGGCGCGTGCTCCGCGAAATGGTGGGCCACCTGATCGTGGACGCCACAGACGCCAAGCTGGGCCCGGCCATCGCGAAGATCCGCAAGGACGGCATCAAGCTCAACGTGAACCTCCTGGGCGAGGCCGTGCTGGGCGAACACGAGGCCTCCCGCCGGCTCGACGGAACCCACACCCTGCTGGGCCGCCCCGACGTGGACTACGTCTCCATCAAAGTGTCCTCCACCGTGGCTCCGCACTCTGCCTGGGCGTTCGATGAAGCCGTGGAGCACGTCGTTGAAAAGCTCACCCCGCTCTTCGCCAGGGCCGCCTCTTTCGCTGGCTCCGCCTCGGGCGCTGGCGGCGGGCAGAAGGCCAAGTTCATCAACCTGGACATGGAGGAATACAAGGACCTGGACATGACCATCGCGGTCTTCACCAGGATCCTGGACAAGCCTGAATTCAGGGACCTCGAGGCCGGCATCGTCCTGCAGGCTTACCTCCCGGACGCGCTCTCCGCCATGATCCGCCTCCAGGAGTGGGCCGCTGCCCGCCGCGCCGACGGCGGCGCTGCCATCAAGGTGCGCGTAGTGAAGGGCGCCAACCTGCCCATGGAGCACGTCGAGGCCTCCCTTCACGGCTGGCCGCTGGCCACCTGGAACAGCAAGCAGGACTCGGACACCAACTACAAGCGGGTCATCAACTACGCCCTCCACCCGGACCGGATCAAGAACATCCGGATCGGCGTGGCCGGCCACAACCTCTTTGACATCGCTTTTGCCTGGCTGCTGGCCAAGCAGCGCGGCGTCGAATCCGGCATCGAGTTCGAAATGCTCCTGGGGATGGCCCAGGGCCAGGCCGAGGCCGTGAAGAAGGACGTCGGCTCGCTGCTCCTGTACACGCCGGTGGTCCACCCGGCCGAGTTCGACGTCGCCATTGCGTACCTGATCCGCCGTCTCGAAGAGGGCGCCAGCCAGGACAACTTCATGTCCGCGGTCTTTGAACTCGGGGGGAACTCCCCAACCAGCACCGCCTTGTTCGAGCGCGAGAAGCAGCGCTTCATCTCCTCCCTCGAAAAGCTCGACGGCGCCGTCCCGCCGCCCAGCCGGCAGCAGAACCGTGCGCTCCGGGCCAGGCAGATGCCCCACAACCACTTCGAGAACACACCCGATACCGATCCGTCCCTGCCCGCCAACCGGGACTGGGGCCGCGCCATCCTGGACCGCGTCCCGTCCTCCACCCTGGGCAACGCCTCCGTTGAGGCCGCAACCATCACCGACGCGGTCACCCTCAACAAGGTGATCGGCACCGCGGTCGAAAAGGGCAAGGCCTGGGGCGCCCTGTCCGGCGACGAGCGCGCCGAGATCCTGCACCGGGCCGGCGACGTGCTGGAGGCCCGCCGCGCCGACCTCCTCGAGGTCATGGCCAGCGAAACCGGCAAGACCATCGACCAGGGCGACCCCGAGGTCAGCGAAGCCGTCGACTTTGCGCACTACTATGCGGAATCGGCCCGCCAGCTGGAAAAGGTCGACGGCGCCACGTTCGTTCCAGCAAGGCTCACCGTGGTGACCCCGCCGTGGAACTTCCCCGTAGCCATCCCGGCAGGCTCCACCCTCGCGGCACTCGCCGCCGGCTCCGCCGTCGTGATCAAGCCCGCCAAGCAGGCCCGCCGCAGCGGCGCCGTGATGATCGAAGCGCTGTGGGAGGCAGGCGTCCCGAAGGACGTCCTGACCATGGTGCAGCTGGGCGAGCGGGAACTCGGCCAGCAGCTGGTCTCCCACCCTGCCGTGGATCGCGTAATCCTAACTGGCGGCTACGAGACGGCGGAACTGTTCCGTTCCTTCCGCAAGGACCTGCCGCTCCTGGCCGAGACAAGCGGCAAGAACGCCATCATCATTACTCCCAGCGCTGACCTGGACCTCGCGGCCAAGGACGTGGCATACTCCGCGTTCGGGCACGCCGGCCAGAAGTGCTCTGCGGCCTCACTGGTGATCCTGGTGGGCTCCGTGGCCACGTCCAGGCGCTTCCATAACCAGCTGGTCGACGCTGTCACCTCCCTGAAGGTGGGCTACCCTCAGGACCCCACCAGCCAGATGGGCCCGATCATCGAGCCCGCCAACGGCAAACTCCTCAACGCCCTCACCACGCTGGGCGACGGCGAAAACTGGGCGGTGGAGCCGAAGAAACTGGACGATACCGGCCGTCTCTGGAGCCCGGGCGTCCGCTACGGCGTCAGGCGCGGATCCTACTTCCACCTCACCGAGTTCTTCGGGCCGGTGCTCGGGGTGATGACCGCAGACACGCTGGAGGAGGCCATCGCCATCCAGAACCAGATCGAGTACGGCCTCACCGCCGGCCTCCACTCGCTGGCCCCGGATGAGCTGGGCATCTGGCTGGACTCCATCCAGGCCGGCAACCTGTACGTCAACCGCGGCATTACCGGGGCCATCGTGCAGCGGCAGCCGTTCGGTGGCTGGAAGAAGTCGGCCGTGGGCGCCGGAACCAAGGCAGGGGGGCCCAACTACCTCGCCGGCCTGGGGAACTGGGAAAGCAAAGCGAGCACGGCAGCTGCCGCAGTCACCAACCCTGGTGTCCGCCGGATCCTGAACGCGGCTGCCGTAGCGTTGGAGCCCGCCGGGCTGGAGCAGCTGCAGCGTTCGCTGGCATCGGATGCCCAAGCCTGGGCTGACGAGTTCGGCACCGCCAGGGATGTTTCCGGGCTCAGCGCGGAACGGAACATCTTCCGCTACCGTGCCCTGCCCGTGACAGTCCGCCTCTCCGAAGGCGCCCCGCTGGCCCATCTGGCCCGGACAGTGGCCGCCGGTGTGCTGGCGGGCTCCGTCCTGACGATCTCCACCGCCATCGAACTTCCCGCCCAGCTGCGCACGGTGTTCACTGGTCTGGATATCGACGTCACGGTGGAGTCCGACGCCGGCTGGCTGGCTTCGGTGGCACGGCTGGCCGCCGCCGGAAAGCTGTCCGGAGCGCGGATCCGGCTGATCGGCGGGGACACCGCGGCGCTGGCCGAGGCTACCGACGGCCGTCCGGATGTGGCTGTCTACGCCCACTTGGTCACGGAGGCCGGGCGGGTGGAACTGCTGCCGTTCCTGCACGAGCAGGCCATCAGCATCACCGCGCACCGCTTCGGTACCCCCAACCACCTCTCGAACGCGCTCATTTAGAACGCCTGGCCAGACATGTAGATGCAGGAAGGCCGGGCGGCCACTTCGAGTGGCCGCCCGGCCTTCTTTGCTGTTGTTCTTGGTTCGTGTGTTCTTGGTTTGTAGTGCAGTTGGCTCGCGCTGGCTGCGCGGCGACTAGAGACCTGTGGAAATCAGCCCAGATACCAGCCAGGGGGTGACCACGACATCGGCACACTGTGGGCGGAAAAATCTTCGCAGCGGGTGCACGTGTAGGCAACCTCGCCCAGAGTCCTCACCACGCCGTCACGCCGGAAGACAGGCGGGACATAGGACTCAAGGTAGATGAATTCATCGGTGCCGCACTTTTCGCAGGTGGGCTTGCCGACATATTCGGACTCCACGGTGGCGATGCCGGAGCCGAGGCTGGAATTTCGGGTAGACAGCGGGCGCCCCGTATTGAGCGGGCGTGCATGTGCTGTGTGGAATTGGGTGTTCTTGGCTGTCGTCATTGGCTGCCTATCCCGAGCACGGCCAGCCCATGGGCTGCAAGGCGTGCTCGTATCGTTGAACGGCCCTCTGCTTGACCCATGGGAAATCAGCATAGTTTATGCGGACATCTTCTTCAATGTTTTGGCTGGCCTCCGCCGCAGGCCGGACGCCCCACAGCTGAGGCACACACCTACTGCCGCTGCGTCAGGCAGACTTCTTCAGGTTCCTGCCGACAATGGCCTGGGTCAGGGCGTCGATTACCTCAGCGTTGGCCAGCGGGTTGCGGATCAGGGTGAAGTCGACGTCCCCTACCGGCGGCAGGTCGAACCGGCGGGTGATGATCTTGAGGTCTTCCGGCACCAGCGACGACGGCATGACGGCCACACCGATGCCCGCCCGTACCGCCGCAAGGACGCCACTGATCTGCCGGGTGGTGCACGTGATCCGCCAGGTCCGGCCGTGTGATTCCAAGGCGTCGATGGCCAGCTTCCGGCTGAGGCTGGGGGAGGGGTAGGCGATCAGCGGCACGGGATTTCCGGGCTCCAACGAGGTCTGCTCCAGGCCCACCCAGGAGAAGGAATCGTGCTGCACCACGGTGCCGTCCTTGACTCCGGCCACCCATTTCACAAAGACCAGGTCCAGCTGACCGGCGTTGAGCTTCTTGTACAGCTGATCGCTCTGGCCGACCGTGAGCTCAAGGTTGATCTGGGGGTAGATCTGCCGGAACTCACGCAGGATCCGGGGCAGGCCGGTGATGGCGAGGTCATCGGCGGTGCCGAACCGCAGCCGGCCGCGCATGGCGGAACCGGAGAAATATCGCGAGGCGGCGTCATGTGCCGAAAGGATGCTGCGGGCGAACCCCGCCATGGCGTCGCCGTTGTCCGTCAGCCTGACGTCCCGGGTATCCCGGGTGATCAGGACACGCTTGGCGGCTGCCTCGAGTTTCCGGACGTGCTGGCTGATGGTTGGCTGCGCCAGCCCCAGCCGCTCGGCCGCTTTGGTGAAACTCAGTGTCTCGGCCACGGCCAGGAAGGAGCGGAGCTGGGTAGGTTCAAACACGGTGGAACTCCATCGGCTGCCGGGACGGTGGACAGGTCTTGGTGCAGGTGTCATTGCATATTGCAATGCGAGTTATAGGCACAATACGCCTACATAATCGTGCGGGACCAGCTTAGCGTTAAGGGCATTCCAGCCCGCCCGCTTACTTGAGGACACCCCTGTGGCACCCCCACCGCCGTCGTCGGCAACCGTCAGCCAGCCCGTCATCGACTCCGCTTCCTCCCAAACCCAACCCCTGGCCGTCGTGAGTGAACACCTTCCATGGAGGCACACGTTCATCTCCCTGAGGGTTCCCAACTTCCGCATCTTCGCCATCGGGCATTTTGTGGCCGTGATCGCGGTCTGGATGCAGCGCATTGCCCAGGACTGGATGGTCCTGGAGCTGTCCGGCTCCGTCACAGCGGTGGGCATCACCGTGGCGCTTCAGTTCATGCCGTCGCTCTTCCTGGGACCGTGGGCAGGCATGATGGCGGACCGGTTCGCCAAGCGGAAGATCCTGATCCTGTGCCAGTGCCTGGCCGGAGTCCTCGCGGCAGCACTCGCCACCCTGTCACTCAGCGGCATGGTTGAAGTCTGGCACGTGTACGTCATCGCATTGGTGCTGGGCCTGGTCACCGTGCTGGACCAGCCGGCCCGCCAGGTGTTCGTCAACGAGCTCGTGGGACCCAAGTACCTGCGCAACGCCATCAGCGTCAACTCCACTACGTTCCAGCTGGGCGGCCTGATCGGTCCGGCCCTGGCGGGACTCCTGCTCACGGCAGTCGGAGCCGGCTGGGCCTTCGCCGCGAACGCCATCGCCTGCTGTTCCACCGTCACCATGTTGCTGATCCTGCGCAAAGACCAGCTGTTTGTCAGCACGCCCGCCCCCAAGCGGAAGGGGATGCTGCGCGAGGGCCTGCGGTACGCGCTGAGCAAACCCACGATTTACTGGCCGTGGCTGATGGCTGGCTTCATCGCGGTATTTGCCATGAGCCTTCCGGTCCTGCTGGCAGCCTATGCGGACCACGTGTTCGACGTCGGCGCCGGCGGGTACGGACTGCTCAACGCCCTGGTTGCCCTGGGGGCCCTGACCGGTGCGGTCGCGTCCACCAGGCGCCGGCAGCTGCGGCTCCGCTCCGTGGTGTTCTGTGCCGGGATGTACGGCGCCATGCTGTGCCTGGCCGCATTCGCGCCGTCCATGCCGGTCTTCGGCGCTGTGATGGTGCTGTCCGGATTCTGGTGCCTGATGTTCCTCACCGGCTCCAACCAGCTGGTCCAGATCAGCTCCAACATGGGGATCCGCGGCCGGGTCATGAGCCTGTACATCATGGTGCTGATCGGAGGGCAGGCCATCGGCGGACCGATGCTCGGCTGGATCGCCGAGCACGTAAACCCGCACGTGGCCCTGCTGGTTTCGGGCGGCGTGCCGGCGCTCGCTGCGCTGACTGTCGCCGTCGTACTCGCCCGGAAGGGTGCGCTGCTGCTCAAAGTCGATCTGAAGGATCGCCGCCGCCCGCTGAGGATCGTCAGCAGGGCGGCAGCAGCCTAAGAGTGCCTATTGAATGAGATGCGGGTACTCCGCCTCACGCCGCTGGAACTCCAGCACGTCCTTGTTGAGGACCACGCCGTCGCGGATCTCAATGGCCCGCGAGATTGTCTCGTTCCCATCCCAGGCCTCCGGACCGCCCACCACCACCTCCAGGAACGGCAGCAGTGCCTGGCTGATCTCCCAGCTTGAGGAATTCCAAAGATAGGACGGGCTGTGGTCCACCGCGTAGTAGCTGATGTGGTCGCCCACGGTAAACATCGGTTCGGCGAACGTGGTGGAGCGGGCCCAGCTGAAACCCATGCCCTCGTCGCAGGAAACGTCAACGATCAGGCTGCCGGGGCTGAAGGCCTCGAGGTCCTCGATCCGCAGGTACGTCAGCGGGTTGTTGGGATCCTGCAGGGTGCAGTTGACCACGATGTCGCTTTCGGCCAGGAACGGCGCGAGCGGAACCCGTCCCCGCTCGGTGATGACCTGGCTCAGGAAGGGGGCTTCGGCGTCGTGATCAAACTGGACGATGTTGACTGAGTGGATCGGGGCGCCGACGGCGGCAACTCCCCGGTTGGTCAGCACCTGGACATCGTGGATGCCATGCGCGTTGAGTGCCGTAACTGCGCCGCGGGCGGTGGCTCCGAATCCGATCACCACGGCACTGAGGCGCCGCCCGTAGTCACCTGTGGATCCGGTCAGTGCGAGGGCATGCAGGACGGAGCAGTAGCCGGCCAGCTCGTTGTTCTTGTGGAAGACGTGCAGCCCGAAGCCGCCGTCGCTGGCCCAGTGGTTCATAGCCTCGAAGGCAATCAGCGTGAGCTTCTTGTCGATGGCCAGCTGCGTGATGGCACGGTCCTGGACGCAGTGCGGCCACCCCCAGAGGACCTGGCCGTCACGCAGCTCAGCCAGGTCTGCCGGCTGGGGCTTGGGCAG
This sequence comes from Arthrobacter sp. ISL-48, assembly GCF_018613805.1. Lineage (GTDB taxonomy): Bacteria > Actinomycetota > Actinomycetes > Actinomycetales > Micrococcaceae > Arthrobacter. Next base: position 42,380 of record NZ_JAGGPL010000009.1, read on the forward strand.
AAGTACGACGTCTGCCTCCGCCACGAGAGTTTCCCGGCTGGCCATCCTGCCCACCAGGGTGGAGAGGTGCTCATCCGAGACGCCGAAGCTCTCGCCGTAGCCCTGCTCCAGGATGATGCGCTGACGCAGTTCCGGCGCAATGCGGTCAAAATGCCCGGGATGAATGGGCAGTCTGCGTTCGTCCGGCTTGCGGGTAGACGCCAGGACGCCCAGGGTCAGACTGTTCGGTTGGCCATTCACTTCTTTTTGGCGGCCTTGCTCGATGTGATGTCGAGGGAGCTGGCCGGAGCGGCAGCGGCCTTCTTATCTGCTCGTTTTTCCTTGATGGACTTGCCGGCTTTTTTGGATGCTGCTTGACGCGGGGACTTGTCAGCCATGATTGCTCCTGTAGCGGAACCGAAGGGGTTCCTGACTTCGAACGATACACGGCGGCACCTAACGGCCCCTTGGCCGGCGGCGCGCTTCGCAAAGCTGCGGGCTGGGGCGTGCGGGGGAGGCCTTTTACCATGGAGTGAAATGGAGCGGCTGACGGGAATCGAACCCGCGTATCGAGCTTGGGAAGCTAGCGCTCTACCATTGAGCTACAGCCGCGTGGCCCCCATATGCCGGGGGCAGAACTTAGCTTAGCGCAGATGTGACGCGCCACCGGCAACGGCGCCCGGAGTACGGACCGTGTCCATGGCAAGCCGGCCCAATGAGCCGCGTCATGCAGTAACTCTTCAATAACGTCCCCGCCCGTGGCTAGGTCCGGGCGAAGTCGACTGGCTACTCTGAACCGGATAGCCGCGGTGTCAGGGGGAGAGACGGGCTACAACAGCACGCTCGACGTCAAACAAAGGATTCCATGGCATTCGCAGAGCACGAGGTCCTGATCCGCCGTGACGCCATGGCTGTATACAGCTTCCTCATCGATGGAATGAACCTGCCGCAGTGGCGGGAAGGAATCCGCAGCATCTCACTGTCAACCGGGGCCGCCGGCAGCAGGGGGGCTGTCTACCGGCAGACCCTCGCAGGACGCTCCGGCAGGCCCATCCCGGCCGACTTCGAAATCACCCAGGCCCGGCCCGGCGCCGAAATCCAGTTCCAGGTGATCGCCGGTCCTGCCCGGCCCTCCGGCGGATACTACCTCAGCACGGAGGAGTCAGGGACGCGCGTCCGCTTCGCCCTTGACTATCAGCCCAAGGGCTTGTTGGGCCTAATGAACACCATGATTCAACGGACAATGAAGGCCGAAGTGGCTCAGTTGGAGAGGCTCAAGGACGTCCTGGAACTCCAGCCTGCCGCATAGGCTAGTGGGCTGGCCTTGCTCCTGCCCTACTGTGCCAGCCGCTGGCCGGACCAGCTTCCGGTGATGTTCGACGGCGCCGCCAGGCTCCCGGCGCTCAGGTCCCAGTACTGCACAACGTCGTTGGCCCGGCGAAGGGCCACCCCGGTCGAGTTCAGGCCGGTGACATCCTTTAACGGCCTGATCCCTGTCACATCCTGCCAGCCGGTTGCAACAGTGGGCCGTGCTTCCGCTCGCAGTGCCGTGGTGCCCCAGCCCCGATAAAGCTGGACACTGCCGTCGGCCTTCAGCGCCAGGATGTCCTGGAACCCGTCGGCGTCGTAGTCGACCATCGCCAGCCTGGTGGCCAAAACTCCCGTAGCAACGGTGGTCCGTTGGGACATGTCGCCCAGGCCCATGTTCGGATACAGGAAGAGGTTCCCTGAGGAGTCCAGCGCCAAAACCTGGGGCAACCTGTTGTTGGCGCACCAGCCACCGACCGCGAGTGTCAGGGACTGCCAACCGGACTGGCCCAGCGTGACCGGTGACTGGAAGCCTCCGCCGGCGATGCCCGGATGAAGCGTCAGCCGGCCGTCGGTCCACTGGGTCAAGAGATCGTAGGTTCCGTCGCGCTCCCAGTCGGTGATGAACACTTCCTTTGCCGTTCCGAACCCCGAGCCGATAACTTTGGCGGCCCCGTAGATCCTGTTCCCTGTGGCGGGGCGGTTGATGAGCTGACCGGAGGCGTTGACGGTGACAAGGTCGGCAGGGCCGGTGATGGCGGCATTGGTGAGGTCCAGTGTGGGCGGCATGTGCCTGACCGCGGGATCGCAAAGGGTTGGCGACGGGGCAGGCAGCTCAGGACTTCCGCCTGGGGAAGTGGTGGTTCCTGCCGGGAGGGTGGTGTAACCGAAGAAGTTCACCACACCCCACATCGTGTAACGGTTGGGGGTGGTCTGCCAATTGCCGTCCGTGTAGGTAATGCCGATGCCCATCACGTTGAAGCGCGGGTCGATCAGTATGGCGTTGTGGCCCGGGGAATTCTTCCACCACTCCACCAGCTGAGCGGCATCACGGTCCCAGCGGACGGCGATAATTTCACCGGCGCCGTTGGTGGGGTTCATCGCACGGGGGTCGGTCCAGAAACTGGAGCGGTGCTCGATAACCTCGCGGGTTGCAATGTTGTTGGACCACTCCTGTGCCATTCCCGCCACAGTGGCGTGGTACTTCACCGGGGCCAGGCCCTTGGACGCCCGGTATTCGTTGATTTTGTTGAACACCGTGAGAATAGCGGCTGTGTTGCTGTCCGGCACCAGTGCTTCCGGGGCCGGCACGGCCGTGCCGGACTCCGGTGCGGGAGGGTGGACCGGGGGCTGTGCCAGTTCGGCATCCGGTGCCCACAGCGGCGGCACAGATGGGGGCTCCGGCGGGGAAAGTGTCAGGGCTTCGGTGGCCGGTGGCGCAACTGACGCGGACGGCACCGCGGTCCCTGATTCGGCGGCCGGAGACAACGGATGGATTCCCGGCTCCACGGCTGGGCCGAGCGGGGATCCAACGCCGGTGTCCGCGCCCGCTGGACTTCCGGTGCCGTCCATTGTGGAGGCAGGGCCCAAGGCCACGGCGCGGGGGCCTGTGAGGTTGGCGGCCTGGCTGGCTGCAGGCCCCGCTTGGAAGCCCGCTGCCGGGACCGCATTAAGGCCGGCGGCCGGGGAGACCATTGCGAGGGCGCAAAGCACTGCAACGACGGCGGGCGGCACAAATCTACTCACAACTATCCCAGCTCCCCAGCTAAGTTGGGCCTTCCGGGCGACCATCCGGCGGCTGTCATTCTGAGGCAACACTAGCCCCGCTGAGCGGCGGCAACAATGCATACTGTATTTTGGGAGGCGTGCTGATCTCTGACCGCGATATTCGTGCCGAAATAGACTCCCGACGGATCGTCCTTGAACCGTACGACTCGGTGATGGTCCAGCCGTCGTCGGTGGATGTGCGGATCGACCGGTTCTTCCGGCTTTTCGACAACCACAAATACGCGCACATCGACCCCGCGGAGGAGCAGCCTGAACTGACACGACTGGTGGAAGTCGAGGCCGGGGAGCCTTTTATCCTGCACCCTGGCGAGTTCGTGCTGGGATCCACCTATGAGACGGTCACGCTGCCGGATGACATTGCGGCACGCCTCGAGGGCAAGTCCTCACTGGGCCGCCTGGGGCTGCTCACGCACTCCACCGCCGGATTTATCGACCCGGGGTTCTCCGGCCACGTGACGCTGGAGCTGTCCAACATGGCCACCCTGCCCATCAAACTGTGGCCGGGAATGAAGATCGGCCAGCTGTGCTTCTTCCGGCTGACCTCCGCCGCCGAACACCCGTATGGCTCCGGCCAGTACGGCAACCGCTACCAGGGCCAGCGCGGTCCAACAGCCAGCCGCAGCCACCTGAACTTCCACCGCACCGAGGTTTAGCGGCCAGCCCCTCAGCGCACGAAGCCGGCGTACGCGGGCCTGCATTACGCCTGTGTGGCCACCGCGGCTGTCCGTGTGACCGACTGGAGCAGCGGCTCCACGTAGCGCGCGGCCAGCGGACCGAGGATAGCCATGAGCAGTACGTAAGCGGTGGCGAGGGCCGCCAGTTCGTCGGGGACCACGCCGGAAGTCACTGCCAGGCCGGCAATGACGATCGAGAATTCGCCGCGGGCAATGAGGGCGGCGCCGGCACGGAAACGTCCACGGCGCGCGATTCCCGCGCGTTTGCCGGCCCAGATGCCGGTGATCATTTTGGTGACAGCCGTGATGACGGCCAACACCAGCGCCCACCCGAGCACAGGGGGGATGGTGGAGGGATCCGTATTCAGGCCAAACGCCACAAAGAAGATGGCAGCAAAAAGGTCCCTCAAAGGCTCCAGGATTCTGGTGGCGCTATGGGCGGTGGCCCCGGAAATGGCGATACCAAGCATAAATGCCCCCACCGCCGCTGAGACCTGCATGGCCGAGGCAACACCGGCCACCAGCAAGGCGGCCCCCAGCAGGTTGAGGAGGAAGACCTCCGAATTTTCACTGTGGACCGCCTGGGACACCCGGTGGCCGTGCCGAAGCGCCACCATCAGAACCAGCGTGACCACGGCAAGGGAAATTCCCACCGTGGTCAGCCCGCCGAGGAAACCCACGCCGGCGAGGGTGGCCGTGAGGATGGGCAGGTACAACGCCATGGCCAGGTCCTCAAAGACCAGGATGGACAGCACCACGGGAGTCTCACGGTTGCCGATCCTGCCCAGGTCCGTAATGACCTTAGCCGCGATGCCTGAGGAGGAAATGTATGTCACGCCGCCCATCACCATGGCCCCCACGACGCCCCAGCCCAGCAGGAGGGCGAGTCCCGCTCCGGGGAGGAAATTCAGGACCAGGTCAAGAACACCGGCCTGCCAGGATCTCCGCAGGCCGGTGACCAGTTCCGCCGCCGTATATTCCAAGCCGAGCATAAGCAGCAGCAGGATCACTCCGATTTCACCGGAGAGATGTGCGAATTCCTGCATGCCTTCAAGCTTGACCACTCCACCCGCGCCAAAGGCGAGTCCGCCCACGAGGTAGAGGGGAATGGGGGACATCCCGATCCGTCCGGCCAGCCTGGCCAAGAGGCCGAGGCAGAACACAACGGCCCCCAGCTCAATGAGGGTCAGGGCCAGCGGGTCCATTATGGTCAGCCGTTGCGCAGAATATCGGCGGCTGCGTCGAGCCCTTCTTGTGTACCGACGGCGACGAGCAGGTCACCGGAGTGAAGTACGGCGTCGGGTCCCGGCGACGGGAGCACCTCGCCTTCACGCATGATCGCTACGATCGAGACCCCGCAACGGGTGCGGATGCACGCCTTGCCCATCGGCTGGTTCTGGAACGGGGACTCCGGTGCAATCGAAAACTGCCGCGTGACGATGCCCGGGATTTCCTTGTGGGCTTCCGTGAGTGTCATAGCGAGGTGCTGCCCGCCCAGGAGGTTGCCCAGCGTGGCTGCCTCATCCCCGGTCAGGGGAATGGAAGCCTGGCACGTATCGGGATCGTCCCAAGTGGAAACGAAGAGCTCCGTCTGGCCTTCGCGCAACTCCACGACGCCGATGCGGCGGCCTGAGGCCGTCATGAAATCCTTCCGCCGGCCCAGGCCGGGGAGGTCCGTCTCGTCCACGTTCATACGTCAAGCCTAGTCCGCCAGAGCTCCGCCGGGGGCTAAAATGCTCGTCGGGCTAAACGGCGGGGACCACCGCGATGGCCGTCTTGTCCGGGGACTTCACTGGCAGCAGGACCAGGAGTCCGGCCAGGAGCACAGCCATGATGCCCAGGATTCCCCAGCGCTGGGCCTCGCCCGGGGCAACCAGCGGAGTGGCCAGCGTGATGCAGAGGGTGAACAGCGCCGGAGCCAGGAAGCTCACAGCCCGGCCCGTGGTGGCATACAGGCCGAAGAGCTCGCCCGACTCGCCGTGCGGCGCGAGCCGTGCCAGGTATGCCCGCGACGAGGACTGCGCGGGTCCCACGAAGAGGCACAGGAACAGCCCGAATACCCAGAATGTGGTGCTGCCGGCCCAGGCTGTTCCGAAGAAGACATAGTCGCCGTTGCCCAGGACCAGGATCATGGTGCCGGCGATGAGCAGCCCCGTGAGGGAACCGATGATCACTGCCTTGGGTCCAGTGCGGTCATCCAGGAATCCGCCGATCATGGCGCCTACTGCGGCCACCACGTTGCCGAAGATGGCGAAGAAAATGACCTGGGGCAGCTCAAACCCGAACGTCCCGGCGGCGATGATCCCGCCGAAGGTGAACACGGCGGCCAGGCCGTCGCGGAAGACGGCGCTGGCCAGCAGGAAGTAGATGGTGTGCGGGCTGGTGGCGTAGATGGCTCTGATCCTGCGCACCAGCAGGCCGTAGGAAGCGAGGAATCCCAACGGCCTGGCCTGCCTGGGCCTCGGAAGTTCGGGGACCGCGAACAGGACGGGCAGGGCGAAGACGAAGAACCAGAGGGCAGAGAAGACCGCCACCAGCCGGATGTTGAGGCTGTCCTCGGTGGAGGCCCCGAACCAGTCGAAGCTGGGCTGGACGAAGAGTTGCAGCACAATGAGCAGCGCAACGATGCCGCCCAGATAGCCCATGCCCCAACCGAATCCGCTGACCTTGCCGATGTTCTTCGGGGTGGAGATCTGGGCAAGCATGGCGTTGTAGTTGACGCCCGCGAACTCGAAGAACACATTGCCCAGGGCAATCAGCGAGACGCCAAGCAGCAGGAACTCCGGCCGTGGGAACACAAAGAAACACAGGGCGGTCAAAACCGCGACGGCAGCTGTGTTGACTCCCAGCCACAGCTTCCGGCGGCCGCCGTTGTCCGAACGTTGTCCGGTCACGGGGGCAAGCAGGGCGATGGCGACGCCTGCCACAGCGAGGGCGCCGCCCAGCACGGCCGAGGCCTGGTCCTTGCCGCCGAAGGCGTTTGAGGTCAGGTAGACCGTGAAAACGAAAGTGGTCATCACGGCGTTGAAGGCTGCCGATCCCCAATCCCAGGATGCCCAGGCGAGCACCCGGGCCTTGCTGGTGGCCTGGTTCCCGGACTCGAGTTCCGATGACGGCTGCATTGCCTCAGGAGCGCTGGCGGTGTTCATAGGCTGAATCGTATCCGCCTGTGGCGAACATCGGGCGAAGCGTATCCCGGACACCCGGTAATCTTGCGGGCCGGCCCGCCCAGGCGGCAAAAGTGTCGTGGGCGCCTTGGTAAACTTTGGCACTGAATCCTACCCATGACCGCCTGCTCTGACTTTTGACAATCGAATCCCTGACGTTGCGGAGATACCAGTGATCACAGTCCTTGCCGTGCACTTCACGGTGGCTGCTGTGGCGCCTTTCCTGTTCAGGGCTTGGGGGCGGAATGCGTTTTACGCGCTGGCCGCCGTGCCTGGGATGTCCTTCCTCTGGCTGCTGCTCCAGTACGGTGCCGTTTACTCGGACGCTGGGGCGGTCAGCGAAGTCTTCCCCTGGATTTCGGGGCTCAAGATTGAATTCGCCTTCCGGCTGGACGCGCTGGCCTGGGTTATGTCCCTGCTGGTCCTGGGCGTGGGCTGCCTGGTGCTGGTCTACTGCGCGAGGTACTTCAAAAAGAAGGACCCGGACTTGGGCGGCTTCGGATCCCAGCTGCTGGCCTTCGCGGGCGCGATGTTCGGCCTGGTGGTCGCCGACGATCTCCTCCTGATGTTCATTTTCTGGGAGCTCACCACCGTCCTGTCCTACCTGCTGATCGGCTTCGCCCGCACCAGGCTGGCCGCGAGGCGCTCCGCGCTGCAGGCGCTCATGGTCACCACCGCCGGAGGCCTGGCCATGCTTGTGGGGCTGGTCATGCTTGGCTTCAGCGCCGGCACGTACCGGATTTCGGCCATCCTGGAGCAGGCCCCCGCGCTGGTCACCGGGCCTTCCGGCGCAACGGTGGCGGCCGCCGTCGTGCTCATCCTGGTTGGCGCAATCACCAAATCCGCACTGGTTCCTTTCCATTTTTGGCTTCCCGGGGCCATGGCAGCACCAACGCCGGTCAGCGCCTACCTCCACGCCGCTGCGATGGTGAAGGCGGGCGTCTACCTCGTGGCCCGGCTCGCCCCCGGGTTCGCGGAAATCTCCTACTGGCCCCCGATAGTGCTCGGGCTGGGGCTCGCCACCATGTTGGTAGGCGGGTACCGGGCACTGCGCCAGACAGACATCAAGCTCATCCTTGCCTATGGCACCGTCAGCCAACTCGGTTTCCTCATTATGGTGGTGGGGCTCGGGACGCCGGACGCTGCGCTCGCCGCTCTTGCCATGCTCCTGGCCCACGGCCTGTTCAAGGCCACCCTGTTCCTGGTGGTCGGCATCATCGACCACCAGTCCGGCACCCGCGATGTCCGCAAATTGTCAGGCGTCTTCAGCTCGTCCCGTGCCCTGGGCATCGTGGCCGGAATCGGGGCCGCCTCCATGGCAGGCGTTCCGCTGCTGGCCGGGTTTGTGGCCAAGGAATCGGTACTGGAGGCCTTTGTCCGCGAGGCCTCCGACGGCGGGCCCTGGAGCCTTGCGCTGCTGGTGGGGATCGTGCTGGGTTCCGTCCTGACGTTCGCCTACAGCGCCCGCTTTATGTGGGGCGCGTTTGCCGTTAAGCCAGGCGTGGACCGGACTCCCTTCAGGGCGGTCAGGCCCTCCTTCCTCGCAGCCCCCGCCATCCTCAGCGTCCTCAGCATTGCCTATGGCGTGTGGCCGGCCCCAGTTGACAGCTGGGTCCAGCCGTACGCCGCGTTGTTCGCCGCAACCGGGCCCGACGCCGGGACTCCAGGTGCGCAGGCCGGTCACCTTGCGCTGTGGCACGGCTACACCCCTGCCCTGGCCCTGACCGCTGTCACCTTCGGGCTGGGCCTGGTCATGCACTTTGGGCGCAATCTGGTGGCCCGGGCACAGGACCGTGTGCCCGGCTGGATCGACGGCGACCGCGCCTACCAGAACACCATTGGGGCCCTGGACGACGCGGCGGTCTGGGTCACCGGCCGCACCCAGCGCGGCTCGCTCTACTACTACCTGGCCGTCATCCTCACGGTGGCTTTTGTGCTCCCACTGACGGCCCTGGTCGCTGCCAACAAGCCGCTGCCGGAGGGCCTGTACTTCATCGACCCCAACTCGCCACTCCAGCTCGTGGCCGGCGCTGGCATTGTGATCGGCGCCCTCGCCGCGGTGAAGGCCAACAAACGCTTCCTGGCTGTGCTGATGGTCTCCGTGACCGGCTACGGGGTCGCCCTGATGTTCGCGCTCCAGGGCGCGCCGGACCTGGCCCTCACCCAGATGCTGGTGGAAACCATCATCCTGGTGGCGTTCGTCCTGGCCATGCGCAGCCTGCCCGCCGAGCTCCGGGACCGGACCGGCGGAAAGTACCGCGTGGTTCGCGTCATCATCGGGCTGGCTTTCGGCACCACCATGGTCTTCGCGGCGATCTATGCCATGGGTGCCCGCGTCGCCACGCCCGTGTCCTTGGAGTTTCCGCGCCTCGCGTACGAGGGCGGCGGCGGGCTCAACATCGTCAATGTGACCCTCGTGGACATCCGCGCCTGGGACACTTTCGGTGAAATCTCGGTCCTGGCCCTGGCCGCCACGGGGGTCGCAAGCCTCATCTTCGTCCGCGGCAGAGGGGACCGCATCCGGGTGTCGTCCATCATCGCGGACGGAACTGTCGGCCGGCACACCGGCGTGGATCCCGGCTCACGGGATGCCGCCGCACTGGCCATCAGCCGCAAGTTTGCCGCGTCCACCCGCGATGCGTGGATCGTCGCTGGACGCACTTTGGCACCGGAAAGGCGCTCCATCATCTTTGAAGTGGTGACCAGGCTCATCTTCCACTCCCTGATCGTCTTCTCCCTCTACCTCCTGCTGGCAGGCCACAACTTTCCAGGCGGCGGATTCGCCGGCGGCCTGACGGCTGGGCTTGCCCTCGCCATCCGCTATCTGGCCGGTGGCCGCTTCGAACTGCGGGAGGCCACGCCGATCAGCGCGGGGACACTGCTGGGGATCGGACTCGCCACGGCAGCGGCGTCCGGCGTGGTACCCCTCCTGCTTGGCGGGCAGGTGTTCCAGTCCGCCATTATCGAGCTGTGGCTGCCGGTGTTCGGCGACATCAAGTTCGTCACCTCGACCATCTTCGACATCGGCGTGTACATCGTGGTCGTCGGCCTGGTGCTGGACGTGCTGCGCAGCCTGGGCGCCGAGATCGACGAACACTTCGAAGACCAGGAAACGGCGCCTGCCGAGGAGCAGGAGCCGCTGGGCGTCCCTGCCGAAACCACCGCAAAGGGCAAAGCATGAGCGTCAACCTGACCCTCCTCTCGGTCATGGGGGCCCTGTATGCGTGCGGTATTTACCTGATCCTTGAGCGCAGTCTTACCCGGGTGCTCCTGGGACTCATGCTGCTGGCCAACGCAACCAACCTGCTGATCCTCGCCACTGGCGGTTACGCCGGGCTCTCTCCCTTCTACTCGAAGGGCACCCCTGCCCAGGACTACAGCGATCCCCTTCCCCAGGCGCTGATCCTGACGTCGATCGTCATCTCCTTCGCCGTGACGGCGTTTATGCTCGGCATCATCTACCGAACCTGGGTCCTCGCACGGCAGGACGAGATCCAGGACGACGTGGAAGACCGCCGCGTCGCAGAGACCCCCAGCTTCGATGCTGAGGATGACGCGGAGATCCCGGCCGAGACGTCCGAGTTTCCGCTGACCATGATCGGCAGCGACGGACGCGCCGTCTCCGATTACGCCACCGTAGGCGCGGTGGAAAGCGCCGAGCCAACCATCGCCGCCGGAGGCAAAAGGATCCCTGCCGCGGATGCCGCCGCGGAAGAGCAGCCCGGATCGCAGAACACTACCCTTGACCCCGAAGGAGGTATGCGGTGAACATCGCAAGCCTCGCCCCGCTCGCCGTCGTACTTCCCATCCTGGGGGCCGCCCTGACCTTTGTCCTGATCCGGCACTCCCGGGCCCAGCGGGCCGTCAGCATCGCACTGCTCTCCCTCACGCTCCTGTTGGAGTGCCTGCTCCTGTCCTCCGTCTGGGAAGGCGGAACGGCGGCCGTCAACATCGCCGGCTGGCTGCCGCCCTGGGGCATCGTGATGGTGGTGGACCAGTTCTCGTCCCTCATGCTGGTGGTGTCCTCGGCGGTGAGCCTCGCCGTGCTTGTCTACGCCACAGGCCAGGGCATGGCCGACGGTGACCAGGACGCTCCCGTCTCGATCTTCCACCCCACCTACCTGATCCTGGTCGCGGGCGTGTCCAACGCTTTCCTGTCGGGGGATCTTTTCAATCTGTATGTGGGCTTCGAAATCCTGCTGACGGCAAGCTATGTACTGATGACGCTGGGCGGCACCGGGCCCCGTATCCGCGCCGGCGTCACGTATGTCGTGGTGTCCGTGGTGTCTTCTGTGCTGTTCCTGATTTCCATCGCCATGATCTATGGCGCCACCGGAACCGTGAACATGGCTGATCTGGCCATCAAGCTCGGTGACCTGGACCAAGGGACCAAGACCCTCCTGCACGTGATGCTCCTGGTGGCTTTCGGCATCAAGGCGGCCGTGTTCCCGCTGTCCTTCTGGCTCCCCGACTCCTATCCCACGGCGCCGGCACCGGTCACAGCCGTGTTCGCCGGCCTGCTCACCAAGGTGGGGGTGTACGCCATGGTGCGAACCGAGACCCTGCTCTTCCCCGGGGACACCCTGAACACGCCGCTGATGGTGGCGGCGTTGCTCACCATGGTGGTGGGAATCCTGGGCGCCCTGGCCCAAAGCGACATCAAGCGTCTGCTCTCGTTCACCCTGGTAAGCCACATCGGCTATATGGTGTTCGGCCTGGCCATGTCCTCCGCTGCCGGGTTGGGCGCCGCCGTGTTCTACGTGGCACACCACATCACCATCCAGACCAGCCTCTTCCTGGTCACGGGCCTGATTGAACGCCGAGGCGGCAGCTCCTCGGTGGACCGGCTGGCCGGCCTCGCCAAACTGTCACCAATGCTGGCACTGCTCTTCTTCATTCCGGCCATGAACCTTGCCGGCATCCCGCCCTTCTCCGGCTTCTTGGGGAAGGTGGGCTTGATGCAGGCAGGCATCGAACTCGGCACGCCACTGGCCTACACGCTGGTCGTCGGAGGGGTAGTCACGAGCCTCCTCACGCTCCTTGCCGTCGCCCGGGTCTGGAACCGCGCATTCTGGCGCAAGCCCACAGATGCGGACCACCCGGACCCCGTGCTGCTGGCGGACCACGCGGATTCGGACACCGGCCGCCGCGGCGGCCGCAACAACGTGGTCCTGTTGCCCCGCAGCATGGTGGGCTCCACGATGGGGCTGGTGGTGCTTGGGGTGGCGTTGACTATTTTCGCGGGCCCGCTGTTCAACGTGGCGGACCAGGCGGCAACGGACATGCTGGACAGGTCCTCCTACATCCAGGCCGTGCTCGGCGAGGATGCGCCCGTGCCCCAAGTCCTTACGTCGGGAGGCGGCAGATGAACCGACGCATCTCCCTGCGCCAGGAACTGCCGCTCCTGGTGTGGCTGGTGTTCGTCTGGGGCGCCCTGTGGCAGGACTTCAGCCCGGGCAATCTGCTGTTCGGCGCGCTGCTGGCGGTTGTGGTGGCGCGGATGTTCTACCTTCCCCCTGTGGAAGTCAGCGGGCGTTTCAATGTCCTCTACGCTATTCCGTTCGCCCTGGGGTTCCTCGGACGGGTGGCCGCCGCGAGCTTCCAGGTCATGTATCTCGCCGTCTTCCGCGGGCCCTACGTGAGCAACGCCGTCGTCGCCGTCCCGTTGCGGAGCCGCCAGGACCTGATGGTCACAGCCACTGGTCACGTCATCTCCCTGATCCCAGGCTCCCTGGTGGTGGAGGTGGACCGGTCAACGTCCACCCTGTACCTGCACGGGCTGAACGTCAGGAACGCGGAGGACGCGGCGAAACTGCGCGACGACGTCCGGGCCATAGAGGCCAGGCTGATCCGGATAATGGGTACCCGGGAAGAACTTGAATTGATCCGGCTGGAGGCCGCACCATGATGCAGACCGTCCTGGCTGTCACGGCAGTCATCCTTTCGCTGGCTGCCGCGGGTGCCATCATCAGGATCGCGCGCGGTCCTTCATTGCTGGACCGGGTGCTGGCCTCCGATGTCCTGCTGGCCATCCTGGGAGCGGCGCTGTGCATTGATATGGCCGTTAACCGGCACCTGGACAACCTGATGCTGCTTGTCGCGCTCTCCGTCATCGGCTTCATCGGCTCGGTGACGGTTGCCCGGTTCGTGGCAGACCGGCGGGAGCAGCCCCGTGATTCCTGATGCAGGCACGCTGGATGCCGTCATCGACGGCCTGTCCGCGGTGTTCATGGTGGTTGGTGCCCTGATGTCACTGGCCGCAGCGGTGGGATTGCTGCGATTCCCTGACCTCCTGAGCAGGATGCATGCCGCCACCAAACCGCAGGTCCTGGGACTGTTCCTGCTGTTGGCAGCCATGGGCCTGCAACTACGGACGTGGTGGGTGTGGCCCGTGCTGCTGGTGGCCTGGATCTTCCAGCTGCTGACGGTGCCAGTGTCCGCGCATATGGTGGGACGCGCCGGATACCGCACCAAGCACCTGCACAGGGAGCTGCTCAGCACTGACGAGCTGGAAGCCGTGGTGCAGAAAGCCGCCGCCAAAGCCGCCCGTGAGGACAGTTCCGACGGCGGACATTAGGCCGCGGCGGACCGCTGGGACCAGCAGGTCCTGTCAGACGATGTCCTGGCTCTTGGCGAAGCGTGTGATGGCCCGCTGCGTGCCACGGTTGGCGAGTACCTGGATGATTGTGCTGACCGAGGCAGAGATGAGTGCGAACGTCAGCGCCGAGCGGAGGCTGGTGGGGGTGTCATCCTTGCCCGTGGGCGCCTTCCTGCCGGTGGACTTTTCCCACACTGCGTTGACTACCTTGGTGCCGATGAACCCGGCGCCGATACTTACTCCAGCGCCAAGCAACTTGATGAAGAGGTTCATTCCGGGGACTCCTTGTGGGCGGAAACGGGACTCACATTAGCCTAACGTCATAAGGCGGGGCGCCGGTGCCAGTGCTACCCGGCCCGCATCGAGCCCAGGATCTCCCGCAGCGCCTCCACCACCAGGTCGTGGTCCTGCTGTTGGGGCAATCCGGACACTGTGACGGTGGCCACCGCGCCTACCCCGGCCACGTAGACCGGAAAGGAGCCGCCGTGGGGAGCATACCGGGACTCGTCGAACCAGCCGTGATCCTCAATCCGCCCGCCATGACGCCGGCCCCGGAGCCCCACCAGGAGCGAGGGAACCTCATACCGGGCGGCAGTGCGCTGCTTCGCCCGGATCCATTGCTCGTTGTCCGGTGTGGCACCGTCGAGGGCCACGTGGAACAGAACCTGCTCGCCCTTGGTGATGTCGATCGCGATGGGCAAGCGCCGGCTCTTTCCCAGCTCCACCAGAAGCAGGCCCAGGTTGAGGGAGTCGTCTTTGCTGAAATGCGGGAACTGCAGCTCCCCGATCTCCGCTTCAATCCGGCCGATCAATGCCTCAAGCAACCCTGCGGGCTGGCTCGCGCGGGAGTCGGGATCGAACGCTGTCACAGGGGAGGATTCGGCTGTCATGGCCCACAATCTACCGCGCCTGCGGTGTAGACTGGACCACGCCCACAAGGGCAGATTTATTTACGACAGGGGAGCGCCGCCGTCGGGCATCACTGGCAATGCCAGGAACCGCAGGTGGGCGCTGAGAGTGCGGACAGCCGCAGACCCTCGAACCTGATCCGGTTAGTACCGGCGCAAGGGAGTCGAGTTCTCGAAGTGTCCGGCAAAGGCGGCCAACGCCGACCGCCGGGTGCACTTTCCCCTCCTGTTCCTCAGGAGGACCACATGACAACTGCAGCAATCAAGAAGACCGGCAATACCTGGCGCGTCGTGGACATCGTGGTGGCGGCCCTCATCGCCATCGCCGGCGGCGTGATCTTCTGGGCCTGGTCCCAGGGCGCGGGAATCGTCTCCGCCCCCATGAACGCCGTCTACCCACCCATGACCGGCCTGATCGCCGGCGGCTGGATGATCCCCGCAGTGCTGGGAATGCTCATCGTCCGCAAGCCGGGCGCGGCGCTGTTCTGCGAAACCGTGGCCGCAACCGGCGAGCTCATCATGGGTTCGCAGTACGGCGCTACCGTCCTCATTTCCGGAATCCTGCAGGGTCTGGGCGCCGAGCTGGTGTTCCTCCTGCTGGTCTACGGCAACTTCCGGTTCAGGTCTTTCCTGTTCCAGAAGTACAACCTCGCCGCTGCCCTGCTGGCCGGTGCCGGCGCCGGGCTTTTCTGCGGCCTCAACGATTCCTTCCTGCCCTGGGGCTGGAACATCGCCTATGAAGCCGGCGACAAGCTCGCCTACATCCTGTTCTGCACGGTCTCCGGCGCCATCATTGCCGGCGCCCTGTCCTGGATCGCCACCCGCGGTCTGGCCAAGACCGGCGTGCTGAGCTCCTTCGCGTCCCGCAAGGCCGCCTCGGAGCCCGTCTTCAACTGATGGCTGCTGCCCACGCCGGCGCCGCCGTTGCGGTGCGTCCCGCCGCGGTTTCCGCCCGCGGCTGGGGCTGGCGGCACTCCGGACGGTCCGCGCCCGCCATCCGGGGACTGGACCTGGAGATCTGCCCCGGTGAGAGGGTGCTGCTCCTGGGCGCCTCCGGCGCGGGCAAGTCCACGCTGCTGCATGCCCTCGCGGGCGTGCTGGGGGACGAAGGGGACGACGCCGATGAATCGGGGTCGCTGCTGATCGACGGCGTTGCCCCGCGCGAACAGCGCGGACGGTCCGGACTCATGCAGCAGGACCCGGAAACGCAGGTGGTGCTCTCGCGGCTCGGTGACGACGTCGCCTTTGGTGCCGAGAACCTGGCGGTGCCCCGGGAGGAGATCTGGAGCCGCGTCCACGAGGCGCTCGACGACGTCGGACTGCGGCCCGCCGGCGGAGGCGGGGCCGGCCAGCTGGCGCTGGACCACCCGACGTCGGCCCTCTCCGGCGGGCAGAAGCAGCGCCTCGCGCTGGCGGGCATCCTGGCGATGCGGCCCGGGCTGATCCTGCTGGATGAACCCACAGCAAACCTTGATCCGGCCGGCGTCCTGGAGGTGCGTGACGCCGTGGGCAGGTGCCTGGACAAGACGGGCGCCACGCTGGTGGTGGTGGAGCACCGGGTGTCCGTGTGGAAAGACCTGGTGGACCGGATCGTGGTGCTGCAGCCGGGTTCGGCTGCGGCGCCCGCGGTGCTCCTGGACGGCCCGCCTGACCAGGTTCTCGCGGACGCACGGAGCGTGCTGATCGCGGCGGGGGTCTGGGTGCCCGGATACGTCCCGGCCACGCGGGCCCGCAGCACCGCTGGTTCCGGGGCGCTCCTGCTCGCCGCTGAGGAACTCGCCGTATCCCGCGAACGGCCGCGCCGCCGCGGCTTCAAATCCGTCCCCCCGTTGCCGGTCCAGGAGGGTATTTCGGCGCAGGTCCGCGAGGGCCAGGCCTTGACAGTGGCCGGCCCCAACGGCGCCGGGAAATCCACTTTCGCGCTGACACTGGCCGGGTTGCTGGCTCCCGTTGGCGGCAAGATCTCGGCAACGGTGGAACTGAGCCGTGGGGCCGGCATCGATCCGTTCAGATGGAAAGCTGACCAACTGATTTCCCGGATCGGAACGGTGTTTCAGGAACCGGAGCACCAGTTCGTCACCGGGCGCGTGCTGGATGAGCTGATGTTCGGTCCGCGTCATCTGGGCCACGGTGAGGAACGGGTTGACGAGCTCCTGCAACGGCTGCGCCTGACGCACCTGGTGGACGCTAATCCTTTCACCCTGTCCGGCGGCGAAAAGCGCCGGCTATCGGTGGCCACAGTACTCGCGGCCCACCCCAATGTCCTGGTGCTGGATGAACCCACGTTCGGCCAGGACGCCAACACCTGGGCAGAGCTGGCCTCCTTCCTCTCCGAACTGCTGGACGCCGGGACTGCCGTGGTGTCCGTAACCCACGACCAGGAGTTCAGCGCCGTCCTGGGCGGCACGGAACTGCGCCTTGACCCTGCCTTTGGGAGCGGCGCGCCGCTGGAAGCGGGTGCGGCATGAGGGTGGCACTGAACCTGCGTGGCAACCATGCGCTCCTGACCCGGGCAAACCCCCTGGCGAAGTTCGCGGCCGTTTTCCTCATCACCCTGGTGCTGGCCCTCTCCATCGATTGGGTGTCCGCCACCACTGCCCTGGTCATGGAGCTGGCAATCTTCCCGTTGGCCGGACTCACGCTTCCCCTCCTGTGGCAGCGCGCGTGGCCCCTGATTCTCGCCGCAGCCCTGGGCGGCTGGAGCACCGCGATTGTCGCGGCGGACAGCGGCGCTGTAATGCTCGACGTCGGGATCTGGTCCATCAGTGAGGGTTCGCTTCAGCTGGGGCTGGGTTTCATGCTGCGCGGAATGGCGATTGCCCTGCCGGCGATCCTCCTTATGACCTGCACGGACCCCACTGACCTCGCGGATGCGTTGGCCCAGAAGGCCAGGCTGCCGCACCGCTTTGTCCTTGGCACTCTTGCGGCGATGCGGCTGGTGGGGCTCATGGCGGAAGAATGGCAGACCATTGGCATGGCCCGGCGGGCCCGCGGTGTCGGCTCCCAGGGGAGCCCGCTTCAGCGGTTGCGCGCCATGCTTGGCCAGAGCTTCGGGCTTCTGGTCCAGGCGATCCGCCGTGCGTCGCGCCTGGCCGTCACCATGGAGGCCCGCGGCTTTGGCGGTTCGCAGAGGACCTGGGCCCGTGAATCCACGTACTCGCTGCTGGACATCTGGGTGCTGCTGGGCGGCCTGCTGATTGCAGTGGCGGCGGTCTTCGCGGCCGTAGGCCTTGGCACGTGGAGCTTCGTCTGGCGCTAGGCAGGTGACGCGAAGTGGGCCGCTGCCCGTCCAGGCACGGACTCAGGCGCAGGAGTGGTCGTAATCGAATCCCCTGGACACAAACTGAGCCAGAGTGACCTTTCCTCCGCCGGTGAGTGGGGCGTTGGAGCAGTTGGTTTTGGCTCCCGAAGCCGTGCGGGCACCGGCGAGCCAGCTGGGCAGCGAGTACAGGCTGCTGGAACTGCCGACCGTGCCCACTATCTGGCCCCACTGGTAGCTGGTGGAGTAGATTCCCACGTCCGCCTGGATGCTGTGGAAGAAGTCAGTCATGCCTTCCAGGACAGCCCGGTTGGCGTTCCGGTTAGTGGACCAGCTGTTGCCGGTCTCCACGTCGAGCCACCACAGGTACTCCGAGGGGGTGCTGATGCCGCGGATGTACGCGTCGTCATATGCCTTCGCATAGCCGTACATGTAGGAGCAGGCCTCGCCGACGTCGGGGGACTTGCAGGTGCCGTAGGGGTTGTGGACGCTTGTGCCTGCAGGATACTCGTTGCTGGTGGGCCACCAGGTGCCCGCCGTTCCCGGATTGGCGGTGTTGACGTAAAGGGCCACTTTTGGCTGGCTTGCCACCGCCCCTGACGAAGTGCCCGCCCACTCTAGCTGCCGCGCCAGGCAGGGGTTGGTGGTGTTGGCCAGGCCGTTGTTCACGCCCACGATGGCGAAGGCCTGGCCGCTGGGGAGGGTCTTATTGCACTGCGGCCAGGACACGTCGTTGCCCAGCAGCGACTGCGTACCCTCTCCCGGCGACGGGGCGGCGCTGGCCGGCGTGGCCAGGACCAAGCCGAGTACGGTGATGAGCAGGCCCAGCAGACGGGTCGAAGCGTGCCCTGTTCCGATCAGTCTTCTGGGCATGGTGGCCTCCCTTGTCCGGCCCGGCGGGACCGGTATTTCAGTGTCCCGCGAGGTGGGCGGCGCGGTCAAGGACCCCGATGGCGCATGCAACTATCGCACCAGGCGGGTAGGGTGTGAGCTTGAACGCCATAACTATGAAAATTGCTGCCGGAATAGCTCATTTGTGATATTTTTTTGTCATGACTCAGGAAACTGCCGAATACATCGCCGCCACGCTCCGCGATGCCCGGAACGAGAAAGGCTGGACCCAGGGCCAGCTGGCTGCTGAGCTTGGAACAAGCCAAAGCGCCATCGCCCGGATGGAGCAGGGCAAGCAGAACCTGAGCCTCAAGATGATCCAGCGCCTCGAAACCATCTTTGGCCGCAGCATCGTCAACGTGGGCAAACCCCTGATGACTCACCTGCGGGTTGAAGGGGGCCGGACCCTCTCAGGAGCCGTGGACGTCAACAGCAGCAAGAACGCCGGTGTGGCCCTGCTGTGCGCCAGCCTGATCAATCGGGGCACCACCGTACTGCGCCGGCTCGCCAGGATTGAGGAAGTCAACAGGATCGTCGAGGTGCTCAGCAGCATCGGCGTCGAATGCACGTGGCTCAATGACACAGACCTCCAGCTCCGCCGCCCGGCGGTCCTCAACCTTGAAGCAATGGATGTGGAGGCTGCCCGCCGCACCCGGAGCGTCATCATGCTCCTCGGTCCACTCCTGGACCAGTCCGCCGAATACCGCCTTCCCTATGCCGGTGGATGCGATCTGGGGACCAGGACGGTGGAACCCCATATGCAGGCGCTGCGGCAGTTCGGGCTCGCGGTGGAGGCAACGGCCGGCTTCTACACTGTGCAGGCACCCGCCGAAGATGACCAGAACCGGTCCTTCGTGCTTACCGAGCGCGGGGATACCGTCACAGAAAACGCCATCATGGCTGCGGCGCACCGGCGCGGAACCACCGTCATCCGCAACGCAAGCCCCAACTACATGGTCCAGGACCTGTGCTTCTACCTTCAGATGCTGGGTGTCGGCATCGACGGCGTGGGCACCACCACGCTGAAGATCAGCGGGAAGCCGCTCATCGACGTCGACATTGAATATTTCCCTTCCGAGGACCCCATCGAGGCGATGAGCCTCATCACCGCCGGTATCGTCACCGACTCCGAAGTGACCATCCGCCGGGTCCCCATCGAGTTCATGGAGATCGAACTGGCAACGCTGGAGCAGATGGGCCAGCAGCTCGAGATTTCCGGCGAGTACATGGCGCGAAACGGCCGCACCCGGCTGGTGGACGTGACCACCAAGCCCTCAGAGCTGCGCGCCCCGGAGGACAAGATCCATCCCATGCCGTTCCCCGGCCTGAACATCGACAACTTGCCGTTCTTCGCCGTGATCGCCGCCAATGCGGAGGGCCAGACCATGATCCACGACTGGGTCTACGAGAACCGGGCCATCTACCTGACTGAACTGAACAGGCTCGGTGCCCAGGTGCAGCTGCTGGATCCACACCGGATCTACGTCAACGGTCCCACCAAGTGGCGCGCCGCCGAGGTGGGATGCCCCCCGGCCCTCCGCCCGGCCGCCTGCCTGCTGCTGGCCATGCTCGCTGCTCGCGGTGTGTCCGAGCTGCGCAACATCTACGTGATCGAGCGGGGCTACGAGGACCTGGCCGAACGGCTCAACACCATCGGCGCCAAAATCGAGTACTTCCAGGACTGATTCTTCGAAGGCTGACCCGGCGCGAACTGGCAGGTAATTACCCTTCCGAGCGGATTTGAGGGCGTTATCTGCCCGTTCGCGCTTCGTCATGATCAGCCGTGCCCCGGCATATCCCTGCCCGCTTGAAGCACAATATAAGCATGCGAACATTCGGCGTGGAGGAAGAACTCCTGATCGTTGATCCGGAGTCGGGGGAACCGCTTGCGCTTGCGGACGCCCTGCTCTCCGGACGGCGCCTTGCGGCCGATGATTCCCCCGAAGATCCGCACACGCTGGAGACCCAGGATAAATCCGCGTTCGACGACGAGATGGGCTTGAGTGCCGAGCTGAAGCTTGAGCAGATTGAGACCCAGACCCGCCCTTGCCTGGATTACGGCGAGCTGCTGCGGCAGATCCGGGCTGGCCGCCTGCTCGCCGACCAGGCCGCCCGCAGGAATGGCGCCAGGGTGGCCGCACTCGCCACCTCACCGCTCGCCTCCACGACCCACACCACACCTGACCCGCGGTATGCCCGCATGCTGGAGCGCTTCGGCCTGACCGCGCAGGAGCAGCTGACCTGCGGATTCCATGTACACACCAACGTCGAGTCGGCTGACGAGGGCGTGGCCGTGCTGGACAGGATCCGCGACAAGCTCGCAGTCCTCACCGCGCTCAGCGCCAACTCACCCTTCTGGAACGGGATGGAGACAGGCTTCGAAAGTTACCGGACGCAGGCCTGGAACAGGTGGCCGACGTCGGGCCCGTCCGGTGTCTTCGGGACGTATTCGGCGTACAGGCGTGTGGTGACGCGGCTGCTGGACAGCGGTGTGATGCTGGACGAAGGCATGATCTACTTCGACGCCCGCCTGTCCAGGAACCACCCGACAGTCGAGGTCAGGGTGGCCGACGTCTGTCTCCGGGCGGAGGACGCGGCCCTGATTGCTGTGCTGGTACGGGCAATGGTGGAATCTGCAAGCCGGGAATGGCACGACGGCGTGGAGCCAGCCCCGGTGCCAACGGTGCTCCTGCGGATGGCCGCGTGGCAGGCCAGCAGCAGCGGAATGGGCGGTGAGCTGCTGGACTTCGGAACTTTCCGGCCCGCGCCCGCTGCCGACGTGGTGCGTTCGCTCGTTGACTACCTGGAGCCGGTACTCGAGGAGCAGGGTGAACTGGGCCTGGCCCGGGACGGCGTTGAGGAGATCATTGCCCGCGGCACCGGCTCTGCGGAACAGCGCCGCGTCCGCGAGACAGTTGCGGAGAAAACCGCGCCCGACGACGCCGGGCTGGGTTCCGTCGTCGGCCATGCAATCGAGGCGACCATGAGGGGGGCGTCGGGGCTTCCCAAAGTGGACGCCGTGCCGGAACTGCTACGGGTGCGCCAGTCCTAAACTGAAAGCGCCCCCTGCCCATCGTCGGATTCCACAGCTGCCGCCGCCGGTTCCTCGTAGCGCATCAGCTGGAGGCCCACAGCAGTTTCCACCAGATAAAAGACGAACGGCGGGAGGTCCTTGGTGGCAACAAGGATCCCGCCGAGTATGGGAGCACTTATGGCAGCTGTTATGCCCGTCCACGGTTTCAGAGGGGAGAGCAGCAGCCCTCCACCCAGCGCGGCCAGGCCGCCGATCTGAAGGCCTGTATAGCTGAGGAACCGCCAGCCCGACCCCCTGCGGTAGGCGAACTTCTCCAGATCTGCAGCACGGTCTGCCACCATGGCCACGAAGAGGGGCGCCCCCGCGAGCATGGCTCCGGCGGCGCAGGCAGCCAAGGTCTTCGCGGGCCCTGACCGGACCGCGAGGGCGAATCGGACGAAACCGACGGGCGCTCCCACGGTGCCTGCCGCCGCCAGGAACTGCCCGGCGATCCAGAGCCTGCGCCAGCGTTGGAGCATTGCCAGCCTGGCCGCCGCGTCCTGGGTGGCATGCACCTGCCCGACAAACGAAATCCCGAGTCCCCAGCAGCAGCTCGCCGCGACGATCACTGTTCCTGCCCTGCGGTATGGCCTGGTTCCGTTCATTGCCTGTTTCCTTGCATGGCTGGCTCCTGGTCCGGAGGATGCGTTGGCCCAGCAGCATCGCGTTGGTGACCATGAAGCTACGCCGCAGCGGAGCTGCGGTCAACAGCCTGCGCGGTAAACGCCGTTGCCGGAGCAGCAGTGCCTGGGCAGCTCGACATCCAGCGGGGGGACGAAGCGCAGCTGGTCAGACCTGCTTGAGCGCCTGTTCCAGGTCCCTGATCAGATCGTCAGCGTCCTCAAGGCCCACGGACAGCCGCACCACGCCGTCCGTCAGCCCGATGGCCGCGCGGCCTTCCGGTCCCATGGCGCGGTGGGTGGTGGTGGCAGGATGGGTGATGAGGGACTTCGCGTCGCCGAGGTTGTTCGAGATGTCGATGATGCGCAGGGCATCCAGCAACGCGAAGGCGGCGTCCTTGCCGGAGCGGCTGCCCGTCGTCGCAAGTTCCAAGGTGAGCACTGTGCCACCGGCCTTCATCTGCTTCGCCGCGAGGTCATACTGTGGGTGCGATTTCAGCAGTGGGTACCTGACCCAGCTCACGGCGGGCTGTTGTTCCAGCCATTCTGCAAGCCGCAGCGCAGTGGCGGAGGAGTGGTTGACGCGCAGGGCCATGGTTTCCAGGCCCTTGGTCAGCACCCAGGCGTTGAATGCGGACAGGGACGGTCCGGTGTGCCGCATGAGCTGCTTGACCGGACCGTCAATGAATTCCTTGGTGCCCAAAATGGCACCGCCCATAACCCGGCCCTGGCCGTCGATGTGCTTCGTACCGGAGTAGACAATGACGTCGGCGCCTAACTGGCCGCAGCGCTGCAGCAGGGGGGTGGCAAAAACGTTGTCGACGACGACGGTCGCACCGGCGGCGTGCGCCAGCTCACTGACAGCGGCGATGTCCACGATTTCCTGCATCGGGTTGGACGGAGATTCGAAGAAGACCGCCGTGGTGGGCTCCGCCAGGGCGGAACGCCACTGCTCCAGGTCCGGTCCGTCAACAAACACGGTCTCCACGCCCCAGCGTGGAAGGATCTCGTTCAGGATCACAAAGCAGGAGCCGAAGAGCGAGCGTGCGGCCACCACCCGGTCCCCGGCTGCCAGCAGGGCTCCCAGGGCGGTGAAGACGGCGGACATTCCGGACGCCGTCGCAAAGCACGCTTCGGTTCCCTCGAGCAGCCGGAGCCGCTCCTGGAAGGTGGCCACCGAGGGGTTGCCGTAGCGGGAGTAGACAAACCGCTCGTCCTCGCCGGTGAAGGCCCGCTCAGCTGCGGCAGCGGATTCGTAGACGAATCCGGAGTTCAGGAAGACGGGCTCGGTTGTCTCCTGGAAGTTGGTTCGGTCCAGGCCGCCACGGACTGCCTGCGTGTCGGGGCTCCAGCCGGCGGCATCTTCGTTGAAGGTCACTTAGTTCTTCCCCAGGTTGGTAGGCAGGCCGCGGTTCTTCCAGCCGTTGACGGTGCGCTCGCCATATCGGTCCGGCTCGCCCTCGAAGCCCTCCAGGACGTTGTAGGACGTGAACCCGGCCTGCGTGGCTGCAATGGCGGCGGCCACGGATCGGGCTCCGGAACGGCAGAGGAACACCAGTTCGGTGCTGGAGTCTTCCGGCGCCTGCTGCGTCAAGTCGGAAATGAATTGGGGGTTGGGGATGCCGCCCGGAAACGTCCACTGGATGAAGAGGGGATCGTTGTCCGTGGCCTTGGTGTCCGGGATGCCGATGTGCGCCCACTCACCTTCCGTGCGGACGTCCACCAGGATGGCACCCTCCTGGAGCTTGGTCCAGGCTTCGTGCGGGGTGAGGTCTCCGGCGTAGCTCATGCGTGGCCCTCGCCGTCGAACTCAAGGTCTTCCACAGCGGTGGCGACGGCGGCATCCGCACTGGCGACGGCCGCCGGGAGGATCAGGGCCTGCGCCACGATGACGCTGCTGCCGTTGAAGGTTGCGGCCGGGCTGCCGTGCAGCACATAGCCTTCGCCAAGGGCGCTCGAGATCCTCTCACAGAAGGCGCGGTCATCGGGCCCTGTGATCAGTCGGTACGACAGCTTTTCTTCGGGGGCAGGTGCCTCAGACACGGGGGATCTCCTTCTTTCACGCTTGCAGCTCGAATGGTTCGATATGCCGAGTATTCACCTGAGGCACCCCGCCGCGAAAGGGAGGGTTGCCGACCGGCCAGTCAGGGCTTGGCGCCGGTTCTCATTACTGCTCAAAAACGTAACACTTGGCACGCCGCCCCGCACCGCCGTCGTCGTCATGTTCCGTAACCAACCGTCATGGCTGCAACCAGGGTGATGTGCGGGGCTACAGGGACCCAGGGAGATATGGTCGTGGCAGGGGCACCGTCCCGTCGCCAGCGCATTGCCATCTTTGGGGGTCCTCATGAGCATGCCATCACCGGCGCCGCCGCCGAACCGTGCGCAGTCCACTTTTCAGGCACGCCCGGTCCAGACGGACCCGGCCGGCTTACGCCGACTCGCTTGCTCGCTTGTGCTCACCTTGTTCCTTGCCGTTCTGGCGGTACTGCTGCCTGCGGGTTCCGCCCGCGCCGCCGAGAACCTCACGGAGGATGGAGAGCCTCTTCTGGGCGCCGTCCTGGATTGGGGCGAGGATTCGGCGGCAGGGTTCGCCGAGCGGCTCGGAGCCCCGCCGGCTGTGTTCGGCCATGAGATCTCCATCCCCTTCCGTGCCTCCGAAGAGCCGAACGTCCGGCAGTTCCTGGGGCAGGCAGCAGCCCAGGGATCCCACGCCCTGCTGACGGTGACGCCTACCGACCCGCTCGAGCAAATCGACGCCGCGGCGGCCAGTGAATTTACTGCCGCGGTCACCAGGATTTCCGCAGGATTCCGCGGCAAGCTATTGATCCGTTTCGCCCCTGACATGAACGCGAGCTGGGTTGACTGGGGGCAGCAGCCTGCCGCCTACCGCTCGGCCTTCCGAGCCGTGGCAGCTGAATTCAGGCAGTCTGACGACGATGGGACGGTGATGGTCTGGGAGCCATACCTTGGGCGGGACTACCCTTTTGAACGAAGCCGCAGGGCGCCCGCCCCCGGAAGCGACGGTTTTGCGCTGCTGGACACCAACGGCGACGGTAACTGGGACCGGTCCGACGGCGCGTACGCCCCGTACTACCCGGGGGACGACGCCGTCGAATGGGTGGGCCTGACGGCAGTTCACGATGACACAGCCGGCAAAGCCGCGGTCAACACTGTGCCGGCGGCCGGGGAACTGCCCGGAATGTTGACGGCTTCGGGCAATGAGGACTTTTACGCGGACTACGTGCAACAACGGGACAAGCCACTCTTGTTGCAGACGGCGGCCTTCTATAGCCCGTCCGCAGGCGGCGTAGCGGAGACAGAGATCAAGGGCGCATGGTGGGAGCAGGTTCTCGAAACGGCAACGTCCGCGCGCTTTGAAAAGACCGCCGCGGTGGTGTGGGACGAGCGGACCAGCACCATGGACGCGGGCGTGGCCAGTATCGACTGGACCATCACCGGGACGCCGGACGTGGCGGCTATCCGTGCCCGGCTGGAAGCGTCCGCGCTGGTGACGGCGCCGGTGACGCCTGTGGACGCCGCACGCCCTTACAACCAGCCCAACACGCTGACCGGCGCCGCGGTCTGGAGCGTCGGGGCAGCCCTGCTGATAGTCCTTGCTCTGCTGTGGCAGGTTCCCCGCAAGGTGCCGGCCGTTGCCTCATGGGGATACCGGGACGAGTCAGCCAGGGACTCAAGGGTGGATTTCCTCCGCGGCCTCGCCATCGTATTTGTCGTGGTGAACCATCTGGGTATGACATCCCTCTTTCAGCTCCTGACCCAGGAAACGATCGGATTTGTCTCCGGCGCGGAACTGTTTGTCCTCTTTTCCGGCCTGGTGGTGGGCATGGTCTACGGTCCAAGAGTGGCCGATGACTTCGGCACGGTGGTGGACCTGACGTCACGGCGGGCCGCGAAGCTTTACATGGTCGCGCTGGTGGTGCTGCTGGGGGTTTTCCTGGTCTCCCTCCTGCCGATCGTCCATGTTGACGCACTCACCACCTATTTGGACCAGGGCACCGGCGAAGCGGGACACGGCAGCGCCGGGCGAACCTACAATTTGTACGCCGGCATGGAATCGCTGTTCCAGTTCCCGGTGCCGGCCCAGGTCGTTCCCGGCATCTTCCTGCTGCAGTTCGGACCCTGGCAGTTCAACGTCATGGGCCTCTACGTGATCCTGCTGCTGCTCAGTCCCCTTGTCCTTGCGGCGCTGAACCGAGGCAAGACCTTGTGGGTCCTCGCGGCAACACTGATGCTCTACGCCGTGGGCACTGTGACAAGGGCGCGGCTCCTGCCGTCACAGTTCGAGGATTCGTTTCCGCTGCTGGTGTGGCAAGTGCTCTTCGTGATCGGGCTTGTGGCAGGCTTCCATCAGCGAAGCGTTGTGGCATGGTTCTCGCAGCACACCCGGGTGGTGGCCGCATGCACGCTGGCCACTGTGGCTTTCGCGTTTCTTTCCTGGGGAAACCCCTATCTGACCAACGGGTTCGATGCCCGGCTCGCCATCATCCCCGATACCCTTTACCGGACCTTGTACGACGGCTACTTTGCCCGCACCTACCTGGCACCGGGGCGCCTGGTGAACGTGTTGGTGCTGGTGGTCGGCTACTATGCGTTCCTGACGGCGTACTGGAGGCCGGTGAAAAGTGCGCTGGGCTGGTTCTTCATCCCGCTGGGCAGGGCGACGCTGTACGTCTTCATCCTCCATGTGGTCCTGATCGCCGTCGTGGCGAACGTCCCTGCGCTGCGCCAGGGCAACGTGCTCCTCAATAGCGCCGCGTGCGTGGTTGTCCTGTGCCTGTTGTGGGTGATGGTGAGGATGCGTTTCCTTTTCCGCATCATCCCAAGGTGACCGCCGAAGGGGGGCCGGTGCCCACGGAAGGATCAGGCCTTGAGGATGAGGGCTTCGCCTTGCCCGCCGCCGCCACAGAGGGCTACAACGCCGGTGCCGCCGCCGCGCCGCTTGAGCGCCAGCGCCTGATGCAGCACCAGCCGTGCCCCGGAAGCGCCCACCGGGTGGCCCAGGGCAATGGCGCCGCCCTCCGCGTTGATCCTGTCGGCGGAGATTCCGAGGTCTTTGGCTGACTGGATGATCACGGAGGCGAAGGCTTCGTTGATCTCGATCAGGTCCAGGTCCGCCACCGCAATTCCCTCCGCCGCCAGGGCCCGTTCGATGGCCCGTGACGGCTGGGAGTGCAGCGAACCGTCCGGCCCCGCCGTCTGGGCGTGGCTGCGGACCTCGGCAATCCAGCTGAGTCCGGCCAGCTGGGCTGCCGCCTTGCTGGCAACGACGACGGCGGCCGCGCCGTCGGAGAGCGGTGAGGCCGAACCTGCGGTGATGGTGGCTGACTCCGCCGCGGAGAAGGCAGGCTTGAGCGCTGCCAGTGCTTCCGCCGTCGTGCCCGTCCTGATGCCCTCATCCGAATTCACCAGCAGCGCCTGGCCACGCCGCTGCGGTATCTCAACGGGCGCTATCTCGTCCGCCAACAACCCGGCGGACCGCGCCGCTTCGGCGCGCTGGTGGGACCGTGCGGCAACCTCGTCCTGGGCTGCACGGCTGATCCCGCGCTCGGCGTTGCCCGCATCGGTTGCGGCGCCCTGCAGAACGCCTGAAACGGGGTCCCGGAGGGCATCCCAATTCAGGGAATCCAGCAGAGGGGCATCGCCGATGGTCACACCGCTGCGCAGCCGCTGGAGCAGATGCGGCGCGTTGCTCATGGATTCCTGGCCCGCGGCGACGATGAAATCCGCTTCACCCGCGAGGATCATCCGGGCAGCGTCGATCACGGCCGTGAGCCCGGAGAGACAGAGCTTGTTGATAGTGACGGCAGGAACGTCCCAGCCGATGCCCGCGGCGAGGCTTGCCTGGCGTGCCGGGCCCTGACCGGCACCTGCCTGGATGACCTGGCCTACGATTACCGCCTGGACCTGTTCTGCGGCCACACCCGTGCGTTCCAGCGCGCTGCGGATGGCATGGGCGCCCAGTTCGGTGGAGGACAACTGGGCGAGGCTGCCGCGGAAGCGCCCGAAAGGAGTGCGGGCGCCGCCGAGGATGACGGCGGTGCGGGCGTCGTTGCCCATGGTGTGTGCCTTTCCGTGGATGGGTTCAGGTGGCAGGGGCAGGTGCCCCGTGGAGGATGAGCTGGTGGAGTAGGTGATCCTGCCAGCTGCCCGCGATTTTCAGGTAGTACGGGGCAATACCGATTTCCTGGAACCCGGCTCGCTGGAGGATTTTTCTCGACGCCCTGTTGCGGATCAGGGTGGCCGCCTGGATCCGGTGAAGGCCCAGTTCCGCGCGGGCATGGTCAACGGCGAATTTCACCGCTGCCGAACCGATTCCCTGGCCGGTGAAGTCCCGGTCCACCCAGTACCCCAGATTGGCGCTGAGGAAGGGGCCGCGGACAATGCCGGTCAGCGTGATGGCGCCGATGATGCGGTCCGCGGCCAGCAGGATCCAGGGCATCTCCTGCCCGACCGCATGCTGGGCGAGCTTGCTGTGGATGATGTTCAGCTGGTGCCAGGGCGTGAAGAATTTCTCGTCCCTGGACGGCTCCCACGGAGCCAGATGTTCCCGGTTCCGGACATACGCCTCGCTCAAGCGGGCGGCATCGTCCCGGTGGAGCAGCCGCACGTGCGTGCCGTTGGCCAGGAGCGAGGGCTGTTTGTCGAGCATCGACTTAGGGGTACTCGCGCCGGTACTCCAGGGCTGACCGGTGGATTGAGTCATGGTTCACAGCCTATCGAGGCTGATTGCTCCATGGGACAAATCTGCTGCACTGGGTGCGGCGAAGGGCGGGCACAAGCCCGCCCTTCGTCGGACGCCCAGCCTGCAGTCACTGCTTTTCAGCGATGCAGGACCTGCACGCTAGACCAGGCCGGGGTAGCTGGCAAGGATGTAGTCGGCAGCGGCAGGGCCTCTCATGCGAAGCCCGTTCTGGCCGGGATCGATGCGCTTCTGCATGGCAGCCCAGAAAGTGGTTTCCGTGCGGGGTGCCCGCTGGTTCAGCAGACACCAGCTGGTGTAGAGGCCGTACAGGGGGTCGCGGTCCAGCGTGAAATCAGACTCGCGGTCACAGTGGGTTGCTTCTTTAAGGAACGTGTCGAACTGCGAATGTGCCATGGGAGGCTCACTTTCGCCGGGTGCGTTTTGGGCCGCCGTTCGGCTACAGCAGCTGATCCTGAACGCCATGCACGGGGCGTCCAAGGGGGTTGTCCGGGACCGTTCAAGCACATTCGATCCCGTTGGGATGGTGGTACGGCTGGTGGATCCCCGGCCGGCAACTCGGTCCCTCTTCTGAAACCCGTGTCAACACCTTCTCTACACTGTAGACTTTACGCGTAGACTACGTGATAGGCAAGCTCTCCCTATCGTCCTGGGGATCTTCCCCAAACGCAGAGGCGCCCTACAACACAGGATGGATTCATATGCCCTCCCCGAAGAATTCGGATGCCGAAGCCGCCGCTGAAAAGACACGTCTCAGCAGGCAGGTTGTGCTGGCCGCCGCACTGGAGCTAGTGGACGCCGAAGGCCTTGACGCCCTTACTATGAGGCGCCTCGGGCAGCAACTGAACCGGGACCCCATGAGCCTGTACCGCTATGCCGCCAACCGGGCCGCGCTGCTGGACGGAGTATCGGAACTGGTTTTCGACGAACTCTCCATCCATCCCAAAGATCCGGACTGGCAGGCCCAGCTTCGCTACATTGCACACGACCTGCGCCTGCTGGCGCTGCGGCACCCCAACGTGGTGCCTCTGCTCGTCACCAGGCCTCTGTCCACGCCGCTGGGCTTGCGCCCCCTGGGTACGCTGCGGCCCCTTGAGCAGATCCTGTCGCTCCTGATTGACGCCGGGTTTGCACCAGCGGACGCGCTCCACATGTACCGGGCCTACTACGGATTCCTGTATGGGCACATCCTGAACGAACTCCAGGAGTTCATCGTGGATCCGGACGAAAACGAAGCGCTTCTCCGTCTCGGCCTTCACCGTCTCCCGCCAAAAGACTTTCCGCAGTTACGCGCGCTGGGTCCCGTCCTTGCAGACTACGACGGTGCAGCCGAACTGGACCAGGGAATTGACATCCTGCTCTCAGGCTTGGCGGCCCACCTCTCGCGGGTGCCGGAATCAACCCGCGAGCCAGCACAAGGCTGAGCCAACGCCCCCACTCCTTTTGCTGCCCTGCAGCTGAAGGTCCCTGAGACCTCCGCGTGCAGGGCAGCTAAGTGCTCAGTTCAGCGTGGACGCGTCAATCACGAACCGGTAGCGGACATCCGATGCCAGGACCCGCTCGTAGGCATCGTTGATCTTGCTGGCCGGGATGACCTCGATCTCGGAGCCGATGTTGTGCTCGGCGCAGAAGTCCAGCATCTCCTGGGTTTCACGAATGCCGCCGATGGCGGAGCCTGCGAAGGACCGGCGTCCGCCGATGAGCGCGAACGCGTTGACGGGGAGCGGCTCGGCCGGGGCGCCCACGTTCACCAGGGAGCCGTCGAGGCTCAGCAGCTGCAGGTACGAGCTGATGTCGATGGAGGCGCTGACGGTGTTGATGATCAGGTCGAAGCTGCCGGCCAGGGTCTCGAAAGTGCCGGCGTCGCTCGTGGCGTAGTAGTGGTCGGCGCCGAGGCGCAGGCCATCTTCCTGCTTCTTGAGTGACTGGGACAGGACAGTGACCTCGGCACCCATGGCGTGCGCGAGCTTGACGGCCATGTGGCCCAGTCCGCCGAGGCCGACGACGGCGACCTTCTTGCCGGGGCCCGCTCCCCAATGACGCAGCGGGGAGTAAGTGGTGATGCCGGCGCACAGGAGGGGAGCGGCGACGTCGAGGTCCACGCCGTCCGGGATCCGCACGACGAAGTCTTCGGTTACGACGACATGGGTGGAATAGCCGCCCTGGGTGATGGTGCCGTCGCGGTCCACGGCGCCGTACGTGCCGGTCATTCCGTTGAGGCAGTACTGTTCTTCGCCTTTGAGGCAGTTGGCGCATTCCCGGCATGAGTTGACCATGCAGCCGACTCCGACCCGGTCACCCACGGCGTGCCGGGTGACTTCGGAACCGACCTCGGCGACGATACCGGCGATTTCGTGTCCGGGTGCGAGCGGGTACTGTTGCGGGCCCCAGTCGCCACGGACGGTGTGGATGTCCGAGTGGCAGATGCCGGCGAACCTGATCTCGATCAGTACGTCATGCGGGCCGACGTCGCGGCGCTCGATGGTTGTGGGGACGAGGTCCCCGGTGGCGGACGGTGCAGCGTAAGCGTTGGCGGTGAACATACTTCTCCCGTGGTTGATGACTGCGGTACCTCTCAAGACAACCGCGTTCTGTAATCGCGTGGAAGGCCCTCCTGGTACAGGTACTGGCAGGGCCTCCCAAAGGAGCCTAGTGCGTTTTAGGATGCCGCGCCGGACCAGTTCATGCGGTAAGAAGCAGTGGGCTACTGAATCCCGGCGAACAGTTCGCTCAGTTCGGCGGTGAGCTGTTTCTGGATGGCGGGTGTGCCGATTTCCTTGCCGTCGATGTGGTTGACCGGCGCCAGCAGCCGGATGCTCGAAATCAGCCACACGGCGTCGGCTTCCAGCAGGTCCTGCGGTTCCAGCGGACCGTAGCCGAGTTCCCAGCCCGCCGTCTTTGCGGCAGCGAAGAGCGCACCCTGGGATGTTCCGGGGAGGATTCCGCTGTCCAGCCGGGGCGTGACAAGCCGCCGGGTCGTGCGGACGCCGCCAGCGCCGTCGTCGGACTTTTCCACGTGGGCAAGCAGCACCGTCGAGGTGGGGCCCTCGAGGACGCGGCCGTCGGATGAAGTGAAAATGACATCGTCAGCGCCCTGCTTGTGTGCGTAGCGCAGGGCGGCCATGTTCACTGCATAGGACAGCGTCTTGGCGCCCATCAGCAGCCAGGGGGCCCGCTCAGCCACACCGCTGTCATGGCCGCGGTCCAGGAGGATGACGTCGATGCCTGTCTCGCGCTGCCGCCGTCCGACAGCACCTACCGGGGACACCTGAACCCAGCACGTGGGGGAGCCTGCGCCCTCCACACCGCGGGTGACCACCAGCTTCACCACCAGTTCGTCATCGGCGGGGGAAGGAGCGGGGTGCTGCGACCGGTGTTCCGCGACACCCGTTTCGATGGACCGGCGCCACAGGTCCTCTCCCGGGATGTCCAGATCGAGGGCCTGCGCGGAGCTGACCAGTCGGTCCAGGTGCGCCTGGAGCTTCCGGACCGCCCCGCCCACCGCGAGCATGGATTCGAAGACTCCGTCGCCCCTTGTCGCGCCCTGGTCCGTGGCCATCAGCTGGGGCTTGGAGGCATCGGCCACCCGGCCGTTCTGGAACGCTGGGTCAAGGAAAACGAGCACCACGGGGGCAGCAGAAGTCATGGCTCCAGCTTAGTGCGGCTGCCCGCCGATAAGCTGTGGTCATTGCCCTGGCTGGAAACCGTCTGCAGGGCGCTCAATCCGGGGGTTGTCGAGTGTTGTGGCCATTTTCCCTTGCGGGGACGTCGCCGGCGTGGCTTGTGGTGCTGCTGAGCATCGCAGACTTCGTCATCAGGGTCCTGGCCGTGGGCATCATTCCCGGCAACAGGCGCCCCACAACTGCCATGGCGTGGTTGCTGGGCATTTTCTTCGTGCCGTTCCTTGGCTTGGTCCTCTTCCTGTTGTTCGGCAACTTCAAACTGTCCAGCCGCCGCCGCCAGCAGCAGGAGCAGGTCAACGAAAGGGTGCGTGCGGGCATCTCCTCGCTTTCCGACGTCGAAAGTGGATACCCGGGCCCTGAATGGGTGACGTCCGCAGCGGAGCTGAACCGCCGGCTCGGTTCACTTCCGATGGTGGATGGCAACTCCGTGGACCTCATCCCGGGGTACCCGGACTCCCTCGTGGCCATGACGCAGGCTGTGCGCAAGGCCAAGAAGTTCGTCAACGCCGAGTTCTACATCATGAGCACGGACCACATCACTGACGATCTGCTCACGGCCATGGAGGAGGCGGCGGAACGCGGCGTGGAAGTCAGGGTCCTCTTCGACCACATCGGCACGCTCCGGGTCAGGGGTTACCGCAATCTCCTCAAGCGATTGCGAGCCGGCAAGATCCAGTGGAAGCGCATGCTCCCGCTGCTCCCCATCCACGGCCAGTGGCGGCGTCCCGACCTGCGCAACCACCGCAAGATCATGGTGATCGACGGCGAACTCGCCTTCACCGGCTCCCAGAACCTGATTGAGCCGTCCTACAACAACCCCAAGCACCGCAAGGCAGGCCGCGAATGGGTGGAGCTCATGGCATGCCTGCGAGGGCCGATCGTCACCACGCTGAACGTGGTCTTCGCCACCGACTGGCTCAGCGAGACCGACGAATCCCTTGAGCACCAGCTGCAGCTGCCCTCCAACCCGGAACCCGGCACGGTGACCGCCCAAGTGGTGCCAAGCGGCCCCGGGTTCATCACCGAAAACAACCTGCGGCTGTTCAATACGCTGATCTACTCCGCCCAGCACCGCGTCTCCATCTGCAGCCCATACTTCGTACCCGACGACTCCCTGCTCTATGCCATCACTACCGCTGCCCAGCGCGGGGTGGACGTGGAACTGTTTGTCTCCGAGAAGGGCGACCAGTTCCTGGTTCACCACGCCCAGCGCTCCTACTACGAGGCCCTGCTGGAGGCCGGAGTCCGGATCTACCTCTACAAAGCACCGTTCGTGCTGCACGCCAAGCACTTCACCATCGACGACGAAGTGGCGGTCCTCGGCTCCAGCAACATGGACATGCGATCCTTCTCATTGAACATGGAAGTCTCCGTGATGCTCCTTGGTGCTGACATCGTGAACAACATGCGCGCCGTGGAAAACACGTACCGGGACATCTCGCACGAGCTCAGGCTCGAGGACTGGCTCAAGCGGCCGCTCGGGGCCAGGTACGTAGACAACGTGGCGCGGCTGACGGCAACAGTCCAGTAAGCCTCAGACCCCGGGGAACTCCGCACCCAATGCGGAGAGGACACCGAAGGCCTTGATCCGGATCTCCTCGTACTCCTCGTCCGGCACGGAGTCGGAGGTGATGGCGCCGCCGACGCCGAGAGTCAGTTCCGCCATCGCCCCGCCGCTGCTGCCGTCCCCGGCGTCCGCCGTGATCACCAGCGTCCGGATAGCCACGGCCAGGTCCGTTGCCCCGTTCAGTGAAAAGTAGCCGATCGCCCCGGAATAGATCCCCCGGGGAGCACCTTCCAGCCGGTCCAGGATGGCCATGGTGCTGATCTTGGGCGCGCCGGTCATTGACCCCGCGGGGAAGCACGCCGCCACTGCCTCTGCCCGCGGCGACCCCGGAAGCAGCCGGGCATCGATGGTGCTCACCAGTTGGTGCACGGTGGCGTAGCTTTCGATCTCGCACAGCCGGCTCACAGTGACTGATCCCGGCACCGCAAAATGGCTAAGGTCGTTCCGCAGCAGGTCAACGATCATGATGTTCTCGGCGCGGTCTTTAAGCGACGTTGCCAGGTCGTGCCGGAGCTGCGCGTCACGGACCGGATCGGCAGCACGGCGGCGGGTGCCCTTGATCGGCTCGGCCCGCATGCCGCCGTCGGACGTTATCTTGAGGAAGCGCTCCGGCGACGTGCTGGCCACTGTGAGCCCCCCGAACCGCAGGTAGCTGGCGAACGGGGCAGGATTCCTCCGCCGCAGCGCCAGGTACGTCCCCCAGGGCGGTGCCGCCGCGGCCGGCAGCCGGGCGGAGAGCGTGGTGGTGAGGCAGATTTCGTACGAGTTCCCCTCGCCGATTTCGTGCTGTGCCGCGGCGATTTTCGCTTTGTAGGCCTGCTCGGTATCGCGGCTGCTGAACGCCATCTGGCCCGGAAGGACGACGGCGGTGCTGCCGCCGGCTTGGGGAGCCCGCTCGTCGGGGGCTGCCTCTGCGCTGAAGGTCGGTGCTGCTGCCACCGCCTCGCGGGACGAGGAGAGCCAGTTTTCCGCGTCGGGGGAATCCAGCGCCAGGAGCCAGACGGTCCCCTCCGCGTGGTCCAGAACCACCGCCCGTCCGGCGAAGATCAGGGCGGCATCAGGAGTAGGCGCGGAAACGTCGGTCCCGCCGGTTTCCCGCTTGAGCTCGTAGCCCAGGGTGCCGAGCCAGCCCAAGGTGAAATCACCGGGATAGCCCTCGGGGGTGCGGACTGCCTTGCGGCCCCAGACAGTGTCCAGCCAGCGGAAGAAGGGGCCGGTCACCTTGGCCGTGGCCGAGCCGGCAGCGATGATGCTTTCGCCCGAACGGTGGGTGACCGCCTGGCCGAACATGCCGCCGTCGTCCGCGAGGATGCTAAAGCGGCTGCGTTCCGTGGAGGGCGACTCCCCGGCAGGAGGCGAGGCGGCGTTGGAGGAGTCAAGCCAGACGGCATTGGCTGAACTGCCGTAAAGCCTCTCGAACAGGCGGGCGGCATCAGGCCGCACCTCCAGCCGCTCGGCCCGGAGGTTGAGGCCACGCCGGGCGGAAAGTTCCGGGGCCAGGGCCGGTGCCAGCACGGGCAGGTAGGGGAGCAGTTGGAGGACATCGGCCGGGGCGGAACCGTCCGCGCGGTTCAGAACCCGGATGTCTGCCCGGCGTGGCACATCATCCCCGGCGAGCCACGCGTCTTCCTGCTCGGCCCACTGGTCCCAGAACGGCTCATAGGTGCCGCCGTCGCGGTTCAGTGCCCGGGTCCGGCGTATGTCCTCCGGCGAGTCGGCCCAGACTACGGCGCTCAGCAGCGGCTGGGCTTCCGCCGCGGCGGCACCCACGCCTTCGACGATCACAATCTCCGCGGGCATCGTGACCCGGGTGTCGCCGTCGTAGTGTTTCTCCCAATCCCAGCTGGTCCAGATCGCCTGCTCGCCGCGGCTCAGGGGCTTGAGCACGGTGGAAACGTAACGCTCGATGCCCGCCGTGAGCCCGTTCCAGCCCGGGTAGATGTCCTCGAGGTGGAAAAGCGAGACCTTGTGATGGCCCCGCAGGCGGGCGGCCAGCTCGATGGCCAGAGTGGTTTTTCCTGCGCCGGACCGCCCGTCGATGGCGATGATCACAGGTGCGGGGGTCATGAATTAGAGCGTACCTGCTGCTGGTTCTGCCGCTGGTTTTGCTACTGAGTCTGCCGCTGGCGCGGCACCGCCTGCGGGAGGGCGGACCGGACGTGCTTGATGATGCCTGGCAGGGCGCCGTGGATCTGCTGCCAGACGGCGTCGAAATCTGCCTGGCCGCCGTACCACGGGTCCTCGATGCCCTGGTCCAGGGGGTCAAAACCCGCAACCTCCGGATCAAAGCTCCGGAGCATGCGTACCTTGTCCATGGATTGCTGGTCAGGGGCGGCTTCGCGCAGCCAGGCGTAGTGGTCCACGTCCAGGGCGAGGATGAGATTGCGCTCGCGGAACCAGCTGGCATGCCATTCCCTGGCGACGTGCCGGTCTGAACCGATTTTTGTGGTACCGAGCCGGCGTGCGGCCCTTGGATCGATGGGCCGTCCCGCTTCGTAGCCGGTGGTACCAGCGGAGTCCACTGTCACCTCTCCGTCCAGCCCTTCCGCCTCAAGCGCCGCTGCCAACATCAACGCTGCCATGGGGGAGCGGCAGATGTTTCCGGTGCATACGGCGATGATCCGGTATGGGCTCGACGATGAGTTCATGGGCTAAGCATGCGCGACTGCGGACCGGCTTGGCTAGCTGCATTTCATGAACTATTGGTGATTCGTAAAATGTCTTGTGGAATCCGTTCTATGGCGCTTTATGGGGGCGCGCTTCCTCAGTGGATCAGGGCCAGCAGGATGCCCACCGCGACGAACAGCACCCCGAAAATCCGGCTGAGGACCTTCTGCCCCCGGGCGTTGCGGGTGAAGCGCTGGAAGGACTTGGCGGCCAGGGCGATGAAGAACCACATAACCACCACGTCGATCACCACCACCGTGGCCGTCAGCACCACGTACTGGGGAAGGAGCGCCTGCTCCGGGCGGATGAACTGCGGCATGAACGCCAGGAAGAACACAATCGCCTTGGGATTGAGCAGGTTGACCCAAAAGCCTCGCCGGAACATGGCTCCGGCGGGTTCGTTGCGGAGGGCCGCGTCCCTCTCTTGGTCTACGTCAGGCTTGCTCAGGAACTGCCGGATGCCCAGGTACACCAGGTAGGCCGCACCGGCATAGCGGATCCCGTTGAAGGCCACGGGGGAGCTCGACACCAGCACGCCCACTCCCAGCGCCACGATCATCACGTGGATGACGAGGGCCGCCTGTTGGCCCAGGATGCCCCATATGGAGCGCCGGAAACCTGTGGTCAGCGAGTTGCTCATCGTGTTGATGGCGCCCGCACCCGGGGTGAAGCTGACCAGGACGCCGGCGCCCGCCAGGGCCAGCCATAGGGAGAATTGCACTCGCCAAGTTTAGTGCGGGTTCACCACAGCGTTGCCACTGGCTCACGCGCGGGCGATGATCTCCCCGTTGGGGATCAGGAACCAGCCGTCGTCGGTGGATCCCCAGCGGTGCCAGCCGGCCGAGATGCGGGTGAGGTCGGCGGGGTTGGCGAAGCCGTACTCCAGGGCCTGCTCCGCGAAGGCCGAGTGCAGCACCCGTTCACCCCAGACCCGGGCCTGCCAGCGACGCTGCTGGCCTGTGGCGTAGAGCCAGTTGCTGCTGGTGGGGGCGACGTCGGTGAACCCTGCGGCCTGGGCCCAGGACACCAGGCGGCGGCCGGCATCGGGTTCGGCCCCGTTGCGCCGGGCGATCCGCTGGTACAGCTCCATCCACTCGTCCAGTTCGGGAATGGCCGGATACCAGGTCATGCCGTGGAAATCGGCGTCGCGCACGGCCACAATCCCGCCAGCCTTGGCCACGCGGCGCATTTCGCGCAACGCCTCCACCGGGTCCGTCAGGTGCTGGAGCACCTGGTGCGCATGGACGACGTCGAAGGTTTCATCCTCGAAATCGAGGTCGTAGATGTTGCCCGCCAGGAACTCCGCGTTGGCCACACCCCGCTCGGCGGCGAGGGCTGTGGCCTGGGCGATGATGTCCGGCGACCGGTCCAGCCCCGTCACCTTTCCCGGCGCCACGAGTCCGGCGAAATCGCACGTGATGCTGCCCGGCCCGCAGCCGACGTCGAGCACTACCGCCCCCGGTGCGAGGTACGGAATCACAAAAGCCGCGGAGTTCTCGGCCGTCCTGGACGCATGGGCGCGGACCACTGATTCGTGGTGGCCGTGCGTATACACGTCGTCTCCAGGCTGCTGCGCACTCATAACCAAACGCTACCGCCCTGGTGCCCCTAATGGGAGGAAGCTCGGCCGGGCCGTAGCGGCCGCCAGGCCGCATAAGCGGCGTCATGCCTCACGGTGTCACACCGGGCATGCTTTTGGGCGGGGTTGAAGGGTTTGCCCGCGGGTTTCCGGGGTCGCGCCCCATCTGCGCGTCCATAACTCTGCTCTGCGTGACGCTCCGCGGCGTCATGCCTGGGCGCGCCACCACCCAACCGTGGCTGCTGCGGCCTCGGGAAGGGGCGTCGGCCTCAGGCCCAGGGCCGATTCACTGGCAGCGGAGTCCATGATGAACGGCTTCTCGAACTGGTACAGCATCTCGGCCAGTTCCCGGACGTCCGTGGAGAACAGCCCGGTGGCCCGGAGTGCCCAGCCTGGTATGGCCCTCACCGACGGTGTGCTTACGCCAGCGGCTTCGGCGAAAGCACCCGAGAGCCCGTGTTGGGTGATCGCCGGTCCGGTGGGGGCGTGCCAGACCTTGTTCCACAGTTCCGGTGTCCGCGCCGCCCTGATCATGGCGGCAGCCAGGTCAGGCACATAGGTGAAGGAGTGCGGCTGCTGTGTGCTGCCGATTACGCTCAGCTTGCTGCCGCGAAGGATGGCAGGGACCATGCGTTCGCCGGCATGTGATGTCCGCACCCGGGGTCCAAAGAAATCGCCGGCCACCACGCTGACTGTATCCGTTTCCGACTCCTCCCGGGCGTGGAGCAGCAGGGTCCGGACACCGCGCTTGCCGCCGCGGGCGGTCCGCGGGGAGTCCTCGGTCATCACCTTGTCCGGGTCGCTATACGAATAGAGGCTTTCGGGAAAGACGACGACGGCGCCCGCCTTGCCCGCCGCTCTCAGTACCATCTGCTCCGCCTCCGGCAACTCCGCCTGCCAGGCCGAGGCGCGGTAGGCGGAGCCGTGGATGCAGTGGTAGACGGCGCTAGCGCCTGACAAGAGCCGTCCCATCCGGGCCGAGTTCCGGGCGTCCGCCGCAACCCGTTCGATGAGCGGATGCTCCGGCCCGCTGCCGGAGCGGGTGAGGACTCGGACACGATGTCCCTGTTCCGCGAGTTGTTCCGACACCGTCCAACCGACTGGTCCAGCTCCGGTTATTACGTGCAGTTCTGGCATCGTGTGCTCCTTGAAATTTCATTTGGGCGGGACTGGGTTCGATAGCGAGAGCGGTGCTCTCTGTTTTCAGAATGGACCGCTTCAAAGCGGCTGTCAAGAGCATTGCTCTCAAAAGTTGACACCGCTCTGCTTTCTGGCAGGGTGGAAGCATGAACCCACAGACGCCCCGCGAGCGCGCCAGGGCCCAGACGATCGCGGACATCATCCGGCTGGGGCGCCAACAATTGGTAAACCATGGGGCCGCGGCTCTCTCGCTTCGGGCTGTTGCCCGCGACCTCGGTGTGGTCTCGTCAGCCGTCTACCGGTACGTGGCAAACCGAGACGAGCTGCTGACGCTCCTGCTCGTCGATGCCTATGACGAGTTGGGCGATGAGGTGGATGCCGCCGTCGTATCTGTGCCTGAGGATGACCATGCCGGCCGCTTTGCCGCCCTGGCCCGGGCCGTTAGGAGGTGGGCCCTGCGTGAACCGGCGCGCTATTCGCTGCTGTTCGGCAGTCCGGTGCCTGGTTATCAGGCCCCTGCCGAGCGGACCACGGAGCCTGGCACCCGCGTGATCTACGCCATCACGGGGATCCTCGATGCCAGCTACCGCGCAGGCGCGATGGCCGCCGGGCCGGAGGCTGCCGTGCCTCTTCCTTCGGCCCTCTCCGCTGATCTGGAGGCGATCCGGAGTGAGCTGGGGCTGGCCATCCCCAATGGACTGCTGGCCCGGGGTGCACTGGTGTGGACTTCACTCTTCGGTGCCGTCAGCTTTGAGGTTTTTGGGCAGTATGGTGCGGACACTTTTGCAGCGCGGGATGAACTGTACGAGCACCACCTGCAGGTCCTGCAGGCTCTGGCTGGACTGGTCTGAGCACTTGCGAAGTCGCGCCCCGCTCGTGTGACAATGCTTGTGAACGCTAACAAATACTCCTTGCTCTTGGATTTACAACGATGTACAGTCGGGTGCAGCCAAGGGTTGCGCTGACCGGCTTCCGGTCATTTCCGGCCCTGGCGGCTGACGTTTTTGTCTCGCTACGTCCAAAGGAGTGACGGTGAAGCAACAGGATTCCGGCAGTACCAACTTGAACCGAAGGCAATTGCTGCTAGGCGGCGGAGCTCTGTTTGGCGGGCTGGCCTTGGGAGCGGGGCTGACCGGATGCGGAGGGGCAGCGCAGGCGGCCGCCAATGACATCCGCTTCTGGCACCTGCTCTCCGGCGGCGACGGCATCAAGATGCAGTCCATGATCGACAGGGTCAATGCCGAACAGGCGGCGTTTAAGGTCAAGCCCACTGTGCTCGCATGGGGTGCACCGTATTACACCAAACTGGCCATGGCCTCGGCCGGCGGACGGCCGCCCGAGGTGGCCATAATGCACGCCGCCAGGGTGCCAGGCTACGCTCCCGGCGGGCTCCTGGATGCCTGGGACTTGAACCTGCTGGCGGAGTTCGGCGTGCGTCCGGAGGACTTCAGCCCGAGGATCTGGGAGAAGAGTCAGTTCAACGGTCAGGTGTATTCGCTGGCGCTGGACTCGCACCCCTTCGTGATGCTTTACAACACCGAGGTGGCCGGTAAAGCCGGCGTGCTC
This sequence comes from Arthrobacter sp. ISL-48, assembly GCF_018613805.1. Taxonomy (GTDB): domain Bacteria; phylum Actinomycetota; class Actinomycetes; order Actinomycetales; family Micrococcaceae; genus Arthrobacter. Next base: position 83,571 of record NZ_JAGGPL010000009.1, read on the forward strand.
AGAACGGATGGACGGCTGACGGATATCAACTCGCCGGCCCAGTTCCTGGAAGTCAGCCGGGAACTGCAGCGCGTCACTGGCAAGCACGGCCTCTCCTACGGATACCTTGGCGACGGGGCCCAGATGTGGAGGCTCTTCTATACCCTGTACCGCCAGCACGGGGCCGATTTCGTCCTGGATCCCGGCAAGCCCGCCCAGGTGGAGCGGGACGTGGCCATTGACTGCCTCGAGTTCATCAAATCGCTGCTGGACAACACCATCGCCACGAAAAGCGGCGACGGCGGCACCGCCGTTGCGGAGTTCGCCAGCCAGGGCTCGGGAATCCTTTTTACGGGGGTGTGGGAGCTGCCGACCATGAAGACGGCGGGTATTCCGCTCGGAGCGGCCACCATCCCCACACTGTTCGGGACCCCGGCCGCGTTCGCCGATTCGCATTCGTTCGTGCTGCCGCATCAGGCCGCGGCGGACGAGACCAAGCGCCGCGGGGTGTACGAGTTCGTGGCCTCGATGCTCAAGGGTTCCCTCAGCTGGGCCGAGGCCGGCCACATCCCGGCGTTCCAGCCGGTGGTCCGATCCAGTGAGTACGCCGCCCTGAAACCGCAGGCCGACTACGCCCACGCCGCAGACATCATCAATTACGACCCAGAGGCCTGGTTTACCGGTTCGGGGTCCGATTTTCAGAGCTACTTTGCCGAGAACGTCCAGAACGTCTTCCTCGGCCGGGACAAGGCCACGGCCGGTTGGGATGCCTTTATTTCACGCATCAACACCGTCCTCGCCATGCCGAACCCCGTCTGACCGCCGAACACGACTGTGACAAAGGAGTCCCTATGAGCACCGTACGCATTCCTGCGCCGACCGGAGAACCAGCCCCTGCAGCACCGCCCGCGAAAACATCGCCGGGCAAAAGGTCCACCGCCAGGCTGGCCCGGCCGCGAAGCCGGCGCGACAACATCCACGGCTGGGCGTTCTCGGCCCCGTTCCTGGCCTTCTTCCTGATGTTCCTGGTCTGGCCGATGATTTCCGGCGCCTATATGAGCCTGACCGGAAAATCCCTGACCGGCGCCAACAGTGGGTTCATCGGCCTGGCCAACTACGCTGAGGCGTTCGGCGACTCCGACATGTGGCGGTCGCTGGGCAATACCCTCTATTTCACCCTGATCAGCACCGTGCCGCTGGTGGTGATCGCCCTGGCGCTGGCAGCCCTCGTGAACATGGGGCTGCCTGCGCAGTGGCTCTGGCGTCTGTCCTTCTTCTCGCCGTTCCTGCTCGCCTCCACGGTGGTCTCGCTCTTCTTTGCCTGGATGTACAACCCGGAGCTCGGACTGTTCAACGATGTCCTCGTGAAACTGGGGATCCCGCCGGTGGCGTGGCTGAACGATCCGGCGGTGGCGATGTGGGCCGTCGTGATTGCGACGGTCTGGTGGACGGTGGGATTCAACTTCCTGTTGTACCTGGCCGCGCTGCAGAACATCCCGCAGCAGCACTATGAGGCGGCCTCGCTCGACGGCGCCGGGGGCTGGCGTCAGTTCTTCTCCATCAGCCTGCCCCAGCTTGGTCCCACTACGGTCATGATCGTTATCCTGCAGATTCTCGCGTCCCTGAAGGTCTTCGACCAGATCTACCAGATAACCGCAGGCGGTCCGGGGGGTGCCACCCGGTCCATCGTGCAGTACATCTTCGAGGCCGGATTCACGGGCTATCGGCTGGGCTATTCTGCGGCCATCTCCTATATCTTCTTCGGCCTGATCCTGTTCATCGCCCTGGTCCAGGTATTCATCACACGGAAACGGAGCGCCTAGCCATGGCCACCAACACACTTTCCCGGCCCGCTCTGCGGCTCAAAGGTTCCGTCGCCGATATCCCCGCCCGCCGGAAGCGGGCGCCGCTTTCCCGCATCCTCGCCACCGTCATTGTCGCGGTCCTTGCCGTCGCATGGCTCATACCTTTCGCCTGGGCAACGCTCACCGCTCTCAAGAGTGAAACTGAAGCCGCGTCCACCCCCATCAGCTGGATCCCGGCGTCGGGCTTTACCCTGGATGCCTTCACCAAAGTGTTGGGGAGCGGAAACATCCCTACCTGGACGCTCAATTCCCTCTTCACCTCGGCGGCTATTACGGCCATTACGCTGGTGATCTCGGCGTCGGTTGCGTATGCCATTTCGCGGATCGATTTCCGCGGCAAGGATCTGCTGATGGGCGTCATTATTGCCTCGATCATTGTCCCGCCGCCGGTGCTCATCATCCCGTTGTTCCAGCAGATGCAGTCGCTGAACCTGATCGACACCTACTGGGCGCTAATTCTGCCGCAGGTAATCCATTCCCCGATGGTTTTTGTGCTCAAGAAGTTCTTTGACCAGATTCCGCGGGAACTTGAGGAAGCAGCACTGATGGACGGAGCCAGCCGGCTACGTATTTTCACCACTATTGTGCTGCCGCTGTCCCGTCCGATCCTCGCCGCCGTGGCGATCTTCGTCTTCATCGGGGCCTGGAACAACTTCCTGTGGCCATTCATCGCCACCAACGACAGCTCGCTGCTCACCCTTCCGGTCGGGCTGCAGACCATCAAAAGCGCCTACGGCATTCAGTACGCCCAGAACATGGCCTCCGCCCTGCTGGCCGCGCTGCCACTGATCCTGGTCTTCCTGTTCTTCCAACGGCAGATCATCAAGGGCGTGGCCACCACCGGACTGGCCGGAACCTGATACCGCGCCGGACCCAAATACCGGCGCAGGCTGGCATGCGTTTCGACGGCGGGCGGCACCCTTTTGCCGCCCGCCGCTTCTGAGTAGACTTCCATCGCGCCCAGCATGGACGCGATACCTCAAAGGAGAGATCAGCCATGAGCGAAAACCTCGAGAACATCGAATCCGCAGCCGAAAACGAACGCCGCAAGGCCAGCACCGAGCCGGGCCTCGCCGGCGAAGGCGGGCAGTACGTTGAAGGCGACTATGGCGACGCCGGTGTCGTGGGAACCGAGGCAGAAGAGCCCGTCGAGGGCGATTATCCCGAAGGTGACTACGGCGACGCCGGCACCGTAGGGACTGCCCGCGAGGCCGAGACCGATGAGGAGAGGAACTCCTAGCGCCCGTTCACGCAGGGCGAACTAGTGGGCCCAGGTACCTTGAATAAGGGCCTGGGCCCAGCAATTCCGCGGATCTTTACTGCTTCCCGCAGCGAAAAAGCGAAAGTTGAGCGGAGTGGGCTCAAGTTTGGATTGACATCACCGGCGCCCTGAGTAAAGTTGAGTGCAGAACGCTCAATGAGTGGGCGCCAGCAAGTTTCCAAGGAAAGAAGGAAGCAACACATGTCACGTGCAGTAGGTATTGACCTCGGAACCACCAACTCCGTCGTCTCCGTTCTCGAAGGTGGCGAGCCCACCGTTATTGCCAACGCTGAGGGCGGCCGCACCACGCCGTCGGTCGTTGCGTTTTCCAAGTCCGGCGAAGTCCTGGTCGGCGAGATCGCCAAGCGCCAGGCCGTCAACAACATTGACCGCACCATCGCCTCCGTCAAGCGCCACATGGGCACCGACTGGAGCGTCGCCCTTGACGACAAGAAGTACACGGCGCAGGAAATCTCCGCCCGTATCCTGATGAAGCTTAAGAACGACGCCGAGTCGTACCTGGGTGAAAAAGTTACCGACGCCGTGGTCACCGTGCCGGCGTACTTCAACGACGCCCAGCGTCAGGCCACCAAGGAGGCCGGCGAAATCGCGGGCCTGAACGTCCTGCGCATCGTCAACGAGCCCACCGCAGCGGCCCTGGCCTACGGACTGGACAAGGGCAAGGAAGACGAGCTCATCCTCGTCTTCGACCTCGGCGGCGGAACCTTTGACGTCTCCCTGCTGGAAGTCGGCAAGGATGAGGACAACTTCTCCACCATCCAGGTGCGCTCCACCGCCGGTGACAACCACCTCGGCGGCGACGACTGGGACCAGCGCGTCGTTGACTACTTGCTGAACCAGCTGAAGGTCAAGGGCATCGACCTGTCCAAGGACAAGATCGCCCTGCAGCGCCTGCGTGAGGCATCCGAGCAGGCCAAGAAGGAACTCTCGTCCTCCACCAGCACAAACGTTTCCCTCCAGTACCTTTCCGTCACCCCGGACGGCCCGGTCCACCTGGACGAGCAGCTGACCCGCGCCAAGTTCCAGGACCTCACCAAGGACCTGCTTGACCGCACCAAGAAGCCGTTCCAGGACGTCATCAAGGAAGCCGGCATCAAGCTCTCGGAGATCGACCACATCGTGCTCGTGGGTGGTTCCACCCGTATGCCGGCCGTCTACGAACTGGTCAAGGAACTGGCTGGCGGCAAGGAGCCGAACAAGGGTGTCAACCCGGATGAGGTCGTCGCTGTGGGCGCCGCACTGCAGGCCGGTGTCCTGAAGGGCGAGCGCAAGGACGTACTGCTGATTGACGTCACCCCGCTTTCCCTTGGCATCGAGACCAAGGGCGGCGTCATGACTCACCTGATCGAGCGCAACACGGCCATCCCCACGAAGCGCTCCGAGACCTTCACCACGGCTGATGATAACCAGCCTTCCGTGGCCATCCAGGTCTTCCAGGGCGAGCGCGAGTTCACCCGCGACAACAAGCCGTTGGGCACCTTCGAGCTGACCGGCATCGCTCCGGCTCCGCGCGGCGTCCCGCAGGTCGAGGTCACCTTCGACATCGACGCCAACGGCATTGTCCACGTGTCCGCCAAGGACAAGGGCACCGGCAAGGAACAGTCGATGACCATCACGGGCGGTACTGCGCTCTCGAAGGAAGACATTGACCGCATGGTCAAGGACGCCGAGGAGCACGCAGCCGAGGACAAAGCCCGCCGTGAGGCCACGGACACCCGCAACACTGCAGAGCAGCTCGCGTACTCCGTGGACAAGCTCATCGCCGACAACGCCGACAAGCTGCCGGAGGAGGTCAAGACCGAGGTCCAGGCCGACGTCGACGAGCTCAAGAAGGCGCTCGAAGGCACGGATGACGCCGCCGTGAAGACCGCGTTCGAGAAGTTGCAGGCTTCCCAGGGCAAGCTGGGCGAGGCTATCTACGCCCATGCGGGTTCCCCTGACGGTGCCACCGGTGCCGCAGGTGCCGAAGGTGCCCCGGGTGCAGCGGGTGGCACGACGGGTTCTTCAGATGAGGACATCGTTGACGCCGAGATCATCGACGAAGACGAAGCGAAGAAGTAGCCATGCCGCACCACGGTAACGAGGAAGAGCACGCCTCTTCTCCAGGCAATGATCGTCAGGTGAGCAAGGAAGGTCAGGAGGGCCAGCAGGGCAACGGCCCCCAGGAACCGGTCATCCGGGACAATCGCAAGGTTGACCCGGTAACCGGCGAGGCCCGCCATCCGCAGGGTGAGCAGCAGGCTGCGGCGTCAGCGGGCGCTGGAGCCGCCCCGTCAGAAGCTGCATCGACCGCAGATTCCGACGGCGACGCCCTGGCCCAGGCCGAGGAGATCCTCAACGGCATCGAAGTTCCTGCCGAGGAGTCCGTGGCCCAGGGTGCCGGCAACGCCGAGGCCACCGAGCTCAAGAACGACCTTCTGCGCCTGCAGGCCGAGTACGTCAACTACCGCAAGCGCGTTGAACGTGACCGTGCCGTGGCAGGGGAGATGGCCGTCATCGGCGTCCTGAACTCGCTCCTCCCGGTGCTGGACGACGTTGACGCCGCCCGTCAGCACGGCGACCTGGCCGACGGCCCGTTCGCAGCCATTGCCGCCAAGCTGGAGAATGCGCTGAAGACGTACGGCTTGGTCCGCATCGATGAGACAGGCGTGGAGTTCGATCCCACGATCCACGAGGCCCTCATCCAGCAGCCCGGCGAGGATATCGACGTTGACACTGTCAGCCAGGTGCTCCGCTCGGGCTACAAGTCAGGCGAACGGGTCCTCCGTGCGGCACAGGTGATCGTCGCGGTTCCGGCTTAGTCGGGGTACTTCCGGCGCTACGCCGGATAGGGGGCGGTGCCCGCTCCGCGGTGCCCTCCACACCGCCGCCCCCTATCCGGCCTCCGCTCCGGGGGTCATCTCGCCTAAGGTGAGGTAACCACAAAGCTCGCAGCGGTACAGGGGCCCCCGGAGTGGCATCGGGCCTGCCGGAGCGTGGCGGCTGGGGTCCGCAAGGACCCAGCCGCCACGCGAAGGGGCGGGGGGCCCTGTACCGCGGAGAGCTGTTAGTTAGAAGATTTGAAAGGAAACGCCATTGGCTAGCCAGGATTGGGTGGACAAGGACTTTTACGCGATCCTTGGTATCGCCAAGGACGCTTCCGACGCCGACATTAAGAAGGCGTACCGGAAGCTCGCACGCCAGCATCACCCGGATACCAACTCGGGGAACTCAGCGTCCGAGAAGAAGTTCAAGGACATCTCCGAGGCGTATTCGGTGTTGTCCGATCCCGACGAGCGCCAGCAGTATGACGCCATCCGTGCCATGGGCGGCGGAGCGCGCTTCGCTCCCGGCGGTGGCGGCGCAACCAACGGCGGCTTCGAGGACATGTTTGGGGGGCTGTTCACTGGCGGTGCCGGGCGCCAACCGGGAGGGTTCAGCACGCCCGGCGGGATCCCGCCTGAGTTCGCTGACCTGTTCGGTGGCGGTTTCGGAGCCCAGCCCGGCTTCCAGCGCGCACCGCAGAAAGGCGCGGACCGTACCGCATCCACCAGCATTTCGTTCGCCGGATCCATCCGCGGCACGACCATCGGCCTGCGCGAGCCCAACGGCGAGGTCATTGATGTCCGCGTACCTGCCGGCATCAAGGACGGCCAGAAAGTCCGCGTCCGAGGCAGGGGCCAGCCCGGCCCCGCAGGCAACGGCGACCTGATGGTTGCCGTTTCGGTCAAACCCCACGATTTCTACACGCGCGACGGCGACAACCTCCGCGTCCATGTACCTGTCACTTTCCCGGAAGCTGCTTTAGGCGCTGACATTGAGGTCCCCACCATTGACGGTGAGAAGGTCCGGGTCCGTGTCCCCGCCGGCACGCCCTCCGGGCGTACGCTCCGGGTCAAGGGCCATGGCGTGAAGACACCCAAGGGCGCAGGGGACCTGCTGGTGACCATCGACGTCGCGGTTCCGAAGAACCTGAACAAGGAGGCGGAGGCGGCCGTGAAAGCGTTCGCCGAAGCCACCGCCGACGCCGACGTCCGCCAGGGTTTGGCCGCCAAGGCCCAGCTCTAGCAGCGGAGCAAACCGTGGACATCAGCGCCGAACAGCCGATCTTCGTGATATCCGTGGCGGCAGAACTTGCTGACATGCACCCGCAGACACTGCGGCAGTACGACCGGCTGGGCATTGTCTCGCCCAGCCGGGCGCCCGGGAAGTCCCGCCGCTACTCGCAGCGGGACATCAACATGCTGCGGGAAGTGCAGCGGCTGTCCCATGAGGGCGTTTCGCTCGAAGGCATTAAACGGATCCTGGACCTGGAGAACCAGGTGGCTGCACTGCAGCGCAGGGTGGGAGAACTGACCGAGGAGCTGGGCCGCCGTCGTAATCCCCTCGACTCGCGGATCTTTGCCGCCGGTGCTGCCGGCGATGTCGTGAGCCTGGCACGGGGCCAGCGCCCGCGTGCACGGTCGCAGGCCGTGGTGGTCTGGCGTCCCAGGGCGCTGGGTGAGTAGTGATGCGTAGCCACGCCACCCGGAGAGGCCCGGACTAGAGTACCGGCTACTCGTGACGCGGCGCGCGCCGGTGTCTTGAATGGAGCTACGGCTGGTTCCACAGCATGGTCTTAGGTCACTGGGGGTTTCGCGTGTTTGGTTCTTGTCATAGTCCGGTGTCCCTTCCCCGCACGGCTGAACAGGGATGTGTCCGATGAGCGAGGGGACGGCGGGCGTTGCCATGTTCGCAGGCTCAGTGCCGGGGCAGGCCCTGTTGGCGTTGGCGCAGACCCTCGTGGTGGTTTGCATGTGCTTTGACATGGTCCGCGCATTGTCCGTGCCGAGATCACACCGCCGGTACGTCGCAAGCACGGTGTTCAGGACGCTGGCGATCCCGTCGGTGGTTGCGATGGGCGTGAGTGTCCTGGTGGACGCCGTCTTCTGGTCCTGGATGGACGTTGCGATGGGCGTCTTCGTGATGGTTGCCATCGTCTTTCGGCTGCATCATGACAAGGACGAGGATAACTTCTGGAAGGGCAAGGGCAAGAAGCTGGCCCGCTGGGCGCGCCGCCAGTTCAGTTCGTCGCCCGCCCCAGCGCCAGCGATGGGTTAATAGCCTGCCGGCTCGTCGCCGTCGGCGGCCTTGATGTATTCGGTGGCGAGTGCTTCGGAGCCTCGGGCCAAGATTGCGACGTCGGCGCCCACCAGGATGAAGTTCGCGCCGAGGGCCAGGTAGTGCTTGGCCGTGCCCGGGTTGAAGGCGTTGACGCCCGCGGGTTTCCTTGCGGTCGTGGCAGCTTTGAGGCAGCGTTCGACGGCGGCGCGGACGTCCGGGTGTTCCTGCTGTCCCAGCACCCCCATCGAGGCGGCGAGGTCGGACGGGCCCAGGAAGATGGCGTCCACACCGTCCACGGCCAGGATCTCCGCGACGGCGTCGACTGCCGCTGTGGATTCGATCTGGACGGTGACGCTGACGGTTTCCGAGGCCCGGGCCAGATAGTCCGGGATCCGGTTCCAGCGGGCGGCGCGGGCCAGGGCGGACCCCACCCCGCGCACGCCCTGCGGCGGATAACGGGTGGCGGCCACGGCGGCCTCCGCCTCCGCCACGGAATTGACCATGGGGACCAGCAGGTTCTGCACGCCGAGGTCCAGGTATTGCTTGATCAGCACGGTATCGTTCACCGGCGGCCTGACTACGGTGTGGACTGGATAGCCGTGGACGGCCTGTAGCTGGGCCAGGATGGATTCGAGCCCGTTGGGGCTGTGCTCGGCATCCACCAGGAGCCAGTCCAGGCCGGACCCGGCGCAGAGTTCGGCGATCAGCGGGCTGCCGGAGCAGACCCACATCCCGGCGAGCGGACGGCCGGCCTCGCCGTGTTGATTGCGCAGGGCGTCGCGGAACGTGGCGTCCGGTTCTACTCGAAGCGGCATGTGATGCTCCCCAATGGTCCGTAGTCGGCGTGGACAGTGTCCCCTTTGTACACCCAGAGCGGCCGAGTGAAGGATCCGGCGAGGATGATGTCGCCGGCCTTCATTCCGTCCCCGTGGGCGGCGATTTTGTTGGCGAGCCAGTGGACGCCGTTGGCCGGGTGGTCCAGGACTCCGGCGGCCACGCCGGTTTCTTCCACTGTCTGGTTCTTGTAGAGGATGGCGGAGACCCAGCGCAGGTCCATGGCATCCGGCCTCACCGGGTTGCCGCCGATGACCATTGCGCCCATCGCGGCGTTATCCGCGATGGTGTCCACGATGGTCCGGCCCTCCATTTCGATCCTGGAGTCCAGGATCTCAAGGGCGGGGACTACGTAGTCGGTGGCGTTGAGGACATCGAAGATGGTGCAGCCGGGGCCTTTGAGACCGTCCTTCAGTACGAACGCCAGTTCAACCTCCACCCTCGGGTGGGTGTACTGCTCCCATTGGACGGAGCAGCCGGTTTCCAGCAACATGTCGTCGAAGATGGCGCCATAGTCGGGTTCGGTGATGCCGGTGGCTGCCTGCATGGCCTTGGATGTGAGGCCGATCTTGCGGCCCACCAGGGTCCGGCCGGCTTCCTCGTTGCGGCGGCGCCACAACTGCTGCACCGCGTAGGAATCCTCCACTGTCATGTCCGGGTAGCGGGCTGTCAGGCGCGGGACCGGCTTCCGGCTGCGGCCTGCCTCCAGCAGTTCGTCGGCGATGGCCTCGATCGTCGTTGCATCCATCATGGCTACAGCTGCGCTCCCAGTTTGAAGCCCGTTTTTTCTCCGGAGTCCGCTCCTTCACCGTCCTGCTTGCGCGTGTAGGAGAAGCCGTCCGCGCCCACGGTGACCGCCATTTCACTCTTTTCCTCCCGCACGATGACGGGTTGGGGGTTGCCGTCCAGGTCCAGGACCAGGGATGCCTCCGTGTACCAGGACGGGACGACGGGGTTGCCCCACCAGTCGCGGCGCTGGTTGTCGTGGACGTCCCAGGTGATGGTGGGGTTGTCCGGGTCGCCGGTGTAGTAGTCCTGGGTATAGATCTCGATGCGGTGCCCGTCCGGGTCCAGGATGTAGAGGTAGAACGCGTTGGACACGCCGTGCCGGCCGGGGCCGCGTTCGATCCGGTCGCTGATGCGCAGGGCGCCCATCTTGTCGCAGATCTGGATGATGTTGTGCTTCTCATGCGTGGCGAACGCGACGTGGTGCATGCGCGGGCCGTTGCCGCCGGTCAGGGCAGTGTCGTGGACCGTCTGCTTGCGGTGCATCCACGCAGCATACGTGACGCCGTCGGCATCCTGGATGTCTTCCGAGACCCGGAAGCCGAGGTCTTCCAGGTAGGCGCGGCCGCGGGGAACGTCCGGGGTGACCTGGTTGAAGTGGTCCAGGCGCACCAGTTCACCGGCGGAGTAGAGGTCATAGCGCTGGGTGAGGCGCTCCACGTGCTCCACGTCGTAGAAGAACTCGTACGGGAAGCCCAAGGGATCCTCCACACGGACAGAATCGCCCACGCCCTTGGTGAAGCCTTCCCTGCGGCGCTCGGTGCGGCAGCCAAGTTCCTTGTAGTAGGCCTCGGCGGCGTCGACCTCCGCGGGGGACTTCACCCGGTAGGCGAAGGCTGCGACGGCGGCGATGGGACCCTTGCGGAGCACCAGGTTGTGGTGAATGAACTCCTCCAGGGAGCGGAGGTAGATCGCGTTCTCGTCTTCCTCGGTGACGTGCAGGCCCAGGAGGTCCACATAGAACTCACGCGACTTGGCGAGGTCAGTCACCACGATCTCCATGTAGGCGCAGCGGACGATGTCCGGAGCCGGAACCGCGGGGGTGGGAACCAAGTTGGTCATGATGCGCTCTCTTCTTTGAAAGGGGCTCTGGGGTGGCGGCTCAGGCGCCGAATTTAGGAGTATGAACGCTGCCGAGCGTGATGTGCACGGCCTGCTGGTCGGTGTAGAAATCGATGGAGCGGTAGCCGCCCTCGTGTCCCAGGCCCGAGGCTTTGACGCCGCCGAAGGGGGTGCGCAGATCGCGGACGTTGTGGCTGTTCAGCCACACCATTCCGGCTTCGACGTTCTGGGAGAAGTTATGGGCGCGGGTCAGGTTCTGGGTCCAGATGTAAGCGGCCAGGCCGTAACGGGTGTTGTTCGCCAGAGCCAGCGCCTCGTCGTCGTTCTCGAACGGGGTGATGGCCACGACCGGGCCGAAGATCTCCTCCTGGAAAATCCGCGCGTCCGGGGCGACGTCGGCAAACACCGTGGGTGCGATGTAGTTGCTGTTGTTGAGCCCTGCGGGCAGGCCTTCCGGCCGTCCGCCGCCGGCCAGCAGCCGGCCCTCAGACTTGCCGATCTCCACGTAGGAAGCCACTTTCTCGTAGTGTTCCGGATGGACCAGGGCGCCCACTTCGGTTTTGGGATCGTGAGGATCTCCGACGACGATGTTCTTGGCGCGGGCGGCGTACTTTTCGCAGAACTCGTCGTAGATGGCCCGTTCCACCAGGATGCGTGAGCCGGCCGTGCAGCGTTCGCCGTTGAGCGAGAAGACCCCGAACAGGGCGGAATCGATCGCGGCGTCCAGGTCGGCATCGGCGAACACCACACACGGGGACTTGCCGCCGAGCTCCATGGACAGGCCCTTGAGGTTTGCCGCGGCGTTGCGGAAGATCGTCTGGCCCGTGGTGGTCTCGCCGGTAAAGGAGATCAGCGGCACGTCCGGGTGCTTGACCAGGGCGTCGCCGGCTTCCTCGCCCAGGCCGTTCACCAGGTTGAACACACCGTCAGGCAAGCCGGCGTCCTTGAAGATAGTGGCCCACAGCGAGGCAGAGAGGGGGGTGAATTCGGCGGGCTTGAGGACCACGGTGTTTCCGGTGGCCAGGGCCGGGGCAAGCTTCCAGGACTCCAGCATGAACGGGGTGTTCCAGGGCGTGATGAGCCCGGCGACGCCGATCGGCTTGCGGTTCACGTAGTTGATCTGCGAGCCCGGGACCTTCATGGCATCATCAAACTGTGCCACGATCAGGTCCGCGAAGAAGCGGAAGTTTTCCGCCGCGCGCAGGGCCTGGCCCTTGGCCTGCGTGATAGGCAGGCCGGTGTCGAAGGTCTCCAGCTCGGCGAGGCGTGCTTCCTGGGCCTCCACGGCGTCAGCGATCCTGTTAAGGACGCGGGCCCGCTCGCGGGGCTTCATCTTCGGCCACGGGCCATTGACGAAGGCCTCGCGGGCCGCGGCCACGGCGAGGTCGATGTCCTCTTTCTGGCCGGCGGCGGCCGTGGCGTAGTTCCGGTTGGAGACCGGGTCCAGGACGTCGAAGGTCTTGCCACCCACCGAATCAACGAACTCGCCGTTGATGTAGTGCTGGATGTGGGTGGGCAGGTCCTGGGGGATATAGTGGCTCGCCTCGGTTGTGATAGGGGCAGTCATCGTTGAAGTCCTAACTGTGTTCTTGGTGGTTGGCCTGCTGGAGGTAGGCGTCCAGCGTGGCGCTGCGATGGCGTCGGGCGGCCTGCTCGATGGCGTCAGCACCGGCCCCTGACTCGATGAGCTGGAGCAGGGCCTCATGTTCGTTCACGGAGTCGTGTGCGCGGCCGGGGACAAAGCGGAACGTTGAGGACCGAAGAGAGGCCAGCCGGTTCCAGCCCCGGTGGACCAGGTCCAGGAGGTGCGGATTGGGGCACTGCTCAAACAAGACACTGTGGAAGTCCTGGTTGAGCCGCGTGAAACGCACCGGGTCGAAGTGCTGGAGGCAGTCCCGCATCTCCGCGTTCACTGCCCGGGCCCTGGCGATGTCCGGCGCGCTGATCAGCGGCGCTGACAGGGCGGTGGCCGCACCCTCGACGATACTCAGGGTCTGCATCGTGTACAGGTACTCGGTGGGGTCGATGCCCGAAACGGTGGCGCCGATATTCCGCTCGAATGTCACCAGGCCTTCGGCTTCCAGGCGGCGGATCGCTTCACGTACCGGGACCACGCTCACGCCGAGGTCTTCGGCGATCTTGGCCAGGACCAGCCGGTACCCGGGAGTGTAGGTGCCCTCCACGATCCTGGCCTTGACGGCCGTGTAGGCCTGCTCGGATTTGCTGCCTGCGGTTTTGCTTGGGACGGTGGTGGCTGTCTCAGTCATCGGCTTTGCCCGCCTCCCATTCCTCGTACTTAGTCCGCCATTCCGCGTTCAGGGGATACAGGCCGTCCACGCTGTGGCCTTGTTCCACCATCTGGGCGATGAAGGTTTCCTCGCGTTCCTGGATGATGGAATCCGCCGCCACTTCCTCGGCCAGCGCCGGCGGGATGACCAGGATGCCGTCTGAGTCGGCCACGATGATGTCGCCGGGCTGCACGGTGGTGCCGCCGCAGGCGATGGTGATGTCCGTGTCCCAGGGGATGTGGCGGCGGCCCAGGACCGCGGGATGCGGATTGGAATAGTAGGTGGGCATATCCATGGCGGCCACTGCGGAGAAGTCGCGGACGCCGCCGTCGGTGATGATGGCTGCCGCGCCACGGACCTGGGCCCGGAGCGCCAGGATGTCCCCGATGGTGCCCGTGCCCTTTTCGCCGCGGGCCTCCATCACCAGGATCTCGCCCTCGTTGACTGAGTCAATGGCCCGTTTCTGGGCGTTGAAACCGCCGCCGTGGGTCTTGAACAAGTCCTCGCGGTTGGGCACATAGCGTAGGGTCCTGGCCAGACCGACGACGCGCCTGTCCGGGCGCGTGGCGGTGAGGCCGTCAATGCTGACGTTGTTCAGGCCACGCTTTCGCAACTGTGAAGACAGAGTGGCCGTGCAGACGCTTTCAAGCTTGGCTTTCAACTCCGGAGTCAGGGCCGTCCCGACGGCGGCGAGGCCGGCCGCCTCCCGCGAACCGTACGCCTCCGCCCGCTGCAGGTCATCAACCTTGGGCAACGCACCAAAGTCCGCGAACGCCGTCGTACCTGCCTCCACAGTGGTGGTCAGGCGGCCGGTGGTCCGGCCGCCGTCGGCCGCCTCTACCTCCACCTCCAGCACGTCTCCAGGCCTGGCCACCGAGGCGCCGGCGGGTGTACCGGTGAGGATGAAGTCGCCTTCTTCGAGGGTGAGCAGTTGCGACAGGTCCGCCACCAGCCGGGCGAACGGGAAGAGCAGGTCCTCAGTGGTGTCGTCCTGGACTACTTCGCCGTTGTGCCAGGTGCGGATGCGGAGCTTTGCGGGGTCGACGGTGTCTGCCGGGATAAGGGCGGGGCCCACCGGGGTGAAGCCGTCACCACCCTTGGAGCGAAGGTTGGAGCCCTTGTCCGCGTAGCGGAGGTCGTACACGCCGAGGTCGTTGCTGGCGGTGACCCATTCCACGTGGCTCCAGGCGTCCTCGATGCTGACACGGCGCGCGGGCTTTCCGATGATCAGGGCGATCTCGCCTTCATAGCCGAGCAGTTCGCAGCCCGCGGGGCGTTCCACGGCGGAACCGCTCAGGGAAAGCGAGGACGAGGGTTTGAGGAAGTATGAGGGCTGGGCGGGCGTGCGTCCGCGCTGGGCAGCGCGGCTTGGGTAGTTGATGTGCACGGCGATGACCTTCCTCGCCGCCGCCAGGACGTCGTCATTGACCTGGTCCACAGTCGTCTCCTCATCAAGTACGAAATAATATACGATTATTGTCCCTTGGGTGTGGGAGTTCCGTCAACCCCTTTGTGCCCTGTCGCCTGGGAGCCCGACTGGATAGACTCTGGCCACCGCTAGTCACAGTATTGCCCAGTACAGGATTTGCGTTCGTGGATTGAATCGACGAAAGGGAAGGCCATTGAGCCTGCGAGGATTCAGCACCATTAACTTCTGGGCTGAGGATGTTGCAGCAGCAGCAGCCTGGTACACCGAGTTCCTGGGCATGGAGGCCTATTTTCAACGGCCCGGGCCTGAGGGAGGCCTGGCGTACGCGGAGTTCCGGATCGGCGATTACCAGAACGAGCTGGGAATCATTGACCGCCGCTACCGGCCGCCCGCAGCAGCCGCCGAGCCCGGTGGTGCCGTGATGCACTGGCACGTCGACGACCTCAATGTGACGGTAGAGCGGCTGCTGTCCATGGGTGCAACGGAGTACCAGCCGATCACGGCACACGGGGACTCGGGCTTCATCACCGCCGCGGTGGTAGACCCGTTCGGCGACGTGCTGGGCGTCATGAATAATCCCCACTACCTCGAGATCCTCGCGTCATTCCGGCAGCGCTGAGTGGAGCCGCTTGAGTTCCGCCACTCCGCTGCCTGGGAATCGTGGCTGGACGCGCACCAGGACGAACAGTCCGAGGCCTGGCTGCTGATTGGCAAGCGGCACTCGGGTGCTCCTCTCATCAGCATTGAGGATGCCTTGGACGTGGCCCTGTGCCACGGCTGGATTGACGGCCAGCGCAAGTCCCATGACGACGTTTCCTTCCTCCAGCGCTACTCACGACGCCGGGCGAGGAGCTCCTGGTCCAGCGTCAACGTTGCCAAGGCCGAGGCACTTATCGCCTCGGGCCGCATGCGGGTGTCCGGGCTTGTGGAGATAGAGGCCGCCAGGGCCGACGGACGATGGGAGGCAGCATACGAGTCCCAGCGCACCGCTGAGGTCCCTCCCGACCTGGCGGCCGGATTGGCGGCTGACCCGTTGGCTGATGCGGCTTTTGTACGCCTCGGGAGATCCGGCCGCTACGCCGTGATCCTGCAGCTGCTCAAGGCCCGCACCCCGGAGGTCCGGGCCAAGGTCCTGGCTCGGGAGGTTTCGAAACTGGCGGGCAGGGACTAACCCCGCTCCGCCGTCGTACTTCTCACTAAACGGACAGTACAAGGGCGTCTTCGCTCAGGGTGCGGAGCCGCTTCACAAAATCAGTCTGGTGTGGTCCGAGGGGACCGAAGAACTCCCGGTCCGCCGCTTCGACGGCGACGTTGGCCCTGTTGGCGAGTGCCGCACCATCGGGAGTGACAGCAAGGGCACGCGCCCGCGCGTCCGTGGGATGGGGAAGGCGGCGGAGGAGTCCTTTGGCCTCAAGGGCGCGGAGTACCTGGGACGTCATCATCGGGTCGGTGCGGGCGTGGGTTGCCAGGTCCCGCTGAGTGACCGGGTTGTCCGAGTGGAGCCAGGCAAGGGTGGCAAGGAGGACGAACTGCACGTGGGTAAGGTCGAATGGTTGCAGGGTCGCGCGCATGACGGCTTGCCACGTGTTCGTTACCCGCCACAACATCAGGCCCGGGCTGTCGTCGGCGTCCTCGAACGCACTCTCCAGGTTCTTTGCCATCCCGTCAGCGCTCAGGTCATCCGGGATCTGAGGATCTGGACATCCGCTTCCTCCAGCGGAATGAGGCCACGACGGAGTTGATAGCCCCAGTTGGGTGAGTCGGTGAGGCGCAGGAGGCTTTTGACGCTGTCGACGTCGACCGGCGTGGCGTCCTCGTAGCGGACACGTCGACGGAACGGCTTGAAATCGCCCTCATCGGCCTGCCAGATCTCGTCGTCTTCTATGGTGCCCAGCGCGGTGAACCGCCGGAGAGGCGTTCCATCGCCGAGGCGTTCGACGGGTGAGTAGTAAACCAGGGTGTCGCCGGCTTTCATCCGGGCAAGCCCCGCCCTCTTGCCGTGGCCGATCTGCGCTATTCCAAGGCTGACGCCCCGCCGTACATGCTCGGCGGATACCACTCCGAGCCAGGCGTTCACAGTTCTTCCACGATCCGCACGAGCCTGTCGAGGTCGGCTTGGGCGGAGTCCCTGAAGCCTTCGCCCAGGATCTTTGCCCAGATGAAGGCGAGCGGACCACTGATCCCGACACTGACACCCAGCACGGTCTGCCCTTCCGTTGCTCGCGCCGTGTGCTGGAAGACGAGCCGTGCGCCGGGAAGCCGTGTTGTGTCCGTGTATTCCCTGTCCGGCTCGAGTGTGGTCACGATGAAATTCAGCTTCGGGCCACCCTTGGGCTTCATGGTCCCGCGGGATCCGACCTCAACAGGATGCTCGGCGCGGACCCAGTCTGTATCAGGTGGCCAGGACGCCCACGTGTCGTGCTGGATCCAGCGGGCGTAGAAGTCCGCCGGGGAGGCGGTCGAGGTGGCGTGTCCCTGCGCGAGTTGCAACATGAAACTAGTATGCGCGCTTACTATGTTCGAGGCAAGCTCCTTGTCGCCAAGCGTGCTCGTCAGCCGGAAGTGCCGGGTGTGTTGATGGGGCCGGTGGTCTGCGAGTTTCCGTAGTCCACTGTCGGCCCCAGCTTTTAGGCCGCTACTTCTGTAGGCGCCTGTCTGTTGAGTGTCTGTCCGATAAGTGTCAGTCCGTTTAGCGTCAGTCCACGTTTAGCGTCAGTCCAGGGGGATGGTGATGGCCACCTGGGTGCCCTTATCGGGTGCGGAATCAATGGAGATGGTGCCGGCGGCTTCCTGCACGGCCATGGTCATCAGGCATACACCGTACCCGTGCTTCCTACCCATGGATTGGGTCCTGCAGTTGAAGCCCACGCCGTTATCGGTGACAGTCAGGCGGACACCGTGGTAAACGGCTGCCAGCCGGACGGTCAACTCTGTCGCGTGGGAGTGCCTGAGTGCGTTATTGAGTGTCTCCTCCGCGGCATGGTAGAGAAGGGTGGCGCAGGCGGCCGGAATTTCGACGCCGTGGTGCGGGGTCTCCCACCGCACGCAGACACCTTGTTGTCTGAGCGGAACGGTGAGCTTGTCTATGCAGCCGGCAAGTCCTAGGGCGTGGAAGTCAGCGGTGAGTTTGTCTTTAGTGACTGCCCCCGCGGTACTCGGGTCCAGAGCTGTTGTTTGGCTCATGATTTTCCCCTCTTCCTTACATCCCGTACTTATACTTTGTATTCGCCCACCCGGTCCGGTTGGATTGGTGTGCCCTTGGACTAATAGTGGCTTTGAGGCATCAAGGATTCCGGCAGTTATCCGCAGCTTGGGGGAAAGTTTCGGGCAGTGTTCGGCAAGGTCGGTCAAACTGCTCCTGCGGGGCTAGTGAAACTCACATGCCTGTGACTGAAACTTTGATTTAACTCGCCGGAAACCCACATTTGTACAGTGACCATACAGTTGGATCCAGACGGTGATGGCTGCCCTCCGATGAACGTGGTCATGACTCCGCGTCCTTGTCCGGAGCGGCTCTCCGGGCCTTTTCCGTTCTCTCTTCGCATCACGAAAGGGGTTTCCCATGGATTCGGGAAATGTCGCTTGGATTCTCGCCAGCTCCGCGCTGGTCTGCATGATGATTCCCGCCCTGGCTTTGTTCTATGGGGGTATGGTGGGGTCGCGCCGCATTCTGAACATGATGATGATGTGCTTCGGCGGCGCCAGCCTGGTCGCCGTCCTCTGGGCACTGTTCGGCTATTCGATGGCTTTTGGGAATTCGGTCGGCGGGCTTGGCCTGATAGGTGATATCACTGAATTCCCCGGCATGGGGCAGATGCTCGCCAAGGACGATTCCGCGTCCATTCCACTCATTCTCTTTGCGGCATTCCAGCTGTTCTTCGCATGTGTCACAACGGCCCTGGTTGCGGGAGCGGCAGCCGGACGGATGAAGTTCGGCGCGTGGATGCTGTTCGCCGGGATCTGGGCCACCGTTGTCTACTTCCCGATCGCACACTGGGTGTTCGCGTTTACTTCGGCTGACGGCAGCGTCATCGGCGGCTGGATCGCCAGCGGCATCAAGGCCATAGACTTCGCTGGCGGAACAGCGGTGCACATGAACGCCGGCGCCGCGGCACTTGCCCTGGCACTCGTTCTGGGCAAAAGCTCGGGTTGGCCCAAGATGGAACACACCAAACCGCACAGCAGGCCGCTTGTCCTCGTGGGGGCAGGGTTGCTCTGGATCGGTTGGTTCGGCTTCAACGCCGGCTCTGCACTGTCGGCCGGCCAGTCCGCAGCCGTGGTCTTCCTGAACACCGCTGTGGCCGCCTCGGCAGGACTCCTCGCCTGGGCCCTCGTGGAGCGGATGCGTCATGGGGCCGCCACCAGCATGGGTGCAGCTTCCGGCCTCATTGCGGCCCTGGTCGCCATCACCCCGGCCTGCGGTGCGGTGAGCCCGCTGGGCGCGGTGGCCATCGGTGCCATTGCCGGTGCGGTCTGCTCACTGGCTATTGAATGGAAGTTCCGGCTGGGCTTTGACGACTCGCTGGATGTAGTGGGCGTGCACCTGGTGGGCGGCATTATCGGCACGCTGCTGATCGGGTTCTTCGCGACGGACGCTGCCCCGAACGGCGTGAACGGGCTGTTCTACGGCGGTGGCTTTACGCAGCTGGGTATCCAGGCTTTGGCCACGATCAGTGTCCTGGTCTACTCCTTCGGCATTACGTGGATCCTGGCCAAGATCCTGGACCGGACGATCGGCCTGCGAATCAAGCCCGAAGACGAACTTCGCGGCATCGACATCGCAGCGCACTCCGAGCTCGCCTACCTCACAGACGAAGACCCCGTGGAGCTTGGTTCCCCGCAGCGGGCTTAACAGATTTGGCAGAGGGCCGAACCGCGGACCGGTGCCAGCAGCAGCTGGCTTATAGTTCCGAGGTTCGGCCCTCTGACGTCGCGTGGCGTTTTGTTCCGCACGGTGGTTTCGGGCGGCTACGTCCGAGGCAGCGGCATGGCTAGCCCGCGTCCATAGCTCGGCGACCAGACGCAGCACGGCGGCATTGGTGTGCCCTTGCGTCCCGTCCCTGAGGCAGCTGTCAGCCATTTGGAGGGGTACCGCTGAGGAATGTCCTGACTCATCCGTGCTGCGCGTGTCGGGCTACCCGCTCTGGAAAGCCGCCCTGTCCCGGGACGAGGTTTTGGGTTAGCCCGGGATCTTCGGGTGGCTCGGCGTCATGGATCTGGGTTTCGTCCGGCAACTCGGGTGGCTCCCAGTCCTGTTGTTCGTGTTGGAATTCGCGTCCGGTGAATGAGAGCCAGTCCGGTGGCTCCCAGTCTTGGTGTTCGCTTTGGTAGTGGCGGCCGCTGGGTGATACCCACCCGGGCGGCTTATTTTGGGTGGCCGGGGTGGGTTTCCACGCGCTGGTGTGTTTGAGTCTGTGGTGTTTGTGGCAGGGCTGGCCGAGGTTGGTGATGCCGGTGGTGCCGCCATCGGCCCAGGCGAGGAGGTGGTCGGCTTCGTTGTCCAGGGAGTGGTTGTTGCAGCCGGGGAACGGGCATTTCCCGTCCCGGATCCGGAGCCATTGCCGCATCGCTGTGGGAACCCGGTAGCTGGTGCGGCCGATTTCCAAGGGTGCGCCGTCGCGGGGGTCGGTCAGGACCCGGTGGAAGGACTCGGCGCCGTCGGCGACGAGTTGCCGTGCCATGGAGGCCGGGATGGGCCCGTACCCGTCAAGGGTGGCCGGTTCCTCACCGGCACCGATCAGGGAGAGCACCGGGACGGTGAGCAGGACCTGCGCC
>NZ_JAGGPL010000009.1:104141-258874 GCF_018613805.1 Arthrobacter sp. ISL-48
CGCGGCTCCCGCAGGATCCAGTCCCGTGGTTTCGTCGCATACGATCCGGGCGTGCTGCCACGAGATCGACCCGGCCTGCAGCGCGGACAGGGTCATCGGCAGGTGCTTGGTCAGTGTCTGTGATTCGGCCAGCAGCGCCCCGGCGGCCCGTTCACTGACCGTCAGCACGCAGGCGACTTCCGCGACCACCGCCATCTCCTGGGCCGTGTTCTCCTGCGGGGACCCGGGCGGCGCTGCGATGGCTTCTGCCGCGCCGGCGTACCCGGCCGCTAGGTGCACTTTCAAGGCGGCCATGCCGGCTTCGGCCCGGGTCACCTCGGCCAGCCCGTCCAGGCACGCATCAGCCTGGTCCCGCAGCGGGTCAGGACCGGTGGAGCCGAGGCTGCCAGAGGCGCCGCGGACAAAAACAGCAAGCGCAGCAACGGAAGCCTCGATGGCCTCCAACGCCTCCACTGCCGCCCTGCTTCCCATACCCAAAGCATCCCGCGAGGGTCTGACATTTTTGGCGGGCCAGTCCCGCCAGGCGAGACCGGCCCAGATACCACCCGAAGGCGCAAGGCGCGCCGACCGGATTCCGCAAGGCATGATCCGCCCAGATACCACCCGGATACGCATGGTCCGGGCCGGAAGTGGCCGTTCCCGTAGTTGACTAATGGCCGCGAAGGTCCCGGTCCCGCTATGGCTCTACCCGCGCCTTACTCCTTGAAGAGACCTGCCAGGTCCTCTGCCGTGATGGCGCCGCCAGAGACGGCGTCGCCCTCCATTACATCCGCGAACAGCTGCGACTTCCGAGCCTTCAGGGCCATGACCTTTTCCTCGATCGTGTCCTTGGCCACCAGCCGGTAGACCATCACGTTGCGTGCCTGCCCGATCCTGTGCGTGCGGTCAACGGCCTGCGCCTCGGACGCCGGGTTCCACCACGGATCCAGCAGGAACACATAGTCGGCCTCGGTCAGGTTCAGCCCGAATCCGCCGGCCTTCAGCGAAATCAGGAATACCGGAGCGCTCCCGTTCTTGAACTCGTTGACGACGTCCGTTCGGTTCCGGGTGCCGCCGTCGAGATAGCAGAACTCGATTTTCTCCTCCACCAGCCGTTCACGCACCTTGCCGAGGAACCCGGTGAACTGGCTGAAGATCAGGGCGCGGTGGCCTTCCGCAACCAGGTCCTCCAGTTGCTCGAACAGCACATCGAGCTTGCTGGACCGAACGCCCGACAAAGAAGGGTCCACCAGCGAGGCGTCCAGGCTGAGCTGCCGCAGCAGGGTCAGCGACTGGAAGATGGTAAAGCGGTTCTTGTTGACGTCCTCGATCAGGCCCAAAATCTTCTGCCGCTCCCGCTGAAGGTGTGTCTGGTAGACCTTCTGGTGCCGCGGGTTGAGCACTACTTCCAGGATCTGCTCCTGCTTGGGCGGGAGGTCCTGGATGACCTGGTCCTTGGTGCGGCGCATCATCAGGGGACGGACCCGACGGCGGAGCTTCTCCAGCTGCCCCTTGTCGCCGTTCTTTTCCACCGGCTTCTGGTAGTACTCGGCGAACCGCTTGGGGCTCGCGAAGAGGCCCGGCGCGACGATGGACGTCAGAGCCCAAAACTCCATGAGGTTGTTCTCCAGCGGGGTGCCGGTGATGGCCAGTTTGAACGCCGCGGGCAGCTTCCGGGCGCACTGGTACGCCTTGGACTGGTGGTTCTTAACGAACTGGGCTTCGTCCAGCACCAGCCCGGCCCAGGTCTTGGAGGCATAGGAGTCGTAGTCGATCCGGAAGAGGGCGTAGGAGGTGATCACGATGTCTGCGCCAGCCATGGCGTCGGCCGGGTCCTGGCCGTTCTTCGCGAACGTTTCGCCGATGGCCTTGACAGTCAGGCCCGGGGCAAAGCGCGCGGCCTCGGCCGCCCAGTTGCCTACGACGCTGGTGGGGGCGACCACCAAGAAGGGAGTGCCGCCGTCGGGCGTTGCGTCCATCGCGGTACCTTCGGTGGCGGTACCTTCCGCGGTGCTTCCGTCAACGGATGCAGTGCCCTCGGACGCAGCGACAGCCGAGTGCTCCTTCGCCGCGCACATGAGCGCGAGGGCCTGCACGGTCTTTCCCAGGCCCATGTCGTCAGCGAGGACGCCACCAAGGCTGTGCCGGTACAGGAAGCTGAGCCAGTTGAAGCCCTCGAGCTGGTAGGGACGCAGCTCAGCGTTGAGCGAATCGGGCAGCGGCAGCCCGTCCACGCCGCCGTCGAGCAGCCCTCCCACGGCCTCACGCCAAGCGGCGGCCTGTTCGTCGACGATGCCCAGATGCGCGAGCTCGTCCCAGAGTCCGGCCTGGAATCGGCTGATCTGCAGCGGGGCGTCCTTGTTGTCCTGCAGCGAGCGGGCCTCCTCGATCAGGGCCCGCAGCTGGTGCAGTTCGGGAAGGTCCAGGGAGAAGTAGGCGCCGCTGGGCAGCAGCATTTTGGTCTGCCCGGCGGCCAGGGCAGAGAAAACGGCGGCGAACGAGACCGGCTGGCCTTCGAGGGTGATCTGGATGCCCAGGTCGAACCAGTCGCGCTGCTCGGTGGCCTTGGTGGAGATGGAGACCACCGGGGCCTCTTCGGCTTCGCGGTAGTCGGCGATTTCCCCGGAAGTGTCCACCACAACGTCCCGCGCCTTCCGGAGCTGGGGCAGGACTTCCTCGGTGAAGGCCAGGGTGTCCAGTCCGCTGAGCTCGGCGGAAGCGGCCAGCCGGGGCGTGCCCCAGCCGCCGGTCGCCGATTCGCCCAGGGCCGGAACCAGATCCCAGGGATGGCCGATACCCTCAAGGATGCTGGCCTCGGCGGCGTCATCCCGGTAGCCATGGTCGCCGGGGTGGCGCCACAAAGGCTGGGCGGTAACGAGTTTCCCGGATTTGTAGTGCCATTCCCAGTGCAGCCGGACCCGGTGATCCGCGCCGTAGTTCGCCAGGAGGGACAGCGTAGGAAGGGCCAGGGCAGGCAGCTCGACGGACTCATCGGAGGCGGTGACCCGGGCGGCCTGCTTGAGCTTGGGATAGAAGCCGGTGAGGAAGCGCGTTTCGTCCTTGGCAGGGATGTGCAGGGTGCTGCCGGTGGTGACGAACGTTAGGAGTTCCTCGCTCAGACCGCTTTCCAGTGGCGCCAGGGTGATCACGTTGTCCGTGGCAATACCGGGCAGCGCGTCACCCCCGGAAGTCAGGAAAATGCCGTGCGCCGGGCGGCCGATGGTCCCCACGGACGCAGGATCAACCTCGATGCCCTCAACGGTGATGGTGGGAGCCAGCTCCAGCCCGCCGCCGTCGTCCGTTTTTCTTCCGTCGGTGGCGGGGGCGTCCTCGCCGATGGGGGAACCGAAGCGGCTCAGGTTGAGGCCGACGGCGGCGGGGGAGTCCGCGAGCCGCACAGGTTCGGTGCCGCGGCTGTGGACGAGGGCGAGGCCCATCTTTTTGGCGTCGGCCAGCAGGCTCCACATGTTCTTGCCGGCGAACGTGTTCAGGCCGAGCCAGAGGGCGGACGAGTTGTGCAGGCGGTTGGCGGCGGCCGTGTGGGCTGCCAGGAACGTCTGCATCCACTCGACGTGCGCCTCGTTGCATTCGCGCCGGAAGTTCAGGTAGCTGAGAGTGTTCCAGGAGACGTCACCGCGGATCCATTTGCCCTTGGCGCCCATGATGACAGGCCGCGCCTTGAGCTGGCGGACGCTGCGGAGCGGATCCCGGCGGCCTGTGTAGGAGAAGTGCGGGGCCGGCTCCTCGATCTCGAATTGCAGGGCCAGGGGGATGCCGTTGGTGGACTGGGTGATGCCTGGCTGCGAAATAAGCGGGCTCAGGGCCTGTTCCCACTCGGCGAGCTCCGGGGCGGCCGGCTGGCGTGATAGCCGGGAAACGTCCGCCGGGGCGAGTAGCTGGACGCGGGTGGCCGGGTTGTCCTCGGCGGCGAACAGCAGCGCGGCCACGTGCTTGCAGTCCTTGCGGACGGGGCAACTGCACACACCCACGGTGCAGCTCCAGCCGCCGGCTTTCCGGACCAGCTTGGCCGTGGTGGAGTAAGGGACGTCCGCGCCGCCGCGGACCTTGCCAAGCATGAGCCCCGTGGCGGCGTCGAACGAGATCCCGGAAACGCGGCTTCCCATGGCATAAGCCAACCCGGCCGCTAGGGAGCGGTCGTTGATGGCGGGGGTCTGTATTGCCAGTGCCGCACTCTCGTCCGGTTGGGATGGCATGGTGCGCGCTACTTTCAGCAGGCCACGGCGGGCCCGTGTCCGATGGTTGGTTATCTGATCCATCTTAGTTCGCCCGGCGAGTGAGTGCTGCCCGCCGCCTTCCGTCCTACCCCCGGGCCGCGCCGCCGCCTCGGTGCCGCGCACCGATTTCGACGGAAGCGTGCCCGTTCGCCGGAAGCTTCCAGCGAACGGGCAGGCTTCCAGCGATTTCGACGGCGGCAGGTTGGGGGCGCGGGTAGACTCAACCGGTGCGCGCGTATTGGGAGCTGGCCAAGTCGTCCTTCCGGCGCAATTCCACTTACCGTCTGGCCGCATTCTCAGGAGCCTTCACCAACTCGGTCTTCGGCCTGATCAGGGCTTCCCTGCTGCTGTCGGCTATTTCGACGGCGGGAGGCACCATCGGCGGTTACTCCGCCGTCGAGGCGGCAACCTATGTGTGGTTGGGCCAGGCGCTCCTGGCTCCGCTCGGACTTTTCGGCAGCGCGGAACTGGCCGGCCGGGTCAAGAGCGGGGACATCGCCGTCGACCTCTCCCGCTCGGTAAACCTCACAGCGTCATACTGGGCGCAGGACGTGGGCCGGGCGGCCTTCGACATCCTGCCCCGGGGAGTGCCTCCGCTGGTCATCGGCGCTCTCGTCACAGGGCTGTCGCTTCCCACGACGGCAGGCCCATACGTGCTCGGCTTCGTCTCGGTTTTGGCCGCCCTTACCTTGAGTTTCCTGGGATTCTTCGTCATCAACCTGCTCTCTTTCTGGGTGGTGGAGATCCGCGGCTACTGGATGCTGTATTTGGTCCTGATGAACCTGCTCTCCGGGTTCCTGGTGCCCGTGACGTGGTTCCCGCAGTGGATGCTGGACTTTGCCCGGGCCACCCCTTTCCCTTCCATGCTGCAGACGCCCGTGGACATCCTGGCGGGAAGGACCGACGGCGCGCTGAGCCTTGCGCTGGTGGGCGTCCAGCTGCTGTGGCTGGCAGTGCTGCTGGCCGGCACCCAGCTGATGGTCCGTTACGGTTCACGGAAGCTGGTGGTGCAGGGTGGCTGAAACCAAGACGGCGGCCCCGCCGGCAGCCGACAGTTCCCCGGTCACGAACGCCAAGCTGCTGCGGCTCCTGGTTTCAGCCCGGCTGCGCTCGCAGACTGCCTACCGGGGGAGCTTCGCCGCCGACGTTGCCGGGCAGATGGTGCTGGCGCTCACGGAGTTTGTGGAGCTCTATGCGATCGTGCACAACGTCCCCACGTTCGGTGGCATGACCTTTGCCCAGGCCTTGCTCGTGTTCGCCTTCGCGTCAG
The DNA here is from genome assembly GCF_018613805.1 of Arthrobacter sp. ISL-48. GTDB lineage: Bacteria > Actinomycetota > Actinomycetes > Actinomycetales > Micrococcaceae > Arthrobacter. Next base: position 109,626 of record NZ_JAGGPL010000009.1, read on the forward strand.
TGGGGTTCTCCATCGGCGACCTGATCCTGGGCGAGACCGATTCCATGAGCGAGGTAATCCGCAACGGAAAGTTGGAAGTACTGCTGGTCCGGCCGCTTCCAGTGCTGCTGCAGCTCATGACGTCGGACTTCCAGCTCCGCCGAGTCGGCCGGCTGGTCTTCGCCCTGATCGCATTGGCGGCCGCGCTGTTCCTGACCGATATCCAGTGGGACCCGGGCAAAGTGGCACTGTTCATCATCACGCCGCTGGCGGGCGCCGCGATTTTCGGGGCACTGTTCGTCGGGGCAGGGGCCGTGCAGTTCTGGCTTCTGGACGGGCGGCAGTTCGCCAACGCCTTCACCTACGGGGGACGGTACGTCGCGTCCATGCCTGGCGCGGCGATGTTCCTGCCGTTGCAGGTTTTTTTCACGTTCGTGGTCCCCGCAACCCTGGTGGCCTATGCTCCCAGCCTGGTCCTCCTGGGGCTGGACGGACCCGCGGGAATACCCAGCTGGACCGGCTGGCTGGGGCTGCCAGCCGCCGTCGTCCTCTGGGGACTCATGCTGTTGCTGTGGCGGGCGGCCATCAGAAAGTACACCGGAGCAGGAGGCTAGATGATCATCGAAGCAGAACAGCTGAGCCGGAGTTTCACCGTTGCCGAACGGGGGATGGGGCGCGGCTGGGCCCGGTTGCGGCGCGGCGCCCGGACTGTTCACGCCGTCCGGGAGGTCAGTTTCACGGTGGAGCAGGGAGAGGCCGTGGGCTATATAGGTGCCAATGGTGCGGGGAAGTCGACCACGATCAAGATGCTCACCGGCATCCTGGTGCCTTCTTCGGGACAGGTGAGGGTGTGCGGGCTGCAGCCTGTCCCTCAGCGGCAGGCGCTGGCGCGGAAGATCGGGGTGGTCTTCGGGCAGCGCTCGCAGCTCTGGTGGGACCTGCCGCTTGAGGATTCGTTCCCTATTCTGGGTGCCATGCACCGTCAGCCGGAGAGCAGGTGGCGGCCGCGGTTCCAGGAGCTGGCCGAGCAGATGGCGCTTGGTCCCTTCCTCGGCACCCCCGTTCGCCAGCTGTCGCTCGGACAACGGATGCGCGGTGAGGTAGCGGCGGCCCTTCTGCACCGGCCTGAACTGGTAATCCTGGACGAACCCACCATCGGCCTGGACATGATCAGCAAGGAAAGCCTGCGCCGATGCTTGGATTTTGAGCGGCGCGAACATGGCACCACCCTGCTGCTGACCACGCACGATATGAGTGATGTCCAGCGGCTCTGCCAGCGGGTCCTGGTGGTGGACGACGGCGCCATTGCCTTTGACGGGCCGCTGACAGGCCTCGCGGAGGTGGCGGAGGCGCGGCGCACCATGGTGGTGGACTTCAGTTCGCCGTTGCCCGGGGCCGCGCTGGTCCTGCCGCCAGGCGCCGTCCATCTGGGGGCTGAGGCCGAGGGAATCCGTCACCGCATCGCGTTCGACCCGCGCCAGCTTTCGGCTGCGGCCTTGCTCGCCGCCGTTACAGCAACTGCGGAGGTGGCCGACCTGTCACTGCATGAGCCGGACATCGAAGACCTCGTGCGGCAGCTGTACACCTCGGCCCGGTAGCCCGACCCCAGCCGTCCGCCGAACCGCCCGCCGGGTCCGATCCCGAACCGCCCGCCGAGTTCGCCGGAAACGTGTCCGTTCGCCGGAAGCTTCCAGCGATCCGGCAGGCTTCCGGCGATTTCGACGACGGGAGGGCTCGACGGCGGGAGGCACTAACGGATTCACGGAGCGTCGTAGGGAGTGCTGAACAATGTGATCCCCCATTCCGGGTTGTGCAGCACGAGGCCGTCTTCCCGCACGGTGAACTGGAGCGGCGCCTGAAGGTACTGGGTCAGCCGTTTCTGGTCCTCGTCCCATGGGAAGGTGCATGTCCCCACGAAACTGTCCATTGTCCCGGGTACGGGAGTGATCGTTTCGTCGACGATGGTGACCTGGACAGCATATGAAGCGCAGGGAACACGCACGGTCATCGTCGGACGGCCCCCGGCCATGCTGAATCTGATGGCGTAATCACCCGCGCCGAATCCTGGTTCATGCGGGAGAGAAGGCGGCATCATCGAGCCGGACGTGAAGTACTGGCATTCGAGTATTCCGTGAGTCACCGCATTCCCGGCGTCTGACGGCAGACACCCATCCTTATCCTGACTGACGGGGGCTGCCGGGACCGGAGGAACCGGCGCGAGGGTCATCCCGGGGGACAGCTGGGCTGCCTTTGATGCCGCTGCCGAGGGTGCGGCCGCTTTGGTGATCATTCCCTCACTAGCCGGCGCACCCGGGGCCTGGGCTGTCCCGCACGCTGCAGTTGAGGCGCCGAAGGCGAGGCACGCCAGGGACAGCAGTATCGCCGTCGTGCGCGGTCTTTGACTGGCTGATCCCCCGGGTGCGGCCATCTCCGAACACTAGACGGGCGGGCAGCATCACCGCAAGAGAAATGCGACTGGCATACCTTCAAACTTCGCCTGACGTTCACTTCGGCCTCAGCACTGGGTCTGTGCCGTCCGCGTAGCGTGAAAAGTGTCCTGAGCTCCACCGTTCTCTAGCAGTGAGGATTTCCATGACCACGATCCAGCAGCCAGTCGTTCTGACCACCGCCAGCATCGAAGCGAGCGACGAGGGGGTCGTTGACGCGAACGTGGCTGTGGTTGATGCCATGCACAGGGAACTGCTTCAGTCCGATGAAATTTCCCCCGTCGCGCTCCGCAGCTACTACGTGGACTTCTACCTCACGCAGTCCTTGGAGGGCGGCTTCGCCCAGTACGTGTTCACGTCCGTTGACCGGGATGAAAGCGACGCACTCATCCGTGAAGGCATGGCTGCCATGGGCGCCACCGCGCACCTGGAGCTGTTCAACCGGACCGCCGCGGCGTTCGGTGGCCTCTCCGAGGAGGACTCTGAGCGCTATCTCGACGGCGGCCTGGACGAGGATGAAGTAGCCCCGGATGGCGTACGCCGCATGGAGGAGCTTGACGGCGACTTCGAGCAACTGCTGGAATCCGAGAACATCACTGCCCTCAACGCCGCGTGGCTTCGCGGTCAGGAAGGGCTGCTGGTGCTGGATGAAGAGGAGCTCAGCACCCACATTGAGGGGCTCGTGGCGCTCATCCCTGACCTTGCCGAGCGTCAGGCCAAGGCTGACGTGGAGGCCCTGGAGGACGCGCCAGACTTCGAAATCATCATCCGGGAACTGTGCGACATTTCCGGTTATGCCCTACAGAAGATCACCATGGGCGACCCCAACTACCTCCACCACGGGGAGAAGACGCTGGCCTGGCATTTCAGCACCGACCACGGCGACTTCCTCATGGTCGAAGAGGACGATGAAGCCTTCATGATTAATCCCGAAACCGAGGAAATCGTGGCGGCCGTGGAGTTCGAGGATGCCGACGGTGAAATGATCGACGCCTAGGAGCTGCCCGGTCCACCTGCCGTCAGCGCAGAGATCGCCGGAAGCCTGCCGTTTCGCTGGAAACTTCCGGCGAAGCCGCAGGCTTCCGGCGCTTTCGACGGCGAGGGAAAAAGTTTCCGGGCACCCGTAACTTTCCCGGACCCGCCAGCGATGTAGATGGTGATTGGTTCCCCACGGAGCCGCATCTGAATTGTTGTCTAGGTTTTGGAGTGTCGCATGTCCTTGTTCACTGTTCTTGCCACCAGCAAAGTCGCCGCCGGAATCCTGGCCGCTGGCACCCTGGCCGTCGGTGGAACCGGCGTCGCAGCTGTTGCAGGCGCCCTTCCGTCTGACGCACAGCAGACCGCCCACGACCTTGTCGGCGCCCCGGCTCCGAAGCTGCCCGAGGCCGTCACCGCCGCCACCTCTGACACCGATGCCGCTGCTGACGCCTCCGGCACGGCGGCAGTGTCCGACAAAAAGGTAGCGGCCAAGGCCAACACTTCAGCCACAGCAGGAACTGCTGTTGACGCCGCCAGCGCCGCCTCATTGGGCCTCTGCACGGCCTTCACCCACGGCGGACTGAACGCCAAGTCCGAAGGGTTCGCCTCCCTGGTTGTTGAAGCCAAGGGTGAAGCAAACGTCGAGAGCTTCTGCAAGGACGTAGCCGCCAAGGCCGACGCCGCTGCTGAGGCCAAGGCCGCTGCGAACGGTTCCGCCGCCGTTGAGGCTGAGGCTCCCGAGCTCCCTGCTGTCCCCGCAGTTCCAGCTGTTCCGGCCGTTCCTGCTGTTCCGAGCATCGATGGAGCGCCTGCCGTTCCTGCTGTTCCGGCCGTTCCTGCGGTCCCTGGCCACGTTGTGGACGCTCCCGCCGTTTCGGCCCGCTAGCAGCCCTTCAGCTAGTGTGGACTGCGGGAACTGGGCCGTACTCGGCCGGATTCCTGCAGTCCACATTGGCAGTCCAAGAGGCAGCGGAGCAATCCGCGCTGGTTACCGCGATGTGCGAGTCAGCCGCCCGGGATGGAGGAGCCGCTGGTGCTTGACGCTTTGGCCGAAGAAGACATCGAGATATTGACAGACGCAGCCGGCACTGATCCGGCTGTGCTTTTTAGTGCTGTCTACCGAATGTTCTCCGGGGCCGTCTTGGGCTATCTCCGGGCCCGCGGTGTCGATGATCCCGAGGCGGTCACCCAGGATGTGTTCCTGGCCTTCTTCCCCAAAATAGGCGACCTGACCGGGGGGCTCCAAGGCGCCAAGTCGCTGCTGTTCTCGATAGCCCATGCCCGCATGGTGGATTACTACCGCCGGCTGGAACGCAGGCCCGATTTCACTCCGTACGATCCGCTGCAGGACGGGCGCAGCATCGCTTCGGCCGAGGACCATGCGCTGGGCAACGACGGCGGCGCCGCTGCCCTGTTGGACGGCCTGGCCGATGACCACCGCGAGGTCCTTGCCCTGCGGGTGGTGGCGGACCTTTCCATCGAACAGGTGGCAGGCATCATGGGCAAATCCCAGGGCGCCATCAAGCAGCTGCAACGCAGGGCACTGCAAAACCTCAAGGACCAGACGCTAAGAAGAAACCAGGCACATCATGAGTGACAACGCAGGCTCCCGCGATGCCGGGAACGTTGACCAGCTGCTGCTGGAGGCAGGGCTGGAAGAGGACGTCGCGCTCCGCCCTGCCCTGCTGGAGCTCCGGGCTTTGGCAGCCGACTCGCCGCAGCCTTCGGCGGCGGTGGCGGCCCTCATGGTTCCCGCAGCCGGTGGGCTGACAGCTGTCCCACCCGCCGTACCCGCTCTGAAGGGACAAGACGCGGCCGCCCCGCCAGCCCCCCGGCACGCAGCGCCCCCGGCCGGATCAGTGACTGATGAACTCGCCGCCCGCCGTCGGGCCAAGCGCAGGATCACGCTTACGACACTTTCGGTGGCGGTTTCGCTGGCCGCCGGGGGCGCCGTTGCCGCTGCTTCTGACCAAGGAGTCCGTGACTCGATCGGGCAGTTGAACCACGCAGTCACGTCCTTCGTTTCCACAGTGGGCGGGGGGCCGGCGAAGGAGCCGGCTAAAGCCCCCGCCCCAGTCCCTGCGCACCCCAACGTCTCACCATCGGTTCCCGCTCCGACGGCGCCGACGGTCCCCGCAACTGGCCCCACCGAGGCCGGCCCCGGCGACGCCAAGGGGCCGCAGAACCACCCGTCCCCGGACCCGTCAGTCGCGGTCCAACTCCCGAAGCTTCCCGTGCCGGAGAACATCGCGCCGGGCGTTCCCGGCGGCTCCCTTCATGGCGAGGGACAGCCGTCACTGCTCCCCGAACCTGAGACGACACGGGTCCCGCTGCCCAGCCACGTGCCGTAAGTCGAGGCCACGCAAAAGAACCATCCGGTCGACGCGGCCAGCCGGGTTGCTTGTCAGTAGCCGGACGCCGCCGTCTTGATCATGTCCCCGGCCGGAGTCGCCAGGTACCAGACACCACCGACGCCCTGCCCCAAGACGTCACCGGGATTCTTGTCTTTGGCGAAGTAGTACAGCGGCAGGCCGTTCAGGGTTACCTGCTTGGCACCGCCCGGCGTCGTAATTGTGCCCAGCTTGCCGGTGACCCCTTCAGCGGAGGGCGCGTCCGACCTCGTCGTAACCGGCGGCCATTGTGTGAGGCAGTTTCCTGTGCAGGCGCTGGTTCCTGAGTCTTTCGTGTCCTTCGTGAAGAAATAGACGCTCATGCCCTTGGCATCCACCACGATGCTGCCGGCGCTTGACGTTGCAGTCTTGAGGTCCGCGGCAGTTACCGGAGTCGAGGAACTGGTGGTCGGCGAGGCGGAGGTGACCGCGGGACTCGAGGCGGGCGCCGCCGGAGCCGTTGTTGTTGTGGTGGTTCCGGGGCTGCCACCGCAGCCCGTGAGGACGGCCGCGAGGGCCAGCGCTCCGAAACTGATGCCCAGTTGCTGTTTCATGTGAATGCTCCTTGGCTGGTGCCCCGGCGGATCACCGGGCGCTAACCGGTACGACGCGCCAGGGTGAAGAATGGTTCAAAGTGAACCGTTTCCCACTCACAGACGTCGTATCAGCCGGGATGTGCAGGGAGTAATCGCGGAGTAGTTCCGCGCAGGAAGCTTCGGCTCAGGAGACAGGGACAGGAGCGTGCGGGCGTGTCAATGGACGAGGATGTGGTGGCCGCGATCTATCGCGACCACGGCAGCGCCTTGCGCCGCTTTGTCCTCAGCGCATCCCGGGATTCCCAGCTGGCGGAGGACATAGTCCAAGAGACAGTGCTCCGGGTCTGGCAGCAGGCCCCGGACGTCACCGGGAGCCTGCGCAGCTACCTTTTCCGGACGGCTCGAAACATCATGATCGATAATTACCGCAAGGCCCAGCGTCGGCCAGTCGAAGCCCTTGAATATGAGCTCCACGACCCCACCGAGGCCGTGGAGCGGGTCGACGAACTGCTCAACCGCGTGCTGATGGAGGAGGCCCTGCTCCGGCTCAGCACCGAACACCGCGACGTCCTGGTGGCCCTGCATTACCGGCGTTTCACCGTCAATGAGGCCTCCGTACAGCTGAACATCCCTAGCGGAACCGTGAAGTCGCGGGCCTATTATGCGGTGCGGGCCCTGCGGACCATCCTGGATGAGATGGGGGTGGAACGGTGAGCGCCGCCGAGCTCCACCAACTGCTGGGCGCCTACGTCCTGGGCGGTTTGGACCCCACGGATTCGCTCCGCTTCGAAGCCCACCTTAGGGAGTGTGCGGACTGCCGGACGGAGCTGGAGGAACTGGAGAAACTGCCGGCCCTGCTGGACGCGCTTCCGGTCCCGGATGCGGTGGCGCTGACAGCCACCCGCCCCGGTGCAGGCGCCGTCGAACCTGCCGCAGCCGTGCCGCACGCCATCATTGACGAACTGGCTTCCCGCCGTCGGACATCACGACGGCGGTGGGCGGCTCTCGTCGGGGCCGTCGCCGCAGCGTGCCTTGCCCTGGGCCTGGTCGCCGGACCGGTGTTCAACCGGCCTCCGCAGCCGGACGCGAGCTACTCGGTGCAGTCGGGAAACGGCCTGCGCTTCAGCGTGGACCTGGCCCGGAAAACGTGGGGCACCGAGCTCGCCGTGAGCGGCAGCAGCATGCCGCTGGACGGGACACTGTCGCTGTGGATCCGGGGCCGCGATGGCACGGAGGACCGGGCCTGTGCTTGGACCGCCACGCCGAGCGGCAGGGTCAAGGTCACCGGGGCAACGCCGGTTCAGCTTGCCAGCATCGCCAGCGTGGAGCTGCGGGACGGAACCCAGCAGACCGTCGCAGTGATCACGGTGCCGTAATAGCGGATACCCCTGGCTACATCCTGGCCAAGCGTGCCCGGACCACCATGTAGAGGCCGTAGCAGATCAGTCCGGCTCCCACCGCTGCCAGCAGGTAGATGCCGAAGGGCTGGTCACGCAGGGCCCTGAGCCCGCCGTCCAGGCCTGTGGATTCCTCCGGGTGCACCTGAATTGCCGCGATCATGACCAGCAGCCCGGTCAGGAGCAGCACCGTGCCCTTTGCGACATAGCCGACGCCGCCCAGGATCGTCACAGCAGCCCGGGCGGGCGGGGAAGACGGAAGCACCAGATGATCTTCGAAGGACTTCCTAAACCCGCGCACTCCGTACACCACGCCGGTCACGGCCACTCCGAGGCCCAGCAGGACCAGCAGGGCCACGCCGCCGGGCGCCTTCATAACGGTGAGGGTGAGGTCGGTGGCATGTTGCCTGTTGTCGGCGCCGGAACCGGTTCCCTTGGCGAAAGAAAAAAACGTCAGGGCCAGGGCGGCGTAGACGACGGCCTGTCCAGCCGCCGCGGCCTTTTTACCGGCCTTTTTCTTGGTGGGCAAATGGTTAAAATCGAAGATGGCATCGCTGGCCTGCCAGACTGCCAATGCAGCGCAGGCTGCGGCGCTGCTCCACAGCAGGAACGGTCCTGCGGGCTGGTTGGCAAGTTCGGCCACCGCGCCGCTGACGTCGGCGCTGCCATTTCCACCCATAGCCAGCCGGATGGCGATGGCACCCAGCAAGAAATGCAGGATGCCGCTGGCCGCAAAACCGGCCCTGGCCAGGAACTCAAGCGGCCGCGAGTTGGTAACTTCCTCCGCCGCGTCCGCGGCCTGCTTCATTTCTCTTTTGATGGCCGTTCCTTTGTGCAGGCGCCATGAGGCGCGATTCCCGCGTGCCCTCCAACACAAGGCCAATGGTGTCACGCCAAGGAGGTGGCGAACAGTCCCGAGAGGAGCCGCGTCGGGTGACCTGCACCGGTATCCGGGATGGACGCGGAGGAAAGGGGGAGAAGGCCTGCCGGACCTTCGCCCGGCCGTGGAGCGTTAGAGCCTGCGGTAGCAGAGATCGAAGATCAGCCTGCCAGCCTCGTGAGCCTTCGCCTCAAAGCTCGTGCGGATCCGGCCCTCGAAGCGCGGCGCCCAGCCCCCGGTTTCATCCACGCCCTCGTTGGGACCTGTGTGCTCGGTGCTGACCGGCGCACGGCCTTCGCGGACGGGTGCCCCGCCCACGACCGACTCCACGCCGGACTGCCACACCTGGGTGAGCGGGCTCTCTGGGCCGTGCCGCTCGCCTGTGTGCAGGTTTTCGAAGACCTCCGAACCTTCCAGGACATCGCGGACATGGACGGCATAGTTGGACCAGTCGGTGGCGATCCGCCACAGCCCGCACTTCTTGAGGGCGCGGGCCGCGAGGTCGGCAAACTCCGGCTGGATGAGGCGACGCTTGTGGTGGCGGGACTTGTGCCAGGGATCAGGGAAGAACACCCACAGCTCGCTGACCGCCCCGGCTGGGAGCATGGTGGCCAGAACCTCGGGCGCGTTGGCTTCCACCACGCGGACATTCTTGAGCCCGCGGCTGTTGATTTTGATGATGGTGTTGGCGAGACCCGGCGTGTAGACCTCCACGGCCAGGAAGTCTGTGTCGGGGTTCTGCTCGGCGGCATGGCAAATGGCGTCGCCGAGCCCGGAGCCGATCTCAACGATGAGCGGCGCCTTACGGCCGAACTCCGCCTCGGCGTCGAACGTGTAGTCCGGGTGCACTGACGTATTGGCGATGTGCCGGGGAACATCCACCGCCCAGCGTTCCGCGTGCTCTTCCCACGCGGCCTGCCGACGTCCCTGCAGCCGGGTTCCGCGGCGCACAAAGCTGACCGGCCGGCCGCCATAGGTACCGAAGGACGCCTGTGTGCCCGGCGTCACCGGCCGCGGGACATGCGGTGGCTGGGGGGATTCTGGGGATTCGCTCATCCTTTCCAGAATAGTGGAGATTGCGCGGGCTGGCGCTTCAGACAAAGGGCAGGAAGCCCAGGGCCCTCAGTGTGAGAATCAGGCCAATTGTGAAAATCACCCCGGATACCCATAGCGCGGCCAGCGCCGACGTCCTGCTGCCCGACCCGTTCTCGAAGCCCGGGGAACCCCTGATGGCAGCAATCGCCAAGGTCACCGAGAGGAGCCCTAAGAACATGGGCAGACTCCAGAGGACCAGGGGCGCAACCCAGAACCGTTTCGATGGCCCGTGGTCAGGGTATGTCAGCAGGGCGGCCCACGCAGCGAGGGGTGCGGTCAAGACAATGCTGAGGGGCGCAATGATCGCGAACACCAGGCTGGTGGTCCCTGCACCGGAGCTTCCGTGCGGTGCCCGGACCGCCAGAGGCGGTGGCTCCCCGTGAAGCGGCCCGGTGGGCGGCCCGGTGGGCGGCCCGGTGGGCGGCGGGGCGGGCGGCGGGGCGGGAAGCTGCGCTGCGGAAGGCGGCGATGACGCCGGATCGTGGGGCTTCGGAAGGCCCATGGTTCTCCCGGTGGCTGAAGGGATTGGCGGGGAATGACGTTTTCAGCGTAGGAAGGACGAACAAGGGCGGCCAGTGCTAGAGCAGCCTATGTGGATAACTTCCGGGCATCAGCGGGACAAATCAAGGCCTGACAGAATGGGTCCCGTGACACGCGCTGAGACTCCCGATATGCCCGGCCTCCTGGTCGACGCCGAAGTCGACTGCGTCCCGGCGGCGGCGCCCACCATGCTTCCGGGCACTGCCAGCAACAAGCGCGGGCTGGTCTACCTGGGAGTGTGCCTGGTCCTGATCGGCGTGAACCTTCGCACCGTCTTCTCCAGTTTCGCGGCGGTGCTCCCCGAAATAACGTCCGACGCCGGCCTGCCGGGCTGGGCCGTGCTGGTACTCACCAGCGTTCCCGTCACGCTCCTGGGCGTGTTCGCTCCGATCGCCCCGGTGCTGGCCCGCCGCTACGGCGCTGAACGGGTCCTGTTGGGCGCCATGGCTGTGCTGACCGCCGGGCTGCTCCTGCGGCCTGCCGACCTGGGCCGACTGATCCCTGGTGCAGGCCACATGCCGGCGCTGATGGCCGGAACTGCTGCCTGCGGTGCCGCCATCGCCCTGTGCAACGTGCTTCTGCCTGGGCTGGTGAAGCGTGACTTCCCGCACCGGCTGGGCCTGATGGGCGGGCTCTACACGACCGCCATCTGCGCATCGGCTGCGCTGGGGGCCGGCTTTACGTACCCGGTCTTGACGGCGACGGGGGAGTGGACCTCGGCGCTGTGGGTCTGGGCAGCTCCTGCCGCCGTCGTGCTCTTCCTGTTCCTCCCGGTGGCACTGAGGCAGCGGCCCATCCTGCATCAGGCCGTCAATGACGGCGTCAGCGTCTGGCGCTCGGCGGTGGCGTGGCAGGTGACCGTCTTTATGGTGCTGCAGGCCATGATGTCCTTCAGCGTCTTCGCGTGGCTGGCGCCGATCCTGCGGGAGCGTGGAGTGGACGGTGCAACAGCCGGGCTCATGGTATCCGCGTCCATTGTGCTGCAGATGCTGGGTTCGCTGTTCGCCCCGGCTCTGGCTACAAGGTTCCGGGACCAGCGCGCCATCAACACACTGGTGGCGCTGATGACCGGCGGCGGGTTTGCGCTGAGCATCTTGGGCCCGCTGGAGCTCGCCTGGGTTTGGACCGGACTGCTCGGCCTGGGGCAGGGGAGCCTCACCGCGGTGGCGCTGACCATGATCATGGTCCGCACGCCCGACGGCCACACAGCCGCACATCTGTCCGGCATGATGCAGGGCGTGGGCTACGGCCTGGGATCCACCGGGACGCTGGTGGTGGGCCAGTTGCACCAGGCGACCGGGTCCTTCGCCGCCGCTGGCGCGCTTTTCCTGGTGGTGGGCTTACTCGCCGCCGTCTTTGGCTACCAGGCCGGCCGGAACCGGTATGTCTGAGCCAGTGTTCATGGAAATCTGATCAGGCCCGGTACCGTGCGCGATTCCACCATTCCAGCCACCCGCCCCGCCGGCGGCATCCTGCAGCAGCCATACCTGTGGGTAACCATCGGCGCGTGCGCCCTGGTATTCCTTGCTGCCTTCGAATCGCTCGCCGTGACCACCATCATGCCGATCGTCAGCCGCGAGCTGAACGGGGCGAGCCTCTATGCGCTGGCGTTCGCCGGGCCGCTGGCCACCGGAGTTATCGGCATGGTGGCGGCCGGCAACTGGTCCGACCGCAGGGGACCCGCCGCGCCCTTGTATGCGTCCGTGGGTCTTTTTGTCCTTGGCCTGCTGATCGCGGGAACCGCAGTTTCCATGCCGTTGCTGGTGACCGGAAGGCTGGTTCAGGGACTGGGTGGCGGAGCGCTGACTGTGGCGCTCTACGTTGTTGTCGCCCGGATCTACCCGGGGGCGCTGCATCCCGGGATCTTCGCAGCCTTCTCGGCCGCCTGGGTCATCCCGTCCCTGGTGGGGCCGTTCGCTGCTGGGGTCGTAGCGCAGGTCCTCAGCTGGCAGTGGGTGTTTCTGGGCGTCGTGGGGCTGGTGGTTCCCGCGCTGGTGATGATTGTTCCGGTGCTCCGCGGGATGGCCCGTGAGCCCAGGGTAGAAACCGGGACGCCGACCCCGTGGGCACTGCGTCGCGTTTCCTGGGCAGCGCTCGCCGCTTTGGCCGTCCTGGGGCTGAACCTGTCCGCCGAGGTCAGGATCCCGGGCCTTCCGGCTGCCACTGGGGTCCTGGCTGTGGCTGCCGTCGTCGTCGCCCTCGTTGCCGTGCGGCCGCTGGTGCCATCAGGCACGCTCATTGCCAGGAGGGGTCTGCCCAGCGTCATCCTCACCCGCGGCCTCGCCTCGGCTGCGTTCTTCGGCGCCGAGGTTTACCTGCCCTACCTGCTCGTTGAGCAGTACTCCTTCCCGCCCACGCTCGCGGGCCTCACACTCACCGGAGGGGCTCTGGCTTGGGCCGGTGCCGCGGCCATCCAGGGCCGCCTCGGCAGCAGGCTTGCCCACAGTACTGCCGTGCGGATCGGTTCGGTGCTGGTGCTGGGAGCCATCGTCCTGGCCCTGGCCACCACGGCACTGCACTGGCCGCCCGCCGTCGCAATTTCGGGCTGGATCTTCGCCGGCGGCGGTATGGGACTGCTCTATCCGCGGCTCAGCGTGATGACGCTGGCGCTCTCCACCAAGGATGACGAAGGCTTCAACAGCTCGGCCATGTCGATTTCCGATTCGCTCGGCGGGGCGCTGGCGCTTGCCACCACGGGCATCGTCTTCTCAGCCTTCACGACGACGGCGGGATCCTTCTCCGGTGTCTTCGCCCTGGCTGTCGTGGTTGCGGTAGCCGCGGTCGCCGTGGCGCCGAGGGTCCTGGCACCGAGCGCCGCCGACTGAAGCCGGACCGGCGACCCGGATGGGCGGCTCGGCGTCAGGCCAGCCGGGTCGCCCGAAGTACTGTGTCTGCAATGACCGCTTCCTGGCCGTCAGGACCCGTGGCCGGCCGGTCGCGTGTGGTGAGGACTTCCACCACCCATTCCGGCGAATCCAATTTAAGTTCCTGCACCAGCTGCGAAGGGGTGTAGAACCTCTCAGGCGCCGTGTGCGATCCCCATGGCGGCAGCCGGTCCGGGTGGTGCCCCACGATCAGCAGGGTGCCGCCCGGCTTGACCGCGGCGGCCGCCGCCAGGAGCGGGCCTCGCCAGGCCATGGACGGCAAATGCAGAAACTGCGAGGACACCAGATCGAAAGCCCCCTCCGGCATCCACTCCTCCAGGTCGCGCTGTTCCCAGCGGATCCGGCTGGGGATGGCGCCCTCACCCGCGTGCACGCTCTCCCGGTCAAGGGCTGTTTTCTCGTGCGTGGCAGCACGCTCCAATGCGACGGCGGACACGTCGACGGCGGTCACTGCCCAGCCCTGCTGCGCCAGCCAGATGGCGTCAGCGCCTTCGCCGCAGCCCAGGTCCAGGGCTTTGCCCGGGCGCAGCCCGGCCGCCTCGCGGACCAGCTGCGGATTGGGTTTACCGCTCCAGATTTGCGGCCTGCTCCGGTACATTTCGTCCCAGGTGGAGGCGGCGCTTGGCTGAGGTGTTCCGCCCAGGCCGTTGCCGGCGTCGTCCGTTGAATGGGGGTGGTCCGTTATATGGGGGTGGTCCTCACGGTGTTGCGTCATGCCTCAAGCGTGCTCCTGCAGGGCACCGATGGCAACGCTGGCAACGCTCCGCAGTCACCCCGCCAACCTCGTTGGAGGGCGGATAAGGGTAGTGCGGGGAGCAAGCAAAGGTGCGGGGCGCCGGGATGGTAGACTGGTGGAACTTGATGTGCAGTGATGCCCGCTTAGTCCCTCATGGGGAGCGGGTTTTTTCATGTGAGAGGCACATCCTGCGTCGATGAACGCGTTCCATTTGGTCCCGGCCGTCGCTCTGAATGAGCGGCAGCAGGCTGGTTGATCACCTGAATTTTCTTCGGCGAACCCCTGAGCCAACCGGCATCGGGGCCGATATCCGCACGGATACCGCCTGAAAGACCTTTGACTACATGACTACTTTTGCTGCCCTCGGCACGCCCAAAGAGCTCGCCGACACCCTCACCGCACAGGGAATCGTTGAACCGTTCCCCATCCAGGTCAAGACCCTGCCGGACACGCTGGCCGGACGCGACGTCCTGGGCCGCGGCCGCACCGGCTCCGGCAAGACCATCGCCTTCGCCATCCCGCTTGTGGCACGACTCGCTGAGCGGGAAGCCAAGCATTTCCGCAAGCCCGGCCGCCCGATGGGCCTGGTCCTTGCACCCACCCGTGAACTGGCCACCCAGATCAACGCCACCATCGAGCCGATGGCAAAGGCGCTGGGCCTGAACACCACCGTGATCTACGGTGGCATCTCCCAGGCCCGCCAGGAAAAGGCCCTGCGCGCCGGCGTGGACATCGTCATCGCCTGCCCGGGCCGCCTGGAGGACCTCATCCGCCAGCGCATCCTGACCCTCGAGGCCGTGGAGATCACCGTCCTGGACGAGGCCGACCACATGGCTGACCTTGGCTTCCTGCCTGTGGTCAAGAAGCTCATGGACATGACCCCCAGCCAGGGCCAGCGCCTGCTCTTCTCCGCCACCCTGGACAACGGCGTGGACAAGATCGTCCAGCGTTACCTCTCCAACCCGCTGACCCACTCGGTGGATGACCCGCAGGCTGCGGTGACCACCATGGAGCACCATGTGCTGGTGGTCAACGACCAGACCGTCAAGAAGCAGCTGATTGTTGAGCTCGCTTCCGGCGCCGGCCGCCGCGTCCTCTTCATGCGGACCAAGCACCACGCCCGCAAGCTGGCAAAGACCTTGACCGACGCCGGGATCCCGGCCGTTGACCTGCACGGCAACCTCTCGCAGAATGCCCGTGACCGCAACCTTGCCGAGTTCTCCTCCGGGGACGTCCGCGTCCTGGTGGCAACCGACGTCGCCGCCCGCGGCGTCCACGTGGACGACGTCGAACTGGTGATCCACGTCGACCCGCCCACAGAGCACAAGGCGTACCTGCACCGCTCCGGCCGTACGGCCCGCGCGGGTTCGGACGGCACCGTGGTCACGCTGACCCTTCCCGAGCAGCAGTCTGACGTCAAGAAGCTGATGAAGGCCGCCGGCGTCGAGGTCAACTTCGAACGCGTCACCGCTAATTCACCGCTGGTTGCCCAACTGGTGGGCGAAATGGCCGACAAGATTGATCCGCGCACCCGCGCCGCACTGCTCGCCGCCAAGGCCAACCAGGGTGGTGGCACCTCCACCGGTGCCAACGCTGAGCGCAAACGCGCCCGCCGCCAGGCCGCACCCACCGCGGGTGGCCGGGGCGGACGTGGCGGACGCGGCCGGGTCGCATCGGAAGCTCCCCGCACCGACCTGCCCCGCTCAGAGCGCCGCGCCGTGGCCTATGAGGGCCAGGCCGCTGCGCGCAACGCAGCGGACCGCGTCATCGAGCAGAACGAGGACCGCGCCCAGGCGGCGGCGGCTGCACGCCGCGGCACCCGCGGCCGCACCAGCGCTTACTCCACGCACCGCAACGACGTCCCCGCGGCAGGTGGCCGCTCATCGGCCGGCCGCGGCTCGGACGGCCGCGCTGCTGAAGGGCGTAGTGACTCCCGCATCACCCGTAGCGACGCTCCCCGCGGTGGCACTGGCCGCCCGGCTTCAACCGGTGGCCAGCGCAATGGCCGCCCCGCAACCGGTCAGCGTGCTGCCGGAACCGGAGCCCGCACCGCTGCAGCTGGCGCCCGGACCGGCGGGTCAGGCCAGCGTGCCGGTGCTTCCAGCAGTGCCGGCGGTAACAAGGCTGTCTGGTCCTCCAACACAGGTGGAACCTCCGGGGGATCTTACGCAGGCAACGGCGGCTCAGGCCGATCGGGTGAAGGCCGTCCGGCCCGCAGCGGTCCGCGCCGTGCGTCAGCGCCGGCGTCGAACGAACGCCGGGGCCGCTAAGGTCCCTAACTACCGTCGAGTGCTCCGTACCGGCACCCTCGCCTCGCAACCTCGGCCAGGGAACCCTGCCAGCGTGGGCCCAACGTGCCCTTTGGAAGGTTCATAAGGGCGGTTACGGAGCACTCGTTGGGGTTTATGGCTCACCAGCCGCGGGCGCGCCACTCCTCGAGATGCGGCCGTTCCGCGCCCAGCGTGGTGGGCTTGCCGTGGCCCGGATGCACCACGGCGTTGTCCGGGTAGACACCGAACAGCCGCTCGCCCACGTCGGTGATGAGCTGGTTGAACCTGTCAGGATCCTTCTGGGTGTTGCCAACACCTCCTGGAAAGAGCGAGTCTCCGGAGAAAATGTGGGCCGGCCCGTCCGGATCCCGGTAGACCAGCGCCACCGATCCAGGAGTATGCCCGCGCAGATGCACTGCTGCCACGTCGAAGCCGTCGAAGTTGCCGACGTCCCCGTGGTCCAGCAGCACATCCACCTTCACCGGGAGCTCAGGCGCGTCATCCGTCCCGGCCGCCGTCGGCGCGCCGGTGGCTTCCACCAAGGCAGGCAGCGCCCTGACGTGGTCCCAGTGCTGGTGCGTTGTGGCGATCAGCTCCAGCCTGGGCGTGGCCGCGGTGTCGGCGGCGGCGTCCGCGAGCAGTCCCTGAATGGCCGGAAGGTCATCCGCAGCGTCAATCAGCAGCTGGGCGCCCGATTCCTTGGCGGTCAGCAGATACACGTTGTTGTCCATCTCGCTGACGGAAACCCGGCGGATGGTGATGTCCCGTAAGTCGTGAATGAGCGTATCCATTCGGGTGCCTTATTCGCGGCCTTCGGACACCCAGTTGGGGTCCGCGGAGCGGGAGCCGACGACGGCGTCCGCGGCCTGGTCCAGCGCATCCAGTTGCGCCGGGCCCAGGTGCAGTGCCAGGGCTCCCAGGTTCTCATCGATCCGGTGCGTCTTGCGCGTGCCGGGGATGGGGACGACGGAAAGTCCCAGCCGCTTGCCCTGGGCGAGCAGCCAGGCGAGCGCTACCTGGGCTGGTGTTGCAGCCAGCTCGGCGGCAACCGCCTGCACGGCGGCCACCACTCCCTGGTTGGCGTCAAAGGCGTCTTCGGCGAAACGGGGGATCCGGCGTCGGAAGTCATTTTCTCCGAGGCTGGAAGCGTCAACGGTACCGGTGAGGAATCCCCGGCCCAGCGGCGAGTACGGCACAAAACCCACGCCTAGTTCGGCCGCTGCGGGAACGACGTTGCGTTCCACATCGCGGCTCCAGATGGACCATTCGCTCTGGACTGCGGCGATCGGGTGCACGGCGTGGGCTTCGGCCAGTTCCTGTGCCGTGACCTCGGACAGGCCAAGGTGCTTGACCTTGCCTTGCTGCACCAGCTCCGCCATGGCCTCCACGGTTTCCACAATCGGAACGCGGAGGTCACGGCGGTGCATGTAGTAGAGGTCGATAACGTCCGCGTCCAGGCGTTTAAGGCTGGCATCAACGGCCTGCCGGACGTAGGCGGCATCGCCCCGGACGTCACTGTACCCGCCTGCCGGGTTGCCTACCAGGGCGAATTTGGTGGCCAGCTGCACCTCTTCCCGGCGCTCCTTGAGCAGCCGCGAAATGAGTTCCTCATTGCTGCCCGCGCCGTAGACGTCGGCGGTGTCGATGAAAGTAACGCCGGCGTCGACGGCATGGTTC
Organism: Arthrobacter sp. ISL-48; assembly: GCF_018613805.1. GTDB lineage: Bacteria > Actinomycetota > Actinomycetes > Actinomycetales > Micrococcaceae > Arthrobacter. Next base: position 127,436 of record NZ_JAGGPL010000009.1, read on the forward strand.
AGGGTTTTCAGTGCCTCGGCAGGGTCTACTTCTCCGTAGACGGGGGTGAGGGCCATGCCGCCGAAGCCGAGAGGGCCGACCGTGAGGCCATCGCCGAGGTGGACTGTGGATTCTGCCATCATGCGCTCCGTTCGCTCTGAATTCGTATCCCAGCCAAGAACTCCGGGTTCCGTGGATCTATTCCGTTGCTGTATTGCCTGCTTCTGCCGCGCTGGTCCCATCTGCTACAGGGCGCCGCGGGCAGGGACTACAGGGCGCCGCCGGCAGCCTCCGGCGCGGAGGAGTCGCGGCCGCCGTCGCCGATGGTTTCCCGGGCGATGAAGTTCTCAATATCGAAGAGGTTGTCCGCGCGTTCGGCGATATTCAGCAGGGTGGTCATGGAGGCCACTTCCTCCACCTGCTCCTTGAGGAACCAGAGCATGAACTGCTCGCCCAGGGCATCGTCCCCGGCGCGGGCCGCGCGGAAGAGGGACTCGATGCTACGGGTGACTTCCTGCTCCTGCTGCAGGGCCAGAGCGAGGGGCTCGGTGACGGAGGAGAAGTCGTTTCGGACGGTGGGGACGCCGGGGATGGAGACGGGGATGTCGCGGTCCAGCATGTACTGCACCATCATCATGGCGTGGTTCCGTTCCTCCACGGACTGGCGGTAGAAGTAGCGGGCCAGCTGCGGCAGGTCCTGGTTGGCGAACCAGGTGGCCACGGCAATGTACTGCTGGGAGGCCGCGAATTCGTTGCCGATCTGGGTGGACAGGAGCTCATTGAAAGATGTGGTGGTCATAGCCCGAGTCTAGGCGTCCGCCTCCGTGACGGGGTCAATCGAGACGACGGCCAGGAAGCCGCGGCCGAGGATTTCGGGGGAGCGGGTGTCGGAACCGACGACGGCGTCGTAGCGGCCGAGCGCGAGGGATTCCGTGTCCGGGGCCGCAGCGGAACCCTCGTCCACAGTGCCCTGTACCGGGCCGGGGCTGACAGAAGCCTGGCCCTGCAGCAGCACGCCCAATTGGCCCTCGAACACGGGGTGGGCGCGCTTCTTCGAGAGCTCGATGATGGAGGTGTAGCCCTTGAACGAGCCGGCCCGTGTGATGACATTGAGGTCCCGGATGTCGCCCGTGGGAAGGGCGCCGTGGGTCCTGGCTTCGCCCGGAAACCTAAATGGCCGGTACTTTTCCAAGGGGTGCTCCGCGCCGTCAACGGTGAGCAGGAGCAGCTCGCCGTCGATCACTGTCAGGACGCGTTCCATGCCCGGGAACGCTGAAAAGTCCCCAGCCTTGGTGATGTCTGCGATGCTGACGCGCCAGTCCCATGCGCCGTCCTGGGCGGAGGCTGCCTTGGGATGGCTGGCGAGCTCGCGGGTCACCCCGCCGCCGTTCCGCCACGGTTGGGGCCTGAGTTCTGCAAAGCGGATGATCTCCATCCGCCCAGCCTAGTTGCTGGCGGCAGCAGGCCCGTGAGAACAGACGTCAGTCAAGCGGCGAGACCCGGATGAGGTTTCCGTCGGGGTCGGCAATGACGAACGTGCGGCCGAACACGTCGTCATGTGGCTGCTCCACCACAGTGACGCCCTTGGCGGACCACTCCTCGAAGCGGCTGTCCACGGCTGCCTGGGCGCCCGGCACCATGAGGCCCACCTCGCAGGTGCGCGGCAGTTCCGGCGTCACCTGTTCGGCACGCCCGCTCCAGAGCGCGAAAAGGACTCCGGCGGCGAGCTCGAAGGGAACATAGCGGGGAGTGATCATCTTCGGCTGCATATCAAACAGGTCGCTGTAAAAGGCAGTGGACCGCTCGACGTCGGTCACGTAAATCAGGAACAAGTTGGGTCTCGTCATGGTCGAATTTTCCCTTCAACTGGTCTTGGCACCACCACCATGGCACAAGTATCTGACATCATGGTTGGCGGTTCCCTGCTAACCTCCTCCCGGGGGACATCGCGAAGACTGCCCTAAGGAGCCGGGAATGTTCGTCAAAGTGTGCGGGCTGAGTACGCCCGAATCCGTCCGTGAGGCCGTAGATGCCGGGGCGGACGCCGTCGGCTTTGTCCTGACTGCCAGCCCGCGCGTTGTGTCGCCGTCACAGGTTTCCAAGCTCCTGGCGGATGTGCCGGAGAGTGTTGCTGCCGTCGGGGTCTTCCGCCACGAACCGGCCGCCGACGCCGTCGCCATCGCCCGGGCCGCCGGCCTGGAGTGGGTGCAGCTGCACGGGAAGCGCACCCCGGCGGACGTCAAGACAGTGCACGACGCCGGCATGAAGCTCATCAGGGCCGTCACCATGGGTGCCGCGCCGGAAGAGCTCGGCGACTGGGGCGAGGAGCTCCTCCTGATTGACGCCGCCGTCCCCGGGTCCGGCGAAGCGTGGGACTACGGCTCTGTTTCCACGGCGTCAGCCGTTCACGGCCGCAGCTGGCTGCTGGCGGGCGGCCTTGACCCTGCCAATGTTGCCCAGGCGTCTGCAACGGCAGGTGCGTGGGGCGTGGATGTTTCCTCCGGCGTCGAGGTTTCCAGGGGAGTGAAGGACCTGGCCAAGATCCGCGCTTTCGTGAAGGCGGCCAAGGGCTAGGCACGCCGGCTGGCCGGTTCAGGGGAGAATCAGGGTGGACCCCGAGGTTTTTGTCGGACCCCGCAGGGCACAATGGACAGATGAAGACACTGCTCAACATCATTTGGCTCGTTTTCGGCGGCCTCTGGCTTGCCCTGGGCTACTTCCTGGCCGGCATCATCTGCTGCCTGCTCATCGTCACCATTCCCTGGGGGATCGCGTCATTCCGGATCGCCGCATACACCCTCTGGCCGTTCGGGCGAATGGTGGTGGACAAGCCCGGAGGGACAGGAGTCTTCGCGCTGCTGGGCAATGTGATCTGGCTGCTGGTGGCTGGCATCTGGATCGCGATCGGCCACGTGGTCACGGCAGTTGCGATGGCCATCACCATCATTGGCATCCCGCTTGCCATAGCCAACCTGAAGCTCATCCCAGTGTCCCTTATGCCGCTGGGCAAGCAGATCGTTCCCACCAGTAAACCGTTCGTCACCGGCTACCGGTAGCCACGGCGTCAGCCTGTCCTACGCGTCGGGCTGTGCCTCCACCCCAGGCACCAGTCCCTGGGCGTCCAGCTCTTCACTGTGCAGGGCGCGCAGCACGCAGAATTCGTTGCCGTCAGGGTCGGCCATCACCACCCAGGTCACGTCCTCGCCCTGGCCCACTGAAACCCGGGTGGCGCCCAGTGCTTCCAGCCGCTGCACTTCCACGGCCTGGTCTTCGGGCCGCAGGTCAAGGTGCAGCCTGTTTTTGACCTCCTTACGCTCCGGAACTTTCAGGAACAACAGGTCAGGGGAGACTCCGTCCTGCGGGCTGCCGGCTGGCGGCTCCAGGACGATTTCGTCCTCCACTTCATAGGTCCGCCGCCATCCCAGGGCCTTTTCCCAGAAGTCCGCCGGTACCTTGGGGTCGGTGGAGTCCATGCTGAAGGCTTGAATTCGCAGGGTCATCCGAGCAGTCTTGCACTGCCTGCGGCGCTGGTAAAGGCTGTCTTTCCCGGCCTGCTGTCACGCCTGCTGTCAGGCCAGGCTGCCCTGAAGGTTCCGGCGGGCAACGTTCAGCCGCAGCTCCCGCCCGCTCGCTGCGTCGGCGGATTGACTCTCCACATAACGCCCGGCAGGCTTGGCTCATGATGGTGGTCGACCTTCCTCCCGGTGGCACGCCGCCCGCTTTCCGTGTTCTGCTGATTGGGTTCTCGCCCGCATCGGTCGACCTGTCGGCGGCGCCAATCAGCCTGGCAACGCTAGAGACCCAAATCGCGGACGGGGACGCCGCCGTCGCATCGGCCGGATATGATTCCGTTTCGTGTCAGATTGGCACGGACCCACTTGACGGCGAGGCCGCGGTTCGCGGCGAACTCGCGCGTGGACCCTGGGACGCCGTGATGATCGGCGGTGGAGTGCGGGCCATACCCGCTCACACTGAGCTCTTCGAGCGAATTGTCAATACGGTGCACGAACTCGCTCCGGAGGCGAGGTTCGCCTTCAATTCCGGCCCGGACACCACTCTCGACGCGCTGCGACGCGTACTCCCTGGCGATCGGGCACAATAGCCCCGCACCCGCACCCGCACCCGCACCCGCACCCGCACCCGGCCTCGCGGCTTGCGCTAGCGCGACCGGTTTCGAGACACCGAGTGACCGATCCTCCACCGGCACAGGCAGAAAGCAAAATTTCTTTCTTCTGAAGGTAATTCCTGGCGAGGTTCCGGAAACTTAGTTATCGAGCGGGATGTTCAGCCCGCCGTCACAGATATTGGGGGTACAGAAAATGGATTCCAACCGCGCCAAACTCTTTACAGCCGTCACAACGGCGGGTCTTGCCGTCAGCCTGGTGCTTGCCGGATGCGGGTTACAGGTGGGAGCTGATCCTGCCGCCGCCTCGAACATGACCGTGAATGACCCGGACGGACCCACGCCAAAGCTGGCTTTCGCACCACCTTCCACTGCAGCGCCGGTGGCCCTCACCACCATTGCGGTGCCCGCGTCAGTGGTGCCTGCCTCAACAGCGAAGCATGAGGCGCCAGCGCTGAAGACCTTCACCTTCCCGGATGGACACATCTCCTTCGCTTATCCGTCGACGTGGGCAGTGCGAACCGTGCTCCCACCAGCCGGCGTCCCCGGCGTTGAAGCGATCGTCTCTGACGGTGCAGGCAACGATCTGCTCTCCTTGGGTAATGGCTTCACCGCTGGTTGTGCCGGCGGTCCCGTGTCGCGTCGTGTATTCGATCAGGCGGCGGTTCCGGGAATGGCTGCACCAGACGGTACGGAGCCCCTTTTCGGGTTCGTCATGGAAAGCTATCCGAATGGCGAAGGCGATTCCTACTTCATGGGGCTGAGCGATCCCCGGTCCCTGGAGGAAGGCGAGGGCGTCGCATCATGGTGCAATCTCGTCTCAACAGAAAATGGCGGCCTGAGCACTCGTGTTCTTTTCAACAACCCAGGGTTCCCGAACAAGGGCGCAGCTAATGCCTGGATGGCAACCGACCAATACGCCCAACTCAAGGCGCTGCTCGTGAGCCTGACCTACGCCTGAAGGTGAGCCTCGCTCTGGGGTGAAACGCAGTCAGCCGGGCCCGCGCCAGGACGGCGCAGTTCGCCCTGCAGGTTCCGCCGGGCGGCGTCCAGCCACAGCTCCCGCGCCCGCTGGCGGTGGAACAGCGGGTCCAGTTCCAGGAGCTGACGGACGACGGCGGCACGTCCCCCGGCGAAATCAGCGTCGGCGATGTGCGCGTAGTCTTCACGGACGGCTGCCAGATACCGGGCGTACTGCTCCGGTTCGCCGCCCAGGACGGACAGGTCCGCGTCGCAGAGCAGGGCACCGTCGTCGTCCCCTGGCTCCGGACGGTGGTCCGAAGTCAGGCGGACAAGGCGGGCAACCTCCTCGATCTCAGCATCGGGCAGGCCGGCTCGGGCGAGCCTGTCTTCGGCAAGCCGGGCCGATTCCTCCTCATCCTGGCCCGCAACACCGCGGTACACGGCATCGTGGAACCATGCCGCAAGCAGCACCGTGCGCGGCGATCCCGCAGGTTCGGTGAGGACGTCCAGGGCCTCCAGCACGGCGAGGAGATGGGTGCGGCCGTGGTACTTTCGGTGCTCCTCGCCCCAGCGGTCCAGCAGGTCGAGGAAGAGGGCGTCGTGGCCGGGCATGATGGTGTTCCAGCGGTTCAGGAGGGGCAGCTTCAGAGACTTGTCCCGCTGGCGTGCCGGGATGCGCAGGCCGCATGAGATGAGTTTCCGTACCAGGATCCGGGCCTCCACGGGTAAGGCGCCGGCGGCTACCAGTTCATCGAATCGGCGTTCGGGGACGTCGTAGTGGTCGCCGTCGAAGGCCCGGTCAGGGATTCCGGCTGCCGCGGCAAAGGCGTGGAGTTCCTCGAGCGACGTATCGGAGATCAGGTGCGAGAAATGCGTTCCGTGGGCAGGCCAGAGGGGAGGGTCAACAAAGATGGCCATGCAGGAAGTCTAATCCGGGACGGGTTGGACCGCCGGACCAAAGGGTGCGGCGGCCGGTCTCCCCCAAGGTGACCGGCCGCCGCGTTTGTGGGGCTGGGGCTTACTTCGTGAAGTCGGCTGCCCTGGCCGCTGCCTGCTTCCGGATCTCGGTTACTTTCGCGATCTCCGGCTCCAGTTGCTGCATCCGGGTGGTGAGGTACTTGTCCAGCAGGGAGTCGAGTTGGCCATGGAAGTCGACCTGCTCGCGGCATGTTGCATCCGTGACCGCGATCTTGAACTCGTTCAGGCCGCCGGCCTTCACACCCGCAGACACGGCGTCCGCCGGGTTGCGGAAGTTGGCATAGGGCGAATCTGCCATGCAGTCCCTCCAGGAATCAATGGCCTTCTGGAACCCGGAATCGGACATGAGGCCACCGGCGGCGGAGTTTAGGGAATTAGCGGCGACGCCGGTAGCCAGGATGTAATTCTCCATGCTGCCGTAGATTGCCTTTGCCCCCTCCCCGCGGCAGCCCCCGCCGGACGTTCCCATACCGCTGCCGTCGTGCCGCACCATGTCCTCCTCCGGCCGAACGCCAGAGAGGGCGGCATTAAAGCCGGGATCCGCGAAAAGGGCGGCTTCAGGGGACCCCTCAGCCGGCTCGCCCGGTCCTGACTGCTGCAGCGAGGCATAGCCACTGGCCTTCGCCGTGGCCACGTCCAGGCGCTTGAAGCCGATGTTGCTGTTGAAATCCACTTGGTAGGCGTCAACGGGCGGCGCATAGTCATACCCGGCCGCAGCCATACATGCCCTGATGGCGGCGGCGCGTCCAGCTTCGGCGGCCGCGTCAGGGCTGGCGTAAGCCTGGGCCTGGGCGGTGATGCCGCTGATGGGCGTTCCCGAGGCCGCGATGGTGCCGCCCGGGACCGTCGAGGCAGCGAGTGCCGCCGTTGCCCCTACCGCGAGCAAGGCAAGTCCGATCAGTTTTTCTTTCATGGTTCTCCCCAATGGTTGGTGATAATGCAGTGGAACTTGTTCGGACTGAGAGCCCGAAGTCACTTGCCGAGCAGCCCGTTCTCGTAGGCATAGGCCACCAGTTGGATCCGGTTGCGGAGCTTGAGTTTGGCCAGGATGCTGCCCACGTGGGACTTCACCGTGGCCTCGCTCAGGACCAGGCCCGCTGCGATTTCGGCGTTACCTTGCCCGGCGGCTGCAAGCAGGAACACGTCCTTTTCCCGCGCGGAGAGGGCCGCCAGGGCTGCAGGATTTCCGGCCGACGGTGTGGTGTAGTCGCGGAGCAACTGGTTGGTGGCGTGGGGAGCCATCACGGCGTGTCCTGAGTGAACCGTGCGGATGGCTGCCAGCAGGAATTCAGGCGTGGCGTCCTTGGTCAGGAACCCCGCGGCACCGGCCTGGATGGCTCGGACCACAGCCTCATCGTGCTGGATGGTGGTGAGAACAATGACCTTCGGTGGCGTGCCGGAACCCGAGGCAATGGTGCGGGTCGCGGTGATCCCGTCCATGACGGGCATCCTGATATCCATCAGCATGATGTCAGGCCCGACGGCGGCTGCAAGTTCCACCGCCGCCGCACCGTCCTGGGCCTCACCGACGAAGTCCAGATCGGGCTGGCTTCGCAGGATCATCTTGAGGCCCGCGCTGAAGAGGGGCTGGTCATCCACCAGGGCAATCCGGATGGCCGGTGCTGCGGTGTCTGTTTCAGTCATGGCAGCAGAGCCTCCACATCGAACCGGTTCCCGGCGGTGACCGCCGTGAGCGAGCCGCCCACCGCCGCAGCACGTTCCTTCATTCCGTAGATGCCCCTGCCGGTACGTGCGCTGGGAGCTTCGCCGTCGTCGGATATCGCTGAACTGATGCGGACTGTCAAACCGCCTAAACCGCCTTTGCCGGGCCGGACCGAAACGGTGGCACCCTTGGACCTGTCACCGTGCCGGAAGGCATTGGTCAGGCTTTCCTGGATCACGCGGTAGGCCGTGAGTTCCTGCAGCGGCGTCACCCCGGGCGGCATTGCCGGGGCATCCACCATGACGGGCATTCCGCTTGCGGTGAACTGGTTAGCCAACGAACCCAACTGCCCAAGGGAAGGTGCCGGGGAAGCTGGGAGAGCCGATTCCCCCGGGGAGACGTTCTCCAGCATGTGGCGCGTTTCCACGAGTGCCGTGCGGGCAGCGGAGGCGATGATCAGGGCAGACTCCTCGACGGCGTCGGGTTCGGACCGGTGGATGTACCGGATCCCTTCGGCCTGGGCAGTGATGACGGTGAGCGAGTGGGCCAGGACATCATGGAGTTCGCGGGCGATCCGGTTACGTTCCTGTTCCACGGCGAGTTCTGTGGCTGTCTGCTGCAGGTCCGTCTCCGCCCGGAGCTGTGCCCGCCGGCTGCTGGAAGCATTGTTGGCCGCCAGCCCTGCGGCCCAGGCGGCAAGGTTGAACGCTGCGAAGGCGCCGAAGACCAGGAAGACGTAGGTGCCTGTCCGGAGTGTGCCGCGACCATAGAGCTGGGTGGGAAAAACGAAGTTGACCCACGTGGCGTCGCTGAACCAGTTGACGGTGACCAGACCGGCCGAGGCGACCGCGAACACCGGCAGCAGCCAGCGGTGACGGCCCCGGTAGCCCAGGCCCGCGAACAGGATGGCCAGTGGAACTGCGACGTAGCTGAGGACCCCGGACACCATGACTCCAGGAAGGATTTTGGTGCTCTGCAGCAGCAGGACGCAGGCTCCAAAAGCCAGCGCACCTAAGGGAATGAGCCGGGCCGCCGCAACGGCGGACAGCAGGGCAATCAACACAGCGCTGTCCCGGTTGAACCCGCGCTGCTCCAGGACGATGAGGGCCAGCAGTACTGCCAGCGCCGTGGCGGGGGCGACTGCCTGGCGTGCTGGCTGGGGGAGGCGCCTCAGGAGGGGGAACATGCTTCCACCCTAAGCGGGCCCCCGCCCCGAAATAGGCGGATCGGCAGGGTTTCAGCACCAAGGATGACGAAGTTCAACCGGGGTGATGAGACGGTGCCCATTCCTTTGTCCTTCGGCTCCGTAGGGCTGCCCGGTGACGGACGATGTGCCTCACTCCGTGGTGCGGTCCAAAGAGGCTCTGGTAGACGCAAATGCGGACTATAATCGGCGAATGCCCAGTATTCGCGTTTCCGAAGCGGCCAGCTTCCTCGGCGTTAGCGACGACACCATCCGCCGCTGGACCGAGAACGGCAGCCTGACCCCGGTCAAAGACGACGCCGGGCGGCTGGCTGTGGACGGGCTGGAGCTGGCCAGGCACGCGCAGAAGCTCGCACAGCTTCCCGACGATCCGCACCGGACCGGCAGCTCTGCCAGGAACAGGTTCGTGGGGTTGGTTACCGGCATCACCATGGACACGGTGATGGCCCAGGTGGAACTGCAGTGCGGGCCTTTCCGGGTGGTGTCGCTCATGAGCAGTGAGGCGGTCCGGGAGCTTGGCCTGGAGCTCGGGTCAGTGGCCACTGCCGTGGTCAAGGCCACCACCGTGATCATCGAAACGCGACAGGGAAAGGGCTCCGCATGAAGCCGACGCGAGGGTTCGCTAGGGCCAAGGTGGCAGCCACGGTCTCACTCCTGGCAGTGACGCTCGCCGGATGCGGCCCCGCAGGACAAGTAGACCAGAACGGCAACAAGGACGGCGGTGAGCCCGGAGCAGGAGGCACCGCCACCGGCACAGTTACCGTCTTCGCTGCCGCCTCGCTGAAGGCCGCCTTCACCGAGCTCGCCGGAAAGTTCGAGGCCAGCCATCCCGGAACCAAAGTCAGCCTGAGCTTTGCCGGCTCGGCAGACCTGGTCACACAGATCACCCAGGGCGCACCGGCGGACGTCTTCGCATCTGCAGATACCCGGAACATGGCCAAGCTCCAGGATTCCGGCCTAGTGGACGGCGAGCCCCGGGACTTCGCCACGAACACACTCACCATCGCGGTTCCGCCGGGCAACCCGGCCGGCATCGCCTCCTTCCGTGACCTGGCCAGGCCGGGCACCAAAGTGGTGGTCTGCGCCAGCCAGGTGCCCTGCGGTGCCGCCGCTGTGACGATCGAGCAGGAGACGGGCACCGCGCTGAGTCCGGTCAGCGAGGAATCCTCCGTCACTGATGTCCTGGGCAAAGTCGTTTCCGGGGAAGCCGACGCCGGCCTGGTCTATGTCACGGACGCCAAGAACGCAGGCAGCAAGGTGGAGTCCATCCCCTTTACGGAGGCAGCCAGGGCCGTAAACACGTACCCGATGGCCGCGGTGAAGGGCGCCAGGAACAAGCAGGCGGCTGAGGCTTTCCTGGAACTGGTAACGGGCAGCGAGGGTCAGGCAGCGCTGGGCAACGCCGGCTTCGGAGCCCCGCAGCAATGACTCCTGCCAGGAGCCGGACAGGTGCGGGTCCACAAGTCCCGAAGCCCCGCAAAGCCCTCGCCCACATTGGCATTCCTGCCTGGATCTATACGGTGGCCGCCGCGGGCGGGTTACTGGTCCTGCTCCCATTGATCGCCATGGTTGCCAGGGTCAACTGGCCGCAGTTCATCCCGCTGGTCACCTCGGACTCGTCCCTGACGGCCCTCGGCCTGAGCCTGCGCACGTCCGCAACCAGCACCGTCCTGTGCGTCATCCTGGGTGTTCCGCTTGCCCTGGTCCTTGCCCGCGCCAGCTTCCCGGGCCAGCGCGTCCTGAGGTCCCTGGTTCTGCTGCCGCTGGTGCTTCCGCCCGTGGTGGGGGGCATCGCCCTGCTCTACACCTTCGGCCGGCAAGGCCTCCTGGGCCGCAGCGTGGAGATGCTCGGCCTGCAGATAGCTTTCTCCACCACCGCCGTGGTGCTGGCCCAGACGTTTGTATCCCTTCCGTTCCTGGTGGTCAGCCTCGAAGGCGCCCTGAGGACAGCGGGCCCGAAGTACGAGGCCGTTGCCGCCACCCTCGGCGCGCGGCCCGGCACCGTCCTGCGCCGCGTCACCCTCCCGCTGGTATTGCCGGGCCTTGCCTCGGGCGCGGTACTGTCCTTCGCCCGCAGCCTCGGCGAGTTCGGCGCCACCCTCACCTTCGCCGGGAGCCTCCAGGGCGTGACCAGGACGTTGCCCCTGGAAATCTACCTGCAGCGGGAGACCGATGCGGATGCCGCCGTCGCCCTTTCCCTTGTCCTGGTGGCCGTATCCGTGACGGTGGTGGCGCTTGCCCACCGCGGCCCACGTCCTCCCGGCCGGGCAAGTGCGGCCGGCGGGGAGGGCGCGACGACGGCGGCACCTGCTTCTCGCGGGGGTGTCCTGTGACGTTTACGGTCCAGGCAGTCGTGGCGGACAGGGGCTTCGATGTGTCCCTTTCGCTTGGCCCTACTGAAACCGTGGCCGTCATGGGCCCCAACGGTGCGGGCAAATCCACGCTGCTTGCCGTCATTGCCGGGCTGCTCCACCCCGATTCGGGCAGGGCGGAGGTGGACGGCCGGGTCTTGTTCGACGTGGCTGGAGGGCGGGGACCATGGACACCGCCCCACCGCCGCGGCACCGCACTCCTGGCCCAGGAGCCGTTGCTTTTCCCCCATCTCAGCGCCCTGGACAATGTGGCCTTCGGGCCTAGGAGTGCGGGCACCCCGAAGCAGCAGGCCAGGGACTCGGCAAGCCGATGGCTGGCCGAGGTGGAAGCCGGGGAACTGGAGTCCCGCCGTCCCGTAGAGCTGTCCGGCGGCCAGAGCCAGCGCGTGGCCGTGGCCCGTGCGCTCGCCGCCGACCCCGGGCTCCTGCTCCTGGACGAGCCAATGGCCGCGCTGGATATCCATGCCGCTCCGCTACTCCGGCGGCTGCTCAAGCGTGTGCTCGCGGGCCGCCGTGCCATCATCATCACCCACGACATCCTGGATGCGCTCATCCTGGCGGACCGGGTGGTGATCCTTGAGAACGGCCGGATCAGCGAGGAAGGGCCCACCCGGGACGTGCTCCTGCGTCCGCGGAGCCGGTTTGCGGCAGGGCTGGCAGGGCTGAACTTCGTTGTCGGCACCATCACCGAACACGGACTGCAGGCAAGGGACCTTGCTGTCTACGGACAGCACGACGACCTTCCGGGGCCGCTCCCCATCGGGCAGCCGGGCGTGGCGGTGTTCCCGCCGTCGGCGGTTTCCGTTTTCATGGCGGAGGCGCACGGCTCCCCGCGGAACTCCTTCCCCGTCACCATCACAGATCTCGAACCCCATGGGGACAGGATTAGGGTCCGGGCCGGGGAAGGCGGGCAGTTGAGCGCCGACATCACACCGGAGTCTTCAGCCGACCTCGCACTGGTGCCCGGCATCGAGGTGTACTTCGTGATCAAGGCCGGTGCGGTGTCCATTTACCCGGGCTGATGTCATCCTGGATGGCCCGAAAACCAATTGACCGATGCTGTCATTTAACGTGACGTGCGTCACCCTTGCCGGTAATATCAGGGATGGACTGCCGCGCTTGCGCGTGGCCCACTACTGGAGCTGACCACGGCTCGCCGCGGATTCCTGCCGCCCCCGGGTCTACTTTCAGGAAGACACCCTGGCGGGCGGTTTATTGGGGGAGCCCCCCGCCAGGGACACTTGAAGTCGGGATCTACATCCCGGGGAGGTCAAGGGATTCGTACACCTGGATGCTGGCTCCCGGCATCATGAGGTGTGGGTGGCCCTCCAGGAGCGCCTGGGCGCCGCCAAGGTCCTCGGCCTGCAGAATGCCATAGCCGGCCACGTTGGTGTCAGTGTCAGAGGTGTCGGAAGAGGTGATCGCCCTGCCGGCACCGAGCGGAGTTCCCATGTCCAGGATGCCCTCTCCGGCGCGGTCCGCCCACTCCAGCCAGGCCTTCATGCCCTCCTGGGCGGCCTCCGGGGAGCTCTCGGCCATCTGCGCTTGTGCTGACTGCGGTGCGACGTAAAGAACCATAAATTTCTTCATTGCAATCCCGTCTCGAGTGCGCCGGGGAAGTGCTCCCCAGTCACCAATTGATCCTAGGGTGATCAACTGGTGGGCGATACAGTGCAAGGACCGCCCATGCGTGGCAACCACCGGAACCCGTGCGCTTTCCGGCAGTCCGGTTCGCTGTGGGCAAACAAGCAGCAAAAAATGGCGCACCCGCAAAGTTGAGCGTAGTAGACTCAACTTAACAAAATGTACATCCCGGAAGGAGCTCTCTTTGGACGTCAAATTCACCACCAAGAGCCAGGAGGCTCTTTCGGCAGCAGCCATGAATGCCTCCACGGCAGGAAATCCACAGGTGGAACCCGCCCACCTGCTCAAGGCCCTGATGGACCAGCGGGAGGGTGTCGCCGTCGCGCTTCTCCGCGCTACCGGGGCGGACCCGGACGCCGTTAGCGTCCAGGCCAGTACTGCAATCAAGGCACTGCCTGCAACGTCCGGCGGTTCCACGCAGCAGGCCCAGCTTTCCAGGCCGGCGCTGCAGGCAATCCAGAACGCCAAGAACGAAGCGGACAGGCTGGGTGACACGTTCGTCTCCACGGAAGTCCTGCTGCTGGGGCTCTCCACCGGCAGCGACGCCGTCGGGCGGTTGCTGCGTGATGCCGGTGCCTCCCACGAGGCGCTGCTCGCCGCACTGCCGGGGGTCCGTGGGGACCGTAAGGTCGACAGCCCCGATCCGGAAAACACCTTCCAGTCGCTGGAGAAGTTCGGCACTGACCTGACGGCGATGGCGCGGGCAGGCAAGCTGGACCCCGTGATCGGCCGCGATAACGAGATCCGGCGGATCATCCAGGTGCTGAGCCGTCGCACCAAGAACAATCCCGTGATCATCGGTGAGCCCGGCGTGGGGAAGACGGCCGTGGTCGAAGGCCTGGCCCAGCGGATCGTCGCCGGTGACGTCCCGGAAAGCTTGCGGGGCAAGACCTTGATTGCCCTGGACCTCGCGTCCATGGTCGCCGGAGCCAAGTACCGCGGCGAGTTTGAGGAGCGGCTCAAGGCCGTTTTGGAAGAGATCAAGAACTCCGAAGGCCAGATTGTCACCTTCATCGACGAGATCCACACGGTGGTGGGCGCGGGCGCGACGGGTGAATCCTCGATGGACGCCGGCAATATGCTCAAGCCCATGCTGGCCCGCGGCGAGCTGCGGCTGATCGGTGCCACCACCCTGGACGAGTACCGCGAGAACATCGAGAAGGACCCTGCCCTGGAACGCCGCTTCCAGCAGGTGTATGTGGGCGAGCCCAGCGTTGATGACACCATTGGCATCCTGCGCGGCCTCAAGGAACGCTACGAGGCCCATCACAAGGTGACCATTTCGGACTCCGCGCTAGTGGCCGCCGCAACCCTTTCCAACCGTTACATCTCGGGCCGCCAGCTGCCGGACAAGGCCATCGACCTGGTGGATGAGGCCGCCTCCCGGCTCCGGATGGAGATCGATTCCGCCCCGGAGGAGATCGACCAGCTCCGGCGCGCCGTGGACCGCCTCACTATGGAGGAACTGGCGCTCGAAAACGAGACGGACCCCGGCTCGGTGGAGCGCCTCGCCGCGCTCCGGGAGGACAAAGCGGACAAGAACGAGGAACTGGCCGCGCTCAACGCGCGCTGGGAAGCCGAGAAGGCCGGGCTGAACCGGGTGGGTGACCTGAAGGCCAAACTGGACGAGCTGCGTTCCACCGCGGATAAGGCCCAACGCGAAGGGGACCTGGAGACGGCGTCGCGGGTCCTGTATGGCGAGATTCCTGCCTTGGAACGCGAGTTGAATGCCGCCGCCGCCGCCGAGGAAGCGGTGACGGACAAGTCCGGCCAGATGGTGGCCGAGCAGGTCACGGCCGATGACATCGCCGAGGTCATCTCCGCCTGGACCGGCATTCCTGCCGGCCGCATGCTGCAGGGCGAAAGCCAGAAGCTGCTGCACATGGAGGAGGAGCTCGGGAGGCGGCTGATCGGCCAGTCCAGGGCAGTGGCAGCCGTGTCGGACGCCGTCCGCCGTGCACGCGCCGGCATCAGCGATCCCAACCGTCCCACGGGCTCGTTCCTGTTCCTGGGCCCCACGGGTGTGGGCAAGACCGAACTGGCCAAGGCCCTGGCCGATTTCCTCTTCGACGACGAACGCGCCATGGTGCGGATCGACATGTCCGAATACGGCGAGAAGCACTCGGTGGCGCGGTTGGTCGGGGCTCCTCCGGGCTACGTCGGCTACGAGGAAGGCGGCCAGCTGACCGAGGCCGTCCGGCGCCGACCGTACTCCGTAATCCTCCTGGACGAGGTGGAGAAGGCCCATCCTGAGGTCTTTGACATCCTTTTGCAGGTGCTCGACGACGGCCGCCTCACCGACGGCCAGGGCCGCACTGTGGACTTCCGCAACGCCATCCTGGTGCTGACCTCAAACCTGGGCAGCCAGTTCCTGGTGGACCAGGGCCTGGACGCGCAGGCCAAGCGGGACGCCGTAATGGCCACCGTGAACAACGCGTTCAAGCCGGAGTTCCTGAACCGTTTGGACGAAGTGGTCCTCTTCGACGCCCTGACAGTGGAAGAACTGGCAAAGATCGTGGAACTGCAGGTGGCCGAGCTGGGCAAGAGGCTGTACGAGCGCAGGCTCACCCTTGAGGTGACCGATGGGGCGCGCGCCTGGCTGGCCATGTCCGGTTTCGACCCCGCCTACGGTGCCCGGCCGCTGCGCCGGCTGGTGCAGCGGGAGATCGGTGACCGGCTGGCCAAGGCCATCCTGGCCGGGGACATCGCTGACGGTGACACCGTGCTGGTCAATACCGCCGCCGACGTCGACGAACTCACCATCGAGGGGCTCGAGGCACTGGCCGGACCCGACGGCGGCGCTCCCGCCGGCGCCGGGTTATCGGTACGGCGGAAGGACTAGGCGGCCCGTCGGTCGGCCCGCTGGGGCGGTGGGGTACGCGTTCTTCGCGGTGTACGCCACTAGGGAAGCACGCTGGCGTTGATGACGTTCCCGCCGGCGGCCGTGACGTAGCAGTCCACGCGCCGGTCACCGGAATCCCAACTGGTGCTGCTGGGGTAGGTCCGCTCGAAGTTCAGGGTGTAGTCGTTGGCCGCCGGGGCCAGCCTGGCGGCCTGGCAGGCTTCCAGTGCCTTCGCCTTGAGGGCATCAGCGCCGGGGTAGGAGTCAGCGGCCGGATAGCGGTAGATGGCCACCAGCTGGGCCGAATGGCCGGTCTCGCACGCCACGATCGTTGACTTCAGGGACTCCGGCTGGAAATCCTTGAAGCAGTCACCCAATCGGAAGTCCGGGGGCGCCACACCTTCGCGGGGCAGCGGCAAAGGCGTTGCCAGCGGTGTGGGTGACGTTTCCACCACACCGGTTGCAGCGCCGTCGCCCGTTCCGGTGCTCTGTCCACTGGAGGTGAGCCATACGGCGAACCAGACCAGGAAGCCCACAACCCCCAGGATGACCACTGCAAGGGCGGCCATGAGCGCCCTCCGCCCACCCGGACGGGGCTTCCGAGGGGCAAAACGGGGCTTCCTGGCCGGAGCATGCGTCTCCGGGGCCGGAGGCTGAACGGGAAAGGGTGGTTTGCCGGAGCGTTCTGGCGCCGCTCCTGACTCCCCCGGCGGAGCAGACGGCACGTGCGGGAGGCTGGCTGTTGGCGGTGAGGGAGGCTTGGGCGGCACGGGGTGATGGCGCCGGCCGACGGGAGTGTCCGGACCTTCGGCCGGTGGCTGGTCCGGGATGTCCTGATGGTTCACTAGGATGCACCCTCCTGCGTTCTCTCCGCATCGAGCACCCGGTCCGTCGACCGGGATCAGCAGTTGTTGAAGAAACTCTACCGAACAAAAAAGCTGGGAACCCTGCAGCCGGCGGCCGGAATGGTGCCGACATGAGGTTCAGGGCAGATGCTGGCGAGCAGGTGCCGCCGAAAGCATGTAATCTAGGTGTACGACAAATTGACCAAACATTCCGGGGCCTCACCGATAGCCAAGGTGACCACCTCCGGTCCAAGTACAAAAGGGGGTCACGCCATGGGGCGCGGCCGTCAAAAGGCAAAAGCTACCAAGCAGGCTCGGGACATCAAGTACTACTCCCCGAACACTGACTACACGGCACTTCAGCGCGAGCTGACGGGTCCGGGCAGTCGTGCCACGAGCCATTTCGCGAATGAACCGGTTGAACCGGATTATTCGGCTTATGTGGATAAGTACGCGGACGATTTGGAAGAAGACGACGACGAGGTAGACACCCGTCGGATCGGCTAGTTGTCGCACGCCGGTGTGGCCGTAAGGCGCCCTGAACCGTGACGCCGCAGTACGTTCGAATGCCGCAGTTTGTTCGTCAGTACAGCGCTTCTTTTCAGCACCCTGGATCCAGTCGGAGCCAAGGGGCTATCTCAGTTACCAGGCCCGTTGCCTGCGCCGGAAACCCGGTGCAGGCAGCGGGCTTTTTCTTTCCTAAACCACATCGAGTGCTCCATAACCGCCGTTTTCAAGGTTCAAAAGGGCGCTTACGGAGCACTCGATGGTGCTTCGGGAAAGACTAGGCGTAGGCGTTGACCAGTCGGACGGCGCCGCCGTCGACGCCCTTGGCGCCCTGGATGTAATCCGGGCCGGACTTAAGGATGGAATCCGAATCCGCTGTGACCGTACCCATCACCCAGGACGGGAGTCCGCGGTCGTTGAGCCGGGCCACGGCAGCGTCTGCCGCTTCGGGGGACACGATGGCCACCATGCCCACCCCCAGGTTCAGGGTGCGTTCCAGGTCGGCCAACGGGACGTTGCCCAGTTCGGAGACGAGCTTGAAGATGGCCGGCAACTCCCACGTGGCGCGGTCCACAGTGGCCACCAGCCCCTGCGGGAGCACACGGGCAAGGTTTGCGGCGAGGCCACCACCGGTGACGTGGCTAAAGCCGTGGACGGCTTTCCCCCCTGCGGCAGATGCGCTCACCGGGAACATGCGGGCCAGGTCCAGGCAGTCGGCTGCGTAGACGCGGGTGGGCTCCAGCAGTTCCTCGCCCAGGGTCCTGCCCAGTTCTGAGACCTGGCGGTCCAGTGCCCAGCCGGCGTGGTTGATGACGCGGCGGACAAGGGAGTAGCCGTTGGAGTGCAAACCGGAGGACGCCATGCCGATCACCACGTCGCCGGCCCGGACACGGTCCGGGCCCAGCAGGGCGTCGGCTTCGACGACGCCGGTGGCGGCACCGGCGACGTCGTATTCGTGCTCGCCCAGCAGGCCCGGGTGCTCGGCGGTTTCCCCGCCCACCAGGGCAGTTCCGGCAACCGAGCAGGCCGCGGCGATGCCCCGGACGATGTCCGCGATCCGCTCGGGAACAACCTTGCCGCAGGCGATGTAATCAGTCATGTAAAGCGGCTCTGCGCCAACCACCACAATGTCGTCCACGACCATGCCCACCAGATCAAAGCCGATGGTGTCGTGGATGTCCATGGCCTGCGCGATAGCAACCTTAGTGCCCACGCCGTCAGTGGACGTGGCCAGGAGCGGGCGCTTGTACGTGAGAAGCCGTGAGACGTCATAGAGCCCCGCGAAGCCGCCAACGCCGCCGATCACGGACGAGTTGTGGGTGGCCTTGACCGCACCCTTCATCAGTTCAACGGCGAGGTCGCCGGCTTCGACGTCGACGCCGGCGGAGGCATACGTGATCCCTGCAGCGTTTCCTGACGGGGTGCCGGCGGTGGGGGTTGCGGAAGTCATACGGACTCTTTCTTGTCAGCGCCGGTGGTGGCGGCGTGTACGTCTGGCACAAGGTCGGCTTCGGTCAGCAGGTTCTCGAACTCAGCGTCAGGTCCGGGATCGCACCCGGTGGCACCCGCCTTCTCCGCCGGATCCTCGTCATCAAGGGAGGACACAGCCAGGGCCGCGGTGGCGCCGGGAAGGGCCGACGGCGACGGCGCCAGGCCGCCAAGGTCGGTACGTTCCAGCAAGTTCTTTCCCAGCTTGTCTGAGCCGGGCAACTCGATCGGGTACTTGCCGGTGAAGCAGGCGGTGCAGAGGCGTTCGCGCGGCTGCCGGGTGGCGTCGATCATGCCGTCTTCGGAGATATAGGCGAGCGAATCGGCGCCGATGGCCTGGGTAATTTCATCTATGGTGGCGCCGTTGGCGATCAGTTCCGCCCGGGAGGCGAAGTCGATGCCGTAGAAGCACGGCCACTTGACCGGCGGGGAGGAAATCTTAATGTGGACGCTCGCGGCACCGGCTTCCCTGAGCATCCGCACGATGGCGCGCTGGGTGTTGCCACGGACGATCGAATCGTCCACCACGACGACGCGCTTGCCGCGGATGACGGATTCCAGGGCGTTGAGCTTGAGCCGGATACCCAGCTGGCGGAGCGTCTGGGAAGGCTGGATGAACGTGCGGCCCACGTAGGAATTCTTGACGAAGCCGTGGGCGAACGGGATCCCGGATTCCTCGGCGTAGCCCACGGCGGCCGGGGTGCCGGATTCCGGGACAGGGATGACGATGTCCGCTTCCTGCGTGTTTTCGCGAGCCAGCTGGCGGCCCATCTCCACGCGGGATTCGTAGACGGACCGGCCTGCGATGGCGGCATCCGGGCGGGCGAGGTACACGTACTCGAATACGCAGCCTGCCGGCGTCGGCTCTGCGAAGCGCTGGGAGCGCACCCCGTCCTCGTCGATGGCGATGAATTCGCCCGGCTCAATTTCGCGGATGAAGCTGGCGCCTACGGTGGCCAGGGCGGACTGCTCAGACGCGACCACCCAGCCACGTTCCAGCCTGCCCAGGACCAGTGGACGGATGCCGTAGGTGTCACGTGCCGCATAAAGGGTGCCCTCGTCCATGAAGACGAAGCAGAAGCCGCCCTTGATTTTGGGCAACAGCTCAAGGGCTGTCTGCTCGAGGGACTTGCCCTCCTCGCCTTCCAGCAGAGCCGTCACCAGGGCGGTGTCAGAGGTGTTGCCCTGCTTCATTTCCCCGCTGAGCTGGCCGCCGTTGCGTTCCAGGATCATGGAATTGAGTTCCGCGGTGTTGGTCAGGTTGCCGTTGTGAGCCAGGGCCACAGTGCCGGTGCTGGTGGCGCCGAGCGTTGGCTGGGCGTTGGCCCAGTGGCTGGCTCCGGTGGTGGAGTAGCGGCAGTGTCCCACGGCCAGGTGCCCGGTCAGGGTGTTCAGCGTGGTCTCGTCGAAGACCTGGGAGACAAGTCCCATGTCCTTGTAGACGTTGATCCGCTTGCCGTCGCTGGTGGCAATACCAGCCGACTCCTGACCGCGGTGCTGCAGTGCATACAGCCCGTAGTAGGTGAGTTTTGCTACTTCTTCACCTGGTGCCCAGACCCCGAAAACGCCGCAAGCGTCCTGAGGGCCTTTTTCGCCAGGGAGAAGATCATGAGAAAGTTTTCCATCGCCGCGTGCCACTGGTCGATTATCTCACGATATGGGGTAAGACTTTTCCGCCGGAGGGTTTGTGACTGCGCCGCTGACGGGACTAGGGCTGCTCGCCGATGTCTGGTTCGGACTCCGGGACGGCTTCGACCACCGCCACCTTGGAGCGCTTCACGCTGAGCCTGTCCAGGACGAGGGCAACAACCGCGCCGAGAATTGCGCCGGCCGCGCCGAACATGACCAGGAAGAATCCGAACACCGAGCCCCTGTCGAAGCTGGCGTCCCCCGGCAGCCCGTACGCAACCACGGCTGCCGTGGCTACGCCGACCAGGCCGCCCAGGACGAGGAACGGCACATACCTGGGTGCCCGGCGGACGGTGACCTCGCGGCGTTCAGCCGGGGTTTCTTCAACAGACATGCCATCCAGCCTACCCGTGGGCGGCCAGGGCGCCGTCCTGTCAGCCAGCCAGAAATTAGCGTCTAGCTGCCGCGGTACGTGGAGTAGGCGAACGGGCTCAGCAGCAGCGGCACGTGGTAGTGCTCGTCGCCGGTTACCTCGAAGACCAGATCCACCTCCGGGAAGAAGGTTGCGGTACCCAGGCCGGCGTAGTAGTCGCCGGTGCCGAAGTTGAGCCTGTAGCGCCCCGGAGCCAGCTGCCCGGGGCCCAGGTCCTTCGCGCGGCCGTCGGCGTCAGTGGCCGAGCGGGCAAGTTCACGCCAGCTGCCGCCGTCGTTCTGGTAGAGCACGACGGCGACCTCCGCCGCCGGGCGTCCGGCGCCGGTGTCCAGGACATGGGTGGTGACGTGGGAAACGCTCATTCGCCGATCACTCCTTCCAGCCGCAGTACGGCAATTTCGCGCAGCTGCTGGGCCACTATGGTGTCTTCCTCGGCAGGGGAGTGGGCAAGGCGCTCGGTGAGTGCATCCAGTATTTCCGGCGCCGTACGCCCTGCAGCTCGGATCAGGAACACCCTGCCGAACTTTTCCTCGTAGTCCCGGTTGCCCTGGGCCAGCGCCTGAGCCATCTCGGCGTCGGTTGTATTGACAGCGGACTGTTCGGAGCGGGACATTGAGGCCTCTGCGGTGCCGGCTGCGGGCCTTTCACCGATCCGCGGATGGTGCGCCATGGCCGCCTCGACCTCGGCGGCCGTGAACGGTTCGGCGGCTTCCGCCGCAAAAGCCAGCAGTGCCCGCCTCGACGGAAAGGGCCGGGCGGCCGAAATTGCATCCACCCAGCGCCACACATCGAGGCAAGGTTTAAGGACGGTGGCGGCCCGGGCGGGGTCCGCGCTGTTGAATTCGGCAAGCTTCATGCTGCTGCTTCCTCGCGTTGCTGCTGCTGGCATCCATGGTGACGGCTATGCGGAGGGCCGGCTCCCGGCACTTCCCGCCCGTGAGGCGACAGAAAGCTTCCGCATCATGGAACTGTTATTTCAGCATATGTAATAGTGAAGCCGATGGCATGTACGGTGTCAAGGCGCTGAAGCGCTCGGCGTCCGCGACAGGACCCAGGTGTTGGTGGCGTCCTGACGTTCGAACGTCACGGTGGTCACCAGCGCCTGGATGAGTGCCAGTCCGCGGCCGGACTCCGAGTCATCGTCCGCGGAAACTGGCTCCATGGGCCCGAACGGAGGTTTGGCGTGGAAGGCGCTGACGCGGGCCTGGAGGAGTGCGGCGTGGACGCTGATCTCTACCCCCAGCTCCACGGGCAATGCCGTGGCAGGTTCGGCGTGCTGGACGATGTTGGACGCCGCCTCGATTACTGCGGTGGTAAACGTCATCTGGTCGATATCCTGGACGATCGGCGCATCCTGCCACAGGCCATCGAGCTCGTCGTGGACCAATTCGATGGCCTCGGAGGTAGCCAGCCCGCGGAAGCTGCGGCGGGCCAGGACGTCAGTCATGGCTGAACGCCTCCTCCGCTGAGGCGTAGGACGTGAGAACACGGTCCATGCTGGTCAGCTCAAGCACCATCTTCACCTGCGGCTGCACAGCCGCGATCCGAAGGTCTCCGCCGGCCTGTCGCGCTGCTTTGAGGCAGCCGATCAGCGCTCCGAGGCCCGAGGAATCCATGAAGGCCGTGTTCTCCAGGTTGACCACTATCCTGCTGGAGCCGCCGGCGATGACGTCCGTGACGAACTCGCGGAGCTTCGGTGCGGATACCATGTTCAGCCGCCCGTTTGCCTTCACCTCCGCGTACGAGTCTTTGATTTCGTAGCTAAACTCCACCGGATTTCCTCTCTTGCGGCTTCGACTCCACAACGGACTCAAACCCTTTGTAGCGAACGGCCCGTAGCAGGACGCTCATGACCGCCAAGTCAAAAATAACCCACGCCACGTTGATCAGCGTGCCAAGCGGTTCCGCCAGTCCCGCGGCCAGGCGGACAAGGCCGACGACGGCGGCAGCCGCCAGCAGGACCGCCACCACGATCTGGGGTCGGATCAGGCTCCAGGAGGGTCCTCCGCTTTGGCGGGCTTTGGGGGTGACAGCGAACCCCAGCGGGCGCCCGAACCACACATTCCGGGCCGCCGTCGAGCAGGCCTTGATCCACGTGGGGAACAGCGCAAGGCTGTACTGCTGGCCGCGCCATGTACTGATGCCCCGGCCGGCCACGGCGAACAGCAGCTGGTTCACGATCATGAAGGGCACGAAGCGGATGAAAAAGTCCGTGCTCAGGCTGGCCACCGGCAGGATGCCCAGCAGCAGGTAGATGATGGGCGCCGCGAAGTAGATGACGGCAGCGTACCCACTCAAGTAGGTCCACATCGTGGCGAAGTACATGAGTCGCTGGCCCAGTTTGAGGCCACGCTGGACCAACGGGTTCTCCCGGAGCATCACCTGGATGGTCCCCTGCGCCCAGCGGAGCCGTTGGGTCAGCATGGTCTTGAGGTCCTCCGGAGCCAGGCCGTAGGCGAGGATCTCGTGGTGGTAGACGCTTTCCCAGCCCATCGCGTGCATGCGCATGGCCGTGGCCATGTCCTCCGTGACTGAGATGGTGGCCAGGGGCATGACTGGCTGTGCCTCGTCGTTGCGCTCCACGGACAGTGCATCCAGGACCGCCTGTACGGATTCGAGGGCTCCCAGCGGGGACCAGTCCCGGGCAGACATCCGTTTCACGGCGTCATCGGCCACCACCGGGACGCCGGCCTCGCCGACATGCGCCAACTCCATGGCTGCGATTTCTTCCAGGTCCGCCTGCAGTGCCGAAACGTCGGCCATCACCAGTGCCTGGACGGCCTGGTCCACGCGGCGGCGCACCCGGTAGGTGATCTCACCCAACGGTCCGCCGTCGTCCATCTGCCGCTGGGCTTCGAGTGTGGCGGCTTCCACCTCGTCAAGGACCCTGGCGATCAATGGCGACTCACGGTCCGCCGATTTCCTGGCGTGCCGGATGGCGGAGCGGGAGGCGGCCAGCGCCCGCCGGATGCTCTTCTCCGTCTCCTTGACGTACCCCACCAGGCCCAGCTGCATCAGGGCCTCACGTCGCAGGATGGCGTTTGAACCGCAGAAGAACGCCGCATTCCAGCCGTCCTTGCCCTGCTGGATGGGTCCGTAGAACAAAGGCGCCTGGCTGCCGAGGGGGTCATCCGCAGGGACATTGTTGAAGTATTGAGGAGTCTGGACCAGTGCCACACGGCGGTTGTTGAAGTAGCCCACCGTCTTCTCCAGGATGTCCGGCTCGGGGACCTGGTCCGCGTCCAGGATCAGGAGGAACTCGCCGTGGGTGACCATCAGGGCGTTGTTCAGGTTGCCCGCCTTGGCGTGCCTGGGCCGGTCCGTCCAGTCCTCGCCGCGGGTCACGTAGCCCAGGCCGTGCTGTTCCGCGAGGGTTTTGAGTTCAGGCCGTGCGCCGTCGTCCAGGATCCAGGTGCTGTGCGGGTGCCGGATCCGCTGGGCGGCCCGGGCGGTGGCCAACACCATGTCCAGGGGCTCGTTGTAGGTGGTGATGAACACATCAACCGTGGCGTCGTGAGGTGCTTCCGGCGCTCCCTTGCGAAGCTTCAGCTTCCATACGGTCATGCCGAACAGCATGACGTCGATGAGGCTGTAGGTTTCCGCCAGCACCAAGGGGACGGAGATCCACCAGGCATCCCAGTTGAGCGAGGCGGTCCAGCGCCAGGACACGTAGTTGAGGCCCAGGATGGCAGTCAGCACCACGATCAGTCGGGTCCAAAAGCGGGTCATGCCACGGCTTGGTCCCGCAGCCGACGCACCACCACGGCGGTGACATCGTCCTCGGCTGTGTCCGCTGGGGCCAGGGACAGGATGGCGTCGCTGGCGGCCCGCGCGGACTTCTGGCCATGGGTGGCGAGCAGTACAGCTTCGGTGAATGCCTCCACGGAGTCAAAGACATCCAGCACGCCGTCGCTCACCACCACGAGCGCGTCGCCCGGAGCCAGCGTAAGGGTCGACTGCGGCCACGTGGACCCGGCCCAGGCACCGACGGGAGGACCGCCGGAGGGAAGCCGCCGTACCGTTCCACCGGCCTGCACGTGCAGGGCAAGCCCGTGACCGGCGTCGACATAGTTCACCGTGCCGGATGCAGCATCCAGGCGGGCATGGAAAAGGGTGACGAACGAGCTGGATGAATCCAGGTCCGTGGCGATGGCCGTACTGGCGGCAGTGAAAGCTCCATCCAGGTCCTCGCGCCGGCTTGTGGAGCGCATCACGGCGCGTACAGTGGCCGCGATGAGGGCTGCGCCCATGCCTTTGCCCATTGCATCGGCGAACGTCAGGTGCAGGCCGTCCGGGCTCCGGTACCAGTCGTAGAAATCCCCGCCCACGTTGCGGGACGGGCGGAAGGCGCCGGCGAGGTCGTAGCCGTCTACCCGGACGTCTTCCTTGGGCAGGAGGCTTTGTTGCACTTCGGTGGCGCGCTCCAGGTCATTCGCGACCGCCGAGTCCACTGGCCGGGATTGCCGGCGCCGGAAGAGGGCATTGATCCTGGACTGCAGCTCCTTCGGGCTGAAGGGCTTGCTGATGTAGTCGTCGGCGCCGTTGTCCAGTCCCGCGAGCTTGTCCAGTTCGTCGGTGCGCGCTGTGAGCATAACAATGAAGGCGTCGGAGAATTCGCGCAGGAGTCTGCAGACTTCCAAGCCGTCCAGGTCGGGGAGGTTCAGGTCCAGGGTGACCAGATCCGGCCTGGCGCGGCGGACTTCCTCAATCCCAGGCAGGCCTGCGCCTGCCTGCGTGACCTCGAAACCCTGCTTGGCCAGGACATGCACCAGCAGGCCCCTGATGTCGGGATCGTCCTCGATCACTACGGCTCGGCGAGTTTCAGAGATAGACGACATGCTCTATTAACTACCGTATTTACAGCTGCTGTCACATACTTGCCACGGGACGGGGACTTAAAGCTCCGCTCGGCCTTCGCCAGCGGCGGAAGCACGCTTTGCCCGTCGGCGGATCTATTGACACCCGTTGCGAGGACTGCCATATTTTCAGTACGCGTCATTTGCATCACGTTGCGTATTACGCAATTCGCGGGACGTGGTCAACGGGAATCCCCGGGATTCAGGAAAGGAACGCAAGCCAGTGGTTCACAAGGTAAAGGCAGTCATTGCCAAGGAAAAGAATGCTCCGGTTTCGGTCGAGACCATCCTGGTGCCGGATCCAGGCCCGGGTGAGGCGCTGGTTGACATCCTCACGTGCGGGGTCTGCCACACGGACCTGCACTACAGGCAGGGCGGAATCACCAACGATTTCCCCATCCTGCTGGGCCACGAGGCCACCGGCGTGGTCAGCGCCGTAGGCCCGGACGTCACCGAGGTGGCGCCAGGGGACCGCGTCATCCTGAACTGGCGTGCCGTCTGCGGCCAGTGCCGGGCGTGTGCCAAGGGCCAGCCGCAATACTGTTTCAACACGCACAATGCCACCCAGAAGATGACGCTGGAAGACGGCACTGAACTCTCGCCGGCGCTTGGCATCGGTGCCTTCGCGGAGAAGACGCTCGTGGCCGCGGGGCAGTGCACCAAGGTTGACGACGACGTCGACCCCGCCGCCGTCGGGCTGCTGGGATGCGGCGTGATGGCGGGCATCGGTGCCGCGATCAATACCGGCGAGGTCAAGCGCGGCGAGTCTGTAGCCGTGATCGGCTGCGGCGGCGTAGGCATCGCAGCGATCGCGGGGGCCAAGCTGGCCGGCGCCACCACCATCATTGCCGTGGACATCGACGCCAACAAGGTGGAAATGGCCACATCCCTGGGCGCCACCCACGGAGTCGATTCCAGCAAGGCAGATCCCGTCGAGGCCATCCGGGCATTGACCGGAGGTAACGGTGCCGACGTAGTGATCGACGCCGTCGGCCGTCCTGAGACGTACAAGCAGGCGTTCTATTCCCGCGACCTTGCCGGTCGGGTGGTGCTGGTGGGAGTACCGGCGCCAGAGATGAAGATCGAGCTTCCCCTCCTGGAGGTCTTTGGCCGGGGCGGGTCCCTGAAGTCCTCCTGGTACGGGGACTGCCTGCCCTCGCGGGACTTCCCGATGCTCGTCCAGCACTACAAGCAGGGAAACCTGGACCTCGACGCCTTCGTGACCGAGCGGATCACCATCGACCAGGTGGAAGAAGCCTTCGGCAAGATGAACGAGGGCAAAGTCCTGCGCTCCGTGGTTGAAATCGCTGCGGCGGACGTCGCGTGAGCGTCACCATCGAGAACCTCGTCACCTCGGGCACGTTCTCGCTCGACGGCGGCACGTGGGACGTCGACAACAACGTCTGGATCGTGGGCAATGACGACGAATGCGTCATCATCGATTCCCCTCACGATGCCGCCGCGATCATCAGCCAGGTTCGCGGCCGGAAGGTCCTCGCCATCCTGCTCACCCATGCGCACAACGACCACATCGGGGCGGCCCGCGAAGTCGCGGCGGCCGTGAATGCCCCTATCTACCTGCATGCCGATGACCTTGTCCTCTGGCAGCAGGTCTATCCTGACGCTAAACCGCACCGCTATCTTGCCGACGGTGATGTATTCCAGGTTGGCGGTGCGGAACTGAAGGCCATCCACACGCCCGGCCACTCACCGGGCTCCACGTGCTTCCTCCTGCAAGACGAAGCGACGGTCTTCACAGGAGACACGCTGTTCAACGGGGGCCCGGGCGCGACAGGCCGGTCGTTCAGCGATTACCCCACCATCCTCGCCTCTATCCGGGAACGGTTGCTGACGCTTCCTGCCGAAACCGTGGTCCGTACCGGCCACGGCGAGAGCACGACAATCCAGGCGGAGCGGGACACGCTGTCCCAGGTTGCCGAGTGAAGGCCGCCGAGTTCTGCGAAAAATGGTACCAAGGCCGTCGCTGAGGAGAACACGCTGCGGACGGTGGGGGCGGAGTTCCGGGCCCGCAAGTTCTTTTGACGAAATCCTCGGATCGACTTGAGGGGAACTTGAGCAACCTTCGAGACACTCGAAGGGAACAGTTCAACGAAGAACTGTCCTGAGTGTTGAAGGACGGTGCGGTATGGAACAAGCTCAATTACGGCGGATATTGCCGGCCGTCGTGTCGCGTGCACGCGAGCTCCTGAGGCAATCCCGGGAGCGCAAGGACTATGCCCTTCTCCACTTGCAGCATTCGTGGAAGGTCTATGCGCTGACCAAGGCACTGGCCGAGGCCCTCCAAGACTCATGGGAGTCATCCAGTTGGCCCGGCGACCGCCTTGCCGTCGGAGCCCACCTCTCCGACCAGGTCGAACTGGTCACCCAGCGCCTTCAGCGCGAAACCGATGCGTGGGCCAAGCACGTCAGCCACCCAGGGATCTCCCTGGGTGGCTGACGTGTACTAGCCCGGGTCGTTCACTAATCCGGTACGGTCCCGCTTACTTGAGCCAGGACGTCACAACATCCTGGTGTGCGTCCACCCACTTCTTGGCCGCGGCCTCGGGCGTCATGCCGCCCTGGATGTCCGTGGCAACAGCATCCTGGTCCTCGTTGGTCCACTTGAAGCCCTTGGCCAGCTTGGCTGCGGGTGAGCCGCTGTCCGCGAACTTTGTGGAAATGACCTTGTTGAGCGTGTACGTCGGGTAGTCACAGGCCACCTTCTCCGCGTCGGAGTCGCAGCCCTGGGTCCACGCCGGCAGGGAGACCTTCTTGAGTGGAACCTCGGAAAGGAACCACTGCGGCTCGTAGAAGTAGCCCAGCAGCGGCGTCTTATTCTGCTCCGCGGTCCGGAACGACTGGATCAGGGCGGCCTCCGAACCGGAGAACACCACCTTGTAATCCAGGCCCAGGTTCTTCACCAGGGCCTCGTCGTTGGTCACGAAGGCGGGATCGCCGTCGAGGACCTGGCCCTTCCCGCCTGACTCGGACGTGGCGAACATCGAAGCGTACTTATTGAGGTTCTTCCCGTCCGTGATGTCCGGGTACTTTTCGGCCATCCATGGTGGTACGTACCAGCCGATGTGTCCTTCGTTGCCGGTAGGACCGGCGTCGACGGCCACTTTTTGGTCCGTGATGTACTGCTTGGTCAGGTCATCATGGCCCCAGTTTTCCATGATGACGTCCACCTCGCCGGAGGAGAAACCCTGCCAGGAGATCTGCTCGTTCAGGTCCTTCTGGACCACGGTGCAGCCAAGCTGGTTCTTAGCCACGTAGCTGTATACGGCTGCATTCGCCGTGTAGCCAACCCAGGCGTTCATGGCGACATTAACACTTCCGCAGGGCGCGCCGGTGGCACCGGCGGCAGCAGCCACCTGGTTCACCGAGGCACCGCCGCAGCCTGCGAGCAGCAGGGCGGCGGCGGCAGCTCCTGCCACCGCCGGGACAGTTCGTTTTAACAGCAGTCCGGCTTTATTCATCGTTAGGTCTCCTTGTTGGGGGCGGGGAGTTCGTAGGGGTCGGTCCTCCAGGCCCCGTGCCAGGCACGGGGCCGTTAATGCAGGGCGGTCAGGTTGCTGGGATATTGGATGAGGGGATTTTCCGCACCGGAGTGGCTGCGGCTGCCTGGGTCATCCTGTCCAGCAGGATGCCGAGGAAGACTATGGCTAGGCCAGCGGCGAGGCCCTTGCCGAAGATCGTGCTTTGAACAAAGCCGGCGACGACGTCATAGCCCAGGCCGCCGGCGCCCACGAGCGCACCCACCACCACCATGGCCAGGACATAGATCAGGCCCTGGTTGGCGGCGAGGGCCAGGGACTGCCTGGCCATCGGAAGCTGGACCTTGGTGATGACCTGCCAGGGCGTGGAGCCGCTGGAGACGGCAGCTTCGACAACGGTCGGGGAGATCGCTGCAATGCCGTCTGCGGTGATCTTGATGGCTACCGGGGCGGCGTAGATGATCCCGGCGATGATCGCCGTGAAGCGCGTTGCCCCGAAGAGGCCCAGGAACGGAACCAGGTAGACGAAGGCGGGCATGGTCTGCCCGGCGTCCAGCAGGGGCCGCAGGATCTGGTCCACGCGCCCGGACCGGCCCATGGCGACGCCGAAGATAACGCCCAGGATCATCACCACTACAGTGGCCACCAGTGTTCCGGCCAGGGTGACCATGGAGTCGCTCCAGAGGCCGAGGTAGATGATCACACCCAGGCATGCCGTGGTGAGGGCAGAGAGCTTCCAGCCTCCCAGCGCGTAGGCGGCCATGGCGATGACGGCCACGAGGATGTAGAAGGGGGTGTCCGTGAGCAGGGCCTGGAACGGGTTGAGGATCCCGGTGGTGACGGCTTCCCGGAAGGACACAGTGAACAGGGACAGGTTGTTCTGCATCCACTGGCTGGCGGAGCCAACGGCCTGGACAATCATCGGGCCGACGTTGAGCTCTTTCGGGAACGTCGCGGCCCACAGCATGGTCCGGGAGAACTGCACCATGGCCAGGGCCAGCACCAGTGTGATGCCGAGGACTATGTACCTGGTCCTGCGGGAAAATTTCCGGTTCCGGGCGGCACCCGGTTCCGCCCGTCGGCTGGCGGCAGTGGTCACGCGGTCCAGGACGATCGCGAGCAGGACGATCGAGAGCCCGGCGTTGACGGCCGTGCCGACGTCGAGCGACTGCAGCGCCCGGACCACCACCTGGCCAAGCCCGGGAGCCGCTATCAGCGCAGCAATGGTCACCATGGACAGGGCCGCCATGGTGCCCTGGTTGATTCCCATGACGATGGTGCGGCGGGCCATGGGAAGCTGCAGGGTGAGCAGCCGCTGCAGGCCTGTTGTCCCCAGCGAGTCGGAGGCTTCGCGGGTGTTCTCCGGAAGGTTGCGGATGCCGTGCGCTGTCAGGCGGATGACCGGCGGCGCAGCGTAGATCACCGTGGCGATGACTGCCGATGCCGGGCCGATGAGGAAGATCAGGGCCAGCGGGGCCAGGTAAACGAAGGTGGGCAGCGTCTGCATGAAGTCCAGCACCGGGGTGATCACCTTCGCAACCCGGCCGTAGACACCGGCCAGGACACCGAGCGGGATCCCGACCAGGAGGGTCAGCAGCACGGCTGTGAGGACCAGGGCGAACGTGTAGGTGGCCTCGATGAACAGGCCCTGGAGGCCGAAGAACGTAAAGACGGCAACCGTCAGCAGGGCGACCCTGGCGTTCCCGACCGCGAAGGCGATCCAACCCAGCAGACCTACGGTTCCGAGCCAGCCGATTTCCGGCAGGCGCAGGCCCGTGGAACTGGCAGCAAAGATGGTGATGAACAGGTTGGCCACGGCGTCGACTGCGGCACGCAGGGGCGTGAAGATGTACAGGAAAACCGGATTGTCTGCACGGTTCGCTGCCACCCAGGCGTTGAACTGGTTCAGGGAACGGTGCAGGTCCGTGAGCTCTGAAGCGGGCAAAGTCAGGGTGGAGGTTCCGTGCAGGACGAGGAATCCCAGGATCCAGACGACGGCGGCCCCTGCCAGCAGGGTGGTGCGCAGGCTGGGCCGGCGGCGGGGTTCACGGACAGCGGGCGGTGCGGGTTGCAGCCTGGTTCGATCCCGGACGAGGGTAGACATCAGGCCGCTGCTTCCGTGGGCTGCAGCACTGACAGGATGCTGTCGCGGTCGATCTGCCCGGTGATCCTGCCGGCGTCCTCCACGAGGACGGGGCAGGAGGAGTGCATGACCGCCGCGATGGCATCCCGGATGATCATCCCGGAACTGAGGACCGGCGCGTCTCCCGGCGTTCCGGCTGCCACCGGCCGCGTGATCCATTTCAGGGTCAGGACATCCGCGCGGGGGACTTCGGACACGAAGTCCTCGATGTATTTGTCCGCAGGAGACCCCACCAGGTCGTCCCCCGTGCCGCACTGGACCATCTCGCCGTTACGCATGATCAGGATACGGTCTCCGAGTTTGAGCGCCTCGGAGAGGTCATGGGTCACGAACACCATGGTCTTGCCCATCTCCTTGTGCAGCCGGATGACTTCCGCCTGCATGTCGCGGCGGATGAGCGGATCCAGTGCGGAGAAGGGCTCGTCGAAGAGGATGGTATCCGGATCGCCGGCCAGGGCCCGGCCAAGGCCGACGCGCTGCTGCATTCCTCCGGACAACTGGTCGGGGTAGTGCTGCTCGTAGCCTTTCAGACCGACCAGCTCGATGATTTCGCGGGCCCTGGCGTAGCGTTCGTTCTTGGCGGCCCCGCGGATCTGCAGCCCGTAGGAGACATTGTCCAGCACGGTGCGGTGGGGGAGGAGGCCGAAGTGCTGGAACACCATGGACATCTTCCGCCGGCGCAGTTCCCGCAGCTCCGCAAGGCCCGCCTGCAGGACGTCCTTGCCGTCCACCAGGACCTGCCCGGAGGTGGGTTCGATCAGCCGGGTCAGGCAGCGGACCAGGGTGGATTTGCCGGATCCGGACAGTCCCATGACCACGAAAACCTCGCCCTTTGCGACGTCGAAACTCAGGTTCCGGACGGCGGCCACGCAACCGGTGCGTTCCAGCAGTTCAGCGGAGCTAAGGGCTGAGAGTTCCGGATCGTTGGGGATCTTGTCGCCCCCCGGTCCAAAGACCTTCCATAGGTTGCGCACTGAGATATCGGGACTGTTCATTGCTGTACTCCTGCCTGGGGAGGCTCAAACCAGTGGCTGGGCTTCGGATTGACGTTTTGCCAGATGTGCTTGGTTTCGCGGTACTCCGCAAGACCTTGGAGCCCCAGCTCGCGGCCGTTTCCGGACTTGCCGAAACCGCCCCATTCAGCCTGGGGAACGTAGGGGTGGTAGTCGTTGATCCACACGGTGCCGTGCCGGAGGGCCCCTGCCACGCGCTGCGCGCGGGACCCGTCATGGGTCCAGACGGCGCCGGCCAGCCCGTAGGCGGTGTCGTTGGCCAGTGTGATGGCTTCCTCTTCCGTGCTGAAGGTCTCCACCGTCAGGACTGGTCCGAATGACTCATCCTGGACTGCCTTCATGGAGGTGTGGCAGCCATCCAGGATGGTCGGAGGGTAGTAGGTCCCCAGGGCCGCCGCGCCACTATCGGGAATGTAGCCGCCGCAGAGCAGCTTGGCTCCTTCAGCGATGCCGGCCTGGACGTAGGCGTGGACCTTGTCGCGGTGCGCGGCCGAGATGAGCGGGCCTGTCTCGGCGAGTTCGTCGAAGGGACCGCCAAGCCGGATGGCCCGGGCACGGCGCACGAGTTCGGGCACGAATTCGTCGTGGATCGATTCTTCGATGATGAGCCTGGTGCCTGCCGAGCACACCTGCCCCGAATGCAGGAACACCGCGGTGAGGGCGTTGTCCAAGGCCGACTCACGGTCTGCGTCGGCGAAGATGATGTTCGGATTCTTCCCGCCCAGTTCCAGGGCAACCCGCTTCACCGTGTTTGCCGCGGCCTTCATGATGCTGATGCCGGTGGCCAGACCGCCCGTGAAGGAGACCAGGTCAACGTCCGGGCTCTCGCTCAGCACCGCGCCTACGTCGGGACCGGTGCCGGTGACGAGGTTGGCGACACCTGCGGGCAGCCCGGCTTCAAGGAGCGTGTCCATCAGCAGGATCGAGGTGGAGGGCGTGAGTTCGCTGGGTTTGAGGACGAAGGTGTTGCCGGCCAGCAGGGCCGGGGCCACCTTCCATGATGCCTGCAGGAGGGGGTAGTTCCAGGGCGTGATAAGCCCGCATACACCCACCGGGGCATGGACCACACGGCTGATGGTGCCGGGGATCCCGGTATCGATCACGCGGCCGGCGTCCGTCCCCGCGATGCCGCCGTAGTACCTGAAGCAGGCGGCGATATCGTCGATGTCGTATTCCGCTTCGACGTAGCGCTTGCCGGTGTCCAGGGCTTCGGCACGGGCGTAAAGCGCCTTGTCGCGTTCCAGCAGTTCGGCTGTGCGGAGCAGGACCTTTCCGCGTTCCTTCTCGCTGGTTCCTGGCCACGCTCCGGCGTCGAACGCCCGGCGGGCGCTGGCGACTGCTTCCTCCGCGTCGGCGGCCGTGCATTCTGCGATCTCGGCGACCTTTTCGCCGTCCGCCGGGCACGCAATGACCCGTATGTTTCCGCTGGCCGGATCGCTCCAGCGGCCGTCCACGAACAAGCCCCGCACCGGCGTCGTATTCTGGCCGGTCACAGTCTGGAGGCCCGGACCCGCAAGCTGGACGCCGCTCATGCGCGGCCCAGGCTCGGTGCCGGCTCGGCCGGCAGCTCGACTTCGGCGGGCACTTCAATCTGGTGACGGTAGAAGTCTGCGTGCTGGGGGGCCAGCGGCTCCCGGCCCAGGATCAGGTCCGCGGCCTTCTCCGCCAGCATCATCACGGGGGCGTAGATGTTGCCGTTGGTCACGTACGGCATCGCGGAGGCATCCGCCACTCGCAGTCCCGTGGTGCCATGGACCTTCATGGTGAGGGGGTCCACCACGGACAGCGGGTCGCTGGCCGGGCCCATCTTGGCCGTGCAGGACGGGTGCAGGGCCGTCTCGGCATCGCGTGCCACCCAGTCCAGGATCTCCTTGTCCGTCTGAACAGAGGGTCCGGGTGAGAGCTCGCCACCACTGTAAGGTGCGAGGGCTGGCTGGGCGAGGATCTCGCGCGTGACCCTGATGGCCTCCACCCATTCACGCCGGTCCTGGTCTGTGGAGAGGTAGTTGAACTGCATGGAGGGGTGCGCGGCAGGATCGGTGGAAGTGATCTTCAGGCTTCCCCGCGCGTCGGAGTACATGGGGCCAACGTGGACCTGGTAGCCGTGCTTGGCGTCGGCTTTCTGCCCGTCGTACCGGACGGCCACCGGCAGGAAGTGGAACATCAGGTTGGGGTAGGAGACGTCCTCGTTAGAACGGACGAAGCCGCCGCCTTCGAAGTGGTTGGTGGCAGCCGGTCCCTTCCGGCCGAGCAGCCACTGGAGCCCGATCAGTGGGTAGCGCCACAGGCTGAGGTTCGGCTGCATGGAGACGGGCTGCGTGCAGGAGTGCTGGACGTACACTTCCAGGTGGTCCTGCAGGTTCTCGCCCACGCCGGGAAGGTCCACCACAGGCTTGATACCCAGTGACTTGAGATGCGCGGAATCCC
This sequence comes from Arthrobacter sp. ISL-48, assembly GCF_018613805.1. Classification (GTDB taxonomy): domain Bacteria; phylum Actinomycetota; class Actinomycetes; order Actinomycetales; family Micrococcaceae; genus Arthrobacter. The sequence goes on from NZ_JAGGPL010000009.1 coordinate 162,042, forward strand.
CGACGCCGGACAGCTGCAGCAGCTGGGGCGTATTGATCGCTCCGCCGCACAGCACCACTTCGTTGGCGTTGACGGTCTGCAGCCGGCCGTTCCGGCGGTACGTGACCCCGGTTGCGGTTGTGCCGTCGAAGTTCACCCTGGCCGCCAGCGCCCGGGTGCGGATGGTCAGGTTCTTCCGTCCCTTGTTGGGGCGCACGTAGGCCCGTGATGCCGAGAGCCGCTGGCCTTTATGAACGTTCCGGTCGAAGGGGCCAAAGCCCTCCTGCCGGAAACCGTTGACGTCGTCAGTCCGTTTGTGGCCGGCCTCCTCCGATGCCCGGAAGAAGGCCTGGAACAAGGGGTTCCGAGCCGGGCCGCGTTCCAAGACAAGGGGACCGTCATGGCCACGCAGGTCATCGTCCGGAGCTGCGGCCAGCGCGGTTTCCATGCGCTTGAAATAGGGGAGGCAGTGGGCGAAATCCCAGGTTTCCATGCCGGCGTCGGCCCCCCACCGTTCGTAATCCAAGGGGTTGCCGCGCTGGAATATCATTCCGTTGATGGAGCTGGAGCCGCCCAGCACCTTGCCCCGGGCGTGGGGGATCCTGCGGCCGTGCATGTGGGGTTCGGGATCGGACTCGTATCGCCAGTCGTAGAACCTGTTGCCGCTGGGAAAGGTCAAGGCTGCCGGCATCTGGATGAAAAGGTCCCAGGGGTAGTCGCTGCGCCCTGCCTCCAGCACCAGCACTGTGCTGGTTCCGTCCGCGCTCAGCCTGTCGGCCAGGACCGATCCGGCGCTGCCGCCGCCCACAATCACGTAGTCGTAGCTCTCGTTCGTCATGCGGTAAATCTCCTTGGGCATGGTTGGGGGAAGTCTTGTTGAAGGGCCTGGCTCGATCCGATTCAGCCGCGAAGGCGTTCCATGCCTGGGTCCACTAGCGGTTCGGCCGCTTGAAATGGAGTACTGCCTGGCGGTGCCTAGATGTGGCCGTTGATGGTCAGGCCGGGTGGAGGGTTGGGCGCCTCGCTGGATTCCTCGACCATGATCTGGCCGCCTACGACGGAGTCCTTGTAAACGCATGCGGACAGCTTGGCCGGCGGCGCGATCGGTGGGGACGTGTCGAGACGGACGGCATCCCCGGGGCCAGTTCGCTGAGTCGGCAGGCGATGTGCATCTGATAAACCTCATTTTCCCTGTTGACGGGCCCAGCCCAGTTAGTGGGTTGTGCAATCATCAACGCGAACCACAATACGCAACATAGTGATCCATGCCACTTCGCGTTGTCAAGGGTTTCGAACCATCAAAATGGACCCTTGACACCCATCATGGTCTCCGTCAGGCTGTCTCGCATATAGAACGCTGTTGCGTAATGCGAATCGATTTCATTCGTGTAACACGGAATGCGGCCATGCAGACATCGGCAAGAGGAGGGGCATTCCCGGCGGGAATCTCGACCGCCCTTGCGGCCCGGGCCCAAGTCTTCGCCGGAAGGCTCATCCTCATCGGCGACGAGCCGCACCGGTACTAGGACCCCCTCGGAGCGGAGATGGCTGCCGACATCGCGGCGTTACATGGAATTAACGAGGTGGAGCTGATTTGTGACGCCGTCATCGACTCGTGTTACAGCGGCGAAGGGGTGGTGCGGCCCATCGGATCGCGGTGACGCCGTCGCCGCGTTCGATGCCGGAGCCGCCCGGCGCCGGGGAATCCCTGTCCAGCCCTTCGGAGCCGTCGATGGTGAAGCCCTTGATGCCTTCGCTTCGGCGGGCTCAACCGCCTTAGCGCCGCGTGTAGCCCATGTTCGCGCTGATCTGGAGCCCTGCCTGTTTCAGTGTCTCCATGAGTCCCGGCGTCTTCTCGGGATCAAAGCGGAAGGCCGGCCCGGAAATACTGACGGCGCCGATGACTGATCCCACGTGGTTGTACACCGGGACGGACATCGAGTTGAGCCCGATCTCGAACTCCTCCCGGACCACGCCGTAGCCCTCGCGGGAGACGTCCAGCAGTTGGTTTTCCAGCTCTCCCCGGTTGGTGATAGTCCGGGGAGTCCTGGCCGGCAGCCCGGTCTCCTTGAGGATCCGGGCTCTTTCGTCGGCGGAGAGCGCGGCCAGCAGGACCTTGCCGCTGGATGTAGCGTGAAGCGGTGTGAGGCTTCCCACCCAGTCGTAGGTGGCCAGCGTTGAAGGCCCCATGGCCTGATCCACGTTGACGGCAAAATTGGAGCGCAGGACGGCCAAATTCACCGTCTCCTTATACTCCTCAGCAAGGCTTTCCAACACTGGGCGGGCCTCCCGGACAAGGCTGAGGCGCCCGGGAATGGAGCTTGCCAGCCTCAAGATCCCAAAGCCGAGCTGATATTTCCCGCGTTCACTGTTTTGGTGAACCATTTCCCTATTCACCAGGGACCCCAGCAGGCGGGAGGCCGTGGACTTGTGGACGCCCATCTCCTCGGCGATCTCACTTACCCCGGCATGACCGTCGCGCGCCAGAATTTCCAGGACCTCGAGGGCCCGGTCCACGGACTGGACGCCTCCGTGCTGGCCTGCCTCTGCGTCGATTTCAGGTTCGCGGTGATTGTTCAAGTCCATGACTAATACTCTCAAGTAGCTTCCGCATGGAGAAATCAACGACATCCGAAATCATCGAAGACCGTTGCAGGGCCAGCGCCATGGCTACGGTGCGGGGGAGGAGCCGATTGAGAGGACAGAATCTACGCAACTGCAATATGGCTGACGCTCTAGGATTTTGAACCTGGTTCAGAGGCCGAGGTGCTTGTTGAGCTCGTCGAGGGACTTCACGGTGGTGTAGTCGTAGCCCGGGGTGATGGGGTCAGAGCCACGGTCCAGCAAAATGAGGTTCCTGAAGCCCATGTCGTGCATCGGCATCAGGTCGTACCGTGTGTGGCAGGAGACGTGCAGGAAGTCCTCCGGCTCGGCGTTAAGGGTGTCCAGCATGTACTCGAACGCCTGGTAGCGCGGCTTGTAGGCCTGGGCCTGCTCGGCGGTGTACACGGCGTGGAAATCAGCGCCGAGCCTCGGAACGCTGATGTCCAGGAAGCTGTCGTCCGCGTTGGACAGAATCACCAGCTTGTAGTTGTCGCCCATGAGCTTCAGCGGAGCAGGCACGTCCTCGTGGGCAACCCAGCCGCGTACAGCCTCTGCGAACTCTGCGCCCGCGCCAGGCGTCGGCCCAATGCCAAAGAACTTGCACACCCTGTCAAAGGAATCCTGGAGGATCTGCTCGTAGGGCTTGTAGTCGCCGCAGACCTCGTCGAAGCGGTACCCGCGGAACACCTTCTTGAAGGCAGGCCACTGCTCTTCCGGTAGCCGGCCCGCGAGCAGCCGGCGCGTAGTGGGATCAGTATCCCAGTTGATCAGGGTGCCGTAGCAATCAAAGGACACGTACTTCGGCCGGAAGTTTGTGGTTGACATTTTTCGTCCGTTCTTAGTTATCTTGTATTTTCTTGGAGGCTGTAAATATCAGCGGTTGGCGATAGGTAGCGGACCACCGTTGGTAGAACGCTCCTGCGTTTAGCTAAGAGCCAATGACCTAAGTCGCGTGTCCTGTTCGAGGAATCTGGCAGGGTTCATGAAACTGACGTCGGTGGCCGTTGTTCCCTCCAGTACGAGGTCGGCTGCAATGGCTCCCAGGGCAGAAGCCATCTTGAAACCGTGGCCAGAGAAACCGGCCGCCACGATGACGCCTTCCATTCCGGGCGCTGTCCCGAACAGCGCGGTCGCGTCAGGTAAATGACCATCCGCACACATGGCGACCCGCACCGGGTCGGGAATCAGTTCCGGAATGAATTCGCGGACCCATGCCCGGATGGTGTCCAAATGCTGAGGATCCCAAGTAGGAGGCTTCTCCATGGACTCAACCTCGTCCAGAAATATGCTGGCGACGACTTTCACTGTCCAACCGTCGGCGCTCGGGAACCCGTAGAGCTGGGCCTTGTCCGGCCTTCCATCTTCCTCCGCCCTCCTGAGGAAGACCGGCATGTCATCCCTGCAGAAGGCTGCCGGATTCACAGCGGGGAACCATGTCAGGATCTGTGGCAGGACTGAAAGGTGAACACCGAGTTCCTTGCAAACCGCTCCTGCACCGTTGCCCTGAGAGATGATCACACGGGAGGCGATGATTTCTTCTTGATCGGTCCGGACGACGTACCGGTCACCGTACGTCTCGACGCTGTGCGCTTTCCGGTTTCCCAGGAACTTGGCGCCAAGCCGTGTAGCCTCCACGAGTGCGGCGGTCACGGCCTTCTCTGAATTCAGGTAGCCGCCCTCAGGGTCAAAGATTGTTACATCTCTATCCCTGATCACATGTTCGGGATACTTTGCCCTGGCCTCGGCGCCCCGGAGCATCTCGTAGTCAAGGCCGTTGTCTTTCCCGGCTGCAAGGAGCGATGCCAACCGCGGATTGTGCTAGTCATAGATCGTGACAGCGCCCGTAGTGTTGAGCAGGCGGGTCCCGCTGATTTGCTCCAGATCACGCCACACGTCCTGCGACCGCTGCAAAAGGGGTGTGTAATGCCCACCTTCCGCGTAAACCTTGCGGAAAAGCCGTGATTCGCCGGCGTAGGCAGAAAAGGGACCCGGGATCGAAAACCTGTCTACTCCAATGACGCGCTGACTACGGGAGGCGAGCTGCCAACTCGCCATGCTTCCTACCGAGCCGACTCCGACGACTACGACGTCCGTTTCGAGTGCAGCCATGCTTTACCTTGCTTTCCCTTATTGCACGCCGTTGTCCCGATTCCGGGTTTGCCTCTGAAAGGCAATGCCTTCGGTCTGCTTCCAGTCACACCAGCGTATGCACTCCATCGTCTATCGTCAATTGTTGACAATTGGTAGAGTAGGTGGCGTGTTCTTCCATTCAAGGGGTGGGCACGTCAGTACTAAGGGCACAGCCCGAGAAGGAGTAGCTATGTTCAAGGCGACCGTCATGAGTGACGCAAGAACCGCAAACCCGGGGGAGCACAAGTCAAAGGAAACGTCAGTTACGCCCGGGCAGACGGAAGTGTCCTTGGGTCTTTGGGCCAGGGAGGATCTGAGGACGGGTATCTGGGAAGTAACTCCGGGAGAGTTCAAGAGCACCCGTCCCGGCTACGACGAGATTTGCCAGATCCTGAGTGGGACCGGCACCATCACGGAGCCGGACGGCACCAGCTTCGATATCGGTCCGGGTACTTTGTTCGTGACGCCAGCCGGCTGGGAGGGTCACTGGACCATCCACGAAACACTCCGCAAGATGTGGGTTGTCAAGGACGTCCCGGCAACGACCGACTAATCCGCGAAAGCCAAGAAGGCGAAACCTGGCAAGCAGGAGTCCCTGCAGCGGTGGACTGCTCCTCGGAAGTTGGATGGAGGGATCCATATCGACTCCCGGGGAGCAGTTTTTTGTGCCCTGACACTAACCTGCGCCCGCTTCTTTCGTTTGTGGCGGAGCGCTGAAAAGTGCGGTGCTGACACCATTCCATGGCGGCACTTTACGTGCCACACTGGGAGCAATCGAGTGGCTGGGGGGACACCAAGTCAGGAGATTGCCGTGTTCATAGGGTGGGCGTATCTCATCGCGGGCCTCATGACCATGGATGCACTTCTCCTGGCCCTGTGGCTGATGAACGTGGACTGGAAGAAGCGCTGGAAGAAATAGCCTCGGCGCGCCCGGGTGGATCTCGTCTCGGTGGCGCCCGGGCTAGGTTCCGCGGAGGTCAAGGCGCATGAGGACGCGCGGGAAGCCGTTGAGCACCGAGTCTGTATCGGCAGCCTTGACGAACCCGGCCTGTTCGAACAGCCTGCGCGTGCCCACATAGGCCATAGTGAGATCAACTTTGCTGCCTCGGTTGTCGACGGGGTAGCCCTCGATGATGAGTGCGCCATAGTCGCGGGCCATGGCGACAGCACCCTCCAGCAGATGATGGGAGATTCCCCTGCCGCGATGGCCGGGCCGGACCCGAATGCACCACACTGACCATACGTCGAGGTCATCGAGGTGTGGAATCTTACGGTTACGGGCGAAGCTGGTGTCCGAGCGCGGATGGACAGCCGCCCAGCCCGCCACGTCGTCGCCGTCGTACGCGAGCACCCCGGGCGGTGGATCCTGACGCACCAGTTCTTTCACCAGGTCTCCGCGCTCGGTGCCGCGCAGTTTCTGGTTCTGTGTGGAAGGAATGCGGTAGCTCAGGCACCAGCACACGTTGGCATCGGGCCGCTTGGGTCCGATAATCGCACTCACGTCCTGGAACTGCGTTGCCGGCCGAATCTCGATCGCCATGCCGCTATCCTGTCACCGCCAGGGGACTCTCAGACGCCGAGGGCTTCCCTGAGCGCGGCGACGTGGCCTTGGGCCTTGACCTGGTACTGGGCAAGGGTGACCTTGCCTTCGGGGTCCAGCACCACGGTGGAGCGCACGATTCCCTCGGTGATCTCGCCGTCGACCAGCTTCTCGCCCCACGCACCATACGACAGCGCAACGGAGTGGTCCGCGTCGGAGAGCAGCGGGAAGGTCAACGAGAAGTCACCGGTGAAGCCGGCGAGGGCCTCGGGCGCGTCAGGGGAGATGCCGATAACCTCGTAGCCCCTGCCCTGCAGTGAGGACAGGCTGTCGCGGAAGTCGCAGGCTTCCGTGGTGCAGCCGGGGGTGGCAGCTTTGGGGTAGAAGTACACGATGACGTTCTTGCCACGGTAGTCGGCCAACGCAGTTTCGCGGCCCTTGGCGTCCCGAAGAGTGAAGTCAGGGGCCTGGGTTCCAGGCTGAAGCTTGGTGGTCAGGGTGTGGCTCATGGCGTTCCTTTGGAAGACTTTGTCATTTACTGGCAAAACATCAAGTGAAGCGGCTTCCCGCTCAGTCATACAACTCCGCCGTCATATGCAGTATTCCGCCGGCCCGCGAATCGTTGCACAAGGACCCGGGATGAACTGGTACCCGCGGCCCCGGACAGTGGTGACGGCATGGCTTGCATTTCCGAGCTTCCGGCGGACCCTCCCCACGTACACATCCATGGCCCGGAGCGAGGCGCCAGGGGTTTCAAAGGACTCCAGGAACTGCTGGAGTTCGCTCCTGTCAATGGCGCGCGAACAGTTCTCCACGAGGTAGCGGAGCAGCTTGAATTCGACGCCGGTGAACGGAACCTTTTGGCCGTCCAGCAGGACCTGGCCAGCCGCCAGATCAACAGCCATCCGGCTGACAGGGCCGGGCGACGGCGGAAGGCGGGTCGCGCCGTCCTGCACCGCCATGCTGGGCCCTCAGACCCCGCCGCGGCGGATCAGATTGCCGCCGGGGGTCTGGCCGTCAACGACGCTGCCACGCAAATAGGTCCTGCGCACCACACCGGAAAGTGCCTTGCCGTCGTACGGGGTGATGGGATTCTTGTGCTTGAGCTTGGAGGCATCCACGACGAAGGCCTCGTTCGCGGCGAACACGGAGAAGTCGGCGTCGTAGCCCAACGCCAGCTGGCCCTTGTGCTGCAGGCGGGCCAAAGCAGCGGGCTTCTCGGCCATCCAGCTGACCACCTGCTCCAGCGGGATGCCTCGGTGCCTTGCCTCGGTCCAGATCAGGGAAAGGCCCAGCTGGAGCGACGAGACGCCGCCCCAGGCCACGGCGAAGTCGCCGTTCTCCAGGTCCTTGAGGTCCAGGGTGGAGGGGGAGTGGTCCGAGACGATGCAGTCGATGGTGCCGTCCTGCAGGCCCTTCCACAGCAGCTCGCGGTTGGACGCTTCGCGAATGGGCGGGCAGCACTTGTACGCGGTGGCGCCGTTGGGGATTTCCTCGGCCGTGAGCGTGAGGTAGTGGGGGCACGTCTCCACCGTGAGGTGGACCCCGTCACGCTTTGCGGTGGCGATCATGGGCAGCGCGTCCGACGACGAGAGGTGCAGGATGTGTGCGCGCGCACCGGTCCAGCGGGCGCGTTCGATGACCTCAGCGATGGCCTTGTTCTCGGCGCCGCGGGGCCGTGAGGCCAGGAATGTGGCGTACTTGTCCCCGCCCGGGTGGGGCGCGTGGTCGATCGCGTGGGAGTCCTCGGCATGGACGATCATGAGGGAATCGAAGGACTTGAGCTCGGCCATGTCCTCCTCCATCTCATCCGCCTCCAGATGCGGGAACTCGTCCACACCGGAGTGCAGCAGGAAGCACTTGAAACCGAACACGCCTTCGTCATGAAGGGGGCGGAGGTCCGCCTTGTTGCCGGGCACGGCGCCACCCCAGAACCCCACGTCCACAAACGCCTGGTCTTCGGCCACCTCGCGCTTGAGCTTGAGGCCTTCCACGGTGGTAGTAGGCGGAACGGAGTTCAGCGGCATGTCGATAATGGTGGTCACGCCGCCAGCGGCCGCCGCCCGGGTGGCCGAGGCGAAGCCTTCCCACTCGGTGCGGCCGGGCTCGTTGACGTGGACGTGGGTGTCCACAAGGCCGGGGAGGAGGGTCTCGTCGGCGGCCAGTTCGATGACTTCGGTTCCGGAAAGGCCGTTGCCGAGGGGCTCGATGGCCGCGATCTTGCCGCCGCGGACGCCCACTTCGCGTGCGGCGATCCCGGCGGTAGTGAGGATGCGCTTGCCCCGGATGACGAGGTCGTAGCGTTCTTCAGACATGGAGGTCCTCCTTAGTTTCCGCGGGCCGGGACAGCCTGTTGGCCGCCAGCCGCCCGCCGATCTGCGTGCCCAGCTGCTCCAGAAGCTGTCCGGCTTCCGCGATGCAGGTGTCCAGATTGCTTTCGAGCTCAGTCAAAGCGTAGACGTCCTCGAAGCCGGCATCCATGAGCTCTTCGCGGCCCAGCGTGGTGCGCCCGCAAACCGCAACGGCAGGCACGCGCGCAGCAGCGGCGGCCCGGGCCACGCCCAATGGCGTTTTGCCGAGCAGGCTTTGCTCGTCCAGGCTGCCTTCACCGGTGATCACCAGATCGGCATCGGCCAGGCTGCGGGCCAGTTGCGTGAATTCGAGCACGACGTCGATGCCGGGCCTGCGGGCCGCGGCCAGGACCGCGATGGCGGCGTAGCCCACGCCTCCGGCTGCCCCGGCCCCCTGAGCGTCGGCTGCCTTGACGGCGCGGAAGCCGATTTCCCTGGCCAGGACTTCGACAAACCTGGCCAGGGCGGCGTCGAGCACGTCGACGTCCTGCGGCGTGGCGCCCTTTTGCGGGCCGAAAATCGCCGCGGCGCCGTGGGCGCCCAGCAGGGGATTGTCGACGTCGGACGCCAGCACAAAGCGCGTGTCCACCAGGCGGGGTTCGAAGTCGGTGAAGTCGATGCTGTGCAGGTTGGCCAGCGCGGTCCCGCCTGCGGGCAGTTCGCTGCCATGGGCGTCCAGGAACCTGGCACCGAGTCCTTGGAGGAGCCCGGCGCCGCCGTCGGTGTTGGCGCTGCCGCCGACGCCAAGGATGATCCGGCGGCAGCCGGCATCCAGCGCTGCGGTGATCAGCTCGCCGGTGCCGAGGCTCGTGGCCGTGGTGGCGGTGAGCGAATCAGGCCGGCCGCCGCCGAGCACCTGCGGGAGGACGGCGAGCCCTGACGCAGTGGCCATTTCGATGACGGCTTCGTGGCCGCGGACGGCAAAGTCTGCTTCGATCGGCTGGCCGGTCGGGCCGCTGACCGTGGCTGTACGGCGGGTGAAGCCGGAGCCGACGGCGGCGTCGAGGGTACCCTCGCCGCCGTCGGCCACGGGAATCCGGACGATATCAAGGTTCCCGCCAACAGCCGCCTGCAGGCCCTTTTCCAGGTGCCGGCACACTTCCGGCGCAGACAGCGATCCCTTGAACTTGTCTGGGGCAATGACGATCCGCATGGTTTACGCCTGCAGGGCCAGGATGGCTGTGGGGGCGTCGGCTGCGGTCTGGGCCAGTTCCTCGAACTCGTTCACGGCGTTGATTTCCACACCCATGGAGATGTTGGTGATCTTCTCCAGGATCACTTCCACTACCACCGGAACCTGGAACTCGCCCATCAGGGCCTTGGCCTTGTCGAAGGCGGCGGCGAGGTCGTTGGGATCCTCCACACGGATGGCCTTGCACCCCAGGCCCTCGGCCACTTTGACGTGATCCACACCGTAGCCATTTGTCTCCGGAGAATTGATGTTGTCGAACGCCAGGGACACGTTCTGCTCCATGTTGAAGCCGCGCTGGGACTGGCGGATCAGGCCCAGGTAGGAGTTGTTCACCACCACGTGGACGTACGGGAGGTTGAACTGTGCGCCCACGGCCAGTTCCTCAATCATGAACTGGAAGTCGTAGTCACCGGACAGGGCAACCACCGTTTCGTCCGGCTTGCCGCGGACCACGCCGAGTGCGGCCGGGGCGGTCCAGCCCAGCGGTCCTGCCTGGCCGGCGTTGATCCACTTGCGCGGACCGAAGACATGCAGCATCTGGGCGCCGGCGATCTGGGACAGGCCAATGGTGGACACGTAGGTGGTGTCCTTGCCGAAGGATTTGTTCATCTCCTCGTATACGCGCTGCGGCTTGATGGGGATGGTCGCGAAGTGCGTCTTGCGGTGCAGGGAGGCCTTGCGGTCCTGGCATTCGGCAACCCAGGCGCTGTAGTCCGGCAGGGACCCGGCAGCCTTGCGCTCCCTGGCAAGGTCGATCAGCCCGGCCAGCGCCGCACCGGCGTCGGATGCGATGCCCAGGTCCGGTGAGAACACGCGGCCGATCTGGGTGGGCTCGATATCGATGTGCACGAACTTCCGGCCGGCCGTGTAGGTCTCCAGGCCGCCGGTGTGACGGTTGGCCCAGCGGTTGCCGATACCGATCACGAAGTCGCTCTGCAGGTAGTTCTCGTTGCCGTAGCGGTGTGAGGTTTGCAGGCCCACCATGCCGGCCATCAGCCTGTGGTCATCCGGGATGGTGCCCCAGCCCATCAGGGTGGGGATGACCGGGATGTTCAGGGTTTCGGCCAGTTCAACCAGCTGGGCGGAGGCGCCGGCGTTGATGATGCCGCCGCCGGCCACAATCAGCGGGTACTTGGCCGCGGTCAGCATGTCCAGGGCCTTTTCCAGCTGCTTGCGGGAGGCCTTGGGCTTCTCGACGGGCAGGGGCTCGTAGGTGTCGATGTCGAACTCGATTTCGGCCAACTGCACGTCGATGGGCAGGTCCAGGAGCACGGGGCCGGGGCGGCCGGAGCGCATCAGCTGGAAGGCCTTCTGGAAGGCGCCGGGAACCTGGCCGGGCTCCAGGACGGTCATGGCCATCTTGGTGACGGGCTTGGCGATGGACTCGATGTCCACGGCCTGGAAGTCTTCCTTGTGCAGCTTGGCCACGGGGGCCTGGCCGGTGATGCAGAGCATGGGGACGGAATCAGCCCAGGCGGCGTAGAGGCCGGTGATCATGTCGGTGCCGGCGGGGCCGGAGGTGCCGATGCAGATGCCGATGTTGCCGTCCTTGGCGCGGCTGTAGCCGTCGGCCATGTGGCTGGCGCCTTCGACGTGCCGGGCCAGGGTGTGGCGGATCCCGCCGTGGGCGCGCATGGCGGAATAGAAGGGGTTGATTGCGGCGCCTGGCAGGCCGAACGCCTCGATGGCGCCTTCCTTCTCCAGGATGGCAACCGCTGCATCAACGGTACGCATCTTGCTCATGGTGTGCTCCTTGAAAAAGTCTGTGGGGAAGTCTGTATTTGGGTGTGCTGGGCTGAGCCGTCGTCGTTGAGGCACGACGACGGCTGCCGGATCGTTCTTTTGTCCGCCTGAGGGGACGGTTGGCTTAGCTCCGGCCGGAGAGCTGGAGGACCTGCTTGAAGAGGCCGGAGTGGTCAAGGCCGCCGTCGCCCTGGTTGACGGTGGCGGCGACGAGCTGGGCGACGACGGCGCCGAGGGGGATGGCGACGTTGGCTTCGCGGGCGGCTGAGGTGACGATGCCCAGGTCCTTGTGGTGGAGGGCGAGGCGGAAGCCGGGCTCGAAGTTGCGGTCCAGCATCTTCTGGCCCTTCTGGTCCAGGACCTTGGAGCCGGCAAGCCCACCGCCGAGGACCTTGAGGGCGGCGTCGGTGTCCACGCCGTAGGCCTCCAGGAAGGCGATGGCCTCACCGAGGACCTCGATGTTGACGGCCACGATCAGCTGGTTGGCTGCCTTGACGGTCTGCCCGGAGCCGGACGGTCCGACGTGGACGATGGTCTTGCCCACCGCGTTGAGGACGTCCTGGGCTGCGTCGAAGTCTTCCTTGGCGCCGCCGACCATGATGGAGAGGGCTGCGTCGATGGCACCCTGTTCCCCGCCGGAGACTGGGGCGTCCAAGGGGCGGAGGCCGGCGTCGCGGGCTTCGTCGGAGAGTCGCTTGGCAACGTCCGGGCGGATGCTGGAGGCGTCGATCCAGAGGGTGCCCTTCCTCGCGTTGGCGAAGACACCGTCCTTGCCGCCGACTACGCCCTCAACATCGGGGGAGTCCGGCACCATGGTGATGACGACGTCGGCCTCCTTGACGACGCCGGCGATGCTGGTGGCACCGCGGCCGCCTTCGGAGACGAGCTTGTCGATCTTGTCCTGGCTGCGGTTGAAACCGGTGACAGTGTGGCCGGCCTTGACCAAGTTGATGGCCATGGGCAGGCCCATGATTCCGAGTCCGATGACTGCAACGTTGCTCATGATGTTCTCTTTCTGAAGTCTTTGGCTGCGTTTTAGCGCGGGCGTGCTGTTTTAGCGAGTGGCGCGCTGGCGGATAGCCCAGTTGAAGGCGGTTTCCTGCGGTTCCTTGTATTCGAGGCCGACGTAGCCCTCGTAGCCGAGTTCACGGCTGCGGGTGATCCATTCCCCGAGGGGAAGTTCACCGGTTCCCGGAGCCCCGCGGCCGGGGTTGTCGGCGATCTGGATGTGGCCGAAGTCCTTGGCCTGGTTCTCAATGACAGCGGAAACGTCGTCCCCGTTGACTGCCAGGTGGTAGAAGTCGGCGAGGAGCTTGACGTTGGTGGCGCCGGATTCCGCTTTGATGCGGGCGATGACCTTGAGTGCGTCCTGGGCCGTGAGGAGCGGGTATCTGGGTGCGCCGCTGACGGGTTCGAGGAGGACGGTGCCGCCGATGCTGGCGATGCTGGCAGCCGCCGTCGCGAGGTTTTCCGCGCCGATGGCGTCCTGCTCCTCGGCCGATTCGCCGTCGATGCGGTTGCCGTAGAGGGCGTTGAAGGCCTTGCAGCCGAGGCGTTCGCCGATGCCGGCCACGACGTCGATGTTGTCCTTGAACTCGGCAGATCGTGCCGGCCACGAGACCAGGCCGCGGTCGCCGCCGGGCATGTTGCCCGCGTTGAAGTTCAGGCCCGTGAGCTGGACGCCGGCGTCGGTGATGGCGTTCTCGAACCTGGTGATCTCGGCTTCAGTGGGGACGGAGGTGTCGAATGGCCACCAGAACTCGACGGCGTCGAAGCCGGCTGCCTTCGCCGCTGCAGGGCGCTCGAGCAGGGAAAGCTCCGTCAGGAGGATGGAGCAGTTCACTGTGTACGTCATCGTAGGTCCTTCCGAGGAGGGCTTTGATCTATCTTCCCGCGCTTCCCGGCTTGATCACCGTTTCCGCTTTGTGGAATTTAGATTCTGCTTTATGAAAAGTGTAAAGACTGGTCAGGGCGAGAGTCAAGGGGGTTGCTCGAACCACACCGTTGAGCACATCGACTTCTGGTGGGACGATGCCAAGATGAGCGAGAACAGCGAAAACAAGGACCAGAGTCCGCAGGAACAAAGCCAGCGTCAGGAGGGATACGCCGTCTCACCCACAACCCAGCAATTGCGCACCGTTGGTCAACGCCGTAGGGACGCAGAAGAAAAGCTGGAGCATCATCTGGAGGAAGCCCGCCACAAGGAACACCTGCACGACGAGGATGCGAGCAACGAGGATGCCGGGGCCGTTGACAGCGGGGACGTTGCGGCCATTCAAAACGATGACAGCCTTACCGCGGCCGACCGGGTGGATATGATTGCCAACCAGGTGGTTCCCGAAGCCGAGGCCGGCGAGGGTAAGCACGAATCCGACGACAACCCTTAAGCTTGAATCAACCGGGAGGGGCGGGTATGGAGTTGCTGGTTGCGGGAATTGGTGCAGGGCTTTTAATCACCGGGTCGATCGTGCGTCATCTGTTGACGAGGGCGAAGCGCCCTCCGCTCGGCTCAGACCCGGAATCCGAACGCGCCCGCCGGGACTTCGAGCGTGCCAAGACACTTGGCCAATCGCATTTCTTGGGTCTGGACAACACCGGCCACTGGCGGTAGCTGGGCGGATATCCGCCGGATGGGCCCCCACAGCGGTGGCCCATTGACTTCGGCAACCGTAGGGATACGGTTATAGATACACCATCTTCCGGATGCGTTCGCGCCGGGCTTTCAAAGGCGCCATAACTTCATGGTCTCCCCCTTTACCAAGCCGCACATCGGTAACCTGCACTCCATTGCTTGGCCTCACCGCCAGGCGCCCCGCTCCGTGATTCCTAGGCAGTGTCCTCATGACCGCAAATTTCATCAGAGCTTTGGCAGTTAAGTCCTTTGATATTCCCGACAAGAAGCGGCGTCCAGACAAGGCGGAGTTCGATCTGGTCACCGTGGACGACTATTCAGTGGCGCGGCTGATCCTCGAACCGGGCTGGCACTGGTCCGAGTCCGCCAAGCCCACCGAGATGACCGAGTACTGCGAGCATAACCACATCGGATTCTGTGTCTCCGGCTCACTGGAGATTGAAACGTCCGACGGCGTGCGCTCCATTATTCATGCCAACGACACTTACGCCCTTCCTCCCGGCCACGATGAGTGGGTAGTCGGGACCGAACCTTTTGTTGCCGTCGAATTCCTGGGCACGGCGTCATTAGGCCGGCCCAGGAGCCGGGGGATGCACGCGCTGATCTGACAAGGATTCAGCGTGCCTCACAACGTAAGGAGCTTTCATGGGTGAGGTATGGATACGCACTATCAACCAAGGACTGGTTCGTGCCGACAAAGTCACGGAGATTGCTTCCACGCGCGGTTCCGTCCATGAGGACCAGGGATATCTGCTGAAGGTCATCGTGGAGGGTAAGTCCCACGTGCTGATCGATGACAGCTACCTTCCGGGCGCCCTCGTGGACCGGCTCGAGCACGCCCGGCACATGGAGGATGCGCTGTTGCTTGCCTTGGATGCGGCAAGGGTAATGGATCAGTCTGTGGTGGTCTGCTACGAGCAGGATGGCGAACGATGGGAGCTCGCCACGGCATCCGAGTTGGCCGGCGCTTTGACTGCGGAAGTGCATAGCCTGGGTAGATGACGGGTTCTGAGGTGAGGCTGCCGCGAGCCGCCCCGAGCAGCGTTGAGAAGCCCTCTTTTCCATTTTGCGGTTAAACCTTTCCGCATTACGGATTTATCCTGCCCGAAACACTGGAACTCTACCGTTGCCATTGACCCTAACGGCCTGATGCCGTTCCGACGTTGATAGGCAGCCCCATGATCCTCCCCTCCGCCTCGGCTTCCGCGGCAAACTCCGCATTCCGTCCGCCGGCCCGGACGAAGAAGCCGATCTACACGTCCCTGTTTTTTCAGATCCTTATCGCCGTTCTCCTTGGAATCGGGATCGGCCACTTCTGGCCGGACATCGGCACGGGACTCAAGCCGCTGGGGGACGGCTTTATCGCGCTCATCAAGATGATCATTGCGCCGCTGATCTTCCTGGTCATTGTCACCGGCATCGCCGCGGTCAGCGACGTCAGGGCCGTGGGCCGGGTCGGCGTCAAGGCGCTGGTGTACTTCACCGGAGCAACGCTCTTCGCGCTGGTGTTCGGCCTCATCGTGGGCAACATCGTCCAGCCCGGGGCCGGGCTGAATATCGACCCGTCTACCCTGTCCCAGGACGCCCTGAAGGCCACGACGGGCACAGCACCGCCCAAGGACGCCGGAGCCTTCCTGCTGGGCATTATCCCCACCAGCGTTGTGGGTGCCTTCGCCAATAACAGCCTGCTCCAGGTGCTGTGCTTCGCGGTATTCTTCGGCGCGGCGATCGTCGTCGTCGGACGTGAGCGTTGCCTTCCGGTGATCACGCTGATGGAGACGGTCCTGGAACTGTTCTTCAAGATCATGGCCTGGGTCATGCGGGTGGCGCCCATCGGCGCGTTCGGCGCCATGGCGTTCATCATCGGCCAGTACGGCCTGGGCTCCCTCAGCACCTACGCACTGCTGATCGCCGCCTGCTACGGCGCCGCGATCATCTTCATCGGCCTGCTGTTCGTGGTGGCCTGGGTCTATCCGCGGGTGCCGCTCTGGCAGTTCATCAAATACTCCAGGGAGGAATTCCTCCTGGCGCTGGGTACTGCCTCCACCGAATCGGTGCTGCCGCGCATCATGACCAAACTGACCAACGCCGGCTGCTCCCGGGCCACCACAGGACTGGTGGTCCCTACGGGCTACTCCTTCAACCTCGACGGCGCGGCCCTGTACCTCTCGATCTCGCTGCTGTTCCTGGCCCAGGCGTTCGGTCATCACCTGGACCTGGGCCAGCAGCTCGCGGCCCTTGGCGTCCTGATGCTCACCTCCAAGGGAATGGCCGGCGTTCCGGGCTCCGCGTTCCTGGCCCTCTCCGCCACCGCGGGAGCCCTCGGCATCTTCCCCGTCGCCGGCGTTGCGCTGCTGCTCGGTGCTGACCGTCTCATGGACTCCATGCGTGTGTCCGTGAACCTGCTGGGTAACTGCGTGGCCACCTTCGTGGTGGCAAAATGGGAGGGCCAGTTCGACCGCGAAGCCATGCTCCGCGCATTCCGGGGAGACCTCCCGCAGGCAGAGGCGGCGGTGGAAGCCGTGCCGGCGAAAGCACCGGCGTCGGACATCACGACGGCAGGAGTCCCGACGGCGGGCAGCTCACCGGAGGTCCCCGCAGCTGCAGCCGCGGTCAGCAGTTAGGCCGGGCCTGCTGCCCTGCTGCCCTGCTGCCCTGCTGCCCTGGCTGACAAGCTGCGCGAGCCGGGACGCCACCTCCGCAGGTGGAGCGGCTGCATCAAGCTCCACGAAGTCCGGGTATTCGGGCAAGGAGCGGTAGGCGTCCCGCAGGGAAACCAGGTCAGATAATGTTTCCGCATCGGTGCCGCGGGCCACAATCCGCTGGTGTGCCAGCTCGGGCGCGATGTCCAGATGGACAATTGCGTCCGGTGCCGGGAGGGCGCCGATGAGCCAGGGGAGCAGGCGGCCGCGCGGCAGGTCTTTGGTCTTGCGCAGAGCCAGCTGGCAGAAGAGGTGGCGGTCCATGACCACCATGCCCTGGAACCGTCTGGCCCGGGCGTGGGATACCAGGACATTGACAACGCGGAACGATGTTTCGATCGCATCGGCAAGTCGGGGCGGCCACCGGACCACCAGTTTTGCAGCCAGCACGGACATGCTCCGCCGGCCCGCGTGATTGCTGAGCAGCAGGGCGTCCCGGCCGTCGGTTTGGGCTGCCGACACCAGGGCGCGGGCGGCCGTTGATTTTCCTGCGCCGTCTATTCCAGTCAGAACAATGAGCAAATGGTCTCCTTCCGCCATTTGTTCAACGGAATTCAGGGCCGGATTGTCCCGCCTTGAGGCGTAGTTCACACGTAGGCTGGAATTCTGGCCGGGGATACCTCCGGCGGGAACCATGCAGCGTCCCCAGTTGAAAGGAAGTTCCATGACCGCCCAAGAAAACGAGCAAACGAAACCGGAAGCCGGGACGGCAAGCAACATCCGTGAGGAACAGCAGACGCAGGCGCCAGGAACGGTGCCGGCGTCGTATGTGGGAAGTGGTGATCCGGACGCTGAACACAAGCCTGAGGAGGCAGTGGACGAGTCCGGTATGTGGGACGATCAGGCCTAGCGGGACAGGGCCACACGTGGCACCAGGCTGAAGTCCTGCCCTTCCGCATCCACCAGGAGCATCCTCATGATCACCCGCGCTGACGTGGACCAAGCCGCTGCCCGGATCGCAGGCCTCAGCCGGCGCACGCCCATACTGGAAACGGATCAGGGCACCTTCCCGGGTCCCGTGTGGTTCAAGTGCGAGTTCATGCAGCACACCGGAACGTTCAAGGCCCGCGGCGCCCTCAACCGCCTCCTCGCGAGCCAGGAGCGCGGCGAGCTAAGGCCCGAGGTCGGCGTCGTGGTGGCCTCCGGCGGGAACGCCGGACTGGCCAACGCGTACGCGGCAGCACAGCTGGGTGTCCCCGCGACCGTGTTCGTGCCGGACTCCGCTCCCGCCGTCAAGGTCACGAAGCTGGAAGTCATGGGCGCCAACGTGGTTCAAGGCGGCTCCGAGTATGCCGTGGCCTACGACGCCGCCATCGCCTACGCCGCGACAACGGGAGCCGTCTACTGCCACGCCTATGATCAGCCCGAGATCGCAGCCGGCGCCGGCACGGTCGGGTCCGAACTGCTGGACCAGCTCGAGGGCGTGGATACGGTGTTAGTGGCGGTTGGCGGCGGAGGGCTCATGGCCGGAATCGCCGCCGCCGTTGAGGGCCACGCCAAGGTGGTGGCCGTCGAGCCCGACAACGCGCCCACGCTGCACGCCGCGCTGGCCGCCGGCCGGCCCTTCGATGTGGCGGTATCCGGCATCGCCGCAGACTCCCTGGGGGCCCGACGCATTGGTGAAATTGGTTTCGCGGTGGCAGTCAGGACCGGCGTCGAAAGCGTCCTGGTGTCTGACGACGAAATCGTCGCTGCGCGCTCGCAGCTCTGGGATGAGTACCGTCTGGTGGTCGAACACGGTGCCGCAGCGGCCTTCGCCGCCCTGCACGCTGGCGCCTACGTGCCGGAGGAAAGCGAGCGCGTGGCCGTCATCCTGTGTGGTGCCAACACGGATCCGGCAACGCTCTAGCTGCTCGGCCGTCCGGCCGCGGCCCGGGCACCTAGCCCAGTTGTAGCTCCGTCATGGTCACGGGCCCGGCAAGGATCACCCGGACGGCGTCAGTATCCACCCTGTTCCCGGGCGGGAGCTCCAGCAGCAGTTCACCGGAGAATTCCGCCTCAACCGCGGCCTCTCCGCAGGTTGTCCAGGTGCCGCCGCGGCCCGGCAGCTGAACTGTAATCCGGGCGGCGCCGGACGAAGTGCAGCGGAACGCCACCGATCCCGGTGAGGCGCCCGCCCAGCCGCGGTAGACCGCCCTCGCGCTTTCCTGCGGCGACAAGGGGGCGACGGCGGTACCGGCCAGCGGCGTCTCCGGCACCAGCGCGAGGTTGGAGCACTCGTCGAACAGTTCAGCGCGGATCCAGGCCCCGCGGCTTCGGTGCCCGCTGCCCTCACCGGCCACCGTCAGCTCAACGCCCAGCGGCAGGTCGCCGGCAGACGGGCCAACCATGAGCTCGTAGATCCCCGGCTCCACGTGCATCCGTCCGGCCGTCACACTGAAGGTGGCCAGCCGGTGCAGGGGCACCGTCAGCCGGACGGTGCGGCGCTCGCCAGGTGCGAGTTCCACGCGCCGGTGAGCCACCAGCAGCCGCCGCGGGAAGTCGAAGCGGTGCCCGGGGCTGGCGGCGTAGACCTGCACCAGCTCATGCACGGTCCGGCTGCCGGTGTTGCGGACTACGACGTCAATCCCGCCGCCGTCGGGTTCATCCACCAGCTCCGCGGACTCGTAGCTGGCCGTGCTGTAGCCCAGACCGTGTCCCAGCGGGAAAAGCGGCTCGGCCTCGCTGTAGAGGTAGGTGCTGCGCGAGGTGATGAGGTCATAGTCCAGGATGTCCGCGAGGTCCTCGTCGCGCCGCCACCAGGTTTGCGCCAGCCGCCCGCTGGGTTCAAAGTCGCCGCTGAGCACGTCCGCCAGCGCGTTGCCCAGTTCCTGCCCGGCGTGCGAAGTCCACACGATGGCGGGAGTGTCCGCCAGGGCGCCCAGCGAGTAGGGGTAGGACGAGACGATTACCAGGACCGTGCGCGGGTTCGCTTCCCGGACCAGCCGGATCAGCTCCTGCTCGGGTTCGGGAAGTGCCAAGGTGGACCGGTCCAGGGTTTCCCGGCCGCCCAGGTGTGGGTCGTTTCCCACCACAACGACGGCGACATCGGCTGCGGCGGACGCCTCCCGGGCGGACTGCTGCCCGGAGCGGACGGTCCGAAGCGCGAAGCGGTCCGCTGTGTCTGCCGTCGCGGCCGACAGGGCCGCGCTTCCGGTGTGCGCTTCGATCCGCACCCACTTCCCGCTGCCGATGTGCTGGATGGCCGCTGTCCCGTCCGTGCCGTAATGCAGTCGGAAGGTTTCCTGAACCACCCAGCCGCCCACCCGGTCGGTGGAGGCGGCCAGGTAGTAGCCATCGGCAGCCACGAACTTGCCTGTAGCGGGGGACTGCAGGGTGCATTCGCCGCCGCCCCAGTCCTTGAGCAGGAAGGTGTGCTCGGGCCCGGGGGCTGCGGCGCCGGCCGTGAGGCCGGCGTCCGGCTCCCCCGCGCCGAGGTAGGTGCCGGTTCGGACGCAGCGGAGCGAGACCAGGTCAAGGCCTGCCTCGGCCACCACCTCTCCATACCGTCCGGACAACCCCGCCGCGATGTTGACCTCGTTCTGGAGGGTGCCGCTGTACCAGTCGCTGAGGACCGTGGATCCCAAAGCACCGATGACCGCGATCTTGCCCGGTGCCGAACCCAACGGGAGGAGCGGAGCTTCTCCGCCGACCGCCGCCTCGTTCCGGAGCAGTACCACGGCCTTCCGGGCAGATTCCCGGGCCAGTTCCACGTGTGCTGGAGCGCCCACCAGTTCCGCACCGAGGTCAGCGTAGGGGCCGCCGTCGGGCTCGAACTCCCCGGTGCGCTCACGCAGCGTGAGCAGGCGAAGAACCGCGCGGTCGACGTCCGCCTCATTGATCAGCCCGCGGTCAACGGCCGCATGCAGATGCCTGAGTGACGGCTCCGGGTTGTCACCGTCCTCGGTAAAGTTGTCCACCCCTGCGCGGAGGGCAGCGGCGTAGGCGGACGGGCCGTCGTCGAAATACTTCTCCGCGGTGTAGAGCGAGGACGGTGCACTGGCGTCGGTGACGATGAAGATGTCCTCCCCGTTCCGCCACTGCCGCAGCTCTCCGGCGACCAGGTCCGAGACGTGGGCGGGCCGGCCGTTGACCAGATTGTAGGAGAGCATCACAGCGCCCGCCACACCGTCATCGATGGGGCCGCGGTAGGCCGGAAGCTCATATTCATGAAGCACGCGCAAGCGCAGCTGGCTGCTGGAAACGTTCCGGTCTTGTTCATTGTTGTAGGCCAGGAAGTGCTTCAGCGTGGGCACCGTCATCCAGAAGCGTTCATGGTCTCCCTTGAGGCCCGCGCAGTACGCCCCGGCCAAAGCTGCGGTGAGGTGCGGATCCTCGGAGAACCCTTCCTCGTTGCGTCCCCACAACGGATGCCGCAGCGGGTTCACCACCGGAGCCCAGACGTTGTTGCCGGCCTTCTTGCCACGGACTTCACGGCCGACGGCGGTCCCCACCCGCCGGATCAGTTCCTCGTCCCAGGTGGCGGCCATGCCCACAGGCTGGGGAAAGACAGTGGCCGGGCCCAGCCACGCCACACCGTGGGCGGCTTCGGCCCCGGTGTGGAACCGGGCCAGGCCTAGGGCTTCGATGGCGGGGGCGTGCTGGTGGAGCAAGGCGATCTTCTGGTCCAGGGCGAGGGACTCCAGCATGGCCTCGGGAGTGGCAGCGGTGGTGGCGGTAGCTGTAATTTGCATGAGTGGGTCCGTCCTTGGAGCCGAATTGTTTAAACGCTTGCGTGCCGGATGCTTGGCAAACATTGTGGCATTTCGTGGTGTGACCTGCAACATAAGAAACCCTTGCGGTCTGTTTTGCGATCATCTAGGCTTGGGCCAATCGAAACGCTTCGATAGTTTCACTGGTCAAACTTCGACGAATGCCCGGCTAGGTTGCCGGTCGCAGAGCTGCGCAAAGGGGCAGCCGGCCTGACAATTACGCCTTCGTCAGGCCAACAGAAGTCCACACAAAGGAGTGCAAATCATGCTTGGAAGCAACGCCTCATCGGAACGCGGCGCGTCCCTGAAGGAGCTCGGCCGCACAGGAGTAGGCCGCCGGTCGTTCCTGGGCCTCGTGGGGGGTGCCGTGGCCTTTGCCGCCCTTCCTGCGCTCACCTCATGTAGCAGCGGCGGCGGGGCCCCGCAGGCCACCAGTTCCGCGGGAATGGCCGACGCCACGTCCAAGCTCGTGCCCAGCTACATCCCGCTGGAAACCGTCAAGCCGGACATCCCGAGTGTTAACGGAACGGCGCCCGGCTTCACCAGCATGCCCTCGTCCTCGGTCAAGTCAGTGCAGGGTGTTCCGGGCAAAGGCGGAAGCTATACGGTCATGACCCCGGCCTGGTGGGCAATCCCGCCGGCGGATAACAGCTATCACCGGGCCGTGAACGAACGGTTGGGCGCAACCCTGAACTTCCAGGTCAGTGATGGCAACACCTATGGGGACAAGATCCAGACAGTCCTGGCCTCGCCCAAGGATGTGCCGGACTGGATTGTCATCCCCTCGTGGAACCTTCCGCCGCGGTTCGGCCAGGCAGTCAAGGGCCTCTTCACGGACCTTTCCGAGTACCTTGCCGGCGACAAGATCAAGAAGTACCCCAACCTCGCAAATATCCCCACCGCTGCGTGGAAGTACAGCTGTTTCGAAGGCGGGCTGTACGGGCTGCCGTACCCGTCCGGAGGGGTCGGGAACGCCTTCTTCTACCGTAAAGACCTGTTCGATGAAATGGGTCTGGAACAGCCAAAGTCCGCCGATGAATACATCGCACTGGCCAAGGAACTCACGGACCCGGCCAAGAACCGCTGGGGTTCTGAAGAAGTGTGGACCGGCGCGCAGCTCATGCACGGTGTGGACAACTGGAAGCTGGTGGACGGCAAGCTCCAGAGCAGGTTTGAGACAGACGAATACCGGGCTGCCTTGGAATGGGGTGCGAAACTCTTCGCCTCAGGCGCTGTCCACCCGGATGCCGTGGCCGGCAACATCCAGAAGTCGGGGCAGCGCTTTGAGTCCGGCGCGGTGCTGATGACCGCCGGCGGGGTGGGTGGCTGGCATGAAGCCCTGGGCCGGAACCTGCCCATCAACCCGAAGTTCCAGATGCAGCCCATGGACTTCTTTGCCCCTGACGGCGGCAAGCCCACGTTGTACCGCGGCTCACCCGCCGCCATATTCAGTTTCATCAAGAAGACCGATGATCCTTCGAAGGTGGAGGAAATGCTGGCCCTGGCCAACTTTGCGGCCGCTCCCTTCGGCACGGAGGAGAACATGCTGATCGTCAACGGCGTTGAAGGCATCCACTACACCCTCGACGCACAGAACGCTCCGCAGGCCACGGCCAAGGGCAAGGACGAAGTCACCAGCACATATGCGTTCCTGGTTAACTCCGCCCCTGTGAACAACGAGGTCCAGTACCCCGGCTACGTGAAGAACAAGACGGACTGGGAAATCCGCCAGGCCCCGTACGTGGTTGATCCCCTCTTCTACGGCCTGCAGATCCAGGAGCCCAGCAAGTTCGGCTCCTTGGGGAAACCGTTCGACGACCTTTCCAAGGATATTCTCCGCGGGCGCAAGAGCATGGCGGACCTTGATGCGGCCATCGCCACCTGGAAGAAGAACGGCGGAGACGAACTGCGTGAGTTCTACGCAGGATTCCTGAACGCCTAGGACGCCCGATATGACCACCTCCGAATCCACCCTGACCGACTCAGGGGTTCAAGCACAAGCCGGCCGGCGCCCGGGCCGCCCGGACGGCGCACACCAAGAGGACCTGTCCATCACCCGCAAGAGAGCAGGCCTGCGTACCAGGTTGCGGCGGGATAAATCCCTGGTGCTGATGACCTTGCCAGCCATCGCTCTGCTTCTCGTCTTCGCCTATATCCCGATGCTCGGCAACGTTGTGGCGTTCCAGGACTACTCGCCATTCATAGGTATTCCGGACAGCCCCTTCGTTGGGCTCGACAACTTTACCCGCGTCCTGGGGGACCAGGGCTTCTGGCTCGCCGTAACGAACACCTTGGTGATTACGGCCTTCCAGCTGGTCTTCTTCTTTCCCGTCCCCATTGTGCTGGCGCTGCTGCTCAACTCCTTGCTGTCCCCGGCACTGCGTTCCACCATCCAGGCCATCGTCTACCTGCCGCACTTCTTTTCCTGGGTGCTGGTGGTTTCGGTGTTCCAGCAGGTGCTCGGCGGGGCAGGCCTCCTGAGCCAGAGCCTGCGCGCCCATGGCTGGCAGGCCATGGATATTATGACCAACCCGGACACTTTCCTGTTCCTGATTACCTCACAGGCAATCTGGAAGGATGCAGGCTGGGGAATCATCGTGTTCCTCGCCGCGCTCAGCGCCGTCGACCAGGAGCAGTACGAGGCAGCGGCCGTCGACGGAGCGAACCGCTGGCGCCGGATGTGGCACGTGACGCTGCCGGCGCTGCGCAGCGTCGTCATCCTGCTGCTGATCCTTCGCCTGGGTGATGCCTTGTCCGTGGGCTTTGAACAGCTGATCCTGCAACGCGACGCCGTAGGGGCGCAAGCGTCAGAGGTCCTGGACACCTTTGTGTACTACACGGGCGTTCGTAACGGCGACTGGGGCTATGCCGCGGCGGCCGGCCTGATCAAGGGCCTGGTATCGCTGGCACTCATTCTGGGTGCCAACAAACTGGCCCACCTATTCGGAGAGAGCGGGGTGTACTCAAAGTCATGAGCACAATCACCAAACCGGCAGCAACAGTTTCTGCGGCGCTGCGCCGCAACAAGTCGTCCAGACCAGCGTGGGAGGAGGAACCGCATCCGGCGGCGAAGATCGGCAAGGCGGCCGTACTCATCATGGTGGTGGTCGCCGTGCTGGGGCCGTTGTACTCAATCGTCCTCACCAGCCTCTCCTCCCAGGCCACCATTACATCGGCCGGCGGAATGGTGATTGTGCCTGGGGAAATCAGTCTTGACGCCTACAGCCAGATCCTTAACGGCGGCGTGGTCACCAGGGCGGTGCTGGTGAGCGTGGGCGTAACCGTTGTGGGAACCCTGCTCAGCATGGTGGTCTCGGTGCTCTGCGCGTACGGCCTGTCACGGCCGGGCTCCTTTGCCCATACACCGCTCCTCTTCACGCTGCTGCTGACCATGTTTTTCAGCGCCGGTATGATTCCGGCCTTCCTCCTGGTCTCTGGCCTCGGCCTGATTAACACCTACTGGGCCTTGATCCTGCCGAGTGCCATATCGGTGTTCAACATCATCATCCTGCGCGGCTTTTTCATGGGGATAGACCGCGGGATCCTGGACAGCGCACGGATCGACGGGGCCAGCGAATGGCGGATCCTGAGCCAGATCGTGCTCCCAATGTCCAAGGCGGTGACAGCAGTTATTGCCCTCTTCTACGGTGTGGGCTACTGGAACGCGTTCTTCAATGCGGTGCTGTATATCAATGACAGCGCCATGAACCCGCTCCAGGTGGTGCTGCGCTCCTATGTCCTGCAGGGTGTGATGATCCCGGGCCAGATTGCCGTAGGACAGGGGGCTGCTCCGTCGCTGGCCCTGCAGATGGCGGTGCTCGTGGTGGCCGTGATGCCAATCCTCATGGTCTACCCACTGCTGCAAAAGCACTTCACCAAGGGAGTCATGATCGGTGCGGTGAAGGGGTGACCTTCACCAGCGCCGGACAGGCCCTCCTAGCTGCGGGCCGCAGAGGTTTCGCGTTGCACCAGGGACGGCACAATGAGCCGGATCTCCACGGGCTTGTCCGAGTTGAGCCGGTCCATGACCATCTCGACGGCGGCACGTCCAATGTCGTGGGCCGGTATGGAAACCGCCGTCCACGGTTGGGCGGCAGCCATGGCCGCGTCCTCGGGAGCGATGGCAACAACCGATACGTCCTTCGGGATCTGCAGCCCGCGCAGGGCGAGGGCCTCCCGCAGCAGGGGAAGCAGTCCTTCGTTGTGCACCACCAAGGCCGTAGGCGGCTCCTGACGAGAGAACATGGCGTCCAGAGCGTCGGCAAGGGCGGCGGACGTGGGCTCGCAAGCCCTGGGGTCAGCGGCGATGCCGGCAGCCTGGCAGGCATCCTCAAAGCCTTTGCGGGCACGGTCGGCATAAGTGGCATGACGCTCCAGGGAGGCCTGCGGGGAGCCGATGAAGCCAATGCTCCGGTGGCCGAGTTCCGACAGGTGCCGCACGGCAGTACGGGAGGCGGCTGCAAAATCGAGATCCACGCAGCTCAGGCCCTGCGGGTCGTCCGGGAAACCGATCAGGACAGCAGGCTTCCGGAGCTTCGCAAGCTGGGGGATCCGGGGATCACGGGCTTCGATATCCATCATGAGCAGCCCGTCCACGATGGACTGCGAAGTCACCCGGTGGATGCCGTCGGTGTCGTCCTGGGTCAGGAGCAGCACGTCCTGGTTGTAATCGCGGGCAGTGGTCACGACGCCCGCCACGAACTGCATGATCACGCTGACGTTCACGTCCGCCCGCAGGGGAACCATCAGGCCCAGAACGTTGGATCTGCTGGACGCAAGGGACCTGGCGCCGGAGTGGGGGCTGTAGTCCAGCTTCCTGATGGCCGCCAGGACCTGTTCCCGGGTCTCCTGGGAGATGGTGCGCTTGCCGCTCAGTACGTAGGACACGGTGCTGGTGGACACTCCTGCAGCCTTGGCGACGTCATTCATGGTGGCCATGGGCCACTCCCTTCCTCTGCGCGTGGAACACCATCATAGCCACAAAAATTGCTTGGGACGTCCCGCATTTCGATTGATTTCGACGGGTTGGCCCGAACCATCCCGGTGTAGAGCAACCATAACTGTCCAGCCCCGATTGAAGCGATTCGATACCATGATCAACTTTGACACTTCTCCCACCTCCACGCCCAGGCGCGGCTTGGACTCCCTGACGGAGACACTGGGACTCATCCACGGCGCCGACTACAACCCCGAGCAGTGGCCGGCGGAAAGCTGGCCGGAAGATATCCGGCTGATGCAGAAGGCCGGCATCAACCTTGCCACGGTCGGGGTGTTCAGCTGGGCAACGCTTGAACCCAGGGAAGGGGCCCGCGACTTCGGCTGGCTGGACCATATCCTGGACTTATTACACGACGGTGGCATCCGGGTCTGCCTGGCCACCCCCACGGCATCACCGCCGCCCTGGCTGGGCCACGATTACCCCGAGACGCTTCCGGTGGACGCGGACGGCCGCACCCTCTGGTACGGCTCCCGCAACCAGTTCAGCCCGTCATCCGCCAGATACCGCCGGGCCGCGGCAGCCATTACGGAATCGTTGGCTGAAAGGTATGCGAACCACCCGGCGGTTGCCATGTGGCATGTGGGCAACGAGTTGGGGCAGATCAGCTACGACGACGAAAGCGCGCTCGCGTTCCGTGTCTGGCTGATGCGGAGACACGGGTCGCTTGAAGAACTGAACCGCGCCTGGGGCACCACCTTCTGGGGCCAGCGGTATGGCAGCTGGGACGAGATCATACCGCCGCGACGGGCGCCTTACCTGGTCAACCCGAGTCAAACCCTGGACTTCCAGCGCTTCACTTCTGACCAGCTGCTGTCCCTTTACCGCGCGGAACGGGACATCATCCGCCGCTACGACCCCGCTAGCCCTATTACTACCAACCTGATGGGGTTCTTCCGCGGCGCGGATTACTTCTCCTTGGCCAAGGAAACGGATGTCGTGGCCAACGACTGGTACACCGATCCGGCCGATCCGAAGTCGCACCGGCTGGGCTCCCTGACCCACGACCTGTGCCGGGGGCTCTCCCGCGGCGAACCCTGGCTGCTCATCGAGTCCGCAACCTCGGCGGTGAACTGGCGCGAACACAACGTGGCCAAGGAACCGGGTGAACTGCGGGTAGATGCCCTGTCGGCCATAGCACGGGGAGCCGATGGCGTCTGCTACTTCCAGTTCCGCCAGTCCAGCTTCGGCTCCGAACGCTTCCACTCAGCCGTTGTCCCCCTGGCGGGAGAGCAGACACGCGTATTCCGCGAAGTGACGGAACTTGGCAATGACCTGCAGTCCCTGCGTCAGCTGGCAGGCACTCCGTGCGAAGCGAAGATCGCGGTCCTTTTTGACTGGGACAGCTGGTGGGCCGCCGAAGCACCGGACACGCCAACCAGCCGGCTGGAAGTCGTGAAGCAGATCCAGGCCTACTACGAGCCGCTCCTGCGGAGAGGGCTTGCCGTTGAAGTGGTCCATCCTTCTGCGGACTTGGGCAGGTATGAGCTGGTCCTGGCGCCGAGCCTTTTCATCCTTGGGCAGCGGAACGCGGAAGCCCTTGGCACGTTTGTGCAGCATGGCGGCCACCTGGTGGTGGGCCCGTTTAGTGGAGTGGCGGATGGAAACGGACATTTGGTTCCCGGGCGCTTCCCGGGGGTGCTGGCGGATCTTCTTGGTGTCGACGGCGAGGAGTGGTTGCCGCTGGCTTCACCGCTGAGAGTTAAGTTTGGCAGCCAGGATCCCGCGGAACAGACAGACCCATCGTGGCACGCCAGTATCTGGGCGGAGGACCTGGCGCTCCGGGAGGAAACCGCGGAAGCCGTGGCGCACTTTGCCGAGGGGCGCCTGGAAGGCAAGCCCGCCGTCGTACGGAACCGCAAAGGCGAGGGAAGCGCCTGGTACATCGCCGCCGACCTTCCTGCAGAGGCGTTGGACCGGGTCATGGTTGCAGTCCTGGACTCCACGGGCATCGCTTCCCCGTTGGATGTACCGCTGCCGGAACCGGTGGAAGCAGTCAGCCGAGGCGGCCACCTGTTCCTGCTCAACCATTCGAACCTGCCGCAAGCGGTTCATCTTGGCTGGGCGTCCGTGGACCTGCTCTCCGGAGCTGACCACGGCGAACAGCTGACCCTGCCGCCCTACGGGGCCCTGGTGCTCAAGGAACCGGACCTTGGAGAACCGGCCCACACATAACCGGCGCCCACACAACTTTCCAACTCTTAGAACGATCGAAACAGAGGAACAGCATGAAATTCACCGACGGCTACTGGCTTCACCGCAAGGGCCTCTCCGCACTGCACCCGCGGGACGTGTCAGATGTGGAATCCACCGGTGACACGCTGACCGTTTATGCACCCACCCAGAAGATCAGGTCCCGGGGGGACGCCCTGAACTGCCCGCAGCTGACTATCAGCTTTTCGTCGCCGCTGGCGGACGTGATCGGCGTGACCATCGAGCATTTCCAGGGCGGCGTGGATAAGGGCCCGCACTTCGGGCTGAAGGAAGGCAGTGCGGACGTCAGCATCACCACCGCCGGCGGGGCGGCCACCTTCACATCCGGAGGCCTCACGGCACAGATCAACACGTCAGGCGACTGGAATGTGGACTTCATCGGCGATGGCCGGCTGCTGACCAGTTCAGTGCCGCGCAGCATCGGCCTGATCACCGACCAGGACGGGCGGCATTTCATCCACGAACAGCTGACGCTGGGGGTGGGCACCAACATCTACGGGCTGGGGGAACGGTTCGGGCCGCTGGTGAAGAACGGTCAGTCCATCGACATCTGGAACGAGGACGGCGGCACCTCCAGCGACCTTGCCTATAAGAACGTGCCCTTCTTCATCACCAACGCGGGCTATGGCGTGTTCGTGAACCATCCGGAGCGGGTGTCCTACGAAATCGGCTCCGAGGTGGTCTCACGCACGCAGTTCAGCGTTGAGGGGCAGAAGCTTCAGTACTTTGTGATCCATGGGCCCACGCCCAAGGACATCCTGCGCCGCTACACGGAGCTCACCGGCAGGCCGGCCCGCGTCCCGTCGTGGTCCTACGGGCTGTGGCTGTCCACGTCCTTCACCACGGACTACGACGAGAAGACTGTGATGTCATTCATCGACGGCATGGCCGAGCGGAAACTTCCCCTGTCTGTGTTCCATTTCGACTGTCACTGGATGCGTGCCTTCCACTGGAGCGACTTCGTCTGGGACCCGTCCACCTTTCCGGACCCCGAAGGCATGCTGCGGCGCCTCCACGAAAGGGGCCTCAAGGTCTGCGTCTGGATCAACCCCTACATTGCCCAGCGCTCGCACCTGTTCCGTGAAGGCGCCGAGCTGGGTTACCTGGTGAAGCGCGCCGACGGCTCGGTGTGGCAATGGGACATGTGGCAGGCCGGCATGGGTCTGGTGGACTTCACAAACCCGGACGCCGTGACCTGGTACCAGGACAAGCTGAGGACCCTGCTGAACCAGGGCGTGGATTCCTTCAAGACGGACTTCGGCGAGCGGATCCCCACAGACGTTGCCTGGCACGACGGCTCCGATCCGCAGCGGATGCACAACTACTACGCGCAGCTCTACAACCGGACCGTGTTCGACCTGCTTGCCAAGGAACTGGGGGAGGGCCAGGCCGTGCTGTTCGCCCGCTCGGCCACCGCTGGCGGCCAGCAATTGCCCGTCCACTGGGGCGGCGACTGCGAATCGACGTTCGCGGCGATGTCAGAATCACTGCGCGGCGGCCTGTCATTGGCCTCGTCGGGCTTCGCGTTCTGGAGCCATGACATTGGCGGGTTCGAAGGGACGCCGGATCCGGAGCTTTTCAAGCGGTGGATCGCCTTCGGACTGCTGTCCTCGCATTCCCGTCTGCACGGCTCCAACTCCTACCGGGTTCCTTGGCTGGTGGACGACGAGTCCAGTGACGTGCTGAGGCACTTCACCGGGTTGAAAATGCGGCTCATGCCATACCTGCTGGCATCGGCCGAAGACGCCCACCAGACCGGTGCGCCGCTGATGCGGCCCATGTTCCTGGAGTTCCCGGATGACCCAGCCTGCGCCTACCTGGACCGGCAGTACATGCTCGGATCTGAGCTGCTCGTGGCACCGGTGATGGGTGTGGGCGGTTCGGTGGACTTCTACCTCCCCGCCGGAACGTGGACGCACCTTGAAACCGGTGAGCAGTTGGCCGGCCGTCAGTGGCACCGCAAGGAGTTTTCGGTCATGGAGGCCCCCGTGTACGTCCGCGAGGGCACAGTCCTGCCCTTGGGTACGGTGACTGACAGGCCTGAGTACGACTGGGCCAACGAGCTGGAATTCAAGGCCTTCGCCGCGGAAGAGGGCCACCGCAGGACCGTCACCGTTCCGAAGGCCGACGGCGGTTTTACCCGGTTTGAGGTGACGGTGGAAGGCGGCCGCGCGGTCGCCGTCGCGAAGGACACTGCTTCAGTCGCGACACCGTTCCTGACTGACACCGTCATCAAGCACTAGTAACGGTTGCGATGTTCACCCCCTCAACATCCGCAATCCATCCATGAAAGTTTAAGCGCAAAGGAGTTTGTCTTGACGGAGTTTGTCACGGAGACCATCAGGTGGGGCATCCTCGGCCCGGGATACATTGCCAGGCAATTCGCAAAGCAACTTCCGTCCAGTCAGACGGGGGAGCTCGTAGCGATCGGCAGTTCCGACCGGACTCGCGCGAAGGACTTCGCGGTGGAAGCCGGTGTCCCGCACGCGATCACCGGCACGTACGAAGAGGTGCTGTCGAGCCCGGACGTTGACGCTGTCTACGTGTCAACCGTGAACACCAGTCACGCGCAGCTCGTTCTGGCCGCGGTGCGCGCAGGCAAACATGTGCTGTGCGAGAAACCGCTCGCGCCGAATCATGGAAGCGTCATGGCTGTTGTCGACGCCGCGCGTACGGCAGGCGTCGTCCTCATCGAGGCCTACATGTACCGGTTCCATCCGCAGACACAGAAGCTCCTCGAGCTCATCAGCGACGGAGCCATCGGGCACGTCCAGCACATCGATGCCAGCTTCTGCTTTGACGTGCCCGAGAAGAAGGGCCGGTTGTTCGACGCGGACCTCGCCGGTGGAGGCATTCTCGATGTCGGTGGCTATCCGGTGACGATGGCACGTGCCGTGGCAGGCGCAGCTTTCGGGCAACCCTTCGTCGAACCCATCAATGTGCGGGCGGCCGGATATGTCGGCAGCACAGGCGTGGACGAATGGGCGGTTGCACGCTTGACCTTTCCCTCCGACCTCACGGCAACACTGCGTGCGGGGATTCGCCTTGAGAATCCCGAAGAGGTGACAATCTCCGGTTCGGAGGGCACCGTGTTCCTCTCTGATCCGTGGACAATTCACGACCGGCAGGAGTTGGTACTCCGGCGTGTGGGGGAGCAGCCGCAGAAGTTCACGTTCGCTTCGGACAACCCGGCCAACAAACCCTACGCTCTGGAGGCCGACGCCCTCGCAAAAGCGGTCACAACCGGCCAGGAGCCCGTTGAGATGTCCCTTGAGGACACGTTGGGAACCTCGGCCGTGCTGGAGCGCTGGCGGGACCAAGTGGGTGTGCGGTTCCCGTTCGAAGTCGATGAGGCCAACATTCCCACCGTCTCTGGCCTGCCGCTAGCTGTAATGCCAGATACACCTATGCGCTATGCGCAGATTCCAAGGCTGGACAAACCGGTCTCCAGACTTGTTATGGGCTGCGACAACCAGCCGAACCTGGCGCACGCTTCGTCACTCTTTGACGCGTTCTGGTCGGCCGGGGGTAACACATTCGACACGGCATGGATGTACGGTCATGACGGTGAAAACGAGAAGCGGTTCGGAAAATGGCTCGCCAACCGGGGGGTTCGCGAGGACGCGGTCGTCATTGTGAAAGGTGCCCACACGCCGCACTGTGATCCCAATTCCCTGTCTCGGCAACTGCTGGAATCCCTAGACCGGCAGGGACTCGAGTATGCCGACGTTTACCTGATGCACCGCGACAATCCCGACATCCCCGTTGGTGAGTTTGTTGATGTACTGGACGAGCACGCCGGCGCGGGGCTAATTACGGCCTTTGGCGGTTCGAACTGGAGCCTGGAGCGGTTCGATGAGGCCAATGCCTGGGCGGCCGCGAATGGCAGGCGGCCCCTCACGGTACTGAGCAACTACTTCGGGTTGGCGGAGGCCTACGACGTCCCCTGGGCTGGATGTCGAACTGCTACCGACCCGAAGTCCAAACGTTGGCTCACGGAACGCGACGTAGCGCTCCTACCCTGGTCTTCACAGGCCCGCGGCTTTTTCGCCCGCGCGAACCCTGACGACCTCACTGACTCAGATCTCGTACGTTGCTTCTACGGCGATGCGAACTTTGAGCGGAAGCGCCGCGCTGAACAGTTGGCAACAGAATTCGGCGTGCCGGCTACGGCTGTGGCGTTGGCCTACGTGCTCGCCCAGCAGTTCCCAACCTTTGCACTGGTTGGGCCACGGTCAATCGCGGAGTATCGCTCCACGATGACGGGTCTCGGCATCGAACTAAACGAGGAACAGACATCGTGGCTGGATCTACGCAACGGCTAGAACCACTTTCAGCGGCTCCGCCCCTACCCCCGCCAACCCTCAAGACGGCTTCGGCCCGGAGGGAACCAGCGCAGGTACCAACACACAGCAACACCCCAACACCACCACCGCACCACACTTTTGATCACATCTAGGAAGGGACGCACCATGACCACATTCCCCAACGGCGCCGGGCTGTCACGTCGAGGTTTCCTCGCAGCAGCCGGGGCGACCGCCGTGATAGCGGCCGGGACCTCCTCCGCCTGGGCCGGAGAGAACTCCGATTCGAAGCAGATCAACGGCTACACCTGGAAGAACGCCGTCATCAACGGCGGCGGCTTCGCGTCCGGCATCGTGTTCAACGAGACCGAGGCGAACCTGATCTACGCGCGCACCGACGTCGGCGGCTGCTACCGCTGGCAGGAGGACACGCGCACCTGGACACCGCTGCTCGACTGGGTGCCGCGCGCGAAGTGGGGCTACCAGTACGTGGTTTCGATGGCCTCCGACCCGGTCGAGACCAACCGCGTCTACGCCGCCGTCGGCGCCTACACGAACGACTGGGACCCCAACAACGGCGCGATCCTCTATTCCGACGACAGGGGCAAGACCTGGGGCATCGCCGAGCTGCCGTTCAAGCAGGGCGGCAACATGCCCGGCCGCGGCATGGGCGAGCGGCTGGCCGTCAACCCCGCCAACAACGCCGAGCTGTACCTGGGCACGCCCAGCGGGAACGGCCTGTGGCGCTCCAAGGACTACGGCCGGACCTGGGCAGCGGTGGCGAACTTCCCCAACCCCGGGAACTTCGTCATCGAGCCCGGCAACATCATCTTGGGCGACAACCAGGGCGTGATCTGGATCGACTTCGACCAGATCGGCGGGAAGATCTATGTGGGCGTGGCAGACCCGGCCGACCCGCTCTACGTTTCGGAAGACGGTGGGGCGACCTGGCAGGCCGTCCCCGGCGCCGCCGAAGCGCTCGGAGCGGTCGACGGGAACCGCACCTTCCCCAACCAGTCCGCAGCGGACGACACCAACGGATACCTGTACATCGCCACCTGCAACGACCCGGGCCCCGGCAACGCTCCGGCCGCTTCGGGCAACGGCGGCAAGATCATGCGACTCGCCACCCAGACCGGCGAATGGACCGACGTCACCCCGCCCTACAACCCGCGCGGCGTGATCCCCGGCTTCGGCGGCATCACCGTCGACCGCCAAAACCCCGGCACGCTCATGACGGTCACGCGCAACAACTGGTGGCCAGACGAAATCATCTACCGCTCCACCGACTCCGGCCAGACCTGGCAGCTCAGCTGGGACTACGCCGAAGGCCAGGACCGTCACGACCGGTTCGACATGGACACCTCGGGCAGCCCATGGCTGTCGTTCAACGGCGAGGACCAGGGCCCGGCATACGCGGTCAAGCAAGGGTGGATGATCGACGCCCTCGCCATCGACCCGCACCGCTCCGATCGCATTATGTGGGGCACCGGCGCGACCATCTGGGGCAGCGACGAGCTGACGCGGTGGGACTCGCAGGGCGATCTGATCGGCAAGGACGAGGCCGGCCTGCGGATCGCCCTGCCGGTCGAGAAATTCACCGTGGGAGTCCGCGCCGAAGGCATCGAGGAGTGCGCGATCATCGACCTCGCGGCGCTCGGCGGCACGCTCTTCTCCGCCGTCGGCGATGAAACCGGCTTCGTCCACACCGACCTCGACAGGGCCGAATCCATGATCGACACCGGCTGGTCCATGGCCACCAGTGTGGACTTCGCCCAGTCCGACCCGGACGTCCTCGTCGCCGTCGGCCAGGGGTACTACGGCAACGAGAAGCGCCACGTCGGCGTCTCCACCGACCGGGGCAAGACCTGGCGCAACACCGGCATCGAAGGCCTCGCCGGCGACCGCCACCCCGGCACCGTCGCGGTCAGCGCCGACGCGTCCAGGATCGTCTGGTCGCCGAGCGACACCGAGATCACTCCGGTGTACAGCACCGACCTGGGCGTGACGTGGACTCCGGTCAAGGGGCTCCCGGCGGGAGCGAAGATCAAGTCCGACCGCGTCAAGGCGTCGGTCCTGTACGCGTTCTCCGGCGGCGCGTTCTACCGCAGCACCGACGGGGGCGCGACGTTCACCGGCACAGGCGCGACCGGCCTGCCCGCCGAAGGCGTCGACGACTTCCGCGTCGCGCCCGGCCAGAAGGGCCACGTCTGGCTCTGCGGCCGCAGCGACAAGGCCGGGGTTGCAAAGGGCCTGTGGCACTCCAAGGACGGCGGCACCACCTGGACCCGCATCCGCGCCGTCGACCTGGCGATCGGCGTCGGCTTCGGCAAGGCCGCCAAGCGGAATGGCTACCCGGCGATCTACACGACGGCCACCGTCGGCGGCCAGGACGGCTTCTTCCGCTCGATCGACGGCGGCACCACCTGGCAGCGCATCAACGACGACGCCCACCAATGGGGCCTCGCCGGGGCCGTCATCACCGGCGACCCCGAGATCTACGGCCGCGTCTACCTCTCCGGCCGCGGCATCATCTACGGCGACATCGCCTGACGGGAGGATGGCCGCCCCGCGCGACGCGGGGCGGCCATCGCCGGCGTGACACCCCGAAAGGAATCCCGATCACCGGAACACACCGGGGTGCCGGCTACGGCTGTGGCGTTGGCCTATGTGCCGGCCCAGCAGTTCCCAACCTTTGCACTGGTTGGGCCACGGTCAATAGCGGAGTATCGCTCCACGCTGACGGGTCTCGGCATCGAACTAGACGAGGAACAGACATCGTGGCTGGATCTACGCAACGGCCAGAACAGCTTTTAGCAGCTGTCCTGACCGTCTGAACACGGTGCCCGGGCTGGCTGTTCTCGCCTCCCCTGGCACCGTGATCTCCACTTTCGGCGGCCTTTCGGCAGGCACTGTTCAGCCCGTTCAAAGGTGCCTAAACTGGCAGGACAATCGTGCGAAGCCTCCCGCCTGTTGCTGACGTCTGTTGCCCCGCGCGGACCAGTCAAGCAAGGAAGCATCATGCGCCGAACAGTACAACGCCGTACCGCCATCGCGTTCATCGCGCTCATGGCATTGCTCGTCCCCACCCTGCCGGCCGCCGCCGCGCCGTTCGCGGACACGGTCATCGACCTCGTCGGCGCCACCTCCGCTGAGGGGATCGCCGCCGGAACGGGAACCACCTTCTACGCGGGGGACCTGGAACTGGGCGATATTTACCAGGGGGACATCCGCACGGGAATGACCGAGCTCCTCATTGATGCCCCCGATGGCAGGATGGCCGTCGGCATGAAGTTCGACGCCGGCACCAACTTGCTGTTCGTGGCGGGCGGCGCCGCCGGCAATGCGTACGTCTACAACACAGCGACGCTGGAACCCATTGCGGAGATCACCTTGACCACGCTGCCGGGTTCGTTCATCAACGATGTCACGCTCACTCCGCGAGGCGCATGGTTCACGAACTCGAAGTACCCGGAGTTGTACTTCGTTCCTTTTGACGGTTTGGACGATCCGGATGCGATCGTGACGCTGTCGCTAACCGATCCGGGACTCGTCCTGGAAGATCCGGCAACACAATTCGGCTTCAATGGCATTGCCTCGGCCAAGGGCGGCAATGTGCTCCTTGTGGCCCACTCGCAGAACCAGGCAATCTACACAGTCGCCCCGGACACCGGCGCGAGTGCGCTGGTGGAAGGCGTGAGCGTGCCGAACGTCGACGGCATTCTGGTGCGAGGCCAGCAACTTTGGGCGGTGCAGAACTTCTCGAACCAGATCAGCCGCATCGACCTCGCTAAAAACTTCTCCTCCGGGGTTGTCGAGGATGTCATCATCAACGAGGAAGCCTTCCAGATCCCAACTACTGCCGCGCTGTTCGGCAACACGCTGGCAGTCGTGAACGCAAAGTTCGACGAGCCGACGGCCACGATATTCGAGGTGGTCCTGGTCCCGGCCCGACTCTAGGCCCTAAAATCCCAACTGACTGGCAGTTAACGTCGTCAAAAAGCCTTTTCGCGACGTCTGCTGCCAGTCAGTTTCGGTTGTCTGGCCTGGATCGAGCGAGAACTAGATGGTCCGCGGTGCGTTGGCCAGGTTCTCCTTGAGTTCTGCCTCGTTCTGGCGGATGACGTAGGCCGGCCGGTCCCGCTCCACCCGCCAGCTTTCCGAGAGCAGGCCGATGTTGACGGTGTCGAAGCCGAACTCGTCGTACAGCCGGGTCACCAGCTCAGCCGCCTCGGGATAGTCACTGGCCGTGGCCAGGGCCCGGCGGTCGGGGGTGCCCACTGGACTGCCGTCTGTGGTGATCTGGGACGCCATGATGTGGTTGAAGCCCTTGGCCACCTTGGAGTCCGGCAGGTGTTCCTGGAGGAGCCCGGAGGTAGTGGCCTCTCCGTTGTCCAGGGCCGGGATGTGGCCATCCCGCTCCCAGTAGTAGTTATTGGTATCAATGACGATCTTGCCAGCCAGCGGCTCCACCGGGATGTCCTTGTAGTTCCTGAGCGGAACGGTGACGACGGCGAAGTCCCCCGCCGCTGCTGCTTCCGCGGGCGTCGAAGCGCGGGCCTTCGGGCCCAGGTCCGCTACGAGTTCCGTCAGGGTTTCCGGGCCGCGGGAGTTGCTGATGACCACGTCATAGCCAAGCTCAACCGCCTTCCGGGCAACCGCGCTACCAATGTGACCTGCACCGATGATTCCTATTGTTGTTGTCATGTCCGGGCCAACAGCATGCCGCTCGCAAATATTTCAGCGGCTGCTCGGGAATAAATCAGCTGAGTCCTCGGCGCCCTGTCCAGGGGCATGAGGGCCAGCCTGGTTCCAGCTGTTGGAGTGCTGTGCACTCCCATCACCTGGCCCAAGAAACTAGTTTGAACAATTTCTACCATTTAGCACGGCTTCAGGCTTGACCATAGCAGAGAGAGGCTGATAGACCTAGAGGCGCAGAAAGCGCTTTCTCTGGTCACGACATTCTTCTGGAAATTCCGACGAAGGATGTCTGCGCAGGAAATGAAACGTTACAAACTTGTCTGGTGCGGCAGAATTCCTGTCGCCAGCATCAAAGGAGATGTTCTTTGGCATACCCCGCGAAGTGTTGCACTCAAGCTCCGGCACAAAGCCGCCGTCCTCGCCTCCGACGCAAGACCAGCCACCTGTGGAAGGGGACGCCGCTGGCTGCAGCGGCGTCCCTCGCAGTAGTGGCCCTGGCCTTCACCGGCGTTCCCTTGGCGCAGGCGGTCCCCGGCCCGGCGGCAGGCGCTCCCGGGCAGGCGTCGGCTCACTCCGGCACTGCCGGCCTCCAAAGGCAGGTGGAAAACCTGGACCGCGCGCCCGTGGCCGTGCTTACGGACCACGGAGTCAGCCTGGGCTGGCGGATGCTCGGCCTGGATAAGGACAGCATTGGCTTTCACGTGATCCGGGACGGTGTGCAAATCACCGAAGAGCCCATCCGGAACAGCACCACTTACATTGATCCGGCCGGAACAGCGTTGTCCAAGTACGTGATCATGGCCGTCGGGAACGGCAATGGCCAGGACAAGCTCACGGACGAGTTTGCTCCGATGCCGCAGAACTACCTGGCCATCAAGCTGGACAAGCCGGCGGACGGCATCGCCAAGGACGGCAAGCCTTACGGTTACTCCGCCAATGACGCCAGCGTGGCCGACCTTGACGGGGACGGCAAGTACGAGGTCATCCAGATGTGGGCGCCGTCCAACGCCAAGGACAACTCGCAGTCGGGCTACACCGGCAACGTCTACGTGGACGCCTACAAGATGGACGGCACCAAGCTCTGGCGCATAGACCTCGGTCACAACATCCGCGCCGGCGCCCACTACACGCAGCTGCTCGCCTACGATTTCGATGGCGACGGCAAGGCTGAGGTGTCGATGAAGACGGCGGACGGCACCACGGACGGGGCTGGCACCGTGATCGGTGACCCGGCTGCCGACTACCGCAACAGTGCCGGTTATGTGCTGTCCGGCCCCGAATACCTCACGGTGTTCAACGGCAGGACCGGGACCATCATGGACACGGTGGACTACGATCCACCGCGCGGCAACGTCTCGGCCTGGGGTGACGGCTACGGCAACCGCGTGGACCGTTTCCTTGCCAGCGTGGCCTATCTCGACGGCGAACACCCGTCCCTGATGTTCAGCCGCGGCTACTACACCCGCACCGTCCTGGTCACCTATGACCTGCTGGGCGGCAAGCTGGTGAAGCGTTGGAAGTTCGATTCGGACGTGGCGGGAGCCGAATACAAGGGCCAGGGCAACCACAACATGTCCGTGGCTGACGTGGACCAGGACGGCAAGGATGAGTTCGTCTTTGGTTCCATGACCATTGACGACGACGGCAAGCCGCTGTACAACACCAAGCTCGGCCACGGCGACGCCATCCACACCGGCGACCTGGACCCGTCCCGTCCGGGCCTCGAAACCTTCGCCGTTCACGAAAGCATGAGCCAGAGCGGTAACCGGGGGGCCACCTTCCGTGACGCAGCCACTGGTGAAGTCCTTTGGAGTATCCCGGCCATCAAGGACACCGGACGCGGTGCAGCCGGCGACATCGATCCCCGCTACGCCGGCGCGGAGGGCTGGGCTGTGGGCGGCGACGCGTCCTGGAACTCCCCGCGCGGGCAGCTGATGTCCGCCAAGGGGGAACTCATTACAGAAAAAATCCCGGCTGCGAACTTCCTGGCCTGGTGGGACGGGGACCCGCTGCGCGAAATCGTGGACCACGATTACAACACCTCCACCTCCACGGGCGTCCCCACTATTTCCAAGTGGAACTGGGAAACCGAATCAAGTGACCGCCTCCTGACCGCCACCGGCGCACGGAGCAACAACACCACCAAGGGCAATCCGTCCCTGCAAGCCGACCTGTTGGGCGACTGGCGTGAAGAACTTGCCTGGCCGTCGTCGGATAGCAGCGAGCTGCGGATCTACACCACTACGGCGCCCACCCGGATGCGGCTCCGCACCCTGATGCACGATCCGATGTACCGGACCGGCGTCGCCCGCGAGAACGTCGCCTACAACCAGCCTCCGCACCCGAGCTTCTTCATCGGCCAGGGTATGGAGACTCCTGCCATGCCGTCAGTCACGTACGCCGGCACCTCCGAGTAGCAGGGCGCTCGGCATCCGGGAACGGCCCTGGCCCGCAAAAACGTTGCGGGCCAGGGCCGTTCGTGCGGTTCAGGGCCGGTCAGCCCGTCCGACGGCGGTCCGGGTCAGTGCTGGCCGAGGTTTCCGCCCAGTGGCGGAAGGCCGCCTGGCCGGCCGTCGTCCTCACGGCGTTCCCC
Organism: Arthrobacter sp. ISL-48; assembly: GCF_018613805.1. Taxonomy (GTDB): domain Bacteria; phylum Actinomycetota; class Actinomycetes; order Actinomycetales; family Micrococcaceae; genus Arthrobacter. The sequence goes on from NZ_JAGGPL010000009.1 coordinate 202,414, forward strand.
GGCGCTGAGATTTTCGCCCTCAACTGTTTCATCGGACTCGCCCTCGAGGTCCACCATGCCGTTGGTCTGGTCGAAAGTGTGCCCGATCTGCTCATCGCCGCGCTCGGCCAGTGGGTTGTCGCTGGTGCCGGCTGCGGTGGGATCGGTTGAAACCGGCTCCATCGGTACGGACTCCATCGGCATCGGCTCCACGGGAACGGAGGAGTCCATTGGCGCCGGCTCCATCCGCGCGGGTTCCGTGACAGGCGGCATAGGCATGGAGGCGTCCATGCCGGTCACGTCACGGGCCTCATCCGCGTCCTTGTTCGTTCCCGCGCTCATGGCAGCGGCCGCGCCGGCAGCGGCGGCGACCCCGGCCGCCCCGGCCGCCTTGCCGGAGATTCCTGCCTTGCCGGAATCGCCCTGTGATGCTGCCGCGTCCTCAACCCCAGGGGTGCCCACGGATGTGCCCTCGTTGACCGAGCCCCGCCAGGCGCCGCTGGCATAGCCCTCATGTTCGATGAACTCCTTGAACTTTTTCAGGTCTGCCTCGGCCTGGCGCTCTACAACGTGCAGCTTGTCTCCCACCTTTTCGACCCATCCCTCGGGGTCATATTCGAGGGTCAGCCGCAGGGAGGTCTGTCCGCCGCCTACGTCCTCAAACTCCACGGCGCCGGCGTTGGTGGCCCCTTCCGTGGCGGCCCATGCAACCTTGCGGTCAGGAAGCTGCTCCAGGACCTTGGCAGTCCACTTCCTGCGGATGCCCGCGATTTCGGCCACCCACTCCAGGCGGTCATCGCTGAGTTGCTTCACGCTTTTCACGCCGCCCATGAAGTGGGGGAATTCCTCGAACTGGGTCCACTGGTTGTATGCCGTGCTCACCGGTACGTTCACCAGAATGCGTTTTTCCACCTTAGTGCTCACAACGTCTCCTTCGACTTGAACCGGATCTGATGAGGATTTATTAATCATCAGTATGCTTACCATACCGCCGTCGGGAGTCCGGGAGCCAGCCCCAACCAGGTCGCCGTAGATGTCGTTATGGGGCGCCCCCTGACGACATCTGCTGCGACTCAGTTGGGTGGAAAATGCGACGCCGGCAGCCTCCGGGAAGGCTGCTCAGCCGGGCAGATGATCCCCGATGAGGGCCAGGTTTTGGATCACCGCCAGGCCGAACTGGGAGGCGTCGTTGGTGGAGACGGTGGGTGCCTCGTCTACCGGAAGGAGCACGTGCGGAGGCTGGATGGTCTTCAAGGTAAAGGCCGCTTCATGGTTCAGATGCTCCCCGCCCTCGGCGAAACTTTCCCAGGCCCGGGTGGCCAGGCCAGGGTCTCCCAGCCGCGAGGCGGCGTAGGCGCTGAGCCTGCTGTGGGCCTGGGTGAGGTAGATTCCGGCCAGGGGCTGGCCCACGGCCTGGATCTGTTCCTCCTCTGTGGCGAGGAACAGCCGGCAGTACTGCAGCCAGGCGCGTTCGAACTCCTTGTCCGGAACCAGGTCCACCAGCTCGCTGCAGATTTCCACCAGGCCGAACACGGCGCTGAGGTGCGAGACCCGGATGGCTTCCCTCCCGGCGTCGAACCTTCCCTTGTCCAGGTCGTAGAGGGCCTCGCCCGTGAGGAAGCCGTACTTCAGTGCGCCGATGTCCGCCATCGTGCCCAGCAGCCGGTCGCGGGAGCGGGGGTTGCCCGTGCGTTCCCAATCGGTAAGCCACGTCGCTGCGAGGGAACCCCAGTCGGTCCCCAGCCCCACGCCCAGTGCGTTCCGGTCCGGCCGGTAGGTGTCCGCATCCGGGCGGACCTTGCGCACAGGATCAAGGCCCAGGAAGTTCTGGTCGCTGTCCACCAGTTCGGTCAGGAGGTCCCCGGTGCGTTCGTCGGCCGTGAGGTAGTAGTAGAACCGGCGGTAGGCAGGAGTGCTGATGCGCAGCTGCTTGGCGCTGCAGCCCCAGTGCTGCACGTTGTGCCGGGAGCCCAGGCCGCGCCAGGGGCCCAGGTGGTAGACGTCCACCTCGCCGGTGTGCCGCGTCATTGCCTCGGCAAATCGGAAGATATCCGCACGCCCTGACCTCAGGTAGGAGTACCAGAGCCACAGGTCGGGGGAGAGTTCGGAGTTGTCCCAGGCGTAGCCGCCCACGTCGTACCGCCAGACATGCCGGTCGAAGTCATAGGTGTGCATGACGTCGCCGTAGTTCCAGAAGCCGTACCAGCGGCGCTGCTCCACCTGGCCAGTGTAGAAATCGAAGAGGAAGTCCAGCCTGTCCTCGAGTTCGGCGCGGGCCGGGGTGCTGCGGTCCACGGGTGTCCAGTCGCCGAAGACCTGGGCGGAATGGAGGTACTCCGGGGTGGCCTGCAGGAGGGCGGGTGTGGAAGCCGCCTTTGCGTCGGCGGCGAGGCTTTCGGTGGTAGGCGTAGAGCTGTAGGCAAAGAGGTTAAGCTCGTGCGTCCGGGCGATGCCTGTGGGGTTGCCGAAGCCGGGTTCGTAGTCCTCGTAGGTGATTTCCAGGCCCTCAAGCTGTTCCTCAAAGGTGTCCTGGCTCAGGCCGTCATGGTAGAACCTCAGGTCCATGGGCTGGGCTTCCGGCGAGTAAATCCACGCGGTCAGCGAAGCCTCGCCGGTGGCGGCGTTGCCGATGTCCAGCTGGCCGGGGTGGGACTGCCAGAAGTCCTTGATGCCAACGCCCAGGCCGCCGCGGTTGTCGCTGAGGGAGCAGAACCCGGCCGCCCTGGTCCCGCCGGAGATACCCACCCAACCATGATTCGCGGCCGTGCGCTTACGCAGTTCGAAGCCGTCCGCGCTGAGCTGGCTGAGGGTGTAGTCGTTCCAGGCTGGGATCAGGTGGAGCCGCCCGGAGACCTCCTCGTTCCATTCAGCCAGCGGCGGGGTTGGGTCGCCTGCCAACTGGGCCCGGCGGACCTCTTCCCCGGGGTCCCGGCGCAGGCCGGTCAGGCCGCGCACGGCTTCGAGCAGGAATCCACCGTCTGCTCCGGCGATTCTCACGTGCCGGTTGTGGAGCTCGCCCTCGAGGGGAACCGTGAAGCGGACGCCCAGCCCGGCCAGGAAATCCTGCTCGGCATCGCCGTCCCAGATGAACGAGTGGACCATGCGTACACTGCGGGCTCCGGCGTAAAAATAGAGCCGGACTATAAACGGCAGCCAGCTGGGCTTGTCGCTTGTTGCGCTGTCAGGGCAGTGCTTTCCTTCCAGCCGCACCACGGCGCGGATGGGACCGCTCTGTTCAAGCACGACGGCGGTGACCTCACCGGTGAACGCCTCCCGGGCAACAGGTCCAGGTCCATCGGCCAGGCAGTCCTGGAGCAGGCTGACCAGCCGCCCGTCGCGGGCAACGGTGACACCGCCGCGGGACAGGGTGCTGAACAGGGAGCAGCCGCGGCGTTTGATCACCATCTCCAGCGGCCCTGTGGTCACCGTGACACTGTCCTCGGTCTCCATCACCTCCACCTGGGGTGCCGTTCCTGCTTCCGGTGTGGCCCCGCCGTCGGACGTCACCCGGTATTCGGGGGAGGGCGCGTCGGTGGCGGGGAGGGCAAGCCCTGCCCATTTTAGGGATCCGTCGGGCCAGGTGGCCAGGGGCCAGGCCTGGCTCGCGACGGGCTGGTTGTTGGCGTCGCGCACCGTCAGTTCTTCCGGGCCTGCCACCATTCCGCGGGCAAAGGGCATGCCCCAGGTGGTTCCCCCGCTGAGTTCCAAAGGCGCGCCGCCGTCGAGCCACGTGACATGGGTGTTCTGAGTCATTGTGTCCATTCCGTTGTTAGCCGCTTCCGGCTGCCGAGGACGGCAGCACGCAGCCTGCAACTGGTGCGGCACGTGAGAAAGCGGTTTCTGATCCGGGATTTAACGTAGCGCGCTTAGGAATCGAACCGCAAGGGCCGTCCGCGAATATTGCGGGATTGTCCCGGTCCGTCGCTTGCAGGTGGGACTGCGGGTTATCGGGACACGAAGTCGGCGGCGCCCGGCCTACTTGCCCGGGTCAGGTTTACCGGCGTCTTCATCTTCTGTGTCGGCGCCTTCGGCAGGGTCCTGGGAATGCATCCGGAGGTCCGTTGGATCGGCGTCGAGATCCCCTTCGGACGGGGCTTCGCTGTGGATTCGCTGGGCTGCTGACTTCTCACTCATGACTGCTGCTCCTGTGCTGCCGATGGGCTGGGGCGTTGCCTTATCCATCATTCAGCCCCTGCATCTGCAGGCTGTCAAGAACCGTAGCTGTCAACGCTGCGGGCCGACTTTGTCCCGACCGATCTGTGTCGATAACCAGCGTTGGAGATCTGCCATGAGTGCCACGGGTGCATCCAGCTGGATGAGGTATCCGGCTCCGGGGATCATTGTCAACGTACTCCCCGGGATGGAGGCTTGCAGACGCCCTGCCCGGTCGGCGGGGATCCACGTGTCCTCTTGTCCCCAGATGATGTGCGTGGGAGCGCATACGGCGGCCAGATATGGTTCGAGTTCGCTTGTGAAACGCTCATCGGCCTGCGCGATCTGGCGGTAGAAGGCCGCTTGGCCCTCGTGGTCAGCCCAGGGGGCGGCAAGCAGCTCGGCAGCATGAGGTGGGAGTCCGCGATGACTGGCCCCAGCGATGTAGGCATCCAACGCGCCCCGATGCACGGCTGCGGGGAGCTGCGCGAAAACATCCGCATTCTCCTTGACCAAAGTGAAGAAGGGCGACCCCCAGGGCCGCAGCGCGACAACGTCCACCAGGCACAATGACGCAAACGAGCGCCCGTGCAGGAGATGTGCCCGGAGCGACACGGCACCTCCATAGTCGTGGGCGACGACGTGCGGCCGGTCCAGCTCCCAATGCGCCAGAAGCGATGAGAAGGCCTCCCCCTGAACACCGAGGTCGACGTCATGGTGCCGTTCCTTTGAGGATGCGCCGTAACCCGGCATGTCCCAGAGGTAGACGGTGAAGTCACGAGCGAGGGCCTCGGCGAACGGAGCCCACAACGCCGAGGACCATGGTGTGCCGTGGCAGAAGACGAGCGGAGGGCCCTCGCCGGTTGCCCTCCAGACGATCCGCCGGTTGCGCCACGTGAATGTTCTGTCGAGTATCACCGGTCCATGGTCGCAGGGTGTTGCGGGCGTAGCCACGGCGGGATCTGACCGCCTACGGCATTTCGGCGAAGTCATCGACCAGCCGCTGGATGTCGCGGCGGGGTCCGACGGCACCGCCGGGAGTGGTTTCCAGGGCGCCGACGAGGTTGATCTAACCCTTCCAGAGCGCCCAACCGCGTCCACGGGACCACGTTGCCTGGTCAACACCGAGCGTTTTGCGGAAGACCCGGCGGGCGGAGGAGTCAAAGAACGTCCAGGCGATGACCATGTCGCAGGCGGGACCACCCACGCCCGAGCAGCCGAAGTCGATAACGGCTGAAAGCCCGCCATCACGCGTCAACAGGTTCCCGGCGACGTCACCGTGGAACCAGACCGGCTCACTATCCCATCGGGCCCTGACGGCATGATCCCAGACCCGTTTGACGTCGTCTGCGGGGATTTCGCCACCTAGGGCATCGATGGCGGCGAGCGCCTCGTCCGCGTAGACGGATGGCGGCGCGCCTCTGTACCGCGGTCATGGAGTCCTCCACGCGCAGCGTCCTGAGCTTCTTGGATGCACCCCAGCTCAATGCGCCGGAGGCCTACTTCACGTTCCATGCCCAGGTTTACGCAGAGGACGGCGAGGTCAGGGGCGAATCCACCGCCAAATTCCTTCGCCACTACATGGCGGAATATGGCGCATTCGTCGAGCGGGTGTTGGGCGCGAACGCTCCAGGCCACATCGGCGACCTGGAGCCGGATGCGGATAAGCTGCCGCGCTGACGCACAGGTTTGTGTATCGGATCCGGCGCGGGACTGTGGGAGTGGACATGACCTAATCCAGCGGCAGGGTGACAGTTACGGTGGTGCCGCACCCCGGGCTTGAGCAGATGTCAACGGAACCGCCCGCCTCGTGGACGGCCACTGACATCAGCCGCAGTCCGTAGCCGTGGTGCCGCCCGCTGATGGCGAGCTGGCTCTCAAAGCCCGTGCCGTCGTCGGACACCACCAACCGGATCCCGTGGTCCACGGCAGCGAGCTGGACGGTGAGGTCAGAGGCGTCCGAGTACTTCAGCGCATTGCTCAACGCTTCCCGGGCCGACTGGTAAAGCAAGGACGCGCAGTCCGCCGGGATCTCGATGCCCCAGTGCGGAGTATCCCAGTGCACTGCGGTCCCTTGCTGACGGAGGGGCGCCGTAAGCCGGTCAATACAGCCGGCCAGCCCCAAGGTGTGGAAGTCGGGCGGATGAAGATCCGTGATCACCCCGTCCACGGCGACTACTTCATCCAGAGCTGATTCGTTCCCCATGACTTCCTGCTTCCCCACTGCTGGTGGTCCTTATGCTTCAAGCGTGGACCGCCGACCGCATGGGTTGCGAAGGGTTGAGTCAAGATCGGATCAAAAATCCGCGGAGGGCTGGAGCGGTGTTGCCGTTACTGCGACGACACCGCCTTGGGATGCACCACGGTCAGGTTCATGCACCTCAAGACCCAGCGCACAAACTGAGGGCGGCCGCTGAGAGCAATCTATTGTTGCGCTGTTCTTTACCAAAGCTTGTAGGTTTGCTTCCATTTCTCTGCTGATGGATTGCGTTCACGTTGAAAGACTCAAAGTCAATAGGTATTTGAATACTTCCAACGGAGACTTGGCGATAAATGCGCGACACATCACAACGGCATACAGAAAATAAGGCGCGCTGGGCTAGTCAGTCCGGCACCCGTGGAGTCCGGCATGGGAAAAACTGCGGGTGATTACTGTCCTTATTCCGGCCCATAATGAAGCGGCTGGCATATTTGAAACCCTTGATTCCCTCAAGAACCAGACCCTTCTTCCTGACAGGGTAATTGTTGTTTCCGACAATTGCACCGACACTACCGAGCAGATTGCGCTGGCCGAGGGGGCGGAGGTCATCTCCACGCTGGGAAACGCGGACAAAAAGGCCGGAGCGCTGAACTTTGCTCTCAGCAGGCTCCTCCCATTGGCTGGGCCGGAGGACATGTTCCTCATTCAGGACGCGGATTCCCAGCTTTCCCGGGACTTCATCGAGAGGGCCGTGAGCCATCTGCAGTCGGACTCCCGGCTCGGCGCCGTGGGTGGTGTCTTCCGTGGAGGAGCTGGCGGAGGCTTCGTGGGGCACCTGCAACGGAATGAATATGCCAGATACGCGCGCGACGTGAAACGCCTCAAAGGGAAGTGCCTGGTAGTAACAGGTACTGCGGCCCTGTTCAGGGCGCGGACCCTACGGGACGTCGTCGCAGCCAGGCTGGACGGGAAACTGCCCCCCGGCAACGGGCGCGGCGGCGTCTATGACACCTCGGTCCTGACCGAGGATAACGAACTCTCGTTTGCCCTGCTCACCCTCCACTACCGGATCAAGTCCCCGGCTGACTGCACTCTGGTCACTGAGGTGATGCCGTCCTGGGGCGAATTGTGGGCCCAGCGGCTCCGGTGGAAGCGCGGCGCCGTGGAGAACTGCGTCCAGTATGGCTGGACCCGTGTCACCCGACCGTACTGGGGGCGGCAGGCCCTCTCGGTGATCGGGGTGCTGGTGACTCTGGCGTATTTCGGCACGGTGGCGTTTGCACTGGGCACGGGGGCCGGGCTGCATATCCAGCCCTTCTGGCTGGCCGTGACCGGTGTCTTCGTGATCGAGCGTGTGGTGACAGTCCGGCTCCGGGGATGGAAGTACATGCTCGCCGCCGCCACCATGTACGAGCTCGTGATCGACCTGTTCCTGCAACTGGTCCACGCGAAGGCGTACGCAGACGCAGCCCTCAACAATAAGAAAGCCTGGTAACAACTATGTATGACAACCCAGCAGCTCCGGCAGCCGCCGGCGTCGGCTCTGGAACGCTCGCTATGACGGGGGCCGGTGACCTGTTCTGGGTGGCTTTGGCGGCTTTCGCCCTCCTGGCGCTCGGCCTGGCCATCAAGCGGATTGTGCCCGTTCGGGGTGGCAGGTCCTAAGTACTACCGGTACTTTCGCAAGCAGTGCAAGCGCAGGGCGCCCCGTTGTCCGGTCCGCCCTGCGCTTGGCCCTTTCTTTGCTTTGCCGGATCACACGTTGACGACGGCGGAACATCCGCCTGCGTCGCAGATCTTGTACGCGGTGGTGGCCCCGTCTTTGATCTTGTTCACAAAGCTGCCGCTGTTAAGCACGGTCTTTTGCGTTCCGTCAGTCCAGAGGGTGACGCTGGTTCCAGCGGCACCTGTCCACGTCAAGGCAGTCGTGTTGCTCCCCTTTGAATTGGTGGTGGTGGCCGTCAGCTTGATGGCCGGCGCCGGCACCGGAGGCGGCGTAGTGGAGGCAGGAGTGAAGGAGAAATCACGGATTACCACGTTCTCAGGCTTCACATGGGCCGGATCGCCGCCGCCACCGCCGGTGACCCAGAGATTGAAATGGACTTGTTCCTTGGCAGGCACGGGCACCGTGGATCCTTCAAGAACAGTTCGCTTGAGAAGCGTCCCAACGTAGCCCGCCCCGGCGTAGGTTTCGAAGGTCAGCCTGCCGGGCTCCCAGACCATTCTGTGCGTGGTGATGGGGCTGGCAGTGACGTCAAAGACTGTGGTGTTGTTCCCCTGCCCTGGGGGCTTGCTGGCGTCGAACCAGTATCCGTGGCCCTGGGTGACAGGCCAGGATTGGCCGTAGCTGGCGCCACCGCCCCAGGCTGACGCTTCACATAGGTCGATCTCGTTGAAGCCGGGCTCAGCCAGGGGATCGTACGTGAAGAGGCATCCCCAGACCACTTCCTTTTGCAGCAGACTGAGATTCTTCTCCACCGTGGTGCTGTAGGTCCCATAACCGAACCCCTTCCGGGTGGATTGGAACTCTGCGGCCACAGGGGACGCGCCCGTTGGGTTGGTCAGTTTCATAGTGACGTAGCCATTCGCGTTGGGCCCGCTGACGTTGGCGGCGGCGAACGCCCTGTTGTACTGCGGAGCCCCGCCCCAAAAGCGCTTTTCCCAGTTGAATCCTTTCCAGGCGAAACTCCCCGCCGGTCCTGGGTTGGGATCCATGGGCGTGGCGTCCGCGGCCTGCGCGGCCGGCACGGACACCAGCATCGCGAGAGCCGCCGCCGCCAACATGGCCAAGGGTCTTACGGAGTGGGCGGGAAATAGAACGGATAACCGAAAAGAAGCCATGTGGCGCCCCTTACCTGTGCTCCCAGCGAGCAGCTTTGCGCCCCCAGTGAGCGCAACTTGATCATCAGTCACATCTGATACAGAACGCAATAGACTCAACGCCGCTAATTTGTTGCGGAATCACCTCAAGAAATACGCAATATTTGCCAAGCCTCAAGAACGGCGCAAAGTAATGGCAATTTACTTAATACTCCGAGTCGAGTCTGTAAGCTTCATTCCAATACATCCATTCGGTTTATTCGGCCGCTACATGGCACCTTGACATGTGGCAGCGGAGCGTAAAAACGCGGATGGACGAACGCCTGTTTTGGCCGCATGCAGAGTTGTCAACACTCCAACTTTCGGCGCGCACACACTACTGGCTCAAACGGACTATTAGGGGCGCAGATGGTGGAGCGGGGCATTGCTGTAGTTGTTGAGGACGACGATGACGTCAGGGCATCGCTGACGGATATTTTACTGCAGTCAGGTTTCGCAGTTCATGCAACGACTTCCGGCGTTGAAGGCGTGGAGGCCGTCCGGAGGCATAACCCTGTAGTTGTCACCATGGATGTTGGCCTGCCGGACTTTGACGGCATTGAGGCGTCACGCAGAATCCGTACATTCAGCGATGCCTATCTCATCATCGTCACGGGACGGGTCGAGGAGGCGGATGCGCTCATGGGATTCGAGGCCGGCGCCGATGACTACCTCACCAAACCCTTCAGGCCACGGGAACTCCGGGCCCGAATCGCCGCCATGCTTAGGCGGCCCAGATCGCTCAACTGGGGGGACGCCGAAAGCGCACCCGGCCCCCGGCCCGGGAAGGGGCACCGCCCCGCGCTTCAGCCGGCCCCTACCCCGGCAACGGTCCCAGCCCTTGAGAATGCCCGAGAAGTCCAGCCCACGGTTGTTCGCTGCGACTTCGAACACAAGGGATTGACGCTTCATGAGGGGTCCCGGGCCGTAGCTATCAACGGCGAGCCATTGGACCTGACCCGGACCCAGTTCGACCTGCTCCTGGTCCTGATGGAAAACGGGCGGCTGGTGCAGACGAAGGCTGACCTGGTCCGCCGGTTGCGGAATGAACCGTACAGTACCGGCTCCTACGTCAGCACCGGCGAGGAACGTGCCGTTGAGGTCCACCTCGGAAACCTGCGCAAGCGCCTGGGTGACAGTTCGCGGGCTCCCCGCTGGGTGGAAACGGTCAGGGGCGTCGGTTACCGGATGGCACCGTGAGGGCGGTCGGGCAAGCACATAGCGCTGGGTACTGTTTCAGCCAGCCCTGCCCTGATACCTTGATTGCCCACCCCTTAGGAGGAGCTATGACCATCAACTCACCCGATGCAATGCCCGACGACGACCCACAGGTGGCCGCCACGGAGGGCGGCGAGGGCGGCGGCGATGTCCCCGAAGGCCAGGAAGGTGTGGGCATTGGTGCCACTGGGGAGCCGAACACGTTCGAGCCCGAAGAGGACCCTGAAGCCTCCGACCCGGAGACTGAAGGCCAACAGTAAAGGGTGGGCGCTGTCCGGTCCAATGCGGTGAACGCCCAAACCTTGCGTCAATCCCTTGTGTTCTGACTGAGGCGCGTGTCACACTGGTTCTCGATACGCATCGACGATACGCATCGATGCGAAAAGCAACGACGCCGGACGAAGGGTAACCAGTGCCTACCAGCAAGGATGTGGCGGCCGCGGCCGGCGTTTCCCAGAGCACGGTTTCCTACGTCATGAGCGGCAAGCGGCCCATCTCCGAGAAGACGCGCCTGCGGGTTGAAGCTGCAATCGAGCAACTGACATACCGGCCGAACGCCGGTGCCCGTGCCCTCGCAAGCCGAAAGTCCCAGGTCATCGGGCTGGTTCTGCCCATTACTCCCGAAGCGCATCTGGGATCCCTGATGGAGTTCATCGCCGTCATCGCGGCTACCGCCCGGCGCCTCGACCACGATGTCCTCCTTGTCACGGACGAGGAAGGCAGCCAGGGCCTGGAGCGCGTCGTGGGGCAACAGCTCTGCGACGGATTGATCCTCATGCAGGTTGAAGCGGACGATGAACGGATTCCGGTGGTCCGGAAGCTTCGGGTTCCAGTGGTTTTCATTGGCATCCCGAATGACTCGGCAGGGCTCAACTGCATCGATGCGGACTTTGCCCGGGCCGGGGAACTGTGTGTTGAGGAGATGGCGGCCGCCGGCCATACCAGCGGTGTGATCATCGGCTGGCGGCCCCGGCTGGTCGGGAGCAGGCTGAACTATGTCGGCAGGTTCCTCGGCGGGGCCAACGCTGCCGCGGAAAGGTTGGGAGTGTCGCTGAACCATGTTCCCGCCACCTCGGACCGCCGAAGTATCGAAGCCGCTGTTGATGCCTGCATTGCCGGGGCGGAGGGGAAACCCGCCTTCGTGTCCCCGGACGTGACAGTTTTGGAGCTCCTTCCCCGGATCCTTCACGAGCGGGGCCTGGAGCCCGGAAAGGATGCCTCAATAATTGCGGTGGGGCCGACCCCCGACGTGCTGATCGAACTTCAGGAATCCACCGTCCTGGATCTCCAGCCGAGGGAGGTTTCCCGGCGCGCCGTGGAGATCCTCTTCAGCCTGATGCAGGCAGACCGTCCTGACAAGGACGGACTGCTCGAGCTCATACCGCCGCGGGTGACCCACCGGCACGGCACTGCGGGACCTACCGTTCCCGTGACTCAGTCCATCCACTAGACCCGCCCGGCTCCTGGCCCACCCACAGCCCGGAGTCAGCTATAGAAACCTTCGTCGATACGCATCGACTAAGGCACATACATCCAAAAAACCGATGAAAGGCCGCGGCGAAGCCGCCGCGGTTCCAAGCCCAAAGGACCTGATAATGAAGTCAGCTTTCACAAAACCCAAGGCCGTCGCCGTCACCATTACCGCGCTTGCGGCGCTTCCCCTGATCCTCTCCGGCTGCGGGGCCAGTCCGGCGCCGGGAGGGGGAGGGTCTGTATCCGAGCTCTCCGTGGTGGACTATTACAACAACGAACCGGATAAGACGATCATCGGTGACACGCTTGCGGCCTGTGGTTCCCAAGCGGGGGTAACCATCAAGCGGGAAACGGTGCCCGGGAAGTCCCTCATCGCCAAAGTGCTGCAACAGGCGTCCTCGAAAACCCTGCCCGACGTCCTGATGCTGGACAACCCTGATCTCCAGCAGATCGCCGGCACCGGAGCCCTGGCACCGCTGACCGACTTCAAGATCAGTACCGACAACTATCCGGAGGGGATCCTGAGCGCCGGCACGTACAAGGACAAGGTGTACGGCCTGGCACCCACGGTGAACACCATTGCACTCTTCTACAACAAGGACCTGCTCGATCAAGCCGGTGTGACGGCGCCCAAGACCTGGGACGAGCTCAAGGCGGCAGCGGCAAAACTGACCTCAGGCGGACAGTACGGTCTGGCCTTCGATGCCAACGCGACCTATGAAGGAACCTGGCAGTTCCTGCCGTTTATGTGGTCCAACGGCGGGGACGAGAAGAACATTGCCACCGCAGAGACTGCCGAGGCGCTGCAACTCTGGACGGACCTCGTCAAGAGCGGGTCCGTGTCCTCCTCGGCGCTGAACTGGACCCAGGCGGACGTCAACGACCAGTTCATAGCGGGCAAGGCCGCAATGATGGTCAACGGTCCCTGGCAGATTCCGACGCTGGACAAGCAGGCCGCCCTCCACTACGGCGTGGTGAATATCCCGGTCAAGGATTCCAGCAAGACCGCTGTCGGGCCGCTGGGCGGCGAGGTCTGGACCGTGCCGCAGACAGGCAACAAGGCCAGGCAGGCTAAGGCAGCGGAAGTCGTCGCCTGCATGAACAGCGACGAAAACCAGCTGGCCATGGCGAAGGCCCGCAACACCATTCCGTCCAAGTCCACCCTCGCGGCACAGTTCGCCGGTGAGAACCCCAAGCTTGCTTCGTTCACGGAGCTGGTGAAGACCGCCCGTGCCCGCACCGGCCAGCTCGGCGAGGACTGGCCTGCCCAGGCGACCAAGATCTTCACCGCAATCCAGACCGCACTGACGGATAAGGCCAACCCCGCAGATGCCCTCAAACAAGCCCAGCAGGGCTAGGGATCGGTCCCCATGTCAGCAACCGTCCAATCGAGACTTCACCTCCCGGTGCCGGAAACAAAAAACGACGCCGGGCTCCGCCGCTCCGGCTACCGGCGCAGGGAGCGCGTCTACCAGTGGCTGTTCCTTGCCCCTGCGGTGGCCTACCTCGTGCTCTTCTTCGGCTTCCCGGTGGTCAAGAACGTTGCGATGAGTTTCCAGGACTACACCACGGGCACGTTCTACACCGGCGAGGCCCCGTGGGTCGGGTTCTCCAACTACGTGACCGTCCTGTCGTCGTCGTTGTTCTCCACCTCCCTGATTAACACAGCCCTTTTCACGGCGGGCTCCATCGCCGGGCAGTTCGTCCTGGGCCTGGGCCTGGCGGTCTTCTTCAAGCGGAAGTTCCCACTCAACGGGATTCTGCGTTCCCTCCTGCTCCTGCCATGGCTGCTGCCGCTGATCGTGTCCAGCGCCGTGTGGCGCTGGATCCTGGACAAGGACAGCGGGGCGCTGAACAACTTCCTGGAGAGCTTCGGGATCATCAGTACCGGAATCCCATGGCTGACCAGCACGTCGCTGGCCCTGGCCGCAGTTGTCGGGGTCAACATCTGGATAGGCATCCCGTTCAACGTGACTGTCCTGTACGGCGGGCTGCAGGACATCCCCGACGAACTGTATGAGGCGGCTTCGTTGGACGGCGCCACCGGGTGGAGGGCCTTCCGGCACGTCACCTGGCCCATGTTGCGTCCTGTGGTCAGCGTCGTCCTGGTGCTGGGAGTGGTCTACACCCTGAAGGTCCTGGATATCATCCTGGGCCTGACCAACGGCGGGCCGGCCAACTCGACCCAGACCATCGCCACCCAGTCGTATGCCCTGTCCTTTCAGAACTTCAAGTTCGGTGAGGGCGCGGCGATGGGCAACATCCTGGTCCTGATCTCGCTGGTATTCGCGGTTCTGTACCTCCGCGTCAACCGGCGCGCAGTGGACGAGTGAGGAATTCCATGACCACCAATACGCAGCCGAATGCCGCAGCCACGGAGGCCGCCGTGCGAACCGGGCCTGGCCCGCTGACCGCCGTCCGCAGGCAGCGGGGGACCAGGCAGGGCGGAACCAGGCAGTGGGGGACCACGGCCCTGGCCCTCGTGTTCCTCGCCGTCATGCTTTTCCCGGTCTACTGGATGATCAACGCCTCCCTGCAGCCGAACGGGACCACGTTGCAGACCTCATGGCTGCCCCTGGCTCCTGACTTCACCGGCTACGCCACGGCCATCAGCCAGCAGGGCCGGAACCTCGGAACTAGCCTGGTGGTGGCCCTGGGAAGTGTGGTGTTCAGCCTCGCCATCGCAGCGCCCGCCGCCTACGCCCTGGCCTACTTCAAGGTCCGTGGCGCCGGCGTCGTGCTCTTCGCGATCCTGATCAGCCAGATGATCCCCGGAATCGTGGTGGCCAACGCGCTGTACACGGCCTACAACGACCTTGGACTGCTCAATTCCATTCCCGGGCTCATCCTGGCAGATTCCTCGCACGGCATCCCGTTCGCCATCCTCATCGTCAGGGCCTTTATGAACAACATGCCCGCATCTGTCATCGAGGCGGCAAAGGTGGACGGCGCAGGCCATCTCAGGGCCTTCTGGTCAATCGTCCTGCCGCTCAGCCGGAACGCGCTCATTACCGCAGGGCTCTTCACGTTCCTGTTCACGTGGAGCGACTTCCTCTTTGCGCTCACCCTGACAACCACCGACGACGTCCGTCCCGTGACGCTGGGCATCTTCCAGTACATGGGGGCCTACGTCAACGACTGGAGTTCGGTCATGGCGACGGCGGTCCTCGCCTCCATCCCCGCCATCATCCTGCTCATCGCTGCGCAGAAGTACGTGGCGGCCGGAACCACCGGCGGCGCCGTCAAGTGACGCAGACCTGTCCGCAACGCACGCCAGCCCCACCAAAGACCACCAGAACCCGGCAATGCCAGAACCACAAGGAGATGCAATGAGTAACACCGTCCCGACCAGGGTCACCGTCTGGAGCGAAAACCGGCACGAGCAGGAACACGAGCACGTGGCCAAGCTCTACCCGCATGGTATGCACGGTGCCGTCAAGGAGGGCATCGTGGAAAACCTGGGCGCCGGCGTCGAGGTTCGCACCGCCACCCTTGACGAACCCGAGCACGGCCTCACCGAAGAAGTCCTGGCGAACACGGACGTCCTGACGTGGTGGGGGCACATGGCCCACGGCGACGTCGACGACGAAATAGTGGAGCGCGTCCACCGCCACGTGCTCTCCGGTATGGGGCTGATCGTGCTGCACTCCGGCCACTGGTCCAAGATCTTCACCAAACTCATGGGCACCACGTGCACCCTGCGCTGGCGCAGCGAGCAGGACCGGGAGCTCGTGTGGACAGTGGATCCCACCCACCCCATTGCCAAGGGCGTGCCACACCCCATCATCATTGATGAGCAGGAAATGTACGGCGAATTCTTCGACATCCCCACACCGGAGGAACTGGTCTTCATCAGCTCGTTCAGCGGCGGCGAAGTCTTCCGCTCCGGCTGCACCTTCCGCCGCGGCCACGGCAAAATCTTCTTCTTCAGCCCCGGTGACCAGGACTACCCGGTGTACCACCACAAGGACATCCGCCGGGTCATCTCCAACGCCGTCCAGTGGGCGGTGACGGACCGGCCGCGCCGCGAACTACCCGAACTGCTGCGGTACGACACCAATGAGTTCTTCAAGGGCGCCGGGTACCAGGGCGCCACCGCGATCTACGAGGAAACCACCGCATGAGCCGGCCATTCACAACAATCGACGACGACGGCGCCCCCCTGAAAGTGGTGGTGGTCGGCGCCGGGGGCATGGGCCGCGCCTGGCTGGGGGCTGTGGAGGCCTCGCCGCTCGTGGAGCTCGGCGGCATCGTGGACCTTGACCTGGACGCCGCGCGCGCGGGTGCCGCTTCGGTCGGCAAACCGGACCTCCCGGTGGGGAGGGGAACAGCGCAACTGGCGTCCGATGTCGGCGCCCAGGCAGTCATCAACGTTACCGTTCCGGCCGCCCACCACCCTGTGTCCACCGAGGCGCTCTTCGCCGGGCTGCCCGTGCTGGGCGAAAAGCCCGTGGCCTCCACCGTGGCCCAGGGCCTGAGCCTGGCCGCTGCCGCCGAGCTCACCGGCCAGCTGTTCATGGTCAGCCAGTCGCGCCGGTACAACCGGGACCTGTTCGCGGCCAAGGCACTCGCGGGCGGGCTGGGGCGGCTGGGGATCCTGTCAGCGGATTTCTTCAAGGCACCGCACTTCGGCGGTTTCCGGGACCAGATGGATCACCCGTTGCTGCTGGACATGGCCATCCACCAGTTCGATATGGCCCGTTTCCTCCTGGAGGCTGACCCCGTCTCCGTCTTCTGCGAGGAATACAACCCTGCCTGGAGCTGGTACCGGGGTGACGCTGCGGCTGTGGCGTCCTTCGAAATGTCCGGCGGCGAGCGCTTCGTGTTCAACGGAAGCTGGTGCAGCCCCGGGCAGGAGACCTCCTGGAACGCCGCCTGGCGGCTGGGCGGCGAATACGGGACCGTGCTGTGGGATGGCGACAACCCGCCGACGGCGAGCCTTGCTTCTGCGGACGCCGCGGCTCTTGCTGCTGTTCCGGCGGATGCCGTCGTCGTGAAGGACCCGGGTTCGGAAGTCCACGGGTCCCTGCGCGAGTTCGTCACGGCACTCCGGACGGGGACCCCACCCATGGGCCAGGTACATGACAACATCCTCAGCCTGGCCATGGTGGAGGCTGCGATCGAAAGCGCCGCCACGGGCCGGCGGGTGCTCATCGGCGCGTTGCTGGAGCGTTCCTACAGGGAGGCGGTCCGCGACGAGAAGCGGCCGGACGTCGCAGCCGTCCTCAACTCGTGGTCCATCGACGGTTCCTTCTCAGCCGGGGCGGCCCTTGGCACGGCGCCTGCCCCGGCAGTGCCAAGCCCGATCTCCTGATCCAGAAGTGCCGGTCAGGAATGTCGGGTCAAGAATAAGGAGGCTCCTAGTCCAGCTGCCCGGTTCCGGCTGCGGCGAGAGGCAGGACCTGGGACCAGACGTCCTCGGGAATGTCCCATTCGGCCAGCCGGACTGTCTGGTCCACACGGCCGGGCTCGGACATACCCACGATGGTGGAGCTGACGCGCGGATCACGGGTGGAGAACTGCAGCGCAGCGGCCGCCAGGGGCACATTGTGGGCTTCACAGATCTGCTGCATTTTCCGCACCCGCTCGATGATTGCAGGACTGGCGGGCCGGTAGCAGTAGTTGGGGGCAACGTCGGGGCCCTTCACCAGCATTCCGCCGCCGAAGGGTGCGGCGTTGACGAACGCCACGCCCCGCTCCATCGCGTCGCGAATGAGCGGCTCTGCTGTCTGGTCCACGAGGGTGAACCGGTTGTGGCTGATGACGACGTCGAAGGCGCCTGTGGCCAGATACTTGAGCTCAAGGTCAATGGGGCCGCCTGCGACTCCCAGGTGTCCGATGACGCCCTGGTCCCTCAGATCCACCAAGGCTTCGAGGGGGCCGCCGGCCGCGGTGCCCTCTTCGAACGTGATCTTCTCGGGATCGTGGAGGTACACGAGCTGCAGGCGGTCCAGGCCGAGCCGTTCAAGGCTCTCCTCCACTGACCTGCGCACACGGTCGCCGGAGTAATCGCGTGTCCCGACGATAGGGTCGACTTTGGTGGCAACGACGAATCCCTCCGGCAGGCCGCCTGATTCCGCCAGGGCCTGCCCGATCCGGCGTTCGCTGTTGCCCCCGTTGCCGTATTCGTTGGACGTATCCACGAAGTTGAAGGGACCTTCCATGGCCCGCCGGATGGTGGCCACGGCTGTGTCGGTGCCATACGGGGGCGGCGGGCTGCCCAGGGAGCTTGTCCCCACGCAGACGGGAGAGACGGACAGTCCGGTGCGGCCAAGGGTTCGATATTCCATGCCTTGTACCTTATCCGCCGCCACCGTTTCCGTAGCCTGGGTCCGGGAGGGCCCGTCTTCTTTCGGCTCCCGGTTACCCGCGGCACTTCAGCTTTGAGGCCCGCGCATCCTGCCTGTGGATCGCCGAGGAACAAGTTCTGAGGGCAACGCCGGGCCACGAAGAGGCTCCGTCCGGTTGATCAGCCCGAGAAGCTCCTGCACTGCAGTGCGGCCCTGGGCCGCGAAATCAACGCGGAGAGTAGTAAGGGGCGGCGAGAAGTAGGCGGCCTCGGGGATGTCATCGATTCCGGTTACGCTCACGTCGTCCGGAACACTGATTCCGCTTTCGGAGAGTGCCAGCATGGCGCCGAGGGCCATCTGGTCATTGGCGGCCACCACGGCGGTGGCTCCGAGATGAGGGAGTCGCCGCCCCAATTCCTCGTACCCTGAACTTGCGGTCCAGTCGCCGTAGACGATTCCTTCGGAATGCAGTCCCTGCTGCGCGATCGCTGCCTCGTAGGCGCGGGCGCGGTTTCGGGCCGCGGAATACGTGAACGGTCCAGCGATGTGGATGAACTTACGGTGGCCAAGCGACGCGAGGTGCTCGATCAGGGACGGAAGGCCCACAGTGGTCAAGTGTGAGGGGTGCCCGCCGCGGGCGTCGTCCTGTTCCGCGGCAATGTATGCGGGCACCCGGAAGTCCGTTCCCTCGAAGGCCTCCGTCATTTCGTCCGTGGAGGCGAGCGCCAGGACACCCGCGAGATCGTGCTGCATCACCAGTTCGAGCGCCTCATCTATCGAACGGCGATCGCTGACGTCCAGGGTGACGATGTCGAGCAAGTATCCGGCCTCCCGGGCGGCAGCGCTGGCACCCTGAAGGATTTTGCTCGGGCCCACCTGGGAGATTTCATGGGTCAGTGCACCGAGCCTGTGCGACTGGCCCGTAGTCAGCGAGCGGGCCGCAAGGTTGGGCCGGTAGTTCAGCCTCTCAAGTGCCTCAACCACCCGCTGCTTCGTCTGGGGCCGAATCCCCTCGAAGCCTCTCAGGAAGCGGCTGACCGTTTGATGCGAGACGCCAGCGGCCTCGGCAACGTCGTAGATTGTCGCTTGCCTTGTTGCCGACCCGGAAATGCCCACCCCCGGTCCGGACTCGTCATCTCCGCCGCTGACCGTCGTGGCCGCCCCGGCCACGGCTCCCGGTCCGGCTACGGCTCCCGCCTCTTCCGCGTGCAAATCGGCCTCCCCTCGTTATCGATCAATCCTAAGGGCCCGCGGCCCTGCAGACAGTTTACCGGTAACATTTCTGTTACAGGGCTATGTTTCCGGTAACATTTCCGGTTAGGATTCAAAGCACCTTCCGGCGGATAACAGCTTCTCCGCACATGCACTTCCAGCACAGAACCTTGCACAGAACCCTTCCCGCACAGAACAACGGAGTTTACCTCGATGGATTCCCCCGCCCCCGCATTCGCCCCTAGCGGCATCCTCTTCGGAGCGGCCTACTACGCCGAATACCACGTGGCCGACCGGCTGGACCTCGATCTGGACCTGATGAAGGCCGCAGGATTCAATGTCATCCGGGTCGGGGAGTCAGTATGGTCAAGCTGGGAACCCCAGGACGGTGAGTTTGACCTCGAATGGCTGGCACCTGTACTCGACGGCGCCCATCGGCGGGGCATCAAAGTCATCCTCGGAACTCCTACCTATGCTGTGCCGCCATGGCTCCAGACGGCTTATCCGGAGATCGCGGCGGAGCGCAGCACCGGGGTTCGCATTCCCTGGGGCGCCCGACAGGAAGTCGACTATTCACACCCCGCGTTTTTGTTCCACGCCGAGCGGGTTGTCCGTGCAGTGCTGGAACGGTACGCCAAGCACCCGGCAATCATCGGATTCCAGGTCGACAACGAGCCGGGCATGGAGCTGTTCCACAATCACGGCGCGTTTACCAGGTTCGTGCGGCGGCTCAAGAAGCAGTACGGCGATGTTGAGACCCTCAACCGCGAGTGGGGCCTCACCTACTGGTCGCATCGGATCTCGGATTGGTCAGAGTTGTGGCGGCCGGACGGGAACACTTTCCCGCAGTACGACCTTGCCTGGCGCTGCTACCAGGCCGACCTCACCACCGAGTTCATTGCCTGGCAGGCCGATCTGGTGGCCGAGTACCGGCGCAGCGATCAGTTCGTAACGACCTGCTTGCAGTACCCCCGCCGCGGCCTCGACGACGAGCAGGTATTCCGTCGGCTCGACATCGGCGCGGGGAATCCCTACTACGGGATGCAAGATCACCTTGATGCACTTCAGGAGCGTCCGCAGCCCAATTACTGGACCACCACCGGGGTGGCGGGCCTCTTCCGCCAGGCAGACCGGCTCTTTTCCTCGAAACAGGGGCGTTACCTTGTCACCGAGACCAATGCGCAGGCAATCGGGGCATCTGATACAAATCAGCCGCCCTACCCCGGGCAACTGAAGCAGTCAGCCTTCGCCTTCATCTCCCGCGGGGCGGCGATGATCGAGTATTGGCACTGGCACACACTGCCCTACGGAGCGGAAACCTACTGGGGAGGCGTGCTGCCCCACAGCCTGGTGCCCGGCCGTGTCTATGCAGAACTGTCCGAACTGGGGTCCGAACTGGAACAGATCGGCACGCTCCTCGACGGTTACGAGCCAGACGCCGATGTAGCAATCCTGTGGTCCACTCCCAGCCGCTTTGCTTTCCAGTTCATGCCACCTTTCAACGTCGACGGGAAGCCGGATGAAGAATCGTACGAGCACATCGTGGACTCGTTCCACCGCGGCGTCATCGACGCCGGGCGGCAGTCCCGGATTATTCATCTCAGCCAAGCGGTAGCGCTCGGTGCCGAGGAACTCGTGCGACGCTTTCCGGTGCTGGTCGCCGCGGGCGTCTACATTGCAACGGACGAAGACCTTGAGCTGCTCCGGAAGTATGCCGAACTTGGCGGCCACCTCGTACTCGGGGTGCGCACCGGGTATGCAGACGAAGAAGCCCGTGCCAGGGTCGCCGTCGCGCCGGATCTGCTGCATGAGGCGGCCGGCGTGCGGTACGAGGAGTACTCGAACCTCGAACAGGAAGTGCCCGTCACGGGCCCGGACGATGGCCGCTTCGAGCTCGACGACGCGTCGTACGCGCGGCTGTGGCTTGATGGGCTCATCGTGCAGGGGGCTGAGGTGCTGGCCTCCTATAAGCATCCCCGGTTCGGCGACTTCCCGGCGGTCACGTCGCGGCTCCACGGCGCGGGCCGCGTGACAGTCGTGGGCTGCGTGCCGTCTCCCGGGCTCGCCAGCTCCATCATGCGGTGGGCCAGCCCGCAGGGACGGGCGTCCCAGTTGGTAGAGGCGGTCGAGCGTCCGCTCACGGTTTCCTCGGGTGTGCTCCCTGACGGCCGTCGGGTCTGGTTCCTCTTCAACTGGGGATGGGGCACTCACGAGGTCACGCTCTCCCACACCGTCACCGACACCCTCACCGGAACCGCCTACGAAGCGGGCACAAAACTCTCACTTGGCCAGTGGTCCACGCGGACCTTCGTCAGCCGGTGAAGCTACGGATCATCCGATCCGGACCAATCGCAGTTCGATCGTCACAACTCAAAGAAAGAGAAACGATGAAAAAGGCACCAAGAACAGCAATGAAGCTGGTGGGCAGCGCCGCGGTCGCCGCACTGCTCCTCACCGGCTGCAGCAGCTCCCCGGGGGGAACCACCGCCAAGGAAACCACCTCGCAGGACCAGATCGACAAGGCACTTACCACCCCGACCAAGCTGACCTTCTGGACCTGGGTTCCTGGTATCGAGAAGGAAGTTGCCCTGTTCGAAAAGAAGTACCCCGCCATCGACGTGACGGTCGAGAACGTCGGACAGGGTCTGCCGCATTACCAGAAAATCCGGACCGCGCTGCAGTCCAAGGACGGCGCACCCGACGTGGTCCAGATGGAGTACCAGTACCTTCCCTCGTTCACCGTCACCAACTCACTGCTGGACCTCTCAGCCTATGGCGCCAAGGGCGTCGCCGGTGACTACGTGGACTGGGTCTGGAACCAGGTCTCCACCGACAAGGGTGTGTGGGCCTACCCGCAGGACGTCGGACCGATGGGCAACCTTTACCGCAGCGACATCCTTACCAAGGCGGGCGTCACCAGTGCCCCGAAGACCTATGAGGAATACGCCACCGCCGCCAAGAAGGTCAAGGACGCCACAGGGTCCACCATCTCCAACCTCGCCACAAACGACCCCGCGCAGGTCGTGGGCCTGCTGTGGCAGGCAGGCGTGAAGCCGTTCGGCTACGACGGCGACAAGACCGTCTCCATCAACGTCAACAGCCCCGAAGCAAAGAAGGTGCTCGGCTACTGGCAGGACCTGATCCAAAAGGATCTCGTGTCCACGGACGCCGACTTCAACGACCAGTTCTACCAGGGACTTGCCGGGGGCAAGTACGCAGGATGGCTCACCGCTGCCTGGGCGCCCATCTTCCTCCAGGGAACCGTGGCAGATACGGCAGGAAAGTGGACCGCCGCGCCCATGCCGCAGTGGGACGCAACCAAGAACGTCTCAGGCAACTGGGGCGGATCCGCGGACGCGGTACTGTCGACCACTAAGAACCCCATAGCCGCCGAGGAACTCGCGAAGTTCATCAACCACGACCAGGAATCGACGACGATGCTGGCCACCCAGCAGTCTCTCTTCCCGGCAGCCAAAAACGTCCTCGGCAGCCCCACGTTCACGGACGCCAAGAGCGACTTCTTCGGCGGCCAGACAGTAAACAAACTGTTCGCCGACATTTCCAACACCGTTGACAAGAAGTTCGAGTGGCTGCCGTTCACCGACTATGCCTACTCCCAGTTCAACGAGATCGTCGGCACCTCGATCGGCGAGAAGAAGGACCTCAGCACCGCGCTGGATACCTGGCAGGACGTCCTGGTCAAGTACGCCAAGGACCAAGGATTCACCGTCAAGTAGACGCCTCCGGGAGGCGTCATGCGTCAGCAAGGCGCCTCCCGTTCCCTCTTTATCTTCTCCACAATGCAAAGGATCAGCCGTGGCCACCAGCTCACTTCCCGCCGCGAAACCGGCGGGCGCCACCCGCGTCAGACGCGCATCCGCCAGCAAGCGCAGACAGACCACCGCGGCCTACCTGTTCGTGCTGCCCTTCTTCGTCGTCTTCGCCACGATGCTTGTCATCCCGCTCGGCTACGCCGGCTACCTCAGCGTGTTCAAGAGCCAGCTCATCGGCGGACTTTCGTTCATCGGGCTGGACAACTACCTCCGGGCCTTTACCGATCCCGAGTTCCTGGGCGGCATCGGCCGGATGGTGATCTTCCTGCTCGTCCAGGTGCCCATCATGCTGGGAATTGCCCTAGGCCTGGCCCTGGCCCTGGACAGCGGCCGCGCTCACGGATCCAAGGCGTTGCGCCTGCTGTATTTCGTTCCTTATGCGGTTCCTGGCGTGGTCGCAACACTCATGTGGGGATACCTCTACGGGCCCGACTTCGGCCCCATCTCCCAGTTGTTCCGGGCCGTCGGTCTCGATGCCCCGAACCTGCTTGATTCCCAAAGCATCCTGGGGTCAACGATGAACATCGTCACCTGGGAGTTCGTGGGCTACAACATGATCATCCTGTACGCGGCGCTCCGCTCAATTCCCGCGGAACTCTATGAGGCCGCCGCCATTGACGGGGCCAGCCAGTACAGGATCGCCTGGAGTATCAAGATCCCCGCTATCCGGCCCGCGATTATGCTCACGGTCATCTTTTCGATCATCGGCACTTTCCAGCTGTTCAACGAACCCAGCCTGCTCGACGCGATCGCCCCCACCGCCATCACCAACGGATTCACCCCCAACTACTACGCCTACAACATCGCGTTCGTCAACCAGGACGTCAACTACGCAGCGGCGGTCGCCTTCCTTCTTGGAGCGCTCATCGCGATCATTTCCTACGTCGTACAGCTGGGAACGCAGCGCAGCGAACGCAAACAGCGAAAGGCCGCACGATGACCGCCACCATTACCGCTCCCGCCAGGGAAAATGCTGCGGGCCACGCCAAACCCTCCAAGCGTCGCCAGGGGAAAAAGCGCAGCCTGCCCCTGACCATCCTGTTATGGCTGTGCGCCCTCTACTTCCTCCTGCCTCTCTTCTGGCTGTTCATCGCCAGTACCAAAGACAATTCCGATCTCTTCAGCACCTTCGGACTGTGGTTCGGCAACCGGTTTTCCCTGTGGGACAACGTGGTATCCGTATTCACCGCCCGTGACGGACTCTACCTCCGCTGGGCCCTCAACACCGTCCTTTACGCCGGAGTGAGCGCCATCGGAGCGTCACTTGTGGCCACCATGGCGGGCTACGCGTTTGCCAAGTACACCTTCCCGGGGTCACGCGTCCTCTTCAGCCTCACCCTCGGGGCCATCATGATTCCCCTGACCGCACTGGCCCTGCCGACATACCTGCTCTTCAACGCGGCCAGCCTGACCAACACGCCCTGGGCCATGATCCTGCCCTCCCTCGTGAGCCCGTTCGGGGTCTTCCTCATGCGTGTTTACGCAGCAGACGCCGTCCCGGACTCCATGATCGAGGCGGCCCGCGTCGATGGAGCTGGTGAATTCCGGATCTTCTGGCAGGTCTCCTTCCGCCTGCTCGGACCCGGTGTGGTCACGGTGTTCCTCTTTGCGCTCGTGGCGACCTGGAACAACTACTTTCTCCCACTGATCATGCTGAATACGTCATCCCTCTACCCGCTGACTGTGGGACTGGCTCAACAGCAGGCTGCAAGCGCCGCCGGCGGCGGTGCCCAGGCCCTGTTCTCGACAGTCATTACTGGGTCGCTGATCAGCGTCGTGCCGCTGATCATTGCCTTCCTCTTTCTCCAGCGCTACTGGGAGACCGGTCTTGCAACCGGTGGAGTCAAGGAATAGCCCACCCTTTCCGGGGCCGGGCCGCAGATTTACCAACCAATCCCTAAAGGAGGGGCCATGAAGGAAAGAAGGCTGGTGAAGGCTCTTGGAGTCTTCGTTGCCGCAGTATCGCTTTTGTATTTGCCCGCGATCAGTGCTCAGGCCTATGCCCCCGAGGGCGGTGTAATCTACCAAGTGCCAGCCGATCAGCCGTGCCTCAAGGGGCGTGGCAACTGCGCAATTTACGTGAAGTCGGCGCAGTTGCCCAATGGGCGCCTCGTGGCGACGTTCGAGAAGGCGACCGTTGTACCCGAGTCCCAGGGAGCTGCCGGAGAGACGCTCCCGGTCTATAAGAGCGATGACCTGGGAACGTCGTGGCAGGCACTCTCGGAGGTCAAGGCCCCCGCCTACCTTTCCAGCGACCCGCAGTACGCGAAGTACACCAGCAACTGGGGGAGCCCGTACCTGTACACACTGCCGCAGGACGTCGGGAACCTGAAGTCGGGCACATTGCTCCTCGCGAGCACAGTGACGGGTGAGGACGCTTACTACAAGGAGCACAAGGCTGCCGATCCGAACTGGGTGCCGACCAATGACGGCGACCGCTCTGACGTGGCCCTCGCCCTCTTCTCGAGCACCGACAGCGGGGTGACCTGGAACGTCCTTAACGTCATCGCGACCGGTGGATGGCAGGGCGGCAGCGCGGGCGCGGCCGGCCAGAACATCGCGGCCGCGAACACGAACAGGCAGGTAGATCCCCTCTGGGAGCCGTTCCTGATGGTGCATGCCGGCAAGCTCGTTGTCTACTACTCCGACGAGAACGACTACATCGGCTTCGACCCGGCAACAGGCGTGCCGATCGTCGATCCGAACAACGCCACGGCTCCGGATTCGATTGGCCAGATCCTGGTCCACAAGACCTGGGATGGCAGCGGCGCTTCCTGGAGCACTCCCGTCGTCGATGTCGCGGGGGCCACCGTGAACAGGGGCAACGGCAAGACGGAGATCGGTGGCGGGCGCCCCGGCATGACCACAATCGCCCAGACGACTGACGGCAAGTGGCTGCTCACGTACGAATACTGGGGCGGGGGAGCCAACGTCAGGTTCAAGATCGCCAATGACCCGTTGAAGTTCTACGCAGCAAGTGATTTCGATGGCGAAGAGATCACCGGACTGCCGGTCGACGCCGGTTCCCGTACCTTGTCGCAGGGCGGCAGCCCCGTCCTGATCACCCTTCCTGACGGACGGATCGTATACAACGCTTCCGGCAGCGGAGACGTTTGGGTCAATGACAGCGGGCGCAGTGACGGCGTCTGGACCGAATACCAGACGCCGGTCGGAGCCGGCTACACCCGCAACCTTCAATACGTGCAGGGCACTGGGCGGGTTGTCATCCTGCAGGGTAGCTGGGGCGGCGCCGGCAGCCAGGCCGTGATTCGTTTCGGCGAGGTTGACCTGGGAAAGTCCGACGGCGCCTACTACCGGCTCGTGAATCGGAAGACTGGCCAGGTGATGGGCACAGGGAACAACACCAATGACGCGAACATCGGCAATGCGAACGTCCCCGACGTCGTGCTCGAAACGGCCGGCGCGGTGCAGAACCCGGATACCCAGTACTGGCATGTCGTCACCAAAGCTGACGGCAACGAGACGCTGCTGAATAAGTCGGGCGGCCGCGAAGCGTCCATCTGGACAGCAAATGCGACAGCCGGGCAGCGCATCGGACAATGGGTCGATAATAAAGCCTCGGGCGCCTGGAACCTCATTGACAATGGCAATGGCTACTACCGCTTCCAGGCCGTGAACAACACCAATGTGTACCTGACCGGTTCCGTTGCCGGCTCACCGCTGACACTGCAGAACTCCGCTGTGGATGGCTCGCAGGACTGGCAGCTCGTTGCAGAGCCGCAGCCGCAGGCCAAGACCCTACTGGGCGCGCAATCGGGGAAATGCCTCGATCTGAAGTCCTTTGCAACGAATGACGGCGCAGTGGTCGATATCTACACGTGCAACGGCGGCACGAACCAGAAATGGACCCTCGACACCTCAGGGCAGCTGGTCAATGCCTCCTCCGGCAAGTGCCTGGATGTCAGTGGCCAGTCAACCTCAAATGGCGCCTTCGCGCAGCAATGGACCTGCACCGGTGGCGGCAACCAGAAGTGGACCTACAACGCGGTGACCCGGCAGCTCATCGGGCAGCAATCAGGCAAATGCCTCGACGTCAACCAGGCCAGCACAGCAGACGGAGCGCGGCTGGTGATCTGGACCTGCGGCAACCAGACCAACCAGCAGTGGACCATCAGGTAGGAACGCACTGGTGAGTTAAATCAATCGGATGCACTGAGCACACGGACTGGGCGGGGCACTGACACAGTGCCCCGCCCAGCGCGCGTTCAGGCCAGCCGGGCGATGCTTCTTCGGCTGGGGCGGGCCGCTGTGCCGTCGGAGAAGAGCTCGGGCGTGGATGCCTGAATCCTTTTGACGTCGTCGAATACGCCGCGGAGGTGAAAGCGGAGGGAGCTGCCCCACCGGCGGCGTGAGCCTGGCCACCGGGCCGGATTACCTGAAACTGCCCAACGTCCCGTGCGTCGGCGGCAGCTGGCTCACTCCCCGCAGCGCGGTGGAAGCTGACGACTGGAGCCAGATCACCGCACTGGCCCGGCAGGCGGCAATGCTCCCGGCCGGGCGCTCCCGCACCTGACCGCATTCCTGCGGTGTATCGTCCGTGCTGTTTGAGCCGAGGGTGGGCGCTGAAGTTGTCCGCGGCCTTCCCGGGGCCGAAGCGGACCCGCTGTCCCAAAGCGATGTGCTCAAAATCGAGAGCCGTCGTCAAGCTTGAGCTGGGCAGGGTGAGGGCCGCGCTGCTGGAAACCACACGTACCGTCTCCAACGAGCTGGGCGTTTCCTCCGACAAGGCATCCTGACGCGCCCTATGCACGGCAAACGCCAGAGGGCGACGGCGGGAAGTTCCCGCCGTCGTCCTCTGGGCTTTCTCTACGGTCAGTCTTTCTGTAGGGCCTATGCTCCCGGAACCGTGGTGGCGCTACCCACAACCACAGGGGCGATAGTCACCGAGTCAATGTCCGGGGCGTAGGCCGAGCTGTTGCCAAGCGTCAGCGCTCCAGTGGTGGTGCTCAGTTTGATCGGAATGGTCCGCTCCCAGAAACTGTTCCAGGAGTAGGTGTACCTGAAGAAGGCGCTGCCCGCTGCAGCTGGGTTTCCTGCCTCGCCCACAGTGATCTTTCGGTCCACCACCTGGGGGTTGTAAGCGTGGTTGCCTGAAAGTTCGGCGTTGGCATAGCGGACCACCATGTTGTAATCGCCGGTCGCGGAAAACTTTGCCTGGCGTGCGATTTCAATGTAGTTCGCCGCCCCTGCTCCGACGTTCCCGACGAGTTTCATTCCGGAGGCGTTGCTGCCGGTGCTGTCAGCCAACGTCCTGGCTACTGCATTCCCACGAAGAGTGGCGTTCTCCGCCTCAATGGTTACTGCCGCGGAGTCCGACGCCGCCGCCCTGGTCGTGGTGATGCTTTCCACGTAGGCGCCTGCTGCCGACGTCAGCTCCAGTTCGTTGATTCCCTGCGAGAGGTGCACCCGGATCTTGGATACCCAAGACCCCTTTTGTGCGGGCGCGAAGTCCGCCACGGTCTTGCCGTTGGCGGTCAGGTGCAGATCCGACGCCGACGCCGTCCGGTACGTGGTGGTGATGTCGTAGTAGCCGGAGTCCCAGGCAGTCACGTAGCTGTCGGCCCGCTGCCCAGAGCCCTGAATGCGCAGTGATCCCCGCGAGGCAGAGGGGTTATCCAAAACAGCGTCACCCCAGGTCAGTTTGGCTCCGCCGAAGGGGCGCAAGGTGTTGGCCGGGTAGGCCGTCACCTCGCCGGATGTGACGTCCGTCAGGACGAACTTGTCCAAGGTAATGTCCGAGTTGGGCAGCTTGGTAGTGCCGTCGGCACTGGCCCGCAGTGAGAGCACATGCGTACCCGCCGTGAGCTGGACGGTCACCTCGGCGCTGCCGCGGTACTGCCACTTGCTGGTGGCATTGAGGGCAAGATCAGCGGTGTACTGAACGGTCTGGTTGCTGACGTTATCCACGAATAGGGCGTGCCGCCCAGGCACGCCGGGCGTAGACCCGATGACCTGGTAGCGGTAGGTCCCGGTCCGGGGAACTGTTACCGTCCAGTCGGCCTTGGACTGAACGGTGTTGAAGGATCCAACATCCTTGCTGCCGGAAGCGAGGAACTTCCAGCCGTTTAGGGATCCCGGGTCCTGGAAATATGCCGTCGCATTAGTGAGGGCAGTGTTTTCGGCCTCGACCGACTGGCTCCACGTTCCATCGACGCTAACAGCCCGGCCTTGCTCCGGGGTGATGATCACCTGGTAGGCGGCATAACGGTCGTAGGTGTCGACGTCGAACTTGAGCTTTCCATCGGTGACAGTGACACCGTCGAGAGCCTTGATGACGCGGGGTGTTGCTGCCAGTCCTTCAGCACCAGTGACTGCGGCTTCGCGGACTTCGACGTCCACCTTGCCGCCGAAGACGGCGGGATCAAGACCGCTGAGGTCCAGGGAGACGTCCTTGTTGCTTCCGCCAAAGAGGACGGTGGCGCGCTTGTTGACGTTGTCGACGGCACCGATTCCCTGAAGCGTGTCTGCCACATTCAACTGCGGAGGCGTCAGGTTCACGGTGGTGCTGCCCTGCAGATCGCCGTACCACTTGAACATCCACCAGCCGGCGTTGGCGCCGTTCGGACGGGCGGAGTTGTCAGAGAAATTGCCGGCATAGTTCCAGTAGGCCGTCTGGGCATCGACCTTCTCATCTTCAAACATGGCGAACCACTGGATCAGCTGGCCTGGCACGCCCATGTCACGGAGCATGCCGTACTCAGTGATGTTGACCGGAATCGCGGGGATGCCTTTAGCGGTTTCCAGGCTGCGGTAGGCGGTCAGGTGGGACCGGAAGGTTGCCAGCTCCTGGATGCCCAACTCGTGCCAAATGAAAACGTCGGGCAGGGTGTTGTTGGCTTTGGCGAAGTCGAGAATGTCCGAAGACCGCTGGGCCTGCCATTTCGTGTCACCCGGGCCGCCGATCCGTGCGTGTCCCAGCCCCTTCGCGGCATAGACGCTTTGGATCTTGGCGTAGGCGGCGTTCCAGTCGTTCAGGAAGGTGGTTTTCATGGTTGACCAGTTTGCGTACCAGTTTCCCCCATCCGGTTCATTGAAGGGAATGAAGACATATTTTTCCGGGTGGTCGGACTGGGTAGCCACAGCGGTGGCCACAAGCTCCACCACCTCGAGATAGTCCCAGATTCCGTTCGCCGCATTGGTGTAGGTTCCGGTGGCCTGGTTGTAGGAGCGGGTATCGCCGGGTCGTGCTCCGCCGTTGTAGGCCCAGTCCGGATAGTAGTCCTGAACGTACGTGTACATGTCCTGTCCACCCTTGGCGAAGAACCCGTCCTCGACTTTGAGGGCATCACCGCTGGGGTGCTGGGTGCCAAAGGGGGCTTTTTGGGAAGTGTTGGTAATCCTGGCCCCGTTAATGAGTGCCGGGGTGGGCGCGCCTTCGTCCCCAAAACCATAGAGCGTTCCCGTGGCTCCGCCCCGGAAGCTGCCTGTGGTCTGGGCAAAATTAACCCCAAGGACCTCCGGCAGCTCATCTGCGGCGACAGCCTTTTGGGCGGAGGCGTGTGGGACGGTCAGCCCCATAAGGGCCAGTGCCGCCACCGCCAAATATGTGGAACCTGCAAATCTCTTCATTGAGTTCTCCTTTTGGGTGGCGGACGCCGCTCCCGTCATCCACACGATAGCGCTTTCATGAGAATAAGCAATAAGCCGTTCAGGACCAGAGTATGTCCATTCTCCGGCGTAATTCCGCCATTGCTCACCCTAGTGGTCGATCTTGCAAGCGGTTTCAAATACGCCTTGCGCAAATTCTTGAAAGCGCTATCATGATTCTGTCGTGTGGTTGAGGAATCGTGCGACTCAAAGACGAGGAGCACCGTGAGCAGCAAGCTGTCCTGGGGACACACCACCTTCACACTCAAGTTCGAGTGGGATGCCGATCAACCCGTTTGCCTGGCCGGAGCCTCCAGCCCCGAGGCGGAACTGGTTATTGATCATCCGATGCCCGCAGTGGAAGTCCTCTCTGCGGCCGGCGGCCGGCTGGCTGCTTCGGACAGGCTGTCCCACACCGCAGTGGGAGCTGGCCTCCGGTACGTTTCGCATGAGATTTCAGAGACGTCCGGCGGAACGGCGTTGAATATTCTCCTCCGCTCGTTTCGCCACTCGCTGGAGGCCACTGCCTCCTTCGAAATGTTGAATGGCGCAGCCGCCGTCCGCGCCACTGTGACTGTCACCAACACGGGAACGGGCGATGCCGTCCTGCAGGCAGTTCCGTCATGGTCCGCCGGCTTCGGCACCCGGCCAGGTACCGTCGTCGACGATTCCTTCGGCACCTGGGAGAGCATTTCCGGCACCAGCGACTGGCTGGGGGAAGGCCGGTGGGGACGCCGCCCACTGCGTGGCAGGGATTTCCCCCGTCTGGGCGAGGACCTGACCGGGCACAATCCACGCGGCGCACTGGCAGCGGTCTCCACCGGCGCATGGTCCACCGGCAAGAACCTCCCGGTGGCAGCCTTGGAATCGCCCCAGTTCGCCGCCGCCTGGGCCTGGCAGATCGAACACAACGGCGCCTGGCGCTGGGAGATCGGCGAAGACACCGCAGATGGCTACTTCACGTTGTCCGGGCCCACCGACCGCGACTCGTCCTGGAACAAGGTCCTGGCGCCCGGCGCCTCCTTCACCACGGTGCCGGCCACGGTTGCCTTCGGGAGCGACCTCGTGGGCGCCATGGGCGAGCTCACGGCGTTCCGCCGCCTGGCCCGCCGGGAGCACCTGGACAACAGCACCCTGGGCGTGGTCTTCAACGACTATATGAACACCCTCAACGGCGACCCGACCACGGAGAAGCTGCTCCCGCTGATCGCGGCCGCCGCCGACGTCGGCGCCGAAATCTTCTGCATTGACGCAGGCTGGTACGACGACAGTGGGAACTGGTGGGACAGCGTGGGGGAGTGGCTGCCGTCAACAACCCGGTTCCCCGGAGGGCTGGGACTCGTGGTGGACGCCATCAAGGACGCCGGCCTCGTGGCGGGATTATGGCTGGAACCCGAGGTGGTGGGCGTCCGGAGCCCCATGGTGCACAGGCTCCCGGATGAGGCCTTCCTGCAACGGCACGGCCAGCGCCTGGTTGAACACGGGCGCTACCACCTGGACCTGCGCCACCCCGCTGCCGTACGTCACCTCGACGATGTGGTTGACCGGCTGGTAAAGGACTTCGGCGTCGGCTTCTTCAAGTTCGATTACAACGTGGACCCCGGTGCCGGAACAGACCACCGCGCGGACAGCCTGGGGGACGGGCTCCTGGAGCACAACAGGGCCCACCTGCAGTGGCTGGACCGGCTGCTGGACCGGCACCCCGGCCTGGTCATTGAAAACTGTTCCTCCGGCGCCATGCGGATGGACTTCGCCCTTCTCTCACGGCTGGCCATGCAGTCCACCTCGGACCAGCAGGACTTCCTCAGGTATCCGCCCATTGCCGCGGCCGCGCCGCTCTCCATGCTGCCGGAGCAGGCTGCCAACTGGGCGTACCCCCAACCTGAGATGAGCAGCGAGGAAGTGGCGTTCTGCCTGGCCACCGGGCTGCTGGGCCGGTTTTACCTCTCGGGGTACCTGAACAGGATGCCCCCGGAGTCCCTCGAACTCGTGCGTGAAGCAGTGGTGGCCTCCAAGGCCCTGCGCGCCGGTATCAGCACCTCGCGTCCCTATTGGCCGGCCGGGCTCCCAGCCTGGACAGATCCATGGGTTGCGCTGGGACTCCGAAGCGGCGAATCAGACCTGCTCACCCTTTGGAACCGGGGCAGCACGGCTGATATCCAGCTCGCCCTCCCACATCTGGCAGGGCGTGAAGTCCTGATCGACACTGTTTTCCCCGTTGACCTCCCGCCATGGAAGACCACCTGGGATCCAGCAGAAGGAACACTCACCGTTGCCGCCCCCACAGGCATCTCGGCCCGTACCTTCCGCCTCACTCCGGACAGTCCGGACTGAGGCACCCGCAGCACTCCGCACTGTTCGCGGAAAACACGGATAATACAAGAAATAAGGAGCAGTTCAATGAAGAAAGCCCTCAAAGTCGCCGCAGTTCTGGCGACCGCAGCATCTTTTATGCTGACGGGATGCAGTGACCCGGGAGCGGGATCGGGGACCCAGAACAACGGCCCGGCCACATGGCCAGCCGCCAACTCGGACCTGAAAGGCACCAAGCTGACCATCTGGGCCGCCCAGAACTCGAACAAGGTTCCGGACAGCGTGGTGGCCGGCTTCGAAAAGCTGACCGGCGCGGACGTCAACGTGGTCACCATCCCCGACCCCTATGAGCAAGGCATCCAGACCAAGGTGGCAACCGGGGACAAGCCGGACCTGGCCTTCTGGCAGCCCACCGGTTCCCAGCTCACCGCCCTTAACGCCACCACCAACCTGCAGTCCCTTGACGGCGCACCGTGGATCGACTCCACCAAGCCGGCGCTGAAAGACATCACCGGGATCCTGGACAAGACCCGGTACGCCGCGCTGATCACCACCCCCGCCGTCGAAGGCGTCTACTACAACAAGGAAGTCTTCGAAAAAGCCGGAATCACCACAGCACCCAAGGACTGGGATTCCTTCATCAAGCTTGGCCGTGACCTCAAGGCCAAGGGCGTGACACCGTTCTATGAAATGGGCAAAGACCGCTGGGCAACGCAGTGGTGGGTGCATGTACAGCTCGCGGACGCCGCGAAGGACGGCCTTTGGGACCGCGTCAACACCAACAAGGAAAAGTTCACCGATCCCACCATCCAGGGTGCCATCAATACCTACAGCGGCCTGATCAAGGAAGGCCTCTTCAACGACGACATCAAGACCGCCACGTTCGAGGACCAGGCCGACGCGCTGCTCGCAGGAAAGGCTGCCATGGCCGTCCAGGTGAACTCGTTCTTCACCCAGCTCCAGTCCAAGACGGACACAGCCACCCTGAACAAGAAGATCGGATTCTTCCCGATCGCCCCCAGCGGCAACATTGGCACCTTCATCCCGGACCAGAGCAACGCCCTGGTCGCTTTCAAGACCGGTGACGCCAAGCGCGAAGCCGCTTCCCGGCAACTGCTGAGCTACTGGCTCGGAGACGGCTACGCCGATTTCGTCGCGAAGCAGTCCACCATTTCGCTGCAGGACGGGGTCAAGACTCCCGCCACTGTTCCAGACGCGCTGCTCGCCGTCAGTGACTCACTGGACAGCGCCGTCGGCTCCATGCAGACCAAGGCCATCGCCAACCCCGATCTGTACATCTTCCTCGCGGACATGATCCAGGGGACCAAGACCCCCGAAGAAGTGGCCAAGGCCACCCAGGACCAGTTCGCACAGCTCGCCAAGGCCCAAGGCGCAGCCGGTTTCTAACCCCCTGAGCGGGTGCCGGGCAAGACGCCCGGCACCCGCTCCAGAAAGGACCAGACGTGACCGCAGTCATGTCCCCGCAGGACGTCTCCCGCGTCGAAGACACCAGCAAGGCCAGGCGGCACGGCGGAAAGCGCGGCGGAAAAAATGACCATCCGCTGTGGTTCCTGATCCCTGCCCTTGCCGTACTTGTCGTCTTCTTCTTCATTCCCACACTGTTCAACTTCATCTACGCCTTCACCAACTGGTCCAGCTTCAAGTCCGCCATCGGCTTCACCGGACTGGACAACTTCATCACCCTCTTCAACAGCGGCACCCTGCTCAACGCACTGCGCGTCACCCTGGTCTACGCAGTCCTGGTGGCCATTTTCCAAAACCTTTTCGGACTGGTCCTGGCGCTGCTCCTTGAACGCGACACACGGGTCAACCGGGCCGTACGGGTAGCCTTCTTCATCCCCGTCATCATGTCCGCGCTGGCCGTCGGGTACATCTTCCAGGCGCTCCTCAAACCCGAAGGCGCCCTGAACGGGATCCTCAGCTTCCTCACCGGAAACCACGTCAGCATCGCCTGGCTCGGCGATACCACCTGGACCATCGTCGTCGTCGCCCTTGTCCACGCCTGGAAATGGATGGGCCTGTCCATGCTGATCTACCTCGCGGGGCTCAAAACCATTAACGACGACGTGCTGGAAGCGGCACGGCTCGACGGCGCCTCCTGGTGGACCACGTTCCGGGAGATCCGCTTTCCGCTGCTGGCGCCAGCCGTCACCTTCAACGTCGCCACAGCTCTGCTCGGCTCCATGAACGGGTTCGACGTCGTCCAGGCAACAACTGAGGGCGGCCCCGGCGGTTCCACCGAACTCCTGAACATCTTCATCTTCCGCACCTTCGGCCAGGGCCTTTTCGCCCAGGCCACCACCATGAGCCTTGTGCTGTTCCTGGCGGTAGCCATCCTGGCGTTTCCGCTGATCCGGATGCTTCGCAAGCGAGAGGACGTACTGTGAGCGCCGCCCCGATTCTTTCCACGAAACCGGAACTTTCCGGAAAAACGGTCCGCCGCGCCAAGGTTCCCGTGCAGCCGATCGTTGCCGTACTGGCGGCGGTCCTCCTGCTCGGAGTTCCGTTCTGGCTGGTCATTAGTACCGCCGGCAAGAACCAGGCCGAGGCACTCAATCCGAACCTCAACGCCCCCAGCCAGTGGCAGCTCTTCGAGAACTTCGGCCAGGTATTCTCTGAGGGCCGGATGCTGACGGGCTTCTTCGGCAGCCTCCTGGTGATGGTTCCTGCCGTCTTCGGCGTGCTGATCCTCGGCTCGATGGCCGCCTGGGTGCTCGGCCGCCGCGGCGGCAAGGGCATGGCTGTCATTTACGCCGTCGCCATCAGCGGGATCGTACTCCCGCCGGCTGTGGTGACCATCGTCCTGCTGCTCCGGCAGCTGGGACTGGCAGGGACCGCCGTCGGCATGATCGGCGTGTACATGGGCATGTACCTGTCAACGGTCATCTTCTTTGTGACCGGCTTCGTGCGGACCATCCCGCCCGAACTGGAGGAGGCTGCCCGGGTTGACGGCGCATCGCCGCTGAAGGTCTTCCTGAAGATCATCCTGCCGCTCCTGGTCCCGGTCCTGGCGACGGCGACCATCCTGATCTGCCTCTATATCTGGAACGACGTCTTCTACGCCCTGTTCGTGGTGGGCGGACGGCTGGACACGTTGCCGCTGAACCTCTATCAGGTGGCAAGCTCCGGGCTGTACCTTCAGAACTGGCACCTGATCTTCGCCTACATCACCTTGATGAGCCTTCCGTTGCTGATCACGTTTGTGGTGGCACAGCGTAAAATCATCTCCGGTATTACAAGCGGCGCGGTTAAATGAGTTCAGGGCCGCGTCTGAACTTATCGGGGGGCGGCGCGGGTGAGGCTGACAGGCGGCGGGCCGCCCCCATTTCGACAGGCGGGCCCGAATTGACCACCAAGAAACCGCAGCAGCAGCGCTCACCCGTTATCGACGACGTCGCCCGGCTTGCAGGGGTCTCGGTGCCGACGGTCTCCCGCGTCCTGACCGGTGCGGCCAAGGTCAGCGAGGCAAAGCGCGAAGCCGTCATGAACGCCATCACCCTGCTGAAGTACCGGCCCAGTGCCGCGGCACGGTCAGTGGCGTCGCGCCGCTCCTCGGTGATCGCCGTCATTGCCGGCAACACCTCCCGGTACGGGTACGCGGAGACCATCCGGGGTGTTGAGGAGGCCGCGCGTGCGCGGGGCTATATCGTCTCGATCACGGTGGTTGATTCCACAGAGGACGACGACGTCGAGCGCGCGGTTTCGCTGGTGGTAGGCCAGGACCTTGCCGGCATCGTGGCATTGAAGTTCGATCCGCCGGGGGTGGCGGCGCTGCAAAGGCTGCCCGACCACATCCCCACGGTGGCTATTTCCGGGGTGCGTGAAACCCACGTCCCCCAGGCTGTCCTTGACGAAGCAAGTGCCGCCGCGGAGCTGACCGATTTCCTCCTTAACCTCGGCCACGGCACCGTCCACCATGTCCGGGTTCCGCCCTCCCGCCGGGAAGACGGCCGTACCGCCGGCTGGCGCCGGGCACTCCGGAAAGCCGGCGCAGTCATTCCCCCGGCCTTCGACGCCTCCTGGCAGCCCGAATCCGGCCGGGCCATCGGCCAGGCCCTGGCCAAGGACGAGTCAGTCACCGCCGTCTTCTGCGGAAACGACGAGATCGCCATGGGGGTCATCCGCGGACTGGCCGACGAGGGGCTCCGCACACCCGAGGACGTCAGCGTGGTGGGCTTCGACAACCACCCGCTCTCCGGGCTGTGGACGCCGTCGCTGACCACTGCCCACCAGGACTTCTTCGGGCTGGGCCAGCGCGGGTTCGAGCTGCTCATGGCCCAGGTGTCAGGGGAACCGGGAGCCCGCCGGTTCTCCTCCGAACGGCCCGCCCTGGTAATCCGCGCGAGCGCGGCGGCGCCGAGTTCCGGTCGCGGCCGGAGTGACCTGACGGCCTAGGCCGGGCTCCTCCACTAGGCTGGCAGCTATGACCCGGAAGATCAGTGTGAGCCTGCCGGATGCGGCGCTTCGTGAGTACCTGAAACCGCACCCCGACGTCACGGTCCTTGAGTGGGATCTTGCCGGAGAGGCGCCGCAGCGGCAGATC
Organism: Arthrobacter sp. ISL-48; assembly: GCF_018613805.1. GTDB lineage: Bacteria > Actinomycetota > Actinomycetes > Actinomycetales > Micrococcaceae > Arthrobacter. The sequence continues at coordinate 240,115 of NZ_JAGGPL010000009.1, forward strand.
GACATCGTGGTACCCCCGTACATGCGCGGGACGCAGATTCTGCAGAATCTCGAACCCGTGGAGACAGCGCTGGTGCAGAGCCAGTCGATCGGATACGACGGCGTGGCCGAGGCGCTCCCGCCCGGACGGGTCTTCGCCAATGCCGCCGGAGTGCACGAGACGTCCACCGCGGAACTGGTTTTGGCCATGATCCTGGCCAGTCAGCGGGAGTTTCCGCGCCTCCTGCGGAACCAGCAGCAGGGCCTCTGGGAAACGAAGCCCACCGCCAGCCTGGCAGACCGCCGTGTCCTCATTGTGGGCTACGGCGGGGTGGGCAAAGGGATTGAACAGCGGCTTCTCCCTTTCGAAACCAGCGTCACGCGCGTGGCAAGCAAGGCTCGGACGGATGAAAACGGCGTAGTCCACGGAATTGCCGAGCTGCCTGCGCTGCTGCCGGACCATGACATTGTGATCGTGGGCGTTCCCCTCAACGACGCCACCTGGCACCTCATCGATGACGCTTTCCTCGCGGCAATGCCCGACGGCGCGTTGCTGGTCAACGTGGCCCGCGGGCCCGTTGCGGACACGGAGGCCCTTGTGCGCCACACCGGCTCCGGCCGCATCCGTGCCGCCCTGGACGTTACGGACCCCGAGCCATTGCCCCGGGACCACCCGCTCTGGAGCACACCCGGCGTCATCATCACCCCTCACGTCGGCGGGGCGAGTTCGGCGATGCGTCCGCGGATGGGCCGGCTGCTGCAAAAGCAGATCGACCTCATGCTGGCCGGCGAACCGCCGGTGAACGTGGTCCTGGGCGGTTAGCCGGAGCTGGCTGAGTTACACAGTCATTGCAACAGTCGACAGCACTCCACCCTCTCGGGTGTCACGGCGAGATTGGCAGCACTGCGTACACTCGGCCGCCCTTGGATGTGCTCTCGGCGGAGAGCGTGCCGCCGAGCTCGGCCGCCCGCTCGCCCATGGAGTCCATGCCGGCGCCGGCCCGCCACGGCGCACCCGTGCTCCCATCGTCGGTGACCTCAATCTCGAGGGCCTCCTCACCGAGTGTGAGGCTGACCGTCGCCGTGGTCGAGGTGGAGTGCCTGGCGGCGTTGGTCAGCGCCTCGACGACGATGCGGTAGGCCGCCACCTCGACGGCCGCGGGCAGCGCCTGCAACCTCCCTGCTCGCAGCTCGACCCGTAGTGGTGTCCCGTCAGGAGCCCGGAGCGCCTGTGCCTGCTGTCGCAGTGCGGTGACAAGGCCCAGCTCGTCGAGCGCGGGTGGCCGCATCGCGTAGACCAGCCCCCGGATGTCCTCGATCGCGTTCACCGTCTCCTGGCGCAGGGTCCGCAGCAGGTCCTCGGCTCCGGAAGGGTCCTTGCGCAGCGTGTTGCGTACCGCGTCCGAGGTGAACGCGATCCCGGACAGCCGGGGTCCGAGGCCGTCGTGGAGGTCGCGGCGCAGCCGACGGCGTTCCTCCTCGATTGCGGTGACGGCCTGGCCGCGTGACTCCCGCAGTTCGTCGGCCAGTGCCCGGGCACGTAACGTCTGCGCCAGCAGCGGCGCGACCAGGCTCAGCACGCGGTGATCACCCGCGGACAGGGTCAGGTCACCGGGCCGCAGCCCCAGCGCGAGCTCGCCCGCCCGGTCTGCGCCGAGGGCGAGGGGAAGGGTCCGGGTGTGGGTGACCTCTACTCCGGACTCGGCGACGATCTTCCCGTCCAGGCGGAGCGCAGAGTACGGAAGGACCAGCGCCTCGCGAATCGCCCGCAGTGCCAGCACCGGGTCGTCACCGATGTGGCCGACCACCTGGGTGGCCGCCCCCAGCGGGTCCGGACGCGCCCCGAAGAGGAGCTCGTCGACAACGGCCCGCAGAACCACCTGCAGCGGATGGAACGTTGTCGCCGCGACGACGCCGACGACCGCCAGTGTGCTCGCATGCGGGACACGGTTGCCCAGGATCTCGAGCAGCGACTCCAGCGCCATGAAGAGTGCGATGTAGCCGACGGCGGCCGTCACGAAAACCACGAACCGCACCACCAGGCCCCTGACGTCCACCACCTCGGGCCGGCGAACCCCAACGTACAGGGCGGGTGCGACGGTGCTCAACGCAAGGCTGGCAGTCACCTCTCCGACCGTGCCGAGCTGCATGAACCCGATGGTGAACCCGGTCATCCCCGCCAGTGAACCCGCCAAAGCCATCCAGGTGAGGGCCCTCCGGTCGCGGTCCCTCGCGTGTTCGATCTTCCACCAGGTGTGCGCGATCAGCGTGCAGCCCATGACCAGGCCCATCGCGCCGACCACGCCGTCGCTTCCGGCCGAGACCACCGCCAGGACGCCCGAGCCTCCGACCAGGACCAGCGAGACAAAGTCCAACGGGTGACGCCAGGCGAGCACCGGGTACGCGGTCAGTGCGAGCGGCGCCAGGAGCGCGCCGCCGATGATGAATGCCAGGCGCGAGGCTTCGCTTCCCCCGGTCGCTTCCAGGACGGCCCCCGCGAGGGTAGCCAGACCGGCGAACACCACGAGCACGGCGCTCGGCCAGACCCGACGAATGCCAAGCAAAGCCAACCCGCTGATGCACCAGCTCACGCCAACGGCGGCCAGGGCCAGCAGCACAGGGTAAGGGGTCACGTGCCGAGCCCGCCTTCACGGGCGCGGATGATCGCGGCGGCCCGGTCGAACACCTCGAGCTTGGCGAAGATGCTGGTCAGGTGGTTGCTGACCGTCTTGGGGGAGAGGAACAGCGCCTCGGCGATCGCCGTCGTACGCCGTCCGGACGCGAGCAGGTCGAGGATCTCGCGCTCGCGCTCGGTGAGCTCCGGGAAGGGGCGGGGCTGTGGTGTGGGTGGTGCGGTGAAGTGGCCCAGTATGCGTGCCGCCACGCCCGGCCCGAAGATCGCCTGCCCGGTGACCACTGCGCGGATGGCCGCGACGATCTCCTCCTGTTCGGCTCCCTTGAGCAGGTAGCCACGGGCCCCGGCCTGCATCGCGGTGAAGACGGTTGCGTCGTCGTCGTACATGGTCAGGATCAGCACGGCCGTCTCCGGCACACTGGCACGGATCCGTCGGGTGGCCTCCACGCCGTCAAGACCGGGCATCCGGACGTCCATAAGCACGACGTCGGGCCGCAGGAGTTGGGCCTGCCGTACGGCTGTCTCGCCGTCGGCTGCCTCACCGGCCACCTCGAGCCCGTCCAAGGTCCCGATCAGCGCCCGGAGCCCGCCGCGCACCACCGGATGGTCGTCCGCGATCAGCACCCTCAGGGTCATGAACCCATTATGATCCCCGTTCACTCCTGCTGACCCGGGAACTTCCTCCCCTTTGACCGGGATCTGCGGGAACATGGATGGGAAGGCCGCCCCTCGCGGAGGGAAGTGGCGCGGGCCGACAGTGGAGGAGTCCACTTCACCGACCCATCCGAGGAGCAACCATGAACACCACATCGAAACGACAGAAGGCCGGCCTGGCTCTGGCCGGATTCTGCAGCGCAGTCAACATCGTGGGCGTGCTCTTCCCACCTCCGGACGGCCAGGAGGGCCCGCCGATGGGCATCCTGGTTGTCGACAGCGTGCTCGGCTTGGTCGGTCTGGTCGCCGTGATCGTCACCTGGCGCACCGGCAACCGCGCCGCGCAACGCGTTGCCGCCGGCGCGATCATCATCATGACCCTCACCGCACTGCCGGCGTTCTTCGTCGACGTGCCAGCAGTCCTCAAGCTACTGGTTGGGGTGGCCGTGCTGCTCACCATCGCGGCCGTCGTCCTGATGTTCTCTCCGGGGCGCCGCTCGACGCCGGTCCTGGACTGAGTGAGGACCTGCGCGCCAAACATGAGTCCGCGGCGGTCGAACCTGCCGGTCTGAACCTGGCCGGCAGGGCCAGCAGCATCAGGGTGACACGGGCCGGCTAAAACATCGCGTCGATTTCCTTAGCCAGTTCCCTCGGGTGGTTCAGGAAGCCCATGTGCCCTCCGGGTACCGTCCGGCGGGCAGTACCGGCAGAGGACGCTATCCACTCTGCCGCCTCCACGAAGAATGGCGCGGTCTGTTCCGCGCTGAGCACCGCCAGCGGCACGCTCATTCCGGACAAGGCCCCGGGTTCGGGCCGCCAGGAGGAAAAAGCTCCGAACTCCGCTTCCAACAGGACCCTGGCGTTGGTCCGAAGCCCGTCAAGGAAGTCCGGCGGCAACTGAGCGGCGGCGTCCGCCGCCGCGAACTGGACGAACGCCTCGGCGCCGCCGGCAAGCCCGCCGGCCTCCACCCCTGCAGCAATCACCGGCTGGACCGTGGCCATGGCGTCGTCGGGATGGGCCAGAACGCCCAAAAGCGCTGGCTCGTGCAGCACTGCGCCGGTAAAGCGTCCGGGAGCCTTCAGGGCAGCGGCCAGTGCTATCAGCGCCCCGGTGCTGTTGCCGAACACGACGCAGGGCTCTGTTCCGAGCGTTTCCAACAGGGCGGCGACGTCGCCGGCGTGCTGGTCCACTGAGGTCTGGGCCCAGTCCGGACGCAGCGGACTGCGTCCGTTGTTCCTGCGGTCATAGGCGATGACTGTGTGGGTCTCCGCCAGCAGCCGGGCCAGCTCACCGTACTGCCTGGCGTCTCCTCCAGCGCCGGGGACCAGGAGAACAGGCGTTCCGGCTCCCGTGACGTCAACATGGAACGCGGCGCCGTTGGCCTCCACGAGGGCGGCGCCATCAAGTGTGCTCATTGTCTTCACCTTTCCGGTTGCGGTTTACCTTTCCCCTTCATTGGACGCCCCGCAAGGAGCTGCCGTCCAAGACAGCTATGGACTCGGACGATCACAAATTTTTATGATGGGGCATGGAGATCCGCCAACTCCGGCGATTCCTTGTGCTGGCTGAGGAACTGCACTTCGGCAAAGCCGCCGCCCGGCTCCACATCGCCCAGCCGGCGCTGAGCCAGGAGCTCAAGGCCCTGGAAAAAACCCTGGGACTCCGGCTCATGGACCGAACCCACAACTACGTCGCCCTCACGGATGCAGGCCGCCGTCTCCGTGAGGAAGCCGCACACATCATTGAGGCCCACGACGCCGCGGCATCAGCGATGGAAGAACTGCGCAGTCCTCCGCGCGGCACGCTCAGGCTGGGTGTGGCCGTGGGGGTGGCGTATCCGCTGCTGGCGGAGCTGCTCCGGGATCTCAGTTCAGGCGGCCTGGGTCCCGTTGACGCTGCCCCTGAGGTTGACGTCAAACCTGCGGCCGCGAGGGAAGGCGTCCAGAAGCTTCTTGACGGGGAGTTCGATGCCGTTTTCATCCATGCCGTGCCTCCCTCCGACGAACGGCTCGGTGTGCTGACCCTGGAAACCGAGCCAATGGGGGTTGCCCTTCCGTCCGGCAGCCCGCTGGCAAAGCTGGCAGCCGTCAGCCCCACCAACCTGAATGGCCAGGCCCTGATCTGGTTACAGCGCGACGGCGACCCCGACGTTCGCGAGCGCGTGCTGGATTTGCTGTTGGACGGCGGGATGGTTCCGGGCCCGCACCGCTGGTCGCCGAGCATTGCCACCACCATGAGCCTGGTGGCTGCCGGCCTGGGCGTGTCCTTCAAGACACCGCATCAGGTGGTGCCGGGTGATCCGCCCGGCGTCGTGTGGCGCCCGTTCTCCGGGATAGACCTGCCTATGCCCACTGTGCTCGTCTGGCGAAGGAGCGACGCCTCACCGTTGACGGCCGAGCTGGTCGTCCATGCCCGACGGTACCTGGCCAAAAAGGGTAAGGCATCGCTGCCGTGAGGCGGCGAATACGCTCTGGGAGAACCGGCCCCACTTTCCCTGCCGACGTCTGGTTGCCTCCGGCAACGAGACGTAAACTGACCTTCGAACCACACCCTGTGGGACCGAACTCATGGCTTGGAGCCCGATGCTCTGGAAACTGCTTGTCGAATACCTGCGGCCGCACCGGCAGCTCCTGATCGCCGTCGTCGTCTTCCAGCTGGCGCAGTCCATCGCGTCGCTGTACCTGCCCACCCTGAACGCGGACATCATTGATCAGGGCGTGGCGAGGGGGGACACGGGGTACATCCTGTCCACGGGCAGTGTCATGCTGCTCATCACGCTCGCCCAGATCGCCTGTGCGGTGATCGCCGTGTATTTCGGTGCGAAGGCGGCCATGGGCCTGGGGCGTGACCTGCGCGGCGCCATCTTCGCCCGGGTGGGGGAGTTCTCGGAGCAGGAGGTCACCCGGTTCGGTGCGCCGAGCCTGATCACCAGGTCCACGAACGACGTCCAGCAGGTCCAGCAGCTGGTGCTGATGAGCGCCACCATGATGGTCGCCGCACCCATGCTCAGCATCGGCGGCGTGATCATGGCCATCCGGCAGGACGTTCAGCTGTCCTGGCTGATCGCCGTCTGCGTGCCAGTGCTCCTGGTCGCGGTAGGGCTCATCGTTACCCGGATGGTGCCGCTGTTCCGGAAGATGCAGACCCGGATCGACACCGTCAACCGTGTCCTGCGCGAACAGCTCACTGGCATCCGGGTGGTGCGGGCCTTCGTCCGCGAGGACATGGAAACAGCCCGTTTCGCCCAGGCGAACGCCGACGTCACGGACGTTGCGTTGCGGGCCGGCCGTCTGATGGCGCTGATGTTCCCCGTGGTCATGCTGGTGCTGAACGTCTCCAGCGTGGCGGTGATCTGGTTCGGCTCGTTCCGGATCGAGGACGGCTCCATGCAGGTGGGCACCCTGATTGCCTTCCTGAGCTACCTGATGCAGATCCTGATGTCCGTCATGATGGCCACCTTCATGGCCGTGATGATCCCCCGCGCGGCCGTCTCCGCGGACCGGATCGGCGATGTGCTCAGCACCGAGTCCAGCGTCCGGCCGCCGCTGAATCCCGTCAGCAGTGCGGCTTCTTCCGACGGCGGACGCCGGGGGGAACTGGAAATGCTCGACGTCGGATTCGCCTACCCGGGTGCCGACCAGCCCGTCCTCAGCGGCATCTCCTTCACGGCCACGCCGGGACAGACGACGGCGATCATCGGCAGCACAGGCTCCGGCAAGACCACCCTGGTGAACCTCATGCCCCGGCTGTTCGACGCCACCACGGGCTCGGTCCGGATCGACGGCGTGGACCTGCGCGAACTGCACCCGGACCTGCTCTGGGGGCACATCGGCCTGGTCCCGCAGCGCCCCTACCTGTTCTCCGGGACCGTGCGCAGCAACCTGCTGTACGGCAAGCCGGACGCCACCGAAGAGGAACTCTGGACCGCGCTGAGCATCGCCCAGGCGCAGGACTTCGTGGAGCGGATGGAGGGCGGGCTGGACGCGCCCATCTCGCAGGGCGGCACCAACGTCTCCGGCGGGCAGCGGCAGCGCCTGGCCATCGCCCGGGCCCTGGTGAAACGGCCCGAGCTCTACATTTTTGACGACTCGTTCTCGTCGCTGGACACGGGCACGGACGCCCGGCTGCGCCAGGCCCTCAAACAGAACACCGCCGGCGCCACGCTGGTGATCATCGCCCAGCGCGTGTCCAGCATCGTGGACGCGGACCAGATCCTGGTGCTCGACGACGGCAGGATCGTCGCGCGCGGATCGCACGGCGAGCTCCTGGAGACTTCGGAAACGTACCGCGAGATTGTGTCCTCGCAGCTGGCAGCGGAGGAGACAGTATGAGCGCGCAGCGTCCCGGCCCAGGTGCCGGAACCTCCTCGGGACCGGGTGCCGCCTCCCGGACCGCACCTGCCGCCGTCGAACGCATTCCCCGTCCGGCCGGCGGACCTGGCCGCGGCGGACCATTCGCCGGAATGAACATCCCGGCCGAGAAGGCGATGAATTTCGGCGGCTCGGCCAAACGGCTGCTGGGCACCCTGCGGCCGGAGCGGGCCTGGCTGCTGCTGGTGCTGTTCATGGCGGTGGCCGGCGTGACGCTGCAGGTGATCGGGCCGAGGCTGCTGGGGGAGGGCACCAACCTGATCTTCTCAGGCGTGGTGTCCAAGCAGCTGCCGGCCGGGGTGACCAAGGCAGAGCTGATTGCGCAGCTGCGGGCCGCGGGGGAGAACCAGAAGGCGGACATGCTGAGCCCCATGGCGCTGACGCCCGGGACCGGGATCGACTTCGCGGCGCTGTCCTCGGTGCTGACGTGGGCGCTGGTGCTGTACGTGCTGGCGTCCGCGTTCATGTGGGTGCAGGCGTATGTGCTGAACGGGGTGGTGCAGCGGACAATGTTCGGGCTGCGCGAGGAGATCGAGGCGAAGATCAACCGGCTGCCGCTGCGGTATTTCGACTCCATCCAGCGCGGTGAGCTGCTGAGCCGGGTGACCAACGACGTCGACAATGTTTCGCAGAGCCTGCAGCAGTCCATCAGCCAGGCGGTCACATCCGTGCTGACCGTGGTGGGCGTGCTGGTGATGATGTTCATCCTGTCGCCCACGCTGGCGCTGATCGCGCTGGTGACCATTCCGTTGACGCTGGGGATCACGGCGCTGATTGCCAAGCGCTCGCAGAAGCTGTTCGTGGCGCAGTGGAAGCACACGGGGGAGCTGAACGGGCAGATCGAGGAGACCTACACCGGGCACGCGCTGGTGAAGGTGTTCGGCCGGCAGCGTGAGGTGGGCGAGAAGTTCCGGCAGAAGAACGTGGAGCTGTACGAGGCGAGCTTCGGGGCGCAGTTTATTTCGGGGCTGATTATGCCGGCCATGACGTTCATCGGGAACCTGGTGTACGTGGGGATTGCGGTGGTGGGCGGCCTGCAGGTGGCGTCCGGGACGATGCAGCTGGGCGACGTGCAGGCATTCATCCAGTACTCCCGGCAGTTCACCCAGCCGCTGGCGCAGCTGGGGTCGATGGCCAACCTGCTGCAGTCCGGGGTGGCGTCGGCGGAGCGGGTGTTCGAGCTGCTGGATACCGACGAGCAATCGACTGATCCTTCGCCTTCTGAGGCTCCCGACGGCGGCCGGGGGCGGCTGGTGTTCGAGAACGTCTCGTTCTCCTACTCGCCGGACAAGCCGCTGATTTCGGACCTGAGTTTGGTGGCGGAGCCGGGGCAGACGGTGGCGATCGTGGGGCCGACAGGTGCCGGGAAGACCACTCTGGTGAACCTGATGATGCGGTTCTACGAGCTGGACGCCGGGCGGATAACGCTCGACGGCGTGGACGTCACCGCGATGACGCGCAACGAGCTGCGCTCGCGGATGGGCATGGTGCTGCAGGATACGTGGCTGTTCGGCGGCTCCATCCGGGACAACATCGCATACGGGCGGCCTTCGGCATCCGAGGCGGAGATCCTGGAGGCCGCTCAAGCGACGTATGTGGACCGGTTCGTGCACTCGCTTCCCGAGGGCTACGACACCGTGCTCGACGACGAGGGTTCCAATGTCTCTGCCGGTGAGAAGCAGCTGCTGACGATTGCCCGGGCATTCCTGGCACGGCCGTCTGTGCTGATCCTGGACGAGGCAACTTCTTCCGTGGATACGCGGACCGAGGTGCTGGTGCAGAAGGCCATGAGTGCCCTGCGGTCCGACCGGACTTCTTTCGTGATCGCGCACCGCCTGTCCACCATCCGCGATGCCGACCTCATCCTAGTGATGGAGGCCGGCCAGATCGTGGAGCAGGGGACGCACGCCGAGCTGTTGGCTGCGGGTGGGGCGTACTCGGCGCTGTACGAGGCCCAGTTCGCAGCTCCGGTGGCGGAGGTTTAGCCGTAATTCCCTTAGAACAGCGGCCAGGGCACCGCCGACATCTCACCGCTTGGAGCCGGAAACCGCCCTGCCAAGCGCAACCGGGCGCAGCGCGCGGCGAGTGAAGCGATTTCTTCGGTGCTGAGCAAGTCAGCTAGGTTTCGGCCCAGCTCACCGTGCAGTTCTTCGCTGACACGATCGAGGCTGTCGCGTTCCTCGGTGGTCAGAGCGTCTCCCAGCCACCCCCACAGCACCGTGCGCAGCTTGTGGTCACAGTGAAAGGTGAGCCCATGGTCCACGCCGTGCCGGTGTCCGCCCGGCATGGCAAGAATGTGGTCGCCTTTGCGGTCGGCGTTGTTGACGACCACGTCGAACACCGCCATGCGTCTGAGCGCTGGCGAGTCTTCGTGAACGAGGGCGACCATCCGTCCGTTCTCATCTTGTCCCTCGAGAACGTGTTTCCAGCCCGTCTCCGGCACGTTGTCCGTCGCGACCAGGTTCACGGCGCGTTGGGCGGGGTCTTGCTCCTGCCAGAGCTGCACCATTCCTTCGCCCATCGGACCATCGCGCAGCCAGGTGTGCGGCACGACGTCCCAGCCGAAGACCTGCGAGACCAGGTAGGCGGCCACCTCCCGGTGGGCCAGGGTGCCGTGGGGGAAATCCCACAGCGGACTTTCGCCTGCTATCGGCTTATAGACGACCACCACGTCGCCGATGCTGCCCAGGAAGGTAGCGTTAGACGCCGTCGTGATGCGGCCGGTGAGCGTCAGCTCGGCGGTCACTAGGTCCGGCGCTGGCATCAGACTTCGGGAAGGGTGCAGATGTGCCCGTCGGCGTCTATGGGGTAACCGCAGAGCGAGCAGATTGGACGCCCGGCGCCCACGACCTCACGGGTGCGCTTGGTGAATGCGCGGGCGGTGCCGACCGGCATCCGCACCAGCAGCATTTCGGGCTCGTTAGCGCCATCCTCATCAAGGGATTCGTCGTTGTCATCAGGATCGACATCGGTGATGGGGTAGGCCTCTATGACGACCTGCGCCGTCGTTGGGTCCCAACCTAAGCTCATGGCGCCGGTCCGAAACTGCTCCTGAACGGCCTCGAGCTGGTCATTGTCGACAAGTTCAATGGGAGTACTCGTGGGAACGCTGAAGGGGTTGCCCTCGACGGTGATGAGCTGGTCGAGAATTTCGTCGATCTTCTCGGCGAGCAGAGCCGACTGCTGCTTCTCCAGGGCAATACTCACGATCTGCGTCCCGGCGCGCACCTGCAGGTAGAACGTGCGCGCCCCCGGAAGGCCAATGGTGCCAACGACGACCCGATCAGGCCAGGCAAACTCGTGAACGCGTGTAGGCATGTCAGTATTTTAGGCACATGACGTTCATGGCGCCTTGTGCCCTGCGCCGCCGCCCACCGGCGCATCGCCAGAATCGATGCCGTTCGACAGCCACGACAGATCCCCCGCGTCGGTGTTGGTCGCATAGACGCTCGGCCGACTAGCGCCGTAACCCACAATCGATACGGAGGCGGGGCCCACGTTAATACGCTGGAACAGGTCAAGGTGCATGCCGAGCGCGTCGGCGAGGATTGACTTGATGATGTCACCGTGACTCACCGCCACCCACACGGCCCCTGGCCCGTACTCGGCTTCGAAGGCTGCATCGTGGCGTCGAATCGCTGCCACCGACCGAGCCTGCATCGCGGCCATGGATTCACCGCCCGGAAAGATGACGGCGGACGGTTGCGACTGCACAACCGACCACAAATCCTCCGTCGCGAGATCACTGAGTGTGCGGCCCTGCCACTGGCCGTAATCGCACTCGGTGAGATCGGGATCGACCGACGCGTACGGAGTGCCAGCCTGGCGATCGAGGATGAGCTGGGTGGTCTGCTGACAACGCTCAAGAGGGCTCGACACCACCCCGACTACGGGCACGGCTGCGAGCCGGTCTCCGGCCAGAGCCGCCTGGTCGCGCCCGATCTGGTCCAGGCTGACGCCGACGGCCCGACCGGCCAGCAGCCCAGTGGCATTGGCTGTGGTGCGGCCGTGCCGCACGAGAATTACTGTCGCCATCCACCCAGCCTAACCACCGGGTTGCAAAGGGGTAGAGCGTCCTTGGAATAGGCTGTTTAGCGGATTCATCCTGTAGTCGATCGCGTGGAGGCAGTTCTTGAGGGGTTTACTGGTCAGTGGCGAAGCCATGCCAGGTGGGACTTCAGTAGCCCCGGCAGGCGACAACTGATGTCGGCTGTGAGTACCGCAACCCGGCCAGTCCGCATCAGCTCGAGCCCTTTGCAACTGCAAACAGTGGAGCCTTTGCTGGAGTCTGTCCAGGCGGAAGTCGGGAATGTGCCGGCATTATTGGCTATCGCAGAGAACCTCGGGCGGTCGGCTGCACGCCCGGGCGTAGGGGAGACTGTCCGGCTCTGGGAGCTCCTGGCCTCGGTGACGGCAGTGGATGTGGCTGCTGGTCGCGTGCTTGAACCACATCTTGATGCGGTGGCGATCCTCTCGCAGTCCGGTATGCCAATGGACGCCATGAATGGAGCCTGGGGTGTATTCGCGGCCGAAGGCCCGGGCCTGCGCCTTGAGGCGACCAGGGACGGCGCCGGCGGCTACATCCTGACCGGGACTAAGCCCTGGTGTTCGCTGGCTGAGCAGCTCCGCGGCGCTGTGGTCACAGCGCACCTTCCTGACCGGGACGGCAGGGGCGCCTTCGCGGTCAATCTTGAGGACCCCGGAGTGGCCTGCCAGACACCGAACTGGATCAGTCGCGGACTGAGCGAGATCCCCAGCGGGAACGTGCATTTCGCCAGCGTCCCAGCAACGCTTATTGGTCAACCGGGATGGTACTACGAGCGTCCGGGCTTCGCGTGGGGTGGCATGGGCGTGGCTGCGTGCTGGTTCGGCGGGGCAGTGGCTGTGGCCCGCGAGTTCAGGGATTCTTTGGTCAAAGCCGCGGAGCGTGGTCGCGAACCGGACCAGGTTGCCTTGGCTCATTTGGGTGAAATTGATCGGATCATCGCTGCTTCAACCGGGTACCTGGCCGGGGTTGCCGAGGGTATCGATGCCGGGGAACTTTCCGGCTCCAACGCGTGGAGCGAAGCGCTGCGCGTCCGCGGCGCAGTAGCCACCGCCGTCGAGCGCATTCAAGCGTTAGTAGTGCAGAATTTAGGTCCGGGCCCGCTGGCCTTCAACGAGAATTACGGTAAGCGAATGGCTGACCTATCGCTTTATATCCGGCAGCACCATGCGATGCGTGATGACGCCCAACTGGGCGCCCTTACGCTGCAACGGGACTGCCCGTGGTGAACTTTTCGCACCGAGACGCCGGGACCGCCGAGTCCGTCTGGGCTGCCTGCGGCCTCGACGGCCTGCCGGAGCTCCCACTGGACGCAGCTGAACTTGAGGCCATGACCTTTGTTGTGCTTGCTGCGCACCCCGATGATGAAACCCTCGGCGCGGGCGGGCTCCTGGCGAAGCTGCATGCCGCTGGGGCCGCAATAGAGGTCCTGCTGTGCACAGCTGGCGAGGCTTCCCATCCTGAGTCGCAAACCACGACGGCGGAGCAGCTTGCCGCTGTCCGGCTCAGTGAATTCCAGAGCGCTGTGACTGGCCTTGCTCCCAGCGCGGCGTGGCGGTTCCTGGAACTGCGCGATGGACAACTGGCCTCTGACCCTGCCCCTATCGCGGCTGCAGTTCGGGAAGCCATCACCCGATCTGGGCGTCCGGCCGAAAGGGTAGCGATTGTGGCTCCGTACCGCGGGGACGGCCACACTGACCACGATGTCCTGGGCACTCTTGCGGCAGAGGTGGCTGACGAAGGTGGCCACGGGTTGCTGGAGTACCCGATCTGGTACTGGCTTTGGGCCAGTCCGGAAGATCCACTCTGGAAGTCCTGGGTGCAAGTGCCACTGGCCCCGGAAGAACAGCACGCGAAGGCAAAGGCCATGCGTTCCCACGCCTCGCAAACCAGTCCTCTCTCCGACCAGCCCGGAGACGAAACACTTCTGTCCGAGACCTTCCTGGAGCACTTCTCCCGCCCCCGGGAACTGTTCGCATGGCATCCGTCGGAGGCCGGTACCAATAGCGCAAACGACGCTGAGCGGATCTTCGACGCGGTGCACACCCGCGACGAGGATCCGTGGAATTACACCTCCAGCTGGTACGAACGGCGCAAGAGGGCCCTGACGATGGCCGTCCTGCCGGAGGAGAATTACGACTCCGGGCTGGAACTCGGCTGCTCAATCGGCACTCTAAGCGTTGACCTGGCCCAAAGGTGCCGGCAGTTTCTTGCGGTGGACGCCAGCAGCGCAGCCCTGGCCCGGGCAGCGGAGCGTCTTTCTCTCTACCCGTCAGCCCAGACACGGCAGCTCACTCTCCCGCGTGACTGGCCAGAGGAACGCTTCGACCTCGTGGTCATGTCCGAAATGGGCTACTACCTCGCCCGGGATGAACTCTCTGATCTGCTGAGACGGGTGGAAGCCTCCACAGAACCTGGCGGCACACTTGTCCTTTGCCACTGGCGCCATCCAATCTCCGGCTGGCAGCTGGACGGGGAAGCTGTACACGACCTGGCCCGCAGTCAACTCCGATGGCGCACCAGGGGGCTTTACCGGGAAAAGGACTTTGTTCTGGAGGTGTTGGTCGCGCCGACCATGGTGCCATGACACCGCTGCCGATCTCCCGCGTGGCAGTGGTCGTGCCTGCACACAATGAGGAACAACACCTGGCCCGCGCCCTCTCCGGCCTGCTGGCTGCCGCCGATGCGCTGCAGCAGGAGCATGCTCAGGTTGACGTCACCGTCACGGTGGTGCTGGACAGCTGCACAGACCGCTCGGCCGACATCGCAGCCGCGTACCTTTCCACCGACTCACGCTTCAATACTTTGGAGGTTCGCCTGCGGAGCACCGGGGCCAGCCGGGCGGTTGGGATAGCGGCAGCTATGGAGTCGCTTGGTACAGCGGCCAGTATGAACACCACATGGCTGGCCAACACGGACGCCGACTCCACCGTTCCCGGTCATTGGCTCACCCGGCAAGTGGGACTGGCCAACGCAGGAGCCGACGCGGTACTTGGAACCGTGCAGCCCAATCCCAGCGATCTGGACTCTGCGGTCCTGCGCCGCTGGCTGGAACATCACCCGTTCCGGGAAGACCACCAGCACATCTACGGCGCCAACTTCGGGGTGCGTGCCTCCGCCTACCTCACGGCAGGCGGCTTTCCGAAGCTGCGCGTCCATGAGGACAGGATCCTGGTGGAGCGCCTTCGCCGGCACAACTTCTCCGTTGCAGCAACTGACACTATCCGGGTACTGACATCCGGACGCACACTTGCCCGGGCACCCCAGGGCTTCGGCGCGTATCTGCGCGCTCTTAGCCGGGAACTGCGCGAACAGCACCTCTAACACCCACTAAAATTACTCTCCTCCAGGCCATCGTCTCCCGCAGCGTCCGCCTGCCCGTCTCCGTTGAGGTGACTGTCGAAACCACCGGAACCATGCTGATGGGATCCGAGATCGGCGCGGCGCTCACCTTGGCCCGAGCCGCTCGGCGTCGTGTCCTTCTCCTATTCGCCGGACAAGCCGCTGATCTCTTCTCTTTCTTTGGTAGCTGAGCCGGGGCAGACGGTGGCTATTGTCGGGCCCACCGGGGCGGGCAAGACCACGCTGGTGAACCTGATGATGCGGTTCTACGAGCTGGATGCGGGGCGGATATCGCTCGACGGCGTCGACGTCACCTCGATGACGCGGCTTGAGCTGTGCTCGCGGATGGGGATGGTGCTGCAGGATAGGTGGCTATTCGGCGGGACCATCCGGGACAACAATGCGTATGGCCGGCTCGAGGCTTCGGAGGCGGAGATCCTGGAGGCCGCGCAGGCGATGTATGTGGACCGGTTCGTTCGGTCCCTGCCCGAGGGGTACGATACGGTTCTCGACGACGAGGGCTCGAACGTGTCGGCGGGGGAGAAGCAGTTGCTGACCATTGCGCGGGCGTTCCTGTCCCGGCCGTCGGTGCTGATTTTGGATGAGGCGACTTCTTCCGTGGACACCCGGACCGAGGTGCTGGTGCAGAAGGCGATGAGTGCGCTACGGTCTGACCGCACGAGTTTCGTGATCGCGCACCGCCTGTCCACGATCCGCGACGCCGACCTCATCCTGGTGATGGAGGCTGGCCAGATCGTGGAGCGGGGGACTCATGCTTCTTTGTTGGAGGCGGGTTGGGCGTATGCCCGGCTGTATGAGGCGCAGTTCGCGGCTCCGGTGGCGGAGGTCTAAGAGCGCTACGCAGCAGGGGCGTGCTGGTGCTTTTGTGGTTACTTTGGATGTGGGTCGCTGGCTGGGAATTTTTAGCTGTTTATGTTGGCGAACATTTTCGCTGGTTCTTATGTAATAAAAGCGACTTCTGTCCTCCGCGTAGTTCCAAGTCATAGGCGGATCCCGGGTGAGGGAAGGACCGCTTGTTCAAGCACCCGGTGTTCCCCAAGGAGGTGGCCGCCAGGGTCAACGGTGGAGCAGGGGACTGTCTTCGACGTAGCGGAGGACCGGCTCAGTTTCCGAGCGGATAGGTCCCGTAGACGACTGGACGGATGCCATCGAGCGGAAACTGACGGGGTTGGTAACACCTTATGGGATTCCCTGCCGGACCTACCGTACCTCCGACACAGAGTGTCCTGTCTTGCCGGCCGCGAGGAAGGTGTAGAGTGCTGACAAGATCGCCTGAGGCGCCTCTAGCCTCTAGCTTTTGAACCGTAAAACCGACACTGCCAGCGCATCAAAAGTCATAGCCAAAACTTGAACTCGTGGCACGAGTGAAGGTTGTTCAGTTTTTTCTTCGAATCGAGGCGGGAATAAATAATGGGTTCTGCAGCACTTCTGACGGTTTCAAGAGTTGAAGATCCAACAAAGGTCATTGAGGCCCTTGACCACGGAGACATCTCATTCTTCCCCCGCTCCTCTGATGACTCTCCCGAAACTACCCTCGAATTCAAGGGGCGGCGCTTTTACGGAGAGGCGGATATTCTCGAGAATATCGATAGCATCGCTGCCAGCATCCATTCAGCCCGATAGGTCGGGCTTTGGTCAATATCGCCCTTCTTGCGTCACCTGGAGTCGGCTCTCGTCTCGTTCGTGAGCAGTTGCTACGGGCCTTACCAGACATGGGCTTGCATGATGTTGACGATGAACTCATACGCCAAGAGCATCTCTGGTTGAATGCGCGGTTACGGTCAGTCCCTGCTCAAGCTCGATCGATTCGATCATTAATCGAAGGTTTGACTAGGGATGCCTTATTAAACTATTGGAATGAAGCTTATCAGGGAATCATTGACCATATAGTTCAAAATAAGGTCAATACTAACGTTGTATCTTTCCACCCTTCATATTATTCTTCCCGCCGCAGTGAATTTTATTCCACATTAGCTTTTCCAATCTCTCAGCGAGATGACCTTCGATTCTCTCATATCATTCTCTTGATAGATGACATTTATGATATACAACGTCGACTCGGCGGAAAGAATGATATTTTCGACCTCAAGAAGAGGCTGGACAGGCACCTGCTTTCACAACGCCTTGATGTTTATCAGGCAGCAAAGGGGGAACTTCCAGACCATATGGGTGAAACGTGGGAGTCTTTCCGTTCAGAAAATCTGAACGCCGTCCTGTCTGACATTGCTACCTGGCGTCGATTTGACATGGTGCAGGCGGAACTCCTCGCCCGGGCCCATGACTGCAAGCTAACCGTCCTGGGCGTGAAGCACCCGTTCCGCTCACTTGTTGAACTGATAAAGGATCCGAACAATTCAAAAACCGCCTACCTTTCCCACCCGATTTCGCGACCCCGCCGGGCCGTTCTGGCTGGTACAGTGGCGGACTGGCCAGAGGTTGTTCTCTCCAGCAACAGGCTAGGAGATCGACTTGCGTCAGAAGGCGTCGACTTAGTCATGCCGACATCGATTGACGAGTTTCGGATCATGCCTGCTCCCGACGAGACTCGTCCTTACGAGAGGCCATATCGGCTTGGTAAACGCTGGCCGGACTTGTCCCCGACTGGAGCGATAGTTCCCAATGAGAGTCCAGCAGACCTTGCGGTTCTTCCCGATTTGCTTACTGAACTCAAATTGGGAACACATGCTAGGGGCCTGGAGAAAATGATAATCGGCGAAGTGCCTTTCCGCGACCACTTCCTAGTTAGTAATACTGACTCGTTCTTCGTATACCGACCGCTGTTTGGTGTCAAGACGTCGGAGTCCACCAAGGAGCGTGGTGGCTCGTTCTCTGGTGGCGTCCAAGCCGAAATTGACCACTGGGTTGACTCATGGGATTCGCAAAGCTTCGGAACTCGGAAAAGACGCGCTCTGTTCACCCATTGCCTGAGTGATATTGAAGAAATTGGATGGCTTTGGGCCGGAAACCAACCCCAGAATATAAATGAGCGTAAATTGCACGTCAGAGGTGTAGAGCAGGCACTTCGGTCACATCTTCGCGAAGAGTACGGACTCAAACGCTTTGATATTGAGAATGTGCTGCAGGGTGAGCCGCTACGCGAAGACATGCTTGATGCCGCAGTTATGGACGCCAGTCACGATGCTGGCGAACTGCGAGTTCAAGCCTATGAGACGGCTGGGAAGAGTTACCTGGTCCAGTACCTTTCGGGGGGAATAGAGCGACAGGACGTTTTAGACTCTGGCGACGTGGGCATTTTCCTAGTGGATGGGGAAGAACTTTTCGATAATGATCTTCGTGAGTGTGCGGCGTTTCTTCGAGGCGAGAGTTCATGGCCGACGCTACTGCTAGACCAAGGCGGAGTCCTTGAACGAGGTTTAGGGGTTGCCGCCATCGGAGAATGGGTGGAAGGCCTCCTCGCTCCGAGCTGATTTCCTGAATGTCGAAAACACTCCGCCATCAGCTACCCTGAACCGCAGATTTACTCTCCGGAGGGAAAGCAAGGCAGAGCCTGCACACGTCAGACCTTGCCTCTATATTTGGCCTTTCGCCTCTTTGAGGCGCTTTGCTTCCAATTTCAGTCCCTTCCTTCTAAAAACAACGTCCACGGCCGCGAAGTTGAAACCGGTTGCATCCCACCCTCCAGCCAACAGTTGTCTGCCTGTGAAAACCAACGGCAGGTTTCTATCCCACATACGGGCTCTTCACGGTTGGTGG
>NZ_JAGGPL010000010.1 GCF_018613805.1 Arthrobacter sp. ISL-48
AGAAACAGCTGGCCATTGACATCAGTCGCGGCGGTCAGTCCCAGGATCGTTATGCATTCTGCCAGTACTCAGGCATGGGAACGGGCAGGTCACCGCCTCGGTTGCCGTCTGAACCGAGTTCATCGCGCAGGAGGCCTTGCTTGAGTGTGGCAACGAACCCGGGCATGTCGGGGTACATGGTGCGGTGGGATCGGTTAAAAGTCCGATCTAGTACTGGCAGCAACTGCCGCTTTATCTCGGGGCTGATGACAATCCCTGCGTACGAGAACCCTTGCCAGTTGGTGCCTCCTATATTGGCGTCGGGAGACTCTAAAGCCCGAAGGGTGAAAGGCAGCAAGGGAGCAAAACCACTCCATTGAAACCCGACCACCGGCCCGTCCTGGGGTACATCGGGAAAGACACCTGCCAAAAACGCGCCTTCCTGAGCCTTCATTCGTTCATCCTTCGGGCGCGGTTCGATAAGGAGCGGGCCGCCTATGGCCTGGGACTTTCGCATCGCGGAAATGACCGTTGCTTCGCGTGGCATAGTGACCGTGTCGTATGTCAAGGTGGGGATGTCCGATGTGACCCGAGACGGGGCGTCGGAGACTGTCATCACCACGAGTACTCCCGGCAGGTTCGCCATGCTGCTATCCGAACAGGCGAACCAGAGCGCCGTCAGAGGGTTGAAGGTGACATCGATGAGCCGGGTTGGTGCCCCATGATGTTGCAGCATGGCAAGCAAATGCATATCGGTCACGCTCCCATGCTCAGATAAGCCAATATCCCAGTTACGAGCCACACGAAGGATCTCTACTTCACGTTGCCGCAGATTGGCTTCGGTAACTTCCACTCCCTCCTTGCGGAGCGCCCGGACCAGAGTAGATTCGACTTTAAATGCATGGTCGCCAAGTCCACGCCAAACCACGCGAGTCTCGGACCCTAAACCAAAAGTGGCCCTCCCAATAATGTGCCAGAGTTCTGATAGCGACTCGGGCCTGATGGCCCAGCTGTCGGTCCACGGGCTGGGCGGAGGAATATCCGCTCTCTCCAACTTTTCGCCTCTCTACTTCAGTTCATCGTTAGACATGAAGCCTGGTGTCAATGGGCAAACAGGGGCGGTCGATTCATCCAGCCGCTAAGCGGCACTGCCTTCTTCATCATTTTCTTCTGACGACGAACTTTCGGTTACTTCGATTAATGATCCCGGCAGGTAGTGACTATACGTCTGAGTAAGATATCGGGATGCGCTTTCGTCCGTCGCGGCATAGGCGAATGATTTCTTAATGAATGCCATGCGGTACCGCGCGTTTTGGATCACTTGAGCCCAACTCATGGCACGAATCGTAAGTGGGAAGTCATTTGACTCCGCCACCACCCCTACCTCGCGCCCCTTTTGGTGAGTCAGCATCCTGGTGTTATCGGAAACTTTGTCTCCGACGATCCAAAACTCCCAAGTTGAATCAGTCATAGCAAAACGAGAATCACCGGCCACTGCGTGAGCATACTTTGAGATCTGTTCGATCTCTTTGAATCCGATATGAACTGTGGGTCGCTTCAACTCAATCACGATGTGGTGTCGCCTGTTTTCAGAAGTCTCTATGATGCGACTGAGCATCATATCGACGACGACACGTCGTCCCTCCGTGTCGAGTACCTCACCAGTGCCCGTGAGCGGCTCTGAATCGTCAGCTCTCAATAGATCAGCGTGTTCTTTTAGTGCTGTCGTAAGAGTCACATCATTAGCAGTGAGTGCATATTCCTCACGGAATATCCACGTTTCAGCTTCGAGGATCTTTTGCAGTTGGCTGCGTTCTAGAAGTTTCTTACGAAGGTCCTTTCCGAAAATCATCTGCTCAAGGGCGATGAGAAAATCAAGGCGGTCAGTGACTTGCCGTGTTGCTTCAATCATTGAGCTGATCGAGGTCTTCTTTAATAAGAGGGAAAGCTCTGCGATCTGTTCTTCGGGTAACTCAATTACTTCACGAAGTACTTGTTGGAGGCCGGTAGGGTTATTCTCGAGTGCTTCCCTGATTAGACGCAAGGACAGCTTGCGTGATGGGGCATCGGCAGATTCAATTACGGGCGAGGCTGCTACAGCGACTATTTCAAACAACTCACGTTCGGACTTTTCGAGCGGATTTGAAGCTGGTGCATCGTACGGGTATGTCTTGTCAGCCTTCCAAGCAGCCATTAATTCGGCGCCTTTGGCTTTTTTTCTGTCGTCGAAATGTTCTCGAAGTTTTTCTTTCGCACCTTCCAGTACGGTACTAATCGGTTCGGCTCCTAGGTCGGCTAATGCGAGAATATCGCGCAGAGTCGAGAACCCTTCCCAGTGCAAGTACGCCGTGAAGTGGAAACCGGGGGCATGTATACCAGCCTTAGTCTCATGCAGGGCAGTACCCTTACCGTCGCACAACATTAGTGCGCGATTCTTTTGAGGCTGCTTCCACTCGATGATGATGAGCTTCATCGGATGATCTGTCGCTAGGTCCTCGATCTTCAGCTCATACTCGGTCTTATCTTTCCGCATTCTTGCGGGGTCGATGAGCTGGCCCCCGAATGTGAGGGAGAGTCCGTGCATTTCAATTACGAGGGCAAAAGTCGCTGTCAGTGATTCGAGCGCGGATCGGCTGTCGAGCCATTTAAGCGCTGCTTCACTCAAGCCATCAACCCGTACAACAGTTCCCGTTTTGGTCTGAGTACGATCTAGTTCTGTGACATCAACTTCGTTGAGACTTGACCGTCGTCCCGTAATTTTTAGACTTCTGGGCTGCCCATGGATGCCAACGGCTGTGGAAGTCCAAGTCAGAACCTCTCCAAGTCCAAACGCTCCTATCCGGCCCTGACCGGCACGGCCATGAAGTGGTCGTCCGCCTTCGGTGGTTGTGCCTGAGGACTTCCAGGAGCCGCCCAGCCGTCCGAAGGAGAGATCGGCTCGTTCGGGTGTGATGCCAGTTCCGTCGTCGATGACCTCTAAGGCGTCAAATCCGCCAGCTGAATTATGGATAAGTTTCACTTCGATGTTCTTGGCATCGGCATCGATAGCGTTCCAGATGAGTTCGATTATCCCGCCGAGAGGTTTCTTGACTAGCCGATCAAGATGATCGCGCTCAACGCGGATAATATGCTTGCTCACTGGTGCCCCCGACGATAGTTCTGCTTGTTTGAGTAATTCTCACATGAGTATGCGACATGACCTCGCTTCCGTCGCGATGGAGGTACGCTCGAAATCAGCGCTGGGAGTGTAGTGCGCCGCTACGCGACACCAAGCTGGGGCTATGGGTAGTCTGCCGCGGGTGCTGAAGCGACAAACTGTGGAGCCGGGCCTCCAGCCTAGAACGACGAGCCTCACGTTTCGCACGGATGAGGCGGCGGAGAGTGTGGTCAGTCCTGGCCTTCATCATTTGCTCTGGCGTGATGACTCGGTCTTGGTCAAGGTACTCAAGCTCGGGCGGGAATTCCTATCTCCGTCCGTTGCCATAACTCTTACGGATTGGCCGGTTGTCGGGGTCCGCTTTCCGGCGTGCCCGGGCTCTAGCCCGTTTGGAGGCGAGAAGGCATACACGCTTCGTGCAGGTCTTGGTGGTCTGTGCGCCGATCAGTTGGTGGCCGCGGAACTGGCATGTCACGATTCCACCAGCAAATGCACAGGAGCGCAGCAGCGCTTGTTGCCGCAAGTCCGCCGGTCTCTCTTCGGTACGTCGCCCCACAGGGCCTGGGCGACTACGCGACGCACCCGCAGGTCCTTGCCCCGACGTCGTCACCGATCCATGGGGCGCAGCCGCCGGAAGCGCTAGTTCCCGAGGCACCGTGGCTCCATCACCTGATCGCGCGGTCGTCCGAGGACGAAGCGGGCAGCGGTTTCGGCATCAATGGGGTCGGATTTTCCGGTAAGTGACCGCGATGAGCGAGTGGGTGGCCTGACCTCGCCGACATCGATGCCTGCGGCAAGCAAGACCTGGGTGATCCGGGCTCCGTAGGAGGACGTTCCCTCGACGGCTGCGAAGACCCTCTGCCCACCGGTGCGTCGTCGGATCCAGGAGATCGAGCGGTCCATCCCCGATGAAGTGGCGGGGAAGGCAGCGATATCGACCACTGCGCCTGTGGAGGCGTGGATGGCCGTGAAAGTGTGTGTGCGGGCGTGGGTATCGACTCCAACAACGAACTCAAATTCCTGGGCGATGATTGCCATTACGTGTTCTCCTTCTGTTGAACCGGACAAGTGGCAGGGGGCCTGCTGGGGTCGCATCGGAGACGCATCTGTAACGGGTCACACCTGAGGCGGACAGTCTTCTGATCAGGTCATCCGGGGCGGGCAGGCCGGTGCCCGGGGAACGGCACGGACACGTCATTTTCAAGACACCACATACGCGGGTCGGATATACAAGAGTCACGCCCCGCTTTACGGGACCAGCATGCCAGCCGGCCTCGGGCCGGCTGCTGACCATTACAGATCTACTCGCTGGTCACGGATCTTGCCGTCGACGGTGTTCCCGTGGCGGTGACCTGTAGGGTGTTGGAATTTAGCAAGCAAGGCTACTACCGGTGGAGGGCCAGCCCGGTGACAGACAGGGACTGGCTGGACGCGCACCTGGTCAACGCCGCTCTGGACATCCACGCCAACGATCCGGCGTTCGGATACCGGTTCATCGCCGACGAACTCCCCGGGAAGGGCATCACGGCGGGCGAGAACAGGGTCCAGCGTCTGTGCAGGGACCACGGCATCTGGTCGGTGTTCTCCAAGAAGCGGGGCCTAAACCGCAAGCCCGGGCCGCCGGTCCACGACGACCTGGTCGAGCGCGACTTCACCGCCGCGGCGCCGAACGAGCTGTGGCTGACCGACATCACCGAGCACCCCACTGCCGAGGGCAAGCTCTACCTCTGCGCGGTGAAGGACGTCTACTCCGGAAGGATCGTCGGGTACTCGATGGACGCGCGGATGAAGTCCTCGCTGGCAGTCGCAGCGCTGGAGAACGCAGTGCGGGCACGCCGCCCGGCAGGAACAGTGGTCCACTCGGATCGCGGCTCCCAGTTCCGGTCCCGTCGCTTCGTCGAATCACTGCGGCACCACGGGCTCACCGGATCGATGGGCAGGGTCGGTGCGTGCGCGGACAACGCCGCGATGGAATCGTTCTTCTCGCTCCTGCAGAAGAACGTCCTGGACCGTCAGCGGTGGCTCACACGCCAGGATCTCAGGCTCGCGATCACGACCTGGATCGAACGGACCTACCACCGCCGGCGACGGCAACGGCGACTGGGAAAACTCACGCCCATCGAATATGAAACAATCAACCGGACCGCGCTCACAGCGGCCTAAAACCCCGAGTCAACAAAAGCCGGGGCAGTCCCTTCCGATCTTTTCCAGGATCGCGGGGGAAGGGATTCGATAGCCCAGATGCCTGGTCATGAACGAAACGACCTGGCCGCCGACCTGCAGTGTCGGGACGGAGCCGATGAGATAGATCCGGTCCAGGCACTGAACATCCAGGGCGACGTGGCCTTCGACGACGTCAGTGACATTAAGCACCACAATGACTGCATCCCCTCAAAAAGCCTCCGATAGCACCAGAATGCACCGCACCGGACCGGGTGTCATCAGCGGCAGCCAACCACCGCCTCAGCGGTCAGAGGCGAAGCCTCACTGGAAGGATGCCTAAGTATTTTGAGGCGGCTTCTTTGCCCACTTCCCGCGTGTAAGCTGTGTCCGCGCTGTCTTCGGCAGCTTCAATCTGACTGGCGACACTGCAACTGGTGAACACCCACTAGAGCTGCAGCAATCACGGCGCTTACTCCTGCAATGCCGGGAGTCTTCCAGTCAGATTTGGCTTTTTCCTGTCCGGCGGCTTTCTCTTCTCCCGGGGCATCCTTCATGGTTGAAGACTACGCGGCTCAACAACAGGCCCTGAGACTTGCCTTATCGACATCAGCCCATGGGCATCGCAGCAAAGTTAGTTGTTGTCATCGGTGGTAGGCCTGCGCTACGGCACTTGTCAGCAGAGTTGGGTTGCCCCGTTCCGCGATCTTTTCGGCTAACCGTGACATCTGTTCCAAGAGAGCGGTTGGGTCCTGGTGGAGGTCGATCGCATGGCAGTGGACAGACACCTTGTGCCCTAAGACCTCGTGGATTCGGGGTTCTTCCTCGCCCTCGGCATAGACCAGGTGGCCTGTGTCGAGGCCCAAGCGCACACAGTAGGCCAGCATTTGGTAAACGTCCGCATTGGGGTAGTTGGCGAATTTTGCGGCTTTGTATTTGGCGTCGATGACCGCTCTCGGCCGATCGCCATCATGCCATAGCAGGTCAGGTCTCAGCGCCACCTTTGAGCCAACATCGAGATATGTCCCGGTTGCTTGGGACGTGGCTGTCCCTCCGCTTCGCTCCAGACCTTGGGCCAGCGTGGTGGTGACGAAGTCTTCAAAAATTTTCCACATGTCAAACAGGAACGCGGTGGCGGTAATCTCTCCGCTGTCTTGTTCGAGAGAGGAGTTTTCGAGGATGATCTCTGCAAGGAGGAGTGCCGCCCTGTATCTGGAGTTGAGTCTCGTGAATTGGATGCGGGGCCGCCCGTGACCGCTGATCAGGGTGGTGGCCCCGTCCAGTAGTTGCGTCGTTTTACGTAAGTCAGTCCTGATCTGATGTGGCAGCGTCGTCAGGTTCAGCAGGCGGCGGGCGGCCGTCAGGAGGAGCCGGTTTTCGGCTACGTCGACGGTGTATTCGTCGAAGACCACTTGCGCAGGGAAAGCCAGCCCCCCGCGTCTGCCGATTTGGGCGGGGATGTTGATGCGGCCACGCACGATGGGCAGGGATTCTTCGTAGGATTCATAGCCTTGGAGGAGTCCCTGCCTCGTTGCCTTGGCGACGTGTCGGAGGAACGTGGCAGCAATGGTGCTCACCAAATCGCTGTCAGTGTCGCTGCTGATGGTGATGTCCTCGTCCTGCCAGAATTCACGGTCCAGAGCGTAGCCCATCATGAAAAAGAGCCTTGCGACCGGCACTTTGGGGTGGATGACGATTTGGAAGTCAGCCACCTGGATTACTCCGACTTTGCGGACGTTGGCTATCGTCCAGTGGCCGCCGCCAGCCGGTGTCACGGTTGCGATGTCGAGCCGGTTGAGGGCCGTGGCGACATCGTCGGAAATACTGTGGCGTTCGGGAGTGCTGCTTTCCTGCAGTTGTAGCCATCTCATCTTGCTATCCAGGGGGTGAATAGGCGGGGTCTGTGGGTGCCGGCGGCGGGGTCATCAGTTGGTTGCGGAGGGCCTGGAGACCGTAGATTTTTTCGATATCAACGCGTTCGCCGTAGTGATGCTCGCTGAGGAGGGGCAGGATGTCGTATTCCCAGATGTCCTCCAGCTGGCCCGGATGGAATTGGCAATCTTTGGGCATCAGGTAGCTTGGCCCGATCCTGAAGTCCGTGTTACTGATCTTGTCGTTGACCGCTGCCAGGAGGGCGGCCGGCTCGTTGTCAAGCCCATGGCGTTCCAGCCACCGCGTGAGCACGGTTTTAGTGGGGTGTTTGTCCGGGTGCAGTTCGACGAACGAAAAACGCCGACGCATGGCGGTGTCGAGCAACGCAATTGAACGGTCGCTGGTGTTCATCGTGCCGATGAGGAAGAGGTTGGCCGGCAAAACAAAGAAGTCTTCGTCGTCCTTGCTGTACTGCAGTTTGATGGGCTGGTCCCGGTATTCCAGAAGGAAGTACAACTCGCCGAAGATCTTAGCCAGATTACCCCTGTTGATTTCGTCGATGACCAAGACGTAGTTGAACTCAGGATTTTTGACCGCCTGGTCAACAATCCGGCGCAGCGGTCCGTCCTTGAGCTCGTATGAAAGCGACCCTGATACCGAGGTGACTGGACGGTACCCCTGAAAGAAGTCCTCGTACGAGTAGCTCGGATGAAACTGGACGATTTCCGTGTAGTTGTCATCGCCTGCGATGTGTTGGGCCAGTTTCATCGCTACAAATGTCTTGCCGGTCCCTGGAGGCCCATAGAGGATGATTTGTCCACGACGTTCAAGCAGATCTAGCTGCTTTTGCAGCCAGACCTGATCGAAAAACAGCGAGTCAGCAAGTTGCGCGTCGGCCGGACGAAAGCGGCGTCGTTGACCGGACCCTGTCTGGTCAGGATCCGTGGTCTCAACATCCGGCTCGGGGTCCAGATCCGCGGCAACTATGGGCTGCTGCTTCCATTCATGGGCGAACGGTTCCTCGTAGAAATTTACGGATCCGCCGGTCTTTTGCTGAAGTTTCAGAATGATTGCCAGGAGGTCTCGGTCGACGTCCGAGGAGCTTTCACCGATCTCACCAACAAAAGCCGTTCGGATCGCGAGCTTGTGCTTTTCCGAAACAATCGACGTGATGAGCTGCGGGTGGACGATGTAAGCCAGTGAATTCCTTTGCGTCGGGAAACTATGGCCAGGCAGGCTGTTCACGAAGTCTCGCCAGGCCCACGCGTCTCCCAACAGCAACTCCTTATCGGTCTCGGTTTTGTTGAGCCAGTCGTCGAGCAGTCGGATGATCAACACGAGCGCATGATACAAGTTGTTGTTCATGGCGAGGCCGGGATTGAAACTGCCGGACTTGAATGCTTTGGCCACCTCCGCGGGTATCTGGACGGGATGGTC
Organism: Arthrobacter sp. ISL-48; assembly: GCF_018613805.1. Taxonomy (GTDB): domain Bacteria; phylum Actinomycetota; class Actinomycetes; order Actinomycetales; family Micrococcaceae; genus Arthrobacter. Next base: position 8,606 of record NZ_JAGGPL010000010.1, read on the forward strand.
CATATAACTGAGGAGCGTCTGTATGCGCTCTTTCTTGGCACGTTCGCCGATCGTTTCGGCGCTGATTGGAAGTAGCTGCCAACACACCAGCTCTGCCATCAGCAGGCGGGCGTCGTCGGAGACGCCGGCCATTTGGATTTTAAGTTTGTCCACAAAGTTCCCCGTCTCCGGGTCGGGAGCCTCAACGAAAACCGAGCGAAGCTCATCTACCGGGCCCTGTGCCCAGACTGCCCGGCCGGGAGCAAACACAGAACCACCCTCCTGCAGCCCGCGTTCAACGAAAGGCAGGGCGGCCAGACGGATCGCTTCCTCGTCCTTGTCCACGGCGATGATCGTCGTGCTGAGCTGCTCCTGTTTTTGTTCGCTGCTCAGGGCGCTCCAGGCGTTGTATCGGTTTCGAGCCTCCGCCGTCAAAGCGGTCGCATCGGGGTAGTCCTCGAGCGCCTGCCGGCCCTCAGGCGTAATCTTCCATTGGCCCGTGCCGCTCTTTTCGAGCCAACCCGCCTTGACCAGGTCCACGGTCGTCCACGTGAGGTAAGCCTCAGCACGTGTAAGGCCGCTCTGGAGTGGTTCGGCCTCAGATTCCTCCTGTGGGATCCGGGAAAATACCTGTGGAAAGACCGCTTCAGGACCGGTTGTCTTCGGCAGGCCGTCAGAACGATCCGCAAGCAGTTCGAGAACGAGCCTCACCCGGCGGGCATTGTTTTCTGCTGCTGACATTGGATCTCCTTTGACTGATCTACCAGCAGGCTAACCCGCCCTGCTGACAATCATGGCCTGCGGCCTTCCAACGATCTGAATTGGCTCGCCGGATGTTAGCCATATTGCGGTCCCAAAGTGATAGAGCATTCGGGAAAAGTGCGAGAGCGTTCGAAGAAAACGTGCATTAAGTGATAGAGCGCTGGAGGGGTCGACGGCGGCCTGCCGGGGTTGAGCCTGTCGGAACTTGGGTTTCGATGGTTTCGACAGGCTCGACCACCGACCACCGGGTTTCGAGGGGCTCAACCACCGGCAATACGGTTCAGCGGGTGTGATGCGTCGGCTGCAGTTCGTACACCGGCGTTTCCAGCCCTTCCATCCGGGCTTTGAGCTGCAGTGCCGGGTACGAGGAATAGTGCCGGCTCTGGTGCAGGTTGCCGCCGTGGATCCAGAGGTTGGGCACGTTGGTGGGCTTCCACATGTTGCGCAGCTCACCTCCCCAGGGGCCCGGGTCCTTCGGGGTGTCCGAGCCGTACCCCCAACATTTTCCTACTTTGTCCGCGATTTCTGGAGAGACCAGGTCCGCCAGCCAGCCGTTCATGGAGCCGTAGCCGGTGGCATACACAATCAGGTCTGCCTCCAGCTCGGTGCCGTCGTTCAGGACCACGGCGTTACCGGTGACCTGGAAACCTCCCCCGAGCGAAGCTGCACCCGGCCGTCGATGATCAGCTGGGAGGCGCCAACGTCGATGTAGTAGCCGGAGCCGCGCCGCAGGTACTTCACGAACAGCCCGGACCCGTCCACGCCGAAGTCCAGGTCGAATCCGACAGCCTCCAGCTGGGAGTAGAACTCCGCGTCCCGGGCAGCCATCTCCTGGTACTTAGGCACCTGCGCCTCAGGCAGTATCCGCAGCGGCAGCGACGCGAACAGCAGGTCCGCCTTCTTGGTGGTGACGCCGTTCGCCAAAGCCTTCTCCGAGTACAGGTCCCCCAGGGCCAGGTCCATCAGCGACTCGCTCCGGGCGATGTGGGTGGAGGACCGCTGCACCATGGTGACGTCGGCGCCGTGCTCCCACAGGTCCGCGCAGATATCGTGCACGGAGTTGTTGGAGCCGACCACCACCGCCTTCTTCCCGGCCCAGTCCCCGCCGCCCCGGTGCTGCGACGAATGGCGCTGCTCCCCCAGGAAGGAGCCCGCGCCGTCGAACGATGGAATGTTCGGGTAGCCCGAGACGCCCAGGGCGAACACCAGCTGCTTGGGCCGCAGCGTCACCGATTCCCCGTCACGAACTACGTTGACCACCCAGTCCTGGGCGCCGTCGTCGTACTCGGCACCGACGCACTCGGTGCCGCCCCAGTAGTTCAGCTCCATGATCCGGGTGTAGTGCTCCAGCCAGTCGCCGATCTTGTCCTGGCAGCGAAGCCGGGCCAGTCGTCGGGGCACTTCAGGTAGGACATATGGTCGTACCAGACGGGGTCGTGCAGGTGCAGGGACTTATAGCGGTTCCGCCAGAGTCGCCCGGCTTCTGGTTCTTCTCGATGACGAGGGTGGGGACGCCCAGGCGCCGCAGCCGGGCCGCGAGGCCGATGCCGCCTGCCCGCCGCCGATGATGAAGGTGTAGGGCTGCTCCTCGTAGCCGAGCCGCGCCTCGCTCCTCCTTCTGTTCCAGCCAGGAGCGCCGGCCCTTGATGATTTCGTGCGCCACGCTCTTCTCGCGGCGGGTCCCGTTCTTCTCCTCGAAGCCTTTCAGCTCCTGCATGGTGGTGGGCAGCGTCCAGCATTTGCCGTTCCGCAGCCGGAGGTGGCCGTAGCCGCGGGCGGCGGAGCACTGCTTACGTGCGTTCTCTTGACCAACGCTAGGACTCACGCACCCCGCTGGAGGGCGTAAGGAGTATGCAGGGCCCACGACCGCGCTGCACGAAAGGGCAGTCCGACAGGTTCAGGAAAGCATGCGGATACGGAAACCGGATCCGATCTGCTCGAAGAGTTCCCCGCCTCGGAGGCGAAGGTCCCTACGAAGAGTGGCCTCGGGAGTCTGTGCGGAGGAGATATCTCGTAGCTCAGTCGCGGCGATACTCGCAACCAGCTCATCTACGGTCCACACACGTTCAGGCTCGTCCCCAGCGACCTGCCTGGCAGCCTCGATCCACGTGTGCTGCGTAGTCTCGGAGGCCTGGTCAGCCGCCGCGAATCGAACGAACTCATCTGGCACTTCGTAGCCGACGGTCTTCCCCGGTCCTTCGTACACGGCTTCTAGGGGGAAAGGGACTTCGCCCTGCAGCGCACCGGAATCAATGAGGGCTATCGTTGCGCGCTGGGCAGGCATAGAGAAACGTCGAAGGGACCTGTCATCGGCGTATCCGGCAATTTCGTATATTTCCGCTCTACGAGCCAGCCCTCCTGTCGCGGCTGCGAGGGCTATCACATCGGCCTGGGTTGCATACCCATCGCGACGGAGATCGGCAAGGAGCTGATGATAAGCGGCTGAGGTCCACTCCCCAGCATCACGGGTTCTGTTCTCTGAGACCGTCTCCAGCGCAGACGACAGGGAGCGAGACGAGTCCGCGTCGACTGACCGGATTCCGTTCATGAGACGGTAGAAGTCTCGCGGATCCAGCAGCATGAACTGCGCCCCGGTTCGTTCCAGAGCCTCGGAGACTAGTTCAGGCCGGACACCCAGGACCTGCTTCTTCGGTTGTGTGACGACGCTGCGCCAGTCCTCCTTGTTATCGTTCGTAACGAGAACGAAGTTGCGAGGTTCCGGTTGCCCCTCGACGAAGCGGAGAGCCTGCTCCCAGAGGAGATAGTCGCCTGTACCGTGTTCGGGGATCTGGTCCTTCTTGTCCTTCCCGTCCATGTAGCCGGGCGGGACTTTTGTCTCGAAGCGCTTCAGACCCTTTTGGACCATGGTCTCTTCATCAGAGCCAAAGCTGGCGCCGATTCGCCCTTCGAGAATCGACTCCAGCCGCTTCAGAACAGGATCCAAGCTGTTATCCCCGAGGATTCGTTTCACATCAAGGGGCGTGCCTCGAGCGACGTCGATCTGGGCTTTCAAATCAGCCAGAGTCTTATCGATCTGGCTGCGGATTTCATCAAGTTCCTCTGTACGTTCACGGTCCGGTCGCAACGAGTTAACGACCGCAAGCAGCTCCTCGCGGACACCGTCGAGCGGTTGAGTCTGAACTGGCGCTTCCGCGATCGCGGACTGACGATTGCGCCAGAACTCACGGAGGACCTGATGGGGGACGAAGAGACGATCCTGCAAGAATTCGAGCGCGTCGAGAGCCAGGTTCCGAGCAGACTCAGGAATTGAGTAGAGGTCAAGCAAGACGTTTGTGTCCAGCACGACGAACGACTCACGTAGCAGGGTCGTCGCTTCGTCCTCTGTTGGATCCTAATAGCCCTCGAATCCAGTCCAAATGGTCATGTGCCGGTTCCCCTCTTCGAAAGAGGACTCGTCTTTGGCCCCCGTCGTGCTTGCTGTCTCTAACATTGGCTTTGACTCTTCCGTCGTTCAACGGCCCGCACTCTTTCCCAATTTGGTGCAGATGGGAGGCCAAATCCAGACACTCTACTTGTCCCAATCGGGTCCGCTCACTTCATCACCGGTAGTAGCTCCGTGCCCGGTCGGTACTCCTACCGGCAGGCAGACCTAAAGATTGTTGGGAACGCATCGCGGCGGGCATGAAGATCGGTGCGGATCTGCTAACCACTACCGGGCAACTAAGCACGCATTCTGACGTTACCCCAATCCCTAGCTCCAGTCAGAGAACTAAGTTAGAACAACTGACCAACATCGTTGAGCGCGGCAGGAACCACGTCGAGGTCGGCATCATAAAGCCAGTAGCGGTTGCCGTCACGCTCCTGTCTGCCGGTGACCTGCACTTCTTCCTCGTGGGCTATCGCCGCCGCCGCTACTTCAAATGACTCTTCACTCAGTCGGATTTGAAGAGTGGAAGCTTCGCTGCCCGCCGACACCTTCAAGCGCACGACACCCATCTCGCCTCGCTTCGGACGCGATACCAAGGACAGTCGTCCCACTGCGGTGACATGCTCAGCCGGCTGGAGGCTCGCAAGGGTGTGACCAGCACGTTCCAGCACGGGAGCAGCCGAGCCTTCGAACGCCAGATGAGTTTTGGCTTGAAGCGGCTGACTCGCCACGACTTCCCCACTCCATTCCACCGTTACGTCAGCACCGTCCGAATCGACAACCATCCGGCGGACGGCCTCAACCATCTCTCGTGAGACTCCGGAACTGACGCCCCGTTCAAACCCGCTCATGGAGTTCGTAGTTTTATAGTGCTCCAATGCCTCAACCGTTGATTCAAGCCCACCGACAACGCTTTCAACGATTTCCCTGCCGGTATACGTTCCTAAACCAGCAATCGACGGCGCGTCTACTTTTGGAGCCCTGTCGGGGAACGCCTCGTGCGGTGGCGCAAACGCGGTCACAACGTAACTGCCGATTTCGGTTTGTCCCATCAGAACCGAGTCCAAGAATCTGTGAGCGAATCTGCCGTTGGCCTGGCCATAGTAGGCGCGCCGAGAAAGACGCGTCTTAGCTCCAGCCAGCAGAATGTTCTCCGCTGCCCAGATAAGATCTCTGCCCGCAGACCAAGCGACGGCGCCACCAATGGTCGAAACGTCTTTCCGGAACTTCAACTCGTCCCCCAGAGACCGCTCCAACAGTTCCTTCACCATCAAAGGGCCGACTTCGGGGCTGGTTGCTTCAATACGGAGCAACAATTCACCCAGGAGTTCGTCATAGTCAGCCCAGGACTGATCCAACGGCACAATGACACTTTGCTGCTCGGTGTTGGACCGGCCATCCTTGAATCGATAGCGGTCGTAGCCATCGCGACCGCCAGTGCGCTCCCAGCCGTGACGCATCAGGAATGCCGCTATATTCCGGGGGTCCTCACCTTTCAAGTCCTCCAGTCGAGGTCGCTTGTATCCCATCAAGCCCTCGCTCCCGAGCCGACTCGCTGCATAATTGCGCACAGCGCCTTTTCATCGAACACGTTTGCCGTGGGTATTCGGACAGTGGTTTTCCCGCCCGCGGCCAAGTTGTGCTGCTCTCCACCGAGATTTACCCAGTAGGAACAGTGATTGATCGTCAGACAGTCCCTCCCCACATCAATCCAGTTGTCCCAGGAAGTGGGCACCAACATGACAACAAGAATTCGCGGTATGAGAACCGGGAAAGCTTCCAGCTTCAACAGGTGATCGTTCTCCAGTCGGAACGAAAAGTAGTCGCCGGACGGGTTAGGGGCGATCGTTGCCGTGCTTTTCAGTGAGATCTTAATGCTGGCTTCGGGGTCCATCACATGCTGTTGCGACTCGTGGTTAACGGTCCAATCTATCCCTCGGTCCGGGAAGGGCGCGCCCAAAGTGCATCCGGCAGCGGCAACGACACTGTGCAAATACCCGATCTGAAGCAGCTCCATGGCCGACGTCTGCGGCAAGCCACCCCGTAACATCTGGGCCACTCCAGCCATCGCTCCCCCATTGGTAATTCGTTAGTCACAGGAGCATACCAACGTTTCGAACCCTGCCCACTGGGTGGAGCAGCGGTTGTCACGGAACGACGACAGTTCAGGCCGTCGCCCATCTGAAGTGCGCCGAGTGATTCGCACCGCAAACCTGGAGGCCCTAACTGTGTGCCGCTAATCGTCGATTTCCGCCCATAGAGCTGAATTCTCGTCGAGTGTGTCGGCTAGGGTCCGCGACGAGACAATGGCCGGGTCCTCGTGCGGCCAATCCGCAGGCAGTAGAGAGTCGTCGGAAGTGGCAGGTCGGCTAATAGTCTGCCAGTCGTTCCAGCCTCCTCCTGGCTCTTTCCGAAGCCTTACCACAATCCTCGTTCGTGCACGGCCCTGATCTTTTGTTTAGACGGTCATGTTCGAGCCCTCTGGAACGAATTTGAGCGCCACAAAAACTGCAGTTTCAGCTGTAAGAAGGGTCATATCGCAAAAATTAGCCGGTCTGCTCCGGCGCAAAGAATTATGGGTTTATCTCGCTACACGGAGCTTGTGCCCAGACATTCGGGCAACTAGCCCTTCCTCGCGCGCTTCATGGCGGGCGTAGTTCACGTATTCCTAGAGCTGTCGGCGAAAGGCGCTGGCCGTGCACTATTCACTGCCAGTGCTTCATGGCCCATGTGTCTCGAAAACGTATGAGCTTAAGACGCCTCGGTTGAGAGATCTAACTACCTGTGCAGGGTATCTGGTTCCTCGTCAGCGCCCGGCTGCGGCGGCGTCCGCGACTGACAGCTCACTAGCGCCGGAGGCAATGGAGTCCGCAGTCTGACGATATGCCTCGGCTATGTAGTCCTCAAAGTCCTGCACGCCTATTCTCCACAGTCCCCGGGCACCTATCTGCAGCCCACGCAGCTCCCCGCTCTTAAGCAATGAACGGACTTGAGGAATGCCGACACTTAGCGCTTCGGCAACCTGCTCGATGGTCATGAAGCGCGCTGCGGGTTTGTTTGTTGCGGGCATTGCCCTATCGTAGGCGGGCAATCGCTTAGTTACTGAAGGGTACTGACAGCAAAATTCATTCCATACCACAGCTGCCCCCCGAAGACCGGTTCCCCCGACAACGCGCCTTGAAGACGCTGCCCGGCGGGTCGACCACACTGGCGCCAGATGAGTCCCCCGCACAGCGCAAGGCCGTCCAAAATGCGCAAAGCACGCCCGCTCAGCTCCTTAAAACAGGCGATTATTGGTGGACCTCCAAGTAG
>NZ_JAGGPL010000011.1 GCF_018613805.1 Arthrobacter sp. ISL-48
CATGCGCAAGAAAGGCTGGGAAATCCCCGCCCACCTCGCCCACATCGAGTCCTCCGGCAGCACCCGCCAGGAAGCCAGCTCACTCCTCGCGGCGCATTCCTGACCCCACATTTTCTATGCCTGAGGGCCGGCGCCGGAGTATCTCCGGCGTCCGGCCCTCGGCATTAGTCACGTAGAATTAAGGCACTATGGCGAATTCCCCTGATTCCAGCAACAACGCTTCCGCGGCCACTGACGCCCCGAAGCGCGGCTTCTTCTCGCGCAAGCCGAAAGAAGCAAAGGACAAGAAGCCCAACCGGCTCAAGCAGATCGGCGAGGTTTTCAACATGACCCGCCGGCACGATCCCATGGTCCCGTGGCTGATGCTGCTGGTATTCCTGGGCGTCGTGGCCGTCAGCTTCCTGGTGGGGTACTGGCTGGAGAACTGGATCACAGGTCTGATCATTGGCATCCCGCTGGGACTGCTCGGCGCCACCCTGATCCTTTCCCGTCGGGCTGAACGTGCCGCCTTCGCCCAAATCGAGAACCAGCCCGGCGCCTCGGGTGCAGCCCTGGGCACGCTCAAGCGCGGATGGATCACCGAGGACCAGCCCGTGGCGGTGAACCCGCGTACCCAGGACGCCGTGTTCCGCGCCATCGGCCGCCCCGGCGTCGTCCTGGTCAGCGAAGGCCCCACACATCGGGTCAAGCCCCTGGTTGACGCCGAGCGCAAGCGCCTCGCCAGGATCCTCCCCAACGTCACGGTCCACGTGATCGAAAGCGGCCGGGGCGAGGGCCAGGTCCCCATCAGCCAGGTGGCGAAGAAGATGGGGAAGCTGAAGAATGAACTCACCAAGATGGAGGTCAGCGCTGTGTCCAAGCGGATCTCCTCGCTCGGCACCCGCCTCCCCATCCCCAAGGGCATCGACCCGTACAAGGCCCGTCCCAACCGCGGACGCTAAGAATAATTTGAACCGCCCCGGTTCCGGCTCCAGCCGGGCACCGGGGCGTTTTCGTCTGGGCAGCACTTGCCAGCAGACTTTGAGATCGGAGAACACACATGAAAATGCCCGTGAAAACAGCTGTGATCCGCGCGTTCCGCGTTCTGGCCGTGGGCGAGGCGTTCAGCTGGGCCGCGCTCCTGGCAGGCATGTATTTCAAGTGGATCGCCGGAACGGGTGAGCTCGGAGTGCAGGTCGCCGGTCCCATCCATGGCGCCCTCTCCATCGGCTATGGGACCGCAGCCCTGGCCCTGTGGCGGCTCCAGCGCTGGCCCTTTGCCGTGGCACTGTTCGCGGGCCTGTCAGCGGTGTTCCCGTTTGCGACCATAGCTTTTGAACGCTGGGCCGGGAACCGCGGACATCTCAACGACGAACAGGTACTTCCGGCCCGGGCCCGCGCAACCGCCGGCGTGTAGCACCCCGCCGGTGGCGTTCTGCCGCCGCCGGGAGCGTTGCTGAGGGTTTGGCTACATCCGGATGAGGACGGTGTTCATCGCCTTGTCATGCAGGCCACGCTGGTCCGGATCGAAAATCACTGCAGGAATCACGAGGCACAGCAGCAGCGCCCTCACCAGGCCTGCCACCGGCCCCGGCGTACCGCCGCCGAGCCGCACCACGTGGATGCCCGCCACGCGGTGTCCGATGCTGTAACCCAGGGTTCCCACCAACAGGACCTGCTCCGCAGCGAAGATGCCCAACGTGGCCCAGGAATCACCGGCGAACGCGAAGTTGCTGATCAGCAGGGCGATGCCCCAGTCGATAATGATGGCAACGAGGCGCCGTCCAGCCCTGGCGATCGAGCCCGGGCCCGACTCGGGCAGCCCCAAACGCTCCCCCGGGTATTTGGAGATGCCGGAGGTGTCCGGTCCGCTGAGCCAGGAGCCAATGTCTTTGCGATCTACCACTGTCCAAGCTTAGCGACTCACCACGTTCACAGTGTGGAACCTGTTAGACCACAGTATGGACACCGGATAGCGTTGCCATATCAGGGCATCCTGTAACCTGCCCGAAACAATACGGACACGGACGGGAAATGCCGCGTCCATAGGCTGGTAGCAGTTTCAAGCAATACCTCCAAGCAGGGGAACGCTGTTTCCCTGCCCTTCGGATTGCGCTGGATCAGACGGCTTGCCAGCCAGATATTACATATGCGTAAGGAGCATAGATGTTCAAGACTGCGGACGAAGTCCTCAAGTTCATCAAGGACGAAGATATTAAATTCGTCGATATCCGCTTCACCGACCTTCCCGGCGTTCAGCAGCACTTCAACGTGCCCGCCAAAAGTGTTGACGCGGACTTCTTCGTCAACGGCCAGCTCTTCGACGGATCTTCCATCCGCGGCTTCCAGGGCATCGCCGAATCGGACATGCAGCTGATCCCGGACGTCACCACCGCATTCCTGGACACCTTCCGCATGGAGAAGACCCTTGCGCTGAACTTCTCCATCGTGAACCCCCGCACGGGTGACCCTTACCACCGCGACCCCCGTGGCGTCGCCGAAAAGGCTGAGGCATACCTGGCCTCCACCGGCATTGCGGACACCGCGTTCTTCGCTCCCGAAGCCGAGTTCTTCGTCTTCGACAACGTCCAGTACCAGTCCTCCCCGCAGGGCAGCTTCTACAAGATCGATTCCGAAGAAGCACACTGGAACACCGGCCGCGAAGAAGAAGGTGGAAACCTCGGCTACAAGACCCCCGTCAAGGGCGGTTACTTCCCGGTTTCCCCCACCGACAAGCAGGCCGACCTCCGCGACGCCATGTGTGTCGCCCTGGACGAGGCCGGCCTTGAGGTCGAGCGCAGCCACCACGAGGTCGGTTCCGCCGGCCAGGCTGAAATCAACTACAAGTTCACCACGCTGACCCACGCGGCTGATGACCTGCAGAAGTTCAAGTACGTCGTCAAGAACACCGCAGACGCATGGGGCAAGTCCGTGACCTTCATGCCGAAGCCGATCTTCGCTGACAACGGCTCGGGCATGCACTGCCACCAGTCGCTGTGGAACGGTGGAGAGCCGCTGTTCTACGACGAAAAGGGTTACGCCGGCTTGTCCGACACCGCCCGCTGGTACATCGGCGGCCTGCTCAAGCACGCCTCCGCGGTGCTGGCCTTCACCAACCCGACGGTGAACTCCTACCGCCGCCTGGTCAAGGGCTTCGAAGCCCCGGTCAACATGGTTTACTCGCAGGGCAACCGCTCGGCCGGTATCCGTATCCCCATCACGGGCACCAACCCGAAGGCCAAGCGCATCGAGTTCCGCGCTCCGGACCCCTCCTCCAACCCGTACCTGGCGTTCGCTGCCCAGCTGATGGCCGGCATCGACGGCATCCGCAACCGCATCGAACCCCCCGCTCCGATCGACAAGGACCTCTACGAGCTCCCGGCCGAAGAAGCGAAGGACATCCCCAAGGCTCCGGGCAGCCTGGAGGAAGCGCTGACCGCACTGGAAGAGGACAACGAGTTCCTGCAGGCCGGCGGCGTCTTCACGCAGGACCTGATCGACACCTGGATCGAGTACAAGTACGAGAACGAGATCCGTCCGCTCTCCCTGCGTCCGAACCCGTACGAGTTCGAGCTCTACTACGGCGTCTAGCCGGATCACGCGGCTAGAACGGGCATAGTCCGCACACAGTCCGCAAGAATCCAGATACAGCAAAGGCCGGTCCCAGGTTTCACCACCCGGGACCGGCCTTTTGCTGTGCCGGGCTTCTCTTAGCCGTGCTGCTTAGTCCGCGAGCTCAGCCGCTCTGCTTTGTGCCATGTAATCCAATCCCCTGATGTTAAGACGACTTCCCGCACGCCTGTGAATAATGCACGAAGTCCACTTCGCACGAGTGGGTGTTGTTTGATCAACAATCTAGGCTGAAACCACTGTGGGGAGATGACTTCCCCAGGGTCGTGCTGATCGGAGTTGTTGTGGTGTCTGTTGTTCTTCATCCGGATGTGGCTGTTGCGATTGAGGTGTGTGATCGACTCCGCGCGGGGGGTCTGGCCGTGGTGCCGGAGCCCGACAACGCCGAGTACGGCGCTGTGGTCTCAGCCACCGGTGAGACGCGGTTTCGGGCGGGCAAGCTGACACCGACGAAAGTGGGATTGTTCGTCACGGTGTGGCGGCGGGCCAACGACGGGTCAACCGAACCATTGCCGGCCGAAGACAGTTCGCAGTCGTTGGTGATCGCCGTTCGAGAGGCCGACAATTTGGGGCTCTTTGTTTTCCCGAAGAGCGCACTCGTTGAGCGCGGGATCGTTTCTATTGGTGGCGTTGGCGGCAAGCGTGGGTTTCGGGTGTATCCACCGTGGTCTGCGACGGAAAACCCCCAGGCGAAGCGGTCCCAGAAGTGGCAATGCAGATTCTTCCTTGATCTGGGCAATGGGGACGTCGACTCGCAACGGGCGCGCCGTCTCTTTGACGCGACCTAGGCGTTGCTCAGAAATTGCGCATTAAGGGGTCGGAAAACGATCACCGACACCCCGGCACCGAAGTCCGCCCGGGCCGTTTGCAACCGCAGACGGCCCGGGCGGACTTTTTGGTTCCGGGGAACGTACAAAGGTGGAGGCTGGCTCCAGACGTGCTGAAACCGGGAGCCAGCCCCCTGACAGGTGCTCCCCGAGACGAAGACTGTTCAAGCCTTCCCCCCAACAAGGTTTGAAGAACACTGCCAATCCACATAATCGGGCAATGTGGAGCGCTAGGCAATGCCTCGGCCAGGACATTAGGGCAAAAAGCTCCGGAACATGGTCCGCTGCGGGCCGGAACTGCCGCCCAGGTATGCTCCGTAGTCCGCAAAACCGGCACGGCGGTAGGCGGACAGTCCCGCGGGATTACGCTCGTTGACCGAAAGTACGACGCCGGCCTCGCCGCCCGCGTGCCTCGCGGTCAGTTTTGCGGCGGCGTCCACTGCTGCTGCTGCAGCAAGGGGCCCGAGCCCCTTGCCCTGCTGCCGCCGGTCGATCAGGAATCCTCGCAGCAGCCATGCCGACTCGTCGTCCGGCCACCCCGCCAGCCGCGCCGCACCGGATTGGAGTGTCAGCACGCCCACCGCTTCCCCACCAGCCTCGATGACATACGGACGCCTTGCCTGCTCGGCAAGACCCACCAAGGCCATGCGCAGCGGGTCGCCCACAAAGTCGTCCTGGCCGGGGGCGAGTTCCAGAGCGGCAACAGCACCAAGCTGGATGGCGCAGGCATCTGGATCGAGGTCATCCAGGGGAATCAGCCAGACGGAGGTCTCCATGCCGTTCAGCTGGTGGACGTTCCGGAGTCCGCCGGAGCTGCCCCGTCCGCAGGCGGGCCTGCCGGATCCATCCACATGACCTCCCATAGATGGCCGTCCGGGTCCTGGAAGCTGTGGTTGTACATGAAGCCGTAGTCCTGGACTTCCTGGGAGGGCGTCCCCCCGGCGGCCAGGGCCTTCCGGACCGTTTCGTCCACGGCTTCCCTGCTGTCAGCCGAGAACGCCATGATGGCCTCCGTGGAGCCGGTGGCATCTGCAACGTTCTTGGAAGTGAAGGTTTTGAAGAAACCCTCCACGAGGAGCATGACAAAAGCGTTGTCATTGATGATCATGCAGGTGGCGTTTTCGTCCGTGAAGTCCGGGTTGAAGGAGAAGCCAAGGGCGGTAAAAAAGTCCACGGACCGCTTAAGGTCCTTGACGGGCAGGTTCAGGTAGATTTGCGTAGCCATGGGCTCAACGTAGCATCGGCCCGCAGCCGCTGTCAGCCGCACATCCCTGCCAGGCGCTAGTGACCGTAGAAGACCTTTTCAAATACGGCGCGGGCACGCCGGCTGATTCGGAGGTAGTCCTCTTCCAGTGCAGCCGCGTGGCCCGGCTCGTAGCCGCACCAGCGGGCCACGGCCTCCAGGTCCCGCCGGGAGGAAGGAAGCAGGTCCGAAGCCCTGCCGCTCCAGATGACGTTGGCTGACCTGATCCTGCTGGCAAGCCGCCACGCGTCTGCCAACAGCTGCGCGTCGTCCCTGGTTAGCAGGTTCAGGGAGGCGGCCGCCTCAAGCGCCTCCACGGTCGATGTGGTCCGCAGTTCAGCGTGCTTGCCTGCATGCTGCAGCTGGAAGAGCTGCACCAGCCACTCGACGTCGCTGAGGCCCCCGCGTCCCAACTTTAGGTGGCGGGCGGGATCGGCTCCACGGGGCAGGCGTTCCGCTTCAACCCGGGCCTTCACGCGCCGGATCTCACGCACGTCCTGGTCCGAAATCGACTCGGGGTACCTGATGGGGTTGATGAGTTCGAGGAAGTCGTGGGCAAGCTGGTCGTCTCCGGCCATGGGGCGGGCCCGCAAGAGTGCCTGCGCCTCCCAGATGAGGGACCACCGCCGGTAGTATTCCGCGAACGAATCAAGCGAGCGGACCATCGCGCCGCTCTTTCCTTCCGGGCGGAGGTCTGCATCCACTTGGAGGACACGTTCGGCCTTGATCGCCGGCTTCAGCGGCTGGGTAAGCAGGCTGGAGACCTTGGCAACAATCCGGGCGGCCTGTTCCTGTGCTTCTTCTTCCGCATATCCAGGCAGCGCACGGTGAACGTACATCACGTCAGCGTCCGAGCCGTAGCCGATCTCCCGGCCGCCCTGGCGGCCCATGGCCACCACCAGCACGGCAGTTTTGAGAGGGCCCCTGGCCGAGACAATGCCCTCAGCCACGCGCAGGGCGCCCAGCACGGCCGCCCTGTCGTTGTCAGCCAGTGCGGCGCCCACCTGGTCCTGGCCCAGGAGTCCCGCCGAATCGGCGACGGCGATCCTGAGGATCTCCCGCCGGCGGATGAGCCGGATCAGCCGCATGGCGCTCTCCGGATCGGCGTGGCGGGACATCTTGGAGGTGATCTCCTGCCACTGGGCCTCGAAGCTCAGCGGCAAGAGATCCCTGTCCTGTCCAAGCCACGCCACCGACTCGGGCGAGACTTCCAGCAGGTCCGAGATGAGCCGCGAGTTGGAGAGGACATGGCACAGCCGCTCGGCCGCGGCCTTGGAATCCCTGAGCATGCCGAGGTACCAGTGAGTAGTCCCCAGAGTCTCGCTGACGCGGCGGAAGGCGAGCAGGCCGGCGTCGGGATCGACGCCTTCGGCGAGCCAGTCCAGCAGGATGGGCAACAGCTGGCGCTGCAGGGCCGCGCGCCGGCTGACACCTGCGGTGAGCGCCTCGATATGGCGCATGGCGCCCTGCGGATCGCCGTAACCGAGCGCCGCGAGGCGGCCTTGGGCGGCCTCGGGCGTGAGCCTGGCGTCCTCGCTGCTGAGCTTGGCGGCAGTGTTGAGCAGGGGCCTGTAAAAGATGCGCTCATGCAGCTCGCGCACGGAACGCTTGGTCTTGTGCCAGGCGGCCAGCAAGGCGTCAGGGTGCGGACGTTCATTGGAAAACGGCCCCAGCACTGCCTTGGCCAGGGCACGGAGCGCCGGTTCGCCAACCGGCATCAGGTGGGTCCGGCGGAGCTGGAACAACTGGATCCGGTGCTCCAGAAGCCGCAGGTACCGGTAGGCATGGTCGAATCCGGCGGCGTCGGCCCGGCCGATGTAGCCACCTGCCGATAAAGCCGCAATGGCCGAGGTGGTGTCGCGGTGCCGGAGTGATTCGTCGGATTTACCGTGGACCAGCTGCAGCAGTTGGACGGTGAACTCAACATCCCGGAGGCCGCCGCGGCCAAGTTTGATCTGCCGCTGTTCCTCCGCGGCCGGGATGTGTTCCGTCACTCGCCGCCGCATGGCCTGGACCGATTCGACAAACCCGTCCCTGCCGGCGGAGCTCCAGATCAGCGGTGCCACCGCATTCTCGTAGCGTTGGCCCAGTCCGGTGTCCCCGGCGATGGTCCGCGCCTTCAGGAGCGCCTGGAACTCCCAGCTCTCGGCCCAGCGTGCATAGTACGTTTCATGGGAGGCCAGGGTGCGGACCAGCGGGCCGGATTTACCCTCAGGCCGCAGGTTGGCGTCGACTTCCCAGAGGCCGGGCTCCCTCGCGATGGATGAAATTGCCCGCGAGATCCCGGTGGCCAGCGCGTTTCCTATGGTGCTGGCCCGGGCATCGTCCAGTTCGCCGGACTCGATGACGTAGATGACGTCGACGTCGGAAATATAGTTAAGCTCCCGCGCGCCGCATTTGCCCATGCCGATGACGGCAAGACCTACATCTGCCACGTCCGCCGCACCGAACTGATCGGCGGCCTCGGCGCGTGAAACTGCCAGCGCGGCCTCGATGGCCGCGCCGGCAAGGTCTGCGAGTTCGGCCCCGACGGCCGGCATGAAGTCCAGCGGGTCGGCGGCACACAGGTCCTTGACGGCGAGGTCCACTACTCCTCGCCGGTATGCCGTCCGCAGCGCCGCGTACGCCTCGGTTCCGGAGATTCCGGCAACAGGCCTGGCGGACCGTGGATCGGCCCGGACGGACTTCAGAAGGGCGGTGCGGAGCTGTTCCGGTTCTGCTTGCAGGGGTTCAGGGCTTGCGGTGACCTCGAAGGCGTCAAGGTGCTCCGGATGCCGGATGAGGAACTCCCCCAAGGCCTCCGAGGCCCCCAGTACCCGGTACAGCGGCTCGCTGGTTTCCGGGTCCGCCGCCGCGAGCTTCCGCAGGTCCGGGTGTTTTTCAATCAGCCTGACAAGCGACTGGAGGGCGGTGTCGGGGCTGGCCGCCATCTGGAGGCCCGCGAAGAGCCTGTCCTGGTCCAGGCCGTCCAGTTCGGGGGCGGCAAGGAAGCGCTCGCCCTTTTCCAGGTCACTGAAACCGGCCGAGATGAGGCGGCGGGCAAGGCTCATCGCCGCACGCTACAGAATGCCCAGGTTGCGCTGCAGTTCGTAGGGCGTCACCTGGAGCCTGTAGTCCTGCCACTCCGCGCGCTTATTGCGCAAGAAGTGCTCGAAGACCTGCTCGCCAAGGATCTGGGGCAGGAGTTCCGATTCCTCCATGGACCGGATGGCGTCGTGGAGGCTGGCCGGCAGGGGGTCGTGGCCCATGGCGCGGCGCTCAGCAGAGCTCAACGACCAGACGTCGTCCTCTGCGGCGGCTGGCAATTCATAGCCCTCCTCGATTCCCTTCAGGCCAGCGCCCAGGAGGACTGCGAAGGCGAGGTACGGGTTGGCAGCTGAATCAATGCCGCGGTATTCGATGCGCGCGGACTGTCCCTTGCCGGGCTTATACAGCGGCACCCGGACCAGCGCGGAGCGGTTGTTGTGTCCCCAGCTGAGGTAGCTGGGGGCCTCCCCGCCGCCCCACAGCCGCTTGTAGGAGTTGACGAACTGGTTGGTCACCGCTGTGAACTCAGGCGCATGCTTGAGGATGCCGGCGATGAACTGCCGGGCCGTCTTTGACAGCTGGAACTCCGCGCCAGCCTCGTAGAAAGCATTCGTGTCGCCCTCGAACAGGGAGAAATGCGTATGCATCCCTGAGCCGGGGTGGGCCGTGAAGGGCTTGGGCATGAACGTCGCGTACGTGCCCTGCTGCAGGGCAACTTCCTTGATGACCGTACGGAACGTCATAATGTTGTCCGCAGTCTGCAGGGCGTCCGCGTAACGGAGGTCGATCTCGTTCTGGCCCGGGCCTGCCTCGTGGTGGCTGAACTCGACCGATATACCCACGGATTCCAGCATGGTCACGGCCGTGCGGCGGAAGTCCTGGGCCACGCCCCCGGGCACATGGTCAAAGTAGCCGCCCTCGTCCACCGGGACGGGCGAACCGTCAGGGCCGGGTTCCTGGGACTTGAGGAGGTAGAACTCGATTTCAGGATGCGTGTAGCACGTGAATCCCATGTCCGCGGCCTTCGCCAGCGTGCGCTTGAGGACATTGCGGGGGTCTGCGGCGGACGGCTCGCCGTCCGGTGTCAGGATGTCGCAGAACATCCGCGACGTCTGCTCGGTCTCGCCACGCCACGGCAGGATCTGGAAGGTGGAGGGATCCGGCTGGGCGAGCATGTCGGATTCAAAGACCCGGGCCAGGCCTTCAATGGCGGAGCCGTCAAAGCCGAGGCCCTCCTCAAAAGCACCCTCAACCTCGGCCGGGGCAAGCGCCACGGACTTGAGGGACCCTACGACGTCGGTGAACCACAGGCGTACAAACCGTACGTCGCGCTCTTCGATTGTGCGCAGGACAAACTCTTGCTGGCGGTCCATGAAGCCTCTTCTCCGGTCAACGTCCATGCTCCGGTCCGCAAGGGAGGAAGCCGGCAGCAGTTCACAAACACTTTACTAAGCAATTGCCGCCAATGCGGGAGCCGGCCTCCCACGTAACACAGCGTTTACACGGCAATGACGCCAAGAAGCCTCCCGCAACCCCGGACTGACTGCGTGATGGCGCCTGCACAGCCTCGGAATATGACGCGAATCACCCACGTCGGCGTCTGCAGGCTGTAGCTCGGACCCCGGGTACCGCATTACGCTCTAGCCATGGCCTCAAGCAACAGTTCTGACTCACGCGCGTCCGCTGAAGTACCCGCACCCTACGGCAACGGACCGGGGCAGGCACAGTCGCCGTCGTCGGAACCGGCCCCCAAGCCGGCGCCCAAGGTCCGTATCCACCACCTCCAGCAGGCCAAGAACGACGGCACGCATTTCGCGATGCTCACCGCCTACGAGCAGTACACCGCGGAGATCTTCGACCAGGCCGGCATCGAGGTGCTGCTGATCGGCGATTCAGCGTCCAACAACGTCTTCGGCAACGAAACCAGCCTGCCGGTCACGGTGGACGAGCTGCTTCCGCTGTGCCGGGCCGTGGCCCGGTCCGCCAAGCGCTCCCTGGTGGTGGCCGACCTGCCATTCGGCAGCTACGAAGTATCGGCCCAACAGGGCGTTGCCACCGGCGTCCGTTTCCTCAAAGAGGGGCTGGTCCACGCCGTCAAGATCGAGGGCGGCAAGTTCTACGCGGAGACAGTCCGTGCCATGGTCCAGGCCGGCATCCCCGTGATGGCGCACATCGGCTTCACTCCGCAGAGCGAACACGCGCTGGGGGGCTACCGTGTGCAGGGCCGCGGCGACGACGCGCAGCGCCTGATTGACGACGCTGTCGCGCTTGCAGAGGCCGGCGCGTTCTGCGTGCTGATGGAAATGGTTCCGGCGGACACCGCCGCCGCCGTTGACGCTGCGGTCAGCGTTCCGACCATCGGCATCGGTGCGGGCAACTCCACCACCGGGCAGGTGCTGGTCTGGCAGGACATGGCTGGCCTGCGGGGCGGCCGGATGGCGAAGTTTGTCAAGCAATACGCCGACCTCCGCACCACGCTCAGCGATGCAGCGAAAGCCTACGGCGACGACGTCCGGTCAGGCCAGTTCCCCGGTCCCGAGCACTCCTTCTAGAGCAGGAGCGGGGAGCGTCCTAGTCGTCGTCGCCCTTGTCCCAGGCTTCGTTGCGGGCCCGGACCTTCTCCAGAGCGTGCTCAGCCTCTTCCCGGGTCTTGTACGGGCCAATGAGCTGACTCCAGTCCGAAAGGGCATCCTCTTCTACCTCGTGGGTGTTCACGTTGTACCAGTACTCAGTCATCGTTGTTCCTCGTTCCGCTGGTAGGTGCCGGCTGCGGAGTGCCACGGCGTGATCCACGTAACGTAAACCCCTACGCGGACCAGTTGCGCCCTCCGGTTACTTGGCGATCTGCGGTGCCTTATATGATCAATCTATGCCTTCCCACGCCTCGACTGCACCCACCGGCACCCTCACGCCGGGAACCGTCAGCCCGCAGCTCCCAGTTCCGGCGTCCATACCGCGACCCGAATATGTTGGCAAGCCCGGCCCTGCCAAATTCACCGGCTCCGAGGTCAAACCGGCCGAGACCATCGAGAAGATCAGGATCGCCAGCAGGATCGCCGCCCAGGCCATCGTTGAGGTGGGCAATCACATCAGGCCGGGCGTCACCACCGACCAGCTGGACAAGGTAGGCCACGAATTCCTCCTCGACCACAAGGCCTACCCGTCCACGCTCGGCTACCGTGGATTTCCCAAGTCCCTGTGTTCTTCCCTGAATGAAGTCATCTGCCACGGCATCCCGGACAGCACGCTGGTCCAGGAGGGCGACATCATCAATATCGACATCACTGCCTTCATTGACGGAGTGCATGGCGACACCAACTACACCTTCCTGGTGGGCGACGTCGACGAAGAATCCCGTCTGCTCGTCGAACGCACTCAGGAATCGCTCAACAGGGCCATCAAAGCAGTGGCGCCCGGCCGCGAAATCAACGTGATCGGCCGCGCCATCCAGTCCTATGCCAAGCGTTTCGGCTACGGTGTGGTGCGGGACTTCACCGGCCACGGGGTGGGCGAAGCCTTCCACACCGGGCTCATCATCCCGCACTACGATGCGGCCCCGGCCTACAACACCGTGATCGAAGCAGGAATGGTTTTCACGATCGAGCCCATGCTGACGCTTGGCACCGTGGAATGGGACATGTGGCCCGACGACTGGACCGTGGTCACCCGCGACCGCAAGCGGACCGCCCAGTTCGAACACACACTGCTGGTGACCGAAGCCGGCGCCGAAATCCTGACCCTGCCCTGATCATTGCCTGAAATCGGTCAGCCGTCCGGCTGCCCTGCCCGCCCACTGCCACGAACGGAACCACATTGGCCAAGAAGGACGAGAAGTCGCACAAGCACGCTCCGCTGATCGGCATCGACATCGGCGGCACGGGAATCAAGGGCGGCATTGTCGACCTGAAGAAGGGCAAGCTCGTGGGCGAACGGTTCCGTGTGCCCACCCCGCAGCCTGCCACTCCGGCCGCTGTGGCGGAAGTCGTGGCGCAGGTCGTGGCGGAGCTTTCCGCCCGCCCGGAGGCTCCGGAAGCAGGCTCGCCGATTGGCGTCACCTTTCCCGGCATCATCCAGCACGGGGTGGTCCACTCGGCGGCCAACGTGGACAAGAGCTGGCTGGACACCGACATCGATGGCCTGCTCACCGCGCGGCTGGGACGGCCGGTTGAGGTCATCAATGACGCCGACGCTGCCGGTCTTGCCGAAGCCCGCTACGGTGCCGGCGAGGGCGTCGATGGCACGGTCCTGGTGATCACGCTGGGCACCGGAATCGGGTCCGCATTCATCTTCAACGGCCACCTGGTCCCCAACGCGGAACTGGGCCACCTGGAGATCGACGGCTTTGACGCCGAAACCAAGGCCTCGGCCGTGGCACGCGAGCGTGACGGCCTGAGCTGGGAGGAGTACAGCGTGCTGCTGCAGCGCTACTTCTCCCACGTCGAATTCCTGTTCTCCCCCGAACTCTTTATCGTGGGCGGCGGCATCTCAAAGCGCGCCGACGAGTACCTGCCCAACCTCAAGCTCCGCACGCCCATCGTGCCGGCCGAGCTGAAGAACGAGGCCGGGATCGTGGGCGCAGCCCTTGAAATCGCCGTGAAGCACAAGCTGCACAAATAAGCGGTGACTTCTTCGAAGGGGGCTTCGTCCGGGGTCATGATCGTCACCGGGGCCAGCCGTGGCATCGGCGCTGCCATCGCACTTCGCGCCACACGGGCCGGGTACGCCGTCGTCGTGAATTATTCAGCGGATGCCGACGGCGCCAGGTCAGTGGTGCAGGAGATTACGGCCGACGGCGGCACCGCCGCCGCTGTCCAGGCTGACGTCAGCGATCCCGCCGCAGTCAAGGGGATGTTCGACGCCGCGGCCCGGTTGGGGAGGCTCTCCGCGGTGGTCAACAACGCCGGAATCACCGGAAACCTGATCGGCAAACTCGCCGATGTCCCTGCTGACACGGTGCGACGGGTCATGGAAGTCAACGTGTCCGGCCTGATCTATGTCTGCCAAGAAGCCGTCCGCAGGCTCGGCGAAGACGGGCACGGCGCTGGCGGCTCCATCGTCAATATCTCCTCCACGGCCACCAAGGCCGGTTCACCCGGTACCTGGGCGCATTACGCGGCGTCCAAGGGCGCCGTCGATGTCCTCACTGTGGGGCTGGCGGCTGAGGTGGCTGCCCAGGGCATCCGGGTCAACTGCGTGGCTCCGGGCAGCACCAATACGGGGCTGCATGCAGCGGCGGGAATGCCCGATCGCGTGCAGCGGCTGAATCCAACCATTCCGATGGGGCGCGGTGCGGAGCCGGACGAGGTCGCGGCAGCGGTGATGTGGCTCATGTCCGCTGAGGCCGGGTACATTACCGGCGCCGTGTTGCCTGTCTCGGGTGGCCGGTAGGCGGACCCATCGTCTAAACGTGGTGGTGCCGGTGGTGGCTGCGGCTTCCCCTCCGCTGCCACCACCGGAGTTACAGGGGGCTCTTTTCGGAGCCCTTTAGGCTCTTTGATGCCCCTTCGCCCAGAGCCGTGAGTTCCTTGGCTTCCTCTTCGGACTCGTGGCGGAGGAGCGAAATTGCCGTCTCGAAGTCCTCAAGGGATTCGAAGGCCTGGTACACACTGGCGAAGCGCAGGTAGGCCACTTTGTCCAGCTTCTGCAATGGCCCCAGGATCGCCAGGCCCACTTCGTGGGCGTCGATTTCGGCGGCACCCGACGCCCGGATCTGTTCCTCGACCTCCTGGGCGAGGAGCGCGAGATCGTCCTCGCTGACGGGACGGCCCTGGCATGCCTTGCGTACGCCGTTAATGACCTTGCTGCGACTGAAGGGCTCTCCCACTCCGGAGCGCTTGATCACCGATAGGCTGGTGGTTTCCACGGTGGTGAAGCGACGGCCACATTCGGGGCACTGCCTGCGGCGCCTGATGGCTGAGCCGTCGTCGGCCATGCGGCTGTCCACGACGCGGGAGTCGGGATTGCGGCAGAACGGACAGTACATGGAATCCCCTCTCCCAAGCCGATGGCGCCCTGCGGGCCGGTCTTCGGCTACCAGTCTACGACTAGATGTAGCAGAATAACAATCCTGTAATTACTACATGTAGTGGTTGCGGCCAGATCACTTCCTACGGCTGGCGGCCTCTGCGAAGCGTGCAGTGACGGCCTCGCCGTGGGCCGGAAGGTCCTCCGCGCCGGATAGGCTCACGATGTGTCCGCTGACCTCCTGGAGCGCGGCCCTGCTGTAGTTGATTACCTGGATGGCACGCAGAAAGGTGGTCACATTCAGCCCTGAGGAGAACGCCGCCGTTCCGCTGGTCGGCAGTACGTGATTCGACCCCGCGCAGTAGTCCCCCAGGCTGACCGGGCTGTAATCCCCCACGAAGATGGCGCCGGCGTTTCGTATCCGGCTCGCCACGCCGGCCGCGTCCTCTGTCATGATCTCCAAGTGCTCGGCGGCGTAGGCATCGCAGGCCGCGATGCCCTGCTCGAGGTCCTCCACCAGGACCACCCCGGACTGCGGGCCGGAGAGCGCCTCAACAACGCGCTGGGAGTGCTTGGTCGCGGCGGCCTGGACGTCCAGCTCTGCCCTAACAGCGGCGGCGAGCTCCTCGGAGTCCGTGACGAGCACGGAGGCCGCCTGGGGGTCGTGCTCGGCCTGGCTGATCAGATCCGCGGCAACCAGGGCCGGCTTCGCCGAGGAGTCGGCCAGGATGGCGATCTCCGTGGTGCCCGCCTCGGAATCGATTCCCACGACGCCTTTGACCAGGCGCTTCGCTGTTGCCACGAAGATGTTTCCCGGCCCCGTGACAACGTCAACGGGCTCCAGGGCCGGTCCGGCGTCGGTGGCGTCCGCTCCGTAGGCAAAGGCGGCGATGGCCTGGGCGCCACCAATTGCGTACACCTCATCGATGCCCAGGAGGGCAGCGGCCGCGAGGATGGTGGGGTGGGGCAATCCCCCGAAATCCTTCTGCGGCGGCGAGGCCAGGGCGATGGACTCCACTCCTGCCGCGAGTGCAGGAACAACATTCATGATCACCGATGACGGGTAAACGGCCAGGCCGCCGGGGACATACAGTCCCACCCGGGCAACAGGGACCCAGTTCTGGCTCACGAAGGCGCCATCGCCGAGTTCGACGTCGATGTTCCGGGGGCGCTGCCCGTCCGCGAAGCGCCGGGCACGGCTGATGGACTCTTCGAGGGCACCGCGCACTGCCGGGTC
The DNA here is from genome assembly GCF_018613805.1 of Arthrobacter sp. ISL-48. Classification (GTDB taxonomy): domain Bacteria; phylum Actinomycetota; class Actinomycetes; order Actinomycetales; family Micrococcaceae; genus Arthrobacter. The sequence continues at coordinate 15,908 of NZ_JAGGPL010000011.1, forward strand.
GAGTTCATCCAGTGCCCGGGCCAGGGCTTCAGCCGGGACCCGCGGGTGCTCCTGATCAACGCCGTCGAAGCGGACGGCAAGGTCGCTGAGGGCGGCGAAGCCGCGCTGGCGGACGTCGGCAATGATGTCCAGGACCCGCTGCTCAGCATCTGCCACAGTCTGGTGCCGCGCGCGGGGAACAGCCGCACGCAGCCCGGCAAGAGCCAGGCCCTTGCCCCGGAGATCGACCGTACGGAAACTGACGGCATCGGCAGGAGGGGTAGTAGCAGGGAACTCAGGAGATATGGTCACCGGTCCATTTTACGCATCGGCGCTGTGCTTCCCGTGAAGGGGGCACTGCCGGTGTGACCGTCTGTCCGGTCCTGCCCCTGCTTTGACAGGTTAAGCAGGCTGATGATGAAGACGGCAGCGGCCGTGGCTCCCGGCCACAGAAGCACCACGGCAACCGATCGGAGCGAAAAGGCGACGCTGGCGTTGGCCGAGGTATCTGCGGGGGCACCAAACCAGCGGGCCGCAAGGATGCCTGTCTGCCACGCCAGCAGGGCACCCACCAGGGCGCCGGCAAGACCAAGCATCAGGTCCCGTTGCGGAAACCCGCGGGTTTTGTCCGTCAGAAACACCGCCAGCAGGCAGCCGGAAAAAATGAACAGGCCCGCGAGGGTGAGGTCGCGGGGCAGCCAGACCTGCGGATTCGTTCCGACCGCCAGCGAGGGATCCCTGGTGAGGAGGTTCAAGCCGCCAGGAGCGAGCAGCCACCAGAGCAGCCCCACCGGAAGTCCCGCCGCCGCAGCGGTAACAAACACTGTCCGTGGCATGGGAAAGGAACGACGGCGGGTGCGTAGTGTCATGAAACAAACCTTAACAAATGTTCAGGCACCTCAATCAAAGGACGTGGCGGGTAAACGGACTCCCCTGCACGGCCAGCGACCCATACCCTTGAAGTAAGTCCAGTGTCATCCAATTACATCAGGGAGTCCGTGCCAGTGACCGCCGACCAGGCGCCGTATGAACTGACGTTCAAGGAAATGTTCCGCCGCCATGCGGCAGGCGTCGCCATCATCACCGTGAACTACCAAGGCGAGCCCTATGGCTTTACAGCGACATCCGTGGCGTCCCTGTCGGCGCAGCCGCCCCGCTTCACTTTCAACATGGCACGCAGCTCCAGCTCCTGGCCCGCGGTGGCCAACACGACCCATATCGGAGTACACATGCTGGGACTGGAAAACCAGGAGCTTGCAGAGCGTTTCGCCCGGACCAAGAACCGCTTCGGCGGGGACCACTGGGAGCTCGGCCCGCACGATGTGCCAATCCTCAAGGATGTGGCCGGCTGGCTGATTGGCAAGATCCAGATGCGTCTGTCGTTCGAGAACAACGCCGTGGTGGTCGTTGAGGTGGTGGACGGACAGGTGGGCGAGGACGGTTCGCCGCTCCTCTACCACGCGGGGGGCTATGGCAGGCCCGTACCGCTGGACTACGAAATCTAGCTCCCGGAGATCTCAGCCCTTAGCTGTCCAGGCACGTGGGGCCCAGGAGCACCTTGAGGTCGCCGAACAGCGACGGGCTTGGGTTGACCCTGAGGTGGACGGGGAGGCCCATGACCTCCATCCGGGTGTCGCCCTGGAGCTGCAGCCGGACCTCGGAGGTGCCGCGGTGGGTCCGCAGCACGTCGCCCAGCTCGGTCACCACCGCTTCGGTGGCTTTATGCGTCTGCATGGTGATCACGACTGGACCGTTGAGGCTGTCGCTGAGGTCGGGGACGGAAAGCTCCATGCAGTTCAGGGTGATGGCGCCGTCGTCGCGCTTTTGCAGGCGGCCCTTGACCACAACGATCAGGTCCTCCGCCAGCACCGAGGCGATCGGTCCGTAGACCTGGCCGAAGAACATCACCTCCATGGAGCCACCCAGGTCCTCCACTTCGGCCCGGGCATAGGCGTTTCCGCTTGCCTTGGCGATGCGGCGGCTCAGCGAGGTGATCATGCCGGCGATGGTGATGATGGCACCATCGTTCGGGCCGTCCTCACCGATCACGGAGGTGATGGTCTGGTCGGCATGTTGGCTGAGCAGCCCCTCCAGGCCCTGGAGGGGATGGTCGGAGACATACAGGCCCAGCATGTCCCGCTCGAAGGACAGTTTGTCCTTTTTCTCCCATTCCGGCAGGTCCGGGATCTCCGTGGTCAGCGACGCTTCCGGCTCCTGGTCCTCGAAGCCCGCGAAGAGGTCGAACTGCCCGATGGCCTCGTTGCGCTTGAGCGTGATGACCGAATCGATGGCCTCTTCATGGATCATGGCCAGTGCACGCCGCGGATGTCCCAGCGAATCAAAGGCGCCGGCCTTGATAAGGGATTCGATGGTCCGCTTGTTGCAAACCACCGCCGGCACTTTCAGGAGGTAGTCCTTGAAAGAGGTGAAGGCGCCCTGGCTTTCCCTCGCGCTGACCATGGCCTCCACCACGTTCACGCCCACATTGCGGATGGCGGCCATGCCGAAGCGGATATCCGTGCCCACAGGGGTGAAGTTGACACTGGATTCGTTGACGTCCGGCGGAAGCACAGTGATGCCCATCTTGCGGCATTCGTTGAGGTAGAGGGCCAGCTTGTCCTTGTCATCGCCGACACTGGTGAGGAGCGCCGCCATGTACTCGGCGGGATAGTGAGCCTTGAGGTAGGCGGTCCAGTACGACACGAGCCCGTAGGCCGCAGAATGCGCCTTGTTGAAAGCGTAGTCGGAGAACGGCAGCAGAATGTCCCAGAGCATTTTGATGGCCGCGGCGGAATAGCCGTTGTCCATCATGCCCTTTTCAAAACCGGCGTACTGCTTGTCCAGCTCGGACTTCTTTTTCTTGCCCATGGCCCGACGCAGAATGTCGGCCTGGCCGAGCGTGAACCCGGCGACCTTCTGCGCGATGGCCATCACCTGCTCCTGGTACACGATCAGGCCGTATGTTCCGCCCAGGATCTCGGCGAGCGGTTCCTCGAGCTCGGCGTGGATCGGGACAATCTCCTGCAGCCCAGTCTTGCGCAGCGCGTAGTTCGTGTGCGAGTTTGCGCCCATGGGGCCCGGCCGGTACAGCGCGATCACGGCCGAAATGTCTTCGAAGTTGTCGGGGCGCATCTGCTTGAGCAGAGAGCGCATCGGCCCTCCGTCGAGCTGGAACACGCCCAAGGTGTCGCCACGGGCGAGGAGTTCGTAGGCGCCGACGTCGTCCAGGCCCAGATCCTCAAGGACCAGGTCGATGCCCTTGTTGAGCTTGATGTTCTCCACGGCGTCGGTGATGATCGTCAGGTTCCGCAGCCCCAGGAAGTCCATCTTGATCAGGCCCAGGCCTTCACACGTGGGGTAGTCGAACTGGGTGATCACCTGGCCGTCCTGCTCGCGGCGCATGATCGGAATGATGTCGATCAGCGGGTCCGAGGACATGATGACGCCGGCGGCGTGCACGCCCCACTGGCGCTTGAGGCCTTCCAGCCCCAGCGCCATCTCGAAGACCTTCTGGGAATCGGCGTCTGATTTGAGCAGCTCGCGGAGCTCGTCGGCCTCCGAGTACCGTTTGGCCTCCGGATTGTGGACATCGGCCAGCGCGATGCCCTTGCCCATCACGTCCGGCGGCATGGCCTTGGTCAGCCGCTCACCCGTGGAGAACGGGTAGCCCAGGACGCGCGAGGAGTCCTTAAGCGCCTGCTTGGCCTTGATGGTGCCATACGTGACAATCATGGCCACGCGCTCGTCGCCGTACTTCTCGGTCACGTATCTAATGACTTCCGAGCGGCGCCGGTCATCGAAGTCGACGTCGAAGTCGGGCATGGACACGCGTTCCGGGTTGAGGAACCGCTCGAAGATCAGCCCGTGGACCAGCGGATCCAGGTCCGTAATGCGCATAGCGTAGGCCACCATGGAACCGGCACCGGAGCCACGGCCGGGGCCCACCCGGATGCCGTTGTTCTTGGCCCAGTTGATGAAGTCGGCCACCACCAGGAAGTAGCCGGGGAAGCCCATCTGGACGATGACGCCGACCTCGAAGTCCGCCTGCTTGCGGACGTCATCGGGGATGCCCTTCGGATAGCGGTAGTGGAGGCCCTTTTCTACTTCCTTGACGAACCAGGACTGCTCGTCTTCGCCGTCCGGCACCGGGAAGCGCGGCATGTAGCTGGCGCTCTCGTTGAACTCCACGTCGCAACGTTCGGCGATGAGCAACGTGTTGTCGCAGGCTTCCGGGTGGTCGCTGAAGATGGCCCTCATCTCGGCCGGGGACTTGAGGTAGAACTCGTCGGCGTCGAACTTGAAGCGCTTGGGGTCGGCCATCGTGGAGCCGGACTGGACGCACAGGAGGGCAGCGTGGCTCGCGGAGTCCTCGGCGTGGGTGTAGTGGAGGTCGTTGGTGGCCACCATGGGCAGCCCGAGTTCCTTGGCGAGCTTGATGAGGTCGCCCTGGATGTTCCGCTCGATGTCCAGGCCGTGGTCCATCAGCTCGCAGAAGAAGTTCTCCGCTCCGAAGATGTCCCGGAAATCGGAGGCCGCCTGCTTGGCCTCCTGGTAGAGGCCCAGCCGGAGTTTGGTCTGAACCTCTCCGGAGGGGCAGCCCGTGGTGGCAATGAGCCCTTTGCCGTAGGTCTGCAGCAGGTCACGGTCCATGCGTGGCTTGTAGAGATAACCCTCGAGGGAAGCAAGCGAGGACATCCGGAAGAGGTTGTGCATGCCGGCGGTCGTCTCCGCCCACATGGTCATGTGCGTATAGGACCCGGCGCCCGAGACGTCGTTTCGGCCGCCATCGCCCCAGCGGACACGGGTCTTGTCCTGGCGGGCTGTACCGGGAGTCAGGTAGGCCTCGACACCGACAATCGGTTTGACCCCTGCGTTGCGCGCCTTGTTCCAGAAATCAAAGGCCCCAAAGACGAAACCGTGGTCCGTGGTGGCCAGCGAGGCCATGCCCAGTTCCTTGGTGTGGCTGAAGAGGTCGCCCAGCCTCGCGGCACCGTCCAGCATGGAGTATTCGGTGTGGTTGTGAAGGTGGACGAACGAATCATTGCTGGAAGTCACCGCACTATTCTATGCTCTGGCTCCCTGCCGCAGGCTCTGCGACGCAGTGGCTATGCCTGCCCCGACTCGAGGACTTCCAGGGCAAAGGCCAGATCCTGCGGGTAGTCGCTGGTGACGGTCACTCGCTCCCCCGTGACCGGGTGGTCGAAGCCCAACTGCCGGGCATGCAGCCACTGGCGCGTCAGGCCCAGGGTTGCCGCAAGCCGCGGGTCCGCCCCGTAAGTCAGGTCGCCGGCACAAGGGTGCCGCAGTGCGGAGAAGTGCACGCGGATCTGGTGCGTGCGTCCAGTCTCAAGGTGGACTTCAACGAGGGTCGCCTTGCCGAAGGCTTCCAGGACCTCATAGTGCGTGATGGAGGGCCGGCCGTCCTCGATGACTGCAAAGCGCCAGTCATGCCCCGGATGCCGTCCGATGGGCGCGTCGATGGTGCCTTCCAGCGGGTCGGGCAGCCCCTGGACCACGGCATGGTAGACCTTGTCCACGCTGCGCTCCTTGAAGGCCCGCTTCAAGGCTGTGTAGGCCCGCTCGGTTTTGGCCACCACCATCACACCTGACGTGCCGACGTCGAGCCTGTGCACAATTCCTGCCCGCTCAGGCGAGCCGGAGGTCGAAATACGGTACCCGGCTCCAGCGAGGCCGCCTACTACGGTGGGTCCCACCCAGCCTGGTGACGGATGCGCGGCGACCCCCACAGGTTTGTCCACGACTACAAAGTCGTCATCGTCCAGCAGGATCTTCAGGCCTTCCACAACTTCCTCCACCACTTCGAGCGGGTCCCGCCGCTCAGGCACCGTGACGTGCAGGACGTCACCAGCTACCAGGCGCGCGGACTTGCCCACTTTCTTTCCCCGGTTTACGACGTTGCCTTCGGCGATGAGCGTCGCCGCGAGCGAACGGGAGATCCCCATTAGTGCGGCCAGCCCGGCGTCCGCCCGCACGCCGCCGAGATCGTCCGCGACCACAACCCGCTCAGGCATCGCCGGGCTTCTCCGTCTGGGCGCCCCCGTGCCGGGATCCGTCGAGGGAAACACCACGCAGCGTCAGGATGCAGATGATGGCTACCGCCGAAACCACGGCGGAATCGGCGATATTGAAGATGGCGAAGTTGGGCAACTGGATGAAATCCACTACGTGGCCCATGCCGAACGACGGCTCGCGGAACAACCGGTCTGTCAGGTTTCCCAAGGCTCCTCCCAGCAGCAGGCCAAGTGCCAGCGACCACCAGGCGGAACCCAGCTTGCGCACCTGGAACAGGATGGCAAGGGAGACGCCGGCCATGATGATGGAGAACACCCACGTCACGTTCTCCCCGATCGAGAATGCGGCGCCGGAGTTGCGGATGAAGTACCAGTGCAGGAGGGGCGGCAGGACGGGGATACGTTCGCCTTCCACCATGCTGGAGGTGACCCAGAGCTTGGTGAGCTGGTCCAAGGCATAGGCGAACATCGCAAAACCTGCGAAAAGGGACAACAGCACGGCCCGTCGGGGTCGCGGCGATGATGGAACAGGGAGTGCAGCGTCAGCGGCAAGTTCGTCAGTCATGGTGCTTTCATTCGGAAACCAATGTCAATCACAAAAGCCGGCGGCTGAGGAATCCTCAGCCACCGGCTTTCAGAATACTTGCTTGACGGACTAGTTGGCTTCACTGACTTCCGGCGCAGCCACTGAACCGCGGGCATCGAGGTCACGCAGCTGGCCCTCGATGTAGGCCTTCAGGCGTGAACGGTAGTCGCGCTCGAAGCCGCGCAGCTGCTCCACCTTGCGTTCCAGGACGGATCGCTGCTGCTCGAGGGCACCCAGGATCTTGCGGGACTTCTCCTGGGCATCGTTGACCAGGCTGCTGGCTTCAATCTGGGCCTCGGCGATGATCTTGTCCTTCTGCGCCTGGCCCTCGGCAACGTGGCGGTCATGCATCTGCTGCGCCATGGCCAGCAGGCCGGCGGCGGACTCAGCGGAAACACTGCCTCCGGCAGCCTGGGCAGGGGCAGCAGGAATGGTTGCGACAGGCGCTGCCTGCTCTGCTTCCTGCTTCTTGCTTGCTTCGGCTGCCTTGGCATCGGCCTCGGCCTTGGCGCGGGCATCGTCCTTCTCCGCCTTGGCCGGCGCGGGAACCTTCTCGACCACTGGGGCAGATGCGGCGGAGCTGGCGGGCACGGCCGAACCGGCTTCCGCGAGCTTCTTGCGGAGCTCGTCGTTCTCCTGGTTCAGGCGCCGGAGTTCAACGACGATTTCGTCCAGGAAGTCATCTACTTCATCCTGGTCGTAGCCTTCGCGGAACTTGGTCGGCTGAAAGCGCTTGTTGACAACGTCTTCTGGCGTCAAAGCCATCTGGTCACCTCACTGGTCTAGTTAGTCAGTAGGCCTTCCGGCCGTCCAAACTACCGTACCTAAATATGGACTGGTTCCTCTAATTCAACACTGTGGTGTCAACCAGAGATTTCTTCGCCTTGCAGGCTGCCAGTTCCGTCCGGATCTGCGGCCTGCGCTGCTAGGTCTAATCGAAAATTACGCGAAACTCCTGGTAAACGCCATCGCCACGCTGACGGCGATGAACAAAATCAGGAAACCCAGGTCCAGCGAGATGCCGCCAAGCCTCAACGGCGGGATCAGCCTCCGCAGGACCTTGAGCGGTGGATCGGTGATGGAGTACACGGTGTGGGCCGTCACCAAGGCAGCGCCGCGTGGACGCCATTCCCTGGCAAACATCTGGACCCAGTCAAAGACGAGGCGGACGATCAGCGACACGAAGAACAGTAAGAGGGCGAGATAGACAAGTCCGAAAACAATTCCCATGACTTAACTCATATCTCCATGCTCATTCCGGATACCGCAGTGTCCTGCCAACGTTTCTTATCTATTTCAGCACAGATGCCAGACAGGTGTACCTGCCTGGCATCCGCGGTAAGCCTTGTGACTAGCTTTGGTTGAAGAAGCTGGCCTGTGTCTCGCTGACCTTCTTGTCATCGCCGATGACTTCAATGTACGACGGTGACAGGAGGAAAACCTTGTTCGTGACGCGCTCGATGCTTCCCCGGAGCCCGAACACAAGCCCGGCTGAGAAATCCACCAGGCGCTTGGCGTCGCCTTCACCCATGTCGGTGACGTTCATGATCACGGGGATGCCATCGCGGAAGCTTTCACCGATAAGTTTTGCGTCGTTGTAGGACCGCGGATGGATCGTGGTGATCTGCCGGAGCCCGCTGGTTTCTTCGCGGCTTGATGCCGCACGCTTGATGGGGGTCACTGGTGCGCGGTATTCCTCTTCAGGGGCGTACGAGGTGTCGCGGCCGACATCGCGGACGGGTGCTGGTGCACGGCGTTCGTCGCGGTCAACTTCCATTGAATCGTCCTCGTCCTTACGTGTGGTGTGATGCTCGGACTCGTAGTGTTCATCGCCATCGGCGAGCCCAAGATAGATCATTGTCTTGCGCAGAGCGCCGGCCATGGTCGACTCCTAATCGTGTCCATAGGCGGGCCACGCTGTGACTTGACAGCACTGGAAGTCCCCGCCATTCACTTCCAATAGTTCGACGCTACCCCACCGCAGGACGCGATCCGAGAATATCCGAACCGATTCGCAGGTGTGTCGCCCCAAACCGGATGGCCGCTTCGAGGTCCTGGCTCATGCCCGCCGAAATGGCCGTGGCGGAAGGATGCTCGGCGGCGAGCCGGGCGGAGATGGCCGCCAGTCTTTCGAAGGATTCCTCAGGCCCGGCCCCAAGCGGAGCGACGGCCATCACGCCCGCCAGCACCAGCCCCTCGGCGTCAGCCAGCCGCTCGGCCAGGACAGGCACCTCTGACGGTGATGCGCCGCCCCGGTGGGCCCCGGCGTCGTCGTCGAGACTGACCTGGATGAAGCAGTCCAGCGGGGTGCGGCCGGAAGCATCCTGCTCTGTGGCTACCGCACGGGCCAGACTGTCAACAAGTTGCAGGCGGTCCACCGAATGGACCGCGTGGGCGTAGCGCGCCACGGACTTGGCCTTCTTGGTTTGGAGCTGGCCTACGAAATGCCAGTGCAGCCCGAGCTCCGCCAGCTCCGCCGACTTCGCCGAGGCCTCCTGATCCCGGTTCTCGCCGACATCCCGGACCCCCAGCGCCGCCAGGCGACGGATGTCCTCAGCCGGATGGAACTTCGTGACCACGATCAGCGTGGGTAGATCCCCGCCCCGGCCGGAAGCATCCGCGGCGGATTCGATCCTGCTCCGGACCGCAGCGAGGCGCTCTGACAGCTCGGCAAACCGCTCAGCGTCCTTCACCACACGGCTTCCCTTCATGCTGCCATACGACCCCGGCGAACCGGCCGGTACGGCTGTTCCGGCGGTAGGAATAAAGTGCATCGTTCTCAAGGGTGCACGCTCCCGCATACTCGACGACGACGTCCGCGGCCTCCAGCTGGCTCCGCGCCCCCGCCGGAAGATCGAGCGCCGGAGTCCCCCACGACGTCGTCGACCAGGTGGCCGGAACCGCGCTGGCGACTGCGGCTTGCAGGGCTGCCGGGACTTCGTAGCAGGCGCCGCAGATCGATGGTCCGAGCCACGCCCTGATTCCGGACGCACCGAGCGACCGCATCCGGTCCACCGCTGACGGAATGATGCCATTGGCTATCCCCGGGCGGCCGGCATGCACGGCGGCCAGGACCGGACCAGACGGAGCTTTGCCCACCAGCAGTACCGGAATGCAGTCCGCGACCATGACGGCCAGCGGCAATCCCTGCGAAACCATGGCGTCCGCCTCGGGTGCAGGTGTGCCGGCCTCCATCAGGGCTACGGAGGTGCCGTGCACCTGGTCCATGAACCGGAGGGAGCCGGGAGACGCACCCATGGCCCGCTCCAACCCCTCCCGGCGCCGGATCACATCAGCAGGGTTGTCCCCCACGTGCAACGCCAGGTTCCCGGCGCTGGTGTCGGTGAATGCCACAGACACCCCGGGGAGGACTTCCGACCGCGAGAAAAACAATCCGTGCCCTACTTCAGGAAGTCGGGGACATCCAGGTCATCGGCTTGGTGACCGGTGAGATCGGGCTCCACAACTGACGGCAGGTCGACGTCGAATCCTGAGTCTGCGGGGACGGCGGAAGAACGCTGCTGCCCCCAGTTGCTGAGTCCGGACGCGCCGACCCCGGCGTGGACGGGCTGGACATTCATCTGGTGGCTGCCGCCTGACGACGGGGCCTGGGCAGGGGCAGCCGACGGGGCGGCTGGCCTCTGCGGCGCCACCTGGGGCTGTGACTGGTCCATGGACGGCGAGGTGGCCTTGACGTCGTCGAAGCCTGCGGCGATGACCGTTACGCGGGCCTCATCTCCGAGCGCGTCGTCAATAACGGCGCCGAAGATGATGTTGGCCTCGGGGTGGGCAACTTCCTGCACCAGGCGGGCGGCCTCGTTGATCTCGAACAGGCCGAGGTCGGACCCGCCCTGGATGGACAGCAGCACGCCGTGGGCGCCGTCGATGGAGGCTTCCAGCAGTGGGGACGCGATGGCCAGCTCCGCAGCCTTGACCGCCCGGTCTTCTCCACGCGCCGAACCGATACCCATCAGCGCCGAGCCTGCGCCCTGCATGACGGATTTCACGTCGGCGAAGTCAAGGTTGATCAGGCCGGGAGTGGTGATGAGGTCTGTGATGCCCTGGACACCGGACAGCAGGACCTGGTCAGCGGAACGGAAAGCGTCCAGGACGGAGACGTTGCGGTCGCTGATGGAAAGGAGCCTGTCGTTGGGGATGACGATCAGGGTGTCAACTTCGTCGCGGAGGGCGTCAATGCCCGCCTCGGCGGAGCCGGCACGGCGGCGGCCTTCAAAGGTGAAGGGCCGGGTGACCACACCGATTGTCAGCGCACCCAGGGAGCGGGCGATGCGCGCCACCACGGGAGCGCCGCCGGTGCCAGTGCCGCCGCCTTCGCCGGCCGTCACGAACACCATGTCTGCACCGCGGATGACCTCTTCGATCTCGTCGGCGTGGTCCTCTGCAGCCTGCTTGCCCACCTCGGGGTTGGCTCCGGCACCAAGTCCGCGGGTCAGCTCGCGGCCGACGTCGAGCTTGACGTCGGCATCACTCATCAGCAGGGCCTGGGCGTCGGTATTGATGGCGATAAATTCAACACCTCGGAGGCCGACCTCGATCATGCGGTTGACTGCGTTCACGCCACCGCCGCCGATGCCGACGACCTTGATGACGGCCAAGTAATTCTGCGGAGCTGCCACGTTACGTGTCCCTTGTTCGTGTCTTATTGCGAAAACTGATGGAGTCGGGCTTGAAGCTTCGAACCTTAACCTTCGAGTTGAAGGTTATAGTTATGTCAAGTAACTCATGTTGTGACGCTATTTCCTCTGCTTCGGACATTCAATAACCGCCGCCGCGTGTCGTGGGAATACCGGGCAAATAAAGCATTTCAGCGCGTTACGGGGTGCCGGGGCGCGCTGACGTCGTAAACCCGCACGGGGTTCTTCGGGTCGGCAGGAACCTTCAGGAGCGCTTCAAGCACCTTCGCCTTCAGTTCCTTCTCCCCTGCGTTGCCCCAAACGACGGTTTGGCCGTCAGTGAGTTTGAGTTCGACGGCGTCAACCGACTGGGCGGAAGCGTTGGACAGCTTCGCAAGGACTTCCGGCGGAAGAGCGCCGAGGACCGCTGCGGTGGCCTGGAACAGGTCCTTGCCGATTGCTCCGGCTCCGCCGTCGATCACGGGCAGCGCTACAGACCTCGGATCCGCCGTGGTGGCCAGTTGTACGCCGTCCACGTCCACCAGCTGGTACTGCGCGCCCTGCTTGACCAGGGCGACCGGAACCCGTTCCCGGATCTTGACCGCCAGCTCAGATGGCGGCCGCGCTTCGATGGATACCGATTTGATCTGGACCAGCGGCCCCAGGAGCCGGGACACGTCGCCGTCGCTGACCTGGGGCAGGGGTTTGCCCCGCAGCGGCTCCAGCGCGGTCTGCACCTGCTCGGGGGTGAGGAGCTTCGTACCCGAGACGGAAATGGTGGCAACAGCCAGAAGGGGCGAAAAAACAGCGGCGGCCAGGAGCCCCGCGATCACCACCACGGTTAAACCCGCGGCGATGAGGATGTTCCTTTTGACTCGGCGGCCCTTCGGCTCAGGAAAGGCCAGCACATTGTCATCCGCCGCCAAATCCCGGTCTCCGGAATGCGTGCCGAAGCCCTTCGCCTTTATCCGCGCCTCTTTTCCTGTCTTTTTCCCCGTCTTCTTCCCGTTGGAAGATGGTGCCGGAGCGGCGTCAGGTGCGCTCTTGGAGGCGGAGATGACCTCAGGCTCCTTCACGGGGACGCCGCCGCGTCCCGACCCGCCGCGCGAGGCGTACGTGGGGCGCCGCGGGCTAGCCACCCAGTGCCTCCACGATCAGCGGACCGAAGTCGGTCACGTCGCCGGCGCCAACGGTCAGGACGACGTCGCCGACGCCGGCGGCCGCCGCCAGTTCAGCCACAGCCTCCCCACTTGTGACCAGACGGCCACCCGCGTTGAGGTGCTCTGCGATCAGCTGGCTCGTGACGCCCGGAATGGGATCTTCACGGGCAGGATAGATGTCCAGCACAAGGGCCGTATCGGCCAGGTTCAGCGCCTCGGCGAACTGCCGGGAAAACTCCCTGGTGCGTGAGAAGAGGTGCGGCTGGAACAGGACGTGGACCTTGTGCTCCCCCGCAACGGAGCGCGCCGCCGCCAGGGCGGCGCGGACCTCGGTGGGATGGTGGGCGTAGTCGTCAAAGACCCGCACGCCGCGCGCTGCGCCCTTCAGTTCGAATCGCCTCGACGCCCCGGAGAAGTGCGCCAGAGACCGCGCGGCGGTGTCCGCATCGACCCCCAGCTCAAGGGCGACGGCGAACGCGGCCGTGGCGTTCAGGGCATTGTGCCGGCCCGGCACCTGAAGCTCCAGGCCGAACCGTCCCGCCGGTGACCTGACGGACACATCTCCTGGTCCGCCGTCGTGCAGCACCAGGTCCGACCGGGCAGAGGTGCCATACAGGACCACCCTGGTGTTGCCGCGGGCACGAGTGCGTTCGGCGAGGGCGAGGGCGCCGGCGTCGTCCGCGCAGGCGATCAGTACACCGTCTGACGGAAGCAGTCCGGTGAACCGGTCAAAGGATTCGTAAACGGCTTCGGCTGTGCCGTAATAGTCCAGGTGGTCAGGTTCCACGTTCGTGACCACGGCCATTTTGGGCCGGTAGTTCAGGAACGACCCGTCCGATTCATCCGCCTCGGCAATAAACACCCCGGAAGTGCCGTTGGCCGCGTTGACGCCGAGGGCCGGTACGTTGGCCCCGATGGCAAAGGAGGGGTCCAGTCCGGCGCCCTGGAGCAGGACGGTAATCATGGACGTGGTGGTGGACTTGCCATGTGTACCTGCCACCGTCACCACCAGGTCCCCGCCCATCGTGGCAGCCAGGGCCTCCGAACGGTGCAGCACGGGGAGCCCGGCAACGCGTGCGGCCGCGAGCTCGGGGTTGTCAGCCCGGATGGCCGAGCCCGCCACGACCGTCTGCGCGTCGCCAAGGTTCCCGGCGCTGTACCCGACGGCGATCCTGGCGCCCGCGTCCGCCAGGTCCGCCATGACCGGCAAGTCCTTTGCGTCTGACCCGCTGACGGGAATCCCCCGCGCCACCATGATCCGGGCCACGGCGGACATGCCCACCCCGCCGATTCCGATGAAGTGGACGCGGCCAAGGGATTCCTGGCTGGGGACGGGGGCGGGGGTCATGCGGATACCGCTTCCAAGACAAGACCAGCCATGCGCTGATCGGCGTTTCTGATTCCAAGGCGGTGTGAGCTGGCTCCCATTGCGGCCAGTCGGCGGTGGTCGGTGACCAGCGGGATGAGTTCGCTGCGAACCCAACCGGGAGTGAAATCGCGGTCTTGGACGAGGAGCGCCCCGCCCGCATCCACGAGCCCCGCAGCGTTGAGCGCCTGTTCGCCGTTGCCAACTGGCAGCGGGACAAACACCGCCGGAACGCCCACGGCGGCGACTTCACAGACGGTGGCGGCACCCGACCGTGCGAGCAGCACGTCCGCGGCGGCGTAGACCAGCTCCATGCCGTCGACATATTCAAGCTGCCGGTATCCAGGCACCGCCAGTGTGCCGCCGTCGGGGGCCAGCACCGCCTTTCCGCGGCCGGTGATATGGAGCGTCTGGATCCCTGCGGCGGCGAGGTCCTCCACAACGGCGGCCACCGTGCGGTTGATGCTCTGCGCGCCGGAGGATCCGCCGGTGACGATCAGTGTTGGCTTGCCGGCATCCAGGCCCAGCGCTTCGCGGGCAGCGGCGCGGGCGGCGGTTCTGTCCAGGCCGGAAATTTCCGTGCGCATGGGCATTCCCACGTGGCGGGCATGACGGAGCTTGGTGGTCTCGAAGGCCACCGCGACGTGCCGGGTCAGCAGTGACCCCACCCTGTTGGCCAGGCCGGGCCGGGTGTTGGCTTCATGGATCACGATGGGAATGCGGCGGCGCCGGGCAGCCAGGTACATGGGCGTACATACGTAGCCGCCTACCCCGACCAGAACATCGGCGTCGGCGTCATCCAGGATTTTGCCGGCCTGGCTTACTGCCCCGGCGAGCCGGGAAGGCAGCCGCAACAGGTCCACGGAGGGCTTCCGGGGAAACGGGACGCGGTCGATCGTGGCAAGTTCCACTCCGGCAGCGGGAACCAGCCTGGTCTCCATGCCCGACGGAGTACCCACCGCAAGGAGGTTGGCCTCCGGCGCGGACACGCGCAGCGCGGCCGCGATGGCCAGGAGCGGGCTGATGTGGCCGGCGGTTCCGCCGCCCGCCAGGACAATGGAGAGCTTTTTCGAAGTCATGTGGTGCTAGGTACGCTTTCTGGCAGTCTTGGTGCGGCCGGTGGTTCCCCGGCCCTTGCCGGCGCCGAATTTCAACATCCGCTTGGGCCTGATGGCAGGGGCCATCTGCTCCCGGGCGAGCGATAAGACCACGCCGATGGCGCACAGGGACATGAGGAGTGCGGACCCGCCGTAGGAAATGAAGGGCAAAGGCACGCCGATGACGGGCATCAGGCCCGTCACCACGGACATGTTGACGGTGGCCTGTCCGAGCAGCCATACCATGATGGTGCCGGCCAGGACCCGGTGGAACATGGCCTCCTGGGCCACTACCACACGGTAGATGGCCGCACCCAGGATGGCGAAGAGGATGAGGACGACGACGGTGCCCACCAGACCCAGTTCCTCGCCGATGATGGCGAAAATGAAGTCGTTGTGGGCTTCCGGGATCCAGCTGTACTTCTGCCGGCTCTGGCCAAGGCCCACACCGAACCAACCGCCGGAAGCGAGTCCGTAGAGCCCGTTAGTTGCCTGGTAGTTGGCGTCGACGCCGTCGGCGCAAGACTGTCCGGTCCACCATGACGTGATACGGCACACCCGGTTTGAGCTGGTAACGGCCATGACGGCCGTTCCCGCCGCGGCCACCAAACCGGCGAAAGCGAACAGGTAGAGCCGCACGCCGGCAAAGAAGAGTGCTGCGGCAGTGATCATCATGATGATCATGGCAGTGCCGAGGTCGTTTCCGAGCAGCACCAATCCGATCACGGCCCCGGCCAGGGGCACAGCGGGGATCAGTACGTGCTGCCATCGCCGGAGCAGCTTCCCCTTCATTGCCAGGACGGTGGCCATCCACAGCGCCAGTGCCAGCTTGGATGCCTCTGACGGCTGGAAGGTGATGCCGCCGAGGTCGATCCAGTTCTTATTGCCGTTGACTTCGGTGCCGACCACCTGGACCAGGACCAGCAGGACCAGCGCGATGCCCAGAACGGGCCAGGCAAGGCGCTTGAGCCAGACCACGTTGATGCGGGACAGGACAAACATGGTGAAGATACCGATGGCGGCGAAGATCCCCTGCTTCAGGGCGTCGCCGTAGGGTGATTTTCCTGCCGCGATGGATTCCACGCTCGAGGCCGAAAGCACCATCATGATGCCGATGGCGGTAAGCGCGAGCGTGGAGCCGAGGATGAGGTAATAGGTGGAACCGTTCCGGGAGGTGCCGTTTCCTTCCAGCGCGGACCAGAAGCCGCGGTACCAGCCCCGGACGCGCGGTGGCACTGTAGGTTTCGCCGCCATGGGCCTTGGCCGAGGGGGTGAAGCTGGTTTTCCGGTGCGCGGATGGGAATCCGGCGGACGGGTGGGCGTGCTGACCATTGTTACTCCTCGCCGGTCTGGGCCTGCCCTTCCACCAGCTCGCGGACAGCTTCGATGAAGGCGTCGCCACGGTGAGCATAGGAAGAGAACTGATCCATGGAAGCAGCAGCCGGCGCCATCAGCACAGTGTCCCCTGAAGCGGCCAGCTGCGCGGCCGACGCAACGGCCCGGGACATCACGGCCCCACCGGAAACCGGAGAGCTGCCCGCGATGGCTCCGCCCGTTACGGCAGTCTGCATATTTTCAGTGTCGCCCGCCGGCGGTGCGATCACTGGTACATCCGGCGCGTGTCGCCGGAGGGCCTCGGCCAGCGGCGCGGTGTCGCTCCCGATCAGCACCACTGCCTTCAGCCGGGCCGCATGGTCCCGGACCAGTTCGTCATAGCTGACACCCTTGGACAGGCCGCCGGCAATCCAGATCACGTTTTGAAAGGTGGCCAGGGAAGCGGACGCGGCGTGCGGGTTGGTGGCCTTGGAGTCATTGACCCAGAGCACCCCGTTCTGGCGTGCGACGGGCTGGATGCGGTGGTTTCCCGGTACGTAGTCCTGGATGCCTTGGCGCACCGCCCTGGGCTCCACGCCGTACGCGCGCACCAGGCCTGCGGCGGCAAGGGCGTTCGCCACCATGTGCCGCGGGGCAAACGGCCCCAGGTCCGCCATCGAGGCAAGCTCGGCTGCGCTGTCCTTGCGTTCCTCGATGAAGGCTCGGTCCACCAGGAGGCCCTCGACCACGCCCAGCATGCTGATGGCCGGGGTAAGCGTGGTGAAGCCCACGGCACGGCAGCCCTCCATCACATCGGCGTTCTCCACCATGCGCTCGGTTTCGATCTGCTCCGCGTTATAGATGCACGCCTTCTGCGTCCGCTCGAAGATTTTGGCCTTGTCCGCCAGGTAGGACGCGTAGGAGCCGTGCCAGTCCACATGGTCCTCGGCCACGTTGAGGCAGACACTGGCAACCGGCGACAGCGAATGGGACCAGTGCAGCTGGAAACTGGACAGCTCCACGGCAAAGACGTCGTAATCGACTGGATCACGGAGGGCATCAAGAATGGGTGTGCCAACGTTGCCGACAGCAATGGCCTTGAGGCCAGCCGCCTGCAGCATTGCTTCGGTAAGGCCGACCGTGGTCGTTTTTCCGTTCGTCCCCGTGATGGTCAGCCAGTCGGCCGTCTTGCGCCCCGCGCGCTCCCGGAGGCGCCAGGCGAGTTCGACGTCGCCCCAGACCGGAATGTGCGCACGTGCGGCGGCTGCCAGCAGGGCCTGGTCCGGTCGCCAGCCGGGCGATGTCACGATCAGCTCGGGGAAGGCGCCGTCGATTTTGGGAACCTGGATCACGGCGTCGGGTCCCAAGAGGACGTCTTCGGCTCCGACGATCTTCAAGGTGTCGGCCTGGGCCTTGGCAGTATCGCTGGTGGCGGCGTCAACCACCACCACCCGGGCACCCAGTTCGATGAGGGTGTCCGCCGCGGCGAAGCCGGAAACCCCGATGCCCGTGACAACGACGCGTAATCCGGCCCAGTCGGAATCCCAGCTCACGAGGCCGTCGAGACGGGGGGAAACAGTCACAGCAGCACAACCCATTCAGCGTAGAAGATACCGAGGCCCACGGCCACAAAGAGCCCGCCCAGGATCCAGAACCTGACCACCACCGTGACTTCTGCCCAGCCCTTGAGTTCGAAGTGATGCTGCAAGGGTGCCATTTTGAAGAAGCGTTTACCCCCGGTGGCTTTGAAATAACCCACCTGGATGATGACTGACAGCGTAATCAGCACAAAGAGGCCGCCAATGATGCCGAGGAGCAGTTCGGTCCTGGAAAGGATCGCAAAGCCCGCGATGGCGCCGCCGATCGCCAATGAACCCGTGTCACCCATGAAGAGCTTGGCGGGTGAAGTGTTCCACCAGAGGAAGCCGACAAGGGCGGCGCTCATGATGGCTGCCAGAAGTGCCAGGTCCAGGGGGTCGCGGACCGAATAGCACCCGCTGCCGGCTTCGCGCGGCGACCCGCAGGCCTGGTTGCTCTGCCAGATACCCATCAGCGTGTAGGCACCGAATACCATGATCGAAGCTCCCGCGGCCAGGCCGTCCAGTCCGTCCGTGAGGTTCACCCCGTTGGTGGCGGCGGTAACGATCAAGTTAGACCACACGACAAATAGGATGGCGCCCACGATGGTCCCGGCGAACGCCAGGTCCAGCCACGGAAGATCGCGGACCAGGGAGATCTTGGTGGACGCTGGCGTGACGCCGTCGGCGTCGGGAAAATTGAGGGCAAGGACAGCGAAGATGACGCCAACGGCGCCCTGCAGGATGAGCTTGGCCTTGGCGTCCAGGCCCAGGCTTCGCTGACGGGAAATCTTGATGAAGTCATCCAGGAAGCCCACCGTGCCCATGCCCACCATGAGGAACAGCAGGATGAGCGCGGAAGCCGAGGGACCCGGCGAATCGGGATTCATCATCCACATGATCAAGTGGGTCAGGCCGTAGCTCAGGAGGACCGCGCAAACCACCACGGCTCCACCCATAGTGGGTGTGCCGCGCTTGGTGTGGTGCGACGTCGGTCCGTCATCCCGGATGAACTGGCCGTAGCTCCTGTGGACGAGCAACCGGATGAACAGCGGGGTCCCAACCAGGGCGCACAACAGGGCAAGGCCAGCGCCGATGAGCAGTGCAATCACAGCAGCTCGCTCCCTTCAGTGGCGGGTACCTGGGCTGGGGGTAATGCTATCCGATCGCCCAAATGCCGCAGCCCTACGCTGTTGGAGGACTTGAACAGCACAAGGTCGCCTGGTTCAAGCTCGGCATTTAGGAGTTCGTAGGCCTCATCCGGGGTTTCCGCAAAGACGCATTCGTCTCCCCAGGAGCCTTCCTGCACCGCGGATACGTACAGGGCACGTGCTTCGCGGCCCACAACCACGAGGCGGGAGATGTTCAGCCGCACCACCTGGGTGCCTACGGCAGCGTGTTCCCGGATCGAGTCAGGACCCAGCTCCAGCATGGCGCCCAGGACGGCCCAGGTACGGCGGCCGCGGCCCAGGTCCGCCAGGGTGCGAAGGGCCGCACGCATGGATTCCGGGTTGGCGTTGTAGGCGTCGTTGATAATGGTGACGCCGTCCGCCCGCTCGGTTCGTTCCATGCGCCAACGGCTGGCGGCTGTTTGGCTGCTAAGGGAGGCTGCGATGTCAGGTCCCGGAATTCCTGCGGCGAAAGCGGCGGCAGCTGCGGCCAGCAGGTTGCCTATGTGGTGTGCGCCGATAAGCCTGCTGCTCACGTGCAGGTCCGGTTCGTCTCCCGGGAGAACAAGGTCGAACTCAGGATTCCCCAGGACGTTCGTGTCAGGCCGCTCAGCCCGCACTGCGGCTTCCTTGTGGCCGTTGGCGGTAAAGCCCAGCACGGCGGCGTGCGTTCGTGCCCGCATGGCGGCAACCCGGTCGTCGTCGAGGTTAATGATGGCGGTCCCGGTGGCCGGGAGGGCTTCCAGAAGTTCACCCTTGGCCCTTGCGATGTTGTCCACGCCGCCGAACTCGCCGGCGTGGGCCGTACCCACGCCGAGAACCACACCGATGTCCGGCACCACCATGTCGGCCAGGTAGCGGATGTGGCCGATTCCCGTAGCTCCCATTTCGATCACGAGGTATCGCGTATCCGTGTCGGCACGGAATACGGTGAGTGGCACGCCGACCTCACCGTTATACGAACCCTGCGGAGCCACAGTGGTTCCTTGCTTGGCCAGGATCCCGGCCAGGAGGTCCTTGGTGGTGGTCTTTCCGGCCGAACCGGTGATTCCTATCACGGTCAGGGCCTCGCCCGCGGCCTCCCGGGCTGCACGGATCCGACGCACAGCTTCGGCCGCCAGCTTGCCCATCGCCACGACGGCATCCTGAACCAGCACGGCGGGATACGTGGCGCCGTCCGGTCCGGCCACGGATCGTTCCGCGAGGACCAGCGTTGCACCCCTGTCAAAGGCGGCGGCAACGAAGTCGTGGCCGTCTGCGTGCTCCCCCGGCTTCGCAACGTAAAGCGATCCGGCGGTGGCCTCCCGGGAATCCGTGACTACGGAGACAGGGGTGACCCCGGCGTCGGCATCCAGGCGGCCGTCTGTGATTTCGGCGATCTCCGCCGCAGTAAATGCAATCATCTCGGTCTAGGACTCTATCCGGTCGTCTTGGAGAACGGTGAATCCCCCTGCTGTCAAGGCGTTCCGCAGTTCCACCCTGTCATCGAGCGCGAGGTTGACCCCCTTGACTTCCTGCCAGACCTCGTGGCCGCGGCCTGCCACCAGGATGGCGTCTCGAGGTCCGGCCAGCTCAACAGCCTGCCGGATCGCGGCGTCCCGGGGGAATACCTCCAGGATGTCGCAGTCCAGCGAGTCCTGCTGCTTAGCGGTACGGGCGCCGGCGAGAACGTCTGCCCGGATGGCTGCGGCGTCTTCATCATGGGGATCGTCATCCGTGACGATGACCGTATCTGCGAGGCGGGCCGCGACAGCTCCCATGGCCGGGCGCTTGCCCTGGTCCCGCTGGCCGGTGGCACCGAAAACCACGATCAGCCTTGAACCCGGAAGCGGCGGTCGGACTGCTTCCAGGGCACGGGCCAGGGCGTCGGTGTTGTGGGCAAAGTCGACCACAGCGGCCGGTTCCTCAGCGACCAGTTGCATACGTCCCGGGACCGCGACGGTGAACGGGTCATGGCGGTCCAGTGCACTCTGGACCGCGGCGACCTCGACCCCGCTGGTGATAACCATCACTGCCGCCAGCGCGGCGTTGGCCACGTTGAAGCTGCCGGGCAGCCCGGTGTGGACCTGCAGTGAAGCCCCGCCGGGGCCACGCAGGGTAAAGTCCGTTCCCAGGCCGCGTGCAGCGGTGTCCGTGACCGTCCAGTCGGCCGGCGCCCCGGCGGGAGTTACAGCGAGCGAGGTGACAGGAATCTCAGCTGTAGACGCAAGCCGGCGACCCCAGCCGTCGTCGACTGTCACAACAGCAGCGCGGGCACGCCGTGGCGTAAAAAGCTCGGCCTTGGTGCTGAAGTATTCGTCCATGGTCCCATGCAGGTCGAGATGGTCCTGGGTGAGGTTCGTGAAGCCGGCAACGTCAAAGACCACACCGTCCACGCGTTGGAACGAAACCGCGTGTGAGGATACTTCCATTGATGCGGCTTCCAGACCCCTTTCCCGCATGAGCGCCAGCAGTCCGTGGAGGTCAGTGGATTCCGGCGTCGTGAGCAGGCTGGGAATCGGTTCGCCGCCCGCCAGGATTTCGATCGTTCCCACCAGGCCCGTCTTCTGGCCCAGGGAGCGCAGCAGCGCGTTGATGAAATAGGTGGTGGTGGTCTTGCCGTTGGTACCGGTAACCCCGAACAGCCGGAGTGCACCCCCCGCGGAAGGCTGGCTGCGGTAGATCATGGCGGAGAGCGGACCCACGACATTCCTTGGTTCATCCACCACCAGCACGGGGACGGACGTGTCCGCCGACAACGCCAGCTGGCGTGCCCCGGCGTCGTCGGTAAGGATGGCTGCCGCCCCGGCTGCCAGGGCCTGCGGAACGAAGTCCGCCCCGTGGCGTACGGCGCCGGGCAAGGCCACGTACAGATCCCCGGGTTCCACCGTGCGTGAGTTGAGGGTAATCCCGGTGACGCTGACGGCGGCGGAAGGACCCGGCACGGCAACTCCGATGGATTCGCCGATGCTGTCCAGGCGGACCGCGGCAACCGCCATCGGCCGGAAGCGGCCATTGGCGGATCCCCCGGTCGGGGCAGTGGCGTTGCCGGGTGCATTGTGCTCTGACAAGGGGATCTCCGATGGTGCTAGTGGATCGGGCCCGCACGAAAATGCTTCAGTGCGGGCGCTGCTGGGAACGCTGCTACTGGGCGTACTGCGGCAGCCTGGCCGGTTCCCCGGTGGACGGCTTGACGTTGTAGGTCCGCAACACCTGGCTCATGACCGAGCGAAAGATCGGGCCATTAGTGATGCCGTAGATGCTGCCCTGAGGCCGCTGCAGTATCACCTCCACAATAAACCGGGGATCGTCCATCGGCGCCATGCCCACGATGGAGGCAGTGTAGCCGCAGTAGCCCGGCTTTCCGTCGTCGCACGGCGATTCCGAGGTACCGGTTTTGGCGCCGACGCGGTACCCGTCAATGGCCGCGTCCTTGATTTCGCCCTCAGTCACAGCACTTTCCAGGATGTCGCGCATCTGCTGCGCAGTGTTCTTTGAAACCACCTGCCGCGGGTCCTTTGCAGGTACCTTCTCCTCGGTCCCGTCGGGGTTAATATAGCCGTCTATCAGCCGCGGCTGGACCATGACGCCGTCATTGGCGATGCTTTGGTAGGCCCGGACTGTCTGCACGGTCGATTGCGACACGCCCTGGCCGAAGAGCACGGTGTACTGCTGGCGACTGTCCCACTGATCCGCGGGGGTGAGGATGCCCGCAGCCTCGGCGGGAAGGCCAATGTCCGGGGCCTCCCCGATTCCGAACTTCTGCAGCCAGTCGTGGCGCTTCTCCTTGCTCAGCCGCTGGCCGACCATCACCGTGCCGGTATTCATGGAGTAGCCGATAATGCCGGCAAGGGTGCGTTGCTCTGTACCGTGGGTAAAGGCGTCGCTGAACGTCTGGTTGTCCACGGTGTAGGTTGGCGGGATGGTGAACCGGTCCAGGGGGCTGGACGTCCCCTCTTCGATCGCGGAGGCGGCGGTAATCATCTTTTCCACTGATCCGGGCTCGTAGGCCGCGGTCACCGCCCGGACGCCGCGGTCTTTAGCGGCCACCTTGCCGGGATCGTTGGGGTCCGGCGAATCGGTGTCAGCCATCGCGATGAGGTTTCCGGTCTTAATATCCGTCACCACGATGGTGCCCCATTCGGCGCTCAGCTTGTCTTTCTGGCTCTGGATGGCCTGCTGGGCGAAGTACTGAATGTCCGAATTGATGGTGAGTTTCACGTCCTTGCCGTTCTCCGGCGGCGTCAGTTGATCCACACCAACAGGAATCCTCAGACCATCGGCGCCGGTCTCGAAAAGCCTCTTGCCGTCAGTTCCCTTCAGGACACCATCCTGGGTCTGCTCAATGCCCGCCTGGCCAGTGGTGCCGTCCTGGAGGAAGCCGACGATCCCGCCTGCGACCGAACCGTTGGGATAGACGCGCTTGCTCACGCCTTCGGTATGCACGCCGGGGATCAATAGCTTCGTGACGCGGTCCTCAACATCCGGCTTCAGATCCTTTGCCACGATGTAGTATTTCTGGTCGCCGGTCACCGCCTTCCTGACGTCGTCCTCGGTCATTCCCAGGGCAGAGGTGAGTTCGCTAATGCCCTGGTCCCTGCTGATATCGACCACCTTCTCCGTCCCGTCCACCAGGCGAGGAAACTTGTCGGTTTTGGTGTTAACGGTCTGGTCCACCACCACGTTGTACCGGATCACGCTGTTGGCCAGGACCGTTCCGTTGGAGTCGAGGATGCTTCCACGTTCTGCAGGCAGGAGCGTCTGTGTCATCCGTTTGTTGAGCGCAGCTTCGGCCATGCCGCCGACGTCCAGGCCCTGCACCAGGAAGAGTTTCCCGCCCACCACCAGGAGGAGCGTCAGCATGATCCCCAGGCCCAGGCGCAAGCGCTTCGTGGGGTTAGGCACCTTCCCGTTTTTTGCCCTGTCGGTCCTCTGCGCCACCGTGATTCCCTTGCTGCTCGCCTTTTGTTTCCCTGCTTTGTTGCCCGTTACGCTGCCGCTTTGTTACGTGGTTTGTTGCGTGGTTTGCGTGAGGGCAACTGTCAATTACTGGCCAGGTACCTTCTGCTCAGGTACCGGAACAGAACCGCCGTGGAGCTCCACAGCCGGCGCTGGTGCTGGCGGTGCCGGCGCTGGTGCTGGCGGTGCCGGCGCTGGTGGTGCCGGTGCGGCGGCCGGAGCCTGTGCCGGTCCGCCCGCCGGCGGTTCAGCACGATCGCTGCTATCCGGCTTCCGGCTGGCCGGCGGCCCTCCAGTGCTGACCGGCGGCATCGCGGTCAGCATCCCGGCAACTGCAGGCGCCGGGATAACGGCACCGGTAGCGCCACCCTTCACGGCCGGGGTCGCCTTGCCAGTGACGGTGAGGGTCGAAAGGTCGATCTGGCCTTTGACCGTGGAAGCTACCATTCCCAAGTCCGTGGCCCTCGCGGCCAGGTTCTGGGGAGCTTCGAAGTTTTGGACCTGCTGTGTCAAATCCTGGTTTTGCTTGGTCAACGTGCTCTGCTTGCCGCGGAGTTCGACGAGTTGGTATTGGGCGGTGGAGACCGAGATGTTCAAGACCAGCACCGTGACCAGGGCCACGGCCAGCAAGGCGAAGCACAGGACAACGAATGGGGCGCGGCGCTTCGCAGGGGCGGAGCGCACCACGGAGAGCGGCGTGCGTACCTTCCGGCCATCACCGGGCGCGCCTGCCGGACTGGTCCTGATGGCCGGTGCGGTGCTGCCAGAGACGACCGGAAAGTTCTTGACGGCGGCGGTGCTCATGCGGCTCTCCTGGCTCTGATTCGTTCCACGGCGCGCAGCCTTGCGGAAGCGGCGCGGGGGTTTTCTGCGATTTCGACGGCGGTGGGCACTTCTGTGCCTTTAGTCAGGGTCTTGAGTTCGGCCTTGTGTTCCTCAAGCTCCACTGGGAATCCGAGCGGAGCCGAGGATTTAGAGCGTGCCTGGAAGACGCTCTTGACGATCTTGTCTTCAAGAGAGTGGTAGGACATGACCACGATGCGCCCGCCCAGGGCGGTGGCCTCCACAGCAGCAGGCACGGCCCGCTCCAGTACTTCGAGTTCCTCGTTGACCTCGATCCGCAGTGCCTGGAACGTCCGCTTTGCGGGGTGGCCGCCTGACTTGGCGGCGGCGGCCGGAACCACCGACCGGATCTGCTCGACGAGCTCGCCGGTGGTGGCGAAAGGCTTCACAGAGCGGGCTGCCACAATTCTGTTGGCGATCCGGCCGGCAAACTTCTCCTCGCCCCATTTCCGGATAATCCTGACCAGCTCGTCTTCGCTGTAGTTGTTCACCACATCAGCGGCGGTCTGGCCCCGGCTGGTGTCCATACGCATGTCCAATGGAGCATCAAATGAGTAGGCAAAACCGCGCTCACGTTCATCCAGCTGGAGTGAGGAGACGCCCAGGTCCATCAGGATGCCGTTAACCTCCGGGACGCCCAGGTCAGCGAGCACATCACTGATCTCGTCATAGACGGCATGGACCAGATCGATCCGTGACGCGAAGGGGGCTAGCCGCTCCCCGGCAAGGGCCAAGGCCTCTTCGTCCCGGTCAATGCCGATCAGGTGCAAGTCGGGGAAACGCTTCAGCATGGCCTCGGAGTGGCCACCCATGCCCAGCGTTGCGTCAATGGCCACAGGAGTTTCACCCTTGCGGCGGGCGGCTTCGAACCCTGGCGCCAACAAGTTGATGCACCGGTCCCTCAGGACCGGCACATGGCGTTCGGACGTCGGCTTCGGTTGATCGTTCATGCCTTCGTCCTTTCCTGGCCTGAGCTGCTTGGTTGTGGCTTCTTGAGCCAGATCCCCATCCGCGCCTATCGTTCATGCCCGCCTGGCTCCGGGGAAGTGAGCCAGGTTGGCCGTCCGATGGGCGGCTGGAGATCTCGTTCAAGAAGCGGTCCGGCGTCCGTTCCCGGTGATCACAGGATCCCCGGAATGGCGTCGTCGGTTTCAGAGAATGCGGTCTCCTTCTCTGCCAGGTACTCGTTCCAGGCTTGGGCATCCCAGATCTCGGCGCGGGTCCCTGCCCCTATAACGGCCAGTTCCCTGCCGAGGCCTGCGTACTCCCGGAGCGCCGGTGGAATGGTCACACGCCCCTGCTTGTCAGGTACCTCGTCCGAGGCTCCAGAGAGAAAGACGCGAATGTAGTCCCGCGCCTGCTTGGAGGAAATAGGCGCCTCCCGCATTTGCTCGTGGACCCGTCCGAATTCCTGCTCACTGAAGACGTAGATGCAGCGCTCCTGGCCCCTTGTGAGAACCAGGCCGCTGGCGAGTTCCTCACGGAACTTAGCGGGGAGGATGATCCGGCCCTTTTCATCCAGACGCGGTGAGTGTGTGCCCAGGAACACTGGCCCACCACCTGTCTGCCGTCAGGAACTGCACATCCCCCGTATTGCAACTACCCTCTTATATCCTCCACATTACTCCACTTTCCCCCACAGTCAACGCAAGATGAGCCACCGTTCCCCCATTTGGACGAACTCTGCCCTGTTAAACCGGGTGAAGTGGCCGTGGTGGAAAGTGGAGGGGTTGAACGCGGCGCTGGGCTTCAACGCAACGTCGCTCACTTAAGGCACGCCGACTTTGACGCAACAGACGTCGCTTAAACGCAAAAGACCCGCCATAGCGGGTCTTTTTGCTGCGGCCCCGGGGCCGGCTGGAGGAAAGTGGAGGACCGATGCAGCTGCATCGGTCAGCTTGGCGGTACCTGCACATCAGGGAGGATTGCCGCATCGTGAATGGGCAACTCAGGAGAGATTGGTGCCTTAGAAAGAGTTAACGCCTCAGGATTCGCCGCGGCGCCGTTCGTCCCAGCGCTCTTCCAGGCTACTCATGAAGGAACTGCGGGATTTGCCCGACTTCCCGGCACTGCCAGCGGGACGAGGCTTACCGCCTGCGGAGTTACGCATCGTGGCAAAGTAGACGCCGCCTCCCATAACGACGAACCCCAGAACGCCAACGAAAATGTTTTGGAGCGTGACGCCCACCAGGAGGAGGAAGATCCCTGCCAACGCGCAAAGGACGCCGATCACCACATGCCGGGTGGACCATGAGCGGCCCGGGTCCGAGCCCATTGAATTAGCGAACTTTGGATCGTCCTCGTGCAGCTGCTTCTCCAACTGCTCAAGCAGCTTCTGTTCGTGCTCCGAGAGGGGCATCACGACCTCCTTAAGTAGGCCAACGTCCGGGCTGGTCCCAGCCAGTGCTTCTGCTCGGATAACGACCGGCACACCGTAGAGGTTCCCGGTCCGCCGGCGGTGGCGGAACTGGAGTCCACGGCATGTGGCCGCGTGAGCGACAGCATGTTCAGGAGGTCCGGCAGTATCTGAAACTATGTACCTCTAAGGATAGTTTGTTGGAGGCCGTTCTGAAAGACGGCACTGACTTTCCGGATCCGCTCCTTCGGGCCTGAAATCGGGGCTATCCTTGACCGTTTCCTGAATCCAGCAACCGGGCAGGCAGGACTGATTTGCTCCCGAATTTCCGGCTCACCCTGTCGAGCGCTTGCTCAGCTGCACGCCAGTTATCGTCCCTGCGGTCAAGGCTCAGCTGAAGGGACGTCTGAGCCGTGTCTTCCAACTGCTCTGCCCGGATGCCGACAAGCCGCACCGTCATGGTCCTGTCTCCCAGCGACTCGAGAAGCTGGAGCGCAACAGCATAGATCAGCTGGGCACTGTCCACCGGCGTATGAACGGTGCGGCTACGCGTGATGGTGGAAAAATCGGCGTAGCGCAGTTTCAATGCCACGGTCCTGGCCACCAGCCCGGAACCGCGCAGCCGTTCCGCTGTCCGGTGGGAGAGTCGAAGCAGTTCGCGGTGGAGAATGGCGTCGTCGCCGGTGTCCACGGCAAAGGTTTCCTCCGCCCCGATACTCTTTTCCACCCTCAGCGGAGTCACGGGCCGCGGATCTATCCCCCATGACAGCCGGTAGACATGCTCTCCGGTGACGCCCAGCACCTTCTTGAGTGAAGGCAAAGGAGTGGCTGCCACGTCAGCTACGGTCCTGATGCCCATGCGGGCAAGAACGTCTGCGGTTTTGGCTCCGACTCCCCACAACGCCCCCACCGGCAGGCTATGCAGGTAAGGCACGGTCTCCTCGGGTCCGATCAGCAGGAGCCCGTCCGGCTTGCAGCGGGTGGAGGCAATCTTGGCCACGAACTTGCTTGCCGCGATACCCACGGAAGCTGTGATGCCCAGCTCGTCGGCCACCCGGCGCCGGATCAGTTCCCCGATTTCGCGCGGTGGCCCCAACCGGCGGATGGCGCCACCGACGTCCAGGAAGGCTTCGTCAACGCTGAGAGGCTCCACGAGTTCGGTGATCGACTCAAAAATACCCATGATCTGGGCGGAGACCTCATAGTACAGTTTGTGCCGCGGTTCGATAATGACGGCATTGGGACACATACGCGCCGCGATGACCATGGGCATGGCGGATTTCAGTCCGAACGCACGGGCCTCGTACGACGCCGAGAGGACCACCGAGCGGTCCGCCGGGTAGCCGACGATCACAGGCTTGCCGCGGAGCTCCGGCCTGGTGCGCAATTCCACTGACACAAAGAATGCGTCCATGTCCACGTGCATGATGCAGCTGCGCCTGAGCTCCCGAAGACGTGCTTCGGTTTGCTGGTTGATCGGCTCGGGCCCCACAACTGCAATCCTAGCCTTTGGTACTGACTAAACTGGAGGCTGAATCCGGCATCAACACCAGGAGGAATGTCCCTGTGACGGTCATTGGAAATCTTAAACCAGCACGTTTGGCCGCTCTCGCGGCCGGTGCCGTACTGGTGCTCGCCGCTTGCAGTCCGGCGGCTCCTGGAGTGACCGCCTCCTCCACAAGCACTCCGTTGCAGGCCACAACCCAGTCCACCGCCACAGCTTCTGCCAGTCCGTCCGCTTCGCCAGGGACCTCGGCTACCGTGGGGGCGCTCGTTGCAGGCTTCCCGCAAAAGCTCCTGCCCCTGATGCCCGGCGCCACAGTGATTTCCAGCAGCTTTGACAAGGGTGCGACGCCGGCAACCGTAGCACTGGTGGCCAGCGTCACGTCCCCCACTGCCGCCGTCGTCGACTTTTACACCAAGGAGCTGGAGGCCCAGGGCTTCAAGGCCGTGCCGGGTGAGGCTGTCGGCTCGGTAGCTTCCAAGGACTTTGTGCGGGGCGACAACGAAACGGTTAATCTCGCGGTGGTGGAAGCGGCCGGCGTTTCCACCTTCACTGTGGGCGCCAACGTGGCAGCTGAGTCAGCAAAGTGACGGTAGCTGAGCAGCTGCGGCTTGAACAGACGGCATTTGTGGCGGCTGTCGCAGGCGAGCTTACAGACTTTCTCGCTACCCGACAGTCGGTGATGGCAGGCATTTCCCCCGACATCGACCCCATCATGGGCTCCATTTCCAACCTCGTGACGGGCGGCAAGAGGCTCCGTGCCCTGATGTGCTACTGGGGCTGGCGCGGTGCAGGCGGGGATCCGGAGGCACGTCAGATAGTGACGGCAGGATCAGCGCTTGAGCTTTTCCAGGCCGCGGCACTGATCCATGACGACATCATCGACCGATCGGACACCAGGCGCGGCGGTCCCAGCGTCCACCGCCGCTTCAGCCAGCTGCACGATGCCCAGGGGTGGGCCCTGGACAGTGAACGCTTCGGGCACGCCGCCGCCATCCTGACCGGTGACTTGTGCCTGTCCTTCAGTGAAGAAGCCTTCACTGATATCGGCGAACAGGCCGCGGCCGGGAGCCGGGCACGGCTCATCTTTAACCTGATGCGTGCCGAGGTCATGGCAGGACAATATCTGGACATCCTGGAGGAAGTGGCCGGGCCGGTCAGGGACCGGGCCGGGGCCGTCACCCGCGCCCAGTCCATCATCAGGTTCAAGTCGGCCAAGTACTCCACTGAGCACCCGCTGGCCCTGGGCGGCGCTCTGGCAGGAGCGCCGGATGTGTTACTCAGGGGTTATTCAGCCTTTGCCCTGCCGCTGGGCGAGGCATTCCAGCTCCGCGACGATGTCCTGGGCGTCTTTGGCGATCCGGTCACCACCGGAAAACCTGCCGGCGATGATCTCCGTGAAGGCAAAAGGACGGTGCTCGTGGCCTTGGCACTGGACCAAGCATCCGCCGACGAATCCGCGTTTATCGACGCCAAACTCGGCAGCCCGGATCTTGGTGATGAAGACGTAGCTGAAATCCGGCGCATCATAGAGGAGTCCGGAGCCCTCCAGGCCACCGAAGTGCTTATTGGCGAATTCGGCACCGCGGCATTTGAGGCTTTGGAAATCCTGCCCCTGGACGAGTTGCCGAAGACGGCGCTTCGCAGGCTCGCCGAAGCAACGGTCAGCCGCGCATCCTGAGCCCGGGAATTACCGGCAGTTACCAGGCCAGGGTTTGTGCCCTGCGCCGGATTTCCGTTTTGCGGCCTTCACGCAGCGCATCAATGGGACGCCCCCGCAATGATTCGTCCGCAGTGAACAGCCAGACAATCAGTTCCTCATCGGAGTAACCTGCATCGGACAGGACAACGATGGTGCCCTTAAGGCTGTCGACAACTTCCCCATCTTGGATAAAGGCGGCAGGCACCGACCTTATCCGGCGTTCCCCCACCCGTAGAGCGGCCAACGCGCGCTCATCAATGAGGCCGTGGACTTTCGTGATGGAAACGTCCAACAACTGCGCGACATCGGGCAAGGGCAACCACTCGCCAACAAGGATTTCTACATTACTCACGCATCAAGGTTGCCATGGCGGGCACCCGGGAGCCTAGTCCGTGCAATTTCAGGATGGGACGCTGGAACGCGGCCAGCTTGAAGGCAAGAAGACGACACCCCAAAAAACTCTCATTGCCGGCATTGACCGAATTGTTGTGCTAAATGGGATTTCATGAGAGATTCACATAGATCACATCTGTAACAGCAATAACTTCAGTAACACTAGTATCAATAATCAAGCCGCACCGCCGCATCCGCATCACCGCACCCGCAGTTGAGAAGAGGATTCCTTCCATGACGACGTCCCGCTCGCCCCAGCCACCCAGGCCGAGTCTGCCCTTGATCGCCGCCACTACGGCAGCCTTGCCCGCAGTGGTCCTGTCGTCACTCGCCCTCGCCCAGCCTGCTACCGCGGAGCCACGTCCACGGGCTATCCCCGCCACCCTCGCTGCCGCCATGCAAGCGCAGGCCGCGAACACCGCAGCACCCTCCCGCATCGCGGCGGCTTCGGTCTCCACCACCATTCCCGCGGCCTTCCGTCCCGCCCAGCCGTCAGCTCCTGCGGAATACATGATTGCCCGCGGAGACACCATCAGCAGCATCGCGGACAAGTACGGACTCGACACCTACGAGGTCCTCAAGCTCAATAACCTCCAGCCGAACACCATCATTTATCCCGGCCAGAAGATCAAACTGTCCGCTTCCGGGGCCGATACTGCAGCTGCACCGGCAGCCCCTGCCCCTGCCGCCGCGGCTGGAGCCGGTGGCAGCTACACAGTGAAGGCTGGCGACACCCTCAGCGCCATCGCGGCAGGCCATGGCGTGAAGCTTTCCGACGTATTGAGCTGGAACGGCCTGAACATGCGCTCCATCATCCACCCCGGGCAGAAGATCAAGGTCGGCGCTGGCGAAGCCGCTCCTGCGGCCGCCCCGGCTACCTCAGTCCAGCCTGCCGCAGCCCCAGCCGCCCCGGCACCAACTCCCGCCGCTGCACCGGCAGGTTCCTACACGGTCAAGGCAGGCGACACTCTGTCCGCGATCGCTTCCAGGCACGGCGTCAAGCTTTCCGACCTCCTGTCAGCCAACAGGCTCAGCATGACATCGGTCATTTACCCCGGCAACAAACTGGCCATCCCAGGCGCTTCGGTGCAGCCTGCCTCAAGCCAGCCGGCCGCCAGCGTCACCCCGCTCGTGCCGAGTTCCTTCCTCGGGTTCAGTTACCCCGCGGCCGTGGTCAACTCGGCGAACGAAAACAAGGCACTGCTCAATGCGTCCCCAGTCCCATCCAGGGAGGAGATGCGGTCTATCGCCTCGGACACGGCGCGCCAGATGGGCGTTGAACCATCCCTGGCCCTGGCATTCGCTTATCAGGAATCAGGGTTCGACCAGCGGGCTGTATCCCCCGCCAACGCCATCGGAGCGATGCAGGTAATCCCGACGTCCGGCCAGTGGGCCTCGGACTTGGTGGGCCGCAAGCTCAATCTGCTCAATCCCTATGACAACGCAACCGCCGGAGTGGCCATCATCCGTCAGCTGATTGCCACCAGCAAGGACCTGGACAACGCGATTGCAGGCTACTATCAGGGCCAGTATTCCGTGAGCAAGAACGGCATGTACGACGACACGAAGGCCTATGTGGAAGCCATCAAGGCCCACCAGAAAAATTTCCGCTGAGCCCTCCAGAAACTGAGCCATCCAGAAAAGAACGCCCGCACCGCACGTCAGAGACGAGCGATAACGATACGGGTCCGGATCGCATGTCGATTCGGACCCATTTCTTTGCGGCATTAGGATCGAAGGGTGCAGGAACATGTGTCTGACCGACTAGTCGGGACGCTGGTGGATGACCGCTACGCCGTCCGGTCGAAGCTGGCGCGCGGCGGCATGTCAACGGTGTACCTTGCCACGGACCAGCGGCTGGAACGGGATGTGGCACTCAAAGTGCTGCACCCACACCTGGCTACTGACGACACGTTCCTGGGCAGGCTTGGGCGCGAAGCGAAGTCGGCAGCAAGGCTCTCCCATGCCCACGTTGTGGGTGTGCTGGACCAGGGCAACGACGGACAGACCGCCTACCTGGTGATGGAATACATCAAGGGGCACACGCTCCGGGATGTCATCAATGCCAAGGGAGCCCTGCCTCCCAGGCTTGCGCTTGCACTCATCGACCCGGTGGTGGAGGGGCTTGGCGCGGCCCATGCGGCCGGTTTGATTCATCGCGACGTCAAACCTGAGAACGTCCTTATTGCGGACGACGGCCGCATCAAGATCGGTGACTTCGGCCTGGCCCGTGCCGTCACCACTTCCACCAGCACCGGTGCGCTCATCGGCACGGTGGCCTACCTCTCCCCTGAGCTTGTCCTGGGCAGGCAGGCCGATGCCCGCAGCGACATCTACTCGGTGGGGATCATGCTGTACGAGATGATCACGGGCCAGCAGCCATTCGGCGGCGACGTCCCCATCCAAGTCGCCTACCAGCATGTCAACGGTACCGTTGGTCCGCCGTCCGCCCTGGTACCCGGGCTGGCGGCGGAAGTCGACGAACTGGTGCAGTGGTGCACGGCCAACGATCCCGAGAAGCGGCCGGTAGACGGCAACGCATTGCTTCAGGAGCTGCGCCATATCCGCACCAACCTCACAGACTCCGAGCTGGATCTTCAGCCACCGGCGGCCTTGGCGGCGGGCGCCCATAACCCCACCGAGATCATCGCGCGCACCAGCAACCCCACCGCGGTCATGTCGCCCCTCGCCCGTCCCGGCCAGCAACCACCTATGGGGATGCAGCCCCCACAGGGCCCGCAGGCCACGTCCGTCCTCCCTGCCACGCCTGATGCGGGGCACCAGCGATCTGCGGACTATGGCGCTTTCATTCCACCCACGCCGGTCCTAAGCAAGCGGGCCCAGCGCAAAGCCGATGTGGAAGACGAGAAAGCCAGGTCAAGGGCCGCTGCGACCCCCTTGCGGAGCCTGCGGGAAGGCAACCCACGCCGGCGTGGTGCCCTGTGGGCGCTGATCCTCATCATCGCCGCCCTCCTGGCCACTGGGGCAGGCTGGTTCTTCGGCCTGGGGCCAGGGTCACCGGGAACCATTCCATCGGTCGCCAACAAGACTGTGGCCCAGGCCCAGCAACTATTGACGGACGCGGGCTTCCAGTCCCGCACCAGCGATGTTTTCGACGACGACGTCCCGTCAGGGCTTGTGGTGGGTTCCCAGCCAGAAGCCGGGACCGAAATCAGGAAATTCCAGTCCGTGTCGCTGTTTGTCTCCAAGGGACCGGAACTTTTTGGCCTTCCTGAGTTGACGGGCAAGACACTCGATCAAGCCAAGGACGCCCTCAACAAGGCGGAAATGGCGCTGGGAAACATCACGGAAAAGTTCGATGAGGGGACCGCCGCCGGTGTTGTGCTGGCTCAGGACCCGGCGTCCGGAACGCCTTCAAGGCACGGAACGCCCGTGAACCTCACCGTCTCCAAGGGGCCACAGCCAATCCCAGTGCCCTCGGTCGTCGGCCGTGGCCAGGACGATGCCGTAAAAGCCATCGAAGCGGCAGGTCTCAAGGCTGTCATCTCGCCGGAAAAGGTCAAGGACAAGAAGATCCCCAAGGGCTCAGTAGCCAGCCAGTCGCCGCCATCCGGGACGCTGACCAAGGGCGGCACGGTGACGCTTACCATATCGGATGGCCCCAAACTCGTGGATGTTCCCAGCTACATCGGCAAGCAGGCCTCGGACGCCCGCAAAGCACTGGAGAAGCTCGGCTTTGAAGTCCGCGTGAACAATATCCTGGGCGGCTTCTTCGGGACGGTCCGCGACCAGGATCCCGTGGACACAGCCGTGCCCGAAGGCTCGGTCATCACCCTGACAGTCGTGTAGCCGGTTCCGCCCGGCCACACGACCGTCCGCGCCGGTTCTTCCCGGCGCTCAGTTCTTCCCGGCTCAGTTCTTCAGGGCGCTCAGTTCTTGGCCAGGGCGCCGGCCACCAGGAAGGCCATTTCGAGCGACTGCATGTGGTTCAGGCGGGGGTCGCAGACCGACTCATAGCGGTCAAGGAAGGCCTCCTGGTCCACGGGGTCGGCGCCGCCGAGGCACTCCGCGACGTCGTCGCCGGTCATCTCGACGTGCAGGCCGCCCGGCACGGTACCTAGGGCCTGATGCACCTCGAAGAATCCGCGCACCTCGTCGATGACGTCATCGAAATTCCGGGTCTTGTAGCCATTCGGTGAGGTGACGGTGTTGCCGTGCATCGGATCGGTAACCCAGAGGACCTGCGCGCCAGAGGCTGTGACCTTCTCCACCACGGCGGGCAGTTTCTCCCGGATGTTTCCGGCGCCCATCCGGGTGATGAAGGTGAGGCGGCCCGGTTCCCGTGCCGGATCCAGCTTGTCGATGAGGCGCAGGGCGTCGTCGCCGGTGGTGGAAGGGCCAAGCTTGACGCCGATAGGGTTTCGCACCCTCGACAGGAAGTCGATGTGTGCGTGGTCAAGCCCGCGGGTGCGCTCCCCGATCCACAGGAAGTGTGCCGACGTGTCGTAAGGGAACCCGGTGCGGGAGTCGATCCGGGTCAGCGCGCGCTCGTAGTCCAGCAGCAGCGCCTCGTGGCTGGCGAAGAACTCCACGCGCTTGAGCGCTTCGAAGTCGGCGCCGCAGGACGCCATGAACTGGATCGCGCGGTCGATGTCCCGGGCAAGGGACTCGTAACGGGCGTGGGCCGGGTTTTCGGTGAAGCCCTTGTTCCACTGGTGCACCGAGCGCAGGTCCGCGAACCCGCCCTGCGTGAACGCCCTGATGAGGTTCAGGGTGGAAGCGGAGGTGTGATAGGCCTTGAGCATCCGGGCGGCGTCGTGGCCTCGGGACTCAGGGGTGAAGTCGTAGCCGTTGACGATGTCCCCACGGTAAGCCGGAAGGGTTACGCCGTCGCGGGTCTCGTTATTGGATGAGCGTGGCTTGGCAAACTGGCCGGCCATGCGGCCCATCTTGATCACCGGCATTGCCGCACCATAGGTGAGCACCACTGCCATCTGGAGGATGGTCTTGACCCGCGCACTGATCTTGTCCGCGGTGGCGGCGTCGAATGTCTCGGCGCAATCGCCGCCCTGCAGCAGGAATGCCTTGCCCTGGGCCGCGGCGGCGAGCCGCTCGCGGAGGATGTCCACCTCGCCGGCGAAAACCAGCGGCGGCAGGATGGACAGTTCCTTGACCGAGGCGTCAAACACGTCCTTGTCCTGCCAGCTGGGCTGCTGGGAGATGGGAAGGTCTCTCCAGTCGTCAAGGCCAGGATAATGGGCGGCTCCGCTCTGGGCGGTGCTGGACAGCGAGAAGGCGGGTCTTGCGGATAGCTCAGTCACCCTCTAAGACTAATGTGCCCCGGGGGCATCGGGACACCCGGCCGTCACGCGTCTGGAGTGGACCGTCACAGTCAACCAGCCGCGGAGGCCTCGTCTTCACCGTCACCTTCCGGCTCGGGTGCTGTTGTTCCGGCGGCTTCAGTGAACGGCTCCTTCTGCTTTCCCGCAAGCCGCAGCTTCACCACCGCGGCATATTCGTCCACGTATTTTTGGCCGGAAAGGCGCATCAGCTCGAACATTATTTCATCGGTCACTTTGCGCTGCACGAGCCGGTCCTCGGCCTGCCCCTGGTACCTGCTGAAATCCAGCGGCTCCCCGAAGATCATGCCAATCCGGCGGATGTTAGGCAGCCGTTTGCCGATGGGCTGGACCTTGTCCGTCCCGATCATGGCCACTGGAACGACAGGAACACCGGCTTGGAGCGCCAGCCGGGCGACTCCCACTTTGCCCCGGTAAAGGCGCCCGTCAGGGCTGCGCGTGCCTTCGGGATAAATCCCCAGCAGTCCGCCACCCCTTAGGACCTCCATGCCCGCATCGAGTGAAACTGCCGAAGCTGCCCCGCCGGACCTGTCCATGGGCAACTGGTTGGTGAGGCGAAAGAAGAGGGCCGTGAGGCGTCCCTTGAGCCCGGTCCCCGTGAAGTACTCGGCTTTGGCCAGGAAAACCACCGGCCTGGACACCATGAGCGGCATGAAAATCGAATCGGAAAAGGACAGATGGTTGGAGGCGATAATCGCAGGGCCCTCGGCTGGAACGTTGTCCAGGCCCTTGACCCAGGGGCGGAAAAGAAGCCCCAAGACCGGACCCAGGAAGATCCTTTTCATGACCCAATAAAACACGTGACGAACCTCTCCCCGACGGCGCCTGGCGGGCCCCGCATCGGGCCTGACCAGCACTCGAATGCAACCCTACTCTAGTGAGATTTGTCCCGAACAGTGACACGATGGTGTCATGACAGAAAGCAGCATTCCGCCCCGGCCTGCCGCTTTCAGCTACCCCGGCCATGGATCCAACGCGAGGATCGGAATTGCCATCTGCCATGGCTTTACCGGCAGCCCGCTCAGTGTGCTGCCTTGGGCTGAGCATCTTGCCTCCCAGGGGTTTGCCGTCTCCGTGCCGCTCCTGCCCGGCCACGGAACGGATTGGAGGCAGCTTGCGCTCTCGAGCTGGCGTGGCTGGCAGGGAACCTTTGAAGCGGCATACCTGGAGCTCGCAGCCCGAACGGATGAGTGTTTCGTGGCCGGCCTGTCGATGGGCGGCGCCATTGCCTTACTCACGGCCTCGCGGCATCCAGTGGCCGGCGTGTCGGTAGTGAACCCGGGCCTCAGCTTCTATGACCGCCGGGTGCGGGTGATCGGAGTCCTCAAGTACTTCCAGCACACCACCCTGCCCATCCAGGAAGAGCAGCCGACGGCGCCGGCCACCCAGGACGGCGACTACTCTCGGACGCCGCTGGCGGCCGTGCACCAGCTCAAGAAACTCTTCGGCGCCGCCATCCGGGGGCTCCCCCGTGTGACGGCACCGGTGCAAGTGTTCAAGTCCCGCGCCGACGCTGTTGTGCCTCCTACGTCACTGGTGCTGCTGACGCGGCGCCTCGGCCCGCGGCTGGCGGAAGTGGTGGACCTCCCGGCCAGCGGCCATGTGGCTACCCTGGATGTTGATGCTCCCGAGATTTTTGCCAGATCCAGCGCGTTCTTCCTCCAGCATGCGTCCCACAACGCCGCATCCCACAACATCAGGTCGGAGACCACATGACCCAGCTTCCGGACCATAGCCCGTTCAGCAGCACTTTCCGTGGTCACGGACCGGGGATCGGGGTGGTCCTTTCGCACGGCTTCACTGGCAGCCCGCACGGCCTCCGCGCGTGGGCGCAGTCATTGGCCGATGCCGGTTTTGCCGTCCGCATGCCATTGCTTCCCGGCCACGGCACCAGCTGGCAGGAACTTGCGAGGACACGCTGGGCGCGGTGGCACGAGGCCCTTGACGACGCGTACCGGGAACTGGACGAACAGTGTGATTCCGTTTTCGTGGCCGGACTGAGCATGGGCGGGGCCCTGGCGCTAAGGATCGCGGCAACAAGGCCGGTCGCCGGCGTTGTCCTGGTGAATCCGGCGCTGGTCATCGACGATCCGCGTGCGCCCCTGGCCGGCATCCTCAAACTGGTGCTCAAAAGCACCCCGGCAATCGCCAACGACATCCTGAAGCCCGGCATGGACGAGGGTGCCTATGCGCGGACTCCGGTGGCGGCCGCCCATGAGATGAACAAGATGTTCAAGGACACCATCAGGCTGCTCCCCCGGGTCACGGCGCCGGTGAGGGTCTTCCGCTCTACCGTGGACCATGTTGTATCTGACTCAAGCATGGCCGCATTGCGCCGCGGCCTGACAAATGCGCCCTTGGAGCTGACGAGCCTGAAAAACAGCTACCATGTGGCAACGTTGGACAACGACGCAGATGAAATTTTCCGGGGATCCTCCGAGTTCATCCGGTCAGTGGTATCCGGCACCGTTCAGGCCGCGGACACCCAGGCCCCTCCCGTGCATAAAGCAGCCGCCACCTCCCAGAAAGGCACCGCCGATGCCTAAGCCAGACTCAGGCTCCCCGGACCAGAGCGCCAACCAGGACGACGCCGTCTGGCTGGATCTGGTGGCGCGCCTCGAAGGCGGTTCACCGGCCGTCGATGGTGCCTCGGATGCAGCAGATACTGCTGGCACAACGCGCCCGTCAGGCCCAAGGGATTCTGGCACTGCGGCGGATTCACCAACCGCCCCCGACGCCCCCGCCAAACAGGCCGGTTTCCGGGACTTTGATCCCCTGGGCCTGGCGGATGCCGCGCCCACTGAGCTGTCCGCGGCCGAGCGGCGGGCTGCTTCACCAGCCGGCTCCGTTCAAGGGAACCAGGGGCTGGATGGGGCCACTACCGAAGGACCAAGGGACTACGCGGTGGAGGATGACGATGGTGCCTTCGTTCCGGAGGAGCCACCGAGCCTGGCGGGCACTGATCCGCTGACCATGCTTGCGTGGCTGGGTGCGGTAGGCGGGCCGGTGGCCTTGCTGTTGTCCGTCATGTTTTGGCGGTCCGCGCCGCTGCTTGCCGTTCTGGGGATTGTGGCGGTTTTTGTCCTCGCTGTCGTCTACCTGATCATGAAGCTTCCGCAGGAAAAGGACGACGACGACGACGGTGCCCGCGTTTGAGTTAGGCCCGTCACGCCGTCTGGGGCTATAGCGGTACAACGCTTGGTCAGCTGCGCAGCCTGCTGCTGACCCGGGAAAGATCCGCGGCCCCGATCAGGCCCGCACTGGGTCCCAGTGCAGCGAGCGCGATGCCTGCGGCCGGGCGGAAGCCGCGGCCAGTCAGGTTCCTGGCGAACGCCTTGCGGGCAGGCTCCACCAGCAGGTCGCCAGCGGAACAAAGACCGCCGCCGATCACAAACAAGCCCGGGTCCAGCGCGGCGGCCAGATTCGCCAGGCCCAGCCCCAGCCATTCGCCAACCTCCTCCAGGAGCTCACGGGAGGCCGCGTCACCAGCCAGGGCAAGCTCAGTCACTATGGCTCCGGTGATCGCTTCCGTGCGTCCATCGACGGCTGCGAGAAGTTCCTGGGCAACCGGAGAATTAGCGCGTGCCAGGATCCTTGCTTCCCGCCCCAGCGCATTGCCCGAGGCGTACTGCTCCCAGCACCCCCTGTTGCCGCACTCGCAGCGGTGGCCGCCAGGCATGATGATCTGATGCCCGAATTCACCGGCAACTCCAAACCGGCCGCGCTCGACGCGCCCGTCCATCACCATGGCGCCGCCGATGCCGGTGCCCAGGGTTATGCAGACGAGGCGGTCCTGGCCCCGCCCGGCTCCAAACCGCCATTCCGCCCATGCTGCAGCGTCGGCGTCGTTCGTCAGAAGCACCGGCCTGCGCAGCAGGCGCTGAAGGTTGGCCCGCAGGGGCTCGTTGCGCCAGGCCAGATGCGGACTGAACAGCACCGTACCGCCGTCAAGGTCCATCCACCCTGCCGCACCGATGCCTACCGACCAGATCCTGTGGCCGGCGCCGAGTTCCTCCACCAGCTCAACGATCACCCGTTCGACGGCGCGGGGATCGCTGCCAGGGGTGGAGCGCCGCGCTTCACTGAGGATCCTGCCGTCCGCATCCACAACACCGGCGCCAACCTTTGTCCCGCCGATATCGATGCCGATAGCCAGGCCTTTCCGGCCGAGCCGGAGGTGCTCGCGGAACCCTTCCCCGTGCCTTGGCCTGGCCTGGAGAGCCGGAGGGCGCCGCCGCCACGGTGCCGGACGTCTCAGGGGACCGGCCTGTTCGCCGGGAGGCAGTGCATACATAGTTCCTCATTCTAGGCGGGCGGCCGACACACCCCGGCAGGCACTCCGGTCAGAGTCCACAGCACTCTTTGACTCCTAAGTTACCGGCCAGTAGCTTTGATACTGCACGGCCTGGAACAGGAGTACTAGTCTTAGACGTACCCTGTGCGGGCCTTCGGATATCAAAGGAGCTATAGTGCGCGAATTCAGTGTTCCGCCGCTGGTTGTTGTCCCACCGGAAACCAACATCACTGACCTTGTACTGCGCCAGGCCGCGAAGCCCAGCAACCCTGCGCTTTTTTCGCGGCTGGATTCCACCGGCACCTGGCAGAACGTCTCAGCCACTGATTTCCTGGCTGACGTGACAGCGCTGGCCAAAGGCCTCATGGCTAGCGGTGTAGGCGCCGGTGACCGGGTGGGAATCATGTCCCGCACACGTTACGAATGGGCACTGATCGACTTCGCCATCTGGTTCGCGGGCGGCATCTCGGTTCCCATCTACGAGACGTCCTCCCCGTCGCAGGTCGCCTGGAACCTCGGGGACTCCGGCGCCGTCGCCGCGTTCGGCGAAGCCGCCCATCACGAGGACATCATCCGCCAGGCAGCGACGTCCGAAGGGCTGACCGCCCTCCAGCACGTCTGGCAGCTCGAAGGCGGAGGGCTGGACGCCCTCCGCGAAGCCGGACGCAACATCAGCGGCGCCGATCTTGAAGCCCGCCGCAGCTCGGCCAACCTGGACGATGTCGCCACCATCATCTACACCTCCGGCACCACTGGACGTCCCAAGGGCTGCGAACTCACCCATGGAAACTTCGTTGAACTCTCGGAGAACGCCCTCGCCATCATCGGCGAGATCGTCCATGAGAACGCGAAGACCATCATGTTCCTGCCGTTGGCCCATGTTTTTGCACGCTTCATCTCCGTTCTGGCAATGGCCGCCGGAACCACGGTGGCCCACACTCCGGACATTAAGAACCTCCTCTCTGACCTGCAGAGCTACGAGCCCACCTTCATTCTTGCCGTGCCCCGCGTGTTCGAGAAGGTTTACAACTCCGCACTGACCAAGGCAGAGGATGGCGGCAAGGGAGCCATCTTCCATCGGGCGGCAGAAACCGCCATCGCGTTCTCCAAGGCCAGGCAGGAAGGACACGTGGGCCTGGGCCTGAAGCTCAAGCACACCCTGTTCGACAAGCTCGTCTACGGAAAACTGCGCGCTGCCATGGGCGGCCATGTGGCCCACGCCGTGTCCGGCGGGGGCCCTCTTGGTGAACGCCTCGGCCACTTCTTCCAGGGCATCGGCCTGCAGGTCCTGGAAGGATACGGACTCACCGAGACCACGGCTCCCGTCTCTGTCAACACACCGGCCCTGATCAAGATCGGTTCCGTCGGCAAGCCCCTTCCTGGCAACTCCGTCAAAATAGCCGACGACGGCGAGATCCTCGCCAAGGGAGTCTGCGTCATGCGCGGCTACTACAAGCGCGAAGACCTCATGGCCGAAACATTCGCTGACGGGTGGTTCCGGACCGGAGACGTCGGGCGGCTTGATGACAGCGGCTTCCTCTGGATCACCGGACGCAAGAAGGAAATCATCGTCACCGCCGGCGGCAAGAACGTCATCCCGGCCCTACTGGAGGACCAGATCCGCGCCGACGCGCTGGTTTCCCAGGTCCTGGTGGTCGGAGACAACCGGCCCTTCATCGGGGCCCTCGTGACGCTTGACCAGGAGGCCCTTCCCGGCTGGCTGCAGCGGCACGGGCTGCCCGCGGCGGGCTCGCCCGAGGAGGCCGCGGACCATCCCGTCGTCAAGGCGGCCGTGCAGGATCTCATCACGCGCGCCAACGCCTCGGTTTCCCAGGCAGAAGCCATCAAGTCATTCCGGATCGTCCCCTCAGACTTCACGGAAGCCTCAGGCCACCTGACACCGTCCCTGAAGGTCAAACGTGCCCAGGTGATGAAGGACTTCGACTCCGTCATCGAGGAAATGTACAGCGCCAAGCGCCCCACCCTCGCCTAAGGCAACGCGGGATCACTTATCGCCCGATCAGAGCCTCCCGATGGGCCACCCCTCGTTACCTTGAAACAAAGGGCTCCTCCGGCCTAAGCCGGAGGAGCCCTTCTTGGTTCGGACGGTTCCTACTCCACTACCAGGAGCAGGTCCCCACCCTGGACCTGTTCCACTGCGGAAATGGCGAGCCGGGACACCTTGCCGCCCACCGGCGTCGTGATGGAGGCTTCCATCTTCATCGCCTCGATGGTGGCCACGGTATCGCCCGCAGAAACGGTATCGCCGGTTTTGACGGTGACGGTGACGGCCCCGGCAAACGGTGCGGCCACATGTCCCTGCTGGGCCGGATCCGCTTTCTCGGCAGCCTTGACGTTGCTGACCACTGAGCGGTCCCGGACCACTACCGGCCTGGACTGCCCGTTCAGGGTGCACATGACGGTGCGCATGCCCTTTTCGTCGGGTTCCGAGACAGCCTCCAGGGAAGCGATCAGGCGGACACCCTTCTCCAGCTGGATCTCGTGCTCTGCTCCGCGCTGCAGTCCGTACAGGTAGTCCCGGGTGTCCAGCACGGAGATGTTCCCGTACGTTTCCACGCTCTTGAGGTAATCCTTGGTGGGGCCGTCAAAGAGCAGGCGGTTCAGCGTCCGCTGGCGGGTCTTTGAGTCGCCCTTGAGCGCAGCGCTGTCCTCGGCACTGAGCTCGGCGTCCCGGACCTTGATGCTGCGGCCCTGGAGCGCCTTGGTCCGGAACGGTTCCGGCCAGCCGCCCGGAGGATCACCCAGTTCGCCGGACAGGAAGCCAATGACGGAATCCGGGATGTCGTAATTCTGCGGGTTCTCGTTGAAATCAGCGGGATCGGCGTTGAGGCCCACCAAGTGCAGGGCGAGATCGCCCACCACCTTTGAGGACGGGGTGA
The DNA here is from genome assembly GCF_018613805.1 of Arthrobacter sp. ISL-48. Lineage (GTDB taxonomy): Bacteria > Actinomycetota > Actinomycetes > Actinomycetales > Micrococcaceae > Arthrobacter. The sequence continues at coordinate 59,073 of NZ_JAGGPL010000011.1, forward strand.
CTTTGACGAGACGGCCCAGAATGCGGTCCGCCGCGGTGTACATGTCTTCGATGGCCTCGAAACGTTCACCCAGGCCCAGCGCCATCGCCTGCTGGCGGAGGTTGGACAGCTGTCCGCCCGGAATCTCGTGCTGGTAGACACGGCCCGTGGGTCCCGGAAGCCCCGACTCGAACGGGGCGTAGACGCGCCGCACGGCCTCCCAGTACGGCTCCAGGGAGCTGACGGCGGCCAGGCTGAGGCCAGTGTCCCGCGGGGTATGCTCCAGCGCCGCTACCAGGGCCGAAGCTGACGGCTGGCTGGTGGTTCCGGCCAGCGACGCGGATGCGACGTCCACGGCGTCGACCCCCGCCTCCACGGCGGCCAGCAACGTGGCCAACTGGCCCCCTGCGGTGTCGTGGGTGTGGAGGTGGACCGGGAGGTCGAACCGCTCGCGGAGCGCGGCGACAAGCCTGGCGGCGGCCGCCGGACGGAGCAGGCCGGCCATGTCCTTGATCGCCAGGATGTGGGCGCCGGCGTCGACAATTTTCTGCGCCAGCCCAAGGTAGTAGTCCAGCGTGTAGAGCTTCTCGTCAGGGTCCAGCATGTCGCCGGTGTAGCACAATGCCACTTCCGCCACGGCTGTACCCGTGGCACGGACGGCCCGGATCGCAGGTGCCATCTGGTTGACGTCGTTGAGCGCATCAAAAATACGGAAAATGTCGATGCCCGTCGCGGCCGCTTCGTTGACGAAAGCTTCCGTAACCTCCTCCGGGTACGGCGTGTAGCCCACGGTGTTGCGGCCGCGGAGCAGCATCTGCAGGCAGACGTTCGGCAGGGCCTTCCGCAGGGTGGCCAGGCGGTCCCAGGGGTCCTCGCCCAGGAAGCGCAGCGCGACGTCGTAGGTGGCACCGCCCCAGGCCTCGACGGAGAGGAGTTCGGGAAGCAACGCCGAGACCGCGGGCCCGGCAGCCGCCAGGTCGCGGGTCCGGACCCTGGTTGCCAGAAGCGACTGGTGGGCGTCCCGGAAGGTGGTATCTGTGACAGCCACCGCGGTCTGATCTCGCAGCGCTTGGGCGAACCCCTCCGGTCCAAGCTCAAGGAGACGCTGGCGGGACCCTGGCTCCAGCTGCTTCTCCGCAACGGCAGGCAGCTTGGCCGCCGGATCCGAATGGACGGTGAGCTCGCCGTTGGGCTTGTTCACCGTGACTTCAGCCAGCCAGGTGAGCAGCTTGGTGCCGCGGTCGGCGGAGACGCGGGCCTTCAGGAGTTCGGGGCGCTCGTCAATGAAGGAGGTCGCGACGTCGCCGGCGATGAAGTCGGCATCATCCAGCACGGCCTGCAGGAAGGAGATGTTGGTGGAAACCCCGCGGATGCGGAATTCGGCGAGGGCACGGCGCGCACGGGCAACGGCGGCCGGGTAGTCGCGTCCGCGGCAGGTCAGCTTCACCAGCATGGAGTCGAAGTGCGGGCTGATTTCGGCACCCGAGTAGACGGTCCCGCCGTCGAGCCTTACACCGGCGCCGCCAGCCGAGCGGTAACCGGTGATCTTGCCGACGTCGGGCCGGAAGCCGTTGGCCGGATCCTCGGTGGTGATGCGGCACTGGAGTGCCGCTCCCTTGAGCTGGACCGTCTCCTGGGAGAGCCCCAGGTCCGCGAGAGTCTCGCCGGCGGCAATCCGTAGCTGGGCCTGCACCAGGTCAACATCCGTGACCTCTTCGGTGACAGTGTGCTCCACCTGGATGCGGGGGTTCATCTCAATGAAGACATGCTGGCCGGCACGTTCGCCGACTGTGTCCACCAGGAACTCGACTGTTCCCGCATTGACGTAGTTCAGGGCCTTGGCGAACTTAACCGCGTCACGGTAGAGGGCCTGCCGGATGCCCTCGTCCAGGTTGGGGGCGGGGGCGATCTCGATGACCTTCTGGTGGCGCCGCTGGATGGAGCAGTCACGTTCGAAAAGGTGGATGACATTGCCTTCGGCGTCAGCCAGGATCTGGACCTCGATGTGCCGCGGGCGGAGGACTGCCTGCTCCAGGAACATGGTGGGATCGCCAAACGCCGCATCTGCTTCACGCATGGCGGCCTGCAGCGCTTCCGGCAGGGCTTCACGGGTGTCCACGCGGCGCATACCGCGTCCGCCACCGCCGGCAACAGCCTTCGCAAAAATGGGGAAGCCGATGACGTCAGCCGCGGCAATAAGCTCGTCGAGGTCCTTGGACGGCGCGCTCGAATTCAGGACGGGAACGCCGGCCTGCCGGGCGGCCTCCAGGGCCGAAACCTTGTTGCCTGCGAGTTCAAGCACCTCGGCGGGCGGACCGACGAAGGTAATGCCCGCGTCCTTGGCAGCCCGTGCCAGGTCCGGGTTCTCAGAGAGGAAACCATAACCGGGGTAGATGGCATCCGCACCGGACTCCTTGGCAACGCGCACCACCTCGGCGACGTCAAGGTAGGCCCGGACAGGGTGCCCCTCCTCGCCGATCAGGTACGCCTCGTCGGCTTTTTGACGGTGGATCGAGTTTCGGTCCTCATTAGGGAAAACAGCAACGGTCTTGGCACCCAGCTCGTAGCCGGCACGGAACGCCCGGATCGCGATTTCGCCGCGGTTGGCCACCAGAATCTTGGAAAACATACTTCTCCTGCATCATCGCGGGTATATCGGTAAGTGGTCACAGTGTCTAAGACGGGCGCGTCCAAACACAAATCATTGTGGCCACCATCACAGAATTCTCCGTCATGTCCCGCTCGCTGAAAGCGGGGCCGACGGAACCAGCCGCACGCATCGTCCGCGGTGCCATGCCGGGGCCCGATAAAGCAGGAATCGCCGGCGCATCAACATATGATGAGTGGGGCGGCAGGAGCCGCCCGGCTTCGGCACTGCCGGAGCAAACACTACCCCCAACACGGCAGCCGGCGTTAGGTTTTGGTCTCTCAAGTGCAAGTAGTCAGCATCAGCAGCCTCAAGGGCGGAGTCGGCAAGACTTCCGTTACCACAGGATTGGCCTCTGCGGCGCTTGCCGCGGGCATCCCCACATTGGTGGTGGACCTCGATCCCCACGCGGACGCGACCACGGCCCTGGGCGTTCAGCCCGGCGACCAGCTGGACATCGGGCGGATGCTCAAGAGCCCGCGCAGGGCAAAGCTGGCGGACAACGTGGTGGGCAGCAGCTGGACGGCCCGCGCACCTGCAAATGGGTCCGGGCCTGCAGTCCTGGACGTTGCCGTGGGTTCGGCCTACACCGGAATCTACGACCGCCCCGACCTTGGCCGCCGCGACCTGCGCCGGCTGTCCTCCGTCTTGGCCGGTGCCGACCAATACCAGCTGGTCCTGATCGACTGCCCCCCGTCCCTTAACGGCCTGACCCGGATGGCATGGTCGGCCAGCGACAAGGTGGCACTCGTCGCAGAGCCGGGCCTGTTCTCCGTGGCGGGAACCGAACGCACCATGCGGGCCATCCAGCTCTTCCGGCAGGAATTCGCCCCCAATCTCTCCCCCGCAGGAATTGTGGCCAACCGCGTCCGCAGCGGCTCTTCCGAGCACACATACCGCCTGGCCGAGATGGAATCGATGTTCGGCGAGCTCCTGCTGAGTCCCAGGATCCCGGAACAGGCGAACTGGCAGCAGATCCAGGGTGCAGCCCACCCCGTTCACCATTGGCCAGGGGACTCCGCCAAGTCCGCTGCTGCCCTCTTCGATAACCTCCTGGCCAACCTCCTGGCCGTCGGCAGCGGCCTCCGGAGCCGCAACTCCCGCTAAGGGCGGCCCGCACGGCAACAACAAGGGCCACCTTCCTTGGGAAGGTGGCCCTTGTTGTTAATTCGTTGTCAAGTCTGTCCGCTTCGGAACCCGGCAGTAATCAGCCGATCTTGCGTGCGGCGCGGCGCTTGCTCAGTTCGTCGTCCGGAAAGGACTGCTCGGCGGCGTGCTCGCTGGGAAGCGAGGCCAGGCTGCCTTCCACCTCACGCCAGACACGGCCCACCGCGATGCCGAACACGCCTTGCCCGCCCTGGACGAGATCAATGACTTCGTCGGCGGAGGTACACTCGTACACACTGGCGCCATCGCTCATAAGGGTGATCTGTGCCAGGTCCTCCACACCGCGTTCACGCAGGTGCTCCACCGCGGAGCGGATCTGCTGGAGCGATACTCCGGTGTCCAGGAGCCTCTTCACCACTTTGAGGACCAGGATGTCCCGGAAGCCGTACAGACGCTGCGAACCGGATCCCGCGGCTCCGCGGACGGCAGGTTCAACGAGCCCGGTGCGGGCCCAGTAGTCCAGTTGGCGGTATGTGATGCCGGCGGCTTTACAGGCCGTGGGTCCGCGGTAGCCCGCGTCCTCGTCCAGGACGGGAAGATCCTCGGTAAACAGGAGGCCCTGGGCACCGCTCGCAGGCACAGCAACACCAGCCGTTGTGGGCTGTTTCAGCTCGCCCGCTTCGCCTTTGGGACTCACCTGGATCCTCCTTGTCTTAAGCTCCCGGAACACTGCAACTGCGAGTGCGGGCATGAAGTCCATGCATGTAATTCGCGGGAGCCGCACTTTACAGTGTGACGTGCGCGGCCGCCGTAAGCAATGGGAGCTTGATACCTTCGACGTTAGGCCTGACAGGTCCCAAGGTCAAAGATCTACGCTCCTTTTGAGGGGCGTGTCGAAAGTTTCAGCCTCAACTTTAACCTTAACGTGACCTCAGCCGTCGAAATCTTCAGGCTCAACGTCGTCGAGGAACTCCCGGAAGCGGCGCAATTCACGCTCCTCATCCACGGTAGGCCCGGGCTCGGTGTCCTCACCTTCGTCGTGCTCGGTGATCCGGACACCGGCTTCGTCCATGACCGAGTCGGCACACCAGATGCGGCATTTTGCCCGCAGCGCGATGGCCAGTGCGTCGGACGCCCGCGAACTGACGGTGGTTCCGTTCTCGAACTGAAGCTGCCCGTAGAAGATGTTGTCCTCCACCGCCACGATATTGACGCTGACGACCGAATGGCCCAATGATTCCACAACGTCCACGAGGAGGTCATGGGTCATGGGGCGGGGAGGCACAACGCCCTGCTGGGCCAGGGCAATGGCGCTGGCCTCCGGGGTGCCGATCCAAATGGGCACGTGGCGTTCGCCGTGGATCTCGCGAAGGAGGACCAGTGGCTGGTTCGACGGCAGTTCGATCCGAACGCCTACGATCTCTACTTCGATCATCAGATGTCCATGCGTGAGATATGGTCCTGCACCAGGGCCCGGTGCAGTGTGAGGCAGAGGTCACTGATCTCGCGGGCCGCTTCCGCCGCCCGCGCCTGGGATGCCGAATCCTTGCGCGAAGCGAGCGGGGCAACGGCCCGCTCAACGAGCCCGAACTCGCGTTCCGCCGCTGCCTGAAACGGACGGAGGTGCCGCGGCTCCAGGCCATGGCTTTCCAGTTGGACGCAGGCACGGGCCACTTGAAGGGCGTGCTCATCGAACTTGCCGTTGCTGTGGCTGATCAGCCCGAAGCTCAGCAGCGACTGGAGCAGTGGCACACTTGCGCCGGACTCGGTCCGCAACTGTTCTTCGCTGAGCTTCCGCCCCCGGTTCTGCAGTTCCGCCGCCAGTTCGTCGGAGACGATACGTGGAGAAACCACGACGCCGGCGGGCAGGTTTTCGGGGCGCTCTCCCCTGTCGATGGCATCCAGGTAGTCCTTGATCACCTTCAGCGGAAGATACTGGTCCCGTTGCAGGGCCAGCACAAACCGGAGGCGCTCAACATCGCTGTCGGAGTATTGCCGGTAACCCGCGGGAGTGCGGCGCGGGTTGATCAGCCCCTTCTCCTCCAGAAACCTGATCTTCGACGCAGTCATTCCCGGAAAGTCGCCGCTCAGCTGCGCGAGGACTTCCCCGATGTTCAGGACCTGGGGCCCCCGGCGTTCCGGTTGTGCCATTGCCACAGGCAATTGTCCCGGGATCAGACGCGGCCTGCAGCGCGGGCAGGGCTCAGGTAGAAGGTGAGACGGAATTTGCCGATCTGGACTTCGCTGCCGGACTTCAGTTCGACGCTGTCCACGCGGTCATGGTTGACATACGTTCCATTGAGGCTCCCGGTGTCCACCACTTCGAAGCTTCGTGGGGTACGGCGGAACTCAACGTGACGGCGGGAGACTGTCACATCGTCGAGGAAGATATCGGCGTCGGGGTGACGGCCGGCCGTGGTGACGTCCGAGTCCAGCAGGAACCGTGCGCCCGCGTTCGGGCCGCTGTGGGCAACCAGGAGCGCGGATCCCGCGGGAAGGGCCTCGACGGACGCGTACTCGTCCCTCGACAGCCTGGGGGCAATAGTGGGCTCGTCCGTGACGGGGGTGAGATTGATGGAGGTGGTCTCCGAGGCCCTGGCCGCACCTTTACCGTAGTCACCGTCGGCAGGGTGATGTTTGTGGCCAACCATGGATTCCTCCTCTTCCGCTGCAGCTCGCGCCCGCATTCGACATATGCCCTCCGGATAAGCCTTGCAGATCCGGTACCGGCCAGCGATCCAGCCGCTGACGTGCGAAGATATTCTCCCCGCAGCCTGTGGCCGGACCGGATGAACCGGTTAGCTTTAGCCTACCTGCTGTTCGTACTCGGATGCACTGAGCAGGGACTCCACGGCGTCGGCTTCGGCGAGTTTGACTTCGATGAGCCAGCCATCGCCATAGGGATCGGTGTTGATCAGCGCAGAGTCGGTGTCCAGCGAATCATTGCGGGCAACGACTTCACCGCTGACGGGTGCATAGATATCACTCACGCTCTTGGTGGATTCCACTTCACCCACCACTTCGTTCGCGGTGATCTTCGTGCCGATCTCCGGCATCTGTGCGTAGACAACATCTCCGAGTGCATCCTGCGCGAAGTCGGTGATGCCCACCCGGACAACGCCGTCGGAATTCGGGGCTGATACCCACTCGTGTTCGGCCGTGTAGGACAGGTCTTCGGGAATGTTGCTCATCAGGGGCCTTTCATCGGGTCAAACACCAACGTCAACGGGGCTGGGAAACAAAGCCGCCGCTGAAAGTATAGGCACAAGTCCCCGGGCGTTCGAGGAGGATTCTGACATGATGGGCCCATGGGAGTTCATGCACAGGCCCTGGTCCCAGCGGCCGCCGACAGTCGCCCCGGCAGCAGGTAAGCCATGCCCGAGCTTCCCGAAGTCGCAGGCCTGGCCGGTTTCCTGGATGAGCAGCTTCGGGGAAGCGTGTTCAGCAAAGTCCAGATCGTCTCCTTCGCGGTACTGAAGACGGCCGATCCGCCGTTCACGGCCCTGCAGGACAGGGCCGTGACCGGAGTGCGGCGCTTTGGGAAATTCGTCAGCATTGATGCTGACGGGCTGTCGTTCGTTTTCCATCTTGCCAAGGCGGGGTGGGTACGCTTTACGGATTCCCCCAGCGACGGCCAGCTCAGGATGGGCAAGGGCTACATTGCCGCCCGGCTGGCCTTCACCGGTGCAGCGGGTCCGCACGGCATCGACCTCACAGAGGCAGGAACCAAGAAGAGCCTTGCCGTCTATGTGGTGCGTGATCCGCAGGACGTGCCGGGGATCGCAACCCTCGGACCGGACCCGTTCAGCTCCGGGTTCGACGCCGATGCGCTGGCCGCCATCCTGGGGTCCAGTTCCCAGCAGGTGAAGGGCCTCCTGCGCAGCCAGGGCGTCATTGCCGGGATCGGGAATGCCTACAGCGATGAGATCCTGCATGCGGCCAGGATTTCCCCTTTTGCGGTCGCCAAATCACTGGACCGGGATTCGGTGCAGGTCCTGTACGACGCCATCCACAGCGTCCTGGGTACTGCACTGGCCGAAGCGCAAGGCAAACCTCCCAGCGAACTCAAGGACGCTAAGCGGAGCCACATGAGGGTCCATGCCCGGACCGGGCAGGCCTGCCCGGTGTGCGGCGACACAGTCCGCGAAGTGTCGTTCGCGGACACGGCCCTGCAGTACTGTCCGACCTGCCAGACCAAGGGAAAGATCCTCGCGGACCGCAGGACGTCAAAGTTCCTCAAATAGACGGCAAAAAAGCAGAAGCGCCCCGGAGAATTCTCCGGGGCGCTTCTGCTTTTGGTCGGGCTGACAGGATTTGAACCTGCGACCCCTTGACCCCCAGTCAAGTGCGCTACCAAGCTGCGCTACAGCCCGTCAGTTCCGCCGTTCTCCGCTGCGTGCCATCGCTGAACTTCCAGCGATTTCCACTCAGCAGTCCGGCCGAACCACCTCCAAAAGCTTACACGATCCCGGAGGGTGCCTGTGACATTTACAGACCAGCACAGGCCTGGTGTGTCCCAATTAACGCTTCTTGCCGCGCTTTTCGCGGACGCGCATGTTGACCTCGATGGGTGTGCCCTCAAAGCCAAACGTTTCACGAAGCCGGCGGGTGATGAACCGCCGGTACCCGGGGTCCAGGAAGCCTGTTGTGAACAGCACAAACTTCGGCGGACGGCTGGATGCCTGGGTACCGAACAGGATGCGCGGCTGCTTTCCGCCACGGACCGGGTGCGGGTGGGCGGCCACGAGCTCGCCGAGGAAGGCGTTGAGCCGGCCGGTAGGAATGCGTTTGTCCCAGTTCTCCAGGGCCAGGTCCAGCGCAGGAACCAAACGGTCCTTGTGCCAGCCGGTCAGTGCCGAAATGTTGACCCTGGGCGCCCACGCCACGTGGGCCAGGTCCTGCTCGATTTCACGCTCCAGGTAGGTGCGGCGTTCGTCGTCCAGCAGGTCCCACTTGTTGAAGGCCAGGACGAGTGCCCGGCCGGACTCTATGGCCAGCTGCAGGATCCGGACGTCCTGCTCACTAAGTACCTCGTCGACGGCAAGGAGCACGACGGCGACTTCCGCCTTCTCCAGCGCAGCCTGGGTCCTCAGGGACGCGTAGTAGTCCGCCCCCTGGGCCATGTGCTGACGCCGCCGGATGCCGGCGGTGTCGACGAAGCGCCAGGTCCGGCCGCCCAGCTCAATGAACTCGTCCACGGGATCGCGGGTGGTGCCGGCGGTGTTGTCCACCACTACACGCTCTGAGCCGGCCAGCTTGTTCAGCAGTGAGGACTTGCCCACGTTGGGGCGGCCGATCAGGGCGATGCGCCGCGGTCCGCCTGATCGCTCCAGACCCTCGATCGTAGAGAACTCAGGGAGGGTGTCCATGACATGGTCCAGGAGGTCAGCGACCCCACGGCCGTGCAGAGCTGAAACCGGGTACGGCTCGCCGAAACCAAGGCCCCACAGCGTCGCGGAATCCGCTTCCTGGGCGAAGTCGTCCACCTTATTGGCCACCATGATGACCGGCTTCTTGCTCTTGCGGAGCATCTTCATGACGCCCTCGTCCGTGGCGGTCGCTCCGACGGCCGAGTCGACAACGAACAGAACGGCGTCTGCCAATTCCACGGCCATCTCGGCCTGCTCGGCGACGCGGGCGTGGATTCCGCGGGCGTCGTGCTCCCAGCCGCCGGTGTCCACAAGGGTGAAGTTGCGCCCGTTCCAGGTGGCCGAATACATCACTCGGTCGCGGGTGACGCCGGGGGTGTCCTCCACCACGGCCTCGCGGCGGCCGAGGATGCGGTTCACGAGGGTGGACTTACCCACGTTGGGGCGGCCGATGATCGCCAGGACGGGATCCAGCTTGACCGGGCCGTCGAAGTCCTCGTCGCCGTAGTCCCCGCTGAGCAGGGCGGCGTCGTCCTCATCAAGTTCGTAGTCGTCCAGGCCGGCGCGGAGGGACGCCGCGCGCATCTCCGCTTCGTCGTCGTCAAGGACAGCCAGCCGTTCGGCCACCTGGTCCGTGCCGGTGGGCGTGTATTCGTCTTCGCCGGCGCCGGAGTGGCCGGAGGTTTGAGTCGTATCGCTCATTGCACTTTCCTTAGTGGTGATCTGCCGGCGTCCCGGCTACTGCTGTGAAATTCGTGCGGGAAATCCGCGTGGGGCAAAGGCTGCCCACTGTATTGGATGGCGTCCTGGACATGCCCTGCCAGCGCAGCGCGGATTTCCATTCCCGCCCTGTCCATTGAAGCACGGCCGGTTTCGCCGGGGTTGCGGCTGATCGTCAGGGCATTGCCGAAACTGACGTGGAAGCGCCGCCCCGGTTTGGGTACCGTGTCGAGGTGCTCGCTGCCGATCCGGGTGCCGAGGATCGCGACCGGAACCACCGGCGCACCGGAGTTCAGCGCGAGCCAGGCCACACCGTTGTTGATATCCGTTGCCTGGCCGCTCCCCCGGGTACCTTCCGGAAGGATCCCGACGCAACGGCCGGCGTCGAGCACGTCCTTGCTAAGCAACAGCGCAGCACGGTCCCCGGAGCGATCCACCGGGACTTGCCCGGAGGCCCGGAGCACGCGTCCGAGGAACCCCTTGAACATTTCCTTCTTAACCAGGATGTGCATGGGCCGCGGAGACGCACCAAACATGACCGGGCCGTCCAGGAAGCTGATGTGGTTCCCGGCGAAGATCACAGGACCCCCGCTGGGAACATTGTCCCGGCCTGTGACGGACGTCCTGTACACCATGTGGTCTAGGATCCAGCCTACCGGCCGGCTCCAGGTCATGGTCCAGCCCGACGGAAGCCTCGTGCGGCGATCAGTCACGGTTGAGGACCTTCGTGACGATGACAAGGGCGGCATCCACCGTTTCAGCAAAGTCCAACTCCGATGAGTCCAGCGTCACCACACCGTCGGCCGCCTGTGTGAAGTTCACGACCGTGGAGTCCTTGGCATCACGCTGGGTCACCTGGGCAGCAAGTTGCTCCGCATTCTGGGTTCCGCCCAACTGGATCCCGCGGCGGCGGAGCCTGGCCTCCTCGCTGGCTGTCAGCAGCATCCGGACTTCAGCGCCGGGCGCGACGACGGTGGTGATGTCGCGCCCTTCCACCACCATGCGGCGGTGGTGCTTTTCGATCAGTTCACGCTGGCGGCGGATGAGTTCGGTCCGGGCGCCCAGCGTAGTGGCCACAGCGCTCACCGCCGAGGAAATTGCCGGCTCCCGGATGGCCTCGGTGACGTCGGCTCCATCCACCCGCACGTATTCCGTGTGCGGCGTGGTGCTCAGGTCCAGGACCAGGTCCCGGGCAGCCTGCTCCACCGCGGCGGCGTCGTTAAGGTCGATCCCGGTGGTGACGCAGAACCAGGTCAGCGCCCGGTACATGGCACCTGTGTCGAGGTAGGCCAGCCGCAGCCTGCGGGCCACTTCCTTGCTGACGCTGGACTTGCCGGAGCCGGAGGGGCCGTCGATGGCCACTACCAGGGGCCTGCCGACCCGCAGCGCCGGCAGAGTGTCAAGGAGTTCCTGTGTCATTACTGGAGTACCCGCCATCCGCGGTCGGTGAGTGCTTCGATCAGGTGGTCATGCTTGTTCGGCAGCACGGAGAGTTCCACCATGCCCACGTTCTGCCCCGAGGAATGGTCAAGCCTGAGGTCCTCGACGTTAACCCCGATCTCGCCGATTTCGGTGAGGAGCAGGGCGATCTGGCCTGGCTTGTCATCCACAAGGACCGTAAGCCAGGAGTACGCCTGCGCAGGTCCGCCGTGCTTGCCCGGAATCCGGGCCTGGCCTGCATTGCCCTCGCTGATCAGCTGGGCAAGGTCAAGCCTGGCGCCTGGTGCCGTGGGGTCCTCCAGTGTGCCGATGAGGCGGTTAAGGTCCTCCCTGACACCCTGCAGGATGCCCACCACCTTTGGCGCGTTGGCGCCGAGGATCTGGACCCACAAGGTGGGATCGCTGGCGGCGATCCGGGTGACATCCCGCAGCCCGTTACCGGCAAGGGACAAAGCGTGAAGGGGCGTTCCTTGCAAGCGGCTGGCCAGCAGCGAAGACATCACCTGGGGCAGGTGGGACACCAGGGCCACGGCTTCGTCGTGCTCGTCGGCCGTAAACTGCGAGACCACAGCGCCAAGGTCGGTCGCGAGGGAGTGCGCCACCTGCACGGCGGCTCCCGACGACTCCTCGGGCGGGCAGAGCACCCATGGCATGGACGTGAAGAGCTCACCGCGGGCGGCTACGGGCCCGGACTTCTCGCGTCCGGCCATGGGGTGCGTACCCACATAGCGGGAGAGGTCCACCCCGCGGCCGCGGAGATCGGCCAGGATGGCAGCCTTGACGCTGGCAATGTCAACCACTACGGAGTCCGGGTAGTCGGCCAGCGCCTTCGCCACCACATCAGCGGTCACATCAGGTGGCGCGGCCACCACCACCAGCTCGGGCGTCTCGTTTCCAAGCCCCGCCAAGGGCAGCCCGGCACCGATATCGACGGCGACGGCCTGGTTGGTGGGAGAAGGGTCAAACAGGAACACGGGCACGCCCCGGCCCCGAAGGCCCAGCCCTATGCTGGCGCCGAGCAGGCCGGTACCGATCACCACCACGGGTCCGTTCAGGTGTCCGCGGCCGTGCGTGCGAAATGCGGACATGCCTCAGAGCCCTACGGATGCCAGCAGGTGGCCGACTTCCTGCTTGCCGAGGTTGCGGATGCTGCCCTGGCGCTGGTCGCCCAGGCCGATGGGTCCCACCTTCACGCGCACCAGGCGCAGGACCGGGAAACCCACAGCATCGAACAGGCGCCGGACAATCCGGTTCTTTCCGGAGTGCAGGACCACTTCGATCAGCACGTGACCAGGGGTGGAGTCCACCAGCTTGAAGGAGTCAACGGATGCGATGCCGTCCTCCAGCTCCACACCTGCCTTCAGCTGCGCTCCGACGCCCTGGGGGAAGGGCCCACGGACCTGGACGAGGTACGTCTTGGGCACCTCATACGAAGGATGGGTCAGCCGGTTGGCCAGTTCGCCGTCATTCGTCAGCAGCAGCAGGCCCTCGGTGGCGACGTCCAGCCGGCCCACATGGAACAGGCGTTCGCCTTGGTGGGTCTTCCGGACGAAGTCACTTATGCAGGGGCGTCCGTCGGGGTCCTCCATAGTGGACACCACGCCCTTGGGCTTGTTGAAGACCATGTAGACGAGGTTTTCATCAAGCTGGATGCGCAGGCCGTCGACGTGGATGACAGCCGTCTTGGGGTCCACTCGGACACCAAGTTCGGTGACAACCTGGCCGTCAACTTCAACCCGGCCTTCGGCGATCATTTCCTCGCAGACGCGACGGGAAGCCACGCCGGCCTGGGCCATGACCTTCTGCAGGCGGGTGCCGTCGGCGTCGTGCAGTTCTGACTGCGGAACATCGCCGCGGGGGCCCCGCTTGCGTGACGGTTTGCGGACCGGCCCAAGGTTCTGGCCGAAACGCTCGCTGCCGAAGGCACGCGATGCCGCAGCGCCCGGAGCGCCGGTTCGGGGCTTGGGCTTGAGGGCGCCGGGAGTTCCGGGCGCCTTTTTGGCGCCGGGCTTGCGGGCGGCCGGCTTGCGAGAAGACGGCTTGCCAGCCGGTTTCCAGTCGGACACTTCGCGTCCTGCCGGGGCAGCCGACGCCTCGTCAGGATCGACAAAGCGCTCCTCGCGCGGCTTCGGCGCCTTGTGGGGCCGGTCGCCACCGCCGAATCCGGCATTGCGCTTGCCTGCGCCGCCGCGGAATCCGCCGGCCTGTGCACCTCCACGGCTTCCGCCGCCCTGTGCTGAATTGCGTTCTGAACTGTTGCGTCCTGAACTGTTACGTGGTGAACCCTGGCGTCCCGCCTGTGTCATGACCCGTCCTTCGTTATGTTGGCCGGCAAGTTGTCCAAGAACAACCCTAGCCAGCCGTGCAGAATATATCTGCCCTTATGAATACTCTTGCAGCAGGCGGGCATTCCCGCCTACATTCTTCCGGCGTCGTAGAACTCCTCGATGCCTTCCAGCCCCGGAAGATGGGGGGAGAGCTGGGGAAGTTCGGTCACGGAGCCGATTCCCATCCGTTCCAGGAAATACGACGTGGTCCGGTAGAGGATAGCTCCGGACTCAGGATCGGTTCCCGAGTCTTCGATCAGTCCACGTTGTGTCAGTGTCCGTACGACCGAATCAACGTTGACTCCTCGAATTGCGGACACGCGTGCCCTCGAGACAGGCTGGCGATACGCGATGACGGCCAGTGTTTCCAAGGCCGCCTGCGTGAGCCTGGCTGTTTGACCTTCCAGCACGAACCGGCCGACGACGTCGGCAAAGTCGGTGCGCGAGTAGATCCGCCAACCACCGGCGATGTTCCGCAATTCAAAACCCCGGGGGCTGGAGCTGAAGCCAGCATCGCTAGCGACGTCCGTGTCCGGGGCTTTAACAGTATAGCCGCTATACTCGGCCTGCAGTTCCGCCAGTAACTGCTCGACGACGGCGACCGTCAGGTTGAGGCCGGCAGCGAGCTCGCTGGCGGTGGCCGGCTGGTCCAGCACCATCAGTACTGCCTCAATAGCAGCCTTGGCCCCGCCCGGAAGGTCCCGGACATCGGTCCTTTCATCAGCGGCGCTCTCCACGTCGTCATCCGGAAAGTCCTTGTTCACGGCTGCTCCTCATATTCTTCGCTCAGATTCTCGGTGGACCAGTCCTGGCCTTCCGCCGTCCAGTGCACGGTGAGGTCGCCAAGTGGGGAGAGCTGGTCAAAGGCCACCACCTTGTCCCGGAACATCTCCAGCAGGGCGAGGAACCTGGCCACGACAACGAGAGTGGAGGCAGCATCGGCAATCAGCGTGCGGAAGGACAGCGGCTTTCCCAGTTGCAGCCGGAGGCCCAGTATCTCGGCCTGTTCCTTGACGCTGACGGCACTGGCGTGCAGGTGGCCCAGGCCCACTTCCGTGGGCTTGGGCGTTTTTGGTTTCAGCGCGGCTTCCGCCAACGTGGCGAACTGCTCCGGCGAGTGCTTCCACACCAGCTCCGGGAGCATGGCGGCGAAATGCTCCTCCAGGGCAACCTGGCGCGGAAACCTCATTGACTCCTGCTCCAGCGTGGCACCAAGAAGGCCCGCCACCTGCTTGAACGCCTTGTACTGTAACAGCCTCGCAAAAAGCAGGTCGCGGGCTTCCAGCAACGCGATGTCCTCATCGTCCTCGACTTCGCCGGCCGGAAGCAGCCGTGCCGCCTTCAGATCGAGGAGGGTGGCAGCAATGACCAGGAACTCGCTGGCTTCGTCCAGCGCCCACTCTTCGCCCAGCTTCTGGAGTTTCCTGATGTATTTGATGAATTCATCGGTGACGGTGGCGATGGCCACCTCGGTGATATCCAGCTGGTGCTTGGCGATGAGGCCAAGCAGGAGGTCAAAAGGACCGGTGAAGTTGGCCAGCCGCACCTCAAAGCCGGGCCTGGACTCAGCCACGACGTGGCTAGGGCGCGCCGCCGCGCGAAATCAGCTCTTTGGCCAGGCGGCGGTATGCGTCCGCCCCGATGTGGTTGCCTGCGTAGCTGGTGATGGGTTCGGCGGCCACTGTGGCGTCGGCAAACTTGATGGAACGCTTGATGACGGTCTCGAAGACCTTGTCGCCAAAGGCCTCCACCAAACGGGTGATGACTTCACGGCTGTGCAGGGTCCGGGCGTCGTACATCGTGGCAAGCACGCCGTCCACCTGCAGCCGGGGGTTCAGCCGGTCCTGGACCTTGTCGATGGTCTCCACCAGGAGGGCGACGGCGCGGAGGGCAAAGAATTCACAGATCAGCGGAATGATGACCCCGTGGGCGGCGGTCAGGGCGTTGACCGTCAGGAGGCCCAGCGAGGGCTGGCAGTCGATGAGGACGACGTCGTAGTCGTCCTCCACCTTCTTGAGTGCCCGGTCCAGGACCTGTTCACGCGCTACCTCGTTAACCAACTGGACTTCGGCGGCGGAAAGGTCGATATTCGCCGGCAGCAGGTCCACGTTCTCAACGCCCGTCTGGTGGATGGCGTCGCGGATATCCACCTTGCGGTCCATGAGGACGTTGTAGACGGTGAGATCAAGTTCGTGCGGGTTGACACCGAAGCCCGCCGACAGGGCGCCCTGCGGATCGAAATCGACGAGGAGGACCCTCCGGCCGTACTCGGCAAGTGCCGCCGCCAGGTTGATGGTGGATGTCGTCTTACCGACGCCGCCCTTTTGGTTGACCATGGCAATGACCCGGGCCGGACCATGGGACTGCAGCGGCGCGGGCTCCGGAAATTCACGGTGGGGACGCCCTGTGGGCCCCATCACGGCGTCTTCCAGATCGAGTTCCGTGCCTTCCAGAGTTGCTGAACCCTGTTCGCTGCTCACGTATCTATCCACACTTTCGATGACGGTCATTTCCTGCCGCTGGATACCCAGCGCCGTTCCTTCTTCCCACCAAGGCTACAGCGCTCGACACGGTAATTGACGGAACTTGACATTGGATGCCTCCTGAGCCTTGACCTTCTAGTAGAGGTCAAAGGTTAGGCCTGGTCATGACAAAACCGCCCGTGCAGCAGAGGCTGCACGGGCGGTTTAGGTTACCTGCGGATGCCTGGGGATCTAGGCGTGCGCGGGCAGCGAGCTGGTCTCCGGGGCGTTGCCGAACCGGTCAGTGTGGCCGGCCATCATGGTCAGCTCGTCGAAGGGCGCCTCGCCGGACAGCACACGGTCAACCTGTTCGCCGTCGATTTCCTTCACCCAAGTGCCGACCAGGACGGTGGCCACTGCGTTGCCGGTGAAGTTCGTCAGGGCACGGGCCTCGGACATGAAGCGGTCGATTCCGACGATGATGCCCATGCCGCCGAGGAGCTCGGGGCGGTGGGCCTGCAGGCCGGCAGCCAGGGTTGCCAGGCCGGCGCCGGTGACTCCGGCAGCGCCCTTGGAGGCAATGATCATGAAGATCAGGAGGGAGATCTGGGCTCCAAGGTCGAGCGGGGTGCCCATGGCGTTGGCTACGAAGAGGGAAGCCATGGTCAGGTAGATGGCTGTGCCGTCCAGGTTGAAGGAGTAGCCCGTGGGGACGGTGACGCCGACTACCGGCTTGGAAACACCCAGGTGCTCCATCTTCGCGATGAGGCGCGGGAGTGCCGCTTCGGAGGAGGAAGTGGAGAAGATCAGGAGGTATTCGCGGGCCAGGTACCGCATCAGCTTGAAGATGTTCACGCCGGCAACAACCTGCAGGAGACCACCGAGGATCACGACGATGAACAGGGCACAGGTGATGTAGAAGGCCACCATGAGCGTAAACATGCTCACGATTGCCGCGAAGCCGGTGGCCCCGACGACGGCGGCGATGGCACCGAAGGCACCGACAGGCGCGAGCCACATGATCATGATGAGGATGCGGAATACGAGGGCCTGGGCGTGGCCGATGGCCTTGAGGATCGGCGCGCCCGAGGTTCCCATCTTCTGCAGCGCGAAGCCGACGAGGATCGCTGCGAGAAGGGTGGGCAGAACCGGGATGTCGCTGGGGATGATGCCCAGCAGGAAGTCCACGGTGCTGTCCGTGGCGGCCTTCTTGTTCGGATCATACGCGGCGAGCTTCAGGCCCTCACCCGGGTGGATGATGTTGCCGACGACCAGGCCGATGGCCAGGGCGAAGGTGGACATGACGATGAAGTACCCCAGGGCCAGGCCGCCGACCTTGCCGACCGTGGCCGCCTTGGCGATTGAGCCGATGCCCAGCACGATGGTGCAGAAAATGATCGGCGCGATCATCATCTTGATGAGTTTGATGAACCCGTCGCCGAGGGGCTTGAGGTTCTTGCCGACCTCAGGGAACAGCAGACCCACGAGGGCGCCCAGGATCACGGCGGCTATGACGGCCATGTAGAGGTAGTGGGATTTGTCAAGGCCCTTGCGGGCGGCCTTCGCAGGCGCTGTTGACTCTCCTCGTTGAGAAGCCATGATGTATCTCCTTATGGATAATCTGGTAGACGCTGCGGCTCATTCTCTGGGCTCATCGCGTCGGTCCGGTGTGATATCCATCATTAGGCACACAGTGACTTGGCTCACCGTTGCGTTCATATTGGTCATGGGAGGTACTGATGATCCACCGCTGGAGTATCGCCCGGAGGCTGTTTGTGGCCAACCTGCTGATCGTGCTGGCCTTCACCGCCATCGTGGGCACGGCAACGTTCATCGACGCCCGGGACCACGCCTACGAGGAAGCAGGCAGAAGGATGGCGGGCGTGGCAGCCGCAGTTGCCGCCAATCCCCTGGTGCTCCAGGCCGCGGCTGGGCCTGATCCCTCAGCCACACTGCAGCCGTACGCGCTCCAGGTCATGGCCGGAGCCGGGGCGGACTTCGTCACCATCATGGCGCCTGACAGAACCCGCTGGACGCACCCCCGGGAAGAGGAACTGGGCAAACAATATATCGGCTCGATCGATGCGGCGCTCCGCGGTGAGGTCTTCACCGAAGTCACGGCCGGAACACTGGGCCCGTCAGTACGCACCATCGTCCCCGTCAAGGATGCGGCAGGAAACGTCAAGGCCCTGGTCGCTGCGGGCGTCACCGTGCGGACGGTTGACGTGGCCTTCTCCGGCCGGCTGCCTGTGCTCCTGGCTATTGCACTGGCGCTGCTCCTGGGCGGATCCGGGGCCTCATGGCTGCTCGGCCGATACCTGCGCAGGGTCACGCGGGGTTGGGGGCCTGAACAACTGGCGCAGCTGTTTGCCTACTACGAGTCAGTACTGCATTCCGTCCGTGAAGGGCTCATCCTGATCGATACCAAAGGCCGCGTGGTCATGTACAACGACCAGGCTGCCGAACTGCTCGGACTTGAGCCCCGCAGTTCCGAGGACGATCCGTCCCGTCCGCCTTTCCTGGCGGAGCTCCCGCTCGCCGCGAGCCTGAAGAAGCTCTTCGAATCCGGCCGTGAGGCCCATGACGAAATCCATCTCACCGGGTCCCGGATTATCGTGGTGAACCAGGGCCCGGCTCTTGCTCCGGACTCCCCCGCCGGCCGCCGGCCCGCGTTGTTCGGGACGGTGGCCACCATCCGTGACCGGACAGAAATAGAGTCCTTGGGCAGTGAACTCGAGACCATGAGGACGCTCTCCGATGCCCTCCGGGCGCAGACCCACGAACACGCCAACCGGCTGCATACCATGGTGTCCCTGCTCGAGCTTGGCCGGACCCGCGAAGCCTTGGACTTCGCCACCAAGGATCTTGAACTTAGCCAGAAGCTCACCGATGAGATGATCAGCTCTGTGGACGAGCCGGTCCTCAGCGCCCTCATCATGGGCAAGGCCTCGGAAGCCAACGAACGTGGAGTGAAACTGACCCTTCGGACGTTTGGGTCCGCCTCCGTCACAGGCCTGGCCGTCCAGGACCTGGTAACCATCCTGGGCAACCTCCTGGACAACGCGATTGACGCCGCTGCGGAAGGAGAGGCACCCAAGGAGGTGTCCCTGACAGTGGAGTCCGACGCCGAGGGCCTCGATATCACGGTCCGGGATTCGGGGTCCGGGGTAGACCCGGCCGCCGTCGAGCACATCTTCAAGCACGGGTTCAGCACCAAAAAGCCCGGGACCTTCGGCCGCGGAGTTGGCCTGGCCCTGGTTCGGCAGGCAGTGCAGCGGCTGGACGGTACGATGACCATCACCGGCACAGGCGGAGCAGAGTTCCACGTGTTCCTGCCAGCAATGGCGCCCGGAACAGACAAAGAGGAGCAGTACCAGTGAGCGATATCCGCGTCCTCGTGGTGGAGGACGAGCCTGTGGCGTCGGCAGCGCATGCTGCCTATGTGGGCCGGCTTGAGGGATTCACCCTTGTGGGCACCGCGCCGGACGGCCAGTCGGCACTGCGGCTGCTCACGGAGTTCGCAGCTTCCGGCGACCCCGTGGAACTCGTCCTTCTCGACATGAACCTCCCCGATCTCCATGGTTTGGACATAGCCCGCCGCATGCGTTCATCCGGGATCCTGTCGGATATCATCGCCATCACCGCCGTCCGTGAACTGGCCATCGTCCGGAGTGCCGTGGCGATCGGGGTAGTCCAGTACCTGATCAAACCGTTCACCTACGCCACCTTCGCCGACAAGCTGGCGAGCTACCGGCTGTTCCGGCAGCAGCTTGCCTCCCCGGAACCCGGTTCCGGCAGGGCCGGAGCATCCCAGAGCGACGTGGACCAGGCGTTTGCAAGTCTGCGGGCGCCGTCCGAGATGCCCCTGCCCAAGGGTCTGTCGGTCTCAACCCTCGTGTCTGTTCAGGAGTACATGAAGCAGCATCCCCAGGCGGTCTCAGCTACAGAGGTCATGGATGCGCTGGGCATGTCCAGGGTCACTGCGCGACGATACCTTGAGTACCTCGCCGACGCCGGCACGGTGTCACGTACCGCCCGCTACGGGACTCCCGGCAGGCCCGAAAATGAATACCGCTGGAGCGGCCGCTAAGGCTTTTCCGGGACTGGTCTTTGTATACACGCAACACTATTTGTTGGAAGTTTGCCCGATATCCATTGGCAGGAAGCCAATCCTTGTATACAGTGGAGTTCGAATCCACTGGAGGAGATACGAATGCGCGCCAGCGACCGGGCCTACGCCGCGCTCCGCGAGGACATTATCGAATGGCGCCTTCGTCCCGGCACCCTGCTCGCTGAGGTGGAGCAGTCCGAGAGGTTGGGCGTCTCACGCACTCCCCTGAGGGAGGCGCTCGGCCGGCTCACCTCGGAAGGGCTCACGACGGCGGCCAGCGGCCGCGGCGTCGTCGTCACCGACATCTCACTGGAGGACATCGACGAACTGTTCGAGCTTCGCGAAACGCTCGAAGGCAGGGCGGCAGCGCTGGCCGCTGAACGGGGCGATCCCCGGCATTTCCTGCAATTGCACCGCGAGCTGCTGGCGGCCCCCGCGCTTCTCAGCGGCGACGACCCCGCCCGGCACGGCTATTACCGGCTGGTGGAGCGCCTCGACGCTGCCATCGATGCCGCCATTTCAAATGCGTATATGGCCCAAGCCATGGGCAGCCTCCGGGTCCATCTGGTCCGCATCCGCCGGCTCGCCGCCGATGACACAGCACGCCTCACAGCAGCCGCGTCCGAACATGCAGTGATCGCAGAAGCCATCGCCGCCCGGAACCCGCGTCTGGCCCAAGCCGCCACCACAGTGCACCTGCACCGCAGTCTTTCGCATGTCAAAGCAACGCATACGCCTCACGAGAAGGAGCGCCATGGTTAAGGAACACCACGTCCGTGTCTACAAAAGCGAGGAAAACCTGGCCCGGGAGGACCAGCTGGCCCATAAGATCGCCGTCGTCGCCGCGGACCCCGTCGAGGTAACCGATGAGGTCACGGACATGGTGATCAACCGCGTCATCGACAACGCATCAGTGGCCATTGCATCGCTCACCCGGGGCCCGATCGTCGCTGCCAGGGCCCAGGCGCTCAGCCACGGCCCCAGCACGGGAGGCAACGGCGCCAAGGTCTTCGGCATCGGCGAGCGCGTTTCCCCGGAGTGGGCGGCATGGGCCAACGGCGTGGCGGTGCGCGAACTCGACTACCACGACACCTTCCTGGCGGCGGACTACTCGCACCCTGGCGATAACATCCCGCCCATCCTGGCCGTCGGGCAGCACGTGGGCTCCAGTGGCAAGGACCTGGTCCGGGCCATCGCGACCGGATACGAGATCCAGGTCAACCTGGTCAAGGCCATCTGCCTGCACAAGCACAAGATCGACCACGTGGCCCACCTCGGTCCGTCCGCCGCCGCAGGCATCGGCACCCTCCTTGGACTCGACGTCGAAACAATTTTCCAGTCCGTGGGCCAGGCGCTGCACACGACCACCGCTACGCGTCAGTCCCGCAAGGGCGAGATCTCGACCTGGAAGGCCCACGCCCCGGCGTTTGCGGGCAAGATGGCAGTAGAAGCGGTGGACCGCTCCATGCGCGGCCAGACCTCCCCCGTGCCCATCTATGAGGGCGAGGACGGTGTGATCGCCTGGCTGCTGGATGGCCCCGATGCCTCGTACAGGGTCCCCCTGCCCGAGGCCGGCGAGCCAAAGCGGGCCATCCTGGACACCTACACCAAGGAACACTCCGCCGAATACCAGGCCCAGGCCTGGATCGACCTCGCGCGCAGGCTTCACGCCGGGCATCCCGAGGCCACCGAGCCGGCCAACGTGAAGTCCGTACTGATCAGGACGAGCCATCACACGCACTACGTGATCGGCTCGGGGGCGAACGACCCACAGAAATACAGCCCCACCGCCAGCCGGGAAACCCTGGACCACTCCATCCCGTACATCTTCACCGTGGCCCTCCAGGACGGCACCTGGCACCACGTTCACTCCTACTCCCCCGACCGAGCCGGACGTCCGGACACCGTGGAGCTGTGGCACAAAGTCAGCACCGAGGAAGACCCCGAGTGGACCCGCCGCTACCACTCCCTGGACATCGCGGAGAAGGCCTTCGGCGGCTCGGTGGAGATCACCTTGACCGACGGCACCGCGATCACGGATGAGATCGCCGTCGCCGATGCCCATCCGCTGGGCGCGCGGCCGTTCGCCCGGGAGCAGTACGTCAACAAGTTCCGCACCCTCGCCGCAGGGTTGGTGGAGGACGAAGAAATCGAACGGTTCCTCGCCGCCGCTGAACGGCTGCCCGAGCTGGCCGCCGGCGAGCTGGACCAGCTGAACATCACAGCTGCACCCGGCGTCATCGACTTCGCCGCCGCACCTAAGGGACTGTTCTAGATGCTGTACTCAAAGACCACCCCGGAGCAGAAGCGCGTCAAGCTGCGGGAGCTGCTCGCGTCCGGGACTATCGCCCAGTTCCCCGGTGCCTTCAACCCGCTCTCCGCCCGGCTGATCGAGGAAAAAGGCTTTCCCGGGATCTACATTTCCGGGGCCGTGCTCGCCAACGATCTGGGATTGCCGGACATCGGACTGACTACCTTGACCGAGGTGGCCACCCGTGCCGGCCAGATCGCCCGCATGACTGATCTGCCGTCCATTGTCGATGCAGACACCGGCTTCGGTGAGCCTATGAACGTGGCCCGCAGCGTGCAGGAACTCGAAAACGCCGGGCTGGCCGGCCTGCACATCGAGGACCAGTTCAACCCCAAACGCTGCGGCCACCTGGACGGCAAAAACGTGGTGGACCTGGACACCGCCACCAAACGCATCCGCGCCGCCGTGGATGCACGCCGTGACCCAAACTTCCTGGTCATGGCCCGCACGGACATCCGCGCGGTGGACGGGTTGAACGCCGCCCGGGACCGGGCAAAGGCCCTCGTGGAAGCCGGAGCGGACGCGATTTTCCCCGAAGCCATGAAGGACCTGTCAGAATTCCGGGCCATCCGCGCCGCCGTGGACGTGCCGATCCTGGCCAACATGACCGAGTTCGGCCAAAGCGCACTGTTCACCGTGGACCAGCTTGCCGGCGTCGGGGTCAACATGGTCATTTATCCGGTGACCCTGCTCCGTAGTGCCATGGGCGCCGCGGAGCGTACGCTGGAATCGATCAAGTCCGATGGAACCCAGGAGGCGCAGGTCGGGAGCATGCTGACCCGTGCGCGTTTGTATGACCTGGTGGACTACGAGGCCTATAACCGCTTTGACACCGGAATCTTCAACTTCCAGATCCCGGGCAAGTGAAGTCCACCAACAAATCCGGCTCCGGCCGGCACAACAGGCGACAGGAACAAAGGAGCCTCAGCATGGCTGAACAGGACATCAAAAAGGGCCTCGACGGCGTCGTGGTGGACTACACCTCCGTCTCAAAGGTCAACCCGGACACGAACTCGCTGCTGTACCGCGGCTACCCCGTCCAGGAGCTGGCGGCCAGGTGCAGGTTCGAGGAGGTTGCGTACCTGCTCTGGAACGGAGAGCTCCCCACGGACGAGCAGCTTGCAGAGTTCAGCTCGCGGGAACGCGCCGGCCGGGCCCTGGATCCCGTGGTCAAGCAGGTGATCGACGCGTTGCCGGTCACCTCCCATCCCATGGACGTCTGCCGGACCGCAGCCTCCGTCATGGGGGCACGGCACCCTTTGGCTGAGGACTCCTCCCGCGAGGCAAACATGGCCAAGGCCGTGGACCTGTTCGCCGCGATGCCTGCCGTCGTGGCTTACGACCAGCGCCGCCGTCACGCGGCAGGAGGCCGCATTGAACCCGTGGCACCCCGTGACGAGCTGGACTACTCCGCCAATTTTCTCTGGATGACGTTCGGCGAAGAGCAGGTCCCCGAGGTTGTGGACGCGTTCAACGTGTCCATGATCCTGTACGCCGAGCACTCCTTCAACGCCTCCACCTTCACGGCCCGGGTGATTACCTCAACGCTCTCGGACCTGCATTCAGCCGTGACCGGAGCCATCGGCGCCCTCAAGGGGGCACTCCATGGCGGCGCCAATGAAGCCGTGATGCACACCTTCGACGAGATCGGGATCCGGCCGGAGGAATCCTTGGAGGAGGCTGCTGCGCGGGCAAAGGGTTGGATGGAAGAGGCCCTGGCCCAGAAAAAGAAGGTCATGGGCTTCGGGCACCGCGTATACAAGCATGGCGACTCGCGGGTGCCCACCATGAAGGCCGCACTGGACAAAATGATCGCCCACTACGGCCGCCCTGAACTGCTGGGGCTATACAACGGGCTGGAATCGGCAATGGATGAGGCAAAGGGGATCAAGCCGAACCTGGACTACCCCACGGGCCCCACCTACCACCTCATGGGATTCGACACCCCCACATTCACTCCCCTGTTCGTGGCCAGCCGGATCACCGGCTGGACAGCCCACATCATGGAGCAGCTTGAGGCCAACTCCCTCATCCGCCCGCTGAGCGAATACAACGGTGTCGAGGAACGGCACCTGCCGTAGGGCAAGGTTTCCCGCAGGGAAGAACGACGCCGGCCCGGTCCCCCGTTGAAGGTGGCCGGGCCGGGTCGGTAATCAGCATGTCCGGTCACCCGGCTTCCTTCCAGTCGACGCTATGAACGCGTGCCACGCCCTCGTTGTCATCCTCGAGGATCACTTTGACTGCCAGCTTCCGCCCGCCGATCATCGCCGGAACCCAATGCTCGGCGTCTGCCCACATGTGTTCAACAGGAAGGCGGTCCACCATGTACCAGCGGGGAACGATTTCGTTACTCTCCACAGGTTCGCCGCGCCACGATTCGGCGAGGTAGACGGTGGTGAACATGTCCCATTGGGGCCGCGCCGGGAAGACGAAGTGCACCGTGCCGGCCAGCACAAGGTCGGCGGGGGCCACATGGACGCTGACTTCTTCATGGACCTCGCGGCAAATCGCTTCAAGCGGCGTTTCACCGGGCTCCACATGGCCCCCAACGGCTACGACCTTACCCAGGCCAAAACCTGTCTTCTTTAGCCCCAGCAGGACTTCCCGTCCGGCGTCGCCATCACGGAGCAGGAAGCAAAGGGTCACATCGGCCGCACTCATGGCCCAAGCCTAGTTCCGTCAGTACGTGGAGGGGCGACGACTGGCCTGCCACACCGCATTGCTACAGTGAGCCCATGAGCATGGCTGGAGGGGAACAAACTCCGCCCGACGCCAAGGCAGGCGCCGTGGCCGCCTCGCTGCCCGACTGGCTGGTCCGGAATCCGCTTCATGCAGGCTGGGCGTGGACAGGCTTCTGGGCGTTGTTGATCATCGCCGACGAGTTCGTGAACCTGGCCGGCTGGACCTGGTACGTGTTTGTGGGGATGGCCGCCTTGCCAACCCTGGCCTGCACGGTGGCAGTGCTCCATGCCACCCCGCGCCGGCACCTCAGGCCACGAAGGGAGTCGGTGCTGGCGCATTTCTTTGTCCGGTTCCTCGCCCTGACGGCCGCGTTTCTGGTGTGGGGCCTCTCCGTGGTGGCCAGCGCCTCGATTTCCACGACCGTCCAGGCACTGGCCGGGAACTCGGAACGGGCCGTGACGTCCTTGGGGTTCAACCTCCTCCTGGCCGCCATCCCCCTGGTTGTCTCGGTACTGTGGATGGCGCTTATCGTGCGCTGTGCGTGGTTCCTGCGCCGTCTCCGCGGCTGGCGCCAGAGCCCGCAGGATTCACGGGTGCCCAAGAAATTCCTGCGGCATTCGCCGCAACTGCGGCGCGTTGTGGTGGGTCTGGCACATCCCGGCCTGCTCCTGGTGGCCGGGCTTGGCACATCCGTCCTGGCCCTGTTCCTCGGCGCCGCGGAATTCACGCTTAGTGTGATTGCCTGAGAACCGGCTGGTTCCCGGCTTTGAAGGGGCCTCAGCCCAAGGCGCGGGGGTGCGCGGCGGCGTAGATTTCCCGGAGCGTATCGGCCGTGACCAGGGTGTACACCTGGGTGGTAGTCACGGAGGCATGTCCCAGCAGCTCCTGGACCACGCGGACATCCGCGCCGCCCTCGAGCAGGTGGGTGGCGAAGGAATGGCGCAGCGTATGCGGTGAGACGTCTTGGGTGATGTTGGCCTTCTCCGCCGCCGCGTTCAGGATGGTCCATGCGCTTTGGCGGCTGATCCTTCCGCCCCTGGCATTGAGGAACAGGGCCGGAGTGCCCTTGCCCTTGGCTGCCAGCAGCGGACGGGCACGCACCAGGTAGGCGTCCAGGGCCCGCGCCCCGTAGGACCCGAGCGGCACCAGGCGTTCCTTGGAGCCCTTGCCGAAAAGACGGACGATCGCAGGACCGGCATCGGCCTCCTGCAGGGAGATGTCGTCCACGTCCAGGCCCACGGCCTCGCTGATCCTGGCGCCTGTGGAGTAGAGGAATTCCAGGAGGGCACGGTCCCGAAGGCCGGTCGCCGTCTCCGTTCCGGTTGCCTCGAGGATTCTGGTGACTTCGTCCACGCTAATCGCCTTGGGCAGCCTTTTGCCGGGCATGGGCGGATGAACGTCGCTGGCGGGGTCTGTGGCCGTCAGTCCTTCCAGGGCCCAGAATTTATGCAGGCCGCGGACCGCCACCACTGTCCTGGCTGCCGACCTTACTCCCAAGGCTGTGCCGCCGTCGGAACCGTCGGTGAGGGCCCGGACGTACCCTGTCACGTGATGCCGGGTGATCTGGTCGGGGCGCCGGCAGCCGGCCTCCGCCAGGTAGCGGGAGTACCGCGTGAGGTCCCGGCGGTATGCCGAGAGGGTGTTCAGGGCAAGTCCCCGCTCAACGCCCATGTGCTGCAGATATTCGGTGATGGCGCGGTCGATGGCGGTGCTCGGCCGGGCAGCCGGCGCGCCGCCCACGGCTGAAGACGGCGCGGTGGATTCCACCGAGGTCGCCGCCGCCATCAGCGCTGGCTGGGGTGTGCGGGCCACGGTGCATCCGCCGGGCGAAGGTCAGCAAAACCGCCTGCCCGCGCGGCCGCCGCCGCAAGGATCCCGACGACGGCGGACGGGTTGTGCAGCCGCCCCTTCAGGACAGCCTCCACGGCTTCGTCCAGGGTTATCCAGTGGAATTCAATCTCGGCTTCCTCATCCATCCGCTCATGGCGTTCGTGATGGGGCACGTAAGTGATGTCCCGGGCGAGGTAGATCCTGATGGCCTCGCTGGAGGATCCGGGCGAATTGAAGAAATCGGCCAGGACGTTCCAGGTGCCTGCAGCGAGGTCTGCTTCCTCCGCAAGCTCGCGGGCGGCGCCGACAACAAAGTCTTCACCTTCCACATCCAGGAGGCCGGCCGGAATTTCCCACAGGTCCATGCCCACGGGGTGACGGTATTGCTTGAGGAGGAGGATCTCGCCGGCGTCGTTCATCGGCAGGACCGCCACCGCGCCGGGGTGTTCGATGTAGTCGCGGGTCAGGGCCTCCCCCGTGTCCTGCAATTGGAAGCGGTCGCTGACTACGTCCCAGATCCGGCCTTCGTAGACCTTCTCGGTAGACAAAAGACGGCGCGGGCTCGGTGTGTCCGAAACCTGACGTGCAGCTTGGGGGGTTTCGGAGATACCGGGCATCGCGCCGTCCTTTGCGTGTGTGGAACTACTTAGCGGCAACCGTACGCGATTGCTCGGCGGCAGGGGCCTCCGCCACTGCAGCACCTGCAGCGGGGGCGTCCGTCAGGCCGGACCCTTGCTGGTGGTCCAGCGCAGCCTTGATCAGGCCGGCGAAGAGCGGGTGCGGCCGGGTGGGGCGCGAGCTCAATTCCGGGTGCGCCTGCGTGGCAACGTAGTACGGGTGGACCTCGGCAGGCAGCTCGACGAACTCCACCAATTTCCCGTCCGGGGACGTGCCGGAGAAGACAAGGCCCTGGGCAGCGATCTGCTCGCGGTACTTGTTGTTGACCTCGTAGCGGTGCCGGTGGCGTTCGCTGACGGTGGTCTTGCCGTACGTCCCCGCGATCACCGAGCCTTCGTCGAGCCTGGCCTCGTACAGACCCAGGCGCATGGTGCCGCCGAGATCGCCCTTGCCTTCCACGATGTCCAGCTGCTCTTCCATCGTGGCAATCACCGGGTACTTGGAGTCCGGCTCGAACTCGCTGGAGGAGGCGCCTTCGAGGCCCACCACATTGCGCGCATATTCGATGACCATGCACTGCAGGCCCAGGCACAGACCCAGGACGGGCAGCTTGGTTTCGCGGGCGTACTTCAGGGCGCCCAGCTTTCCCTCGAGACCACGAATGCCGAAGCCGCCGGGAACGCAGATGGCGTCCACGCCGTCCAGTGACGCAAGGGCCCCTTCGCGGGTTTCACATTCGTCCGACGGAACCCAGCGGATGTTGACCTTGGTTTCGTTGGCGAAGCCGCCGGCGCGCAGGGCCTCGGTTACGGACAGGTAGGCATCCGGCAGGTCGATGTATTTGCCCACCAGTGCGATTTCCACGTGGTGCTTGGGGTTGTGGACTGCTTCGAGCAGCTTGTCCCAACTGGTCCAGTCAACGTCCTTGAAGGGCAGGTCCAGCGCACGGACGATGTAGGAATCCAGCCCCTGGGTGTGCAGGGTCTTGGGGATGTCGTAGATGCTCGGGGCATCGGGGCAACCGATGACGGCTTCGATGTCGACGTCGCACATGCGGCCGATCTTGGCGCGCATGGCTTCGGGGACTTCACGGTCCGAGCGGATCACGATTGCCTCGGGCTGGATGCCGATAGAGCGCAGGGCGGCTACGGAGTGCTGGGTCGGCTTGGTCTTCAGTTCCTGCGAGGGTCCGATATACGGCACCAGGGAAACGTGGACGAAGAACACGTTTCCGCGGCCGACGTCCTGGCGGACCTGGCGTGCTGATTCCAGGAAGGGCTGGGACTCGATGTCGCCCACGGTGCCACCGATTTCGGTGATGATGACGTCCGGGGCGTTCTTGCCCTCAGCGGGCAGCCTCATGCGGCGCTTGATCTCGTCGGTGATGTGCGGGATGACCTGGACCGTGTCACCGAGGTATTCGCCGCGGCGTTCCTTGGCGATGACGGTGGAGTAGACCTGGCCGGTGGTCACGTTGGCCGAACCCTCAAGGTTTTCGTCAAGGAAACGCTCGTAGTGTCCGATGTCCAGGTCGGTCTCGGCGCCGTCGTCAGTGACGAAGACTTCACCGTGCTGGAAGGGGTTCATCGTGCCCGGATCCACGTTCAGGTAGGGATCGAGCTTCTGCATAGTTACAGACAAGCCGCGTGCCCGCAGGAGGTGACCGAGGCTCGAAGCCGTCAGTCCCTTACCGAGCGAGGACGCCACACCACCGGTAACGAAGATGTGTTTGGTCGTCTTGGACGAGCCCGGGAACCGGGAATTTACACGGGAATTTGATCGCTGCACCACGGAATTCGAGCCTATCATCAATTGCGCCTTCCACGGGTCCGGAAACTGTTTCCCCAAATGATCCAGTGTGCAGGCCCTCCGGCCCTACGATCAAGGGATGGCCATGCATCCAGAGCAGGAAAGTCCGTCAGCCGGCGCCGACGGCGCGGGTGAAGGCACGCTGCCCGTCTTCCGGTCGTTGGCGCTTGATTCCATCCCGGCCCCGGACTTCGCCGATGTGATTGTCCTCCCAGTCCCTGCCGGACAGCGGGAATGCCCGAACGAGCCGCAGATCTGGGCGGAAACCCTGTTCTCAGTCAGCTCCATGCCGGAATGGGTAACAGCCCTGATGGGACTCCGGCAGGCAGTGGTGGGTCTGATCGGCGTCAGCAGGGCGACGCCAGCCGTGTTTGCCGTCTCGGAAGTCCGTGGCGAGGAAGCCCTCATTAGTGCCGATGACCGGCATCTGGATTTCCGTTGTGGAGTGGCTTACGACGCCCGTGCCCGGCTGTTGCGGGTCACCACCACCGTGCGCCTCAAGGGCTGGCGAGGGCGGCTGTACTTCGTTCCCGTGCGGCTGCTGCATCCGCTGGTGGTGCGCGCGATGATGGCGCGGGCCATCCGCCACCTCACGCTGGGTACCAGCAAGCTGACCCGTAACTAGCCCGCGGCCAACGCCGTCAGGCCCGCTGTGGCAGCAGCTTTGCGTCGTCGAGCAGTTCCTGCGCGTGGGCCTGCGCCGACTCCGAGTCTTCCTGGCCTGCGAGCATCCGGGCGAGCTCCCGGACCCTTTCGGGTCCGTCGAGGAGCCGGACGTCACTGGACGTGAACCCGGTGGCTGTGCCGCCGTCGGCTCCCCTGACAGAAGTTTTGGTGACGGTGATGTGCTGGTCCGCGAAGGCTGCCACCTGGGGCAGGTGCGTGACCACCAAGACCTGGACGTGCTGCGCCAGCATGGCCAGCCGGCGGCCGATCTCGACGGCGGCCCGTCCGCCTACGCCTGCGTCCACTTCATCGAAAACGAAGGTGGGAACGGGGTCCACGGCCGCCAGGACCACCTCGATGGCCAGCATCACCCGGGACAGTTCACCGCCCGAGGCGCCCTTGCCGAGCGGCCTGGCCGGGGCCCCGGAGTGCGGCTGAAGCAGGAATGAAATCTCATCCCGGCCGTGCGGTCCCAGCTGCGCGGCTGCATCGATGGTGATCACCAAGGTGGCATCCGCCATGGCCAGGGCTTTCAGCTCGGCACTGACGCGGGAGGACAGGTCCTTGGCGGCCTTGGTGCGGACCTTGCTGATCGCCGCGGCCTGCTTCTGCAACTCCGCCTCCGTGCGGACCACTTCGGCGTCGAGCGCCTCGATCCGGGTGGAATCGTCCTGCAGTTCATCGAACCGGACCCGGGCATTCTCGGCCCAGACCAGGACTTCGTCGATGCTGGGCGCGTACTTGCGCACGAGCTTAGCCAAAGCAGCCCGCCTGTCCTCGATCTCGGCCAGCCGCTCAGGCCCCTCCGAATCGAGCCCGGCCTGGTAGCTTGCCAGTTCCGTAGCGATGTCGTTCAGCAGGAAGCCGACCTCCGCGAGCCGTGCAGCAGCCGCGCCAAGCTCGCCGTCGTGCTCCGCCACATGCTCCAGGGTCCGCTTCGCCGCGTCCACCAAGGTGGTGGCGTCCCCGGCATCGCCGAAATCCTCTGCGATGAGGGCCTGGTGCGCTGTGCTCGCCGCGATCCTCAGCTCTTCAACATTCGCCAGCTTCACAGCCTCCGCCTTGAGGGACTCGTCCTCCCCGGGCTGAGGGTCCACCTCGTCAATTTCGGCCAGGGCGATCTCCAGCGACTCGGCTTCACGGAGCCTGTCACGGGCGGCATTGCGCAGGCTGTCCAGCTCCGCCTGGATGGACTTCCAGTGGCCGTACAGGGCCTGGTACGTGCCCAACGGAGCCGCCAGTGCCTCGCCGGCAAACTTGTCCAGCGCGCCGCGCTGAGCGACTGCCCCCTTCAACCGGATCTGGTCCGACTGGCCATGGACCACCACCAGACTTTCGCCGATCTCCGCGAGGACACCCACGGGGGCTGCCCTCCCGCCCAGGAAGGCACGGCTCCGGCCGTCCGCTCCGAGGCGGCGGGCGAGGATGAGCTCTGCACCGCCGTCGAACTCCTCCACCTCGGCACCGGCCTCAAGAGCACGCGTAACGGCCTGATGGCCGGCTTCAAGCCTGAGGAGCGCCTCCGCGGTGGCGCTCTTGGCGCCGCTGCGGACCGCGCCGGCGTCAGACCTGGCACCCAACAGGAGTCCGACGGCGGTGACCACCATGGTCTTGCCGGCACCGGTTTCACCGGTCACCACGCTCAGCCCGGGGCCCAGCGGCAGCGTGGCGTCCGTGATGACGCCCAGATCACGGATTCTCAGTTCTTCAAGCATGATTCACTTTGCTGTCGACGGATCGGAATCTTCACCAGGCTGGTCACCGTGGGGAACCTGGAGCGGTGCCATGGGCCGAGGAGTCCTGATAATGGGGATGGGCCCTGTGTGGATGGCTTCGGCCTGGGGAACGGGGCCTCTCCAGCCGTGGATCGGGAGCCCAAACTTGCGGACCAGCCGGCCGGAAAATGGAGTCTGGTGAGTCCGAGCCAGCCGGACCGGTGTGGCGGACTTTGTCACTTCCACCCGCGAGCCCGGCGGCAGGTCCACGGAGCGGCGGCCGTCGCACCACAGCACCCCCTGGGCGTTGGTCCGGTTCAGGACCTCAACAGCCAGCCGCGACCGCGGTGACACCACCAGCGGCTTGGCGAAAAGCGCATGCGCGCTGATGGGGACAATGACCAGGGCTTCGACCTCCGGCCAGACCACCGGCCCGCCCGCGGAGAATGCATAGGCTGTGGAGCCGGTGGGGGTGGCAAGGACCACACCGTCGCAGCCAAACGAGGTCAACGGGCGTTCGTCCACTTCCGTGACCACCTCCAGCATCCGTTCGCGGTTGCCCTTTTCGATCGCAGCTTCGTTCAGGGCCCAGGTGTGCCAGATCTTCTGGCCGCGGACCCAGACCTGGACGTCGATGGTCATACGTTCTTCCACCGTGTAGTCACGGCGTGCAATCCATTCGACGGTCTGCGCAAGGTCGGCCCTCTCGCTCTCGGCCAGGAAGCCCACATGGCCCAGGTTGACGCCCAAGAGGGGCACGTCCACTTCCCGCACCAGTTCGGCAGCGCGCAGGATGGTGCCGTCCCCGCCCAGGACCATGACCAGCTCAACGTCCGGCAACTGTACGTGGTCGTGCAGGACTTCCACCGGCTGGGTCAGGTGTCCGTAGAACCGTTCCATGTCGCCCAGCTCGGACTCCTGCATGACGGGCACAATTCCGGAGCCTTGCAATTGGGCGCAGGCTTCCCAGGCGGCCTTCAGTGATTCCTCGCGGCCAGTGTGGGCAAGGACTAATACTCGCCTGCTCATCGGGTTCCGCTTTCTAGTGGTTCGGCCAGATACGTCCAAGCAACTCAGCAATGGCTGCGTCGCGCTCTTCGATCTTAGGCAAGTCTTGGGTGATCCTGCGCTTTATCCACAGGAAGTATTCAACGTTTCCGTCCTGGCCCGGCAGGGGGCTAGCCGCGAGGCCACATAAGTCGAGTCCGGCGTCGAGGGCCGAATTGGCGACTTTTTCCACCGCCATCCGGCGTTCCCGCTCGGATGTGACTACACCGGTGCGGCCCAGCCGGTCCTTGCCGATCTCGAACTGGGGCTTAATCATCAGCACCAGATCGCCGCCAGGTTCGGTGCACAGAGCCAGGGGAAGGACAACCAGGGTCAGCGAGATGAAGGAGAGGTCAGCAACCGTTAGTGCGGCGTGTCCGCCAATGTCCTCCGGGGACATGTACCGCACGTTGAGTCCCTCATGAACTGCCACCCTGGGATCGCTTCTGAGTTGGGGCACCAGCTGATCATGCCCGACGTCGACAGCCACCACGTGCCCTGCGCCGCGCCTCAGGAGCACCTCCGTGAAGCCGCCGGTGGACGCGCCAGCATCAAGGCAACGCTTGCCGGCAACAGCGATCGACGCAAAGGCGTCCAGCGCCCCGGCCAGCTTGTGGCCTGCGCGGCTCACGTAGCTGTCCTCTTCGCTGTGCTCCACGGCCAGGTCAGTGCCGTCCGGTACCTGGACGGATGCCTTGGCCAGTACCTGCCCGGCGGAGCTCACCTTGCCTTCGGCTATCAGCGCGGCCGCGTGGGTGCGCGAACGTGCCAGACCGCGGGCAACGAGTGCCTGGTCGAGTCGTGCCATACTCAGGATCCACCGTTCCCTGACGGGGCGTCCTCATTCAGCGATTCGAGCAGGGCATCATGAAGTTCACCGTAAATCGCCTCGTGCCCTGCCACCGGCATGGCCTTGACGCTCTCCAGCGAGGCGACGATAGCCGCGACGGACGGGTCGCCGATATCTTCGGGTCGCGGTTCGGGCCACTCCGGCGGCGGCTGGGCTGCTTCGGGGGCTTGCTCTTCATTCAGCTCAGTCATTGCACCAGTCTAATGACCGAGCCACGTGAGCCTGGGCGCCCGTGGTTCAGCGGTTTCCGGGAAGGCCGCCCACCACGCGGCGCACGCCGCCCGCCACGAGTCGAGATCGTCCTCGCTGCCCTGCAGCTCGATGGTATCGCCGTTGACCCGTGCCGTGGCGGCACCGCAGCGGTAGGCTCCGTCGATATTCTCAACCGCGGGGTACGGGCAGTACAGGTCCGCGAGCGAGCCGATCAGGTAGTCAGGCCGTTCGGCAGTCCGTGCGGCCAGGATGGTCTCCCGCGTATCGACACCCGTCAGTACCGCCACCGTGGCAAAGCCGGCGTTGTTGCCACCCAGGATGTCTGTGTCCAGGCGGTCGCCGATGACCAGCGGACGGTCGGCTGAGAGTCGCTTGGCGGCTGTGTGGAATAGTGGAGCCTCCGGTTTTCCGGCGACCAGGGGCTTCTGGCCGGTGGCCGCCGCCACGGCGGCTACCAGGGTCCCATTCCCCGGCGCGATGCCGCGTGCCTGGGGAATCGACATGTCCGTATTCGTGGCAACCCAGAGCGCGCCGGCTGAGACCACATAGGCAGCTTCGGCGAGGTCCTTCCAGCCGATATCGGGATTGAAACCCTGGACCACAGCCACCGGGTCCTCATCCTGGCTCTTGACCGGTGTCAGCCCAGCCAGTTCAATTTCCTGGGCAAGTGCCGGGCTGCCGGTAACCAATACCCGCGAGCCTGGTGCCAGCAACGAGGCCAGCAGTTCAGCAGCAGCCTGCGAGGAACTGACCACTTGATCATCTTCGGCAGGTGCACCCAACTCGCGAAGGTGCGCAGCGACCTGGGCCGGGGTGCGGGAGGCGTTATTGGTGATATAGCCAAGGCGCACGCCCACTCCGGCCAGCTGCCGAAGTGAGTCCACGGCGCCTGGTATCGCGTGTGGGCCGGCGTAAACCACCCCGTCCAAGTCGGCCAACAAGGCGTCAAACAGGGAAATCAGGGGAACAGCGGTCATGAGGGGCTAGTCTTCCCTGCTCTCGGAGTGATCTGCTGTCTCGTCTTCTTGACGCCCGTTCGCCCGGCCGGCCGCCACGTCACCGGATTCCGACTCGCCGGCTTCTTCCAGGTTAGTTTCTAGCTCATCCTGCTCAACTGAGTCTTCATCAGATTCAACGTCGTCTGACTCGAAGTAGTCGGATTCAGCATCATCAAAAGTCGGGTCGACGCCGGCCTGCTCCGGTTCGTTAGGTGCTGCGACGGACTCCGTACTGGCGGCAGCCGTGGTGGCGGTGTGTGCTTCCGGGCCTCCGGAAGCACGATCCACGAGGCGGCGCCGCTCGGCTTCCTCACGGGCTTCCTCTTCCTCGTCCCAGCCCAGATCAAGGATGTCCGGCTCTTCGTCAATGCCCAAACCCAAAGCGTTTTCAGCTACCAAGGCTTGCTTCTGCCATTTTGCGGCTTCGGCCTCACGGCCCACAGCGGACAGGGCGTCTGCGTACGCCCGGAACAGCCTGGGGCTGTAGGAGAAGGCCCGGTTGATGTCCAGCTGCGGAATTTCCAGCTCTGCCACTGCTGCGTCCAGCTGGCCGAGGTCGGTGCGTGCTCCGGCTGCCACAATGGCGAGCTCCGCCTTGCCTGGTGCGTCCAGGTCTTTGGCTTCCTCGGAGCGCACCACGTCGAGTGCTCGATCCGGACGGCCCAGGCCGCGTTCGCAGTCCGCCATGACCGGCAGATGGACGTTGGATCCGCTGATGCGGCGGTACGTCCGGAACTCCCGCAACGCCTCGCCGTAGTGGCCCGCGGCGTACGCCGTCAGGCCTACGGCTTCGCGAACGGCCGCAAGCCTGCCGCCCCGCCGGCTAGCCGCGAGGGCATGCTGGAAGGCAAGTTCGGGCTCGTCGTCGATCAGGCGACCGGCCATGACCAGGTGGCGGGCTACCCATTCGGCGCTTTTTGCTTCCAGGGTCTTGATCTGGTGCTGCGTGGCGCGGTCAAGCTCCTTGCCCGTGACGTCTTCATCGATTTGCGGGGAACGTTCCCGGTCCGGGCGGTTGGCGCTGCGGAGGTCCCGGGCGTTGGGCACACGTGCCGGGCGGTCCTCGGGCCGGTCCCGACCGAACTGGCGGGGACCGGAGTCGCCGCGGTCGAAACTACGGGGTGCCCTGTCCAGGCGGTCACCGAAAGGCTTCCGGTTGTCTCCGCCCGAGAAGCTGCGGCGTTCGCCGTCACCTTCACGACGGGGACGATCACCATAGGGCTTGTTCTCACGGTCACCGAAGGGAGGCTTACGGTCACGGTCACCGAAAGGCTTCCGCTCACTGGATCCGCCGCCGCTGTAAGGCTTGCGCTCTCCCCCGCCGAAGCTGCGGCGTTCGCCGTCACCTTCACGACGGGGACGATCACCATAGGGCTTGTTCTCACGGTCACCGAAAGGAGGCTTACGGTCACGGTCACCGAAAGGAGGCTTACGGTCACGGCCACCGAATAGAGT
>NZ_JAGGPL010000012.1 GCF_018613805.1 Arthrobacter sp. ISL-48
GCTTACGGCCTTCAGGTGCCAGTGTCATTGTTCTCTTTCCTTGGTGCTAAATCAGCAGGCCACGACGTTGACGGCGAGGCCGCCCATGGCCGTTTCCTTGTATTTGGAACTCATGTCCTTACCGGTTTCCCGCATGGTCACGATCACCTCATCCAGCGAGACACGGTGTGAGCCGTCACCCCAGAGCGCCATTTTGGCCGCGTTGATGGCCTTCGCCGCGGCGATCGCGTTCCGCTCAATGCACGGCACCTGCACCAGCCCGCCAATCGGATCACACGTCAGCCCCAGGTTGTGCTCCATCGCGATCTCCGCGGCGTTCTCCACCTGCGACGGCGTCCCGCCCATCACCTCAGCCAGCCCCGCAGCCGCCATCGACGACGCCGAACCCACCTCACCCTGGCAGCCCACCTCCGCACCGGAAATGGACGCCTGCTCCTTGTACAGCACCCCGATCGCGCCCGCCGTCAACAAGAACTTCACCACCACGTCATCGCGGTCCTCCTGGCTGGCGTTCTCCATCCCGGGCGCAAAATGCAGCGCGTAGTACAGCACCGCCGGAATGATCCCCGCCGCCCCATTCGTCGGCGCCGTGACCACCCGCCCGCCGGAAGCGTTCTCCTCGTTCACGGCCAGGGCGATCAGGTTAACCCACTCCTGCCAATACTTCGGATCGTGGAAGTCCTCGTCCCCGCCTTCACTGTCCGGCCGGGAGCTTTCCTTTTTCAGCCGGTCGTACCAGTCAGGAGCGCGACGGCGGACCTTCAGCCCGCCCGGCAGCACGCCTTCACGCTTCAGGCTGACATCCACACAGCTCTCCATCACCGAATAGATGTGCAACAGACCGTCCCGGATCTCCTCGACCGTCCTGCTGTCCTCTTCATTGACCCGCATCACCTCACTGATGCCCAGCCCGGTCTCCCGGCAGTGTTCCAAAAGTTCCGCAGCGGTGCGGAACGGCAGCGGCAGCACCTTCTTGGACTCCTCCAGCTCCTGCAGCGCGGCGTCCTCCTCGCCTTCGCGGACAATGAACCCGCCGCCCACCGAGAAGAACGTCGCCGCGTGCAGCACCACACCGTCCGCGTCGGACACCGTGAACGTCATACCGTTGGTATGCCTCGGCAGGATGGTCAACGGACGCAGCACCATATCCTTCACCCCATACGGCAGCGGCACCGAACCCGCGAGCCGCAGCACCCCGGTCCCGGCAATGCCGGCCAGCCGTTCCTCCACCTCATCCGGCAGGATCAGCTCCGGATGGAAACCCTCCAGCCCAAGAAGGATGGCGGTCATGGTGCCGTGACCGTGGCCGGTCGCCGCGAGGGACCCGTACAGGTCAACCCGCAGCGACGCCACCTCCGCCAGCTTGCCGGAGGACTTCAGCTCCTCCGCGAACACCGCAGCAGCCCGCATCGGCCCCACCGTGTGCGAACTCGAAGGCCCGATCCCAATAGAGAAAAGGTCAAAGACTCCAACAGCCATGTGCATGATTCCTAACTGGAGAGGGGGTCGGATTGGCAACGCGGACCCTGCCACAACGAAGCACTAGGCGAGGTTCGCAACCGAAGGGTAGAGCGGGTGGGCTGCGGCGAGGGCCTCTACCCGGTGACGCAGACCCGAAAGGTCCGTGCCGGCGTCGGCCGTCAATGCCTCGGCGATGATGTCCGCAACCTCCCGGAAGGCCGCCTCACCGAAGCCGCGGGTGGCCAGCGCCGGGGTGCCAATCCGCAGGCCGGAGGTGACCATCGGCGGGCGCGGGTCGAACGGGACGGCGTTGCGGTTGACGGTGATGTCGATTTCCGCGAGCCGGTCCTCGGCCTGCTGGCCGTCCAGTTCGCAGTTGCGCAGGTCCACCAGGACCAGGTGCACGTCCGTTCCCCCGGAGATCACGCTGATCCCCTTGGCTGTGACGTCCGGCTGGACCAGGCGCTCGGCCAGGATCCGGGCACCGGCCAGAACGCGCTGCTGGCGCTCCTTGAACTCCGGCGACGCGGCGATCTTGAACGCCACAGCCTTGCCGGCGATGACGTGCTCCAGCGGCCCGCCCTGCTGGCCCGGAAACACAGCAGAGTTGATCTTCTTGGCGATGTCGGCGTCGTTCGTCAGGATGACGCCGCCACGCGGACCGGCGAGGGTCTTGTGTGTAGTGGAGGTGGTGACGTGTGCGTGCGGCACCGGCGACGGGTGCAGCCCGGCGGCCACAAGCCCGGCGAAGTGCGCCATGTCCACCATCAGGTAGGCGCCCACGGAATCGGCGATGCGGCGGAATTCGGCGAAGTCCAATTGCCGGGCGTAGGCGGACCAGCCGGCCACGATCAGCGCGGGCTTGTGCTCCTGGGCCAGGCGCTCCACCTCGGCCATGTCCACGGTGTGGGTGTCCTCACGGACGCCGTACGGGACCACGTTGTAGAGCTTGCCGGAGAAGTTGATCTTCATGCCGTGCGTGAGGTGGCCGCCGTGGGCCAGGTTCAGGCCCATGATAGTGTCGCCCGGCTTGATCAGAGCGTGCATCACCGAGGCGTTGGCCTGCGCGCCCGAGTGCGGCTGGACGTTCGCGTACCCGGCGCCGAAGAGCGCCTTGATCCGGTCGATGGCCAGTTGTTCGATCACGTCCACGTGCTCGCATCCGCCGTAGTAGCGCTTGCCCGGGTAGCCTTCGGCGTACTTGTTGGTCAGCACCGAACCCTGCGCCTGCATTACCGCGACGGCGGTGTGGTTCTCCGAGGCGATCATCTCCAGCCCGTCGCGCTGGCGGGTGAGTTCGTCGTCGATCTTTGCGGCGATCTCAGGGTCCAAAGCGGACAGGTCCGCGTCCAGGGACGGGGACGCAACTTGCTCGAAAACTGCGGTGGCTGTCATACCCGCGGCGCCGCTCACAGCTCGCCGCCGTTTGCGGTTGCGTACTCTTCGGCGGACATCAGCGGGCCCTCTTCGGTCACGGCCACCTTGAACAGCCAACCGGCGCCGTAGGGATCGTTGTTGATCAGGGCCGGGTCGGAGACGACGTCGTCGTTGATCTCCACCACTTCACCGGTGACCGGGGCGTAGAGGTCCGAGACGGACTTGGTGGACTCCACCTCGCCGCAGGTTTCCCCCGCGGTCACCGTGGAGCCGACCTCGGGGAGGTCCACGTAAACGATGTCGCCCAGGGCATCGGCAGCCACGGCGGAGATGCCGATGCCTGTGGGGCCGGCTCCGTCAGCGGCGACCCACTCGTGTTCGGCGGAGTACTTCAGTTCTGCAACAACTTTGCTCATGTTTGGTTCCTTGAGTTTGGTGGGTGAAAAGTGAGAGAGCGTTGGCTCAAACCCTGCGAAGAGTGAGAGAGCGTTGGCTCAAACCTTGCGAAAAGTGAGAGAGCGTTGATTACTGCTGGCGCTTGTAGAACGGCAGGGTGACGACCTGGAAGGGTTCGGCCTTGCCGCGGAGGTCGATGTCCAGGGCGGTGCCGGGTTCGGAGTGTTCGACGTCGACGTAGGCCATGGCGATCGGGTAACCGAGGGTGGGGCTCGGCTGGCCCGAGGTCACCTCGCCTACCACGTTGCCGTGCTTCAGGACTGGGTAGTGGCTGCGGCCCGCGCGACGGCCCAGGCCTTTGAGGCCCACCAGCTTGCGGCCAGTGGTGGAGCCGGCGCCGGATGCCTTGAGCTCGGTCAGGGCGGCCTTGCCCACGAAGTCCGACTCCTTCTTGAGCGAGACAACCGGACCCAGGCCTGCGGCGTAGGGGTTGCCGTCGCGGGAGAGCTCGTTGCCATAGAGCGGCATGCCGGCTTCGAGGCGGAGTGAGTCGCGGCTGGCCAGGCCGGCGGGGATGAGTCCGTGGCCGGCGCCGCCTTCCAGCAGGGCTTCCCACAGGCCTGCTGCGTCCTCGTTGGGGATGTAGATCTCGAAGCCGTCCTCTCCGGTGTACCCGGTGCGGGCCAGCAGCAGGTCTTGTCCGTTGATCTCCACTTCAACTGCCGCGTAGTACTTCAGTTCCGTGACGAGGGAGTGCTGCTCGGCCGGGACCAGCGTCAGCAGGATGGCCTCCGCGTTCGGGCCCTGTACGGCGATCAGAGAGGTTTCGGCGGACACCTCCTCCACCGTGACGTCGAAGCCCGCAGCCCGTTCGGCGAGTGCTGCCGCCACAACCTGTGCGTTGCCGGCGTTGGGGACCACGAGGTATTTCGCTGTTCCGTCCGCAGCCGCGGGAAGGCGGTACGTGATCAGGTCATCGATGATGCCGCCGTCTTCCTGGCAGATCAGCGAGTACTTGGCCTTACCCACTGCCACGGCGGACAGCTTGCCAGCGAGTGCGTAGTCCAGGAAGGCTGCGGCGTCAGGGCCGGTGACCCATACTTCGCCCATGTGGGAGAGGTCGAACAGGCCAGCGCCGTTGCGCACGGCGTGGTGCTCAGCCAGTTCGGAGCTGTACTTCAGGGGCATCTGCCAGCCACCGAAATCGGTGAAGGACGCGCGGGCAATCTTGTGCTGGTCGTAAAGCGCCGTGTAGTTCTCAGTCATCGGAAGTCCTTAGTTCTCAAATTCAGAAAGCGGAGGGCACGAGCAGACCAGGTTGCGGTCCCCTGCGGCGCCGTCGATGCGGCCGACGGGCGGGAAGTACTTGTCCTGCCTCAGGTGCGGAACAGGGAACGCGGCCTGCTCGCGGGGGTACGCCCGGTTCCAGTCGGAGGAGACGACGGCGGCCGCGGTGTGGGGTGCGTTGCGCAGCGGGGACTTCTCCACGGTGAAATCGCCGGCGGCCACCTGGTCAATCTCGTGGCGGATGGTGATCATGGCTTCGATGAAGCGGTCGATCTCCGCGAGGTCCTCGGACTCGGTAGGCTCCACCATGAGTGTGCCTGCCACGGGGAAGGACAGCGTGGGGGCGTGGAACCCGAAGTCGATGAGGCGCTTCGCCACGTCCTCCGCCGTTACGCCGGTCCGGGCCGTCAGCTCGCGCAAGTCCAGGATGCACTCGTGCGCCACCAGCCCGCTCTCCCCTGTGTAAAGGACGGGGAAGTACTCGTCCAGCCGCGCCGCAACATAGTTCGCCGCAAGCAGCGCTGATTTGGTGGCCTCGGTCAGGCCCTGGCCGCCCATCAGCTTCACGTAGGCCCACGAGATTGGCAGCACACCGGCCGAGCCGAAGCGCGAGGCCGAGATGGCAATACCGTGGCCTGCTTCGTGCGCGGCCTTGTTGGCATCGCCCGGCATGAACGGCGCCAGGTGCGCCTTGGCAGCGACCGGTCCTACGCCGGGTCCGCCGCCGCCGTGCGGGATGCAGAAGGTCTTGTGCAGGTTCAGGTGGGACACGTCGCCGCCGAACTTGCCCGGCTGCGCCAGGCCAACCAGCGCGTTGAGGTTGGCGCCGTCGATGTACACCTGGCCGCCAGCGGCGTGGATGGCGTCGCAGACTTCACGGACGTCGGCGTCGTACACACCATGGGTGGACGGGTAGGTAATCATGATGCAGGACAGCGCGTCCTTGTTGGCCTCGATCTTGGCGTAAAGGTCGGCGTGGTCGATCGTTCCGTCCGCCGCTGTGGCCACCACCACCACCTTCATGCCAGCCAGGACGGCGGAAGCCGCGTTCGTGCCGTGCGCCGAGGCGGGGATCAGGCAGACGTTGCGCTGTGCCTCGCCGCGGGAGTGGTGGTAGCCGCGGATCGCCAGCAGGCCTGCCAGCTCGCCCTGGGAGCCGGCGTTGGGCTGGATGGACACCTGGTCGTAGCCGGTAATCTCGGTCAGCTGCGCTTCCAGGTCCGCGATCAGTTCCCGCCAGCCGACAGTCTGGGAGTCAGGCGCCAACGGGTGGATGGAGGCGAATTCCGGCCAGGAGATGGCCTCCATCTCGGCCGTGGCGTTCAGCTTCATGGTGCAGGAGCCCAGCGGGATCATAGTGCGGTCCAGCGCCAGGTCTCGGTCGGAAAGCTTGCGGATGTAGCGCAGCAGCTGCGTTTCGGAGCGGTACGTGTTGAACACCGGGTGCTGCAGGTAGGTGGAGGTGCGCAGCACCGACTCCGGCAGTTCGAACCCGGCAGCTTCAACAACGGGACCGGCGCCAAAGGCGACGACCACCGCGGAGAGGACCTCCGGCGTCGTGGTTTCATCGACGGACACGCCAACTGTGTCCGCGTCGATGAGGCGCAGGTTGATGCCACGGGCTTCAGCGGCGGTGATCACTTTGGCGCCCTTGCCGGGCACGCGGACAGTGACGGTGTCGAAGAAAGTGTCGCCCACCAGTTCACGGCCGGCGATTTTCAGCGTCGAGGCCAGGGCGCGGGCGTTGTTGTGAACGGTTTCGGCGATTGCCTTCAGGCCGTCCGGGCCGTGGTAGACGGCGTAGAACGACGAGACGATGGCCAGCAGAGCCTGCGCGGTGCAGATGTTGGACGTGGCCTTCTCGCGGCGGATGTGCTGCTCGCGGGTCTGCAGGGCCAGACGGTAGGCGGGGACGCCGGCGTTGTCCTTGGAGACGCCGACGATACGGCCGGGGAGCGTGCGTTCCATGCCTGCGCGGACGGCCATGTAGGCGGCGTGCGGGCCGCCGAAGAACAGCGGAACGCCCAGGCGCTGGGTGGAGCCGACGGCGATGTCCGCGCCCTGCTCCCCTGGCGGGGTGATGAGCGTGAGGGCCAGGAGGTCTGCGGCAACGGTGACCAGGGCGCCGCGCTCTTTGGCCGCGGCGATGACGCCGGACTGGTCCCAGACCCGGCCGGAGACGCCGGGCTGCTGCAGGACGACGCCGTTAATGTCGCCGTCGGGCAGGCCGTTGGTGAGGTCGGCGATCTCCACCTCGAAGCCGAGCGCTTCGGCGCGGCCCAACACGATGGCGATGGTCTGCGGGAGGCAGTCGGCGTCGAGGACGGTCTTGCCGTCCTTCGAGGTCTTGTTCTTGTTGGCCCGGCGCATCAGCAGCACGGCTTCGGCGACGGCGGTTGCCTCGTCGAGGAGTGACGCGTTGGCCACCGGGAGCGCGGTGAGGTCCTGGACCATGGTCTGGAAGTTCAGCAGCGCCTCAAGCCGGCCCTGCGAGATTTCGGGCTGGTACGGGGTGTAGGCGGTG
Organism: Arthrobacter sp. ISL-48; assembly: GCF_018613805.1. Classification (GTDB taxonomy): domain Bacteria; phylum Actinomycetota; class Actinomycetes; order Actinomycetales; family Micrococcaceae; genus Arthrobacter. The sequence goes on from NZ_JAGGPL010000012.1 coordinate 7,046, forward strand.
TACCAGGCGGGGGCTTCGAGGATATTGCCGCGGATCACCGGCGGGGTGACATTGTCGTAGTACCCCTGGCCGATCATCTGCACGGCGGTCCTGTTCTTACCGGCGAGCTTGCGGAGTTCGGCGAGGACCTGGACTTCGCTGAGGGCGCTTTCCAGCGTGAGCGGCTTGTCCTGCCGGATGGAATCGGGGACCGCGCTATCGACAAGGCAGTCAAGGCTGTCGTAGCCGACGGCTTTGAGCATGGTGTCGATATCGGACTGGCGGCGCGCGCCGATGTGGCGGTCTGCGAACGTGGACGGGGACGATTGAACCGTCATGAGAGGAACTCCATAATTCAGGTGATGCCTAAGCACCACGTTGATTCGGGTTCCTCCCCGCTCTGTATTGGACCTGAGAGTTTTGCGTTTCCCTGCTGTTTCACAGAGCGCCACTTGCACCGTCGGTGAGCCCGGTTGCCCGGACTGCTTTCCAGAGTTGCCTTGCCGCGGCGGTACGTGGGCCTGAGAGATTCCTGGGGAGGATTTGCTCCTACGGCGCCTGCTGAACGTACCGGCAGGACTCTCCCGCCGCAGATCATAAGCATGTGCCACTGTTGGGTGACACGGCTCACAACATATCTCGTCGCGGGGCGGGATGCAAACGTCGGCCGGTTCTGCCGCTTGCCGGGTCGATGTCCATGTCCATGCATTAGGGCCTCGGACTAGCTCCCAGGTACTGCGACGCCGAGGTGCAGGCTGACGGTCGTTCCGCCGCTGGGACTCGGGGAGATCTCCAGGTGGCCGCCGTGGGCGGCCGTGATCCTGGCACACGTGGCCAGGCCCAGGCCCGATCCGGGAGGGTCCCCCTCCCGGTGCAGCCTGACCAGCGGTTCAACCACGCGGCGGCGGTCCCCCGCGCCGATTCCCTTGCCGTTGTCCGCGACCTGAATGACGACGTCGGCTCCTGAGCTCTGTCCCTGGATCTGTATGACAGGGGGAACCCCTGCCCGTCGGTATGCCACTGCATTCTGGATCAGGTTCTGCAGCGCCACGCGCATCTGGCTCTCGTCCGCGTCGAAATCAAAATCCTGGCACTCCACCAGCGCGCCGGCTTCCCTCAGGCCCAGACTTAGGTCGTCAGAGACGTCCTTCACGAGGTCTGCCAGCGACAGCCGGGACCTGACAAATGAACCTCCAATGGAGGCGAAGGTGAGCAGTTCTTCGACCATGGACAGCATCCTCCGTGCACTGTGGCCGACGATCTCCAGGTACTGGGAAGCAGAGTCCGGATCCGTTTCCGCTTCCATGGATCCAAGCTCGACGTATCCAAGAATTGAGGTCAAGGGATTGCGAAGGTCGTGGCTGACCCGGCCGGTGAATTCGGCCAGCCGCTCGTTACTGCCCCTGGTTTCAGTCAGGGCTTCGGCCAGGGCGCCGTGGAGTGTTGTAACGCGCCGGGCGGCCAGCAGCCGGGTATGCAGGATGAAGGGGTCCAGCGGTTTGGTCACATAGTCATCGGCTCCTGCCCTCATCCCTTCCAGGACGTCCTCCCGCGCCCCGTGCGAAGTCAGGAGCACCACGTAGGCATAGGAGCCGGATTCTGCGGCCCGGATTGCCCGGCAGAGGTCAAAGCCGTTGAGGCCGGGCATCATGAGGTCGGTGACCACCACCTCTGGATGATGATCCTGGTAAAGCTGCCACGCCATATCCCCGTCCGAGGCGATAATGCATTCGTGGCCGGACTTTTCGACGGCGGCCTTCGCCACCAGCAGGGACCCTGCATCGTCGTCGGCCACGAGCACCTTCATGGCGGGCGGGGAGTGGTTAGTGGAGCCGGTGATGGTCGCGGCTTCCGCCACCGGGCGCGGAGAATCCACTTGGCTTTCGGCGGGCCCCTGCCCGACCGGAAAAGATCCCCCCACTATTTGCCCCCCCCGGCCCATACGCATCAGAAACCTACGCCCACTAGACGGCCTACCAGGCCCAGGTACAGGCTAGTCCGGATCTCCTTGCAGTTGAAAGGTTTGCTCTGCCGGACGCAGGGCAGCACCCTGCCAAAATTCGCAGGTCACCAGCTGCCGACGACGGGCCCAGACGAAGCAAGCCCTGCGCGCGCTCCCTCGACTCCACATCTTCAGGATTAAGGCCAACGAAAGATTTAAAACCAAATTTGCTAAAACGCTTGATCACGGTTCAGGGAAGCGGTACGTTACTGGTGATCAAACGCTTTAGCAGAAATGGACATCAGCGCCGATGAAACGCTCAGTTTTCTTTCAGCCATCCGATGGATGGGTTGGAGACCTTATCCCCTTTGAGAAGGACGGAGAGTTCTGGCTCTTCTACCTTCACGAGGTCCGGGCAGACCCGAAGCCGGGAACCTCATGGAACCTCGTCACCACTAAAGACCTCACGCAGTTTGAGGACCAGGGTGTTTCCCTCAAGCACGGAAGCGAAAAAGATGCGGACTTCAACGCCTACACGGGCAGTGTCGTCGTCGATGAGACCGGCATCCAGCATCTGTTCTACACGGGCCAAAACCCCCGCCACGTCGGAGCGGACGGTGCACCTCTTCAGTTGGTCATGCACGCCACAAGCACAGATGGAATGCAAAGCTGGGTGAAGCACCCGGAACATACCTTCGGCGCCCCGGACGGCTACGAGTCCGGCGACTGGCGGGATCCTTTCGTCTTCCGGGACGAGGCCGCGGGCCAGTGGCGAATGCTGCTGGCGGCCCGGCACTCCACCGGGCCGGAACGCCGGCGTGGTGTCATAGCCCAGTGCGTCTCCAGCGACCTGATGACCTGGCAGCACACCGAACCGTTCTGGGATCCACGCCGCTACATCACCCATGAATGCCCGGACGTCTTCTCTTGGGGTGACTGGTGGTACCTGGTCTACTCGGAGTTCTCTGAATCCTTCACGACCCGGTACCGCATGGCCAAGAGCCCCGACGGCCCATGGAGCGTACCCAACCTGGACAGCGTCGACGGGCGAGCCTTCTACGCCTCCAAGACCGCCGAACGCGACGGCCGCCGCTTCTTTTTCGGATGGATCGCCAGCAAGGAAGACAACACCGACGACGGGCCGTGGCAGTGGGCCGGGAGCATGTCCGTCCTGGAAGCCCGGCAAAACCCGGACGGAACCCTGGGATTCGGATTCGCCGACGAACTCGTTGACAGCTTCTGGGAGGACGTCCCGGTGTCACTGACGAACGAGCTGCCGACCCGACTGAACGTACCGGACAGGTACACCGCCGTCGTCTCCGACGTTGAGCTGCCCGGCCAGTTCTATGCCAAGGCAGTTCTGGACATCGAACCCAACACCACTGAATGTGGGCTGTTGCTGCGCTCGAGCCAGGACGGGGACGAGTCCTACGTTCTGCGCCTGGAACCTAAGCGCGGCCGCATGGTTTTCGACCGGTGGCCGCGAAAAGTCACCGGTGACGCGCAATGGCATGTATCCGGGGATACTCCGTTCCACGTCGAACTGGAGCGCCCCTGCAACTTGGCTCCCGGAGAGCACACCCTCGAACTGGTCGTTGACGGGGACCTATGCGTCGCCGTCCTGGATCGGCAGGTGGCGCTCAGCACGAGGATCTACGACTTGCCAGCGGGGCGCATCGGCGTCTTCACCGGGGAGGGGTCAGCAACCCTCACCGAGCTTCAGATACGCAACCGCACAGACAACTAAACCACCACCATTTTCGGCTCAAATCAAAGGAGATTGTCCCCATGAAGAAGTTATTCCGAACAGCTGCCGTGGCTGCGGCCGCAGCCCTCGCCCTCGCCGGATGCGGCAGCGGAACAGCCAGCGACCCTTCCAACGTCAGTCCCACCGGGGAGGTCAAGCCCCGCGAAATTTCGTGGCTGCTGTCCCGGCCGGCCGACGGAGCGGTCATCAACATCATGAAGAAACTCGCGGACGATTATGCCAAGGACCACCCGGGCTTCTCGCTCAACCTGATCACCACCCCGGACCGGCCCTCCTACATCCAAAAGCTTGAGACCCTTGCCGCTGCGAACAAGCTTCCCGAGCTCTTCGACACCGACGCCACACCCTTCGCCCAGCAGCTGGCCAAGCAGGGAAAGATGGTGGACGCCGAGAAGCTGCTGAAGTCCCTGGACGTGTACGACGACTACCGGCCCAGCGCGCTGGACTACCAGCGCTTCGATGATGGGTCCCTTAACATGATTCCGTTCCAGTTCGAGCTGGAATTCATCTGGTACAACAAGGCGCTGCTGCAGAAGGCAGGAGTCTCCGTCCCGAAGTCCCTCGACGACATTCCTGCCATGTGCACCGCCCTGCGCGATGCAGGCATCACCCCGATCGCCATCGACGGCCAGGACCAATGGCCTTTGGAGCGGTATGTCGCCTACCAGCCGTTCCGTGAAGGCGGACCGGATTTCATCCAGAAGCTCAAAAAGGGGGAAGCGAAGTTCTCTGACCCCGCAGGCGAGAAGACCGTTCAATGGCTGGCTTCGCTCGGCAAGGCCAAGTGCTTCCAGGACGGGTTCTCCTCACAGGGCTACTCCGACGCCCAGAACCAGTTCACCTCCGGCCAGGCAGCGATGTACAACATCGGCACCTGGGAGCTGCCAAGCCTGGCAACTGACAAGTTGAATTCTGCGACGCGCAACGACATCGACTTCTTCACCCTGCCAACGACTGCAGGATCCGTCACGGCGGCCAACGAGTTCGTCTCCCCGTCCGGCATTGGAATGGCCGTCAACTCCAAGACCTATGACCCGCTCGTGAGCGACTTCCTGAAATTCGCCCTAACGAAGTACCCGTCCGAATACGCGGCTACCGGCGCGCTTTCGCCGACTACCAATGTAGAGACGGCCATCCCCGCCAACGCCACGCCCTTGTACAAGAAGGCACTGGAGCACGCCAACGACCTCGGGAACAAACAGGCAATGCCGTGGGACACCCAGCTCGATCCAACAACGAACGGCAGGCTGCAGCAGGAGCTCGTGCTGCTGGTCCAGGGCAACATCACGCCCGAACAGTTCACCAGCACGATGGATAACGCCATCGCGCAGAACGCCCCGAAGTTCTTCAAGTAATCACAGCGGTGGGGGTACGGCCCCCACCCGAAAGGCCCAGCCATGCTCCCCAACAGGTCACGACTCTCTGTCCTGGTCTTCCTGCTCCCACCCCTGCTGCTCTACGGAGTCGCAGTGCTGTTCCCCATCATGCAGTCGCTGTTCCTCAGTTTCTTCTCCTGGAACGGCATCAGCGACATGGAGTTCGTGGGGCTCACCAACTATGTGCGGATGCTTACAGCAGACGACGTCTTCTGGCGCTCCTTCTTCAACGCCCTCGGATACCTCGCAATCTGCCTTGTCCTGCAGCTTGGCGGCGCCCTCCTCGTCGCCAGCCTCCTGACCTCCATGCGCCGCGGCCGCGAGCTCATCAAAACCCTCTACCTCCTGCCAGCAGTGATCTCAACCGTGGCCATCGCGTTCCTCTTCGTGCGCATCTACTCGATCGAGCCCGTCGGCCTCTTGAACCAGCTCCTGCACTGGATCGGCCTCGGCGCCCTTGAACGCCCCTGGCTTTCGGATATCAACAGCGTCCTCACGGCAGTGTCGGCCCCGGAGGGCTGGCGGTTCACCGGCCTCTACATGCTCATCATCTACGCGGCGCTGCTGTCCGTCCCGCAGGAGCTTGAGGAAGCCGCCCGCCTCGACGGCGCTTCGCGGTGGCAACTGTTCACCAAGATCCGCTTCCCCCACATCATGCCCGTCTGGATCACCACCACGATCATGGCAACAACATACGGGCTGCGCGGCTTCGACATCCCTTACCTCATGACCAACGGCGGACCCGGACAGTCCTCCGAGTTGCTGACCACTTACATGTACAAGACGGCTTTCACAGCACAGACTTCGGCTACGCAAGCACCATCGCCGTGTTCATCGTCGTCGAGTGCCTGGTCGCCGTAGGACTCATCCTCTTCATGCTCAAACGAAAGGCGGACGCATGACCGCGCCAGCAGCTCCGGTTACACGGCCCAGAGCAACCCCGGACCCATCAGAGAGCCGGGAGCCACTCCGCAGACGGCGCAAGCCCAGCCTCCACGGAACCCTGTCAAGAGTGATCATCGCCCTCATCGTCATCGTGCAGGTTTACCCCCTGGCCTGGCTTTTCATCACAAGCCTGCGCACCGAAGATGACTTCGCGACCGGGGATCCATTCGCGCTCCCCAAAGCTGTCACTTTTGATAACTATGCCCGCGCTTTCGAGACCGGCAACCTCGGAATGAACATCCTCAACAGCTTCATCGTCACGATGGGCGCCAACCTCCTGATCGTGCTCCTGGGAATGATGGCCGCCTACGCCCTGCAGGTCCTTGGCTTCCGCTACAGCAAGTTCGTCCGCAGCCTGTTCCTGATCGGCATCATCGTGCCCGTCCAGATCGCGCTTGTGCCGCTCTTCATCGACTACTCCAGCATCAACCTGCTCGACACCTACCCGTCGATGATCATCCCCCTGGCCGGCTTCGCCCTTCCGATGTCGATCTACCTCTTTTCCTCCTTCTTCGAGTACATCCCCCGTGAAACATACGAGGCCGCCTCTTTGGATGGAGCAGGGCCTTACCGCATCTTCGGACTTATCACCCTCCCGCTCTCGGTAAATACTGTGGTGACTGTCGTTCTGGTCAACAGCATATTTATCTGGAACGACTTCATCTTCGCCAACACCTTCGTCCTCTCCGAGGAGCTGAAGACCATCCCGCTGGGCCTACAGAACTACATTGGCGCCATGGGCAAAACGGACTGGACAGCCACGTTCGCTGCCGTCTGTGTCACCATCACTCCCCTGCTGCTGGTCTTCCTCGTACTCAACAAGGCAATGATCCAAGGCCTGGAGAGCGGGGCGAGCAAGGGATGAGAGCAACAACAGGCGGATATACTCCTGAAGGAGGGCACATGATTTCGCAGGAGAATGGTTCGGGCATGCCATCGAGTGCAGCTGCCCCCGCAAAACAGGGCCACCGCCCTCAACCAGTCACCCTCCGGCAAGTAGCCCAGGCTGCCGGTGTCTCCACAGCCACCGTGTCTCTCGTTGTGAACAAGAAAAAGTCCGCCCGGATCGCCGACGAGACCCGCCAGCGGGTGCTGGACGCGATCCGAGAGCTGGGCTACCGGCCAAACGCCATGGCGCAAACCCTGGTCAGCGGAAGTTCCCGATTCATCGGCCTCGTTGCCGACGCGATCGCAACCACCCCTTTCGCCGGCCAGATCATCCATGGCGCCCAGGATGAGGCCTGGAAGCATGGCTACGCCCTTCTGATCGCCAATACCGACGGTAACCGTGAGCTTGAAACGGATGCAATTGCCATGATGCTGGAATACAAAGTCCGCGGCATCCTCTACTCGACCTGGTTCCACCGAGCCACCGACCTGCCGGCATCCCTGCGGGAATCAGACTTCGTCCTCGTCAACTGCTTCTCCGCGGAACCAGGCGCGCGGGCCGTGGTCCCGGATGAAGTACAAGGCGGACGTTCTGCCACAGAAATCCTATTGAAGCACGGCCACCGCCGGATCGCCTTCATCAACGCCACCATCCCCGCACCGGCGAAGGACGGACGACTTCAGGGGTACAAGGAAGCGCTGGAAGCAGAAGGCATATTGTTCGACGAAAGCCTGGTCCTCGAAGCCTATCCGGACCAGGAAGGAGGGTACGGAGCCACTGAGGAACTCCTCAAACGCGACGTCACAGCCGTGTATTGCTACAACGACCGAATGGCGATGGGACTGTACGACGGGCTGCGCGAGCAGGGCCTCTCCATTCCCGGTGACATGGCTGTGGTGGGCTTCGATAACCAGGAAGTTATTGCCGCCCACCTCCGGCCCCCGCTTTCCACCGTGTCTCTTCCCCACTACGAACTGGGGGCAGCGGGAGTGCGCATGCTCCTTGGCCTTGAAGAAGCACAGGCCCCTGTCCCCACGAAAATCTACTGTCCCACCGTGGAACGAAACTCCGTGCGGGCGCCGGCCCCCGTGTAGCCTCCCGTGTCCGCAATGGGTATCGCCGCGGACGACGGCGGGACCTCCCGCCGTCGTCCGCTTCCGTCTGGTGCCTACTGGCTGAACGGGACCTTCTCCCAGCTCAGGACGGCACGGTCGTCGCTGCTGTTGCCGGCCACCGTGAACCGGATGTAGTTGGTGGCGTTGGCCGCTCCGTCCACGGTGATGCGCTGCAGGTCATCCGCGGCGGGCTGGCCGTAGATGTCCAGCCACGGCGAGCCATCAGCCAGCGGCTGGTTCTCGGCAAAGACGTGGCTGTCGCCGTTGATGAGGTAGACCGGGCGGTCGAAGCGGTTGGTCTCTTCGACAATGGCGGCGACGATTTCCCGGAACCCGGACACGGTTTCGGGGTCGGCGGTAGCCGCGGCCAGCAGCGACGGATCGAACATGTCGGCCTGGGTCATCAGCACCACGGCGCGGTCGTTGCGCCGTTTGGCGTCAGTGAACGTGCTGTGTATTTGGTTGACGACCGCATCCGTCCGGTGCGCAACCTCGGCCAGTTGCTCCGGCGTTGGCGAGATTTCGCCCAGGCCGCTCCACGGAAGGAGCGAGTTGTTGCTGCCCTGGACGTTCACCACCGAGAAGGCCACGCGGTTCTGGGTGAAGCGCACATCCTCGGGAAGCCCGACGTTCTCCTGGGTTTTGACCGGCATGTTTGTGCCCAGCGTTTTGCCAGGCTCGTCGAAGAAGACCTCCCGCAGTTTGGCCAGCCGCTCCAGCGGGTTGTACGCGCCGTTGTTGGTGCGGTGGCAGTCCACCCACTCGTTGTCGCCCGGCGTATAGACCAGCGGGTGCCTGAAGGTGTCGAACTCTGAGCGGATCTTGGCGAAGTATTCGTCCGAGCAGACCGAGGAGCCGTTCTTGATGTCGCCCAGATGGGTAACAAACTTCAGCGCGCTGTCGGCGTTAATGTCCTGGATGTGGGATGGGAACTTGGCGATTTCGGCGTCGCCGTAAGGGGTGTCGCCGATGACGCCAAACGTGAACGCCTGGCTGTCGGGGGTGTCTGCGGCGTTGGCGGGCTGGGACGCAAGGAGGCTGAGCCCCAGGACGGCTGCCGCCGTCGTGGTTTTCATTGTCTTTGAAGGCATGGAGGTGGTCCTGTGTCTGCTGGGCGGGCGGGGCGGGGTCTGTGGAAAGACTTCCTGCTGCGGGAGAACCGGCGTGGTCCAAGCGGTTTCGGGACGGTGAACAGGAGCGGTCATTTACGGACGGCAGGAACCGCGCCGGTTGCTTTCCGGGTCGACGTCACTGCTGGCCGTATTGCCGACGCCATCCGGGTCCACTCGAACCTCAGCACATAGTGCTGTGGACCGGCCGTTGGCCATGGTGCGCCGGACCGGCGCGCCCATCACAAATCCAGGCCAAAATTGGAATCGACCGGATAATTGCACGGGTGAAGCTCGTGCTCAAGACTCTGTATCTAATGCTTTTTATAGCGGGCTACATCTCGATTTATGTGGTCGGGATTCTCGTTGCCAAGGCGGGCGATCCCGAGCTGGGCTCCGCTATTGTCCTAACCACCATCGGCCTGACCGTGGTTGCATTACTTCTGTGGGTGGGCTCGAATAATAGCGCCGCCCGCGCTGCTAAGGCAGGAACCGTCACTGTGGAGGAAACGGCTGCCTTCAATGTTGATCCGCTAAAAGTCTGGTCCGTCATCCGGCCGGCTGAGTCTGCCGTCCTGTTTTCGGACGCACAACGCGCCTTCACGGTGCCTGGAACTCCCCTAGGGGTCGGCGAGCAGCAATGTTTTATCGGGCGTGATGGGGCGGCGTGCATCATCGAAGTAATTGATGAAGAAGTGCCGAGGTGGGCTGCCACGAAGACTGTCACTCCAACAGGTGTAGCAACCCGGCAGACGTACAAATTGGAGCCGACCCCTTCGGGTTGCACCCTCACAATGGGAGCGGCCTTCGACATCTCCCGGGGCTGGTTGTGGTCAAAGGTATGCGAGAAGAGTTGGCGTAAAAGCACTAGAAAATACTTGGATCGTCTTAGCGTGCACCTGACTGCACAGCAGTAAAACTGGAGGGACAGCAGTAAACCGGAGGGCTGATTCAAGCATGCCCGGGAGGTGCGCTGTCGGTGCAAGGGTTTCAAGGTGAGGGGCTCGTCCCTCTGGCCCATCTGGATCAGGAATATCTCGTGCAATGACAGACCTAAGTCATACAACCCGACGACAACATGATCAGGACTAGCAACGCCCTACGCTTAACGGGTGACTTTGACTAAGATGCGCACCGCCGCCGCGAGCTCCCTCGCCGCCGCCGGTCTCCTGTTTACCCTCGCCGCCTGTTCCACGCCGGCCGCCACCCAGCCAGCTACCTCTACACCGGCTTCCCCGGCAACGGCTTCATCCAGCGCCGCCTCCGGGCCCTGCGCCGGGGTGAAGGTCGTCGTCGATTCGGGCGCCCTGAAGCAGGCGGCCGCTGATACGTCCGTTTGCGTGCCCGTGGACGGGCCTACCCCCGCTTCCAAGGTGCTCGGCGAGGCAAAGGTGAAAACCGAGGGCACCACGCAGTACCCCACCGGACTGGCTTGCCGGGTGAACGGTGTCCCCGCCGCGGACTTCGACATCACCCACAAGGATGGCACGTACCGGGAAGAATGCAAGGGCATGCCCGCAGCCTTTGCCTACTGGTCCCTCTGGGTGAAGCCGGCCTCCGGTGACTGGGCCTACGCGCAGGAAGGCCTCGCCACCCTGCAAGTGAGTCCCGGGCAGAGCCTGGAGCTGCTTTACACGGTCGACGGCGCACCGGCCGCCCCAGCGGCATGACCTTCCGGCCCGCGCCGTTACGCGCAGCGGCGGCTCTCGCCGTCGTCTTCGTCGTGGCGCGGGTCGTCTACCGCATCCTTTTCAACGGAGCGGGCACTGTCGGACCGGTTTTGCTCAACCTACCGCCGATGCGGCTGCCTGCCCCCTACGCCCATGTGGTCCTCCTCGGCCCGGTAACGGCATCTGGCCTGTGGGAGGCGGTTCTGTCCGCCCTGCCGATTGCCGGGATGATCCTGGGTTTCGGCATGCTCAACGCCTGGGTGGACGTTGCCCGCGGCTTCATGGTTCTGGCCCGCGGGGGCCCCCTGCAGGGCATCGCCCGGATGCTTGTGGTGGCGTGGGCGGCGCTCCCGGCGCTTTCCGACGCCGTAACCTCCGTACGCCTGGCGTTCCGGTTGCGGGGCGAACGCTTCGGGCCCCGCGCCCTGGTGCCCGTTCTTGAGCGCACCCTTGAGCATGCGGCCCGGGTTGCCGCGGCCCTGGAACTTCGCGGCTTCGGAAGCCGGACAGCACACCAACCCGGCCAAGCTATCGAAGCACCCGTTCTCGTTCGGGACGCCCGCTTCCGCATTGGTAACGCGCAGATCCGCGTCGACGGGTTCGAGCCCCCAATCTGTTCGCTGACTGTCATTACCGGGCCTACGGGCTCCGGCAAGTCCACCATCCTGCGAGGCATTGCGGGCCTCCTTTCACATGTTGACGGTGGGGAGATTTCTGGCACAGTCCGCGTCGCCGGAGCGGACCGCACCACCACGCCGCCGCGCGATACCGCCCGCCTCGTCGGCGTCGTATTGCAGAATCCCCGCGCCGCATTCGCCACCACCCGGGTCCGGGACGAAATCTCCGTCGCGCTCGAGCTGCGCGGAGTGGCGTCCGATACCGCCAAGGCCCGGGTGCTGGAGGTCGCGGAGCGTGTCGGGGTGTCGGCGTTGCTGGACCGGAATATCAGCACCCTCTCGGCGGGTGAGGCAACACTCGTAGCCATCGCTGCCGCAGTAGTGGAGCATCCGGCCCTGCTCCTGGTTGACGAGCCCCTGGCCGACCTCGACACCACAGCACGCGGACGCGTCATCGCCGTGCTCAACGCCCTCGCCCACGAAGAAGGTGTCTGCGTCATCGTTGCGGAGCACCGGGCTGAACCGCTCGTACCCGTTGCCGATTTCTGGTGGACCATCGACGACGGCGCCCTGGTGCCAGGCGTTGCGCCGTCCGGGGTTTCGCCCCCTGTCGTTGCCCGTTCAACGCCGGCACGGTCGGCGGAGCACGCGCCGGAGCTCGCGCCCGTGCTGACGGCGACAAAGCTCGCGGTGCACCGCAAGGGCAAGCCGCTGGTGCGCGACGCCTCGCTGACCTTGCACCGCGGCGAAATCGTGGCTCTGGTGGGGCCGAACGGCGCCGGGAAGTCGTCCCTCCTGGTGGCGCTCGCCCTGGGTGAAGGCACGGTGGGAGAAGTAACGGGCAGTGAAGGAACAGCCGACGGCGGGCGGGTCGCCCTCGTCCCGGACGCCTCCGACGATCTCTTCACCAGGGATACCGTCGCAGCAGAGCTCCGCGCGGCAGAGCGACGCCAGGCGCACGCATTGCGTCGCTCAAACCGGCGTCACTCGACCAGTGCCGAGATTCCCCCAGAGCCCGCGGAGTCACGCCTTGCCCGTTTGCGGGGAGACGCTCGGATGCCTATCGGGCACGAACATCCCCGGGACCTCTCCGCTGGCGAGCGCAGGATCCTGGCCATCGCGCTGCAGACAATGGACGACCCACAGGTACTCCTGATCGATGAGCCGACCCGTGGACTCGATCCTGAGGCCCGCGCAGCAGTTTCGGCAGCGCTGCGGGCAGCAGCGGACGCCGGCACGGCGGTCCTGATCGCCACCCATGACCTCGATTTTGCGCACGGCCTCGGCGCCCGGATTCTCCCGATGAGTGACGGCGTCGCGCCTTCCTCCGAGGCGGTCATTGCGCCGGAACCGCCCCTCCTGTCTCCCCGGCAAGCAGGTGCTGGACCAAAACCAACGGCCGTGGACGGACGGACGGACTCTCAAGCCGCGGGAAGACAGCACCGCATCCGGATGCCACGGGCAGCGGAGCTCACAATTCTCGCCGCTGCGAACCTTCTTGCCCTCGCCGCGTTCTGCTGGCCGCTGCTCGCTACAGCCCTCCCGCAGGATGCCGCCGCGGCCGTCCCGTACGCGGCGCTGGCCATTGCGCCCCTTGCCGCCGTCCTCGTCGCGGTGTCCCTCGACGGCTCGGTCCGCTCCGCGCACACGGTGGCGTTACTCGGCGTGCTGGCAGCCATCGGATCGGCGGTGCGGGTGGCGAGCACCGGCGTCGGCGGCGTCGAGGCAGTGTTTATCCTGCTGATCCTGGCCGGCCGTGCATTCGGTCCCCGTTTCGGCCTGCTCCTCGGCGCCGCCACCATCGCCGTCTCCAGCGCCGTGTGGGGCGGGATCGGGCCCTGGACCCCGTTCCAGATCTTCGCCTGCGCGTGGGTGGGCGCCGGGGCCGGCCTGCTCCCCCGCCGTGTGCGGGGGCGGGCCGAACTGTGGATGCTGTGCGGCTACGGCGCCCTGGCGTCCTACGCGTTCGGCCTGCTGACCAATCTGTGGTTCTGGCCCTTCGCGGTGGGCGCCGGCACCGGCATTTCTTACGTGGCCGGCGCGCCACTGGGCACCAACCTCAGCAGCTTCCTGCTCTACTCGCTTTTGACGTCGACGGCGGGCTGGGACACCCTGCGTGCCGTCACCACGATCATCGGAATCATTGTGGTGGGGCGGGCCATCCTCGCCGCACTGCGGCGGGTCAAGCCGGTCTCCAGCCCGGGCAAAAGCATCGGCGGACACGCCGCCCGGAACCAACCCACTCAGGCCGGGGACCAGCCCCAACTCACACCTTGAAGTACTTTGCCTCCGGGTGGTGGAACACGAATGCGTCGGTGGACTGTTCGGGGTGCAGCATCAGCTCATCGCTCAGGACAACGCCCATACGCTCGGGTTTCAGCAGCTCCGTCACCTTGCGGCGGTCCTCCATGTCGGGGCACGCGGGGTATCCGAGCGAGAAGCGCGCACCGCGGTAATCGAGCTTGAAGTATCCTGCCTTGTCCTTCGGCTCTTCGGCCGCGAAGCCCAGCTCCGTGCGGATACGGGCATGCCAGAACTCGGCAAGCGCCTCGGTGAGCTGCATGACCAGGCCGTTGAGCTCGTAATAGTCGCGGTACTGGTTGGCGGCGAACATCTTTGACGTGAACTCTTCAATCTTCGAGCCGGCGGTGACCAGCTGCACCGGCAGCACGTCAATCTGCCCCGATTCGCGTGAGCGCACGAAGTCGGCCAGGCACAGGTGCCGGTCGCGGCGCTGGCGCGGGAAGTCGAACCGCAGCCGCTCCGTGCCGATGGGGCCGCCTGAACCGCCGTCGGGAGCGAGCAGGCCCGCAGTGCCGAGGACGCCGTCGGTATCCGTACCGTGGTGCAACACCACCACCTGCTCGCCCTCGGAGACCACCGGGAAGTAGCCGTACGCGACGGACGCATCCAGCATTCCCTCACCGAGGATACGGTCCAGCCAGTACCGCAGGCGCGGCCGGCCCTCACGTTCCACCAGTTCCTCATAGGAGGCGCCGTCCTCGCCGCGGCCGGGCTTGAGCCCCCACTGCCCCATGAAGGTGGCGCGCTCGTCGAGGAACGCAGCGTAGTCGTGGAGTGCCACGCCGCGCACAATGCGCGTCCCCCAGAACGGCGGCGCGGGCACGAGGTTGTCGGCGGCCACGTCGGACCGGCCGGGCATTGCCTCCGGCTCGGTCACCGTGAACTTCACGCCTCCCTTATGGATCCGCTTCTTCAGCGGTGGAAGGCCGACGGCGTCCGGGTCAGCGCCGCGGGCCACCTGTACCAGCGGTTCCATGAGTGCGAGGCCCTCGAAGGCGTCCTTGGCGTACCGGACCACGCCATCAAACTGCTCCGCCAGGTCCTGCTCCACGTAGGCGCGGGTCAGGGCTGCACCGCCGAGGATGATCGGCCACTTCTTCGCGAGGCCCCGGGACTGAAGTTCGGCAAGGTTTTCCTTCATCACCACGGTGGACTTCACCAGCAGCCCGGACATGCCGATCACGTCGGCGTTGTGCTCCTCGGCTGCGGCCATGATCTCGGCGATCCCCTGCTTGATGCCGATGTTGATGACTTTGTAGCCGTTGTTGGTGAGGATGATGTCCACCAGGTTCTTGCCGATGTCGTGCACATCGCCGCGCACAGTGGCGATCACCATGGTGCCCTTGCCCGAAGAATCCGACTTCTCCATGTGCGGCTCGAGCAGGGCAACCGCGTTCTTCATCACCTCAGCGGACTGCAGCACGAACGGCAGCTGCATCTCACCGGCGCCGAAGCGCTCACCCACCACCTTCATGCCCTCGAGCAGCTGGTCGTTGATGATGCCGAGCGGGGTCATGCCTTCGCTGCGTGCTAGGTCGAGGTCCTCTTCGAGGCCCTTGCCTTCGCCGTCGATGATGCGCCGCTGCAGGCGTTCGCCGGTGGGCAGCGCCGCGAGTTCCGCGGCGCGCTGGTCCTTGAGCGCTGCGGTGTCGACGCCGGCGAACAGGTCCAGCATGCTGTTCAGGGGGTCGTACGTGACGTTGCCGTCGGCGTCGTATTCGCGGCGGTCCCAGACGAGGTCCAGCGCCACCTTGCGCTGCTCCTCCGGCAGTGAAGCGAGCGGCACAATCTTGGCGGCGTCGATGATGCCGCTGGTCAGTCCGGCCTGTACAGCCTCATGCAGGAACACCGAGTTCAGCGCCATGCGCGCTGCCGGGTTCAGGCCGAAGGACACGTTGGAGACGCCGAGGGTGGTTTGGATGCCGGGGTACTTGGCGGTGATCTGGCGGATGGCCTCGATGGTTTCGATGCCGTCCCGGCGGGTTTCTTCCTGGCCTGTGGCGATGGGGAAGGTCAGGGCGTCGACGATGATGTCTTCCACGCGCATCCCCCATTCGCCCACCAGGGCGTCGACGAGGCGGGAGGCGATGGCCACCTTGCCCCCGGTGGTGCGTGCCTGGCCGTCTTCGTCGATGGTCAGGGCGATCACGGCGGTGCCGTGTTCCTTCACGAGCGGCATGATGCGCGCGAAGCGGCTGTTGGGGCCGTCGCCGTCCTCGTAGTTGACGGAGTTGACCACCGGGCGGCCGCCGATGTGTTCGAGCCCGGCCTGGAGCACGGCCGGCTCGGTGGAGTCCATGACCAGAGGGAGCGTGGAGGCCGACGCGAAACGCGAGACGATCTCCTTCATATCGGCAACGCCGTCGCGCCCCACATAGTCGATGCAGACGTCGAGCAGGTGCGCGCCGACGCGGACCTGCTCGCGGGCGATATCGACGCAGTCGTCCCAGCGCTCGTCCAGCATCGCCTGGCGGAATGCCTTCGAACCGTTCGCGTTGGTGCGCTCACCAATGGCGAGGTAGGCGGACTCCTGGTCGAACGGCACATGATGGTAGAGGGAAGCGATGCCCGCTTCACGCTCGGTGGGGACGCGGGCGGCGCCGTTTCCGTTGCTGGCGACCGTACCGCTGGTGCGGAAGGGCGCAAGACGCTCGACGACGGCGGCCATGTGCTCCGGCGTCGTACCGCAACAGCCTCCTATGAGGCCCAGGCCGAATTCCCGCACGAACTGCTCATGCGCCGTGGCGAGTTCGGAAGGTGACAGCGGATAGTGCGCGCCGTTGGGACCAAGCACCGGCAGGCCGGCGTTGGGCATGCAGGCGATGGCCACGGAGGACTGCTTGGAGAGGTGACGCAGGTGCTCGCTCATCTCGTCCGGCCCGGTGGCGCAGTTCAGGCCGATGGCGTCGACGCCGAGCGGCTCGAGGGCGGTGAGCGCGGCGCCGATCTCTGATCCCATCAGCATGGTTCCGGTGGTTTCGACCGTCACCTCGACGAAGATCGGGAGCCGGACGCCGCGGGTCACGATGGCCTGCTTGCAGCCGTTGACGGCAGCTTTGGTCTGCAGGAGGTCCTGACTGGTCTCGATGAGGAAGGCATCCGCTCCCCCGTCGATGAGGCCCTCGGCCTGCAGCGCGAAAGTCTGCTTGAGGTAGTCGTAGCTGGTATGCCCGAGGCTGGGGAGCTTGGTGCCCGGTCCCATGGAGCCGAGGACCCAGCGCATCCGCCCGTCTGTTTTTTCTGCGGCTTCTGCGCGCTCGCGGGCGATCGCTGCGCCCTTGCGGGCGAGCTCTTCGATGCGGTCGTCGATGCCGTAATCGGAGAGGTTGGACCAGTTGGCACCGAAGGTATTGGTTTCCACCGCATCGATGCCCACGGCGAAGTAGGCGTCATGGATGTCCGCGAGGACATCCGGCCGCGTGGCATTGAGGATCTCGTTGCAGCCCTCCAGCCCCAGGAAGTCGGCCTCGAGCGACAGTTCCCGGCCCTGCAGCATGGTGCCCATCGCGCCGTCGGCAATGACGACCCGGTGGTTCACGGCGTCCAGAAGCTCCTGCGAACGGACGGGGCGGGCGACGGATTCTATATCAAGCGCAAAACGAGGCATCTAAATAGGTTACGGGCGACACGCCGAAACATTGCGTTGTGTTTCTATGTGCTACGTGGGCGGGTGGTGGGCAGTTCTGGCTAGACCTCGGCCGCGGCTGCGTCATGTTTGTCTACCTGCGCGACTGGAACACTATGGAAAGCGCCATCGAGAAGCTGGGCAGGCAGGAGCCAGAAGCTGATCAGCCTCCAGCGATAACCGCTGAGGCCCAAGACGGAGCGGACGACGGCGGGACTTCCGGCAGTCGTCCGTCTTGGTTGGTGCGGCTCCCCTACAATGCCGGCCAGCCGCCGTCCGAAGCGAAGGCCCTTAGGGATGTCGCCCGAGACGGAGGCCACATCAAGTCCGGCGCTCTCGGCGACGAGGTCGTCCAGGCGCTCCTTGCTGGCGTCGGCGGCCATGACGCGACCCGCTGTTGTCTGTCATCATTCCACCACCATGACCCTCCTGGGGCAGGACCGACAGCCATCGCGGATTGATCCAGGTTGACGCACAGGGGCGCCCCATCCTGTATCGGCGAGGACAGCCCGGTCTCAGCGCTCTCGTGGGCGAGGTCGCTGGAGAACTCGCGGTGGGCCTCGGCATAATTTTGTATCGCCGTGGCCCGCCCCTCCAAGGCGTCCGCGCGGTGAGCGCCCGCCGACATTGCGTCATGGCTTCAGACGGGGCCTAGCGGGAGTGCTACGTGAGCCCGGGGAGTCTGCTTAGATGAAGTATCGACGGCCATAAGGGGAACAGTTTGAGCGGGCGCAGCAGCCGAGCTACACGAAAATCACAGTCGGGAAACAGCCGCCTCTCCGACCATAAAAGGACCGGGAAAGTTCTTGTTCCTCCGATTCGGTCTTTGGGACCTATGAAAGAATCTCCGTGGTTACAGGACGCATTTCCAGACATGCTGTGGGTCTGCTTTTTGATCTCCTCGCGGGGAGCCGGGCCAGGGATGCAGTTGGTCGCCCGCGTTCTTGACGTTCTCCAAGAGTTAAACGAGTTAGTAGCCATAGGCGAGGACGACGCCACCAGTGCCCCCGTCTTTACAGGAACCCTCTCATCCTTTGACCGCTTTCCACTTAGTTCGCGGCAGCCGCTCCTTCAGGCACTAGTAGAGTCAGGCCTGTACGAAGAAGCATTCCCTGAGGTGTTCCGCGCAGCACTCCTGTCCTACGACAATCTTCCAGGACGGTGGCTCCTAGAACATCTAGGGGTTAATGAGAAGTTTTCAGATCCGGCACAACATGAGGCCATTCTGCGCCCCGTTGTTTTCGACAGCATTCAGGGCCAGAGCGACGTTGCAACAAAAGCAAAGATCATGGTTGTTCGTTCGTACTTACAAGCTGGGAAGCTGCATGTAGCGCCACACATTGCCAGGGACTGGTTTCCAATCCTGGCTAAATATCCGGACTCCGTCACCGAGAGTGAGAGAAGTCGGATCGAACCGGCTATGCGGGCTGCCTACCTCAATCTAGCGATGCTTGGGAGCGAAGAGGGCATTGAACCACGGGGCCTGACTTGGGCGCGTGATTTCTGGCAGCAGAACTGGCACAAGTTTGGCTGTGAACGAACGTCCGTCGTTGACCCTCCCGGATCGGAAAATTTGGCTGGTTCTGTGGGAGATGCCCACAGAAAAGGGATTCAAGAACTCTCGCGGCTTACTCAAGAGGCCTTGTCGATCAGCGAGCGAGTTGATCCCAATCTCTATTTGCCCGACAAGCACGAAGTTCTTACAGGCTTGGTGTTTCGACAAATCGAGTCCGTTCATTCGATGGTTAATTCGCCGGCCCTGTGGCACATCGATCAAGCAGCGGGGATAACTCGCGGCCTTATCGAGACGCGAATCGTGCTCAAATGGATGCCGACGCAAGACCCTGAGATCTACCTCCGATTCAAGGAGTACGGCCGTGGAAAGCTTAAACTCTACAAACTCCACATGGAAGAGCTTCGTGATTCCTTGGACCACACATCGGGCGAGCTAGACGCAGAAATCGAACATCTGCAGTCCTTAGTTAATGGTGACGTCTGGGAGGAGTTTCAGGACATTAAAATTGCAGGCAACTTTGCATCCGTGGATACCAGGAGGATGGCGGAGAGAGTAGGGCTACTAGACGACTATCGCCTTATTTTTAGTCCGGCCAGTGCAGCCGTGCATGGTGAGTGGGGGCCCATCTCTCAACACACGCTGGGTAGGTGTGCGAATCCGATGCACCGAGGTCACCGTATACCAAGCTTGGGCAGCAGAGACATAAGTTCCTTCAGCGTTGAATTCGCCCTCGGGATCTTGGAGAGCCTGATAGGTGACTACCGCGCAGCAGTTGAGCCTGTCCACGGGGGCTAACATCAAAGTCGGATCCCGCCTGCCAGAAGCGGAACAGCCCCTCCCCTGCTGCACATTTCCAGAACTCAAGCACACTCCAAGGATCCTTCTGTTCGCAATACGTGCCTGCGCCAGATTATTCGACGTTGGCAGGAATCTGCAGGTGAGACGAGGTCATCGGACGTCCAATCTTATCGCGAGCTATGGCTTTGTTTTACTGCTGGAGTAGAGCTACACCCCTTGAAAAGAGTGGACCAGCCTGGTTGGTGAAGGGGTCTACGACAACAGTTCGTTGATCTGTACCAACAAGAGTTCTGGCGGCAGTCTCCAAATCGTTTGGTGACAGATGACCGGAATGTTTGAGGGCCAGCGCCGTGACAAAGATGCGACGCGCTATGTGATCCTTGCGAGCAGACTCCGTTCTGGGGGTGATTATTTTCTGCAGCGTTAACGCAGCCCGCTGATCGACTTCTTCTCGGCCGATTGACCAAAGGGGTCTAAAGAAGGGGGACGTTTCCGGGATCGCGCCTCCCGACAATGAGCGACTCAGGGCGAGGACAGCGGCTTCATCTTGCCGAAGTCGATAGAGGGTGGGAATAGTCAGCTCCCACGAGGAGCGGTCAACGTACTCCATCCGTCCTGGATGGAAAATACGACCGATGATTGCAGGGAGGTCTTCAGCCGGCGTGGCCCCGATACAAAGTGCGCTGACCTCTAGCCAGTTCGAGGGCTGCCCTTCCCGTTTGGGACCTCGACTAAACCATTGAGCAAGACCAGATACCCAAGCCTGCGTCTGACGATCATCGGGAAACAGCAGGGCCCAAACACTGCGACGGAGGCTACCGCGGGTCTGGAGATAGGCTCGGTCGCTGAGCCACTCGTCCTCCTCCAAGGCACCTGCGATCAGTTCCCGCAGCTCATCGCTGTGGAGGTTACGCGAATCGTCACCGAGTAGGTGTGACAGCACCCATTGCGTTACTTGGTCAGACCGCTGCGGTTCCCTGCCTGGTGCCTTATCACTTGCGGCCAGTACCTTCTCGAAGGTTTCTAACAGGCTTTCGCCGTCGCTGAGCTGCAAATCTACGACGGCGGGCCTGACTCGCAGATTGTCCTGAAAGCGTTGAAAGGCGCCTTTTGTCTCGGGATCTACGTCAGGGGCCGCTCCATCATCTTCCGCCTCAATAAAGATGGAGCGATCGAGGAAATTGTGTACTAGGCGAGCCACATCTGGATGGCTATCGGCAGCCAACGCCAGAGCCCCGACGGTCTCGATCTTATCGAGAACCTCGTCCTGCCGGTTTGAACGCCGTCCCTTCGACAGTCTCCTCAGGATGCCATCACCAAAATGACCGCTAAGCGCGTCCCAATGGGCGACGATAATCTCGACAAGAAATTGATCCGGGGTACCGTTGATATCGGTGAGTCGGACACCAGGTTCAGTTGCGTCTCCGATGGTCTCCCTCAGTCCTTCGACGAGATCAAGTTCCCCCAGAAGAAGCATTGCGATCCATGCATTCTGTCGGTTTTCTTCCATCGAAGGTCCGTAAGAACAAAGTTGTTCTCGCACGCTGTCACGCCAATGCGCCAGCTCCAGCATCTCCGTCGTTACACCCGAGGCTGCCGCAGCCCGGTGTGCGCGTATTAGTGCTTGGGTGACTCCAACGACTACAGTTCGGCGGACCCCGTTGTCGTCATCTCGCTTCCACGCCGACAGTACGTCGAGGAGGGCTGAGGGGTCGAGCCCAGCGGAACATAATTCGTGTGCCAGCACCTCTCGCAGCTCCGGCTCAAGAAACCGCATCAAGTCGAGAGCCGCATCAAGGACTCGTTCTGAGTTAGCGCCAGAGGACTCGCCATACGCCCGCAGCACGGCTGGGTGAATACTGTCGTCGACACCTTCCAGAACATGACGGTCATCCGATAGGGCTTCAAGAGCATAATCGGCAGTAAGAGCGGGCCACGTCGTAATTATGTCGCCGACGTGCCATCCCAAACCTGCGGTGCTCACGTTGGTGCAGGCGTTGCAGACTTCCGCATCCTCGTACCTACCTAAAATTCGGCGGCCACGTTCTCTGTTTTGAACCGCTCCATCTTGATCTGATGCCGTGCTCACCTCGAACGCATCGCTGCCCTCATCGGCATTGGCCAATTCGCGAAGCCTTCGCCATGCGATGGCCACAGACTGGGCAAGGATGACCTGCTCCTCATCACGGATCTGCGATTCCTCCTCGTTCGAGTCAACAAGCAGCGCGAATAACCGCTCGAAGCCCGCCTCGAAACCTAGGACGTCTAGGGCCACTGGCGCGTATTTGGCCGCTATGGCATCGTCCATCAGCCTGGCACGTAGTACGGAGCGTACGTGAGCGTCATCCCAGAAGTCATGGACCAAGCAGGCAGCAGCTCCCCAGGGCCGGAATCCGTCAAGAGCCCCGAGGAGTCGCTTACGAGCATGTTCACGGGGAAGGCTCCGTGCGAGTCGAACTCTACTTCCGTCAAAATCCCCGGCCCTCCTCTCAGCATATGAGTCGAGGGCCTTCTCCATACGAAAGTGATTCCGCCACGACTGAGGAATCAAAGTCAGATCATATAGGGGAAGCGGATGTTCTCGCTCACGTTCCAACTCATCAATAACCCAATCGCGCAATCGATTGTCAGCTGAAAGACTTGTGCAAGCCAATCGCCAGCACAGGGACCGGTCTCCGCCCGTACGCCCATTCGTGCGCAACGTTTCCCACACGAAACTGGACAGGGCGGCACGTCTTACCTCGTTAGCTTCCGCCGCCGCTTTAACCACGAGATCAAAGGTCATTTTCGTCCAGGCATGCTCAGTGAAGTAGTGCTCTTCGTGCGGCTGTGAGAGCAACCAGTCAATTTCTTCTTCGCTGACCAGGCTGGATAGGGGCGCCTCGGGTTCTGCCTCCATTGTGAAGTAAAGGGCAGTGGTCCGGATTGCAACCCGGTCTTGTCTACGCCCCCAGGCCAAGTGCTCCCGCGCCTCTCCACTGTCCGGCCAGCCTAGTCCCATTGCAAAAAGGGCAGTGGCTTGGGCGGTTACAGTCGGTCCGAGCTTTACCAAATCAGCGAGGCGGTCGAGGGCCAGTTGCGAATCCATGCTGATTGCGTCTCCGCTCGAATCGGTGGCTGCAGACTCGATAGTCCTGCGTGGCGAACCGAAACGATTGGCATAAGCGACGGCAGCGTTCGCGCGTACGTCGCCAGAATCAAAGCGCATGCCGCGAAGCATGATGGCAGAGGCCCGTTCAGCGTCGATGGGGAGGTCTCGCAGCGCGTAGAGCGCCGGCCCCGGGAAGGTCCGTGTCGCGTCGAGCCAGCGTTTGAATGTAGGCAGCAGTCGCCTGCCCAGACTCGCGTGAGAGGCGGACTTGACCAGCGAGGTTAGCAATGCGGCCCGATGCTCCAGCGACGTCGGGGCCTCAATCCTTTCCACGATCAGGTCCAGGTACTGGTTCGTCTTGCGAGGCGATAGGTTCGCTTCGGCCGCAACGGCGGCTGCGAGCAACTCCAGAGCGCTTTGCTCTTGTCGAACGTTCCATGGCCATCCGTTGCCGGACTGCTCACCGCTCTGAAGTACAGCATCGAGAATGCGAGCAACTGTGGGCGGATTAGGTTGAGCTGTAAGGGCGGACAACAATAGGTCGGTCCAAGCCGGATCGGCATGACGGGACCGAAAAACATCAATTTGTGTGCTGATTTCGAGTCTGGCGAGTCGCTGCCCCGCTAACTGATCGAGGACTACACGGTGGATGAAACCGACATGATTAGCCCCCTGAGGAACGAGTAGGCCGAACTCGTCCTCGGCCATGTTCAGAACCAACTCAGCCATTCGCCGTGCTTCCACGGGGAGCAGCCCGACAACATCCTCGTCGCACAGCGCCTCTTGCAAGAGACGACGAACCTGGCTCATTGGGATGGGACCTACATGGCCGTCAAGTCGCAGCGAATATGCTACCGCCTCAATGGTGGCCTTGAAATCCCGCTCACTCAGCGGCAGGTCACCGGCCCGGGAAGAACGACGCCGCATCTGGGGGTGCCGCTCCACCATGAGATCCACTATTGATCCGTATAACTCATATCGTTTAGGGGGCAAAGGCTCGCCACGCCATGTCGTCGCGAGAAGGGCGAGGAAAAGCGGTGTCCTAGCTAGCGATGAGAGCTCAGTGACTGCCCGAAGTTCCCCCAAGAATGGTTCCACGTTGGACCGTCGCCAAATAGCACCCGGGACTGCCTCCGATACAACATTCCGTTCCAAATCAGAGCTACCGTCGACGTAGCGTTCGTCAGTAGGGCTTCCTTCACCGCGTGGCAGGTACTGAACCACCATTTGCCGCCGCTGCTCGTCATCAAGTGGCATCAGGTCAGCCTGCCTCCAGCTCAATGCGGACGCCAGCCGGGCGACGGCATACGGCCGTGAGGACAAAAATGCAGCAGCCTTCGTTCGGCCAAGAAACGTCTCAATGGAGTCCAGAGCTATGTTTGCTGCCTCACGGCTGGTCCATTCGTCGATGCCGTCGACAAGAAGTAGTAGGCGGTCGTCACCGAGCGCCCGCTCCACCAACGGCCACAGGTGTCCAGCTGCCCGACTATCCAGCCAGGTGTGAATTGCTGTGGGAAGGGAATTGCTTTGAGCCTCGTCAAGGTGTCGACACAGGAAACCGAAGGGCAGCCATACCGGCAACCTCCCTCCGTGGACTCTTTGGAGGACACGCGACTGTGGAGCTCGACTAAGAAGGTCAGCCGCAACGAATCGCATCAGACTCGACTTTCCTGAACCGGCTTCACCAATCAACAAGTTTCGACTGCCATCCGACAGCCAGTCGTCGGCTGCTTGATGGAGTGCGCCCTCTCGCGTTCTCGCGATATCTAGCTCTAGGAGGGTCCGAACGGGACGGAGTGTTCGCCGCGGACGCCCCGTAGGGGATGCGTTCACGGTATCGGCGAAGCCCCCGCCTAACGCGGCGGCACCGTCAATTATCTGTTGCTCACCCCTACCCCCGAAGTCGTTCAGCCTTATCTGGGTGTGCGTCGAGCCGGCTGGCATCCGGTCCACAGGTTCAAAGGCCAGCCCCGAGTTTCCGAGCCACGAAGTCTCCCCCATCGGAGCAAACTGACGCGGTGCCACGTCGACCATGACGAACCGGTCCTCGACATTCATATCCTCCACAGGCGGCACTGAAGTAGAGACCTCTGTAGGACGACGGATGGCATTTTGCGAGTCGAAAACGGCCTCATACAGGAACGCTAACTCTTGGCGCAACTTACAAAAATCATGGAACTGCAGACGTTTTTCAAGCATGGACAGCGCCTGAGCCCCGCAGAAGTGTCCAACCCAGGCGCGCCCGAAAAAGTCGTCAACGAGGTCTGGCTTCGACCTTAACATCGCGCTAATTTCGTCGGCGCCCCAGGGCACGAACGTTATACCGACTTTTTCGAGTCGATCCGCGGCCTGCCGCAAGGCAACGTCGAGCTTAGCGTCCGCGAGGTCATACGACGTTGCGTAGTAGAAGGTACTCGTCTCCTTCTCCCAGGCGCCTTCCAGGAAATCATCAATTGCCCGAGTGATGTCCGAGGGGGACAATTTACGAACTCGTCGGGATTGAAGTACGGCGTGGCGGCGTTGAGAGGGCCACTGCGAATCAGACAACAATCCAGCGCCTGCAGACCGCGTCAGCCGCGCATAGGCGTCGATGCCTTGTTGATCTTGCCCTCTTGTTCCATAGAGTTTGGCCCACTGCACATCGCCCTGCTGTGCCAAAAGTCTTAGGAACAGGCGTTCGGTGTTCTCCCACGACAGATCGCTAATAGGCAGCAGGGTCGGTCTCGTAACGAGAGGGGGCTCGCTGGGCTGCGCGTCTACCGGGGCCCAAAGCCATGCAGGGGCGTCCCTATTCGCATCCATTTCGCGAACCATGTCCTCAACTAGATTGTGGCGCTTTGACATGCCATCTTGAGTCACGAGGATAGCTCGATGAGCTGCGACCTTAAATTCCCCATTGCCTTGAAGCGTGCGGCCCGACCCAGATTCTTTACGTGGGTCGGGAGGTCGGCGCAGCCGGTTGGTAAGGCGAGATCGTGGGCGTCAGTCATGCGTCGATCCTATCGATCAAGATCTGTTGGTACGGCATGTACCGTATCGGGCAGATCCCACACACGCGCGAATAACGTAGCACCAGATCCTCCTGAGATAGTTGGGGCATGTCAGAGGCCAGCATCGACACTACAGTCCCATGCAAAAGTCGTCCCCCATGTGGCCCACAAGGGGACTGCCCCCGGTTCTG
>NZ_JAGGPL010000013.1 GCF_018613805.1 Arthrobacter sp. ISL-48
CACTGCCTCTTCCTCGTCAAGAAGAACGACACTCCGGGCGTGAGGAACAACGATGCCGCCCCTACCAAGACAGTTTTAGACCTCAAAACCTTCCTCCTAATGCAGTATTCCTGCATTAAACGCAGGAATAGAGCGGGCCGTCAAGCGGGGTAAGGTCAACTGCAGGCCTCCCCAAGGATCATGAAGCCTTCTGCCCGCGCCGATCCTGCATCAAACGCAACATGGTGGAGAGGGTTCTTTTGTCAGTGCCAGGGCGTAGCATTAAAGATTCGAACATATATTCGAATAAAGGTGTGTTGTGGGCGTTATTGTCGGTCCCCGCGTGATAAATCCGGGCATCTCATTGTTGTCGGTACTGATCTCCCCCGTCCCCGTGGCCGCGGGGTTTCCATCGCCGGCGCAGGACTATTTTGATGGCCGGATCGATTTGAACGAACACCTGGTTAAGGACATCACCAGTACCTATGTGGTGCGGGTGTCCGGGGATTCCATGGAAGGCGCCGGGATCAGCGACGGCGATGAACTGATCGTGAACCGGGCTTTGGAGCCGCGGGACAGGTGCGTCGTTGTCGCGTTCTTGGACGGGGAGCTCACGGTTAAGCGGCTGCGGATTACGGCCACCGGCGTGGTGCTGCAAGCAGAGAACCCGGCATACTCGGACATCCAGGTCCCGGCCCTGTCAGACCTGGTCATCTGGGGAGTCGCTACACGGTGCCTTCACCATGTCTAAGCCGACTGTGATGCAGCGGATGCCGCAGATCGCGCACGTGGATGTGAACTGCTTCTACGCCAGCGCTGAGCGCGCGTTCGACCCGTCGCTGGAGGGCAAACCCGTCATCGTTTTGTCCAATAACGATGGCTGTGCCGTCACCCGCTCCCCTGAGGCGAAAGCCCTGGGCATTCCCATGGGCGAGCCATGGTTCAAAATCGCACCGCGGCCCAAGGAATTGCTGGTATGTGGCGGTATTCAAATCAGCGGTATAGCGGCTCGGGAGTCGGACCCCTGTCGGCATCACCCAAGCCGTCGGCAACCATACCGTGAGGCATTCGAAGGAGCGCAGCTACCCGACTACCTGTTGCCAAGGCGCGTACACAAGCACAGGAGTACTACAGTCACACTGCTGGCCCTGCGGATGAGATCGAGTACTACGGCAATCCATTCTTGTCGCTTTTCCTCCGATCTTGCTCCAACAGCCGGGTTACGACGCTTTCGAGTTCAAGCCGCCCCGGGAAGCGATTTGGGCTGGACGGCACCTTCTTCACGCCTCGAGAGCAGTGCAAGAAAGCGGACGGCAGATACTAGTGCCGGATCGGTTGATCGGTATCTCCCAGGCGCCGTCCTCTGCAATATCCCGCGCCAGGGCTCTCTAGCAATCCACGCAAATCAGACCTGTTGATGCGGGCGGCGGCGGAATGTCATTCATATTAAGAACTCCAACATCAATGCACCGGCACGGAGATCGGACTGCATCGGATACAAATAGCCGACGCGCCGACCTCAGTTGAGGAAAATTCAGGTCTCGTTCCGATGGCGCAACACAAAGGCAACGCAACATCAATCTGATCCCGATTCAATAGACTGAGGCGATGACCTCCAGCGAAGAAGAACAGCGACTCGCCGCCGAACAGCGCGCCCGCGTACTTATCGACCGACAGTTGACAGACGCTGGCTGGGTCGTGCAGGACAGGAAAAACCTAAACCTCTTCGCCAGCCAAGGCGTCGCCTGCCGTGAAGTGACCATGGCCACTGGACACGGAAGAGCAGATTATCTCCTTTATGTGGACAAGCAGGTCGTAGGCGTCATTGAAGCGAAGCCCGTAGGAACGACGCTTCGGGGCGTCGAGTGGCAGTCAGCCATGTACGCAAGTGGACTGCCTGCAGAAGTTCGTCTAAGAGCCCTTACATTGGATGGTCGGCTTCCGTTTGTCTTCGAAGCCTCCGGTTCAGAAACGCATTTCACGAATGGGTACGATCCAGATCCCCGGGCCCGCAGCATCTTCAATTTCCCGCAACCGGGCACCCTCTCTCGCCTCCTGCGCGCAGTGGATGCGGAACCCGGGTGTCCGACTTGGCGAGGACAAGTACAGACCATGCCGGAGCTGGACAAGGCTCCCCTGCGCCCAGCGCAGATCACCGCAGTTGAGGGTGTTGAAAAGAGTCTCCGGGAGCAGCGATTCGACCGCTCCCTGATCCAGATGGCCACCGGCGCCGGCAAGACCTACACCGCGGTGACGCTCGCATACCGCCTCCTGAAGTTCGGAGGATTCCGTCGCATTCTTTTTCTCGTCGACCGGAACAATTTGGGTGACCAGGCATTGGCAGAGTTCCAAAACTATCGACTACCGGATGACGGGCGCCGGTTGACTGAGTTGTATAACGCCGACAAGCTCTCGGGAGCAGGAATGCTGGCATCCTCAGCAGTGGTCATCTCCACGATCCAGCGCGTTTTTAGGACCATCCAAAACGAGCCAGTAACGAATGATGACGACCAAGAACTGGACGCGTTTGTGCCCGAGCAACCCGTAGCAGTTGCCTACAACCCCCAACTTCCGCCCGAAGCGTTCGACCTGATCGTGGTCGACGAAGCGCATCGGTCAATCTACGGCGTTTGGCGAAACGTCTTGGAATACTTCGATGCCCATGTCATCGGCCTGACTGCCACACCCGGAAAGCAAACCTTTGCCTTCTTCCGACAAAACCTGGTCTCCGAATATACCTATCCTCAGTCCGTTGCCGACCGGGTCAACGTAGATTTTGACATTTATCAGATCAAGACAGATATTTCAGGCCGCGGCTCAACCATAGAAGCCGGGACCGTTGTCCCCAAAGTTGACCGCCGTACGAGAACCCAGCGACTGGAGGCCCTAGATGAGGACTTCGAGTACACACATAAGCAGCTTGATCGCGCAGTAACATCGCTGTCTCAAATCAGGACGGTTCTTGAGGCATTTAGAGACCGCTTGTTTACGGAGATTTTCCCAGGCCGTTCGACCGTTCCCAAGACGCTCATCTTCGCGAAGGACGACGCACACGCCGAGGAGATTGTGCGCACGGTGCGAGAGGTGTTTGGCAAAGGCAATGACTTTGCCGCAAAGATCACATATAACGCCAAAGATCCCAAGGCCCAACTGCAAGCGTTCCGCACGTCGCCGACACTTCGCGTTGCGGTAACTGTAGACATGATTGCTACGGGCACGGACGTGAAACCTCTGGAATGCGTATTTTTCATG
The DNA here is from genome assembly GCF_018613805.1 of Arthrobacter sp. ISL-48. Taxonomy (GTDB): domain Bacteria; phylum Actinomycetota; class Actinomycetes; order Actinomycetales; family Micrococcaceae; genus Arthrobacter. The sequence goes on from NZ_JAGGPL010000013.1 coordinate 3,232, forward strand.
CGTGACGTCCGATCTGCTCAATACTTCGAGCAGATGAAAGGCCGCGGCGCCCGCACTATTGCTGCGACAGATTTTCAGGCCGTTACGCCCGATGCCAAGAGCAAGACCCGGTTCGTCCTGGTTGATGCCGTGGGCATAACTGAACATGATTTCGTGGATCCGCCGCTGAACAGGCAAAAAGGCGCTTCACTCAAGCAACTTCTCGGGAAGGCTGCAACGCTGACCTTGAATGAAGATGAAACTGCGACCTTGGCCTCTCGCCTGGCAGCTCTCGACCTGCAGCTCACAGCTGAGGAACGCTCGGAGCTCGACAAAGTAGCTGGCCAGCCCATCCAAAACATCGTGCGCGCCCTGGTAGACGCGGTAGACACCGAGGTCCAACAGCAGGCCACTGCTGGAGTTGATGATCCTGCCGCAGCCATTCAAAGTCTTTTGGACAACGCTGTAGAACCCCTCGCCGCGAATCCAGAACTACGCAACCGCATCCTAGAGCTCCGAGCAACTCACGATCGCGTGATCGACGAAGTAAGCAAGGACACGTTGATCGACGCCCACGGACTCGTAGATCCCGATCGAGCGCGTTCGGTTGTAGACTCATGGGCGGCTTACCTCTCTGAGCACCGAGACGAGATCACAGCGCTCCAACTTTTGACAGAGGCCAATCATCGAAGAGTGTCATTCGTGGACATCCAGGAGCTCGCCGACCGAATTAGCCGGCCGCCGCATAACTGGACCCCAGACGTGTTGTGGAGCGCCTATGAGAAGGTCGCAGCAGGTCGGGTGCGCCACAGTGATCACCACACGCTAACCGATCTGGTTTCTCTTCTTCGATTTACGCTGGCTATGGATGACGAACTCGTTCCATATGCCGAGCAAGTCAGGGAACGCTACGCTGGATGGCTAGCCCAGCAGGCGCAGGCAGGCACAATATTCGAGGAAAGAGAACGGTGGTGGCTGGACAGAATGGTTGAAGTGATCGCCGGATCTGCCGGCATCTCTGCGGATGACTTGGATGAGGCCCCGTTTACTGAGCGAGGTGGCATCGACGGCGCCCTTCGTGATCTCGGCGAAAAGGCGGGGTCACTGATAACCCAACTGAATGAGGTACTGACAGCGTGAGATCATTTGCGACCAGCTATCCCTTAGCCCAGCTGTCGGAGGCTCTCAGTGTCTTGAGTAATAAGCGTCCCTTGCAGCAGGGTTGGAGCCCTCGATGCCTTCCGAACCCTTCCCCCGACGAAGACACTTGGGCTGTACTCAAGACCACTGCCATCCAAGAAGGTCACTTCGACGGAACTCACAACAAGCAACTCCCTCCGCATCTTGCTCCGCGGGAACAAATCGAGGTCAAAGTCGGCGACCTGCTTCTGACTAACGCTGGGCCCCGTGCCCGGTGCGGAGTGCCGGCGTTGGTAAGAAGTACCCGTTCTAAACTCATGATGTCCGGAAAGATGTACAGGTTCCGGCCCACAGACGACTTCGACCCGGAATTTGTTCAATACTGGCTGATGAGCCCAACTGCCCAAAGACTGATCGATGCGATGAAGACAGGTATCAGCGACAGCGGTCTCAACCTCACCCAAGACAAGTTCTTGAAGCTGCCCATCCCGGCTCCCTCCCTCGATGAGCAACGGCGTTTGGTAAACGTGCTAGAAGAGACGCTGTCCCTCGTTGCTTCTGCCGAGCAATCCCTTTCATCAGCGCTCCTCCGAACTCGAGCATGGAAGGCAGCGTCTGCCGACTCGATGATTTGGAAAAAGGGATGGCCTCAGAGCCAGATCGGGGATTTGCTTCGGCAGTCTATGCGCAATGGAAGATCTGATCGTGCGGTCAGAGACGGAGAGCCGGGAACTCGGACACTTACTCTGACCGCGATCACCAAGAACGATTTCACCGACCAAAACACCAAGATCACCACTACGTCCGAGGCCGCAGCCCGAAGCCTCTGGCTTGCGCCTGGGGACATCTTGGTGCAACGCTCCAATACTCCAGAGTTGGTCGGTACGTCCGCCCTGTACACCGGCGAACGAAACTGGGCCATTTTTCCGGACTTGCTAATACGGTTGCGGGCGGATGAGCAGGTCATTGACAGCAGGTTCATGGCTGCAGCTTTGAAGACGGAACGGGCTCACCGGGAATTACGTGGTCGTGCTAAAGGCTTGTCTGGATCAATGCCTAAAATCGACCAGTCAGACCTGGCCCAGACCCAGATCCCGGTCCCTCCTCGAAAGGAACAGGCAGCAGTTGTTGCAGAGCTCGAATCTATAGAACGAGATGCCCAGGCAATGATGCGAGGCCTGGAGACTCAGCGACGTCGAGCGAAGATGATGCGCGCTTCAATCCTTGAAACCGCATTTGCAGGCCGAATGAACATGAGGTGCCATCCACCTTTGGAGGAAGAGGGTCTCGACGTGCAACTCAGTTCCCTGGTCATGTCCGATTCATGACAGGCACGGGCTTGTGTCCACATATGGATTCCGAGTTGAAGAACTAAGGTGATCTTCGCGCTGGAAACCGTCCGAATCGAAACTCTGACACTACGAATGAATCTTGAGGGCTATTTAATTGACTGACACTCGCCGCCTTATCGACAAGCTCTGGTCCTACGTTGATGTACTCCGCGACGACGGAGTCGGCGTCTTGGAATACACCGAGCAGCTCACATATCTACTTTTCTTGAAGATGGCGCACGAACGTTCTACTCGAGCCCTCAAACCTGAACGAATCATCCCAGACGAGTTTTCTTGGACTCAGCTAACAGACGCCAATGGGGAAGAGATAGAAACCGAGTACACACGGATCTTGCGTGGGCTGGGTAGGCAATCCGGTACCATCGGCGTCATCTTCCGCAAGGCTCAGAACCGAATCCAGGATCCCGCCAAGCTTCGACGCTTGGTCGTCGATCTCATCGACAAAGAGCATTGGTCTTCGGCGGGCACGGACATAACCGGGGATGCGTATGAATCTCTTCTTGCAAAGAGTGCGTCCGACAAGGGTTCAGGAGCTGGGCAGTACTTCACGCCGCGTCCTCTCATTCAAGCCATTGTGGATGTTGTCCAGCCTGGTGTCACGGACTTGGTAACGGACCCCGCTTGCGGAACCGGCGGCTTCCTCCTCGTTGCCCACGAATATGCGTCGCGTGACGCCGAGAAGATGACACCAGCCGAACGCACCAAACTGCGCAGTACTTTCGTCCATGGCATTGAGCTCGTCGACGGGACTGCCCGCTTAGCCGCTATGAACATGCTGTTGCACGGCATCGGGGGCACCGACGGCGAGTCTGTAATCGAAGTCAAGGACTCCCTGATTGCGGATCCAGGGCAGCGTTGGTCCGTTGTCTTGGCTAACCCCCCATTCGGCCGCAAATCCGCAGTCGCCATGGTGGGGGCCGATGGTCGGCAGGTGCGGGAAGACCTGGAGATCGAGCGGCAGGACTTCGTCGCATCAACTTCCAATAAGCAACTCAACTTCGTCCAGCACATTATGACCATCCTTGAGATGAACGGACGCGCAGCTGTGGTGCTTCCGGACAATGTGCTCTTTGAAGGCGGCGCAGGTGAGATTATTCGTCGACGGTTGCTGAAGGACTTTAATCTGCACACGATGTTGCGGCTGCCCACGGGCGTCTTCTACGCCCAAGGCGTCAAGGCCAACGTGCTGTTCTTTGACAAGAAGCCTGCTAGCGAGCAAGCGTGGACGCAACAACTCTGGGTATACGACCTACGAACCAACAAGCATTTCACGCTAAAACAGAATCCCCTAAGGCGTGTTGACCTCAGCGACTTCGTGGCATGCTGCAAGCCCGGACAGCAAGGTGAACGGACAGAGTCCGAGCGCTGGAAGGCATTCAGTTACGACGATCTACTGGCGCGAGACAAAGTCAACCTCGACATCACTTGGCTACAAGACGACTCACTGGAAGACCTAGATGCCTTGCCTTCGCCCGACGTTATCGCGCGCGAGATCGTAGAGGATCTCACGGCTGCTCTGGCTGACTTCGAGGAGGCCGCCATCGCACTAGAGGAACAGTTAGGCACTTCGGAAATCCGCGCTGAAGCACTCCTCGGTGAGGTATAACTCTCCAAAATCAACCGACCGGGTTGCTCTCGAAGAGAGCATTGGCCAGGCTAACGCGAAACCCATTAGTCACGGCTGATCCAATAGACCTAACGGCGGAAGGCCCTCGTGCGACCATGTTTCGGACGAGGGCCTTCTGCCCCAGGTGCCCGAGGAAGTGAATTTTCTCGTCGGGGACATTGTCACCAACGCACGTTCCTGCCTCGACATGTCCATTGACTCAATCTGGAAGAACTACAACCTTGACCGTAAGGGGGTAGTCGTTCAGTTCCCTTTGGAGGATAACTACCAGGCGAAGCTTGCACGTGATATGCGTTTTCGAAAATTCATTGGACGGCTGGATCATAGGTTTGTTCGGGTCATAGAACAATCCCAACCCCACTATTCTGGCGGATCGTTGGATATTCCTAGAAATATCACGGCTCTTTTTATAAGTCATCTCTCCAATGCCAATAAGCATCGCAACATTACGCCCGTGGTAATGCACTTCTCATCGTCTATCGTGGGTACCCGCGCCAATATGGGGATGAAACTCCATAAAATCGTTGACCGGTTGCACTCAGGCGCACCGCTTCGGTTCGTCCTGAGCTACGACCCGAACCGGAACAGGGAGTCAGATATACGTAGGTACCTAACGGTGGCAGCGGAACGTCCACGTTCGTCTCCGTTGATTATTGGTATCACTCAAAAGTTGGTGATCGACCGACAGTCAATTCCACTTTCACCCCTTCATGTTCCGGAGCGCGAGTTCAATATACCCGCCGGCTTCGACGAACTCTTGAACAATGTTCCCACGTACATTGCGCTCACGTTGCGTAACCTCAATCGCGTTCATGATGCCGTCCAAGCCGGAGACGACGACGTCTTCTTGGACTTCAATGCCGGCCTTTGACGTGCGAAACCATCCAGAACTCACGACCTGGAAGCACCCGGGGCAACGGTCTAGGAGGTGCCCGATCTGCCGGATGGAGCCAGCCGGCCCACGCTCAATCCTGATCATTTGAACACGAGAGTGCTGGTGGGATCTGCCGATGCCCTCAACGAGGAGATCGTTCAGGCATTGCAGAGCGGCCACAGCGGCAAGTAGACATCTGGCGCAAGGTTTATCGGGCATCGGTGCCGCTCCCACGGCGCTGACGGGCGACTTATATGGCGAGGGCGCGGCCCGTCTAAGCCGGACGCGCCCTTCTCTTGCCACGAACCGGCGAAGCGGTTCAGGTGCCTGACTTAGTCGATGAGCACCGGAGTCTTCGTGTGCTCCGCTGCTTCAACCGGCGAAACCTTTCCGGAACGGTGGTGGAGCCAGTTGGCCACCGCCAGGAGCGCGACGAGTCCGAACGTGCTCAGGAGCTGGGGACGGGAGTCCTCGCCGATGAAGCCCACCGTGAAGATGGCCGCGAGGATGTGCAGGCCGAAGCACGTAAGCCACGGGAAGCCGGGCATCCGCAGGGGAAGCTCCGTTCCTTCACGGTCGGCGCGAAGACGTAGCGCGAGCTGGGCGAGGAGCGCGGACGTCCACACCAGCAGGCACGTCGAGCCCACGATGTTGAGCAAAACGGGAAGGACCTTTTCGGCGAATGCCAGCTCCAGCACAACCGTGACAACGCCGAAGGCGACGCTGGCCAGGACCGCGACAACAGGTACCCGGGCCGTAGACACGGAAGCGAGCAGGCGCGGCGCTTCACCGCGCTCGGCCAGGGAGAACGCCATCCGCGAGGCACCGTAGAGGTTGGCGTTGAGGGCGGAGAGCAGTGCTGCCACGGCCACCAGCGTGATGGCGGTGGCGGCACTGAGATCGCGTCCGTGGCGGCATCGGTCATCCGTTGGAAGCGGGGCCGCGTTCAGCAGGTCACAGACCACGAGGCCATGAGGTCAATCGCTGTTGTGAAGGCGTCCAGTCGTGGTCTGTTCAGGAATGCGTGTCGGGTCCCGGATAGAGTGTGCTGCTCGACGTCGGCTCCCGCGCTCAGCAGTTCAGTGGCGAATTGGTCACCGGATGCGCGCATGGCATCGCTGTCGGCATTGATCATCAGGGTTGGGGGAAACCCGTGGAGGTCATGGCCTCCCGGGAACGCGTAGCGATCGGTCAGCGCGACCCGGGAGCCTGCATAGTTGCGGTTCAGAGTGTTCAGGAGCCACCGGGAGTGTGTCAGCCGGCGGTGGTCAAGTACCCGTCGCCGGATCTCGCGCGCCCGAGGGTGCGACGAGTGGAAAAAGCCGTAGGCAAGGACGACGCCTCTGGGTGGCAAATCGATATCGAGGGCCCGGAGCGCCGCTGCGGACGCAAGGCATGCCCCGGCGCTTGCACCGCCAAGGACCACCCCTCCTACGGACTGGCCGCTGACACTTCGAAACGCTGTCAATATGTCTTCCACCGGGAGGGGAAACCGTCCTCGAGGCCGCACTTCTCCTCTGCTGACACGGGGCAGCCCGGGAAGTGGGGCAAGGCGGTAGTCGACCGTGACGACCGGGAGCCCTCGTTGAGCAAGTGCCCAGGCGACATCGTGTGCTTCAGGCTGATCAAGACCGCCAGCAAAGAAACCTCCGCCATGCGCCCAGACGATCGTCGGAACCTGTGTTGTCTCCGGACTCTCGACTGCTGGGTGATACCGGCGGATCGGGACTAGACCGTGGGGCCCGGTCACCGAATCGCGAACCATTAGTACATTGACACCACTAGAGGACACCGCCATGCACTCGACCATAGCGTCAATCGCCCGGCGGCCGCGCTCACCCCGTGGCCGCTCAGCGTTCCGCTTAGTGTTCCATTTCCTTGAAATCGGGAGGCTGCACGGCCGTCAAACGGGCAGATCTCAGCCGGGATCTTGGCGCAATCTCCCTGTCTCGGAAGATATTCCGAAGTCGTGCCAGCTTGGTCGCCTGCGGATCCAACTTTCGGTACCGTGCATAGATCATTTTCTCCCCTTTGCACCGGCCGCCGTGGGGACTAGCGTGTGGTTCGGGCGGTGGCCGACCCCGGACGCTCTACGCCGTTTCGGTGGCACCGGCTGGAGCGCCGGCAGACTCCAATACGAAGTCGTGCACCCAGGCCCGAAGGGTGGTCGGCACCACTCCGTAGCGCCCAGTCAGGTCGCGCATGTCGAGCCGAGAATCGTAGGTCTCCAGCAGCGCGAGAAAGCCGATAAGCAGATCCGGCATACCGGCAACGGGCTGTCCCGGCGGAACCGTTTGCACCGGAATCCGGCGCCCGAGTTCAAGCTCGAATGCTTCAACCACATCACGCCAGGAGACCGGCTCCGGACCGCCGATGACAAGCAGCTCGCCGTCCTGCTCCGGACGTTCCACTACAGCAAGCACGTACTGCGCCACGTCACGCATAGCCACCAGGGAGTGCACCCGCCTGCCCTCACCGACCAGAGTGACCGGCTGACCCGAGAGGGCCGGCACCCCAACCACCAGGACCGGCATTTTATCCATAAAGAGGTTGGGCTGAATTATCGTCCAGGACATTGTGCTGCTTCGAAGCAGCTGCTCGGTCTCGCCTTTTGCAGCCATGAAGGGATTCGGGTTGTCGGGGCTGGCGCCGAGGTTGGAAACAAAGACGAAGCGGTGGACGCCGGCACTGGCGGCGGCCTCGATAAGGTTCCGGTTGCCGGCGCGATCGACCGACTCCACGGTGTCCGCCCCGCCCCGCGCGGAGGAGTTTGCGGTGGTCACCACCGTATCCACGCCGGCACAGGCGGCTAAGAGTGAGGCGGGATCTTTGAGGTCACCAGTAGCAGGTTCGGCACCGGCCGTCATCAAGGCGTCGTATGCCGACCCTTCGCGCACCAAAATGCGCACCTGGAACCCTTTATCGAGCAATGTTTGAGCGATGAGACCACCAAGCTGGCCGGTGGCCCCCACGACAAGAATCATGATGTTTCCTATTCTCTGGATCCCGGAGCGCTGCCCACCACCCGGCTGACTGCTGCATTGACATCCCCGCTGACGTCCTCCACGGGTTCGAGGTAGAAGCGGGCAGATGAAATGAGCCCTTTGGTGACGCCGAAGATGACCACTCCCCGCATCAGGAACGACGCGGCATCGGTTCGCGTCCCGGACATTTCCCATTCAGTCCACAGGGTGTCGCCGTGACCCGCTGTTCCGTGCACTCGTGCGCGAATGTCGGGAACCTGGGAAAAGATCTGTGTCCAGTTCCGACGGACTTGCTCCCGTCCGCGGAAGCCCCGCTGGGGGTGGACAGGGGTCTCGTTGAGATAGTCGCCGGCGAAGCATGCCACAAGATCGTCCAGGCTGTGGGCGTTCACTGAGCGGAGCAAGCGCTGCAGGATATCTCCCGCGGGATCTGCTGTGTTCATCATTCCAACTCCTCGAATGATTCTGATACAGTCATCTGTATCTGATACTCAAGCATGGAACGAAATTTGGAAAACGTCAAGAGTAAGCGGCGCTATAACTCGACCGGCCGGTTGGAGCAGGCCCGGCAAAACAGGGATGCCATCCTCAGGGCAGCCGAGCGGCAGCTTGGTGAGCGCGGGTACGCAAGCGCCACAGTGGCGGCCATCGCCGCCGAGGCCGGCGTTTCGGTCGAGACGGTTTACAAGGCGTTCGGCGGAAAGGCGGGGGTGGTCCGCGCCCTCTACGAGCGAGACCTCGCCGGCGCTGGTTCCGTCCCTGCGTACGAGCGCTCCGATGCCATGCGGGAACGCGAGAGCCACCCGCGGACGGTCATGCGGGAGTGGGGCTTCCTCACCGCCGAGGTAGCTTCCCTGGTCACGCCGATCCGGCTGCTGATGCGTGCGGCCGCCGTCACTGACCAGGAGATGGCAAGCCTGCTCGCTGACATCGAGGACGAGCGCCTCAAACGGATGCGGCACCACGCCCGGTACCTGAAGGACCGCGGCTACCTCCGCGAGGGCGTCTCCGTGGGCGAGGCGACCGACATACTGTGGGTCTGCAGCTCAGCTGAGCTCTACGAGTTGCTCGTGTTGAAACGAGGCTGGTCGCTGCCACGGTTCGCCCAGTACGTCACCCACTACATGACCGCCTCCCTGCTCCCCGAGATGACCCAAGAAGGGCCCGCTGAAACGGCGCCTGCTTAGGCACTGAAGCATCAGGCTGATCCCCTTTGCACCGCCCGCCGTGGGGACTAGCGTGATCTGCATCAGTGACCACCGCCGTCGAGGAGCCGTCATGTCCGGGTTTGTGCAAATCGTCGAATTCAAGACCTCCCGCATCAACGAGATCGAAGAGCTGGGCCGTCCCTCAAGAACCGAGGGAAGCACCCACCCGACGTTCCGCCGCATTGTTGCCGCGGCGGACAGGGACCATCCAGGGACCTATTTCACCATCGTCCACTTCGATTCGTATGACTCCGCGATGGAGAATTCCGGCCGCCCGGAAACGTCGGAGTTCGCCGCCAAGATGGCGGAACTTTGCGATGGACCCGTGATCTTCCACAATCTGGATGTCATGTGGGAGGACGCGGGAGACGGTGCGCAAACCGGCTAGTCGCAGGACAGGCTTCTGAAGTCCCGTCCCGCAGCGGGCCGCCGTCGTAATTTACGACGGCCCGCCGGCAGGGTGCCAAACTCCCCCAGTGTCCCGGCCGCCTTTTGGAGGGCCGCCTATTGTCCCGGGGCGCGGTAGGACGGCGACTTCTTGGAGGCCTCGTCGAGGTCTTCCACCGACAGGAGCGGCTTCAGGCGGACGTTGACGCTTCCCGTCGAATTGATGAGCAGCGACAGTGCTGCGGCACTCGCGTCGTCCGGCGCCTCAAAAACGCCGAGGACGTCGTAGTAGCCAAAGGCGTAGTAGAAGCTTTCCAGCGTTCCCCCCACGGAGCTGAGGGCCTCCCTAAAAGTCTCGCGCCGCTTGGTGCCGCCTTCCTGCATGAGCCCCTTGATGCCCTGGCCCGCGTACGTCGCTTCAAACAGATACTTCGGCATGGTCTTTCCTTCCCTGGTTCCTGGCAGTGCAGGAGCGGCCCAGATCCGGCCCCTTATCCCTGGAAACGGGGTGAATGACCCCGTTACGGCCGACGCTATTCCTCCGGCTCCGGGCCGTCAATAACACGGGGATACCTTTGCGGGGAAGCCTGTGGCTATTGGCGAACCAGCCGCCACAGCGACGTGACCTCGGCTGCGCGCGCCTCGAACAGAGGATCGTCGCGGTCCGATGCCTTCGGGTGCGTTGGCTTGGTGTCGAGCCGCTCCATCACCTTCAGCCCGGCCGCCGTGATGGCAGCAAGCAGGTCATCACGCGACCGCAGGCCAAGGTGCTCGGCCAGGTCGGAGAGGACCAGCCAGCCTTCACCGCCCGGCTCCAGATGGTCCGGGAGTTCGTTCAGGAAGCGGAACAGCATCCTGCTGCCGGGGTCGTAGACGGCGTTGTCCAGGGTGGAGTGCGGTGTGGCCGGAATCCAGGGCGGGTTGCACACGATGAGGGGTGCCCGCCCGGGCGGGAACATGTCGGTCAGGACGGCCTCAGCACGGTCCTGGACACCAAGGTTCCGGAAATTCTCCGTGGCGCAGGCGATGGCACGCGGTTCATTGTCCGTCGCCACCACGCGCTGGACGCCACGGCGCGCCAGGACGGCAGCCAGCACCCCGGTGCCGGTTCCGACGTCGAACGCCAGCCTGTCAGAGGGCAGTGCAGCGGCGGCCACGAGATCCACATACTCGCTCCGGGTGGGGAAGAAAGTGCCATAGTGCGGGTGGATACGGCCCTGCAGGGCATCGACGTAGACGCCATTCCGTCGCCACTCGTGCGCACCAATTGCTCCGACAAGCTCATGCAGGGACACAACGGAAGATTCGCCGATATCCCCGTACGCTTCAGCGGCGGCCTCCCGGATATCCGGTGCGCGGCGCAGCGGCACCACCGGGCCCGGATCAAGGGGGATCAGCAGCAGGCCGAGAATGCGCGCACGATGCGAGCGGGACTGGCGATGCCGATAGAACTTTTCGGCCGGAGTTCCTGCGATCTTCTTTCCGGCGCCTACCCGCCGGTCCATGGCGTTGAGGATCTGCCGCGCGTTGTGGAAGTCACCGTGCCAGAGCATCGCGATCCCCTGCGACGCCATCCGGTACGCAACATCGGCCGTGAGGGAGTCGGAGACCACTTCGACGCGCGTCGGTGCCGGCCTGCCGTTCGCCGAACGCCACCGCGCGGTGATGCTCTCACCAGCCTCGACCCACGTCACCATGGCGGGCTCATCCGCCGCAGCTGTGCGCGAGGGGTTGGGGTCCGACGTCGGAATTCCCATGGGAGCTGACGGGTCAGTACTGATATGGATCCATTCCAAGAGTCCGGGGACCGATCGGAGACTGACGATTGCGGCGATTCCACGACGTCCAAGTCCATGGCCCAAGATTCCAGGCGGTCATCCGGCAGCGAACCGGGCTTGATCGACGGCCACGGAGCCCTTGAACCTACATTGTCAGGATACAGGGGTGCCCTGGCCTCGCCACCCGCCGCCAGCGTTGGGGAAGGCCTTGACCCCAGCCGAAGCTCACCATCCAGAGCCGCCGTTGCCGGAACAGGCCTGCCCCACCGAGCAATTCTGCCGTGACGCCGGCACCGCCGCCACCCGCATAAGACGGGCGCGCGCACTAAAGCCGCGTGCCGCCGTCGGAATTTCCGACGGCGGCACGACAGTCAGTCAGGGGGATCAGCGCACCCGCACCACGGCCGGGACGCTGCCAGACTTCCACTGGGGAAGTCCGGCAGTTGCCCGCTGCTTTCGTGCGTTCCACCCCAGTTGCTTTGCCCGGCAGCCTCGGCCGGGCGGCCCGAAGTCCCGTAATCCGGGCTTCGAGTGGGCCGTGGAACTCCCTAGGCACGGACTAACTGGGCTGGAACGCGCGCGTCCGCGGCTGACCCTGGCGGAGAAGCCGCCCATTCCAGCGCGGACGGTATTACCGGTCGGTCTTTACCACCGTGAACAGCACAGCCGAGTCCTCCTCCACGCGGCAGAAGCGGAGAAGGCCAAGGCCGGCACGGAAGGCACCGCCGGGCAGGCCGCCCAGCAAAACACTGCGCCCGTCGTGCCGGCACCGGAACAGGGAAACTAAACCAGCAATCCCAGCTTCTGCAACACTTCCCGGTCCGTCTCCGGGGTTGTTGCAGGTGGCAGATAAAGCGTCGAAATCCCGGAGAGGTCTGAAGCCTCGATGGTGTCCAGGCGCTTGAGCTGGATCACCGGAGGCAGGTGGCCGAATGTGGACGCGTCATAGATCACCACCGGATGGTCCTGAGGATAGAACTCGCCCACCCGTTCGAGCAGGATCGGAAAGTTGTGCCGCCTGTAGCCGGCGAAGTTGAAGCCATCGTCGCCCGCGCACTCGGCCTGCCAGAGCAGGACATGCATGGAGGGATCCAGGGAACGGTTCCTGATCAGGAAGTCCGTGGCGTCCAGCGTCATCAACCCGAACGACGACGGATCCAGACCCAGGTCTGCAAAGAGGCTGTCCTGCGCCGACACCGCCGATCCCATTTCTGCCCGGTAACCCTCGCTGCGCGCCCGGCGGATGGCCTCATGCGTCGACCAGGCGAACACCCCGGGATGCCCGTAAAACACGGCGCAGGTTCTGCGTCCGCGCCGGACCTGCTCCAGCATGGCATCCACCATGGCCCGGTAGGTTTCGATCCGCGGCACGCCGTTTCCGTACAGCCCGTACAGCGACGTGGACCTCGGATTCAGCTCGTGGATCCGCAGTTCCGTGGCCGGATCGGCAACGCAATACAGCACAATGTCCGCCGCCACGATCTGCGCCTGCGCCCCCAGGCTCAGGTCACTGATCGGCAGGATCCCGGAGCCCACCACATGCAGGCTGCCCGGAGCCTTGAACCCATCTCCCGAGAAGTACCTGATGGCCCCCTCGATGTCAGCCAGCGCACGCTCCCGCCAATCACTGGAATTAGTGGTGGTTGTGGTCGTGTTGTCATTGCTGGTGGTCACCGTGGTGTTGTCGTTGCTGGTGTTGGTGCTCGAATTGTAGGTGGTCTGGATATTGATGGTGTTGTTGTTGAAATTGTTGGTGTTGATGGTGATCGGGTCCATGGCACCGACCCCGGGGGCGAGTTTGTCCGTGACCAGCGCGGCGTAGCCCGCCCGTTCGAGTTCCGCGAGTGCCCCCAGCCGCAGCCTTCCCCGCTGCCCCTCCAGCACGGCACGCGTCTCCTCTTCGTTGAGCCGGGCCGCGGCAAGAACGGGTTCCGGATTCCGGCGGTATTCCGCCAGCACCGAGGGGTCCGCCAGTGACACCAGGAAACTGGTCAGGGGCGTGTCGGCCGGCTGGAGTCCGGAGGTGGATTCGGCCGGCGCAACGCGGGGTGTCCTCCCCACAGGCTTGACCTCGGCCGTGATCCGCAAGGCGTCCGCGAAGGTGGCACCGTCCAACCGTTCCACCACACGTTTGGCTTGGCGGACCACCCGCGCGGTGCGCGCAGGGGCATCCTCGGCAACGGCGTCCAGGACAGTGTTCAGGCGTTGAAGCGACTGCCGTCCGATCGGTGCCGACTGGTTCTCAAGCCAGGTGCCGACGTCGTGCAGCAGACCGTTCAGCGCATCCTGCACCTCCGGCCGCTTCTCCGCAAGAATGGCTAACGCCGGGCTTGCCGTGGTGAATTCTCCCCACCAGGCGCCCAGCCCCGGAAATTCCCGGAATCCTCCTTCCCGGAAGGCCCGCATGGCGTCGAAGCCCTTCGTCTGGGACGCGCCCTGGTGGACGTTGCCGGCAGCGCTGAACGCGAAAAGAGATTCGAGCTTGCAGTCGATCTGCGGGAAGCCACGGAACACACCGCTCAGTTCCCAGTCCCCGTCTCCTGATTCGTCCCCGGACCACCGCCGGTTGATGGTGATTGCCGGGGTCGCTACCAGTTCGTCGGTGGTGGTGGTGAAGGCTTCCGTGCCAATGCCGTCATCGTTGTCACCGAAGGTTCCGTACCAAATGAGCTGCCAGCCGGACATGGCATTCTTGACCGCCGCCTTGACCGATGACGCAGCAGAGTCCTTGACCACCTCGATCTGGTCTTTGATCTGCTGCGGGGTAGGCGCCGCCAGCGCATGTTGGAAGCTGGCGGCCACCTTCACCACGGCCAGTTGGACAGCATCGACGAACGCCGAGTAGCCGGTGTCGGCCAGATCATCGGGCCATCCGTCCTCCTCCATCAACGAAACCACGACGCCGGCAATGGCGGGTATATCGTCGGCGCCGAGCAGGGCACGCAGCCCGGCGTCATTGACGGGAATCGGCTTCAGTTTCGTGGACCAGAGGCCCACAGCGTCGGGCACCGGGACATCGTCCCCGGCGTCCACGTCGGTGTTGCCCAGGTTCCCGTGGCTGCCGTTGCTGGAGACGATCGTGGGTGAACCAATGAGTCCGGATCCGGCTTCAACGGCGAAGTTGTCCCCGTCAACTTTGAAGAACACAGTCCAGATATAGGGCTCGGCATTTCCCCAACCGTCGCCTTCATCGTGGCAATGCACGTTTTGCAACACGGTTTCCAAATTGAGTGTGGCGCGCATCTGGCTATTTCCCGGTCTCGTCGCCAAGCATTGGCTGGTCTTTTTCACCGGTTAACGGTCTGTGCACGGGGCGGCGAATTTGGCGGCGGGCCGTTGACTGAATGTGCGGCACTTCAGCGGTTATCGTCAGCCCTGATACAGCGGATCCATCACAACGGCCGGAGGAACTCAACTGGCTGGTGAAGCACATTGTTCCAGGACCGTAATGGGTGCTGCCGAAGATACCGAAGGAAAAAGCCCACCAAGTATACAGAGTCCCGTTTTCACAGCCTTTCAAGTGGCTGGCCAATCCGTAACCCGTCTCTTCAACCCAGCTGAAGCTATAGCACCACTTGGTGACCTGCCGGGTGCAGGTGTCGAACCATTCCCACGGCCAGCCCCCGGGGCACCAATAACGCTCTGTAACTACTACTTTCTGCGGCATGACCGCCTCCTGATACTGTGCCTGCCAGAGGGCAGACTGGTAGCCCGGCAACTGCCGAACGACGCGAATAAACTAAGAGCGGTTCTTCTTACTGAACCGCGGCAGGCGCAATAACCTGTTCAAGAAGGCTGCACGCTGCTCACAGCCACTGCACGGCGGGATTCCAGCCAGGGTTGTCACATCCTTAACCGCATCGCCCATTCCGATGGTGCCCCCATCGTTTATCCGAAAAAGGGAAATTCGCCGATCCTGCCAATGGCGTGAACGCGCGGGCCATTCCTGAAATTGATTTCGGACCATAACCAATCCCTTTACGGACATCACGGGCTGTGGATTTTCGCCTTTCCGGCTACCACGGCCTCTGTTTCAATATCTTCCTCGCCGTGGCATGGTCCGTCAATGCTTTCTGCTGTCAATTACTAAAGTCGTTGTAGACTCTTATTTCGGCCGCTTTCACAGGACCATAAGACAGCCCGGCCGATGCCCATGGTCCGCAGATCAGTTCCGGCCAGCGTCTTCCGTGTCAGAGAAAATCGCGAGGTTCGATGACCGCGACTTGATGCCGTCGATGTGCTCGCTCATGGCAGTTCTGGCACGTTCCGCATCGTTGGCTTGGAAGGCGGCGATGATGGCCTGATGTTCCCGCACGGTGTGTTCACCGCTCATATCGTTGTGCACCAGGAGCCTGAAGCGCTGGATATGCCCTTCGACGGAATTGTAGGCACGGAGCAGGAACTCGTTGCCGGTACATTCCGCGATGCGGCGGTGGAACATCTCGTCCGCTTTCCAGTAGGCCCGGTAGCCGGCAAAGGTGTCGCCGCCGAGCTGGGAGGTATCGAGTTCCGTGTTGAATTGCTCGAGGTCAGCCACGAGATCCGGGGACACGTTTTCGCAGGCGATGCGGGCGATGGCCGGTTCCAGCACCTGGCGGGTCACCAGGAGGGCGCCGATATCCGAGGCCGTGGGTGCGGGCGCCACTTTGTAGCCCCGGAGCGCTTCGCGCCGGATCATCCCCGTGGCCTCAAGCCGGGCCAGCGCCTCCCGCACCGGTGTCGAGGACACGTTGAACTGTTTGGCGAGTCCGTCGATGTTCAGCGCCGAACCCGTCGGAAGCCCATCGTCCAGCAGCAGGGACAGAATCGCCTCGAAGACGTGGTCCACCAGCATCTGCCGGTTCCCGATGGCGGGTACTTCTGCCCGACCTGAGGTGGTGTCCATTTTCGAAGTCCTATGTGAGTTTCTCGTACCAGCTGCCTGGAACATCCTCTTGTGCGGAATCGTGCATGATGTACGATGCATGATGTAGATCACTCTACTACATGATCTGGAACACACTGCGTGTTCCATTGGGCACGAATGAGGGCCCCGGGGGATGCAGGGCTCTCATTCGGCCGGTGTCAGGGCCGTGCTTGGTATTTCAGGGACTTCCCAACCAGTCCTCGTTTAGCTGTTTACTCTCAACAAAGGTGCTCAGATGGCGAATCACTTCAGAACGATCTTCATGTCCATTGCCGCGGTTTCACTCGCATCCATTGCCCTTTCAGGATGTTCAAACCCCGAAATGTCCAATGCTGCGGCGCCGGAATCCTCCAAGGCATCGGGGTCCTCGCAGAAGGTGGAGGTCAACGCGGCCGCAGCGGCTGCCCTCCCCCAGGCTGTCCGGGACAAGGGCACGCTCACGGTGACCATGAGCCAGAGTTCTCCGCCGCTGCACTTCATGGCGGACGACGGAACCACCACCATCGGCGTCGACCCGGAAATCGCCGTCGCCCTCGGGGAGTCTCTCGGCCTGAAGACCACCATCGCCAGCGGCCCGTTCGACGGCATCATTCCAGGCCTGGCCGCCGGCAAGTTCGATCTGGCTGTCTCTCAAATGTCGCCGTCGGCCGAGCGGTTGAAAGTCCTCGACTTTGTGGACTACTACCAGTCCGGCAGCGGCATCGGCGTCGCGCCCGGAAACCCCCAGGGCCTGACCCTGGATACCCTGTGCGGCAAGCGCGTCGGCGTGCTGAAGGGATCCTTCCAGGATCTCAAACGGCTTCCCGCCCTGTCCGCGGCGTGCACTGCGGCGGGCAAGGAAGCAATCCAGGCCATGACGTACCCGGACATGCAGGCGCCCAACCTCGCCCTCACGGCCGGCCGCATCGACGCCGTCTACATTGACGGCCCCACCCTGGGCTACGCCATCAAGCAGGGTGGCAAGATCGAGCTGCTCGGCGAGAAGGACGTCTCCCCCGTCAGCATCGGCTTCAAGAAGGGCGCCGGCCTGGAAACAGCGATCAAACTCGGCATGGAGTCCCTCGTCAAGAGCGGCAAGTACGGGGAAATCCTGGACAAGTGGGGCGTAGGCACCGGCGCCATCACGGACTTTGCCTTCAACAAGGCTCAGTAGGCCGGCATGACTGATACTGCGAGCGCCTTAGGCGCCGAATCGGTTTCCGACGACGGCATAGACCGCGCGCTGCTTCGCGGACGGCCGCGCCAGCACCACGGACTGTTGTGGCTCACCGCGGGAATCGTCCTGTTTGCCACGTTCCTGATCGGCTATTCGCTGGTGACCAACCCCCGGTTCGAGTGGGGTGTGGTCTTCGGCTGGTTCAGCTCCGAGCGCCTGTTCACCGGGCTCCTCCGCACCCTCTCCCTGACGGCGATATCCATGGTGGTCGGGATCGTCGTCGGGGTCCTTCTGGCACTGGGCAGGCTCGCCCCCAACTTCATCATTGCGGCGGTGGCGGCCTTCCTTGTCTGGATCTTCCGTGGAGTGCCGGTCTTTGTCCAGCTCCTCTTCTGGGGCTTCATCGCGGCCATCTACCCCCGGATCGCCGTCGGAATACCGTTTGGGCCGGAATTCTTTTCCGTGGACGCCAACGTCCTCATCACCCCGTTCCTCGCGGCGATCCTGGGCCTTGGCCTCAATGAGGGCGCCTACATGTCCGAAATTGTCCGCGCCGGGCTCCTGAGTGTGAACCGCGGACAGACGGAGGCGGCGAAGGCCCTTGGCATGCGGCGGTTCACCATCCTCTGGCGGATTGTTCTTCCGCAGGCGATGAAGATCATCATTCCTCCCACCGGGAACCAGACGATCTCCATGCTCAAGACCACCTCGCTGGTCAGTGTGCTCGCCTTCCCGGAGCTGCTGTACTCCGCGCAGCTTGTGTACAGCGCGAACTTCAAGACCATCCCGCTCCTGATCGCGGCGAGTCTCTGGTACCTGCTGGTCACCAGTGTCCTGAGCCTGGGGCAGTTCTACATTGAACGGCATTACAACAGGGGTTCAGGGAAGCCGCTCAAGGTACGCAGCTTCCCCCGCTTCTCCACGTCATTGCGCCCCCGGGCCGCGAAGCGGGAGGTTCAACCGTGAATGAAGTAGTGGTGGAGGCACGGGGCGTTGAGAAGAACTTCGGCGACCTCAACGTGCTCAAGGGAATCGACCTGACCATCCGCAAAGGCGACGTCACCTGCATCATCGGTCCTTCCGGATCCGGCAAATCAACATTCCTTCGCTGCATCAACCAACTGGAAACGCTCGACGGCGGCTACATCATCGTTGAGGGACAGCCGGTGGGCGTGAAGATCAGGAAGGGCCACGTCGAGGCGCTGTCCAATGCCGAGGCCGCGCGGTCCCGGGAGAACATCGGCATGGTCTTTCAGAGCTTCAATCTCTTTCCCCACATGACGGTGCTGGAGAATATCTGCGAGGCACCGATCCGGGTAAAGAAGGAAAACCGTGCAGTCGTCCGGGAACGCGCGTTTGCCCTCCTGGAACGGGTGGGCCTCTCCAGCAAGGCCGACGTCTATCCGGCAGCCCTGTCCGGTGGCCAGCAGCAGCGGGTAGCCATCGCCCGCGCTCTGGCTATGGAACCCCGGCTGATGCTCTTTGACGAGCCGACGTCGGCACTGGACCCGGAGCTGGTGGGTGAGGTGCTGGACGTCATGCGCGGACTGGCCGACGCCGGGATGACGATGATCGTGGTCACCCACGAAATCGGCTTCGCCCGTGAAGTCAGCGACCATCTGATCTTCATGGATGACGGCTGCGTCGTGGAGCAGGGCGACCCGCGGACCGTCCTCCGTTCACCCCAGCACGAGCGGACCAAGCAATTCTTGGCGAAAGTACTTTAGACCTTCATCTTCCACACTGGAGCAGAACCCATGAGAAAAAAATGGATTGTCAGCCTGGACGACTACCGCCTGGCATCACGCAAGCACCTTCCCAAGATGATCTCCGACTACCTTGAGGGTGGTGCCCTGGACGAAACCACCATGCGCGCCAACGAGGACCGGCTCAACGCCCTGATGCTGCGCCAGCGTTCCCTCGTGGACGTATCGGACGTGGACACCTCCACTACCGTGCTTGGACACTCCCTGGCGCTGCCGCTGATGGTGGCGCCGATGGGCATGCTGACCATCTTCCACCCCGGCTCGGATCCTGCCGTTGCCCGCGCCGCCGTCGGGGCGGGGTCCATCTTCATCCACAGTGCCTGGGCCGGCTGTTCGCTCGAAGAGGTGGCCAGGGTGGCGCCCAACAACCTCTGGGCACAGATCGCCTTCTGGAAAGACCCGGCGGAAACCGCCAGCTACGTGAAGCGCGCGCGGGCCGTCGGGGTGGAGACGCTGGTGGTTGCGGGCGACGTCGGCTCCTCGAGCAAGCGGGAACGCGACCTTCACCACGGGCTGTCCATGCCGCCCCGGCCTCCTGTGCTGGACTACTTCAACGCGGCAACGCGCCCCGGCTGGCTGTGGGGCTGGCTCACCGGCCGGAAGATGACGTACGGGAACTATGAGATTGACGGCCGCCCGCTCAGGATGAACGAAATGAACAGCTGGATGGCGTCCAACAAGAACCCTGGAGCCACCTGGGACCAGTTCGCCAAGCTTCGCTCCGAGTGGTCCGGAAACCTGGTGATCAAGGGAATCATGGACGCCGAGGACGCAGCCCGCGCCGTCGACGAGGGGGCCGACGGGATCTTCGTGTCCAACCACGGCGGCCGGCAGTTCGATTCCCAGCCCGCGACCATCGACGTCCTGCCCTCCATCGTGGAAGCCGTGGGCGGACGGGCGGAGGTCTACCTCGACGGCGGCATCCGGCGGGGCCACGACGTCGCCAAGGCGGTAGCCCTGGGCGCGCGGGCAGCACTTGCCGGACGCCCTTTCGCGTACGCCCTCGCCACCGGCGGCGAACCAGCAGTGGATCACGCTTTCGCCATCCTTCAGGAGGAGCTCAAGGGGGCCATGGGGTTTGTGGGGAAGACGTCAGTGGCAGCCCTGGATACCACGATCTTCGCGAACAACAACCACGCCTACGCACGCGAAGGCGTCCTCGTGGAATAACTGGTGCGAGGAGCTCAGGGGTGAGGCTGCCGCTGCAGCGGCCACAGGATCGATTGGAGGGTTTAGTTCGCAAAACCCTTGGGCGTTTCATCGCGACCCTTTGTGGAGACGCCCAGCAGGACGACACCCGAGGCTGGCCTTTGCGTCGATTTAGAGCCCCGTTTGGCTTACTCCAAACTCAGCCTGCGCAGGCGTGAATCCGTCGAAGATCAACTGGTTCTTCAAACCTTCATGCGCGAACGAGGTGATCTTCAGGTAGCTTGCTGCGTTCTTGACTGCCTGCTCGATCCAGTCCTCTTTTGCTCCCCCAGCATCTTGTGTAGCTAAGACCAAGTGCCTGCCTGGAAGTGCGCAGTGAAACGACGAGTCAAAGGCGGAGTTCCCCTGTCCCCGTCCTCGGGACAGGGAAAGCCCCGGTTCAGGGCAATTCCGATGAACAGTTTGATCTGTTCTTCCCATGAACACAGACGTAGTCTGAATTCACTGTCCGGAGCCACATGAGCTGAGGGGAACATCATGACCATTCCGCCGCAACGCGAGCCCGCGCCGTTCCCGCCAGATCCTGTTCCTGCTCCGGGATCCCCTGATCCGACCTCACCCCCGGACCCGGGCCCGGTTCCTGACCCTAATCCAGGTTCTCCTGACCCAACGTCCCCCGTGCCACCTGGCCCGGGGCCCATTCCGGAGCCAGGACCGCCAACCCAGGACCCCACGCACAGATCTTGAATCCGAAACGGGACCTTGCCTACCTCATGGCAGTATCCCGTTCCCGGCCGGGCCGTACAGGAAGGCATCATCAATGGAGATGAACATCCGGGATCACTGGGAGCAGATCAGTCCCGCCACCCAGCAATGGCTTATCGACAACCCCGGATGTCTGATCCTGCCGCGCACCGTCACGGAAACGATCCTCCAAGAGACCGGCCAAAGCGCTGACTGTGACCAACACGGCCAAGCCATACTCACCCCTGAGGACCTCGGCTTTATCCGCGGCAAAGGCTACATCGGGGCATGATCAACTCCCAAGGCCAGCAGGCTTTTCCTGAGCTCCGTCCGCTCCCTGACCTGGGCAGCGGCACGGCAAGAAACCCCGCGTGCTGGTGGACAGGAGAGCTGGGATGCGAATAGGCCTGATCGCTCCGCCCTGGATACCCGTGCCTCCGCCGGCCTACGGCGGCATTGAGGCGATAGTTGATGTGCTGGCTCGGGGTCTGACCGCCGCGGGACACGAGGTCCTGCTGGCCGCCGCGGCAGGCAGCACCTGCCCAGTCCCACAGGTCCCCGGGGCACCCGCCGGGGACCTGACAAGAGTTGGGGCGGGCTCTGACGAACTCCGACATGTTGTGTCGGCCTACGAAGCGATGGACGGCGTCGACCTGGTCCACGATCACACCCTCGCCGGACCGCTGTACCGGCACCGGCCGAACCAGACAGCCATCATCGCCACAGCGCACGGGCCTCTCATCGGAGGTCTGGGCGGAATTTACCAGGCGATTACCCTCGAAGCGTCTCTCATCGCCATCTCACATCACCAAGCCAACGCCGCACCCGAAATCAAGATCAGCCGCATCATCCACCACAGCATCGACGCCGCCGAGGTTCCCCTCGGGCGTGGCGAGGGCGGCTACGCCTGCTTCTTGGGCCGGATGAACCCGGACAAGGGCCTCCTCCAAGCCATCGGAACCGCACGAGTGGCCGGGATGCCGCTGCGGATTGCGGCGAAGATGAACAGCCGAGACGAGCACGAGTATTTCTGCGCCGTTATCGCCCCGTTGCTCGGGCCCGACGTGGAGTATCTGGGCGAGCTGAACACCAGAGACAAATACGCGCTCCTCGGCGACGCCGTTGCGCTGCTGAATCCTATTCAATGGCCTGAACCCTTCGGCATGGTCATGATCGAGTCCCTCGCTGCGGGAACCCCCGTCATCGCCACCCGCCGGGGCTCCGCCCCGGAAATCATCGACGACGGTACAACAGGCTTCCTGCGCGCCGGAATCCGTGAACTGGCCGACGCCCTGGGCGAAGCCAAAACACTGGACCGGCGGAACTGCCGGAACGCGGCCGAAACACGCTTCAGCACCACGCGAATGACCTTCGAACACCTTCAGCTCTACGAGGATGCCCTCACCAGGGGCCCCATTCGGACACGGCCCACACCAGACCACCACTGGACGCCTACCGCTCCGCTGCGTCCCACACCAAGCTCCGTCACATGAAGCACAAGGAGTGGGCGAAAATGTTTGAGCGATTTACGGACCGTGCCCGTCGTGCAGTTGTGCTTGCCCAAGAAGAGGCGCGACTGCTCAACCACAATTACATCGGAACGAGCACATCCTCCTAGGGCTGATTCATGAGGGTGAGGGCATTACCGCGAAAGCTCTGGAGTCCCTAGGCATCTCACTCGACGGCGTCCGCGAGCAGGTGCCGGGAGATCATCGGCCACGGCCAGCAAGCCTATCCCGGCCACATCCCCTTCACGTCCCGCGCCAAGAAGATCCTTGAGCTCGCACTCGGTGAAGCCTTGTCCCATGCAGGCGGCCCGGGTAAGGTGCGGCGGATCGTCTTCCGGGCGCCTAGGACAGCGAACCTGTCCCGCCGGAGTGCGGCGGGCCATCCAGACGCCACAGCTCGTTTCGCGATGTGCGATTACCCGAGGCTCTCGAACACCATCGTTGCCTGGAGGCGGTCGCCGCCACCGATTCCCTTGCTCCCGCTGTTCGCGGTTGTTATGGTGTGGAGTCGGTAGCCCTTCGCGGCCTGATCGTTGATGGCCTTCTCCAGGGATGTCAGGTTGCCCGAACCGGTTCCCAACAGTTTCTCTTTGAGGATCACCTGCACGACGACATACTGCATGACACGACTTCCTTCCGTTGCTGGTCAATTGGGAGCAATGCTACTCCGTGCGGCGGAGCGCTCCTCGGGGGTGTGAGCGAGCGCGCCTTGAGGATATCGACGGTGCCTGCTGTCAGGTCTCGCCAGCGACACTGAACTACACGGCGTCACAATCCGCGCCGACAGATCGGCGCGGGTACACCCGAGGAGACTGGCGCACCCACCGCAGGCGCCGCCGTCGTACTCCCTGCGACCGTCAGGGATGCATTGTGTCCCAGCGCAGGCCACGGCGCGCCCACGTACTCGCGCGAGCATCCCGCCCCCACCGCGTCAGGCCAGCCTAGGCCCGCCGTGAGCCTCTGAATCCCTGGCCTGCTCCAAAGCGCCGAGCACGGGGTCGGGCAGTTACATAGCGTCCTTGCGGCGCACCATCTCGCCGATCCAGATGGGTGCGAACGGGGACGTGCAGCCAGGGGGCGTCGGGTAGTCCCGGAGGACCTGCAGCCGCTCACCGATGTCCAGGGCCCGCACTCGGTACCCGGGGTGCTCGATCCCGATCTGGGCCAGGCAGGTGTTCATCGCCCACTGCAGGCGGTCTGGAGCGCCCTTCATCTCCGCCTCGATAACGTCGAGCAGGCCTGCGAGGTCCAGGCCTTCGGGCTTCTTCACCACACGTTCGCTGGTCAGCGCCCAGCCCGCACTCGCCACCACTGGATCCGGATCCGCGGACCAGGCCAGGCGCAGATCCTCGGCGTGCGGGCTCTTCTTCACCACGTAGTTCACCAGCCAGTCCTGCACCTTGGGGGCCCGCGCCTGCCGCACCATGGCGTCCAACTCGTCGTCCCCGAACGCCTTCGGGCGGCAGACCAGGATCGCCAGCAGCCTTGCAGCGGTGTCCCCCGACGCCCAGAGCTCACGCGCGAGTTCGTGCTGCGTCTTCAGCCGCTTCGCCAGCGCCCGCAGCTTGCCGAGGTTCACGCCGTGGTCGTCCCCGTGCCGCTCGTTCACCTCGCGGGCCTTGCTGTCCTCGAGCCCGGCGAGCTCGGCCATCACGTCGCCCAGCGTCCCTGCCGCCGTCGTCTGTGCCACCTCAGCCTCCCCGTCCGTTACGTACAGGATCCAGCCTACGACGCCGACGGCGGTCCTGCCGCAGGCGCCTTGGAGAACCATTGACATACTCAATCGTTAAGATAAACATTAGTTGTTCAGTTCAACCATTCCTGGAGTGAGGTTTCCGAATGACCCGCACACTGCGCCGACGCTGCCGCACAATTGTTTCGACATCAGCCCTTACCGCCATGCTTGCCGCGGCCACGGTGTCCCCTGGGGCCGTGGCCGCCCCACCTGCTGCCGGCTCTTCAATAGATGACACAGCGACAACCGCGGCCCTTGCGACCGCTACCGGAACACTTCCGGACGGAGCAACCTGGCGCGCCGATGTGCCCGCGGATTGGAACGGGAAGCTGGTGCTTTTTGCGCACGGCTTCCGCCCCGGACCGGCAAATCCGGCCTGGGACACCGGATTCGCCCCCACCGCCAGCGAGCTGACCCGCCGCGGCTACGCGGTCGCATCATCGTCGTACGGCACCACAGGCTGGGCCTTTGAGACGGCAGCGCGGGACCAGCTCGACACCCTGACGGCTTTCGAGGAACGCTTCGGCGATACAGGGCGGGTCATCGCCGTGGGCCGGTCCATGGGAGGTCTGGTGACCAGCATGATGGCCGAAATCCCGGGATCCGGCATCGACGGCGCCGTCAGCACGTGCGGCCTGGTCGGGGGCGGTGTCTCGCTGAACAACTACCAGCTCGACGCCGCATATGCTGCGGCCGAGCTGCTCCTCCCCGGGCAGGACATCCGGCTCACCGGTTTCACCGCCCCGGAGCAATCCACCCAAACCATTGCGAGCCTGAAGTCGGCCCTGCAGCAGGCCACCGAATCGGGTGAGGGCCGGGCCAGGCTCGCGCTCGTGGCGGCCCTGCTGAACACCCCCACCGAACTGGATGGTGTCGACATGAAAAGCCCGGAGGCCATCGCAGCTGCCCAGGCGAAGCTGGTCCTGGCAACCCTCCCAACCGTCATCGAGCGCCGCTACAGCATTGTCAACGCGGCAGGAGGCGACAGCGGCTGGACTGCCGGCGTCGACTACTCGAAGATCCTGCGGGCCTCCAGCCAGCGCCAGCAAGTGGAGCACATGTACGACGTGGCTGGCCTGGACCTGACCGCAGACCTGTCCACATTGACCGCCAAGGCCGATATTGCACCCAGCCAAGAGGGCCTCGATTGGATGCTCCGCACATCCACCCCCACGGGGGAACTGCAGGTCCCGCTGCTGACTACGCACACCACTGTGGATCTGCTGGCGCCCGTGGAATTCCAGGAAGAATACGCCGAAACGATCCGCCAGGCCGGCAAAAACTCCCTGCTCCGCCAGGCTTTCGTTGACCGGGCAGGACATTGCAACTTCACCGTGGCCGAGAACATCGCAGCCATCGAAGCCATGGACCAACGGCTCGATACCGGGAACTGGGGGTCCGTGGCCACGACCTCCAACCTGCAGCGGACCGCGACGTCACTGGGACTGGACGGCGCCAACTTCGTTGAGTTCCGTCCGGACGAATTCATCAATGACCGCGACTGGACCCCCAATTCCTAGACGAACATGTCTATTTCGAGACCCGGACAGATCGCGGGAGAATCGCCTCCCGGTTGTCAACTTTGCACCTGGGGGAACCCAGGCAGACCGTCTATGCTCCGCGCGTTCCTCTCGGCGCGGTACTCGGCCATGCCGTCTGCGCCCTTGTTCTCGGCCCGCAAGCGAAGAAGGTCACGCTCGCCGGTCACTTCCATGATGGGGACGCCCCAGCCACACGAGTCGCTGATGCGGGTGACATCTACCGTGATGACCGCTCGGGTGCTTGGGTGCTCAGGGTGAAGTGCGAGTACTTCTTCGAATGTTGCCTCACCCGGGAGGAACACCGAGCCTCGGCCGTGTAGCCGAACGATGCGGGGCCGGCTGCCGAACGAATTGAACATGATGCACACGCGGCCGTTTTCTCGGATGTGTGCGATTGTCTCGACGCCGCTGCCGGTGTAGTCAATCCAGCCGACTCGGTTGGTGCCCAAGACAGAGAATGAGTCGTGGCCGCGGGGGGACAGATTCACATGTCCCTCTGCTCCAAGGGGCGCCGTTGCGACGAACCACATGGGCTGTTCCTCGATCCACGCTTTGAGGTTCTCGTCAATGGAATCGAAGATTTTAGCCACGTTCAAAGCATAGTCCGTAGAATTGGGCCCTCTCGATTCCGTCCGACAGGGATCCCTTACGGACGCTCCTTGGAGCACACGACGTACATCAGCGCGACATGATGGCCCTTCAGGCCATGGGTTCGCTCGAGATAACTAAGGCTACCCAGTCGCAAGACCCTCGTTGATCGCCCGTGCCAGGCCTTGAGGAGAGGTCACGTGCGCCAGGTGGTCCTGATCAGCCAAGATCGTGACATCTTCCAGGTTCAAGGCTTGTAGGAACATGTCGACGCTTGGCCCATAAGGTGGGCGGTTCCTGCTCAGCTCACCTGCAATCAACGTTGTAGGCGTAGCCCATGATCCCGGAGCCGTGAAGACAAAATGGTTGATTGCCAATAGCTCTGCACTGGCCGGCGCTGCCAGCTCCATGAGCTTGGGCCAAGCAGGACCGGATCGAAGTGTTTCAACGTGCGCCCGGTCGTAGCCGGAAAGATCGACATTGATAATCTCGACCGCAGCGTCAAGGTCGCCGCCACTGACGGCCGCCGTCACGAGCGGCAGCGCCTCGACACCGAACGGGTATGCGACCGGCTCGTACAGTACTAGCGAACGAACATTGGCACCTTGCCGGATAGCCTCAACCGCGATGAGGCCCCCGTAGCTGTGTCCGACTAAATCAACGGGACCCTCAATGGTCGCTAGCCAGCTCAAGAGGTCCTGAACTTCAGTCTCGACCCCGTACGTTTCATTCAGAGAAACGCTCGGGACGCGCCCTCGTCGGTTAACCAGAAAGACCGGGCGCTCTGGCGCGATATCTTTGGCAACCTGCTTCCAAGCGAATGCATCCGCCATCACCCCGTGTACGACCACGATCGGGACTCCTTGTCCCGAACGGGCAAGTGCGGTGAGTGCTGCATCGTCGAGTCCGAGCGTCACCACAGTAAACGGGACGACGGTGCCGGGATCATTCATTTTTCCCCCTAATGGTGTCCATCCATCCATCCTCGCTGAACAGCAGCTCAACAGTCACTCTCAGGAAATACGTGGTGGATCGGGGTTACCTAACGCATCTCTGTGTCGTCAGTCCACCAACACTGGATAGCTATTCCAGCAAAGCTTGCGACGGGCCTCATGCTACGACCGGCATCGTCGCTGTGACTGCTACCGGATGACTTGGTCCGGGTTCGCCCTGTCGTACGATTCGCGTGATTGGCTAATCTCGTCCTTGTGTTCCAAAGACCAGTCGGCCAGTTGCTTGACCAGATGGGTCAGGCTTCGTCCACGTTCCGACAACTCATAGGTAACTTGAGGGGGCACGGTAGGATAGACGGTCCTGGTGACCAGGCCGTCCCGTTCCAGCCGCCTCACTGTCAGGGTGAGCATGCGCTGTGAAATCCCCTCGATTGAACGCTGCAGCTCACGAAACCTTCGGACACCGGAAGACAGCTCAACGATGATCAGCACGGACCACTTGTCCCCGATCCGGTCCAGGACGTCCCGGATTCCGCAATCAACGTGCCCTTGTGTCCCGCATGGTTCAAGCAAGGGGGTTACTTCGATGTGCCCCTGTGACACCAAAGTGCCTCCTTGTGCAGTCGTGGATGGTTACGGAGGATGAGTCTAGTTACTCAAGAGAACCACCGAAAGAAGAAAACTCTCCCATGATCCTCGTGACCGGAATCTCCGGCAATCTCGGCCAAGCAATCTTCCAATACCTCAAGACCCACGGAGCGGACGTCACCGGAGGAACCCGCAATCACGATGGGAGCGCACAGACACAGACGCGAACCCTGGACTTCGACGACCCACAGACGCTTGCCCTCGATGACGTGTCCACACTGGTCTTCGTGTCTGCCGGCACCGCCGAAGATGACGTCGTGATCGGCCGCCACCAGAACCTCATCACAGCCGCCGAAAAAGCAGGTGTGGGCCACATCATCTACACCAGCTTGGCTGACCATGGGGATCACCTGGGCTTCGCCCTCGCCCACCGCTGGACAGAACGGCGGATCCAGGAAGGATCGATCCCCTGGACTATCCTGCGCAACGGCCTCTACGCGGAACTTATTGGTCAGCTCCTTACCCCTGTCGACGGAGTAATCACTGCGCCCTTCGGGAATCGCGGCGTTGCAGCAATTCCACGGCAGGACCTGGCCGAAGCAGCGGCGAACATAGCCCTAGCCCCGAAGAAGCACGCAGGCCAAGTTTATAATCTGCCCGGCACAAGGGCCATCACAGCCAAGCAAGTAGCGGACAGACTAGGTACTGATTACCGGCCCCAAACAATGGCAGGCCTCCGGAGCTCACTTGACGCTGCAGGGCTGTTGCCGTTCCAACCGGACATGCTGATGTCCATTCACTCCGCTGCATCCTATGGATTCCTCGAAGACACCACGGACACCATCACCTCGCTCCTGAATCGTGCACCCCTGGATCCCCTCATTATCGCCGCCAACTCAGCGCGCCAGGTTGGATAACAGCACCCTCTCCATCACTTGCTCAACATCGATTACCGGCAGTGCGTCGACCGGTTGAGACTACCGATCGGCTATTGGGACATCAGGAGTGGTGCGAAGTGAATGTGGGAGTGCGTTCAGATGGCAACCCGGCAATCTTCCTCCTACTCTCGTAAGCATGACTGATGAACATGTCCGAGCCGCGTACGGGGCACGCGCCGCGGAGTACACGAGCCTTCTTGGTTCCGTCGAGGACATGCACGAGCTGGACCGGCAACGCATCGAACTATGGGCAAAACGCATTGACGGCCAAGTGATCGACGTCGGGTGCGGTCCCGGCCACTGGACCGATTTTCTGCACAAGAGCGACGTGAAAGTGCAGGGCATCGACCTCGTACCCGAGTTCATCGACAGCGCGCGAGCACGCTTCCTTGGCGTGTCATTCCGAGTCGCCTCGCTCCGGGACCTCCGCGTTCCGGACGGATCACTGCAGGGGGTACTCGCGTGGTACTCCTTGATCCACGTTCACCCCGACGAGTTCCCTGCCATGCTCGGGGAGATCGCTCGCGCTCTCGCGCCGGGAGGACGCCTGCTCATAGGCTTCTTCGAAGGTGTTGAACCCGAGCCTTTTCCACATGCGATCACGACGGCGTACTACTGGCCGGTCGAACAGATGCGGCACATGCTCAGGGAATCAGGGTTCGATGTGCTCGACGTAGAGACGCGCCAGGATTCGGGTAAGCGACCCCACGCAGCCATCGCCGCCATTGTCCGGTAACGGATCGGCGGTCAGGCGGTCATTGCAACAGGAGCTCAGGTCCGTGCCCTCGGGGAAATATTGGCGCAGCAGCGCGAAAGCAGCCACTCTGGCTAACGGAAAGCGGACTTTGACCCGCCCGATCTGCTTACGGGCGCTGCTCAACTAGCGGGGTGGTGGTTGCGGCATCCGTGGTCCGTCCGCAGTGTCCGACGATTGGCCTCGGAGGGCATCGCACGTTAGCGTCCCTGACATGAATGTCACATATCCTCGGAAACTCATGCCCGGCGATTTGGTCCGAGTTATCGCGCCGGCCCGGAGCCGGGCGATGGTAGCCGAACATGACCACAGCGCCCTGATCGAGCAACGGTTCGCTCAGATGGGACTGCGTATCTCGTACGGGTCCCACGTGGACGAACGTGACAGCCTTGACTCATCCTCCATCAAGTCCAGGGTCTATGACGTTCACGCTGCTTTCGCGGACCCCCAGGTGGCAGGCATCCTCACGGTCATTGGTGGGTTCAACAGCAATGAACTCCTTCCCTATCTGGACTGGGATTTGATTGCGGCGAATCCAAAGATCCTGTGCGGATACTCGGATATCACGGCCTTGCAGAACGCCATCCTCGCCCACACCGGACTGGTGACATACTCCGGACCACACTGGTCCAGCTTTGGAATGAGAGACCATTTCGAGCAAACTCGACAATGGTTCACTGAGACCCTCCTGAACAACCGGGGCCTGGACTTGAAACCTTCAGAATTGTGGACCGACGACGACTGGTTCCTTGACCAGGACAACCGGAACCCTCTCGCCGGAGACGGCTGGTGGTCGCTCCAGCCGGGCACGGCTTCCGGCCGCGTCGTCGGCGGCAATCTATGCACGCTTAATCTGCTCCAAGGGACGCCTCACATGCCGGCCCTCGATGGTGCGCTGCTCTTCCTTGAGGATGACTACGAGAGTCATCCGGCAACGTTCGCCCGTGACCTGACCTCCCTTTTGCAGGTGCCGGATGCCAGAGGTATCACGGGACTGGTCATTGGCCGCTTCCAGCGGGCAAGCCAGATGACCCGGGACCTTCTGGATCAAATAGTAAGGACCCAGCCGGTCCTCAGCGGGCTTCCCGTCCTTGCCAATGCAGACTTTGGACACACACAGCCGCAGATCACGCTGCCCATTGGCGGCCGGGCCGAGCTGACAGTCGGACCGACCAACAGAATCCGCATTGCGGCGGACTAGCCAACAGCAGGGGCAAGCGAGAGATCGTCCGCTAAAGGATCCTCTGCGGACGCCGTTCACGATGCAGTTCCCCTGTCTGTGGCGGCCGCCGTGTCGCTACGCCAATCGGTTTACAGCCCGAGGTCAGAGAGGCCCGGATGCTCGTCAGGTCGGCGGCCCAGCGGCCAGTGATACTTGCGCTCCTCCTCGGTGATGCGCAGGTCGTTGATGCTCGCGTGGCGTGCGCGCATGAGGCCGTTGTCGTCGAACTCCCAGTTTTCATTGCCGTAGGCGCGGTACCACTGGCCCGAGTCGTCGCGGTACTCGTAGGCGAACCGCACCGCGATGCGGTTCCCGTCGAACGCCCACAACTCCTTGATGAGGCGGTAGTCCAGTTCTCTGTTCCACTTGCGGGTCAGGAGCTTCGCGATCTCATCGCGGCCAGTGACGAATTCCGCGCGGTTGCGCCAGCGCGAGTCCGGCGTGTAGGCGAGGGCGACCTTCTCGGAATTGCGCGTGTTCCAGCCATCTTCGGCCTGGCGGACCTTGGTGATCGCCGTTTCCCGGGTGAATGGCGGGAACGGGGGACGCTGCTCGGCCATGATGTACTCCTGTTTCTGGACGGCGAGAAACGACCGTTCTCATGACGTGTTCCTGATACTATGAGAACGCTCGTTCTCACGCAAGGGGGCAGGAAACTATGGATACCAATCCGGCGCGCGAACGCATCCTGGACGCCGCCGAACACCTCTTCTATGCCCGCGGCATCCAAGCCGTCGGCATGGACGTGATCCGCAACGCCTCGGGCGTTACGCTGCGGCGCCTCTATCAGCTGTTCCCCTCCAAGGGCGATCTCGTCAAGGCGTATCTGGCCCGTAGGGATGCGCGTTGGCTCCAAAGCCTTGCCAGACATGTCGACATGGCCACGGAGAACCCGCGGGGGCGGCTGCTCGCAGTTTTCGACTGGCTGGAGGACTGGTTCACCCAGCCCGACTTTCACGGGTGCGCCTTCATCAATTCCTTCGGCGAGCTGGGCGGCACATCACCGGAGGTCGCTGCCGCGGCCCGACACCACAAGGACACGTTCCACGCTTACCTGCAGGAACTGGCAACAGCCGCGGGAGCATCAGCGGCTACCGGTACCCAGATCGCACTGCTGGCCGAGGGGGCCATGAGCACCGCCGCCATCTCAGGCACACCTGCATCGGCCAGCCATGCCAAGCTGGCGGCGCAGCTTCTGCTGACACCCGGCAATCGCAATGACGCCTTCCCCTCCTAATCCGCCTTCGTAGAACAGGAGGGCGGCCGGTGCAGGACGGCCAGCGGGGCCAGCGACATACTTCCTGTACAGGCCGACGTCGTCGGGCCATTACCGCCACACACCAGCCAAACGGCGAAGTGTCATGGGGATCCCTATCCGGACGGATCGTCTCAGCGCCTGGTCTCGTACCTGGTGAGGACCACACCGTCGGGAAACGTCCGGGTCTCCACCAGGCTGAGGTTCACCCAGTTGTCCAGGGCTGTGAAGAACGGCGTGCCGCCGCCCACTAGGACCGGATGGGTGACGATCGCGTACTCGTCGATCAGCCCGGCCCGCATGGCCGCCGCGGCGAGTGTGGCACCGCCGATGTCCATGGGGCCGCCGTCGTCGGCCTTGAGCCGGGTGATCTCGGTGACCGCGTCGCCGGTGACCAGGCGGGTATTCCCGTCGACCGTGCTGGTCTTCGAGGAGAACACCACCTTCGGCATGTCCCGCCAGCGGCGGGCGAACTCGATCTGCGCCGGTGTGGCGCCAGGCTGCTGGTCGGCGGTCGGCCAGTGGGAGCTCATCGTCTCCCACAGTTTGCGCCCGTACAGCGCCAGGCCCGTCGCCCCCACCCGGTCCGACCACCATTGGAACAGCTCGTCGCTCGGTACGCTCCAGCCGAGGTCGTCGCCGGGCGCGGCGATGTAGCCGTCCAGGCTCAGGTTCATGCCGAAGGCCAGTTTGCGCATGGGCTCAGTCTCCCGTGAGTTTGTATTCGTTGTACAGACCAGCACGGGGCCGAAAAATCATCGGTCAGGCCATGTTCTCAGTGTCGTGATGCCGGAGGCCGAATCATCGTTGCCGATGGGTCATTTCGCAGTCCTGTCCAGCTATCGCTGCATGTTCCTATCGTGAGTGCTGTTGTACCGCGTAGCGGACGCATCCTGCATGAGGACGCCGAACATCTCGGTTACATAGACAGCGACATTCGCGTGTTGAGCAATCAGGTCAGCACCCCCGCCCAGTGCCACACGAACTGGATCCAGCGCTGGCGTAGCAGGGTCGGCGGCGGCAGCACGCAGCAGTGCCAGGCGCTGCGGGCCGGTGGTATAGCCGAGTTCGAACAGCACCCAGTGGAACAGATGCATAAGGGCAGTGTCACGGTCGTACCCTTCATGCGCGGGCATGGAGGCTTTTTCCTCCGGAGTGAGGTCGAACTCGCGGTAAAGCGCTAGGCCGAAGTCCGTGAAGAGCAGCCTGCCCTCCTGTACGAGGATGTTTCCCGGATGCACATCGAAGTGCTGGAAGCCCTGTGTCTTCATCCATGCTGTGGCTTCGATGATCTGGTCGATTACGTCAGCAAAGTCGTTCGCCGCAGTGCCGGAGGTTAAGCTCCTGCGCACCCAAGCGCCCAGCGTCTCGGGCACGTACTCAAGAAAAAGCACCACACTCTTAGACGCGTCCTTCATCGCGGTGACTTTCCTCTTAACCTGAGGCCAATGTGTCCCCCACTGGCGTTGAGGAACACAGCCGTCAAATTCACTGAGGTCCGTATCGCACTTCAGATCAACGACTCGCCACCCGAGCAAAAGCGGGAAGAAATCCACCGCTCCTGCCTGAACCCACTCGGAGGTCGCCTGATGTGCTGCCAATTCTCGTCCGACTCCATGGGTAGGGCTTCCTATCCCGTAGTGGCAGACAAAAGGAAGCTGAACTCGACTAGCAGTGGCGGTTGGATCCGCCTCTTCGATGCTTGTCAGTGGGAGCTGTTTCACAAAGACGGTCGTTTCACCGATACGGGCTGTCTTGGTTGTTCCCCCGATACCTACGCCGACCGGTTCAGCAGCATCGATGAGCCTCCGCACGTCAGCGTCGTCGAGCCCAGCGAGCATATCGGAGATACTTCGGGCTTGATCTATACGTACCGTCATCACTACACCCTAGAGCTGGGCCTTGCGGCCCGTTGAGTCCTCACCGGGTGCCCCGGTGAGGGTTCGGCATGCGGGCATATAGATCAGTCGACTGGTGAGTGCGAGCGAGGGGCGCCTATGACCTTGAGTGGTCCTTCATCCTCTGTTGGGACTTCGAACTGATCAAAGTATTGAGCGGCCAATTCTTCGCTTAGGCAGAAGTCGTCGGCGTGGTCTGCCCTTCGGGCACGAATACGTTCGAGGGCGACAGATCGGGGCGTTGCCAGGTAGATGGTTTCTGGCTCAACACCTAGAGGCCTTAACAGGTTGCGATAGTCCTCACGCATCCTTCGGGATCAGAAGGAAAAGTCGAGGACGATATCTGCGCCAGTCTTGATGAGGGCGGTTATACGGTCCTGAAGTGATGCCTCGATCACGCGTTGAGTCTCCGCATCCAGGGGCATTGTGCGTAGCCCCATATCCCATGCGACCTCGTCGAAAGAGAGGCGGACCATGCCTTCACGCTCCAACCGGCGAGCGACAGTGGACTTGCCAACACCGGCTGGCCCACACATAAATACGGCTCGACTCATATCTACGATCGTAAGAGCAGGTTTGGCGAGCACCTACCCGGCGCCCGGTGAAGTATCCTTCGACGGGCGTTCCATCAGCGGATGGATCATTGGTTCAGGGCGGACAGCACCCTTGCGCGAAGCAGCCGGTACTCGCTGGCGTACGCTCGGGGCCCTCCTGGGGGTCGAACGACGACTCGGGGCTCCCCGATGATGCGGTGACTTCTGAATTGCTCTCGGGTGAGGTCGATCTCAAGGCCAGAGGGGAACCGGTTCCAGTAATGGACTTCGTCCGACTCATTGCCACCGCTCACGTCTGCGATGAGGAGATCACCGCCGAGCAGGTCTTGAACGATGAGAGCCGTGGGTCCGCACTGGCCATGTGCCGCATTGTCGGGGTGCCACTTCGAGAGGCTCTTCGTGTCGAGACAGGTCGTATCTGCACCCCAAGACAGACGAAATGCACGTTCGAGCTCGAGCAACGTATGAATCATGGCGACAGCGTAGCAAGGGACCAACTGAACGGTGGCGATCCTCTAGCGGACATCTGTATGCATCGCAAGGATGGCTTCGACCTCGCGGTGAACGCGGTCGTGATCGAAGGGTTGGAAACGAAGCCTGTCCGCGATAGGCGTGCCAAGGTCGGCGAACAAGATGATCGAAGCGCGCAGGGCATTGGCAGAATCCACGGCGTCGAATTGGCCCCAGCACTGTTCAAGCGCTTGCTGCACGTCGAGGTCCATCCATTCCCGCATTCGGGAACCGAGGAAGCGTACGTCGTAGTCAAGTCCGTAGCGGGCGTGGTGATCCCATTCGATCAGCATCAGCAGCGACGCTTTCAGGTCTCGGTCGCGGATCTTGCTTGACCACGGCTCGTCTCGGACGATCGCCTTCGCACACATCAGTGCAGCGGCGTATCCCCATTCCAGGCGCTCACGAAATGCCGTCTCGTCGGGCAACGAATTCCGCGCCGCAGCCTGGCGAAGTGAGCCGGAATGACCGTCCTTGTCGACAAGGACGGCGAAGCGCCGTTCATAGCGCATCGTCGGTAGAGCGTCGGCCTTGATGACGGTCAGGTCGAGCTTGCCGCCGACGTAGTACACCAAGCGGGTGGGGTGCCAATCGGGGTTCGCCAGGCGCTCGACAACAAGGACCTCCCCGAGTTGATCCCACCAGGAATCGTCTGAAAGGAGCGGGGCCGGGTCGGTGGCGTATACCTCGATATCGCGATCTGATAGGGGATGCGTCTCGCTGGCGGCCGCGGAACCGGTCAGCACCATCGCGCGCACATTGACGTTGTCCTGAGCCCAAGCGGCCAGCGTGTCGATTGCCTTGTTGTAGTCCACGTCTCTAGGTTGTCACGAGGTTCGCGTCGACCTGCCCGGGTGTCCAGTGACGCAGAGTCAGCAGGACGCCGCTGTGGATGGAACCCCCGTCTACGGCTTGTTCGCCATCGTCGGTGAAACCAGCTTCATCTTCTGGCTCCTCATCAAAGGCCGCAAACTCACCATCCGCTCAGGGCAACTCGCCTCAGGCGACCAGCAAAGCGAAGCCAGCAGCCGCCGTCGTAATTCACGACGGCGGCTGCTGGCTTTGTACGGGAACGAACGGCCAGCGCTCAGCTGAGATATCCGTTCGGGTTGAGGACGTACTTGGTGGCAGCCCCGGCGTCGAATTCGGCATAGCCCTTGGGCGCATCCTCCAGCGTGATCGCCTTCGCATTCACGTTCTTGGCGATGCTCACCTTGTCATGCAGGATGGCCATCATCAGTTGCCGGTTGTACTTCATCACCGGGCACTGTCCGGTGGTGAAACTGAGCGACTTGGCCCAGCCGGTTCCCAGGCTCAGGCTCAGCGCACCCTTCTTGGCAGCGTCGTCCACACCTCCGGGATCGCCGGTGACGTACAGCCCCGGAATGCCCAACGCGCCACCAGCCGCAGTAATCTCCATCAGCGAATTAAGCACCGTCGCGGGCGCTTCCTTCGCGTCGTGGCCGTGACCGCGCGCTTCAAAGCCCACAGCGTCCACGCCGCAGTCCACTTCCGGTACGCCCAGGATCTGCTCGATCTGCTCCGCCGGGCCACCCTCCCCGAGGTCTATCGTTTCGCAGCCGAAGCTGCGCGCCTGCGCCAGCCGGTCCCCGTTCAGGTCCCCCACAATCACGACGGCGGCACCCAGCAGGTGCGCGCTTGTTGCGGCCGCGAGGCCCACGGGACCGGCGCCGGCGACGTACACGGTGGAACCTACACCCACCCCGGCGCTGACGGCGCCATGGTAGCCCGTGGGGAAAATGTCCGAGAGCATGGCCAGGTCCAGGATTTTCTCCATGGCGCGGTCCTTGTCCGGGAACTTCAGCAGGTTCCAGTCGGCGTAAGGCACCAGTACGTAGTTCGCCTGGCCGCCCACCCAGCCGCCCATGTCCACGTACCCGTAGGCGCTGCCCGGCCGGTCCGGGTTCACGTTCAGGCAAATGCCGGTCTTGCGCTCCTTGCAGTTCCGGCACCGGCCGCAGGCGATGTTGAACGGCACTGAACACAGGTCTCCGACTTTAATGAACTCGACGTCGCGGCCCACCTCCACCACTTCGCCGGTGATCTCGTGGCCCAGCACCAGGTCGGGCGGTGCTGTGGTGCGCCCGCGGACCATATGCTGGTCCGAGCCGCAGATGTTGGTTGCCACTGTTTTGAGGATTACGCCGTGGTTGACCGCTCGTCCCACGTTTGCGGGGTTGACCCCCGGCCCGTCCTTAAGTTCGAACGTCGGGTAGTCGATGTCGATCAGCTCGACCTTGCCGGGTTCCTTGTAGGCAACGGCTTTGTTCCCTGTCATCATTGCTCCTCTTGCCGTCACGGCAAAGCCCGGTGAGGCCGCCATGAACTCTAAGTGTTTGCGATGGACCCCCACGTGCAGAGGCCTGCCCGTGGCTAGAGCAGCCCGATGTTTTCCTGGCGTCGGAGGTCCAGCCAGTTTATGCACGCCCATCCAAAGGGGTCCAGAGCCAGTGCCCCCTATCTGCTCCCCTACTTACCGGTTCCTGGGTCAGCCGACGAGGGTAGACCGAGCGGCGACGAATACCTTGTCCCCGCCCATTCGGTAGTGTCAGATTATGGATAGCCACACGCTGGTCAATTTCCTGTTGGTCCTCTTCTTCGTGCTCTTGGGAGGTGTCTTCTCCGGCACGGAAATGGCGCTGGTTTCCCTTCGCGAAAGCCAGGTGCGCCGGATTGAAAAGGCAGGAAAACGCGGGGCCAGAATTGCGGCCCTGGCCGGAAATCCCAACCAGTTCCTCTCGACTGCCCAGATAGGTGTGACCCTTTCCGGTTTTTTCTCAGCTGCCTACGGTGCCTCCACCATCGCCCCCGATGTGGAACCTTTCCTGGAGGCCGTGGGTTTTGGTCCCGCGGCCGAACCTGTGTCCTTTATCGGCGTGACGTTGCTGGTGGCCTACCTTTCCCTGGTGCTGGGCGAACTGGTGCCCAAGAGGCTGGCCCTGCAGAGCGCCGTCGGTTTCACGAAGATCATGGGTCCGCCGTTGAGTGTCTTCTCGAAAATCATGCGGCCCGCCGTCTGGCTGCTGTCCGTTTCCACTAACGCCGTGGTCAGGCTGTTCGGTGGTGACCCACACGCAAGAAAGGAGAGCATAACCTCCGAGGAACTCTGGGACATGGTTGCCCAGAGCGACATGCTGGAAGAAGACAGCAGAAGCATCCTGACTGACGTGTTTGGAGCCGGGAACCGATTGCTCCAGGAGGTCATGCGCCCCCGGACCGAGGTCACCTTCGTCGACGGCTTCCTAACCATTGCGGCCGCACGCAACATGCTCAGGAACCGCCCGTATTCGCGATATCCCGTGATTAACGGGACCCCTGACGACGTTCTCGGCTTTGTCCACATTCGTGACCTGATGCCCCGGGATGACAGGGATGACGAGGGAATGGTGAGGGACATTGTTCGTGAGATCATTCCGCTGCCGGGAACGAACAGGGTCCTGCCTTCGCTATCACGAATGCGCAAACTCGGCCAGCACATAGCACTGGTAGTTGACGAGTACGGCGGCACGGACGGGATCGTCACCTTTGAGGACCTGATCGAGGAACTGGTCGGTGAAATTTACGACGAGTATGACACCGGCACTGACGCCGAGGACCACGTCAGCGTGGGAAACGGGTCCGTAGAGGTCGACGGCGGCCTGATCCTGCAGGAGTTTGCCTCAGCCACCGGCGTAGCACTACCGGAAGGCCACTACGAGACAGTGGCCGGGTTCGTCATGGACCGTCTGGGCCGCCTTGCCCGGGAAGGGGACAAGGTTGAGATATCAAGCCACGTGCTGACGGTGACCGCGATGGACCGGCTGCGCATCGCCCGCATCCGGGTGACCCCCGCGGAGGGGCGGCCGGCGGAATCCTGAGCCTCCGGCAGCCTCAAAGCCCCGGGCCTCAGGCCCCCGCCCTCCCATGGGGTGCCGCGTGCGACGCCCTCGCGGCCTCATAGCTGCTGTCGAACGGCAGGGAGTCCATTTCCAGCAGAGGGTTCTCGTCCTGCGTCGCCACCAGTTCGCGGGCCGCTTCATCCGAGTCCACGCTGGGCATTGAACCGGGCAGGTGCCGCCGGGCGGATTCGGGCAGGAAGTAGATAGTGACTGCGGCGATCGCCGAGGTGGCCATCAGGTAGTAGGCGGGCATCATGTCATTGCCCGTCACCTGGATCAGGGAGGCAATGATGAAGGGCGTGGTGCCGCCGAAGATCGCCACGGCGAAGTTATAGGCGATGCCCATCGCCCCGTAGCGGTGGGCCGTGGGAAACAGCGCCGGCAGGGCCGACGCGAGGTTGGCCACGAAGAACGTGACCGGGAAGGCGACCAGCGCGAGGCCGGCTATGGTGGCCGGGACGGTTCCTATCGAGATCAGAATGAACGCCGGCATCGACAGCACCACCGTGCTGACGGCACCGATCCAGAGGACGGGGCGGCGCCCGATCCTGTCCGAAAGACGCCCGGTGAAGGGGATGCACAATGACATGACCACCAGGACGGGGATAGTCAGCAGCGTCCCGTGGATCTCGTCGTATCCCTTGTTGCTCGTCAGGTACGTCGGCATATAGGACGTGAGGGCGTATCCCACCGTGTTGGCGGCAGCCACGAGGATCATTGCCAGCACGATCCTGCGCCAGTGGGCCTTGAAAATGCCCACCGGGCCCACGGGTCCGAGCACGTCGCCGGTCTGGGGGTGGCGGGCCGATTCCTCTTCCGCATCCAGGGTTGCCTGGAACGTTGGTGACTCCTCAATCTTCAGCCGGAAATAGATGGCGATGATGCCGAGCGGGCCGGCGATGAGGAACGGGATGCGCCAGCCCCACGCCTCCATTTGCTCCTGCCCCATCATCAGCTGCAGCACGGAAACCAGGGCCGCGCCGAGGGCGAAGCCCAGGTAACTCCCCATGTCCAGGAAGCTCACGAAGAAGCCGCGGCGCTTGTCCGGCGAATGCTCGCAAACGAACGTGGTGGCGCCGGCGTACTCGCCGCCGGTGGAGAAGCCCTGCACCAGCTTTGTCACCACGAGCAACACGGCAGCCCAGATGCCCAGCACGGCGTAGCCCGGGAGCAGTCCGACGACGAAGGTCGACGCTGCCATGATCATCAGGGTCATGGCCAGGACCTTCTGGCGGCCGATCTTGTCGCCCAACCAGCCGAAAAAGACGCCGCCCAGTGGGCGGGCGATAAACGTGGCAGCGAAGGTTCCCAGCAGGAACAGATTCTGCACCGCTTTGTCGGCGTCGGGCAGGAACACCGGCCCCATGGTGGTGATCAAATAGCCGAACACACCGACGTCGTACCACTCCATGGTGTTGCCGACGATGGTTCCGCCCAGCGCTTTCCTCAGCGTTGGATGGTCAACAACGTTGATGTCCGAAACTCGGAGGCGGCGTTTTTTCGCGGGCTGAACTGTCACAGCTGCCTCCCTCCCGCGTCGATTTTCGTCTGGGCTTGGCACTGGTTCTGCGGCATTTCATTCCTCCACTGGAGGTCATGCGTCATCCCCACATGGCGCCGACTTGGACGTTTGACTCACGGTGCTCCGACCATCTTGGCACCGCTGCCCGAGCACATCAATGAAACGCAACGCTTCCCCGGTTCCGGGGTGCGTCGCTGCCCCAACAAAGACGTCGACCAGTGTCACTGATCACCGCCGACTCTGGCGGGACGGAACGCAATAATCAGGTAAAATTGCTGGAGGAATTGTCCGGCCGAGCAAGAGCCGCCTTCCACCCCTCCCCCTTGAATGGATCCCTTCCGCATGTCCTCCGCGATTTCCGCGCCGGCGTCCCAGCGTTTCCCGCTGGCCGCCATGATGGTTTTGGCCACCATCGCCTTCACCGCCATCACCACCGAGCTCCTGCCTTCGGGCCTCCTGCCGCAGATCAGTTCGGGCCTGAACGTGTCCGAGCCGGTGGCCGGCTACCTGGCCGCCGCCTATGCCGCGGTGATTGTTGTCACCGTGGTTCCCGCCGCCCGGCTGCTGGGCCGGGTGCCCAAGCACACCCTCCTGGTGGCGCTGGTCCTGACATTCGCCCTCAGCAACGCGATGGTGGGGCTCGCCCCCACCTTTGAGGCGGCCCTCGGTGCGCGGCTGATCGGCGGCCTGGCGCACGGGTTGCTGTGGACCACCATGGCTCCGTTCATCGCCCGGGTGGTTCCCGCCGACAAAGTGGGCAAGGCGCTGGCCATCGTCTTCAGCGGCAACAGCGTGGGCCTGGCCATCGGCGCACCGGTCGGCACCGTCCTGGGCAGCCTCCTCGGCTGGCGCGCGTCATTCCTGTTCCTCGCCGGCTTCGGCCTGCTTCTGACCGGCCTGGCGCTTTGGCTACTGCCCCCGGTCCGGCTTGCGGACGAGGCTCGCCCGTCCCTGCGCCAGGCGATCTCCCAGCCCGGCGTGAAATCCGTGGCCATCGCCTGGCCGCTGCTAATCCTGGCCCACTTCGCGCTGTTCACTTACATCGCGCCGTTCATCCGCGACGCCGGCCTGCCGGACTATGCCATCAGTGTCTCCCTGACGGTCCTTGGAGTCTCAGGCCTACTGGGGGTCTGGATCGCCGGCCTCACCGTTGATACGCGCCCGCGCCGTTCGCTGATCATCACGACGGCGGCAATTGCCGTTTCGATGCTGCTGCTGCCTTTCGTGGGCGGCAGCCTTGCGGGCGCGCTGGCACTGATGGCGGTCTGGGGCGGGGGACTGGGCGCGATCGGCATCTACAACCAGTCGGCCATTCTCCGTGCCGGCCGCGAGAACAAGGATGCTGCGAACGGGCTGACGGTCCTGACGATCCAGCTCGGCATCACCATCGGAGCACTGTACGGCTCGGCGTCGCTGGTGGTGGCCGGCCCCATGCTGGTGCCGGTTGCCGCGGCGCTCCCGGTGGTTGCCGCACTCGTGATCACTGTGGCCGGGCGAAAGAATGCCTACCCGCCGGGCCCGCGTGAAGTGGTGTGGAAGACGCCCCGGCCGGTCCGGGAAAAAGTCGAGGAGCGCGCCTAACGTCGAACCCTCCCAAGGTGGCTTCCACCCCTCTCCCGGATTAATTTGCCAGGGGAAACAGTCCCGTGACGTGGTTCCTTTGCGTCGGCATGAATCCTTCTGCGACCTTCTAGTGGAACCTGTTGACATGAAAGGTCTGCGGGTTTATGGTCACAGCCCGGATGGCGGGCCACATGTATGTGACTGAGTTCAGGAACCAAGATGGTTCACTCAATCGGGTTACCGAACATCCCAGTTTCCGCTCCACTCTTACGAGTCCGACGGCGACGATCACGACGGCAGATGTGGGTTTGGATCGGTTCGTCGAAAATGAGGACGGCACCCTGAGCGTCTTCGGCACCGGCGTTCACCTGAAATTAAACGGGGACCTGAAGGCTGTTGGGCTGTGGCGGCTGGTAGTTGACCTTGAAAGCGGAGAACCAATCTCCCAGGAATACCACGGGAGATTCGATGTCACCGCTGAGGAGACCGCAACGGCTCTCTGCGAAGCGCTGAGCTAAGCACAATCCGGCCCGTCCGGGAAAAGGTCGAGGAGCGCGCCTGTCCCTGCACCGGTCAGGGCAGGGCCGGGCGTACGACGATGGCAGAGCCGCACTGGTTGATGATCGTGCCGGAGCTTGAGGCTGCGGTCGCGGTTTTCGTGCCAGTGGTGGATGTGTCTGTCAGCGAGAGGGAGTCGACCTCGATGGCCGCGTTGGACTTGGACGCAACGTTTGACGTTACGTCGCTGACCTCGGCCGTCCCCGACGGTGGCGTGAAGGCCGTAGTCGCCGAGTTGGTGCCGTTCCTCACGCCGTGCGCGGTTAGTAGCAACGCCCCCGGCGTCACCGGCGTGATCGACGGTGCCCGAACATCAGGGTAAGGCACCCCGCTGTTGGTGTCAGTGGTGGGCGTCACGTCCAGCGGCGTGGTGGCGTCTGCGCCCTGCACGGCCACCGTCGTCCAGGCATACCGGGAGGCGGGTTCAGCTACGCTCGGCGCGGTGTCGCCGGACTGCATCACCCGATACCAGACCGTCTGGTGCGCCGAGGTGGATCCGGCGCTGGTGAAGTCGGCGATTGCGCGCGTCCATCCCGCTGGAGTCGTGGTGTTCGCCGACCCAGAGACGGTCACCTGCGAGTACAGGAAGACTACGTCGCCGGGCTGCCATCCTGCTGGCAGTGTGGGCGTGTATGAGCCCGAAGCGGTCAGCTCACCGGATCCGGCAGCCGACGCTCTGACCGAGGCCGGCGTCGCCAAAGTGGTAAAGGTCCAGGTCTTGTCCGACGCCAACGCGTTACCAGCAACATCCTTCACGCCGCCAGGGCCGCCCTTGATCGTCGCAGTGTATGTCGTACCCGCCGCCAGATCAGCACCGGGGTTCAACGTCGCGACCTTGCCCGTGGCGTCATAAGTCACCGTGGCCGTCACCGGCGTCGTCCCGGCCGTCAACGTGAACGTACTCGACGTGACCG
This sequence comes from Arthrobacter sp. ISL-48, assembly GCF_018613805.1. Lineage (GTDB taxonomy): Bacteria > Actinomycetota > Actinomycetes > Actinomycetales > Micrococcaceae > Arthrobacter. The sequence continues at coordinate 46,782 of NZ_JAGGPL010000013.1, forward strand.
TCGCGGGATCCATCGCCTCCGAGAACGACCCCGTCACATCCGCGCTCACAGCCACGCCGGCCGCACCAGCAACCGGAGACGTATCCGTCACCGTCGGAGCCGTCGTATCACCACCACCGACGGGGGGATCGTAAAAGTGCCAGTACGTGCTCGTGGCGCTCACATCGGCGAGCACCAGCAGACCGCTGTTGGCCGTGCCCCGCGCCGCACTGTTCAGGTTCTGCTTCGTCGAGGTGACGTTGTGGACATACTCGCCAGCGTCCACGATCCGAGTCGTTTTCGCGGTGGTGAAGTTGATATCGTTCAGCGGCGTGGACTTCTCGTAGATCGCACCCCCCAAGCTGGTGCAGACGCCGGCATTCGTCGTGCCACTGGGCTTCGGATAGGTCGCGAACGTACGCAGCATCTGCGTGCTCTCGTCAATCAGGACGATCACCCGGTTCGGGCACTCCGACACAGCCGCGATCGGGTACGCCGACCACGTAGCACCACTCAATGCCAACAGCTGGATCAGCGGCTCAGGCGCGGACGTGAACGACGTCTTGACAGCGGCGAACACCCGGCCGCCCGAGGAATCCAGCCACTTCAAGTTCATATGGTCATCACTGCTGCGCTGGCCCGACACCGCCGCCACAGGAGCGGACCAGGCAGTGTTCGACGCCCCATCGAGGTGGTAGCTCCAGTACATGCCGTCGGTGGCATCACCGACCTGCCGGCTCCACATCACACCCATCTTGTTCCCGTCGAACGCGATCACAGCCGACGTGTCATCCACAGAGACATTGCTCAACGCCGCAGGATGCGCAAACGGCGTCCACCACGTCTTGCCATCCGTGGCAGTAACGTTCAGATAGATCCGGTTCCCCTGCTGCCAGGTGGCCCACACCCGGCCAGTCGAGTCCTTATCGATGGTCAGAACCTCAACCTTGGAGTTGTTAATCTGCGTAGAACTCAGCAGCGAGTACGTCTTATTAGCCGGATCGTAGCTGTAACGCCGCATCGTCGTCGGAAAGTTCGGCTCAGCCGGCAAACCATCATTGACGAACCGATAGCTCGCCACAAACAACGTCGCCCCGTCCCACAGCACGTCATGATGAGTGCTTGCCCGCGTTTCCGTCACCACACCCGTATCAACCCACGAACTCGCCGCAGCGTTGAACTTGAAGATATGGAAATCCGAGCTAGCCGTGTCCCACAGATTCCCCCACCAGAGCCCGTCGTTGAACCACAACACACTCGTAGCCCGCTTCGTACCCGTCGGCGTCCCCGTCCCCGAATGCGACGGACCCTCAACGCCAACATCACCCGCAGCAGCCGACGCCGCAACCGGCACAACCAGAGCACTCAGCACAAGCAGCAAAGCTGTCAGCAGCGCTGCCGGCAGTCCAGAGAGCCGCAGATTCCGTGACCCGCGTAGACGAAAACCACGTAGGCGAAGACCAGACGAGCGATCACCTCCAGGCCCTACACCGAGCCAGGAAGTCCTGCGGCCGCTACCGCGCCCGCCTATGTGAAAAAATCGATGGCCTAGCATAATTGCTCCCCGGAGTTGAACTCCATAGCCCCACCAGCACCTGCAGCAAGATCGAGCATTGCCATGGCCGCCCTCAGATTGAGCCTAGGATTCAGGTCAAGCGGATGTCACGAGTAACAGGTACCTGCTTTGAAGCATGGGAAGGCGCTCTGCTACTTGGAAGCTACTCACCCCGGTACTTGAAGGAACTCAGCCCGCAGCGTGTTAGGCGATCACATCGTCGTCGCGTGACGCGATCCTTGCGCGCGCCGGCAGGCAGCAACGGTTTCCTCGAATACGCGGCTTGTTCAGCCGGCCATGGCCGTGTAGGCGAGTTCTGCCAGGCGATGGTCCCGCAATTCCTCGTGTGCGGTGATGGTGATCACGGTGTCTCGCGTTTGGTCTACGACCACGTATTGTCCGTATCTGCCGTCCAGCCGCCAGCAACTGCCAGGGCCGTCCCACGCTGCAAAGCCGTAGCGTTCGGAACTCCCTCCGCCTCCGGTCTCTACCCACGAGGCGTGCATCCTGTCGACCCACGCTGCGTCGACGAGCTGCAGGCCGCCCCAGCGGCCATGGTCGCGAAGAAGGCGGCCGATTCGCGCGAGTTCTTCCGTGCGTAGTTCCAGACCACTCCCTCCGATGATCCAACCCAGCGGGCACCGGTGCCATTGTGGATTATGGATGCCAAGGGGGTCGAACAGGCGCGGCATCAGCCAGTCGCGCACATCACCGACAATCGCGCCGAGCATGCGCATCGCAATGTAGGTGCTCGCGTCCGTGTACTGGAACACAGCCCCAGGTCCACGAGTGGGCTTGCTCAGCATTTCCTGCGCGAGGTCGGGCCAGGGCACCGGTTGGTCGCCGAACCATATGAAGTCGATCCCGCTCGACATCGTCAGCAGGTGCCGAACCGTCACTGTCTCGACGCCGGCGCCGAGGTTTATCGCGGGGAGCAGTTCCGGCACCGGGGAGTTGAGTGACAGGATGCCCTCGTCGATCGCGATACCTATCGCAAGTGCGCACACACCTTTAGACGCCGAATAGATGTTCTCCCGATCGTCGCTGCGCCACCGATGCTGTGCTGCGTCCTCTCCTATGAGAACGTGCACCCCGTACGCACCGAGTCCCTCCTCGTCGACTGCGGAGACGAAGCGATCGAGAATGGACGAAGCGATTGGCATCTGAACAGTCTGCCAGTTCAACGGCTGTTACGTGGCGAAAGCGCAGTGTCGACTTGCCCGCACCGGACATGCCCGTAATGGGAACCCGAGGCAGGGCAGCGCCAACAGCCGATGAGGATCCGGATATGCGACACATTCGCTATTCGGCCCAATAGGGTCGGTGGATGAACTTGACCGTGGTTACGCTGTCGGAGCGACCTGATTTGATCGACGAGATGTGGTCATTGCCTAACACCTGGCCTGTGTTCATGCGCCAGGATCCGGTGGCCAACCTCTGCTACAGGAACCTGGTTGATGCCTTCCCCGAACACCAGTTGGTCGGGCTTGACGAGCAGTCGAAGGTGGTCGGGAAGGTCCATAGCGTCCCTATGATGTGGGACGGGTCCTTGGAAAACCTTCCAGACCGCGGCTGGGATGCTGTGTTGGAGCGGGCCTTCGCTTCGTCATTCTCAGCATCGGAATGCCAGGCGGTTTCTCTCATTGAAGCATTCATTTCTCCTCGCTACTCCGGACGGGGACTCAGCAGCACGATGCTGGTCGCCGCTCGGAAGAACGCGGCAAGGATGGGGTATCGGGACCTCCTGGGGCCCATCCGACCCACAGGAAAGGCCGCGTTTCCGCACGAGGGCATGCGAGACTATGTTGCCCGCCTCGATGTTGACGGGCTTCCCATTGATCCGTGGCTGAGAACACATGTTCGCTTGGGCGGTGTGGTGATGAAGGTCTGTCCGGTCGCAATGACGATTCCGGGGACCCTGGCTCAGTGGCGGGAGTGGACAGGCCTGGAGTTGGCATCGAGCGGAGTGACTGAGGTTCCGGGTGCGTTGACGCTCCTGCATGTTTCGGTGGAGCACGATCATTGTGTCTACGTCGAACCCAACGTTTGGGTTCGCCACAAATTGGCCGCCTAACCAAAGGCGGCATAACCGAGGCGCAGCAGCAGCGCGCCCAAGCCGGACTACCCGTCCGTGCGACGTGTGAAGATCAGATGAAGAACTCCGAATGGAGAAGGGGTCACTTCGATTTCGAAGCGTTGTTCGAGTCCTTCGAGTCCATCCCAGAGCCGTTCGCCCCGGCCCAGGACGATCGGCACGAGGACGATGTGCATGTGGTCGATCAGATCGGCCTCGAGGAACTGTCGAATCGTGCTGACGCCGCCACCGATCCGGACGTCGAGGTCGCCGGCCAGGGCGCGAGCATGCTTGAGCGCGGAGACGGGGTCGGCGTCAACGAAATGGAACGTTGTTCCGCCTTCCATTTCGAGTACCGGCCGGGGATGGTGGGTCAGAACAACGACAGGAGTATGGAAGACAGGGTTATCGCCCCACCATCCCTTCCATTCCTCGTCCTCCCAGGGACCGCGTTGAGGGCCGAACTTGTTGCGCCCCATGATCTCCACGCCGATTCCGGGCGCCCACTGGCTGGCGAACGCTTCGTCGACGCCGAGGGATCCCTCCGACTCCCCGCGGATGCCCATCTGGCTGAAGGTGCGCGTCTCAAAAGCCCATTTCATGAGCCGTGGGCCTGCGTGACCGAACGGAGCGTCGAGTTGCTGCCCCTCGCCGGTGCCGAAGCCGTCGAGGGAGACCGAGAAGTTATGCACGCGGACGAGGGACATGTCATCTCCTAAAGTGCTAGTCGTTCGCAATCACTGTATAGCTTCACAAACTCGAAAGTTCCACAGGTCATCGCCCGAGCATCTTATCGAGCCAGTTCTTCTTTTCTGGCCGCATTCTTTCATCCCAAGGCCTGCTATCCCCCGCGGCTCGACCTATTCTGGCGCAAGCGCGTAGATCAACTTCGCGTAGGTCTCCTCGATTGCTCCGTGGGTACTGTGGATGACGGTCGCGGCCTGTCGCTTTCGAAGTCCGCCGACGAGGCCGTCATACATGGACTCCAGCAGTTGCGAGCCGCCGCCTTGTTCCACGATGGCCTTGATCTGCCCGTGCCAGGGAACATCCTCACCGGCGCCACGGTCCTCAAACCGCGCGACCGAATTCTCTTTCGTGTCCATGATGACAATCTCCCGAAAACCGCTGCCGGTCTCCTCGGCAGCGGATCGGAAGCCCGCAATCTCGTCATCCGCGTCGAGAAACTGCGGCATGATGACGTTGTGTCCTGCGGCCAAGTGGGTGACAGCCATGCTGAATGCGACCGGCCGGACTATCTCCCCGGCTGCCTGGAAGTCCTCCTGCCACCCGCCGATCAGGCAGCGCACCTGATCGACGTCCAGATTTAATGTGCCCGGGTGGCGATCGACAAACATCCTGGCCAAAGTTGATTTGCCGATTCCGGGCGGGCCGTTCAAAAGGATCAGATCAGCCATGGCTGGTCCGGCCCGTAGGCCACAGAGCTGCAAGGCCTACTGGTATTCGCATAGGCAACACCCTAGTCCTGCACCTGCGCCCCTTAGGACCGGGCCACGCGCCCACGCAGATCCGAGGCCACTAGCCCGTTCGAAATGGGCTTGCTATGGGAACAGCTCTTTCATCGCACCATTTGGGTACTCCTCTGTGGGAAGGCCGAGCGGTAGTTCCAGCGGGCAGACTGGTCGCTTTCCCTCAAAATGCTCGCTGCGGGTGTTATGGATGACCTTGAATCTTTGGAGTTGAAGCGGAAGCTCCTGTCCACCGGCGACGCACATGGTCTCTACGCCCAGTACGGCTTCACGGCGCTGACCGACCCGTCCAAGATGATGGCCCGTGTCCGCTGAAGGGTCGGCTGACGTGCACTGAGATCACCCAGCCGAGACCTAGCTGGCGGGGTCGAACTGGAAAGCGCGCACCTCCTGCGCGCAACGGCAGGCGACCGCCATCTTCGTCAGCCAGCGCGCCCTGCCACGAACGGCGCTCGACCTCAGCTGATCTTGCGGCGGTAGGTGGCGATTGCGAAGGCGTAGGCCACGACGAGAATGCCAATCAGCCAGGCGAGGGCAATCCAGATGTCACCGCCCACCGGTTCCTGTGTGAGCAGGGCCCGGATGGTGTTCACGATGGAGGTCACAGGCTGGTTCTCGGCGAACCAGGCGACGGGGCCGGGCATCGAGGCGGTGGGCGCGAACGCCGAGCTGATGAACGGGAGGAAGATCAGCGGGTAGCTGAACGCGCTCGCGCCGTCCACTGTCTTCGCCGAGAGCCCGGCGATGACGGCTAGCCAGGTCAGGGCGAGGGTGAACAGGATCAGGATGCCGGCGACGGCGAGCCAGGCGCCCACGGATGCTCCGCTGCGGAACCCCATGATCAGCGCGACGCCGATGACTATAGCCACCGAGACCAGGTTCGCGACCAGGGAGGTGAGCACGTGTGCCCAGAGCACGCTCGACCTCGCGATCGGCATGGACTGGAAGCGTTCGAAGATGCCTCCCTGCATGTCCAAAAACAGCCGGTATGCGGTATAGGCGACGCCGGACGCGATCGTGATGAGCAGGATGCCGGGGAGCATGTAGTTGACGTAGGACGCGTCGGACCCGGTGGTGATCGCGCCGCCCAGCACGTACACGAACAGCAGCATCAGCGCGACCGGGGTGACTGCGGTGGTGATGATCGTGTCGGGGCTTCGGAGGATGTGGCGCAGCGACCGGCCGGTCAGAACGCCGGTGTCGCCGAGGACGTGGGTGGTCATCGTGGTTCCTTTCGTGCGGCGACCGTGCGGTCGTCGTCGGCCGTGTCTGTCTCGCCGCTGTCACCGACGAGGGCGAGGAAGACGTCCTCGAGGGATGGCTGCTTCTCCACATATTCGACCTTGGCCGGCGGGAGGAGTTGCTTGAGTTCGGCAAGGGTGCCGTTCTGGATGATCGTGCCTTTGTGCAGGATCGCGATGCGGTCGGCCAACTGTTCGGCCTCGTCAAGGTACTGCGTGGTGAGCAGTATCGTCGTGCCCTGACCGGCAAGCTGCTTGATGGTCTGCCACACCTCGATGCGCGCCTGGGGGTCGAGCCCCGTCGTCGGTTCGTCGAGGAAGATGACCGGCGGGTTCCCGATCAGGCTCATCGCTATGTCGAGCCGGCGCCGCATGCCGCCCGAGTACGTGGACGCCTTGCGGTTTCCTGCTTCGGTGAGTGAGAAGCGGGCGAGCAGGTCATCGGCGATCACGCCCGGGTTCTTCAGGTGGCGCAACTTGGCGACCAGCACGAGGTTCTCCCTGCCGGTGAGCACTTCATCGACGGCGGTGAACTGGCCGGTCAGGCTGATCGACTCGCGCACGTCGCCGGGCTTGGCGCCGACGTCGAAACCGTGGACCGTGGCGGTGCCCGCGTCGGCCTTCAAAAGCGTCGACAGAATCCGCACCAGCGTGGTCTTGCCCGCGCCGTTCGAGCCGAGCAGCGCGAAGATGCTCCCCGTCTCCACGTCGAAGTCGACGCCCCGCAGCACGTGCACGTCCTTGAAGGACTTCTCGATCCCCCGCACCCGGATCCCCGGGTCGAAGGCCTGGTTGATGGTCATGTCAGGGTTCTCCGTTCCCGCGCGTTCACGCATCGTCGTTGGCGGCCTGATCGATGGCGTCGGTCAGGCGCTTGCGCTCCTTGTTGATCCACTGGCCGTCCGAGTAGTTCTGGATGAAGGTGTCAGCGAACTCGACCGGGTCGTCCCCGACGATGTCGCGGATCGGTGTGCCGTCGATGGCGGCCCGCTCGATCAGGTCTGCGAGGTCCTCGAGCATCTGCACGAAGACATCGCCTTGGCCGATCGACCCGGCGTACATCAGGTAGCGCTCGATCCCGTCGATCGCGGTCCGGTAGCTCGTGGGGAGCTGCTCCTTGCGGGCCTTGTACTGGCGCCAGCGCTTCTTGTCCTCGAACGAGCCCGTGATCTGCTCGATCCATCCTTTGGCCATGGTTACTCTCCTTCTTTCTGCGGGTGTTCAATGCGGTGATGGAGCTGTTCGATCCGTTTCTCGAGGAAGCTCCAGGTCCTCCAAAACTCTTCGAGGTACTCGCCGCCCAGAGCGTTTAGCGAATAGACCTTGCGCGGCGGCCCCTTCTCGGAGGGGACCTTCACCACGTCCACGAGGCCGCGCTGCTCGATCCTGACCAGCAACGCGTAGACGGTTCCCTCGACGATCTCGGAGAAACCCTGCTCGCGCAGCCGCGCCGTGATCTCGTAGCCGTACGCCGGCTGCACGGCCAAGATTGCAAGGACGATGCCCTCCAGCGTGCCCTTGAGCATCTCTGTCATCTGCTTGCCCATGGAACGCTCGCTTTCGACTACTTAGTGATGTTGACTACCACTAGATAGTATCACCGAATAGCGGTGTGGCAAGAGGGCGGATCAGCTCCGCTTATAGACTGCTGGAGTACGTGTCCCTCGACCTTTTAGGAGAAGTTCATGAACTACAGCGGAAGCCAGTCCGAGAAGCCAGTAGCAGCCGGAGACCTTGACCGCAGCCATATCGGCCAGACTGTGAGCTTTCAGCCGAACGACTTCACGGTTGTCTTCGGAACGCTCGCCGGCGTTGCCCGGACGGACGCCCAGGTGTACCTGTCCCTCCAGGGTGTTGGCGGCGGCACCCATCTGAAAGACGAGTACGACCTCCCGGTCGGCCAGGACGTCTACCTTCAGCTGGACCCGCTAAGCAGCGCCGGGAAGACCCTCTCTGAGGCGGAGCGGGTCATCAAGGAGAAGTTCGACGAGATCAAGAAGAACCTCCGGGACCGGGAACAGAAGACCGATGCGGAGTAACGATCCGTCCAGTTGACGGAGAACCGCGCTGCGCCTGGCGCAGTGGGCTTCCGACGGTCGTTGCAGCACCCACATCTTGGAAGCTGCAACGACCGTGATGGTTAACGGGCAGTCAGGTTTTAGTTGCCGTGTGAAATCTGGTCGCAGTTGTCGATCTGGGCTTCCCTCGAGCGTCGGATAAGTAAGGACCCAAAGGAAGGGCCTGCGGCCGGCCAGGAATCGTGCGAATAGTGGATTCCGCAACATGCCGGTCGATGTAGTGAAAACTCAAACCCGAGAACAGATGAGGGGATTCCGAAATGTCCAAATATTTGGTTCTGATCTACCAGGATGACGCGGTGGCCAGGCAAGCCGAAGGCGAGTCGGTCAGCCCCGCCTACCAGGAGTTCATGCAGCGGCGCGACGGGTCTCTGCTCAGCGGGGCAGCACTGCAGCCAGCCTCGACGGCGACGTCAGTCCGGCGCGACGGATCGGGCGGATTCTCGGTGACGGATGGTCCATTCGCGGAGTCGAAGGAGACGCTGGGCGGCTACTTCCTCATCGAGGCAGCCGACCTCGACGAGGCACTCGAGATCGCCAAGGAGGTTCCGGCCGGCGTCGGGGTGGAGGTCCGGCCCGTGCGATTGGTCAGCTGATGCCACCGGCCGCCAGCGCGGAGGTCGCTGCCGCCGTTGCGGAGGCGCATCGGCGGGAGTGGGCGTTCGTGCTGGCGGCCACGGTGCGAGTTACCGGTGATATCGACACAGCCGAAGAAGCCGTCCAGGACGCGTACGCCAGCGCATTGGCGACCTGGGGTCCGCGTGGCATTCCGAAGAACCCTGGCGCATGGCTCACCGTGACCGCGCGGCGACGGGCCCTGGATATGCACCGACGCGCCGCCACGGAGCAGCGGGCCCTCCCGAAGCTTCTCGACCGGGGCGAGTATTTACTCGATGACCCGGACCTAAGCGTTGAGCATGTGGCAGATGATCGGCTGCGGCTGATATTCACCTGCTGCCACCCCGCCCTCTCCCCTGACGCCCAGGTCGCCCTGACGCTACGGCTCCTCTGCGGGCTCTCCACGGCTGATGTGGCGCGGGCATTCCTCGTGCCGGAAGCGACAATAGCCGCGCGGATTACCCGGGCGAAAAAGAAGATCGCGGCCGCCCACATCCCTTACCGCGTTCCAGCAGCGTCGGAGCTTGCGGAGCGTCTCGACGGCGTCCTGTCCGTCGTTTACCTGGTGTATACGACCGGACACACCGCCCCATCGGGAGAAAATTTGATGCGCCGGGATCTTGCGGAACGGGGCCATGAGCTCGCGAGGATGCTGCGCGTCCTGCTGCCCGACAACGGTGACGTCGCCGGGCTTCTTGCACTCGTATTACTCACCCATGCGCGCAGCGGAGCCAGGTTGGACGAGCACCGTGAACTCGTGCTGATGGAAAACCAGGATCGATCGAAATGGGACCGATCGGCCATAACCGAAGGGGTGGCTCTCGTGCGCGAGGCCTTGAACCTCAGGCCACCGGGCCGCTTCGCCCTTATGGCGGCAATCGCGGCCGTCCATGATGAGAGCAAATCGTGGTCCGACACGGACTGGCTGGAGATCCTCGGCCTTTACGACCTGCTGCTGGAGAAGTGGCCTTCTCCCGTCGTCAGGCTCAACCGGGCAATCGCCCTCGGCTTCGCGGTGGGCCACGCGGAAGGTTTGGCTGAGCTGGATGCACTCGGGGCCGAACCCCAGCTGGCCCGCTACCCGTATCTTGCTGCCGCACGGGCCGACTTCTTGACCCGGTTGGGCCGTTTCAACGATGCCCGGGTCGCCTTCGAGGAGGCGCTAATCCTGACAGAAAACGACACCGAACGGCGCTACCTCCAGACCCGGCTGAGCGAATTGACGGGCTGAACACGGAGCGAACACGCCCGCCGCGCTCAGGCAGGCAGTCTTCGAATGCAGCTAATAGGACAGTCTTTCCATGCCCGCCTGCGCTGCCCGCGAGGGTGTAGCCGCACGCCCCCAAGAAAAGGATCTGCGCATCTAAGATAGGGCATGGACTTCGCGGATATGCTCTGGACGGTCTCGGGGGCCGGGCTGATTCTGCTGATGCTCTCCGACGTCTTTCGCACGCTCCTTTATCCGCATGGTTCGGGCCCTGTAAGCCGGGCGATCATGCGGGGACTCTGGCTGCTCACGAGAAGGCTAAGAGGCCGGGCCTCCACTATGGCCGCACCTTTGGCAATGGCTGCTGTCATCGGCGCCTGGGCAGGGCTGGCAGCCATCGGTTGGGCTCTGCTGTACCTGCCACACCGACGGATGGCTTCGTCTACGGCGACGGAGTACCACTGCACGCCGACTTCGCTGAAGCGCTCTACATCTCGATGGTCACTCTTTCCACCGCGGGGTACGGCGACATTGTGGCGGCGCATCCGGTGCTCCGACTGGTCGTGGCCTTCCAGGCTGTCACCGGTTTCGGTTTGCTCACCGCTACGGTCTCCTGGATCCTGCAAATGTACCCGGCTCTCAGCCGCCGACGCGCACTTGCCCACGAGCTAAACCTGTTCGGGGAAGCCGCAGGTCCAGAGGGTGTGGCCTCGCTGGATCCGCAGCACGCTGCCGGGCTGCTCGAATCGCTGGCCAGAAACGTGGCATCTGTCAGCATAGATCTGCTGTCGCTGCATGAGACCTATTACTTCCATGAAGTGGAACTGAGGGGTTCCCTGCCGGCCACAGTCGCCTACGCCCATCGGCTGGCTTCAGATGCTCAAGGCAGCGAAAACCCCGACCTCCGGTTTGCCGGGCGGATGCTCCAAGCCTCTTTGGATCATCTCGCTGAAGTCCTCCGCGGGAATTTCGGCCATCCGGGGTCGACGTCGTCGGCGGTGTTTGACAGCTACGCGCTGCACCACAAGCACAGACAGCAGCGGGAAACCGGACACGGAATAGGGTAACTACTCGCACCCGGGGATGCGGGTCCCGCCCGCCTCGCCGCTGTCCCCTCCGCTGGGCCGCTCGTTAGTACCGGATGTCCGCCTGTACCGCATAGTGGTCCGACGGGTACAGGCCGTGGACCGGGCTGGTGCCAAGGATGGCCGCCCTGAGAGGGTGCCCGGCCCCGCCACGGCGGGGTGCGGCTGTGAAGACGTAGTCGATCCGCCTCTCTGGCCACAAGAGCTGAGTGGCCCAGGCGTTTTCGTTGGACCAAGTGCAACCCCTGGTACCGTCTCCAGCTACTTCCCAAGCGTCGTAGAAGGAGAGCCCGGGGGCCGGAGCAGCCGCCCGGCCAGTCATCATTCGGATCTCGTCACTGTCCGGATCGGCGTTGAAGTCCCCGCACAGGACGAGCGGGATCCGATCGTCCTGGGCAGCGTGCACGTGAGCGAGCAGGCCTCGGACCGCCTCCTGGCGCGCCCGGCTCTCATCCAACCACCAGGCGTCCATCACCACGCCGTACATCTGGATAGGCCCGCGCGGGCCGTCTATCTCGGCGTACTGCACCCGAAGGGCGCCGAAGGTGCTGATGGAGGTGGTGCTGATCGGCCAGCGGGACATCACCCCGACGCCGGAGAGCGCAGACTCATCCTCCTGCGCCTTCACCCCGCTGAAGGCGTGGTGTGGCATCTTGAGCGGCCCCGCCAACCTTGCGCACTGCCCCTCCCCGGCTTTGGCCCAGGACTCGGCCAGCACGACGATATCAGGAGCGGCACCTGCCAAGGTGGTGGCGATAGCCGCTTCACGCTCCCGCCAGGGGCCGTACAGCCCCCAGACGTTCCACGTGACAATGCGTGCGGTGGTCTCAATCAGCGGACCATACGAGTGCGGCGGTATGTCCAGGTCGCGCGCCATGTACCCATGCTGACAGGGCCCACGGAGCCGCGCCAGTCTCACCTGAAGGCCGGAAGCAACCGGCCGGCGGCCACCGCCTACGTTCCGGCAGGGTTCGCTCCCCTGCACAGTTCATGGAACAGGCCCTTTGGACTAGCTGCAGGGCATTTTCGGGCTCGTAGACGAGCCCCGGTTTACGATATAGCCTTTGAAATTTGGAGTCGGCGGCAGTCGGAGGAAGAGATCGTGCCGGATCAGCGAACAAGGCAACGGGCGACCGGCGGCGTCACGCAGGGCTCCCGCACCGCCCTCATCCGCTACGTTCTGGCGGCGACGGCCGCCAGAACGGCCGACGCCGGAGCGCCAGTCGCCTTTGTTCTCCTGGCTATTTCGCCGGCCTCGGGGATGGGCAACCCTGGACTGGCAGCAGGGATATTGGCGGCCTGCCTCACGGCGCCCCACCTGCTCGGACCCCTGCTCGGCAGGCGCCTCGATTTGGCACGGGACGGCCGAAAAGTCATTGCCGTCGCCTGCCTGCTGTATGGCCTTGCCGTTGCCGCCTCGGCGGTGTTCACCGTGCGCCAGGCCCCCTTGTGGGTGGTCGGGGCGTTTTTGGTTCTGGCCGGCACCATGGGTCCTCTGCTCACTGGAGGACTCAGCAGCCGCCTTGCGGCCATAGTCCGGTCCGGCCAAAGAAGCCAACGACGCGCCCAAGGTTGGGACGCCAGCACGTACGGGCTCGCCGGAGCCGTCGGCCCCGCAGCAGTCGCAGCATTGTCAGCGGCGGCATCACCGCTTGTTTCGGCCCTGGCTCTTGCCGGTGCAGCGCTGCTGGCCTCGATCCTGACGATGACATTCCCGACGGCGCCATCATCAGTGGATGAACAGGAACCGGCAGTCCCAAGGATTGGCCAGATCCTTCGGATCATCGCGGCCACAGGGCCATTGCGCCGTACTGCCTACGTCAGCATGGCGGTCGCCATGCCGGGGGCCATGATCTCCATCAGCGCGCTGGGCCTGACCTCAGACCGGGGTGACTCGGCCGTTCTCATTGCCGCATTTGGACTGGGAAGCCTGGCCGGCTCCTTGGCCGTGGTCATCTTTCCGCTCAAGGGGCAGGCGGAGAATCTTGTCATTGGCCTCGCGGCCGCGGCCGGGGCCGGCTTCGTCGCATCGGCCCTGTTTCCGGCATCTGCGTACGGCGTTGCTGTCTTCGGCATCGCAGGGGTGCTGAACTCGCTGCTTTTGACAGCGACCCTTGCCTCGCGTACCGACTATGCGCCGAAGAACGCGGCGGCCCAAGTATTTATCTGGATGGCCGCCCTCAAAGTGGCCATCGCATCCCTGGGTACGGCGACAGCCGGATTCATGGTTAGCACCGATGCCAGGCTCCCACTGTTGGCAGGCGGTGCCCTCGCTATAGGTGCGGCATTGGTGGCCGCCGCGGAGCGCAGACATGGCCAAAGACGGCAGGACCCATCAGGAAAGACTTAATCGGACCGGCGTCGAGTCGTCTACTTCTTCGTTCGCCGTTCGAGAATACAATCCGGCAGTCTGCAACCTAATTGCTTGGAGGTGGCGCTAGCTCTCGCAGGCAATCCCGTCTGAATCCCGGTCCAACCCGGCGCGGTAGCCTGGCTGGCCGATCCGCAGCGGTGCGGCGCCGGCAGCCTTGGCCGCGGTGCAGTTGGCGTAGTAGACAGCAGCCGGTGCCGCCGGAGCGGGGGCCGGGGCAACCGGCGCGGGAGCCACCGGTGCGGGAGCCACCGGAGCGGGGGCTGCGGGAGCAGGGGCAGGTGCCGCAGGCGCAGGTGCCGGAGCCACCGGGGCCTGCTGGTTTGTTGGCGCCAGCTGGCCGGAGCAGTCAACCAAAATGGTGGCCATCGCGTCGTGCTCCGCCTGGGTAACCCAAAGGCTGTACGTTGCCTTCACCGAGATCTGCCGGGCGACGTATTCGCACCGGAAGCCCTTGTTCGGTGGCAACCACGTGGCTGCGTCGCCGTCGCCCTTCTTGATGTTTGTGGGACCGTCCGTCGACTGGAGGTTCAGGGGGTCGTTGGCGAACGCCGTACGCTGCTCCGTGGTCAGCTGCTGTACGCCCTTCTGCCAGGCGTCGCTGAGGGCAACAACGTGGTCGATCTGGACGGCGCTGCTGGTCGCCGTCCCGCGGACGAAGCTGATACTGGAGCCTGTGTAGGGGTCTGCCAGCGTTCCCGACTGCACCTTGCAGGGGACGCTGTTGGTGTAGGTGATACCCGTCAGGTCGCGCTTAAGGATGTCGTTGCGGGTGTCGCAGCCGTTGCGGTCGACGTCGGCCCACGCCTGCCCGAACAGCGCCCGGTCATACCCAGTTTTCGGTGCCCGGCCCTTGACGGGAAGGGTCGCCAGCAGCTCGACCGCCTTGGTGGCGAACGCAGGTTGCGCGTTGGGTGCTGTAATGCTGACGCTTTGTGCCAGAAGGTAAGGGGTCTCGGGATCCAACGGGGCGCCCGTCTCCTGGGCGGTTGGAGCGGACGACGGTGTCGCTGTGGCTGTGGTGCTGATGCTGGCCTCAGCGGAGGACGGCGAGGCATTTCTGTCCGAGGAGGCGGCCTGAAGATCCTCCGTGGCAGTCCGCGGCAGAACGGCGCCCGCAGCGATGAAGAGGGCAAACGAGGTCGCAAGCGCGACGGCGCCGGCCTTGCGTTTGGCGGGAAGCATCGCCCAGGACCGTCGCCCCGTGGCCAGTACATAGAGGCCGGTGAGGGCAGCCGGGATGGCTAGGAAAACCAGGGCGCCCCCAAGACCTGCGCTGAACGCCCCGACGATCATGAACAAGGCCGTAATGCCCCCAACAATTAGCGTGGAAGCGCTCGGCTTGCGTGGCGGCCTCGGCGCCGGGGCAGATGGTGCTGGGCCCAGGAGGGTCTCATAGTTCGACATTTTTCCCCATTAATAAAGGCCCGGCAATTAGTCGGGCCTTTTGTATCTTCAACAATTGTTCCGGCGATAAGCCTATTTGTTCCTTGGCGAACGACCGTGCTGCTGCGCGGATCCTCGCGCAACTTTGATCGGTTCTTGCGCCGATCTTGAGGCTGCATGCGCGGACTAAAGCTTCTGGACTTAACATTTGCAATTAATGGCTGGTGTCAGGAATTATGCGATTGTTCCTTTTGTCTACCTACGGAAGGTAGAGTGACCCGCATGCAAATGCGCCTTGAGGTTGTACAGGTCCCGGTTTCGGACGTCGACAGATCCAAATCGTTTTACTCGGAGAACCTTGGCTTCGTCCTTGACCACGACGTTGAGCACATCCCCGGGATGAGGGTGGTACAGCTGACCCCTCCAGGTTCTGCGGTATCGATCGTCATAGGCACGGGAATGACCAGCATGCCGCCCGGCAGCCTGGAGGGACTGCAACTGGTGGTTCCCGACATCAGAGCCCTGCGCAGCGAACTCCTGGACCGCGGTGCGGACATCAGCGAGGTCCAGGACATGGGCGGAGTGCTGTTCGCCTACTTCGCCGATCCCGACGGCAACCGCTGGGTCATCCAGGGCGAAACGGCCCCCGACGTCCGTGCGGCACACCAGGCCTGAACGAAAAGTCCCTGTTACCGCTTCCCCGGCGCCGCCGTCGAGGCCCGCACCACCAGTTCGGTACCCAGCTCGATCCGCTGAGGCAATTCCTCATCGCCATCCAGGTGCCGGAGCAGGGCGCGCATGGCTGTCTCGGCCATCTGCACCACAGGCTGGCGGATGGTGGTCAGGCCGGGCTCGATCCACTCGGCCGCCGGGATGTCATCGAAGCCCACAATCGACAGGTCCTCAGGAATGCGGAGCCCGGCCGAGCGCGCCGCCCGGTAGGCGCCCATGGCCTGGTCGTCATTACCGGTGAAAATCGCCGTCGGCCGGTCATCCAGCTCGAGCAACTTGCGCGTGGCGGCCTCACCGGACTCGATGGAGAAGTCGCCCGGAACCATCAAGGCCCGGTCCATTGCGATGCCCGCCCTGCGCAGCGCCGAGATGTAGCCATCCTCGCGCGCGCTGCTGCACTGCAGGTCCTCCCGTCCGCCGATCATGCCGATCCGCCGGTGCCCCAGCCCCAGCAGATGCTCTGTGGCCGAGTGCGCGCCGTCCCAGTTGGCCGCCCCCACGGTCATCAGGTCCGGGCCCGGCTGGCCCACAGGATCAATCAGCACCACCGGGATTCCCAGCGACTTGATGCGCTGGATCTGCTTGGCGTCCAGCTGGTAGACCGCCATCAGCAGCCCGTCCGACTTCCGCTCCGCCAGGTTCGCCAGCCACGGACGGATCCGCGAGCCGTCCATGCTCAGGCTGCTCACCACGGTGCCGTACCCGGCGTCCTGCGCCACGCGCTCCACGCCCTCGATGATCTCCAGCGCCCACTCCGAGCCCAGGCCAGGGAACACCAGGTCCACCAAGCCGGCCTTCTGCCGTCGCTTCGCGGGCCGGCGTGAGTACTCGCGGCGGGCGATGATCTCTTCGACCCGCGCCCTCGTCTCGGCCGCCACATGGGCGTGCCCGTTCAGCACCTTGGAAACCGTGGGGACCGAGACGCCGGCCTCCCTCGCAATCTCACTGATCGTGGCGCGCCCGCTGTCATGCTTGCTCACCACGGAGGCCGCCTTTCAGCCGGGTCATACGCCCGACGCTAGTTATCGGAAAGCTCCCACGTTTGAATCCGCCCGCACATGCCGTAGATCCTGCGGCTTTCCCGTTTTCCCATCGTAGTGCTCGCCTTCGACAGATAGAAAGTTTCTGCCGCGTCCAGAGACTGCAATTGCTGACGAGTGGTCTCTGCTTGCTTGGCTGCACCCGCAGCCAAGAGCTCTGCCCAGGTTCCCGTCTTGGATGCCACTAGCGTCGCCGCCCTCGCATGGAACTCCGCCAGTGCTCCCGGCCCGAACTTCAAGACTGCCTCCTTCAGCGCGAAGTAGCCCTCCAGCGCCAAATCACGACGACGGCGGGCCGCCTCCTCCCCCGCCGCCAGTCCGGCGTCGGCGTCCTTGTGCTCCAAAGCAGCAGCCCGACGGTACGTTTCCGCGTCTCTGAGATGTTCTTTCGGGAATGTCATCACGGCGTCGCCGTGTTCCGGCAGCCCGGCGTTCTGCATCACCACCAGGACCTTGAGATCACCGGAATCATTGATGGCGCGGTGCACCGTGCCGGGCGTGAACCACAGCACCACTCCCGGCACCAGGGGCGAGGAAGTGAAGCCGCGCGAGTCCAGCGTCTCCATTCGGCCCGAGCCCTCCAGCACCACATACGCCTCCGTGGAAGCAGTGTGCATATGCGGGGATCCGCCGGCCGCACCGTCCGCGCCGGGCCAGTCGTAGATGCCCACCTCGGAGAGCCCCGTGGCTCCCGGAAACGTGGAAGCCACCGTCACGCCCAGCTTTCCAGCGCCGCCTGGGCCGCAGCCGCCAGGGCCTGGGCACGGGCGGCGTCCACACCGCCGTCGGCAATCACCACGGCGTACCGGTAGGTCAGTGGCGAGCCCTCGCGCAGCGATACCTCCTTACTGAAGAAGGGGGCGGCGCCCAGGCACGCGAACATCGAGGACCTGGCGAACCATTGGTTGGGCGCACCGGGATTGGCATTGTCCTCCACGAACGCGACGGTGGAGGACCTGCAGGTGACGTCATGCTTGCCTGTGAAAGTGATCCACTGCGAGCGGGTGCCCATGAACTCGTCGGAGCCGGTCCCCTCGGCGTTGCGGAACTCGCCGCCGGTGAAGGACCGCGGGCCACGCCAGAACAGTCCGCCGTAGCCGGCGTTGTCGCGGCCTTCGGTGGTGGGGCTGCCGATGGCGATGACCTCGCTGGAGATGTTGCTCATCTCGGTTTCGAAGAGAATGGCGTAGGCGCCCTCGGTTCCGGCGCCTTCAGGGACCGCGCTTTCCGCTGCCTCCAGCAGTTGGATGCTGAACCGGCGGTTCTCCGCGATGACCGGTTCGCCGTCCTGCGAGATCCAAGTAAGGGATTCCGACGCCGTGATCCCGGCTCTGGTCTCGGCGATCGAGGCGAAGGACTGGTGGGTCATGGCGCCGTTGTTGTCCAGGTTGGCGTACGCGGTGGCACGGGTGTAGGTGGCGCCGCCCCAGAAGTTGTCCTTGCCCACGTTGGGCAGCGCCCAGGACAGGCCCTTGTGCCACACATGGTCCCAGGGACGGGAGATGGTTACCTCGTCGCCGCCCAGCGTCGTGAGCGGGTGGAAGAACGGGCGCGGGCTTTCGTACTGGTCATCGCCGGGCCGGTAGTTGTAGGTGGCAATAGCCCGGCCGTTCGCGCTGAAGGTGAGGGCGGCGCCGTCGTCCGAGTAGCCCAGCTGGCAGGTGGTGGTGGCTGCGGGAGTGGTCATTGGTAGTCTCCTTGGAAAGTTTGGGTTGGTCAGACGCGGCTGGCCAGGGCTGTTGCATCGAGCGCCCTGGTGCCCATGCCCTCGCCATCCATGCCGCCATAGAAGGGGTGCCCGGGGACGATCTCGCCCCGGCGGACCGCGGTGCCGGTGAATGCGGACGCGTAAATGGCGGCGGCGAGCTCCAGCGTCTGCCGCGCGGAGTCAGCACCGGCTGGTAGCGGGCGGCCGGCGTCGAGCGCGTCATACATGGCCAGGAACTGGGCCGAGTGCCCGCTGCCGCGCTCCAGCGCCTGGCCGGCCCACGCTCCGGTGACCTGTTCCTCGTGGCCTGGCGCGCCGGTGATGGTCCAGTTGTCCGTGCTGTAGCCGTACAGGTGGCTCAGTTCCACGGTGGCGAACTCGCAGTCAATCCGGATGTCCGAGGTTTCCCGGGGTGAAAGCAGCGAGTTGACGATGGTAGCCACAACGCCATTCCCGAACCGGACCAGCGCGGCGGACAGGTCCTCGGTGGAGGTGGCCCGGTCCTGCCGGCTGGCGATGGCAGTCGCTTCCTCCCATGGGCCTAGCAGGTGCAGGAGCAGATCGAACTGATGGATGCCGTGGCCCATGGTGGGTCCGCCGCCCTCGGCGGTCCAGGTGCCGCGCCAGGGGAGGTCCCAGTAGCTGTCCGGACGGTACCAGAGCGTGTCGCAGCGGGCCACCAGCGGACGGCCGAACTCGGCCCCGCCGATCAGGTGCTGGGCCGCGGCGGAGGCGTCACCGAACCGGTGCTGGAAGACGCAGGAGAACTGCGCCCCGCCCTTGGTCTGCGCCTCGCCCAGCCGGTCGAAGTCCGCCAGGCTCAGCGCTGGCGGCTTCTCCGACAGGACATGGACGCCGGCTTCGAGGCATTCGATGGCTTGTTCGATGTGCATCATGGGCGGGGTGCACAGGTGCACGATGTCCGGCTTAGCTTCTTTGAGAAGCTCGGTCAGGGTGAGGTGCTTGCCGGCGATGCCGTGCTGTTGGGCGAAGGCGTCCAGCCTGCCCTGGTCCACGTCGCACGCGGCCACGAGTTCCGCCCGCCCGCCTGTCCGGGCCAGGTTGTCCGCGTGCACCGCCGCGATCCCGCCGGTCCCCACGATGGCCACTCTGTACGTCCGCATGTTCTCTCCGTCGTTGCAGTGAAATGTTGTTGCGATGATGCCGAGGCGCTTTGGGCTCTTCTCGAAACTTTCCAAGGTGACTTTGAAGTTTCGGATGCCGCTGGCCGCATAATTCCCGACTTGACCTCCACGTTATGGAGGTTCCGATGCGCAAGTCAAGGTTTCTACCCTAGAAACTAAACACAATTTTCTGATACTTTCTTAGAATCACTTCACGATCTTAGGAGAAGCGCGTGACCAGCGGTGCCGCCGAGAAACAAGCCCTTCCTCAAGCCCACCCCATAGCCGTTGTCCTCGATAACGAGAAGCGCGAAGCCGTCGAACGCCTCATCCGGGAGATGACGCTGGAGGAGAAGCTGGCGCAGCTGGTCGGGGTATGGGTGAACGCGTCCACCGACGGCGACTCCGTGGCACCTCTGCAGAACGAGATGGCCGGCGATGGCCGCTCCTGGGATGACGTCATCTCCCACGGCCTGGGCCAGATCACCCGCATGTACGGCACCGTCCCGGTGGAACCGCTTGAGGGCGCGCGCCGGTTGGCTGCCGCACAGGAGCAAATCATGGCCGCCTCCCGCTTCGGCATTCCCGCCCAGGTGCACGAGGAATGCCTGGCCGGGCTCGCCGCATGGAAAGCCACTGCCTTCCCGGTGCCGCTGGCCTGGGGCGCCAGCTTCAACCCGGTCCTGGTGCGGCGGATGGCAGGGAGGATCGGGGGGCAGATGAGCGCGCTCGGTGTCCATCAGGGACTGGCGCCTGTACTGGATGTGGTGCGCGACCTGCGCTGGGGCCGGGTAGAGGAAACCATCGGCGAGGACCCGTATCTGGTGGGTACGGTCGCCAGCGCCTACGTCCAGGGGCTGGAGGAGGCCGGAATCGTGGCCACGCTGAAGCACTTTGTGGGCTACTCCGCCTCCCGCGCTGGCCGCAACCATGCGCCCGTGTCTATGGGCCCGCGGGAACTGGCGGACGTCATGCTGCCCCCGTTCGAGCTGGCCATCAGGCACGGCGGCGCGCGCTCTGTGATGCACGCCTACACCGATATCGACGGCGTTCCGGCCGCCGCGAACCGGGCGCTGCTTACGTCCCTGCTGCGGGATGAGTGGGGTTTTGCCGGCACGGTGGTGGCTGACTACTTCGGCGTTGCCTTCCTGAACGTCACCCACGGAATCGCGGCCGATTCCGGTGACGCCGCCGTCCTGGCCTTAACGGCCGGTGTGGACGTGGAGCTGCCCACGGTGAACTGTTATGGCAAACCGCTGCTGGAGCGGATCCTGTCGGGCGCGGTTCCCGAGGCGCTGGTGGACATTGCGCTGCGGCGCGTGCTTACGCAGAAGCAGGAGGCTGGGCTGCTCTCCCCGGACTACCGTCCCGCTCCCCCGGCACTTGCCGCCGGCTCCATTGACTTGGATCCCGCATTGAACCGTGCGTTGGCCCGGGAGATCGCGGGCCAGTCGCTGGTGCTGCTGACCAACAGGACGTACGACGGCGGCCCGGCACTGCCGCTTTTGCCCTCGGCTTTAGAGTCACTCGGCGTGGTGGGCCCGCTGGCGCACGATCCCTTCGCGATGCTCGGCTGCTACTCCTTTGACGCACATGTGGGTGCATCCCATCCTGAGGTTCCGATGGGCATTCGGGTGCCGACGGTGGCTGCGGCTGCCGCTGCCAGGTTTGGTTCGATCCCCAGTTCTGTCACCGGCACGTGCGAGGCCATCTCTGAGGAACAGATTCTTGAGGCGTGCGGCATTGCATCCACCGTGGACACCTGCGTGATCGTTGTGGGCGACAATGCCGGCCTCTTCGGCCGCGGCACCTCCGGCGAGGGCAACGACGCGCCCGACCTGAAATTGCCAGGGGACCAGCACCGCATGCTGGACCGCGTGCTGGCCGCGGCGGAGGCTGCAGGGACGCGTGGCATCGTGGTGGTTCTTAGCGGGCGCCCATATGCCCTGGGTGATTTCGTTGACCGGGCCGCTGCCATCGTCCAGGGCTTCTTCCCAGGCGAGGAAGGGGCAGACGCGCTTTGGGACGTACTGACCGGCGTGGTGAATCCTTCCGGTAAGCTGCCCGTGTCCGTCCCGCCGGCCCCCGGCGGGCAGCCCGGCACGTACCTGCGCAGCCGACTGGCCGGCCCCTCCGGTGTCAGTGCACTGGACCCGTCTGCTCTGTTCGGCTTCGGCCACGGGCTTTCCTACACCACCTTCGGGTTCTCGGACCATACGGCCACTGCGCCAACCATGTCGACGTCGGAGGCGGTCACCGTGGGCTGCACGGTCACCAACACCGGCGCTCTTGACGGCGCCGAGGTGGTGCAGCTTTATCTGGAAGATCCGGTGGGTGAGGTAGTCCGCCCGGTGCGCGAGCTGATCGGCTACGCGCGGGTGGAGCTTACCGCAGGGGCTTCGGCCACGGTGGAATTCACGGTGCATGCGGACCGGACGTCCTTCACCGGCGTGGACCTGAAGCGCGTGGTGGCGCCGGGACTGGTGAAGCTGCATGTGACCACGTCCAGCACGGACGATGTCCACACGCACGAGGTGATCCTGCACGGCGAACGCCGGGTGGTGGGCTTCGAAAGGGAGATGCTGACGCCAGTCACGGTGACCCCGGAATTGTTTGCTTCAGGCGCATGAGCCCTAGTCGGAGCGACTGGCGTGGGCCAGGGTGAACTTCCTCTCCACATGCTTCAGCAGCGGCCGGGAGCTCAGGCCGACGAAGTACACCACTGCCCCGGCGATGACAGGCAACAGGAAGGCTGTGGTCGTCAGCAGCAGGAACACAGTCACGAACAGGATTCCGGCGTTGCCCAGCGAGACCCGCTTCTGCGCCACGAAACTGTAAAGGGACAGCCAATAGATGTCCCGAACCCGGAACGCAAACCGGGACAACAGCAACAGCGCGTTCAACGCTGCGGTGCCCACAAGAAGCCCCAGAACCAGCAGTGCCAGCCGGATTAGTGGCTCTGCCTCATAGATCGAGCCCAAGCCCGCCAGGCTGAAGGCGATCACGACCAGGAGCAGCAGGTACGGGAGCCAGACCATCACGGCCTGGCCGAAGTTCATCCGGTACCCGCGGACGAAATCCCGGAGGACCCCGGTATCGCGCCCCGATAGCAGCCGGTTGAACGCGTACATGGCCGCCACCAGTGACGGGCCAACCGGGACGCATGCCAGCAGGAAGAGCAGCCCTCCGGCGCCGAAGCCCGGGCCTGATCGAGCCACCTGCATCGTGCCGGAAGTCATCGTGCCGGAAGTCGGCATTCCCGGCGAGAGGCTCACGAAAACAGCCGCCACCACCAGCAGCACGTTGGCCAGGACCAGCAGGGCGGAGCCCATCATCACGCCGGAGACGGTGCCGGCCGCCCTGAACAGGGGGCCAGCACCGTATTCCGTCTTTTTCTGAACCACAACTGCCTTTCGGTTGGTGCCGGAGCCAGCTGCCGCCGTCGGACGTGCTACTTCTTCTTCTCGGTGTTGGCCTGGTAGGACTTGTAAGCCTTGTTGGCCAACTCTACGTACTTGGACATTCCCTTGGCGTCCAGTTCCTTGACGTAGGCATCGAACTCGCCCAGGTTCCGCTGGCCAGTGATGAACTTCAGGGTGTTCTGCTTGACGTGGTCCTTCAACGGGGTAAGCACCAGGGTGGCCTGCTCGCGGTCTACGTCGCTGAACGGCACGGGCGGGGCAACAGCCTTGGCGGTCTTGCTCTGCATGGCCTTCTGGAACGCAAGCTCCTCCTCGTTGAAAGTGGACTGAAGCAGGTCTGTGGTGCCACCGTACGCGAAGTTGCCGCCGGAAAAACCGTAGTCCATGCGCAGGTCCTTGGTCCCGCGCGGGTTCAGGCCCTGGAAGTTGATGTCCGCCGCGAGCTTCCGCTTGCTGCCCTCCTTGGTGAAGGTGGTTCCTTCCACGCCCCACTTGGCGAACTCCTGCCCATCGTCACTGTAGAAAAGCCAGTCGATGTACTGCATCAGCGCCACGAAGCTGTCCTTGTCCTTGACGGACGCGTTGAGCATGATGCCGTTCTCCAGCCGGGAGCCCCCGATGATGTCGCCGGCCGGACCACCGGGCACGGTGGTCTTGCGGACGGCGAAGTTGCCCTTGCCCAGCGACTGCTCCATGGAGGTGCGGTACGTGATGATGTTCTGCGAGTTGGCGCTGATCACGAATGACTTGCCGGACGTGAACTTCTGGATGGCCGAATCGTCAGTCTGGGTGAAGCTCTCCGGATCCATCAGGCCCTCGGACACCAGCGAGTTGAAGTAGGTCACCAATTCCTTGAACTGCCGAGTCCCGGCGCCGAAGGTGAACTCCTTTTTGGACTCGTCGAAGTTGAGCCCGTCCACCAGCCCCCAGCCGGCCACTGTCCCGAACGCGCTGCCGGCGATGTTGAGGACGCTGTTGCCGTTGAAGCGATCAGAGAAGGGCATGACGTCGGGATGCGCCTTCTTTAGCTTGCGCAGCACATCGCGGAACTCGTCCCAGGTCTTGGGCTCGGCGATGCCCTCCTTCTGCAGGACGTCGGTGCGGAACGCGAGCGTGTAGTCCGGCCACAGTTCCTCATGCAGGCCGGGCAGGACGTAGTATTTGCCGTCCTCCTGGGTGAGGCCCTCAATCTCCGCTTCCAGCTTCCACTTCTTAACCTTGTCCTTGAAGTGCGGCATGAGATCCACGTAGTCACTGACCGGCAGGACGGCCCCGGAAGACACGTACGCGCTTTCCTGGCCGGGGTACGTCTTGGCGATGATCTCCGGCGCGTTGCCGGAGCTGATGAGGAGGCTGCGCTTCTGCTCATAGTCGCTGCTGGGGACGATGGTGGGTTCCAGCGTGACGTTGTTGTCGCTGGCCATCTTGGTGAACAGCAGCCAGTCCTTCTTGTACGGATAGGTTGGTTGGTCGCTGAAGAGGAACGTGAAGCTCAGTGGCGCCGTCGCCTTGAACGTGTCCCCCACTGCGAAGCTGTCCATGGCGCCGGTGCGGGCCTTGGAGGTATCAATCTTGCTGCCGGAATCGGAGTCACAGCCTGCTGCCACCAGGCCGAAGGCTGCGAGCGCGGAGAGTCCGAGGAAGTCTCGCCTGCGGATCATGGGTTTTCCTTTCATAAGGGGTTATTCCTTGACGGAACCGAGCATGACGCCCGAGAAGAAGTACTTCTGGACGAAGGGGTAGACGCACAGGATGGGGATGACCGTGAGGACGATGGTGACGGACTGGATGTTCGCGGCAATTTGGCCCACGTTCTCCGCGGTGCCGCCGGCCGAGCCCGCGGTGGTAACCCCGGCGATCATGTTGCGCAGGTAGATAGTCACCGGGAACAGGTCCGGGTTGTCCAGGTAGAGGAAGGCCTGGAACCAGGAGTTCCAATTGGCCACGGCGTAGAACAGCACCATGGTGGCCACGATCGCCTTGCTCAGGGGAAGGACCACCCTGAACAGGACGCCGTACTGGGTGAGGCCGTCGATGGCGGCGGCTTCCTCCAGCTCCCGCGGCATGTTTTCGAAGAAGGACTTCATGATCAAGAGGTTGAAGACGCTGATGGCGTTGGGCAGCACCACGGCCCACAACGTGTCCCGCATACCCAGTGAGCTGATGAGCACGTAGTTGGGGATGAGGCCGCCATTGAAGAACATGGTAAACACTGCAATGCCGATGAACAGGCCGCGGCCCTTCAGGTCCTTCTTGGCGATGGCGTAGGCGAAGCTCGTGGTCAGCACCATGGAGATGGCCGTGGCCACCACCGTGTACAGGAGCGTGTTGCCGTAGTTCCCCCAGAACGTGGAATCGGCCAGGATCAGCTTGTACGTCTCGGTGTTGAAGCCCCGCGGGAACAGGTTGACCTGGCCGGCGTTGATGAAGCCCTCACTGGAAAAGCTCTGGGCGATGATGTTCAGGAACGGGTACAACGTCAGGAACACCACCACCACCAGGAACACCAGGTTCAGCAGCCGGAACACGCGCATGCCGGCCGAGACCTTCATGTCCTTGATCAGGACGCCGGTGTCTTTCATGATTGCCCCTTTCACCACAGGCTCGTTCCCGCGAGCCGCTTGGACACGGCGTTCGCGGAGAGGATCAGCGTCAGTCCAATGACGGATTCGAACATTCCGATGGCGGTCGCGTAACTGAAGTTGCTGGACTCCAGGCCCACCCGGTAGAGGTAGGTGGAGATGACGTCAGAGGTTTCATAGTTCAGCGGGTTGTAGATCAGCAGGATCTTCTCGAAGCCCACGGCCATGAACGTGCCGATGTTCAGGATCAGCAGCGTGATGATGGTGGGCCGGATGGCCGGCAGCGTCACGTGCCAGGTCTGCTGCCAGCGGTTGGCTCCGTCGATCCGCGCCGCTTCATACAGCGACTCGTCCACCCGGGTCAGCGCCGCGAGGTACAGGATGGCACCCCACCCCATGGTCTGCCAGACCTCCGAGCTGATGTACATGGGCCGGAACCAGCCGGCGTCCTGTGTGAAGTTCACCGTGGTGCCGAACAGCGTGTTGGCGATCTGGTTGACCGTGCCGGTCACGGAGAAGTTCTGCAGGATCATGCCGGCTATGATCACCACGGACATGAAGTGCGGCAGGTACGCCACGGTCTGGACGAACTTCTTGAACTTCTGCGAGCGCAGTTCGTTCAGCATCAGCGCGAAAATGATGGGCATGGGGAAGCAGAACAGCAGCGTCAGGACGCCCAGGACGATAGTGTTCTGGAACGCCTGCCAGAAGCTGGGATCGTTGATGAACAGGGTGACGTACTTCAGGCCCACCCATTTCTCGCCGAAGATGCTCCCACCGGGCTGGAACTGCCGGAACGCTATCACGTTGCCAGCCATCGGCAGGTAGCGGAACACCGCGAAGTAGGCCAGCGGTAGCAGTACCAGCGTGTACAGCCGCCAGTCGCGTTTGA
Organism: Arthrobacter sp. ISL-48; assembly: GCF_018613805.1. Classification (GTDB taxonomy): domain Bacteria; phylum Actinomycetota; class Actinomycetes; order Actinomycetales; family Micrococcaceae; genus Arthrobacter. The sequence goes on from NZ_JAGGPL010000013.1 coordinate 73,363, forward strand.
TCGCCAGCTTCCAGCGGCCGGGCTTGTTCCGGCTGTTCTGGCGATGGTCCGGCTGGTTCGCGGTCACCGCCTCGGGAGGTACTTCCAATCGTATGGCCATGGGGCTGCCTCCTATCGGGCGTTCTCTGCGGGAGGGTATTCCTCGAGCGTTTCTTCGATCACTAGGACGCCGTTGGCGGCCAACTCCACCGTTCCGCTGACTGCAGCGCCGCTGAGCCGGTCGGTGCCGCCCGCCGCTACGTCCACCCAGGCGGGGGCGTCGTTGTGGTTGAGTACCAGCAAATAGCTGCGTCCGTTACCCGTACGACGACGGACCTGCACTCCCAGCGGTGCGTCCAGTTCCGGAACGATCCCTGCTGCCTCGCGCTCGTCCGCGAGAAGTCGCTCCAGAAACGTGCTGTCCACCCGGGCGGACAGATAGACGGCCGTGCCGCCGCCGAAGGCGTTGCGGGTCACGGCGGGCGAGCCGGAGAGCCGACCGGACGCGTAGCTGGCGAGGGCGTCCGCCGTCGTGGTGTGCAGGTGCTCAGTCCAGTAATCCGCTGAGGCCGTGTTGCCGTCGGCCGTTAGAAGCTTCACTTCCTCGCCCTCTTCGGCGAGCGGGTGCATCTCCTCGCTCCAGGCGCCGAGCACGTTCCGGAGGGCGCCGGGGTAGCCCCCAAGGCGAATGGTGTTGTCTGGGTCTACGATTCCGGAGAGGTAGCTGGCCACCAGTCGGCCGCCCCCGGACACGTAGTCCTCCACGCGCTGAGCGGCGTCGTCCGTCAGGAGGTACGTGGCGGGCAGGACCACCAGGCTGTACTGGCCCAGGTCGCTCTTGGTGTCCACGAAGTCCACGGTGATGTTCGCGTCAAAGAAGGGCCGGTAGAGGCGGAGGACTTCCTGCGCGTAGTTTAGATCCGAGCGCGGCGAGTTGCCCAGCTCGAGGGCCCACCGGCAGTCCCAGTCGAAAACGAGCGCCACCTTGGCAGTGGAGCGTGTGCCGGTGAGGCCGGCGAGGCCTTTCAGTTCCTGACCGAGCTCACAGACTTCGCGGAAGACGCGGGTGTTGGCTCCGGCATGGTTGACCATCCCTGAGTGGTAGCGCTCCGTGCCGCCCTTGGCCTGGCGCCATTGGAAGAAGAGGATGGAGTCTGCGCCCTGGGCGATGGCCTGGTAGGAGCCGATCCGCATTTTGCCGGGAAGTTTGGAGACGTTTACCGACCATTGGCTGACGGCGCCCGTGGCCTGTTCCATCACCAGCCAAGGTTGACCCTTCCGCAGCGAACGCATCAAGTCGAAGTTGAGGGCGGCGGCGACGTGAGCGTCCGCTTCACGCGGGTCCGGGTAGATGTCCAAGGCTGCGGCGTCTTCCTCGGCGGCCCAGGCCCAGTAGTCGTTGTTCTTGTAGAAGCGCATGAAGTTGGTGACGATGGGCAGATCCGGGGTGTGCCGGCGCAGGACGTCCCGCTCGGCCTTGTAGTGCTCCAGCATGCTGTCCGACGTGAACCGCTGGTAGTCCAGGCGGCGGGACGGGTTGGACCACGTGCGGGGCTGGGCTGGGGCGCCGACCTGGGTCCAGTCCGAGTAGACCTGCCCCCACACATCGGTGCTCCAGGCCCGGTTGAGGTGGTCCAGTCCGCTGTACTTCGTTTGGAGCCATGCGCGGAAGGCGTGGTCCGCGTGCGGACCGTAGGAGACCGGGCCGTACTCGTTATTGACATGCCACATGCACAGGGCCGGGTGGTTTGCGTAGTGCTCGCCCATCTTCTCGGCCATGGCCAGGGACTTTTCCCGGTAGCCAGGGTGGGAGACGTCGAAGTGCTGGCGGGATCCGAAGCCGAAGGTGCTGCCGTCGGCAAGGACCGGGAGGATATCCGGGTGCTGGGCGATGAGCCAGGCAGGCGGGACTGCGTCCGGGGTGGCCAGGTCCACGCCGATGCCGTTGGCGTGCAGCAGGTCCATGATGTCATCGAGCCAGCCAAAGTCGTAGATGCCGTCTGCTGTTTCGAGCCGGCTCCAGGAGAAGACGGCCAAGGTGACCAGGTTGACACCGGCCTCCTTCATGAGGCGGACGTCCTCCTGCCAGACCTCGCGGGGCCACTGCTCCGGGTTGTAGTCACCGCCGTAGGCAATGCCGCCCACGCGTTCATGCAGGCGTTTGAGTCGGTGTTCAGAGGTGCTGGTGTGCGGCTCGCTGGTCATCATTGTCCTTTGGTTGGCAGGTTGGCCGCGGGCTCCCCGCCGTTGCGACCTGCATCACACGTAGAAACTATCGTAGAGTTTCAGCAATAACAACAACTCCAAACGAGGTTGGAGCACGCTTTCTGCCATGCTCGTCGCGTGATGCGCCGGCTGACAGCACTTTGGGCACCCCAGAGCCAGAGAACTGTCAGGAAGTCAACGCGGACCTTGAGGGTGTCCGTCTGAAGCACGAAACTATCGGAGCGGCGCTTCAACCGACGGCTTCGAAAACGCCCTGCCTGGTGCTGCCAGCAGCCACAGTTGCTGCGCGGCAACAGCAGGAGCATAATGGTTAGCAAAGCTAATTAGCAGTGCTAAGCATTATTGCCAGGAGGCGCACCCGCACCCATGACCACGGAAGTCACGAAACAGCCAAGCACAGACCCCACCACCCCAGACACTCTGGCCATCGACCTCCGGACCGCCGTGATGCGCACGTCCCGCCGGCTCCGCGTCGAGGCAACCGGCGACGTAATCACGCCCGGGCAGTACACGGTGCTGGCCCAACTGAACGGCAGCGGTCCCAGCACCCTCCGCGAACTGGCCGAACGCGAGCACGTGCAGGCACCATCCATGACCCGCATCGTCAATGCCCTCGCCGAGCAGGGCTTCGTCTCCAGGTCCGCCCACCCCGAGGACGGGCGCCAGGTCCGGGTGGACATCACCGACGCCGGCGAAGCCGTCCTCGCACAGGCCCGCAGCCAGCGGACCGCCTGGCTGGCCCAGCGGGTCGCAGGCCTCAGCGCGGAAGACCGCCGCATCCTCAGCCGCGCCGCGCACATCATGCAGGAGATGAGCGGCAAATGAGTGCCATGTTCCGGGCACTGGAAAACCCCAACTACCGGATCTGGGCCGGCGGCGCACTGGTGTCCAACGTTGGCACCTGGATGCAGCGGATCGCCCAGGACTGGCTGGTCCTGACAGTCCTCACCGACCACTCGGGTGCCGCCGTCGGCATCACCACCAGCTTGCAGTTCCTCCCCATGCTGCTGCTCGGCCCCTACGGCGGCGTGCTGGCGGACCGCTACCGCAAGCGGTTGATCCTGCTGTGGACCCAGCTGGCCATGGGCCTGACCGGACTGGTCCTTGGACTTCTGGTGGTGACCGGCTCCGCCCAGCTCTGGCACGCCTACCTGGCCGCCCTCTGCCTCGGGTTCGCCAGCGCCATCGACGCACCAGCGCGCCAGGCCTTCGTCTCCGAGCTGGTGGGGCAGGACAACATTGCCAATGCGGTAGCGCTGAACTCCGCCTCCTTCAACACCGCCCGGCTCACCGGCCCCGCGATCGCCGGCGTCCTCATCGCCTGGGTGGGCACCGGACCGGTCTTCCTGCTCAACGCTGCCAGCTTCGCCGCCGTCATCATCTCGTTGTTCCGGATCCGGACCCCAGAACCTTCCCCGGCCGTGAAGACAGGGCGCGGCAAGCACCAGGTGGCCGAAGGCGTGAACTACGTGCGCCGCCGCCCTGACCTGGTGCTGATCATGGTCCTGGTGGGCATCCTCGGCGCCTTCGGCATGAACTTCCCCATCACCAACGCGCTCATGGCCACCACCGAATTCGGCGTAGGGCCGGGCGAGTTCGGCCTCCTCGGCTCCATCATGGCGGTGGGTACACTTGCAGGCGCGCTGCTCGCCGCACGCAGGGCCAGGCCGCGGCTGCGCTTCCTGCTCGCCGGGGCGCTCGGGCTTGGGTTCTTCACGCTCCTTGGCAGCGTATCGCCGTCGTTCTGGCTGTACGCCGCCATCCTGATCCCCGTCGGCCTGGCGTCCATCACCTTCCTGAACAGCTGCAACACCAGCATCCAACTCTCGGTGGAACCGCAGTTCCGGGGCCGCGTGCTGGCCCTGTACCTGGCAATCCTTCAGGGCGGGACCGCCCTGGGAGCGCCGCTGATGGGGTGGATCGGCAGTGAATTCGGGGCGCGCTGGTCCGTGGCGGCGGGCGGCATCGTCGTCCTGCTGACGGGTCTGACCGCGGTGATCGTCGTCAGCCGGAGGAGCGAGCTGACCTTCCGGGACACCCTGCGGGCCGGGTTCAGCGGCAAGCGCGAGCCCGCCGTCTAAGGAAACGCACGACGGCGGCGCCAGGCAGCCGCTGCCCTGTCCCCTCTGAGAAGCGAGGGGGCTCGGGCGGCGGGTGCCGGCGTCGTACGCTTCTTCTTTTCGGCTTTATGCCTGCCTTATGCGCGCTGCGCTAGGTTGAGAATGTTGCCTTCGCTGTCCAGGAACCATGCGGACTTCCCCCAACTGCTGGTGGCGATTCCGTTCTCTGTTTTCAGGCCGGGAAAGTCGTAGTCTTCAAAGACGACGCCGCGGCCCCGCAGTTCCTCCATATCGCGTTCGAGGTTGTCAGTTTCCCAGCCCATCTGGGTGTTCTTGGCCGTCCCTGCATTCTCTGTCTGGTAAATCATGAAGCCAGTTCCGTTGCCGCCGCGGTACATCAGGCTGTCCTCCTCCATGGAACCGGACGGTTCAAGTCCCAGCTTGTCCCGGTAGTAATCCTTCGCCCTGTTGATGTCCTTTGCAGGGAGGACAGCCATAATGTTCGAATCGTTGAGCATGATGATTCCTTTGTGCCTAGTTTTCGCGTTCGTGGCGGTACTCTTCCCGATAACGACCCGGGAAGCCTCACACCCGAGCCGCGTCGCCGCCTCTCCGCCGACTTGCCGGGGCGGCCACCTGGGACACTTCCACGCCCCGACAGCCATTCATAGGCGTGAGGATCCCCGACACTTTATGAGGCCATTATGGAACCGAAACTCCGGCTTTGAAATAGGCGTGGGTTTGTTTGCATTTCTTTGAGTGTGCGGAGAGGCTTACGGCATGGAAATGCATGCCGGGCAGCACAGCGTGGACGTTGCGCTGGTCCAGTGTTTACTTCTGGAGCAGTTTCCCTCCTGGTCCCGGCTTCCGATTGAGCCCGTCGTTGGCTCGGGAACAGTCAACGCCATTTTCCGAATCGGAACAGCGCTGGCAGCGCGGTTTCCGCTCGTAGGGTCGGACCCGATTCAGAGCCGGGCGGAGCTCGAAGCAGAATCGGCGGCGAGCATTGAAATGGCCTCAGTGATTTCCTACCCCACCAACACCACTCTCTATTGGCGCCCCCGGAGCGGGCTATCCACTGGCTTGGGCGGTGCAGAGCTGGCTACCGGGGAACGTTGCAACCCCAAAGTCTCCCGGTAATGACTCTGCATTTGCCGGGGATCTGGTGGCCCTGATCAAGGGTCTCCGATCAGCAGACACAAAGGGGGGTGGCTTCTCCGGTTCAGGCCGTGGGGGCCGGCTAAGCAGCCATGATGCCTGGATGGAGAAGTGCTTCCGCGAAAGTGAAAGTCTCCTCGATGCGCCTCGGCTCCGGGCAATGTGGTCGCGCCTCAGAGAGCTGCCATCCGCCGGTCCGGATGTGATGTCCCACAAGGATCTAACTCCTGCCAACCTTCTAGTGCGAGGAGGCCGACTCGCCGGAGTACTGGACGGAGGCGGCTACGGACCGGCCGACCCCGCCCTGGACCTCGTGGCCGCCTGGCATCTCCTTGACGAAAAACCAAGGCATATCCTGCGGCATTCATTGGGCTGCACCGACATCGAGTGGGCCCGCGGTACGGCGTGGGCACTGGAGCAGTCCATGAGGCTGGTCTGGTATTACCGGGAGACAAACCCGAAGATGAGCGAACTAGGACGCAGCACGCTCCAGCGCATCCTGGATTCCTGACCCTACGGGGACTCAGCCTTATACTAAGCCTTGTTGCCTGGAGGCAGCACTTGTGGGGGTGCGGCCACGGCCGCCTGTTTGAAAGGCGGCGGCGTGCTTCGCACCGCATCATTACGTTTCTTTGCCTGTGTGACCTCTGTCCTCGTGGCAACAATGACTTTCGGGCCTGCAGCGGCCACAGCCGACGACTATAACCCCGTCAGCTATGTGGAGGGCGTAGTCACGGCTCCGGCCGGTACTCAGTTGGACCAGCTGAAGGTCCACCTGACACCGGTACAAGGCGCGCTGTGGCCAGAAGCTTCTGTTTCTGCTGATGGCCGGTTCCGGGTCCCCTACAGCTGGCTGAACTTGGCCAATCTGGTGGTCAGCGCGGGTGATACCGGCCTTGCCGACACCTGGTACGGCAACGTCTCCAGGCAGGAGGAAGCAACCACCATTGCACTCGGTGGCCGTTCCCTGAAAGCCCTTGATGTCACGATGTCCCGGGGCTCAACCATCTCGGGTCGGATCTCCTTGCCGCTCAACACGGACGCAACCCAGTTGACCGTCGTGGCCGAGAGCCTTTTCACCGCACCTTGGAGCCCCGGAAGGACTGCTACCAAGCGAACGGGGACTGTTAGCGCTAACGGATCATACAGTGTCTCCGGTTTGGGGGCCAACAACTACACCGTCCGAGTGCAGCCGGGGGCCAGCGGACTGCTGGAGACGTGGTATGGCGGCGGCGTGGATAAGAAAGCGGCAAAATCCCTGGAAGTAGGACTGGGCAGCTCCATCACTGGAGTGGACATCCAGCTGACAAAACCCGCGAGCCTGAGCGGAAGGGCAATCTTTCCTGAAGGATCTGTTGCTGAACCGGGCTACGTTGCAATGTATTCGGAAGCCGGCAACAAGGTGGCGGGTGGCAGTTTTGGTGCAGATGGGGTCTTCAGCCTCCCGCAAGTACCCTCAGGCTCCTCCAAAATCAGCTTTGGCGTCAATTCCGCAAACGGCCCTTTCGCCACTCTGTGGTATCCCCAGGCAGGAGCCTTTCCCTCAGCAGAACCGCTGATCCTGGGGCCAGGTGAGTCGAAAACGGGACTCAATTTGTCTATGGCGCCTGCCGGTTCGGTCTCCGGCAATGTAACCGGTACAGGAGGCTCCGCGGTAAGCGTATGGCTCCTCGATTCTCTCGGGCGCCGCGTCAGCTCCGCCAGCACGGATGCCGCCGGCAACTACGTAGTCAGCAAAGTCGGACCTGGAACATTCAAAGTCCGCTTCAGCCAACCTCCGGCGGCTCTGCAGTCATCCATAATGACCCAGTTTTATCCGGGTGTATCCGAGAGCGCTGGGTACCAGGCGGGTGCCGACGTGACTGTTGCGCTCGGCCAAGCCACAGCGGGAATTAATGCAAATATGACCCCGGGCGGGACAATCACCGGCATCATTCAGGAGGCGGCAGGCAAGCCACTGGAGTCCCACACGTTAAGAACTCTGTCCTCGGACGGCTCTGTCGCCGAACGCCGCGCCCATACCGACCGGTCCGGAAGGTTTGTAATCGCCGGCCTGGCCGACGGCGACTACGTCCTGGAAACAAACGTGGACCCTTACGCTGACTACCTCATTCCCCTCGGGCACATCTACTCAGGCAATGTCCGCGACCGGGACAAGGCGCAGACCATTTCCATTCGAAACGGACAAACAGTGGATGCCGGCACACTTTCGTACGACACGGCAGGTAAGACCGCCTCTTCAGCAGCGGGCAAATTCGTGCCCATCCCGCCCACACGGATTCTAGACACCCGTACACTTGCAGACCCACTGCCGTATAACACCAACCAGGTGGTCCAAATCAGCGGGAAAGCGGGAATCCCTGCAGACGCAAGCGCAGTTGCCCTGAATCTGACGGTTACTGAACCCACGTCATATGGAAACGTTGCTGCCTTCCCGTTCGGCCAACTGACTCCGAACACCTCGAACGTCAACTTCGTCGCGCATCAAACAGTCCCGAACTACGTCGTGGTGCCCATAAAGGACGGCAGGATCACCCTCGCCAATGCAGGGTACGACGGCACCACGCATCTGATCGCCGACGTCGCGGGCTACTTTACGGGAGGACTGCCTGCGGACAGCGGAGCGTACCAACCGGTGACACCCTACCGTGCAGCCGACAGCCGAGGTACCGGAGCCACTGCCGGCGGGCAGGTGTTCGACATCCAAATGGTGGGCTTGGCGCCGTTGCCCCCGGAAGTAGGCGCCGTAGTGGTCAACATTACCGCCGCCCGCGTTTGGACTGCAGGTTCAGAGACGAGCTACGGGCACCTGACCGCCTACGGCAGCGGAACCAGCCTTCCGTCTACCTCCAATGTGAACTACGAATCGACCAGAGGGGACGTCCCCAACCTCGCCGTGGTCCCTGTCGGGGCAGACGGAAAGATCAATATTGCCAACACGTCCCCCGGCTCGGTAGGCATTGTTGTGGATGTGATGGGCTACTTCCTGAAAGGAACAGCCTCCACAGCGGGATCGTTCCAATCCCTACCGCCCAAACGCCTCATCGATACTCGGACCAACTCGTTGCCAGTCGGCGCCGGAAAAGACATCACTGTGGCCGTGGGCGGTGTCAACGGCGTGCCCGCAGGTGCCAAGGCAGCCATGATTAACCTGACCGTGACCGAGCCGAAGTCCTACGGCCATCTGACCGCTTACCCCGCCGGGCAACCGCTGCCGGCCACCTCGAACGTCAATTACTCCGCTGGCCAAACCGTCGCCAACTTTGCCATGGTACCCATCGGCGCCGACGGGAAAATCACAGTCCGCAACACATCCTCCGACAGCTCCCACGTGATCGTGGACATCGTGGGCTACATCAACGGCTAGCTCTGGGCGGTTCCGGCCCCAAGTCACTGGCCGGAACCGTGCTCCACCCTGGTTGCGTGCGCTCCTGCCCAGTTGCCTCGGCTCGCCTCCTCGGTCCGGGTACGGTAATCCGCGCAGATCGGGACCGGTAGGGTCCAGTGCCCGCGGCGGGAACGGACGAACTGGGCCCGAATGCACGCACCGGCTGACCCGCCGTAGCGGTGACGGGAGACTCTTGACATGTGACTAAATGGTCACCTATTCTGGCTCCATGGACGCCGTCTTCAAGGCCCTCGCAGACGCCACCCGCAGGGAGCTGCTGGACGAGCTGTTCCGCGAAGACGGGCAGTCCCTGAGCGCGCTTGAGGGCCGCTTCGAAATGACCCGGTTCGGGATCGCGAAGCACCTCAAGCTGCTGGAGGATGCCGGACTGGTGGTGACCCGCCGTCGGGGTCGCGAAAAGCTGCATTTCCTGAACCCGGTGCCCATCAGGCTCGTCCACGACCGGTGGGTCAGCAAGTACGCAGAACCATGGGCCGCTGCCCTCAGCGACCTCAAAACCAGATTGGAAAGTCCCATGGAAAAGATCTTCGAAATCTACATCAAGACCACTCCGGAGCGGCTCTGGGAAGCCATCACGGACAGCGAGATCCGCGGAAAATACCAGTTCGGGAACACCATCAACTCGGACTGGTCCGCTGGCGGCCGTTTCGAAATGGGCAACCCCAAGGCCGGCGGTCTCTTGGGCGAAGGCGAGAACGTCGAGCTGGATCCGCCACGGAAGCTCGTCCAGACCATGCGCGCGCTCTGGGGCGAGGACGTCAAGGCTGAGGGGACTTCCCGCATCACGTGGGAGATCGAACCGGTAGGCGATTCCTGCCACCTCACCGTCACCCACGACCAGCTCCGCGAAGGCGCTAACGAAGAGCTCTACGGCGGCTGGCCCATGATCCTCTCCGGACTGAAGACTTGGCTGGAAACGGGCGAGCTCCTCACCACGCCCGGCTCCCTGATGTACACCTGACGCAATCACCGCACCCAAGCCGTAGGCCACCGTCGTACTTCCCCCTACATCGGCAGCTGCACCAATCTGTCGGTCTTGACCGCCGTGAAGAGCACTGCCGAGTCCTCTTCGGCTTCGAGGCTATGGAGCCCATCGGGCACGATGAGCAGGTCACCCGCCTTGCCCTGCCACGACTCGCCGCCAGCCTTTAGCCAGACACTTCCCTTCAGGACGAAGACCGTAGCTTCCCCCGGGTTGTGGTGTTCGCTCAGCTGGGTTCCGGCCCGAAAGGCCATCACGGTTTGGCGGAGGGCCTTTTCGTGTCCGCCGAAAGCGGTGTCGGCGGCGCGTCCGCTGGGTGCCGCCACAGCGGACTTGATCTGTTGACGAGCCAGGGCATCGATCGATATTTTCTGCATGAGGCCACCGTACTCAGGTTTACCTGCTCTGCCGAGGGCGTGGCTTGCCCGCCGACGAATAAAGCATAGCCAAGACGAGGAGCTCCTACCCGCGCGCTTCCGGGAACGGGAAGACAGCGTCCACGATAGTCTCTGTCAGTTCGTGGATCATCTCGATTCGGGCGTCCAAATCTGTACTATCGGCGCCTTCGGTGTAGATCACCAGTACATAGGCCGTTTCCCGGACGCTGAGCAGCGCGACGTCGTGGAGGCTTCCATCAATCTGCCCATATTTGTGGTGGACCGTAGTATTCGGCCCGGAGGCGGCGGGGATAAGACCTTCAACGTTGGTGTTCTGCATGTAACTGAGCAGCTGCCCGGTGTCCTCCGGGTTGAGGAGATCCCCTAGGCACAGCTGCCTGAGGAAGAGTGCCATTTCCTTGGGCGTGAGGAGGTTTTGTTGCGGGTCGTAGGTGATGCCGATGGAGGCGGCGTACTGAATGAGGTCCGGGTACCCGACGGCGGCCATCAACAGAAGCCACGAGTCGTTGTTGCTCGTATTGATCATGGCTTCAAGCTGAAAGGCAGCGCTGTAGTCCCCGACCTGTTGTTCGAGGGTGGCTTCACCCACTTCAACAAGGTGATAGTAGGCCGCAGCCGTGATGAGCTTCGCCGTGCTTGCCGCCACGAATGCCGACTCATCTCCATAAGTACGTGTATCTCCGCCGGCAACCGGAGACAGTGCGACGCCGACGCGATAGCCCTCCGCGCCCCTGAGAATATGGTCGATGCTGTTCTGCAGGCCCTCAGGGATGGTTGCCGTCACCATGCCTCTTGGTTCTGCAGCCAAGCCAGCCGTGGCGCCCGTGGCCACGGGCGTGCCCAGGGTAGCCGAGGTGCCCGCGGCAGCCGGAGAGTCAGACCAGGACGGGAGTCCAGAAGGATCCGTTGTGAATGCGACATCGGCCAGGATAACCAGCGCGAGGACTCCCCACGAGAGAGCCAGACCTCTCGCCCAGCCCAGCGGTGATCGGTAATGGCGGCCCACCTGGCGTACAGGCGAATCCAGGGGCATGAGGATCTCCTGTCTCGATCACAGATCGAAGCAGCATCAGCATCCCCAGCGTCCACCAATACCAAGTATGCTTATTAAAACATGTAAATTGGCTCATCGCGGTATTGACATTTCGAATCACGCATTTGGTGATGTGCTGATCCCCCGCTAGGTATTTCACTTTGCAGAAACCCGGAACTCACGCTCCAGGCGGGAAAGAGCGTCGGTTTGCAGCACCGTGATCGCCCCTCTTACGGGTCTTAATAGTGGTCTATTTTCTGTGTTTCGTCTTGAGTCAACATGCCCCTTCTGCGCTGTGGTGGCCGTAGTCGGCCTTGGCCAATGAGGATGGCGGTGATTACGACGGTTCCGCCGACGATCTGGTTCCACTGGATTGTCTCGCCGAGAACCATGACGCCGAGGATAACGCCGCCGATCGGCGTAAGGTACGTGACGGTTGAGGCCATGGTCGAACCCCATGCGGTGATGACGTTTGTGTACCAGATGTAGGCAATCCCGGTTCCAACGCCGCCAAGGGTCAGGATGCTTGCGACGATGCCAGGATTCAAGATGACCGGTCCGGCGCCAACGAAGGGTGTGAGCAGCAGGATGATTATTGCTGCGGCGCCAATCTGGGAGGCGGAGACCGTAATGGCGTCGTATTCGTGTCCTCGGAGGAAACGCCGGGTGTAGGAGAAGCCGATCCCGTAGGCGGTGGTTCCGCCAAGACAAGCCAGCTGCGCCCAGAAGAACATGCCGTTGCCCGTATCTGCCACCGCGGCCCATGGTGCGGCGACGAGGACCACGCCAGCGGCGGCGACCAAGATACCCGCAGTCTTGAATTTTGTGAGCCGCTCGTCGGGAAGGATTGCCAATGCGACAAGCATGGTGGCGATCGGCGTTGTCGCGTTGTAGATGCTGGATAGCCCGGCGGGAAGATATTGGGCGGCCCAGGAGAACAAAAGGAACGGGACGACGCACATCAGGGCCCCAATTGCCGCGAGGTGACCCCACACGCGCAGGCCGCGTGGCCACCTTCGACGGGTGGCCAGCATGATGATGGCGAGAACCAGTGCGCCGAAGAATAGCCGCCCAAGGACAACCTGCGCCGGCGAAAGCCCTCCGACGGCAACCTTGATGAAAAGGAAGCTTGCACCCCACACCGCGGCCGCGCCCAGGTACTGGGCGGCCACACCCATGCCATGTCCGTCTCGCTGTACCGATTGATTTGACATGCGCATCTACCCTTTCTTTCGTTCCAGTCTCATCTAGACTCGACTCATGCAGCAAATGAATCATGTACATGGCGATATGCAGAAAATCGATGCAGGACCATTGTCCTTGCGTCAACTTGACGTTTTCGTCGCAGTGATCGACGAGGGTGGTTTCAGTGCCGCCGCTGATCACCTTGGGATGAGTCAGTCTGCCGTCTCCCATGCCCTCGCCGCGCTGGAGCGTGCGTTCGGTGCACCTCTCATCGTCCGCACACCCCCGATCGCGGCGACAGCCCTGGGCGATGCAATCCTGCCTCATGCCCGCAGCGTCCTGGCCAGCGTGCGCGCCCTGCGAGCTACCGTCGATGTCCAGCGCGAAGGCCTTGCGAAAGGTATGGTGCGCCTCGCGGCGGCACCGACCGCCTCGCACCGACTTGTCCCAGGACTCCTAAATCGTTGGCGGGCAGAACTACCCGGGCTGGACATCCGCCTGTTCGAGGGCAGCGATGATGAACTGGAAGTCTGGTTAGCCAGCGGCGCGGTCGATGCTGCCGTTCTCATTGACCCGGACCCGATTCCCCCGGGCTCCATCGTGCTGGCCAGGGACGACTTCCGGGCAGTGGTCCGCTCTGACCACCCGCTTGCCGACATGAAGGGCATCAGCCTCGCCGAGCTCCTCGAGGACCCGCTGCTGGCCTCCTCCAGCGGCTGTGAGCCCCAGATCACCGCAATACACGCAAAGGCCGGAATTCCTTATGCGCCAGCCCAGAGGGTTCATGAAACCAGCACCTTGCTCGGCATGGTCGACGCTGGACTGGGCGTCGCGATATTGCCCTCCCTTGCCTGCTCGATGCTCGCAAACACCCTCGTGATGATCGAGCTCGAACCGCGCGTCGAACGTTCCCTCGTCTTCGCCGGCCCCTCAGGGCGCCCATGGCATCCGGGCGTCAAGAAAATGCGCGACATAGCCGAAATTTCGTCGAAAAATGGCCATATTGAGGACATCCGGTAAACGAATATCCCGACGGGATTGACGGGGACTCCGAGCCCGGCGCGGAGGACCAGGTCGATCAGGCCCGACCACAACCGGCTAGGCTCACACCATGAAGCGTCGGGGGATAATTCTGCTTGTTCTGGCGGTGCTTGCCGCCACATTGCTGGCACTTACGCTCCTACTCGGCCGCATGACCGGAGTACCCACGGTATGCCCTGCAATTGGGTACGGGTACACGGGCAAGGTGGAGCTGGCGTTTTCCACCGAGCCGCAGTCAGTTGGGGCCTGCTTCGGGGACGAATGCACTGCTACGCCCGTCGCGAAGGATGCGGACGGAAGGTGGCTGGTGCCACAGTCCTCCCCGTATCTGACACAGCCTGTCAGCGTGACGTCCGTTTACGTGGAAGTGGTGACGGCTTCCGGCGCCAGCATAGCCCGGGTCCTGCCAATCGAAACGGAATCAACCGGGGAGCACCCCTTCGGCCCCGGATGCGGCGGCCCTTTCAGGTTCAAGCCAGTGCTGGTGCCCCTCGGCTGAAACCCCGCCGGAGTCACCGGCCTAGCATCAGCCTCAGGATACGGCGAACAGAGCCAGTGCAAGGCCTGCGGCCACCAGCGCCTCCCGGGCCGCGGTCAGGCCAGGCACCGGCCTGGGGCCCGAGTCCGCGCGGAGCGTGAAGGTGGCCAGCAGCCATCCGGCCGATGCGAAGACCATCACCACGGCCACCAGCAGGTCAACGAGCAGGACGCCGAGTTCATGGCCCGGATGCCCGGTGCCTGAACTCGCATTGCGGGCCGCCTCGAACAGGACCCAGCCTCCCAACCCGGCCAGGACGGCGTGATAGACAGCTGGCGCGGGTCCATCTCCGGTGCCAGGCGACGACGTCGTCAGCTGAAATACTGTGCGCCCGGCGAACCAGAGGAACACCGCCGCGAGGACAACTGCCAAAGGCAGCTGTCCGGCGGGCGCCCAGCCCAGTCCCACCGCCGCGACAGCCCCGGCGATGAGGGCAGAACCCGCCGCGTCCGCCCTGCCCACCGGGGATTTGGCACGGAGGAGTCCGGCGACGCTGCACACAACAGCGGCAGCCAGGGCCACCACGAGTGCGGTCACCACAAGGGTGCTGCGGAACATAGGGAATTCCTTCCGGGTGCTGATCCGTTATCCGTTGGCTGTCTTACTGATTAAGTTGGTAAACGGTGGACGCTCCGACCGTCGTGGAAGGGAATGTCGCCTCAACCCATTGGGTGATTGCTGAAGATGATCCGTTTCCGCCTGCGCGTCCCTGGCCGGCAGCTCCGCCGAAACCGCCTGGGCCGCCGAACCCGCCGAAAGCATTGCCCGGCACGAAGTAGGTGATCTGTCCCTCCGCGACCATTTGCTTGAACTGGTCCAGTGTCGGAAACGGATCGGAGCCGCTGAACCCGCCGATGGCCATCACGGAGGTATTGGAACCGAGCTCCAGCGCAGCAGCACTGTTCGCCCCGACCGTGGCGGCGGCCCATTTCGTGTGGGTTTGCTGCAGCAGCGCATTCAATGTCGGATTGACCGGAGTTTCCCCGAAGCCTTGGGCTGCCGCGGCTGCCTGGGGATTGTCCGTGTCTCGGGAACCCGTGAACCGGCCCGATGCTCCGCCGCGGGAAGATGCACCGGCCTGGTTGCTGCCGGCCAGTCCCATGGTCCGGTTGTTTGTCTCGGGAGCCGGGCCGGACGCAGGTGAGCCGCCTGTGTGGCCTGTTGCCGCCGTCGCAACCGTCCAGGCGCCGGTGCCCAGGCCTGCCGAGAGCAGCACCGAAACCGCCACCGCCGCTCCTGCCCGGCCGGTCCTGGCCGGGCCGGCCGCAATCAGCGCCGCGCCCACGACGCCGAGGACAAGGACCGCCCAACGGAGCCAAGGCAGCCAGTCGGGCACGCTGGAGAGCAGGACGAAAGACCAGATTGCCGTGAGGAGGACGGCGGAGACCAGGACAACACGGACGGCCCGGCTGGACCGGCGGTTCCAAAGCTGGACCCCGGCCATGCCAATCACCGCCGCCACCGCAGGAGCGAGTTCGATGGTGTAGTAAGCGTGGATGGTGCCGCTCATGAAGGAAAAGACAGCGGCGGTGGTAAGCATCCAGATGCCCCATAAAATCAGGGACGCGCGGACCATATCCGTTCTGGCCGCCCGGCGGGTGAACCACAGTGCGGCCGCGAGAAGGACAAACGCGGTGGGAAGCAGCCATGCCACCTCAGCACTGAACTCGCCCCCGAACAGGCGGAGGATGCCGGGAGGTCCTCCCATTGAAAATCCGACACCTCCTCCCCCGGCGCCGGGGAAGGAGCCGTCGTTTCCGGCAAAGTCGGGGAAATCCTGCCCCGCACGTCCACCGGGATTTCCAGCGTTACGGCCGAGGATGCGGCTGAGCCCGTTGTAGCCGAAGACGAGTTCCCAGAGGGAATTCGTCTGGGAACCGGCCATGTACGGCCGGTTGCCTACCGGGGTGAGCTGGAACACCAGGGAGTAAGCCCCGGCCACGAGCGTGATGCCTCCCGCGGCGGCCAGCAGGTGCAGGAGACGCTTCTTGAACGAAACAGGTGCCGCGATCAGGTAGGCCAGTCCGAGGGCCGGGACGGTCATGAATCCTTGCAGCATCTTGCTCAGGAAGGCCATGCCCACCAGGGTTCCTGCCCAGAAGAGCCAGGAGGGACTGGCTTTCCGGGTGGCGGTCACGGTCATCCAGGCGGCCGCTATGAGACAGAAGACCATCATCGCGTCGGGGTTATTGAACCGGAACATGAGTGCCGCCACCGGTGTGGCTGCAAGGGCTGCTCCTGCGATGAGCCCTGCCGCAGGTCCGGCGACCTGCCTGACGGCCAGGTAGAGCAACCCGACGGACGCGACGCCCATAACGGCTTCGGGCAGGAGCATTGTGAGGGAACTGAATCCGAACACGCGGCCCAACAGTGCCGGGATCCAGAAAGCTGCCGGCGGCTTGTCGACGGTGATGGCGTTGGATGGGTCCAGGGACGCGAAAAGCAGCGCTGTCCAGTTCTTTGTCCCCGATTGGACGGCCGCGGCGTAGAAGGCATTCCCGTAGCCCGAGTTCGTCAGGTTCCACAGATACGTCAGGCCCGTAACGAGGAGCAGGGCTGCGGCCGACGGCCGGACCCACCGCGGTTGCCGATCGCCGTATGCCAGGCGCTGCCAGCGGGGTGCGGAAGGCACCCGCCTGAGGGCGTGGGCGATCCCGCGGGCGGGAGCGTCGATGATGGATTCGGTACTCATGGTGTCTCTCACTTTGTTGCGGCCGCGCCGGGGTGGCCGGTTGACGACGGCGGCGGCGCGGGAATGTTTCGGCCCGGACGTTTGAAGACCCAAGCCCGGAACAGGATGAACTTCAGCAGTGTGGCTAAGAGGTTTGCGCCGACGACGGCGGCCACTTCCACGCCTCTTGACGGTTCGGTGCCGGAATGCAGCCACAACAGGACGCCGGACGTCAACGCGAGTCCCAGTGCGAAAATGACGAGGCCCTGGAACTGCTGCCTTACCGCACCAGCGCGCCCGGAAACCCCGAACGTGAACAGCCTGTTTGCCGCTGTGTTCGCAACTGCCGTGAGCAGCAGTGCCACAAAGTTCGCGGTCTGGGCGCCTGTGACCCTGCGCATGAACACAAACAGTGCCAGGTAGGCCAGGGTGGAGACGGCGCCGATAACGCCGAAGCGGACCATCTGGCCCAGGAGGGCCCCGCTGCTTTCAGGGGCCTTGCGGCCAAGCGCGTTGCGCAGCTCGACGACGGGGATGCGTCCGGTCATCATGTCCCGGCCGATCCGCACGATTCCTTTCAGATCATCGATGGAAGTGCGCACGACGTCGACGGAGGAATCCGGGTCATCCGTCCAGTCCACCGGTACTTCAGCCACCCTCAGTCCAGCCCGGTCGGCGATGACAAGCAGCTCCGTGTCGAAAAACCAGGAGTCGTCGACGGTGCACGGCAGGACGGCGCGCGCGATGTCGGAACGGATGGCTTTGAAGCCGCACTGGGCGTCTGAAAACCGGGCGCCCAGAGAGCCACGGAGGATCAGGTTGTAGCTTCGGGAGATGAATTCGCGCCTGGCCCCCCGAATGACGCGCGAGTTTCGGTTCAGCCGGGTTCCGACGGCCAAATCGGAATGCCCGGACATCAGCGGGGCGATCAGCGGCAAGAGCGCCGCCAGATCGGTGGAGAGATCGACGTCCATGTAGGCAACCACGGCAGCCTCTGATGCAAGCCAGACCGTGCGGAGCGCCAGTCCACGCCCCTTCCGGTCCAGGTGCGTGACGCGCACTTCGTCCAGTTCACGGCTGAGGTTGCGGGCAATGTCCAGGCTCGAGTCCGTGCTGGCGTTGTCCGCGATCGTAATCACAAACGGGTGAGGGAAGCTGGCCTTGAGGTAGGAATGCAGGCGCCGGACTGCCGTCTCCAGAGCGGCTTCTTCGTTATACACGGGTATCGCAACGTCGAGAACCACGGTGCCGCTGGAGGTGTCGACTGGGGCACGCTCCGGCCGGATGGCAGCGAAATGCTCAATGGGTCCTTGACCTGCCAGGCCATGGCTCCCGGGCGGCCCGGGCTGCGGCCGCCCCGGGTCTGTTGTTGTACTGGACATAGTTTGAAGGTAAGCAATGAAGGTTGGTGCTTCCCCCACAGATGCTGGACGTCCGCCCTAAACCGCTCCTTCTCAACAGACAGGGACAAGCCGCACTTGATGCAGCACAATGCCTTTCTGGTGGATGACGACCTCTTCGACCGGGCACACTCGCGGCTAGTGGATTGGGAGGTGACGCATTGGGCCGACCCGCAGATGACCCGGCCGGGCGAGACCAACACTGAACACGGAGGACGAGGCGTGTATTTCAAAGACCCCGCCGGGCACGCGATCGAACTCATCACCCGGCCCTACCTATGAGCGCCGCGGGCGGGTTGGGAAAACCGTCCGGCGGGTGCCGGGCAGGTCTTACACTCCGGCGGGCAAGCGATCCAGGATGGTCTCCACATCCCGGTGTTGGCTCCTGCTGAGCGGTCCGTGATCGAGCGCGCCGGCATTCTCGGCGACCTGAGCAGGGTTGCGGAAGCCGGGTAGCGGGACCGTCTGGGGGTGGTGTGCCCAGATCCACGCCAGCGCACCCTGCGCCGGGGTCCGCCCGTCTGCAGTAAGGATGTGCCGGACAGCCTCGAGGCGTTCCAGGAAGTCCGGGGCGGGGCTTCCGTCAATGAACCAGCGCAGCCATTCCGGTTGGCGGCCTCGGATGTCGTCGGCTGGGAGCCGGCTGGTTGACGTGTACTGTCCCCCGAGTAGCCCCATGGCCAGCGGCGAGCGGCAGAGCGCGGCGAGGTCGTGCCGCTCGCACACCGCGAGCATTTCGGGGTTCTCGTCCAGGACATTGAGTTGCAGTTGAACAGCGGTGCACCGCGGGCCGGCGGCAAATATTTCTGCCCGGCCCGGGTCGTCGGTGCTGATGCCGTACCAGCGGATCAGCCCTTCTGTGGCCAGTTCTTCCAAGGTGTTTACCAGCTCAGCGGCACGTGCGTCGTCGACGTCGGGGGTGTGCAGCTGGTAGAGGTCGATGCGGTCGCGACCGAGTCTGCGTAGAGACGCATGCAGAGCCTGACGGACATAGGCTGGGGATGTGTCGATACCTGTGAGCTGCCGGGTGGATTCGTCGATGGTGTTGCCGAACTTGGTGGCCACCAGGACGTCGGGGTGATCGGCCAGTACGGTGCCCAGGAGTCGCTCGCTGTGCCCGGCGCCGTACGCGTCAGCGGTGTCAAACAGGGTGATACCAAGTTCGACGGCGCGGTGCAGGCCCTGCACAGCCAGGTCGTCGTCGACACCGGCGTAGCCAAGCTGTTGGTCACCCGCGGCCATTGCTCCGCCGATGGCCCAGCAGCCGAGGCCAAGAGCGCTGACCTGCAGGTCTGAGCGGCCCAGCCGCCGGGTCATAACGGTCATGCGGTCATCTCCTTGTGGGTGGCATTTTGGGATGCGACGACGAAAAATCGCTCGTGGAAAACGACTTCACACCCAACGCGCGCTCCAAGTCAACCCTCCGAAGGAATCCAGGGACGTCTCATCCGCCTCCGTGGTCGATCGCGGAACGCCCGGGTCGCTAAGCGGGTGGGAAGCCGGGTCGGGGGATCCGCGGTCCGCTGAAGCTCTGTCCCGGACCGGCACCAGGTGAGCCCGGAGCACCAAAACCGCCAAAGACCGGGTTGTCGAAGCCGGCGCCGCTGCCCAGCAGACTCCGCGTAAGAGCCTCGCCGTCGGCCATCAGCCCGTCGACTGCAAGGCCAAGGTGACTGTCGTCAACGGAAGCCCCTTCCTGTGCGGCAGCAACCACGGCCCGCCGGATGAGTTCGCGTGCAAAGGAGGCGGTGGTTCCTTCGGTGCGGGATGCCGCATCTTGAACGGCCTCAGCGCTAAAGGGGATCCCGCGGGAGTAGAGATTCATCAGGTCAATGCGCTCCGTCAGGGCCGGGAGGGGGATCTCCACGGCCAAATCCACGCGGCCCGGACGCTGCGCCAAGGCACGTTCCAGCATGTCCACGCGGTTGGTGGTGAGGACGAACGCCACGTCGGCGTCCCTGTCCAGGCCGTCCATGGCGTCCAGCACTTCGAACAGCAACGGCTGCGGTCCGTGGCCGAAGCTCCGGTCCTCGGCAATCAGGTCGCAGTCTTCAAGAACGACGATGGACGGCTGCAGTGCCCGGGCCATGGTGGCGGCCTCTGAGATTCTGGCCAGCGATCCGCCCGACAGGAGGATGGCGGTAGTTCCTGCGCTTTGGCTAAGGAGATAGCGCACAGTATGGGTTTTGCCCGTTCCCGGATTGCCGTAGAGCAGGATGCCCCGCTTGAGGTGCTGCCCGTATTCGCTGAGCGTCTCCCGGTGTTCGGCGATGCCGAGCGCATGACCAGACACCTTCTGCAGTAGTCCCTCGGGGAGAATGACCTCGGAGGCCGCCAGCGTAGGCCTGGCATGGAAAGTGACTCCCGAAGCGCTGGGGCCGTACTCCCCCATAACCAGTGAAATGATCTGGCCCTTCAGGACGCTTCGGTGCTGCATTCGCAGACGGAAGTCAGCGAGGAATTCCGCCGCACTGCCCGTGTCACTTGCGAGGACCTCGAGGGAGGCTGAGGGCCGCCCAAACCGTGGGTTCGCGTCACGCTGCCACACCGCCACCGGACTGCCTTTGTGCCGGAATAGCCATAGGCCCATGGCGACGGCCTGGCGCTGGTCATCGGGCCCCACGGCGAGGTTCCTGTAATCGGGTTGTGACAGAGGGAACTGCGGGAAGAACTGGGACTGCTGCAGCATGTCACTCAGCGACTGGTGGTGTCGCTGGTCCCCGCCGCCGATGCCGAGCAGCCGGAAGTCCCCGCTCTCGGCCGCAAGTTCGGCCATCTGGATGTCAGCGTCCACGAACCGGTGCGGGGGTATCTCCTCCACCACCACTGAGAGCGTTTCCGCAGGCAGTCCCAGATGTTCAGTGAGCGCGGTCAGGAGCTGCGTTCCCGCCCGCATCCTGTGCTGGCCGGACTGCGCCAGCTGCACCAGTTGAGCAAAATCGTCGATGAACTTCCCCAGGTTTTCATCCATGCGCAGACCCTACCAGCACCCGCTGGGCGGATTCAGGGTCAACGTGACAGGAGCAACGCTTCGCCCTGGCCGCCGCCGCCGCACAGTGCTACGGCGGCCTTGCCGCTGCCGCGGCGCTGGAGCTCGTAAACGGCGGTGACCACAACCCGCGCACCGGAGGCGCCAATGGGATGGCCGAGGGCGATCGCTCCACCGTTGACGTTGACTCTGTCCATGCCGATGCCGAGTTGTGCCGCCGAGTGCAGGGCCACCGAGGCAAACGCCTCATTGATCTCCACGAAGTCCAAATCCTCCACGCTCCAGCCGGCGGTTCCAATGGCCTTATAGATGGCGCGGGCCGGTTTGTCCGGCAACGAGGTGTCCGGGCCGGCTGTCTGTCCCGGGGCGCCAAGCACCGCCAGGATTTCGAGGCCGTGGGCGTCGGCGTAACCGCGGGTGGTCAGGACGACGGCGGCCGCGCCGTCGTTGAGCGGTGAGGCATTTCCGGCGGTAACCGTACCGTTTGGGGAGAACGCCGGCCAGAGCCTGCCGAGCGACTCCTCGGTGCTGTCCGGACGCACACCCTCGTCGCCGACTGCCAGCACGTCCTCCCCGCGGCGCCGCGGCACCTTGACCGGGACGATCTCAGCGTCAAAAAGTCCGGTTGCCTGGGCGGCCGCTGCCCGCCGGTGCGAACCAGCAGCGGCCTTGTCCTGCTCGGTGCGGGGAATGCCCAAGGCGTCATTGGCACGGTCCGTGGCGAAGCCCATGGCGACGTGGTCGAAGGCATCGGTGAGTCCGTCGTGGGCCGCCGAGTCGATCAGGGCCGCGTCACCGTAGAGGTGGCCGGCGCGCGAACCCGGCAGCAGGTGCGGGGCATTGCTCATTGATTCCTGTCCGCCGGCGACCACCACCGCGGCTTCTCCCAGCCGCAGCAGCCGGCTCGCGTCGATGATGGCGCTCAGTCCGGACAGGCACACCTTATTAACTGTGTGGGCGTGGGCGCTGAGCGGAATACCCCCGGCGATGGCTGCCTGCCGGGCGGGATTTTGTCCTGCCCCGGCCTGGAGTACGTGTCCCATGATGACGGCGTCCACTGCATCGGCGTTGATGTTGGCCCGGTCGAGGGCCGCCGCGATCGCGGCACCGCCGAGCTCGACGGCGGTGAGCGGGGCGAGCTGGCCCATCAGCCTGCCTTGGGGCGTGCGGGCGGCACCGACGATGACGACATCTGTGCTGTTCATTTTTTCTCCTTGGACGTGGCGAGGGACGGAGGGCCGTCCTGTTGGCATGGGGCAGCCTGGATTCGGAGCCTGCTACCCGACGGCGGGGACGGGAACGCGCAGCTCCGGATGGAAGGCGGTGCCTGCTTCCCGGTCCAGGAGCGGGGTCAGGCCGCCTGTGTGGAAGGGGAAATTCGCGCCGAGGATCATGCACAGGTCGACCTGCTCAGGTCCAGCCACCACCGACTCGTCCAGCAATAACGTGACTTCCTCGGCCAGCGCGGCCAGGATTCTGGCGCGGACTGCGCCGGCATCGGCCGGTTTCGAAGCCGGCAGCAGGGCAGCGGCGTCGGCGGCGATTCCGCCGTCGTGGTCCAGGTAGCCGGGGAGCCCCGCGGCCACGAGAGCCGCCAGGCTGCGGCTCACGCCAAAGCGCTGAGGATACGCCCGGTGCATGGTCTCGCAGATATGCAGCTGCACGGCCGGGCCGATGAATTGCAGCAGCTGCAGCGGCGTCATGGGCAGGCCCAGCGGATCCAGGGCATGGTTCACGACGGCGGGATCGCCGCCGTCGTCAAGCAGGGACAGGACCTCGTCAAACAGCCGCGTCAGCACGCGGTTCACCACGAAGCCGGCCGTATCGGTGCTGAGTACGGCCGTCTTGCGCAGCCGCCGGGCCAGCTCGAACGCCGTCGCAAGCGTGGCCTCATCCGTTTTCGGCGCGGTGATGATTTCCACGAGCGGCAGCACGGCCACGGGGTTGAAAAAGTGGAAGCCCACCACCCGCTCCGGCCGGGCGAGCGCGGCACCTATGGCCTCTATCGACAATGAGGAGGTGTTGGTCAGCAGCAGGGCATCCGGCCGCAGCAGCGGTTCGAGCTCGGCGAACACGGCGCGCTTGACCTCCAGGTCCTCAAAAACGGCCTCGATGACCACGTCGCAGTCCGCAAATGCTGCCTTGTCGGTGCCTCCGGTGACCAGGGCGCGGACCGCCTCGGCGTCGATAATCTGCAGGCGTCCTTTGCCCACGAGTTTGTCCAACTGCCCGCTGATCCAGCCCAGCGACCCCTCGATACGCTCTTGCGACAGGTCCGTGATCCGCACCGGAACGCGCAGCAGCTGCGCGAACGTGAGGGCGAGCTGGCTGGCCATCAGCCCTGCACCGACGACGCCCACCGAGCGCACCGGCATCGGTTCGGCGGCCGGCCTGCCCTCGGGCTTTTTCACCAGGGACTGAGTGAGGTGGAAGGCGTAAATGCTGGCACGGGCTTCATCAGAGAGCAGCAGCTCGCCAAAGGCCCGGACCTCCGCCGCCGTCTGTTGCGCTGTGCCGGCGGGAGGCCTGGCTGCGGCCGCTTCGGCGATCAGCTCCAGGGCGCGGTACGGTGCGGGGGCGGCGCCATGCAGCCGGGCGTCGAGCTGCATCCGGACGGCCTCCAAGGCTGCCGCGGATCCGACGACGGCGGCAGACGGGCCCTGCTCCGCGAGGCCGGGACGGGACGGCGCAGCGGCCGCGCCCGGGCCCGTCTCAGTGAGGATGCCAGCGGCGAAATTCAGGGATGCCACCAGGAATCCGTCTTCCGGCACTATGGCATCCACCAGGCCAAGATCCGCCGCGGACCGGGCCGAAAGGTTCTTTCCCGCGAGCGAATCCATGACCACCAGACGTGCTGTTTGTGCAGAGCCGAGTAGCGCCACGGTGCGCGGGATGCCGCCCCAGCCAGGCACCAGGCCCAGGCGGACCTCCGGAAAGCCGAGGGCCCGCACAGAATCTGCGGCCGTGCGGTAGTCCGCGTGCAAAGCGAGTTCCAGCCCGCCTCCGAGCGCGATCCCGTTGATGAACGCGAAAGTGGGCACCGGAAGCGCCGCGAACCGGTCCAGCGCCTCCAGTCCCCGACGCGCCACAGCCTCTGCCTGCTGCGGTGTGGCAGCCTCCGTCATCGGCTTCAGGTCCGCACCGGCACAGAAAACCGGGCCTTGGCCCGTCACAGCCACCGCATCCACCCCTGCCAGGTCAGGATCGCCCACAGCGGCCTGAAACCCGGCCAGCGATGCCGGACCCAGCGTCACAGGGCGGTGGCCGGAGTTCTCCAGGGTCAGGAGAGCAAAGCGGAAACCGCCGTGGTCCACGTAGGTGGTCCGGGTTTCGGTAACGGTTTCTGACACAGGAGTTTCCTTCAGATAGACAAACAGGACAGCAGGACCTGGGCCCGAGGAGGCCGGGGCTGCGGATTAGCAACGGCTACGAGAAGCTCGGGATGCCGGTGATCGCACGCCCCATGATCAGCGCATGGATCTCGTCGGTCCCCTCGTACGTACGCACGCTCTCGAGGTTGTTGGCGTGCCGCAGCGGCGAGTACTCAAGAGTGATCCCGTTTCCGCCGAGGATAGTCCGGGCCGATCGGCAGATCTCGATTGCCTGGCGGACGTTATTGAGCTTGCCAAAGGATATCTGTTCGGGACGCAGGCGCCCGGCATCCTTGAGCCGCCCGGTCTGGAGGGCCACGAGTGTTCCCTTCTGGATCTCCAGGACCATGTCCACGAGCTTCTGCTGGGTGAGCTGAAACGAGGCGATCGGTTTGCCAAACTGGGTGCGGTCAACGGCGTACGCCAGGGCGGCCTGGTAGGCGTCACGGGCGGCGCCCATGGCGCCCCACAGGATGCCGTACCTCGCTTCGTTGAGGCAGGAGAAAGGACCGCGGAGGCCGACGACGCCGGGTAGCACGGCGCTGTCCGGCAGCACGATGTCGTCAAGGGTGATGTCGCACTGGATGGAGGCGCGCATCGACAGCTTTTCGGAGATCGGGGTAGCCAGGAAGCCCTGGGTGTCGGTAGGGACAACGAAGCCACGGACGCCTTCGTCGGTGCCCGCCCAGATGATCGCAACGTCGGCGATGGAGGCCAGGCCGATCCAGCGTTTGGCTCCGTTCAGCACCCAGCCTGAGCCTTGTCGCTCGGCACGGGTGAGCATGTTGGCGGGGTCGCTGCCTGCGGTGGGCTCGGTGAGGCCGAAGCAGCCGATCAGTTCACCCGCTGCCATGCCAGGCAACCACTGCTGCTTCTGCTCCTCGGAACCGAACTTTGAGATCGCGCTCATGGCCAGCGATCCCTGCACGGATACGAAAGTACGGATGCCGGAGTCCCCGGCCTCCAGCTCCATGGCGGCAATCCCGTACTCGACGGCGGTCCGCCCGCCGCAGCCGTACCCCTTCAGGTGCATGCCCAGCAGGCCGAGGCTCCCCATCTCCTTGACCAGGTCCTGGGGAAAGACTGCCTCCTCGTACCAGGAGTTGATGTTGGGCCGGATCCGGTCATCGACGAACTGGCGGACCTGGCTGCGCAGGTCAATCTCCTGCTCGGTGAGCAGAAAGTCGATGTCGAGGTAATCGGTGGCGAGGTCGGTCACTGGTGTGCTCCCATTGGCTGCTTGTTACTGCTACTGCTGTGGTCTTGGTAAGGGGGTTCGGTGGTGTTCGGGCTGCGAAGCCATTCGCGCACCTCTTCGGCATGCTGCCCGAGCCGTGGTGGCCTCCGAACGTACGTGACAGGCGTGTCGGACAGCGTTATCGGGTTGGCGGCCAGGTCCACACTGTCCTGGCCTTCGCCCACGGTGACGCGGGCATCCAGCCCCAGCTCGCCGGCCATCACGAAGGCACCGGCGATGTCGTTGACCGGGCCACAGGGGATTCCGCGCGCCGACAGGACCCGGTACCAGTGATCGGCGGTCTGCTCGCTGGTCAGCTCCGTGATGGCCTGATCAAGCTCCTCGACGTGGGCGACCCGGGCCCGGTTGGTTGCGAAACGGGGATCGGTCGCCGCCTCGGGGATTCCCAGTGCCGCACACAGCTGCTGGAACTGCCGGTCGGTGCCGACAGCGATGACAACCGGCCGGTCTGCAGCCGGGAACAGCTGGTAGGGCGCGATTGAAGGGTGGCGATTCCCCAGGATGCCCGGGATGGCGCCTGCGGCGGTGTAGCCAACACTTTGATTGACCATGCTCGACAGCAGGGTACTGAGCAGGTTCACTTCGACCAACTGGCCCCGGCCGCTGCCCTCCCGTGCACGAAGGGCCGCCAGCACGCCGATCGCGGCATGCAGTCCGGTCAGCACGTCGACCAGGGCGACGCCGGCCTTGACTGGCTCGCCCGGGCCGGGGCCGGTCACACTCATCAGTCCCCCGACGGCCTGTACCAGCAGGTCGTAGCCGGGCAGTGCCGCCGCCGCCTCCTCTGAGCCGAAGCCGGTGATCGAGCAATACACGAGCCGCGGGTTGATCGCGGCGACCTGATCGTAGGACAACCCGTGACGAGCCATCGTGCCCGGACGGAAGTTCTCAATCAGCACGTCAGCACGTCGAATCAGCTCGACCAGGTCAGCCTTGTCGTCCGCGGCGGACATATCGGCCGTGAAGGATCGCTTGTTGCGGTTCACCGACAGGAAATATGTCGCCTCATGGTCATCGGTGAACGGAGGCCCCCACTGGCGCGTGTCGTCACCGGTACCCGGACGCTCGATCTTGATCACGTCGGCGCCAAGGTCGCCGAACAGCATCGTCGCGTAGGGCGCGGCCAGCACCCGGCTGAAATCGGCAACGACGATTCCGGCCAGCGCGCCGACGGGCAGGCCTTGCGAACCTACGTCATTCATTTGGCTTTCCTTCCGAGGTGATCACGATGTGATCAGTGAGCGGCGGCGGGGACCGCATTGTTGAATAGTGTCGGCCGCACGATCAGCATGATCGCGGCAGCCAGCAGCGGCAGCAGCGTCACCTGCAGCAGGCCGGCTCCCTGCCAGCCCAGCGCGGGCACCAGCGCCGCAAACAGCAGCCCAGAGAAGGCGGCGGAACCGTAGTAGCACGTGACGAACAGGCCGGCGGCCCGCCCGACCTGGTACGGACGGACCGCCCGCTGGATAGCGCTGTTGGTGTTGGGGAAGAAGACGCCGGTACCGAATACGCCCATCATGCAAGCGAAGACACACTGCCAGACGAACGATGCCTGCACGACGTAGATCAGCACACCGACCACCGCCATGACGACCAGAGAAACTATCAGCAGGGTCCGCTGGTTGATCCTGTCGCCGATCCAGCCGCCAAACAACCCGGCCACGCCTCCGATGCCCACGAAACTGAGAGCCAGCGCGGCCTCCCCTGTCGACACGTGAAGCTGAGTGGTCAGGAACGTCGGGTACAAACCCAGGAACCCATACAGGGCGAGGGCACCGCAGCCGGAGGCGGCCGCGATCGCCAAGGAGTTGCGGTTGTAGGCCTTGGCTGGCATGTAATCGTAGGAGCCCTCGATGCCGGTCATGCTGATGGCCCGCTCGGTGAACTTGGGGCTGACGACGAACATAGCTACGACAGCGATCACCAGGCCGAGCAGCCCGAAGATGGTGAACGGAGCCCTCCAGGATCCAAAGTTGGCGGTGAACATAACACCCAAGGGCGGGCCGAAGGTAGCACCCAGACCGAAAGCGAAGCCCAGGACGCCGAGGGCAAGGCCGCGACGGTTGTGGAAGAAAGCGCCCACTGCGGCGAACAACGCTGCGGCTTGCATCCCTTCACCCAGCCCGGAGATGATCCGGTACAGGGCCATATCGCCCCAGGAGGAGGCCAGCGGTGTAGCCAGCGTACCCAGGGAGTAGATCACGATACTGAATATCAAGACCGTCTTGCGCGAAAAGCGCTCGACCAGGAACCCGGCAGGGATGCCTGCGATGGCCATCCCCAACGTGAATATTGTGGCCAGCAGTCCGCCCGCCTGCAGATTGAACCCGTATTCCTTGCTGATGGTGCCCAGCAAAGGCGGAAAGACCTGCCGGTCCATCGCATTAAGCATGAAGGTCAAGGCCAGCACCGCGAGCGAAACGCCAGCGACGACCTTGGAGGGCATGCCCTCCGGGTTGTTCTTTACACGCGATGGTGCCGGGCTGGCAGGGATCGCGTCCATGGAAATCGCATCCATGGGCTCGGGGTACGTGGGTACGGCGTGCCCTACGGTGGAACCAGCTGCACCGGGGGCCGGGCTGGCGCCGGAAGGGGTTTGGTGGGACATCATTGTCTCCTAGTCGGGAGGGGCTTGCTTTCGTACGGGGATGTGAGGCGTGCTCTGAAGAGATGCGGAGTGCGGCAGGGCGGTCCGGTTCCGGTCATACCTGGAAGGGGGCCGGCTGAGGATCTGCACTGGGCATCTGAACCAAGCTGATGCTGACCCGTCCTGCCAACACGAGGTCTAGAACAATGCTAACGATAGCACTCCGCCGCAATGAGTCAAGGACGGAATTTATTTCAGCGTGGTTGCCCGCGGCTCTTGACCCACGCGGGGCCTGTGCTATCGTTAGCATGTGGCTGCAGCGTAAAGCCGCCACTCCCAGCATATGATGGTCCACTACAGCATTGCGTCAGGAGGCACGATGGTCACGACGAAGGATATCGCTGCACATCTGCAGCTGTCAGTCTCCACCGTCGGCCGGGCGCTGGCCAATGACACCCGCATCAGTGAAGAGACCAAAGCCCGAGTCCGCCAGGCGGCGTCGGAACTGGGCTACGTGGGCAACCATGCGGCCAGGATGATGCGGGGAGCCCCGAGCAACGTGGTGGGGCTCGTCATTCCCGACATCCGCAACAGCTTCTACTTCACCATCGCCCACGAATTGTCAGCGATCATGGCCGCTGAGGACTACCAGCTGATGCTGGCAGAGACGTTCGACGATCGCCTCATCGAGCGCCGTCACCTTCGCGAACTGTCCGCCAGCCGTGCAGCTGGCGTAGTGATCGCTCCGACGCCGAGCCCGCACAATGACTCCGTCAGCTTGCTGCGCGGTATGCCGCACGTCCAGTTGCTGCGCAGGCACGCGTCACTGGGTGCGCAGTGGTTCGGCCTGGATGACCAGCGGGCGCTGCAGGATTCCACGACGCACTTGCTGGATCTCGGCCATACCCGGATCGCTTACATCGGTGCGCCTGCTGACCTACCCACCGGCCGGGAACGACTCGAGGGCTACCACCAGGCCCTTCGCGACCGGGGCGTCCCGATCCTGCCCAACCTGGTCGAACTAGGTCCCCCAGCGTCGCCGGAGCATGCCCGCGAGGCTGTGCGCCGGCTCCTGAACCGGCCAACCCCGCCCACCGCCGTCGTGCTTGGGTCTGTCCTGCACACCGTAGGAGTGCTGGACGGCTTGCTGGAGATGGACGTCGACGTCCCCTCGGAGCTGTCCGTAGTCGGCTTCGGCGATCAGAGCGGGTTCTCCTGGTGGGGCCCCGGCCTCACCACTATCAGTCTCCCCATCGGCGACGTCGCCACCTCCTGCGGGCTCTGGTTCATCCGCCGGCTTAACAATCCGCCGGCCGGAAACGATCCGTACGAGTCGGCATCTGTGGGCTGGCTGGTGCCGCGTGGCAGCACTGCTGCACCGCCCGCGGTGGCGCGCGAGCGCTCCGCTTAAAGACCGCAACATCCAACAAAAGAGGCGCGCGTGCGCGCCTTCCAAATGTAGGTGCTAACGATAGCACCCACCTGTACCCCATTGGAGAGGACAGCATGCTGCCACCGGTCGACTTGCGCCCCCCGTTCAACATCACCCGAACCAGCCACCTGCGCCTGAATGTAGCTGACCTGGCCGCGAGCCGTGATTTCTACACCACGGTCCTCGGCCTGGTGGTGACCGAGGAGGACGACTCCACGGTCTATCTGCGCGGCCTCGCGGAGGCCTGTCACCACAGCCTTGTGTTGGAGAGGAGCACCGACGGCGGCACGGCCCGTCGGATAGGGTTCCGGGTTTTCTTCGAGGAAGACCTGGACGAGGCCTACCGCTACTTCCGTGACCGGGATCTCCCGGCCGAGTGGGTAGACATGCCACACCAGGGGCGTACCCTGCACGTTGCAGACCCGGTCGGGACGCCGCTGGAGCTGTGCGCAACCATGGAGACCCGGTCCAGGCTGCACATCAACTTTGAGCAGTACAAAGGCGCGCACGCCCAGCGACTGGACCACTTCCAGCTGCTCACGCCCGACGTCTACGAGTTGTGCGCGTTCTACAGCGAACTGGGGTTCCGCAACTCGGAATACCTCGAGTACGGCGACGAACTCGTAGGCGCCTTCATGTACCGCAAGGGCACCTGCCTTGACTTGGCAATGGTGCCCGGCGACGGTCCAAGCCTGCACCACTTCGCTTACACCGTCTCCGAGAGCCATGACATCTTCACCGCCTGCGACTTCGCCGGCATCCTGGGCTACGGCGACCAGGTGGAACGCGGCCCCGGCCGGCATGGACCGGGAGGCATGCTCTTCGCGTACCTCCGCGACCCGGACGGCCACCGCGTTGAGGTCTTCAACAGCCACTACCAGACCATCGATCTTGAGACCGAGGCGGTGCGCTGGGATGCCGCATCGGTGAGCACCAACGCACGCTGGGGACTGCCCGCCCTGGAGCAGTGGTACTTCGAAGCCTCGCCATTCGTCGGGGCACCGCTGAAGTCCCCGGCTGTCCGTCCTGCCCCCATGACGCTGGAGAAGTTCCTGGCCAGCCCCCAGCCCCGCTAATCACCAGCCCCGCTGCCCCCCAACCGTCTGGAGCACCACATCATGTCCCGAGTTCCGTCCCTGTCCCGCGATGACGCCGCCTCGGTCCACCAGCAGCCGCTGTGGGACCGCATCGAAGCGGAGCGCAAAATGCCCACCGCCAATATCTTCCGCTCACTGGCGAATGCCCCTGTCCTGCTCGATGCTTTCCTGTCGTATGCCAACGCCATGCGTGACAGCTCCCTCCTGAGCCCCAAGCTGCGGGAGCTGGCCATACTGTCAGTGGGCCATGCCGCCGGCTCTGAATATGAGATCGCCCACCACCAGTCACATGGCCGCAGAGCCGGCCTCACGGACGAGCAGCTTGCCGCAGTCGCCGACGGCGACAGCGCCGAGCTTTTCAACAACGCCGAACGCGCCGTGATAGCCCTGGCACGCGAATCCACCATCAACGTGAACGTATCCGAGGCCACCTGGGCGGCCGCGGCCAGGCAACTCGACGACCAGCAGATGGTGGAGCTCACGCTGACCATCGCGTGGTACAACTCAGGCGTACGGGTAATGGGTCTGCTCGGCATTGAACTCGAGGACAGCTACCGCAAGTAACTGGCCACCAACCCACTCCCCAGAATCACCACCCTTTTCGTTCCCTAGAAGGAGCCGTCAATGGCGACGATGCGCGCAGCACGACTGCATCAGATCGGCGAACCCATGTCGATCGACACCATCGAAGTACCCATGCCCCGACCCACCGACGTACTGGTCAGGGTCAAGGCGGTCGGCATTGTGCCGAACATGGCCAACGTGATCAACAACTGGCCCACCTGGTTCCCGCACCAACCCATCCCGGCCTTCCCTGCGATCTTCGGCCTTGATCCCACCGGAGTGGTGGAGGAGGTCGGAGAATCCGTCATCAACGTCAAGCCCGGTGACCGGGTATACGTGAGCCCGCTGCGTTCCTGCGGCAGCTGCTACGCGTGCTCCGGCGGCACCCCCAGCCGCTGTCGGTACTACACCCTCAACGGGTACTTCAGCACCTCACGCGACGGCCAGCGGATTTTTGATCTTTACCCCTATGGCGGGTTCAGTGAGTTCATGACCGCCCCGCAGCAGGCTCTGGTCAAAATCCCGGACAACCTTCCGTTCGAGCTCGCCGCCCGTTTCGGCTACATCGGCACGGCCTATGGAGCGCTCCGCCTGGCCGACGCCGGACCAGGCAGCGTAGGCCTGATCGACGGCATCACGGGCACTCTGGGCGTAGCCGCGACTGTGCTCTGCCTGAGTATGGGGGTGGCCAAGATCCTCGGCACCGGGCGCAACCAGGGGCTCTTGGACCGAGTGAAAGCCCTTTCGCCCGGTCGGATCGAGGTCATGAACCTCGGTGAGCAGTCGTCCGGCGAGTGGGCCAAGGCCAAGACACGTGGCGACGGGGCCCACTTCGTGATCAGCGCGCTCGGGGCCCGGGCTGACGCGGCCACCATGGTCGATTCGATGCAGGGGGTCCGGCGGGGTGGCCGGGTAGTGAACGTTGGCGGGGTCTCCGAAGAAGTCCCTGTCGACATGAAGTGGCTGATGGACGAGCAGGTTCAGATCATGGGCTCAAACTGGTTTACTGCCGCCCAGGGGCAGGAGATGGCCGACATGATCGAGACCGGCACCCTGGACCTCACTTACCTGGAGACCGAGGCGTTCCCATTGTCCGATGTGAACACGGCAATTTCCGGACGACTGAAAGATCCGCGCGGCGGTTTCAGCAACTACGTGGTCATTCCCTGACCACGTGATCGGGCCGGTCGTCCGCCGCATGGACGGCCGGCCGTCGTGGGCAGCACCCCTGCGGTGGATCGATTTCGCGGGTTCACTACTTGAAAGGATGAGCACATGATCACCGAGAGGATTCACCAAATGCTGGTCGGCTCCGACGCTTCGGGCACCTCGTCAGGCGCGCACCGCGTGGAAAGGTTCCCCAAAGGCCGGATCACATCCTCCCCCTGGGAAGGATGGTGGCACGAGGAACCCAGGCCGAGGGCCGCGAAGCACAACCCGGCGGACCGGCTTCGTGAGCGGCGGAGAGTGAACCCGAACGGAGAAGTCAGTGAACTCCACAGCAACGATAAGAATCGATGAGTGGGCCAAGCTCACAGGTGTAGACGTTGAAATCTGGCAGCGAAACCGGATGATCCGACGAGGCCGCGTTGAGATGGCAAGCAGCGATTCACGCCTGGCCTGGATCATGGCAGACGGCATCGAAACAAGGACCCTGGTCGAAAAGTCGCAAGGTCATGTCATCCGGATATCCATCAGGAACACCGAGATGTTCAGCCAGGGTGTGAAAGAACATCCGGGGAAGATAGACGTGGTCCTTTACATGGGGGGCTAGCATGCTTCCAGTCCTCCCGCACTCAGGCGCTGGCGCCGGTGAGCACAAACGCCACCGTCGCCGGCGCCTGTGTTTTGTTGCGCCAGGCATGCCGCGCGGCGACCTGCACGACGGTATCGCCCTGCGTCAGGCAGACCTCCGCGCCGTCGTCCAGCCCGAGCCACACCTCCCCTTCGAGCACTACCCCATAGTCCACGCTGGGTGTGCGGTGCATCCCGTCCGGCTCGAAGACCTTGGCCAGATCCGGTGCGTAGGCAGCAAGTTCCTGACCGGCCGCGGCGGGATCGAAATCGGGACTCATGACCACTGAATCGGGGGCATAGCGGACGATCACAAAGCTTGCACCGCCGGGGCCAGGGACGACAGGGCCGTGATTGTCGGTGGGCTCGGCGTTGGGCGGCGTGCTCGAGGGCACCCCGGGCGTGAACCAGATCCGGATCTGAGCCTGTCCCGGCATCGTCTCAAAGTCGTGGCTGTGAGGTACCGCTCCGTCGGAGACTAAGACGGACTTCCCAGTGCCGTCCGTACCGGTAACCACTCTACGTACTGTCACTTTAAGTTCCCATCGTCAGTCGCGTGCCATCGATAGCACTATGCTCAATTATTCCAGCCATGTCAACACCTCCATCTTTGGCGGCACACTGCTGCCAGCCAGCGCGCTGGTGGCGTCACATGGCGGAAGTCGCTCAGGGGTGGCACTATGCAGAGGTTGTGCTATCGTTAGCATATGTTCGAAGATGACAACCGAAACGCCGACATTTCCCCCGCGGGGGTGGTGCTGGCCCAGGCGGGCCTGCACGGGAACCCGGCCGAGGTCTGGCTAGTGCACCGCGACCATGCCCTTCCGCTGCTTGACTGGGCGGAAGACTGGCCGTGCGCTAGGTTCACGTCCGTCACTGACCTGATCCGTGAGTGGGGCACCAATCATGCTGAGCTTCGCCGGTTGACCGAGCTGCCCCGGACCGCGGAGGCGATCGCCGGGGACGGGCTGCCTGTCGATTCGTTGCGGCTGGAGGCTCCGCTGCGGCCCGAGCAGCTGTTCTGCACCATCGGCAATTACCGGCGGCAGGTCATCGAAGCCACCGTCGACGGTGGTGAGCCGGCCGACGCCGATCGGCTGCGCGCCGCCAGCACGCAGGCTCTGAAGCAGCGACGCCTCGACGGCAGCCCCTACGTCGCCCTGACCAGCATCGACCGGATCGGCAGCCCTCTAAGCGAGCTGGTTCTGAATCCGGACGTGGACACCCTGGACTGGGAGGTCGAGATCGGTGCCGTCATCGGAGGGTCCGGCTTGCGACTGACGCCGTCCGAGGCGCACACGGCTATCGCCGGTTACTGCGTGGTCAATGACCTGACCATCCGGTCCCGCGTTGTCCGGCCAGACCTGCCCGGGCTGGGCAGCGACTGGCTTCAGTGCAAGGGCATGCAGGGATCGCTCCCGGTAGGACCGTGGTTCGTTCCCGCCTGGCAGGTCCCCGACCCCTCCCATCTACGGCTTCAGCTGTCGCTGAACGACACGCTCATGCAGGACGACACTGCCGACGACATGGTGTTCAGCATTCCCGAGCAGCTGTCGTACCTTTCCCAGCACACCCGTCTCCGCCCCGGCGACTTGCTCTGCACCGGCTCCCCCGCCGGGTTCGGCCTCCACCACGGCCGTTTTCTCTGCGCCGGAGACATCGTCAGGGCTTCGGTGACCGGGCTGGGCGAGCAGATCACCCGGTGCGTAGACCCGACATTCCATCCACGCTGATCCCCACCCAAACCCGGCCGCTCCAGGCCGGACCACGAAGAAGGAGCACCAGTCATGACCCCGCAGCAAACAGTACTGCTGACAGACCGGGCCTGGCCTGACGACAGCATCGAACGAAGCATCATCGAAGATGCCGGCTTCGCTCTCGTCGCCGGCCCGGCCGACCCAGCGCGGGTTGAGATCATCGACGCCCTGATCGCCGAACACCAACCCGCCGCGATCCTCACCTGCTGGGCAACGGTGTCCGCCGCAGCGATCGCGTCCTCGGCCCCGCTTCGCGTCGTTGCCCGGATGGGGGTGGGCCTGGATAACATCGCCGTGTCCGCCGCCACTGATTCCCGTGTGCAGGTCACCAACGTCCCGGACTACTGCGTCGCGGAGGTCTCAGACCACGCCGTCGGGCTGGCCCTGGCCTGGACCCGCGGCCTGGTCGCTGCCGACCGCGAGGTCCGCGCCAGCAGCTGGAACCCGGCCGGGGCCCGGCTTCGCCGCCTGTCCAACCTGACCTGCGGCGTCATCGGTTACGGCCGGATCGGCAGGGCCACCGCAGCCAAGCTGCGGGCGCTTGGAGCGCGCGTCGTGATCAGCGACCCGCATCCTCCGGCCGACACCGGCGGGATCGAAGTGATGCCCCTCGACGGCCTGCTCGCCGCCAGCGATATTGTCGTCCTGCACGCACCCCTGGTTCCGCACACCCATCACCTGATCGGCGAACGGGAGCTTGGGCTGCTGCCGCAGGACGCGTTCGTGATCAACGTCAGCCGGGGCGGACTGATCGACACCACCGCCCTGATCGCCTTCTTGGAGAATGGGCATATCGGCGGAGCAGGGTTGGACGTCCTGGAGGAGGAGCCGGCGGTTCCAGCCGAGCTGCTGGCCCACCCCGGAGTGATCGTCAC
Organism: Arthrobacter sp. ISL-48; assembly: GCF_018613805.1. Lineage (GTDB taxonomy): Bacteria > Actinomycetota > Actinomycetes > Actinomycetales > Micrococcaceae > Arthrobacter. The sequence continues at coordinate 109,167 of NZ_JAGGPL010000013.1, forward strand.
GCCCCACATTGCCTTCTCCTCCGACGCATCGGTGATCGACCTGCGCCGCAACGCCGCCGAGGAAGTCGTGCGCGTCCTGCGCGGCGAACCGGCCCGCTACCCCTGCAACAACATCCCGTCCGCCCTCTCCACTGGAGTGTCGTCTTGAGTACCATCCGAACCATCCACGGCCGCCAGATCTTCGACTCCCGCGGCCGCCCGACCGTCGAGGTTGACGTCGTGCTCGACACCGGCGCCGTGGCCCGAGCCTCAGTGCCCTCCGGGGCGTCCACCGGCACCCACGAGGCCCACGAGCTGCGCGACGGCGACAAGTCAGTGTTCGACGGCCTCGGCGTCACCGCCGCCGTCGAGCACGTGAACGGCCAGATCGCCGCAGCCCTGCGCGGCCACGACGTCGACGACCAGCGCGGCATCGACGATCGGCTGCGGGACCTTGACGGAACGCCCGCGCTGTCCAGGCTCGGCGCCAACGCCGTCCTGGGCACGTCGCTGGCAGTCTGCCGCGCCTCCGCCGTGGCCAGCGGGCAACCGCTATATCGACGGATCGCCCAGCTCGCCGGCGTCGACGAGCCGGTGCTGCCGATGCCGATGGTTAATATCCTCTCCGGCGGCCTCCACGCCGGCCGCGGCATGGACGTCCAGGACTTCCTGGCCGTGCCGGTCTCGGCAACCTCCGCACTCGAAGCGATCCAGCTCACGTCCCGCGTCCGGGCCGCTGCGGCCACCCTCTGCGCCGAGCGGGGGCTGCCCACCCTGCTGGCCGACGAGGGCGGACTGAGCCCGGGCTGCCGCACGGGCGAGGAGGCCCTGGAGCTGATCACCCAGTCCATCGAGGCCGCTGGCCTGCAGCCCGGGACGGACATCGCCATCGCCATCGATGTCGCTGCGGCCTCCCTGTACGACCGCGACGCCGGTGACTACCACCTGCGCCGGCAGGAACGCCATGTCAACACTGCCGAGATGATCGACATGATGTCGTCCTGGGTCGACCGCTTCGCGATCGTCTCGATCGAGGACGGGTTGGATGAGGATGACTGGGCCGGCTGGCAGACGCTGACCAAGCGCCTTGGTCAGCGGATCAGGTTGATCGGCGACGATCTGTTCACCACCAACAGCCAAAGACTCGCCGAGGGCGTTGCCCGCGGCGTCGCCAACGGGGTCCTGGTCAAGGTCAACCAGAACGGCACGCTGACTGGCACCCTCGACGTGGTAGCCCAGGCGCGGGATGCCGGCTACGCCCCGGTTGTCTCCGCACGATCCGGGGAGACCGAGGACGACTTCCTCGCCGACCTCGCTGTCGGGACCGCGGCCGGACAGATTAAGATCGGGTCCGTGCGGAACTCCGAGCGAATGGCCAAATACAACCAGCTGGTGCGCATTGCCGAGGACTCCAGCCTGGGCTTCAAGAATCTGCCCGCGCTGGCACCCACTCCGGCGGTTGTAAGGTGAGCGGCGCCGGTCCCGAGGCCAGGGTGCAGGAGTTCCTGCAGCGCCAAGGACTGATGCAACCGGCTGAGGCGGCGGTACTGACCCCCCTCACCGGTGGCGTGAGCTCGGACCTGTGGCGGGTGGACCTGCCCGGCCGCACCCTGTGCGTGAAAGGAGCTTTAGCCCGGTTGAAGGTTGCGCAGGAGTGGCTGGCGCCGATCTCCCGCAACCGGGTCGAGTACCAGTGGCTGCAGCTCGCGGGTGCCGTTGCTCCGAAGCAGATTCCGCAGGTGCTCGCCTACGACGGGGAGGCCGGGCTGTTCGCGATGCAGTTCCTTCCGCCTGAAGATTACCCGGTGTGGAAGGATGAGCTCCTCGCCGGGAAGGTCGACCCTGCTGCCGCATACGCAGTCGGCGATCTTGTGGGCCGGCTGCACAGAGCCAGCACCAAGCTTCAATGGGCCGCGGACACGTTCGCTACGGACGATAACTTCAACGCCTTACGCATCGAGCCCTACTTTCGGGTCACCGCCCGCGCCAACCCCGACCTCGACGACCGGATTGACTGGCTCGCCGCGGTGACCACCGGCACACACCTGGCGGTGGTGCACGGCGACGTCAGTCCCAAGAACATCCTTCTCGGGCCGCATGGTCCGGTGCTGCTCGACGCTGAGTGCGGCTGGTTCGGTGACCCAGCATTTGACGTCGCATTCTGCCTGAACCACCTGCTGCTCAAGGCGATCGTCCTGCCCGACCACATCGAGCAACTGCATCGCTCCGCCCAACAGCTGTTGGACGGCTACATCCAGCACGTTGACTGGGAATCGACGGCAGACCTGAGGGGCCGTGTGGCGGCTCTCCTGCCGCTGCTCGCCCTGGCCCGCGTCGACGGCGCCTCCCCCGCGGAGTACCTGTCACCGCCTCAACGCGCCCAGGTGCGCGACCTTGCCCGGTCCCTGATGTCCCGGCCCATCGGTACCATCGACTCGATCGTCAGTGACTGGATGATGGCGGCGGCTACTGACGGCCTGACTCCTGTCAGCACTGCACACATAAGCACTGCACACATAAGCACTGCACACGCCAAGGAGCAGACCCAGTGACGTTCTCCCTGTCCACCGTCCGGATCGGTGGAACGCCCACCCCCGTGCTGAGGCTCGCTGATGGCCGCCTGTTCAGGGTCGCGGACCTCGTCCCCGAGCTGATGGCAACCAATCCGGCGTCCGGGCTGATGACCGTCTTCACCAACTGGGAGACCGCCGAGCCCCAGCTGGTCGCCGCCGTCGACGCCCTTCCAAACGGTGCCGTCGAGCCGGTCGCCGAGCCGGATGTGCTTGAGGACTGGTTAACGCCCCTGCAGTACCCGAATAAGGTCATCTGCGCCGGCGCCAACTACTACGACCACGTCCTGAACGACGGCGGTCACACGGGCTTCTCCAAAGATGACAACATTCCTGTCTTCTTCCTCAAACCGCCCAGCACCACCCTCGTCGGGCAGGGCCAGTCGGTCCACTACCCCACCCAGACAGAGAAGTTCGATTACGAGCTCGAGCTGGCGTTCGTCATCGGCCGGCGCGGCCGGAACATTCCGGTGGAACGGGCCCGTGAGCACATCGCCGGCTACACAATTGCGTTGGATCTCTCGGCCCGCGACTGGCAGCGCCATCCCAAGCACCTGGTGAAGTTCGACCTGTTCGGCGGCAAGGTCTTCGACGACAGCTGTCCGCTCGGGCCGGAAATTGTGCCGGCCCGCTTCGTCGACGACACCAGCCTGCAACTGGAGTTCTGGCTCAACGGCGAGCTCCGTCAGAACGCCAATACCTCCGACCTGATTTGGCCGGTGCCCGAGCTGGTCTCCCGGATCAGCGAGCACGTGACCCTCGAACCGGGCGACGTCGTCCTCACCGGCACCCCCGCAGGGGTCGGTCTCAGCACCGGCACCTGGATGCATGCCGGCGATCAGCTCAAAGGGAAGATCAGCGGCCTCGGATCAATCAGCGTACAGATCATCCCTGCGGACACCGACCGGCAGAGCTGAAGCTCCCCCGCCGGCCACACATGGCCGCCCGCGCACCCACTCACACCCCAGACATCAGGAGCACACCATGAAGGTAGCCGTTCTGACCCAGACCGGAACAACGCCCGCCTACGCAGATTTTCCCGACCCCCAGCCCAGCAGCGGCCATGTCGTCGTCGACGTCACCGCTGCCGGTGTCCACCATCTCGACCTGGCCAAGGCATCCGGCGCCTTCGGCGATCCCGGCACAATGCCGTACGTGATCGGTGCAGACGGCGTCGGCCGGACTGCCGCAGGCCGCCGGGTCTTCTTCACCTCGCCGGTGGCGCCTCACGGCTCCTGGGCCGAGCGAACGCTGGTCGCAGAGCAGGACCTGCTCGACCTCGCCGACGGCGTCGACGACGTCACCGCCGCCGCGCTGGGCAACACGGGGCTGGCCGCCTGGCTCGCCCTCACATGGCGCGCCAACCTCCAGCCCGGCCAAAATGTCCTGGTCCTCGGCGCGACCGGGGCGCTCGGATCCGTCGCTGTCCAGTTGGCCAAGGCCCTCGGTGCGGCCACGGTGGTTGCCGCCGACAGGAACCCTGACAGGCTGGCCCGCTCCAGGGAGCATGGTGCCGACGCCACCGTGACGATCACACCGGACACCGACCTGGTGGGCGCATTCCGCGACGTCGTCGGCGAGCGCGGCTTCGACGTCATCATCGATCCGGTCTGGGGCGAGCCTGCCCTTGCTGCCATGCACGTCGCCGCCCGGGGCGCCCGTCACATCCAGATCGGACAGTCCGCCGGGGCCACCATCCAGCTGCCCGCCGGGATCATCCGCGCAGCACGCCTGGAGATCCTCGGGTTCGCGCACATCGACCCACCGGTCCAGGTCCGCCGCGACGCATACCTGAAACTGACCGAGCTTGCATCCACCGGCGCTTTGACCATAGACACCATGACCGTCCCGCTCAGCGAGTGCCGGCGGGCTTGGGAGCTGCAGCAGCAGGGCGCCCCGAGCAAGCTTGTCTTAACCCCGTGAGGGGCCAGATGACCCGCAACGCCGTAGAGATCAGGATCAACAACCGGAATGAGCTCCAGGACGAACTCGACCAAGCCCTCGAGGGAGCGGTGCGGGAGGCACTCAAGAACCCGGGGCGCGGAGTGCTGGTGACCAGGCATGACCACCGGACGTTTACCGTGGAGCTGTCCCTCGACGTTCCACACGGGACGATCTCCGAATTGGACCTCTGCCCGTCCGCATGAGGACGACCAACCAGGAGCGACGCATCGCGTGGGACTCACAGCCAGCACAAGGGCAGCGGCCAGATGTCTCCGAGCCTGGGGGCAAATGATGCAAAGATGAAAACCACGGAAGAACCCGATCATCACCCGCAGCTGGTCCCTCCGGCGTCGTGGCTGCACGGCATGGTCAGCCGACGGTCCATGCTCGCGAGTACGGGCCTGGCCGGGATTGGCGCACTGGGGGCCGGCACCTTCGCCGGCAGGGCCCTGCTCCCCGATCGGATGTCATCGACGACGGCGACGCCCCCAACGGCCACAGCATCGCCGTCGGCAGGTCAGCCGTCCGGGAGCGATGCACTACCCGACCGGGTCTTCCTGAGCACCAAGCTCACCACTCCCCACGTGACCAGCTGGGGTGCGGGCCAGACAGCTCCCGGACTCGTCTTCGCAACCCCGCAGGGGCACGGCTCCTCGGCCGTCATCCTCGACAGCGCCAGCCGGCCGGTCTGGATGGAGCCGAGCGGCGCCGGGGCGATGGACCTGCGGGTGCAGACCTTCGAAGGCAAACCGGTCCTCACCTATTGGCAGGGGACCAGCGAGGGCGGCCACGGCGCCGGAAAGGGAATTATCCTGGACACGGCCTACCGGACCGTCGCGTCCATCAGTGCGGGGAATGGTCTCAGCATCGACCTGCATGAATTCAGGCTCACCGACGCAGGAACAGCGCTGCTACTCGCCTATCCGACAGTGCAGGCGGACCTCAGTGCCGTCGGAGGTCCCGCCAAGGGGTACCTGCTCGACTGCCACGTGCAGGAAATCGACGTGCGCAGCGGTGCCGTCCTGCTTGACTGGGCAAGCGTCCGAGCACATCGGCCTAACGGAAACGTACGCCACTCCCGGCGGGAAGCTGTCGAAGGATGGGAGCAGCATGGACAACGCGTTTGATGCCTTCCATCTGAATTCCGTCGACGACGACGGGGATGCGCTGCTGGTCTCCTCCAGGCACACCCATACCCTCTACCAGATCGGCCGCAAGTCAGGGGAAGTGCGCTGGCGGATGGGCGGCAAAAAGAGCGACTTCGCCGTGGCGGATCAGGCGGTTTTCGCGTGGCAGCACGACGCCCGCCGACGCTCCGCCACGTTGATCAGCGTCTTCGACAATCACTTCGCCGAGGAGACGTCCGGTACCTCCCGGGGACTCTTGCTCGCCGTCGACGAGGAGGCGAAGACTGTGACCCTCAAGCAGGAGTTTGCCAACGCCGGGCACGGCGGCAACGCCGAAGGAAACGTCCAGCTGCTCGCCAACGGCAACGTGATGGTCGGCTGGGGCGCGGACCCCTCCGCGACCGAATTCACGGCAGACGGGACTGCCGTCTTCGAGGCCGCGGGACTCGGCAACGGCTGCTACCGGGTCTACAGGTTCCCGTGGACGGCTCAGCCGGACACGCCACCCAGCATGGCGGTCAAGAACGGCGCCGGTCAGAGCATACAGGTGTTCGCCAGCTGGAACGGGGCCACCGAGGTCGCCTCCTGGCGGGTTCTGACAGGTCCGGACAGCAGCGCCCTCGCGGCCGCCGGAACGGTGCCCAGAAGTGGATTCGAAACCATGGTGGCCGTGGCCAGCGCTAAGTACGCTGCCGTCCAGGCCTTAGCCTCGGACGGGTCAGTCCTAGGCACCTCCGCAGTGACCGCTGCGTCGTAGGGTCACGAATTGAGTGACCAGGAATGCGCCAGGTGCAGGGCGACCGGCAAAAGATCAGAATGACCGGCGATTAGTTGTTCTTGAAATGAGATTTCAGTCCACGAGAATTCCGCAACAATGTCCGGCTGGTCGGCTCTGCGCTCTATCTGAGTCCACCTGCCTGTCGGAAAGTCGTCTGCTTCCGCTACTCCCAGGAACCAGCTTCGAATCTGGATTTCGGGCTTGTACCGGCTCATGTCGTAAACGCTGTCCGCAAAATGGAAGAGCGATATCCTTCGATTCAGTCCTGTCTCTTCCTGGAGTTCCCTAGAGGCTGCTTGGGGAGGAGTCTCTCCATCTTCAATGGTTCCCGCCGGCACCTGCCGACCTGCTTCCGGAAAGTCCGGCTGTGTGAAGGTGATGTATTTATCAAGGTCGCCATTGAGTATGTAGATTGCGACCTTGCCCACGGCCGGCAACGACGACGTGGCAGGAATGCTGAACGCCGTCATGGCCCCCTTCGCGTGCTGATCTGCCATTGCTAATTTCCGCCGTTCCTGATGCCATTTACCGCCGCCGCCTCCGGATGACTCTCACAGGCAGTCCTGGAAGCAATGGCGGCATCCAGGGGGCTCGTGTTGTCTTCTACCGGGGTTGTTGGCGTCCACCAGAGGAAGGCGGTGGCCTCCTCGTTCTCCGTCAGTTCGGGGAGCGACCCAAGCCGAGTGGAATACACCGCAGCATATTCAAGACGGTCGGGACGCCTTAGGGAGAACAACGTCCGGGCTTCGAAGTTGAGGTCCTGGGCAAAAATGCCGGTCTCTTCAGCTAGTTCACGGAAGGCGGCTTGCCGGGGCGTCTCGTCACTCTCGATCATTCCCCCCGGCAGTTCCCACTGCTCCCGCCACCTGTTGAATATCATCAGTACCTTTCCGGCATGCGTGACGACTACCAGGGAGAGGGGAAGGTCCGCGGCGGGGTCCCGGTGATCCAACTCGTCTTCGGTGATGCGCTCGATCGCCAATAGCTCGTTTCCGGATCCGTCTGTCACAGGTACACAATTCATGTGGGTTCCTCAGGTGTCGGTGGGTCAGGAGTTATACGAGACACGGCTGAGCGCAGGCCCGCTGTCCGGGTCAGCATATCTGGAGGATTCAGTCGTCTCTGGCCCGGTAAGCCCTTAGCGGGCGGACCGTCGGTTGCGCGCTTGGTCGACCAGCCCCAGAAAGGCGAGGACGGATCCGGCTTCAATCAACACGATCAGGCCGAGCAACAGCCACTGGCTTTCGCGGATGAAGACGACGGCCCCGATGAGGACCAGCGTGCTTACAAGGACCAACGCGTAGATGGCGAATCCGAAAGCCACCCTGGCGCTGCGCACTCCCGTCCGGAAGCCGAAGCCCATCGGCTCGCCTCCTGGGTACCCTTCCACGCGGTCAGGGCCGGCAGGCTTGAGCTTGTCGAACTCATCCCAAGGGTCCCGGTCCTGATCCTGATTGGTCATAGTCCCATTATCCTGCGGATCCGGCCGCCTTACTTTGAGATTCGCTCACCATGAAGCCGCCGGTGTGGGCAAGCCCGGGCGGGTCAGTCCTGGCGGGCCCGGGTGACGAAATGTTCGACCCGGCGGTCGGGAATAAGCCAGATCAGCGCTACTACTGTGTAGGCCGCCAGGCCCAGCAGCGGCTGCACGATGCAGAGCCCGATGCCGGCGAGGTAAATCAGTGGAGACGATTTGCCCTTCCAGTCCCGGCCAACTGCCTGGGCGAGAGCGCCGTCCCGGCCCTGCTGGCGGATCAGCGTCTGTTCCAGGATGAAGTAGGCGATCGCCGCGCAGAGCAGGTTGATCCCGTACGTCAGCACCGGAACTTGAACGAAGCCGGACTCATCCATCCACCGGGTGCTGAAGGGGAACAGCGAAAGCCAAAACAACAGGTGCAGATTCGCCCAAAGGACTGCGCCGTTGACCCTGCTGGCCAGGTGGATCATGTGGTGGTGGTTATTCCAGTAGATTCCTACATACACGAAGCTGAGCAGGTAGCTCAGGAACGTTGGCAGGACGGCTGCCAGGCCATGCCAGCTCGGTTCATCCGGCACATGCAGTTCCAGCACCATGATGGTGATGATTATGGCCAGCACACCATCGCTGAACGCTTCCAGGCGATTCTTATTCACCAGGCTCCCTTCATCAGAGCCTCATCCTAATTCAGGGATCCTCTGCCAAGCGCCGACTGTCCGCCGCTGGGATCTGCAGCTCGCGGGCGCGCCTGCTGCCCTAAGTTAGGGATTGGAGGCGCTCTGGGCAAGGATAATCGCTATGGACAAAATGAGTCTCGCGCGACCCTGGACACGGCTAGGCAGCGAAACAGCCCACAACGGCTTCGTGAGGGTGCGCCGCGACGTCTATCGCACGGCCGATGGATCCGTCAGCAGCTGGGACGTGCTGGAAGAGCGGAACAGCGTCGCAGTCGTCGCCTTTACTCACGATCTTAAAGGCGTTGTGGTGTTCGACCAGTTCCGCGTCGGCCCGCAGAAGGTGCTCATCGAGCTGCCCGGTGGCGGCGTCGAAGACGGAGAGGATGTTGAGGAAGGCGGCCGCCGGGAGCTCCTGGAAGAGACCGGCTATCAAGCTGCCGCTGTTTTCCATGCCGGCTCGGAGTGGGCGTCTGCGAACTCGTCCCGCCGCAAACACGTGATTATCGCGGCGGGCTGTGCCCGAATCGCCCCGCCGACATGGGACGACGGCGAGATGGGCCAGCCACATGAGATGCCCGCCCATGAGTTCATCACGCACTTGCTCGGCGGTAACCTCACTGACGCCGGCCTAGCCATGCGAGGGCTGCATTTCATGGCGCGGACCGCAGACGTTCCACCATCCTTACTGGCCGTACGTGGGAAAGTCCGAGAGCTTTTGGCCGGTCCGTGACCTTGGGCAGAATTTCAGACACAGCGGTTTTGAAAAACCCCTGCAAATTCCGATCCACCACTGCCCAACTGCTGCTCTATAACCCGGCCCTCGCCGCGGACAAGCCGATCCCCGTGGGTACCAGGGTGAGGTTGATGCCTGGGGAGCAAAAATCGACCGCGCCCCAGGCACCTACACCGCCGATGCCGACGGGATCCCACTCACTTTCAGCGACGGCGCCCGGCGACACCGAGCGTCAGGTCGAGTTCCGTTTCAGCGTGATGGACCTGAGATCAGCGAGCGCAGGTCCGAGCGCGCCTTCAGCTTAGTGCCGTGCCCCGTTTCCTGCCGCTCGCCTGATGCGGGTCAGTCCCATGGCCACTGCGCCGCCAGACATGAGAACCAGAGCCACCGCCACGATCCACGTACGGTCGAAGCCCGTCTCGGCGAGCTGATCGGGTGTGGTTGTGGTAGTGGCTTGAGGCGCGGAAACAACTTCTGCGGCCCTCGTTGATGATGTCGGCACCGCAGCAGCCAGGCCGGTGGGAAGGGGGGCACTCGCGGTCGCCGACGGCGTAACCGTAACCTCCGTCGTCGCAGTCGCCGACGGCGTAACCGTCACCTCCGTCGTCGGGGTCGCCATCACCGTAACCTCCGTCGTCGCGGTCGCCGACGGCGTAGCCGTGACCTCCGTCGTCGGGGTCGCCATCACCGTAACCTCCGTCGTCGCGGTCGCCGACGGCGTAGCCGTCACCTCTGTCGTCGCGGTCGCCGACGGCGTAGCCGTCACTTCAGGTTGGTTCCTGCAAGGCGCCGCTTCGTAACTCCAGTGGTGGATTTCTCCGGCACCGGTGATGTTGATGCTCTCCGAGATGATTTGGCCACGGAGGGGATTGTTCCGGCCATAGACCAGTGCAGCGTCGGGGGCAAGCAGCATGCCGCTCATTTCCGTCGATCCGACCAGGCGGAGATCCTGCCAGCCCGGGAAGTTCCAGACAACCCAGGGGGCGAAATACCGGTCAGCGACGGTATCACCGTTGAAACGCAATCCTCCAACGTCAGCGGAGCCGTCGGGGATCACATTGATGACGAGTCGAGTAGCCGCACTGGGCTTGACTTCGTCGAACGTGACCGACGTGGCGGCGGACAACTCGGCAGCACCCACGTTCCAGACGTTCGTTTTTCCTGCTTGAAGGGCGATATGGAGCTCGCCACTACCAGTGGTAGTCACCATCGCGGTCCCCTCCCCTTCCGCGAGAGCTGCATATTGAGCGGAGACGCTACGCAGGCGGTCGAAGTAGTCGGCCGGGAAGGCCTCGACGTACGTCCCGGGAGCTGCTGTGTAGTCCAGAATGCTGTTCTGGCCTGCGCCAAGCTGCGATTTTACGTACCGGTTGGCGTCATCCGATATGAGCCGGCCATCGGGCGTGACACCCAGACCGGTTGTGTCGGTGATCTTCCCGAATCCGGCATTCAGGTCCAGCCGTTGACCAGTTGAGTAGTCCACGGTTCCTCCAACCAGGAGCTGGGTGGCAGGGCTTCCGACTGTTGGCAGCGCGCTACCGTCGGTGTTGTCCAAGAGGTTGTACAGGCCAAAACTCACGTTTCCACCTGCCGCCAGGCTTCCCTCAATTTCACCACCTGCTCCGGTTGATCCGAGGGCAGCATTGTCTTCCGCGACGACGGTGAAGTTGTGGGTCTCCGCCAAAGGATTGAGGCAGGCAGCCGAGCCTGATGCCGCGGACGCGGGAACGGGGGCGCCAATCGCAACCGCGACAAGAGTGGCGCTACCGGCGAGCAAAGCGGCACCACCGGCGATAACGCGGGCGAATCCTGACGGAGCGAGAGGCCTCCGGGCAGCGTGCATTCGAGATGTAAGCATCAGTAGGGTGAACCTTCTTTTTCTGGACACGGCAATCCTCGGATGATGCATGACGCGTCTTTTTGCAGGGGCCCGCTGTCACGTGGTCGTGAGGTCGAGGCAGCCGCCACAGAGGAACTCCATGGCATCGGCAATGCTACTGGCGGCTAACTGGTGCGAGTGATAGTTTTGGGCTTTTTTGGGCGGAATCGCGTTTTTTTGATCGAATCTTGATCGCAAATTGCGCGTACATTGTGGCCGAAGCCGAATGCTGCAAAAAGTTAAGCGGCCAGCTACGTGGCGGGCCGGACCATCCGGAACTCTGGTAGCTCGTTCCAACCAGGTGGAAGCAGCTTGCGTGCGCCGTCCGGGCGGAAACCGCTCTTGCGGTAGAAAGCAAGCGCACGGGGATTACCCTCGAGCACCCAGAGGTAGGCCGATGAGTCTCCTATGGCGGCGTTCAGCAGCGCCGCACCCAGCCCAGTGCCGTGGGTGCGCCTGAGGGTGTAGATGGAATATAGCTCCAGCCCCGCGGGTTGGTCTTCGTCGCGGCCGGGCCCGGCGTCCGCGAATCCAACAATTTCGTTGTACGAGTCCAAGGCGACCATTCGCGGGTCCGGGCTGTCCAGATAAGGCAGGCGTCTTTGGACCCGCTCGGGGATGCTGGCACGGCGGGCACTAAAGAACTCCGAAGGCAGCAGGTGCGCGTAGCACTCCTCGTGGGCCAAAGTCTGCATGAGGACGAGGGCCTCAGCATCTTCAGCGGTGGCCTGACGGATCTGGTAGCGCATATCTCAGCCTATCTTCCCTGGCAGGGGACCCAGGGGCTTAGTCGGCCAGGCTATTGCCGGCATTCCTCACGGACGGGCCTCAGCCGCTGTGGAGCTCCTTCCGCTGGCATGTCAGGAAACGTACATTTGAACTCGCCCCGGTACCCGAAGAGGAATCCGAGGATGGGGTTCCTTACCTGCATCTGGATGGTGAAGACTCCCCGGGCATCGTCGAAGGCCTCGTAGAGATCTGCCGTGCCAGTCAGGGCGGAGGGAAAGGTGAAACCCAGGAAGCCTTCATAGAACCGCTGGCCCGTGGATCGAAGATGCAGGGAATTATCAGGCAGTACCTCAAGAATGAGGTCGGTGGCCAGGTGCTGGTGGGTGCCGAGATAGTCGATGATCCCACGCCTTTCTGCGCTGTAAATCATGGTGGCATCAAAGCGGCGCTGCTTGACCGGCGACAGCTCCAATGTCCGGACGAAAGTGACAGTGGGCCGGCCGAAGCCGTCAATGTAGGGGTAGTTTTCGATGGAGAATGGAATGTTCGTTCCCTGGTCGGGGAAGAGGATGTTGCGGTACGCCCCGAGGCGCAGAAACGGTACCGTCCACCATGCTCCGCGCCGCACTTCCGAGAAGACCCCACGTCCTACGCAGGCGTATCCCGCCTCCGTATCGACATTGAATCGCTTTTGCAGCATGGGGTGAAGGCGATGGAAGTCCTCCCCCAGTGCACGGGCAAAGATCGAAGCCATGCTTACTCCTGTCCCAACGACTGGACCCGGGCCCCGGTTCTTCCGGGCGACGGAAGGGATGCCAGAGCCGACGGGGCGCGGGCGGAGAGCCGGTCCGGCGCACGCCGCAGGCAACGCCCCGCTCGCGGAACGGTCCAGTGCCGCGGGATCATCAATGAGGCTGTGGCAGCGGCTACGCCGAGGACGACGGCGGTACCCGGACGACCGCCGTCGAACCCTTGGCGGATCACGAGCGTCGCGGCCAAGAGGCCAGCCGACCTGGCCGTCGCATCGATAATCCACCGGTTGCGGGATTCCTTGGGGTCGACATCCGATTCTGCCCACAACCGCAGCCGGTCAAAGCTTATGGCCGTTGCCCAGCCCAGCAGCGGCCGGACCACCCGGCCGTCCAACACCTTGCCGAGACGGCCCATTCCTGGCTCATAGTTGTAGCCGGTGACAAATCGGATCGCCTGATCCGTGGGAATGTACCGCCAATAGCCTGAGCCCGGCCCGATGGGTGAAAGTGCATCGGAGGTGAAGAACTTGAGGACCGATGTTGCCTGCCCGTCGCCCCGAAACCTGTGGCCCAAGGAAATTCCGGTCCCGGTGATCGTGCGGAATGGAAGCAGGAACTCGTAGCGGAAGCGGGTAAGCCCCTCGGCGTCGCGGCTTGTGGGAATGATCCGGGAAAACCGCAAGTCCCACCGCGGATGCAGATCCGGGTCCTGGCTCAATGTCCAAAGGCGCTCCATGGGTACGTGGATGGCAATTTCGACGTAAATCTGTTTGCGCTCGGATGACAGTAGCCTGCTCTGATGTTCCCCCATTCCAGCATCATAAATGGCCGCCGGCATTGACCTGCCCCTTGGGAGTGCCCGGGGCGACAGTCTGGAATACTTTGGGGCATGCCCTTCCTCCCCGTAACGCTCTCCGAAGAAGTTATCAATCAGCCAGTCCAGGCCCAGTTCGAGGCATTCGTCGACGAGCACCGAAGCGCACTCAATACCTGTCTGGATGGCCTGACCGAGGAACAGGTGCGCCGATCATTGGTGCCCTCCCGGACCACCCTTTTGGGCCTGGTGAAGCACGCGACGTTCGTCGAGAAGGTCTGGTTCGACGAAGCCATCACGTGCCGGCCCCGCGCCGAGATCGGCATTCCTGCGACGCCGGACGAGTCGTTTATCCTCAACGACGACGACACTATCGCAACCATCCAGCGCGCACACAGCGAGGCATGCGAGGCATCCCGCCTCGCCGCATCCTCCTTGCAGCTGGACGACCTGGTCCATGGCAACCGCCGCGGTCCGCTCCCGCTGCGCTGGGTGTACCTTCACATGCTCCGGGAGCTTGCACAGCACTGCGGGCATGCAGACATTCTCCGCGAGCAGCTCCTCAGCGACTAAAGGCATAGGATCACGTCAACGTCTTCTTATACGACGGCGGCGTCGTTCCGGATCCGCACAGCATCATCACTGCGGGACACGACAACAAGACAGCCCGCACCGTTGCCTTCCGCGACGGCGAGACCGTCAACGAGCAGGCGCTCGGCGAAATGTTCAGGGCGATCATCGCCAACAACAGGGCTGGCGGCTGGAGGAAAATCCAAGGCACGCTGTAGCCGCGGCCTCCGCGCAGCGCGCCTCCACCTGTAGATTGTCCCAAGAGGGTGCGGGCGATTTCACACCTGACCCAATGACTGCCATCCGAAGGAGCCGCATGACAAGCACCGATTTTGAAAAGTTCCTCTCGGAATCCGTGAACCAGGAACGCGATGCCGAATCCGGCCTCGACGGCGATGAGCTCTACGGGCTGTACACGAGCTGGTGCCTGCTCAACAACGTGGAGCCCGAAACCCCCGATGCCCTGTGGACTGCCCTGAAGGGGCACCACATCAGCCCCCGCAACAACCACCTGACCATGAAGGGACCAGTGGCCGCTGACTACATCATCGCCAGCGCGCCTGATCTTGACTGATCAACGGCGGCTAAAGCTCTCCTGTTGCTCCGGCGTCGTCCACTTCTCCGCGCTAGCCTCCTGTTTCGCTGCCACGTGACTCGACGAGCTTCTTGAATTTGCGCGCGTCCGCTTTGACCTGCATGTTATCGATGTTCAGGACGGCGCCGTGGCTCCTGAACGAGGACAGCAGTCTCTGGGTTGAGGTAAGTAACGGTGTGCTGAATGATGGACTAATGTTCGCGGGTTTCGTCGTCGAAGACCTTGCTCTGGATGGGGCGGTTGTCCATGTCCGGCACGGCGGGGAGGGGCCTGCCGTGCTGCTGCTCCACGGGCACCCCCGCACCGGTGCAACGTGGCATCGGGTGGCGCCGGCACTGGCAGAAATGGGTTACAAAGTGGTTGTCCCCGACCTGCGCGGGTACGGCGCATCTCGCGGGCCCGGACCCGACCCGGGCCACGTGCCCGCCTCAAAGCGGGCGATGGCCGGGGACCTCGTGAATCTCATGAAGGCATTGGGGATTGAGAAGTTCTTTGTCGCGGGCCACGACCGCGGAAGTTACGCGGCTTTCAGGCTGGCCATGGATCATCCGGAACTCGTTTACCGGACGGCACTGCTTGACTGCCTTCCGATCGTGGAGCACCTCGAACGCGTCAACGTCGACTTCGCCACCCGGTGGTGGCATTGGTTCTTCTTCGCCCAACCGGACATTCCGGAACGAGTGATCAACGCCGATCCGGACAGCTGGTACCACGGCGACCCACACCGGATGGGCCGGGAGAACTTCCAGGAGTGGCGGGCCGCTACCCGGGATCCTTCCGTGGTGCGCGGCATGCTGGAGGACTATCGGGCCGGCCTGACCGTTGACCGCACCCACGAAGAAGAAGACCGGGCAGCAGGCCGCCGGTTGAATATTCCGCTCCTCGTCCTCTGGTCGCTGCGCGACGACCTGGAACAGCTGTATGGCGATCCACTCGTCATCTGGCGCGAATGGGCCACCAACGTCCAGGGCCGGGGCATCGACTCCGGACATCACATGGCTGAGGAAGCACCAGAAGTACTAACCGAGGCGCTCGCCGACTTCTTCAAACGCCCTTGACTCTTCCGTGGACCTCGCGGGTTTCATCAGCTTTTCCCATATCGTTGGGCAGATGATTCCTGAAAGCACGGAGACGAGCAACGGCTGGGTAGATGTACCCCACGGGAAGATCTACTGGGAGGCGACGGGAAATCCCTCAGGTGTTCCAGTTCTGTACCTGCACGGCGGCCCCGGTGGATCCCTGGGCAAAGGAGGCTACCGTAAACGGCACGACCCGGCCCGGTTCTGGACCATCGGCCTCGACCAACGTGGGTGCGGCAAAAGCCTTCCAACAGTCCAGGACGACCTGGGCAACTTGCAACAGAACACCACGCAGGCGTTGATTGACGACATCGAGGCGGTGCGGGAACACCTTGGCGTTGAAAAGTGGATTATCACTGGTGTCTCCTGGGGCAGCACACTGGCTCTCGCCTACGCCCTCAGGCACCGTGACCGTGTCCTGGGCATCGCCCTGATGGCCGTGACAACGACAAGCCGGGACGAGGCCAGTGGATTACTGAAGGCGTGGGCTGTGTCTTCCCTGAAGCTTGGAAGGAGTTCACAGATGCCGCCTCGACAAACCCTGGCGAACGTGTGGTCGAGGCCTACGCGCGCCGGCTGGCCGGGGAAGACCGCGACGACGCGCGGCATGCCGCCCTGGCCTGGGACCGCTGGGAATCCACGCATATATCCCTGGACCCGAACTGGCGGCCTGGTGCGATGTTCGATGACGAGCGCGAGCGCATGACGTTCGCGCTCCTCGTCACGCACTACTGGTCAAACGATGGGTTCCTGACCAATGGACAGGAGATCCTGCAACGGATCCACGAGCTCGACGGGCTCCCCGGCTACCTCATCCACGGCCGCCGGGACATCAGTGGCCCCGTCGTCACCCCGTGGAAGCTTCACCAGCGATGGAAGAGCAGCACGCTCGTCGTCGTCGAAGGGGAGGGGCACGGTGGTCCCGAATCCATCGCTGCACTGTCGCAAGCGGTCGAGGACATCGACGGCGGATGAAACCCCCGGCACCTACTCCACCGGCATCGTGACCTTCTGCCCGGCTAACTTGGCTCGACTAACCTGAGCAGAAGCGGGGAACGGCCAGCCGGTGATGGTCTTCGAACGAGGCGTGGCGTACGTCCGGACCTTTGACGTGGACAATCCCATGCGCACGAGCGACTCCGCGATGGTGACGGCAGCGGCCACTCCGTCCACTACCGGCACCGAAGCCCGCTGCCGGATCTGCTCGTCGAGCCCGGCCATGCCGCCGCAGCCCAGGACTATGACTTCCGCCTTGTCTTCTCTGACCGCGAGCAGCGCCTGCTCCACGATGGCCTCGATGGCCCGGTCCGGGTCCTCTTCCAGCTCAAGCACTGCCAGCCCGCTGGCGCGGACAGACGCGCAGCGCGCATCGAGTCCGGCAAGCTTCAACCGGTCTTCTATTAGCGGCACGGTCCGGTCCAAGGTGGTCACCACGGAATACTTGTGGCCCAGGAACATCGCAGTGCTGGCAGCGGCCTCGGTGATGTCGACGACCGGAACGTCGAGGAGTTCCTGCAGGCCTTCGCGGCCGTGTTCGCCGTAGCCGGCCTGGATCACGGCGTCGTACGGCTCCTCGTAGGACAGGACCGTGTCCATCACGCCGATGGCCGCGAGATAACTTTCGAAATTTCCTTCGCAGGAATCGGCGCCGAACCGGGGCGTGAGTCCGATGATTTCCGTTTCTGCGGCTGCCACCTGCCGTGCCTGGGCAGCGATGGAGTCGGTCATGGACCGGGTGGTGTTGACATTGGCAACGAGAATTCTCATGGTTCCTTTTCCTGCGTACCGGCGATCAGGGTTTGAAGGCTTTCTCTGAGAAGTATGCCCCGGATGGATTGTGTGCGCGGACCCCAGGGGTTGACGTTGCCTTGCACCGTGAGACGGTAGTTTCATGAGGATCGACGAACGAATCGGACAGCACTACCCGGAACTGAGCCCTCAGGAGCAGAAGGCTGCCGACACTCTCCTGGACCGACTGGGCGACCTCGCTACCTACAACGCGGCGGAACTCGCCAGCCTCAGCGGTGTTTCCAAAGCCACCATGAGCCGCCTGTTCCGAAGGCTTGGCTTTGCCGATTTCAACGAGGTCAAGGAGCACACACGCAACATACGTTCCAGCGGGATGCCGCTTGGTTCACAGAGCATTGACGCCAGCCTCGCGAGCCACATGGACCGGGAGATGGAAAACATCCGGCGCCTCTTCGAGCTTCTTGATGATCCCCGGCTGGCGGCGGCGACTGAACGAATTGCCGATGCCGACAGAGTCCTCCTCATCGGATACCGCAACAGTTTCCCCGTTGCACTGCACTTGCGGCAACAACTGCTTCAATGCCGCAACCACGTAAACCTGGCCCCGCAACCTGGACAAAGCCTTGGCGAGGAGCTGGCGGGCCTGGGCAAGGGCGACGCCGTGGTCCTTTTTGGCTTCCGCCGAAGGCCCGCGGAGTTCCACAGGGTCCTCAAGACGGCGGCGTCCACCGGAGCGGCAACCATCCTCATCGCAGACTCAAGCGCGAGGCGGCTGGCGGCAGATACCACCATCTGGATCGAGTGCCCTGTCGACGGCCCTCAGGCTCTCGACAGTTATGCGACGGCGATGAGTCTCGTCAGCGTCCTGGCTAACGGAGTCCTCACGCTCCTTGGCCGCGGTGGCCGTGAACGTGTCCGGAGGGTTGCCGGGATGTTCGACTCTCTGGGTGAGATCGAGTCGCTGTGAGGCGGGCAAGCGCGACGTCCCGGCGATGACGTAAAGAGAAATTGTTGCGGCAGAAACAGCAGTGAAACATCTGTTCCATCTAATTGATCTCATGAAACGGCCGGACCGTCGGCTGTCCTGATCAATCAGAGGAACACATGTCAGAGTCCCAGACGGCCGCTCCCCTTCGGGAAGACGTTCCCCCGCAAGCCGGCCCTTCTGCCGCCTACGATCCCCAGCTCAGCAACGAGGATCTCGTCCCGCTCAAGAAACAGCACTGGAGCAGTTACAACCTCTTCGCGTTCTGGATGTCCGATGTCCACAGCATCGGTGGATACGTCACAGCCGGAAGTCTGTTTGCCCTTGGACTGGCGAGCTGGCAGGTACTCGTTGCCCTGCTGGTAGGCATCGTCATCGTCAACATCTTTTGCAATCTGGTGGCAAAGCCCAGCCAGCTCACGGGCGTCCCTTACCCCGTCATCAACCGGGCGGTATTCGGGGTCAAGGGCGCCAACATACCCGCCATTATCAGGGGCCTCATCGCTGTCGCCTGGTATGGCGTCCAAACGTTCCTGGCCTCCGAAGCCTTGGTAATAGTCTTCCTGAAGTTCTTCCCCGGCATGGCACCGCTGTACGACGTCGCACACTCCGGCTTCCTGGGTCTCTCCACCCTTGGCTGGATCTGCTATGGAATCCTCTGGGTGGCACAGGCCGCGCTCTTCTGGAACGGCATGGAAAGTATCCGCAAGTTCATCGACTTCGCCGGTCCCGCCGTCTACGTCGTGATGCTGGTGCTCGCCATCTACCTCGTCTCCAAAGCAGGCATCGGCAACATCAGCCTGAACCTCTCCAGCGGTGAGCCCCTGGACTTCGCGGCCTCCATCCCTGTGATGATCTCGGCCATCGCACTGGTGGTCTCCTACTTCTCCGGCCCGATGCTGAATTTCGGCGACTTCGCACGGTACGGCAAGAGCTACAAGGCGGTCAAGAAGGGCAACTTCCTGGGCCTGCCGGTGAACTTCCTCTTTTTCTCACTGCTGACGGTCATCACGGCGTCTGCCACCATCCCGGTATTCGGCCACCTCATCACCGACCCGGTCAAGACCGTCCAGGAAATCGATACCGTCTTCGCCGTGCTGCTCGGCGGCCTGACCTTCGTCATCGCCACCGTGGGAATCAACATCGTGGCCAACTTCATCTCACCAGCCTTCGACTTCTCCAATGTCAGCCCCCAGAAGATCAGCTGGCGGGCGGGCGGGATGATTGCCGCCGTCGGCTCCGTCATCCTGACCCCATGGAACTGGTACTCGAACGACGACGCCATCCACTACACCCTGGGAGTCCTGGGCGCGCTGATCGGGCCCCTGTTCGGCATCCTGATCGCCGGCTACTACGTGATCAGCCAGCAGAAGGTGTGGGTTGATGACATGTACACCCTAAAAAACACGGGCCGGTACTGGTTCCGCAACGGCTACAACCCGAACGCAGTCAAGGCCGTGGCAATCAGCGGCGCCATTTCCATCGCCTCGGTGCTGATCCCCAAGATCCTGCTCGATACCGGCGCCAGCTCGGTGAACGCCACCTGGATCGGCAACTACAGCTGGTTCCTTGGCTGTGGGCTGGGCCTGGTGGTGTTCTGGTTCCTTGAGCGGAGGTCGCCGATGATCAGCCTGGAGCCGACCGGAACCGAATCGGACCTCAACGTCAGCGAAGGCCTCCTGAGCCCCTGATCCCAGCGCGAACGAGCAGTTGTTGCCCCTTTTCCCGCAGAATGAGGGCATCAACTGCTCGTTCGCGGACACCGTCTTACGAAAATCCGGCGGGCGCTTTTATGGTGACGTGGCCGGTCGTCGCGGGTAAGAATGAAACCCATGACTGAAGAACCAGCACGATGGACCCAGGCCACCATCTACGCCGACATGTGGGTCGACCCCGACGATGACCCCCGGGAGAGCGATGGAGTCAGTCCGGACGGTGAGCTCGCGACCCTGCAGGACTACCTGACGAACTACCGCCTCACTCTGCTGATGAAGTGTGAGGGCCTGGATGCCGGGCAAATGGCCCGCCGATCGGTTCCACCCTCCACCATGTCGCTGCTCGGCCTGCTTCGGCACCTCGGCGAGGTGGAGCGGGACTGGCACAACTGGATCGGCGACGACGATCAGCGTCCGAAGCTTTACGGCCAACGCGACGCGGACTTCGATGGAGCGGTGGCTGAACAGGCAGAGGTGGATGCTGCGTACGCGAGTCTGGCACGTGAGCAGGCCGCCACCGATGCCGCACTGGCCCAGCACCCTGAACTGGGCGAGCGCGTTGGCAAGAAGGGGATCGCCATCCGGGAATTGATGGTGCACAGGATTGAAGAGTACGCCCGTCATTGCGGGCACGCTGATCTCCTGCGCGAGTGCATCGATGGACGCGTGGGCCAATAATCGGGCCATGACCGCTCCACTGTGACTGTGCCTTATCTACGGCCAGGCCCTGCAGTTACCCTTGGAGATGGAGAACATTCAGTTCTTGTGCCGGCTCAAAGCCCAATCGTTTGTAGAAGCTCCGTGCTTGGACAGAAGGAGAAAGCACCATCCGCGCCGCTCCGATGGCTTCGGAGAACCGAATCGACGCCTGCATGAGCTCGCCCCCTAAGCCGGCATTCCGGAATGCCGGAAGCACATAGACATTTCCCACGTAAACCCAGTGCGTGGAGGCCTTGCCCGGCTTGGGCATCCGCTCGAAAATCATGAGGTTGAGCATGCCGATCAATTTCCCGTCAAGCTCGGCCACAAAGTGCTTCCGGGGGTTGGTCTGTGCCCATTGCAGGTAGGTTCGCTCGAAATCCGGATCTTCCGTGAGAGCAGGGTCTTGCTCTGCGGCCCACTTCGCCCTGAGCCTGGCAAGGCCGGGTGTGTCTTGTGCGGTTCCTTCGCGAATATTCGGCATGGAAGTACGGTACCGCGGCCGGCGAATGCAAGGATGGGCCTGCACATCAAATGCACCCCGTATCCTCGCAGCGAAGGGAACAGCATGCACAGCTGGAAACCCGAAAGGGGTATGCGGTCCGGCCGCATACCCCTTTGCCTTCGCTGTGCCTTTTCGGTCAGCTCACTTCATGGCTCACTTCTTGTCAGCTCACTTCATGGCTCACTTCTTGACGGTGACGCTGACTGTGGCTGCAGGTTCCCCGTCGCTGCCCGTCGCCGTGATGGTCAGTGGCCCCGACGGGGTGGCCGCGGGGATCAGCAGGGTAGCCTGTGCGGCGCCCTTCACATCGGTGAACACGGTGCCGAGCATGGTGGTTCCAGCTGTCAGGACAACCCGGTCCCAGCGGTTGAAGCCAGCCACCGTGAAGGTCAGGGAAGCACCAGGCTTTACCCTGTCCGCGCTGGACTTCACCGAAGGGGGCACGTCCGGCGTGATCTTCACGCTGGTGGTGCGGACCTTGTCCGCGTTCCCGGCCTCGTCGAAGGAGCGGTAACTGACCAGATAGTCACCGGTGGTGCGGATTGTCACCGGAGCCCCTGCGGCGATCGTGGTCCAAGCGCCCAGGTTGAGCCGGTATTCGATCCTGGCGACACCTGACAAGGAATCCTGGGCCGAGAACACCACGGTCACCGGGTTTCGCGGAGTCCCTGTACGTGACTCCGGCGAGGTTAGTGCCGCCGTCATCGGGACGATCTTGTCGATCTTCACCGCCACGCTGCCGGCCGACCCTGCCAGCACCACGTTGCTCTTCAGCAACCGGTGGTCCACCGCATGCGGACCGTTCGCCGAGACAGTGAACGGCTGCGCCGCAGGCTTCCACGCGCCGCCGTCGAGGCGGTACTGCGCCGCCGTCCCCGCCGGGGCGGTGATCGTCACCCCTACATCCTTGGCGTACCATCCCTCCGCTGACGGCTGTGCCTCCGAGGTGAGAGTCACGGCGGCCTTGGGAGCCGCTTCCGCCGGCACCATGACAGACTGCGCAGTGCTCACGTTCCCCGCGGTGTCCGTCGCGCGATACTCCACGGTGGCAGCATCTGCACCCACCATCACGTCCGTGCTCGCAGCCGCCGACGACGTCCACGCACCAGCGCCGCCTGTCCGGTACTCCAGGCTGGCCACGCCGGAGCCGGGATCAGCGTCGGCACCGGTCAGCCTAACCCGTCGGGCAGCGGTGTCTACGACGGCCGACGCCGACGGAACTACAGAATCGATCTTGATGTCCCGGTCTATGACGGCGGACACATTGCCCGCCGCGTCCACCGAACGGACCTTCACGGCAGGGCTGCCATCGCTCAACTGCAAGGGCACGAACACATCCCACGTGACGCCGCCGTCCCGGCTCGCCTCGATCAACGGCACCACTCCGCTGTCATCCGTAGCAGCGGCCGTCACAGTCACAGCCGACTTCCACCAGCCGTTGGAACCATCCGGCGTGTCAGGAGAAACAGTCACGGTCAACACCGGGGCGGTGGTATCAGGCGCCGCGATTGTAATCGTCGCGGTCTCCTCCGAGGTGTTACCCGCAGCATCGGCAGCACGGTAGTTGAGGGTGTGCGTGCCCGGCCCGGAGACTGAGATCACCCCCGAGTACGTGGTCCAGGGACCATCATCGAGCGAGTACGTCAACGTGCCCAGTCCCGAGCCGCCGTCCGCGTCGCTGCCGGACAGTGTTACTTCAACAGGGCCCAGTGACTTCCCGCCTTGGTCATCGAACGACGCCGACACCTGCGGCGCCGTCGCATCACGCCGTACATCCAATGTGCTGATGGCTGACTGGTTTCCGGCTTCGTCCGTCGCCCGGACCTCAACCGTGGATGTTCCCTCGCCGAGTCCGACGGCCGCCGAATACGGCAGCCAGGCACCGCCGTCGACCCTGTATTCAATGGTCACAGCCGAATCGTCGGCAGCCGATGCCACCAGGGACACGTTTCCCGTGTACCAGCCGTTATCGCCAGTGGCGTCGACAGGATCCAGACCTGCGGTCAGCACTGGAGCAGCCGAATCGGGCACCACAACCTTCACCTGCACGTTCTTGTACTGGTCGGCGAGTTCTTCGGCCGCGGTCATGTTCAGGACAGGCTGGCCGTCGAATCCGAAGTGCACCGTTGCAGCCCGCGCGTGCCGGCCCGGATCGAACAGGCCGCCGTCGCCCTTGTCGCCGGGCCCGGAAACCTCTCCGACAGTCCGCGAGTGGAAGACGATGACAGGGTTTCCGTACTCGTCGACGGTAAAGGAGTTGTGGCCTGGGCCCGCCTGGCCGGGAACGTCCGCGGTCTGCAGGATTGGGTACGGATTCTTGGTCCACGACGCCGGATTCATCAAGTCGCCGTTGTCGGAAGCCGAGAGCAAGCCGATGCAGTAGGCCGCGTCCACGGTTGCAGCCGAGAAGGTGATGAACACCTTTCCGTCCTTCTTGATGACGGCCGGGCCCTCGTTAATCGACAGCCCCTGGTTCTTCTCCCACGCCATGGTCGGCGTGGACAGCAGGATCGACTTGCTGGTCAGCTGGGACGGATCAGCGGGGTCGATGGTGGCCATGCGGAGCATGGAGGGACCAGGATTTTCGGCCCACACCACATAGTGCTTGCCGGCATTCTCGAAGTACGTCATGTCCAGTGAGAAGCCCTTGAAGGCCTCGGTGTCACCGGCGGCGGGCTTCATCCGGCCAAGTTCACGCCACTTGCTCCGGTCCATGAGGTCTGTGCCGTCCAGCTTCAGCACCATAGGCCTGATGCTCCACACACTGCTGTCAATACTGGCGGTGAAGAACACATACCAGCTGTCGCCGACCTTGTGCAGTTCCGGTGCCCAGACATACCGGTTGAGCGCCGAGGTGTTCTCGTCCCAGATGGTGACTTCGGGTGCACTGCCCAGCCCCGCGATGGTTGTTGCCCGGCGCAGGGTTACGCGGTCGTAGCCCTCGGGGTCTCCGCTGCCGACCATCGGGTAGGAGGCCGTGAAGTAGTAATACCCGTCATCCCCGAGGACAACGTCCGGATCGGCCCGCTGTGCAACCAGCTTCTCCGGGTAGGTGGGCTGCTGCACCGTGCCGTTGACGGTGTAGGTGCCCGGCTTGCCGGCCTTGGCCGCCGCAACATCCGTGGGGTTCCACTGCACGCCCATCGTTGTGGTCGAGCCGTTGCTGTACTGGACCGTTGACGTCGTCGGCAGCGCGAGCTGCCCATCGCCGTCCATGGTCACCTGGCCGAACGGGGCCACGCCGGTGTTGACGAGACGGCTGTACTTGGCGTTGGCCCGGTCATACTCGGCCTTGGTCAAGGCGATCGACGACGCCTGCAGGGCACCGGAGGGGAACGTACCTGGGCCGGACACTGGCACCGCCGGAACCTCAACCGGATCGCTGAAGGTCGTGAAGTCCTTCGTGGTGACCTGGTAGGTCTTGCCGTCGCCCAGGGACACGAAAGTCAATCGGTAGGCCGCGACGCTGTTGTCGTACTTCACCGCCACCGAAGCAGCTGCCATGTTCCGACTGTTGAACGGGACAAGCCTCTCCCCGGTGAACGTCACCAGGTCCGCCGAGTCGTAGACATAGATTGACGCCGAGTTGCTGTCAACGGTCGCAACAAGGCCGAAGGAGCCGTCCACCTTCCGGAACAATACCGGTGAACCGAACTTCGCGGTGCCCAAGGTCGGATACAGGACGGGACGGCCGTTGTTAAGGGCAGCGTAGTTGATGCTGTCCGGCGCTCCGGCAATATCCTGTGAACCGGCAAGATGAAGGGCATCAGTGCGGGCGGTGTCTCCCGACTGAATGTAGGCGCCGATCCGCCCGCCGTCGGCCGCCAACACCTTGACGGTGTAGGTGCGGACCTCGGTCAGGCCGTTGGCGGCGAAGGTCGCCGTCAGGGTAACTGGTGTTTCTACTGCCGGCCTGGTGACCTTGCCGGTGCCATCCAGCACCTGTGCGTTGGAGGACTCCCAGGATATGGCAACGTTTCCGACGGCGGCCGGCAGGATGATGTTCTCAGTCACCACGCGAATCGCCGGGTTGAAGGCATCCGCCACCAGTTTCAAATCCTTCTGGGGAGTGTTCGCCACGACGGTGAACGTGAAGGTTCGGGTGGTGGACTGACCTGCGAGCTCAAGGGCCGCGGTCAGGGTGACCGTGGCGTCCTCGGCGGCAGGCCTGGTGACCTTGCCGTTCGCGTCCAGGTGCGCCGGATCCGAACTGGACCAGGTGATCTTCGAACCCTTCGCCCCCGCCGCCGGGAGCGTCAGATCCGCCGCGATGGTGTCCGGGCCCAGGTTCAACGCGGCCGTGTCAGCGTCCAGTGCTGCCTTTGCCACCGCCGGATCACCGGAACCGCTGTAATAAGCGTTCAGGACATCCGCATCCGAGAACGCGGTGCTGAACACCGACACGTCCCGCACCCCGCCCCTGTAGAAATTATCCGGATAGGAGGACCGGCCGATATAGCCCACCAGGCCGGTGCCGAAGTCACTCACCTTACGGGTGGTGGCCACCGTGCCGATCTTGGTGCCGTTGTAATACCCCGTGATCGAACCCGGCGTGATCACCGTGGTGTAAAGCGCCCAGTCGGTGCCCGTCGCCGGACCCGGGATACCCCGGGACGTAGTCGTTGGCGAGATGCCGGCCTCGGTCCCCCACGGCGCCGATGCGTTCAACCCGTCGGTGATTACCGACTTGAACAGACCCTGCGGGTTCCGCGGATTCAGCAGCCAGTACTGTCCGGGTGGCGACGCTGCCGAACCGAAGAACATCGCGGCGTAGTTCCCCGAACCGGTGCCGTTCTTCAACCATGTGGAGATCGTCAACGTGTTCTGGACATCAAACATGCCGGCAGGCAGCTTCACGTACGCCGCCCCGCTCGTGGAGGAACCACCCGGAAGCGTCAGCTCCTTACCCGAAACCGTCGCCCCCGAACCCACGATCGTCGCCGTCTTCCCATTCCCCGAGGCATCCACCACCGACGTGCCAACGACCGAAGAAAAGTCATAGCGGGCCAACAACTGCGCACCCACAACCACCGGCGCCGACGTTGCCGACGCCGAGGAATCGCCAACAGCGTTGGTGGCCACCACGGCTGCCCGGTAGCTGCCGGCCTCCAGCCCGGTGAAGCGGCTGGACGTTACGGAGGCGTCGGCCTGGGCGGTCCTGTACACGGAGCCGTCTGCCCGATAAAGGGTCACGCTGTACCCGGAAATTGGCGATCCGCCGTCGCCCGGTTTCACCCAGGAAACGGTCACGGCGGTGCCGTCCACGGTTACTGAAGGTGCAGCCGGGGAGGCGGGGGCTACTGCTGCACCTGTCGAGGACACCGTAACTGTGATGCTCACCGCGGCTTTGTCCGGTGCCACTTCCTCTGCGGTGCTCATGTCCAGAACCGGCCTTCCGCCGTCTGCCCAGTGCACGCGCCGCAGGTATGTATCCCGGAGCGAGGTGTTAGTCGACTTCGCGTGGTAGACCAGCACCAGGTTGCCGTCCTCGTCGGTGGTGAAGCTGTTGTGGCCCGGCCCCAGCTGGGCGATCGCAGCATCGCTCTTAAGGATGGGCGAGTTGCCTTTGGTCCAGTTGGACTGATCGGTCAGGTCCACTTCCGAGGAGGCGGTGAGCAGGCCGAGGGCGTACGTGGTGTCCACGTTCGAGCCCGAGTAAGTGAGGAAAACTTTGCCGTCGCGCTTGATGACGAAGGGGCCTTCGGCCACGTTGGTGGTGTTCGTATCCCAGCCGTACTCCGAGGTCACCAGCTTCTTTGGCTCGCTGGACAGCCGGGTCGGGTCGGTGGGGCTGACCGTGGCGACCCAGATCTCGGCATCACCGGTCTGGCTGCCGATGTAGCGCTGGGACCAGGCGACGTAGGACTTGCCGCCGTCTTCAAAGTAGGTCATGTCCAGGCTGATGCCGGGGTGGCTGGCGTCGCGTTGCAGCGGCGAACCGTCTGCCTTCAGGACCTGCTTCGCCGGCTCCCAGTCAGCGGCGACCGTGGGGTCGCCACCGGTCCTGAGCTTCTGGACGTGTGCCTGCACCTTGTTCCAGCTGGCCTGTCCGATGCATGGTGCAAAGAAGATGTAGAGTTCCCCGGCCACCTCGTGCAGTTCGGGGGCCCAGAAGCAGCCGGCGATGTTCGCGCTGCCGCCGGTGGTGGCAACGGAGTGGTTGGCCGCCGTCTTCAGCCCCTCGATGGTGCTGGCCTTGCGCAGGTACATGTTCTTCGCGTTGATGACGTTGGCGTCGTCGGTGGCGATGAAGAGGTAGCTGTCCTTCCACCTGAGGATGGCCGGATCAGCCTCGGCTCCGATAAACGGAGCCGAGTAGGCCCGCTGCCGCACGGTGCCGCGGACAGTGTATTGGCCGGGCACGGCAGTGTTGACGGCTGCCACGTCCTCGGCTTTCCAGTCCACCGGAAGCGAAGCCTTCGAGCCATCGGAGTAGTCCAGCCCCGCTGCGAGGCCGCTGAGGTCGATCTGGGCGTTCCGTTCAACCTCCTGGTTCGGGACCGAAACGGCGGTGTTGGTGACCCTCCCGTACCTCTTGCCGAGTTCCGTTGCCACCGTATCGGTAACCGGGAGAACGTTGGACGGCGCGGCGCCCGCGATGCCGGTAGTCACCGCCGGGTCATCGAACGTCACGGCTCCTGTTCCCAGGTCACCGCGGCTGCCGGGGACACTGAGGCTGCCGAATGAGGTGTGGTAGGCCGTGCCGTCGTCGGCGGTCCAGGCCACCCGATAGGCCGATGCCGCGGAGTCCCACACTGCCTTCGGCTTGTTGACTCCGTTGGTGACGCCGAGGTCAACCAGGCCCACCTCGGTATAGGTCTTCAGGTCCGGGGTGGTGAAGTACAAGAGGGAGCTGGTGGCAGAGGAATCATCTGCTCCGTTCTCGAGCGCCCGGGTGGCGACGACGCCGTACCCGCCCGTGCCCAGCTCGAAGACGTATGGGTTCCGCAGGGTGCGGGTGTTCACGATGTCCAGGGCTGCGGTGGGTTGTGCCTTCGGGAACAGGATCCCGTAGTTGTCATTCAGGGCCGTGAAGGCGCTGGTTGAGGTGCCAAGGCCCAGGTGCATGCTGTAGGCGAGCTTTCCGCTGTAGGTGGCCGTGTCCACCACTGCACGCTCGTAGCTCAAAATGTACCGGGCCCGCTGTTCCGGCAGGACCGTGACGGCGAAGTCCTTGGTGACTTCGGCGTCGACCGAGCTATCGGAGGAACGCAGCTTCAGTGTGACTGTGGCGGCCACCGGAACGGCACTCGTAGTGCGCAGCACGTTGCCGGTGACGGAGACCCCGGCAGTGCTTGTGCTGAAGGCGGCGGAGTGTCCGGTCTGCGCGATGGGCAGGGTGGTGCCGGAGACGAGGGTAGGCCGGAGAACGTAGCGCTTGGCGGCAAGGGTGAGGTCGGCGACCGGGTTCTGGGCGGCAACTGTCATCTGGAACTCCCGGCTGATGATGGTGGTGCCGAGCTTGAGGGTCGCCGTCAGGGTGACCGCGGCGTCGGCGTCGGCGGGTCTCTTGACCTGGCCGCTGGTGGAGATGACCGCGGGATCCGAAGATGCCCAGCTGATGGTTGACCCCTTGGCGCCGCTGGCTGGCAGCGTGAGGTTGCCTGTCACCGGACCCGGACCGAGGTTGATGGCCTCGGCGTCAGCCTTGACAGCGGCGTCGACGATAGCCTGGTCCACGGTGCTGAAGTAGTAGTCCTTGATCTGTTCGGCAGTCTTCGCCGTGCTGTAGGCGAGGACGTCCTTGACGCCGCCCTTGTAAAAGGCGTCGGGATAGGAGGACCGGCCGATGTAGGACACCAGGCCGGTGCCGAAGTCACTCACCGTGCGGGTGGTGGCGACGGTGCCGATCTTGGCGCCGTTGAAGTATCCGGTGACCTGGTTGGGTTCGATGACAGTGGTGTAGAGGCCCCAGGAATTGTCAGTGACAGGACCGGCAACGCCCTGCGCAGCGTTGGTAGGAGAGATGCCGGCCTCGGTCCCCCACGGCGCGCTGGTGCTGTTTCCGTTGGTGATCACGGATTTGAAGAGGCCCTGCGGGTTGCGGGGATTCAGCAACCAGTACTGGCTGGGTGGTGAGGCCGCCCCGCCGAAGAACATTGCGGCGTAGTTCCCGGAGGCAGTCTCGTTCTTAAGCCATGCGGAAATGGTCAGCGTGTTCTGGCCGTCGAAGGTGCCGGTTGGCAACTGCACGTAACCCGCTGTGCTGTTGGCCGCTCCTCCGGGGAGGGTGAGGACGTCGCCGTTGACCGTCGCTCCGGTGCCCTTGATAGCACCGTCCCGTCCCCAGGGGGACGAGTCCGGCACCACCGTGCCGGTGACCTTCGAGAAGTCATAGTGGACAAGGGTGTCGCTGCCGGCAGGGATCACCGAGATGGTGGCCGTGGCGGTCAGGTCCGTGCCGGTCACGGCGCCGGTCACGGTGACGGTGCCCTGCCGGGTGTAGTAGTCCGCGGGCACCGGGGCGTTCCAGGCAACGGCAAGGTCCTTGGTGCTGCTGTCCGCAAAAGTCACCGTAGCGGTCCTGGGCAGTTTTGCGGGGGTTCCGACGACGGTGGCCGCCTTGACGCCGGCGACGGATGTCGCCTTGGGCAGGTAGGCGCCCATCAGCGCCTTCTGCTCGGCGGCAGTGATTGGCATGATGGTTCCGTGTCGCGGTGCCGGGGACGGCAGGGAGTATCCGGTCGGAACCGTCCAGGTAGCGTTCTGCAGGCTCGGAGAGAACAACGGAATGTACTTGCGGCCGCCGAACTCGTCAACGAACAAGTAATAGCCTGGACCGTTGACGTCGCCGTCGTTGGCTTTGAACACCGTCGGTCCTTCGACGGCGGCAGTGCCTGCTTTCTTGCCGATGCAGGTAGCGTCGAGCTTCCAGGTGTCGGAGGTGGCCGAGGTGACGGTCGTCACCGCGGTGAGGCTGGTGGAGTGCTCCTGCATGATGTCCAGGCAGCCGCTGGCTTGGGCCTCGTCCTTGGTGAAACGGTAGTAGGTGCCGTTCTCCGCGATCACAGTGCTGTCTATCCTGGACTGGCCGGTGTTCTGCCACACCTTGGCCGGACTGAAGGTCACGAAGTCGCGGGTGGTCGCATACAGCATCTGGTTGGGCTGGCTGTCGCTGTGGTCCGCCGTGTTGTAGAGCTTGGATGCCCAGAAGACAACATATTGCCCCAGTGTGGTGTCGTAGTAGGCCTCAGGTGCCCACGTGTTGCCAGCATTGTCCGGGGATACCTTGACGTGGCGCTGCTCGGACCAGTTGACCAGGTTCGTGGACTCCCAGATCTCCATATATTGGCTGCCTTGGCGCTGCGATGCGTCCCAGGTGGTGCCGCTGCCGATCGAAAGGTCGGTGGCGATCATGTAGAACTTGTCACCCTCCGGGGAGCGGACAATGAAGGGGTCGCGGAGGCCTTTGGTGCCCATCGTGGAGGTCTTCACCGGCTGGCCGCCGTTGAGGGTCAGCCAGTTGCGCGCATCGTTGCCGTTGCTGGCGCCGAAGTAAATATTCTCACCGACAAGCGAGTCGCCGGTGAAGTAGGGAAACATGTACGCCTCCAACTTCGGCGTCTCCGGGAGGGCCGGAACGACGGCGCTGAACGCCTTTGTGGTGACGGCGTCGTTCCTGGTGATCGTGGCGGTCAATGTCACCTGGTCATTCGGCTGGCCGTTAGCGGGGCGGTGAACGAGGCCGGTCGGGTCGACCACCGAGCTGTCTTCGGAAGCCCAGGCAATTGCGGTGCCCTGCGCCCCGGTGGTGGGCAGCGTCAGGTTTCCACGCACGTCGGCAATGTTGGTGACCAGGAGGGCGCTGGCGGCCGCCTGCACTGCAGCTTGGTCCTCGGTGGTCACCGCCTGTGCCTGTTGTGCAGGAACGATCACCAGCGTCGAGGCAATGCAGAAGGTCGCAATGCTCGCCGCCATTCTTAGCCAAGTACCGCTCGCGGTCATGAACACTCCTCTGTGTTTGACTCCCCCGCACTGGTATTAGGGGGACGTCCCGCCTAATCCTGCTCGGGCAGGACGAGCGGTGTGAGCGCTCACAATGTTTTGAACAGTAGAGCGCCGGGACGCTTTAGGCAAGAGTTACAGGCGAATGGGAAAGCGAATTCCAAAAAAAGCCAAATCATTACGGCCAGGGCCGTCCTGCAGCCCCTCGACGTTGACAACGGCTACTCCGTCCGCTCCCGCCACAGCAGCGTGATCAGGAAAGTAACCACGCCCAGGACCACCATGGCTAAGACCATGAGGCCCCAGCTCGACTGATCCACGCCGCCACCGGCGAACACCCCGATCAGCACCGTGGCCGTGATGGCGCCGACGTAGCGGCACGTCTGGAAAATCCCGGCGGCCACGCCCCGTTCCTGGGGCCGGGTGGACACGAACATGCCCTGGTTGGACGCGATGCTCACGGCCCCGTATGGAACGCCCATGAGGGCGGTCAGTGCAAGGACCAGTGGAATGGCCAGCGAGGTGGTCAGCAGCCACATCAGCCCGGCCACCGTGGTCAACAGGCCGACGCCGGAAATCAGCACCTGCCGCACGCCGAACCTCTGCATAGCCCGGACTGCCCACGGCGTCGCCAGGACGGACATGGCGGCCAGGGGCAGCATCAGGAGTCCCACCAGTCCGGGATCGTAGCCGGCCACCTCCTGCAGCAGCTGAGGCAGTCCGAAGAAAACAAAATAGTAGACGCTGCTAAACACGGCGAAGCCTAAGTACACCAGCATGAGCGGGCGGTTCCGCCCCAGGAGTCGGAGGTCCAAGAACGGCGGGTTGAATCGGAGCTCGCGCCAGACGAACAGCGCCGCCATCACCGTTCCCCCGCCCAGCAGCCACCAGCGGTAGCCCGGCACCACGTTCAGCAGGGCCATCATCACCAGGAGCAAGGACCCCACGAAGCCCAGAATGCCCGGAATGTCTGAGTCCCGGACCAGCTCGGCAAGGCTTCCGCGCTCGCGGGCACCGTCCTCTGGTGCAACCTGGCGCACGATCAGCAGAGCCGCCAAGGCCAAAGGCACATTGATCAGGAACAGCGCCTGCCAGCCCACCAAACCAACCAGCAGGCCGCCAATCACCGGACCAACTGCAGCGGCGGAGGTGTTGGCCATCTGGATGCGGCCCAGGGGACGGGACGATTCCATCCCGTCCCGGCGGGCCATGGCTCCGATCATCACCACAGCACTGGGGTATGCGGTTGCCGTGCCTAGCGCCATCACGGCCCGGGCCACGCAAAGCAGTGCGAAGTTCGGCGAAAACGGAGCAAACGCGCATGTGACCGCCACCAGCCCCATGCCCAGCATGAACATCCGGCGCGGCCCGAACCGGTCCGCGAGCCTTCCCATGAGCGGCTGTCCGGCAGCAGAGCTGAGGTAGAAGGACGTAATCACCCAGGTAACGGCTGCGACGTCGAGCCCGAAGTCCGCCCGCAGCACGACAAGTGCCACCGCGATCATGGACGAATTCAGGGGGTTCAGCGCCGTGCCCAGGCTGAGGCCAGCGACCGCCAGGCCGGTCCGGGATTTGTTGCTCACGGAAACAGTCTGGCGCACGCCCTTGTGGAACTACGACTTCACCAGTCGATCCTGCGTGTTCCCGTTTGTTCTTCTACTGGCGGAAACGCAGAACGAGCGCCGGAAGCCGACGGGGCCGGGAGACCGAAACTCTACTTTTCGGTATGCCTAAATTGGGCTATCCTCGTTCTATCAGTACCCCCAATGACGAGGATCAACGATGGCTGTTACCACCCTTCCGAAAGTACCGGCAACTGGCCGCAAATGGTCGCGTCTGCTGCTGATGGGGCCTGCCTTCGTTGCCGCCATTGCGTATGTGGATCCGGGAAACGTCGCCGCGAACCTGACGGCTGGTGCAAACTACGGCTATCTGCTCGTCTGGGTCCTCGTGGCGGCAAACGCGATGGCCGTCCTGGTGCAGTACCAGTCCGCCAAGCTTGGACTTGCTACGGGGCTGAGCCTTCCGGAGATCCTCGGTAAGCGCCTGGGCAACGGGCGCCGCAGGCTGTATTGGGTCCAGGCCGAGGTTGTGGCCGGAGCGACGGACATGGCAGAAGTCATCGGCGGGGCGGTGGCACTCAACCTGCTGTTCGGACTCCCACTGCTGGCAGGCGGCGTCATCATCGGCCTGGCCTCCATGCTGCTGCTCGCACTGCAGTCATCCCGCGGTCAAAAGTCATTCGAGTACGCCATCCTCATTCTTCTGGGAGTCATTGCGGTCGGTTTCGTTTCAGGACTCTTCGTCAATCCCCCGGACGCCGGAAGCGCCCTGACCGGCCTGGTGCCGCGTTTCGAAGGAACTGACACCGTCCTGCTTGCGGCCAGCATGCTCGGTGCCACGGTAATGCCGCACGCAATCTACCTGCACTCCGCCCTCGCCCGGGACAGGCACGGCTTCTCCGAGGATCCGGCCGTGCGGACACGCCTGATCCGGGCCACACGGGTGGATGTTGCAGGCGCCCTCATGCTTGCCGGCGTCGTGAACATCGCCATGCTCCTACTGGCCGCTTCCAGCCTGCGGGGTATCGAGGGAACGGACACGATCGCCGGGGCCCACGCCGCCGTCACCTCGGCCCTGGGCCCGGTCATCGGCGTCGTCTTCGCGATCGGACTGCTGGCATCTGGCCTGGCATCCACCTCAGTCGGCTGTTACGCCGGCGCCACCATTATGGGTGGGCTGCTCAAGTTCAAGGTGCCGCTGCTCACCCGCCGCGTGATCACCCTGATCCCGGCACTCGCCGTCCTCGGCGCGGGCGTCGAACCGACTCTCGCCTTGGTCCTCAGCCAGGTCCTGCTCAGCTTCGGCATACCGTTCGCCCTGATTCCGCTCATCCGCCTCACCGGCAAACGCGACGTCATGGGCATCCACACCGACTGGTGGGCACTCAAGATCGCCGGATGGACCAGCGCAACGCTTATCGTCGGCCTCAACTGCGTCCTCATTGTCCTGACCATCGCCGGGCAATCCTGACAGGGCTTTCCTGACAGGGCTTTCCACTTGCAGCCTGCATGTGCTTCAGGCTGGAGCCGGCCTCCTACGCCCGGGCGCGCGAAGCCAGGGCGTCGTTCAGGAACTCCAGGTGGGCAGGTGTGGTGGCAGTGATGTGGTCTGCATACCCTGGGTGCTTGGTGAGGAACTTCTTGATGAAAGGGCACACCGGCACGATTCCCACTCCCGCTTCCACCGTCTCATCCAGTGCCACCTTGGCGAGCTTGCCCGCGAGCCCCTGGCCTCCGTATTCCTCATTGATCACGGTGTGATAGAAAATCCGCTGTGGTGAGCTGCCGCCGTCGTACTCTTTGTACGCGGCCTTGCCGATCACGTTTCCGGCCACCAGGACTTCAAATCGCTCTCGTTCCGGGTTGTGGCGGATGGTGACATCAGTCATCGGGCTCTCCTTGGTTCGACTCTTGGTAAAGCCTAACCTCGGAGCCCCTAACCTTATTTCGTCGCGGGCTAGCACGCCAGGCTGAGCGCTTCCACGGCAGCGCCCGACATCTCAAGAGACTGAGGGTCATCGAAGCCAATCAGCCAAGGGGATGGTGCGCGGGCCACCGCCATGGCCACCTGGCGGGACCCGTCAGCGCTGATCAGGGCGAGCGCGGCGTATCCCCGCACCACCCCTACATGGCCAAAATAGTCGTTGTTGGAGCACACGTCATACAGCCTGACGAGACCAAGGCCGTACTGGTTATATTTTGGATGATGCATCTCCTCGACGCTTTGGCGCATCAGCAGAGTCCCTTTCTGCAGGGCGGCGAAGTAGGTGTTGAGTTCAGGGACCGTGGAGATCATCCCGGTGTCGGGAGAACCACTGTGGATGGGAGAAAGAACGTTGTCCACCAGTTCGTCATTTTCCGACCGGGTGTAGCCATGGATCATCCTCTGCGGAGCAGGCCCGTCACCGGTCATCAGGGTGTCCTGCAGCCCCAATGGCTCCACGCTGTCCGTGTCAATGACCGCCCCGATGTCCTTGCCCCGCAGCTTCTCGACGAGCAGTGCCAGAGCCGCATAGTTGGTGTTGGAGTAGCTGTAAAGGCTGCCCGATCCTCCGGTCCAGGGGTCAGCCGCGGCGGCAGCCAGCCGCTCCTCATGGCTCCTCTTATCGTCCCCTGGATCGCTCATCTTACGCAGAACGTCCCAGTAGTCGGGCATCCCGGACCGGTGGCTCAGCAGACTGCGTATGGTGATGGGTCCGGGCGGCTTGATGAGGCTCTCGAAGTCCGGCAGGTACTTCTGGATGGGGTCATCCAGTTTCACTTTCCCCTCTTCCACCAGCTTCATGACTGACACTGCCACCATCGACATTGTGACGTCACCGATCTGGGTCCGGTCCGTCAACTGGACGGGTTCCTGGTTCTCGAGGCTTCGGACGCCCGCGGCCGAGGACCATTCCCCCAGCCTCGACTTCATCTGGATGATGACCGCCGTCGCTCCCGCAGTGCGCACGTCTTCGCTGTAGTGTTCCAGCACGGAGACGTAGGCGGGCGTCGTCGGAGTAGCAGAGCCCGTGGCTGACTGGGCAGCCGGAGACTGCGGGTCAGGCGGATCGGGGGCACTTGTACAGCCTCCAAGTGAAGCCACCAGCGCCGCCGCCGCGACGGCAGCCGCAAGGCGGGATGAGACGGAACCATGGACGGCAGCCTGCATCTCAAGTCCCTTCAAGGGCCAATAAGCAGCTGGACTCCTAAGGGACCGCCAGTTGCACCGGCATTTTCAATGTTCCTCAAGGCTGATAGGGGTGTCAAGGACGCGCGCTCGCCCGGTGACGTAGCCGGCCAACCCTTGTAGTGTCATGAGCACCGGGCAAGGACTCCCCCTGCCGCCCACCAGCAACTATCCCGGCACTAAGGAGAGAGCATGGCAGTCGACGACGACGAAGCACGCGTCCTGGACGAATGGAGCCACCGGCTTGCCCAGGCACTGCAGATCCTCGATCTTGAAGTTGATCAGGAACTGCTCCTTGATCTCGCCAGGAAATCGGCAGGCTCCGTGATCCACGCGGCGGCACCGGTCACAACGTTCCTGGTGGGCTATGCGGCCGGACTTGAAGCCGGGACCGGAAGCGCCGGCTCCAAGGACTCCTCCACCGCTGCTGTCGCCAAAGCGGCTGACGTCGCATTCCAGCTGTGCGAGGACGGTCACGACGGCGGCCCGGCCAGCGAAGGCTGGGCCGACACCGCGCAGTAAGGGTGACATGAGCCCAGACCCGGGCTCCCTCAGCGGCGCTGGCCAGCATCAGCTGCGCTGGCCTGCACCGCTCCTGCGGGTCAAGGCCGGTCATTCGAGGCCAGTAATGTGTGGCCCCTTATGCCGGCGCCTGCTCCTTGGCGGGCTCCAGCCGCACGATCACTGCCTTGGACACCGGCGTCTGGCTTCCCTCGGCAACGCTGTCCAGCGGAACCAGCACATTGGCCTCCGGATAGTATGCCGCAGCGCAGCCGGTGGCCGTGGGGTACGAAACCACGCGGAAGTTCCTCAGTACCCGCTCCGCGTTGTCCTTGTAAACACCGTGGACATCCACGTATTGGCCGTCGCTGAGCCCGAGTTCGGCCAGGTCCTGGGGGCTCACGAACACCACGTCCCGTCCCTTCTTAATGCCCCGGTATCGGTCGTTGTGACCGTAGATGGTGGTATTGAACTGGTCATGCGAGCGCATGCTCTGCAGGATCAGGGTTCCCGCCGGACGCTCCACGTGCTCCAACTCGTTAACCGTGAGCATGGCCTTGCCGGTAGGCGTGTTGAACGTGCGCGAGTCACGCGGCCCATTGGGCAGCACAAAGCCGCCCTCCTGCCGGATCTTTCGGTTGTAATCCTCACACCCGGCCACAACGTGGGAGATGTGGTCCCGGATGAGGTCGTAGTTCTTTTCGAAACCGGCCCAGTCGGCCTGGATCGAATCTCCCACCACTTCGCGGGCCAGCCTGCTGACGATCGCCACCTCGGACAGCAGCCCCGGAGCCACCGGCCGGACCGTGCCATGGGACGGGTGAACAGCGCACACAGTGTCCTCCACGGACACAAACTGCGGCCCGGATTCCTGTTGGTCGAATTCAGCGCGGCCCATGGTCGGCAGGATCAGCGCCTCTGCCCCGGTGACCGTATGCGACCGGTTAAGCTTCGTGGAAATCTGGACTGAGAGCTCCGTGTTCTCCATCGCAGCCACGGCAGCCTGGGTGTCCGAAATGGCTCCCACCAGGTTGCCGCCCAGTCCGACGAAAACCTTGATCCCGCCGTCGCGCATCTGCCGGATGGTTTCCACGGCATCCACGCCGTGCTGACGCGGCGGGTCGAAACTGAACTCCTTGCCCAAGGCATCCAGGAAGGCGGGCGGCATCTGCTCCCAGATGCCCATGGTGCGGTCTCCCTGGACGTTGCTGTGCCCGCGGATGGGTGAGGCGCCGGCTCCTGGCTTGCCCATGTTGCCCCGGAGCAGCAGCAGGTTGATGATCTCCTTGATGGTGGCCACGGCCTTTTTGTGCTGGGTGATGCCCATGGCCCACGTGATGATGACCTTCTCCGCCTTGAGGTAGCGGGCGGCCAGTTCATCGATCTCTTCGGTCCGCAGACCTGTTGCTTCCAGCACTGCGGCTTCGTCGAGCTCGGCGAGGTGTGCCCGGAGCTCGTCGAGCCCCTGGCAGTGTTCCTCAAGGAACTGGTGGTCCAGCACGGTTCCCGGGTTCTTCGCCTCGGCATCGAGGACCCGCCTGGAAACGGCCTGGAGCAGGGCCATGTCCCCGCCGATCCGGACCTGCATGAACTGATCCGCAATCTGGGTGCCGCGGCCCACGATTCCCTTGACCGTCTGCGGGTTCTTATAGCGCATCAGCCCGGCCTCCGGCAGCGGGTTCACGGCCACGATCTCGCAGCCGGCCTCCTTGGCCTCCTCCAGCGCGGTGAGCATCCGTGGGTGGTTGGTGCCCGGGTTCTGCCCCATGATGATGATCAGGTCTGCCTTGGCGAAGTCATCGTAGGAGATGGTGGCCTTGCCGATGCCGATGGTCTGGCCCATCGCCCAGCCTGACGATTCATGGCACATGTTGGAACAGTCAGGCAGGTTGTTGGTCCCGTACGCCCGCACAAACAGTTGGTAAAGGAACGCGGCTTCGTTGGAGGTCCGGCCGCTGGTGTAGAACGTGGCCTGATCTGGGCTGGGCAGGCCAGTCAGCTTGTCCGCGATGACGGAGAACGCCTGCTCCCAGCTGACGGGGCGGTAGTGATCCTCCCCGGCACGCTTGTATACCGGCTCCGTGAGCCGCCCTTGCATGCCGAGCCAGTACTCGGTCCTTTGCCGCAGTTCACTCACCGGGTGCTCGGTCCAGAACTCGGAGCCGATCACCACTGGCGTGGCCTCCCAGGTGACAGCTTTGGCGCCGTTCTCGCAGAACTCGAACGTTTTGCGGTGTCCGGGATCGGGCCACGCACAGCTCATGCAGTCGAACCCGTCCTTCTGGTTCAGCGCCAGCAGGGTCTTCCGGGACCGGTCCGGGCCCATGTGTTCAATGGCGGGTTTCATCGAGTGATAGACGCCGGGGATGCCCGCGGCCCACGTCTTCGGGTGGCCGGTAACCTCGATTTTTGCCTCGTCAGGTTCTTCAACCCGCGGGTTCTTGCGCGCCACGCTGCACTCTCCTTGATTCGCAGACCGCTGCCGAAAACCAGCGCCAGCGCCGGTTCGAACAGTCACTTTCCACAGTTGTTCAGGCAGCGGTGTAAGTCAAGAAGGACGCCTGGCTCAGGGGACAGCACCAGGCCCAGGGTCAGCACTCGGACAACTCGTACGACGGCGGCTGTTTGCTCGCGCTAGGCTGGTCACCACAGGCTGAAGCAAGCGGCCACAGGACCCACCCTCCGGAGCCACCACCATGTCCGAGTCCCCTGCCGTTGCTTCGGATGCCGCCAGCAGCGTCGATGCCCTGAGCGCTCTCGCGGCCTCCGCATTCTCCCTTCCGCAACTCCGCGACGGCCAACTGGCAGGCATGGCCGCATTGGCGGGTGGCCGCGACGTCCTGGCCGTAATGCCCACCGGCTACGGCAAGTCGGCCATCTACCAGGTGGCCGCCGTCCACCTCCACCGGAGCGGCACTGAGCGGAGTGGCACTGAGCGGAGCGACACCGGGCTGAGCGGCACCAACCTGAGCCGCACCAACGCGGCCGGCCCCCGTAAGCCCGGCCCCGCCGTCGTGGTTTCACCGCTCATCGCCCTGCTGGAAGACCAGCTGGACGGGCTGGCCGAAGAGCTGGGCCCGGCCGCCGCCGTCGCCATCAATTCGTCTCACAGTGACGCCGAGGTGGAAGATGCCTGGCAGGCTGTGGAGGACGGCAGCGCCACGTTCCTTTTCCTGGCACCGGAGCAGCTGGCCAAGCAGGACACCGTGGAACGCATCGCGGCGCTGGACGTTGCCCTTTTCGTAGTGGATGAGGCCCACTGCGTCTCCTCCTGGGGACACGACTTCCGCCCGGACTATCTGAGCCTGGGCACCGCCCGCGAGCGCCTGGGCAATCCACCGGTAGCCGCGCTCACGGCCACCGCCTCCCTGCCGGTGCGGGAGGAGATCGCCGAACGGCTCGGCATGAAGGACCCACTGGTGCTGGTCCATGGCTTCGATCGGCCGCAAATCAGCCTGGCTGTGGTCCGCCATCAGGAGGACAAAGCCAAGCGGCGCACCGTGGTGGAGCACGTCACGGAACCGGCCAGTGCAGGCCCGGCCGCCGGATCCACCACCGGGAAGTCCCACGGGTTGCTGTACGCCGCCACCCGGAAGGACACCGAAATGTACGCCGCCAAGCTGGCCAAGACCGGGCTGCGCACCGAGGCGTACCACGCGGGCCGAGCCGGCGCGGACCGCGAACGGATCCACGAGCAGTTCATGGACGATGACCTGGACGTCGTCGTTGCCACCACCG
This sequence comes from Arthrobacter sp. ISL-48, assembly GCF_018613805.1. GTDB lineage: Bacteria > Actinomycetota > Actinomycetes > Actinomycetales > Micrococcaceae > Arthrobacter. Next base: position 149,438 of record NZ_JAGGPL010000013.1, read on the forward strand.
CCTTCGGGATGGGGATCGACAAACCCAACGTCCGCTTTGTGGTCCACGCGGACGTCCCGGAGTCGCTGGACGCCTACTATCAGGAGATCGGACGTTCCGGGCGGGACGGGCAGCCCGCGGCCGCCGTCCTGCACTACCGCGCCGAAGATCTGGGCCTGCGTAAGTTTTTCGGCACCCACACCACGGACGAGGAATCGCTGCTGGCCTTACTCAAAATCCTGCACGCGGCCGATGGGCCGGTGCCCAAAACCTCTCTCGCCGAACTCACCGGTTTCCCGGCCAGGCGCGTCACCGGGCTGCTCAACCAGCTGCAGGAAGCGGGCGCCGTCAAGACCGGCAAGCGCGGTGTCCGGCTCACGTCCAAGGCCAAGTTGCCCACCCTGGTGAGCCGGGCCGTCGAACTCGCCGAAGCGCGCCAGCGGGTGGACCAGTCCCGCATCAACATGATGCGCGGCTATGCCGAGACAGACGGCTGCCGGCGGCAGTTCCTGCTGGGCTACTTCGGCGAAAACCTCCAGCAGCCGTGCGGAAACTGCGATTCGTGCGCTGATTCCGCTTCGCTCGATTCCGGCGGTCCCACGGCCGGAAAGAACGACGACGGCGGTCCGGCCACCGCAGCTGCCGCCGAGCCGTTCCCGCTCCAGTCTGCCGTGGTCCACAACGAGTGGGGGCCGGGTCTGGTGATGCGGCACGAGGACGACGTGATCACGGTGCTGTTCGAGCAGGAAGGCTACAAGACACTGTCCCGGACCGCGGTGCTGGAGCACGGTCTCCTGAAGCTGGCGTAGCGCCTACAGCACCTCCAGGTCGCGGACAGCACCTGCCCGGTAGGCTGGAAACCAGTACTGAGTCGTGTGGAGGTCCGGCAGCACCACCTTTCACGGCACGCCTGTCCGCCTGCACGAAAGGCCCCGCATCGTGGAAGTACCGGCTTTTGTCTGGACCCTGACCGTCACTGCAATTCTGGGCCTCTTGGCCTTCGATTTCTTGTTCCATGTGCGGAAGGCCCACACGCCTTCCCTCAAGGAATCGGCCCTCTGGTCCTCGCTGTATGTAGGGATTGCGCTCCTCTTCGGACTTGGCGTGCTGTGGTTCGGCGGCCCCACCATGGGCGCCGAGTACTTCGCCGGGTACGTCACCGAGGAGGCCCTGTCCGTGGACAACCTCTTTGTGTTCCTGATCATCATGGCCAGCTTCCGGGTGCCCCGTGCGTACCAGCAGAAGGTGCTGCTCTTCGGTATCGTCGTATCGCTCATCGCCCGCACCGGGTTCATCTTCCTGGGCGCGGCACTGATCAACAGCTTCGCCTGGGTGTTCTACCTCTTCGGACTCATCCTGCTGATCACCGCTGGCAACCTGCTCAAGCCGGACACCCACGAAGAGGATTCGGAAGGCGTGGTGGTCCGGCTCGCCAAGCGCTTCCTGCCGACGTCCCAGCACTACGACGGCGACAAGCTATCCACGGTGGAAAGCGGCAAACGCGTCCTCACCCCCATGCTCTTGGTGATGGTGGCCATCGGCGGCACTGACCTCCTGTTCGCGCTGGACTCCATCCCCGCCATCTTCGGCCTGACGCAGAACGTGTTCATCGTTTTCACAGCCACAGCCTTCTCGCTGATGGGCCTGCGCCAGCTGTTCTTCCTCATCGACGGGCTCCTGGACCGCCTGATCTTCCTCTCTTATGGGCTCGCCACCATCCTGGGTTTCATCGGCGTCAAGCTAATCCTGCACGCACTGCACGAAAACACCCTGCCCTTCATCAACGATGGCCAACACGTCAACGTGGTGGAGGTCAGCACGGCTGTGTCCCTCGCCGTAATCCTGGGCGTCCTGGTCGTCACCATCCTGGCCTCAATCTTCAGCCCGAAGGGCAAAGCCAAAAACGCGGTGTCCGGCGCCAGGCGGCATGCTGTCGAGTACCTGGACCTCACCTACGAAACGGACATGGCGGAACGGGACAAGATCTTCGCCAGGATGTGCCGGGAAGAGGACCAGATCCGCAAGCTTCCCGAGAAATACAAGAGGTTCATCCGCAACGAGACTGAGTTCCTGAATCTGCTGCGGAGCGCCCATGCCGAGCACGACAAAGCGCAGGTGCGGGCGGCACAGGGCTAGCGTCGGCTTATTGTCAGCCCCTCTTGCTAGATTCAAAACAGGGCCAGGGGAACCGTCCTCCGGCCAGGCTGTCAATGGGGAGGCCCCATGTTCCTGCTTGATCCTGCCAGCGTTAATCCCGGCAGTATTGATCCCGGTCCTGTCGCGCCGCAGGACCTCGTGTTTTCCGCCAGCGATCTGGTGGCCGCCAGCGAATGCGAGTACCGCACACTCCGCATACTGGACGAGAAGCTGGGCCGCTCCCCCAAGGCGGAGTTTCCCGACGACGAAATGCAGCGGCGCGCAGGAGCGCTTGGCGACAAGCACGAGGCCAAGGTCCTCGCCGGACTGATCAACCAGTACGGCGCACGGGACGCCAGCCGCGGTGGGGGCGTCTATTCGATCGAACGCGGGCAGAACGTGCGCACGGACCTGCTGGCCAAAGGTGCGGAAACCGAACTTGCCCTACGCGCTGGAGCGGATGTGGTTTTCCAGGCCACCTTTTTCGACGGCGAGTTCCTGGGCTACGCCGACTTCATCGTCAACGAGGCAGCCGGCACCGGCATCCCCGGGCGTTACGAGGTGTGGGACACCAAGCTGGCCCGCCACGCCAAGGTCGGGGCACTCCTGCAGCTGGCCGCTTACGGTGACCAACTGATCGCGATGGGCCTGGACCCATCGCCGAAGGTCACCCTGGTGCTGGGCGCCGTGCTGGACGGCGAGTACGTCCGCAGCGTCCATTCCCTCACCGATCTTCTCCCAGTCTTCCGCGAGCGCCGGGACCGCTTCCGTGCCTTCACCGGCGCCCATCGTGCGGGGGGTTCGCCGGTTCAGTGGCTGCAACCGGGCATCACGTATTGCGGGCGGTGCCCATACTGCGCCGAGCAGGTCCAGTCCCACCGCGACCTCCTCATGGTCGGAGGCATGACCTCGGTCCGGCGCAAGAAGCTCAACGCGGACGGTATCACCACCATCGAGGATCTGGCGGACCTTCCCGCGGGCAAGGCCACCGGTTCACTGGCCAGGCTCCGCGACCAGGCCCGGATGCAGTTGGGACGTGACCTTCCGGACGGTTCCCGCACCTTCATCAAGGATGGCGAGGAGCACACTGTCACCTTCAAGATCCTGCCCGAGAACGCCCTGGAAAGCATTCCGGCGCCCAGCCCCGGTGACATCGTTTTCGACTTCGAGGGCGACCCCCTCTGGCAGGATCCAGCGACCGGGAAGTGGGGGCTGGAGTACCTGTTCGGCGTGATCGAGGCGCCAGTTGCTGAGCCGGATCCTGCTGCCTCGCAGGTGTTCCGGCCGTTCTGGGCGCACTCCCGCTCCGAGGAACGGCAGGCCTTCCTGGATTTCCTGGCCTACGTGGAAGAGCGCCGCTCCCGGTATCCGGACATGCACGTCTACCACTACGCCGCCTACGAGAAATCGGCGCTACGCAATCTCTCGGTCACCCACCTCGCGGGCGAGGACATCGTGGACGACTGGCTCCGCAAAGGAGTCCTCGTGGACCTCTACGCCACTGCAAGGCATTCGCTCCGGATCTCCGAGCCGTCCTACTCCATCAAGAAACTTGAGCCCCTGTACATGGGAGACAACCTCCGCTCCGGCGACGTGAAGGATGCCGGCGCCTCCGTGGTGGCATACGCCGCCTACTGCGCGGCCCGGGATGACGGCGACCCCGCCAGGGCTGCCGAAATCCTCGCCTCCATCTCCGATTACAACGAATACGACTGCCTCTCCACGCTCCGCCTCCGGGACTGGCTGCTGGGGCTGCGCGGATCCGGCCCTTCTGCCACTCCGGGCGTTGCCGGCCGGAAGCACGGCGACGGCCTGGACCTGCCGCAGCGGGTTGCAGCCGTCGAAGCTGAACCCGCTGCGGCGGAGGCCCGGCTCCAGGAATACCTGGCCGGCCTGCCCGGCACCCGTCCCTGGACCAACGACGAGCGGGCCATCGCCATGATCGCTGCTGCCACCGGGTACCACCGGCGCGAACGCAAGCAGTTCTGGTGGGAACACTTCGACCGCACCGAATCCGAACTGGACAACTGGTCCGACCACCGCAACGTGTTCGTGGTCGACACAGCCGAGATCCTCACAGACTGGACGCTGGCCAAGCCCGGTGTCCGGATGCGCACCCGCACCCTGAGGCTGACCGGGACCATGAGCGAAGGGTCGGATTTCAGGCCCGGGAGCACCTGGTGCCGGCTTTACGATGCCCCGGTTCCGGACGGCCTGGCGGACCCGCAGGGCGACGGCGGTGCCCGCGGCTTCACATTCGGCACCCTGGTCACGGAGGTGGAGGATCACCCTGACATTCCAGGCAGGACCATCATCACCATCGAGGAAAAGGAAACGGGCAAGGTCCCGGCCTACCCGCATATTCCCCTCGCCCTGACCGAGGACGAGCCCGTCCGCACCGCCAGCATCGAGGCAGCCCTGGCTGAGCTGGCCCAGGTTGTGGGCGCTTCCGTGCCCCGCCTTCCGGAACACCCCGGCGTGGACATCCTCCGCAAAATCCCGCCACGGTTCCACGCACTCCCAGCCCCTGCCTCCGTAGGAATGGACAGCACCGGTCATGATGCCTCGGGCCGGGACTACATCACGGCGATCACCACATCACTACTGGATCTGGACCACTCCTACCTTGCCGTGCAAGGACCTCCCGGGACAGGCAAGACGCACGTCGGCTCGCATGTGATAGCCCGGCTGGTGGACCAGGGCTGGAAGATCGGCGTCGTGGGCCAGTCCCACAACGTAGTGGAGAACATGCTGTGCACGGCCATCGAAACCGCAGGCGTTGATCCGTCCCTGGTGGCCAAGAAGCTGTCCGCGCCGCATCAGGTGCCGTGGCAAAAGACTGGGGACAAGGACGTCGCCGCGCTGCTCGCGACCCAGGGCGGATGCCTGGTGGGCGGCACGGCCTGGACCATGACGGGGAGCTCCGTTCCGGCCGGCTCCCTCGACCTGTTGGTAATTGACGAGGCCGGCCAGTTTTCGCTGGCCAACACCCTGGGCGTGGCCAGGGCAGCCAAGCGACTCCTACTCCTGGGCGACCCACAACAGCTCCCGCAGGTCACCCAGGGGTCCCATCCGGAACCAGTGGACGAGTCCGCCTTGGGCTGGCTCGCCGCCGGCCACGCCACCCTGCCCGAAGAGTTGGGCTACTTCCTGGCAGACAGCTGGCGGATGCACCCGGAACTGTGCCGCGCAGTGTCGGTCCTGAGCTACGAGGGCAAGCTGGAATCAGCTCCAGCCGCTTCCCTCCGCAACTTGGCCGAGCTGCCCCCGGGCGTGGAAACGGTGTTCGTTGAGCACAGCGGAAACACCACGAGCTCCAGCGAAGAGGCAGCCGAAATCGTCCGGCAGGCGCAGAAGCACATCGGGCTGAAATGGATACCGGACGGAGACAGGCCGGCGCGGCCACTTACAGCAGAAGACATCCTGGTGGTGGCGGCCTATAACGCCCAGGTCCAGCTGGTCCGCCATGCCCTGGAAAAGGCGGGGCTGGACGGTGTCCGGGTGGGCACCGTGGACAAGTTCCAGGGGCAGCAGGCACCCGTGGTGCTGGTATCCATGGCGTGCTCGGCCGTCGCCGAGGCCCCGCGAGGCGCCGAGTTCCTGCTAAACCGGAACCGGATCAACGTGGCAGTGTCACGTGGCCAGTGGCGCGCTGTGCTGGTGCGCTCCCCCGAGCTCACCAACTTCATGCCTGCCAAGCCTGCGGCGCTGGAGGAACTGGGCGCCTTCATCGGGCTGAGTCCGCAGCCATGAAACCCTGTACTGTCCCTGAAACGGGGTAAGTTCAGGACGTCAGCGGGCCCTAAAACTCCGGAACGTCCCTTCGGCGGCGGAGACAGAGTCCTCCACCCGCTCCACCCGGCCGGGAGTATCGTCGGAATTCAGCCATTCCAGGAAATCCTGAATCCTCTGCCGCGGTCCTTCGGCAACCACTGACACCGAACCGTCGTCGAGGTTCTTCACCGTCCCCGTCAGTCCCAGTTCCTCAGCCTTGCCCATGGTCCAGAACCGGAACCCGACGCCCTGCACCACGCCGAACACGCGGGCAGAGAGCCGGACATCACCGGATGGGACGTCGGAGCCCATGGGCGTCAGGACTGCTTGACCAGCGCCGCTTCGACGTTGATCTTCACCTTGTCGCTGACCAGCAGTCCGCCGGCTTCCAGTGCCGCGTTCCAAGTCAGCCCGAACGATTTGCGGCTGATCTCGGCCTCGGCCGAGAACCCTGCACGGGTGGCACCGAACGGGTCCACGGCCACGCCGGTGAATTCGACTTCCAGCTCCACTGGTTTGGTGATTCCCTTGATGGTGAGATCGCCCGTGAGGGTGTAGTCCTCGCCGTCGCCCTCCACCGATGTGGCCCGGAAGGTCATCTCGGGGTCGTTCTCCACATCGAAAAAGTCCGCGCCGCGGACGTGCGCGTCCCGGTTGGCGTCTCCGGAATCGAAACTGGCCGTCTTGACTGCGGCGTGCAGCGAGGCCTCCGCCAGGGACTGGCCGATGTGGGCCTCGGCGCTGGCGTCCGTGAAGCGCCCCCGGACCTTGCTGATGCCGGCATGACGGACGGTAAAACCGATCTCACTGTGCGACATGTCCAGGGTCCAAACGCCCGGGGTGAGGCCTGAAGGAAGAGTCATTGTGCATCTCCTGAGTCCGTGGAATCTGGTCAAAGCGACCAGATCCACAGTGCTGCAGCGGGCAGCCCAAGTCAAGGAATCCCGGGCAGCCCAAGTCAAGCACCGCCGGACTCAGGCGGGATGCGCGTGGAGGAACCGGCGGACCGCGGCGTTGAATGCCTCCGGTGCTTCGCACGGGGCCAAATGCCCGACGTCGGGAAGCACCACCAGTTCGGAGCCGCGAATGTTCCGGTGCATATCGCGGGCGACGTCCAGGGGCGCGCGGACGTCCTCCGCCCCGTAGAGCAGGAGCGTGGGCACTGTGATGACTGGAAGGACATCCCGGTAATCCGAACGGCCCATGGCGTTGAGCATGGCGCGCATGCCTGCCGGGTGGAAGTCCGCGATGATGGCGGCCGCCTCCTCCAGGAGGGCAGGACCGGCCCGCTCGGTGAACAGCGTGGGCAGCCAGTCCTGGACAAAAGCCTCGGCCGGCTGTCCAAGCTCCGCACTGATTTGGGCGATGCGCCGTTCCACTTCCCGGGGTGGCAGGGATCCTGCCCAACCCGCGTAGGCGGACGCCAGCACCAGGGAGGCGGCCGCCTGCGGATGGCCCTTGTAGAGTTCAAGGGCAACACACGATCCCCACGACAGGCCTAGCACGTGCGGCTTTTCCGACACGACGGCGCGAAGGAAACGGGCCAAGGCGTCTCCGAAGTCCGGCCCGGTCAGCTCAGGAGGCGGATCATCCGACTGGCCACACCCGGGCGCATCCCACGCGATGACGCTGAAGTCATCCGAGAGCCCGTCCAGCTGCCGCCACCAGATGCGGCTGTCTTCATACGCTCCATGAAGCAACACCAGCGGCGGGCCTTGGCCAGCCCGCTGATAAGCGATGCGCAGGCCCGCAACCTCCACGGAGTCCATGCCTCATTCTAGGACTCCGCGGGGCCGCATCAGAGGGTCAGTTGATGGTGATGTCCCTCGTCCGGTGGTCGTAGCGGATGGTGACGGTGCCCCCGCCGTGGTGCAGTTCATGGTTGGGACCGTCAAACGTGCCGAATGCGCCGTAGTTCTCTTCCCACGAGCGGTTCAAGGCGATCTTGAACATGTAGTAGCCGGCGGGCAGCTCGGCACTCACCTTCCACAGCTGGTCCAGGGCGTCGAGCTCCAACTGGGCCTCGTCATACTGCGGCGCCCAGTTCTCCGGCGCACCCAGGATCGTGTTGAAGTCACCGGCCACCGCCACGGCTTCAGGCTGCGGGAAAGTCTCGACGTCGGTGGCAGTGGCGGGTGCCGTTCCATTGGCAGCGGGGGCTTCCGCCTTCGCCTTGGGGGCTGCCTTGCGCGTGCGCACGGCCTTGACGACGGGCTCCACCGCGTCCTCGATCAGTTTGGCGGCCTTGCCGACGGCTTCGGCCGCTTTCTTGGTCGGCGCTTTCTTGGCGGGGGTCTTCTTAGCTGGAGTCTTCACGGTGTCCTCCTTGGCGTCGGCCGTTTTTGTCGTAGCGGATCCGGTGTCGGGGGTTGTGCTGGCTGTTGCCGTGCCGGCTGCAGCGGCCCGTACCGGTACAAAGTCGGCGGGAGCGGCCGGAACAGGAAGGTCAGCCGGGACAGGGGTGCCGGCGTCGAGCGCTGCCGCAAAGGCGGCTGTATCCGGGAACGCGACGGTTGCGCGCATGCCGTCATCAGTGATGGTCCAGCCGGAACGGCCCTTGACCAACCAGCCAGCCTTGACCAGTTTGGCGGTCGCCGAGGTCAGCGTCTTGTGTCCACGAGGAATGCCGCCGCTGAGCAGCTCGGCCTCGTGCGGGCTGAAAGGCACGCGGGCTGTGGCTTCGGCGAGCACTTCGCCGGCGTTCAACGGATCGCCGCTCCACGCGCCTTCGGTCAGGACATCCAGGACAGTCTTGAGTCGAAGGTAGGTGTTTTCTGCGATGGACGTGGCCATGGTTCCCCTTTTTGTAAAGCGATCGGTCTCTCAGCATCTTGCCAAGAGCAGGTTAAATCCGGCGACTCACAACGGTAAATTCCGCGTGTCGTACCCGACTGTGACGGGCATTCACCAGTAAGTGAGGCCGGAGTCTCGGCTATGGGCTGTCTGCTCAACCCTGGAGCGCTGATTGGGTGCCGCCGACTTCTTCCCAAAACGCTTGCCGCACCAGTGTAACGGGATGCTGCGCGGCGTGAGCGCGTGAGTTTTATAGCAAATGATTCTTGTTTAAGATAGACGACGGAAATTGTAGACAGTCAACGATTTGGAGCCCTAGGGTTGACCCAGACGACGCTGTGACGATCCGGAAGTTGCGGGTCGGGCCAGCTCCCCGCAGCAGCATCTTGCCAGCAAGAATCTCGAACGAACGGACGAATCATGAAAACCGCTAACTTCCGGCCGGAGTACATTTCTTTCGATTGCTACGGCACGCTCATCAACTACCAGACCGAGGCAGCCACCCGGCCACTCCTCGCAGACCGCGTCCCCGAAGAGCTCATGGCCGCCTTCATGCGCGATTGGCGCCACTTCCGTTACGACCAGGTGTGCGGGGACTACTACCCTTACGAGCAGGTTCTCCAAGACGCCTGGGACCGCGTCTGCCAGAAGTGGAACCTCACGGGCACCGAGGACGCCGGAAAGCAGTTTGGGGCCGCCGTCCGCAGCTGGGGAGCCCACGACGGCGTCATTGAACCGCTGAAAAGGATGGGCGAAAGCTACAAGCTGGTCATTCTTTCCAACGCCGACGACAGTTTCCTCCAAACCAGTGTGCCCAGGCTCGAAGCGCCATTCCATGCCGTCTACACAGCCGAGCAGGCGGGCTTCTACAAGCCGCGCTACGGGGCTTTTGAATACATGCTGGAGCAGCTCGATGCCTCCCCGGAAGATTTCGTGCACGTGTCTTCACACACCCGCTATGACCTGATGCCGGCCCATGACCTGGGCTTCAGCAACCTGGTCATGCTGGACCGCGGCTACGACCCCCACAGCCCCGCTTACAACTACAGCACCGTCGCTTCCCTCAACGAACTCAACAAGCTCCTGGGCCTCTAAGGGAAACACCACGAGTGAATACGCCAATGAGCCTAGTGCTGCCTGAACCGCCCAGCGGCATCGAGACCCCGGCAGTCTATATTGACCTTGATGTTGTCGATGCAAATATCGAACGTATGCAAGCCTCCCTGGCGCACAGCGGTGTCAGCCTGGGTCCGCACATGAAATCCCACAAGTCGGTCAACCTGGCCCGGCGCCAGCTGGAGGCAGGTGCCGCAGGGATTACCGTCTCCAGTGTTGGCGAGGCGGAGGTCTTTGCAGAGGCCGGGTTCGACGATATCTTCGTTGCCTACACGGTCTGGGCCGGCAACCCGCTCCGCGGCAAGCGGATCCGGGATCTGCACGAGCACGTACGGTCATTCTCCATCGGAGTGGATTCGGTGGCCGGAGCGCAACAGCTGGCCCTTGCAACTCAAGGATCGCCACGTCCGCTGCGGGTGCTCGTGGAGATTGACAGCGGTGCTCACCGAACCGGAGTGCCACCACACGAGGCCGGTGATCTCGCCGCGGAGTGCCTGCGACTCGGTCTCGACGTTGCAGGGATCTTCACTTATGCAGGGCACGCAGGCAAGTCCAGGGACGCCCGCCCGGAAGGGGCAGCCGACGAGGTGCAGGCTGCCGAACAGGCCATCGCGTCTTTCTCCGCCCAAGGCGTGCCCGTGGGAATTGTGAGTGCAGGTTCAACCCCGACGGCCCACTTCTCGTCCCGGGCACCGATGACGGAGTTGAGGCCCGGTGAGTACATCTTCAACGATGCCGACAACGTGCGCCTCGGTACCTGCGAAAGTCTCGCCGACGTCGGACTCCTCGTGGCAACAACAGTGGTAAGTACCGCTGTTGAGGGCCAGGTGATTATTGATGCCGGAACGAAAGTGCTCGGCAGGGAAGGCAACCCCGACAAGGGCTTCGGACTCGTCCCCTCCATTCCCGGCAGCTTCCTCCGCTTGCTGAACGAGCACCATGGCTATCTTTCAATACCCGACGGCGTCGAGCGCCCTTCCGTTGGGGACGTCCTAACGGTCGTCCCCAACCATGCTTGCCCGGTAGCCAACCTCTTCGATGAGTACGTGGTCCTTCGGGGCGGCTCAGGGATCGGCCGATGGCCCGTGGACGCCCGCGGCCACCTGTCATAGGCGCAAAAGAACCGTCCGTTCGTCCCACCAACAGAAAATTTGAACAAAAAATGACCAAAGTCATCCCCGCCATCGAAGGTGTGCAGCCCGGAGGAGATTCCTACTCCCAGGTCGTCGAAGCAAACGGGCTTGTTTTTCTTGCCGGCCAGGTAGGAAGTGTAGGAAGCCGCCCGGAAACGTACCCGGCTGATTTCGAAGCAGAAGTCCGGGCCACGTTCGCCAGCGCAGCCAAGCTTCTCAACGGCGTCGGGCTCGGGCTCGACGACGTCGTGCGGTGCGTTATCTACCTCACCGACTTCACAGATTTCGCCGAGATGGACGCCATTTTCCGCGATATCTTCCCCAGAAATCCTCCAGTCCGGGCCACTGTTGGAGTCGCAAGCCTTGCCCGCGACTGCAAATTCGAAGTCGAGATCACCGCAGCCCGGTAGGCATGCCCGGAGCGGGAGGCTAGCTGCCGTTGAGCTCGTCCAAGAGCTCGGCTTTCCGTTCCTCGGAGGCGAAGGAGGAATGAATGGAGTTGGCGGCGAGGCGGGCCTGGTCGAATTCGGACAGCTCGAACACAGCATTCAACTGGACGAAGTTGTCATCCACATAGCCGCCGAAATAGGCCGGATCATCCGAATTGACGGACACGTTCAGCCCGGCCGCGAGCATGGCAGGCAACGGGTGGTCTGCCAAGGTGTCCACGGCACGCAGCCTGACGTTGGAAAGAGGGCAGACGGTAAGCGGAATCCGGTCCTCAACCAACCGTTCCACCAGTTCCGGGTCCTCCATGCAGCGGATGCCGTGGTCAATCCGCTCCACCCCCAGGATGTCCAGCGCCTCGAGGATGTAGGACGCCGGCCCCTCCTCCCCTGCATGGGCGGTCAGCCGCAGGCCTGCCTCCCGCGCCCGTGCGAAGAGCCGTTCGAACTTGGCTGGCGGGTTGCCCACCTCGGCCGAGTCCAGTCCGATTGCGGCGATGGGGGCGTTCATGGCCAGCAGCTCTTCCAAGACTTCCAGGGCGGATTCCTCTGACAGGTCCCGCAGGAACGCTGCGATCAGCAGTGTGGAGATGCCGAACTCCTCGACGGAAGTTGCCAGGGCGGAGGCCACTCCGTTGACACACGTCTCCAGCGGGATGCCGCGGGCGAGGTGCGCCTGCGGGTCCATCATGATCTCGGCGTGCCGCACGCCAGCGTTGGCAGCGCGGGCAAGGTAGGCGCGGGTCATATCCGCGAAATCCTGTTCCGACTGCAGTACCGCCATGTTGGCGTAGTAAAGGTCCAGGAAAGACTGAAGGTCGGTGAACTCGTACAGTCCACGCAGCTCCTCAAGCCCGGCGTAGGGCAGCTCCATGCCGTTGCGCTCGGCGAGCTCGAAGATCAATTCCGGCTGCAGCGTGCCCTCGATGTGCAGGTGCAGCTCAGCCACCGGCAGCCGCCGCAACGCCTTGTCGGCAACCGGCAACGCGCCGTCGTCGCCCATCACGTCGGGCTGGGTCTGGTCGGAGTTCTGGGTCGGTTCCATCTGGCAAGAATATGCCTCCCGGAGGCTGTGACGCGCCCTCCGCTTTGCACCCACTGGCCCCACTACCACTCGACCAACCAAGCCAGCACCACCAATGCCTCTCGGTTTGATAACGACGAGGTGATGTCCTAGCGTGAAAGGCGTGCCCGTACGCGGGCCAAAGAATGCCCGGTGCTGCCTCCACCAGAACTGCCCGGCCGGCAGACACCGTATTGACCTCTCATCGTCAGGGGCGGGCAGTGGCGCGACGACCTCCGGGGACGGACCGAGCGCAGGTGGCCCTCAGGAGCATCGCACCCATGAAGGACACCACCATCCGTACTGCCGCGCGCCGCGGAGTCACCCTTGCCGCCGTTTCCGCGGCAGGCCTGGCACTATCGGCCACCGCCGCCAACGCGGCCACCACCACGTCCACCTGGGACTCCTTGGCACAATGCGAAAGCGGCGGCAACTGGGCCACCAACACCGGCAACGGCTACACCGGAGGCCTGCAGTTCAGCGACAGTACCTGGTCAGCCTACGGCGGCACCGGCTCCGCCGCGAACGCCAGCAGGGACCAGCAGATTGCCGTCGCCGAGAAGGTCCAGGCATCCCAAGGCTGGGGAGCCTGGCCCTCCTGCGCCTCCCAGCTTGGCCTGAGCGGAGGCGCGACGGCTGTGGCACCGCAGAGTGTCCCGGTACAGAGCCCGCCAGTCACCCAAGCCCCGGCCAACCAGGCCCCAGTCACGCAGGCGGCACCGGCAACAACTGTTCCGCAGCATGCTGCAGCCGTGGCCTTGAGCGGCGAGACCTACACAGTGGAGCCGGGCGACACCATCAGCAAAGTGGCCGAGAAGCTGGGCATCGCGGGCGGCTGGGAGACCCTGGCGGATGCCAATCTCGACACCGTGACGGATCCGGATCTGGTGTTCGCTGGGCAGATCCTGCAGCTGCCGGCCTAGGCTTCCCTCGTTCCCGTGACTACGACTCCCTCGTACTCATAACAACGACGCCGGAGCGTCCCCTTCATGGGGAGCTCCGGCGTCGTTGTTTGCGTTTGGAAGTGGGATTGCGACCTGTGGCTTCCCGTCAGGCCGTAACGGGAAGTTCGCGGACGATCCGCACCTTCCAGGAGGCGTCGTCGCTGGTGTCCAGCAGGGCCACGGTACCGTGGGCAACATTGACTGCCACGCGCTTGACCGCCAGCAGCTCAAGGTAGAGGTGCTCGTTCATCCGGCTGGGAGTATCGATCATGTACTTCATGGCATCGCGGACCTTGCGGTAGTTGGCGCTGCGTTCGCGGTGCAGGTGCAGCTCGAGCATCTGGGCCTGGCGAACCTTGGGCTCGTGCCGGTTAAGCCATGAGACGGCCGCGTGGACGGCCACCACCAGGGCCAACGAAACGGCGTAGATCCACCAGCCGCTGGACAGCAGGAACAGTGGCAGGTTTGCGATCGCCACGAGTGCAATGACGATCCGCAGGGCAGCGATCCGCCGGAGGGTCCGAGCAACGGAGGCCACGGCGGCACGGAAGCCGTGTTGCTCCTTACGCGCTGCCGCCGGGTCGAGGGTGAATTCGTCGAGGACAAGAATGCCCTTGGCCTCCGGGCTGAGCATCTGCCCGAACTTGGGCGTGAAAGGCTGCACGGTACCGGGGGTCAGTTCAGGTGTAGTTGTCATGTGAATGCTTCCAGGACGCTGGGGTGGTTTCGGTCATCTTAGTGGTTGGTGCGAGACCCTGTATGCATCGGTCCACTATGTGAACACCTTGCTGTGAACCCATGTGGCGCCGGGCACTGCAATTGGCACTTCCGCCGCCTGCCGTCAGACTGAAGGAATGCAAACCTTCCTTCCGTACCCCGATTTCCGGCGAAGCGCCGCAGCGCTGGACCCCGCCAGGCTCGGCAAGCAGCGCGTCGAGGCGCTGCAGACCCTCCGTGCGCTGGTGATCCCGGAGTACGGCTGGCAGAGCCACCCGGCCGTGCGCATGTGGATGGGCTACGTTCCGGCACTCACCCTTTATGGCCTGGCGACGGTGGACGAGTGGTCCTCCCGAGGCCACGCCGACAACACCCGCGCCAACATCACCGAATTTGCGCCCCAGGCCGCCCATCCGGACTATGCCTCCAAGATCCCGATGCCGCCCTGGCTGGGTGACCCGGATTTCCACCTGAGCCACCGCTCAAAGCTGCTCCGCAAGGAACCTCATTTCTACAGGTCGGTATTCCCCGACGCCGAGCCGGACCTCGACTACATCTGGCCGGAGCCGAAGCACGAGTTCCTGCCGGCGGACCCCGAGGGCGACGTACTGTGGATCCTGCGCGCTCCGCACCCGAAAGTCGACCCCCAGTCACTCGACACTGTTGCCCTGCCGCCGGTCCGACGTGGCACAGCCGCTGCCCACGGACAGGGCGGCAGCCAAGATGACTACTCCCCGGTTTACGTGGACGATGGTTCACGCCGGCCGTCTAAGCAGCCGCGCAAGCTTCCGCCAAAACAGCTGGTTAAGAAGCCCACCAGGAAGCGACAGGCACAAGAGGACGCGTTCGCCACGCTTCCCGGCAAGACCGCCGTCGCGGTCCCCTTCGAAGACGGCAGTAAGTTCGCCGTGGGGCAGGTGCTCGGCCGGCCCATCACCCTGGATGACGGCAGGTTCGGCCGCAACTTCAGCGTCACGGAAATCATCGACCGGTCCGCGTTCGATTACCCGGCCCTCCTGCAGGATCCACGGGTGTTCTTCCCCGTCCCGGCTCCCTGATCCATGACCGTCCTGCTTGCCGGCTGCGGCGACCTGGGCACCGAAGCCGGCCTGCGTCTCGCCGCCGCCGGCCACCGCGTTGTGGGCTGGCGCCGGTCACCGGAGAAACTGCCTCCTGGAATCGAAGGTGCGGCGGCTGACTTGGCAACAGCGGATCTGCCGCCCATACCGGCAGACACCACCGCCGTCGTCGTGGCCGTCGCCGCGGACTCTCCGACGGAGGACGCCTACCGGGCGGCCTACGTTGACGGGCTGGACCACGTCCTGGATGCGCTGGAGCGCGACGGCATCAGGCCGCGGCGGGTGCTTTTTGTATCCTCCACTGCTGTATATGGTGACGCAGGGGGTGGCTGGGTTGATGAAAGCACGACGGCGGCTCCCGGCGGATTCTCAGGCCGCATCATCCAAGAGGCTGAGGACCTGCTGCACGAACGGTTGCGCGGAACGGAAACTGCGGGAATCGCATTGCGGCTAGGGGGAATATACGGGCCAGGCCGGACCCGGCTGATAGACCAAGTGCGCAGCGGCTCCGCGATCATTCCGGACGGGTCACGCTACACCAATCGGATCCACCGGGATGACGCAGCAGCGGCGATCGTTCACCTGACAACCATGGAGTCCATGCCTTCCCCGGCATATATAGGAGTGGACAACCATCCCGCCGAGCTGGGCGAGGTTCTTCGGTTCCTGGCCTCTGTGCTCGGGGTTCCCGAACCTCCCACCGGCCCGGCCGGGCAACCGCGGGGCGGGAACAAGCGCTGTAGCGGCTCGCTGCTCCGGAGTACCGGGTTCGACTTCGCGTTTCCGACCTTCCGCGAGGGCTACCGGGAGATTCTGGCGGGAACGGGCGTCCGGCACCGCTAGCCTTTGACCGTCTACTCTGGAGCCAGGGAAGCCAGGATACAAAGAGTCACAGGGCAGTGTGTCAGAGGCAGGGGAACATGGACTTTCAGCAACTCATTGAGACAGTGGGCAGGTTCATGGACTTCGCCGGTGTAGCTGTTATGGTCATCGGCGCGTTGGTGTCCATACCCATGGCCCTGCGGGGTTACCAGCCGCGGAGGATGCCTGCAGGCTCTGAAAAACTCACCGTTTACCGCGCCTATCGCCAACTGCTGGGCAGATCCATCCTGCTGGGGCTCGAGCTCCTGGTCGCTGCCGACATTATCCGGACCGTCGCCGTGACGCCTACGTTCGAGAGCGTAGGGGTCCTGGCCATTATCGTGCTGATCCGGACCTTTCTAAGCTTTTCGCTCGAACTGGAAATTACCGGCCGTTGGCCATGGCAGAAGGAGCCTTCCGAGGGGTCATCTGATCGCGCAGAGGCTTCATCGGCAGTAACGTCCTCTTAGGCTGGGAGGCATGGCACTCATTCACACAGCTACCCTGAATCCCTCAAAAATTGAACTCCTCCGCATGTGGCTCCCCAACCAGCCCTGGTTCGGGGAGGGCGAGCCAACAGATCTAAGGCGCCTGGGTTCTTTCCGGTTTGATGATCCCGACGGCGAAGTAGGCATAGAAACGCTGCTCATCACCAGCAAGGGCGCAGTCTTTCAGGTCCCGTTGACGTATAGGGACACTCCGCTGCAAGAAGCGGAAGCAAGTCTCATCGGGACCTCGGAACACTCCGTTCTCGGCAGGAGATGGGTCTAAGATGCCACTGGCGATCCTGTGTACGCGTCCACCTTGGCGACGACCATACTAACGGGACAGCCTCAAGCCGACCAGATGCTTGAAGTCGACGGACTGCTCAAGCTGATCCCTGAAACGGTTCATCTGCAGGGTACCGTTGCCTCCGGTCTTGGCATTCCCGTCGTCTCCTCGGCGGGTCCGGAAAAGGCAGGCGGGGCAACAACCATTCATACAGAGCATCTCGACCTGTCCGTTAGCCGCGAACTCGACCTCGGCGGACGGACTTCCGGGCATAAGATCCTGACAGCCACGTGGACTGGGCAGGCAGTCCCGGTGCAACTTGCATCTGCGGTTGAAGTTTGACCGCTAAAACGGGTTCAGATTTACTCTGAAGACGGAACCTTGGGGTAAATTGTCGTACCCCTTTGAAAGAGTAGGGGTATGGGAAGCAGGGCGGCAGTGGAGGCGTTGGAGGCCATCGAGGCTTCCGTTTCTGCGCTTGCTGTTTTTGTCCACGGCGCCTCTGGCAGCCTCGGTTCCACCGGTCCTGACCCGCTGCGGGACCAGGCTGATGCGTGCCTGGAAGGGCTGGCCGAGGTGACCCGGGCGGAAGCCGGTATGGCCGCCTTGAAAGTGCACCTGGCCGCCCGGTACGCCGGCGCGGCAGAAGCCATCGCAGCGCCGCCCGGGTCCCCGCAGGAGAACACGGCCCAGGAGATGGCGGTGGTCGCGGAAGTAGCGTGTGTGCTGACGGTCAGTGAACGGGCCGCCGGTGCGCTGCTGGCCGAATCACAGACACTGGCCAAGCGCCTGCCGCTGACCCTGGCCGCGTTGCAGGCCGGGTCGATCTCGTGGCAGCACGCCCGGATCGTATGCGACGAAACCACGGGCCTGGATCCTGCGGGAGCCGCGGCCCTGGAGGCGCATTTCCTGGACCCTGACCCGGTGAACCCGGCACGGGACTGTCCTGCCGGGGAGCTCATCCCGTCCCGGTTCCGGTACAAGGCCCGGACCTGGAGGGAACGGCACCACCCGGTGTCCATCGAAAAACGCCACCGCAAGGGCCTGCAGGACCGGCCCACCCCGGACCGGGACGGGATGGCCTGGCTCTCGGCCTACCTCCCTGCCGGGCAGGCCGCAGGGATCTGGGACCGTGCCACCACCGCCGCCAGGGCAATGCAGGGCCCCGACGAGCCCCGGACCCTTACCCAGCTGCGCGCCGATAACGCCGCCAACTGGCTCCTGGGCGGCGTCACCGAAGGGACCCCATCCCCCAAGGCGCAGGTCCTGCTCACGGTCCCGGTGCTCTCCCTGATCGGTGCCGGTGAGGAACCGGCCACCCTTGACGGGTACGGGCCCATCCCGGCCTCCATGGCAGCGGAACTGATCGCCGACGGCGCCGAGTCCTTCCACCGGGTCCTGACCGACCCCCGCGACGGCGCACCCTTGGAAATCGGCCGCACCAGCTACCGCATCCCCACAGCGACGCGGCAATGGCTCCGGATGCGGGACGGTAAATGCCCGTTCCCTGGCTGCAGCAACCATTCCCTGGACAACGAAGCCGACCACCTCCTCGCCTGGGCCGATGGCGGCACCACCGGCATCACCAACCTCGGCCAGCCCTGCCACAAACACCACAGACTCAAACACACCAGCGCGTGGAAACCCACCCCAGCCACCAAAGACGGACCACCCGGGTGGGTATCACCTTCGGGTCGTTACTATGCGAGCGAGGAACAGGACTGGGAACCACCCGGCTGGACCTCACCCGCGGACGCCACGCCGCCAGCGAAGAACAAGACTGGGAACCGCCACCGGACTGGCCGGATGAAATCTACAACCCTGACGCCGAGTCACCCGAAGATCCCGGGTTACCTGAAGAAGCCATCCCGGACTGGGCGGATATCCTTCTGGCGTAGGTCCCCTCCGCTGCTGAACTAGGCGTCCTGCCAGCCGCGGTCCTCCGTAAAGGTCGCCACCAAGGTTCCGACGCCTGCCTGAAGGGAATTCGAGGGATCAAAGTACAAGGCAGCTTCCGTCGCACGGCTATGCGTGATCAGTTGCTCTGCCTCCAGCTTTGCTTCCGGCACAGTAGCGCCAATGATGCCTGTTCTCGCCGGCAAGGCAGGCGTGTGCACAATCTCCGCATCCGTCTGCGTCAGAGGGACGGTGGTCCCTGCGTTGATCTCGTCGTGTGGGAACTCAAACTCGGCATCGTCGGAAGCGGCAGGGATGGTGTACTCCAAGAAGTAAGTCATAGTCCCAGCCTTGCAGAAACTGACCAGCCCCGAAAGTTCCCGCTGCGAGCGACCACTGCCGGGTTTGTGTCACTAACCCAAAACTCGGCTTCAAAAACTCGGCGGCTAAGGAGGCCTCTATTTTCCGAGGCCTGCTTTGCGGAGGGCCTCGGCCATCGCTGTGTTCACCGGCACAGGGCTGACCGCGGGCGGCCTGCCGCCCGAACGATTGCCCGCCGATCCTCTGCCTGCTTCCGCGTTCTGCGGCCGGGGAGCTTTCCCGCCGCCTCCCCCAATGGCGGACCCCCTGTCTGCGCTGGACCCTCGTGCCCCGGAAGCCGACGGCTCATCATCGAGCCTTAGTGTCAGCGAAATCCGCTTCCGCTCAGGATCAGCTTCCAGCACCTTCACCCGAACAACCTGCCCGGACTTGACCACTTCGCGCGGGTCTGACACAAAGCGGTTGGCCAGTGCGGAAACGTGAACAAGCCCGTCCTGGTGGACGCCGACGTCGACGAACGCTCCGAAAGCGGCAACGTTGGTGACGGTTCCTTCGAGGACCATGCCTGGCCTAAGGTCGGAGATCCTCTCGATCCCTTCCGAGAACGTGGCAGCGGCAAACCCGGGCCGGGGATCGCGGCCCGGCTTGTCCAGCTCGGCCAGGATGTCCTGCACAGTGGGCAAGCCAAAGCTCCCGTCCACGAAGTTGCGCGGGTCCAGGGACGACGCCGGTGCGGAACCGGCGGCCACCAGAATCTTCCGGGCCACCGCATAGGCCTCCGGGTGCACACTTGACGCATCCAGTGGCTCCGCTCCCCCGGTAATCCGCAGGAAGCCAGCGCATTGCTCAAACGCCTTGGCGCCCAACCTCGGCACCTTTTTCAATTCAGAGCGCTTGGCGAACGGCCCGTGCTCATTCCGGTACGCCACAATGTTTTCGCTCAGCAAAGGTCCGACGCCAGCCACCCGGCTCAGGAGCGCCGGCGACGCCGTGTTGACGTCGACTCCCACGGCGTTCACGCAGTCTTCCACTACAGCGTCGAGGCTGCGGTCCAGCTTGGATGCCGTGACATCGTGCTGGTACTGCCCGACTCCAATGGACTTTGGATCGATCTTGACCAGCTCCGCCAGCGGATCTTGCAGCCGGCGCGCTATGGAGACGGCCCCGCGCAAGGACACATCCATTCCCGGCAGCTCCGCTGCAGCGAGGGCGGACGCTGAATACACCGATGCCCCGGCCTCCGACACCACCAGCTTTTGTGGCTTCCGGTCCGCCGCGGGCAACTGCTTGATCAGCTCCGCGGCGAGCTTGTCCGTCTCCCGGGAGGCCGTCCCGTTACCGATCGCCACGAGCTCGACGGCGTGTTGCCGCGCCAGCCGGACAAGGGTCGCCAAAGCTTCATCCCACTTCCGCGCCGGGGCGTGGGGATAGACGGTATCGGTGGCCACCACCTTGCCTGTCCCATCGACAACGGCGACCTTCACGCCTGTCCGCAGCCCCGGGTCGAGTCCCAAGGTGGCGCGGTTGCCTGCAGGAGCCGCGAGGAGGACGTCGCGTAGGTTGGCAGCGAATACCCGCACAGCCTCGTCTTCGGCAGCGGTAAACATCCGGCCACGAAGGTCAGCGGTAAGTCTGGCCAGCAGCCGCGAGCGCCAGGCAACCTGGGCAGTCTGCACCAGCCAGGCATCGGCGGGACGGCCCCGGTCGGCAACGCCGAGGCACCTGGCCACAGCGGACTCGTAGCGGGAGCGCGCGGCGGCGAGGGCGTCGTCGTCGTTCGGATCCGCCTCGGCGAGATCGAGCTCCAGGACGCCGTCCTTCTCACCGCGCAGCAACGCGAGCACCCGGTGCGACGGCATCCCGGCCGGCGCCTGCGAAAAGTCGAAGTAGTCCGCAAACTTCTGGCCCTCGGCCTCTTTGCCCTTCTTCGCCCGCGACACCATCCGGCCCTGGGTCCAGAGCCGTTCCCGCAGCGTTGCCGCGAGGTCAGGGTCCTGCGCAACACGTTCCACGAGGATGGAACGGGCACCGGCGAGCGCTGCTGCGGCGTCATCGACGGCGTGTTCAGTGTTCAGATACTTGGCGGCCTCCCGCTCCGGGTCCAGATCGGGCCGCTTCAACAGGGCCTCGGCCAAAGGCTCCAGCCCGGCTTCCCGGGCGATCTGTGCCTTGGTGCGGCGCTTGGATTTGAACGGGAGATAAATGTCCTCCAGCCGGGACTTGGTATCAGCGGCGAGGACAGCCTTCTGGACTTCCGGAGTGAGCTGGCCTTGGGCGGCAATCACTTCGAGGACAGTACGACGGCGGTCCTCAAGTTCGCGGAGGTAGCGCAGGCGCTCGTCGAGCTCGCGGAGCTGGGTGTCGTCAAGCGTCCCCGTGGCTTCCTTGCGGTACCTGGCGATGAAGGGGACAGTGGACCCGCCGTCGAGCAGTTCCACGGCGGCCTTGACCTGCCAGGTTTTCACGCCCAGTTCGGCGGCAATCTGGCTATGGATCATGTCATCCGGTGCTTCGGCCGGGGACGCCGGGGCGGACGGGCGTTGCGGGAGTTGGGTCACCAGAACATTTTGCCCTACTCACCCGTCTTGAGCAGACTTGCCCCAGTCCGCCGCCGGAGGTATTCCGCTCGGGGCGCCGAAGTGCTGTAGTGGAGATGCCGTCACAGGCAACCCATTCTCGAGGAAGAGGCCACCATGCGGGAACTGCTCATCGTCTTTCAGGATGGGTTTGACGAGGCCAACATCACCGTCATGGTCAACGGCAAAGAAGTCCGCCGCGATGTCGGAGTGTCCACCAACCCTCTCCTCGGAGAAGCGTTTGAAACGTCAGTGGAGCTGCCGGCCAAAGGCGCACACGTGGGCGTGGAGGTCACCAACCGGGGACTCAAGGGCATTATCAAAGTAAGCGGAAAACCCAGGAGCTTGCTGGTTTCCATTGAGGACGGGAAGCTGCTGCTGCGGGAAGGAACCGGCCGCGAAGCGTTCCTTTAGCTATTCGGCGATGTCCACTTCTTCGGCGATGTCCTCGGCCCAGAGTTCAGCGTGATCGCGTTGAAAATCGCGCATCATGTCGACGCAGCGTTCGTCATTCAAGACCACCACTTCCACCCCGCGCGACCGCAGGAGATCGAATTCGCCGGGAAAGGTCTCTGCTTCTCCCACAACAACCTTGGGGATCTTGAACTGGATGATTGTTCCCGTACACATGGCGCATGGAGCGAGTGTTGTGTACAGCACGGTGTCCCGATAGTTGCGCTGGCGCCCCGCCGCCCGAAGCGCGGACATCTCGCCGTGGGCAATCGGATCCCCGTGCTGCACCCGCTCGTTGTGGCCGGTGGCGATGACCTCGCCGCCACGGGCAAGGGCGGCGCCGATAGGGATGCCGCCTTCACTGAGGCTTTTCTGCGCGGCTTGGAAAGCAGCTTCGAATCCAGGGTCATTCATAGGCAGAGCCTACCCTCGGGGGAGAGCCGGATGGCTTATTGGCTCTGGCTGCCGGACAGCACACCGGGCAGCAGGCGACGGCGGCACCCAAGACGGGGGCCGCCGTCGTCGTTAAGTTATTCCTAGTTCTGGTAAGCCGGGTAGTCGGTGTAGCCCTTGGCCCCTTCGCCATAGAAGGTGGACGGATCAGGCTCGTTCAGGGGGAGGCTTTCCTTCCAGCGCCGGGCCAGGTCCGGGTTGGCGATGGCCGGGCGCCCCACCACAACTGCGTCGGCATGCCCGTCGGCAACCAGCGACAGTGCTTCATCCCGAGTGGTGACAACACCGAAGCCGGTGTTCACCAGGAACGTCCCGTCAAAGCGTGAGCGGAGATCCTGGACCAGCTCACCCTTTGGCTCGTGGTGAAGGATGCTCAGGTACGCGAGATTCAGCGGCGCAATGCTGTCCACCAGGACCTCGTACGTGGCGCGCACGTCGGCGGCGTCGGTTTCGGCGATGCCCTGGACGTTGTGCTCGGGTGAAATCCGGATGCCCACGCGGCTGGCGCCAAGCGCCGCCACCACGGCATTGACCGTCTCGATCACAAAGCGGGCACGGTTTTCCGGTGAACCACCGTAGCTGTCCGTGCGGACGTTGGCGTTCGGCGCCAGGAATTCGTGCAGGAGGTACCCGTTGGCCGAGTGCAATTCGACGCCGTCGAACCCAGCCTCGATCGCGTTGAGGGACGCCGTGACGATCTCCTGCATGACCACGGAAAGCTCATCACTGGTCAGCGCATGCGGCACTGGGTACTGCTGCTTGCCGGCGGGGGTGCGAACTTCGCCTTCGATGGCTACGGCACTGGGGCCAACGATCTGGTGACCGCCGGTGATGTCCTGGTGCGACACCCTGCCGCCATGCATGACCTGGGCGAACATCCGGCCGCCCTCAGCGTGGACGGCGTCGGTGACCTTCTTCCAGCCGGCGATCTGCTCTTCAGTGACCAGGCCAGGCTGCCCCGGGTAGGAACGGCCTGCAGGGCTGGGGTAGGTACCCTCGCTGACGATCAGGCCGAGCGTTGCGCGCTGGCGGTAGTGCTCAGCGACCAGCGGTCCGGGAACGCCTTCCTCACCCGAGCGGACACGGGTCAAGGGCGCCATCACCAGGCGGTTAGGCAGTTCGAGCTCGCCAAGGGTCAACGGGGAAAACAGCATGCGCAGTTCCTTTCAGGAAATGAAGTGGTTCTGCTCTGCCCAACTGGGTGGCGCCTGCAACTATTCCGGATGAGACAGGGATCATGCTGGGTGTGGCGCCGAGTCGGCACCTGAGCGGCCCACCCTCCCTGAGCTGTCGATGGATCGAGGCTGCTTCTGGAGTCAAAAGGGAGGCCGGCGCATAACTGCACCGGCCTCCCCAACAGAGCACAAACGAAAACAGGGAGCTACTTTTGCGCCGGCAGTACCAGCTCCCCTGTCTTGTCGGTCGAAAGGGCGAGGGACGAGACGTACTGCGGTCCGCCGTCGGGCCCGTCCTGGGCAGAGCGGATCATGTCCGGGCGTTCGAACTCCAGCCCCGTGACATGGCAGAGCAGCTTCTGGTCGCTCGGGTTGCCGTCGCCGTCGAACATCGGCAGGTCGATGCCGTCATCGGCGCGCCGCAAGTAGTACCTTCCGCGGGTAAGCAGCGCCAGGACGGGCGGCAACACCAAGGCCAGGCCGACGGCGAAGATCGGCGAGTAGGGCTGGATGGCGGCGCCGAACGCCCCGAAGAAGACCGCAATGGACACCCCGGCGGACACCAGCATGGACACAAACCCAACCGGATTCACCGCGTAGAGCATGCCGCGGCGGAACTCCGGAACCTTCGGCGAAATCTTGAGCAGGTACTTGTTGATCGCGATGTCAGACGCCACCGTGACAACCCAGGCCATAGCGCAGTTCGCGTAGAAGCCCAGGATGGTGCTGAGGAAGTCGAACATGTTGGCTTCCATCAGGATCAGGGCGATCACCAGGTTCACCACCACAAACACCATGCGGCCGGGGTAGGTCTTGGTGACGCGCGTGAAGCTGTTGGTCCAGGCCAGCGACCCGGAATACGCGTTGGTGACGTTGATTTTGATCTGGGAGATGACCACCAGCGCCACGGCCAGGCTCATCGCCAGCCACGCGGGCATCATCTCCTGGTACACGCCAAGGAACTGGTGGACCGGCTCATTGGCGTGCACGGACGCCGCCGGATCCAGGGTGGCGATCAGGTAGATGGCGATGAACATGCCCACGACCTGCTTGATCGCCCCGAAAATCACCCAGCCGGGCCCGGCCAGGATCACGGCCCGCCACCAGGCGCCCTTGTTCTGGGCAGTCTTGGGCGGCATGAACCGCAGGTAATCGATTTGCTCGGCGATCTGCGCCATCAGGGACAGGCAAACGCCGGCGGCCAGCATCACCGACGCGAGGTTCGTCCCCCCAGCCCCCGACTCCCCCGTATAGGCAAAGAAGCCGTCGATGCTCTCCGGGTGTGAAACCAGCAGGTATCCCACCGGCACCACCATGAGGAGCAGCCACAGAGGAGTGGTCCACACTTGCAGCTTGGCCAGCGTGTTCATTCCGTAGATCACCAGCGGAATGATGATCAAGGTGGATGCCGCATACCCCAGCCATTGCGGGATGCCCAAGCCAAGCTCCAGGCCCTGGGCCATGATCGAGCCTTCCAGGGCGAAGAAGATGAATGTGAACGTCGCGAAGATGACGTTGGTGACCACCGATCCGTAATACCCAAACCCGGATCCGCGCGTGATCAGGTCCAGGTCGATGTTGTAGCGCGCGGCGTAGTAGGCAAGCGGAAAGCCGGTGGCAAAGATGATCACGGCCGCCACCAGGATGCCGAAGATCGCATTCACTGTTCCATAGGCTATGCCGATGTTCGCGCCGATGGAGAAGTCGGCCAGGTACGCGATCCCGCCCAGCGCGCTCGTGGCCACCACGCCGGCACTCCACTTCCGGTAAGAACGCGGTGCGAACCGGAGCGTGTAATCCTCCAGGCTCTCCTTCGTTGCGCTCAGCGCTGCGGCGTTGCCCGTCGTCGCGGTTCCCGCCGTAGCAGTTCCAGACGGACTGCTGACGGCGGCGGCCCCTCCTGCCGCCGTCGGCTCCAGTAGCTGGGTGCTCTCCACGTCATGACTCATTCGGGCCGTCGCTTTCGTTGCTGAAGCATGGTTTTCGTAACGTCTCTTTGCGAGGCTAACCGGCAGGAACGACAGATGGGTCACGGCCTTGTTTCGGCCGCGTTAAGGATTGACACAGCTGTGAAGCGGTGGGCCCTACTTCGACCAAACGGGGACGGACGCCCTTGTAGCCATTCCACAAAAACCGCCACGAAGCGCCGGACTACCGTCAAAGGGAGGTCCCACCCAACCCGATGAAAGAGGATCGATGACGATACAGGCAGAACCGCAGGTGAGCCGGCACGCCATTCTCGAAACCGCCCGGATGCAGGTACTCGAGCAAGGCATCGGTCTCTCTGAAAGCCAACTCCTGGACATCCTCAGGCTCCCGGACCATGCGGTTCCGGCGGCCCTGCAGCTGGCCCACGAGGTCCGGCTGAAGCACTGCGGCGAGGACGTTGAAGTGGAGGGCATCATCTCCATCAAGACCGGCGGCTGCCCCGAGGACTGTCATTTCTGCAGCCAGTCTGGCCTTTTCGATAGCCCTGTCCGTGGCGTCTGGCTGGATATTCCCGCGCTGGTCAGGGCCGCGAAAGAGACCGCAGCCACGGGCGCCACCGAGTTCTGCATCGTGGCAGCGGTCCGCGGCCCGGACATCAAGCTGATGAACCAGATCAAGTTCGCGATCGACCGCATCAACGAAGAAGTGGACATCAACATCGCATGCTCCCTGGGCATGCTGACACAGCGGCAGGTGGACCAGCTCGACAGCTGGGGCGTACACCGTTACAACCACAACCTGGAAACAGCCCGCAGCTACTTTCCACAAGTGGTCACGACGCACAGCTACGAGGAACGCCTGGAGACTTGCGCGATGGTGAAGGACGCCGGCATGGAACTCTGCTGCGGCGCCCTGATCGGCATGGGCGAGTCCCTGGAGCAGCGGGCCGAACTGGCAGCCCAGCTCGCAGCCCTCGAACCGCATGAGGTCCCGCTGAACTTCCTCAACCCGCGCCCCGGAACTCCCCTGGAAAATCAAGGCATCATGGACGGCAAGGATGCCCTCCGCGCCATCGCGGCCTTCAGGCTCGCCATGCCCCGCACAGTGCTGCGCTATGCGGGCGGACGCGAGCTGACCCTGGGTGACCTTGGCACCCGCGAAGGCCTGCTCGGCGGCATCAACGCAGTCATAGTCGGCAATTACCTCACCACCCTGGGGCGCCCGGCGACCGCTGACCTGAACCTCCTGGTGGAACTGAATATGCCGATCAAGGAACTCCAGAAGACGCTGTGAACGGGAGTCCCAGGAGCCAAGTTGCCGCTGGTATCACCTACTGCGGGCACTGCGGTGAGACGCCCGGCGGCGCCGGGGCAGCGCCGTCGGACGCTCACCAGCTGTGCAGCGCACGGCTCCAACTCGAACCGCCGCGGTATTGCCGGCTCTGTGGGCGGCGTCTGAAGGTCCAGGTGTCTCCCTTGGGCTGGTGGGCTAGCTGTTCACGGCACGGGGTCACGACAGCCTGAGATTACCGGCACGCGCGGCACGAACAGCCGGAGCGCTGAAACTGGAGCTCCTAGACTGGAAATATGGCGGACAGGCTGACTCCCGAGCGGCGCAGCTGGAACATGTCCAGGATCAGGGGCAAGAACACCAAGCCCGAGTTGTTGGTCCGCCGGCTCCTCCATGCCAAAGGATACCGGTACCGCCTGCACGGCAAAGCCGGCAAGGCCCGCCTGCCCGGTAATCCGGACCTGGTTTTCGCTGGCCGCCGCAAGGTCATCTTCGTCAACGGCTGCTTTTGGCATTTCCACGATTGCAGGGTGGGCCAGCACGCCCCGAAAGCAAACGCTGTGTTCTGGGAGGCAAAGCGCACCCGGACGAAAACCCGCGATGCCGATCAGCGCCGTCGGCTCCAAGAGGCCGGCTGGGAAGTTCTTACAGTGTGGGAATGCGAGTTGAAGGACGCATCCGCGCTGGAAATCCAACTGGAACAGTTCCTGGACGCACAAGCAAAGTACCGCGGAAATTGAGGCAATCTTTACCATTTACGCCCGCCCTTATTGAGGCCTCGACCCGAAGATTAGATCGGGTGGCCCGTCCGGACTGCCGATGTAAAACCCGCAGTCTCCCCAAGAAAGCCGCACTACTTCTCCGCAGCCGATGCCGGTCAGGAGAACAGACCTAACCTGAAGACTGACGAATGCCTCAGCTCACAACCCCCCTTGCTGGGGCGGAGGAGGCCAGCGGAAAGGAGGATCATGACACAGCCCGACGACTCCGGACGGCCGCTGGTGGACCAGTCCGTGCTGGACCGGCTGCTTGAGGAACTGGACCAGGACGAGGGCTATTTCACAGTTTTCGTTGGGAAGTTCATCGAACTGCTGCCCGCCAGGATAGGAAAGCTGCGGCTCGCGCTGACAACAGGGGACCTGGACGGAACCGTCGACGCGGTCCTCAGCCTGAAGACCTCCAGCCAGATGGTCGGGGCCGAGCGGCTTGCTGGCCTGGCCATGGACTTGGAAGGCGCCATTCGAAACGAATCCCAGCTGGGCGATCCGACAGTGGGCCTGCCCCGGTTAGCGGCCATGTACCTGAAACCGATCGACCATTGCAGCAAGCAAACCCTTCACAGGCTCGAGGCTCAGCGCTCCTCGGGAGCCAGCCGATAACCTACGCCGCGCACCGTCTGGAGCCATCGAGGACGCTGGGGCGAATCCCCGAGCTTCTTGCGCAGGTTTCCCATGTGGACTTCCACGGAACGTTCATCCGCTTCGCTGATGTAACTGCCGACGTCGTAGTCCTCGTCGCGGAGGCGCCGCACCAGATCCGATTTGGTCCGGACCGTCCGCCCCGCCTCCAGGAGGGCGTACAGGAGTTCAAACTCTGTCCGGGTCAGGTTCAGTTCCTGGCCATCCACAGCCACCGAGCGCGACGCATAGCTAAGGACCAACCCGTTATGGCTGTAATTCCCGCTCCCCGTGACCCTTTGTCCGCCCTGCGCTGCCGCCTCCGCGGGTACGGAATGAGGAGCAGGGTCCGGGACTAAGCGGGGCCGGCGCATCATGGCAGCCACCCGGGCCCGCAGTTCCCTGGGTCGGAAGGGCTTGGTGAGGTAATCGTCGGCACCGGACTCCAGGCCAATCAGCGTGTCCAGCTCGTCAGCCCGGGCCGTCAGCATCACGATGTAGGCGTCGGAAAATTCGCGGATCTGGCGTGAGACTTCAAAACCGTCAATATCTGGCAATCCCAGATCCAGCGTTATCACGTCGGGGTTCAGGTTTTTCGCAGCCAGAACCCCCTCGGCGCCGCTGGCCGCAACCGATACCTGAAAGCCTGCCTGGCTCAGCACCGTACGTACCAATTCCCGGATGTCCTGATCGTCCTCGATTACCAGACCTACACGTGCTTCACTCATCGCAGCCCCCTCAGCCAGCCCTACTCGTGAGAAGTATAGCTGGCTGCCGATATCCTGCTGGTATGCAACTCGATTATCCGGCGTCCCAGGCACGTATCCATGACTAAGCCTGTAGCGAAGCCCTCCGGCAGACTGAGGTTTTTCCGCCGGCAGTTCCACGAATACCGGCTGACGGACCGGGTTGCCCTGAGCCAGATGCCACTTTTCGTCACCACGGTGCTGACGGCAATCCTCGTCGCTGCGTTCTTCCCAGTCAGCATGGGCCACCCGCTGTTTATTGCGTTCCTGGTCTCCCAGCTTTCGATCATGGTCCTTTGCTATGCAGTGCCATGGGAGCGCCTGCCGTACACCAGCTTCCTCGTTCTGCCGCTGCTGGACTTCATCTCGATCGCGCTGGGAAGGGAAGGCGGACAGGACGGGCTGACGGGCATCAGCCTGCTCGCGGTTTTCCCCGTAATCTGGCTGTGCGCCTCGGGCTTCTACCCACGTGCTGCCCTGTGTCTCTCCTTCCTTGGGCCGCTGGCAATCATTTGGGTGCCCCTCTTCATCCGGGGAGACATATCCGGGCCCAGTTTGGCGCGTTCGTTACTCCTTCCCGTGATGATGCTGGGGATCGGGGTGTCCGTGACTGTGCTGACGATGAGCATGGCACGGCAGCAACAAGTCCTGGAGGAGAAGGACCAGCAACTCCTGGACAGCCTGCGCAGGAGCAAGCGGCACGAGTCGCTGCTGAATACCATCCTGGACACGGTCCACCTGGGCGTGCTTGCTGTCGACGCCGACGGTCACGACGTACTGATGAACCGCAAGCAGCGCGCTAACCATGAACTCGCCAGACCGAAGGACATCGAGGATCCCAACGAGTCCCAGTTGCTGGTCTTCGCTGCAGACCGCACCACGCCGGTCCCCGTGGAAGAACGGCCAGTGCGCCGGGCCGTACTGGGCGAGACCTTCACGGACTACCTCGTCTGGTTAGGCTCGGGAAGCGAGCAGCGTGCCATCACCACTACGGCACGCGCCATGAAGGAGCCCGACGGCGGGTTCGCCGGTTCAGTGGTCGTATTCAGTGACGTGACGGATCTGGTGAACGCCCTTGAGGCCAAGGATGACTTCGTCTCCAACGTGTCCCATGAATTCAGGACTCCCCTGACGTCCATCCTGGGCTATGTGGAAATCCTGATGGATGACGATCTTGCGGAGCACCAACGGCACTCGCTGGAGATCGTGCGGCGGAACTCAGAGCGGCTACTGACCCTGGTCTCTGATCTGCTGGCAAGTAGGAACGGCCAGCTGATCGTGACACCCGAGGCCGTTGATGTGGCCGAGCTGGTCCGAGCGAGCGTGTCAGCGGCCATGCCCAAGGCTGCGGCCTCGCACGTGGCGCTGGAGGCTGCGACGCCGGAGCGGCTGGATGCCCATGTGGACGGCGCCCGCATCTCCCAGGTTTTGGATAACCTGGTTTCCAATGCCATCAAGTACTCGCCCGAGGGCGGCAATGTGCTGGTATCCCTAGAGGCGCAGGAGGGCCGCCTGACCTGCCAAGTCAGGGACACCGGCATGGGCATGAGCGCCGATGATCAGGCTGAGGTCTTCACCAAATTCTTCCGCACCAGCAACGTGCGCCGGACGAACATACCGGGGGTAGGTCTGGGCCTGCCCATCAGCAAGGCCATTGTGGAGGCTCACGGCGGCACCATTGAGGTGGACAGTGCGTTGGGCCAGGGAACGACGTTTACCTTCCGGGTACCGGTCTAGGCCCAGCTCACTTGACCGGGGCGGCCTGGCGGACCACGTCGCCCCAGGACTGCCCGGCAAGGTCCGCGACGGCAGCCAGGATTTCAGCTGGGGGCCGGGACAGATCCAGCGGAAACTCAACGATGTCAATGTCTGTGTTAAGGATGCGCCGAAGCTTCACCTCGCCCGCGCCAGCATAAACCAGCCACGCTGTCGGCACCCTCAGGGCGGTGCAGTGTGCCAGGATCTGGTAATGGTCCGCGGTCAAGGACGCGCCCAGATCCGATGCCGCCTTGTACTTGGTGTTGTAGACCACCACCGGGCGTCCGCCCAGCAGGTGCACCGCATCCGGGCGCACGGAGAGCCGGTCAGAATCCCGGACGGCCTCACTCAGGATGGCGTTGTACCGCAACCGCAGCTCACCCGGGTACGCCGCCATAGCTTCGCGGAGGGCGCTCCCGACAAAGTCCTGGAACACCTGTGCCATGTCCACTACGAACGACGCCGTCTGCTGGCGGCCGTCGCCGGCTTCGGCGGAAGCATTACGCAAAATCAGCTCCGCCAGGCGGAGCACCGGTTGATAGCGGACGTTCATCCGGCTGGCTTTCCACGGCGGGAGGGGAGCGCCTGCCGGCAGGCGGGTGACGGCGTCGAGCTTTCCCCTGAGTT
The DNA here is from genome assembly GCF_018613805.1 of Arthrobacter sp. ISL-48. Classification (GTDB taxonomy): domain Bacteria; phylum Actinomycetota; class Actinomycetes; order Actinomycetales; family Micrococcaceae; genus Arthrobacter. The sequence goes on from NZ_JAGGPL010000013.1 coordinate 180,871, forward strand.
GCCGCAGGCGGCTCAAAACTTCGGGCCGTACGCGCGGCACCTGGCTCATGCGTTCCAGCGCGGCCCGAAGGATCCGGTTTTCGGCGATGTCCTCCGTGAACTCGTCGTAGGACACTTCCAATGGCACCAGCATGCCGGGGCGGCGGGAGATCTGGTCGGAGATGCGGATCCTGCCCTTGACGGTGCGGAGGGACTCGTCCACGTTGAGGTAGCCCTGCATGACGCCGCGGCCCAGGGCACGTTCGGCGAGTTGTGCCAGCGATTCGGCCAGCGCGCTCCAGAGTTCGCGTTCCTCGACGGCGGCGACGGAATCGGGCCGGAAGCCCTGATTGCCGGCGTAGCTGAGGAGGAACAGGAGCCGGCTGAGCCCCAGCCGGTCCTTGGGCCTGACGTCCAGCTGCACGCTGGCCGTCCGGACCGAACCCACTTTGCCTACCGGTTCGATCCGATGCAGGCCCATACCTATCGGCGACGCTTTCGCCAGGCCGCTTGAGTTGAGGAACGCCGCGCTGGCAGGGTCCAGCTTCTCCACGATTCCGCCGGACAGCTCGTCCAGGACCAGGTGCCTGACGGCCGAGGCAGGGCCGCCGGATCCAGGGCTACCCGGACGCAAGGCGTCCCAGCAACTGGTCCAGCCCGAAGCGTTCCTCAAGCTGCGCCCGGGTCAGTTGTCCGTGATAGTGCTCCTCCAGCAGCGGCATGAGCTCGTATTTCCAGATCCGCCTCAGGCCGCCCGGCGTCTGGGCGGCGGGCTTCATGAAGTAGGAGGGTCCGATCATCAGGTCCCGGTCCCATTCATCAATGGCCGCATTCAGCGCGTCGAGCAGCAGCGCCGGGGTGGTGTCCAGTTGGCGGGCCTGCAGGAAGCGCAACAATGAGCCCTTCACCGGTTCCGTCTGTGGATGCAGCTCGATGAAGGCAAAACGTCGGCGGATGGCAGCATCCATCATGGCGATGGACCTGTCGGCTGTGTTCATGGTGCCGATGATGTAGAGGTTGTCCGGCAGGGTGAATGGCTCGTTGGGGCTGTACTGCAGGTAGATCCGGTCATCCCGGTATTCCAGCAGGAAGTAGAGCTCGCCGAACACCTTGGCCAGGTTGGCGCGGTTCATCTCGTCGATGATCAGGAAGTACGGCTTATTTTCATTGCCGGGCTTGGCGGCTTCCTCGGCGAGCCTGCGCAGCGGCCCTGCCACCAGCTTGAAGGACACCTGTCCTTCGTCCGTCTTGTCGGGCCGGTAGCCCTCGAAGAAGTCCTCATAAGCGTATGACGGGTGGAACTGCACGAGTTTCACGCGCTCGTCGGTGCTGTCATCGGCCAGTTCTGCGGCGAGGTGTTTGGCCAGATAGGTCTTGCCGGTTCCGGGCGGACCGTAAAGGACCAACTGGCGGTTTTCCTCAAGCAGTTCGGCGATCTCCTGCAGCGGCTCAAGATCCATGTGAAGCGACTCAGCGAACTCACGGGTGAGCGGGCTGAAGCCCTCCTGGACAGGATGGACGACGGCGGCGGCCTCACCGGCGTCGTCGTCTTCCGGTTCCGCCTCGGCCGGAAGGAGCGCCTGCAGGGCCTGCACCACCCGTGTGACGTCCACAATGATTCCCGGAGTGGCAAGCTGGCGCTGGACATGCCTAGGCAGGTCTGTGGTGGTGTGACCTTCGTCGAACCAGCGCACCTTGCGGCGCATCCGCCGGTTGTCGTCGTTGTGTTCGGGCTCCCCCAGCACCACGCCGAGGCGGACAGTGCCGGAGTGCTGGTAGAGCACCAGGTCGCCGGGCTTCATGACGGTCAGGAAGGCAAACACCGCCGTCTTGGTGTCCTCGCGCTCCACGTAGCCCAGGTGCTTGTAGTCCTCATCCACGGCGTGCTGCACCAGGCCGGCAGTGACTCCGGGGTCGAGCAGGCGAAGGTGTTCGACGTCGAGGGTCACCTTTTCCTCGCCCTGCCAGGCTGCCAGCAGCTCGGTGTTGTCACTGTGCGTGCGCAGCAGCCAGGCGCGGCGTCCGGGATCCCCCACCTTGCGCCACTGACTCACCAGCTGGCGTGCGTACCAGTCGATGCGCTGGCCGGCCTGTTCGTCCAGGTGGCGGCGGATGCGGTGGATGTCAGCCGTCACGTCCTCATCGCTGTCGCCTCTGGCCCCACCCACCAGCGAGGCGAAGGCGTCCCGGATCTCCTGGCGCTCGACGTCGGCCACCACTGGCTCGAAGTAACTGGGCCAGGCGAGGTACTCGATGCTGCGGCGGATCGCTGGCTGGTCGCCTGGGGTACCTGCCGCGAGCTCATGGAACTTCAGCGGGTCCTTGAGCGCGTTGATGACGGCTGAAGGGATCTGCTGGTCGACGTGCTGGACGAACCGGCACAGCCACTTGAGGTGGTCCCAGATGGTCCAGTTGAATTCGGCGGTGCGGTCACGGATCACGCCATGGTCCGTCATGCCTTTGTACAGTTCCTCGGGCAGTTCCAGCGGCGGCTCCAGCCATGACGCTGCCTCGGCCACCCGAGCCCGTTTGACCTTAAGCGACTTGACCTCGTGGGCCAACGGCAACGACTGCAGGAAGAGCAGCTCGACGGCCAGCTGTTTGGCCGCGCGCGAGGCGTCCTGGAGGTTCTCGCGGAGGTTGGTCATCATGGGTGCCTTGGGGTCCGGAACGCCCCGTTCCAGACGTTCCAGCAGCTCGGCCGCGGCCTCCGCAGTCCATGTCAAGGTACGGTCGTCCAGAGCTGAGGGCTTGCCTTGCAAACCCGGCCCGAGCACAAACCAGGCCGCGTCTTCGATCTCCCGGGAGATACCGAGGGCGCGGGTCAAGGCTGTTTTTGGGGCAAGGGTCATGGATCAAATTTACAGGCTCAAGCTGGGCGTCCGCTCCAAAGCTGTGGAGCAAGCCGGTCAACTCCTTGACTGCTTACTTGACCTCCGCTGGCCTCTTGCGGCCAAACACGAAGTAGCCCATGGGCCCAATAAAGTTAATCAGGGCAGCCAGCCGCCAGGCCGCCTTCGGCCCGTTGATCAGCTCCGCCGGCCGCCGCGAGATATCCCGCTGGGCAGCCAGCATGAGCGACACTTGCGCAATTCCAACTGCCACCGTCCCCGCCCGTGCCGCCGGCGACATTTCCTTCCAGGTTTTCTTGGCCATGGTTCAATCTCCTTAGTCCAGGTTCTCAGTTTCGGGTGTATGCCCTGCCAGTGCAACGGTCTGACGAACTCACACCGTGAACGGCGCGATCCGCTCTTTTTGCTGCGGGGTCAGCCGCTGGACCCTGCCGCTGGCCTCGTCCACAAACGCCAAATGGCTGCTGGCCCTGACGCAGTCCTCCCTCGTGACCGGATCCTGCAGCAGGTAGTGGATGTCGAAGCTGGCACCCTTCACCGCGCCGATCCACACCTGGACCACTGCCGGGACGTTGCGGTACTCCAGCGTCCTGACGTAGCGGATCTTGTGGTCCACCACCAGGGCCAGGGTGCCCTCCGGAACGTCGTTGAAGAGGGACACCTCCGGCTCAATGCCGGGCAGGCCGGCACCGCGGGGCGGACCGAATGCCGCGATCCGCGCCTCCTCAAGCATCCGGACAATCTGGACGTTGTTGATGTGCCCATAGGCGTCCATGTCTCCCCAGCGCATGGGAACCAGAACCTCGATGCGCCGATGGTCCGTCTGCTGTCCAGGCACCGTGGCACCGGCGCCCTGCCCGCTCAGCTGTGCACCGCCGTCGAATCGTCCACAGTGGTTTCTTCAACGTTGGAACCAGAGAACTGGGACATGTAGAGGCGGTAGTAGGCGCCTTCAGCCGCGAGCAGCGTCTTGTGGTTGCCCTGTTCCACGATCTTGCCGTTCTCCATCACCAGGATGGTGTCGGCATCGCGGATGGTGGACAGCCGGTGGGCGATCACAAAGCTGGTGCGGTCCGTCCGCAGCGCGGCCATGGCCTTCTGCACCAGGAGTTCCGTCCGGGTGTCCACAGAACTGGTGGCCTCGTCCAGGATGAGCAGCGACGGGTTGGCCACGAATGCGCGGGCGATGGTGATGAGCTGCTTTTCACCGGCGCTGACGTTATTTCCTTCCTCGTCGATCACGGTGTTGTAGCCTTCCGGCAGGCCGCGCACAAAACGGTCCACGAAGGTGGCCTTGGCGGCCGCCATGACCTGTTCCTCGGTGGCGTCCAGATTGCCGTAACGGATGTTGTCGTAGATGGAGCCGCCGAACAGCCAGGCGTCCTGTAGCACCATTCCCACCTTGGCCCGGAGCTCCGCCCTGCTCAGGTGCGTGACATCCACCCCGTCCAGGGTGATGGATCCGGAGTTGAGCTCGTAGAAGCGCATCACCAGGTTCACCAGGGTGGTTTTGCCGGCCCCTGTGGGCCCGACAATGGCTACGGTGTGGCCGGGCTCGGCGGTAAAGGAGAGGTTCTCGATCAGCGGCTTGTCCTCTGTGTAGCTGAAGTGACGTCCCTGAATTCCACATGCCCGTCCGTCTTGGCCGGCAGATGCTCAGAGGCGGTTTCGGCGTCCTGCTCATCCGCGTCCAGGAATTCGAACACCCGCTCCGAGGAAGCCACACCGGACTGGAGCATGTTTGCCATGCCCGCCATCTGGCCCAGCGGCTGGGTGAACTCGCGTGAGTATTGGATGAAGGCGGTGGCGTCGCCCAGGGACATGGAGCCCGACGCCACCCGCAGGCCGCCAACTACGGCAATGCCCACGTAGCTGAGGTACGAGACGAACTGCATCACGGGGAAGATGATGCCGGAGACGAACTGCGCTCCGAAGCTGGCCTTGTATAGTTCCTCGTTGCGTTCCTCAAAGCGTTCCAGCATGTCGGCGTCGCGGCCGAAGACCCGCACCAGGTCGTGTCCGGAGAAAGATTCCTCGATCTGGCCGTTCAGCGCACCGGTATTTTTCCACTGCGCCGCGAAGAGCTTTTGGCTGCGCGAGCCAATAATCCCGGCCGCGACGCCGGACAGCGGAAGGGCTACCAGGGCGATGAGCGCCAGTTGCCAGGACACGATGAACATCATGATCACAATGCCGACGACCGTCAGGAGCGAACTGATCAGCTGCGCGAAGGCCTGCTGGAGCGCCTGCTGGACGTTGTCGACATCGTTCGTCACCCGGGACAGGACATCGCCGCGCTGGCGGGTGTCGAAGTAGTTGAGCGGCAGCCGGTTCAGCTTCTTTTCAGTATCGTCCCGGAGCCGCCGGATCACCTTCATGACAAGGCGGTTCAAGACGTAGCCCTGCAACCACAGGAAGATGTTCGCCACGAAGTACATCAGCAGCACGATGGAAATGAGGACTGTGAGCTTCTGGAAGTTGATCCCGGTGCCCGGCACGAGTTCCATCCGGGAGACCATGTCGGCGAAGTTATCCTGGCCTTGCTGGCGCAGGCCGGCGACGAACTCGTCCTTGCTTGCGCCGGCCGGCAGCTGTTTGCCGACTACCCCGCCGAAGATGACATCCATTGCCTGGCCCAGGATCTTGGGGGCGATGACGTTCAGGACAACGGAGACCACCACCAGGGCCACCACGGCGTAGATGCCGAGTGCCTCAGGCTTCAGGAGACCTATCAGCCGCTTGGCAGAGGGCCAGAAGTGCTCAGCCTTTTTGGCCGGCATGCCTCCGAACATATCCCCGTCAGCTTCAGAGGGCTTGTACTCCTCCTCGACGAAATCGTCGTCCTCCAGGACCTCCATTGGTGTTGCCGCTGTTTCCTCAGCCGTTGTCGAGTCCTTCTTGTGGCCGCTCATGCCATTTCCTCCACGCTCAGCTGGGATTCAACAATTTCCTGATAGGTAGGCGAGGTTTCCAGCAGCTCCTCGTGAGTGCCCCTGTCCACGATCCTGCCGTTGTCCAGCACCAGAATCTGGTCCGCCTCGGTGATGGTGGAGATCCGCTGGGCCACGATGATCACGGTGGCGTCTGCGCTGACCGGCTTCAGCGCGGCCCGGAGCCGGGCATCTGTGGCCACGTCCAAGGCTGAAAATGAATCGTCAAAAAGGTACACCTTGGGCGTGGTGACCAGGGCACGTGCGATGCAGAGCCGCTGTCGCTGGCCACCGGAGACATTGGTTCCACCCTGCGCAATGCGGGCGTTCAGGCCGTTCTTCTTTTCGCGGACAAAGTCCTCGCCCTGTGCCACGCGCAGGGCGTCCCACAGCTCCTGGTCAGTTGCTTCGGTCTTGCCGAAGCGCAGGTTGTGCTCGATGGTGCCGGAGAAGAGGTAGGGCCTTTGCGGAACCAGGGCCACGCGCTTGGTGATGTCGGCCCGGTCCAGCTTGCTGACCGGGACACCGTCCAGGAGGACCTCGCCTTCGGCAACGTCATACAGCCTCGGCAGCAGGGAAAGCAGGGAGGTTTTGCCGGCACCTGTTGATCCGATGATGGCCAAGGTCTCCCCGGGCTTGGCGGTAAAGCTGATGTTGCTGAGCACGGGCGATTCGGCGCCGGGGTAGGCGAACGTGACGTTCCGGTACTCCACAACACCGGCAAGCGCGGCTGGAGCCTCGGGCATTTCCGGGTCATGGATGGAGGGTTCGACGTCGAGCACCTCGCCGATACGGTCCGCACAGACCGAGGCCCGCGGGATCATCATGGCCATAAACGTGCCCATCATGACGGCGATGAGGATCTGCAGGAGGTACTGAAGGAAGGCCGTCAGGGACCCCACCTGCATGTCGCCGGAGTCAACGCGCTGCCCGCCGAACCACAGTACGGCGGCCGTGGACAGGTGCAGGATCATGCCGATCGCGGGGAACATCAGGACAAACAGGGAGCCGATCTTCAAGGAGACGTCAGTCAGTTCCTTGTTGGCCTCGCCGAAACGTTCGGTTTCGTACGGCTCCCGGACAAAGGCGCGGACCACCCTGATCCCGATGATCTGTTCCCGCAGGACGGCGTTGATGCCGTCGATCTTCTTCTGCATGGAACGGAACAGTGGCATGAGCCTGACCACCAGGTACCCGACCACCACGATCAGGAGCGGAACGGAGACCCACACCAGCCAGGACAGGCTGATGTCCTCCCGGAGCGCCATGATGATGCCGCCGATGCACATGATCGGCGTGGCCACCATGAAGTTCAGCCCCATCAGCACCAGCATCTGGACCTGCTGGACGTCATTGGTGCCTCGGGTGATGAGGGTGGGCGCGCCGAAGGTGTTGACGTCCTTGGCGGAGAAACTGGTGACCTTGCGGAACACGCCTCGCCGCAGGTCCCGCCCCACGGCCATGGCTGTCTTGGATCCGAAGTAAACACCGGCAATGGCGGTGCCCACCTGGACGAAGGCAACCAGGAGCATCACGCCTCCGGTGCGCCAGATGAAGTCCGTGTCCCCACGGGAGACGCCTTCGTCGATGATCTGGGCGTTCAAGCTGGGGAGGTAAAGAGCAGCAATGGTGGACGCCAGCTGGAAAAGAATGACGGCCACGATGTACGGCATATACGGCTTGGAGTAGCGCCGTATGAGGGTGAGAAGCATGCCCACGGGTCCTTAGGAAGAGAGCGCGATTGGTGAGAGTAAGTAGTAACAGCGAGGGCTGACATTCTTAGCCTTCCCACTCTACGAAATCCTTAGCTCCAGCGAAACGTCCGTGGCAAAAGATCATCCAATCGGAGTACTTTTTCTCGCCAGCCACTCTGCTCTCCGGCAAACCGCCTCCGGCTGAGTGCCGATTTTATGCTCCGGAGTCCTCCGTGCCGTGCTGCTTGCCTCCGGCCGCCAGGTAGTGCGCGGCCGCCTTCTGCAGTTTCCGTTCCTTGCCAAGTTCCTTTGCGATGGCCTTGAGCATGGACGCCGCCTTGGCTTGTTCGTCCGCGATAACCTGCTGGGCCTCGGCCTGCCGGTGCACGGCACTCATTGCGGCGGACAGTTGGAGTTGCTGTTCGGCGAGCAGTTTCTGGGTCTCCATGATCAGCGGTACCACCTCGGCGGACGTCAGCGTCGAGCGTCTTTCGTTGCTGGCCTGCCGCCTCAGCACCTCGACAAACTCCCGGTCGATATCGTCGACGTCGGTTGTTGAGGCGGGGTCCGTCGTCGGACGTCCAGCCGAACGAGCGGCAGGAGCTGCCGCGGATGCCAGTGGTTCCGGCACGTCGGAAGGTCCGCTGCCGGCGGCGTCCGCGTCCGGGCTGCTTGCAGCCTCCGGCCGGATGTCGACGGTCCGGCGGAGCGGCTTCTCCTTGATGAAGAGGACAGAAATCAACGCGACCACAGCGATGATGGCGGAAATCAGGAAGATCTGTGCCGTGGCATCCCCGTAGGCCGCCCGCATGATCTCGCGGATGGGTGCGGGGAGGTCCACCAGGTCCATGCTGGCCCCGGACGCGTCGCCCTGCACCGGGATATTGGCGGCAACCAGGCCCTCTTTCGCCAATTGGGTGACGCGTGAGCCGAGGATAGCCCCAAGGACTGACACGCCAATCGCGCCGCCGACTGACCGGAAGAAGGCCACCGATGCGCTGGCGGTACCGATGTCAGAGGCCTTGACGGTGTTCTGCACGGCGAGGACGAGGTTCTGCATCACCATGCCCAGTCCCAGCCCGAGCACCGCGGTGTAGATTCCTGTCCCCCAGAGTTCCGTGGTGTGGTCGATGGTGCCGGTCAAGCCGAGTCCGGCGATCAGCAGGAAGGAACCGGCAACCAGGTACCGCTTCCATTTGCCCGTGCGGCTGATCAGCTGGCCAGAGACAACGGAACCAATGAGGTTGCCCGCGATCATCGGCAGTGTCAGCAGGCCGGCTTCAGTGGGGGTGGCGCCGCGGGCTACCTGGAAATACTGGCCCAGGAATGTCGACGAACCGAACATGGCGACTCCGACTGCCACCGATGCCAGGATGGCCAGGGCTGTGGTCCGTTCGGAGATGATTTTGAGCGGAATGATCGGCTGCTGGACCTTGGACTCCACCAGCACCAGCAGCCCCAGCAGCAGGACGCCGCCGCCCACCATCGCCGCCGACTCCCAGGACCACCAGTCGTAGTAGTCGGGGTTGCCGGCGAAAGACACCCAGATCAGCAGGAGGCTGACCCCTGACGTGAGCAGGATGGAACCAAGCCAGTCAATCTTCGCCGGGCGCCTGACATGCGGAACCTTCAAGGTGATCTGGAGCAGGATCAGGGCCACCACGGCGAGCGGAACGCAGACAAAGAAGGTCCAGCGCCAACCCAGCGGGCTGTCCACGATGAACCCGCCCAGAAGCGGGCCCCCGGCGGTGCCAACGGCCATCACGCCGCCCATGTAGCCTGAGTACTTCCCGCGGTCCCGGGGCGGGATCATGGAACCGATGATGGCCTGCGCCAAGGCAGTGAGGCCGCCCATGGCTACGCCCTGGATCACCCGGGCAGTCAGCAGCAAGGGGATGGTCTCGGACAGGCCCGCCATGACGGAGCCCGCGACAAACACGACGATGCTGAGCTGGACCAGGACCTTCTTGTTGAACAGGTCGGCGAGCTTGCCCCAGATGGGAGTGGTGGCTGCGTTGGCCAGCAGCGCGGCAGTGATGACCCAGGCGAAATCAGTCTGGGTGCCCTTGAGCTCAGACATGATGGTTGGCAACGCATTCGCCACGATAGTGCTGCTGAGGATGGCGGTGAAGAACGCGGCCAGGAGCCCGGTCAGGGCTTCCATGATCTGCCGGTGCGACATCACCTGCCCCGGCTCCCCTGCAGGCGGGGGCGTGACAGGTGCGGGTGGTGACGATGCTGGGCGGGTGGCCGTTGATGCCGGTGCGGCGGCGTGGCTTGCCATGTATCTGCTCCTAGGAGGTGTGGGTGGTAGTTATGGGTCCGGCCGCCTTTGCCCGGGCTGAATGCTTGAGCGATTCAGAAAGCTTCTTCAGGGTTCGTGCCGTAGCTTCGGCGTCTTCCTGGCTCCAGTCCTGGAGATACTCCTGCAATTTGGCAGCGCGCTGCTCTTCGATCTGCCTGAGTTTGTCCACGCCCGGTTGCGTCAAGGCGACCAACTGGGCCCGGCCGTCGTCGGGATCCGGTCGCCGGATGACGTAGCCCTGGTCTTCAAGGTCCGCGATATGACGGCTGAGAACCGGTGCGCTGACGCCAAGCCGTTCGGCCAGATGCGTGGCGCGCGATTCCCCCTCCCCCACGAACCTGAGCACACCCTGCAGCGCGACGCCCGTGTCCTTCCCCCGCAGACTTGCGGCGGCAATGCACTTCACGACGCGCTGCAGGTCAAAGATCCTGTACACGAGGTCTGCTGCTGTATCCGGCTCAACTGCCATGGCTCTGAGCTCTCCTCCATTGTTTGCCTTAGGCAACTATACAGGACGATGGTTACTTCGGGAAACTAAAGAGGTGTGCGAGGGGTCACTCACCTTAAACACCGAAGCGCGAACGGGCAGCCAGCCCTCAAAGTCGCTTTGAGAGGGGATTAGCTGCCAGTTCGCGCCGTGGGAGTGGGTTGTTGTTCAGCAGTCCAGGTGGGTGGGTCCGAACATCTTGAGCAGCGTTTCGACGACGACGACGGTGGGCCCGTCCGCGGCGAAGCCCGCCTTCAGGGCGTCCCCCACATTCTCGGGGGCAACCCGCGTGGCCGGCACACCGAACGCTTCGGCGAGCCTGACGAAGTCCGGGCGTGCGAGCTCGGTGGCGGTGGCCTTGCCGAACGCGTCCACCATGTATTCGCGCAGGATGCCGTAGCCGCCGTCGTCCACAATCAGCCAGGTGACGGGGACGTTGTGCTGCTTGGCCGTGGCCAGTTCGGAGATGGAGTACATGGCCGAGCCGTCGCCGGATACTGCGAGCACCCGGCCTAGCTTCCCTACGGTCTCCAGTCCCACGGCACCTCCGATGGCTGCCGGGAAGGCGTAGCCCAGACCTCCGGCGCCCTGGGCCGAATGAAACTGGCCCTCCCGGGCGTCCCAGCAGCTCCATGCCCAGTAGGACGAGATGGTCATGTCCCAGAAGGTCTGCATGTCCGCGGGAACGGCGTCCCGGATGTCAGCCATGAATTTGAGTTCCTTGGCGAGGTCCTGGGACTCAAGCCTGGCGCGCACCTTCGCGAGGGACTCCTTCACCAGGTCCTCCGGCGAGCGGCCATGCCAGCTTCGGGCGGGCAGGGGTTCAACCGGCAGGGCATCGTCGAGCGCTTCAGCCAGGGCAGCCAGGGCCTGACCGGCGTCCGCGCGGATACCGAGGCCGGGCCGGTTTGATTCGAGCACGCGGGGCTCGGCGTCGATCTGGATGATCCGGCCGCGGGGCTCGAACGTGAAGTAGTTGGACGTGACCTCGCCCAGGGACGAGCCGATCACCACCAGGACGTCCGCATCTTCCAGGACGTCAGTCATGTACCGGTCCTCGATCCAGGACTGCAGGGACAGCTCGTGGTCCCAGGGAAACGCGCCGTTGCCACCTGGAGTGCAGATCACTGGTGCACGGAGTTTCTCGGCGATGGAGAGGAGTGATTTCTCGGCCCGGCCGCGGCGTGTGCCGCCGCCGGCGATGATGGCGGGACGTTCCGCCGTCGACAACCATTTCACTGCTTCCCGGACGAGTTCCACACGCGGCGGATTGTCCGCCGCTTCGGCCAGCGCATCCTCCACCGGCGGAACCATAATCGGGTCCAGCAGGACGTTCTGCGGGATTTCCAGCCAGACCGGGCCCTGCGGCGAGGAGATGGCTTCGGTCCAGGCGTCCTGGATGGCCGACGGGATGCCGGACGCGTGCTGGATCAGGCGCTGGCTCTTGGTGACGTTCGCGGCAGAGGCCTTCTGGTCATCCAGTTGGTGGAGCATGCCCTTGCGCCGTGCTCCCAGTCCTTCCAACGGAATCTGGCTGGCCACGACCACCATGGGCACGCCCGTTGCATATGCTTCCTGCAGCCCGGCGAGGGAGGTCAGCGCTCCGGGGCCCGTGGACAGGAACAGCACGCCCACCTCGCCCGTGGCGCGGGAATAGCCGTCTGCCGCGAAGGCGCTGTTGTTCTCCAACCGGGAAGACACGAAGTGCAGGTTGCCGCGGCCCATGGCATCAAAAAGGCCCAGGGCGTGCTGGCCCGGAATACCAAAGACTGTCTTGGCACCCAGCGCCTCAAGCGTCTCGACGACGAGGTCCCCGCCGTTCCGCACGTCCGAACCTGTCTTGTCCCCTGAGGTTGCAGCTGCTGTCTCCGGATCGAAATCGATCACTGTCCGTACTCCCTGGTGCCGGCGCCCGTGCTGGCCGCGAAGCCGGCAGGCTGGCGGACCTCCTGGCCCAGTGCCTGTGCGGCATAACCGTTGGCGGCGCCGAAACGGTCGCCTTCAACGGCATTGTCCGCCATCAGCGTCACCAGCTCATAGGCAACATGACTGGCGGCCACACCCGTGATCTCGGCGTGGTCGTAGGCCGGGGCCACTTCGACAATGTCCGCCCCGACCAGATTCATGCCACGGAAACCGCGGATGATCTCCAGCAGTTCGCGGCTGGTGATGCCGCCAGCTTCGGGAGTGCCGGTGCCGGGAGCGTGCGCTGGGTCCAGAACATCGATGTCCACTGAAATGTAGAGCGGACGGTTGCCGATCCGGTCCCGCACCTTGGCCACGGTCTCCAGGACGCCCTGATAATAGACGTCCGCGGAGGTGACGATTCCGAACCCGAAGCGGTGGTCGTCGTCGAGGTCCTTCTTGCCGTACAGCGGACCGCGGGTTCCGATGTGACTGATGGCTTCAGTGTCCAGAATGCCCTCCTCCACCGCCCGGCGGAACGGGGTGCCGTGCGTGTATTCCGCGCCGAAGTAGGTGTCCCACGTATCCAGGTGGGCATCAAAGTGCAGCATCGCTATGGGGCCACCGGCACGCTCGGCGGCTGCACGGAGCAGCGGCAGGGCTATGGTGTGGTCCCCGCCGAGCGTTACGAGCTTACTGCCGGCCGCAGTGAGATCCAGGGCGTTCTGCTGGACGGTTTCGATGGCCTCGTTGATGTTGAAGGGGTTGACGGCCATGTCGCCGGCATCCGCCACCTGGACGTTCTCGAAGGGGCTGACGTCCCAGGCCGGGTTGTACGGGCGGAGCAGGCGGCTGGCTTCGCGAACGTGGTTGGCCCCGAACCTCGCACCGGGACGGTAGGACACGCCGGAGTCGAAGGGGACGCCCACTACGGTGATGTCAGCCCTGGCCACCTGGTCCAGGCGCGGAAGGCGGGCATAGGTGGCGGCGCCGGCATAGCGCGGGATGCGGGATGAATCGATGGGGCCAAGGTTGCCGTTGGCTTCGATGCGCAGCTCTTCCAAAGGGAGGCCTCTCCTTCGAGGATTGATCAGGCGGTGTGACTGTCATCATACCCTAAGTTGCCCTCTGTGCATCAGCCGTTTACAAGATCACGCTGGTTGCAGGCAGCACCTGAGCGCTCCGGCCCACTTACTTCTCCCCTACCACCCCGTCCGCCCGCTCCTGCCACGTGATGTAAGGGTTCGGCGGCCGGGGCCGTCGGCAGAACCAGTGGCAACTGGGCAGGAAGGTACAGGACCCGGCCAGCGCTATCCACATACAGATGGTTCCGCATTCCGCACCCGGCACGGGCCACGTGCAATGGCAGGATGGAGATCCTCGATTACCTGGAACACACCGGTGGAGTTGCCCGTTCTGCCCAACTTCTAAACGCCGGGTACTCACGGCGGGACCTTGGAAGGCTGGCGGGCCTCGGGGCCACTCAGCCCAGGCGCGGAGTTTTTGTGTTGCCTGGCTGCGACGAAGGCCTTGCCGCAGCCATCCGGCACAACGGCAGGCTCACGTGCGCCAGCGCCGCCGGCCACTACGGACTCTGGCTGCGAAAAGTGCCGGAACGGCTTCATCTGGCTTGCAACCACGGTCACGGCAAGGGCTTCATCCGGCACCGGACGGTCAGGTTCGACGGCCATCCGGGGCTACCGGTGGCCGCCGTGGAGGACGTGGCTTTGCACGCACTGGGCTGTCTGCCACCACCGTCGTCCACTGCGCTGGCTACATCGGCCATCCGGCTACACGGCGTGCCGCTCGAGCTACTTAAGGACCAGTTGCGGGCGGACCGGTCAGGAACCGCTCTTCGGGTGCTGCGGGAGCTGGATTTGCGGGCCGAATCCATCGTGGAGGTTGATGCCCAGCACCTGTTCCGGAGCAACAGCATTGAATATGAGGCCCAGGTGTTCCTGCCTTGCATCGGGCGAGTGGACTTTCTCCTTGCCGGGTTCCTGATCGTGGAAATCGACGGGTTCGCCTTCCATTCAAAGCGCGGGGACATGCTCAAAGACCGAGACAGGAACAACACGTCAACGGTTCGGGGCTTCGCCGTACTCCGCTATATGCCGGAGCAGATCTGGTTCAACCCGGAGCGGGTACTGGCGGAAATCCGAGCCGTCCTTGCCGCCGGGCCGCGATTCCCTACCCAATGACGTGCAGTCACGCCCACTTACTCGAGCGGGTCAGCCCGGAATGCGCAGCAGGCCCGCGGCATCACGCAGGTGCCGGAAGAGACTCCTGAAGCAAGTGGGCAGGAACGACATGGGCCACCCACGGAGAGCGCGGCGGTCACCGGCTTGCGGCAGGAACCAGAACCCAGAGCACTTCCACCGACTTGTCCGTGGGGTTGACCCACGTGTGCGGCTCACGGCCCGGGAAGGTCACGGTGTCGCCCGTGCTGAGCTGATACTCCTCGTTGGTGAGGATCAGCCGGATACTGCCCTTGATCACGTGCAGCACATCCACATCGCAGTCCACCGCGTAGAGCTCAGATTCGCCGCGGCCATGAGGTTCAATGACTGCCTGGATGATCTGGATCCGCCGCTCGGAGCGGGCCGTGAGCAACCGCTCAACAATTCCTTCGCCGCCCAGCGAAATCCGCGGCCCGTCATCCCGCTTGGTGAGATGGGTCTCCGGAGCAGCAAACAGGTCCCCGATGGAAATCGACAGGACCTGGCAGAGGGTGACAAGGGAGGCAACCGACGGGGACGTCAGGTCCCGCTCCACACGGCTCAAGAATCCCTTGGTCAAGCCTGTGGCGTCGGCAACTTGCTCAATGGTGAGCCGCTGGGACTGACGCGCGGCACGGATTCGGGAACCGATGGCAACCGGGGCGTTGCTCGGCTCGACTGGCAGTGCCTTCATGTGCGGACCTTTCATGGCCGGAGTCCGGCCCCATCTCTGGAGCAATACTAATGGCCAGCAGGTTATGTGACGCCGCCAAAGCGAAGCGGGACGCCTGTCCCGACCCTGAGTCCGATTGCCCTTGACTGTTACCCCTGTCACAGCATACGCTCTCGGGCAACAACTGTTGTCTAGCAGGAAATATCCGAAGAAACAGCACAAGAGGAACCTTCCAGTAAGAGCAGCGGAATACCGGCCTCCCCAGCAGCACCCGCCAGATTCCAGCCCGGCCGCCGATCAGCTCCAAGGAGCCCAAATATGGACGCTACATTCGTCAACATCGCCATTGTGGTGGTGTACCTCATCGCTATGCTCGCCTTCGGCTGGTGGGGCAAGTCCCGCACCAAGAACAACAGCGACTTCCTGGTGGCCGGCCGCCGCCTGGGTCCTTTCCTTTACACCGGCACCATGGCCGCCGTCGTCCTGGGCGGGGCCTCCACAGTGGGCGGCGTGGGCCTGGGCTACAAATTCGGCATTTCCGGCATGTGGCTCGTGGTGGCGATCGGGGCCGGCGTCCTGCTCCTGAGCCTCCTCTTCGCTGGGACAATCCAGAAACTCAAGATCTATACGGTCTCCCAGATGCTGACCCTCCGCTACGGCAGCAAGGCCACCCAAACCTCGGGCATCGTGATGCTGGCCTACACACTCATGCTGTGTGCCACCTCCACCAGCGCCTATGCCACCATCTTTGTGGTGCTCTTCGGCTGGGACCGTTCCCTGGCCATCGCCATCGGCGGCGCGATTGTCCTGGTGTACTCCACCATCGGCGGCATGTGGTCGATCACGCTGGCGGACCAGGTGCAGTTCGTCATCAAGACAGTGGGCATCTTCCTGCTGATGCTCCCGTTCACGCTCAACGCAGCCGGCGGCCTCGATGGCATCCGGAGCCGCGTGGACGAAAGCTTCTTTCAGATGGACGGCATAGGCGTTCAGACCATCATTACCTACTTCGTCGTCTACACCCTGGGCCTCTTGATCGGGCAGGACATCTGGCAGCGAGTGTTTACCGCCAAGACACCACGGGTCGCCCGGTGGGGCGGCGCCACCGCAGGCATTTACTGCATCCTGTACGGCGTGGCCGGCGCGCTGATCGGCCTGGGCGCCAAGGTTGCCCTGCCGAATATTGATGTGGCGACTGCTGGCAAGGACGTGGTTTACGCCGAGGTTGCCCAAAACCTGCTTCCCATCGGGATCGGCGGACTGGTGCTCGCGGCGGCGGTGGCCGCCATGATGTCCACGGCATCCGGCGCGCTCATCGCCGCTGCCACGGTGGCCCGCGCCGACGTCCTGCCGTTCGTTGCCAGCTGGTTCGGCAAGGACATCAGCACTGAAGACACGGAGAACCCTGAGCATGACGTCAAGGCCAACCGCATCTGGGTCCTGGCACTGGGCATCGTGGCCATCGTCATCGCGATCATCACCAAGGACGTGGTGGCGGCGCTGACCATCGCCTACGACATTCTGGTGGGCGGGCTCCTCGTGGCCATCCTGGGCGGCCTCGTCTGGAAGCGCGGCACCGGGCTGGCCGCCGCCGCCTCTATGGCTGTTGGTTCCGTGGTGACCCTCGGCACGATGATCGTGCTGGAGATCAACGCTAAGGCACCCTTGGACGGCGTTTTCGCCAACGAGCCCATTTACTTCGGCCTCGCCACGTCAGCAGTTGTCTACTTGGCGGTCTCGCTGATCACCAGGCCCACCGATCCGCAGGTGATGCGCAACTGGCACCGCCGCGTCGCGGGCCAGGACAACGAGGACGTTCCCGTGCCCGTCCCTGCTACCTGACGGCAGGAGCAGCAACAGCAAGAACCAGGCTTAAGACACGACGGCGGCACCCCCGTTCGCTTCCAGCGAAACCCTAGGTGCCGCCGTCGTCCGTTCTACTCGATGTCGTCGGCTTCCGCAGTCTCGCGGTACTCTTCGGGATCCAGCGGGACCACCCGTTCCTCGGCGTCGACGACTACCGGGGCCGGCGGAATGACCGGTTCTTCCGCATCCAGGAATTCATCCTCCGCGTCCCATTCGGCTCCGGCAACCGGTGCGTCCTCTGCATAGTCATAAGCGGGATCTGATTCCACAGCTTCCAGGTGCGGCATGTCTGGGTGCTGTCCGGTGGTACTCATGATTCAACCTCCGTTTGTTCGCCTGACGTGCTCTTTCGGCTGTGCGCTGGTAGGCGCCACACCTTCATCACAGCACCGGGGGCACGGCCGGTCAAGGGCCTGCGGACGCCTCGCGGCGCGGGTCCGTTGCCGCGCCGTTTTTGAGGGAAACCGAAACTGCGGAGTGAGGTTTACCAGCCAAAAATCACCGGATTTGCGCGGTAAGCTTGCTGTGCAATGGGGCCGAACTATGCCCCATCAAGCCCAGGAGCCCCTGTGTCTCAGCACGCCAAGTCCAGTCACCATTCTCCCGGCCACGAAACCCGGTCCGGCCAGCAGTACCCCGTCCACGAAGAGCAGCCCAGCGCCGCGGATATCCGGCGCTGGCGCCAGTACCTCGCGGATGAGCGTGCCGAGGCTGCCGTGTACCGCGATCTGGCACAGAGCAGGCAAGGTGAAGAGCGCGAGATCCTGCTTGCCCTGGCGGAAGCGGAAGGACGCCATGAAGCGCATTGGCTGAAGCTTTTGGGTGGGCACGCGGAAAAGAACCGCCCGGCGTCGCTACGCAGCCAGCTCCTGGGATTCCTCGCACGGCACTTTGGTTCCGTCTTTGTCCTGGCCCTTGCCCAGCGGGCCGAAGGCCGCTCTCCCTATGCCAAGGACCCCTCCGCCACACCGGCCATGGCCGCCGACGAACAGATCCACGAGGAGGTGGTGCGCGGCCTGGCAACCCGTGGCCGCAACCGGCTGGCCGGCACGTTCAGGGCCGCCGTATTCGGCGCCAACGACGGCTTGGTCAGCAACCTCTCCTTGGTGATGGGGATGGCTGCGTCCGGGGTTGCCAGCAGCGTGGTACTGCTGAGCGGGGTGGCCGGCCTGCTGGCCGGTGCACTGTCCATGGGGGCGGGCGAATTCGTCTCGGTGCGCTCCCAGCGAGAGCTCCTTGCGGCTACCAGGCCGACGCAAATCACGCTTGCAGCGGCCCCCAAGCTCGACCTTCAACACAACGAACTGCTGCTGGTTTACCTGGCCCGCGGAATGTCCCACGAAGCCGCCGAACACCGTGTTGCCGAACGCATGGGACTGCTGGCATGTGATTGCGACCCAAGCCTGTCCCTCCAGCCGGAACTGCCGGAGGCCGGGGACCACCACGAAGCCGTGGGCACCGCGTGGGGAGCTGCCATGTCCAGCTTCTGCTTCTTCGCGTCCGGGGCGATCGTTCCCATCCTGCCGTTCGTGTTCGGCCTCACGGGAGTGACTGCCCTCGCAATGGCCGTGGTCCTGGTAGGCCTCGCACTGCTGGTGACCGGAGGAATTGTGGGCCTCCTTTCCGGCACGTCGCCGCTCACCCGTGGGCTGCGGCAGCTGGCGATTGGGCTGGGGGCCGCGGCCGTGACCTATGTGCTGGGGCTCGCCTTCGGCGCCGTGGTGGGTTAGTGGACAGCCCGCCTCCGCGCCACGCGCATCAAGGCCCACCGAAGCGCAGTGCAGGGCGGTTTGTCCGCAACGTAGCGCTGGTGGCGGCCATCGGGGCAGGAGCATTCATGGTCGCCGGGCTGGTTTATGGTGACCCCCGCTTCGTCGGGCTGTTGGACGTCCGCATCGGGCCCGGCGCCGCCCAGCCCCCTGCTGCGGGCGGCTCCCAGCCGCCCGCGGAAGGACGCCGCCAGGCTCCCCCGCCAGGCCTTGAGGACTCTGCCGCGCCCCTCGGAACCGCGGAACAGCCCCCTTATCCCAGTAATTCCTACCGGTTCCTGGCCGTGAACAGCGACGGGACGCCGGTGGGATATTCCCCTTGCAGGCCGCTCCACTACGTGGTGAACAACGATCTGGTCCCGGCCGGGGCTCAGCACCTCATTCCGGAAGCCATCAACACTGTGTCCCTCGCTACCGGGATCCGTTTCGTCGACGACGGCGCCACAAGCGAACAGCCCTCCGGGCAAAGGGCGCCCTACCAGCCTGATACCTACGGAGACCGCTGGGCTCCCTTGCTCTTAGCGTGGACCACCCCCGAAGTGGCGCCCCAGCTCAAGGGCAAGGTCATCGGCACCGGCGGCAGCACGCATTACAGTTACGGCGACGGCCCCAAGACCTTTGTCACCGGCAGCCTGGAACTGGACGCGCCGCAGATCACCGAGGAACTGGCGCAGCCTGATGGGCAGCTGTACGCCACGGCCGTCATCCTGCATGAACTGGGCCACGTCATGGGACTGGAACACGTGGATGATCCAACGCAGCTGATGTATCCCGAGATCGGCACTCCGGACGGCCTGGCTGCGGGGGACCTCAACGGCCTCCACGAACTGGGCAAGGCCCAGTGCCGAAAGGACCTTTAGCCGCAGGCTTCCGCAGCACGCCCGTTGCTACCGGCTTACCACCGCAAGCGCCTCGTCCACGCTGTCCACCAGGAAAATCCGGTCTTCCATGGGCCGTCCTGCCGCCAACCGCCGGAGCAACGGCCACGCCGGGTACTCCTCCTGCCAATGCCTCCTGCCCACGAGCACCATGGGGGTGACGGCTTCCCGGGCGCTGTAGTAGTTCTCGCAGGCATCCTGGAAGATTTCCTGCACGGTGCCGGCTGCTCCGGGGAGGAAAATAATGCCGCCGTCGCAGAGTTCCAGCAGGATTGCCTCGCGGGTAGCATTGGCGAAGTATTTGGCTATGTGCGTGGCAAAGTAGTTCGGCGGCTCGTGTCCGTAGAACCAGGTGGGGATTCCCAGCGATGGAGTCCCTTCCGGAAAGCGTTCGACGACGGCGGCGGCCACGCGCGCCCACGCGGACACCGAGGGGCGGAAGCCGGGGACGGACTCCAGCTCAGTCAATGCTGCGCTGAAGCCGTCGTCCGGGATGTGGCTCAGGTATGCACCAAGGTTGGCTGCCTCCATGGCTCCGGGTCCGCCGCCCGTGGCCACGAGCCGCCCGGTCTGCGCCAGCAGCCTGCCCAGCGAGGCGGCCTGCGCGAACTGTGCAGTGCCTCGCTGGGCGGCATGACCACCCATGACTCCCACAATGGCGCGGCCGGAAGAACGTTCGGACCGGGTCAGATCATCCAGCGCGTTTCCGATCGCGTGGTCATGCAGAGCGGAGGCCAGGGTAGCGTCCACCCGCTGCCGCTGCCCCTGGCGGATGCTCCATTGGTACACGAGCGCGTCGGGAAGTTCTTCATAGGGTGCGTGATCCAGCCCGTCGTAGAGCTCCCGCGGTGTGTAGAGCTTTGACCGGTAGGGATTGAAGGGGACGCCGTGAAGCCTGGGAAAGATCAGCGCACCTCGGCGGCGCAACCGCTCCTCCACCCCTGAATCAAAGGTGCACCCGAGGAATATGGCACCTTCCACGTCCAGGTTGTCAAGCGCTGCCGTCCGGCCGCGAAGGTCCAGCGACTGCGCGTGCCAGCCGTGCATGGCCACGGCTCCGGCGCCCACCAGCCGGTCGAAGCTCTCCAGGGTTTCCACCTCGAGGGTCCGTGGGCTGGGGCCCAGGCTGGCGGAGAGGTTCATAGTGCCAGCCTAACGATGCACGCAAGCCGGGCAAGGTTCCTTTGCCTGCCGGGCACGTCCTGTTATTATCAAAATAAAGGCAGTATGTCCTATCAAGCGGACATATGCTGACCAGGCGAGGTTGCTGCCCGCGGCCTCGCGCAGCACAAAGGGAGCATCCATGGCGAACCAACTCAATCTCAGCATCGACCGCTCTTCGCCGGTGCCTTTGTATCACCAGGTGGTGCAAGGGATTGAGGCAGCCATCCACACAGGCCTTCTGGAGCCCGGAAGCCGCCTGGACAACGAAATCGATCTCGCGGCACGGCTTAACCTGTCCCGCCCCACCATGCGCAAGGCCATGGACGAGCTGGTCCGATCAGGCCTCCTGGTGCGCAAGCGTGGCGTGGGCACCCAAGTGGTCTCAAGCCAGGTGCGGCGTCCGCTCGAGCTCTCCAGCCTCTTTGACGATCTGAGCAACAACGGGAGCAAGCCCACCACGGAGGTACTGTCCTTCAGCCACATTGAAGCCGACGACGCCACCCGCGAGGCCCTGCACCTCCCGCCCGGTGCCAGCGTGTACCACTTCACCAGGTTGCGCAAAGTGGGCGGCAAGCCGTTGGCCCTGATGGAAAACTGGGTCCGCGATGACATCACGGAGATCACCGAGGAACTGTTGGGCGGCCAGGGTCTCTACGGAATTCTTCGCAGCGGCGGAGTGAACTTCCGGCTCGCTACCCAGCGGATCGGCGCGGTGGTGGCCAACGAATACCAAGCCCCACTGCTCGAAACGGAGCCCGGATCCGCGCTGGTCACCATGGAGCGCACCGCCGTTGACGACACCGGCCGGAACGTGGAGACGGGCCACCACGTGTACCGGGCCGATTCCTACAGCTTCGAAATGACCCTGGTTCAGCGCTAACGCCGTCAACGGTGAACGCCTTCAGAATGGGCGCCGCCAGCACTGAAACCTGACCCGCACAATCCGAAAGAGGGCAATCCATGGCCGACTGGGTATATCCGCTGGGCAGCGCAGCTCAAGGCTGCTGGGATGTATCGCTGGGGACAATGGACTCCACGCTCACCATTGACGGGTGGGCACACACCGGACTGAAGGTGGCCACCCTGGCGGCGGCCGCCGCCGTCGAACTTCCCGTGGCCGGCGAAGAACGCATTGTGGTTCCGCTCAGCGGTGCCTTCACGGTCACCGTTGACGGTGAGAAGTACGAACTCGCCGGACGGCCCAGTGTCTTCGGCGGTCCCACTGATGTGCTGTATTCGGGAACGAACAGGGCAGTCACCATCGCGTCCTCCGACGGCGGCAGGGTGGCAGTTGCCACGGCTCCCGCCAAAGTCCAGTACCCCACCCGGCTGATCAGGGCGGAGGAAACCCCTATGGAACTGCGCGGAGCCGGAAACTGCTCGCGCCAGGTTCACAACTTCGGTACTCCCGCAGCACTCGAAGCGGACCGCTTCATCGTCTGCGAGGTCATCACCCCGGCCGGAAACTGGTCCTCCTATCCGCCGCACAAGCACGATGAGGAAAAGGACGGCGAGACCCGGCTCGAGGAGATCTACTACTTCGAAACCCGCGTCGCGCCAGGTCTTGCCGGGCCCGCCAGGACAGCCGATCCCGTTGGGTACCAGCGGGTCTATGCCTCTGACGAGCGCCCCATCGACGTCGCCGCGGAGGTACGCACCGGGGACGTCGTCCTGGTGCCGTACGGCTGGCATGGCCCCGCGATGGCCGCGCCCGGCTATGACCTCTACTACCTCAATGTCATGGCCGGACCCGGCCGTGTGCGCGACTGGCTCATCAGCGACGATCCCCACCACGGCTGGGTCCGCCAGACCTGGGAAGGCCAGGACGTGGACCCGCGCCTCCCGTTCGGGGCCTAGTTACGTTCACAGCAGCCCTGTTCGGCGCTGTTTAGCGGACCGCCTTCAGTGCCACGCGAACCGGGGCGCCCGTTATCAGCGATTCCTGGGCAGCATCGGCCACCCGGGAGGCAGCGACGGCGTCTTCCGGGGTGCACGGGTTCTCGTGACGGCCCAGGATCAACTCCACGAACGCTTCCATCTCGGAGCGGTACGCCTGGTCGAACCGTTCGGCGAAGGTCTTGTGCGGCTGGCCCGCAGGGAAGCCGACACCGGCTTCGGCCGAGGCCATCGCCGTTTTGTCATCCAGCCCCACCATCAGCGATCGGCGGGATCCCTGGATTTCCAGGCGGACGTCGTGGCCGGCCCCGTTGTAGCGGGTGGCTGAGACGGTCCCCACCGTTCCGTCGTCGAACGTCACCACAGCCAAGGCAGTGTCCACGTCGCCCACCGCACCAATAGCCGGGTCGCCATTGTTGGAGCCTTTGGCATACACCTCGACGATTTCCTGGCCGGTCAGCCAGCGAAGGATGTCGAAGTCATGGACGGAGCAGTCCCGGAAGAGGCCGCCGGAGCTGGCCAGGAACTCCACAGGAGGCGGCGCCATGTCGCACGTGACAGCCCGCAGGGAATGGATCCAGCCCAGCTCGCCCGCCTGGTAGGCACGGCGTGCTTCCAGGTAGCCGGCATCGAATCGGCGCTGGTGTCCGATCTGAACCACACCCTGCCTGTTCCGGATGTAATCCAGCACCGGCAGTGCATCTGTCACGCTCAAGGCGACTGGCTTCTCGCAGAAGACCGGGACTCCGGCGTTCACCCCGGCTTTGATCAGCTCGGGGTGGGTTCCGGTTCCTGTGGCAATGATCAGGCCGTCCACGCCGGAGGAAATAAGGGCGTCCATGGAAGGAAGAAACTCAGCGCCAAGACCGGCCGCGACGGAACGGGCCTGGTCTGCGGCCACGTCGGTAAGCCGGAGCCGGACGTTGATACCCTCCGGATTCAGGACCCCGTTGAGAGCGGCGATGTTGTGGGCGTGCATCACGCCGATCCGCCCCACGCCCACGAGGCCAAGAACGATGTCCCTCATGATTTCTCGTGCGCATAGACCGTGAACGCTGTGCGGAAGGCATCCAGTGCCGATTCGCTGTCACCGCTGGCCCAGGCTTCCATGCCCACGGTTCCTTCGTACCCGGCGTCCGCGAGCGCGCTCGCTACGCGCGCGTAGTTGATTTCCCCGGTCCCGGGTTCACAGCGGCCAGGGACATCCGCCACCTGGATCTCGCCGATGTGCGGCAGGGCAGCGCGCACCAGCTCAATGAGGTTACCCTCCCCCAGCTGTGCGTGGTACAGATCGAGCATGAGTTTTGCGTTGGGGTGGCCCGCAGCCTCCACCAGCGCCAGCGTGTCCTTGGCGCGCGCCAGCGGGATGCCGGGGTGGTCAAGGACAGTGTTGAGGTTCTCGAGACAAAACGTCACGCCGTGTTTTTCGCCCAGCCGGCCAAGGCGCTCCAGGGTCCTGGCGCCCGTGCTCCACATGCGGCCGGTAGACCGGTAGACGGGACGCGCGGCATGCCCGTCGATGAGCTCGGCCGGGTGCACCACCATGCGGCTGACGCCGAGTTCCAGGGCGGTCGGGATCAGCGATTCGGCCGTCTTCACAACGTCATCTGCACTGTCCGGGTCCACCAGGCTGCCAGAGATGTATCCGGTCATCGAGGAAAACACTGCGCCTGTGGCCTTGAGTGCACCGATGTCCTTGGTGCGCGAATCCCACAGCTCAACGTCGAACCCGGACTCGTGGATGCGGCGCACACGTTCGACAAATGGAAGGTCCGTGAAGACCATCTCGGCGCACACTGCCAGTCGCATCAGACTCCGGCCTTGTCATCGAGTGCGGACAATACTGCCAGCCCTGCCACTGCCACCGGGCCGCCTTGCTTGACGGAGTCGATGCAGGCCAGCGCGACTGCCAGCGCGCGGCGGGCATCCGCGCCACCTGGCGTAAGGGTGAAGTCGGAGGACGGCGCCGGCACGCCGTCGCGCCGGGCACGCACCGCACCGGCGAAGTCGGCGAGTTCGTCCGTGTACGCCTGCTTGAAGAGTTCAATGTTCAGCCTCGGAGTCTCGGCGGACAGCCCTTCGGCGGTGTAGCGGCGGGCCGCCGATTCCGTGGCGCGGCCAGCCTGGACCATGCCCTTGGAACCGAAGACCTCGCCGCGGATGTCGTATCCGTAGAGTGCGCTGAAGTTTGCTTCAGCAACAGCAAGTGCACCGTTGCTGTAGCGGATGGTCACCACTGCGGTGTCCAGGAAGCCCTGGTCTCGCAGTCCCGGCTCCACCAGGGCATCCGCAACAGCGTAGACCTCCACGGGTTCGGCGCCTTCGTTGAACCAGTTGAGGGTGTCGAAGTCGTGGATGAGGGTTTCCAGGAAGATCGTCCAGGCGGGAACCCGGGCCGCGTTCGGGATGCTGCCGGTTCCGGGGTCGCGGGTCAGCGAGCGCAGGAGCTGCGGCGTTCCGGCCACACCTTCGGCGAGGTCCTTCTTGGCGGCCTGAAAGTCGTCCGCGTACCGGCGGTTGAAACCAATCTGGAAGTGCACGCCCGCTGCCTCCACGGCGGCAAGGGCGGTGTCCAGCTCATCGAGCCCCTGGCCGGCCGGTTTCTCGCAGAACACGTGTTTTCCGGCGGCAGCAGCCTGTGCAATAAGGGAAGAATGGAACCGTGCCGGGCTCGCGATGATCACTGCATCGATCTCCGAATCAGCCAAAATATCCTCGGCGTTTGCCGTCACTTTTGGAGTACCCAAGGCGGTAGCGAGTGCTTCCGCAGATTCAACGTTGGGGTCGGCGATGGCCGAGAGTACTGCGCCAGGCACGCGGCGGGCGATGCTCTCCGCATGGAACGCCCCCATCCAGCCGGAACCGATAAGGCCGATCCGTACGGGTGCCGGGAGCCCGGCGAAATTCTGGGTGATGTAAGCCAATGGCTCATCCTTTCAATTGATCAAAAGTTATGCGGCCCCCACGGGGGCCGGTCGGCGGCACGGCTGAACGGGGCCGGGCACCGGCCCCGTTCAGCCGTGACTGCTACGAGTAGGACTTGCCTGTGGTCTGGGCCACGCCGGCAACTTCACCCTTGACTTCCTTTACAACGTCACCGTGGCCGCCCAGCTGTTCCAGCTCATGGGCCAGTTCCGCCAGTTCGGCGCCCCCGGCCATTTGTGCGGTGAGCTCATCCAGGGTGATGTCCTTCTTGTCGAAGTAGCCGATCGATTTGCCGCGCTTGAGCAGCAGGAACCGGTCCCCGACGGGGAAGGCGTGGTGAGGGTTGTGGGTGATGAAGATGACGCCCAGCCCGCGGTCGCGGGCCTGCAGGATGTAGCGGAGCACGACGCCGGACTGCTTGACGCCCAGGGCTGCGGTCGGTTCGTCCAGGATCAGCACCTTCGCGCCGAAGTACACGGCGCGGGCGATGGCCACGCACTGCCGCTCACCGCCGGATAGCTGGCCGATGGGCTGCTCCACATCGCGCAGGTCGATACCCATTTCGGCCAGTTCCTTCAGGGTGATGTCCTTCATCTTCTGGACATCCATGCTCTTGAACGGGCCGAATCCGCTGGTCAGTTCGGAGCCGAGGAAGAAGTTCCGCCAGATCGGCATGAGGGGAACGACGGCGAGGTCCTGGTAGACGGTGGCGATGCCGGCGTCGAGCGCGTCCCTGGGCGAACTGAAATTCCGCTCCTCGCCCATGATCTTCAGCG
The DNA here is from genome assembly GCF_018613805.1 of Arthrobacter sp. ISL-48. Taxonomy (GTDB): domain Bacteria; phylum Actinomycetota; class Actinomycetes; order Actinomycetales; family Micrococcaceae; genus Arthrobacter. Next base: position 207,189 of record NZ_JAGGPL010000013.1, read on the forward strand.
TGCCTTCATCGTGCTGGTGCAGGCCGGCGATGATCTTGATCAGGGTGGACTTGCCTGCACCGTTATCGCCGAGGACACAGGTGACCCGGCCGTTGTCCACGGCCATGGTGACATCGCGCAGGGCAATGATGTTGCCGTAGTGCTTCCCGACGCCGTCGAGCGACAGCAGGTGGACCGGGGTATGGGTCAGGGGATCTGTTTCGTCTCTCAGCAGGGTCTGCTGGTCGATCTGTTTGGCATTCATGAATCCGCCCCTTTACTTGAGCTCTGCGCGGCGCTTGACGATCAGGTTGACGATGGTGGCCAGCAGCAGCATCAGGCCCAGGAAGAACTTGAACCAGTCCGGGTTCCACTGCGCGTACACGATGCCTTTGTTGGCCATACCGAAGATGAAGGCGCCGATAGCACCGCCCACGGCCGAGCCGTACCCGCCGGTCAGGAGACAGCCGCCGATCACGGCCGCAATAATGTACAGGAATTCGTTGCCGACGCCTTCGCCGGACTGCACGGCGTCGAAAGCGAAGAGGTTGTGCATGCCAAGGATCCAGCCGCAGAAGCCGACCGCCATGAACAAGCCGATCTTGGTCTTGGTGACCGGCACACCCACGGCCCGGGCAGCGTTCGCATCGCCACCGACAGCGAAGATCCAGTTGCCCACCTTCGTGCGGAGCAGTATCCAGGAGGCAATCGCCACGAGGATGATCCAGAAGAACACGGTGATCTTCACTTCCACACCGCCGATGCTGATGGAGGAGGCGAAGACCGCATGGGCAGAGTCGAAACCGTCGAGCTTGGAAATGGAGGGCGAGGACACGCTGCCGCCGATGGCGCGGGTCAGGGCCAGGTTCAGGCCGGTCAGCATCAGGAACGTGGCGAGGGTGACGATGAAGCTGGGCAGTTTCGTTTTAACCAGGATCCAGCCGTTGATGAAGCCGATTCCCAGCGAGACCACCAGGGCCAGCACGACGCCGACCCATGCGTTCAGTGAGAAGTTCCAGCTGAAAAGGGAAGCTGTCAGTGCCGAAGAGATCACTGCGACGCCGGTGGAAAGGTCGAATTCCCCGCCGATCATCAGCAGCGAAACGCCTACCGCCATGATTCCGATCGTTGAGGATCCGTACAGGACCGTGGCGAGCGCGTTCGGCTGAGTGAAGGTGCTGGAAACGAATGCGAAGAAGATGAAGAGGACCACCGCTCCCACGAGGGCGCCCACCTCGGGGCGCCCCAGGAGTTTCTGAAACGGGCTGCGCTGGCCGATTCGCTCATCGCCGCGCTGCCCGGGGGCCGAAGACGGCGCAGGCGCCGGTGGCAGGGTTGCTGTGTTTGCCATAGGAAGGACTCCTTGTTGGTCATGACCTGTTGGTCAGGCCGCGCGGCGGTCACCCGCCGCGCGGCCGGATGCCTGGATCTATCGGATGCCCTGCTGGGCGAACTTGAGAACGTCCGCAGCGTTGGACTTGTCCACAATGGCCGGGCCGGTCAGGACAGGCTGGCCGCCGCCGATCTTGAAACCGCCAACCTTGGTCTGCCACAGCGCGTCAACTGACATGTAGCCCTGGAGCCACGGCTGCTGGTCCACGGTGAAGAGAACCTTGCCGTCCACGATGTCCTGGGCGAGCTCGCCGTTCAGGTCGAAGCTCGCAACCTTCACGGAACTGCCGGCATCCGTGACGGACTTGAGCAATGTGAGCGTAAACGGGGCTCCAAGCCCGATGATCACGTCGGCGTCCTTCGTGGACTGGAGCTTCGCCGTCGCCGTCGACTGAACAGAAGTCATGTCCTGGCCGTTGACGTAAAGCACCTCGGTGCCGGGGACCTTTTCCTTGACGCCTGCACAGCGGTTCTCCAAGCCGACATGGCCCTGTTCCTGGATGACACAGATCGGGTGCTTGTACCCATCCTGAGCCAGCTTCGCCCCGACGGCACGGCCCGCGACCTTCTCGTCGGATCCGAAGTAGGTGAAAGCGCCCAGGGAAGCCGAAGCATCGGAGCCAGCATTCAGACTAACGACGGGGATGCCGGCGCTCGCGGCTTTTGCCAGCACATCCTTCATGGCGTCGGGCTTGGCCAATGTCAGCGCGATCCCATCGACCTTCTGATCGATGGCCTGCTGGACAAGCTGCGCCTGACGGCCCGCGTCGCCATCACTGGTGTAGAGGAGTTCAACATTGTCCTTGGCCGCGGCCTGCTCCGCACCCTTACGCACGATGTCCCAGAAAGTATCGCCCGCTACAGCGTGCGTAATGAGAGCCACTTTGATCCGCGGCGTCGAAGCGGCTTGGCCGCCACCACCGGCGTTGCCGCTGTCAACGGGCTTGCCCCCGCCGCTGGAGCATGCGCCCAGAGCCAGCATCGGAACGACGGCTGCCACAAGGCCCGCCTTCCGCCAGGAAAACTTCTTCACGATTAATCTCCTTTGATAAGGGTTGCGGCCCTGCCTCTCTGCAGGAGCTCGAGGCCCTCTACAACCGATCATGGTGATTCGGCCCACAGATGTCAATAGTTTGTCCTGACATTAGGATGTTCTGGCAAGCCAGACGCACTGAAACAGCAGGCTGCGGCAAAAAGGGACGGCGAGACTCGCTCTAGCTGATCCCCCTGGCTACCAGCGCGCCCACACCACACCTGCCGTACGGGGCCTGGTTTCCGGGCCACCGCCGGTCACACCGTGGACCGGAACGGGGCTAACGAGGGACTGGAACAGACTCAACGTCAGAGGGACCGTTCTTCGACACGGGAACATGGTGGCCGTCAGCGGTGCGCTTGGCGGTTGAGGACGCAACGACCATGACACCCAAACCCAGCAGGGTGATACCGGCGCCGGCCCAGATCGGCGAGGTGTAGCCGAGGCCCGCGGTGATGGTGGCCCCGCCGAGCCAAGCGCCCAGCGCGTTGCCCACGTTGAACGCACCGATATTGGCGCCGGAAGCGAGCGTGGGCGCGCCGCTGGCGTATTTCATAACGCGCATCTGCAGACCGGGCACGGTGGCGAAGCCGAAGCCACCCAGCAGCACCATGGAGGTGATGGTGAGAGGCTGGCTGGCGGCAGTCAAGGCGAAGGCCACGAGGACCACGACCAGTGCCGCGAGGACCGCAAGCAGGGTGCGGTCCACATTGCGGTCGGCCGCCGCGCCGCCGACGGTATTGCCAATGAAAAGACCAACGCCGAAGACGATGAGCAGCCACGGCACCGTGGAGGCGGCGAAGCCGGAGACTTCGGTGAGCGTGTATGCGATATACGTGAACGCACCGAACATGCCGCCGTACCCCAGGATCGTCACGAGGATAGATAGCCAGACCTGGCCGGAACGGAAGGCCCTCAACTCGTTCCGGAGGCTTCCTGCCCCTGGGGCGCCCGCAGCCCTGGGCACCAGGGTCATAATCCCGACCAGCGCGATCACGCCAATGCCAGTGATGGCCCAGAAGGTGGAGCGCCAGCCGGCCGCCTGGCCCAGCATGGTACCGAACGGCACGCCCAGGACATTGGCCGCGGTGAGGCCGGTAAACATGACGGCAATGGCGGCGGCCTTCCTGGCGGGAACCACCAGGTCAGCGGCCACCACCGCGCCGATCCCGAAGAAGGCGCCGTGTGCGAGTGCTGCCACGATCCGGCCCGCCATCATCATCCGGTAGTCCGGTGCTGTGGCGCAGATCAGGTTGCCGGCTACAAACAGCACCAGCAGAACTGCGAGGACGGGCTTACGCTCGAGGCGCGTGACGGCCGCGGTGAGACCTAGCGCCCCGACGACGACGGCGAGGGCATAGCCCGAGATCAGCCACCCCGCGGTGGCCTCGCTGACCTGGAAGTCCGCTGCAACCTCGGGCAACAGGCCCATGATCACGAATTCCGTGAGTCCGATCCCGAACCCGCCGAGGGCGAGGGCTAGCAGGCCAGCTGGCATGGAGGCACTCCTTCAAACTGTACGCAGCAGGAAGTCCGCGTAAAATAGTAGTTGCAGACGCGTTATTTATTGTTGCACAAGCAGATATGCGGCGCAAGCAACTATTATTTGGTTTCCTGAGTGTGTGCTTCGGCCGCATCGGGACATGCGGAAGGAGCAGTGACAGATGGGCATCAAGGACGACGCCGTCGAGGTGCGGGCGCAAGGCTGGCGCACACTCGCGGCCTTGCATGGCCTGATCGAAGGCGAGCTGGAGCGCTCCCTGCAGGCCGAGTCGAAGCTGTCCGTTGTGGAGTACACCGTGCTGGACGCACTGAGCCGCCAGGATGGCTGGCACATGCGGATGCAGCAATTGGCCCGGGCCTCCGCACTCAGCGCGAGTGCCACCACGCGCCTCGTTAACAGGCTTGAGGACCGCGGCCTGCTCACCCGTATCCTGTGCGCGGATGACCGCCGGGGCATCTACACGGAGCTCACCCCTGCCGGCAGCAAGCTACTGGCAGAAGCACGTCCCACCCACGACGCAACCCTCGAGCGTTCCCTTGCCGCGGCCCGGGAGGTCCCGGAACTGTCACCGCTTGTGGAGGCATTGCCCAGGCTGCACGCCAGGGCCTAGGGCGCCGGCCGGAGCGCCCTCTTTGTGGCTGAGCGGCGGTTTCCCGGCGTTGTGCTGTGAAGCCTCCTACGCCGTCATTCGCTGACCTTCTGCACGTACTGTTTCATGGTCTCCAGCTGGTAGCGGGAGACGTCTACAGCATAGTCGTCCTCTGCGAAGACGCTGGACACCATGACGGTGTCCTCCCTGCCCAGGAAGCCAATTTCCTGCAGTCCGCGGAAAAATTCATCCCAGTTAACGTCGCCGTCCCCGATTTTCAGGTGCTGGTGCACGCGGACCGGGTTGCCGGGAGGGTTCGTGATGTAGCGCAGGCCATGGGATGCGTGATGGTTCATGGTGTCCGCCACATGGACAAGTCGCAGCTTGTCCCCTGCTGCGCGCATGATGTCCAGCGGCGCATCCCTCATGTGGAAGCTGTGCGACGCCACGTAAACCAGGCCCACGTTCTTGGAGTTCAGGCCCCGGATGACGCGGATGGCGGCAAGTCCTTCTTCCACGAAGTCGTCCGGGTGCGGGTCGATCAGGAGGTCAATGCCTTCGCGCTCGATGATGGGCAGCAGCTCTTCCATGGAGCGGTAGAAGGCCCGTTCCGATTCTTCGGCCTTTTCGGGGCGGCCGCTGAATTCAGTGTTCATCGTGCTGACGCCGAGGTCCACTGAGATCTGAATGGCGCGTTTCCAATAACGGACGGCGGCCTCTCGGGCGTCCTCATCCGGGCCGGACCATCGCAGCACCGGCAGGACGGAGGCGATCTCGATCCCGGCGTCCTTGCAGGACTTCTTGAGCTGTCCCACCAGTTCGTCGTCGGCCTTGGGGTGGTTGTAGAAGGGGATGAAGTCGGCGTGCGGGGTCATCTGCATGTACTTGTAGCCGAGGTCCGCCACTACCCGAGGGAAGTCGAGCAGGCTGTGCGAGTGATGGAACGGCGTGGGGTCAAGTGCGATTTTCACGAGAACACTCCATTGTGGGTCAGTCAGGTATCTGATGGGGTTTTTGTCCAGATAAGGCGCCCTTGAGGGCCTGGGAGTCGCGTTATCTGGACAAAACTCCTCTTGCGGGGCCTAGCTGTAGAGGGCAGGCTTGGCGTTCAGTTTCACGGCGACCTTTTCGCCGTTCTTCTGCGCCTCAACGCCGGCTTCACAGCACGCCGCCGTGGCGTAGCCGTCCCAGGCGGTAGGGCCGCCGATTTCGCCGCGGCGGGCGGCGTCAACCCAGGCCTGGATTTCGACGTCGTAAGCCGCGCCAAAGCGCTCTTCGAAGCCGGGCGTGACGTTGCCGCCCCAGCGGCCGGCGGTCCGGGTGTAAGGCCCCTTGTCGCCGCCGATACTGACGGTGCCTTCCTCGAAGGAGGCCTGCGTGCCCACTTCGTAGCCGTATTTGGCATTAACGAAAATCTCGACGTCGGCCAGGACGCCTGACTCTGTTTCAATCAGCACATGCTGCGGATCGTGCTGCCCGGCAGGCGCGTTCTTAGTGGCCTTGCCCAGCCGCACCTGCACGCTGGTGATTTCCTCGCCGGTGAAGAACCGGATGGCATCGAACTCATGGACCACCGAATCGTTGATCAGCATCTCGTTGGTGAAGCCGGGCGGGGTGGTGGGGTTGCGGTGCTGGTGGTGCAGCATGAGCAGCTCACCCAGTTCCTGGTTCTGGATGATGTCGCCCAACGCCGCGTACTCGGCGTCAAAGCGGCGCATGAAGCCCACCTGGATGCGCTTGCGCCCCAATTTCTCCTCTGCCTGGACGATCTTCCAGGAGGACTCGGCATCCGGGGTCATCGGCTTTTCGCAGAGGATGGGGATGTCCCTGGCAAGCGCCTTGAGCAGGATGTCTTCGTGCAGAAAACCCGGGGTGGCGATCAGCACAGCGTTGACGTCGCCGTTGTTCAGGGCTTCCTCGGCATCGGCGAGGGCAACGGCGCCCGGGATGCCTTCGATGGCGGCCTGCGCGCGGGCGAGGTCCACGTCAACGACCGCGGCGACTTCGGCTCCGTGAATGCGGGTGTTGAGGCGTTGGATGTGGTCCGCACCCATGCGGCCGGCGCCGATGACGGCTATGCGGAGGGTTTCACTCATTGTTCTGTCCTTCGATGTCTGTAATGGATGCGGTCGGTTTGTTGTCAATTGACGGCGGTACGGGAGCCGCAGGACAGCAGGTAGTTGCGGGTGCGTTTGGCGATCGGCATGGGAACGTCGAACGCCACTGGATACATGTCCTGTTCAACGATGCCGAAGACGGGCCGGTCGAGGGCTTCGACGGCTTCGATGACGGCCCTCAGATCCGGCAATCCGCTGGGCGGCTCGGTCATGACACCCGCCAGGTTGGCCGCTGCCCAGGTCATGTTTTCCTCATTGACCTTCTTAAGGATGTCCGGGTTGATCTGCTTCAGGTGAAGGTAGCCGATGCGGTCCGGGTAGTTCTTGATCAGCTCAAGGCTCGAGGCTCCGCAGTATTCGGCGTGACCGGTATCCAGGCAAAGGTTGAGGTACTTGCTGTCGGTGGACGCCAGGAGGGTTTCAATGTCCTCCTGCGCACCGACGTGGGAGTCTGCGTGGGAGTGGAACTGCTGCTTCAGGCCGAAATCCTCCAGCAGGGTCTTGCCCAGCCGGTTGTGGCCCTCAAAGAGGTCGCTCCACGCCTTCTCGGTCAGCTCGCCGCTTTCCACGGCCTCACCGGTCACGTCATCGCGCCACATGGCCGGGATGACCACAATGTGCCCGCCGCCCATTGCGGCGGTGAGCTCGGCAACCTTGCGGGCCGGCTCCCAGGCGGTCTCCCACTGGTCAAGGCCGCGGTGGAACGCCGTGAATACGGTCCCGGCGGTGACCTTCAGGTCGCGCTGCTTAAGTTCCTCGGCGAGGCGTGCCGGGTCCGTGGGGAGGTAGCCGTAGGGTCCCAACTCGATCCACTTGTAGCCGGATTCTGCCACTTCGTCCAGGAAGCGCTCCCACGGGGTCTGCTTCGGATCGTCCGCGAACCAGACGCCCCAGGAGTCCGGTGCCGTACCGATGATGAACTTGTTTTCAGTCATAACCGTTCCTTCTCATCGGTTGCTCCGCAAGTGCCCTTCTGGACGCTCACAACGGCTGTTACAGAGCAATCGATAGTGGTGTGTTGGGGCGTTAGTTGGAGGGGAAGTTGTAGGAGGCGCCGGAGGCGTGGGTGGGTTCTGGCCAGCGGGAGGTGACCACCTTGCCGCGGGTGTAGAAGGAGACGCCTTCGGGACCGTAGATGTGCTTGTCGCCGAAGAGTGAGGCTTTCCAGCCGCCGAAGGAGTGGTAGGCCACGGGGACCGGCAGCGGCACGTTGATGCCGATCATGCCCACGGTCACGGAGCGCTGGAACTTGCGGGCGTGCGCGCCGGAGGAGGTGAAGATCGCGGTGCCGTTGCCGTAGGGGTTGGCGTTGATCAGCTTGATGCCTTCGTCCAGGTCGTTGACGCGGACGACGACGAGGACGGGTCCGAAGATTTCCTCGCTGTAGGCCGTCATCTCGGTCTTGACGTGGTCCAGGACGGTGGGGCCGACCCAGAAGCCGTCCTCGTGGCCGGGGACGATGAGGTCGCGGCCGTCCACCACCATCGCAGCACCTGCGGTTTCGGCTTCGGTGACAATCCGGATGATCCGTTCCTTGGACGCCGGGGTGATCACCGGGCCCATTTCGGCGTCGGGGGCGGTGCCGTTGTTAACCTTCACAGCCAAAGCGCGCTCTTCGACCTTCTTCACGAGCAGGTCCGCGGCGTCAGCGACGGCGACGGCGACGGAGATGGCCATGCAGCGTTCCCCGGCGGAGCCGAAGGCCGCGGCGGCGAGGTGGTCGGCGGCGTTGTCCAGGTCCGCGTCGGGCATGATGATGGCGTGGTTCTTCGCCCCGCCCAGCGCCTGGACCCGCTTGCCGTGCCTGGTGGCGGTCTCGTGGACGTACTGGGCGATCGGCGTGGAGCCGACGAAGGAGATCCCGTCCACGTCCGGGTGGGTCAGGAGCCCGTCAACGGTTTCCTTGTCCCCGTGCAGGACCTGGAACACGCCGTCGGGCAGGCCGGCCTGCTTCCACAGGTTCGCCAGCAGCATCGAGGCCGAGGGGTCGCGTTCGGAGGGCTTGAGGATGAACACGTTGCCGGTGGCGATGGCCATCGGCGCCATCCACAACGGCACCATCACGGGGAAGTTGAACGGGGTGATGCCCGCGACCACGCCGAGCGGCTCCCGGAAGGAGAACACATCGATGCCGGTGGAGACCTGGTCCGAGTAGTCACCCTTGAGCAGGGTGGGGATGCCACAGGCGTACTCGATGACTTCCAGGCCGCGGCCGATCTCGCCCTTCGCGTCGGAGAGGACCTTGCCGTGCTCGGCGGTGATCAGCTCCGCGAGATCGTCCACGTGGGCGGCGACGAGCTCACGGAACTTGAACAGCACAGCCGTGCGCTTGGCCAGGGAAATATCACCCCAGGAATCCGCGGCGGCACGGGCTGCAGCGACCGTGGCGTCCAGGTCGGCCCGGTTGGCCAGCCGCAGCTCCCCGGACACGGCACCCGTGGCGGGGTTGTAGACGGGCTGGGTGCGGTTACCCTCGCCAGCGGTCTCGGCACCGTTGATGAAGTGGTTGATGGTGGTGGTTTCAGTGCTCGTGGCAGTCATTGGACTCTTCCTTGAGTGGTCGAAATTCGAAGGGGGATCAGCCCAACAGCTTGCGCTGGCGGGTCTTGTGGTCGGTGTAGGTCGTGAAGGCCTGCCGGGTCGATTCGAGGTCCGAGATCTGGGAGACGGGAACGTCCCACCAGGATTCCGAGCTGGGGGCGTCCAGCAGGGGGTCCGACTCGACATGGATGAGGATGGGGCCGCTGCGCTCGGGGGCCGCTTTGGCGTCGCGGATGGCCTGCTCAAGTTCGGCGATGACCTTCTCCCCCGGTTCGATCCGGATGACCCTCACTCCCAGGGACTCGGCGTTCAGGGCCAGGTCCACGGGTAGGGTGTCGCCTTCGTCGAAGCTGTGCTGTTCCTCGTTCAGGGCCCGGTACTGTGTGCCGAAGCGCTGCGAACCGAGCGATTCGGAGAGGGAGCCGATGGAGGCGTAGCCGTGGTTCTGGATCAGGACCACAATCAGCTTGATGCGTTCGGCGACGGCGGTGACCAGTTCAGTGTGCATCATCAGGTAGGACCCGTCTCCCACCATCACGACGACGTCCCGCACGTCAACTTTTACCCCGCCCCTGGCTGCGGTCCCGCTGGCTGCGGCTTCCGCCAGGGCTGCGCGCTTGACGCCCAGTCCGCCCGGTATTTCGTAGCCCATGCAGGAGTAGGCGTATTCGACGTGGTATCCGAACGGGTCGCGGACGCGCCACATCTTGTGGAGGTCACCTGGCAGGGACCCGGCCGCGCAGATCACCACATCCCGGGCGTCCATGGCCCGGGACGTGGCGCCGATGATCTCGTTCTGCGCCGGCAACGGCGTGAACCGCGTGTCAAAGGCCTCGTCGACGGTGGCGTCCCAGCGCTTCTTCTCCGCGGAAACCATCTGTTCCAGGTCCGCGCCCACACGGTAACCGCCGAGCGCCTGGTTCAGCTTGACCAGCGCCTTGCGGGCATCTGCCACGATGGGCAGGGTGGTGCCGTGCTTGTAGGCGTCGATGGGTGCGACGTTGATGTTGATGAACTTCACCTCCGGGTTCTGGAACGCCGTGCGTGATGCGGTAGTGAAGTCCTCGTAGCGCGTGCCGATACCGATAATCAGGTCAGCTTCGGCAGCAATGGCGTTGGCCGCCGTCGTGCCCGTGGAACCGATGGCTCCGAGGGAGGACCTGTGGTCCCACGGCAGGACGCCGACGCCCGCCTGGGTGTTGCCCACGGGAATACCGGTAAGTTCCACGAACTTCGCGAGTTCATCGTTGGCGAACGCGTACAGGACGCCGCCACCTGCAATGATTAGTGGCCGCTTCGCGGCCCGGATCGCCTCGGCGGCGCGGCGGATGTCCTCGTCGTCGGCGTCGGGACGGCGGATCCGCCACTCACGCTCGGCCAGGAATTCCTCCGGCACCTCCAAGGCCTCGGCCTGCACGTCCTGCGGCAGGGAGATGGTGACAGCCCCGGTTTCGGCGGGGTCGGTGAGGACCCGGAGGCCGTGGTGGAACGCGGAGAACAGCTGCTCCGGGCGGGACACCCGGTCAAAGAACTTGGACAGCGGCCGGAATGCGTCGTTGACGGTGATGTCATAGGCGTGCGGCTGCTCAAGCTGCTGCAGTACGGGGTCCGCCGCCCGCGTAGCAAACGTGTCACTGGGCAGGAGCAGGACCGGCAGCCGGTTGGCGGTAGCCAACGCCGCCCCGGTGAGCAGGTTGGACGATCCCGGTCCTATCGAGGTGCTGATCGCGAACGTCTGGCGGCGCCTGGTATGCCGTGCATAGCCCACAGCCTGGTGCGCCTGGGCCTGCTCGTTTCGGCCCTGGTAGTACGGCATGATGGCCGGGTCCAGCTGCTGGTACTGCTTCAGGGCCTGCCCAACGCCGGCAACGTTGCCGTGCCCGAAAATGCCGAACGTCCCGGGAATGAGTCGCTCACGGTAGTCCCGGCCGTCGACCGTATCGAGGGTGTACTGCTTGGAAAGATATTCGACGACGGCCTGGGCGACCGTCATCCGGCGGGTTCCTGGTGTTGTTCCTGTTCGCAAGGCGGGTTACTCCGATACTTCTGCGGTGTGATTGAGGAGTGAGGCAGCGGTGGCCACGGCGCCGGCAACGTCGCCGTCGGCAGGGTACAGGAGCGTCCGTCCGACAGTGAGGCCCTGCACGCCGGGCAGTGCCAACGCCGCTTCCCAGGTGGCGAAGACCTCGTCCTGGGTGCCGTCCGGGTCCCCGCCCAGCAGCACGGTGGGCATAGTAGTCGCCGCCATTACCCGTTCCATCTCCGCCACGACCGGCAGCTTCATCCAGGTGTAGGCGCTCGTGGAACCAAGGCCTTCGGCGATCGCCACCGACTTGATGACGGCGTCGGGGGAGAGGTCGTTGCGGGCCTTGCCGTTTTCGCGAACGGAGAGGAAGGGTTCCACCATGGCGATCAGCTTGCGCTCAGCCAGGGAGTCAATGGCTTTGGCTGTCGCTTCAAGCATGGACACAGTGTCCGGGTCGCCCAGGCAGATGCGTGTGAGCATCTTGCCGCCGTCGGCTCCCAGCGCTTCCAGGGCAGCCGCGGTGTGGCCAGTGAAGCGGTCATCAAACTCATTAACAAGTCCGGCCAGCCCGCCACGGTTCATGGATCCGAAGACCAGCTTGCCTTCAAGGGCTCCCAGCAGGAGCAGGTCGTCCATGATGTCTGGCGAGGCCAGGATGCCATCAACTGCCGGGTTGGCCAGGGCGATCTGCAGCCGGTCCAGCAGATCCCGTCGGTCCGCCATAGCCATCGGTTCCGAACCAACGGACAGGGCCCCACGGGCCGGGTGGTCAGCGGCCACAATGAAGTTCTGCGTACCGTGCCTCAAGCCTGAGTGGCGGCGCCGCGCCTTGGCCGCCCGGGCGATGGCATCCGGATCCTCGAGCCGAATGGTGCTGAGGTGGGCGTAGCGGCGTGGGTCATCGTCCACAGCTATGGCGGCGGTGCCAAGGTTGGTGCTCACAGTGCTGCTCCTTCGGTGGCGAACTGTCCGGGAGCCAGGCGGCCGCGTTCGGCGAGCAACGAGGTGACCTCATCCGGCGTCGGCATCGCATCGGCGCAGGACAAGCGGGAGGCGACGATCGCGCCCGCAGCGTTGGCGTAATCCAGCACCTGCTCGAGCGGCCAGCCGGAGAGCAGCCCGTGGCAGAAGGCACCGCCAAAGGAGTCACCGGCGCCCAGGCCGTTGACGGTTTCCACCGGGACGGGAGCCGAGACCACACGCTCGGTCCGGGTCTTGGCCATCACGCCTTCGGGTCCGAGCTTGACGACGGCGATCTCCACGCCGGCAGCCAGCAAACGGTCCGCCTGCTCATCGGGGGTTCCCTCGCCCACCGCTACGGCGCATTCCTTGTCGTTGCCAATGGCCACGGTAACCTGCGGCAGGATCCTGGCGACCTGGGCTCGGGCCTCTTCTTCCGAAGCCCAGAACATCGGACGGTAATCAAGGTCCAGGATGGTGAACTGGCCGTCCTTCAGGCCAGTGCGGGGACGGGCCGCGTGGGCGGCCAGATGTGCTTCGCGGCTCGGCTCCTGGCACAGGCCCGTGACTGTTGACCAGAAGATTCCCGCCTCGCGGATCGAATCCAGGTCAAGCTCTTCGGCCTTGATCTGGAGGTCCGGGGCCGTGGGAAAGCGCCCATAGAAGTAGAGCGGAAAATCATCAGGCGGCTTGATCGCGCAGAACGTGACCGCAGTGGGCCACTCCTTCACTGAAGTGACGAAGGTGTCATCCACGTTGAACTTGCGGAGTTCCCGGTGGAGATAGTTGCCGAAGGCGTCATCGCCGGTGCGGGTGATGACGCCGGCGCGGCGACCATGCCTGGCCGCCGCTACAGCCACGTTTGAGGGGGAACCACCAAGGTACTTTCCGAAGGACTCCACGTCCTCCAAGCCAACCCCAATGTCGTTCGGGTAGATATCAACGCTGATGCGCCCGATCGTAAGCAGTTCGTGGGTCACGATGATCGCGAGCCTTTCTGGTTTGAACTCTGAACCTTGTAACAGCTGGAGCACCAGCGCCGGCCCGCTTGTGAGCGGAGCCATACGCACTACTCTGCCTCAGAACAATTGTCCTGTCAAAGGTTTGTACTGACATAACTACAACCTCGTAATGCACGCCGCGGTTCGCTAGAAACGGCCAACTGGGGGCAGGCTTTGGGCTACTTCTGCGGGGCGGCAAGCTCACCGGTGACGTACTGGGCGCGCCCGAATCCGAAGGACCAGTCCCCCGCCGAATTTTCCACGTACCCAATAAAAACGTCCTCGCCGGCCACTCCCACTTTCCCAAGCGCCATGGCAATGGCCGAAAAGAGACTCTGCTTGGCCTGCTGGCTTCGCCCGCTCTGCGTAAAAATCTGAATCATCACCACGTCCGGGGTCCGCTCGAAGCCCAGGCCGGCATCCTGGGCAACTATCTGGCCGCGCGGATATTCTGTCACGATATGGAAGTAGTCGCGTTCCGGTATCCCATACTCCGCCACGATTGCATCATGGATCCCCTGACTGAGGCCTCTCAGCTCTTCAGTGCCGCGGCCCTGATTTACGTCAATTCGCACCAATGGCATTTTCAGCATCCTTCGATCTTTGTCCTGTCATACTAACAAAGTATGGGGAATCGATCAAGGAAAATTGACTAACCCCTTCCTGAATCCGGACGTCAGGTGTAGCCTTAAACAATCAACAGGTTGATCAATGAGTTCATTGATTTCCATTTGAAAGAGGCCTGACACACGATGAACGCGGACGACAACTCCCTGGACTCGGCCTTTATGGCCTTGGCTGATCCAGTGCGCCGCAGCATTATCGCCCGGCTCAGCAGGGGTCCGGCCACCGTGAACGAACTAGCGGAACCCTTTGCGATCACCAAACAGGCGGTCTCAAAGCACATCCAGGTCCTCGAGCAGGCGCAACTGGTCACGCGCACGCGTGACGCGCAGCGCCGGCCCGTCCATCTGAACCCCGCACGGCTGGAGGCGCTCACCGCATGGATCGACCAGTACCGGTTGGTCCGTGAGGAGCAGTTCCGCAGCCTCGATGCCGTGCTCCAATCCAGCGCCGCCGCAAGCGGCACCCAGGCAAAGGACCCATCATGAGCAACGAACTGAAACTCACCGTCCCCGAGGGACTCCCCTTCATCGACTACGAGCGGGAGTTCGACTTCCCGGTCGCGGACGTGTTCCGTGCACATAAGGACCCGGACCTGATCGTCCAGTGGCTCGGCCCGCGGGGACTGAAAATGGAAATCAACCAGTACGATTTCCGCACCGGTGGCAGCTACAGCTACGTCCACACCGGGCCCGACGGCGTCGCCTACGAGTTCAGCGGCGTCTTCCACACCGTTCGTGAAAACGAGTTCGCCGTCCAGACCTTCGAATTCGGCGGCTACCCGGACGTTGTCAGCATGGAGTTCCTCACCTTTGAGGACCTCGGCAATGGGCGGAGCCGCATTCGTGGACACTCCGCTTATCCCACGCAGGAAGCCCGGGACGGCATGGCACAGTCCGGGATGGAAGGCGGCATGACCGAAGGCTACGAGCGGCTGGACGAGCTGCTCAGCGGCGCCAAGGTCTAGAGCCCGAAGTACGACGACGGACGGCACCTTTCCTGGGAAAGGTACCGTCCGTCGTCGTACTTAAACAGCAACGCGGGTTCACTCCGCGTCCATCCCAGCGTCTGGAATGGGCGGTAAGTGAACCCGCGTTGCTCTTAGTGCTGCGTTGCTTCGAAACCTAAAGGGCTGCGTAGACTTCGCGCAGCAGCCGGGCAGTCTCGGACGGCGTCTTGCCGACCTTCACGCCTGCAGCCTCAAGGGCTTCCTTCTTGGCCTGTGCGGTTCCAGCGGAACCGGAGACGATGGCGCCGGCGTGGCCCATGGTCTTGCCTTCGGGAGCGGTGAAGCCTGCCACGTAGCCGACAACCGGCTTGGTGACGTTGGCCTTGATGAAGTCAGCCGCACGCTCTTCGGCGTCGCCACCGATTTCGCCGATCATCACGATCGCCTTGGTCTCGGGGTCCGCCTCGAACGCGGCCAGGGCGTCGATGTGGGTGGTGCCGATGACGGGGTCGCCGCCGATGCCGATGGCGGTGGAGAAGCCGAGGTCGCGAAGTTCGTACATCATCTGGTAGGTCAGGGTGCCCGACTTGGAAACCAGGCCGATGGGGCCCTTGCCCGTGATGTTGTTCGGCGTGATGCCGACCAGTGCCTCGCCGGGGGTGATGATGCCGGGGCAGTTCGGGCCGATGATGCGGGTGACCTGGTTGCCGTCGGCGTCAACCTTGGACTGTGCCAGGGCCCAGAATTCGGCAGAATCCTGTACCGGCACGCCCTCGGTGATGACAACGACCAGGCCGATGCCGGCCTCGATGGCTTCAACGACGGCGTCCTTGGTGAAGGCCGGCGGTACGAAGACGATGGAGACGTCAGCGCCGGTTTCCGCCATGGCTTCCTTGACGGTGCCGAAAACCGTAATCTCGTTGTCGCCATGCAGGACCGTGGTGCCGGCCTTGCGGGCGTTGACGCCGCCAACAATGTTGGTGCCGGACTTCAGCATCAGGGCGGTGTGCTTGGTGCCTTCGCCGCCGGTGATGCCCTGGACGATGACCTTAGAGTCCTTGTTCAGATAGATAGACATGGTGCGTCCCTTACTTCGCTGCGTTGGCGAGCTCGGCGGCCTTGTCGGCGCCCTCGTCCATGGTGGCGGCCAGGGTAACCAGCGGGTGGTTGGCCTCGGCCAGGATGCGGCGGCCTTCCTCAACGTTGTTGCCGTCGAGGCGGACTACCAGCGGTTTGTTGGCGGAGTGGCCCAGCTCGGCCAGCGCACCAACGATGCCCTTGGCGACGGCGTCACACGCGGTGATGCCACCGAAGACGTTCACGAACACGGATTTGACCTGCTCGTCGCCCAGGATGACGTCGAGGCCTGCTGCCATGACCTCGGCGGAAGCTCCACCGCCGATGTCCAGGAAGTTGGCGGGCTTGACGTTGCCGTGGTTTTCGCCGGCGTAAGCGACAACGTCCAGCGTGGACATGACCAGGCCTGCACCATTACCGATGATGCCCACTTCGCCGTCCAGCTTGACGTAGTTCAGGTCCTGCGCCTTGGCCTTGGCCTCGAGCGGGTCAGCGGCATCCTTGTCTTCAAGGTGTGCGTGCTTTGGGTGGCGGAAGTCGGCGTTCTCGTCCAGAGAGACTTTGCCGTCGAGGGCTACGATGTCGCCGGCGCCGGTCTTGACCAGCGGGTTGACCTCCACCAGGGTGGCGTCTTCCTTCTTGAAGACATCCCACAGCTTGAGGATTACGGCGGCGACTTTGCCGCGCAGTTCCTCTGCGAAGCCTGCGGCTGCAACGATTTCGTCAGCCTTGGCCTGGTCGATGCCGACGGCCGGGTCGATGGCGATCTTGGCCAGCGCTTCCGGACGTTCGACGGCGAGCTGCTCGATTTCCATGCCGCCTTCAACCGAGCACATGGCCAGGTAGTTGCGGTTGGCCCGGTCCAGCAGGACCGAGAAGTAGTATTCTTCGGCGATGTCGGCGCCCTGGGCGATCATCACCTTGTTCACGGTGTGGCCCTTGATGTCCATGCCCAGGATGTTGCTGGAGTGCTCAAGTGCCTCGTCGGCGGTCTTGGCAACTTTCACGCCGCCAGCCTTACCGCGGCCACCGGCCTTAACCTGGGCCTTAACGACAGTTACGCCGCCGATCTTCTCGGCTGCTGCTTTTGCTTCTTCTGGGGTGTACGCCACGATGCCAGCAAGCACGGGTACACCGTGCGCCTCGAACATATCGCGCGCCTGGTATTCAAACAGGTCCACGGTTTAGTGTCCTTCTACGTCGAAGTAGTTTCTGTACAGTCGGACACCATCGAAGACGATGACCGGGCTGCGGATTGCAAGCGCTGCGACTGTTGGAAACGAGCCACGCGGCGCAATGCTCCTTTCGGAACTCTAGTCCTTTCTGGGGACCGGCCCGTCCCAGAGTACCGCTTATGTGAGTAACGACACTATTCTATGAAGTGTAGAAAAACCGCGGAATCACGGGGTTTTTGAGGGCGCATCCGATGCTGGGGAAGGCCTCTCCGGTGCCTTGAAAATAAGTTCGTAGCGGTCCCTGGCAACAAAAAAGGCGACGCCCGCAGACACGTTTCCGCATGCCACCCCGCCGTTGTATGCCGAGCAGCGCAGGCCGTTGCGTTCAATGTTCTGCCCGTCTGCCAGCACCGGCAACTGGGTGAGGGGCCCGCTTTTGCTTCCCTTGGGTCCGTACGCTGCTTCCATTTGTGTGACGCCGGAACGGCAGTCGCCGTAGCGCACCGTGTCCGGGGTGAGCAGGGCCGTTCCACCCAGGTAGCCCAAGCTGGTGCCTGCGCAGTCGTCCTTGACATCATCTGCCGAGGGTTTGGCGTAGGCGGCGAGTTCGCAGTGGGCAACCGGAACGGTGGCCAACTTGTTGTTGGCAGGGTCGCTGAAGCTGTTCGCCTCGTAGGGGAGGTTGAGGTGCTCCCCGCGTGCTGAGGTGAGGGAACAGGCCACATTGTGGTCCTCCGTTATGAAGGACAGAACGCCCTCGCCCGCAGAATAGCCGGCAGGGTCCACCAGGGCCGCCTGTTCCAGCTGATCCAGTGGAGCTAACGGTGGCGGCGGCACGTACCCCCGATCCACAGTAGTGATGCTGCACGCCGTGGCAGTCAGCAGAAAGAGGGCGGCCAGGATCCCCACTACAGTCCGTCGCATGGCCTCCATTATGCGTCATGCCAGTCCGTGTCAGCCGCCGGCTGTGCTCCCCGAGGGGCTCCCCGCACTTTCGACGACGACGGCGGCGGCCTGAGCAGGATCCATCGAATCAAACTGCTCACGCATCTGCCGCGCCCGGTTTTTCCAGCCCGGATTTGCCAGGATCTCGGTGACTGCCTTCGCAATGTCCGCTGGCCTGGGTGACTCCGTCCCCAAGTTGATGCCGACGCCGGAATATTCAACCCGGGCGTTAACGTCGCTCTTGCCCTCATTGATGCCGGAGACAACCAGGGGAACACCCTTGGACAGGCTGAGCAGTACGCCGCCAAAACCTCCGTTGCTGATAACTGCATCGGTGAACTCTAAAACCTTGGCGAAGTCGACATAATCCCTGACGACGATATTGGGCTGGGGATAGCGCGCCTTGAGTGCCTCGGTGCCCCGGCCGCCGGTCGCAACGATCACCAGGGCATCCATATCCTTCACTGCCTCCAAGGCAGGGACGATGAGCTTGTTCTGGTCCACGTTGTCCACGGTTCCCTGCGTCACCAGAAGGGTGGTGGGATAGGCCGCCCAGTCATCGTCTGCGTTGGCTGCACGGACGGCCGCCGCAGGGGCCCGGTACGGCAGGAGGGCCCCGACGTAGTGCACTTTCGGGTTCACATGCTGGCGGGGAAAATCGAACGATTCCAAGCCTGTCTGGATGATGGCTTCCGAACAGCGGTAGGGCTCGTCCGTCAGGCGCCCCCTGCGTGGCACCTCCTGACCGTACGCCGCGTGTTGCCTGCGGTAGCTCCGGTTGGCAGGCCTAAGAATGACCTTGTCCGACAGAAGTCCCGCGGCAGCCTGCACGGCTTTTGCCACGGGATTCCGGGGCGGTTTGAATCCGAAAAACAGCGGCGGTACCAGGGGGTCGCTTTCCATGTTGGGAATCGCCACAAAGTTCACCAACGGTTTGCCCATCAGGTGGGAAACCAGCCGGTGAACGAACATGGAGCTGTCTGCTACCACGACGTCGAACGGAAAGTCTTCATACAACTCCCGGATGTCCTCAAAGAAACTGCTGAGGTTGCTGGCAAAGATCTTTTCGCCGTCGAACCCGATGGCTCTGGGGCCCTTGAGTTTGGCTCGTTCCGGGTACAGCTCGTTCAGGTTGTCCGCCCGGTGCTCGACGGCCCTCCGGAAGGGGAAGAGCGGAATGCCGAGGTCCTGCAGCTTTTGCGTGAAAACGGGGCCCGTGTACCAGGCGACGTCGTGGCCCCGTTCCTTGAGCCGTACCGCAACGCCCGTCATCGGATTGAAGTGGCCGTCAATGGCCTGGCTGGCGAAAAGGATCTTCATGGTTCCGCTCCCACTTGCCCCGCACGGTCCCCGGCGTGCAGGGAAAGGTTCCTGAACCCTAGTCCGGCCAGACCCTACCGGCAAGGGACCGGCCGCTGCACTGCCAGATGCCGTGCAGTTCGGCTAAGCGTCCAGTTTGGTCAACGGCGCGTACCGCAGCAGGAGCCGCTTCTCCCCGACATCGAACTTCACCTTGGCCACGGTCTTATCCCCGGCGCCTTCCAGGGCCAGAACCGTGCCGTTACCGAAGCTGGTGTGGTTGACCTTGTCCCCCACGCTGACGGCAACCACTTCCTTTTGCGGCTGTACCCGGTTCTTCGCAATAGCGGCCGGGACGTCGGCGTTGAACCCTGCGCTGGAATCGGCACCCGCTCCCCTGGCGGTGCCTGCGCCCCAGAAGGAACCGCCATACCTGCTCGAGCCGATGGACGCGCCGCTCCCCCAGCCTCCGGACTGCCGGCTGGTGCCTTCACGTTTCCATTCCACCAGTTCTGAGGGAATCTCTTCCAGGAACTGGCTGGCGGGGTTGTACTGGCTCTGGCCCCACATGTTGCGGACCTCGGAGCGCGTGACATAAAGCCGCTTGCGGGCACGGGTCAGGCCCACATAGGCGAGCCGGCGTTCCTCGGCAAGTTCCTTGGGGTCGGTGGCGGAGCGCTGGTGCGGGAAGAGCCCGTGTTCCATTCCTGTCAGGAACACGACAGGGAATTCCAGTCCCTTGGCGGTGTGGAGGGTCATCAGCGTGACCACGCCCAGCCGCTTGGCTTCAGCCACCGCGGCGTCGATGTCAGCCCCCGGGGCATCAGGAATCTGGTCGGCATCCGCCACGAGGGACACCTGCTCCAGGAAGGCGCCGAGTGACCCTTCCGGATTCTCCTGTTCGTATTCACGGACGACGGCGACGAGTTCGGCCAGGTTCTCCACGCGGGACTCGTCCTGGGGATCGTTACTGGAACGCAGCCCGGCGAGGTACCCCGTCTGTTCCAGGACTGCTTCAAGGGCAGCGGCGGCGCCGGAACCGGACGCGACTTCTGCCAAGTCATCGAGGAGCTTCACGAACCCCACGACGGCATTGACGGAGCGGGTGGCCATGCCCGGGGCTTCCTCGGCGCGCCGGGCCGCAGCCATGAAGGACATGCGTTCCCGCTGGGCCAGCGCGGCCACGGCCCCTTCGGCCCGGTCTCCGATGCCGCGCTTGGGTTCATTCAGCACGCGGCGCAGGTTCACGTCGTCGTCGGGGTTGACCAGGACGCGGAGGTAGGCGAGGGCGTCCTTGATTTCCTTCCGCTCATAAAAGCGGGTGCCGCCCACCACTTTGTAAGGCAGGCCAACGCGGACCAGCACGTCCTCAATGGAACGGGACTGCGCGTTGGTGCGGTAGAAGATGGCAACGTCCCCGGGGCGGAGGTTGTCCTCGTCCTGGAGCCGGTCTATTTCCTTGGCGATGAACTGTGCTTCGTCGTGTTCGTTTTCGCCCACGTAGCCGATGATCTTGTGGCCGTCGCCCTCTGCCGTCCACAGCCTTTTTTCGGGCCGGTTGGGGTTGCGGGAGATCACCGAGTTGGCCGCGCTCAGGATGTTCTGGGTGGAGCGGTAGTTTTGCTCCAGCTTGATGGTGCGGGCGTCCGGGTAGTCGTTCTCGAATTCCACGATGTTGCGGATATCGGCGCCACGGAAGGCGTAGATGGACTGGTCGGAATCGCCCACCACCGTGAGCTCGGCAGCTCCTGGCCCCTCGCCCACAATTTCGCGCACCAGCGCGTACTGGGCGTGGTTGGTGTCCTGATATTCATCCACCAGGACGTGGCGGAACCTGCGGCGGTAGGAATCGGCGAGCGCCGGGAACGCGCGGAACATATAGACGGTCTCGGCGATGAGGTCATCGAAGTCCATGGCATTGGCCTGTCGCAGCCGCTGGGTGTAGCCCTTGAAGACCTCCGCCACCGCCTGTTCAAACGGATCGTTGTGGTTGGCGGCGGACGCGTAGGAGTCGGCGTCGATCAACTCGTTCTTTAGCGCGGAGATCTTGTGCTGGATGGCCTTGGGCGGGAACTTCTTCGGATCCAGGTCCAGGCTCTTGGATACCTGTGTGACGAGTCGCAGGGAGTCAGCGGAGTCGTAGATGGAGAAGTTGGACTTCAGGCCGACGTTGGCGGCCTCCTGCCGAAGGATGCGCACACAGGAAGAGTGGAACGTGGAGATCCACATGATCTTGGCGCGTCCGCCCACCAGCGCCTCGATGCGCTCCCGCATTTCCGCGGCAGCCTTGTTGGTGAAGGTGATGGCCAGGATCTCGCCATGATGGGCGCGGCGGGTGGCGATCAGGTAGGCGATCCTGTTGCTGAGGACCCTGGTTTTCCCTGACCCGGCGCCGGCCACAATGAGTAGAGCGCTGCCTGAATGCTTAACGGCCTCCTCCTGCTGAGGATTGAGCCCCTGCAGCAGTTGAGCGGCGTCTGGCCGGTGATGGCCTTCATGGCTGCCGCCCTCGGCACCCTGGGCCGCTGATCCCTGGCTGCCTGCCTGCCGGTTGTTCGCAACGCCGCCGGGATTTTCCGCGCCGCGCCGGGACCCGCCGCCACCGAAAGCGGCGTCAGCGGTGAGGCCCTCCCCGCGGGACTTAGTGAGGGCTGCGGCTGCGGGAGCGGCCTTGAACGGTCCGTCAGAGTACGGGTCAAACAACATATCCATGGTGCCTACAAGTCTAGGCGGTGGGGCCGACACTCACTTCCAGCCTGTGGATTACTCGCCCGCGCCTTGGCTCAGGCCACCGAACCGGACTCAAGTGCGGCACGTAACTGGCGCACCGCCGTCGTGCCTCCTGCCATGAACCACTCCAAGCCGTTAACCCGGACGGTGTCAGTGGCGCCACCGGCAGCGCGGACGATTGCCTTGCCGGGCAGCCAGTCCCATTCCGGGCAGCTGTGCTGGAACCAGCAGCCCAGCTGCCCGTCTGCCACCCGGCCCAGGTCGCAGGAGCCGGAGCCAAGCATCCGCAGCGCCGCCGCCGAAGTTGCGGCCGCGTGCCACGGCATGGCGCAGAGCGGATCGGCCAGCCAGCTGGGATGGATATAGGTGGCGGCCCCAAGCTGGGCGACATCGGTGCTGTTGCGCGCGCCGTTGTTCTCCTGGAAGACGGTGAGTGCTTGGCCGTTAAGCGTTGCCGGGCGGGATCCGCCACCCAGCCAGAGTTTGTCCTCCTCTGGCTGGAAGATCGCACCGAGCAGCACATCCGAGGAGTCCTTGAGCGCTATCGCGGAGCACCAATAGGTGGAGCCGTGCAGGAAGTTGTAAGTGCCGTCCACGGGATCGATGACCCATGTCCTGCCGCTGCTCCCTTGGACCGACGCGCCCTCCTCCCCGAGGATGCCGTCTTTCGGCCGGCAGCGCTGCAGCTGCTCCAGCACGTACGCCTCCGCTGCGTGGTCCGCCGCCGTGACGATATCCGAGACGGAGGTTTTCTGCTGCGACTGCAGCCCCGCCATCCGCATCAGGAGCGCCAGCTGGCCGGCTTCACGGACAAGTGCGGACGCCAGCTGGTAGTCGTCCAATGAGGGGTCGAGTTCAATTGCGCTGTGCCGGCCAATGGTCATGGCTTCAGTTTATGGGGCGGGATAATGGGGCCATGGCCAAAACCCCAGCGCAGCGGATCAAGAAGCACGGCTCCAAGGCGGCTGTTCCGCAGCACCACCTTCCGCCGGTGATCAATCCCACTACCGCCCGCTCGCCGCAAAAGGCCCAGAACAACAGCAACCTGATCCTCATCGCCGGAGTGGTGGCCAGCCTGTTCCTGTTCTGGTACGTCCACCTGCTGACACTGAACCAGCTCACTCAGCTCACCGGCGGACTCGCCATGCCCGACTCCCTGCTGGGCGGCTTCGGCACCGCCTACATCGGCCAACTGCACGGCGTCATGGACGACGCCGCCCGTGGCCAGCTCAACTACGTCCACAAGACCGCTGGCACCCTTTTCCCGCTCATCTTCGGCTTCACGTGGCTGCTGCTGATCGGCACGAACGTCGCCCGGAAGCAGCTTCGCTGGCTCCTCTGGGCGGTCCCGCTGCTGTTTGTTGTGGTCCGGCTGTGGGGCAACGTTGCCGTTGACGGGGTGCTGGCTTCTGAAACGCCCGACGCCGGCCAGGTGGCACTCGCTTCCACGCTCACCGTTGCAGGTTGGATCCTTCTGGTCCTTAGCCTGCTGGCCGGAGCCGCGGCGGTGTTTCTGGGGAAAACACGGGATGCAGGGAGAAGCGACTAAACGTCGAGCCCCATGTGAGTCGCCAGCCTCTTCGCCTCAAGTGAAGTTTTCGTGGCCGTTTTGGCTGCGGCCAGCCTCAACACGGCCCCGATGAAATCTTCCGGCACGTTGGCCGCTGTCCTCTGCTCGCCGGGAACGGCTGCCCATAGTTCGGTGCACGTAGCGAGCAACTCCGGAGTGCCGGCAGGAAGCCGGTGAAGGTCGGCTGCAACCCGTACTGACGTGGTTATTGCCGGCCAGACAGTGTCAAGATGGCCTTCGTAGGCCACCAGGGCAAGGCCCCGGGTGAGGCGACCCAGCTCAAGCCGACCTGCATTCAACCGGCGTTCGACGGCCGTTCTAAGGTTTTCGGCGTTCAGCAGGCGCCGTCTGCAGAGCTCCAGCATGGTGTCAACGGCGTCTTCCCGGTGCTCCGGATTGTTGGCGACGAGCTTTCCGAGCAGCCATTCCTGGGTTTGCAGGCCAATGCCTCCGGCGGTTGCGCCCGTCATGTGACCGTGACGCCGGCTGACCAAGTCATCGTAAAAGGACCTCTGCCGGGACCATGTGGCGCCCAGGTCCGGCCAGAAGGGCACAACCGTCGATGCTGCGGGCCAATGGTTCCACTGCCAGTCCCTGCTGTCCGACCACATGTCCTTCGTGATCAACTCCCGGGGGATGGACGGAAAACGTTCCAGCGAAATAGGCAGGACGAGTGCTTCATTCTCGCGCGAAGGGGCGAAGCCGCCCCCGCCGACCCAGTCACGCAGGATCCGCCCGGCCAGGCGTTCGGGATCGGCTGAGCCGCCCAGCGGAGTGACAGGAAGCTCAGGTATATCCGATGCTGACCGCTTGTCCAGCGGCCCCAGCCTCAGGAGTGCCTGGAAAAAGTCCGTTTCCCCGTATTGCCAGCCTTCGCGGGCAAACAGCTGGAGCATAGAGACAAGCCGATCCAATTCCACCCTGAAGTCGGAGCGGCTGGGAGTGGCCAGTGAGTAGGGAACCAGCCCGGCTTGGACAGTCAACTCGCTGTAGCGAAAAACGCGGATAACCGCGAGAGCGTTTAGGCGGCAGAAAGCGTCTGGCCAGCTGAATGGCCCTGACCTGGAAGCCTGGACACGCGCCGTCAGGAAGCGGTGGGCACTACGATCATGCTCCCCTGACGCCCACATGGTCAGCACTGTTTCCGGATCGGGGTGAGCCCAATGGTCCGAGACCCGCGGCAGCGGCCTGGGCAGATCCCCGCTCCGGATTGAATGTCGCCGCGCGTACCAATCCCGGACCTCGTGGGGCGCGTGGTAGACGGAGCGTAGGAAGCGGTCGAGGTACTGCTCCTCTGCCAAGGTGTACGCGCCGTTCCTGTTCCACAGCGGTAGCGGCTTCTCAGTATCAACGTCGAACGCCACGTACACAGGAACTTCCGGCAGCCTGGTCCCGGTGCCCCACAGCGAAACCCCCGAAGTTTGTTCCTTCGCCATTGCGTCCGCCGATACACCCAGTATTGACTCCGCCAGGGTACGGATTCCCAGATCCGAGGATTCCCAAGCAGCCTCCCAACAGGCCGCTAGGATATCTTTGTTGTACCCAGCGCCCGCCCGTAGCGACTTAAGGTGCCGCACCAGCCGGTTCTGCGGTTTCTTCTCGCTCCTGCCGAACACTGCGACGCTGACGTCCTGAAGGTCCCCGCCAGTAAGAGTTGTCGCAAGCAGGAGCTCCAGGGCCATGAACGACAGGAATCCGGGTGCCGTCGCGACGGTTGAGATCAGCAGCGGAATGATCTTGCCCGCTTCGACTGGTTCAAGTTTCAAAGCCGCCAGAACCTCGGCCAGAACACGCTGGTTCGGAGATCCATCGCAGCGGGACAGTGCAGTAGCGGCCAGCTCGAGGATATAGGCCCGACTGACTGTCCCCCGCTGGATGTATTCACAGACGGCGGCTCCCACGCCTGCGCCCTTCAACGGGGCCAGCGCATCCGGAATGCCAAAGCAACGCATCAGGGCTTCGGGCGCAGTGGCGTCGAGGTCAAACAGTTCCACCAGGTGTTTCTGCATTCTGGGAAGAACTTCGGAACGGCCTGAAGGATCGATGCGGAACTGCAGCCCTCCCCAGCTCGGGTATTCGTACTTCGCAGCAGTTTCATCGTCCCAGACTTCGTGGATCCGTCCCCGCATGAGCTCCCGGTAATAGAGTGCCCACAGCCGGGGATAGGCAATCAAATCATTGGTGGGAAGGTTGAAATGCAGAATGATCGGCAGGCAATGACGGATAAGCGCGGCAGCTGTTTCTCCGCCCGCCTTTGCGTTCTTGTTGATTGAAGCCGCCACGAAGCTGCGGCACCAGTCCTCGCCCTTCGACACCAGGATGTCGACGATCAGCATGACCTCGACGCTTCGGCTCGATGCCAGGCGCCGCCAGAGCAGGAGGCCGGCAGCTTTGCCTGGAGGATTTATAGACACGGTGACGAGGTCCCGGACAGTTGCGCGGAAAGGCAAGAGGACGTGATCCGTATGAACATTAGTGCGCCAGTCGGCGTCGTCACGCAACAGCGACTGGCCGCCTTTCGTGAACCATGTCCTGGCCTCCGAGAGCTCGTCCGGAGGGACGGCCCTGATGTACTCAAACAGGGCAGGCCGGTCGCCGACCGTTAGCAGCCGCCGGATTTCCTGCACCATATGCGGATCGCCGCGTTCTTCAGGGCTGGTCACGCTGCGCCTCCCTCCGGGTCCGAGGCGTTGCTTAGCCTGAGCAACTGCACGGCCAAGACGTGTTTGCAGGGTCCCCGCGATCCGCGGTGCTCATGCCACCAGGGACACGTGCACTGGTAGGATCCTTCAGCCTCCCAGATTTTGTGGACGTATGTGCCAACGCCGGAGGGCACTTCCCAGTAGGTGTCCTGCCGGGTCAAGCCCCCGGTGGCCACGATGCGGCGTGCAGCCGCAAGCCTCGGGTAGTCCTTGACGGTGCGTTCCGAATCTAGCGGCAGCTCGCGGTGGAAATAGGCACCTTCGAGCAGGTCGAATCCCACTTTGCCGGATGCCCCCAAATGGGCGAGTCCGTGCGTGATCCGGTGGGCAGCAAGACCTGTCCTAGCTTGTAGCACGGCAGTTGAAATGACGGGCTGCCAGCCAAGGAACTCCAGAACGGCGGCGCCGGCATCGTCCGCGCCGGGAACAGCGAGCGACTCAAGGATCCCGCCCTCTCCGGAGAAACCCCTCCAGGGAGCAGGCGAAAGCAGCAGGGTGAAGTCGGCTCCGGGCAGCCTGAAGACCCAGCCGCTGGCCCCACTGTGGTGCTTGAAAATATCCAGGTGCGTCGCAAACCGTGCCACTCTCTTGGCGGAAGCTACCCGCCCGGTACCCGCTAAGGTAACCGTCGACGGCTTCGGCGTCGTCACCTCCCGGAGTCCTCTGCCCGATGGCAGGAGGAATACGGTCCGGCCCGGCTGCGCTGCTGGGAGTGCGGCAAGGAACTGGCCGACAGCGGATCCACTGATCGTGGCAAGGTGAGACATTGCCGCGGCCAGGCCCGGGGTCTCGGCGAAGCCCCGGACCCAACGGTCGGGAAGTTCGACTTTCCGTTCCACATGGCTCGCCGCCGGCGTCGAAATCAACAACTCGTCCCGGCCGACGGACAAATGAAGCGTCTCGTTGCGGTGTACGTTGGCGAGCGCGGAGCGGAGCGGGCTATTGATGTCCACGTTGGTTGTGCCGAAGCCGATCTCACCACCATCGAGGCCTGCTGCCAACAGATCCAGCCGCGCGTGAACGCCGTTGCAGGCAGAGAACGACTCGCACCGCAGCCGGTCTCCACTGGCGGTCATGACCGGATCGAGGACGTCGCTGAGCCGGAAAGCTACGTCAAAATATCTCGACGCGGCGACGTCCGCTACGGCCAGCAGAGCGTTCGCCACCACATCCGGCCGTGCCGCGAATCCGCGGAAAAAGCTGGGATTATCCACGATTCCCTGAGGTGTGGCGCCCAGGGCAGATTCAAGCAGAAGCTGCTTCCCGCCGTCGGCATCCTGAAGCGTGGATTCAGCCAAATAGCCGCTCATGGATTGGCCTCAACACGCAGTTGTACCTGGTCAGGGGTGGAGGCCACATCCGGGTGCAGGGACCGGTCCCCCACCGGCGAGGCCGCAGGCGGCGTCGACATAGCGAAAGCCTAAACCGGCACTCCGGGCATCCACCACGAAAGAAGGCCTCAAGTTTTCGTCAAGGCCGGGCACTGCCTAGTATTGGGTCCTGACATCTGCGGCTGCCTGGGCGCGCCTCTGCTTCCGGTGCCGGTGGACCCGCTGCGCAATGACCAACCCAGCCGCCGCCACCCCTACCGTGACCGGATAGCCCATCAACCGTTCCAGCGTTCCGGGCTCCGGGACGTCCATGTGCGTCAGGCCGCCCGTCACCAGCGCGGCGAGCGATGCCAGCCCGCACACCAGGATGAACCACCCCAGCGGGGTCTGGTTCAACCACAAAACTCCCAGCAACAGCAGCGCCGCTGAGCCTGCAATGAAGTACATGAGCGCGCCGGCAAAGTGCCATTGAGAGCCTGCATCCTCGGGAAACAGGCCCACCATCATGGTGCCCGCACCCGCGGTCCCGGTGAGCACCCGAAACCACAAGGCCGCAAGCCAGGGTTTCCTGTAGCGGCCGGGATGAACGCGGGCACCGGGCCTGGCAGCGACACACAGCAGTCCAGAGCCCAGGAGCATCGCGCCGAGGAGCATCCCGAGCCCCTGCACCACAAAAGAGGCATTCATGAGCAGGTGCAGCGGAGAACAGACATCCCGGCCGTCATAGATCCCGCACTGCACAGCGCCAAGATCGCTGATATAGCCGGTCCGGCGGTCGTACGGCCGCGGCCCCGCCCAGGCACCGATCACCGCCGTTTCAGCGGCAAAATACTGCAGGACACTCAGGACGGACCATGCTCCGAAGTACTGGCGGGCTGACGTTGTGTCCGGGATGAAGGCCACCGCGGGCGCGGACATCGGGGCTGAGCTCATGCCAAGAGCGTAGTACGGGCTCCCACCTTGTATGCTTGTATCCGTGTCCGGACGGACCGGCCCTGCCGGAACAACGGATGCGCGCCCTCGTAGCTCAGTGGATAGAGCACGGCTCTCCTAAAGCCGGTGTCGTTGGTTCGATTCCAATCGAGGGCACTTGAACCATCCCGAACCGGAGTTTGACCTCCGCGCGTACCTGTTCGGTTCCCGCACCGGTAATGTCACCGAAAGTAAAGCGGGCACAGGACGCTGGAACGTGGAACGCCAACTCCTGGACCGGTCGGCTGGCACCCGCGGAACCTTTTCCGGCGTCGTGCGTTTTTCCGCCACGGACGACGACGGCGGCCTGGCCTTCCACGAGGAAGGCATCCTCCGCTGGCCCTCCTTTACAGGTCCTGCCTCGCGCGGCTATCTCTTGAAGCCCGCCGGTCGGGCAGATGCCCTGGACGTGTTTTTCGCGGACGGACGGCCCTTCCACCGAATGAGCTTTACCCGGGAAGCCAACCTGGACCGGCACTGGTGCGATCCTGACACCTATCGCGTGACGTACACCCTGGATAACGCTGACCGGTTCAGCTATGCCTGGGACGTGCGGGGGCCGCACAAAGACCTGCTGCTGACGTCCCGCCTGACCCGGCTATCCTGAACGGTTAGGCTCGGAAGCATGAAAGCCCGAATCGTGGTCTCCGCCGTCTGCGTTTTCGACGACGCCGGCCGGCTCCTGACCGTCCGCAAGAGCGGCACCGCCATGTTCATGCACCCCGGCGGAAAGCCCGAGCCCGGGGAAACCGCCGCGCTGGCCGCCGCCCGGGAACTCGCCGAGGAAGTTGGCATTGTTGTCGATCCGGGCGAGCTGGAGCTGATGGGCGTCTGGATTGCCGACGCCGCCAACGAGGCCGCCACGGACATCGAGGCCACGGTGTTCAGGGCGCCGGGAACCTGGACGGCCCATCCATCGGCCGAGATCGCCGAGATCCGCTGGCTGGACCTGGCCGCGCTGGATCGGGGAGTGCCGCTGCCCGCGGACCTCGCCCCGCTGCTCACGGACCACATCCTGCCGGAGCTTGCCGGGACGCGCGGCTAGAACTCCGGTACGGCTTCCTCGACCACCGCGGTGGCCTCAGCGAACTGCGTCCGGTAGAGCTCCGCATAGCGGCCCTCGGCCGCCAGCAGTTCGGTGTGCGTTCCGCGCTCCACGATCCGGCCGTCCTCCACCACCAGGATGACGTCTGCCGCTCGGATGGTGGAGAGCCGGTGGGCAATCACGACGGCGGTGCGCCCCTCAAGCGCGGCGCCCAGCGCAGCCTGTACGGCGGCTTCGTTCGTGGAGTCCAGGGCGGCTGTTGCCTCGTCCAGGATGACCACGCGCGGCTGCGAGATCAGCAGCCGGGCGATGGTGAGGCGCTGGCGTTCCCCACCCGAGAGCCGGTAGCCGCGCTCCCCCACCACCGTCTCCAAGCCGTCGGGCAGGGAACGGATCATGGTTTCCAGCCTGGCCTGCCGGATGACGTCCCACATGTCATCATCGGTGGCGTCGGGCCGGGCCAGGCGGAGGTTGGAGGCGATGGTTTCGTGGAAGAGGTGGCCGTCCTGGGTGACCATGCCGAGGGTGTCGCGCAGGGAATCAAAGGTGACGTCACGGACGTCCAGGCCGGTGCCCGGCACTGTTCCACCGAGCCGCACGGCGCCGGAATCGACGTCGTAGAGCCGGGACAGCAGCTGGGCAATGGTGGATTTGCCCGCTCCCGAGGAACCAACCAGCGCCACGGTCTGCCCTGGTTCCACCCTGAAGCTGATGCCGTGCAGCACTTCTTCGCCGCCGCGGGTATCCAGGGTGGACACTTCCTCCAGCGAGGCAAGCGACACCTTATCTGCTGACGGGTAGGCGAAGCGGACGTCGTCGAACTCGACGGACACCGGCCCCGGAGCTACGTCCACGGCGTCGGGCTTCTGCTTGATCAGCGGCTCAAGGTCCAAAATTTCAAAGACCCGCTCGAAGCTGACCAGGGCGCTCATGATCTCCACCCGGGCGTTGGACAACGCGGTGAGCGGCGCATAGAGGCGGGTCAGCAGCAGGGCCAACACCACCACATCCCCCGGAGCGAGCTGGCCGGCGATGGCAAGCCAGCCGCCCAGCCCGTAAACGAGCGCCAGGGCGAGCGCGGACACCAGGGTCAGGGCGGTCACGAAGGTGAACTGCAGCATGGCAGTGCGGATGCCGATGTCCCGGACCCGGCCGGCCCGGAGGGCGAATTCCCGGGATTCCTCGTCCGGCCGGCCGAAGAGCTTGACCAGGGTGGCTCCGGGGGCGGAGAACCGCTCGGTCATCTGGGTTCCCATGGCGGCATTGTGCTCCGCGGCCTCGCGCCGCAGGTCGGCAAGTTTGGAACCCATCCGCCGGGCAGGGATCAGGAAGATCGGCAGCAGGATCATCGCCAGCACGGTCACCTGCCAGGATGTGCCCAGCATGACGATCAGCGTCAGGATCAGGGCAACCACATTGCTGACCACAGCGGACAGAGTCCCGGCGAAAGCGGACTGGGCTCCGATGACGTCGTTGTTCAGCCGGCTCACCAGGGCGCCGGTACGGGTCCGGGTGAAGAAGGCGATGGGCATCTTCTGCACGTGGTCAAAGACCCTGGTGCGGAGGTCAACGATCACGCCTTCGCCAATTGTGGAGGAGAGCCACCTGCTCACCAGCCCCAGTCCGGCCTCGGCAACAGCCACGACGGCGATCAGCGTGGCCAGCCTGATTACTTCGTCCGCGCCGTCCTTGTTCACAATTGTGTTGACCACCTGACCCGCCAGGACAGGCGTGGCCACCGCGAGGAAGGCCAGCGCAATGGACAGCGCCACAAAGGCAATCAGCTTTCCGCGGTGCGGGCGGGCGAAGCCCATGACCCGCTTCAGCGTGGCTTTGGAGAACGGCTTGGAGCCGCTCTTGGCGCGGGTGATGTTGTACAGCGAGCCCCAGGCCACGCGTTCCATGCTCATCGTTGGTGCTCCGTTGCGCCGGTCATCAGTTCAGTTACCATCCCGTTTTCCACATTCCACCGTGCATCCAGCTGAACGTTTTCGAGCAGCCTCCGGTCATGGGTTACCAACAGCAAAGCGCCCTCATAACTTCCCAGCGCCTCTTCCAGCTGCTCTATGGCGGGCAGGTCAAGGTGGTTGGTGGGCTCGTCCAGGACCAATAGGTTCACACCGCGTGCCTGTAGCAGGGCCAGCGCCGCGCGGGTTCGTTCGCCGGGCGAGAGGGATTCAACCTGGCGTGCGGTGTGGTCCGCCTTCAGCCCGAATTTGGCCAGCAGCGTCCGGACCTCGGCCGGGGCCAAGTCTGTGAGCACGGCCTCGACGGCGTCTGCCAGGCTCAGGTGCCCGGCCAGCAGCCCGCGTGCCTGGTCGATTTCGCCGATGGCCACCGAGGCGCCCATGGCGGCATTGCCGGAGTCTGGATCCTGTACGCCCAGCAGCAGCCGCAACAGCGTGGATTTTCCGGCACCATTGGGCCCCGTGATGCCGATCCGCTCCCCTGCGTTGAGTTGGAGGTTGACCGGGCCCAGGGTGAAGCTTCCCTGGTGCACCACGGCATCCCTCAGTGTTGCCACCACGGCGCTGGACCGGGCTGCCTGGCCAATGGTGAACTGCAGCTGCCATTCCTTGCGCGGCTCTTCCACCACGTCCAGCCGGGCAATGCGGGACTCCATCTGCCGGACCTTCTGGGCCTGCTTCTCCGAGGACTCGGTGCTGGCCGCACGCCGGATCTTGTCATTGTCCGGGCTTTTCTTCATGGCGTTCCGCACGCCCTGGGAACTCCACTCGCGCTGCGTGCGTGCACGGGAAACCAGGTCCGCCTTGGTGGACGCGAACTCCTCGAAGCGATCACGCGCTTGCCGCCGGGCCACGGCCCGTTCCTCCAGGAACGCCTCATAGCCGCCGTCGTACACTGCTACTGAATTCTGGGCCAGGTCCAGTTCCACAATGCTGGTGACGCAGCGGGCAAGGAACTCCCGGTCATGGGACACCAGCACGACGCCGCCGCGAAGGCCCTGGACAAACGCTTCCAGTTTGGCCAGCCCGGCCAGGTCCAGGTCGTTGGTGGGTTCGTCCAGCAGGACGACGTCGAAGCGGCTCAACAGCAGGGCGGCCAAAGCCACACGGGCGGCCTGGCCCCCGGATAACCCTGTCATGGGAGCGGCTGCACCGGTCTTCAGGCCAAGGTCGGCGAGCACGGCCGGAATGCGCTCGTCAAGGTCCGCCGCTCCGGAGGCCATCCACCGGTCAAAGGCCAGCGAGTAGGCGTCATCGGCGCCGGGAGCGCCGGAGCCCAACGCCTCGGCTGTAGATTCCATCTCCGCGGTGGCCTGGGTACACCCGGTCCGGCGGGCAATATATCCGGCGACCGTTTCGCCGGCCACCCGTTCATGTTCCTGGGGAAGCCAACCCACGAACGCGTCTGCCGGGGCAAGGCTGACGGTACCGTCCTGGGGCTGGTCCACGCCGGCCAGCAGCCGCAGCAGCGTGGATTTGCCGGCACCATTGGCACCCACCACGCCCACTACATCGCCGGGCGCCACCGTCAACGAAAGGTTCGAGAAGAGTGTGCGGTGGTCATGGCCACCGGAAAGGTCTTTGGCAACAAGGGTTGCAGTCATTGGTCCATTCTCCCGCCCCCGCTCGGGAGGGCATAAAAGAACCCGCTGGTCCGGACTTGGGGGGTGTGCGGACCAACGGGCTCGACCATCAAGCATAGTCGAGCCTGGCTTGCGCGCAAAATCAACGGCCCGCCGGCAGGCTAAAATCAAGGCAGACATCCGTCCTGCAGAGAGCCCTCCATGCCCATCCCCGCCAAGGCGTTCCAGCGCTGGCTGCAAGGCATCGCCGCTGACACCAGCACTGCTGACGTCTGCCGGA
Source organism: Arthrobacter sp. ISL-48 (assembly GCF_018613805.1). Classification (GTDB taxonomy): domain Bacteria; phylum Actinomycetota; class Actinomycetes; order Actinomycetales; family Micrococcaceae; genus Arthrobacter. The sequence continues at coordinate 240,580 of NZ_JAGGPL010000013.1, forward strand.
TCTCCGGTATCAAGCGGACCACCCTCGCCCAGCAGTTGGTCCGCGGCAAGGTCTCGGGGACCACCGTGGTGAGCATAAGCAGGGCCTTCAACATCAACCCCGTCGATGCGCTGGGGGTGTTCGACACGTTCCGCGACCTGGCCGGCCCGCCACGTCCACCCACCAGATCCGAACTCGTGAGCCAGGTCTCCACACCCGACCTCCTGCGCGCAGTGCTGTCGCGGCCCGCTGTGGACCCCGCCGGCCAGCCGTCGGCCGAACGTCCCACCCTGAGCCCGGCGCCGCATTCCACCTCAGTCAAGAACTGGGTGGAGGCAATCGACGACGGCGAGCTGCGGCACAGGGTATCCGCCGCCACCGGAATTGCGCCGCAGAACTATTCGGCGCAGCTTACGGCAAACCGGCTGGCGCCCGAATTGGCCGTCGCAACGTCTCTGGCTGCCGGCGTCGGGCCTGTGGGCGGCCTGGTGGCCACCGGGCTGATCACGGAAGAGGAGGCAGGCTGGCCGCCGGACGCTCGGCAGGCTGCCGTGGACAGCCTGTCCGATGGAGAGTTGGCGACGCTGGCCGGAGAGAGGCTCCTGGCGCTTGGCAAAGCACTCCGGCGCCAGGAGCAGGACCAAGAAAAGACTGACAAAATCTGGGAGAACCTGGGATGATCGAAATTCTTCAGTGGTCCACCCTGGCCACGTGTGCCGCAGTTGCCGGGGCCCGGCTTCCTAGCGCCCTGCGGGGAGAAAACCGAACGGTCTTCTACATTTTTGCGCTGTTTACAGTGGCCATCCTGCTGAGCATCGAGGCGCCGTACGTTGCCATCGACCACCTCCTGGGCGGAATCAACCTGGCCAACCTTATCCTCCGCTTTGTGATTTTCGCGGCGATCTATTTTGTAGGCATCCGCGTTACGAAGGGATTCGACGCGGAGGACGGCCATCGGCTGATCACAGGCCGGACGGGAAAGGCCGTCCTTGCGTTGGTCTCCGTGGCCGTGGTGTTGCTGTTCCTCATGATGGACACCGCCGGTTCGTCGTCAGGACTGAAAGGCGTAGCGCTGAGGGATGCCCGGAATGGGCTGCTGGTGGAGTTGTATGGTGCCGCCGGGCGTGCCTATCCCAGCTACGTATCCCTTGTCCTGCTACCTGCCATGGTGCGGGCCGTCCGGAGCGCACTGCCGGCACTGGTGCGGGTGGCCGCCTTCCTGCTCGCGGCGGGTGCTGTGGCCATTGCCCTGACGTTGCTGTTCCCACTGGTGCCGCCGCAGTGGGGTACCGCCGAGTTCATTATCAACTACACGGCAGTGCTGTGCTTTGTGCTGGGACTGGCATTGATCAGGGTGGCCAAAATCCGGTATGGCCGTAATGTTGCCCGGCAAAGGACTTCTACTGCCGAGTAACCCCATGTGGGTTCACAAAATCATTAGAATGTGAAACAATCATGAATGTGTGAAGGCGAAGCGCTGGGCGTTTACGAACGGGGTAAATTCTTGGACGTTGTGCTTCAGGGTTCTTTGCACACTTTGGGGGGATGAGTGGTGGCGGCCGTTGGGACCGCCCCCACTCAGCCCATTAAAGGGGTGGCCGTCCTGCGTGTTTCTACCTGCCGAACCTTAGGGTCACCAGCTGGAAAGGACGCAGGGAGAGCCCCACGGTCCCCTCCCCTGACGCCGCCACGCCGGGAGCCTGGACGGGACGTTCCAGCAGATCCGTGGCCTGGGCGCCATGGACGGGGAAGTTGGCCGTGAGCACGCCGGCTGAGCGCTGGCCCAAGGACTCGTAGAGCCGCACAATGACATCGCCCGAACCGTCCTCCGCGAGCTTGACTGCTTCAATGACCAGCGCCGGATTGTCCATGGTGAACAGCGGCTCCACAGGCGTTGCGCCGCGGATGACGCGCGGGGCCAGGTTGGTGCGGTAACCCTCCTCCACGGCCTCGGCAATACCGGCACCTGGCCGGATGGTCACGGTCAGTTCATGGTGCCCGCGGTCGGCGGCGGGGTCGGGGAACTTGGGCGCGCGCAAAAGTGAGAGCCGTACGGTAGTGGTGGTCCCGCCGTCGTCCTCCCTGATGCTCCGGGTGACGTCGTGCCCGTACGTGGACGAATTCGACACCGCGACGCCATAACCTGGCTCGGCCACATGGATCCAGCGGTGGGCGCAAATCTCAAACTTCGCAGCCTCCCATGACGTGTTGATATGGGTGGGACGGAAAACGTGGCCGAACTGCGTCTCGGAGGCTGAGCGGTCCGCACGAACATCCAGGGCGAAGCCCAGTTTGAGCAGCTTCTCGCGCTCCTGCCAGTCGACGGCGGTGGTGATCGCCAGGGAGCTCCCACCAGCCTCAAGCGTGATCCGCTGGGTGATGGCCGAGGATCCCGCCAGCCGGTCCACGACCACAACGGCAGTCCTGCCGTCGTGTTCCACCCGGATGGAGCGGGCTTCGGTGAGAGGCGTGACGTTGCGACGGTAGAACTCGTCGATGTCCCAGGCGTCCCATTCGTTGGGGGTATCCCGGTGCAGCTCCAGCAGGTTGCCGCTGTGGCCCGGCGCAATCGCTTCCCGGCCGGTGGCGTAGTCGGTCAGGGATGTGATGAGTCCGTGGGCATCCAGGACAGCCCTGATGATGCCGTTGTCCAGCACGTATCCGCCGTCCGCCGCCGTAGCCGTTGCCTCGGCGGGTTGCTCTGCGGCGAACGGTTCGGCGGCCGCGAGGGCCGGAACGCCATTGCGTGCATGGGGGGCGGCGTTGAGCAGGAACTCGCGCTGGCCGGAGCCCAGGATCGAGGCAGCGGCCTGGGCAATGATGCTTTCGAGCCCGGCGCTGATGGCGGCGTAGTTCCGCTCGGCATCCTGGTGCACCCAGGCGATGGAACTCCCCGGCAGGATGTCGTGGAACTGCTGCATCAGGACCAGCTGCCAGAGGCGCTTTAGCTCCACCGCAGGGTAGGTAAAGGATCCGCCGCTGCGGACAGCCGCCGTCGCGCTCCAAAGTTCTGCCTCCCGGAGGAGGTGTTCGCTGCGTCGGTTGCCGCGCTTCGTCTGGGCCTGGCTGGTGTAGGTGCCGCGGTGAAGTTCCAGGTACATCTCGCCTACCCAGACGGGCAGGGCCTTGTACTCTTCCTCGGCCTGGGTGAAGAAGCTCTCTGCGGAGCCGATCCGAACCTTGGGTGAGCCTTCCAGGTCAGCGGTGCGGCCGGCGGCTGCCAGCATCTCACGCGTGGGTCCTCCGCCCCCGTCGCCATAGCCGAAGGGCACGAGGGACGTATTACCGCGGCCATGGTCACGGTAATTGCGTTCGGCGTGCGCGAGGTCGCGCGCGCTCAACTCGGAATTGTAGCTGTCTACGGGAGGGAAGTGCGTGAACAGCCGGGTGCCGTCGATGCCTTCCCAATTGAAGGTGTGATGGGGCATCCGGTTGACCTGGTTCCATGAGATCTTCTGCGTGAGGAACCAGCGGCTGCCCGCGGACTTGACGATCTGCGGCAGGGCTGCCGAGTAGCCGAACGAGTCCGGAAGCCAGGCTTCCCGGCATTCCACGCCGAACTCCTCGAGGAAGAAGCTCTTGCCCTCCACGAACTGGCGGGCCATGGCTTCACCGCCGGGCATGTTGGTGTCCGACTCAACCCACATGCCGCCGACGGGGACAAACTGGCCGGCCTTGACCTTTTCCCGGATCCGGGCAAAGAGCTCCGGGTAGTACTCCTTCATCCAGGCAAGCTGCTGGGCGGAGGAGCAGGAAAAGACAAAAGCGGGGTTTTCGTCCATGAGCGCCACCACGTTGGAGAACGTCCTGGCACATTTGCGGATGGTTTCGCGCACCGGCCAGAGCCAAGCAGAATCGATGTGGGCATGGCCTGTGGCTACAAGCTGGTGGGCCGAGGCATAGGAAGGCCGGGACAGCACTTCGGCGAGAGCTTCGCGTCCCGCAGCCGCGGTCGCGGCGACGTCGTCCGGATCCATGATGTCCATCATGCGTTCGAGGGCGCGGAGGATTTCATGGCGCCGCGGCTGCTCCGTGGGGAGTTCGTGCATCAGTCCTGCGAGGGTCCAGATGTCCTGCTGGAGTTCCCACACGGTCTGGCTCAGTTCCGCGATGGCAATCGTGCCCAGCCTGTACTGCGGTGCCGTCCCGGCTGTGGCCTTGTCCCCGTAGGGCATGGCCGCGAAGGTCCAGCCCTGGGCGACGTCGGGGTTGGCCGCCGCTTCGACGTAGAAGTCCACGGCCATGCCGCTGCCCAACAGCTTGAGCGGGATGTACTGGTTGCGTGGCGAGATGGCCTTGATGATTGTGCCGTCCGGCCGCCAGGCGATGCCCTCGCACTGGAAGCCGGGGATCTCCGTGGTGAATCCCAGGTCAACCACAATTTCTATGGCGGTGTCCGGCTCAGTGCCCCAGGTTTCGGGAACGTCGCCCTGCAGCCTCAGCCATTTGGTGCCCCACGGTTTCCCCCAGGCAGCCCCGTGCTCCTGCGTCAGGAAGTCGTGCCGCAGGGCCTCGAGGACGGTCACGGGTTCGTCCGGCACATCCCAGCTGCTCAGGCTGAGGGGAACGCTGCGTGTGTAGACGGCGGGAGTGATGCGCTCGCGCACAAAGCGGTCCAGGCGGACTTCCGTGATCCGGCGGTCGTCATGCAATGTAGGGCCTCTTTAATGCTTGAAACGGGAGTGTCTGAATCTGGATCAATGTTTCCATTCGATGGATAAAATCTACCGTTCTGTAGCCCAATAGCCAAGCAACACCGGCCATGTGCGGGGCCTTCTTTGCATGGTTCTCTATCCGTGAAGCCCGGCGGGAGCCGGGGCGGCGGAGGGGAGAATGATCCTGCCCTGCCCGGCGTAGATGTTCAGGCTGGTGCCCCGGCTGAAACCGGCCAGCGTCATGCCGCTGGCCTCCGCCAGTTCCACAGCCAGGCTGGAGGGTGCGCTGACCGCCGCCAGGACCGGAATGCCGGCAAGGGCTGCCTTCTGCACCAGTTCAAATGACGCTCGGCCCGATACTTGCAGGACCAGTCCGGAGAGCGGAAGGAGCCGTTCACGCAGTGCCCAGCCCACCACTTTGTCCACCGCGTTGTGGCGTCCCACGTCCTCGCGGAGGCACAGGAGCTGCACGTCCCCGTCATTGGTTATTCTGAACAGCCCCGCTGCATGCACTCCCCCGGTAACGTCGAACACGGCCTGGGCCTCACGGAGCCGTTCCGGCAAGGACGCAAGGACGTCGGCGCGAACGGTGAATGGGTCCGCTGCCGGACTGTAGTGGGAAGACTTACGGACGGCCTCGATGGAATCCGTGCCACAGATGCCGCACGAGCTGGAGGTGTAGACGTTCCGCCCGGTTTCGGGGAGCTGGACATCGGGACGCAGCTGGGCTTCCACCACGTTAAACGTCTGGACGCCGTTTTCGTCCTCCCCGGCGCAGAACCGCAGCGACACCAGCTGCTCAGGGGCCCCGATGATCCCCTCGGACACCAGGAAGCCCGCCACCAGGTCAAAGTCGTCACCCGGAGTACGCATGGTCACGGAAAAGGAGAGTGTGCCGAGCCGGATCTCCAGCGGTTCCTCGACAGCCAACACGTCCTCACGATGCCGCACCGGGAACTCAAGTGCATTCGGAGAGCCGTCCAGCACGTACTTGTGTACCTTGCGGCGCTGGGTCACCCGGCCCATACGGTGCCCGCCCTGCGTGAGAAGACTGCCGGATGGATCCGGGACGTGCGGGCCTGGCTGCTATGCCTGTTCATAAGTCCATCATTGCAAGCCGCGGGCGGGGATGCCAGCGGCACCCGGCTCAGCCCAGCAGGGCGCTCCAGTCTACCGGTCCCGCCGGGGCCGCGGGCTTTCCTGCCGCCTTGGCATCCGTGTGCGTGGGGGTCCTGGATGCGGCCTTGGACTTGGGTTTGGCGGCTGGCTCCGGGACGGGGACGGGCGGCCCCCAGGGCAGCGCGAACGCCCGCACGGCCTCACCCAGCTGCACCCCGTGTGGGGGGACCACCATCACGCCGTCAGCGGATGCCAGCCCGCGCATCATGCCCGGTCCGGTGTGCTGCGCTGGTGATGCCATGCCGTAGAGCAGGCGGAAGGGCATCAGCCGCGTCCGGCCCGGATCGGGCTCGATGGTCGTTCCGCAGGGGACCTCCCGCACCGGAGGCATGGTTCCGTGCCCCAAGGCCGCCAGCAGGGGCTCGCCCACCGTGGACAAGGCCATCATGGCTGCCAAGGGGTTTCCGGGCAGTCCCAGGACGAATCGTCCGTCCGGGAGTTCGGCCAGGACGGCGGGGTGGCCGGGACGCATGGCTATCCCGTCAATGATGAGCCGCCCGCCAAGATCGGCCACTGCCCGGCGGAGGTGGTCTGTTCCCGAGCGTCCCGTGCCGCCGGTGGTGATGACGACGTCGGCTGGAAGGACCGCTGGCGCCGGGAATGGGGCCGGTTCCGGCTCCGGCGTGGTGGAAGGCAGTGGGATGTCTTCCAAGCCGGTCAGCCATTCGTCGTATGAGTCTCCGATCTTTTGCCGTCCGCCAACAATGCCGCCGAGCATCTCCACGACGGCCGGCAGTTGGGGACCAAAAGTGTCCCGCACCTGTCCTGGCTCGGGCAGCCCCTGGGAAACCACCTCAGAGCCGGTGAGCAGGAGTTTCACCACGGGCTTTCCCCGCACCAGCACGGAATCGTGGCCAGCCAGCGCCGCAAGGGCCAAATGTGCAGGATTGAGGGTTACCCCGGTCTTCACCAGCACTTCCCCCGTGCTGGATTCCTCACCCGCCTTCCGGATGTGCTGGCCGTTCCGCGGCTCGCCCGGCCTGGCGCTGCCGCCTGTCATGAGGAGTGGCAGTCCGTCGTCGTCGGTGCCCATCACTGCACTTTCGCTGCGCAGCACTGCCTTGGCTCCGGCCGGAATCAGGCCGCCGGTCACTATGGGGCTTGCCTGGTGCGGCGCGAGCCGTTGGCCCGCCTCCGCCAGGATCCAGGGCCCGCTGCCGTTGACAGCCCAACCGTCCATGGCGGACGACGCATAATGAGGCATGTCCTGCAATGCGGTGATGTCTTCCGCCAGGATCCTCCCCAGCGCCTGCTGCAGCGGAACCCTCCCAGGCGGAATGGGCGTGGCTGAGTCAAAGGCGGCTGTCCGCGCTTCCTCCCAGGTGTGGGCCAGGTGCCTTGCCGGGCTTTGCTGCGTTTCCGGATTATCCGGTGTGTCGCCAGGGGCGGCGGTCATTCGCCAGGAGTCCCGGCGGCTTCAGCGTCGTAGTCGGAGGCCAGGGCACGCGCCACGTCCATCGCAGCGGCCATGGATGCGGCGTCGGTAGCCTGGCCTGATCCTGAGGCCAGGCCTGCTGCGAAACCAGCAATGAAGGTGGTCAACGGCGCCGCCGGCCGGACCACCGAGTGGGCAGCCACCCCGGCCAGTGCGAGGATCGCGTTGACGTCCATCTGGACGTCTTCGAGCTCATATGCCTGAAGCAGCGACCTGCACCATTCCTCCAGCGTCTCATCCTGGCTTTTCACGGTCTGCCTCCCAAATCTATTGTGGCCGCACTGGTCCGGAACCGGGTCATGGTTCCTGGCTGGCCACTCCAAGTGCGGCGGCATCATCCCAGGTGTCCACGTCATCTGTGGAGCCCGCAGGGACGGTGACAAGCTGCACGTCCAGACTAGCAAGGAGTGTGGTCACAGAACCGTTGGTTAAGACGCCGCGGGACGCGATGTCCTGCACGGAGCGTCGTAGCGCAGCTGTGCTATAAAGTCCCACCAGGGGCTGCCGGCGGCCGCCCGCGGAGACGGCCATGACGCCGTCGGAACCAGCACCATGGCCCGGATGGCGGAAACTGCCAAGGCCGCGGGGCTCCCTCGCGCCCCCTACCTGCGGTGATCCATGCAACCTGAGCGCCTCGGTCAAGGTGCGCACGGCAGCCGCAACGTTGGGCATGTCACAGGCAAGAACCAAGGTGAAGGGGCGGTCGGCCCCTGCCCGGGCCAGCGACTCCAACCCGGCCCCGATGGCCGCCGCAGGCCCGGCGAACGGCGGATCCTCCCGGCAGTTGAGCACACCTGTAGGCAGAATCTCGGATTCCGGACCCACTACGACGACAGCCACGGCACCCCGGGCGGCGTCAACGGAACGCTGAAGCAAGCTGGCGCCGTCGTACACCAAGCGCTGCTTGGGGGTCCCGCCCAGCCGTGAGGAACGGCCTCCCGCGAGAATCACTGCATCAAATTCCAGGGCATCAGGGTCCACAGTCCCAGCCTAGCTGGACGCTCGGGGAAGGGCCCACGGGCAAAGACGCCACTCAGTGAAAACGGGGCGCTCCTCAGCCAACCAGTGCGGCCGGGTAAGGCATTGTTCAGGCGGCCCGCTCAGGCAACAGGAAAGGATCCCAGGCCGGAGTGGGTTTCTCCAGCTCCTTGATCTGCCAGATCGTGCCGTGCGGGGGCTCGGGGACGAACCGCAGTTTCCAGCCCATTTCGGCCGGAGTGTGGTCGCCTTTGACGTTGTTGCAGCGCAAACATGCTGCCACCAGGTTTTCCCAAGAATCCGCGCCGCCCCGCGATTTTGGGTGGACGTGGTCAATGGTGTGGGCGGCCTTGCCGCAGTAGGCGCAGCGGTGCCCGTCCCTGCGCAGCACACCCCGGCGGCTGACGGCGGTGACCTGGTTGTATCTGGGGCGGATGTAGCGGTTCAGGAGAATCACGGACGGGCGGCCCAGTATCTCCTGCGGCCCCACCACGGGATCGTCGCCTTCCGCCACCACGCTTGCCTTGCCTGTCAGCACAAGCACCAGCGCCCGGCGGAAGGTGATTACCGCCAGCGGTTCATATCCAGCATTCAGAACGAGAGTGCGCATGCACATACCTCTTCACGGCCGCACCCGTCAGGGGCACGAGGGCCGGCTGCCCCCGGCATGTCCGGGCTATGGATCGACACCACAAGAGTAAACAAAGAAACCCGGGATCGGCTAATCCGGGGTGTCGGCAAACCCGTGTCGGCGGCCGTCCCAAGACGGACCCGTCTGGAACGTGGGGCAAAAAGAGGCAAAGACAAAGGACCCCCGCCGAGGCGGGGGTCCTTTGAAGCGCTGGCCGGGTTTCCTAGCTGACGCGGATGAAAACAGGGCCGGAACCAACGTAGGCGCTGAACACAACGGTCTGGTTGCCGTTGTAGCCGCCATGCACTGCCTGGCCGTTGCCGGCGTACACAGCGATGTGGGCGACGCCCGCTCCGCCGTCGGCGTAGTAGATGAGGTCGCCGGGCTGAGCCTCGGCGGCGCTCACGGTCCGGCCCAGGGACAGGTAGCCTGCAGGCCAGTCGTGGAAGTGGATGCCAACGGCTGCCAGGGCGTTGGTCACCAGCATGGTGCAGTCCTGCTGGACACCGAGCTGTGCGTAGGCTGCGGACAGGATGGCCTGGCCCTTGCCGCTGGCGGCTACCGGGGCGGAGGCTGCAGCGGCAACCTTGATGGAGGCCACGGGCTTCGCGGCCGGAGCCGGCTGGACCTCAGCCACGGGGGCGGGTGCCTCAACAACGGGAGCCGGCGTCGTGGTGACTGCGGGCTTCTCGTAGGAGATGGCGATCGTGGAGGCAGCGGAAATAGTAGCCGGGGCGGCGGCCTCCACCTCAAGGTTGGAGGTGGGAGCGGAGTCACGCTGAACGTTGGTGTCTGCGGCGTTGGCCGCGATACCGCTGGTCAGGACAAGGCCGGACGCAGCGGCGATCACCGCGGCCTGGCGGCCCATGCCACCGGCGTTGTCGCCGACAGCCTTGGCAATGACAGCAAGCGAGTTGGTCTTGGTGACCTCGGCGCGGTGCCGTGCAACGATTGCACGAGTAGTCATTATTTCTCTCTTTCGATTTCCTTTGGACCGCGTGGGCAGCCACAGGGCTTTGGACGTGCCGGCATCTTGGGGGTACGCCGGCACGCCCCGAACGGGGATTTAGCGGAGGTGTTAATAGCGAAGAAGTGGTTCTTCAGGAACCCGTGAAGAGCTTCGGTACGGAACTACTGCAGGGTGAAGAACGAGGAAGTGCCTGTGGAGGCCACCGAGTGCAACAGGGTTCCCTGTGACGGGTTCAGGGCGCTGATCATCATGCCGTTGCCGACGTAGATGCCGACGTGGGCGCCACCATTCTGCATGACCAGGTCACCGGGAGCCGGTGTGGAGGTCGGCTTCATGGCCGTCCAGGCATTAGTCCGGGGGATGCTGATGCCGGCCTGGGCGTAGACCCATTGCGTGAAGCCGGAGCAGTCCCAGCCGTTGGGAGTGGTGCCGCCCCAGACGTAGGGGTGGCCGATGCCTGTGTAGGCAATTGCTGCCAGGCCTGATGCCGCAGCCGACGACACAGCGCCTGCGAGTTTGCTCGCGGACGTCGCCTCAGAAGCACGGCTTGCACCGGTTTCCGACGCCGTGGACTGGGCACGAACGGTTTCGACCTTCGGGGCGGGCGCGGTCTTGACCGCAGGACGCTCGAAGGAAACAAGAGCCGTGGGTGCAGCAGTTACGGCAAGGGCAGTCTGGGCGGAACCGGACTCGGCGGACGCGGATACGCCGGCGGCGCTATCCGCTGCGTTTGCCGGAAGCCCCATGCTCAGGATCAGACCTGATGCAGCTGCAATGACAGCAGCCTGGCGACCTACGGTCCCGGCATTTGCACTAACAGCGTTGGACACGTGGCCCAAAGGGTTGGTACGAACCGTTTGCGCGCGGTGGCGCGCAGCATTATGGCGTGAAGACACGAAGGTAGCCTCTCCCAATGCCTGCGAGGTGAGCTGTCGGATTCGGATGGGAGTTCACCCGGCCGCGCTGCTTCCTGGGAAGCTTTGCGACTTAACCCCAAGGCCTTCATATCGAAGACCAAAATTGGTTCCCCCGCCCCTGCCAGACGATGTAATGCGAACGGACCTTGAGCGGTGGCAGAGCTAGGCAATCCACTCAAGAACGTCAACTTCGGAAAAGTTGACGCGCTTTAGACGGTACAGCAGTTTGGATCGAATGTCACATTCAGGTCACGGCATGTCATGAGGATATGAGAGTTAATCATCACTTCTCTAAAGCCAGCCCATCGGGTCGACTACTTCACCGTTGACTTGGACCTCGAAATGGAGGTGGCAGCCAGTAGACGCTCCGGTGGTGCCACTGAGGGCCACAACATCGCCACGGCTGACTGTCTGGCCAACCTTGACGTTGAAGGAAGAGAGGTGGTTGTACGTGGTTTCGAGGCCGTTTCCGTGGTCCACAACCACGCGGTTGCCCCCGCCGAACTGGTGCCAGCCCGCGAAGGTCACAGTGCCACTGGCTGCCGCCAGGACTGAGGTGCCGCACTGGGCCACGAAGTCCTGGCCGCGGTGGAAGTCACCGCTGCCGCCCGTAATGGGGCTGACCCGGTATCCGAACGGTGAGGCTGTAACCAGGTGGGCGAGCGGAGCACCCAGGGTGCCTGCGGACGCAGCGCGCGTGATGGAGCCGGCCGACTGGGCGCTCAGCAACTGTTTGAGCTTTCCGTCAGGGTCACCGGCGGTGACCACGGAGGAACGGCTGAAGTCGATCTTTGCAGCTGCTTCTGCGGAAATTTCCGGCTGGGTAACAGATGCAGCCAACGCTGTCTGGCCGGCTTCCGGGGTCGCCATGACGGTGCCGGTTGCCGGAAGGGTAACGGTGAGCACCAGGCCGGTGGCGGCCAGGGCAATGCCGGCCTTCTGGCCTAGGCCGCTGGCTGCGGCATAATCGGTGATTTGCCGGAAGGGGCCGCGGCGCCTGCGCGCATCCCGTTGCGGATCGCGGGGCCTGTCCACTGCAACGACTTCGGCAACCCGGGGCACCGAAGCGGGGCCCGCCGCACGGCGGCGTCCCCTGGAATTCTGCATGGTCAAGAACGGTTCCTCTCTGGATAGCCTGCGAAGTTAGCTGTCGGATTCGGGTCAGAGAGTGCAAAGACCCGGTCCGCCGTAAGCAAGCTTCGGCGCAGAAATATCCCGTGAGGATCCTTCGCTGGAAGAGGCTTGCTGCTGACGGACTTCACCCCAAGGCAGTCAGAAGACTGCCGGTTGTGGTTCCTCCGCCTCTGCCAGTTTGTTGATTCGTGCACTTGATCTGCTGGCAGAGCTCGGCTCCAGATCAAGTAACGCTTTAGTATCGACGCTTGGTGGTCAACTATAGGTGATTAAGCCGTACAGTAACAATTCCGTTATCTTCGACACAAACCCCGCCCGCGCCCTGACTGGCATGGCTTCCAGGGCTGTATTTTGTCCTCCGAATGGCTTTATTCAGCGAACGGAAACGAAGACATGCGCTGCAACTTCCGGGGGCAGTTCCAGCGCTCCTTCAATCCCGGGAACACGCACCGAGATGTATTCCCCGACTCGCTCCAGCGACACGGAGGCGCCGGGACGTATTCCGCCTTCATCAAGCTGCACCAGCAGCTCCGGTTCCACCTGGATTGGCTCCGCCAGCCGGCTGACCGTCACGTTGGAATCCGAACCGTAGCCCTTCATGGCTTCAAGGAGATTAATCACACCGTCGGTAAATGACGTGGACGCCGGGCCGCCCAGGGCCGCGAGCCCGGGTATGGGATTGCCGTACGGGGACTCGGTAGGGTGGTCCAGCATTTCGAAGATGCGCCGCTCAACCCGTTCACTCATGACGTGTTCCCAACGGCAGGCCTCGTCGTGGACATATGCCCAGTCCAGTCCGATGACGTCCGCCAGGAGCCGTTCCGCCAGCCGGTGCTTCCGCATGACCTCGGTTGCACGCTTGCGGCCGCTGTCCGTCAGCTCCAGATGGCGGTCGCCCGAGACCACCACCAGGCCGTCGCGTTCCATCCGCCCAATGGTCTGGGACACCGTGGGTCCGGAGTGGCGCAGGCGTTCGGCGATGCGGGCCCGAAGAGCCACGATGTTCTCTTCCTCAAGCTCCAAAATGGTCCGAAGATACATCTCCGTGGTATCGATCAGATCCGTCATCCAGCTCAGCTCCTCGAGCGCAAGTACCTAGCGTTGTCCCACCGTACCGCGTAGCGACAGCGACGTAGTTCGGTAAAAGCTTAGCCTATTTTGAATTTGTCCGGATAATTCCCAAGACGGTCCAGGGACTGTCTCAATGACTGGACTATGACGGTCCCGGTTCCCCGCCGGTCCGCGGTTCAGGCAGAATACAAGAGGTCCCTGATGCAGTCGCCGCTGACTGCCCGCCACCCCACCGTCCCGGACACAGACCATGTCCACGCCGAAATTGGAGCCCCTGTGAGCGAACCCAGCATCACTATTCCTGCCGACCTCCTGCCAACGGACGGACGGTTCGGCGCCGGACCGTCCAAAGTCAGGCCTGAGCAGATCGAGGCACTCTCGGCGGCTTCCAAGAACATCCTTGGCACATCCCACCGGCAGGCTCCGGTCAAGAATCTCGTAGGCTCCGTCCGCGAAGGCCTGAGCCAGTTCTTCCGCGCTCCCGAGGGGTACGAGGTTGTGCTGGGCGTGGGAGGGTCCACCGCATTCTGGGATATCGCCAGCTTCGGGCTCGTGGAGAAGAAAGCACAGCACCTGTCCTTTGGCGAATTCGGCTCCAAGTTTGCGTCGGCCACCGACAGGGCCCCCTTCCTTGAGGCCTCCTCGATTATCAAATCGGAGCCCGGCACGCGACCGGCGGCAGCGGCGGAGACCGGCGTCGACGTCTATGCCTGGCCTCAGAACGAGACGTCCACGGGCGTTGCAGCGCCGGTCAAGCGGGTAGCCGGGGCGGACAGCGGGGCGCTGGTCCTGGTGGACGCGACGTCCGCCGCCGGCGGCCTGGACGTCGACGTTGCCGAGGCGGACGTGTACTACTTCGCGCCGCAGAAGAACTTCGCTTCCGACGGCGGCCTGTGGCTGGGCCTGTTCTCCCCCGCCGCGCTGGAGCGCGCCGCCCGGATCAAGGCCAGCGACCGATGGATCCCGGACTTCCTGGACCTGCAGACGGCCATCGACAACTCGCGGCTCAACCAGACGTACAACACCCCGTCCCTATCCACGCTGGTGACCCTCGACGCCCAGGTGCAGTGGCTGAACTCGAAGGGCGGCCTCGACTTCGCCTCCGCCCGCACCGCTGATTCCGCCGGTCGTATCTACAGCTGGGCAGACGCCTCCGATTTCGCCACCCCGTTCGTGGCCAAGGCCGAAGAGCGCTCCAACGTCATTGCCACCATCGACTTTGACGAGTCCGTGGATGCGGCAGCTGTTGCCAAGGTGCTGCGGGCCAACGGCGTCGTGGACACCGAGCCGTACCGCAAGCTGGGCCGCAACCAGCTCCGGATCGCCACCTTTGTTGCGATCGAGCCCGCAGACGTTTCCGCGTTGCTGGCCAGCATCGACTATGTGGTGGGAGAACTCCGCAAGTAGTCGGCGAGGACGGACACTTGCGGCCCCGCGAATTGGGGCCACAAGTGTTTATTCCTGCTCTTGCAGCGGTGCGGTTCCTGCGATGGTGCGCAGGTGTCAGTGTTCGACGGCGTCCGCTGTTCCGTCGTCGTCCACAGCCGGCTCCCGGCCGGCGCCGTTTGTCGTGGCCCCGAGTGCCGTCTCGTCATAGTCCTCATCCTCGTCGGCGAGGGAATCTTCGGCGTCGGCAGCATCCCCGGAGTCCTGCATCCCGGTACGTTCCCCGACGGCGGCGTCCGTTGGTCCGTCGTCGTCCGCGGGCTCCTGGGCTGCCAAATCCTGGCCAGCCGAATCCTGATTTGCGGACTCCTGGTCCTGGGCGTCCTCCGGACGGACGCGCTCAGCCCAAGGAACCCATTCGGGGGGCAGGATGGAGTCCTCCGACGGCAGCAAACCGAGCTCATTGACCGTGACCACCTTGGAGCGCGAATTTCGGGTCAGTACTGCGTACCACTGCCAGCCAAGGTAACCGGGCAGCTTGGATTCGAACAGGTGGGTGACCAGGCGGTCACCTTCGCTCTTCGCTGCCATGTGCCGGCCGATGTCCGTGGCGGCGGTGATGCCCTCGATGGCAATTCGGGCCACGTCCACGGCGGCGGCGAGGACGGCGTCCGGTTTGCCGGTCCGCCATACGGGCACGCTCGCGCGCCGCTTCGACTCAGTTTTCGGCGCCGGCTTTTCAGCCTCCGGATTCATCAAAGGCCTAAACGTCCAGCTCGTCGGCAACCTTACGCAAGGCGGCGGCAATAGCCTTGCCCTTGTTGCCTTCCGGGTACTTCCCGGCAGAGAGGGTGCCAGAGAGGTTGTCCAACACACTGACGAGGTCTTGGACGAGGGGCGCGAGGTCCTTGGCGCTGGGCCGCTTTGCCTTGGCAATGGATGGAGTCTTGTCCAGGACGCGCAGGCCCAGGGCCTGCGCGCCCTTGCGTCCGTCAGCGACGCCGAACTCAACGCGCGTACCGGCTTTCAGCTCCGTGATGCCTTCTGGCAGCGACGACTTGGGCAGGAACACTTCCTGCCCATCCTCGCCCGCGAGGAATCCGAAACCTTTTTCCTTGTCATACCACTTGACCTTGCCGGTAGGCACGTAATCAACCTTCTTCGTTCTGATGTCTTGAGACACGGCCGGCAGTCACCGCATCCGCACTGATATGCAGGTTCAGGGTATGACAGCCCGGACCGTGTTGGCCTGTATCAGTCAAGGTTATCCTGCCCAATGCCTGAATCCTGCTTTCCCCGAGTCTTCACACCGACTGTCGCTCCGGCTGTACCCGGTTTTCACTTCGCGGGCAGCAGGATGGCTGTTAGCGTTACGACCATGACACCCACGCGTTACCGGCGGCCCCTGATGATCTGTGCAGCATTTGTTGCGTTGCTTTCCCTGGCTGCGGTTGGATCCGTCATGGCGCTGGCTTTCGCCGGAACCGTGGCTCCGGTCTGGGTCACGTCCACGGCGTTATACGGCCTGCCGGTAGCGTTCCTGCTGATGGTCTTCCTGGTCCTGGACAGTGTGGCTGGCCGGCGCCGGGCAGGAAAGTCCGGCGGGCGGTAACGTTGAACTGATGTCCCTCATTCGCGCGCTGAGCAAGGATCTGGAGGCACGCAGCGATGAATCGTTGCGGGCCCTGTTCGCCGCGCGGCCGGACCTCATCTCCCCCGCCGTTCCCGACTTCCCTGCCCTTGCCGCCCGCGCCAGCGCACGGGTCAGCGTCCAGCGCGCCCTGGAACGACTCAACAGGCCACAGATGCAGGTCCTGGAAACCCTGCACCTGTGCACCAATACGGACACGGAACACAGCGCCTCTGCCGCGGGGCTGCGGAAGTTCATTGCGGGCTCCAGCCTCGCAGCCGTAGAGCAAATTCTGGCCTCACTCCAGGAGCTGGCGCTGGTCCACCAGGCCGAGCCCCCGCATGGAACAGCCGCGTCTGCCCACCGCCAGCGTTTCTACCTGCCGGTGGGGTGCCTGAAGGACGTGGTCGGGATCTATCCGGCGGGGCTGGGCCGCAGCTACACCGAGCTGGTGCGGCTGCAGCCAGCGTTCGCCCAAAGGGCGGTCCAGCTCGTTGCTGAACTTCGCCGCAGCGGAGTGGCCATTCAGGGAGCCACCACGCCCATGGAAGCGGCGCTCGCGCTGCAGCACTGGACGTCCTCGCCGGAGGCCCTGCGCCGAGTATTGGCCGCCGCTCCGGAACGCACCACGGCGCTGCTCGCACGGTTCGGTAACTGGGCCATGGGAGCCGTCCCCCAGGCCCAACGGAAAGCCTCCGTGGCAAACGAGGGCACCGACGTCGGGCCCGTCGACTGGCTGCTGGCCCGGGGCCTGCTGGTACCGCTGGACGCCGCGCACGTGGAGCTGCCGCACAGTGTGGGCCTGTCCCTCCGGGGCGGAGCCATCATTAACGACTTCACGCTCTCACCGCCAGTGCCGGAGCTTGGCCATACAACCGCCGTCCTTCGCCGGAATGCCGCCCTGGGCGCCATCGCGGAAACCCTTCGGCTGGTAGGCGAACTCCTCTATGCCTTGAAGGAGCAACCACTCGTTACGCTCCGCAGTGGCGGCGTGGGGGTCCGGGAGATGAAGCGGCTTGCCGACGCCCTGCGCGTTGACCTGCGCCGCGCTGGACTGCTGCTGGAGCTGTGCGGACTTGCCGGACTGGTCCGCCTCGATGTTGACTCGTCCGCCTGGGTGCAGCCCCCGCAACTCGAGTGGCTGGTCCTGCCCCGACAGGAACAGTGGCTGTGGCTGGTCAATGCGTGGTTGGCGAGTGAGAGGGTGCCGTCGCTGGTGGGTCAGCCCGTGATCGGACCCGGGTCCGTGTCAGCGCCACACCGGGCTGCAACGGGGAGCACCATCAATGCGCTCTCCGCCGAGGCGCAGCGGCCCGACGCCCCAGTAATCAGGAAGCGGATCCTGGAAATCCTGAACGATCTCACAGGGGAGGCGGCTGCCCCGGACGGCAAGGCTCCCGTGCTGGATGCCGCCGCCGTGCTGCAGCGGGCCGAATGGGCGCAGCCCCGAATGGCACGCCGTTTCAGCTCCCTGATCCGGGGTGTCCTGGCGGAGGCGGAGATGCTGGGCCTGATCGGGTCCGGTGCCCTCAGCCAGCTGGGAAGCGCCATCGCCGAGGATAACCCGGACGAGGCGCTCGGCGTCCTGGGTGAGCATCTGCCGGCCGCGCTGAACCATGTACTGCTGCAGGCAGACCTCACTGCCGTGGCCCCCGGATACCTCTCCCCTGAGCTGAGCGAGAAGCTCCTGCTGATGGCAGACGCCGAAGGTCAGGGTCCTGCCACCATCTACCGGTTCTCCCCGCACTCTGTCAGGCGTGCACTGGACGCCGGGTACGACGCGCCAGGCATGCTGGGCTTCCTGCGCGAACATTCCGCTACCGCTGTGCCGCAGCCCCTGGAATACCTGGTGCAGGACACCGCGGCCCGGCACGGCCGGCTGCGGGTGGGAGCGGCCGCGAGCTTCATTCAAAGCGACGACGAAGCAACGGTAATGGAGTTGGCGTCCGAATCCAAGGCGTCGGGCCTGGGACTGGCCAGGATCGCGCCGACCGTGCTGATCTCATCCGCCCCGCCGCGGGAAACAGCGCAGGTCCTCCGCAGCCTTGGCCTCTCGCCCTCCGTGGAGGAATCCGAACCATCGGTGCTCAGGCTGCGACGGACCACGAGCGCCCCGGGCAGTGCCCGCCCTGTCTACACTGCCCCGCGGACGGCGCCGGCAGAAGCAGAAGTGGAAGCCCAGCTGGCCGTGCTGCGGCACGTGAATCCAGCTGCCACCGGAAGCCCAAACGGCGGGAGTGCGGCTGGCTCCGGCGAATCGGCGACCCAACTGGGTCTGGAGACGCTGCAGCGTGCCATCCGGCTCAAGCAGAGGGTCAGCATGAACGTGGTGGACAGCCTGGGGAATGCCAATCTGGAAACCGTTGTTCCGCTGTCAGTAAGCGGCGGACGTGTCAGGGTTTTTGACCCGGCAAAGGACACCGAACGGGTGGTGTCCATCCACCGGATCATTGATATAGAGGCCGCAGAGGAACTGCGCCAGTGAAGGACTCGCCCCCGTGAACGACGGCCCGCTGATTGTCCAAAGCGACAAAACCATACTGCTGGAAGTGGATCACGAGCTGGCCACCGAGGCCCGCCACGCCATCGCCCCCTTCGCGGAACTGGAACGCGCCCCGGAGCACATGCACAGCTACCGGCTCACGCCGCTTGGCCTGTGGAACGCCCGGGCCGCGGGGCTGGACGCCGAGAAGGTCCTTGACACCCTGCTGAAGTACTCGAGGTTCCCTGTTCCACATTCGCTCTTGATCGACGTCGAAGAAACCATGTCCCGGTACGGGCGGCTCCGGCTGGAAAAGGACCCCCAGCATGGCCTGGTGATGCGGACGGACGACTACCCGGTACTGGAAGAGGTCATCCGGGCCAAGAAGATCCAGCCGTTGCTGGGGCCTCGGATCGATGGCGAGACCATCGTGGTGCACTCCTCCCAGCGGGGCCAGCTCAAACAACTGCTCCTGAAGATCGGCTGGCCGGCCGAGGACCTCGCCGGCTACGTGGACGGGACTCCGCACCTGATCGCCCTGAACGAGGACGGCTGGAAGTTGCGGCCCTACCAGCAGCTGGCCACGGAAAACTTCTGGGCCGGAGGCAGCGGTGTTGTGGTGTTGCCGTGCGGCGCAGGGAAGACGCTCGTGGGTGCGGCCGCCATGGCCACAAGCTCAACAACAACGCTGATCCTTGTCACCAATACCGTAGCCGCACGCCAATGGAAGGATGAGCTGCTCAAGAGGACCTCCCTCACCGAGGATGAAATCGGCGAGTATTCCGGCGCGGTCAAGGAGGTCCGGCCCGTGACCATCGCCACGTACCAGGTCCTCACCACCAAACGTGGCGGCCTCTACCCGCACCTTGAGCTCGTGGACGGCCACGATTGGGGTCTCATCATCTATGACGAGGTCCACCTCCTGCCCGCCCCGATCTTCCGGATGACCGCAGATCTGCAGGCGCGCCGTCGGCTTGGCCTTACCGCCACGCTGGTCCGCGAGGACGGCCGGGAAGGCGAGGTATTCAGCCTCATCGGGCCCAAGCGCTATGACGCGCCATGGAAGGACATCGAATCGCAGGGCTACATTGCCCCGGCGGACTGCGTTGAGGTCCGCGTCGACCTGCCACGCGACGAGCGCGTCGCATACGCCATGGCCGAGGACGCAGACAAGTACAGGCTGTGCTCCACCTCGGAGTCCAAGACGCGGATCGTAGAGCAGCTCGTCGCACGGCACGAGGGAGAGCAACTGCTCGTGATCGGGCAGTACATTGATCAGCTGGACGAAATTGGCGAGCGGCTGCAGGCTCCCGTCATCAAGGGTGATACGTCCGTGAAGGAACGCCAGAAGCTCTTCGATGCCTTCCGGGCAGGCGACGTGCACACCCTGGTGGTATCCAAGGTGGCCAACTTTTCCATCGACCTGCCCGAGGCCTCGGTGGCCATCCAGGTCTCCGGGTCCTTCGGCTCACGGCAGGAGGAGGCACAGCGGCTGGGCCGGCTGCTGCGACCCAAGAAGGACGGCCGGGCGGCCCGCTTCTACTCGCTGGTTGCCCGGGACACCTTGGACCAGGACTTCGCAGCCAAGCGCCAACGGTTCCTGGCCGAGCAAGGCTACGCCTACCGGATCATGGACGCCAAGGACGTAGGCCAGCCCGGATAGCGGGCCGCCGGACCGAGTCCCGAGCGATCGCGGACGGAAGGATCATCAAACTCACATCCACCATCCAGAAAACTCACAGACTCTGGGAGCATGATGGGAGAATGAAGAAGAACGGTCCAGAAGCCAAGCTCCTCGTTGTTGATGACGAACCCAACATCCGCGAGCTGCTGTCCACCTCGCTGCGGTTCGCCGGGTTCGAAGTAGTCTCCGCAGGGAACGGACGTGACGCACTGGCTGCAGCCGAGCTCCATGCTCCGGACCTGGCCGTGCTTGACGTCATGCTGCCGGACATGGACGGCTTTACCGTCACCCGAAAACTCCGCGCCTCCGGCAAACACTTCCCCGTACTTTTCCTGACGGCGAAGGACGACACCGAGGACAAGGTCACCGGCCTCACGGTGGGTGGGGACGACTACGTCACCAAACCCTTCAGCCTGGACGAGGTGGTGGCACGGATCCGCGCCGTGCTCCGGCGCACCCAGCCTTTGCTGGATGACGACGCCGTCATCCGCGTGGATGACCTGGAGCTCGACGACGACGCCCACGAGGTCCGACGCGGCGGCGCGGTTATTGAGCTGTCCCCCACCGAGTTCAAGCTGCTCAGGTACCTCATGCTGAACCCGAACCGGGTGCTCTCCAAATCCCAGATTTTGGACCATGTGTGGGAATACAACTTCAACGGGGATGCCTCCATCGTGGAGTCGTACATCTCGTACCTGCGGCGCAAGGTGGACATTGATCCGGACGCACCGGCCCTGATCCAGACCAAGCGCGGGGTGGGCTACGTACTCCGGACGGCAGAGAAGCGCTGACCTTGCTGCAGCGGTGGAAGTCCGCCTCCCTGAGGTCCCAGCTTGTCGCCATCATCATGGCGCTGCTGATTGTTGCGCTGACGGTGACCGGCGCGGGCACCCTGACGCTGCTGCACAGCTATCTCCAGGGCCAGGTGGACGACAAACTCAATGCCGCCATCGAACTTGCCCACAAGCAGCGCTCGTTCAGCCAGCTGCAGGGCCCCAATCCTGTCCCCACCGACTATTCGCTGATTCTCTTTACCCCGGGCGAGGACCCGTACCCCTTCGGCGGCGACCCCAACAACCGCCCTGATATCGGCGAGATCACCGTGGAGCAGGCACAGGAACGTGGCAACCAGCCCTATCAGGTGCGCGGCACGGACGGCGAGAACTGGCGGGTAGTGGCAGTAACGGTCCTGGACAACGGGACCGCAGCCGTGGTGGTTATCGGCCTGCCGCTGCAGGGCGTGGACGATGTCCTGAAGCATGCCACCCTGGTGGTATGCGGCGTTGGGCTGCTGACCCTCCTGCTGGCCTCCCTGATCGCCAGCTGGACGGTCTCCCGGTCCTTCAGGCCGCTTGCCCGGGTGGAGCGGACCGCTGCCGCGATCGCCGCGGGCGATCTCTCCCGGCGTGTGGACGTGGAAAGTCCGGGCACGGAGCTGGGAAGGCTCAGCAGCTCGCTGAACGCCATGCTGTCCCACATTGAAACAGCTTTTGCCGCACGCACTGCCTCGGAGGGCAGGATGCGCCGGTTCGCAGCTGACGCGTCGCATGAGCTGCGTACCCCGTTGGTGACCATCAGGGGGTTCTCCGAGCTCTACCGCCACGGCGCCCTGGCCACCGATGAGGACGTTGCAACGGCCATGGGGAGGATCGAAAGTGAAGCCAAGCGGATGGGCTCCATGGTGGAGGACCTCCTGCTCCTGGCACGGCTCGACGAACAGCGGCCACTGCAGGAGAAGCCCGTCGACCTCCAGCTGATTGCGCATGATGCCGTAGTGGACACCCAGGCGAGCGACCGGACGCGCTCCATCTCCCTGACCGGGCTGGACGGGGGAAGTGCGGCACCCGCCCCTGTTTTGGGCGACGAAGCGAAACTGCGGCAAGTATTTGGCAACCTGATAGGCAATGCACTGCGCTACACCCCGGAAGGCACCCCGATCGAGCTGGCTGTGGGAGTCCGGACGGGCGACGGCGGACAAACGTATTCTGTGATCGAGGTGCGGGACCACGGTCCCGGCATTTCCGAGGAAGATACCTCCAAGGTCTTTGAGCGCTTCTACCGCGCGGATACGTCCCGGACCCGCGAGACGGGCGGCAGCGGCTTGGGCCTCGCCATCGTGGCGGCCATCGTCGGATCGCACGGTGGTTCCGTGCGGGTGGAAGAGACCGACGGCGGCGGCGCCACCCTTGTGGTCAGCCTGCCCATGAGGGAGGAGGCCGGCGGTCCGAGCGATGACAGGCAGGGCGCTGGGGGGACGGACCCTGAAGCGGAGGGTACGGGTGACCGGGGCGCCGCTGCGCAGGAAACGGGTGTCCGGGGAACCGACGACCATAACCGGGGCGACGGCGGCCACAGTGACGGCCGGGTTATCCACATATAGCGACCAGTCGTGGCATAGAGCCCAAGCCCGTCCGTAGGGTCGATGTAGTGGTCCGGAGCCGCCGGGCCGGGCAGCGGATGCTGTCCATAGATCGAAAGGCAACAGCCATGAGCATCATTTCCGTCGACCCCGAACTCCTTCAGCTCAAGTCGGCCAACGTGAAAGCCACCGTGGACCGGATCAGCGCCGACGTCCAAACCATGAAGCGTGGCCTGGACGAACTCCAGGCCACCTGGCGGGGTTCTGCGGCCAACAACTTCCAAGCGCTGGTCACCGAATGGACCCTGACCCAGGGCAAGGTGGAGGCGTCTCTTGCATCCATAAATGTCGCCCTGGCGTCCGCCGCATCCAGTTACGCGCAGACCGAGCAAGGCAATACACAGCGCTTCAGCTGAACTGCTCTCAGCTGAGGATGCAGGCAGGCCGCTGGCTTTGTTGCAGCGGTGCGAGGGAGCTCACAGTCTCCGGCGATGTCAGGCCTCGGGCGTGCCCTGGTGGAACCGCAGTCTCCAGCGACCGCCGTCGAGGACCCACAGCGAGCTTCGGAGAGTCGTGCCCGAGCGCGAGTAGCTTCGGTACGTCAACAGGACCCCGTTGGTGCCGAGGCGGTCCGCCCCCAGCACTTCAAGCTCGGTCCGCTCCCCTGGGTCCTCTTCCAGTGCCATCATCATCGCGTCGCGGGTCCAGACCCTTCCCGAGCTTCCGATCTCCATGAAGTCAGGGTGCAGCAGGACTCCGGTGCGGCCGACGTCGCCGCGGACGTCGGGGCCCAGCAGTTCGCGCTCGAGCTCCTCCACGATTGCTTCCGGAGCAGGCTCGGCACGGGTGGATTCCGTCGCGGCAAACGAATCACCCTCCAGTTCGCTGAACAGGTCAGGTTCGTCATAGGTGGCCAGGCCTCCGCCAGTGACGGTCCCAGCCGTGGTGGCTCCGGCCGCGTTTATGGCAGTGCTCGGAGTCGGGGCCACTGCTGCTGCGGTTGGCGCTCCTGCAAAGCCTGGGCCCGAGCGTGCGGCAACTCCCTGCTGGTAGGCGGTGGCGGCGGCCCTTGCCCGCTCATCGGCTGCCTCATTGAGGTCGTGGCCTGCGTGGCCCTTGACCCATTCAAAGGTGTATTTGCGGCCGGCGAGTTCCCGGTCAAGTTCCTTGAGCAGTTCAACGTTGAGGACAGGCTTGCCGTCGGCCTTCCGCCAGCCTTTCCGCTTCCATCCCGGCATCCACTTCGTGATGGAATTGATGACGTACTGGCTGTCGCACAGAATCCGCAGGTCTTCTTCGGGGACGTGCGCCGTGGCCCGGAAGAGGTCGAGGACGGCCATCAGTTCGCCCTGGTTGTTTGTGCCGTGAGGCCATCCCCCTGCCCGCCAGCAACCGTCATCCACATACCAGGCCCATCCGGCAGGACCGGGATTTCCTAAAGCCGAACCATCGGCTGCTGCAGTAATCGTCACTTCTCCATCCTGCCAGATCCGCCGGACAACCTTCGGCCGGCCTGCGACCCAATGGGCCGTTCTGATCCTGAGGCACGCAGCCTCGGCCACCTTCACATTCCGCACGGTTTGCTATGGCCGAGAAACCGCTTACCCGGATCTATTGACGACGACCGAAAAGCGCGGAACAATCGAATCCCAGGCTGAGAAACCGTTTTCTCGCCGGTTGTCTTCTCCGCCGGTACTGATGCTGCGCGGGGGCACAAATGGATTCATGTTCACAGGCACAGGAAGGCGCGTCAATGAAGATTCGAACTATGGGCCGGAGGAAGTTCCAGCTCGGCGCTGTTGCCGTAGCTCTTTCGCTCCTCGCCACAGGCTGTGGTGCATCCGCCGGCTCGGGTGACGATAAGGAAGTTACATTGCGGTTCGCCTGGTGGGGCAACGAGTACCTCAACGCGCAGACGGAAAAGGCCATCTCGGCCTTTGAAGCCGAACACCCCAACATCAAGATCGAATCGGAGCCGGGAGAATGGGCCAGCTACTGGGACAAGCTCGCCACCAAGACCGCAGCCAATGACGCTCCGGACGTCATCCAGATGGACCAGAAGTACATTGCCGAATACGGCGGACGCGGCGCACTCCTGGACCTGTCCAACCAGAGCGGCATTGATATCTCCAAGATGGACAAGGAACAGCTTGCCTCCGGCCAATACGACGATGCCCAGTACGGGCTGAGCACGGGTAAGAACGCCTACGTCATCATGGCGAACACCAAGGTCTTCGAGGCAGCCCACGTTCCGGTCCCTGACGACACCATGTGGACATGGGATGACTTCATGGACACCGCTGCAAGGCTGAGCGCAGCAGGTGATGGAAAGAGCTACGGCGCCGCCTATGGCAGCAATGAAGCCGACCTCATCATCTGGCTGCGGCAGCACGGCGAGAACCTCTACTCCGAGGGCGGCGGGCTTGGTTTCAATACCGCCACGGCTGCCTCCTTCTGGGAACGGCTGAAGGAACAGCGCGATTCCAAGGCCAGCCCGCCCGCCACCGTGGCCACGGAGGATTCCGGTGCGGGCCTGGAGGAAAGTCTCTTCGGCACCAACAGGGTAGGCATGGCCTGGTGGTGGACCAACCAGCTGGGCTCGCTGCAAAGCACCACGGGCAGCGACATCAAGATGCTTCGCGCCCCCAGCAGTACCGGCAAGTCCGCGGACAACGGCATGTACTTCAAGCCCACCATGTTCTGGTCAGCCTCGTCGCGGTCCAAGCACCCGGATGCGGCCGCCACGTTCATCAACTATCTTGCCAATAGCCCTGCGGCCGGCGCTATCCTGATGACCGACCGCGGCGTACCGGCGAATTCGGAGATCGTTGAAAGCATCAGCCCAGCCCTGAAGCCTGCCGACACAACTGTGGTGGGCTTCCTCAAGGACGTCGCACCGGACATCAGTGATGCTCCTCCCGTGCCGCCAGTCGGGGCAGGCAGCGTCCAGAACGTGATCAAGCGCTTCACGGACGAAGTCCTGTATGACAGGCAGACCCCGAAGGCCGCGGCTGAGAACTTCAAGAAGGAAGTTGAGGGCATGCTGGCATCGGCGCGTAAGTAAAGCCAACAAGACCCTTCAGGACACAAAGAGTGCGGCCCCCTCTCACGAGGGGGCCGCACTCTTTGTGCGCGGAACAGGTTCCGGCTGGTGAGGCTAGAAGCCGCCCATGCCACCCATGTCGTCCCCGCCACCCATGGCCGGAGCGTTCTTCTCCGGCTTGTCGGCCACTACAGCCTCGGTGGTGAGGAACAGGCCGGCAATGGACGCCGCGTTCTGCAGTGCAGAGCGGGTCACCTTGACGGGGTCGTTGATGCCGGCGGCCAGCAGGTCGACATATTCGCCGGTTGCTGCGTTCAGGCCGTGGCCTGCGGGCAGCCCGCGGACCTTGTCCACGACGACGCCGGGCTCAAGGCCGGCGTTGAAGGCGATCTGCTTCAGCGGAGCGTCGATGGCGACGCGGACGATGTTGGCGCCCGTTGCCTCGTCACCGGTCAGGTTCAGGTTGGCAAACGCCTTGGCGCCGGCCTGGATGAGTGCAACGCCACCACCGGCGACGATGCCTTCTTCAACTGCAGCCTTCGCGTTGCGGACAGCGTCCTCAATGCGGTGCTTGCGTTCCTTCAGCTCAACCTCGGTTGCGGCACCGGCCTTGATGACTGCAACGCCGCCGGCCAGCTTGGCCAGGCGTTCCTGCAGCTTCTCGCGGTCGTAGTCGGAATCGGAGTTTTCGATCTCGGCACGGATCTGGGAAACGCGGCCGGCGATCTGGTCGGCGTCGCCGGCACCTTCAACGATGGTGGTCTCGTCCTTGGTGACAACAACCTTGCGGGCGCGTCCCAGGAGTTCCAGGCCGGCAGTCTCCAGCTTGAGTCCGACTTCCTCGGCGATGACCTGGCCACCGGTGAGGACGGCGATATCAGCCAGCT
Organism: Arthrobacter sp. ISL-48; assembly: GCF_018613805.1. GTDB lineage: Bacteria > Actinomycetota > Actinomycetes > Actinomycetales > Micrococcaceae > Arthrobacter. Next base: position 267,000 of record NZ_JAGGPL010000013.1, read on the forward strand.
GGGCCTTGCGGCGGTCGCCGAAGCCCGGAGCCTTGACGGCAACGGACTTGAATGTGCCGCGGATCTTGTTGACGATCAGGGTGGCCAAGGCCTCGCCCTCGATGTCCTCGGCAATGATCAGCAGCGGCTTGTTGGACTGCATGACCTTTTCCAGGACAGCAACCAGTTCCTTGACGTTGGAGATCTTGGAGTTGACGATCAGGATGTACGGGTCCTCGAGGACCGTTTCCTGACGATCAGCGTCTGTGACGAAGTACGCGGAGATGTAACCCTTGTCGAAGCGCATGCCCTCGGTGAGCTCAAGCTCCAGGCCGAAGGTGTTGGACTCCTCGACCGTGATGACACCTTCCTTGCCGACCTTGTCCAGGGCTTCGGCAATGAGGGCACCGATTTCGTCGTCACCGGCGGAAATGGATGCGGTGGCCGCGATCTCTTCCTTGGTTTCGATTTCCTTGGCAGAGGCAAGCAGCTCCACCGTGACAGCTTCAACAGCCTTCTCGATGCCCCGCTTGAGGGACAGCGGGTCAGCGCCGGCCGCAACGTTGCGCAGGCCTTCCTTGACCAGGGCCTGGGCCAGCACGGTAGCCGTGGTGGTTCCGTCGCCGGCCACGTCGTCCGTCTTCTTGGCAACTTCCTTGACCAGCTCGGCGCCGATCTTTTCGTAAGGATCGTCCAGCTCGATCTCCTTGGCGATGGAAACACCATCGTTGGTGATCGTGGGGGCGCCCCACTTCTTTTCGAGGACGACGTTGCGTCCACGCGGGCCGAGGGTGACCTTGACGGCGTCGGCGAGGATGTTCAGGCCCCGCTCAAGACCGCGGCGTGCCTCTTCATCAAATGCAATGATCTTGGCCATAACGGCAGTAGTCCTTTCGGGACAGTCGTTAAGAATGAACCTAAACTGCGGTGCCCGCGACGGACGACCCTTCTCCACCGGCCTCTGTATGCCGCCGGATCGGGATCTCACCCCAGCAAGGTGTTTCTTTCGCTCCACGCACTGGCGCCGAGGCTCCGCAACCGGCCGAAACCGGGCTTTGCTTTAGCAGTCGGTACGTAAGAGTGCTAACACAATAATTAGCACTCCATGGGTGAGAGTGCAAGCGAAAGGCATCAGAAATAGCTCCCCGGGCGGCCTATTCGCTGCCGGCGATCAGCCTGCCGACCGGCCGGCTGCCTCGCGTCCCGTCACATGGGCGTTGTTGTCCGGCCCGTAGGTGAAGACCATGAAGTTCGCTGTGGTGATGTCGCCGTTGGCGTCGAAGGCAATCGGCCCGGATTCGCCGTCGTAATCAATTCCGGAGCCGGACTTTTGCAGGGCCTGGCAGTCCTTGAAGGAGGTACACGGTTTGCCCGCCTGCTCCGCGGACGTACCACCGGGAGAGCCGCCTGATACGGCGATCAGGTTGGCAGCGATGGACCGCCCAGAGTCGTCATCCGCTTTTGAGGCTGCCAGGACAGCCAGGTTCACGGCGTCGAAGGTCTCGGCAGCGAAGGACAGGTCCTTCAGCCGGGGCTCCACGGCGATGAGGCGCGCCTGGAAGTCCGCCGAGGGGAACACTCCGGGAGCAATCGCCCGGGCCCCATCCAGGGCTTTGGAGCCGAGGCCGGAACCGTATTGGACAAAGGCGCCGTCGCTCAGGATAATCCTGCTGCCGGACAGTCCTGCGTTGTTCAGTTCGGCGATGGCTCCCTGGGCCGCGTCGCGCGCGATCAGCACCACGGCGTCCGGTGCTGCCTTCTGCGCCGCGGCTGCAGCCTGCCGTGCGTCCCCTGGCTTAAATCCTGCTGTGGAAAGAGTATCCAGGCCTGCATTCCTGGCGGCGCTGGCCACAGCAGCGGAAACGTCCTTGCCGTAGGCGCCGTCCTGGTACACCACCGCAAGGCTCTTGGCGCCGCCAACCTTGGCTAGCTTCACCAGCACCGACGCCTGGGCGACGTCGGCCGCCGCCGTCCGGAAGTAATAGCCGCCGTTCTTGTATTTACTCAGGCCCGCAGCCGAGTTTGCCGGTGAGATCAGCGGGACCCTCGCCCGGGACAGGACATCAATGACGGACGGCGCGTGGCTGGAATCGGTCGGCCCGATCACCACATCGGCCTTGGCTGTCAGCAGCTTCTTAGCCTGGGCCTCAGAGTCTTCACCGGCAGACTGAGGAAGCAGCTCAACGGGTTTGCCTTTGAGTCCGCCTGCGGCGTTGATTTCCTGCACGGCGAGTTTGGCCGCGGCAAGCTCTGAATCGTTAAGGAAGGCCTGCTGCCCGGCATTGTCCAGGATCAGACCCACGCGAAGCGTTCCGTCACCGGACGCTTCCACAGAGTCAAGCCGGGCATTGCCTGCCGCGGTAGCACACCCCGCCAGCACCAGCACGGTCGCTGCACCAACGGCGGCCCGGCATATGGCTGTCCGGAAGGTGGCGGACGTGGGAATGAAGATCTTCACTCGGCCGGCCGGACGCTTTCGGCCTGCGGGCCCTTCTCGCCTTCGCCAATTTCCAGCTCCACGCGCTGCCCCTCGTCCAAGGCCCGGTAGCCCTCACCCTGGATGGCCGACCAATGGACAAACACGTCGTCACCTGACCCGTCAACGGTGATGAAGCCGTAGCCCTTTTCGGCGTTGAACCATTTGACGGTTCCCAGTGCCATGATGTCCACTCTTTCAGTAGCGTCCGCAAGGCCCACGCCACTGTGTGCCGCTTTTTACGAACCGAAGCCTGAAATTACTCTAGCCAATGGCCCGGGGACGGGCCGAGCCACCGGCCGCGTCGGCAGCCAATAGTTATTCAGGCGTAACCGGGACTTTTACTTGAATCCAGGGCCAAGCACCACAACCACCGGGACCTGGAATTCGGCGCTCTCCACAATGGTGGGGATGTTCAGGAGCTTGGCGAGCGACTGAGCGTTGGCCTTCTGCGCGGTGCCGGAGTAGAAGATCACCGACGTCTTCTGAGGCGCGCCACCCCAGTTGCCTACCTGGCCCAGCGTCCAGCCGTCTGACTGGACTATCGAACTCACGCGGACAGCGAGCCCGGCTGTTCCGGATCCGTTGTAGACCGCGACGCCTTCGGTTTTGTTCACCACAGCGGACGAAGGCGTCGGGCTGGGTGTGGAGCTGGGCACGGCTTCGGGGCTTGTCGACGGTTCTGCACTTGACGAGGGCTGCGGGGTGTCGCTTGCCTCAGCACTGGCTTCCGGCGACGCGGCGGACTCCAAGCTCGAGGAGGCCTGACTGCCGGCCGGCGTGAAGCCGAGCTTCGGCAGGATCAGGAAGGAAACCAGGCCGATGGCCAGGGCAGCGATGCCTACCGCGAGGATGGGCCACAGCCTGCGCCGTGAAGGCGTCCCCGCGGCACGGTGGACACCCTGGCGCGAGGCGGTCTCCGGGACCTTGTCGAATTCATCCCGAGCGTATTTGGTCATGGTGGCGAGACGTCCTTGTTGATTGCCGCTGATGGCTCAGCGCGGTCCTAATGAGCGTCGGAACCCAGGCGGCGTGCAGTACGTGCCCGCTGACGCGACGTACGTAGTCTACGCAATCTCTTGACCAGCATGGGATCGTGGGCCAGTGCATCCTCAGTGTCAATGAGCGCGTTCAGCAACTGGTAGTAGTGCGTCGCCGACAGGTCAAAGAGTTCCCTGATGGCCTGTTCCTTGGCCCCGGCGTACTTCCACCACTGCCGTTCCAGAGCGAGCATCTGCTGGTCACGCTCGCTCAGCGGCGAGTCACGAAGGGTGAAGTCCGCCAGCACAGAACCGCGCTCTTCCTGCTCCGGCAGATGTTCCCGAGCTGCTTCTGCCACGACTCTCCTTCAATGCTTAGGGTAAAAGTCCCACCCCCATGCTACGGACGAATAACAACCTTGTCATTTACGCCGCGTTACGCGGGCACGGATCCCTGCGAGAATGGGAGCGTGTTTGATTTTGACCCGCTGTTCGAGCTGGAACCGGTTTCGGTGGAGTCCATCGGCTTTACGGAGATGGCACGGCTGCCGCTCGGTGAGCTGATGGCCGCTGACTGGGCCGAGGCACTGGGCGGCGTGGAGGCGGAACTCCGGGCGGTCCTTGACTTTCTTGCCGCCGAAACCGCATCGGGGCACCAGGTGCTCCCCACGCCGTCGAACGTTCTGCGCGCGTTCCGCCAGCCGCTGGCGGAAGTCAAGGTTCTCATTGTTGGCCAGGATCCTTACCCGACGCCTGGCCACGCCGTCGGCCTGTCCTTCTGCGTTGATCCGCGCACGCGCCCCATCCCGCGGAGCCTGGCGAACATCTACCGGGAACTTGAGGCCGATCTCGGCATCCCCGCCCGTGTCCACGGGGACCTGTCCGCCTGGGCGGACCAGGGAGTCCTGCTCCTCAACCGCGTGATGAGCGTACGGGCAGGTGCCGCGGGTTCGCACCGGGGGAAGGGCTGGGAGAAGATTACGACGGCGGCGGTCACCGCCGTCGCCAACCGGCGGACAGCGGACGGCGGCAGGCCCCCGCTGGTGGCCGTGCTCTGGGGCAAAGATGCAGACACCGTGCGGCAGCTCCTTTCCGGCACGGCAGTGGTGTCCAGCGCCCACCCCAGCCCCTTGTCGGCGTCGCGCGGCTTCTTCGGTTCCCGGCCTTTCAGCCGCGTAAACGAGCTGCTGAAGGAGCAAAGCTGCGCCGGCGTAACCTGGGAACTCCCCCAGGTTCCTTAGCTTAGGGTTGCCTTATGAGCACAGTCCCCGCGGCCACCAGCGCCACCAAGAAGAGCCGTCCCCAGATCAACCTCACGGTGCTCCGCCGCGAGGAACTCTCGCCGCACATGGTCAGGATTATTGCCGGCGGGGACGGCTTTGACGGCTACGTCAACAACAACTTCGTGGACCGCTACGTCAAGATTGTCTTCCCGCAGCCGGGCGTGCACTATGCCCAGCCATTGGATCTGTGGACCATTCGGGAAACCATGCCCCGCGAGCAATGGCCCTTTACCCGCACCTACACCGTCCGGTGGGTGGACCTCGCAGCCAGGGAGCTCGCCATCGATTTCGTCATCCACGGCGACGAGGGGCTGGCCGGGCCATGGGCCGCCTCAGCACGCCCGGGCGACGCCCTGACATTTACAGGCCCGGGCGGTGCCTACAACCCGGCGACTGATGCCGATTGGTACCTCTTTGCCGGCGACGAAGCGGCCTTGCCGGCCATCGCCGCATGCCTGGAATCCCTGCCTCCGGAGGCGCGCGGCCTCGCGTTCCTCGAGGTGGACAGCGACGCCGAGATCCAGCCAATCTCAGCCCCCACCGGCGTGGACATCACCTGGCTGCGGCGGAACGGCGCACCGGCGGGCACCGGCGACCTGCTGGTGTCAGCAGTCGCCAACGCGGAGTGGCCGGCCGGCAGGGTTGATGTCTTTGCCCACGGGGAGCGCGGCTACATGAAGGCCCTGCGGGACGTGTTTTTCGTCCAGCGCGGGCTTGAACGCAGGCAGGTTTCCCTGTCCGGCTACTGGGCCACAGGCCGGGTTGAGGACGATTTCCAGGCCGAGAAGAAGCTCCCCGTGGGGCAGATCTAAACTGGCAGGTCCAGGCAAGGAAATCCAGGGAGGGCTACCGCCGGCGGGCCCGCCGTCGCTCGTTGCTCGCCAGGCTGCGCGTCAGGGGTCTGGCCAAGGTGTCGCCGAGCACGATTCCGGCGGCTGCGCCCAGCACAATAGCCCCTGCGTTGAGCATGCCGCCCGCGCCCAGCAGAATCTCCGATTCCTCAATGGTCAGCACGTACATCGAACGGAAGATTGTCAGTCCCGGCAGCAGGATCAGGGCCGCCGGCACGGCCACCACCAGCTGCGGAGCCCCCATTTTCAGTGCAACGACCCGTGCCAGCAGCCCGATCACTATGGCGGACAGTGCCGGCGAGAACCTGTCCCCGATGCCCAGTGACTCCGCACCCAGCAGCACCAGGTATCCAGCCATCCCGACGGCGGCCGTGGGCACCAGCAGCTTCCAGGTCGTCTGCTCCGTAATCCCGATGGCCATGACTGCAACGGCAATGAAGATCACCAGCACCCACAGGTCGTATGCCGGCGCGAACGTCGTCGTCACGTCAATCTTCGGCATCCCCGTCATGGAACCCAGCACGAAGGCGGCGGCGATCCCGGCCACCAGCGCACCGAAAGTGAGGATCGTGGACAGGAACCTCCCGGCGGCTGTCACGGGGAAGCCGTTGATGGCATCCTGCACTGAGGACACCAGACGGCCGGTGGGCAGCAGGAGCAGGATCCCGCCGACAACGACGATTGCCGGTTCGGAGGTCAGCTTGAACTGCCACAGCAGCAGGGCCACAAACGTCACCACGAATGAGCACGCTGCCGTGGTGAAGAAGTCGGGGACACGCCACCGCCCCAGCCGGCGGGCCAGCAGGCTCACTCCGATGTTGATCACAAAGGCAACTGCGGATGACACTGGATCGCCACCCAGCACGCCCACGTAAAGGGCGGCGAAGACGCCGAAGGCCATGGTGACCATCCAGCGCGGGAAAGGCTTTGGGCTCGTGATCGCCTCGTCCAGCCGGCGGATGGCCTCGTCCCTGCCTACTCCCCCGGCCACGATGTCAGTCACCAGCTGGTGCACCTTGGCCAGTCCTGCGTAGTTGTTGGTCCAGGAACGCACCACGCGCAGCAGCGTAATGGGCGTCTGGTCCTTGGGAGAGTAGTTGAGGGCCACCGACTGGTTGGTGATGTCCACCTCGATGTTTTTCAGACCCAACGCTGCGGTGACGGCGATGATGCTCGTCTCCACCTCCAAGGCGCCAGCCCCGTACCGGAACATGGTCTCGGCCAGGTGCAGGGAGAAGTCCAGGGTTTTGCGCGCGGAGGTGTCCACTCCTCCCACCTGGATCAGCGGATTGGCGTAGGGGCTCCCGGCGAGCCGGTCCACAATGCTCAGGGGCGCCGTCGGCGGGTTCTCCCCCTGGACCAGGCGCCGCAGCATCCTCTTGGCCGCCGCGTTCTGGCGGAGCTGGGAGGGCGAAAGCGGCTCGGTCTTAGGGAGTCCGTCGGTATGCGGCCTGGTTCGGCGGTCTTCGGGTCGATCCTTCACGCTGGGTCCTCCTCCCGCTCGTCTGATGTCTGTTGCTGCAGGTGGTGTCAGGCCCTGCCCTTGAGGGGCAGTTTGCCCAGCAAGGTGCGGGCCGCCATGACGGCCGCCCGGGCCAGGCGGTTGGCCTGGAACACGAGCGGACGCACGGGCATCACGAAGTCGCCCAGCAACTGGACCACCTCCCCGCCGAAACCTTTCTTGAAGGCGTAGCCGCCGTGGCCCTCTTCATCCTGGCCCTCGATGCCGAAGGTGCCGTAGAAGTTGTACCGGGAGTAGCCCTTCTCCAGGGCATGCAGCATCATCCCCCAGTACAGCGAAGTGGCGCCGTTGAAGTAGATATAGTCCTGTTTGGTCCCGCCAATGACGCACACCACCTCATCGCCGAAGCATACAAAGTGAATGGCCGCCACAGTTGCCACGCCCACGGAATCCGGGAACCGCTCGATGTCCTTAAGGCTGCGCTCGTAACTGTCCACGAGGTCCTGGACCACTTTGAGCCGGTTGGCCTTCTTTTTGCTGCCGGTCTCCTCGACCTCGCGGCGCAGCTCGGCGGCGGTCACGGACTCGGCGTCGAGCCGTTCGGTGATGGACCTCCGATACGCGGGGATGTCGATCTTGGCCATCATGAGTTTGGTAAATTCGGCCGACGTGGTCCGCAGGAGCTGTTCGTAGTATTCGCGTTCCCGATAGATGAAGCCCTTTTCATCCCCGGCCGTGCTCAGCGCGTCGTAAAACTCATCCAGGGTTTCCAGGGTGGCCTGCTCCAGGAACACGCCGTTCTTCTCGGCCTTCCGGATGGCCTTCCTGGTCCGGTAGCTGGTGCCCATGATGAGCTCTTCGGGATCCTGGATGCCGTCGAGTTTCTTGATGAACATCCAGTTGACGTTGGCGAAGTTCATGTCCGAGCCCTGGTGCTCAAAGCCCAGTCCCGCCAGTTCGGCGATCAAAGGCCGGTTGTCCTGGATCTCCGGGTGCTCGGCACCGTCTGCGTCGCGGGCAATGTACAGGAGGTTGGGGGAAATCCTTAGCTCGGCGGCTTTGCGCTGTGCGGCCCGCTGCTTAAGGAGTTCGACGACGGCGCGCACCAGCCCAGCGTCCGCGTAGTCCAGGAGCGGGCCCTTGGCGCACTCGCAGACTTTGTAGCCAAAGCGGTTTGTGGTGTAGTTCAGCTTTCCGGCTGCGACCAGCTCACCATCGCGCCTGACGCCGAAAAGCTCCACGACCTGTCCGCGTGAACGCTGGAAGCGGGTGAAGTCGGCGGACTGGATGAAGTTGTTTTGTGGATGGTTCAGGGAAAAGGACTCGAATTCGGCGTCACTGAGGACGGCCAACTCGAGCTCGGTCCCGGCCTTGATCGGATTCACAGAAGTTTCCTCACCTATGGATGTGCTGTCGGCTTGTGGCATGCGCTGACCTTCGTTGATGGATGGGTGGGCAGGCGCAGGGTCAGTAGAACTGGCCGCCGGTGCGCATGGTTTCGAGCCGCCGGAAGATGCGTTCGGCACCCTTGACCCACAGACGGTACCTGAGCGGAGCCAGGACGTAGTCATAGCAGCCCACAAAATCGGTGACCGTCTTGGTGAAGCTGGTCTTGAACATGCCCATGCCATGCAGCGGGTGTGATGTGTCCTTGATCCTGGCCGCGGGAGGGGCACCGCAGAAGTCATACTCGGTGCAGCCGAGTTCCTTCATCCGGCGGATGGCAGCCCACTGGACCAAGTGGGAGTCACCGTACTGCTTCCGGTTTTGCGTCGACCCGCCGTCCTTGTAGGTTGCCTTCGACCCGAAGTTGATGACGAAGGCACCTACGCTCGGCTTCCCGTCCTCATAGACGAAAAAGAAGTTGCCTTGGCCCCGGTTGCAGAACTCGTCCCAGAACCAGGAGTAGTACTCGAAGCTGCGCAGCGGCATGGAACCCTTTGCCTTGACAGTGTCCGCCATCAGCTCGTAAAGGGCACGGTATGTTTCCGGGCTCTGTTCCCGTTGGACCACTTCGCAGCCTTCACGTTCGGCGCGGCGGATGGCGTTGCGGGCGCGGGAGGAGATGGACCTCAACACCTGGTTCTCAGGCGGGGCGATATCAAGCAGCGCGGTGGAGTCGTTGGACTGGATGTTGGGAGCCTTCAGCATGCCTGAGGCCGCCAAGTGTGCGTGAGCTTCGCCGGTTGCCTCGATGTCCGGCTCGATCTTGATGGCGAAGACGTTGAGCTTCCGGCTCCGGGCGAAGACAGCGCACGCCTCCAGCGCCGGCTTGAGGTCCTCCACGGCGGACAGGTCTGGCCCCTTGATGAGGTACCAGAGGCGGCCCAGCGCCGGGAATTTCTTCTCCAGCACCAGGTTATAGCTGGCGGCTCCCGCGGATTCCAGGACCAGGAAGCGGACACCCCAGCCGTGGCCGTTCTTCACCGACGCATAGGCCGCCGACTGTAGCATGTTGCCGCCGTTCGGGTTGGCCGTGATGTGCTTGTCCCAGTTCTCAATCTCTTCGGCTGTGGCAAAGCGGGCGGTGAATTCTCGCAAGGGGGCCGGGTCCAATCTCAGGGTTTTGTGCGCGGTCTGTGGGTGAGGTCTGTGGGTGAGGCGGCGGGCGGGCATACAGCCACAAGTCTAAAGCCTGATCCGGCCAGGGCATTCCAGCAGGCCGCTGCGGCCTCCCGCCTTGACTCCGGGTTCGCGCTTCGCAAGGGTGGAAGGATGCGGTCCCCTTCCGTAGAATCCCCAGACGTTAGTGAGCCGGTGTCCGGCAGCAGGGGAACGGGCAAACGGGGAACCGCTAGGCAGTTGCCGATGCTGCTGGGCTTCCTCGTGGCTTCTGCGGTTGTGGCCGGCCTGGGCAGCTTGCCAGTCGTGGCCAACGTGAACGGCTGGTTTGCCACCGCGGACATGCCGCCGTGGACCCCGCCAACGTCAGCTTTCGGCCCTGTCTGGACTAAACGCCTGGGCCGCTATCAACAATTGAGCCGTTCAGCATTCCACGACGTTGACGGCGAGGCCGCCCATGGCCGTTTCCTTGTATTTGGAACTCATGTCCTTGCCGGTTTCACGCATGGTCACGATCACCTCATCCAGCGAGACACGGTGCGAGCCATCACCCCAGAGCGCCATCTTGGCCGCGTTGATGGCCTTCGCCGCAGCGATCGCGTTCCGCTCGATGCACGGCACCTGCACCAGCCCGCCAATCGGATCACACGTCAAGCCAAGGTTGTGCTCCATCGCGATCTCCGCGGCGTTCTCCACCTGCGACGGCGTCCCGCCCATCACCTCAGCCAGCCCCGCAGCCGCCATCGACGACGCCGAACCCACCTCACCCTGGCAGCCCACCTCCGCACCGGAAATGGACGCCTGCTCCTTGTACAGCACCCCGATAGCGCCCGCCGTCAACAGGAACTTCACCACCACGTCGTCGCGGTCCTCCTGGCTGGCGTTCTCCATCCCGGGCGCAAAATGCAGCGCGTAGTACAGCACCGCCGGAATGATCCCCGCCGCCCCATTCGTCGGCGCCGTGACCACCCGCCCGCCGGAAGCGTTCTCCTCGTTCACGGCCAGAGCGATCAGGTTCACCCACTCCTGCCAATACTTCGGGTCATGGAAGTCCTCGTCCCCGCCTTCACTGTCCGGCCGGGAGCTTTCCTTTTTCAGCCGGTCGTACCAGTCAGGAGCACGACGGCGGACCTTCAGCCCGCCCGGCAGCACGCCCTCACGCTTCAGGCTGACGTCCACACAGCTCTCCATCACCGAGTAGATGTGCAACAGACCGTCCCGGATCTCCTCGACCGTCCTGCTGTCCTCTTCATTGACCCGCATCACCTCACTGATGCCCAGCCCGGTCTCCCGGCAGTGTTCCAAAAGTTCCGCAGCGGTGCGGAACGGCAGCGGCAGCACCTTCTTGGACTCCTCCAGCTCCTGCAGCGCGGCGTCCTCCTCGCCTTCGCGGACAATGAACCCGCCACCCACCGAGAAGAACGTCGCCGCGTGCAGCACCACACCCTCCGCGTCGGACACCGTAAACGTCATGCCGTTGGTATGCCTCGGCAGGATGGTCAACGGCCGCAGCACCATGTCCTTCACCCCATACGGCAGAGGCACCGAACCCGCGAGCTGCAGCACCCCGGTCTCGGCAATCCCAGCCAACCGCTCCTCCACCTCATCCGGCAGAATCAGCTCCGGATGGAAACCCTCCAGCCCAAGAAGGATGGCGGTCATGGTGCCGTGACCATGACCGGTCGCCGCGAGCGACCCATACAGGTCAACCCGCAGCGACGCCACCCCCGCCAGCACCCCGCAGGACTTCAGCTCCTCCGCGAACACCGCAGCAGCCCGCATCGGCCCCACCGTGTGCGAACTCGACGGCCCAATACCAATGGAAAAGAGGTCAAAAACTCCAACAGCCATGATGGTTCCTAACTAAGAGTCTGGTCGGGTTCGGGGAGGGGGTCCACCCGCGCAGCGGAACGCTCCCACGAGGGGCCGGCGGAGCCGGACTTTTCGAAAGCGTGCATCAAAGCGACGAAGTGGGCCCACACCGGCAGGGTTCCCTGGCCGAGCTTGCGAGGCTAGGGTGCCGGTGGGGCGCAGCACGCGTGAAAAGTCCGGTCCGCCGGTCCCGAACCCAGCCACCGAGTACCCGGCTACTGGGTGCGCTTGTAGAACGGAAGTGCCACGACTTCGAACGGCTCTGCCTTACCGCGCAGGTCAATGTCCAGGGCGATGCCGGGCTCGGTGTGCTGTACGTCCACATAGGCCATCGCCACGGGGTAGCCCAAGCTGGGACTGGGCTGGCCGGAAGTGACTTCACCAACCACCGCGCCGTCCTTGAGGACCGGGTAGTGCCCGCGGCCGGCGCGGCGCCCCAGGCCCTTGAGGCCCACGAGCCGTCGACCGGCGGTGGTGCCCGCTCCTGCCTCCTTCTTGGCTGCGAGCGCGGCCTTGCCCACAAAGTCGCCTTCCTTGGACAGTGCGACGACGGGGCCGAGTCCGGCGGCGAACGGGTCGACATCCAGGGAAAGCTCGTGGCCGTAAAGCGGCATGCCGGCCTCGAGGCGGAGCGAATCGCGCGAGGCAAGACCTGCCGGCGTCAGCTCCCCTTCGTCGGCGATGGCGACGATGGCCTGCCAGAGGGCCGGGGCGTCGTCGTTATCAATGAAGATCTCGAAGCCGTCCTCTCCGGTGTAGCCGGTACGGGCCAGCAGGAGGTCCTGTCCGGCGCCGCCTACGAGGAAGGGCACCTCCACCGCGGCATAGTACTTGAGCTCCGTGACCAGGCTGTGCTGTGCGGCGGGGACCAGGCGGAGGAGGAGCTCCTCGGCCTTGGGACCCTGGACGGCGATCAGCGAGGTGACAGCCGAGACGTCGTCTACTATCACGTCAAAGCCACCCTCTTGGCCGGAAGCTGCCCTATCGGCCAGTGCCGCAGCAACTACCTTGGCGTTGCCCGCGTTGGGGACCACCAGAAACACATCAGTGCCGCCTTTTCCCGTGCCTGCGGCCGGGGGGCGGCGGTATGTGATGAGGTCATCGATGATGCCGCCGTCATCGTTGCAGATCAGCGAGTACTTAGCCTTGCCCACGGCCATCGCGGAGATCTTGCCCACCAGTGCATAGTCCAGGAACGCGGCGGCGTCAGGGCCGGTGACCCATACTTCGCCCATGTGGGAGAGGTCGAAGATGCCTGCGGCCTTGCGGACGGCATGGTGTTCGGCCAGCTCGGAACTGTACTTAAGCGGCATCTGCCAGCCGCCGAAGTCGGTGAAGGACGCACCAAGTTTCTTGTGCTCTTCGTAGAGTGCTGTGAAGTTCTCAGTCATGATGGCAGTCCTCAGTTTTCGAAGTCTTCTGTGGCGTCCTCGAACGCTTCGAGCGGCGGGCAGGAGCAGATGAGATTCCGGTCGCCCAGGGCACCGTCAATGCGGCCTACCGGCGGGAAGTACTTGTCCTGCCTGAGCGAGTGCACCGGGAACACAGCCTGTTCGCGCGGGTACGCACGGTCCCAGTCAGTGCTTATGGCTGCAGCCGCGGTGTGCGGTGCGTTACGCAGGGGGCTGTCCGCCACGGTGAAGTCGCCGCGTTCCACCTGGTCGATCTCCGCACGGATCGCGATCATCGCGGTGATGAAGCGGTCCATCTCGCCAAGGTCCTCGGATTCCGTGGGCTCCACCATGAGAGTGCCCGCAACAGGGAAGGCCAGCGTGGGCGCGTGGAAGCCGTAGTCGATGAGCCGTTTGGCTACGTCCTCGGCTGTGACGCCGGTCTTCGCCGTGAGCTGGCGGAGGTCCAGGATGCACTCGTGCGCCACGAGCCCGCCTTCGCCGGTGTAGAGCACGGGGAAGAAATCGTTGAGGCGCGCTGCGATGTAGTTCGCCGCGAGCAGCGCGGACTTAGTGGCTTCGGTCAGGCCTTGGCCGCCCATGAGCTTCACGTAAGCCCAGGAGATAGGCAGGACTCCGGCGGAACCGTACTTGGTCGCGGAGATCGGGACGTCGTTGCCTTCCGTCCAAGTGACCGCGTTGCCCGGCATGAACGGGGCAAGGTGCGCCTTGGCTGCCACCGGTCCGACGCCCGGTCCGCCGCCGCCGTGCGGGATGCAGAAGGTCTTGTGCAGGTTCAGGTGCGAGATGTCGCCGCCGAAGTTGCCCGGCTGCGCGAGGCCAACCAGCGCGTTGAGGTTGGCGCCGTCGATGTACACCTCGCCGCCAGCAGCGTGGATGGCGTCGCAGACCTCGCGGACGTCGGCGTCGTACACACCGTGGGTGGACGGGTAGGTAATCATGATGCAGGACAGCGCGTCCTTGTTTGCCTCGATCTTGGCATAGAGGTCGGCGTGGTCGATCGTTCCGTCCGCCGCCGTGGCCACCACTACCACCTTCATGCCAGCCAGGACGGCAGAGGCGGCGTTGGTGCCGTGCGCCGAGGCGGGGATCAGGCAAACATTGCGCTGCTCGTCCCCGCGGGACAGATGGTAGCCGCGGATGGCCAGCAGGCCTGCGAGCTCGCCCTGGGAGCCGGCGTTGGGCTGGATGGACACCTGGTCGTAGCCGGTAATCTCGGTCAGCTGCGCTTCCAGGTCCGCGATCAGTTCCCGCCAGCCCTCGGTCTGGGAGTCAGGCGCCAACGGGTGGATGGAGGCGAATTCCGGCCAGGAGATGGCCTCCATCTCGGCCGTGGCGTTCAGCTTCATGGTGCAGGAGCCCAGCGGGATCATAGTGCGGTCCAGCGCCAGATCCCGGTCGGAAAGCTTGCGGATGTAGCGCAGCAGCTGGGTTTCGGAGCGGTACGTGTTGAACACCGGGTGCTGCAGGAAGTCGGAGGAACGTCCGACGGCGGCATCCAGGGAGAAAGCAATGTCGGTGCCGTCGGCCGCGTCGACCCGGGTGGCACCAAAGGCGGCCAGGACGCCGTCGACAACTGCCGCCGTCGTTGTTTCATCGGTGGAGAACCCGACCGTGTCGGCGTCGATGCTGCGCAGGTTGATGCCCCTGGCTTCAGCGGCGGCAACGATTTCGAAGGCCTTGCCCGGCACGGAGACGGTGACTGTGTCGAAGAAGCTGGTGTGCAGCACGTCCAGGCCGGCGGCCTTCAGGGACGCCGCCAGGGTTTTCGCATGGCCGTGGGTGACCTGGGCGATCGCTTTCAGGCCATCCGGGCCGTGGTACACCGCGTACATGGAGGACACGATGGCCAGCAGCGCCTGGGCGGTGCAGATGTTGGAGGTGGCCTTCTCGCGGCGGATGTGCTGCTCACGGGTCTGCAGCGCCAGGCGGTAGGCCGGAATGCCGGCGGAGTCCTTGGAGACCCCCACCAGGCGGCCGGGCATCGACCGCTCCAGGCCTTTCTGCACTGCCATGTAGGCGGCGTGGGGTCCGCCGTAGAACAGCGGGACGCCGAAGCGCTGTGTGGAGCCGACGGCGATATCGGCACCCTGCTCGCCCGGAGGAGTGATGAGGGTGAGGGCCAGGAGATCAGCGGCGACGGTGACCAGCGCACCGCGCTCCTTGGCATCGGCAATCACCGCTGTGTGGTCCCAGACCCGGCCGGAGACGCCGGGCTGCTGCAGGACGACGCCGTTGATGTCGCCGTCGGGAAGCCCTTTAGACAGGTCCGCAACCTCAACTTCGAAACCCAGCGCCTCGGCGCGGCCCTTCACGATGGCAATGGTCTGCGGCAGGCAGTCTGCGTCCAGGACCGTCTTGCCGTCCTTCGAGGTCTTGTTCTTGTTTGCCCGGCGCATCATGAGCACGGCCTCAGCCACGGCCGTTGCCTCGTCCAGGAGTGACGCGTTGGCAATGGGCAGGCCCACCAGGTCCTGGACCATGGTCTGGAAGTTCAGCAGCGCCTCGAGCCGGCCCTGGGAGATTTCCGGCTGGTACGGCGTGTACGCGGTGTACCAGGCCGGGCCCTCGAGGATGTTTCGGCGGATCACGGGCGGCGTCACGGTGTCGTAGTAGCCCTGCCCGATCATCTGGACGGCCGTCTTGTTCTTGGCCGCGAGCTTACGGAGTTCGGCGAGGGTTTCCACCTCACTCAGGGCCTTCGCGAGCTCCAGCGGAGAGTCCTGGCGGATGTCCTTGGGGACTGCCGTGTCCACCAGGGCGTCCACCGTGTCGTAGCCGACTGCCTTGAGCATGGCGTCGACGTCGGCCTGGCGGCGGGCACCGATGTGCCGGTCAACGAAGGATGTGGCGGCGGGGATGGCGGAGGCCTGGATGGGGGAGGCCGGAATGACAGTCACAAGGAACTCCATAACTAAGGCGGCGCAGGGTACGCCACATCGATTCGGTTCCTCCCCGCTCTGTATTGGACCTGAGAGTTTCCGCGTTGCCTGCTTGCGCAGGCCCGCCCTTGCACCGTCGGTGAGCACAGCAGTCCTGGCATTCCGGAGCGATCCGGGATAATCCAGGCGGACGGCCTGCTACTTTCCAGAGTTGCCTCGCCGCGGCGGTACATGGGCCTGCGAGATTCCTGGGGAGGATTTGCTCCTACGGCGCCTGCGTGTACCTACTGGCAGAACTCTCCCGCCGCAGATCAAAGGCATATTCATTTTGTTTGCTGATTGAGCGCGGCCATTGAGAGCCACCACAGAGTCCAATTGTCCTATGCCTGTGGTGTTGGGGCAAATGGCGCGAGCTCAAAATTGCCGGTTCAGCCGCGGAGCCGCTCCAACGCCGCCAGCAGTGCCCCGACATGGTCCGCGGTTTCATGTGCCGGCACGGGTCCCACCGAGAGCATTGCGTTGAAGTACAGGCCGTCACCCATGTAAAGCACGGGTTTGGCCATGGCCGGGCCAACATCCTGGGCAATCTCTTGGAGCCAGCGCTGCTGGATGGCTGCGAACCGCTGCCGTGTTTCCTCGTGGGCCACCTCGGCAAGTCGCGTGGCCGCCACCACCGCGCGGTCCAGTGGGGTGTCCGCCCAGACGGAAGATTTGATGAAGTAGGCGGCAGCGCCCTCCTCGGCGGCGGCCATGGCGTCGGCGTCTGCCGCCGCCAGTTCGTCCAGCCTGTCCAGCAGGACCTCAATCAGTGCTTCCTTGTTGGGAAAGTGGTAGAGCAGCCCACCCTTGGAGACCCCGGCCCGCCTGGCAACCGCATCAAGTGTGGCGGCACGCTCCCCCACCTCGATCAGCAGCGACTCGAAGGCGTCAAGAACAGCCTCGCGGGCTACGGGTTTTCTGGCCATGGTTCTAATCATGCACGCTTCAGGACGGCCATTTCTTAACTGTACCGTCCAGACGGTATAGTTAAGCCATGACCAGGTCCAACACCTTCCTTCGGGACACCCGCAGCCAGGACACCGGTTCGGCGCGCGGCATCGGCCAAGGTCCGGATAGCGCAGTGCGTTCGGCAGCCTTCGAAGCACCCAGGGCTCCGTGGCGCGACTGGCTGGCACTCGGTCTGCTGATGTTCCCGGTGCTGCTCGTCGCCGTCGACAACACGGCCCTCACGTTCGCCCTCCCGGCGATTGCGCGCAGCCTGGAAACCAGCGGCGTCCAGCTCCTGTGGATCGTGGATGCCTATCCGCTGGTCCTGGCTGGGTTGTTGGTGGCGATGGGCAGCCTGGGCGACAGGATCGGACGCCGCCTGCTGCTGCTCATCGGCACCATCGGCTTCGCCGCGGTCTCAGCGGCAACAGCCTTCGCTCCCGGCCCTGAATGGCTCATTGCCGGCCGGGCCGCACTGGGATTCTTTGGCGCCATGCTGATGCCATCAACGCTTTCACTGATCCGCAACATATTTCCTGATCCCAACCGGCGCCGGTTGGCCGTGGCCATCTGGGCCGCCAGCTTCTCCGGCGGCGCCGCACTGGGGCCCATCTTCGGAGGGTGGCTGGTTGAGCAGTTCTGGTGGGGAGCGGTGCTTTTGGTTGCCGTGCCCATCATGCTGCCACTGCTGGCGTTCGGCCCCGCCTACATTCCCGAATCCAAAGATCCGTCTCCCGGCCGGGTGGACGTGCCCAGCATCGTGCTCTCGCTGCTGGTCATGGTGCCGGTTGTCTATGGCATCAAGGTGATAGCCACCGAAGGCATCGGCATAGCCCAGGTTGGCATCATCGCCTTCGGCATGGCTATGGGAACGGTCTTCGTCCGGCGCCAGCGGCGGCTGGCGAGCCCACTGCTGGATATGTCCCTGTTCAGCAACCGGGTGTTCAGCACCGCCATAACCGCGAACGTGTTCGCGCTCTTTTCGTTCAACGGTTTCATTCTGTTCCTGGCCCAGCACCTTCAGCTACTGGAAGGAATGTCGCCATCGGCCGCCGGAGTGGCCATGATCCCGGCCCTGATCGCCACCATGACGGCCGGACTGGTGGTGGTTCCGCTGGTGCGGAAGATCCGGCCGGGCTTTGTGGTCGCAGCCGGGCTTGCCTTGAGCGCCAGCGGCTACTGCGTGGTCACCTTCGGAGACCATAGCGCCGGGCCCGCCCTGCTGCTTGGCGCCCTGCTTATCCTGGCCCTCGGTGTGGGAACGGCGGAGACCATCTCTAACGACCTCATCCTTGGCTCGGTGCCGGCAGAGAAATCCGGCGCAGCCGCGGCCATCTCAGAAACGGGCTATGAGGTGGGGTCGCTGCTGGGCACGGCGGTCCTGGGCTCCATCCTCACCGCGTCCTACCAGCACAACCTGAGGCTTCCTGCCGGACTGGCGGAGGCAGCCTCCGGAACAGCAACGCATCAGGCGCACGAAACCCTGGCGGGGGCAATGGAACTGGCCAATATGCTGCCGGCTCCGCTCTCCGAAGCTGTCCGGGAGGCATCCCGCACGGCGTTCGATTCCGGTGTCCACATCACTGCAGCCATCGCACTCGTCCTGATGGCTGCAGCGGCCGTCCTAGCCGCCGTCGGGCTCCGTAAAGTCCCGACGGCGGACTAGGGCGTGTTTCCTAATCCCGGTGCGTTGGTCCGGGATGCCTGAAAGGTCCGCCATCTACCCCTGACAGAACAACGCCAAAATGACGCTGCGATTCACAAGTTCTGCACTGCCTGAGCTAGGCAGCTTGCCCGGTGCTTGCTTACACAGACTAGATCTTGTTGTCTTGGGTGTAGCCAAGCTACGGGGGTCACTAACGGCGATCCCCTGCGCTCAATATGGGGGTTTACATGCCGGAGCAAGAGTCGACGTCTGTCAGTCCGCGGTGGTCGAAAAAACGCAGAGTTGCTTTGGCAGTAGTCGCGTTTGTCGGAATAGTGACCGCATTCTTCGTGCTTCAAGGTCTCGGCCCCAATGATGACCCCGACAGTGCTGCTCCCCGGGAGCCGACGGTCACACAGGGTCCTGTGTCCCCTGCCCCAGGCTCAGTACCCACGCCAGATGTGACGAAAGCTACGAGGAGTACCTGCCTTCTCCTCCCAGAAGGGGATCAGTCAGTTCCTGCCGTTGGTCCTGACGCAGAGTGGGCAATGGACCGGAAAGTGGCTGTGCCGTTTGCTCCGACGACGTTCGGGCCGGCCGACAGAACCGATGTAATTTCCAAATGCTTCTCCCATAGCCCGTCCGGTGCTCTGATCGCTGCTGCCCACATGCTGTCGGTCGCATGGCAGGACGGAACGGCGGCAATGGTCAATAGCTATGCCGAGGAGTCGCCTGAAAAGAGTTCGGTGTTGGAGGTTTTGCGCAGCAAAGCGAAGTCCCCACCGGCAGCGGTTCCACAGATAACGGGGTACCGGATCGTGATGGACCACCAGGACAGAGCACGAATCCAGATGGTCGTCGCTATGCAGGATTCGCTTGTCCGGGGATTGGTAATTCTGGAATGGACCGGCAATGACTGGGCGGTCGACCCCTCAACCGTTGTGACCGATATGGGGGAAGAAATTCCAGACCTCACCGGCTACACAGCGTGGGGAAGCCCTGCCATCTAGAGTGAGCGGAAGAGTCTCGACGCCGTCATCAAGGCATGGAGCCACGGTTTGAAGTCTGTTGTCGTCTGCTCGTACGGCCGTCCGGTATGGAACCGCCTCACCGAGGAGGCGATGGAGATCGATTACATGACATATATAACGCCGGACCTTTTTACAGCAGCCCTCAATCGGTTCATTTCGACGGAGTAGCTGGTGCCTTGCCAGCCTGCATCAGATGCAATTCATCAAAAGAATACTGGTGGCGCAGCCGCAGGGAACTTCAGAGGGTGACGAAAGAAATCGAGTCTTTGCCGTTCGTCCAGGTCAAGGTGTTGCTGCTGTATCCCAGCCCCACATCGCCCTCAAGGAATGCAAGGACCCAGTCCCGTCTTTCCCCTTTGCCCTCTTCGCACCCTGAAGCGCCAAGGGCCCGCTGCCCCGTCAAGCGCATGGTGTTGCCTTTAATAGTTACCACGGCATCAAGCGGACCGCAGGGCATCACAACCGTCAGGTATGTACCCCCATCGCGTTTGGACAGTTGTGCCGTTACCTCCCCGGCAGTTAGCCAGGAGATTGGTTTGTCGTCATCGGACCCGGCGGTGCTGGCGTATTTGCCGCAAGGGGCCTCAGACACAAATTGGGCGCATTCACTCGATGACGTCGGTGATGTCTGCCTTAGGTTCGGGGCCCCCGTGCTAGGACCGCACGAGGCAATCATCATTCCTGCAAATAGAACAGCAGGAACGCTGGCAAAAAACTTCTTCATAGCCCTCACCTACGCCGAGAGATTTCTCGAAGCGTATACCCCACATGTGCTTTTGTCAGACGAAGGATGGCCGTGCGCGCAGGCGCTTAAGGGGCTCTGAATGGAGGATCCCGGCAAAGAGGAGGTCAGCGGCACCAGGCCGCCGGTGCAAGGGGAGCGTCAGTGACCTTCGAGGTAGGCCTGCAGGGTATCGAGCAGCCCCTCGGTGCCCTCCTTGCGCCCATCCACCTGGTCCTCCTCGGTGAAGTAGGCGCCCTGTTCTGTCAGGGTGAGCAACGTTCCCTCGCCGTCCGCTTCGAATTCCACGGTGCTCAGCGAGACGGACGCGCGTTCGCCGTTCAGCAGCATTTCGTAGGTGTAGACGATCCGCTGGTCCTGGACGATGTCATGGTAGATCGCGTTCATGGTGGAAACGAACCCGCCTTCGGGTCCCCCGACGTCCGTTTCCCGCCCGCCCACGCGGAAGTCCAGGCTGGACTCCCCCTGGGTCCATTCCGGCGGACCGCCGAACCACTTCTTTTTGCTCTCGTAATCGGAAAAGGCTTGAAATACGCGCGACGGCGGGACGCTGAGTTTGCGCTCCAGAGTAAAGCTGGCGTGGGTAATGGGAGTGCTCATGGTGTGCTCCTGGGTGGGATGGTGGGTGGCCGTTCATGGGATTCCGGCTTTGGCTCAGGTTGCGTGGCAAGGAACGCCTCCAGGCGGTCCAGGCGCCGCTCCCCTACTGACCGGCGGGCGCCGAGCCAGCTTTCCGCGAGCCGTACAGTTGCCGGGACGACACTGCATGTTCGCACCCGGCCGATTTTTTCGCTGCTCACCAGGCCGCTGGTTTCCAGGACCTGGAGGTGCTGCACAATCGCCGGCAGGCTCATCGGGAACGGTTTCGCGAGCTCCGACACGGAGGCCGGCCCCTCGCACAACCGGGCAACGATCGCCCTCCGAGTACGGTCAGCGAGCGCCTGGAACACAAGATCCAGGTCGACCTCAGAACGATTGTTAAGCACATACTTAAGTATTCGCCTAAGGCTCGAAAAGTCAACCGTTGCGACTTATCTGTCAGGCGCAAAAGCCCTGTGCGCACAAAAGCGCCCGGCGCCGGAATGTATCCGACGCCGGGCGCTCTGGTGCTGCAGGCTGTGTCAGTGCGGGTTGTATATGCTCCGTTGCGTCGCTACTCCGCGTCGGGAGTAGTCACGCTGGCGGACGCCTTCAGGGTCTCAGCATTGACCATCCAGGCGTATTGTTCCAGCCTGGCAATGAATTCGTGCAAGAGGTCCGCCGTAGTGGGATCCTCTTCATCCACCTCGTCATGGACCTTCCGCATGGTCCCCACGGCAGCCTCCAAGGCCGCAACGATCCGCTCGATGGCATCCCTGGTGTTGATCAGGCCTTCGGGGAACTGGGCCAGGCTCGTCGATTCAGCCACCGTCGAACTGCGCCCGTCCGGCAGTGCGTGCAGGGCGCGCATGCGCTCTGCCAGGTCATCCGCGAACTGGCGGGCGGCTTCGACGATTTCATCCAGCTGGAGGTGGAGGTCACGGAAGTTGGTCCCCACAATGTTCCAGTGGGCCTGCTTGCCCTGGATGTGCAGCTCGATCAGGTCTGCAAGCACGGCCTGCATGTTGTTGGTCAGGGTCGGTGAAGCTTTCATGAAATCCTCCTCGATTGGTCCAGTGGACCCGACGCTATCAGTACGCGGCGCGCGTTCGGGAGGGCAATGCAAAATTTCTCAGTGAGCTTACTAATTTGACGCAATCGACCCCGAAAACGAACTCAATTCATTTAGGCCCTTGCGGTAACGGTCCCCACCCTCCATACTAAATGAACGTCATTCATTTAGTGACGGTCGTCTCACTGGAGTAGCCACATGATAGAAATTTCCTGCCTCGACTCACCTCCCTCCCTTGCGCGGACAATGCCGTCCGCCCGCCCTGCCCTCCGGGTGGGAGTGGTGCAGCACCAATGGCACGCAGACAACGCAGCTTTACTGGCCGAACTCGACGAGGGCATCGAACGTGCCGCACGGCTCGGCGCCAGCGTGGTGTTCCTTCCGGAGCTCACGCTCTCGCGCTATCCCGCAGACACGCTTCCGGCCAACGACACCGCCAGCCCGGGAACTGTGCGGCCCCGGCCGTCGGATGCCGCTGAGGATCTGCTGTCAGGACCCACGTTCACGTTCGCGGCCGACTCGGCGCGGCGCCACGGGGTTTCCGTCCACGCCTCGCTCTACCAGCGCGCCGAAAACCCGGACGGTACCGATGACGGACTGGGCCTCAACACTGCCATCCTGGTCTCCCCCGAAGGTGAGCTCCTGGCACGCACCCATAAGCTGCACATTCCCGTCACTGCCGGCTACTACGAAGACAAGTTCTTCCGCCAGGGCCCCGCTGCCGCTGACGCTTATGAGGTCCACGCGCCGGCCGAGCTCGCCGGTGCGCGACTGGGCATGCCCACCTGCTGGGATGAATGGTTCCCCGAGGTGGCAAGGCTGTACTCGCTCGGCGGTGCCGAGATCCTTGTCTACCCCACGGCCATCGGCTCCGAGCCCGACCACCCGGACCTGGACACCCAGCCGCTGTGGCAGCAGGTGATCGTGGGCAACGGCATCGCCAACGGCCTGTTCATGGTGGCGCCCAACCGCTGGGGAAATGAAGGAACGCTCAACTTCTACGGCTCCTCCTTCATTTCCGATCCGTACGGCCGGATCCTTGTCCAGGCGCCGCGCGACCAGTCCGCCGTGCTGGTGGCGGACCTCGACCTTGACCAGAGGCGGGACTGGCTGACACTCTTCCCCTTCCTGGCAACCCGCCGTCCCGACACGTACGGGCGACTCACCGAGCCTGTCCGCCCCGGTCAACCGTTAGGGGGCGAGCTGTTCTTCGGCGAACCTGCGCGAACGGCGTCCGCCCCATCCACACACGGAGTCCAGGAGGTGTGCTCATGACGGGCTGGCGGATGCCGGCGGAGACCGCTCCGCAGGAGCGGCTCTGGATGGCCTTCCCCACCGGCGGGTACACCTTGGGCGACACCGGGGAAACCGCCCACGCAGCACGGTCCACCTGGGCAGCGGTGGCCAACGCCGCCGTCGAATTTGAACCGGTAACCATGGTGGTTGACCCCAACGACATCGATATGGCCTCCCGGTACCTCCACCCGGACGTCGAGGTACTCGCCGCTCCGCTCAACGATGCGTGGATGCGGGACATCGGGCCCACGTTTGTGGTCGACGGGAAGGGACACAGGGGCGCCGTCGACTGGGTCTTCAACGGCTGGGGCGCGCAGGACTGGGCCCGCTGGGACAAGGACGCCCTGATCGCCGCCGAGCTCTCCGCACGATCGAGCTCCCGCCACATCGTCTCCGCCCTGGTGAACGAGGGCGGAGGGATCCAGGTCGACGGCGAGGGAACTGTCCTGGTTACCGAGACCGTCCAGCTCGATCCGGGACGCAACCCCGGACTCGGCCGCACGGATGTCGAGGCCGAGCTGGCACGGACAATCGGCGCCACACACGTGATCTGGCTCCCCCGTGGCCTGACGCGGGACTCGGAGCGGTTCGGCACCCGCGGCCACGTTGACATCGTGGCAGCCATCCCTTCGCCGGGAACACTGCTGGTCCATTCGCAGGAAAACCCTGCCCACCCGGATTTCCAGGTCTGCCGCGACATCATCAGCTATTTGCGCACCACCCGGGACGCGGCCGGCCGCGAGTGGACCATCATCGAAGTTCCCGCCCCTGAAACGCTCACGGACGATGAAGGGTTCGTGGACTACAGCTATATCAACCACGTGGTGGTCAACGGAGGGGTCATAGCCTGCAGCTTCGCGGACCCCAACGATGACAAAGCCCTCCAGATCCTGGCGGACGCCTACCCTGGCCGCCGCGTTGTCAGCATTGACGCACGGGAACTCTTCGCCCGCGGCGGCGGAATCCACTGCATCACCCAACAGCAGCCTGCTGCCTCCTAGAAAGTACGGACATGACGCAAACCATCCGTAACGCCCCCAGCACCGCGCACGGCATCACCGCCAAAGGCCTGAAAGGCGGGCAACTAGGCCTCCTCGCCGTCGTTGTCCTTGGCATCTCCACCATTGCCCCGGCCTACACCCTCACCAGCGCCCTGGGCCCCACAGTCAACGAGGCCGGCCTGCAGCTGCCCGTCATCTTCCTCATCGGTTTCATCCCCATGATCCTGGTGTCCCTCGCCTACCGGGAACTCAACGCCGATTCCCCGGACAGCGGCACCACCTTCACCTGGGTCACCAAGGCCTTCGGCCCGTGGGTGGGCTGGATGGGCGGCTGGGGGCTCCTCGCTGCCAACATCATCGTCCTGTCCAACCTGGCCGGGGTGGCCGTGGACTTCTTCTACCTCTTC
The DNA here is from genome assembly GCF_018613805.1 of Arthrobacter sp. ISL-48. GTDB lineage: Bacteria > Actinomycetota > Actinomycetes > Actinomycetales > Micrococcaceae > Arthrobacter. The sequence goes on from NZ_JAGGPL010000013.1 coordinate 291,519, forward strand.
CTCTCCCAGCTGACAGGCTCACCTGAACTGGCCGACCTCGCCGCCAACAAGCCACTGAACGTACTGACATGCTTCGTCTTCGTGGCACTGGCAGTGTGGGTCAGTTACCGCGGCCTGCACACCACAAAGCTGGTCCAGTACGGCCTGGTGGGATTCCAGCTGCTGGTCCTGGGACTGTTCGTTGGCATGGCCTTCGCCAACTGGTCCACGTCGGAGACGGCCATCCCGTTCAGCTGGGAATGGTTCGACGTCACCAAAATCGAGACGTTCGGCCAGATCGCCGCCGGCATCTCGCTGTCCATCTTTGTGTACTGGGGCTGGGACGTCTGCCTCACGGTGAATGAGGAAACCGCCAACGGTAAAAAGACCGCGGGCCTCGCCGGAACCCTGACGGCCATCATCGTTCTCGGTATCTACCTCCTGGTGAGCATCGCTACCATGATGTTCGCCGGCGTCGGGGATACCGGCAACGGGCTGAACAACGCGGAGAACCACGAGAACATCTTCACGGCCCTGGCCTCCCCGATCATGGGCCCGTTTGCCATCTTGATGTCCCTCGCCGTCCTTTCGAGTTCCGCCGCCTCCCTGCAGTCCACGTTCATGTCGCCGTCGCGGAGTCTCCTGGCCATGTCCCACTACGGCGCCCTGCCGGAACCGTTCAGCCGTATGAGCAAGCGCTTTTCGACGCCGGGCTTCGCCACCGTTGCCGCCGGTATCCTGTCCGCGGGGTTCTACGCCGTCATGCACGTCATCAGCGAGAACGTCCTCAATGACACCATCCTGGCGCTGGGCCTGATGATCTGCTTCTACTACGGGCTCACCGCCATCGCCTGCGCCTGGTACTTCAGGAACAGCGTCTTCAGCAGCGTCCGCAACTTCGTGCTGCGGCTCCTGTGCCCGGTGATTGGCGGGGTGGGACTGTTCGTGGTCTTCCTGCAGACGGCCATGGACAGCTGGGCCCCGGAGTTCGGCAGCGGCTCGGAGGTCTTCGGCGTCGGCCTGGTCTTTGTCCTGGGCATCGGAATCCTGGCCCTCGGAGCTGTCTTCATGGCGGTCATGGCAAGGGTCAGCCCGGGGTTCTTCCGTGGCGAAACCATCCGCCGGGACACTCCCGCGCTGGTGGTTCCCGAGTAGCTCCTCCTGGTACCAGCAGAAAACGGTGCCCTGCCCGGATGATCTCCGGAGCAGGGCACCGTTTTCTTGGTTTCCTGTGCTTATCTCAAGACCGGTGCCTCACCTAACAGGCGATCACCAGAAGTGCGCTACGTCCACGACCACCCGGGATCCGGATCCCGGTCCATCCAGGGTGAAGACCCTGAACGGGAGCCGGGCACGGACGCCCAGTCCGATGCTTGTATAGCCTTCAAAACTGCCTGCGTAAGCTACCTGACGGAAGGTCTGGTATCCCGAAACGTCGGACAGTTCGGCCTTGGCCGCCGGGCTGTACGTGACGTTTCCGTTGCTGTCGTAGGACGGTGCGTTCACAGTGACCTGGAGGAACGCGCTGCCCAGCAGCGGGATTTCAAAACCTGAACCGTCCTGGACCACCACGGGAACGTACTGGACCGTGTAGCCGGCGGCAGGGCCGTTGAGATCAACCACCATCCGGTCGAAGCAGTAGTGCTGCCCCGTCCGGACGTTGGTCACCGAAGCGGTACTCATGGCCGGGTTTGATTCGGCCAGCGACCCCCATACGAGTCCGCAATAGGATGTGGCTGCCGAGGCGGGCCCCGGAGCCAGGAAACCTAATCCGACAGCCATCAAGATAACTGCCAGCCACGTATGAATCTTTTTCATTGTGGGCCACCCTTCGAGTGATTAGGTAGCTCAAGCGTAGGAGCCTTGCACGTCCTTAAGTAGGGTCGTGGCCGCTTCGGCACGGAACCGTTAGGGAGTCCTTCGTCCGGTCACGCGGGCGTAATTCTGGAGGGGCTGAGGGGCGGAAAGTGACCCTATGTTCACCGTTTCTGGACGCTACCGTTATGCGTCATAACGACGCCGGATCGAGCCATAGGAAGCGCCGGCCATCCAGGGGGTGGCCGGCGCTTCACGATGTATGTGACGGCTGTTTAGCCTTCGCATTCGCGGCAGTACTTCATGCCGTTCTTTTCACGGGCCACCTGGGACCGGTGGCGGACCAGGAAGCAGGACGAACAGGTAAATTCATCGGACTGCTCGGGAACAACAATGACCGTCAGTTCTTCGTTTGAGAGATCAGCGCCGGGCAGGTCGATGCCTTCGGCAGTATCGTTCTCGTCGACGTCGATAACTGCGGTCTGGGCATTACCGGCACGGGACGCCTGAAGAGCCTCCAGGGATTCCGCGGGAGAATCTTCTTCTGTCTTACGTGGAGCGTCGTAATCGGTAGCCATAGCGTGGTTCACTTTCGTTGCTGCGCTGCGCCATTTCAGGCACCTCAGTGAAGCAGTTTAGGTCATTAAGCCGTTACTTGGAGAAAAGTGTGCGCAACCAGACATTACGGGTCGATCCATGCTGGATTTGCTGGCGGGATTTCCCGTTCCTGCGGCGTTCGTGAGCCTTTGCTGGCGGCCTAAGCCGTTCCCTGGGTGCCCTGTCGCGGTGCCAGGCCTTCTGCACCATGTGCGGAGCGGGCATGGTCGCCACCGACAGCAACACCACTCAGGGCCGGCAGCCAGCCCCAGCGTGTGGAGTCCGCCATGGCGGCGGCTGCCTGGTCAACGGAATCGCAAAGAAACACGTCGGCTATCCACGAAAAGAGGCGGGCCATCAAAGGAGAAGTCATCCCCTGAAAGTAGGGCGTGAATGTTGTGGGCGCGTTTCGGAACCGTCTCGCGGGAATTAAGTTTGGGTCCTAGGCTGGAATTGCCAGTATCCGACCTCGCCCCCCGGGAGACACCATGGCCGTCAAACTCAACCGCAAGGCGCTGACGCACGCCCGCAAACTCATCGAGGGAGGAAAAGTCGAAAGGGATGTCCGTGATGACTGGAGCGAACACTCGCCCTCCTCCGACGACGAAAATACTTTCATCGACAAGCACGGCTTCGCAGATTTCGCCGAATGGCATTTGGGCAGGGACGACGAAAAATCCGATGGCACCAAGGGCAGTGTGAGCTTCCCCTTCGGTGACTTCAAGAAAGTCCACCGCTGCGCCGTCATCTCGCTCGAAGGCAGGGCGGCCCAGTACGGGCACGATGACATCCGCGACGCCGCAAAGAAACTGCTGGAGCTCATTGATTCGGACTGAGCCCGATGCCCCATTCTGGCCCGGGGCGCACTAGTCCAGTACTACCGAAAACCGGTGACTTCCGGAACCTACCTCCCGGGGTTGCGCTCCCGGCAAGTCGACGACGGCTGATGTGCCTGTGGGTATGGTGGCGTCAACGACCAGCTGAGTGCCTCGGATTTTCCAGGCCACCTCAGCGGGTCCATATGGAGTCAGGTGCCGTACCCTGGCGTGCGTGAGCCCGCCGCCTGGGCGGGGCCGGACGCTGATTTTGCGGTATCCGGGAGCAGCGGGGGCAAGCCCGCCGATGGTGCGGTGCATCCAGTCCGCTACTGCTCCCAAGGCATAGTGGTTGAAGGAGGTCATCTCGCCGGGATTGACTGTTCCGTCAGGGCGCTGGCTGTCCCAGCGTTCCCAGATCGTCGTCGCACCCTCGATGACTGCGTACAGCCAGGACGGGCAGTCTTTTTCCAGAAGCAGGTCGTACGCAGTGTCAGCGTGACCGCCCATGGTCAGTGCATCGCTGATGGCCGGTGTGCCGGCGAATCCGGTAGCAATCCGGTTTCCTGCCTCGGCTACCAGTGCCGCCAGCCGGTCCGCGGCACGGCGTCTCTGGTTTTTCGTCGGCATGAGGTCAAATACCAGTGCGAGCGAGTAGGCCGTCTGCGCGTCGCTGGTCATCGTTCCGTCAGGGAGGATGTAATTGGCAGCGAACGCCTCCTTTACCTTATCGGCGAGCAGCGCGTAACGGTTCTCATCCTCGGTTTTTCCCAGTACGCCGGCCGTTAGGCTCAGGTGGCGCGCCGACCATGCGAAGTAGGCGGTGGCAACGAGGTACTTGTCCGTGCGGGCGTCAGCGGGGTCCTCGGGCGGCGCCGCGGGATCAAGCCAGTCGCCCAGCTGGAACCCCTTATCCCAGAGGTAGGTGTCGCCGGCGCGTTCGGCCATGAGGTCCACCCATGCCTTCGCGCTCGGGTACTGCACCGCGAGTACGCCCAGGTCATTGAACCGCTCATATAACGTCCAAGGCGTGAGGACGGCGGCGTCGCCCCAAACAGCGCCAGGTACGCTGGCGTCCCATCCGCCCTGGACCTCCACCCACGGGATGTACCAGGGAACAGTGCCGTCGGGATGCTGCTCCCCGGCTAGATCCTGAAGCCAGCCGGCAAGCATTCCGGAGCAGTCGTAGAGGTAGGACGCCGTGGGGGCGAAGACCTGGATGTCCCCGGTCCAGCCGAGGCGCTCATCGCGCTGTGGGCAGTCCGTGGGAATGCTGACGAAGTTGCCCCTCATGCTCCACAGCACATTCTCGTGCAGCCGGTTGAGGAGGGGGTCCGAGGATTCGAACCATCCGGTCCTCTCCATGTCGGTGTGGTAGACACGAGCCACGACGGATTCAAGATCGACGGCGCCGACGGCGCCGCTGACTTCGGCATATCTGAAGCCATGGATCGTGAAGCGTGGTTCCCACGTTGTTTCGGAGGCGTCTGCGATCGTGTACTCATCGGTGGCAGCGGCAAACCGGAGCGGCCTGATATACAGCTCGCCCTGCTGGAGGACCTCGGCGTGCCGGAGTGTCACGGTTTCACCTGCGTTGCCTTGGACGTTCACCCGCAGCCTGCCCACGAGGTTCTGACCGAAGTCGATCAGCGTCTTGCCCGACGACGACGTCCAGATCCTTTGCGGAGTCACCTCCTCAGTGCACCTGACGGGGGGACCTGGAGGGGCCTGGAGGGTGGCTGCATCGCGGTCCATTATGCGGACTGCGGACCATCTCTCGTCGCTGTAGCCAGCTTGTGACCACCCAGTCTTTTCCAGGCGGGCATCGTAGCGTTCCCCGTCGTACAGGCTGGCCATGGTGATGGGGCCAAGGGATGCTTTCCATGTTTCGTCGGTGGCGATGGTCTCGCGCGTGCCGTTCCCGTAAGTGATTTCCAACTGCGCGATCAGTGCCAGCTTCTCGCCGTAGATGTTGCGGGTGCCGCCGTGATAGCCAATGCGTCCCCGGTACCAGCCATCGGCCATCCAGGCGCCAACCACGTTTTCGCCATCATTGAGGAGGCCGGTGACGTCGTACGTTGAGTAGCGTAGTCGCTGGTTATAGCTGGTCCAGCCTGGGGCGAGGGCCTCGTCGCCGACGCGTGTGCCGTTGATTTCCATCTCGTACAGCCCATGTGCGGTGACATAGAGACGGGCTGACGCCACCGGTGAGCTCGCCTGGAAAGACTTACGCATCAGCGGCGGCGGCAGGTCGACGTCGTGATCTTCTTCCCAGTCAGGAGCGACCGCTTTTGCTATCCAGTCGTCAGGGTCCAGCAGTCCGGCTTCAAGGCTGAGAGGCTCGCTCCAGTCCGAGGATGTTCCATCTGTCCCCCACACCCTGATCTGCACTGTCCGGCGAGCCCTGGACTCAAGCACCGGAAAAGGCCAAGGAACGAGCACCGATTCGGACGAATGGACCCGTGGGGAGATTCCCTCTCCCTCAATTCCGGAGACCCTGATTTCGTAGCTGTGCTGGACCCAGTCGCGTGGAGCCTGAGTTTGCCAGGACAGGCGCGGTTTCGCTTCACCGATTCCCATTGGAACGCGGTGATGTTCCACCCTGGGCCGCAGTACCCGGAGGCCGGAACTGTCGGTTGTGGCTGGTTCGGCGGCGGTGGCCTCAACGGTCATTGCTTGTCCTGTCCCTTGTTCGAGTTCGATGGCGGATGAATAAGCCGTCGCGGTTGGCCGGGACGCCTGAAACCCACGCGCATCTCGTAGGCGGGAGTCCGTACAAAGGGTCTTGCCACGCAGGACTAGGCTACCTGGACGCATTCGGGGAGACGCGGACCACGGTCAGCAAAGCCGTCTACACTGAGTTCCTGGAGGACATAGACTCCCTCGGCCGCGTATAGCAGGAGGCGCCGTTTATGGGCACGAATCCCCCGGGGCACCCCCTGATTCGTATGGGCGGCCGGGATCCCGCAGAGAAGCACCGGACAGCCACTCCGCTGGAGCTGTTCTTCGATCTGACTTTTGTGATTGCCTTCGGCGTAGCGGGCGGCCAGTTCGCCCACGAGATCGCTGAGGCCCACTTCGCGGCCGGCCTCCTAGGTTTTGGCTTCACCATGTTCTGCGTTATCTGGGCGTGGATCAACTTCAGCTGGTTCGCCAGCGCATACGACACCGATGACTGGATTTTCCGCATCGTCACCATGGTGCAGATGCTGGGCGTACTGATCCTGGCCATGGGCATTGAGCCGTTGTTCGATTCCCTCGTGGAGGGCCATCATGTGGACAACGTGGGGATCGTTGCGGGCTACGTGATCATGCGGCTGGCGCTGGTATCCCAGTGGTTGCGGGCCGCCAGGCAGGACCCACAGAGGCGGCAGACCTGCCTCAACTTCGCTAAATACCTCGTGGTTGCGCAGCTCGGTTGGGTAATAGTGATGCTCGTTCCGGCGGACATCCCGACCACCTTCCTGATGACCGTCCCGCTGTTCGCGTTTGAGTGGGCCGCTCCTGCACTCGCCGAGCGGAAGATGAGGACCCCCTGGCACGCTCATCACATCGCTGAACGCTACGGCCTGCTCGCAATCATCGCTTTGGGTGAATGCCTTTTCGGGGTCATTGAGGCATTGCGTGCGGTTGTTGGCAACCACGGCTGGACCTTGGACGCTGCGGTGGTGGGCTTTGCCGGGACTGCCATTGCCTTCGGCATGTGGTGGACCTACTTCCTTCTCCCGGCGGCCCAAGCCCTGCATCTGCAGAGGAATCGTTCCTTTAAATTCGGCTACGGCCACATGCCCATTTTTGCTGCGATTGCCGCCACTGGAGCAGGCCTGCATGTCGCCGCCTACTTTATCGACCACGAAGCGCACATCAGTGCCGCCGTGGCCATAGCCAGCATCGCCGCTCCGGTGGCAGTTTTCAAGATCACTCTGACATGGCTGCATAGCGCCATGCTGGGCCCGGACCGGATGATTGTTGGGGTGGCCGTTGTCGTGGTGCTTCTGCTCGGCCTCAGCGTCGGACTGGCCGCCGCAGGGGTGGCCCTGCCCCTATGCATGCTGGTGATTTGCGCTGCCCTGACGGTATCAGTCATCATCGAAGAACACCCCCGGGCGAAGGCTGCCCACCGCAGGCGAATGGCGCTCGAGCGCCTGCGGCTGGCGGTTGCAGAGTGAGTATGTCGGTCTGATAGGAGCCCATCAGGACGGTCCGAACTGTACCCATCTGCGAACGTGCCGGACCTCATGACGGCTTGAATGGTACCCACCCGTGAGCGTTGACCCATCATTGCTGGGACCAACTGGACGAGTCCCACTGAACGACTGGGTGGCGGACCCGGCCTGGCCGCCGATGGCATGAACATGGCGCCGTGTTGTGGTTCTCATTGACTTAGAGCCGCGCATACTGCTCAGCGTTCTTATGCGCCCGTGACGCCCGCACATTGGCGATGTTCCCGCATGACGTTGAGTCGGACCAGATGACGCTGTTGTTCTTGGACCTGTCGTAGAACGGCACATAACGCCATTCATTCAGACAGATCCTCGCAGGCTTCCTTCAATCTGCGCCTCGTAGAGAGCGCCGCAAACCAAAGCCAATACTTGCTTGTGGCCAGTACCACTTGGTTGCAACTTCACAGCTGATCCGTCCACGACAATCTCCGCGCGTCCGGAAATCGGAGAAAAAATAGCGTCCCGCTGCCCATTCCTCGATGTAAGGAAGGAGGCGAGGTCCCTTCGAGCGCGTCGGAGAGGTTCGAGGTCATCGGCACTCAAACTCGGACGTTCACCGGGGGCGTTTGGTCAGGCCGCCAGAACCATTCAGGGGCGTCGTTGGTGTTGTCCAGCAGGTCCGGACCCACACTTGTGCGGCCCGACGATGCCCTATTAACAAAGCCCTGAACAAGCGCGATGCCGCCAGGTGCCTCGGTCAAATGATATCCGCGAAGACGTCAGCGATCAGATCTGCGAACTGGGAAGTAGCCGCCCAGCTTGAGCACCGTGAAGCCGCGAACAAGGTTCCAGACCTCGCCCGCAAGTCGCTCCGGATTCTAGCAACGAAAAAGGTTTCGACAGTCCGCTCGCTGGGCGATGTCGACCGCCGGTCGGAGGCGTCGTTTAAAGCGCTGCCACCCTCCGCTCCAAGCGAACATCGTGGCCATCGCCTTGAACCGCTTTGACGTGTACCGCTCTCCCATCCGACAGTGCCGACTGAGAGCCGGCTTCAAGGTGCATTGACACTTTCAATGTGGCATAGGTAACATGGTTGCACATACAGTCACTACTGAATGGATATGCAAAATGTTAACTGCAGACGCTTCCCAGGCCGCCGCCTGGCGATCCCTCCGCCAGGAAGTTCTGGACGGTGACCCCGCCACGCGCGCCGCAAAGCTGCACGAGCGCGCCCAGGCCACGCGCCGCTCCATCCTGAAAATGATTTCTGATGCCGGCCAGGGCCATATCGGCGGGGACTTCTCAGTCACGGACATCTTGACGGTGCTCTTTGATGCGGTGATGAATGTCGATCCGGAGGATCACCGCAAGGAAGACCGCGATCATTTCATCCTCAGCAAGGGCCACTGCGCGGGCGCCCTGTACTCGACTCTGGCCCACAGCGGTTTCTTCCCCGTATCGGAACTGGACACGTTCATGGCGCCCCTGTCCGCCCTGAACGGGCACCCGAACAGGGTGAAAGTTCCCGGGGTCGAGACCAACACCGGCCCGCTGGGTCACGGTCTCCCGGTTGCGGTCGGTACAGCAATCGGCGCGAAACTGCTGAAGAGCGGTTCGCGGGTCTTCGTTGTCACCGGCGACGGCGAAATGCAGGAAGGCAGCAACTGGGAAGCACTGATGTCGGCGTCCCACCAGAAGCTGGACAACCTGACTCTCATTGTTGACCGCAACCGTCTCCAGCAGGGCGCGAGGACCGAAGAGACGAACGGGCTTGATCCGCTCGATGCCCGTCTTGCCGCTTTCGGCATGGAAGTGCGGATCGTTGACGGCCACAACTACAACGACCTCATTGACGCCATGCGTCCCTCCACCACAGGCTCCCCCGTGGCTGTCATCGCCAATACCATCAAGGGCAAAGGCGTCTCGTTCATCGAGGACCGAGTCGAATGGCACCACAAAGTACCGTCCAAAGAACAAACCCTTCAGGCTTTTCAGGAGCTGTCATGACGACAACTAGCGTGCTGAACGATGCACCCACGTTCGACAACCGCCAGGATTTTGCCGACGAGCTGATCGCGCTTGCCCGCACCAACGACAAAGTCGTTGCGGTGTGCAACGACTCGGTCGGTTCCAGCAACCTGACCAAATTCCGGGATGAGTTCCCGGACCGTCTGATCAACGTCGGCATCGCCGAGCAGAACATGGTTGGCGTCGGTGCCGGGCTGGCCAACGCGGGCCTCATTCCGTTCGTCTGCGCGGCCGGGCCCTTCTTGACCGGCCGCTCGCTGGAACAGATCAAGGCGGACGTGGCGTACAGCCAGCACAACGTTATTCTGTGTGGCATGAGCCCGGGCATGGCCTACGGCGAGCTTGGTCCGACCCACCACTCCGTGGAGGACTTCTCCTGGTTGCGTGCGCTGCCGGGCCTGGACATTGTTGTTCCCGCCGACGGAGCACAGACCCGCGCCGCGGTCCGCAATGCAGTGGCCGATCCGCGGCCCACGTACATCCGTGTTGGGCGGTTCAAGGTCCCGCACGTGTCCGAGGACAACGTCGGGCTCGAACGCGGAAAGTTCGTCGTCGCACGGGAAGGAAGCGACGTAACCATCATCGCCACCGGAACCGAAGTGTCCCGGGCCCTGTGGGCAGCCGCGTCGCTCGCCGCCGAGGGAGTCTCTGCCCGCGTCCTCAACGCCGCGTACCTGAGCCCGCTCGATGAAGATGCAATCAAGGACGCGGCCCGCCAGACCGGCGCCATCATCACGGCAGAGGAAGCCAACGTCGCCGGCGGCCTGGGCGCCGCGGTAGCAAGTGTTGTAGGCCAGCTGGAGGATGGAGCCCGCGTTCCGATGCGCATTCTGGGCCTGAACCATTTCGCGCCCACCGGCAGCACCGCATTCCTGCTGGACCACTTCGGCCTTACTGCAGACCACATTTCCGCCGCAGCGCGTGAGGTACTGCATCGTGACTAACCTGGCCCCTGCCGTTGCCGAGACCGCCGTAGTTGTCGCGGTGGACCAAGGCACGAGTGCTACGAAGGCCCTGGTCATGGACGGCTCGGGCGGGATCATCGCCCGGGCGCAGGTCAGTCTCACGCAGCAGCACCCCCGGCCGGGTTGGGTCGAGCAGGATCCCAACGTCATACGCGACAGCGTCCTTAAGGCGGTCTCAGACAGCCTCGAGGGCCTGGAAAACACGGTCTTGGGGCTTGGGGTGAGCACCCAGCGCGAGTCAGCGATGATCTGGGACCGTGAGACCGGACAGCCCTTGGGCCCGGTTCTGGGATGGCAGGACCGCCGCACCGCCGAACAGGCCAAAAACCTGATCGGCGACGGTGCAGGCGACCTGGTCCGCCAGTCGACCGGCCTGCCGATTGACCCGATGTTCTCAGCACTGAAAATCCAGTGGCTCCTGGATGCCGCGGACCCGGACCGACGCCTCAGCAAGGCGGGAAAAATCGCAGCCGGAACCGTCGATTCCTGGCTACTGAGCTGCCTAACGGGTCAACACAGGATCGAGGCGGGGAACGCAAGCCGCACTCAGCTCTTGAACCTTGATTCAGTGGACTGGGACCAGCAACTGCTCGATCTCTTCAATGTCCCGGCTCAGGTCCTGCCGACGATCGTGGCGTCCAACGCGGCGAGCTCTCCCGTGCTCGGGGGGCAGGCTAAGGGTTTCCGGGTCCACGCTGTCATGGGCGACTCACACTCGGCGCTGTACGCACACGGCGTCCGGGGCCCGGGCACGGTCAAGGCCACCTACGGTACGGGCAGCTCCGTGATGGGTCTGCTCCCGGATGAGGTGCGTCCGGCCGACATGGGCGGTCTGGTCCGGACGCTGGCCTGGCATGACGGAACCCCGCGTTACGCCTTCGAAGGGAACATCCTGGCCACAGGCGCCACCGCTGTTTGGCTGTCCCAGGTGCTCGACTGTGACGTCGCGCATCTGGACTCGCTGGCCCGGACGGTAGAGGACAGCGGCGGGGTCAACATTGTCCCGGCATTCGCAGGACTTGGTGCCCCGTGGTGGGACGAACGCGCAGAAGCCACTATCAGTGGATTCAACCTCGGAACGACCTCGGCCCACCTGGCCCGGGCCGCCTTCGAAGCAATTGCCCTCCAGATCGAAGATGTGCTGCGGGCGGCCGAGCAGGCCGTCTCGCCGCGGATCAGCTCTGTGCTGGCCGATGGCGGCCCGACATCCAACCCCTGGCTGATGCAGCTGCAGTCTGATCTGAGCCAGCGCACAGTACTGCGCAGCGCGGTCCCGGATCTTTCAGCACTGGGTGTGGCACACATGGCCGCGATCGAGACGGGCCTGTTCAGCCGGGAGGCCGCTGAAAGCCTCCCCCGGGACAGGAACGAGATCGTTCCGGTAATGCCCGTCCAGGACGCGGACCGCAGAAGGTCAAGCTGGTCCCGTGCGGTGGCCAGGGCACGCTGGTCCCCTGAAGACACTTTCCCCAGCACGCCGGGAACAATGCACGTCGCATTGGCCCCGGCAGTAACGGAGTGACTAATGAACACAATGATCGGATCTGAAATCTTTCAGGGCCATTTCAAGGGACGTCGCGCCCTGGTTACGGGCGGAGCCAGCGGGATCGGCTACGGCATTGGCCAGGCCTTCGCCGAGGCCGGCGCCTCGGTACTCCTTGTTGACCGCAGCCCGCAGGTCAGCGAGGCGGCGGCGAATCTCCGGGCAGCCGGCTTTGACGTCGACCACGCAGTAGCGGATGTCACCGACGAGGCCCAGGTCAAGGCGGCATTCGCCAAGACAATCGAGCTTTGGGGCGGCCTGGACATCCTTGTCAACAACGCCGGGATCATCACGATCGCCAACCTCGAAGACCTCACCCTGGACGAATTCAACAAAGTCCTCGCCGTCAACACCACGGCCGTTTTCCTTTGCTGCCGGGAAGCAGCTCCCCTGCTGAAGGCCAGCGAGCACGGTGTAATTCTCAATGCCTCCAGCGGTCAGGGCAGGCAGGGATTCATTTTTACTCCCCACTATGCAGCCAGCAAGTTCGGCGTCATCGGCCTCACCCAATCACTCGCCAAGGAACTCGCACCGTCCGGGGTCCGCGTTAACAGCTACTGTCCCGGCATCGTCAAGACCGAAATGTGGGAATACAACGACCGGGAATGGGGCAGCCGCCTAGGTAATTACAAACCGGGCGAGCTCATCCAGGAATGGATCGATGGCATACCTCTCAAGCGCCCCGCCGAAGCAACGGACGTGGCAAACCTGCTCCTTTTCCTAGCCTCGGACGCAGGCAGCTATATCACCGGACAGGCCATCAACATTGATGGCGGAATGTTCATGAACTAGGGCCCACCTCTACTGCCAACGGAGTCAATCATGAGTCAACAAATAGCCCACCGGCCCGGTGGAGCACCTCAAGAAACGGGCGCGAAGGCGCCTATGTTTTCACAACTCAGCGCGCGTTTGTTTTCCGGCAGCGGCGGTGCCCTGCTGGGCCTCATCGCCCTGTTTGTCATCCTGAGCTTCGCGTCCCCCTTCTTCCTCACCACGCGAAACATCATCAACATCCTGGACCAGGTGACCGTTCTCGGCATCCTGTCCGTCGGGGCGACCGCCGTCATCATCACCGGCGGCATCGACCTTTCAGTGGGTTCCATCCTCGGACTCTCCACCATGGTCCTTGGGTGGCTCTCGCATCAGGGGGGCTGGCCGATGTGGAGCGCAATGCTGGCAGCCATTGCGGTCGGTGCGCTCGCCGGTTCGATCAACGGACTCGGGATCACCTACGCCAACCTGCCACCGTTCATTGCGACCTTGGCAATGATGTCCATCGGGCGCGGAATGGCGAACCTGATCACTGACGGTCAGCAGATCGTGGGCTACCCGGAATGGTTCTTTAATTTCTCCTCCGAGAGGTACCTTGGTTTCTTCTCGATCACGCTCCTGGTCGTTCTGGCCCTGTATCTGGTGGCCTGGGCGTGGCTGAAGTACCGGGCATCCGGACGCTCCATCTACGCCATCGGCGGCGGCACCGAAGTCGCCCGGCTGGCCGGTATCCACGTCAAGAAGGTCACCATCTGGGTGTACGTTGCAGCAGGTGCCCTGGCCGGCCTTGGCGGAATCGTTCTCGCCAGCCGTCTCGACTCCTCCCAGCCGAGCGCAGGAAGCGGCTATGAGCTCGACGTCATCGCCGCAGTCGTCATTGGCGGGGCCAGTCTGAGCGGCGGCGTCGGCCGCATCGGCGGGACCGTGATCGGCGTCCTGATCATCGGAGTCCTGCGCAACGGCTTGAACCTCCTGGGCGTCTCGCCGTTCATCCAACAGATCGTCATCGGCCTAGTCATCGCCATCGCTGTGATGGCAGACGTCCTCCGGCGCAAGCGCGCCTAACGGCCCCTCTCGCCCACCTCAAACCCATGCAGTACCAATCGTAAATATCAATGGAGATGAAAATGTTCAGAAAAATCGCAGTAACTGCTGTAGCCATCGCGGCCACCTTCTCACTGGCTGCCTGCGGCGGCAGCGGCGGCAGCGCCGGCACGGGCGGGAGCGGCGGAGGTGGGAAGCAGAAGACCATCGGCCTGGCGGTAGCCAACCAGCAGGCCGACTTCTTCAACCAGATCCGCCAGTCCGTCGAAGCGGCCGCCAAGGAACAAAACGTCAAGGTCGTCGTCGCTGATGCGAAGGGTGACTCCAATACGCAGGTCTCGCAGATCCAGGACTTCATCACCCAGCAGGTCGACGCGATCATCTACATTCCCGCCGGAGCAACCGCGGCCACCGTCCCGGTCCGGGCGGCCAAGGCAGCACATATCCCCATCGTCGCTGTGGACCGCAACCCCGAAGGTGCGCCCGGGGACACCTTTATTGCCACCGATAGCGTTGCTGCCGCCAAGACGCTGGGTGAATGGGTCGGAAAGCAGACCGGAGGTAAGGGACAGCTCGGTGTCATTCAGGGTCAGATCGGAACGACCCCTGAAGTTGCACGCGACACCGGTTTCAAGGACGCCATGACGCAGTTCCCCGGCATCAAGGAAGTCGCCCGCCAGGCCTCCCAGCAGTGGGCGCAGGACGAGGGCTACCAGCTCGCCACGGACATGCTTCAGGCGAATCCAAGCATCAACATCTTCTTCGGCCGTGCAGACGCACTGGCGCTCGGAGCAGCGCAGGCGGTCCGCAACGCCGGCGTCAAGGACGTCACTATTGTCGGCTTTGACGGCGACAAGGCCGGCCTGGAAGCGGTAAAGAACGGCACCCTCGGCGCGACCATTACCCAGCCGACCCAGGGCATGGGCAAGCTCGCCCTGGAGTCCGCGATCAAGCTGGCCAACGGCGAAAAGCTGGCCCCCGAACAGCTTCAGGCAGGCGTTTTGACCACGAAGGAGAACGTCGACCCGTTCATCACAACGCACCCCTGATCGTCCCACGGGTGGTGCCCTCCCCGGGCACCACCCGCCCAGGCCGTTTCCCTAGCCAACGGAGCTCAAAATGCCTATTGCGGACACTCGTGGACTTCGCGTCCGCGGCGCCACCAAAGAATACCCCGGCACTATCGCAGTCCAGGACATCGACCTGGACATCAGGCCCGGGGAAGTCGTTGCCCTGCTCGGAGAAAACGGGGCAGGAAAATCGACGCTTTCCACCATCATCGCCGGAGTCACCCAACCGACAACGGGAACCATGACCTGGAACGGAGAGCCTTATGCTCCGACGTCACCTGGCGATGCCATCGCCTTCGGCATCGGCCTGATTCACCAGGAGATGCGGCTGCTGCCGGACCTGACCGTTGCCGAGAACGTCATGGTAGGCCGATGGCCGATGCGCAGCGGCTTCCTGGACGCCCGCACCATGCGAGAGAAGGCAAAGGACCAGTTGAAGCGTCTAGGCTTCAACGGCGCCATGGACAGCAAAGTCCGGGACCTCAGCGTCGCGGGCCAGCAACAGGTAGAAATCGCAAAAGCACTCATGCTCGACGCGTCACTGCTCATCCTTGACGAACCCACCGCTGCACTGGGCCAGGCCGAAACGGACGCTCTCTTCGACTGTGTCAGGGCACTCAAAGCCGAAGGCGTGTCGTTCATCTACGTCAGCCACCGCCTCGCTGAAATAGCTCTGATCGCCGACCGTATCGTTGTCCTCAGGGACGGCAAGAAGATCACCGAACATGCCTCCGGGGAGGTTTCCCCCAACCAGCTGGTGGAAGAAATGGTCGGACGCCCGGTGGATCGGCTCTTCCCCGATGTGCCCCCGCCCACGGACAAAATCGTGCTGGAAGTAAAGGACCTCCACGACAAGGCCGGCGACTTCATGGACGTTTCCTTTACCGTGCGGGCCGGGGAAATCTTCGGCATCGCCGGCATCGTCGGGGCCGGACGCACCGAACTCGTCCGCGCCATAGCCGGCGCCGAGCACCGTCTGGGAACGGTAGTCGTCGATGGAAAAAACCTGAAACCCGACAACCCGATGGCAGCCATCAAAGCAGGCGTCGTACTGATACCCGAAGACCGTAAGCAGCAGGGACTGGTCGTCAGCGACACCATCGAGAACAACATCGCACTTCCCAATTTGGGGAAGGTCAGCACCTCCGGCTGGATCTCACCGGCCAAGGTGCGCAGGTTCGCCGCGACGGTGGCGAAGGGCATCGGAATGAAGGGAAACGTGGCGCTGCCCGTGTCCTCACTCTCGGGCGGCAACCAGCAGAAAATCGTGATCGGCAAATGGCTTCAACGCGACCCGCGCCTGATCATCCTCGATGAACCTACGCGTGGCATCGACGTCGGGGCGCGGGCCTCCATTTACGAAGTCGTCGCTGAACTGGCCCGCAACGGAAACGCCGTCATCGTCGTCAGTTCCGATCTCGAGGAAGTGCTGGGCCTCGCCCACCGGGTCATGGTTCTCGCCCGCGGACGGAACCAGGGCATCCTGGATGCCTCCGAGGCGACCCCGTCAAAAGTCATGTCACTCGCGACACTCTAAGAGAGGAGGAGGAACGTGAAATAATCGGACCCTGCCCGATGACAACCGAAGGAACGCCGTGGCCCAGAGAACAAGGACTTTCACTCCCCAGCAACTGGGCCTGATGGTAAAAGCTGCGAGGATGTACCACGAGCAGAACATGAGTCAGGCGGACATTGCTGACAAGCTCAACGTCTCCCAGTCCAGGGTTTCCCGGTGGCTGACCGACGCGGTCCGAGAAGGCATTGTCCGGACCATCGTCGTTGCGCCCGCGGGAACCGAATCAGATCTGGAAGACGCCGTGGCGGCCAAGTACGGCCTGCGGGCTGTGGTCATCGCGGACCTCCAGACTGATGACGAAGCATCCATCATCCGGGGCATCGGCACGGCGGCCGCAGGTTACCTCGAGGTGACCCTCACCGGCGGCAACAGGGTGGGCCTATCGTCCTGGTCCTCGACGCTTCTGGCAACGGTGGACGCCATGTCCCCACGGAATGTTAAAACCGCTGAGAGCGTAGTCCAGGTCATCGGCGGAGTGGGGAACCCCGAAGTACAGGTGCGGGCGACGCATCTCGCGGACCGCCTGGCAACGGTCACGAAAGGCACCCCCCGGTACCTGCCGGCTCCTGGCATCGTTTCCAGCCGTGGCGGCCGTGACGCCCTCCTCGAGGATCCCTTCGTCGCTGAAGTCGCCGCCGACTGGGACCGGCTGGACACGCTCCTGGTAGGCATCGGAAGCATCGAACCCTCGCCGCTTCTTCGCGAATCAGGTAACTCACTCAACCAATCCAATCTCAAAGCCCTCGCCGCGTCGGGAGCAGTAGGGGACATCTGCCTGAGGTTCTTCGACAGGGACGGCGCACTCGTCGAATCCGATCTCAACGACAGGGTTCTTGGGATCAGCCCCGAACAGATGCTCAAAGTCGACCGGCGAATCGGGGTTGCCGGTGGTGCCAGGAAGTACGCAGCGATACGTGCTGCCGTCCAGGGCCACTGGATCAACGTACTAATCACTGACAAGAAAACCGCGCTCAATCTGGAATCAGACAAGGCGCCCTAAAACTCAAAGGACAACAAATGACTGCGAAACTGAGCTTCGCCCTCAGCGGGCGTACAGCCCTCGTGACCGGAGGCGGGTCCGGCATCGGGCAGGCCATCTCATTCGGCATCGCACAGCAAAGCGGCGCCATCGGGATCGTTGACCTCCCAGGAGAAGGACCGGACGAGACCGTACACCGCATCAAGGAAGCCGGAGGCCGGGCGATCTTTGTCGCGGCCGACGTAACGAAGGCGGACGAACTTGAAGAAGCAGTCGCCAAAATCGAAGCAGATCTAGGCCCGCTCACCCTGGCGGTCAATTCCGCAGGCATAGCCAACGCAGCGCCGGCAGAGGAGTTGCCCCTGGCTCAGTGGCAGAAGGTCTATGACATTGATGTAACCGGCGTTTTCCTCAGCTGCCAGGCCGAAGGCCGTGCCATGCTCAGGAACGGCGGCGGATCAATAGTCAACATCGCCTCTATGTCAGGGAGCATCGTCAACAGGGGCCTGTTGCAGGCACACTACAACAGTGCTAAAGCAGCGGTCATTCACCTGAGTAAATCGCTCGCGATGGAATGGGCCGAGCGTGGTATCCGCGTCAACGCGCTCAGCCCCGGCTACACCATGACCAAGATGAACTCCCGGCCGGAAATGGTCAACCAGATGGAAATCTTCGCCCAGGAGACGCCGATGAAGCGCATCGCTGATCCGTCTGAAATGGCCGGCCCGGCGGTATTCCTCCTCTCAGACGCAGCATCCTTCTGTACCGGCATCGACCTCCTCGTCGACGGCGGCTTCTGCGCCCAATAGCAGCCGCTGGTGGCCGCCCCGGATCAGTTCTCCAGGGCCGCCACCAGCTGGGCGATGCTGATAACAGGAAGCCCCTTTTCCAGGCCGAGTTCCAGCAGCCCGGGAAGCCTCATCATCTCACCGTCATCAGCAACGACCTCAGCGATGACACCGACCGGGGCGAGGCCGGCAAGCTTCAGCAGGTCAACGGCGGCCTCTGTATGGCCCGGACGCTGCCGCACCCCCCCATCAACGGCACGAAGGGGAAGCACATGCCCGGGACGGATCAGATGAGCAGGACCGGATGTCGGATCTGCCAGCACCCGAAGGGTACGCGCCCTGTCCGTTGCGCTGATGCCGGTCGTGGACTGGCCCGCCGCATCCACCGTGATCGTGTAGGCAGTCCGGAGGGAATCCTTGTTGTCCTCGGTCATCAGCGGCAGCTCCAGAGCATCCGCCAACTCGTTGGTCATCGGGGCGCACACAAAGCCGCTGGAAACCCGAATGATCCAAGCCAGCCACTCCGGCGTGGCGTGCTGGGCCGCCATGATGATGTCGCCCTCATTCTCGCGGTCCTCATCGTCGACGGCGATGACGGGCCGTCCCGTCTGGAGGGCCGAAACCGCTTCGTGAATGTCAGCAAGTGCCATGTGTTCGTCCTGTTCGATTGTTTCAAATATAGATTCATACTAATGCAGTAGTGAATACGGATTCACTACTGCATGACGTCACGGACTTCCCCCATCTGCCCGGCTGACCCATCCTCCCAGAAACGTCGGGGCTCAGCCTCATCACCATCCCCGCGTCTACACGAGAGCAGGAACCACATGTCAACAGAAAACGTTCCGGCAACCCGGCCCACTTCATCCCAAGAACTGTCATGGACCAGC
>NZ_JAGGPL010000014.1 GCF_018613805.1 Arthrobacter sp. ISL-48
CAAAGCGAACAACAAGACTGGGAGCCACCGGACTGGCTCTCATTCACCGGACGCGAATTCCAACACGAAGAACAAGACTGGGAGCCACCCGAGTGGCCGGATGAAACCCAGATCCATGACGCCGAGCCACCCGAAGATCCCGGGCTAACCCAAAACCCCTTCCCGGACTGGGAAATTCCAGACGGCGCAGCGCTGTGCGCACCCTCAGGGACGTGATGCCGGCGCGCCGAGAGTACGAGCACCGCGCCGGGTTGTGCCCCGCTGCCAGCGGAGTGGCGCAGAACCTGTACCAACAGCGTCCGGTGCCGGCGGAGCGCTGGTTGGCGCTGGTTGGAGTGCTGAGTGCTGGGTGCTTGGGTGCGGGGGCCCTTGGAGGTCAGAGGGAGGGCCGCAAGTGTTCGTCCGTGCTGTCCGGCTTTGCCCGCCACGCGCGGCAGGCTAGATTCATAAGCAAGATGACTAATTCAGGCAAAGCAGCGCAGGCAACCGCATATTGGACCACGGGGCCCCAGCACGGTGAGCTCCGATCCGAGGAGCTGCACGCCCCGGGACCGGACGAGGCACTGGTCCGCACGCTTTACTCGGGGATTAGCAAGGGCACGGAGATCGTGGTCCACACCTGTTCCGTCCCGCCGCGGGTCGCCGAGGAGATGCGGGCCCCACACCAGGAAGGCTCCTTCCCCTCACCCGTCAAGTTTGGCTACCTGTCAGTGGGCGTGGTGGAGCAGGGGCCGGAAGGCTGGGTAGGCCAGAAGGTCTTCTGCCTGAACCCGCACCAGGACCGCTATGTCGTCGCCACGGATGCGCTCACCCGGATTCCCGACGGCGTTCCTGCCCGACGGGCGGTGCTTACCGGCACGGTGGAAACCGCCGTCAATGCCCTCTGGGAGGCCGGCCCCAGGCTGGGGGACCGGATCGCCGTCGTGGGCGCGGGCCTGGTGGGAGGAATGGTCGCCACCCTCCTCCGCACGTTCCCGCTGGATCGCCTGCAACTGGTGGACCTGGATCCGGAGCGCAAACACCTTGCGGACCGGCTCGGGGTGGAATTCGCCCATCCGGACGACGCCTTGGCGGATTGCGACATCGTCTTCCATTGCTCCGCCTCGCAAGAGGGCTTGGCCCGCAGCCTGCAGCTTGCCGGCGACGAAGGGGACATTATCGAGATGTCCTGGTACGCCAACCACAATGTCACCCTGCCACTTGGCGAGGATTTCCACGCGAGGCGGCTGTCCATCCGCGCCAGTCAGGTGGGCGTTGTATCCCGGGCCCGGCGCCACCGGCGGACCAACGCAGACCGCCTGGACCTGGCCGTCTCGCTACTCAAGGACCCCGTCTTCGACATTTTCCTCACCGGATTATCGCCTTTCGCGGACCTGCCCGACGTAGTCCAGCGCCTCACCGACGGCAAACTCGAAGCCCTCTGCCACGTCATCGAATACCCCGACAGCCGCACCCAAGAGACCGGACCCGAAGACTCCCGCCCCGAAGACACCCGCTCCGAAGACACCCACCACGAAGACAACCGCCCCCAAGACACCGACCGCGAAGACCAGAGGTAGCCAATGTTCAGCTTGACCGTCCGCCGCCATTTCATGATTGCCCACAGCCTTCCGCGCGAGGTTTTCGGCCCGGCCCAGTCCCTTCATGGGGCTACCTTCGTAGCGGAAGTGACCTTCCGGCGTCGTCGTCTGAACCAGGACGCAATCGTGCTGGATATCGGAGCGGCGGGAACCATCATCGAGGAGGTCCTTGCCGGGCTCAATTACCGCAACCTGGATGAACACCCGGACTTTGACGGCAAGCTCACCACAACCGAGGCGCTCGCCGAATACATCGCCCGGTCCGTGGCAGCGCAGCTGAAGGACAGCGACGACGGCCGCGAACTCGCCGGGATCGACGTCACCCTCCGCGAGAATCCGGACGCCTGGGCAACGTTCACGCTCGACCTCGTGGGCTGACAACGGTGCGCCGCCTCAGGCTCCTGGTCCCCGCCAATATCCGCCACAACTCCGGCGGCAACGTCTACAACGCCCGGCTTGTCCGGGGGCTGCAGGGATTGGGCGTTGACGTTGAGGTGCTGGCGGTGGACGGATCCTGGCCGGACGCCACTGCTAAAGAACGACGGCGGCTGGGCAGTCTGCTGGGTGCAGGGGAACCTCGGGCGGGACTCGACGCCGGGACGGTCACCATCGTGGACGGACTGATCGCCTGCAGCGCTCCCGACGAACTCGAGTACGCGGCGGCCGCGGGCCAGCAGGCCTGGGTGCTGCTGCACATGCCGTCCATCGCCGAACCGGCGAGGGAGGCCAGGGCCCTGCGCGCAGTGGCAGGCGTGATCTGTACCAGCACCTCCACCGCACAGGCGATCAACGCTCAGCACGGACTGACTTCCAGCCACATCGCGCTGCCCGGCACGGAACCCGCACCCGTGGCCACGGGCTCGAACCCGCCGCATATCACTGCTGTGGCTGCGTTGCTGCCCAACAAGGACCAATTGCTTACCGTGAAGGCGCTGGCCTTGCTGCAGGACCTGGACTGGACGGCCTCCCTCGTGGGCTCAGAGGACGCCGATCCGGAATACGCCCAGCAGGTCCGCACAGCAATCACAGACCAGGGAATCCAAGACAAGGTACGGCTGACAGGCGAACTGACAGGGGACGCGCTGGACAACGAATGGGAACGAGCCGACTTGAGCCTGCTGGTGTCCCGGGAAGAGGCCTTCGGGCTGGTGGTCACCGAATCGCTCGCCCGTGGCGTCCCGGTCATCGTCCGGCAGGGGACGGGCGCCGTGGCCGCACTGACATCCGCGAGCCCTTCCGCAGGGGAAGCGGACGTCCTGGAGAGCACGCTGCCGGGCGCCGCCGTCGGCCTCTCCGGCAGCCCCGAACCGCTGGCGGCGGTGCTCCGGCACTGGCTGGAGGAACCTCGGCTGAGGTCCGCCTGGCGCGAGGCGGCCCTGGCCGCACGCGAGCGGCTGCCCGGCTGGGACGTCACCGCGCGCACGGTGCTGGGGATCGTCGGAGGCCACTGAACAGGCCGCGAGGCGTCGGGATCGCCTAACCGCTGCCGGGGCCGCTGATGGACAATGAGGCCATGACCACGCCCGTGCCGTCCGCCACCGCATTCGACCTGCCCACGCCGGAACGGCTCACCCCGAGCCTGATGCGGGCGTGGGCCTGGCACAAACAGGGGCTGGACGGCAGCCTCCGGGGTGCGGACTCGGCGGAAGTCTTCAGCCAGGCTGGCTGGGCCCGCTCGGTAGGTGGAGCCAACCCCTACCTCACGCTCTTTGCGCGCGCCGGGATCAGCCGCGAGCAGGCGGACGCCGATGTCTTGTCCCTGAAAATCCATGAACTCCCCGCAGCGCGGGGCTGCACGTACGTCCTGGGCCACAACGACTTTGCCTGGGCTCTCCAGATCGGCCGGGAGGCGGCGGCCGCGCCCTTCCGCGTGCTGGCAAGGATGGGGGTGGAACGTGGCGAGATAACGCTGCTGGAGGAGCAGATCCTGCACGCGCTGGCCGAAGCCAGCGGTCCGCTTGATCCCAAGCAGCTCAAGGACGAGTTGGGTGACTCAGTCCGGAACCTTGGCGAGGAGGGTAAGAGGAAAGGCGCCGCTACCACCCTGCCCACCGCACTGGGCCTCCTGCAGGCGGACGGTCGGATCCGCCGCGTGCCGGTGAACGGCCGGCTGGACCAGCAGCGCTACGCCTATACGCTGTGGGAAATGCCGGCCGTCACCTTGGACGATGGCTCCGTCCGCAGCCTCCTCATGGAGCGATACCTCGGCTGGACAGGCGGTGCCACCTTCAAGCAGTCGCAATGGTTCACCGGCTTTACCGTGGCGGACAGCAAGGCGGCATTCGCCGCCGTCGGCGCCGTGGAGGTGCCCACCGCAGCAGGCGAGGTGCTGTGGATGCTGCCCGACGACGTTGGCCGGCTCGCCGCCTTTGAGGCGCCCGGAGAGGAACAAATCCAGTTGCTGGCGGGCACCGATTCACTAGTCCTGCTCCGGCGGAACTCCGGGGACATGCTCGAAGAGCGGGACAGGGGCAAGAAGGTGCTCGATGCGACGCTGGCTCTTCAGGCCGACCTCCCAGACCACCCGATCCTGGACCGCGGCCGGATCGTCGGACTCTGGCAGTACGATCCGGTGAAGGAACGAATCGCCCACTGGCTCTTTGACGGTCCCACGCCTGCCGTGACGCAGCGGGTCGCCGAGGTGGAGGCCTGGATACGCGCCGAGCTGGGTGATTTCCGCTCCTTCAGCCTGGACTCGCCGGCATCCCGGAAGAGCCGCATCGATTTTCTGGACGCTGCCGTCTAGGAACCGTTCGGCTGGGCACGGTGTCCGGCGAAGAATTCCCTGAGCAACGCTCCGCATTCCGCTTCCCGGACACCCGCGTAGACCTCCACCCAGTGGTTGAGGCGTCGCTCGCGGAGGATGTCAAAGACTGAACCGGCGGCGCCGGCCTTCTCGTCCCAGGCGCCGAAGACCACCCGGGGTATGCGCGCCAGCACAACGGCGCCTGCGCACATGGCGCAGGGCTCCAGCGTGACCACCAGGGTGCAGTCTGCAAGCCGCCAGCCGTCCGCGGTGCCGCCACCTTGGATGGAGAGCTCACGCAAACGGTCCGCAGCCTGGCGGATGGCCACTACTTCGGCATGGGCGGTGGGGTCTCCGAGGGCCTCCCTCTGGTTCCGCCCCGAACCCAGCACGTCGCCGTCGGGCCCGATTACGACGGCGCCGATGGGCACATCGTGCGTGGCAAGGGCGCTCCGGGCCTCGTCCAGGGCAAGGCCCATCCACTCGCCGTGTTTCATTTCTGCCGGGACCATGGCTCAATGATAGTTTCGAAGGATATCCAGACTTGGACGGCACTGACGCGAGGAGGCAGCCGTGGACACCCTCCCAGAGCGGCTTAGAGAGTGGTTCAAACCGTACGCGGCATTGACCATCACTATCCTGATGGGTGGCGGGATCATAGTGGCGCTGGCGCTTCTCGGTGCTGAAGTGTACGACAACGTTGTGGACAATGCCGGCCTGGCCAACCTGGACAAGCCTGCCCTTAGGTATGCCGAAGGGCTGAGGAATCCCGGGCTGGATGCCGCCGTTACAGGGTTTACGAACATCGGTGGCGGCATTGGCATGCCAATCCTCGCCAGCATCCTTACCGCCTGGCTGACTTTCCTCGGAAGGACGTGGCGGCCTCTCATTCTTGTGGGCGGCGCCGCCGCCTTCTCCACGTCAGCAACGACGTTCGGCAAGAAGCTCGTTGGACGGACCAGGCCAGACCATGCGGACGCAGTGCCCCCGTTCGAGACATCACCATCCTTTCCAAGCGGGCACACATTGAACACCACGGTGGTGATCGGTGTGGTGATTTACCTGACCTGCCTACAGTTTCACCGGACGATGGTCCGCGTATCTTTGATAGCCGGCGGAACGCTCTTTATCCTCGCCATGGGACTCAGCCGGGTGTTCCTGGGACACCATTGGCTTACGGACGTCATCGCCGGGTGGCTTCTGGGCCTGATCTGGGTGTGCATGGTGATTCTGGCGCATCGGCTCTTCCACTTCTTCAGGCGGCGGGAACACCGCGGCCCCGCCCCGACCTTCGACAGGCCCGTGGTGCGTGACGTGGTGCAGAACGACGGCATTACGGGGCCGGGGAAGGGGAGCGCCGGATGATAGTTTTGAGCCCATGCGCACTCTCGTTGTGGACCACCCGCTGGTCGCCCATAAGCTCACTGTCCTGCGGGACAAGAACACTCCGTCCCCGGTCTTCCGGCAGTTAACGGAAGAGCTGGTGACGCTCCTCGCATACGAGGCCACCCGCGACGTCCGCACCGAACCCGTCACCATTCAGACGCCGGTCAGCAGTACCGTCGGCACAGCGTTCACCAAACCCACGCCGCTGGTGGTCCCCATCCTGCGTGCGGGCCTTGGCATGCTGGAGGGCATGACCAAGCTGGTCCCCACCGCAGAGGTGGGCTTCCTGGGCATGGCCCGGGACGAGGAAACCCTGGATATCATCACGTATGCCGAGCGCCTCCCCGAGGACCTCACGGACCGGCAGATCTTTGTGCTCGACCCCATGCTGGCAACCGGCGGGACCCTGCGGGAGGCCATCAAGTTCCTCTTTAGGCGGGGCGCCTCGGACGTGACCTGCATTTGCCTCCTGGCCGCGCCCGAAGGCCTGGCCAAGCTGGAGGAGGAACTCTCCGGCGCCAACGTCACCATCGTGCTTGCCTCTATTGACGAGAAACTCAACGAGAAGTCCTACATCGTCCCCGGACTGGGCGACGCAGGCGATCGCCTGTACGGCATCGCCGGCTGACCGGACGATCCCAAAAGGCTTCCAGGTCCCTATCCCACGAAGCCTTCCGGATTCCTCATCCCACCGCTAGCCTGTCCGGATGGACTGGAAACTTGAACTTGTGTTTGTCCCGGTGTCCGACGTGGACCGCGCCAAGGACTTCTATGTCAATAAGGTGGGGTTCAACGCGGACTTCGACGAGCGGCCCAGCGACTCCATCCGCTTTGTCCAGCTCACCCCACCGGGCTCAGGCTGCTCCATCTGTATCGGCGAGGGACTGAACGACGCGCCGCCCGGCACCGCTCCAAGCCTGCAGTTGGTAGTGAGCGACATCCAGGCGGCTCACGACCACCTCAAAGGCAATGGCGTGGACGTGAGCGATGTGGACGTGCAGGAGTGGGGACACTTCGTATATTTCGCGGATCCGGACGGCAACAAGTGGGCCGTGCAGTACATCCCGGGCCGGGAAGCCGCCGTGCCGTCCGCGTAAACAGGCGGGTTTCCTGGAGCCAGCCGCGTAACCGAGCCGGGGCGGCGGACGATGGTAGGGCAAGATTGAACCATGAGCCTCCCCACGTCGGCCCCCACCCGCACCCTGACCTGCCGCGCTGTCCTCTTTGACATGGACGGCACCCTGGTGGATTCCACCGCTGTGGTGGAACAGGTGTGGAGCGAGTTTGCCGAGCGCTATGGCCTGGATTTCGCCGAGATCCTGCGTACGTCCCATGGTGTCAGGGCGGGTGACACGGTGCGCCGTTTTGCGCCGGCCGGAGCCGACGTCGTCGCGCTGACGGACGAGCTCGGTGCCATGGAACGGGTCCGGACCCGGGGCATCGTTGCGTTGCCCGGAGCCGCGGAACTGCTGCGCACCCTTCCCTTGGATGCCGTTGCCCTGGTGACATCAGCCGACCGGATCCTTGCCGATATCCGGATGGAGGCCGCGGGCCTGGCCATGCCGGCCACCGCCGTTACTGCCGACCTCATTACCCACGGCAAGCCACATCCGGAAGGCTATCTTCGGGCCGCCGAGCTCTTGGGGGTTGAGCCGGCCGAGGCTTTGGTGTTCGAGGACGCCCCGGCGGGAATCGCGGCCGGCATGGCTGCCGGCATCCGTACGGTGGCGGTGGGCCCGAAGACCGGCCCTCTCCCCGACGGGGTGCTCCACATTGCCGACTACAGTTCAGTCTCAGCGACGGTGGATACGGACGGCGCAGGGCGCAGGGTCATTTCTTTCCTGCTTTGAGGTCAGCCACAACCTTCGCGATCCTACGGGCCCTGGTCTCGCCTGTCTTTGCATCGCCGATGGGCTCGACGTACCGCCGCTGGGCGCTGTAGTTCAGCGTGGCGTAAAAGGCCTGGGCTTCCGGTTCGGCAGCCAGGGCGGCGGCGAGATCATCAGGAACTTCCACGATGCGCGGCTGGGTGTCCAGTTCCACGTCCACCTCCACCGTGTCGCCAGCGGTAACCCCGGTGAATTCCCGGTTGGCCGAGCTGACCCCGATAAGGTTCTGTCCGCCCATGACCGCAATGCTGCTCCGGTAGCTCTTGCCATTGATGGTCACAACCACCGGCGGGCGCTTGCCCGCGTCCAGCGCGGAGATGATGTCCTCCGGAACCTCAATGCCCGCCTTGTTGCCGCTGCCCAGGATGGTGGTGGTAAATTTCATGGTCCCAGTATGCCGCCGGACTCCGCCCACCGACAGACCCGCCCACCGACAGACCCTCCGACCGACAGGGAGGGCGCCAGTTGCGGAAAGACGTTTTAAGCCACGCTCAGTACCAGTTGTGCGACAGGTGGAAGCTCAGCGCACCGCACGGTGACTGGTAGCTCTGCTTGATGTAGTTCAAGCCCCAGTTGATCTGCGTGCGGTAGTTGGTGAGGTAGTCGGCCCCGGCGCTCGCCATCTTCTCGGCCGGCAGCGACTGGACGATGCCGTATGCACCGCTGCTCGCGTTCGTTGCC
The DNA here is from genome assembly GCF_018613805.1 of Arthrobacter sp. ISL-48. Lineage (GTDB taxonomy): Bacteria > Actinomycetota > Actinomycetes > Actinomycetales > Micrococcaceae > Arthrobacter. The sequence continues at coordinate 8,283 of NZ_JAGGPL010000014.1, forward strand.
GTGGTGGTCCAGTCCGACTCCTTGGTCCACAGCGTCTTCAGGCACTGCATCTCGTCAGGGGCCCAACCATACGATGCCAGCTGGCTGGCAGCGTAGGCCTGGGCGCCGGCGGGATCGTTGACAGCCACAACCGGTGCCGGCGCGGGCTCGGGAGCGGGGGCAGGAGCTGGAGCAGGTGCCTGCACTGGAGCGGGCGCAGGTGCCGGGTCAGCTGCCTGCGGGGCAACACTGACCTCTGCGGGAGCAGGCGACGGCGAGGCCGGGGCCTGGATCTCGCTCTGCTCAAGACTCAGGTTGGAGTCCACACCGGCCGTTGCCTCCACCGCATGGGGTTCGCTGGCTGCCACCTGGGCGATGGAGTCGGAAGCCTGGCCTGCGGCGGCCACGCCGACGAGCAGCGCACACGCGGTGGCGAACACGGCGGCGCGCTGGCCCAAGGAGGGAATCCTTGCCAGTTTGGACAGCGGTGACTTGGACCGTCCGGAGTTAGACAGCGGCGATTCGGGCCGCGCGGACTTTGACAGTTGAGCTGCAGATGCAGCTGCCCTTTCGGGGGCGAGTTTTCGCCGGCCGTGGGACTTTGACCCGCTCTGCGGGCGTGGTTCTACCTGGAATTCAGACATGATTGATCGCCTCTCACACCTGCGGAGTTAGCTGTCGGGTTCGGATGAGGGCATCCGGCCACACGGAAATTCACGTGCTGGCTTAACCCCAAGGGCGCATAGAGCCCGGGACGTGGGTCCCCCGCCTCTGCCTGGTCAAGAAGAATCCGGGAAGCGGCAGAGCTTGGCGTCATCCGGATGTGTGGCCCGAACGGGAACCACACCCAAACGACCGTACAGGAGTCTGCCGCTTAAGTCACATTTTGGTAACAGAGATCACGACGCCGGTGTGTTGCCTTGCGCCGCGAGCGTTTTGATAGGCAGGCGTAGGGTGAACTCTGTCCGGCCGGGCTTCGACCTCACCTCCACGCTGCCGCCGTGGGATTCCACGATCGATTGGACAATGGACAAGCCAAGGCCGCTGGTACCCTCTGAAGCGGCCGGACCGGACGCAGGCGCCTTGCCCGCGCGGGACGCGTCTGCGCGGGCAAACCGCGAGAAAACATGGTCCACGAATCCAGCAGGGATGCCCGCGCCGTCGTCCGTTACTGTTACCACCGCACCGCCGTCAGTGGACTTGGTTACGCCGGTGACCACCGTGGTCCCGGGCGCCGTGTGCTTGCGTGCATTGGAGAGCAGGTTGACCATTACCTGGCGCAGCTGCGACGGATCACCGTTGACGACCAGCGGCTCATCGGGAAGTTCAAGATGCCAATGGTGGTCCGGGGCAATGACTTTCTCATCGCTGACGGTCTCGATTACCAACTGCGTGAGGTCCACCTCGCTGAGCTTCAGCGGCTGGCCCTCGTCAAGCCTGGCGAGCAGGAGCAAGTCCTCCACCAACGTTGTCATTCGCTCGGACTGCCTTTGGACCCTTGCCAGGGACTTCCGGCCGTCAGGCGTGAAATTCTCGGTCATCCTCATCAGCTCGGTGTAGCCGCGGATGGCCGTCAGCGGGGTTCGCAGCTCATGCGATGCGTCGGCCACAAACTGGCGGACCTTGGTCTCGCTTTTCTGCCTGGCCTCCAGGGCGTTGGCCACGTTATCCAGCATGAGGTTGAGGGCGTAGCCCACGCTGCCAACTTCCGTTCCTGGATTGGAGTTCGACGGCGGGACGCGCACGGCGAGTGCCACCTCACCGGCCTCCAGCGGAAGCCGCGAGACGCGGGTGGCAACTTCAGAGAGCTGCTCCAGCGGTTTCATGGTGCGCCGGATCAGCACGGTCCCTGCCAGGCCGATCAGGACCAGGCCACCCAACGAAACGAACACAAAGGTCCACACCAGGGACGTGAGGGTGCTTGCCTTGGCGGCAAGCGGAAGCCCGGTGACCAAGACGTCGGCATTGGCGGTCTTGACAGCAATCAGCCGGTAGTCACCGTTCGAGAGGGGCCGGTCAACGGGCTGCGCGTTCGTTGCCAATGCGAGCAGGATCTCCTTGTCAGTGCTTGAGAGCGGCGAGCGGGTGGTGTCCGGCGCGAGGAACCCGGCGCTGTTAACCTGTCCGTTCAGGATGCGGGCGTTCAGAGTCCCCACGCTCTGGCCGCGGGCGTCCAGGGGGTCTCTTCCGTTGTTGAACCCGCCCAAAGGAGGTCGGCCCGGATCGTTGGAAACGTGGGCTGCCTGGCTTAGCTGGTCATCAAGCTGGCGGGTGAGGAACGAATCCATGGAGGCAAAGCTGAACAGCCCCACGGCGCCGCAGATGCTGACCAGCAGGGCCATGGCCACCAGGACCAGGCGGGTGCGCAAGTGCCACGTGGCCGGCTTTAGCCAGCTGCGGCCCGGTGTGCGTGCGGCGCCGGAGAGTGAAGGCATGGCTAGTCGGCCGGCTTGATGACGTACCCGGCACCACGCACGGTGTGGATCATGGGCGGGTGCACGGCGTCCACCTTTTTGCGGAGGTAGGAGATGTAGAGCTCCACGATGTTCGCCTGCCCGCCGAAGTCATAGTCCCAGACGCGATCCAGGATCTGGGCCTTGCTGATGACGCGCTTGGGGTTCTCCATGAGATACCGGAGCAGCTCGAACTGGGTGGCCGTCAGCTGGAGTTCATCGCCGGCCCGGGTCACCTCGCGGGTGTCAACGTTGAGGACCAGGTCTCCCACCACCAATTCGGCGGTATCCATTGCAGCCACACCGGACCGCTGCACCAGCCGGTGCAGCCGGAGCAGGACCTCTTCCATGCTGAACGGCTTGGTCACGTAGTCGTCGCCGCCGGCCGCCAGGCCCACGATCCGGTCGTGGACGGCGTCCTTGGCTGTCAGGAAGAGCGCAGGGACCTCCGGCGCAAAGGCCCGGATCCTGCTGAGCAGCTCCACGCCGTCGAACCCCGGCAGCATCACGTCAAGCACCAGGACGTCCGGGCGGAACTCCTTGGCGAGTTTTACGGCCTCGGGGCCATCGGCTGCCACGGCCACTGACCAGCCGGCCATGCGCAGGCCCATGCTCATGAGTTCTGAAAGGCTTGGCTCGTCGTCGACCACCAGGGCACGAATGGGGGAACCGTCCGGATGGGCTAGCTGGGGAAGGTTGTTTGTCATGGAGTGCGAAGTGGCCATGGGACAACTCTCCGATCTGCGGGTTAGCCCGCGCTTTGGGCTTCCTGTGCGCACGCTGTGAATCCCAGCCTAGCGAGCTGAACAGGGGTGCCAGATCTCTTCCGCCGAGCAGCTCACGGCCGGTGCGGTTCGATCTACGATCGAGGAACGCCACTATCGCGCTTACGTGGACGGACTACGTGGACGGACTCAAGGCGGGTTTTTTCTGTCCAGATCTGGGAGAGCTGGACATGACCGGAAAGCGGGACGAGCAATTTCAGCAAACTAACCCCTCATGAATCTGACGGGGAAATATGCGCTGTAGAGCGAACAAAATTCGTTGAAAGCTGGTTTTTGACCGCTCGTTCTGGAAAACAATTGTTATTTTATCTACTCCGCAGAATGGTGATCTGAAACACATCGACGGATTTTGTCTCACGATGCGGACGTTTACGTCCATTGTTACTTGCAAGTTCGCATTGTTACGCTGCACACTTCTAACTGTGAACAAGTACTCAACAGCACCTGCAGCCGCAGAATATTGGCCCAGCACACCCGCTGCTGCCGACATGCGCTGTTGTCGAATGCACGCCTGACCTTCATACCCCCAGGAAGTTCTTAGGCATTCGCCCCCCCAGCCCAGCGTCGGGCGCCCTCCCCAGGTCTCATTGCGGGGAACACCAGCATTCGAGCCGCGATGACGGCCATTCACATTGAGGTAAGCATTCATGTCAGTTGCATCCGGATACGTCCACATCTCAGTTCGTAACGCCAACAAGGGCGGCCAGCCCTCTGGTCTCCGCCAAGGCTTTGGCGCCCGCCCCGCGTTCGCCCCGGCGGCCCCCGGCACCAGCTTCCCGGCGCCCGGCTATGCCCCCCAGGGCTACAACCCGAACTCCTACGGGCAGCTCCGCGCAGTCCAGCCTGCGGAAGCTGCACCCATGACCGCTCCCACCCCGGTGGTGTCAGGGCCCAACGCTGTCCGCCCGGTGGCCAACGACAACGTGGCGAGGGGCTTCGTCCTGTATATGGGCATCGACGAAGAGACTGCCGCCGCCGCCGGAACCTCAATCGCCAAGCTCGCCCAGGAAATCCGCGCCTACGCCCAGTCCCTGGTCACCGGTGCCGAGAGCTACGCCGCCGTCGCGGTGGCGCCCGCCGGGACCCCGGGTTCCGCGCTCGACGTCGTACGTTCCACTTTCGGTGATCCCACCGTGAACGCGCGGCAGCGCACCGAGACGAACCGGCTGCAGCAGGCGCAGGACCCGCGTCCGTCCGGCGTCCTGATCGACCTCGCCCGCCGCGAAGTACACCTTGACGGCGAGTCCCTGAACCTGACCTTCAAGGAGTTCGAACTCCTGAACTACCTTGTGGAGAACGGCACCCGCACCGTGGGCCGCGACGAACTGCTCGAAGGCCTGTGGCGCAACGCCGAAGAGGTTCCCAACGAGCGCACTATCGACGTCCACATCCGGCGCCTCCGCTCCAAGCTGGGCCGCCTTGCCAACACCGTCCGCACCGTGCGCGGCCAGGGCTACCGGTTCTACGAGCACCCCGAAGTTGTCGTCTGGGCAGCTCCGGAATACTCGATCTAGTCTTACCTCGCACAAAAGCGCCCGTGCCCACTCAGGGACGGGCGCTTTTGCGCGTTCTGGCCGCCTGCGCATTGGCCTCGGAGCTGGTGGCGGTGGCGCTTGGCTTAGGCGGCGGCGCTAGGCTTGGGGCATGAGCGACCACCACATCAAGCGCCTCGTGATCATGCGCCACGCGAAGGCGGACTGGCCTGGCGGGGTGCCGGATCACGAGCGGCCGCTGGAAGAGCGCGGCCACCGTGAAGCGCCGCTGGCCGGGAAATGGCTGGCCAAACACGACGTCGTCCCCGATTTCATCCTGTGTTCCAGTGCTCTCCGCACGCGCCAGACGTGCACCTGGGTATGCTCGGAACTCGGCGACAAGGCGCCGACGCCGAAACTCGAGGACGGCCTGTACGCGGCCTCAGCGCTTCGCATGCTCACAGTGGTCAACCATGTACCCGACACTGTCACCACCCTGATGCTCATCTCGCACATGCCCGGAGTGCAGGACCTTGCCATGCACCTGGCCTCGCGCGACTCCGACCATGACGCATACATGGATGCCGCCACGAGGTACCCCACTGGCGCGCTCACCGTCCTGGAAACGGAAAAATCGTGGGCCGAGCTGGATGGGCAGGACGCCCGGCTCACCAAATTCAAGGTTCCACGGGCCCACTGACTGCACCTGCGGGAGGGCTAGCTTGTTAGTGACCCGGCGATCTCCCGCAGCAACCCGGCGGCGTGGCGGATCCCGGGGCTTGCCGTCATGGTCCTGCGGTGTACGATCCCCACGTGGCGCACCTGGACGGGGTTGACTAAGGGTACGGACACCACGTCGTCGGGAAGGCCTGGCCTGCCGAGACGGGGGACCAGGGCCACGACGGCCGCCTGGTCAACGAGCGCAATGTGGGTGGCGAAGTCCGGATCGTAGACCCTGATGTCCGGGACCCGGCCCAGGTCGGAGAAGATCCGCAGCAGCGCCTCGTTGCAAATGGCGCCGTGCGGTGTGCTGACCCATCGCTCGCCAAGCAGGTCAGACGGTTCCACGGCGTCCCGCCCGGCCAGCGGGTGGCTGCGATGCACCAGCAGGTCCGCGATGTCCTCGCACAGCCATTCCAGGCTCATGTGCTCGGGGATCACCAGCGGAACCGAGTTCCAGTTGTGCACCACGCCAAGATCGGCCTCGCCGTTTGCCACCCGGGCCACGGCTTCGCGGGGATCCTCGGCCAGCACGCTGACGTCCAGTTCGGTCCCTGAGGAGGCCAGCCTTCCCAGCATCGGCCCCACCAGCCCACGGCATGCGGTGGAGAATGCGACCACCTTGAGGCGGCCGCTCGGTTTGGCCGGGTCCGCCAGCAGCGTGGACTGCAGTTCCTCGAGTTCGGCAAGGATCCGGCGGCCGTAGGCAGCCAGGGCGAGCCCCCGCTCCGTCAGCAGTACCCCGCGCCCGCGGCGCTCCAGGAGCGCAAAGCCGGCCTGCTTCTCCAGCTTCTTGACCTGTTGGGAGACCGCGGACGGACTGAAACCTATGACGTCCGACGCAGCTATGACAGAACCGTGCTGCTCAATCGCTGTGAGCGCCCGAAGCGAACCAATGTCGATCATGAAGCAAACGTACACGATGGGCGGCTGAATTCAACGCTGGTCCTTCATCCGGGGCTCTGCCAAGGTTAGGAGCGTGAACCTTCGCCATTCCCTCCTCGCTGCCCTGGTCGCTGTACTGTGGGGCCTGAACTTTGTGGCCATCGACTTCGGCCTGCACGCCAATGGCCGCGACGTTCCACCGCTGCTGTTCGTCGCCATGCGTTTTGTCCTGGTGGTCTTCCCCTGGATCTTCTTCATCAGGAAACCGGACGTCAGCTGGAAGGCGATCATCGGCGTCGGCCTTTTCATGAGCGCCGGCCAGTTCGGGCTCCTCTACCTCGCCATGGCACTTGGCATGCCGGCAGGCCTTGCCTCCCTGGTGCTCCAGGCCCAGGTTCTGCTCACGGTCCTGCTGGCCGCCGGATACCTCGGCGAGCGGCCCAGCGGCCGCCAGCTTGCCGGCGTCGTGCTTGGCGTCGCAGGGCTGGTGGTGGTGGCTGTGGGCCGGAGCGCCGTGGCGCCGCTGCTTCCGCTGATTATCGTCCTGGCGGCAGCGCTGTCCTGGGCCACAGGCAACATTATTGTGCGCAAAGCCAGGGCCGCGTCCGGGCTCGGTCTGGTGGTCTGGTCCGGTGCCGTGGTGCCACTGCCCCTCGCAGGGCTTTCGCTGATCATCGACGGCCCGGCGTCTGTCCTGGGAACGCTCATGGACCTGCAGCCCGCTACCGTCCTCAGCGCGCTCTATACAGCCGTCTTCGCGTCGCTGGTGGGATATGGAATCTGGAACCGCCTGCTGGCCAGTTACCCGTCGTCGGCGGTGGTGCCCTTCACGCTGTTGGTGCCCGTGGTGGGGATGAGCGCCGCATGGTTGGCGCTGGGGGAGGTGCCGTCACCTGCCGAACTGGCCGGCGGTGTGCTCCTCCTGGGGGGAGTGGCGACGGCGGTGCTCACCCTGGCCGGCGCTCGGACTCAACGACGGGAAGCTGCGGCGGAACCCGGTTTGGACGCTGGTTTGGGTGCCGGTTTGGGCGCGCCCGCAGCCGTTGGTTTGCGGACGGGGGAAGCCGACGACGGCCGCTTGGCTGTCGCGGCTGGAACCCGTGCTGCGGGGGTGCGGGAGCCGGACGCGCGCTGAGCGGGCGTGCCATGGGCATAAGGGCGTTGGGAGGGAGCGCGCTGGCTGCCGCCGGCTCTCTTGGCGCCGGCGCTCGCCGCCGGCCGACGGGCAGCGGAAGCGGGCCGCCTTCTGGGCTTCGACTGCCGGGAGGGCCGGAGGCGTTTGGCTCCAGGCCAGACGGCTCCGGCGAACAGGACCAGCAGGGTGGCCGCCGCGGAGGCCGCGGCCAAGTAGAAGTAGATGTCCGAATCCTGGGTGGTTACCGCCGTACCCAGGGCAGCCGCGTCCTGGTTGAAGGCCAGCCCCCACATCCGCAGGAACGCAATAGAGAAACCGATGAACATGCTGGTGCCGGCGCCGGCGGCAACCACGGCAAGATAGCGGCCGCGGGCAAACACTTCCGCCACCGCCGCAACGTAAGCCACGGCCACGAGGCCCAGGAACGTGAACAACACAGGCTCTTCCAGTGTGATGGCCGTCAGCACCAGCATGCCAAGGGCAGCCAGAGCCGCTCCGATGGCGGTTTTTCCGCTATTCCCCATGCGGTCAATCATCTCCGAAGGGAAGCTACTTCACGACGTAGCCGCGCATGATGGCCATGATTGCTGCAACGCTTTGGTTACGGGTGCGCTCTGGGTTGTAGGTCTGGCGGTCCAGCCCCACCACAAAGCAGGCACCGAAGATGGCCGTTTCCAGGCTGCCGCGCGAGATGGTCTCGTCCACGGGATAGACGGCAGCTACGCTCTCGATGGCCGCGCCGATGATCTCCAGCAGCTCGGCCCTGAGCACCGCAAAAGTGTCCTGCCACTCGCTGGGTGTCCGCCAGTTTTCACTCACCCACAAGCGGGCGAACGACGGGTACTCCGCCATGAAATCCATGGCCTGGCCGATCATCGCCTCCATGGCCAGCAGCGGATCGGGCCGCGGTCCGCTCCCGGAGGCAGCTTCGCCCGGAACCATGCCCGCGCCCGCGCTTGTGCCCGTGCCGGTGCTCGCGAGGCGGGCCTTGAGGATGTCCACCCCGTGACGGAGCAGCTGTGCGATGAGGTCGGCTTTGCTGCCGAAGTTGTAGTAGACCGTGCCCTTGGATACACCGGCCGCGGCGGCGATCTCGTCCACCGTCACTCCGGCGGCGCCCCGCTCGCCGATCAGTTCCATCGACGCCTCGAAGAGCTTCTGCCGCGTGGCATTGGTCCGCGCGGGGCGCAGCTCCTTCCCGGCCGGCTCGGCCGGCCGGATGTTCATACCGCGGGTGTTCATACCGCGATCTCAGGCTTGAGGGTCTTCAGCGTCCAGAATTTGTTTTTCCGCACGGCCAGCGTTGTCATTGCTGCACCCAGCACCGTGTAGCCCAGCAGGCCCAGGACGGTGGGCAGGATCATGGACAGGTCGGCACCATAGATGAGGTGCCGCATTCCTGTGACCACGTAGCCCATGGGCAGGACCTCGTGCACTACATGCAGCGGCTGTGGAGTGGTCTGCCAAGGGAACGTACCGCCTGAGGAAACCAGCTGCAGCACGAGCAGGATGAGCACCACCAGTTTCCCTGGGGATCCCAGAAGGGCAACGACCCCCTGGATGATGGCACTGAACGCCATGGCGGCGGCCAACATGAAGAGCCACATCAGCACGGGATGCACCGGGTTGAGTCCCAGGCCCAGGTCCACTACCAGCGTCAATAGGCTGGCCTGCACCACCGAGACCGCCAGGAACGGGAGCCAGCCCCCGACGGCGATTTTCCACGCCGGGGCGTTGGACGCCAGTGCCCGCTGGGTGATGGGCCGCATGGCCTGGATCAGCATGAAGATCCCGATCCACAGCGCCAGGGTCAGGAAGAACGGGGCCAGCCCTGCACCGTAGGAGCCGGCTTTGGCCTGGGAGACATTGCTGACCGCCACGGGATCGGCGATCACCTCGGAGAGGCTGCTCTTCTGCGTGTCGTTCGGGTTGGGCACCTGGCCAGCGCCCTTCGCGATTTCGTCGGCGAGGGTCCGGGAGCCGTCCGCCGCAGTTCCGGCGCCGGTCTCGAGTTGTGCTGCTCCGGAGTCGAGCTTCTGCGCCCCTTCCGCCAGCCGGCCGGCGCCATCCAGCGCTGCCTGTTGGCCCGTGGCCAGGCTTGCTGCACCGGTGTGGAGCTGGTTGGCACCGCCGGACGCCTGGCCAATGGCATCCTTGAGTGCTGGGGTGGCGGCAGCGAGCTGGGCAGCACCAACACTTACGGCCTCGGAACCGTCCGCCAACTGTTGGATCTGCGCGGCGTCAGTCTGGATTTTGGTCTTCGCAGCCGTCACCGGGCTGGAGGCGGCCACAGTGTCAAAGTCGGCCAGGATCTTGTCGGCCTGCAACTGGGTGAGGACCCCCGATGCAATCAGTCGGTTGTTCGATTCGATCACGCGGGTCCGGAGTCCTTGGTCGGCAGCATCGAGCTGGGCCACAACGTCCTGGACCCTGGAGTTCAGCTGGGCGTTTCCTGCTGCCACCTGGGCCGCGCCGTTGGCGAGGGTCTGGGTGTCGGTGGGCAGGGTGGCCGTCTTGTCCTTCAAGGTGGACAGCCCGCTGCTCAGCTGGCCGGCGCCTTCGGTAAGCTGGTTGGCGCCGTCACGCAGTTTCAGCTGGCCGGCGTACAGCTCGCCCGCGCCGGCGCTCAGCTCCGTCGTCCCCTGATGCAGGGTGGCGGTCCCGTCCCGGAGGGCGGCCACGCCGTCGGCGAGCTGCCCGGAACCATCGGCAGCCTTGAGCATCTGGGAATGGATGGTGCCGAAGCCTGTGAGCAGCTGGTTCGCTGTCTCTTCACCCACGTCCTTGGCCACGCTGTTGTGTACGGCGGTGGTCAGCTTGTCCACGATGGTGCTGAGGAGGTAGTTATTGGCATCGTTGGTGGTGACGTCCAGCATCGCCTGGCTCGCGGAATCGAAGCTGCCGGGGGAGACGAGGTTGGTGGAAAAATCCTGGGGAATCTTCAAGGCGAAGGCGTACTTGCCGCTGCTGACGCCTTGGTCGGCTTCTTCGGCAGTCGAGACCGACTTCCAGTTGAAGACGTTTCCCTCCACCAGGCTGTCCGCCACCTTCGTGCCTGCCTGGAGCCGGGTTCCGTCGCTTGCGGTTGCCCCGGTATCCTCTACCACCAGGGCGGCGTCGATCTGGTTCAGGTTGCCGTAGGGATTCCAGTTGGCGTACAGGTACACGGCCCCGTAGAGCAGCGGCACCATGACCAGGGCCAGGATGGTCAGCTTGGGCAGCAGCCCGCCGGTCATGCGCTTGAGTTCGGAGCGGGCCAGCCGCAGAACAGTCACTTGGCTTCCTCGGTTTCGAGTCGGAGTTCATTATTTGGTACAACCGCCGGTGCGCCAATGGGGCTGTGGACGGAGTTGCCGATAACCGCCGCCGGACCTGTCCACTCCGGCGGGAGGGCAGTAACGGTGACGACGACGGCGAGTGGGCGCCCGCCGTCGTACGCCAACTCCTCAAGCCGGGGAAGCCAGTCCGACGCGTGGGCACTGTGCCGGTCCGGGGAGTCCACCACCAGAAGGTCGGTGTGCGGGTTGGCGAGGGCGAGGGCGGTGAGGAGTTCCATGCGCCTGTCCGGGGGGAGCTGCTCCGTCCAGAGGTCCGCGATATCCTCGAAGCTGTTGACCTTGAGCCATGGCTTGCTCAGGAGGGCACCGCGGTAGCGGCGGGGGATCAGGGCGAGGTCCTCTGTGACGAGGTCGCGCACGCTCAGGTGCTGCTCGGGCTCGTTGACGCCGGGGGAGTCGACCAGGGCGCTCGCCTGGCGGAGGGACTTCGTCCGCGGGCTGCCGGCCCAGGTGATGCGGCCGCCGGTAGGTTTCATGCGTGCGCTGAGCGTAAGCGCCAGGGCTGTCCGCTGGTCCTGTCGGTCGCCTGCAACGAGGAGCAGTTCACCCCTTGGGGCCTGCAGCGAGGTAGGCGGAAGCAGATCGCCCCGCCGGCCTTTCACGTGGAGCTGCTGTACGGAGAGCACAAATGGCCTTTCGGAGGGAAATGGTTCGCCTTCAGTCTAACTAAACTGACCAGTCAGTTCAAATAGGCACATTTGCGCCCCTCCCTATAGCGCCCCTTCCTCAGGCGCGAACTGGCAGGTAATGACCTCAAAACCCAGGTTTGAGGTCATTACCTGCCAGTTCGCGCGAGCCTAGAGACCGTACTTCTCCAGGAGCCGCAGCCAGACTTCACTGACCGTGGGGTATGAGGGCACGGCGTGCCACAGACGGTCCAGCGGCACTTCGCCCACCACCGCGATGGTGGCCGCGTGCAGCAGTTCCGCCACGTCCGGCCCCGCGAAGGTGGCACCCAGCAATACCTTGCGGTCCTCGTCGATGACGAGCTGCGCCCAGCCTTCGTAGTGCTCCGAATGGAGAGAAGAGCCTGCCACTTGAATGGGCAGCTCCACAGAGGAAACGTTGTAGCCGTCCCTTTCCGCCTGCTCCACCGTGCGGCCCACTGCTGCCAATTCCGGATCGGTGAATACAACGCTGGGCACCGCGTGCTGATTGGCGGTCTGGGCGTAGTGACTCCATTCCGTCGGGGCACCACGCAGCTCTCCCTTGGCCCGCGCTGCGATGGCGTCGCCGGTCGCCCTGGCCTCGTACTTGCCTTGGTGAGTGAAAAAATTCTTCCCGGCTGCGTCCCCAATGGCATAGAGCCAGGGTTCGTCGCCGGGCGCTCCTTCCACGAGCCCCGAGGGGTCCGTAGTGAGTTTCAAGGGCTTGTCGTCCGGCGCCGCAAAACCCAGGCTTTCCAGGCCCAGCCCTTCAAGGGCCGGGTGCCTGCCCGTGGACACCAGGATCCTGTCCGCCGTGACGTTGGATCCATCCCCAAGGGACAGGGTGAAGGTGCCGTCCGCGTTCTCGCGGACGCTGTCGGTGGAGGTGCTGAGGTGGATCTCCACGCCGTCCGCGCGCAACCCAGCCTCCACCAGCTTGGCCGCTTCCGGGGGGAAGTTACCCAGCAGCGTGCTCCTGGCCACAAGTGTCACGTCCGAGCCGAGCCTGGCAAAGGCCTGTGCCAGTTCCGTCCCGGCTACTCCGCCGCCCAGGACGGCGAGCCGGTCGGGAACTTCCTGTGCCGAGGTTGCTTCCCGGGTTCCCCACACCTGAAGGTCCGCCAGCCCGTGGATGGGAGGGATGTTGGGCGTCGAGCCGGTGGCCAGGACGACGGCGTGGCGTGCAGTCAGCTGATACGAGTTGCCATCCACGCCGGCCACTTCCACCGTGCGCGGAGCGGTGAGCCAACCATGGCCGCGGACGAGCTCGATCCCGGTATCCTCCACCCACTTCACCTGGCTGTCATCCTGCCAGTTGGAGGTGAAGTAGTCGCGGCGTGCCAGCACTGCCGCGGCATCCAGTGTCCGGGTGACTGCTTCCTTCGCACCCGGGACTGTCTGGGCGCCGTGGAGGGCGGTTCCGGGCCGGAGCAGGGCTTTGGAGGGCATGCACGCCCAGTAGGAGCATTCGCCGCCCACCAGTTCCGCCTCCACCAGGACGGCAGTGAGGCCGCCCTGGACAACGCGGTCTGCTACGTTTTCCCCCACGGCGCCGGCACCGAGCACAATCACATCAAATTCGCGTTCCAGGGCCTCAGGCGTCATGGGAACAGCCTACGCCGGACCCCTGGGGGCGCCGTATGGCCTTGAAGTCGAACCGGTGCCCTCGGCGGGGGTGCGCTGGGCCAGCAGGAGCAGGGCCGTGGGCTGGCGCAGCCAGGCGTTAAACGCAAGAGGTCCGCACCGGCAAACCAGTGCGGACCTTCAATCTGTGCGCCCAGAGGGATTCGAACCCCCGGCCTTCTGTTCCGTAGACAGACGCTCTATCCAGCTGAGCTATGGGCGCATTTTGTGTTTCGCGGTATCTCTCTCTCCGCGAACCTCGAATTACTTTACGCGAGGGGTGCCCGTAGTGCCAAATCGGAAGGCATGTAATCTAGCCGACTAGACCGGTCTAGGTGACCTTCGTCACTTAATCGCCGTGGCCTAGATGGTCTCTTTGCTGAATTTGCGCGGATTCCTGCTGAAATGCCTGCCAACGGTCAGGGCTCGCCCCAAAAACAGAGGCTCCACGGCCCATAGCATTTAGCTCACACCGATGAACCCGAGGAAGGGAACCGCAATGGGCGATCTGGCGCAGAAGCCGCTGCTTGAGAAAGCACCCACCACACATGCTGCTCTGCTGGCATGGGTCGAAGAGGTTGCTGAGCTTACGCAGCCGGACCGTATCCACTGGGTTGACGGATCCGAAGAAGAAAACATCCGTCTTACGGGCGAACTCGTAGAAGCGGGAACGCTGCAGCGCCTGAACCAGGAGCTCTTCCCGAACTCGTTCGCCGCGTTCTCCGACCCGGCAGATGTGGCCAGGGTTGAAGAGCAGACCTTCATTTGCTCCGAGAAGGAGCGCGACGCAGGCTTTACCAACAACTGGATGGCCCCCGCGGAAATGAAGGAGAAGCTGCGCACGCTGTTCGCAGGCTCCATGCGCGGCCGCACTATGTACGTCATCCCGTTTGTCATGGGACACCTCGACGCCGAGGACCCCAAGTTCGGCGTGGAGATCACTGACAGCGCCTACGTTGTTGCCTCCATGCGAATCATGGCCCGGATCGGCACCGAAGTGCTGGATCGTATCACCGCAACCAACGCCTTCTTTGTCCCGGCCCTGCACTCCCTGGGTGCACCTCTCGAAGCCGGCCAGGCGGACGTGCCGTGGCCGTGCAACCCCGACAAATGGATTGTGCATTTCCCCGAGGAGCGCTCCATCTGGTCCTACGGCTCCGGCTATGGCGGAAACGCGCTGCTGGGCAAGAAATGCTACGCCCTGCGCATCGCCTCCGTCATGGCGCGTGACGAGGGCTGGCTGGCGGAGCACATGCTCATCCTGAAGCTCACCTCCCCGGAGCAGAAGAAGTACTACGTCTCGGCGGCCTTCCCGTCCGCCTGCGGCAAGACCAACCTCGCGCTGCTCGATCCCACCATCGAGGGCTGGAAGGTGGAGACGCTGGGTGACGACATCACCTGGATGCGTTTCGGCAAGGAAGGCGAACTCCGCGCCGTCAATCCGGAAGCCGGACTCTTCGGCGTGGCACCGGGCACCGGCTGGGGCACCAACCCCAATGCCATGCGCGCCATCGCCAAGGGCCACAGCATCTTCACCAACGTGGCACTGACCGACGACGGCGGTGTGTGGTGGGAAGGCATGACCGAGGAAGTGCCCGCCCACCTCACCGACTGGCAGGGCAACTCCTGGACCCCTGATTCGGACACGCCGGCCGCGCACCCGAACTCCCGCTTCTGCACGCCGATCGACCAGATCGACATGCTCGCAGAGGAGTACAACAACCCTGACGGCGTGGAACTTTCCGCGATCCTGTTCGGCGGCCGCCGCAAGACCACCATCCCCTTGGTGACCGAGGCGCGCAGCTGGTCCAATGGCATCTTCATGGGCTCCACCCTGTCTTCCGAGACCACTGCTGCTGCAGCAGGTCAGGTTGGCGTCGTTCGGCGCGACCCCATGGCCATGCTCCCCTTCATCGGCTACGACGCGGGCGATTACCTGAACCACTGGGTCAACCTGTCCGCCAAAGCCAATCCGGAGCGCCTGCCCAAGATCTTCCTGGTCAACTGGTTCCGCCGGAACGCCGACGGCGGTTTCGCGTGGCCCGGATTCGGCGACAACGCCCGCGTCCTGAAGTGGGCCATCGAACGGCTCGAGGGCAAGGCAGACGCGGTGGAAACACCCATCGGGTTTGTTCCCACCGGTGACTCCATCGACCTCAAGGGCCTGGACATGACTCCCGCGCAGGTGGAGGAGGCCGTCCGTGTTGACCCAGCCGAATGGGCCACCGAACTTGCCTCCATCGAGGAATGGTTCGCCAACTTCGGGGGGTCCCTGCCCGAGGCACTGCAGTCCGAGCTTGCCGGCCTCAAGTCCCGGCTGGGCTAGACCGCTCCAAAAGTACGACGGCGCCCCCGCACCTTTTGCTAAAGGTGCGGGGGCGCCGTCGTTCCCCACCGGCCCCCTAGCCTCGCAAGCTCGGCCAGGGAACCCTGCCGGCGTGGGCCCACGCAGTGCGGATCAGCTGGCCAGCCAGATGTCCGGTCCGAAGACCTCGTAGTGGATCCGGGCTGCCGGGATGCCGGCATTGATGGCTTCGTTGCGGATGCTCTTCATGAACGGCAGCGGCCCGCAGAGGTAGAGGGACGCTCCGGCCGGCAGGTCCACTTCACGCAGCGACATGAATCCTTCAAGGGAACCGGCGCGGGGCTCTTCGAGCCAGAGCTTGAGTTCGGCACCGCCCAGGCGCTCGACGTCGTCCGTCATCTGGCCGCGCAGCGCCCAGCTGTCCTGGGTGCTTTCCGCATGAAGCACCAGCACCTGGCGTTCGGAACCGGACTCGGCCAGGTGCCGGAGGATGGAGGCGGTGGGGGTGCAGCCGATGCCTGCCGACGCCAGGACCACCGGGCCGACGCCCTCCTTGAGGGTGATCTCCCCGTAGGGGTTGGAGATTTCCAGGATATCGCCCACCCCGACACCGCTGTGCAGTACGGGGGAGACCTCGCCGCCGTCGTCCAGCTTGGTGGTGAAGGTGCGGCGGGTGCCGGCGTCGCCGGAGAGGGAGTACTGCCGGACCTGGCGCAGGCCGTCCGGGAGTTGGACCTTGACGCTGATGTACTGGCCGGGCAGCGCTTCGGTGATGGGAGTGTCGTCTGCCGCTTCCAGGGTGAAGGTCATGGCGCCCGTCCCGGCAAAGGTCTTGGTGGAGACCCTCCAAGGGCTCCACATTTTTCCGTTAGCCTGCGCTGCGTACAGTCCTTTTTCCAGCTTGATCAGGGCGTCGGCCATGAGCCAGTAGACCTCTGTCCAGGCTTCGGCGATCTCCGCGGTAATGACTTCGGCCAGGTCCTCGGCGATGGCGGCGAACAGGTGTTCGTAGACCACCTGGTACTGGGGTTGGGTGATGCCCAGGGATGCGTGCCGGTGGGCGATGCGGGCCAGTACGGCCTCCGGTAGCGTGCCGGGGTTGTTCACCAGATGGGTGGCGAAGGCGGCGATGCTTCCGGCCAGTGCCTGCTGCTGGTTGCCCGAGCGCTGGTTCGAACGGCTGAACAGGCCGTCCAGCAATTCGGGGTGCGCGGCGAACAGCCGAGCGTAGAACTTGGGGGTGATGGCGCCGATCCGCGAACCGACGAGCGGAAGGGTTGCCTCAATGACAGGGCGGGATTTGTCCGAGAGCATGTGTACTCCTGAGGTAGGGGGCCGGGATCTTCGTTCCGGCCGGAAGAATTCTGGTGTTTCAAATACAAGAATTCACACCTCAACTTCTACACCTTGTAGAACACGGAACCTAATCCGGTAACCCTAAAGCCCGGGGCGCAGCCCGATCAGTTGGAAAACCGGGGTCATCTGCCGCGAATGGGGGAGGTCTGCCACGACCACGTCGTCGAGCTCACGGTAAAACGCCTCCCGGGCTCGGGCGAGGGCCAGCCGGAGTTTGCAGTCATTGATCAACGGGCAATCGCCGCTCGGGGCCACGCAATCTGCTGCATCCTGCCGGGTGTTCAGGTTCCGCAGCATCTGGCCTACAGTAACCTGGCGGCCCGCCGGGCTGAGCCGCGAGCCACCGGTCCGGCCGCGTTCCACTTCGATAAGACCCAAGTGGCGCAGCTTGGCCATCGCCTTGCTGACATGGTTGTACGGCGTGGCGACGGCGTCGGCGATGCTCTGGGTCGTCAGGAGGCTGCCGCCGGGTGCGGCGGCCAGCACCATGAGTGCCCGGAGGCTCACATCTGCAAAGGCGTTGATTTTCATGCGGCCGGGCCGGTCTAGTCCACCCAGATGGAGGGTTCGTTGATGTCAGCCGTGAGCTGGCCGAATTCCAGTTCCCGGGTTACAGGTTTCGCGGAGTAGGGAAGCACCGCGGCAAAGACAGATCCGTCGCGGTGCTCGGCGGCCACGTGGATGGCATCTGACTCTTCCTCCACAAGGAGGATGTCGCAAACCACGGCGGTGGCCCTGAAATCTGCCCGGTTCTGGCGGAGCACTTGGGTGAGGTCTTCGATCATGGAGTCCGCATCGAAGTCGGAGTCGGAATCTTCCGCGGCATCTGCGGGAGTGACGGCCATGAGGCGCACTTCGCCGTCGTTCTCCACTACCAGGGCGAACGGCAGGAAACCGCCGTTGCGCTGCAGCTGTTCCTGGGCTGCGCCAACGCCGGTCCCCAGCAGGTTCTCCAGGTCCGTTGCCGTAGCCTCGGGGACGGAATCCCGCCAGGAGGAAGCTGCTGCAGGGCCGCCGGCATGATCAGTCACGGCGGATTAGCCCCGGACAAGCGACAGGACGCGGTCCCGTACGCGTTCCATGGTCGCCCGGTCAGTGGCTTCCGCGTTCAGGCGCAGGAACGGCTCGGTGTTGGACGGGCGCAGGTTGAACCAGTAGCTGCCGTCATTTGCCGTGAAGGTGCTGCCGTCCATGGTGTCGATCGTGATGTCTTCAGCGGCGAAATCGGCGCGGACACGTTCCACCGCCGCGGCCTTGTCTTCAATCTCGGAGTTGATTTCCCCCGAGGACACGTAGGGCTCGTACTCGCGGCCCAGTTCGGAGAGCGGGCCATCCTGTTCGCCGAGGGCCGCCAGTACGTGCATGGCCGCCAGCATTCCCGTGTCGGCGTTCCAGAAGTCGCGGAAATAGAAGTGTGCCGAGTGCTCGCCGCCGAACACTGCACCTTCCTCGGCCATGACTGCCTTGATGAACGAGTGGCCGACGCGTGTACGGACGGCGCGTCCGCCGTCGTGCTCCACAAGTTCCGGCACCGCCCGGGAGGTGAGCAGGTTGTGGATGATTGTGGGGGTTGCCTCACCTTGCGCCTGGGCGCGGGCGATCTCGCGGCGCGCCACCATGCCGGTGATGGCCGACGGCGAGACGGTCTCTCCTTTTTCGTCGATGACGAAGCAGCGGTCAGCATCGCCGTCGAACGCCAGGCCGATGTCTGCGCCCTGCTTGATGACGGCGGCCTGCAGGTCGCGGAGGTTCTCGGGTTCCAACGGGTTGGCGGGGTGGTTGGGGAACGAGCCGTCCAACTCGAAGTACAGGGGGGTGATCTCGAACGGCAGTTTGGGCAGCAGGGTATCGCCCAGGACCGCCGGAGTGGTGAGGCCGGCCATCCCGTTGCCAGCATCCACTACTACCTTCAGCGGGCGGGAGCCGGAGAGGTCCACGAGCGTGCGCAGGTACTCGGCGTAGTCCTTCAGTACATCGCGGACGCTGATCAGGCCGCGGGTGGCAGCTGCGGGGATGGATCCGGCATTGAGGTACTCCTCGGCGAGGGCCTGAATCTCCTTGAGTCCGGATTCGGACGAGATGGGCTGCGCGCCGGCCTTGGACATCTTGATGCCGTTGTATTCGGCGGGGTTGTGACTGGCAGTGAACGTGGCCCCGGCAGCGTTGAGGGAGCCGCAGGCGAAATAGAGCTCATCGGTGGAGATCAGGTCAAGGAGCTCGACGTTGGCCCCGCGGGTGGCGGCTCCATCAGCGAAGGCCTTGCTGAACTCAGGGGAGGACGGGCGCATGTCGCCGCCCACCAGGACGGTCTGGCCTTCGAGCTGCAGCACGTCTACGAACGCGGCTCCTACTGCTTCGACGATCTCAGCAGTGATGGAATCACCAACAATTCCCCGGACGTCGTAGGCCTTGAAGGATGCCGAGAGATCAAATGTCTTCGTCTGTTCGCTAGTCACGGGTCTTATCTTACGTGGAAGCCTGGGATGGCTGTTGAGGAAAAGTCCTGCCCCGGCCCGGAAGGGTCAGGCGCCTCACATCGGCAGAACTGGGTGCCGAACAATCCACATAGGAGGGATACGGCTTTTGGGTGTCAGCGGTGGCTGGGATACTGAATCAATGGTCGATAACCAGAACGCCCTCCTTTCGCCCGCAAGTCCGGCACCGGAACCGTCAGCTTCCCCCACGCGAATCCAGGCCCTAGAGGTTCTCCGCGAGCTCGTTGGGCATCCGGCAGCGGAGTTCCATGACGGCCAGTTTGAGGCGATCGAGGCACTGGTCGACGGCGGCAGGCGCGCTTTGGTTGTCCAGCGCACCGGCTGGGGGAAGTCGGCGGTCTACTTTGTGGCGTCACTGCTGCTCAGACGCCGGGGCGCCGGCCCCACGCTCATCGTCTCGCCGCTGCTCGCCCTGATGCGGGACCAGGTGGCTGCGGCCGCCCGCGCGGGGGTACGGGCCGTCGCCATCAACTCGGCCAACCAGCTGGAGTGGGACACCGTGCGTGAACAGCTCGCGGCCGATGAAGTTGACGTGCTGCTGGTATCGCCCGAGCGGCTCACCAACCCCTCGTTCCGGGAGAACCAGCTGCCGGAGCTTATCCGCCGCACAGGGCTCCTGGTGGTTGACGAGGCACACTGCATTTCCGACTGGGGCCACGATTTCCGGCCGGACTACCGCAGGATCGCGGACCTGATCACGCAACTGCCCGGGACAGTCCCCGTCCTGGCCACCACGGCAACCGCGAATTCCCGGGTAGTCCACGACATCGAGGAACAGTTGGGCGCCGGAGTCCTGACCATCCGCGGGGCACTGGGCCGCGACTCATTGCGCCTCGGGGTCCTGACACTCCCCGATTCACGGGAGCGGCTGGGTTGGCTCCTGACGCATCTGGCCGATCTGCCCGGCAGCGGCATCATCTACACCCTCACGGTCTCAGCTGCGGAAGACACAGCGCGGCTTCTCGCGGAGGCTGGCCATCACGTCCTGGCCTATACCGGAAGGACCGACCCCGCTGACCGGGAACGGGCAGAGCAGCTACTCAAAGACAACCAGGTCAAGGCCCTCGTGGCCACTTCTGCCCTGGGCATGGGCTTCGACAAGCCGGACCTCGGTTTCGTGGTCCACCTCGGCGCGCCCTCCTCGCCGGTTGCGTACTATCAGCAGGTCGGCCGTGCAGGCCGCGGTGCTGCGGATGCGGATGTCCTGCTCCTGCCTGGTTCGGAGGACCGGGATATCTGGCAGTACTTTGCCACGGCGTCGATGCCGTCCGAGGAGAAGGCCACCGCCGTCCTGACGGCATTGGCCGAAGCCGGAACAGCCGTTTCGACCGTGGCACTGGAGGCGCGGGTGGACCTCCGGCGCACGCCGCTGGAGCTGCTGCTGAAGGTCCTCGCCGTGGATGGCGCTGTGGAGCGGGTCGGCGGCGGGTGGCGTTCCACCGGCCAGCCGTGGTTCTACGATGCCGAACGCTACCGACGGATCGCCGAGGCCCGGGTGGACGAGCAGGACTCAATGGTGATCTACCAGGACACCGCCGGTTGCCGGATGGAGTACATCACCTCCGTCCTGGATGATGAGACAGCACACGCC
This sequence comes from Arthrobacter sp. ISL-48, assembly GCF_018613805.1. Taxonomy (GTDB): domain Bacteria; phylum Actinomycetota; class Actinomycetes; order Actinomycetales; family Micrococcaceae; genus Arthrobacter. The sequence goes on from NZ_JAGGPL010000014.1 coordinate 29,067, forward strand.
TGCGGCCGTTGCGACAACTGCGCGGGCCGCTGGTTTGCGGCCGACATCGCGGCGGACGCAACGGCGGCAGCGGGTCAGACCCTCAGCCGCGCGGGCGGAGTCCTTGAGGCACGCCTGCAGTGGCCCAGCGGCATGGACCGTCTGGGGGTCCCGGTCAAAGGCAAAATCAAGCCTGACGAAGGCGTTGTGGACGGCCGTGTCCTGGCCCGGCTTACAGACCTTGGCTGGGGCGGTGCCCTGCGGGAGCTGTTCGCAGCAGGCGCTCCGGACCGTCCGGTCGCCCCAGGCATGCTCCAGGCCTGCGTTCAGGTGTTGCGCGAGTGGGCAACCGGAGACGGTCGTAGCCCCGGATGGAGCGGTGCCGGCAGGCCGGCGGCCATCGTCAGCATTCCCTCACGAAGCAAGCCTGAACTGGTCCGGACCCTCGCAGAGGGAATCTCGGAGATAGGCCGGATCCCGTACCTCGGGCAGCTTCAGCTGGGCCACGGGGGACCCACGGGAAACCGCGGCGGCAACAGCGCATACCGGCTGGCCGGAGTGTGGGACCGGCTGGTAATTGGTCCGGAGCTTGAGGCCGCCCTTGCACCCCTTCGTGGTCAGGGCGTGATGCTGATCGACGATCTCGTGGACAGCCGCTGGACAGTCACCGTCGCCGGGCGCGCCCTGCGGCAGGCGGGGGCGGGGGCTGTCCTTCCGCTGGTGCTTGGCCAGGCCGGCTGACCTCTGCTCCGTCATGCCGGTGCAGTGTCAGGCTGTCTGCCGTACTGAACAACATGAGGACGGCCATGGCCAGGAACGCCCCCCGGAATGGACCGGCGGAATCCTGAGCAAATACGGCCAGTCCCTCGAAAACGCGGATCAGCAGTGCTGCCACGGCGATGCCCGTACCCGTGGCGAGCTGTACCAGTGTTGCGGACACGGTGTTGGCCGACGTGAGCTGGGCCGGGACGATGTCCGCGTACTGCACCGAGGCATAGGAAGAAAAGCCAATGGACCGGAACGCGCCGCTGCACACCAGCAGGGCAAACGTGACGGGCTCCGGGGTGTCCGCAGTCAGCAGCGAGCACAGCGCGAAGGTCACCGCTGAGGCCAAAGAAGCGAACACCAGCATCGCCTTGAACCCGAACCGCCTGATCAGCGGTGTGGTTGCGGGCTTGATGCCGATATTGCCGATAAAGACTGCGGCCACCATGATGCCGGCATGCAGGGGTGTCCAGCCGAAGCCTGCCTGGAACATCAGGGGAAGGAGGAAGGGCACGGAGCTGATGGTCAGGCGGTACACGAATCCGCCGGTGGCCATGGCGCGGAACGTCCGGGTGGCAAAAACGGTGAGATCGAAGAGCGGGTTCGTTGCCCGCCTCATCCACAAGGCCGCGCCCGCGAGTGCGGCCGCCCCGGCGGCTGCGGATACGGCGGCCCACGGCGCCTCATAATGGCCGGAGGCCAGCTCCATGCCCACCACCAGGGCGCCCACTCCCGCGGTAGTAAGGACCAGTCCCAGCCAATCCAGCCGGCGGCCGCTGTCGCCGGCGGCGGCGGGCACCAGCCGCAAGGCCGCGATGAACGCTGCCAGGCCCAGCGGCAGGTTGATGAGGAAGATCCAGTGCCAGGACAAGTACGTGGTCAATGCCCCGCCCACCAGGGGAGCCAACACCGGGGCCAGCAGGCCAGGCCAGACCAGGAATGCGGTAGCGCGCAGAAGGTCTGACTTGGGTGTTCCGCGGAGCACCACCAAGGTGCCCACCGGCACCATCATTGCCCCGCCAGCCCCCTGGAGGATCCGGCTGAGTGTCAGCGTGGTGAGGTCCTGGCTCAAGGCACAGCCCAGCGAGGCAACGGTGAACAGGGCAATAGCCAGGCAGAAAACCCGCCGGGCGCCCAGTCGTTCCGCAAGCCAGCCGCTGAGCGGAATGCCCATGGCCACTGTCATGAGATACGCCGTCATGGTGATGTTGACGTCCGCGGCAGGTACGCGAAAATCTCCGGCGATACTTGGAATCGCGGTGGTCAGGACGGTGCCGTCCAGGAATTCCATGAAGAACGTGGCCGCCACCAGCAGCGCCAGGCGGGGGTTCCACGCCTGCATCCCATGGTGCGCGTCTACCGCGTTGCTTGCCGCCATCCCTCTATCCTGCCACCGGGGCGTAAGGCGGGCGTTCCCTGTCCGGACCGCGGACACGCCTACCGGCAAACGCAAAAGGCCCCGGTCCAGGACCGGGGCCAAACGCGGAGACGGGGGGATTTGAACCCCCGGTGGAGTTGTGCCCCACACTTCATTAGCAGTGAAGCCCATTCGGCCGCTCTGGCACGTCTCCAATTGCTATTCCTAGCCCACCAAGGATACGCAGAACGGGGCATGCAGCGCAAAACGGCTTCAGGGCCCGGAGGCTAGTTGAAGATCTCCACGGCGCGGGGTGCGGAAACAGACCCCCTGCGGACCAGCCTGGCATCGAGTGGCTCTGTGGCCGTGGGTGCCTTTCGGCCTTCAATCTGCCGGATCAAGGCGGTGGCAGCGGCCATGCCCATCTCATAAACAGGCTGGGCAATGACCGTCAGGGGCGGTGTGGTGAGGCGGGTCCAGGCGAAGTCGTCGTACATCAGGAACGAGACATCACCAGGGATGGACAGGCCGAGTTCCTGGATGGCTTCCACAACACTGAGGGCGATGAGGCCGTCGGAGGCGATGATGGCTGTCGCAGCATCGGAGCACTGCAGCAGTTCCCGGGTGGTCTTGCGAATGGATTCCGCATCCCCCGCGTTGAGTCGGACCAGGTCTGCGGGGTGTCGAAGGCCCTCCTCCTCGAAAGCCCTACGCATTCCGTCAAGGCGCTCGGAGATCTGCGACGAGTCGAGTTCCATGCCGGCCTCATAAGGCTCATCCGTCTTAAGGGTTGAGACGAAGGCGATCCGCCGGTGCCCGGATTCAAGGAGATACCGCGTTGACTCGTAGGAGATGTCTGCCATGTCCACGGCGATGGTCACGACGTCCAGTCCTCCGGCTTTGCGGTCCAGCAGGACCAAGGGACGTCCGGACTCGCGGACCTGTTGCAGGTGTTGGGTTTCCAGCGACGACGCCGGAGCCACGATGAGGCCGTCCACGCGCTTGTCCAAAAGCACGCGAACCGCTTCGACCTCCGCGGCTGTTTCTTCGTCCGTGTTGATCAGGATGACGTGGAATCCACTCTTCTTGGCAATATCGGTGATGCCCCTTGTGGCGAGGCCGAAGTGGGGGTTTTCGATGTCACCCACCACCACCCCTATGGTGTGGGATTTGCCCGTGTTCATGCTTCGGGCGAGTTCGTTGGGGCGGTAATCGAGTTCCTCCGCTGCGGCCAGCACACGTTCGCGGACATCCTGGCTGACGGCGCCATAGTTTCCCAGCGCCCTCGCCGCCTGGGCTTTTGATACCTGGGCGGCCTTTGCGACGTCGGCGACAGTGATGTCGCGGCGCCTTGAACCATTACTGCTCATGTCGGCCTTCCGAAAGGGGCCCTTGACGGCCCGTGTGGCATGGGTTACATTTCTAGCAACCCCAATGTGAGTCCGGTCTCAATCGTAAGGGTTGAGACCGGACTCAGCAAGGGATTTTGATAATCCGATTCAATCGGCCCCAAGGGCCGCTCCTGCTTCCCATGATTGGAAAAACGCTGTGACTACTCGACCGAAATTCCGCCCCGGGGCCATTGTTGCGGCCGCTGTGGCAACTGTCCTGGCCCTTTCGGGGTGTGGCGGGTCCACTCCGGCCTCGTCCTCCTCGACAGCCGATAACCCCTACGGCCTGATCCAGCCGGGCACCATCAGGGTGGCCAGCCTCGGTGACTCGAAGCCCTACACCTTCGCCGACGCCCAGGGAAACTTCACGGGCTTCGACGTTGAGCTCTTCAAGGACGTCGCCCACCGCGCCGGAGTGGACAACGTGGTCTTCACCGGTCAGGACTTCTCCGGTCTGCTGGCCGCGGTGGCGAACGGCCAGTTCGACGCCGGCGTCGCCGCCATCGGCATCACAGACAAGCGCAAGCAGACCGTGGACTTCTCTGACGGGTACCTGGCCGGATACCTGACGGTCATCACCACGAAGACTTCGGGCATCAACAACGCGGACGGCCTCGCCGGAAAGCGTCTCGGCGTCGTGCAGGGAACCCTGCAGGAAGCCTATGCCGTCAAGAACTTCACGTCGGCGAGCCTTGTGCGTTTCCCGGACAACAACACCGCGATTTCCGCCGTCAACAGCGGCGCCGTGGATGCTCACTTCCTGGACTACGAGGCCGCCAAAGCGTACCAGGAGCAGTTCGGCCTGGTCAGTGCTGCCGATATTCCGTCCTTTGATGCTCCCGCCGGGTTCGCTGTGGCGAAGGGCAAGACCGCCTTCAAAGATGCCTTGAACAAGGGCCTGGCAGCGGCAATGGAAGACGGCACCTGGAAGAAGCTGTACCAGAAGTGGTTCCCCGGCTCCCCGATGCCCGAGCAGTACCTGCCCAAGGCCGAGCGGACAGCTGCCCCCACCCCCAGCAAATAGGCCACAGGCTTTGCCAACTGGCCTCTGAACGGGCGGGCCGCAGCGAGCGGCCCGCCCGGCACTCACAAGCAAACTACGTCTGAGAGTAACCATGGACTGGTTCGATACCATCATCCGCACCTTCTTCGATTTCGGCGCAATGGCCGAAGTCATGCCCCAACTCCTGGGAGTAGGGCTCCTAAACACTCTGATCATCTCCGTCGCCGCCACGGCCATCGGTCTCGCGCTGGGCATGATCGTAGCGATCATGGGCATTTCGCCGTCCAGATGGCTCCGTATCCCGGCCAGGATCTACACGGACCTCTTCCGCGGCCTTCCTGCCATCCTCACCATCCTGCTGATCGGTCAGGGCTTCGCCCGGCTGAGCCAGTCAATCTTCGGGCCTTCCCCTTATCCGCTCGGAATCATCGCGCTGAGCCTGATCGCAAGCGCATACATCGGGGAAATCTTCCGGGCCGGCATCCAAAGCGTGGACAAGGGCCAAGGGGAAGCCTGCCGTGCGCTGGGCATGAGCTACGCCAAGTCCATGGCCCTGGTGGTGGTGCCGCAGGGTATCCGCCGGGTCCTGCCCGCTCTCGTGAACCAGTTCATCGCCATCGTCAAGGACTCGTCCCTCGTCTACTTCCTGGGCCTTCTGGTCAGCGAGCGTGAGCTCTTCCGGGTGGGCCAGGATGCCGCCGTGCTCTCCGGAAACCTCTCACCGCTGGTCATGGCAGGGCTCTTCTACCTGGTGATCACGGTTCCCCTGACCCACCTGGTCAACTATTTCGACAACCGCTTCCGCACCGGAAAGCGGCGTCCCTCGGCCCCGAGCAGCGGCCTGAATGAAGTCAAGGAACTCGACGCGGCCTCGCCGCTGATCACCGGGAGCAACACATGAGCCTCGCAAGCAGCACTGGGAAAACCACCGCTGAAAGCCAAACCTTTCACGGCTCCAGCCTGGAGCTGAAGAACCTGACCATGGCCTACGGCGATATCGAGGTTCTCCGCAACGTCAGCCTCACGGTGGCCCCCGGAACCACCACCTGCATCATCGGCCCTTCCGGTTCGGGCAAATCCACCCTGCTGCGCGGCGTCAACCGGCTGCACGAACCCAAGAGCGGGGACGTGCTGCTCGCCGGCGAAAGCACGCTGGAGGTCAAGCCGGACATCCTCCGAAGCCGAATCGGGATGGTGTTCCAGCACTTCAACCTCTTCCCGGACCACACGGCACTTGAGAACGTGGCGCTGGCTCTCTGGAGCGTCAAGGGAATGCCCAAGGCTGAGGCACGGGAACGTGCCCGGCGGCGCCTCGCCGAGGTCGGACTCGTGGAGCGGGCTGACCACCGGCCGCGGGACCTCTCCGGAGGCCAGCAGCAGCGGGTCGCCATCGCACGCGCCCTGGCCATGGAACCCGAAGTCATGCTCTTCGACGAAGCCACCAGCGCCCTGGATCCAGAGCTCGTCAAGGGCGTGCTGAGCCTCATGGCAGGCCTCGGCAAGCGCGGTATGACGATGCTCGTGGTCACTCATGAGATGGGCTTCGCCCGCAAAGTCGCGGACCAGGTGGTCTTCATGGACGAGGGTGAAGTGGTAGAGGCCGGCACGCCCAGCGAACTGTTCGATCACCCGAAAAGCGAACGTCTCCAGCGCTTCCTGTCGGAGGTGCTGTGATGTCGCAGGCGAGTCGCGGACCCATCCGCACGGGCCTGGTCGGGTTCGGCATCTCGGGCGGCGTCTTCCACGCCCCCCTCATTGAGGCCGATCCGGACTACTCGCTGGACGTCATCGTGACCGCGGATCCGGAGCGAGCCGCCGAAGCTGCCCGGCGTTACCCGAAGGCGCGGGTGGTCCCGACGCCGGAGGCGCTGTTCGCCCTGGCCACAGACCTTGACCTCCTCATCCTGGGTACGCCTCCGCTCACCCACTTCGATCTCGCGGCAACGGCCATTTCCCATGGCCTCCACGTGGTGGTTGACAAGCCGTTTGTCACGGCGTCGGCGCACGGTCAAGAGCTCCTCACCCGGGCAACCGACGCCGGCGTGCAGCTGACGGTATTCCAGAACCGCCGCTGGGACGCCGACTTCCTGACCCTCCAGAAGCTCGTGCAGGGGGGAGCCCTCGGCGAGATCCGCACCTTCGAGTCGCGGTTTGAATGGTGGCGCCCCGAGGGATTCGGCAACTGGCGCGACACAGCAACCCTGGCGGAAGGTGGAGGCATCCTTCACGACCTCGGAGCACACCTGATCGACCAGGCAGTCCGGCTGTTCGGAGCGGTGGAGGAAAGCTACGGGGAGACGGCCAACCACGGGCCCCATCCGGACGGCGCCGAAACCGAGGCCTTCGTGTCCCTGCTCCATGAATCAGGGGTCCGGTCCAGGCTGTGGATGAACGGGATGGCGGCCCAGGTTGGCCCGCGGTTCCACGTGCTCGGTTCCAGGGCCGGTTATACAAAGTGGGGCCTCGACAGCCAGGAACCGGCCCTCGTGGCTGGCATGTCGCCGTCGGATCCGGCCTACGGAGTCGATTCCCAGGAGTCTTGGGGGGTCCTCGGGATCGACGGAGCCACTGAGCCCGTTCCGGCCGAAAAGGGCGCATATCCCACGTTCTACAACGAGCTGGCCACAGCCCTGCGAGGGGAGGGGTCGCTGCCCGTTGCGCCGGCCGAATCCCTGGAAGTCCTCAAGGTCATCGAAAAGATCCACGCCTTCGCGTAGCCCGCAAACAACATCAATGAACCTGCGCCCAAAGCGCACCAAGTATCAGAGAAGGGGAGAACCATGTCCTCCATCACTCCAGCCAAACGCGTCGCTATCATCGGAGGCGGCATCCTGGGGGTTTCCACCGCCGTCCACCTGCTACGGGAGGGCGCGGCCGTGACCCTGCTGACCGAACGAGGCCTCGCCAGCGAGGCTTCGGGCCGTTCATTGTCCTGGCTCAATTCTGCGGGCGAGAGGTCCACTCCGTACCATCAGCTGCGCCTCGCCGGCGTGGACCGCTACCGCACGCTGTTCGCAACAGACCCCGCCCGTGAGTGGCTGCAGTTCGGCGGCGGGCTCATGTGGAACCCCGCCGGCCAGCAGGACGCAACGGCGGCCCGGCACGCCTACGAGAAGTCGGTCGGCTATGACTCCAAGCTGCTGGCTCCGGCGGAAATCGCAGCCGCAACCCCCGGTATCGATGCAACGGCAGTGCCGGACAACGCCATCTTCAACCCTGGCGAAGGCTGGGTCAGCCTGCCGGACCTCGTGGATTTCCTGATGGAGGAATTCCACGCACTCGGGGGGCAGCTCGTGCTGAACGCCGGCAAGGCCTCCGTGGTGGTCGACGGCGGCCGCGCCGCTGGTGTGGATACGGCAGCGGGCGACACCTACGACGCCGACGCGGTCCTGGTCGCCTGCGGGGCCGCAACGCCCGCCGTCGTGGCGCCGCTCGGCGTCGAAATCCCCAACGCTTCCCCTGTTTCCATGCTGGTGGTCACCAAACCGGTCGAGCACGACGTCAAAGCGGTGCTGAACACCCCGCGGGCGGCGATCCGCCCCAACCCGGGAAGCACTTTTGCCCTGGACCACGACTGGTATGAAGACCACATCACCGAACACGCAGACGGCTCGTTCGATATCCCCGACGCCGTGGTCCAGGAACTGGCCGATGAAGCCTCCAGGCTCATCGCCGGCAATCCGGACCTCAAGCCCGCGTCCTGGAAAATCGGCTACAAGCCCATCCCCGGCGACGGCGAACCCGTCCTCGGCGAAACCGGCCAGGTGCCAGGCTGCTTCGTGGCCTTCACCCACTCGGGGGCAACGCTGGGACTCATCGCCGGCGAACTGCTCAGCGGCGAGATCCTGACCGGAAACAAGCATCCGATGCTGGCGACCTTCCGGCCCGGGCGATTCTCCTAGCCAAAAAGCGGCAGGGCCCGCCACCTCGTGGTCGGGCCCTGACCGCACCGGGAGGAGGAGGAACCTAGGCAGCCCCGCCCGCCAGCGTCCTCCACAGGAAGTGCTGGCTGCGGGCCTGCAGCGCGGCCGTCTGCCTGTTGTCCGAAGCCCCGGCATGACCGCCCTCGAGTGCTTCGTGATACCAGACATTCGGGATGCCCATCGCCTGCATTCTCGCTGCCATCTTCCGGGCCTGGACGGGGCCCACCCTGTCATCGGAAGTGGCTGTCCAGATGAACGTCTCCGGGTATTCCACGCCGTCCTTCAGCAGGTGGTACGGCGAGAACGTCCTGATAAACTCCCACTCCCCAGGCACGTCAGGGTCGCCGTACTCGGCAATCCATGAGTGTCCGGCTGAAAGCTTCGTATAGCGCCGCATGTCCAGCAGCGGGACACCGCACGACACGGCACCGAACAGTTCCGGATACTGCGTGAGCATGTTGCCCACCAGCAGCCCGCCGTTGGAGCCGCCCACGCAGCCGAGCCGCTCACGCGACGTCACACCGCGGGAAATAAGGTGCCGGGCTACCGCTGCGAAATCCTGGTACGCCCGGTGCCGGTTCTCCTTCAGGGCGGCCCGGTGCCATGACGGCCCGTACTCGCCGCCACCGCGGATGTTGGCTACCACGTAGACGCCCCCGCGGGAGTGCGGGGCCGCACCCTCGGCGCCGGCCGATTCCGCCGTCCGCCGTTCCAGCCAGGCCCTGCCCACCGTTCCGCTGTAGGCAGGTGGCCTGGAAATCTCGAAGCCGCCATAGCCGGAGAGCTGCGTCGGGTTCTGGCCGTCCAGGACCAGGTCGCGGGACGCCACCTGGAAGTAGGGAACCCGGGTACCGTCGGCGGAGACGGCGAAGTGCTGCTGCACCTCATACTTGCCGTCGTCAAAGAACGACGGCGACGCCTTCACCGCCGCGTGGCTGCTCACCACGCCTGCCATCCCCACAGCGTTCCCTTCCGCTGTTCCCCGCTTAAGGGTTCCACGCATCAGCGTGCTGGGCGTCGTGAAGCCGGTGGCGACGAGCCAGAAATCGTCGCCGGCACCGCCGTCGTCCGGGCTTTCGTCTTCGTCGTCCACGGCATAGGCGTTCACGTCGTGCAGCGGCGGGCAGGCGTCCAGGAGCGAGGAGGCCCACGCGCCCTCGCCGGAAACACCTGGCCGCGAAGGGTCAAGGACGCGGAGCTCGGACGAGACATCCCGGAGCAGGTTGAGCAGCAGGAAATTCCGGGTCCAGCTCCAGGACTGCAGCGACGTGTGTGCGTCCGGAGTGAACAGGACTGAGAGCTCGCGTGATCCGGCGAGGTAGTCCTCGAATCCGGCCGCCAGCAGGGAACCTGCCGGGTACGTTGTGTCGCCAAGCGCCCAGTCACGCTGCGGCCTGAAGAGGAGCCAGCCGCGGTGGGCGCTCAGGTTCACGTCCGTTGGGGCGTCAATCTCAACCTACGAACCGTCCCGCTGAACGAAGGTGCTCCGGTTGTAGAAGTCGATGTAGTCCACGGCAAAAGTGCGCTCGAAACCGGGGGTCGAGTCGTGCGCCACCACGGCCATCATGTGGTCCTCGGCCACCTCGAACAGCCGCGTCGCCTGACCCAGGGTTTGACCGCGCCGAAGGGTCACTGCCGTCCGCGCGTAGGAAGACGCTGTCCGGGGGAGGTCCTCAGCGGTGGAGGCGACCAGCAGCGTGTCCGTGTCCAGCCACGAGACGTTGCCCTTGGCCGTCGGCAGGTCAAAGCCGCCGGCAGCGGGGTCAACGAAAGTGCGGGTCGCGACGTCGAACTCGCGGTAGCGGTTCGCGTCGCCGCCGTCGGGGGAGAGGGCCAGGAGCGCCAGCCGGTACGTTTCGCCGGCCGCCGGGCGGAGGAAGGTGGCCCCGTGGAACACCCACTCTTCGCCCTCGGCGGCCGCGAGCGCGTCCACATCCAGCAGGACATCCCATTCGGGGGCTTCCGTGCAGTAGCTGTCCCAGGTGGTGCGGCGCCACAGCCCCTTGGGGTTCTGCCGGTCCTTCCAGAAGTTGTAGTACCAGTCGCCGCGCTTGCCCACCATCGCGATCCGGTCGGTGGAGTCAAGCACCTCAAGAATGCTTCCCTCGAGGCCTGCGTAGTCCGCGTCCTCCAGGAGGTCCTCAGTGCGGGCGTTCTGCTCCCGTACCCAGGCCAGCTGCTCCTCACCATAAATGTCCTCGAGCCAGACGTTCTCATCGGTGGGCTCGGGGGCCACCCCCGCAGGGGACGAAACAGGGGAAGAAGCCGCGGAGGAGGGAGAACCGGATGCGGACGCTGGATCAGCTGCAGTGGTGGTCATCCGCCCATCCAAACAACATCTGCGCACAGGTAGCAAGTCAAACGTGCAAGGCTCCTGCCGATACTCTGGATGCCGTGGGTAAATCGCAGAGCATCCGGACGGCCATCATCGGCGCCGGCCCCCGGGGTACCAGCGTCCTTGAGCGACTGCTCGCCCACTCCGCCGCCCGCACCGGATCGGCGGCCCTCCATATTGAGGTCATCGACCCCTACCCGGCAGGACCGGGGCATGTGTGGCAGCCGGACCAGTCCCGGCTGTACCTTATGAACACCCAATCGTTCTACCCCACGGTCATTCCCGAGGATCCCGGGCTTGCCCCGCCCGTGGCCGGCACCACGTTTGACCAGTGGCGGGTCCGGCAGCAGCACGACCCTCAGCCGTCCCTTACGGAGGACGACTGCTCCGAACTTGCCGCCCTGGGTTCGACGGACTTTCCCAGCCGCGCCCTCTACGGCCGCTACCTCCGCTGCATTCTGGAGGAGCTGACGGCACAACTGCCCGACGGCGTGACCATCACGTTCCACGAAACGTCCGCCCTGTCAGTACGCCCGGCGGGCAATGGAACGTTCGACGTCGGGCTCGCCGGCGGCGGGTCGCTCACCGCCGACTCCGTGGTCCTGGCGCTCGGCCACATTCCCTCCCGGCTCAACCCGGAGCAACGGGAACTGCAGTCCTCGGCCAGGCAACTGGGCCTGCGTTACCTGCCGCCTTCCATACCGGCGGACGTGGACTGGTCCGAGATTCCAGCCGGCGAGCCGGTCCTGGTCCGGGGCATGGGCCTGAACTTCTTCGACGCCGTAGGACAGCTCACGGAGGGCCGCGGCGGAAAGTTCATCGACGCCGGAAACCGGCTCGAGTATGAGCCGTCGGGCCAGGAACCGCTGATCATTGCGGCGTCCCGGCGCGGCACGCCGTACCGCGCCAAGGCTGCACTGGACGGCTATTACCCGGCGTCCGTGAAACTCCGGTTCCTTACGGAAGCTGCGCTGGAGCGGTTTGCCACCGCCGGGATCCGGCCGGGCTTCGACCACGACCTCTGGCCCCTGCTGCACCGCGACACCCTTTGGGCCTACTATTCAACGCTGGTGCGGTCGCAGCCCGGTGCGGTACCCGATCCGTCTGAGTTCCTGGCCGCCCTCGACGACGCGCTCCGGCCGCACGCCCACAGCTCGGCCAACTGGGAGGACGCCGTGGACAGCGTTCTCGCCGTCCACGTTGGTCCGCGGCACAGGCTGGACCTCCTGGGCCTCGCCTCTCCGCTGGCGGGCCGGTCGTTCGCCTCGCGGGCGGAACTTGATGCCGCCGTCGTGGATTACCTGCTCGATGACGCCCGCCGGTCCGCCCTTGGAGAGCAGGACCCCGTGAAAATGGCCATCGGTGCGCTCCATCACGGGCGGGCGGTCCTCAAATCGGCTGTAGCCGACGGCGGCATCACGGATGAATCCTGGGTCGCCGGGCTTCGTGGCTGGTTCGAGTCGTTCGTGGAGGGGCTGGCCAGCGGCCCGCCCGCGCTGCGCGCCGAACAGCTGGCGGCGCTCGCGCGCACCGGCGTCGTCAGTTTTGTGGGACCTGGCCCCAGGTTCAGCGTCGACCGGCGGACCGGCATGTTTACCGCAGCCTCGCCCTGGGTGAACGGCCCGCCCGCGGCGGCGAAGTCCATGGTGGAGGCGCTCGCACCGGCCAACCGGGTATCCGCCAACGCCTCCCCGCTCCTGGAGCAACTCCTGGCGGACGGACTGGTCCGGCCCCGACTCATGATGACTGCGGAGGGTGCACCCGTCCAGGCCACTGGCCTGGACGTCACCCCGCACCCCTATCGCCCGGTGGCGGCGAGCGGCGCAATCACCGACGGTCTCTACGTATTGGGCCTGCAGCTCTCGGCTGCCCAGTGGGGAACGGCCATCGCTGCTGAGGCAATCCAGCCTGGCCGCCACGCGTACCGAAGCGGCCAGCGCACTCTTCGTGACGCAGACGAAATCGCGCAGGCCATCCTGGGACACTGACGCGTGGTCCCCCTGTCCAGCCGTTGAGGTGGCGGGTTACGGGTTCCCGGAATCAGCCATTGCCCGGACCGGAAGGATCACCGCCGAGGGGTGCTGTGGGTCGTGGTAAACCGTCTGGTCCGCCGCACGGAGGGTGGTGGCAGTGGCACGAGGTTCGCCGGTTCCGGGATTGCGGGCAAAGCGCGGAAACGCCCCGCTGGAGACCTGGACGCGGATGCGGTGGCCGCGCTGGAAGCGGTACGCGGTCGGCCAAAGACGCACGGCGGCGACCGACAGCGTGTCCGCGCCGGGCAGGCTGGTCAGTCCGTCGCAGACGTTATGGGAGCGTCCGTCGGGGCCGACGTCGCAGAGCCTGACGAAGACATCAGCGTGGGCAAGGCTGGAGCGGAACCAGATGTTCGCACTGACCTCGCCGATGACCTCAACGTCCTCGTCGAGTGCGGCGGTGGTGTAGGTGAGCACGTCCGGCCGGCCCTCCAGTGCCGTGTTGTCGACCCGGCCACCACTGCTGATGCTGATGCCGCCGGCCGCGGGCGTCGGGTCCGCCGGGTCGTAGCGGTAGGTGTCGGGCGCCGATTCGACAGCAGGCTCCCCGGACAATCCGCCGTCGGGGTGGAGCTGGAACAGTTGCGGCTCATAACCCTTCGGCGGCCAGGAATCGAAGTCCCGCCAGGCTTCCTCGCCCATCACATACAGCCGCACGGGAGGGCGGTCCGGGACCTGCCCGCCGCGCGCATGGGCGAGGCCGAACTCGACAGCCTCCAGGATGCCTGCGTTTGTGAACTCGGCATGCGTCCACGGCCCGACGGTCAACCGCGCGGCATGCGCCCCTTCTTGCAGGACCTGGAAGTCACGGAGCTGGCCGGGCAGGAAGATGTCGTACCAGCCACCGATCGAGCTCACCGGCACGCTCACGGCAGGCACCCGGTGGGAGTGGTCGATTGCTGCCCAGAACTCATGTTTGGCGTCGTACCTGAGGACGTCCTGGATGTACTTGGAGCTGTGGCCGATGGCCGCGACGTCGGCCCGATTGAGCGGCAGCGTGTGCATCGCGCGGGCCGTTTTCCGGGCCTGGCCCCGGCTCCTGAGCATCGCCCAGCGCCGCTCCTGCACGGCTGTCAAAACGCCCCATTCGATCGGCAGCTCCAGCGACATGCCGTCGTCGCGAAGGAACTCAAGGGTCAGCGCCGACTCGGTCACCTGCGGGATCATGGCCTTCACCTGCGGCGGCAGGCGGTCCGCCACCGCCCACTGGACAAAGCCCAGGTAGCTCATGCCCACCAACACCATCGACTCCCCGAACCAGGGCTGCTCCACCACCCAATCCAGCGTGGCCAAACCGTCCTCGCGTTCCTGGCGCATCGGGTCCAGGGTGCCGCCGGAACCGAACCCGCCGCGGACGCTCTGGATCAGCACCTGGAACCCGCGCTCGGCCAGAGGCCTGGCCATGGCGGTCGCGAACATGCCCGCCCGGCCGTACGGGGAGCGCAGCAGCGCTGTCGGCAGCCCCTCGCCCCCTGCCCGCGGCGCCCACCTGTCCGCAAGCAGTTCGACGCCGTCGGGCATCGGCACGCGCAGGTCCTTTTGCACGGCGAGGTCACGGGTCAGGGGCGGGGGGAGTTCCAGTTTGCGCTGGAGGATGTGGCTCATGAGGTTCATCGGACCGGCTCCTTGTGAGGTTGTGGCGTTCCCGGCAGGCGCAGCATGTCGGTGGCAAAGGGCACCAACTGCATCAGCCTGTCCGCGAACGCTTCGGGGTCGAGCGGTTCGGCGCCCTCGATTATCCATGTGTTGACGAGGGTTGCCCCGCCGCCAGTGATGAAGGCGGCGTAATCGTCTGCAGCCGGTGGGCCCAGGGTCTGACCGAACATCTCCTGCACGAGCTGCCTGTTGATGGGAATGAGCAGGGAGGTCAGTGCTTTGTTCAGCGCGAACGCACAGGAACTCGTCAGGACCGCCCGGTAAAACGCCCTGTGGTCCGCGAAGTGTTTGACCAGGGCCAACGCTCCACCCCGTCTCGTCGATGCACCACCGTTGTCCGCAATGCGCGGCAGGAGTTCACGCTTCGCGAGATCGAGGGCAGACTCGAGCAGCAGCTTGTCTCGATCACCGAAGTGCTGGTAGACCACAGGGCGGCTGACATCTGCGGCTTCGGCGATGTCTGAGATGGGAACAGCAGCAGTGCCGCGCTCGCTGACCAAGGTGACTGTGGCCTGCATCAACGCAGCTCGCGAACGCCGGATGCGGCGGTCCCGGATCGGGGCATCTGGTGTGGAATTTGAGTCCATATCCGAGATGCTATACACGTGTAAATTAATTGGCAAGTGTCAGGAACTGCAAAGGCAGTAACAATCCGGACTTCGGCAAGGCAATTTTCGTGGGTGGCACAGACCGCAACCGGAGTGCCACGCACCCGAAGGCGCAGCGCTGCCCGGCTTTCGGTTCATACTTCGCAGCGCAGGGTGAGCGGTCTATTGCCCTCCAAGGCAAAAGCTGACCTCGCATGAACGAATGCGTGCGCCCGGCTTTCGTTCCGTTGCCCCATATTTCGCTGTGTTCCCGAGTGTTTCCTGGTGAGTCTGGATTGCTCCCCGCGACGCCCCATGCAGCGCCGTTACGCACGGTTTCCCTCGATTGCACTGCATGAACCCTGCACTTCTGCCGCGGATTCATCTCTGCTCTGATGGTGGACACGGGCCAGCCGGCCTGAATCTACTCCTGAAGGTCCGCACCCCAAGCGCAGAAAGTATCCCCATGAAAAACCTGCTCCTACCCCGAACAAGCATCTCCGCTGCGGCCACGGCAGCTGCCGTGGCTGCAGCGGTGACGGTCTCCCTGGTGGTGTCCGGGTGTGGGGGTCCAGCGACGGCAGAGGCAGGCGGCGGAAGTGCAGCCGGCGGACGGGAAGTGAAAACCGTCCGCTACCAGGGCTCACCCAACAATGTCTCGTTGCTGGAACTCGCAGAGGACCTCGGTTACCTCGGCGACGTCAAGCTTGAGTGGGTCAGCAACACCACAAGCGGCCCGCAGAGCATCCAGTCCGTCGCCACCAACCAGACAGACGTCGGGGGAGCCTTCACCGGAGCCGTGATCAAGCTGATCGAGGCGGGCGCGCCGGTTCAGGCCGTCATCAACTATTACGGCGAGGACGCCCAAACCTTCACCGGCTACTACGTGGAGGAGGGCAGCGCCATCCGGACTGCCAGGGACCTGATCGGCAAGAAGATAGCCGTCAACACCCTCGGCGCCCACCACGAAGCCGTCATTACCACACACCTGAAGAACAGCGGGCTGACTCCCGATGAGATCAAGCAGGTGCAGCTGGTGGTGGTCCCGCCGAACGAAACCGAAGTGGCCCTCCGCAAGAAGCAGGTCGACGCCGGGACCCTGGGCGGTGTCCTGCAGGCCAGGGCGCTCGCCGAGGGTGGCGTGCGGGCCTTGTTTACGGACATCGGAGTCCTCGGCGGTCCTTTTGACGCCGGACAGTACGTCCTCCGTAAGGACTTCCTGGCGCAGAACCCGGAAACCAGCCGGACGGTAGTGACTGGAGTGGCCAAGGCCATCGAATGGGAGCGCACCACCGGACGAGAGGGGGTTATTGCCAAGTTCGAGGAGATCCTTGCCAAACGGGGCCGCAATGAAAGTCCTGAAGCCCTCAAGTACTGGAAGAGCGTCGGCGTGGCGTCAACGGGCGGGCAGATCCAGGACAACGACTTCACCCGCTGGGCCGACTACCTGAAGTCAGCCGGCATCGTCACGGGTGAGCTCGACACAAACAAGCTCTACACCAACGAGTTCAACAGCCTGGCCGCCACGGCGTCGGCCTCAACCTCGAAAGGATAGCCATGACTCCCAAAATCAGTCTCAAAAACGTCACCAAGGAGTTCATCGTCCGGCAGGGCGGCAGAGGCGCGCGCCGGAACGGCGAACCTTCCGTCCTTACGGCGCTGGATAGTCTCAGCCTGGACGTTGCCGACGGCGAGTTCCTCACCCTCGTGGGCCCGAGCGGCTCCGGAAAGACCACACTCCTTGACCTACTTGCCGGGCTTTCCCGCCCCACGTCCGGGAAAGTCTTGGTGGACGGGAAGGAAGTGGCGGGACCCGGGGAGGACCGGGCGGTGGTGTTCCAGCAGTACGCCCTGTTCCCGTGGCGCACAGCGTCGGCCAATGTCTCCATCGGCCTTGAGAACAAAGGCCTGTCCCGGAAACAGCGCGCGGAGACTGCCAGCCGGTTCCTCGATCTGGTGGGCCTGGCCGGTTTTGAGGACCGCTACCCTCATGAACTGTCCGGCGGTATGAAGCAGCGCGTGGCAATCGCCAGAAGCCTCGCCTATGAGCCGGACGTCCTGCTGATGGATGAGCCGTTCGCCGCCCTGGACGCCCAGACCCGCGAGCAGCTTCAGGACGAACTCCTGCGGATCTGGAAAGCGACGGGAAAGACGATCGTGTTCATCACGCACGGGATCGACGAGGCTGTGTACCTCGGCCAGCGCGTGGCCGTGCTCAGCGCCAGGCCGGGCAGGCTCAAGGAAATCGTGGACGTCAATATCCCCGACCGCGACGGCGACGCTGACATTCGCTCGCATCCCGCCTTTGTGGAGCACCGGCACCAGGTCTGGTCCCTCCTGCACGACGAGGTCCGCCTGGCCCAGGACTCCGGCCACCGGAAGATCCTCCCGGACGGCACTGCCCCCGACGAACAGCCACGTGAAAGGAGCGCAGCCTGATGGCTACCGTCCTTACCGAAACAGAAGTCCAGACCAAAGCAACTGCACTGAAACCCGACACTGCACCCCCGTTAAGGAGTGCCGCCGTCGGAGGTTCCGCTCCAAAGACTCCCAGCCAAGGGGGCCGGCAAAAGGTGGCGGAAGTGCTTGCTGCCCTGGCCGGCCGCGGAGGCCGTGCCGGGTGGAATTCGCTGGCCATCCTGCTGTTCCTGGCACTCTGGGAAGTGGGGCCGCTGTATCTGGCAGGTTCGTCCACCCGCGTGTTCCTGCCACCGCTGCACGAGGTGCTGGCGGCTGGCGTGAAGCTGGTGCAATCAGGCCAGCTGCAGAACCACCTGCAGGCGAGTCTCTCGCGCTCAGTGTCCGGCTTCAGTATCGCGGTGGTGTCGGCAGTGGTGCTGGGGCTCCTTATCGCCTGGTACAGCTGGCTGAACTCCCTCCTGAACCCGTTGCTGGAACTCTTCCGCAACACGGCCACCCTGGCCCTGCTGCCAGTTTTCACCCTGTTGCTGGGTATTGGCGAGGAATCCAAAATCACCATCGTCGCCTACGCCGCGTTCTTTCCGGTCCTGCTGAACACCATCGCGGGCGTCCGGACCGTGGATCCGCTGCTCATCCGGGCCGCCAAGTCCCTGGGGCTGAACAGCTTCCGGCTCTTCCAGAAAGTGATCCTGCCGTCCGCGGTCCCCACCATTTTCACCGGCATCAGGATGGCCGGCACGTCGTCCATCCTGGTGCTGATCGCGGCGGAGATGGTCGGGGCGAAGGCCGGACTGGGCTATCTGATCGTCAATTCACAGATGAGCTTCCTCATCCCGGACATGTACGCCGGCATCCTGACCGTCTCCTTGCTGGGGCTGCTGGTGAACCTGCTGCTCGTGTCACTGGAACGGCATTTCTCCCGCTGGCGCACCGCCGTCGGCTCAACTTCTTAAAGTGTCCCCCTCTGAACTGCAAAGGAAACAACCATGACCGTCATCACTGAAACCAAGCTCCAGTTCACCAAGCTGGGATCCCGTATCGGCGCCGAAATCCGGGGGCTGGACCTCAGCGCGGACCTCAGCGACGCCACTATCGCGCAGATCCGGGAAGCCCTGAACGTCCACAAGGCCCTCGTCTTCCGGGAAGCAAACGTGCTCGACGACGACGCCCAGGTACGCTTCGCCAGCCGCTTCGGCCCGCTCACCAACGCCCACCCCACGGTGGCGTCGGTGGACGGCAAACCAGCCGTTCTCCCGGTAGACAGTGAAAACGGCAGCGCCAACAACTGGCACACCGACGTCACGTTTGTGGTGAACCCGCCCCAGGCCTCCACTCTCCGCAGCATCACGCTGCCCGCATATGGCGGCGAAACCCTGATCGCTACTTCGGCCGGTGCCTATCAGGACCTGCCGGAGGAACTGCGCAACTTTGCGGACACCTTGTGGGCCATCCACACCAATGACTACGACTATTCAGTACCCAAGAACCTGGAACACGCCAACGCAGAGGAACGCCGCAAGGAGTTCACCCGCATCTACTTCGAAACGGCCCACCCTGTGGTGCGGGTGCATCCGCTTACCGGGGAAAAGGGATTGTTTATCGGCGGCTTCGCCCAGAGGTTGAGGATCGTCGGCCTGTCCAACACCGAGTCCAAGGATATTCTCCGGCTGCTCCAGGCCTACATCACCCGTCCGGAGAACGTACTCCGGGTGAACTGGGAACCGAACCAGCTGGTCCTGTTCGACAACCGCATCACCCAGCACTACGCGCCGGATAACTACGACGGCCAGGCCCGCCAGCTCAACCGGGTGACCGTGGCCGGCGACATCCCGCGCGGGGTGGACGGGCGCAGCAGCACGTCCGTCAAGGGTGATTCGTCCGCCTACTCTGAGACGGTTGTCCTTGACGAAGCCGCGTTCTCGGGGGTTCAGCGATGACCGAGCCCAGGCAGCTTCACCTCAACGCATTCCTGATGAGCACGGGCCACCACGAGGCATCGTGGCGGTTGCCGGAGAGCAACAGCTACGCGGGGACGGACGTGGCGCATTTCCAGCGGCTGGCGCAGACAGCAGAGCGCGGCAAGCTGGATTCCATCTTCTTCGCGGATTCGCCGGTCCTGCATGGAAATGTGGCGCAGCGGCCGTATGGGGGCCTGGAACCGACGGTGCTGCTTGCCGCGATAGCGGCCGTCACGGAGCGTATTGGGCTCATTGCCACAGCTTCCACCACGTACAACGAACCGTACAACCTGGCTCGACGGTTCGCTTCCGTGGACCAGATCAGCGGAGGCAGGGCGGGTTGGAACGTGGTGACCACTGCCGGGGATGCGGCGGCGAAGAACTTTTCCCTGGCCGGTCAGCCCGCGCACTCTGAACGGTACGAGCGTGCCGCGGAATTCCTGGATGTCGCTAAGAAACTCTGGAACAGCTGGGAGGACGACGCGATCGTGGCGGACAAGGCGTCCGGTGTCTGGGCGGACAGTTCCCGCGTGCACCAGGCCAACCATGCGGGCCGGCACTTCCAGGTGGAGGGTGCGTTGGATGTCCCGAGGTCCGCGCAGGGGCACCCCGTAATTGTGCAGGCAGGCTCGTCGGAAAACGGCAAGGAGTTCGCCGCCCGGTATGCGGAGGCCGTCTTCACCGCGCACCAGACTTTGGCCGATGCCCAGGCTTTCTACTCAGACCTGAAGCAGCGGACAGCCGCAGCCGGGCGGGACCCGGAATCAATCAAGATCCTGCCCGGCATTGTTCCGGTCATCGCCTCAACGGAGGTGGAGGCGCTCCGCCTCGAGCGGGAGCTCGACGAGCTCATCCTGCCTGAGCACGCACGCAACCAGCTGGCCGGGGTACTGCGGGTTTCAGCGGACTCCCTGAAGCTGGACGCCCAGTTGCCGGCTGACCTCCCGTCGGAGGATGACATCGAAGGCGCCAAGAGCAGATACACGCTGATCGTGAATCTCGCACGGCGGGAACGACTCACCGTGCGGCAACTGATCGGACGGCTTGGTGGGGGTCGCGGTCACCGGACGTTCTCCGGGACGCCGGAACAAGTGGCGGACGCTATCCAGGACTGGTTCGAGGCTGGAGCAGCGGATGGTTTCAACATCATGCCGCCCGTGCTGCCCTCGGGGCTGGATATCTTCGTGGACCAGGTAGTCCCTATCTTGCAGGGCCGCGGTCTCTTCCGGCGGGAGTATTCAGGGCGGACCCTCCGGGAGCATTTTGGACTGGCCAAACCGGCCAACTCGTCCAGCAGGCTGCCGCTCCTGGTCTAGGGCAAGTTGAACGAAAAGAAAGGATGCCCTCCCCGCTCCAGTTCACGGGCGGGGAGGGCATCCTCTTTCAGGGCCGGGCTACTGTGATTCTGCGGCGTCGGGCCCGTTGTCTGCAACGATCTTGAACATTGCGCCTGTGGGGTCCGCCAGCGTAGCCAGGCGTCCGAAGGACGAGTCGTCTGGCCCGTCGATGACGGCTGCTCCCAGGGCTACGGCTTTTTCGATCGACGCATCGGCATCCTCTACCGAAAAGTAGATCTGCCAGTTCGACGGAACCTCGGCGGGAAGATAGCCCGAGGCGTCCATGATGCCGGCCTTGGCGGAGTCGCCAGAGCCCAGGGTGGTGTACCGGAACTCGGGGGAGTCGCTCATGACGTCCGTGTCCCAGCCGAAGACGTTCTGGTAGAACGTCACAGCGGCGTCGTAGTCCTTGGTGTGCAGTTCGTGCCAGGCTGCCGCGCCCGGTTCCGCGACCAGCTCGTAGCCCCGCATCTCACGCGGCTGCCAGATGCCGATCGCCGCGCCGGTAACGTCCCCGAAGACGGCCATATGGCCCTGTTCCGGCACGTCCATGGGTTCCAAATAGACCTGGCCGCCATGGGAGGTGACGGCGGTCGCTGTTGCAGCGGCGTCGTCCGAGCGGAGGTAAGTGGACCAGACGTCCGGCATACCCGCCTGGTCTTCGTCCTTCTGCATGATGCCGGCAACGGTCTTGCCGTTCTTGCGGGCCGTGATGTAACCGCCATACTTTTCCTGGTCACCGGCTTCAAATTCCCAGCCGAACAGCTCTCCGTAGAAGTGCAGGGCTTTCTCAGTGTCCGATGTCATGAGGTCGATCCAGCAGGGTGCGCCGGGTGTGATGTCGGGTGAAGGCATAGTGGGCTCCTGGTTCTCTGGGCGGAAGGCTGTCCGCCCGCATTTGAGTGGGTAGTGGAGACAGGAACGACCCTATGCCCAGGCACTGACAGTTTCAACGGAACAGCAGGTAAAGAGATGGAATTAAAACGAGAAACCCCGGCGCACCAGCCATGCTGGTGAACCGGGGTTCCATTCGCGGAAGGTAAGAGATTCGAACTCTTGGTACGGGGTTACCGCACACTAGTTTTCAAGACTAGCTCCTTCGGCCGCTCGGACAACCTTCCCTAACCAGTAGTGTTTCATAGGCAGTTGGCTGCAACAAAACAGAGTCTGGCGCGCTTCCGGTGCACACTGGTTCTGGGGCACGAATCAGCTAGAAACGGGAGTTCTCCATGAAAGCCGTCTACATTTCAGAACCCGGCGGTCCGGAAGTGCTGCAGGTCCGCGAGGTGGACCCTCCGGTTCCCGGACAAGCCGAGGTGCTGATCGCCGTCGTGGCAGCCGGCCTTAACCGTGCAGACGTCCAGCAGCGCAGGGGATTTTATCCGGCGCCTCCGGGTGCCTCTGAAGTTCCTGGGCTTGAGGTTTCGGGGCGGATCGTGGGCTTCGGCCCCGGTGTTACCAAGCCGTTCTCTGTGGGCGACAAAGTGGTTGCGCTGCTCGCCGGCGGCGGTTATGCGCAGCAGGTCGCCGTTCCGGCGGAACAGGTCCTGAGGATTCCCGACGGCGTCGATCTGGTGACTGCCGCTTCCTTGCCCGAGGTTGCGGCCACTGTTTACTCGAACCTCATCATGACGGCGCAGCTGCAGGAGGGGGAGACCGTGCTGATCCACGGGGCCACTGGAGGCATCGGCACCATGGCGATCCAGATGGCCAAGGCCTTTGGAGCCAAGGTGGCAGCCACGGCAGGAACAGGGGAGAAGGTCGGCACCGCGAAGGCCTTCCTCGGTGCGGATATCGCGATCAACTATGTCGAGGAAGACTTTCCGGAAAGCCTGAAGCGGCAGAACGGGGGCAAGGGCGCAGATGTGATCCTGGACGTGGTGGGCGCAAAGTACCTGCAGCAGAACGTTGACGCGCTGGCCGATTACGGACGGCTGATCGTCATCGGCTTGCAGGGAGGCGCCAAAGGCGAACTGGACCTGGGCCAGCTGCTGAAGAAGCGTGCGGCGGTGGTGGCTACCGCTCTGCGGCCCCGGCCCGTGGCGGAAAAGGGCGCCATCCTGGACGCGGTGCGGCAAGCGGTGTGGCCGCTCATCACGAGCGGGCAGATCCGCCCGCTGGTCGCCAAAACCTTCCCCTTGGACCAGGTCCAGGCGGCACACCAGTTCTTCGACAATGGGGATCACGTGGGAAAGATCCTGCTGGTCATGTAGCTGTGTGAATACTCGGTATTGCTTCCTGGCGAGAACTCGGTTAGTCTCCGTCTATACGCGGTATGCACGAGTCTTGGGGGGTCGTGCATGCCGCGGAAACCGCCACCGCTAGGAGCATCATGTCCATCCGTCACAGCCTCCTCGCCCTGCTGCAGGACCAGCCGCGTTATGGCTACCAGCTCAGGGTTGAGTTCGAGAACCGCACCGGAGCCACCTGGCCGCTGAATATCGGTCAGGTCTACACCACGCTTGACCGGCTGGAGCGGGACGGCCTGGTCAGCAACGAGGGCGGTGACGGCGAGGGCCATGTTGTCTACAGCATCACCGCGGCAGGCAAAGCCGAGGTGCAGGGCTGGTTTGCCGCCCCCGTGGAGCGCGTCAACCCGCCGCGGAATGAGCTCGCCATCAAGCTGGCGCTCGCTGTGACCCTGCCGGGGGTGGACGTACAGGCCATCATCCAGGCCCAGCGCGTGGCTTCCATCCGGGCGCTTCAGGATTACACCAAGGCCCGCCGGGACACCGCCGCCAACCAGCGCTCGGCTGACACGGCCTGGCTGCTGGTGCTGGACTCACTGATTTTCCAGACGGAAGCGGAGGTCCGCTGGCTGGACCTCTGCGAGGCACGGATGGTGCAGCAGGCGCAGTCAGCCGGCCAAGGAGCAACACGCAAACCGTCCACCGGGGTCACTGTGGAAGAGGCTGCCCCGCTCATCGCGGATAGCCGCCGGTGAGCGTCCAAGGGCCGCAGCAGGTCCTGGAACTCGCCAAGGTCAGCAGGGCTTTCGGTGAAGGCGCGACGGCGGTCGCGGCCCTCCGCGACGTGGACCTCACCATCAGTGCCGGAGAGTTTGTCGCCGTCATGGGCCCGTCCGGCTCCGGTAAATCTTCCCTCCTGGCGCTGGCCGGAGGACTGGACCGACCGACGTCGGGCGCTGTCTTTGTGGAATCGACCCCCCTGGCAGGGCTGGGACTGAACGAACTCGCCCGGCTCCGCCGCCGCGCCGTCGGCTACGTTTTCCAGGATTTCAACCTGGTCCCCACCCTCACGGCTGCCGAAAACGTGGCCTTGCCACTGGAACTGGACGGGACGGGCGCGAAGAAGGCGCACCGGCAGGCGCTGGATGCCCTGAGGCAAGTGGGGATCCCGGAACTGGCCGACCGCTATATGGACCAGATGTCAGGCGGCCAGCAGCAGCGTGTGGCCATTGCCAGGGCGATAGTGGGGGAGCGCCGGCTGATCCTCGCCGATGAACCCACGGGTGCACTCGACTCCACCACAGGCCAGGGTGTCATGGAGGTGCTGCGGTTGAGGGCGGATGCGGGTGCAGCGGTGATGCTGGTGACCCATGAGGCCAGGCACGCCGCCTGGGCGGACCGCGTGGTGTTCCTGAGGGACGGCCGCATCGTGGACCAGGCAGCCGCCATGCACGATCCGACGATGCTGCTGGCACAGGCCGGACTCTGAGGTGGCGCTCGATCTCAAACCGCTACCGGGCGGTCGCCGGCAGTCCTTCCGCGTGGCCATGCGGATGGCGCGGCGCGATATCCGCCGCCACAAAGGCCGGTCGCTGCTCATCATCCTGCTGATCATGCTTCCGGTGGCCGGCATGACGGGTGCGCTTACCCTGTTCCAGAGCACCCAGGAAACCGCAGCGGAACGCGTCCAGTACCAGTTGGGAAACACACAGGCGCGTTTCCGGCCAATGGGTATGCCCAACGGCCACATGGTCCAGGACCCCATCGACGAGACACGCATTTCCTCCGGCAACTGGGACAGCGATCCGGACTTCAGGCCCGAGGATCCGCGGGATGCCCTTCCCCCGGGGTACGCCGTGCTCACAGAGTCCACCCTGGAACTCACGGCTGAGTCGGGCGCCGCGGACGTGCCGTTGGTGGGTCGCGTGGTGGACGCGCTGTCGCCGGCATTCGAAGGCAAGTACACCTTGCTTCGGGGCCGGGCGCCCGACGCCGAAAATGACGTGCTGGTGTCACCCGGACTGCTGGAACGGTTCGGACTGGCTCTGGGGGACCAACTGAAGACGTCGACTGGGACGTTCGCTGTGGTCGGAACGGTACGCGATGCCGGATACTCGGACAGCAACTCCATCGTGTACCTCAGGATGGGGCAGGGGACTCCCGCCGTCCCGAACCCGACGAATCCGACCCAGCCGGAGGCGCGGGACCTAAACAAATCAACGCTGTACTACCTCGTGGGACCGGAACCGGTGACGTGGAGCCAGGTGCGGGACGCCAACGCTGTAGGCATTACCGTGTTGTCACGGTCGGTGGCACTGAATCCGCCACCGGTAGAGGATCGTCTGCCGGATGGCATGTCCCAACAGCCCGCCAGTACACCGCTCGTTGGGTACCTGACAGGGGCCTTCCTGGGGGCGCTGGCATTGCTTGAGGTGGGGCTGCTGGCGGGAGCCGCTTTTGCGGTGGGAGCGAAGGGGCAAGTACGAGAGTTAGCCCTTCTGGCCGCATCGGGCGCCGAGAACCCCACGATTCGCTCCGTGGTGCTGGCAGCAGGGCTTTGGCTTGGCGGCATTGCCGTGACGGCCGGGGCTGCTCTGGGACTCGCCGCAGCCGCCGCCGTCGTCGTGGTGGTGCGCCTGAGCGGCTCAGTTCGATTGCCGGGATTCCATCCGGATGTCCTCCTGACTGTGGTGGCCATGGTTATGGGCTTCGCGGCGTGCCTGCTGGCAGCACTGGCACCGGCGCGACAGGTGGCCCGTCAGGCCGTTCTTGGTGCACTCAAATCCGGACGTGCTCCGCTTTCGGCCGGCAAGCGGCCCTTTAACCTGGGCTTGGTCCTGCTCGTCGTGGCCGCTGCAGCACAGGCGGCGGGTACTTGGCTGGCTGTCACCAGCGAAGACCCGGACGTCTTCACCGCGCGGACGCCTGTCATCGCTTGGTTCCTGCTCGGCGGTGCCGTCCTGGGGGTCATGTCACTGATTCTGTTGACGGGCAAGGTGGTGGCCTTCTTGGCGCGGCACGCCGCACGGCTGCCGCTCGCCCCACGCATGGCCGCCCGGGATTCGTCACGCAACCGCAGCCGGACGGTGCCGGCGATTGCCGCAGTCCTCGCGGCTGCCACGCTGGCGAGCGGCAGTATGGTCCTGGCCTCCAGCCAGCAGGCGAATGAAGAACAGAACCACTACTGGGTGGGGCTGAAGAACCAGGCAGTACTGCCTCTGCTCATCGCACAGCCCCTGCTGGCTGACGGAACTGTGCCGGAACCGGAAGCAGCTGACCCCGCCGCGGTGGCATCCGCCCTGGATGGCGCCCTGGGCACCGTGGAATGGACTAGCGTGCTGCGCACACCAGCCATCCGGAACTGTGAGATGCGGCCGGAACTCGTCGACGCGGCGCCGGCTCAGACCGCGGCGTCGAGCTGCCTGCAGTATTCGCTCGCCGTGCCGGAGGGCAACGAATGTCCCAAGACTGCCGGCCAGCGCGTCCTAGACCCGGACGACTGGCGCTGCCGGGGAGCGATGCGCCCATATGCCGGCCAGGGAAGCGCCGACTCAGTGGTCGTCGGGACGGCGGCGGACGTGGAAAGGCTGCTGGGAAAGGCGCCGACGGCCGAAGCCCGCAACGCGCTGGCGGCCGGCGGGATGGTAGTCACCAATCCCGTCTTCGTCCGCGACGGACGCGTCACCCTCGTGGCGCAGGACGTGCGCAAGCCGCTCCCCGGGGTCGCCAATGCGGACGCCGTCCAGGGATACCAGGAGACGCGTCGCACGGAGGTGGCCGCGGCGGTCCTTGAGCCGGACGTCAACGTCCCCTACTACGGAGTCGTATCCCCGGAAGCTGCGGCCGCGGCCGGAATGCGGCTGGAGGACGCGGCGCTCCTGGTGCAGCTAAGCGCCTATCCCGATGCTGTCCAAGCTGACAAGGTTTCTTCGGCCCTCGTGGCGATCTACAAGAACCGCTATGGGTCCATGCACGTCGAAGGTGGAGCGGAACGGGATTCCTCGCTCATCCTCTGGTGCATTGTTGGGCTGGGGGCGCTGATTACGCTGAGCGCGGCAGGAATCACTACCGGCCTGTCGATGTCGGACTCGCGGAAAGACCACGTCACGCTCGCCGGTGTGGGGGCCGCGCCGCGCCTGCGGAAGGCGCTCGCAGGGTCGCAAGCGCTGATGACCGCCGGGATTGGAACGGCGCTGGGAAGTATTGCGGGCATAATTCCTGCCGTGTTGCTCGTGACCGCCACGGGGTTGGCGCGGACCGCCGTCGTGCCCTGGCCGCAGCTGGCGGCGCTGCTGCTCGCTGTGCCGCTCACCGGCGCCGCGCTTGCCTGGGTCTTTACCAAGGCGAGGCTGCCGATGTCCCGGCGCAGCCTCGGAACCTGACGCGAAGCAAGAGTTGGGGCGCTGCCCGTGGACCTCATATGGCGAAGTGCTCGAGGACATCCCTTGCCACTTGACCAGGTTTGCGTTGTGTTGTTTCGATGATGGCTTCGTCCAGGCCTGCTGCAGTGAGTGTGGAGTTGAGTTGGCGATAGCGCTTGAGGTGCCATTGAAGGCTGGAGTCCTGCTCGGGCGTGTAGCGGCGTCGGAGCCGCTTTTCTGTCTCCTCTTCGGTGGCTGTGAGGCGGATGGGGCGGACAGGCAACTCGAAAATGGCTTCGTAGCGGGTGCGGTCCTGGAGGCTGGCCATGACTCCGCTGACGACGAGTTGTCGTGCGCCGGTGTTTTTGTAGTTGCGCCAGACTGCCGCCATGTTGGCGGCCTCGGTATCAGTGTTTGTGGGGTCGTCTTTGCTTGGAGGCCACGAACGGTGGAACCAGTCGACGTCCATCAGGCTGAAAGGTTTCTGGGCTTGTGAAAGCAAGTCACCAATGTGATCCAGGGTTGACGTTTTCCCGGCGCCGTAGGTCCCGTTGAGGAAAATGACGAAGTCTGTTGGGCTCACGGTGAATCTCTTTCTGAGTCGGTGTTGAGCTATATACTCCCAGCCGTTCGCCGCCGTCGACGTGCCGCTCGCCGCGGAAGGTCGCGTCGTGGCAAGAAATGAATACCCAGGCGCCTCCGCGTTGGGTAGGGTGCCTTTGGGCAGACCACTGAAGCAGGGAATCTCAAGGAGGAGATATGGCCGGAACGGCTGACGAACTCGCAGGTGCAACGCGTAAGGGCGGTCCGTTGACCGCAGATCCGCAGCTTCCACCCACCGGCGTGGACGAGGCAGTCCGCGAGGCCGAAGACAAGCGATGGACCCCTACCAAGATCGCCCTCTGGGCGGCCATCGCGCTGCTGGGCGGCGTGGCGTGGGTCATGCTGGCCATCGTCCGCGGTGAAACGGTCAATGCCATCTGGTTTGTCTTCGCTTCGGTGTGTACGTACCTGATCGGCTACCGGTTCTACTCCAAGGTCATTGAGAAGCTTCTCCTCAAGCCCAATGACCGCCGTGCCACTCCTGCCGAGTACAAGGCCGACGGCAAGGATTACGTCCGTACGGACCGCAACGTCCTGTTCGGCCACCACTTCGCAGCCATTGCAGGCGCCGGCCCCTTGGTGGGCCCGGTCATTGCAGCACAGATGGGGTATTTGCCGGGCACTATCTGGATTATCGTCGGGGTGGTGTTTGCCGGAGCGGTCCAGGACTACCTGGTGCTGTTCTTCTCCATGCGCCGCGGCGGCCGTTCCCTCGGCCAGATGGCGCGCGAGGAACTGGGCGTCATCGGCGGGACTGCTGCCCTCGTGGCCACGCTGCTGATTATGGTGATCATTGTCGCGATCCTGGCGCTCGTCGTTGTCAGCGCCCTCGGCGAGAGCCCTTGGGGTGTTTTCTCCGTTGGCATGACCATCCCCATCGCGCTGTTCATGGGCGTCTATCTTCGGTACCTCCGCCCCGGGAAGATCCTGGAGGTCTCCCTCATCGGTTTTGTGCTGCTCATGGCGGCCATCATCGGCGGCGGTGCCGTTGCCGGCACCGAGTGGGGAGCGGCGCTCTTCCACCTGGACAAGGTCACCATCGCCTGGGGCCTCATTATCTACGGCTTCATCGCCGCCGTCCTTCCCGTCTGGCTGCTGCTGGCGCCGCGTGACTACCTGTCCACGTTCATGAAGATCGGCGTGATCGTGATGCTGGCCTTGGCCATTGTGGTGGTCCGTCCCGAAATCACCGTCCCCGCGTTCAGCGAGTTTGCCAGCCGTGACAACGGACCGGTGTTCTCAGGCGCGCTGTTCCCGTTCCTGTTCGTCACCATTGCCTGTGGCGCCCTGTCCGGCTTCCACGCCCTTATTTCCTCAGGGACCACGCCTAAGCTCATTGAGAAGGAACGCCAGACGCGCTTCATCGGCTACGGCGGCATGCTGATGGAATCCTTCGTGGCCATCATGGCCCTGGTGGCAGCCATCTCCATCGACCGTGGCATCTACTTCGCCATGAACGCACCGCTTGCCCTCACGGGTGGAACCGTGGAATCCGCCGCCACGTGGGTCAACAGCCTAGGCCTGGCCGGAGTGAACATCACCCCTGACGTACTCGCCCAGACCGCCAGGGATATGGGTGAGGAGAGCATCATCTCCCGCTCCGGCGGCGCCCCCACCCTGGCCGTGGGCCTGGCGCACATCATGCATCAGTTCATTGGCGGAACGGCCATGATGGCTTTCTGGTACCACTTCGCCATCATGTTCGAGGCACTGTTCATCCTGACCGCGGTCGATGCAGGCACCCGGGTGGCGCGCTTTATGCTGCAGGACTCCATCGGCAACTTCGTCCCCAAATTCAAGGAAGCCTCATGGCGTCCCGGTGCCTGGCTCTGCACAGCTGTGATGGTGGGCGCCTGGGGTGCGGTGCTGCTGATGGGAGTCACGGATCCCCTGGGCGGCATCAACACATTGTTCCCGCTGTTCGGCATCGCCAACCAGCTGCTCGCAGCCATCGCACTTTCCGTGTGCATGGCCATTGCGGCAAAGCGCGGCGCATTCAAGTACCTGTGGATCGTGGCGCTGCCGATGGCCTTCGCCGCAGTGGTCACCATCACCGCCAGCTTCCAGAAGATCTTCTCTCCGGTCCCGGCCGTGGGTTACTTCGCCAACAACGCGGCCTTCTCGAAGGCCCTCGCGGACGGGAAAACCTCCTTCGGCACTGCCAAGACTGTGGCTGCCATGGAGGCAGTGGTGCGCAACACCATGATCCAGGGCTGGCTGTCCATCATCTTCGTGGTCCTGAGCATCATCGTTATCGTCACGGCGATCCTGGCTACCATCAAGGCCTTCCGCAATAGCACTGCTGGAACCATCAACGTGGACCACGAGGATGAGGCACGTTCCTCCCGGGTCTTCGCTCCGGCCGGGCTCATCCCCACCGCGGCGGAACGGGAGCTCATGGCGGAATGGGACAAAGTGCCGGGCGAACTGCGGTTCGAAAAGGCAGGCCACCACTGATGAGTCCTGGACTGGCTGGGGTCGCCACCGGGTTCCGCAGTTTCGCCCGGTATTTCAACGGTGTCCTGGGCGCGGACGCGTACGCAAAGTATGTGGAGCACCACCGCGCAGCAGGGCATGCGACGCCACCATTGAGCGAGCGCGAGTTCTGGCGGGACCGGACGGACCGCCAGGACACCAACCCTCAGGGCAGGTGCTGCTGATGTGGAAGTCAAGGAGCTTCATTGACTGGACCGGGCGCTGCGGGCTCGTGAGAGTATGAACGCATGAGCGACCCAATAGACACTCAGCCTGATGACGTCCCGGTAGAGGGCACAACTCTCGACAACGGGGAACAGCCCGGGCCGACAGATGCCGCTGCAGGGCCCGTGGCCAATGGAGACCGCGGAAGCAAAGCCAAGGGCAGCAGTGTGCAGGACCTCGTGGACCAACCGGCCAAAGTCATGCGGATCGGGACAATGATCCGGCAGCTGCTGGAGGAGGTTAAGGCCGCGCCGCTGGACGACGCCGCGCGCGGCCGCCTCGCGGAGATTCACGAGCGGTCCATCAAGGAGCTCGAGGACGGGCTGGCCCCGGAGCTGGTCGAAGAACTTGACCGGATCAGCCTGCCCTTTTCGGACAACGCGACTCCGTCTGACGCCGAACTCCGTATTGCCCAGGCACAGCTGGTGGGCTGGCTGGAAGGGCTGTTCCACGGCATCCAGACGGCCATTGCCGCCCAGCACGCCGCCCGGGAGCACGCCGCCGCGCAGCTGCAGCTCAGGCAGCTGCCGCCCGGGACCGTGATTGCTCCGGGTGTGGTGATCGGGGAGAACGGCGAGCCGCAGCGGGCTTCCGCAGGCCAGCAGCGCCCTGGTCCTGGTCCGGGTCAGCCGGGCCGGCCGGAGGACCCGGACCACGGTCCCGGCCAGTACCTGTAGGTTCCGTTTGGGATTCTTCACTGCCGCCCGCCAGGGCCGGAAAGACGACGCCGAACTCGGCAAGGGCCTGTGGCGCCGGGCCCACGACCGTTTCCACAGGGGCCTGGACCGCTACCACCAGGTGCTCGAAGGCGTGGAAGACGATCAGCTTTACGCAGAGCTGGTTGAGATAGCCAACGAGCTGGCGGCGCTTTTGGAGCGGGTACGGGCTGTCTGCGTCGAGGCCCAGCGGCGCTCGCCCAGCGAGGGCCTGGACATTCCGGGAGCCTTGGCGGGAGTCCATCGCTCGTTGTCCAAGGCCGGAAATTCCTTGGCTACTACCGCCGAGGCAGCCGCCATGCTGAGGCTCGCCGTCGGTCCGGTGCCCGTCGGGGCGGCCTCGGTGCACCGGCGCGCGGAATCGGTAGTGGAACAGGTCGCCGACGCCGAACGCCGCCTCGCCGAGGACGGCGCCGGTCAACAGGGGGAAAGTATTCCCCGTTAAGCGCCTGGCTTAGCGCGCGGAGTTTCACTTCCGGGATGGGCCAGTCCTTTGGCACGATGAATGGATGACTCTTTCACCCACACTGACATTCAATGATGGACACACCATTCCGCAACTCGGCTACGGCGTGTGGCAGGTTGAGGACGGCGTCGCAGAAAAAGTTGTCCGCCAGGCCTTCGAAGCCGGCTTCCGGCACATCGACACCGCCCACGCCTATCGCAACGAGGCAGGAGTGGGCCGGGCGATCGCCGGTTCGGGCCTCAGCCCTGAGGAAATCTTCATCACCACCAAGCTGTGGAACGCAGACCAGGGCTACGAATCCACGCTGGTGGCCTTCGAAGAATCCCTGGACCGGCTGGGCCTGGAAACATTGGACCTATACCTGATTCACTGGATGCAGCCCAAACAGGACAAGTACGTGGATACCTGGAAGGCGCTCATCGAACTCCAGAAGCGAGGCCGTGTCAGGTCCATCGGCGTTTCAAACTTCACGGTGGAGGGGCTGCAACGCCTGACGGACGAAACCGGCGTGGCTCCAGCCATCCACCAGATCGAACTGCACCCGTACTTCAGCCAGCGCGAACTCCGCGAATTCGGCGCTTCCAAGGGAATCCTGACCCAGGCCTGGTCCCCGCTGGGCCAGGGCGGTGAGCTCCTCGAGGATGGCACCGTGGCCTCCATTGCGGCCAAGCATCACGCCACGCCCGCCCAGGTGGTCATTGCCTGGCACTTGGCCATTGGCAACGTGGTGATCCCGAAGTCCGTCACGGAATCCCGGATCCAGGAAAACTTCGCAGCCTTGGATGTCAGGCTGGACAGCGATGACGTCGAGGCCATCAACGGCCTGGACCGGACCGCGAAGGGTGAAGGCCGCATCGGCCCGGACCCGGCAGTTTCTGACTTCGCCTGATCCCAGCAAACAAGTTCAGGAAAGTAGCTTCCGGCAAACGACCCGCACCTGCCCGGCCTAGGCCTGTCGGTGCGGGTTGCTGCTTTAAGCCGCGATCCGGGCCTGCTCCACCGCGACGGCATCAATGAGCGCCCAGCCATCCTCACCGCGGCAGTTCCTGCTGGCGAAGCGCTGGGCCTCTGCCATTGTGTCGAAGCTTTCCGCACGGATCCGGCCGCAATCGGCGTCGAAGTAGGTGACGTGAAATTCCTGTACTGGTTGGTTCTCCATAAATCCAGTGTGCAGCCGGGGTCTGACAATAACGCGGCATCAGGTCCGCGTGTTTGTGAGATATCGATCAACCTGAAAGAACGGCACCCTATTTGGAAGAAACGACTCATCGACTTGGAAGTCTTCCAAGTGCACGTGTTTGTTGTAGATGGACAAACTTATTGATCCTTGGACAACGGACCGTGCCGGGATCCATAACGCCGGCCGGGGACGGACAGGTTGAGTCGTCGAATCGGCAGGGTGTTGGTGAAGGGGCTGAACCCCAAGTCGATGTCAGTTGCGCTCATCAGATCAGGGCGGAGCTCGTCAATTGACCCTCCACGTCCCGTCAGAGCTGCGATGGACCTCGAGTCGCCGGTCGTCGTGCGAACAGGCTGTAAATTCGCGGAAGACCCAATCGTGATCAAGGGTTACCTCACGGCATCGGCCATATTCCGCTGTGACGAATATGTAGCTGTCGAAGCGGGCAATGGTCTCAGCCCAGGCCTTCCTGTGGTCCTTGCTGTACTGGCCCATCATGGGCGGTTTCGGTTCGTCCAGCAGGGGCAGGCCCTGGTCGATCAAGTCGATGAATTCAAACTCCGCGTCAGCACGTTGGCTCCCGTGTTCGTATACCAGTCGGCCACTGCCCTGCCCATGCGGACCGGACGTGTGCTGCCCGGGATGACGGCGATGTTCATGGCTGGCATGACCTTTCATGCTCCTTTCACCGGGCGCCGCTTTGGACGGGCTTGGCCTGCTGAGCCGCGCCTTGAACGGTCGCAAAGCGGACCGCCCGGGGCAGGCCGGCGATCAGGACTCCTGCCAAGGCTATATGCATCAGGCACAGGGTTACTTTCACGATTCCTGTGGTCCCGCCAGCAGCGGGCCCGGATAGTGAGAGAACGAGCACCGCGGCGCCGATGGTTCTCCACCAGGTCAGACCGGCCGCAAGGAATCTCCTGAGGACCCACAGCAGGACCCAGGCGATCAGCCCGGCGCCTACGGAGACCGCCGCGACCGAAGCCGCCGTCACAGTCTGTGGTGGCGCGCCGGGAAATTCAACAACCAGCGGGATGGTCAGCATGAGCACGGCGATGACCCAGATGAAAAGTGGGGCCAGGGTCGACAGCAGTATCCAGCCAATTGAAGAGATCGGGTGCCAGCTGACGCTGTGCTTCCCGGCATGTTCCGAGGTGATGCTCATGTCTTCCTCCAGAGTCAATTCTTGATATATTTAGTTAGGCAACTACATAATTAATGTTAGACGCCTAACTAATCGCTGACAAGGGGTTTGATGGACTACAACCAGGCCTATGCACTCAATCGGGCCCTCCGGACAATTGGCATGCGCCACCGCTCGCTGGCCGCTACCGAGCTCAACCGCCTCGGCCTTGCGATAGGCCAGGAGTCCCTAATCATGGAACTCGCAAACCAAGGGCCCAGAACCCAAGCGCAGCTCGCCACCGCAGCAGGCTGTGAACCCCCTACCATCACTTCCGCCGTGCAGAAGCTTGAGGCACTGGGGCTGGTGAGCCGGCGCCCATCCACCAAGGACCGGCGCGCAACGGTAGTAGAGCTGACAGTCAAGGGCGAGTCGCTGCTCGAAGGGCTGTCCGCTGCCTGGATCCATCTGGCGGAGTCGACAGTGGCCGGGCTGTCCCGTACCAAGGTGGAAGATATGATCGAGACCCTGGATGACCTGGCCGCGAGTCTTGAAACCGCGGCACGCGATCTGGACGCCCGCAGGCCAACCTGACCCACGCGCCGACTCCTTGTTGGAAGTCCTCCAAGTAGGCGAGTCGTATGAGTTTCGGAACAAGTTGACCTGACTCGAAGATCGAAAGCTAGTTCGCGATCGGGAATAAGGGTCATGCTCGGCCGGCGCCAAAATCCTCGGACCGGTAGTAGGTGACGATTCGGCGGTGGGAGCAAACGCCGTCGTCGTCCGGGACGTGCCCGCTGACTCCGTAGCTGTCGGGATCCCGGCCAGGGTGGACTTCCTTGACCCGGCACTGCTGATTTAGCCGACCGGCTCCAGCGCGTCGATGGCTTCCGTTTTTGAGGACGTGGCCAGCAACTGCAGGCCGGCGGCCGCCGGGGTGCCCTCGTCTGCGGTGTACATCAGGATCCGGTGATCGGACTCATCGGGCTGGCTGAGGACCTCAAAGTTCAGCTCCAGGCAGCCGACCTCCGGGTGGTGCATCATCTTCAGGCCCGACATGCAGTTCTCGACCGGATGCTTGGCCCACAGGTTTGCGAACTCGGGGCTGATGAGCGTCAGCTCGCCGACCAAGGCGGTCAGCTCACCGTCGTCGGAGCTGCGTCCTGCGAGCAGCCGCAGCGAGGACACCGCCCGGGTCGCTTCTTCCTGCCAGTTCACGTAGAGAGCACGGGTGTGCTCGTCCAGGAACAGGAGCTTGGTCATATTGGGCCGCTCGGCCGGAACGTTTGGACTGTCGAAGTTCAGGTGCCCGGCGACCAGCTTGTGGCCGAGGGTGTTCCACGACAGCACCTCGCTCCGCCGGCCCAGCACAACGGCTGGGGTCGCGGTCATCGAGTTGATCAGGCGCAGCGTTCCGGGGCGGACCCGATCCGGCCGTGACGGGCTGCGGCGCTTGGTCTTGACCGTCCTGGCCAGGTTGAAAAGGTGCAGCCTCTCGTCCTTGTTCAGGTTCAGCGCCCGGGCAATCGCGCCGGTCACGGCCTCGGAGGCGTTATTGCTCAGCCCCTGCTCCAGCCGCGTGTAGTAGGTGTTGCTGACCCCTGCCAGCATCGCCAACTCTTCACGACGGAGGCCAGGGACCCTGCGGATTCCATAGTTTTTGAGCCCCACGTCTTCAGGCTGCAATGCCGCCCTTCTGACGCGAAGGAACTCCCCAAGTTCACTCAAATTGCTCATTCCCCCATTGTGCCTGCGCACATCTTCATTGTCCTGTCACTGCCAGTGCTACCCACGAGGTGGTGTGGTTGTCGATTCCGAATACGCCCAAGCTGAAACAGGCACCATCCGAAACCACCCGCAAAGGCAAGGAATTCCCGTGACAACATCCCACGACGTGGACAGTCCCCAAAGCCAGGTCCTGGCACCTTCAGGACCCAGTATGACTGCAAAGCAGCGACTGATCCTTATCGTCCTGCTGACCGCCAGCTTCACCCTGGCCGTTGACTTCTCAATCCTTAACGTTGCCCTGCCGACCATTGGCGCCGACGTCGGCTTCGGCCTCGAAAACCTTCAGTGGATCGCGACTGCCTTCTCCCTGTGCGCGGCCGGACTCACCTTGCTCTTCGGTCGGGTCGCTGACCTTGTGGGCCGCCGGCGCATGTTCATGATCGGCATGGTCCTTCTCGGCGCCGGCTCCCTTCTTGGCGGGATTGCCGCTGACCCACTCGTCCTGATTGTCGCCCGAGTCGCCCAAGGTGTCGCGACAGCCATCGTGGTGCCTGCGGCCCTGTCGCTGCTGCTGAGCTCCTTCCCGGAAGGGAAGCTGCGGGAGAAGGCCCTGGGCCTGAACGGCGCCCTCATGGCCGCAGGATTCACCACCGGAGCCATCCTTGGCGGGCTGCTCACCGACCTGCTGAACTGGCGCTGGGCGTTCCTGATTAACGTTCCCGTCGCAGCGGCTGTGCTGCTCCTCGCACCGGTCGTGCTGGCCGAAAGCCGGCCCACCGAGAAGACCCGCCTGGATGTCCCCGGCGCCGTCACCGTCACGCTGGGCCTTCTCACCCTCGTCTTCGGACTCACCCACGCCGCCGAGTCCTCATGGACCGATTCGACCACCCTGGGATCCTTCGCGGCCGCAATCATCTTCCTCGCTGCCTTCGTCGCCGTTGAACGGCGGTCCGCTTCCCCGCTCGTCCCGCTGGCCATCCTCAAGCGCTCATCCGTGGCTTGGGGCAACATCGCCGGCATTCTGGCCTTCGTCACCGAAACCTCGCTGGTGTTCCTGCTCACCCTGTACCTGCAGCAGGTCCTGGGATACACCCCGCTCGGGGCCGGACTCGCGTTCGCCGTCCTGGGCCTGGGCACGGTTCTAGGCGGTGTTCTGGGGCCGAAGGTGATCGGCAGGGTCGGCAACAATCGCGCCATCGTGTTCGGCTTCATCGTTCAGGCCATCGCCACCGCCTCGCTGGTCATGCTCAGTAACGACCCTGCCGCCATCGTCCTGCTGCTCGTCGCGACGTTCGTTGGGGGCGTCGCGAACCTGGTAGTCATCGTCGGGTTTATGGTCACCGCCACCTCCGGTCTGCCCGGGGACGAGGCAGGGCTCGCCACCGGCCTGGCAACCATGAGCCAGCAGATCGGCATCACAATGGGCATCCCGATCATGAGCGCCATCTTCACCGCTCAGCTGGTGTCCCTTGGCTCGAACGATGCCCCGGCGGTGCTTACCGGCGTCACCCTGGCCATTTGGGTTAACGCCGCACTCTGCCTCGCGACCGCATTGTTGGTGGCACTGTTCCTGAAGAAGCCGGCCCCCACACCGGCCCCGGAAACCGTAAACGCTGTGAAGTGATGACGCGGATATTGCACGGCCGGTAGGTATACACAACTTTGCATCCGCCGGTCCCCGCACCAACACAGGCTTATGGCTGCGGAAGGGCCAGCCGCGATTCCGAATACTTGAGTTGGAAGTTCTTTCAACTAGGTCCTCATCTCACGGTGTTGGCGAGCCGGAGGACCCGTTCCCGGGCCAAGACTGCTGAGCGCTGCGTTTTGTCTGCGGCCCTGGCTGACTGCTTAGCCTCGGCAGACAGCGTTTCCAGCCGTCTCCGGGCGCTTTCCAACTGCTCCTCAGCGGCCTTCAGCCGGGTGCGGAGCTCCAGCGCCTCGGCGGTCAGCTGCGAGACTTCCGCCTGCACCTCCTCCAGCTGCCCGCGCCGCTCCTGTGCCACCCGGGAGGACTCCTCCCCTGCGGCGTTGGCCTCGTCCAGTGCGGCTTCCGCTTTCTCAAGAGCCGATGGGGACGCCGGCCGCGGTGTTTGCCGGACGGCCTGCAGCCGGGGCTTGTCCGCCGGACGCCGGACCGGGCCCCCCGGCGTCGTGCGTACCTTCTTTTCCGATCCGGCGGCGGGGGCCGTACGGGCAGCCGGCCGGGCAGTACGGGTGACTGACACCGCCCCAGGCACAGCTACGGCACCGTCGAGGTCCACCGTTTCCACTCCATCAGCAGACAGTGCCTGCAGCAGCCGTCCGCTCTGGACTGCCGCTGCGGCGCCCTCATCTGCAGTGAGGGCCCTCAGGGTGTTCTCGACGTCGGACGCGATGGCACCGCTGATGGTGCGCCCCTGCTGCTCGGACACCGAACGGGCGGCGTCGACGGCCGCAGCGAGCAGGGTGCGGCGCTCCCGTCCCAGCTCCCGGAGGCCCGCCGCATCCAGTGACGACTGGGCTTCCCGCATCCGTACGCCAAGCTCGGCGAGTTGGTCCAAGATATCCGGTTGATGAATGGCCAGCATGTTGATTGTCCAGGCCGCTACGGAGGGTTTGGGTAGCGCCCGCACCGCCGCCGGAAGCCCTGACCCCGACTCTGTGGCAGCTTTCGCAGCGGCGGTCCTGGCCGCCACGAACTCATCGAAAGGCAAGGCGTACAGTCCGTTTGCGATGTCCAGCAGTGCCGTGTCATCCATGCTCGCCATCATAGGGCCGAGCCAGGACCGTGACGTAAGTCCCAGAGGCGATGCAGTAGACGTGGTGCGTGTATCGAACCGAGCCAGGTGGAAAAGGGACAGGCGCACGCCACCCTTGGACGTTTGCCGGGGGTTTGCGTCAAGCCGTATCAATGAGTGCCTCTAGAGTTGCCATATGGGGACGAACAAAAGAAACACCAGCATGGCTCGCGCACTTTTCTCCGTCCTAATCGCCAGTGGGTTAGGGCTGGCCGGCTGCGCAGTACCTGGTACTAATGACACGATCCGGTCCGGTGCCCCATCCCCGACTTTGACGGCAGCGTGTCCCCGGGTAGAGGAGATTCCCGACCAGGCGCGGGGCTGTGCCGTGTACGATCCTGACGCTGCAATGGCCGAGAACGAGGTCTACCGTAAGGAGAGGCCTGTCGACGCCGGCTCTCAGGCCAAACTCGATTCCTACATCGCGCCCGCGCAGGAAGCGCTCGGCAAGATACCGCTGCCGGCCACGCAGGAAGGTGTCAAAAACGCACTTGCATCGGTGGGCCTCAGCAGGAGCGACGTGCAGACCGATGAGAGCGGCCGAGGTGTAAGATTCGGGGTTTCCGCCGGCGGCGGTTGCCTCAACGGGTTCGTGGGCAACGAGGGCCAACTCCAGGTCGGGACCGGTGGTTTTATCTTGGACGGTGGATGCCTCGCCATGTCCGGGCACTGATCGTCCTTGGGGTCCTTCGGGTGGTATCCATGATGAGTTCAGCACCGCGCTGTCCTCAGCGGAGGCTGCAGTAGCTTGCTCGGGCCGTGGCCACACTGTTTTCACCGTGTAGGAGCGTGTGCCATAACTGTGCCTAGGCCTCAGAGGTAGGCCTAACCTTAACCAGCAAAAAACCCCGCACTCTCGCCGTTTCGAGCGACAATACGGGGTTTATCCCGAGCTTCCTATCAGAATCGAACTGATGACCTTTTCATTACGAGTGAAACGCTCTACCGACTGAGCTAAGGAAGCACCGCATGGATTCGGACGGAAGAACCCGCCGGATCATGCAAGAGTCAACTGTAATAGAGTCCCTGCACCCGGGTCAAAATGGCCTCGAATGCTTTGCACGCAGACGCTCAGCAGACAGTGTTGTCGCCAGGTACTTTGCCGTCCACGAAGTAGCTGTCCACGGCATCTTCGATGCAGCTGTTGGACCTGCCGTAGGCGGTGTGGCCCTCGCCCCGCCACGTCAGCAGCGAGGCATTCTCCAGCTGCTTCCGCAGCGACGCGGCCCATTCCAGGGGGGTGGCGGGGTCTCCGGTGGTCCCGATGACCACGATCGGGGACTTGCCGGCGTACTTCACCGGCGCCGGAGTCCGCACGTTCTTGTATGGCCAGTCGGCGCAGTTGGTGCCGCCGTAGGCGAAGAAGTATCCGAGCGTGGGGGAGTCCTCGAGCAGCCGCTGCTCCTCGGCGCGCATGCCGGCGATGTCCGAGACCATGGGGTAGTCCAGGCAGTTGATGGCATTGAAGGCGAACGTTGAGTTGGACGTGTATGTTCCGTTGGAGGAACGGTCTGCGCCGAGGTCCGCCAGGCGGAGCATCAGGCTTACATCGCCGGTCATCGCGGCCTCGAGCGCCTGGGTCAGGGCCGGCCAGCTCTCGTTGTTGTACAACGGCGTGATGAGTCCGCTGACAAACATGGTCCCGTTCACTACCCGTCCGTCCTTGGCGGTGCGCGGGGTTTCCTGGACCGCGTTGATAAGGTCGCGGATCTGCTGGACGCCAGTGTCAACATTCCCGCTGAGCGGGCAGCCGCCCTTCTGCAGGCAATCGGCGACGTAGGACCGGATGGCTCTTTCGAAGGCACGGGCCTGGCCACTGGTCAGGTCCTCGTTGCTGATGGACGGATCCAGGGCGCCGTCGAGCACCATCCTGCCCACGTTGTCCGGGAACAGGGAGGCATAGGTGGACCCGAGGAACGTGCCGTAGGAATATCCGAGGTAATTGAGCTTGGCATCGTTGACCACCGCACGCAGAATGTCCAGGTCCTTGGCCGAGCTCACGGTATCGATGTGTCCCAGTGAAGGCCCCGTCTGTGCGGCGCACGCGGTACCGATCGCCTTGTTGTCCGCCAAGGCCGCCGCCAGGCCGGCGTCGGTGTCCAGGGCATAGATCTTGGCACGGGCGGCGTCCCGCTCGGCGTCCGTCATGCAGGTGACGGGGGAAGACCGCTTGACCCCTCGTGGGTCGAAGCCCACGACGTCGAAGTTGGACCGCACGGACTGGGAGAAGCGGGTTGCCGCCGCGTCCTTGACGAAGTCATAGCCTGAACCTCCTGGCCCGCCCGGATTCACCAGCAGGGTTCCGGTCTTCTTGCCTGTGCTCGGAGCCTTCAGTGCGGCAATCTGGATGGTGTCGCCGTCGGGCTTGTCATAGTCCATAGGGACAGTGACTTTGGCGCACTGAAAGCCATTTTCGCAGGGCTGCCACACAACCTCCTGCGAATAGAAGGAATCGAGCCCGGGGGGCGCGGAAGCAACGATCGAGGGGTCCGCTTTAACTGTGGAGGGGCTCTTGTCCTGGTTGCCGCCGTCAAAGAGGCTGCACGAGGCGAGCACCACAGCCAGGACCAGGGCGCCCGCAGCCCGCAGTCCGATCACCAGGGATCGGGGGTGTGCGGGCACGGGGTGGGCAGTCATCGTGAGGTCTCCTTGGAAGGGGCTAGATCAGGCTGGCTGCCATGGACTCTATGGTCAATAGCGGAGCAAC
The DNA here is from genome assembly GCF_018613805.1 of Arthrobacter sp. ISL-48. Taxonomy (GTDB): domain Bacteria; phylum Actinomycetota; class Actinomycetes; order Actinomycetales; family Micrococcaceae; genus Arthrobacter. The sequence continues at coordinate 70,362 of NZ_JAGGPL010000014.1, forward strand.
GTTGGTGGTGGTGATGCGTTCGCGGGCTTTGTTGATGGCGTCCATCCGGGCGAGGGTGGTTTCCGGCGTGGACCGCCCGGCGAAATCCTCCAGTTCACCCCTTAGCTCAACGTTCACCAGCTCCACAGCATTCCCGAGTTGGATAATCAGCACATCCCGGTAGAAGGAGAGGAGATCCGTCAAGGTCCGGTCGAGTGAATCGGTGATTGAACGTTTGGCCCGTCGCTTCTGGTCGTCCTCGAGCTGCCTGACCTGGCTGCGCATGGCCGGTGGAAGCGTTCCGGACTCGGGAGCGCCCAGCGTGGCCAGGAGTGCTGCCTTCTCTGCGGCGTCGCGCTCTTCATTGGAGCTGTTGGCCTCGGCGGTGGCGATCTTCACCAGCTTGTCCGCCATCATCACTGCCGCCGTCACCCCGCGGAGTCCCAGCGGGAACTTCACGGTTTCCAGCCGGCGGTCCCTTGCCTCAGAGTCCCGCGCCAGCCGCCGTGCGATACCCACATGGCTTTGGGCCGCCCTCGCTGCACGCTCGGCGAGGGCAGGTTCCACGCCGTCTCGTTTAACGAGCAAAGCGGCGACGTCGGCGGCCGGCGGCAGCCGCAGCGCCACGGCACGGCAGCGTGAACGGATTGTCACCAGGACGTCTGCCGGAGACGGCGCGCACAGCATCCAGATGGTGCGCGGAGTGGGTTCCTCGATCGCCTTGAGCAGCACGTTCGTGGTGCGTTCGGCCATCCTGTCGGCGTCCTCCACAACGATGATCCGCCACCGCCCGGACGACGGCCTGTTGCCGGCCGTGGACACCAGTTCCCTGGCCTCGTCGATGGTGATGGTGACCTTCTCGGTCCGGACGAACGTGACGTCCGAATGCGTCTCGCCGAGGATGGTGTGGCAGGCAGCGCACTCACCGCAGCCGCGCAGGCTGACGTCGTCCTGATCGCAGTTAAGGGCGGCAGCAAACGCCTTGGCCGCATTGGAGCGGCCGGACCCGGGCGGTCCAGTGAACAGCCAGGCGTGCGTCAGCCCCTCGCCAAGGGAGGCCATCCGGAGCTGTTCGACGACGGCGGGCTGGCCTTGGAGGTCATCCCAGACAGTCATGCGGCACCACGGCCTGAGGACGCGAGCAGTCCGTCAACGCGCGTCAGGATCCGCGCCGCGAGTTCAGTCACCGGCAGGTGCGCGGGAAGCACGAGGTACGCCGCCGGCCGGCTGGCCGCGAGTTCAAGGAAGGCCTCCCTGATGCGGGTGTGGAAGTCGTCCGCCTCCGATTCCAGGCGGTCCTCGGCGGCATCCCCGGCGGTCCGGCGGACGCGGCCATCCACCGGATCCACGTCCAGAAGTACGGTGAGGTCAGGCTGCAGCCCGGAGGTGGCCCACTCGTTGAGCGACCGTACGGCATCGGTGCCAAGATCCCGTCCTGCCCCCTGGTAGGCCACAGAGGAGTCGATATAGCGGTCGGTAAGGACAATCTGGCCCTGCGCCAGCGCAGGGCGGATCACCTGGCTTGCGTGCGCGGCGCGCGAGGCTGCGAAGATAAGGGCCTCGGTGTGGGCATCGATATGTCCATGGCCGTGGTCAAGGACCAGGGAACGCAGCTTTTCGCCGATCGGTGTTCCGCCCGGCTCGCGCGTACGCAAGACCGTCAGGCCGCGGGACTCCAGCGCCTCGGCCAGACGCGCCGTCTGGGTGGACTTGCCCGCGCCGTCGCCGCCTTCAAAGGCGATGAAAAGTCCGGGGCTCTGGTTAGTCACCTGACCAGCCTACCGACCACCTCTGACAATCACCCATTGGCGGTACCCCTCTAAGTAATGGGCCAGCCACCCGCGTAGCGCCTCAGGCGCCCCCAGGCTCCAAAGTACGCTTTCTGCATGAGCCTTTCAGAAGAGCACGCGGCATCCCTGTCGGCCGAGACAGTGGTGGTTGCCGCCGGCCGCCCGCCACGCGTGCGGGACGAACCAGTTAACCCACCGATCGTGCTGTCCTCCACGTACTTCGGCACCGGACCCCTCTCTGATGGGGACCGTGGCTACGGCCGGTATTCCAACCCCACCTGGGACCCCTTCGAAGAGGCGCTGGGCCAGCTTGAAGGTTCCGGACTGCCGGGCCTGGTCTACGCGTCCGGGCTGGCAGCAGTGAGCTCGGCCTTGTCCCTGGTCCCGGCCGGAGGCATCCTGGTGATGCCCTCGCACAGCTACTCGGGGTCTCTGGTCATGGCCACCGAGCTTGCCCAGAAGGGATTCCTGGAGCTCCGCACCGTGGACATAGCGGATACCGATGCAGTGAAGGAACAGTTGGCACCCCAGGGGCACGGTGCCCGGACGGCGAGCATGTTGTGGCTCGAAAGCCCCACCAACCCCATGCTGGGCATCGCCGACATCCGGGAGCTCACAGCTGCCGCCCACCGGGCCGGGGCCATCGTTGTCACGGACAACACGTTCTCCACCCCGTTGGTGCAGCAGCCCCTGGGACTGGGTTCCGACGTCGTGCTTCACTCGGTGACCAAGTACTTGGCCGGGCACTCCGACGTAGTCCTCGGCGCCCTGGTGACCTCGAATCCGGACATCCGGGCGGCGCTCCTGCACCACCGCATCATCCACGGCGGCATCGCCGGCCCCTTCGAAGCCTGGCTGGCACTGCGCGGGCTGAGGACCCTTGCGCTGCGCGTGGAACGCTCGCAGTCATCAGCAGCGGTGCTGGCCGAACGTCTGAGCGGCCACCCCCTGGTTGAAAGCATCCGGTTTCCGGGGCTTTCCACGGACCCCGGCCATGAACGTGCCAGGACCCAGATGTCAGGCTTCGGGTCCATTATCTGCATCCAGATCGCCGCCGCGGACGGCCTCAGCGGCGCTGACGCCGCCGACAAGCTCATCGGCGCGTTGCAGCTCTGGCTGCCGGCGACGTCCCTGGGCGGGGTGGAGTCGCTGATCGAACGGCGCCGCCGTCACAGCGCCGAGCCGCTCAGCGTGCCGGAGAACCTGGTGCGTTTGAGTGTCGGGATTGAGAACGTTGACGACCTCTGGGCCGATTTGAAGCAGGCGCTGGACTCGCTGGGCGGCTAGTCTTGGATGGTGGACGGTCAACTGATGATTCGGTATGTAGAGCAGGCAGTGTTCTTTATCCTTGCCCTGGTGGCACTCGGACTGGAGCTGTGGGCTCTGCTTGACTGCGTCCGCCACAGGGCGGGGGCTTTTGAGGCCACCGGCAAACGGACCAAGACTTTCTGGCTGGCGCTCACTGCCGGCGCCACACTTGTGGGTGTCATCTCGCTCTTCGGCAGCGGCGGCGGGCTGTTCGGCACGCTGGGCCTGTTCGGTCTGGCCGCCGTCGTGGCCGCATCCGTGTACCTCGCCGATGTGCGGCCCGCCGTCAAGGACGCCGGGCGTGGAGGCAGCCGCAACACCGGGCCCTACGGCCCCTGGTGACCGGCGGCTCCTAGCCGCCCGACGGCGCCACGGCCTGCCAGCCCACTGTCAGTTCCCCCAGCCGCCACCGCGACGGCCCGTCCTGAACCGGCCACCCGGCGTCGAGCAGTGCCTTGCACATGGCATGCCAGCGCTGGCGGTTCCCGAACGACGCCAGCGGCGCCGATTCCAGCCACGCCCGGTCCATCGCCTGCATCAAGTCGTGGATCCGCTCGCCCGGGACATTACGGTGGATGAGCGCCTTGGGCAGCCTCTCGGCGATCTCGGACGGCAGGTTGAAACTGCCGAACCGCACCGACATGCTCAGGGACAGTGGCCGCTGCGCATCGAGCGCAACCCACGTCACCCGGCGCCCGATCTCATCACACGTGCCGTCGATGAACAGGCCGCCGGGGGAGAGCCGGCCCTGGACGAGGCGCCAGATCCCCTCGACGTCCGCCTCCTCATACTGCCGCAGCACGTTGAACGCCCGGACCAGTACAGGCCTGCCGGGCACCGGGAGTTCAAAGCCGCCAACCAGGAAGGTCAACCCCGGCCGTTCCAAGGCCTTGGCTACCTGCACGCGCCCCGGTTCGATCTCGATACCGCAGACGCGGACGTCCGGACGGACAGTGGCCAGGCGCTCAAAGAGTTCGACGGCGGTGGCCGGCGTTGCGCCATAGCCCAGGTCAACGACCAGAGGGTCCTGCGCGGCGCGAAGCCGCCACGCCTGGGGCCCGGTGATCCAGCGGTCCACGCGCCGCATGCGGTTGGGGTTGGTGGTGCCGCGGGTGATATTTCCGACCGGCCTGCCGGGCCTGTTCTTGCCGGAGGTCTGCGGGGCCGCGACCCGCTCAGCTTTTTGCACCACCGCCCAACCCTATCCTTGTAACGCTGGGCGGGCCGCTGTGTGCCTCGGCTAGGATGAAAATCATGACTTACAAGCTGATTCTGCTGCGCCACGGCCACAGCGAATGGAACGCCAAGAACCTGTTCACCGGCTGGGTGGACGTTGACCTTAACGATCAGGGCCGCACGGAGGCCGTCCGCGGCGGTGAGCTTCTGGTTGAGCACGATGTGCTCCCGGACATCCTCTACACCTCCCTGCTCAAGCGGGCAATCAACACCGCCAACATCTCCCTTGACAAGGCTGACCGTGGCTGGATCCCGGTCAAGCGTGACTGGCGCCTCAACGAACGCCACTACGGTGCGCTGCAGGGCAAGGACAAGGCACAGACCCTGGCCGAGTACGGCGAGGATCAGTTCATGGAATGGCGCCGCTCCTACGACACCCCGCCGCCGCCCCTCGCTGATGACTCCGAGTTCTCGCAGGTCGGCGATCCCCGCTATGCGGATATCGGCGACGTCGTGCCCCGCACCGAGTGCCTCAAGGATGTCCTGGTCCGCCTCCTGCCGTACTGGGAGTCGGACATCAAGGAAGACCTCAAGGCCGGCAAGACAGTCCTAGTGACGGCCCACGGCAACTCTCTGCGCGCGCTGGTCAAGCACTTGGACGGCATCAGCGACGACGCCATCGCCAGCCTGAACATTCCCACCGGCATCCCGCTGGTTTACGACCTCGACGACGACTTCCAGCCGATCACCCGCGGCGGCACATACCTCGACCCGGACGCCGCCGCTGACGCGATCCTGGCCGTAGCCAACCAGGGCAAGAAGTAAGGCCACAGCCCAAGTCCTGCTGAAATGACGAGCGGCCGGTCACCCCCAAGGTGACCGGCCGCCGTCGTACAGGAGATTTTGTCCAGATGATGGCATTTAGGCGCCGTTTAAGTCGCACATCTGGGACAAAAACCCGGACGGGGTCAGGCGTGTTCGATCCCGTTAGGCTGCCACGCACCGGTGACCAGGTACGTAACCTTTTGTGCCACGGAAACGCCATGGTCGGCGAAACGCTCAAAGTAGCGGCTCGCGAGTGCCACATCCACCGTGGTGGCGGGGGATTCGTGCCAGTCGCTCTGTGCGATTGCCTTGAACACACTTACGTGAAGGTCGTTGACGGCGCTGTTCGCCTTCAGGATGTCGCGGGCCACCTCAAGGTCGCGCGTCTCTAGCAGTACCGTCAGCTTGTCCGCAATCAGCTGGTCCAGTTCGGCCAGCCTCTTGAAAGTCTCCGTCATGGAGGCGGGGATGACAGTGGACGGGAAACGCAGCCTCGCCAGCTGGGCGATGTGCCGTGCAAGGTCGCCCATGCGTTCGAGGGAGGCGCTCATGCGAAGCGAGCCCACAATCATGCGCAGATCGCTGGCCACCGGCCCCTGCAGGGCAAGGATGTCGATGGCGCGCTCATCCAAGCTGTTCTGGAGGAAATCGATGCGGGCGTCTGCGGCGATGACATCCTGGGCGAGATCCACGTCAGCCACCTGGAAGGCCGTTGTCGCCTTCCCGATCGCCGCGCTGACCAACTGCGAGATCTCGACCAACTGGTCGCCCACCTGGGTCAGTTCTTCCTGAAAAACCTTACGCACGTAGGCGTCCTTTCTTTGAAACCCCGGCCGTGAATCTGCAGCAGGAATTCATATCGCCGATTCGGCACTCCAGCGGGTAACTCTGCCAGTGTCCGGTGAACGGTTAGGCATCTGTAGATGAACGTTAGCTGAACCGTCGGTGCAACCGGCCGTTAGCGCCAGACGGACATTTCCCAGAGCATAAGCTGGAGTTGTGGATCCTATGCTCATCGGTGTCATCGCGGGCCTCATCGGCCTGTCGTTCGGCACCTTTGGCGTGCTTGCGTTCAGGGTCAGCGAAAAGCAGCGGCAGCTGGTGGATATCGACGGCGATGAACTCGCCTTGCCTGCGGGCGCGGCCGAGGTGCTTGCCGTCGTCGGGCGGGCCTTTGTAGTGGTGGACGCGGTGGATGGCGTGGTCCGGGCCAGTCCCGCAGCCTATGCCTACGGCCTGGTTCGCGGCCATACCGTCGTACACAAGCAATTGCTGGACATGACCGCCGGGGTTCGCCGCGACGGGGTGATCCTGGAAAACCAACTGGAGCTTCCGCGCGGTCCGCTGGGCCATGGAACCATCATTGTGCAGGTCCGCGCAGCCATGCTTGGGGAGGAATACATCCTGCTGCTGGCAGACGACCGGACCGAGATCACCCGGACTGAGGAAATCCGTAACGACTTCGTGGCCAACGTGTCCCACGAGCTCAAAACCCCGGTGGGTGCCATTTCCCTGCTGGCCGAGGCACTGGAGTCCTCCGCCGACGACGAAGACGCCGTGCGCAGGTTCGCCAAGCGCATGCACAAGGAGTCTGGCCGGTTGGCGGCCTTGGTCCAGGACATCATCGAGCTCTCGCGGCTCCAGGGCGCAAGCGTGTCCCGCCGTGGCACGCCGGTGGACATCAACACCGTGATTACCGAAGCAGTGGACCGCTCGCAGCTTCCTGCCGAAAGCAAGAACATCCGCATAGTGGTGGGTGAACGGGTGGAAGCGATGGTGTTCGGTGACCGGGACCTGCTGGTCACCGCGCTGCGAAACCTGATCGACAACGCCATCCGCTACTCCCCGGAGAATACGCGCGTAGGCGTTGGCGTCCGCGCCAAGGAAGGCCTCATTGCCGTGTCTGTCACTGACCAAGGCGAAGGACTCACAACCGAAGACCAGGAGCGGGTGTTTGAGCGTTTCTACCGGGTGGACGCGGCACGGTCGCGCCATACCGGCGGGACCGGACTGGGCCTAAGCATCGTCAAGCACGTTGCCTCCAACCATGGCGGCGAGGTGACCCTGTGGTCCCAGCCCGGCCAGGGCTCCACCTTCACGCTCCGGCTCCCTGAAATGGAAACCCAAGAAGAACCAGCGGCTTCAGGCCTGAGTGAACCAGGCAACGAGCCCGGCAACGAACTAGGCTTCAACGAACCCGGCGTCAACGAACAAGGAGCTAGCGCTTGAGCAGGATTTTGATTGTTGAGGACGAAGAGTCGTTCAGCGACCCGTTGTCCTATTTGCTGGGCAAGGAGGGGTTCGAGGTGGAGGTCGTGGACAACGGCCTGGACGCCATTACCGAATTCGACCGCACGGGGGCCGACCTGGTCCTGCTCGATTTGCAGCTCCCGGGCCTATCAGGGACAGAGGTCTGCCGCCAGCTGAGGCAGCGGTCCAGCGTCCCGGTGATCATGCTGACGGCCAAGGACGCCGAGATCGACAAGGTGGTGGGCCTGGAGCTGGGCGCCGACGACTATGTCACCAAACCGTATTCGTCACGCGAGCTCGTGGCGCGGGTGCGGGCTGTGCTCCGCCGGCAGGGTGAGCCTGAGGAACTCGTCTCTTCCACAGTCCAGGCCGGGCCTGTCCGGATGGACATCGAGCGGCATGTCGTCAGCGTGGCCGGGGAGCAGGTCTTGCTGCCGCTGAAGGAATTCGAGCTGCTGGAGATGCTGCTGCGCAATTCCGGGCGGGTGCTGACGCGTGGCCAGTTGATCGACCGTGTCTGGGGCTCGGATTATGTGGGCGACACCAAGACCCTGGACGTGCACGTCAAACGGCTGCGTAGCAAAATCGAGCCTGATCCGTCAGCGCCCCGGTTCCTGGTGACGGTACGCGGCCTGGGCTACAAGTTCGAGCCGTAGGCGGTCCGGCCTTGGGCGCTTCGTCGCAGGCACCAAGGTAGCAGGCAGTAAAGGAGGGGCTCCCATACTGGTCGTATGGGAGCCCCTCCTTTGCGGTTGGAAGCCTGGGTTGCGGGAACGCCTAGTGCTTTGCGGCCGCGGTAGAAGAGGACGGAGTCGGCGACGCGGTACCGCCGGCAGACGAGGACGTCGACGATGACGGGGTACCCGTGGGCGAGGCACTCTCGGGGAGGTACTCCTTGTACTCCTTCAGCGTGGCGTCCAGGACGGGAACCTTGATGGTCTTGTCCACGTTGGTGCCGTCTTCGGCGACCTTGACGTCCACGAGGGACCCGGGAGCGCCGCCGCTCGTGCTGAGGATTGCTTCGTCAGTGGAGTCGTTGAGCAGGGTGTGGGAGTTGGCTTTCACCGATACCTCGGTTTGTGAACCCTCGGCGCCCTTGACCGTGAGCTTGACGTCCTTCGAGGACGAGTTGTACACGGCGCCCAGGAGGCGGCCGGGCTTGTCTTCCCCTGCGGAGATGATCATCATGTTCCGGAGCTCGAGGGGGCCAAGGTCCGCGCGGATGCCGTCCGATGCGCTGTACTGCTGGGTGGTCTGCTGGGGGGTGATGTAGCCGCAGCCCGTCATGGTCAGCAGGCCGAGGCCCAAGGCTGCTGCCGTCAGCGCCAGTTTGCCGCGCTGGGCCCGGTTCATCGCAATGAAACGCACGTCACGTACTCCTCGAGAGTCTTGAAACATTATTCAGCCCATAGCCTAGCCGCAAACCTGTCTGAACGAGGATTCCGGGCGGTCACAAAGCCCTTGGCAGGACCCATCCGATGCACTATTATCTGCATCCGTCAAGGGGTCCAAGGGGGTTGATTCTCCCCGTTTTCCGCGTATTCATGCGGTTCCAGGCCCCTTTCCGGGCCAGTCGTATGCCTGAATCGTGATAAACTGGTCTGCGGGAAAGGGGAATGTCCACATGGTATTTGAGGTCGGCGAGACAGTAGTTTACCCTCACCACGGTGCTGCAAAAATTGAAGAAATCAAGATGCGCACTGTCAAGGGCGAAGAGAAAATGTATCTCAAGCTCAAGGTGGCTCAGGGTGATCTGACCATTGAAGTTCCAGCAGAGAACGTTGACCTTGTTGGGGTCCGTGACGTAGTGGGCAAGGAAGGCTTGGAGCATGTTTTTGACGTGCTGCGGGCTGAGTTCACTGAAGAGCCCACCAACTGGTCACGCAGGTACAAGGCAAATCTGGAGAAGCTTGCTTCCGGTGACGTCATCAAGGTAGCAGAGGTCGTCCGCGACCTTTGGCGCCGTGATCACGATCGGGGCCTTTCCGCAGGTGAGAAGCGAATGCTGGCCAAGGCCCGGCAGATTCTGATTTCAGAACTGGCGCTGGCTGAAAAGACCGACGAAGAGAAGGCTGCAAGCGTTCTCGACGAGGTCCTGGCTTCCTAAGAATTGAGCCCCCGGAGGCGCGCAAGCGCCGCCGGGGCTTCTTTTTGCCCAATTTCAGGAAATGCAAGGTCGGTCATGTGGAGTGCCGCGGCGGCCGGGACGTAGGCTGGACCGCATGCACAATGGACTGCCCAGCCCCGTCACCGCCGTCGTTTTGGTGGCCGCAGGTTCCGGCGAGCGGCTGGGGTACGGCATGCCCAAGGCGGCCGTGCCGCTCGGCGGCGAACCCATCCTTCTTCACTCCCTCCGCGGGATTGTTGCCGCAGGTGTCGGAAGCCAGATCTGTATCGCACTTCCCTCGGGTCATGATGGGCTCCGGCAACTGGTGGACGATTTCAGGCTCGAACTGGCCGATGCCGGGCCGATTCTGACAGTTGTCGACGGCGGAGCCACCAGGGCTGATTCGGTCCGGTCGGCACTGGCCGCCTTGGAAGAGGGAACAGAAGCTGTACTGGTGCATGATGCGGCCCGCGCCCTGACGCCTGAGTACGTCTTCGAGCGCGTGGTCGATTCCCTGGCGGCCGGTGCCCTCGCCGTGATCCCGGCCGTGCCCGTGGTGGACACGGTCAAGACCGTTGCCGCAACCACAGGGGAGGGCAGCAACCTCGCCCCTGAACTGGTGACAGGCACCGCACACCGTGAAAGTCTGCGCTCGGTGCAGACTCCGCAGGGTTTCCACCTCCCAACACTTCTGCGGGCTCATCAGGCAGCACAGGATTTGGACGAAAAAGAGTTCGCCGCTGTCACTGACGATGCCATGCTCGTGGAGATGCTTGGCATTCCGGTCTATGCAGTCCGAGGTTCCACGCAATCGTTGAAAATCACTACTCCGCTGGATCTGATCATTGCCGAGGGGCTGTTGGAAGGCCCACTCGGAGTGCGTTGGGTGGAAGGCTAGGAATGGGTACCGGCAATATGATCCTCCCGAGGACCGGCATCGGAATCGACATCCACGCCTTCGCTCCTGATGAGGAGCCGCGGCCGCTTTGGCTAGGTGGGCTGCACTGGGACGGTGAGCGTGGCCTGGCCGGGCACTCCGACGGGGATCCCGTAGCCCATGCCGCGGCTGACGCCCTGTTCTCCGCCGCGGGAATCGGGGACCTTGGCACCCACTTCGGCACTGACCGCCCGGAGTTCGCCGGCGCCTCCGGCGTCACGCTCCTGGCCGAGGCCGCAAGGATTGTTCGGGCTGCCGGTTTCGAGATCGGTAATGTCGCCGTGCAGTTCGTGGCCAACAGGCCAAAGTTCAGCCCGCGCAGGCAAGAGTCACAGGATGTCCTGAGCAAGGCAGCCGGTGCGCCCGTCAGCGTCACGGCCACCACCAGCGACGGATTGGGGTTCGCTGGCCGGAGCGAGGGAATTTCGGCAGTAGCCACTGCTTTGGTCTATCCCAGTCAACCCGCTGGTATCGGCTAATCTGGAGCGGTGACCCTGCGCTTTTACGACACAGCATCCGCCGAAGTCCGTGACTTCGTCCCCCTCGTAGCGGGCAAGGCGAGCGTGTACTACTGTGGCGCCACCGTGCAGGGCATGCCGCACGTCGGCCACATCCGCTCCGCTATTGCCTTTGACCAGCTCACCCGCTGGCTTCGGTTCAGTGGGTACCGCGTTACCGTCGTCCGCAACATTACGGACATTGACGACAAGATCCTGGCCAAGTCAGCCGAGTCATTCGCCGCGGATTTCAGGTCAGAGCCAGGAGCGGTCCGTGAAGAAGAGTGGTGGGCTCTTGCCTATCGCTATGAGCAGGAATTTCTTAAGGCCTACGACACCCTCGGTGTTTCCAGGCCCACCTACGAGCCCCGCGCCACTGGCCACATCCCCGAGATGCATGCCCTCATCCAGCGGCTGATCGACAGAGGTCATGCCTACCCGGCCCTGGACGACTCCGGCGACGTGTACTTCGACGTGCGCTCCTGGAACAAATACGGCTCCCTCACCCGGCAGAACATCGACGACATGCAAGGTGCTCTGGACGTCGAACCGCAATTCAGCAACAGGAAAAAAGACCCCCGCGACTTCGCTTTGTGGAAGGGTTACAAGGAAGGGGAGCCGCTCAGCGCCAGTTGGGCTTCCCCTTGGGGAGCTGGAAGGCCAGGATGGCACCTGGAGTGCTCCGCCATGGTGACCAAGTACCTTGGCACTGAGTTTGATATCCATGGCGGCGGCCTTGACCTGCGCTTCCCGCACCACGAGAACGAAATGGCGCAGTCCCAGGCGGCGGGCCACGGCTTCGCCAACTTCTGGATGCACAACGGCATGGTGACCTACCAGGGCGAAAAGATGTCCAAGTCCATTGGCAACACCGTCAGCCCTGCCGAAATGCTGGAGCTCGCTCCGCCGCGCGTGGTCCGCTACTACCTGGGCCAGGCCCACTACCGTTCCGTGCTGGACTACAGGCCGACTTCGCTGCAGGAGGCGGCTGCAGCCGTTGAACGGATCGACGGATTCCTGAACAAGGCCAGGGAACGGTTCGGCGCCGGCTTCGGTTTCGTGGCAGGGAGCTTTGGCGCATCCAGGGAGACTATGGACGCGTTCACGGCCGCCATGAACGACGACCTGAATGTTCCGCGGGCCCTCGCTGCCCTCCACGACACCGTCCGCACCGGAAACAGCGCGCTTGCCGCTGGTGACGACGACGCAGCACGGGATGCAAGGCACGCGGTCATTCTCATGACCCATGCCCTGGGGCTTAATGCTGCCAACCAGCCGGCAGCGGAGGGCGGAAAGGAACAGGCGGCACTCGAAGTTCTGGTGGAAGCCCAGCTGCGGGCCCGCGCCGAAGCCCGGGCCCGAAAGGACTGGGCTGCCTCCGATGCCATCAGGGACACACTCAAGGCTGCCGGCGTCGTCGTCGAGGACGGACCGGACGGCCCCACCTGGAGCCTGCAGCGGGACTGAATCCCGATTTAACTTGATTCAGTAGACTGGTAAGCAGACTCAGTCAAACAATCAAGGGTGGAACACAATGGCCAACAACGGTCGCCGGTCGGTCAAAGCGAAGAAGGGGCCAACCATCGGAACCGGTGGTCACGGCCGCAAGGCCCTGGAAGGCAAAGGCCCCACGCCCAAGGCGGAGGACCGCCCTTACCACAAGGCCCACAAGAGCAAGCAGCTGGCCGAACGGTCCGCTGCCAAGCGGGGAACGGGCGCCCGCAGCGCCGGTGCAGCCCGCTCCGGACCCAAGGGCCGCGCCACGGAGGAAGTTGTCACTGGCCGGAACTCCGTGGTCGAGGCGCTGCGTGCCGGCATCCCCGCGAAGGCCCTGCACATCGCCATCCGGATCGAAATGGATGACCGCGTCAAGGAGTCACTCAAGATCGCGGCCGAGCGCGGCATTCCGCTGCTCGAGACCGGGAAGCCCGAGCTGGACCGGATGACTGATGACGCAGTACACCAGGGACTCGTCCTGCAGATCCCGCCCTACGAGTACCAGGACGCCTACGACCTGGCCGAGGAAACCGTCGCCCGCTGGAAGAAGGGCCACGTCGCCAACGCCCCGCTCTTCGTTGCCCTGGACGGCATCACCGACCCCCGCAACCTCGGCGCCATCATCCGCTCCGTCTCCGCGTTCAGCGGCCACGGTGTCATCGTGCCCGAACGCCGCTCCGTCGGCGTCACGGCGTCAGCCTGGAAGACCAGCGCGGGTGCGGCTGTGCGTGTCCCGGTGGCGCGCGCCGCCAACCTCAACAGTGCCCTGAAGCAGTTCAAGAACATGGGCATCTTTGTGCTGGGGCTCGACGGCGACGGCGACGTTTCGCTGCCGGACCTGGCCCTCGCCACCGAACCGGTGTGCATCGTGGTCGGGTCGGAGGGTAAGGGCCTGAGCCGCCTGGTCCGCGAAAACTGCGACCAGATCGTCTCAATCCCGATCGACTCCGCCATGGAATCGCTGAACGCCTCGATGGCAGTGGGCATCTCCCTCTACGAAGTCTCCAGGCAACGCGCCAAATAGGCCCAACGCTCTCGCATTTCCTGCTGCTTAAACAGCGACGCTCTCTCACCCGGTGAGAGAGCGTCGCTGTTTAAGCGGTGAAAAGTGAGAGAGCGTTGAGGCGGGTCTAGAAGTCGCGGCGGTTGGCCAGGACTGGAAGCTTTTGGCGGGCTTCCATGACCAGGGCCCTGTCCAGGTCCGCGAACAGCAGCCCGGGGAAGCCGTCGAGCTCGTCCAGCACTTCTCCGAAGGGGGAGACGACGGCAGAGTGGCCCACCCCGGTGGGGGCCCCACCTGAAGCCTGGTTGCCCTGGATGGCGGGGTCACCCTGCCCGCAGGCCAGGACGTAAGTGGTGGAATCCAGGGCGCGGGCGCGGGAAAGCAGTTGCCAGTGCTCCACTTTGCCCGGTCCCGATCCCCAGGAAGCGCAGACGATGTTGACCATCGCGCCGAGCTGCGCGTTAGCGGTGAACAGGGCCGGGAAGCGGATGTCGTAACAGGTTGCAAGGCCGAAGGTGAGGCCGCCGGCGTCGAACGTTACCGGCTCTGTCCCCGGATCAACGGTGTCCGATTCGAGGAAGCCGAACGCGTCGAAGAGGTGGACCTTGTCGTAGTTGGTTTCCACGCCGGGTCCGGTCGCGAGGAGGGTGTTGCGCACCTTCCGCCTGCCGTCGTCGGAAAGCGTGCCCGGAGTGAACATGCCGGCCACGATTGTCAGGTCCAGGGATTCAGCAACGCCCCGCACACGCTGGGCCCACGGTCCGTCCAATGGTTCGGCGATGTCCGTCAGAGAGTTTCCGAACGCCCGCATGGTGGCCTCCGGAAACACCACCAAATCCGCGCCGCCCGCCTTCGCCTTGTGCGCGTACTCATCCAGCAGGGACAGGTTTGCGACAACGTCCCGGCCGGTGATGATCTGGGCAAGCGCAACCCGCATAACTACTCCTCCATCTGACGTGTACCTCCAGTATGCAACGTGGTGGCGGGCGGCGATGCGACGTCACAGTCAAGGGAACCAGCGGTTTGGCTCGGGCGGCTAAGATTTAGGTGATGGTTATGCCGCTCTTTGACACAGCTTCCACCATGGATGCCTCCACGGCGCTTCCACTAGGTGTCAGCGTTCCGCGCCCGCGCTCCGGCAGCGAAAACCCTTCTCAGTCGCCGGCCAACGTCGCCGTCTACGCCCCCGGGGTGACGAGTCTGGAGATCGCGTACAAGGCTCCCGGCGGCGAATGGCACTGCCAGGCGCTTCCCAATGTGACCCGCGGCGTGCATCACGGGCTCGTCGACGATTTTCCCTATGGGTCGCGATACGGTTTCCGGGCCACTTCCAAGGCGGAATCGCTGCCGCTGTCCGTGCCCACGCTGGACCTCGACGACGAGGGCGGCCAGCCACTGCTGCTCGACCCTTATGGCCGTGCCGTGGACCAGCGGGAGGGATTCCTGACGAGCGTCCGATTGGCCAGCGAATTTGACTGGGGGGCGGACCAGCGGCTGCGGCTGCCCTGGCGGAACACCATTATCTATGAGGCCCACGTGCGCGGCCAGAGCATGCTGCATCCGGACGTGCCTGAGGAATTGCAGGGCACCTATGCCGGCATGGCTCACCCGGCGGTCGTAGAGCACCTCAGGAGCCTGGGCATCACGTCCGTCCAGCTGCTCCCCGTCCATTTCCATCTGGACGAACCGCACCTGCAGAATCTCGGCCTGACCAACTACTGGGGTTACAACACCGCAGCTTTTTTTGCTCCCCATCCTGGCTATGCCACCCGCGCTGCTCAGGAAGCAGGCCCGCAGGCTATCCAGGATGAGTTCAAGGGGATGATCAAGCAGCTCCACGAGGCCGGGTTGGAGGTCATCCTGGATGTTGTCTACAACCACACCGCGGAGGGCGGCCCTGATGGTCCGGCGCTGAGCTTCCGCGGACTTGGCGAGGACACGTATTACCGCACGGATGGCAACGGCAGATATATGGACACGACAGGTTGCGGCAACAGCCTGAATTTCGGGGAACCCCGCGTGGTTCAGCTGGTCCTGGATTCGCTACGGTACTGGGTAGACGAATTCCACATCGACGGGTTCCGCTTTGACCTCGCCGTGACGCTTTGCCGGAACGCGGCAAACGAGTTCGATCCGCGGCATCCGTTCCTCGTGGCCATTGCCGCGGATCCTGTCCTGTCCGACGTGAAGCTCATTGCCGAACCGTGGGACGTGGGCTACGGCGGCTGGCAGACGGGGCGGTTCCCCGTTGGGTGGGTGGACTGGAACGATCATTTCCGGGACGCCGTCAGGTCATTCTGGGTCTCCGACAGCGCGGCTATCGATGCTGGCGGCCAGGGCGGGCCGGTGGCGAAACTGGCGGACGCGCTCTCCGGCTCGGCCGGGTTGTTCGAAGGATCCGGCCGCTCCCGGCTGGCCTCAGTCAACCTCGTCACCGCTCATGACGGTTTTACGCTGAATGACCTGGTTTCGTATGACCGCAAGCACAACGAGGCCAACGGCGAACAGAACCGGGACGGCCACGGGGACAACCGTAGCTACAACCACGGTTTTGAAGGCCGGACCGAGGACGAGGACATCCTGGCGCGGAGGGCCCAGTCCCGGCGGAACCTGATGGCCACGCTGATGATTTCCCTGGGCGTGCCCATGATCACGGCGGGCGACGAACTGGCACGCACCCAGCAGGGAAACAACAATGCATACTGCCAGGACAACCCGCTCACGTGGCTGGACTGGACGCGGACGCCCGAGTCGCATGAGATGCTGCGCAGCACCAAGCGCTACATCCGGCTGCGCAAGGAGTTCCTGGCCAGCCAGCCCTATGACTTTCCGGCCAGCGACGGGCAGTCGTATCTTCACTGGTTCGACGCGTCGGGCCAACCCATGTCCATGGAGCGGTGGAACGATCCCCGCCACCGGGTCATGCAACACCTGCTTGGATCAGACGACGGACCCCTGACGGGGCTGCTGGTGGTGAACGGCACCGGCGCGGACGTCAACGTCACCATGCCGCAGTTCGGCGACGATGGAACCGCGCCACCCAGGACGTTCGAACTCAGACTGACCACGTCGCCGCAGCACGAGCTCCGCCAAGGCAGCCGGGTGGCATCCGGGGAAACGGATGTCGTCGAGGCCTACTCGATGAACATCTACCGCACCTAGCGGCGCGAACTGGCGGGTAATGACCCCAGTTCCGCTCTGGATGGTCATCAGCTGCCAGTTCGCGCTGGTGCTAGGCGTTGACGATGAGCCCGAGCTCGGCCTTGGAGGCCAGCGCCTCGTGCCGAGGCAGGACACGCACGGTGTAGCCGAATGAACCGGAGCGGTCGATCACCAGAGAGCCGGTGAAGAGATGGCGCCCGCTGCCCAGGTCTTCCTGCGCTTTCAGCTCCATGATGGTGATGTCCGCCAAGGTATCGCTTTCTTCGGCGCGGCCATAGGCAACCTCAACGGCAACGTCATCGGGCGACAGCGTGTGCAGCGCCACGTACGCGTTCACCTGGAGGGTGTCGCCAATCTGGGGATCTTCGGAAACACCAACTGAGTCCACATGTTCCACGTGCAGCAGCGGCCAGGCGGAACGCACCTGGGCAGTCCAGGCTGCAAGGGTTCGGGCTTGGGCATAAGAGTCCGCCACTGCCCTGCGGCCCGCTTCCGCCGCCGGGCGGTAAAGGATGTTTACATAGTCGTGCAGCATTCGCTCCGCAGAAACCGCCGGGCCCAAGTGCGAAAGCGTGTGTTTGATCATGGAGACCCAGTGCGTCGGGACCTTCTCCATTCCAGAGAGGGACGGACCAGCGGCCCCTGCGTCTTCGGACACTGTAATGCCATAAAAGCGCGGTGCTACCTGTGTTTCCAGGAGTTCATAGAGCGCCGCCGCTTCGATGTCGTCACGCTCCTCGGGGGAAGCGCCGTTGTTGGCGGTGGGGATCGCCCAGCCGTTCTCGCCGTCGTACATCTCATCCCACCAGCCGTCCAGGACGGAAAGGTTCAGGGAACCGTTGATGGCAGCCTTCATCCCGGAGGTGCCGCAGGCTTCCAGCGGACGGAGGGGGTTGTTGAGCCAGACGTCACAACCCGGGAAGAGCGTCCGGGCCATCGCGATGTCGTAGTTGGGCAGGAATGCGATCCGGTGGCGGACCTCGGGGTCGTCGGTGAAGCGCACCAGGTCCTGGATCATCTTCTTGCCTGCATCGTCGGCGGGGTGTGACTTCCCCGCGATCACGAGCTGGATGGGGTGTTCCTTGTGCAGGAGGAGTGCCTTCAGACGCTTGGGTTCCCGCAGCATCAGGGTGAGGCGCTTGTAGGTTGGGACACGGCGGGCGAACCCGATGGTGAGCACGTCGGGATCGAGCACGTTGTCCGTCCAGCCGAGTTCGGCGTCGGCGGCGCCCCGCTTCTTCCAGGCGGCTCGGAGGCGGCGGCGCACGTCCTCCACCAGCGCGGCGCGCATTTCGCGGCGGAGGGCCCAGACGTCGGCGTCGCTGACGTTGTAGGCGAGGTCCCAGCGCCCCATAGCTTCGGCTTCAACGCCAAACTGTTCCCTGGCCAGCTTGGAAATACGCCCATCCACCCAGGTGGGCACGTGCACGCCGTTGGTCACGGACGTGATGGGCACCTCGGAGTGGTCAAAGCCCGGCCACAGCGCCGAGAACATGCCACGGGAAACCTCGCCATGAAGCTTTGCGACGCCGTTGGCCCGCTGAGCCAGCCGGAGGCCCATCACCGCCATGTTGAAGACCGACGGGTTCCCGTCCGCGTAGTTTTCCCTGCCCAGTTCCAGGATCCTGTCCACCGGCACCGCAGGTGCGAGCCCGGCCTGGAAGAAGTGCTGGATCTGGGAAACCTCAAACCGGTCGATGCCTGCCGGTACCGGAGTGTGGGTGGTGAACACCGTGGAGGCCCTGCCTGCAGCCAACGCCTCGTCAAAGCTGAGGGCTTCCTCACCTGCCATGAGTTCCTGGATGCGTTCAACGCCCAGGAAGCCCGCGTGGCCCTCGTTAGTGTGGTAGACCTCCGGCGCGTCTGTTCCGGTGAGCTCCTGGTAGAGGCGCAGCGCCTTCACTCCACCCATCCCGAGGAGGAGCTCCTGCTGCAGCCGGTGGTCGCCGCCGCCGCCGTAAAGACGGTCGGTGACCCCGCGTGCGGCGTCGTCGTTGCCCGGAACATTGGAGTCAAGGAGCAGCAGGGGAACGCGTCCGACGTCGGCACGCCAGATGTGTGCCAGCAGCCAGCGCCCGTTGGGCAGCGGCAGCGAAACCTGGAGGGGACGGCCGTTGCCGTCCGCAGACGGTTCGCGGAGCAGGGTCAGCGGGAGACCGTCCGGATCCAGCACCGGATAGGTCTCCTGCTGCCAGGCATCCCGGGAGAGCGATTGCTTGAAGTAGCCGGCCTGGTACAGCAGACCGACGCCGATGAGCGGCACGCCCAGGTCCGAGGCGGACTTCAGGTGGTCACCGGCCAGGATGCCCAGGCCGCCCGAGTACTGCGGGAGCACTTCGGTGATGCCGAACTCCGGTGAGAAATAGGCAATGGAACTCGGGGCGCCGTCGCCCAGGCCCTGGTACCAGCGCGGTTCCTCGAGGTACCGGTCAAGGTCATTCTCGGCGGCCCTGATCCGTTCGACCACCGACTGGTTGACTGCCAGGCTCTGGAACTCTTCACGGCTGACCAACCCTAGGAAGCTGACGGGATCCTGCCCGCTTTCCTCCCAGATTCGGGGGTTCAATCCCGCGAACAATTCACGTGTTGGCCGGTGCCAGGACCAACGGAGATTGGTCGCCAACCGGGCCAACGGCCTGATCGGCTCGGGGAGAACAGTTCGTACGGTAAACCTGCGGATTGCCTTCACCTGCGCCACACTAACTGACAACATGGGCCGCAGGAACTGCTTTGGCCTTCTTTTAGGTAAATGACCTATATCGCGCAGGAAAGTCGAATCGCGCTGGAGAAAAGTTAGCAGGCTTAGCAATCTCGTTGATTTCTCGCTAACGTCGAGCATGTGACGACTAACTTGGGAACCAGTGCCGCATCCATGCAAAAGCCGAAGGGCAGGATCTTTGACGGTCTGAGGTTTGGCCGTTTTCCCATCACGGCCGTGCAACCTGTGGTGGAGGGCGGAAAGTACCCGGCCAAGGCCCTGCCTGGCGAGGGAATCGTGGTGGGCGCCACCGCATTCCGCGAAGGACACGATCAGCTGGGCGTGACTGCAGTCCTCCTTGATCCGACGGGCAAGGAGCGCCAGCGCGTCCGTCTGGCCCCGCCCAGGGGGGAACGCGGGATGGGAACGGACCGCTGGGAAGGCGTCCTCACGCCGTCGGGCACCGGGAACTGGTCATTCCTCATCGAGGCATGGCACGACAGGTACGGAACGTGGCACCACAATGCCGAGGTCAAGGTGGGGGCAGGGATCGACGTCGAGCTGATGCTCGCAGAGGGCGCGGCCCTGCTGGGCGAAGCGTCCGACGACGGGTCCCGCAGCGAGGCGGACAGGGCAACGTTGCGCTGGGTCGCCGACAGGCTGGCGGACGGATCCCTCAGCCCTGAAGAGCGGCTCGCCGCCGGGTTCAGCGACGGGGTGGCGGCCATCGTGGGGCGCGAGCCCATCCGCGAACTGGTAACAGTCTCGGAGCAGTTTCCGCTGCTGGTTGAGCGCGACCTCGCCGGGCGGGGCGCCTGGTACGAGTTCTTCCCCCGCTCCGAAGGTGCCGTGCGGGACTCCGCTTCCGGTGTCTGGACTTCGGGTAATTTCCGCACGGCGGCCAAACGCCTTGACGCGGTGTCAGCCATGGGCTTTGACGTGATCTACTTGCCTCCCATCCACCCCATCGGCGTCCAGCACCGCAAGGGTCCCAACAACACCCTGATTGCCGGCCCCAACGATCCCGGCTCGCCTTGGGCAATCGGCGCCAAGGAGGGCGGCCACGACTCCATTCACCCGGATCTTGGCACCTTCGAGGATTTCGATGCCTTTGTGGCCCGGGCCAACGAACTAGGACTTGAGGTGGCGCTTGACCTGGCGCTTCAGGCCGCGCCGGACCACCCATGGGTGGAGTCCCACCCGGAATGGTTTACCACCCGCGTGGACGGCAGCATCGCGTATGCGGAAAACCCGCCAAAGAAATATCAGGATATTTATCCGCTCAATTTCGACAATGACCCGGAGGGGCTCTCCGAGGAAATCTTGAGGGTTGTCCTTCTGTGGGTCAGCCACGGGGTGAAGATTTTCCGGGTGGATAATCCGCACACCAAGCCGGTGTGGTTCTGGGAATGGCTCATCGGTCAGGTGAACACACGAGTCCCGGGCGTGGTGTTCCTCGCGGAGGCGTTCACCCGTCCGGCCATGATGCACGCGCTGGGCAGGGCCGGGTTCCAGCAGTCATACACCTACTTCACGTGGCGGAACACGAAGAAGGAACTGGAGGCGTACTTCACCGAGGTGAGCCACGATTCGCCGGCCTACTTCCGGCCCAACTTCTTCGTCAACACCCCGGATATCCTCACCGAATACCTGCAGTACGGCGGGCCGCCCGCGTTCAAGATCCGCGCTGCCCTGGCAGCAACAGCCAGCCCGCTTTGGGGTGTCTACGCAGGCTACGAACTCTACGAGCACGTGGCCCGGCCGGGCGCGGAAGAGTACATCGACAACGAAAAGTTCGAGTACAAAACCCGTGACTGGGACGCCGCAGCGGAATCCGGCCGTACCCTGGCGCCGTACCTGACCCGGCTCAACGCCATCAGGCATGCCCACCCGGCACTGCAGGACCTGCAGAACCTGACGGTGCACCAGAGCACGGATGAGGCCACCATCGTCTACTCCAAGCACAAGACCCTGGCGGACGGCAGCAAGGACACGATCATCGTCGTGGTCAACGTCGATCCGCACGGTACCAGGGAGAGCACCGTGTCGCTTGACCTGGCCGCACTGGAACTCGACCCGGAGGACCTGTCGCCCAACGGCGGGTTCCGCGTTGACGACCTGATTTCCGGTGAGACCTGGGAATGGGGCGAATACAACTACGTCCGCTTGGACGCGCACGTCGAACCCGCACACATCCTGAGCGTGAGGAGATCGCATCCGTGAGTTTTAACCCCCAGGGCTCCGGCCAGCATTTCACCCCAAAGAGCACGTTTGAGCTGAACGCACCGGGCCTTCAACACGATCCGTTCTGGTATCGGAAGGCAGTGTTTTACGAGGTGCTCGTGAGGGCCTTCGCGGACGCGAACGGTGACGGTTCCGGCGACTTCTCGGGTCTGATTGACCGGCTCGACTACCTGCAGTGGCTGGGGGTGGACTGCCTGTGGCTGCCGCCGTTCTTCCAGTCGCCACTGCGTGACGGCGGCTATGACATCTCGGACTACAACTCGGTGCTGGACGAATTCGGCACCATCAGCGACTTCAAGCGCCTTGTTGCGGAATCCCACGCGCGCGGCGTCCGGGTCATCATCGACCTCCCGCTGAACCACACGTCGGACCAGCACCCGTGGTTCCAGGAATCGCGCAAAGACCCAGACGGCCCCTTCGGCGACTTCTACGTGTGGAGCGACACGGACGAAAAATACCAGGATGCCCGCATCATTTTCGTGGACACGGAGGAATCCAACTGGACCTTCGATCCCATCCGCCGGCAGTTCTTCTGGCACCGGTTCTTCAGCCACCAGCCCGACCTGAACTTCGAGAACCCCAAGGTCATCGACGCGCTCTTTGACGTCGTCAGGTTCTGGCTGGACCAGGGCATCGACGGCTTCCGGGCGGACGCCATCCCTTACCTTTTCGAGGAGGAGGGCACCAACTGCGAAAACCTTCCCGCCACACATGACTTCCTCCGCAAACTGCGGACCATGGTAGACGAGAGCTACCCCGGACGTGTCATCATTGCCGAGGCAAACCAGCCACCCAATGAGGTAGTGGAGTACTTCGGGACGGAAGAAGAGCCCGAGTGCCACATGGCATTCCACTTCCCCATCATGCCGCGCCTCTATTACGCGCTGCGCGACCAAAAGGCCGCTCCCATCATCGAAACCATGCACGACACACCGGAGATTCCGGAAGGGGCGCAGTGGGGGACCTTCCTGCGCAACCACGACGAACTGACGCTCGAAATGGTTACAGCGGACGAACGCGCCGCCATGCTGGGCTGGTACGCCCCGGATCCCCGGATGCGTGCCAACATCGGTATCCGACGCCGGCTGGCACCCCTCCTGGATAACTCCCGGGCGGAAATCGAACTCATCAACGCCCTGCTGCTGTCGCTGCCGGGCAGCCCATTCCTGTACTACGGGGATGAGATCGGCATGGGGGACAACATCTGGCTCGAAGATCGTGATGCCGTGCGCACCCCCATGCAGTGGAACCCGGACCGGAACGCCGGGTTCTCCAACGCCGATCCCGGCAAGCTGTACCTTCCGGTTATCCAGTCGCTTGTGTACAACTACAGCATGGCTAACGTGGAGGCGGAGGCAGCGCATTCGGGTTCCCTGCTTCGCTGGACCCGGCAGATCCTCAGCGTCCGCAAGAACCACCCGGCATTCGGTCTGGGCGCCTTTAAGCATGTGGAGGCCGATCACGACTCCATCGTTGCGTACCTCCGCGAACTTTCCGACGACAATACGGCTGGGGCGGACGGCGAATCCATCCTGTGCGCATTCAACCTTTCGCAGCATCCGGTGGCGGCAAGGCTTCGAATCCCGCAGTATGCAGGGCGCGGGCTGCGCGACGTGTTCGGCGGCCAGCCGTTCCCTGGCATCAGCGAGGACGGCACGCTGACACTGACCCTCGGGAGCCATGACTTCTTCTGGCTGCGGATCCGCTCTGCGGCCTCCAACCCGGCTTCCCCTTTTACCCAGGCGATGCCCATCCTGTCCATCGAGAACTGACAATGAGAATTGACATGAGCCAACCCGTCCTCAGCCCCACACTGAGCGAACTCCTCCAGGAGTGGCTGCCGCGTCAGCGCTGGTTCCCGGTGAAGTCGGCCGATTTTGCGCTGCAACAGGTAGGCAGCCTGGCTCTCGAGGATCGCGCCGGGCATGCCCACCTTGAGGTCTTCCTGCTGGCGGCGACGTCCCGCACGGTGGACGGCGGACAACGCACCGACGTCGTTCAGGTTCCGCTCAGCTACCGGGCGGCGCCACTTACCGGAATGGAACGTGCCCTGGTCGGGCATGTCAACGGCACTGGATCCGGGCCGGAATGGATCTACGACGCCGTCCACGATCCAGCCTTCGTCTCCGCATGGCTTGAGCTAATCCGCAACGGGGCCGCCACCGCTGCGGGTAGCGCCACAGGCTACCGGGCCCCGTCGAATTACCGGTTGCCCACCGCGCACGGCGTGGTCAAGGTCCTCTCCGGTGAGCAGTCCAACAGTTCGGTCATAGTCGACGACGGCGAGTCCGCAGCGATAGTGAAATTCTTCCGGGTCCTCTCGGAAGGGAAGAATCCGGAAGTGGAGGTGGGCGCCGCCCTGAGCGCGGCCGGGACTGCAGAGGTCCCGGCCACCCTGGGTTGGGTCAGCGGAGAATGGGAGCTGCCGGGAGATTCCCGCCAGGTTCAGGGGGAGCTGGCCGTCGCCCACGAGTTCCTCGCCGGGGGCCGGGACGCCTGGCGCCTGGCAGTGGATGCGGCAAGGACCGGGACCGATTTCACCGCCGAAGCGCACGCCCTCGGTGCAGCTACGGCCACCGTCCATCGTCGGCTCGCGGAGGCTCTTGGCCAGTCCGAAGAGACCGTCCCTGGCCGGGCCATCGCTCCCGGGGTAGCCCAGCGGGTCCGGCAGGCGTGGACGGAGGCAGGCGCCGCCGTCGGGCCTTACGCCGCGGCCCTGGACGCGTTGCTGGCCGAACTCGACGGCGTAGCCGCAGGACCGCTGCAGCGGATCCATGGCGACCTCCATCTTGGGCAAATCCTGCAGGTTCCGGGCCATGGCGGGGAGGCGGAGCGCTGGGCCATCCTGGATTTCGAAGGGGAACCCCTTCGGCCTATCCTCGAACGTAACCTCCCCGACGTCCCGCTCCGCGATGTGGTGGGGATGCTGCGTTCCTTCGACTATGCCGCGGGTGCTGCCGAACGCGAGTATCAGGGGGCGCGCGTTCCGGAGTCGTGGGTGGACGACTGTGCCGACGCGTTCCTGGCAGGCTACTCGAGCGTCACAGCGGGGACCATCGACCGCCGCTCGCCGCTCTTTGTGGCATTGTGGCTGGACAAAGCTCTCTACGAAGTTGTTTATGAATTGCGGAACAGACCGGACTGGCTGGCCATTCCAGTGAACGCGGCCAGGCAGGTCCTCAGCGGTAAAAGCACCGGCGATCAGGCCGGGGCGGCATCGGAAGGTAACAAAATGACAGGCTCAGCACGTACAGATCGGCCCCACGTGCCGCTTCACGTGGACGCGGACACCCTTGCCCGGGTGGCGAACGGCGAGCACCACGCGCCGCACTCCGTTCTTGGCGCCCACTTGGATGACCACGGCCACGTCACCATCCGGACGGTCAAGCACCTTGCGTCGTCCGTATCCGTGGTGACTGCCGCCGACTCGGTGCCCATGACCCATGAGGCCGACGGTGTGTGGGCAGCGGTGCTTGATCCGCTGCAGCCGGGCCACGTTCCCGATTACCGGCTGGAGGTCACCTACCCGGGGGTCGAACCTCTGACCGTTGACGAGCCCTACCGCTACCTGCCCACGGTGGGCGAAGTGGACCTGCACCTCATCGGTGAGGGCCGGCACGAGAAACTGTGGGAAGTATTGGGAGCCCACGTCCAGCACTACAAGTCCTCACTCGGCGACGTCGACGGGGTGTCCTTCGCTGTCTGGGCGCCCAATGCCCAGGCTGTACGCGTCAAGGGCGACTTCAACGCCTGGGACGGCCGCGAACATTCCCTTCGTTCACTGGGCTCTTCGGGAGTGTGGGAAGTCTTCCTGCCGGGTGTTTTAGCAGGGGCGTGCTACAAATTCGAGATTAGGACCAAGGAGGGCTACTGGGTGGAAAAGGCCGATCCCATGGCCTTCGGCACCGAGGTCCCGCCGCTGACGGCTTCCAAAGTGGTGGAGCCTTCTTATTCCTTCAAGGATTCCGAGTGGATGGAGGCCCGCGCCCAGCGGGACCCGCACAATTCGCCCATGAGTGTGTACGAAGTCCACCTGGGCTCGTGGCGGCTTGGACTCAGCTACCGCGAGCTCGCCAAGGAACTGGTGGAGTACGTCAAATGGCTGGGGTTCACCCACGTTGAGTTCATGCCAGTGGCCGAGCACCCCTTCGGCGGATCATGGGGTTACCAGGTGACGTCCTACTTCGCTCCCACGTCGCGCTTCGGTCACCCGGACGAATTCCGCTTCCTTGTGGACGCGCTTCACCAGGCCGGAATCGGGGTGCTCCTTGACTGGGTGCCTGCGCACTTCCCGAAGGACGCCTGGGCACTGGCGCAGTTCGACGGCCAGCCGCTGTACGAGCACGCCGATCCCAACCTGGGTGAGCACCCGGACTGGGGCACGCTGATTTTCGACTTCGGCCGGACGGAGGTGCGGAATTTCCTCGTGGCCAACGCGCTCTACTGGCTCGATGAATTCCACATCGACGGGCTGCGTGTGGATGCCGTGGCGTCAATGCTGTACCTGGACTACTCCCGGGAAGACGGGCAGTGGCAGCCCAACCGCTTCGGCGGACGCGAAAACCTCGAGGCCATCTCCTTCCTCCAGGAAGTCAACGCCACGGTATATAAGACCCACCCCGGCGCTGTGATGATCGCCGAGGAGTCCACGGCCTTCCCTGGTGTTACAGCACCCACCAGCCATGGTGGTCTGGGCTTCGGCCTCAAGTGGAACATGGGTTGGATGCATGACTCCCTCAAGTACGCCTCAGAGGATCCCGTCAACCGCAAGTGGCACCATGGCACTTTGACGTTCTCGCTGGTCTACGCTTTCACCGAGAACTTCCTGTTGCCCATCAGCCACGACGAGGTAGTGCACGGCAAGGGCTCGATGCTCCGCAAGATGCCCGGCGACCGTTGGCAGCAGCTCGCCAACCTGCGCACCTTCCTGGCGTACCAGTGGGCGCATCCCGGCAAGCAGCTGATCTTCATGGGTACCGAGTTCGGGCAGGAAGCGGAGTGGTCCGAACAGCACGGCCTCGATTGGTGGCTGGCGGATATTCCCGCCCACCGTGGAATGCAGCTGCTCACCAAGGACCTGAACGAGGTGTACAGCTCGACGCCGGCCCTGTATTCGCGGGACAACGAACCCGGCGGCTTCCAGTGGATCAACGGCGGCGACGCCGACCGGAACGTCCTGACGTTTGTCCGCTGGGATACCAAGGGTAATCCCCTGGTCTGCGCGGTGAACTTCTCGGGAGGGCCGCATGTTGGTTATGAGCTGGGCGTGCCGTCAGCCGGCGCCTGGACCGAGGTACTCAACACGGACGCAGCTGCCTACGGCGGGTCGGGTGTCCTGAACTCAGGGCAACTCACGGCCAGCCCCGAAGGGCTTCATGGCCAGCCCGCCACGCTCACGGTCACGCTGCCGCCGTTGGGTGCGGCGTACTTCAAGCCCAGCCCCTCCGCCGCAAGCTGACCAGGGGCGCTTGGAACGGGCGCTGAGTTGGCGCCGAAGAAGCCCGGATTCCTTGAGATTCCGGGCTTCTTTGCTTTCTCATCCTGTTTCGTTCGGGAGCCTTTCCGAAGCCTGACGGGCGTCTGACGGGGGCCCGACTAGGGCCCTTCAGGAGGCTCTGAGAGCCTCTGCCGTGGGTGGTTGGCCATCACAGCTCAGTGGTGGTAGAGTTTATTTCCGCGCTGCTCCCCGGAGTCAGTCGGTGAAAATGACCCAGATGCCCATGGCAAAACGGAGTCGGGAACGCCGATTTGACTAGGGTGAAGCAAGCGGGTAAGTTTGAAAAGTTGC
>NZ_JAGGPL010000015.1 GCF_018613805.1 Arthrobacter sp. ISL-48
AGAAACAGCTGGCCATTGACACACTTGCTCATCATCGATTACCGGCGGTGCGTTGACCGGTTGAGACCACCATCGTTTACGCCACTCCCAGAGATCCAAAGGATTCACGAAGTGGGGAGATTTTGGCTGGCTGATTGCAACCTCACGCTGGGTAGGCGTGCTACTGGTCGTGGTTGCGGCATACTTTGGCGCACCCGCGGTGAGGAATGGAACTGACATCGGCCACGTGTGGGGCTTTTTGGGCATGGCGGTCTTCTATGGCTTCCGAGTTGCTCTGGTTTTCGCGGCTCCACTGGCCTGGGTATTGGCCTACCTATTGCGCCCGATCCGGAATCAACGGATCCACATTGGAGCCTCCTTTGCGGTGCCGACCCTCGCGTTCTGGGTGTTGGGCAGCCTTTTAGGTACTGGTTGGCACCCCCTGATGTTGATCCCGTGGTCCACCGTAGGCGCATCGGCAGCCATCGGCCGTTGGGCAGTGTGCAAGGACGTTCTCTGCTGCACTACTGCAGCTGGTCGGCTTGAGTCCCACTAGTAGGTGGCCGTGCGGATGCTCGTGCCGTCGCGCCGGCATCACGATCCCTAGGACTGTGGTCCGAGGCTAGACTGGGGCCGGTAAGGACGGATTGGGGGATCCAAAGCGGCGCACGCCGCTGTGCCACTGGTCGGTCGCAGCCATCGTAACCGTAGGAACGACCGTGACCTTCTTCCAGGACTACTCGATCCCGTCACCGCCTCCCCGCCCACGGACGCCGCGGTTCACGCCACCTCCCTGGGTGGCGCCACCCCGCTACGAACTGCCCGCCCTCGTCCCGGTGAATCGGTTCGTCCACCAGTCCCCGACCTTTGTGATGGCCGTTGAAGCCGTGAAGGTCTACTCCACCGGATGCATCATTGACGTGAACTGGATTCTGCGTCGCACCGACCAGGAGGACCGAAAGTGGACGGAGATCAATGCCGTTTTTCACCGGCTGCCGCAGCAAGTGCGCGATGGAGGCATTTCTTCCGACTCCATCCTCCTGCTCGGAGTCCAGTTCCCGGACGGCACAAAGGCCAGCAGTTCATCCCTGGCCATGTACGGGGACAAGCCGCGGGACCAGAAGCCTGATGGCCCGGTCTTCGAATACCGGCCCAAGGGCGGTAATGGCGGGGAAGATGACATGTCAGCAAACGCCGCACTCTGGCTCTGGCCGCTGCCGTCGGCCGGGGACCTGCGCCTTGTCGCCCAGTGGACGGACATGGGAATGCCCGAAAGCTCCATCTCCCTCGACGGCCTTCAGCTTCGAGATGCCGCTGTTGGAGTCCAGAAGTACTGGCCTGAGGAAGAGGTGCAGGGATGAATCCACTCAACAACCCGGTCCTGCTCGTGGTCTTCGCGGCAGTCTTCTTCTACGCCCTCTACGGCCAGGAACTGCCGAAGGCGCATGGTCGTGCCACCCGGACTCGGGATGGGAGGCGTCCGGTAAGGGATCGGCATGCGGGCGCCGCTGCACATCAGTGAGCTTGGGCGGTAGCTGCCAGAGCTCCAGCTGATTCAGCGGTTCGTTGACCTTCACGCTGAGTTCGGGGATCGTTTGTTCCGTGAGCCGGGGTACGCGAATTGCATTGTCGTTTATCGTTTCCGCATTGGTGCTCGCAGGGATTCTTGCGGGCGTGAGGCTGTGGAACATCCATCAACAGACGTCGGACTGGGTCTTTTCGCCCAAGGAAGTTCCTTCCAAAGTGCAATTTGCAGGCCGCGACTATAACTGCGGTCCCGATCCGAAACCCGCTGAACGTGCTTTGCTCGACCCAACTTCCCAGGGCAGGACGGCAGGAGGGGCTGAGATATTTGCGGAAGCGCCGGCGGCCGAGGCCAGAGTCTTTATCGTCATCCGAACGGATCAGGGCAATTTCAGCTGCAGCCTGATGGGTGGCCCCTAGCCAACCTGCTGCGAAGGCCGGTGAGGGATCCCCCACCGGACGGTTCGCACCCGTTACAGCGGATACCTCTCTGAGTTAGATTGGGAGAATGCAGGAGAGGTTTGCCGATCGGGTGACGGTGCCTGATGTTGTCGGGCTGCCGTTTCACGTCGGCCGAGATGTGGCACACGATGCCGGCGTGACCCTTGCGAATCCTGATCCGGACGGGCCGCCCATCGGAGCCCTCGCTTGGCCCGGACTGTTCTACATCACATCGCAACATCCAGCCTCCGGTACCATCGCCTACCGCTGGGACGCTGTGGCTGTCGAGATTGTCGCGCACGGAGATTCGGAATCCAACGCCTGGCTGAAGCGCCCTGGTGCTCCGCCAGCGGATTCGGCCCATGCGACAACTCCGCAGCCCGAGCAACGCGTCGATCTCACGGAGACAGAACCTCCATTTGAGTGACCTCGAGCTCGCTCGACATCGGGTTTGAATTACCTGCAAGGTCGAGCCTTCCTTCCCGTGGCTGCGAACCTACACCGCCGCGGTTGGGCTGTCGGGCTGGGCGGGGGTGCGGCATAGGTGCAGCCCGCTGCCATCACCGCAACTGCGGTAACCGTGAGAATCAGCCCAGTGAGCGCGCGACGTCTGATCGGTCAGCCCGTGCCACCATCGGCTCTTAGAACCGGGAGGCGGCCACGACGGCGGGAGCCGGACGGATACGCAGCGCCGTAATGGCACGCATGATCATCAGCAGGTTCACCGCGAGGCTGCCGTAGTGCGGTGCATGGTTCGCCGCCGGGGACGTCACCAGCCCCAGCAGCAGAAGAACCGCGGCAATCCCGCCGACCGCCACCGCTGCAATCAGCGGGGCCTTCGACGTCGTCTTCCG
Source organism: Arthrobacter sp. ISL-48 (assembly GCF_018613805.1). Taxonomy (GTDB): domain Bacteria; phylum Actinomycetota; class Actinomycetes; order Actinomycetales; family Micrococcaceae; genus Arthrobacter. Next base: position 2,799 of record NZ_JAGGPL010000015.1, read on the forward strand.
GGCGGCAAGCACCCAGATGCCGACTCCGAGGTAGGCTGCGGCGCCGACCGCGTACCCTGCTGCAGACTCAGCGAAGACCATGTCCGTGGCGCCGCTGAAACGACCCAGCAAAGACAGGTCAAGGCCCGTATAGAACACGGCCCCGGCAGTGAGGATCAGGCACGAGACCCCGACCGTGGTCCGCAGCGACCGGGACCGTTTCGTCTCCAGGGAAGAGAGCGACACCACGGGCTCGTGCGATTGCGGCTGGTCATTGTGCTGCGGGTAGTAGCCACTCATCAGGGAAGTCCGTTTCAGTGCGCGGGAGCACCCACTGCGCTCCCAATATGCCGCCAACTTACCAGTTACTGAACCGAAAAGTGTGACGGAAGATTGCCTGAAGCACCTAAATTTCGGGACCATATCTCCCGGGCGGGTAGATAGAAGATTGCCTCCGTGCTGGCCTCCCTGCGGATCCTCGCGCGTCAGGCCTGTCTCCTCTCCTGGACGACAATGCCTGCCGGACTGTGTCCCTGCCGATTTGATACCGCTTTGGCAGCCCATGAATGGAGAAGCCCACCGCTTCACTACCGGACCTCCGCCGGCTGTAATCACCAGGACCGGACAGCCGCGGCGCCGGACGGGACGGTGTTTGTTCCCAACCCCGATCTTGGCACGGACTCGGTCATCCCGCCCAGAGCAGACGCGCCGGCGCGCGAGATCATCGTCGGAGCGAATCCCCGGGAACTGACAGTAGCAAAGGACGGCACCGCATACGTGACCAACCAAAATGACGGGACGGTCTCGGTGATCCTTGCTGGCGCGAGCAACGTCTCACGCACCATTCAGGTCAGTTCCACGCCCGGGCGGACGAGCGACCCGCACGGGATTGCGGTCGGCCCGGACGGCACCAACATCACGGCAAACGACCTCGCCGTGATCAAGCCCGAAGGCGTAGCGGTCGCCTACCGCGTGGCAGTACCAGGGGGTCCGAAGGAAGTCGCGGTCGGCCCGGATGGAACTGTCTACGTCCTCTACCTGGCCAACGGCCTTTCCGTCATCAGACCTGGCGGAACGAGCGTTTCGGTCGGCCTACCCACGGGCCAGGACCCCGGGCATATCGCCCTCGAACCCGACGGATCCGTCCTCGTTACGAACACAACTTCCAAATCCGTGACTGTCTTCGCTTCCCAGATCCTCCGCGCGTCCCAGCCGCCCCAGTCCAAAGCTCAGGCGACACAGCCGCAGGCCGAAGAACCAGGTCCGCCGGCACAGGCACCCTCCGACAAAGCGCGGGCTGGCTTCTGGGCCAGCATTCCGGCAGTCCTTGGCGCCGTCGTCGCGGTGGTGCTGATGGGCGCTGCCGCACTGGTCCTGATAGCCAGACGGAGCAACCGTTCGAGAGCCCGCGAGGTTCTGGCACCGTCACTCGCACCGGCGGAGCGGCCGGAAGGAATCCGAGTCTCTCGGACCAAGAGCAACGCTGAAGGTCCCAGCGAACGACAGGATGTCCCGGCGGAGGATCCCAATCGGACGCAGCGGCGTCCGCTGTGCCACCGGCTTACGAACACCGTCTGCCAGGCCGATGCCGGCTCGCCCCGGAGTTCGATCCATCATTAGGGTTTACATATGCCCGCACCTTGGCAGGGCAATTTCTAGTGAAGGGTTCCCTTGTGCTTGAACGATTCCGCGCCGAGTATCGCTATCTTCGGGACACCATCGAAGTTGGGGAGCCATGGCGTCATGACCGGTTCTCGGAGGTTGAGGGCTAAACCGACTTCTCCTCTGAGTTCTCTGGCGCATCCTTCGACGGTGGCCTCTATCGGTCCATGACGACCAGATTGGTCCCCTCGCGCTAGAACTGATTGCTCAGGCGTTCCCAGAGTTCGCCGCTCGCATATGCCCGTTCGGATTCGATTGGCTTGGAAGGCAATTCGCCGTCGATCTCGGCCGCATTGTGGAAGGGCAGCCGCTGGTTCTCATTTTTGAACCGGGTACCGGCGAAACGTTGGAGATCCCTGCGCCGTTCTCCGGGTTCCACGATGAAGAACTCACCGAGTATGCGGACGCCGCTCTGGCAAGAGAATTCTTCGAGATCTGGTCGGCCGCCAACAGCGATTCCCTGCCCTTGAGCCCGCATCAATGTGCGGGTTACCGGGTTCCACTGTTCCTCGGTGGGTCGGATGCCGTCGAGAATGTCGAGCTCAGTGATTTGGAGGCGTACTGGTCTATCTGCGGTCAGCTGCGGCTAGGCGCAATGCGTCTGCCGCCGGGGACCGAGATCAACCGGATGGTGGGAGGTTAGCTTTCTGCGACGGCAGCCCCCAAGTCGGCGTCCGGTGAACGATCCCTCACCGAACGCCCACGACTTACCTTCGCCCGCGCCGCTGACCGAAGCTCGGCAAGGACTAGATAGCTACGATTACTCCACGTCTCTGTAGCCGAATTTTAGGAAGTGAACTGACAGGAGCGACGGTCGAAGGCAGCCTGGACCTATGAATATTTGCTAGTCCAAAAATTGTGCCATGAAGAAGCAGATATCTTCGATGACTTTCACTCCGTCGTCCCGGGCTTTCGATGGATCACCGGAAGTTGTGTAGATCTTTGAAAATCTGCTGTCGAAGTAACCGTCGCCCATCTGCTGACCGTTGACCGCCATGGCGACCTCTTGCTCGAAGGCATCCCGTTCTTTCTCGCTATCTTCGCCTCGACCAATAATTTCTTCGGCGGCTGCAATACTGAAATGACCTACCGGAACGGTCCATTCTGTTGAATAGCGATCGGAGTTATCGAACTCGGTCAACCACGCGGTGGAGATATCGGTGGCCAAGTCCCGCGCACAGCACCGAGCCTTCTCCTCGCGGTCGGGCTCCGGAAGCGCTGCAATCCGGTCGAAGCTGTCCCCACAGTCATCCGCTCCTGCCATCATGACCTGGTAATGCTTTGTCCATATCGCCAGAAGGTGCCCTAAGTTCCTATCGCGCGGCAATAGAACGCCTCCGCTCATCGACACGCTACCGTCTTCGTCTTTTCCTTTAGCAACGGCGCGGTCATGCTTCGCCTGCAACACAGACGGACTCAAATAGATCATGCCTTCTGGGCGCACGATGATCACGAATGTTGGGATTACAGCTTCCAGCCAACCCCTCAAAGTGCCCATTCTAACGCTCGGGTCGGAACCACTTGTCTGATTCTTCACTTGAACGTGGACCACATGACCGGACAACTTCCACGTGTCCTTTGGGCCGAAGCGACTGATCATCGCGGCATCCAACACCTCTTCGGGAAGTTGGACATGGAGATCCCACCCATAGTCAGACGCTGTGAGGCTGTTTATGGATGCCCCAGTGTCGAGGAGTTCTCGAAGGACCTGAGTTTCTCCAACGTCACCTAGATACTTATTCTTAGTTCTATTCGCCATCTAGACATCTTGTCTCATTGGCGGATTCAAAGGCCTAATCTCACCGCGGAGTTCGTGCTGACCGAGGAACACACCTCTTATGCCGGCACGCGCGGGAGAGCAATACTGCTACCGCAAGGGGGTACTGGCGTTCGATGGTGTAAGAGATTTGACCTGGACGGGCCAGCTCAGTTCCCGTCCTTCGCGGGACCCTGACGGGTCAGTCGACTACGGCAATATCGACTACCTCATCATCGAGGGAGATCACTACACCGTTGAAGGCAACCTCGGCCAAATCGACCTCCACGCTGCATCAATTCGCGTGGCGCTGGTCTCGGACGGCACCATTCTCGCTTCGCGCGGCATCGCTGCTGACCGTTAGCACGCGTCCGGTGAAGGATCCTTCACCGGACAGGTGTTAGCGTTCAGGTCATGCCGAAAATTGAGAGGTTGAGCTCTAAGCCTTCGAAACCCGCGGCGTGGCGCTAGGGGCTCAGGCGAGTGTTCTATGGGCCGTGTATCGGAGTTCGTAGTAACTCAGAGGAGATAACGAATGATGCACCACGATCAGGTACCGATCGACCTGGACACTGTCCGTGACTTGGTCCAGGGTCAGTTCCCTCAGTGGAGTACGGAGCCGATCGTGGATGTTCCGGCTGACGGTACTGTTAATGCAATCTTTCGAATAGGGTCGGATTTGGGCGCCCGGTTCCGGCTTCGAGCAGAGGAGCCAGACACGGTGAAGTCGAGATTGCGGGCCGAGGCCGCGGCAATGACTGAGCTGTCCGACCACTGCCCATTCCCCACTCCGCTGCCGGTAGCAATTGGCCGGCCCTCGGGAAGCTATCCGATGCCATGGTCGGTTCAGACCTGGCTCCCAGGCAGCGTCGCTTCCCCAACCGGCCTCGCTGGATCGTCCGAGTTCGCGCAGGATCTCGGGTTCTTGGTTGATTCCCTGCGGAAAGCCGGAACCCGCGGGCGAAGCTTTAGTGGTACAGGGAGGGGCGGCAACCTGGTCGATCATGACCACTGGATGAAACTCTGCTTTGAGAACAGCGAGGATCTCCTCGACGTTCCACGGCTGCGCGCACTGTGGGAGCAGTTCAAGAAGCTCCCCGCAGCCGGGCCACACGTCATGAGTCACCGTGATCTGACCCCGGCGAATCTGCTCGTAAGTGGCGGGCATCTGGTCGGTGTTCTGGATGGGGGTGACTTTGGCCCAGCAGATCCATCACTAGATCTTGTCGCAGCTTGGCATCTTCTGGACCGCGAAGGACGCGAGTTTCTGCAAGCAAGTCTTGGCGCTGGCCGCGTGGAGTGGCTACGAGGAGCGGCGTGGGCATTTGAACAGTCCATAGGCCTGGTCTCGTACTACAGAACGACGAATCCGGGCATGAGTGCCCTCGGCCGAAATACGCTTCGGAGGATCTTGGGTGATCCCGATATCCGGGCCATCCATAAGGCCGTTAGCGGCAGTGAGTGAACCAGCACCGAGGCGTGCACTTCACTGCTGTGAATCGCAGACTCATCAGTTTTCGCAATGCTATTTGGCCTGCTCGTCTTCCACGGCCCGATAGGGAGCCCTCAGCGTGCCGTGAGCCGGTACACCGAAATGTGACTGCGGGACTCGGCGGTCACTTCGCTGCGGTCCCAGTCCGCCCACCTGGTTTCCAGCTCAAACCCGGCCAGCCGCGCCATGAGATCGAGCTCGCTGGGCCAGATGTACCGGTGTGGTGTCCGTACAATCCGGGCATCCCGGCCATCCAATAGTTCAGGGCCGAATCGCACGTGGTGCGAGATGACGTGCTGGTGCAGCACGTCATAGGTATCGACCAGGAGGTACCCGGGCTCACTTACCTCGACTGTTCCGCCGTGTCCGGGTGCCAGCGAACGCAGTTGTGGCACCCAGAGTTCAATGACGAAGCGCCCGCCGGGTGCAAGATGGCGGGCAGCGTTCTGGAAACACCGGACCTGTTCGTCCTGTGTCAAGAGGTTGGAGATGGTGTTGAACACCAGGAATGCAAGCGAGAAGCTGTCGCCCGCGGTTGCCTCGGTCATGTAGCCCTGAACGACGGGAATGTGGTCTTCTCCGACTTTCTCACGGAGACGGGAGATCATCGCGTGAGACAGTTCGATGCCGCTGACCTGGACCCCCGCCTCTGAGAGCGGGATGGCGACACGACCCGTGCCAATGGCAAACTCGATGGCCGGACCGTGGCCCGCGAGCTTGGACAGCACCTCTACCGTGGGATCCAGCACCTCTGGGGAAAACATTCCCTCTCCGGGGGTGTCGTACTGTTTCGCGGCGTGTTCGTCCCAGAGCTGTTGCTGGTTGATCATCGCGCCACTATTGCACCCGACAGCCAAAATTGTCTACCAGTGAAGTGCATCGGTGCTTCCCGGGGGAAGCTGTGACGGCTAGCCAGGAATGAAAGTAAAAACGCAGCTTTGAATGGAATTCAAAGCTTCCACCCGAACCGCTGTCCGGTCGATCAGAGACCGGCTGGAACATCTCCGATCTGGATCTTGAATGGTGCCTGCGTCAAACCGCTGCTGGAAGTTCGAGAATGCTAAGTCTTCGAGATTGCTGTCATTGATCAGCTCAGCAGCGGCCGCAGCCTGCAGGGGCAGCGAAGCCCGGTGAACGCTTGCCCTGGCGATCGTCTGCCTGTCCGTCATATCAGCGACACGGGCGGACTTGAAGAGTTTCGTTTTCACAAACGACCGTTCATGAGACTGCACTGAAGGTTGATCGCACTGTGAATCGCAGCGATAAATGTCATCCCCGACTGCCCGTTAGCCGATCCGTCAGTGAGACGCACAACTCCGCCGCAGGAAGAGGCGACCCTTGTGCAGAGGACTTCTGACATTCTTTGCAGTCGGCTTCTGAAACTGACCCCCGTACCTTTCAACATGGCCCAGAATAGATTCATTGGATACGTAGTGCGAATGGGCCCGGCGTACGGGTACGGAACTGGCGGGAGGCGGCAGCTATGCGCATCAGCCTGCCTCCACGCGCGCGCCGCCGCCTGCTCGCAACGGTGGGAGCGGTGACCGTCCTCTTGATGGCAGCGTCGGCCCGCGCCGGACAGCCGCTGCCCGGTGTCACGGCAGTTCGGGTTGTTGTTGTTGGGGATTCACTGAGTACTGGACATGGCACCTCGCCGGGGGAGGCTTGGCCAGCGCTGATGCGGACCGATCCGGTCGGGGCTGGATTTCAGGTGCTCAATGCCGCCGAGGACGGCAGCGGCTACCTCAGCCCGGGCTATTACGGGGGCACTTTCGGCACAGAAGCGGAGCAGTTTGTCACAGCGGATACCGGTATTGTGGTTTTCTTCGGTTCGGAAAACGACCTGGGCTATGCCGCCGGTGGGGTTGCTGAGGCAGCCTCGGCGGCGATCACGCGCGTAGAGGCTTTGGCCCCCGCTGCGAAGATCATCGTGGTGGGGCCGCCGTCGTACTCGACGGACCCTGATCCTGGGCTTTTGGACATAAGTGGACAACTCGAATCTGCGGCCCGGGGGGCCGGTGCCAAGTTTGTCGATCCGATCGAGGAGGGCTGGATCAGCAACGATGTGGAGGATCTGATAGGCCCGGACGGGGACCATCCCACGATCGCCGGGCAACGCTACCTTCTCGAGCACATGATTCCCGTCATCGACCAGGCCTCATCGGCAAGCTCAGGCGAAAGCGCCGATATCTTCGCCGACCCGCTGCAGGGGACTACCAGCATGGATATAGGCGAGCGCCCGGCCGACTAAATTCACGGCGCAGCGGCGCAGCGCAAACATATAGCCCGGATTCGCGCCGGCCCCTTGCGGTAGGGCCAGGATTGCGGTTAGCGTGATCGAAGATCAAACCCCACTTCTCGTTGGCGGTTTATCGGCGCTTCTAAGCGTTTCGTTGTGCTTTGGCTGACGTGGCATCGGCCAGTTCCAGGTATAAAAAATCAGGGGAATGGGCGAGGATGCCCAAACGGCAGGGGGCCCGGTGACCGGTACGTTCGAACTCTTTTTTGACGGAACCACGGGCTTCGGCTTTCGGCTCAAAGCCGCGGATGGAACGGTGATGGCTGTGTCCCCGCCCTTCGTTGACAAGCGGGCGGCCGTTATTGGGATCACCGCCGTGCGTGAATGCGCCGGGATGGGCCTGATATCCGACCTTTGCCCGGAGATACCGCTGGACGCCGTCAGCGCCGGGGCGGCCGCCCTTAAGGTGGCCTGAGCGCGCAGCTTTTCGGTAGGTCAGCCCTCGGCACCGTTCTTAAGGAGCATTATGGGCACGGACGACGGCGACCTGTCGCGGCTGCAGCATCCCCGGTTCGCGCGCGCGTACGCACGCGCTGTCGGAGGTATGAACCGCCGCGGGGGCGCCGGGCACCGGGGTACCTTGCTCGCAGAACTGCGGGGAACCGTCGTTGAGATCGGGGCGGGCGACGGATCTGCCTTCGCGTTATATCCGGATACCGTCATGCAGGTCTTAGCCCTGGAGCCGGATGACTACCTCAGGAACCTGGCCCTGGAGAGGGCAGCCTCTGCCCCTGTCCCCGTTACCGTGGTGGCCGCGGCCGCAGAACATATCCCGGCCGACGACGGCACAGCGGACGCCGTCGTCGCCAGCCTCGTCCTGTGCAGTGTTGCCGACCAGGCTGGGGTCCTTACCGAAATACAGCGGGTCCTGCGGCCCGGCTGGACCCTGGCCTTCTACGAACATGTCCGCTCCACGCGGCCGCTGCTCGCTAAGGCCGAGGATCTCCTGACACCGGCCTGGAGACGGATCGCCGGCGGCTGCCACCCCAACAGGGACACCCTCGCGGCCATCGCCGCAGCGGGGTTCACAGTCCGGGACCACCGGCGTTTCGGCTTCGCCGTCCACCCCCTGGCACCGCCGGTCGCCCACATTCTTGGTTATGCCACGTCAAAATGAGGCACTTGCCCCATGCCATTCCAATCGCCCGGCCCTAGTCTCAGGACATAGAGAGAAGGAGGCGGCCATGACCATCTTCCAGCCGCAGTCATCAGCCGAGGCAACACCGAAACTTGCCGAACTTCCGGACGACGCAGCCGAGCATTTCGCCGGCTACGCCGTCCTGGGACTACCGTTCACCAGCGGCCACTATTTGACCTTCCGCGATTTTCCGGCCAGCTCCGTCGGGCCCGGCTACCGCGCCGTCTGGCACCGAACGCCCGACGGCGAGTGGACAATCTACGCAAACGCCTCGCCCGAGCTCAGTTGCGCGCGCTACTTCGGCGCAGCCGTCCAGCACACTGTCACGACCGACGTCGACATCCAGTGGAGCGGGCCGTTCAGCGCCCGGATCAGGGTTCCCGGAATAGTCGACTGGGGCCTGGAGCTCAGCAAATCCGGAGCCACCTCGATGCTGACCGCCATGGCAGTGCGGATGCCAGAGGCGCTGTGGCGCAACGAGACTGTGCTCCGATCCATGGGAGCGTTCGCCGGCCCGTTACTGCAAGCGGGAAGGATGAAGGTCTCCGGTGTGGTGCCGAACGGCCAGACATTTCAGGCCCAGCCACGGCAGTTGTGGCTGGTGGCGGACTCCCGGGCCGCCATCCTCGGTGAGGATGCAGGAGTTCCGGGTGCATTGCCAGTACAGGAGCGCCTCGCGGACTTCTGGCTGCCGCAGCGCGGACTGTTCGCGGCCGGAGTGGGCATCAGGTACCCGTCCACGGCCCACGGCCGCGAGCATGGCCTCGCACAGATGGCAACGAGGAAGAATGAGGCCGCCTGAGGGCTTAAGGCCGGAGCCTACGGACCCCGTGGCGCGAGGCTCCCAGCATGTGCTGAAGATCAGCGCGAGAAAAACGACTACTAAGCATGCTTGCTTTTTGGTCTGATTCTGTGGCTATGTAGGGAGGGAAGGTGCATTTCCATACACGCCACATAACAAAGGAGACTCTCATGTTGCTTTGGATAGCCATCGTCATCGCTGTTCTCTGGCTTCTTGGCCTGCTCGGCAACATCGGTGGGGGGTTCATTCACCTGCTTTTGGTTATTGCCGTGGTGGTCTTGATCTTCCACTTCGTCCGTGGCAGGTCCCGCGTTTAAGACGAAACAATGTTCCGCCGTCGCCACGAATCATCCATGTGAACTCACAGTTGCACCGCCGTTAGCTCCCTAGAATGGGAGGCGTGACGCAGTCATCGCCTGACCCTCGGCGCAGTGAAGTCCTCGCCGCGCTCTCGCTCGCCATTGATCTGGGGCTGGGGCAACCGATGGAACACATGCTGCGGTCCTCCCTGCTGGCGCTGCGGATCGCCGGCGCAGCGGGAGTCGACGCCGCCGGCCAGGGCAGGATCTACTACGCCAATCTGCTGGCCTGGATCGGCTGCCACGCGGACTCCTTCGAGCTGGCCGCGCTGTTCACGGACGACATTGCCTTCCGCGCCGACTATTACACCCGCGACCAGCGTGGCCTGCCCATGTATGCCGGCATGTTCGGCCATGCCGGCGCCGGCCTACCGCCGCTCGCCAGGCTGGGACAGTGGACGCGGTTCGCCACGACCGGCAACTCAGCTGTCCGGAAGCTGATCTCCTCGCACTGCGTCTCCGCCGGGGTTTTGGCCAGCAGGGTGGGGCTGGACGACGGCGTGGCAGCGCTGCTCGCCCACACCTTCGAGCGCTGGGACGGCAAAGGGCTGCCGGAAGGCGTCAATGGGCCGGAGATCCCGCTGGAGATGCGCATCACGCATCTTGCTGATACTGCGGAGGTATTCCTGCGGGGGGAAGGGCTGGCCGGTGCGGTGGCTATGGTCCGGTCCCGCCGGGGGAGCCAATTCGATCCGGCACTGGCTGAGCTGTTCATCGATCAGGCCGAGACGCTTACCGAAGGACTCCTCGATATCGACTGCTGGCAGGTGGCCTTGGACGTGGCTCCCGACGACGGCACGCTGTCCGGTGTTCAGTTGGACTCCGTGCTTCGTGCGATTGGCGACTTCGCCGACCTCAAGTCTCCCTACACGGCGGGCCACTCGCGCGGAGTGGCGGTCCTCGTGGCCCACGCAGCCGAGGAGTACGGGCTGCCGCCTGCCGACGCCGTAGAGCTCAGGCGCGCAGGATGGGTACACGACCTGGGCCGGCTGGGTGTGTCCAACCAGGTGTGGGATAAGAAGGAGCCGCTCTCCCGCCTGGACCTCGAACGCGTGCGCATGCATCCATATCTGGGAGAGCGGATCCTGAGTCGCGTTCCCGGGCTGAAGGGCGTGGCCGCCCTGGCCGGCTCCCACCACGAACGTCTCGATGGCTCGGGCTATCCACGTGGGATCGGCGGAACGGAACTGGGGATGAAGCAGCGACTCCTGGCGGCAGCGGACGCGTACCAGTCTTCCCTCGAGCCACGTCCGCACCGGCCTGCGCTCGGTCCGACTGATGCGGCGGCAAGGCTTCGGCGCGAAGTCTCAGCCGGCAGGCACAGCCTGGAAGCAGCGGAAGCCGTGCTCGTGGCGGCCGGCCAGCAGCCCCGCCGTCAGCGTGCGTTTCCGGCCGGTCTCACCTCCCGGGAAGTGGAAATCCTCGGCATGCTGTGCCGCGGGATGAATCCGGCCGAGATAGCCGCCAGCCTATTTCTCGCCCGCAAGACCGTACGCAACCACGTGGAGCACATCTACACCAAGATCGGTGCAAGCAACCGGGTAGGCGCCACACTGTTCGCGATGGCGCACGGTCTGACCGAGCAAGGGACCCCGCCCAGGTAGCAGATTCGGCGCCTAGGTCGGCATACTCCTGCCGGTAGCATTGGAGGGCCGATTACCCGGGGACAGTTGCTGCGAAGGGTAGGCATGGATCGAGTGAGTCTTGATCAGATCAATCAGAGGATTCTTGCGGAGCTCACCAAGAACGCCCGCGAGAGCCATGCCGAGCTGGCCACCAAAGTTCTCCTGTCGAGGAACGCAGTCCGGCAACGGGTCGAACGGATGGAACGCCAGGGGCATATCCAGGGGTTACAAACACCGTGACGGCCATGACGCTGTCCAGTCTCATCAGGCGCGGCACGCGCTAGCTCGCCCCGCCGAAGGGCATGCCGTCAAACCGGTAGTCGGAGGAATCGTTGATCATGACGCCTCCCGCTTCGATTTGTCGGGCTGCGTCCATGGCCCTGGCAAGGGAGTCGGTGAATATGCCGGCATGAAGGCTGAATTCGATGGCATTGGCGAATTCGATGGCATTGGCGACTTCAATGGCCTCCTCGAAGGTGTTGAATCTGCGCAGCATGACCACCGGCCCGAATACTTCTTCCTTCCTCTGTCCATCTAGGGATCTCCATGCCGATTCGACATGACCCCCTCCTTCGTTATTGCGTTCAACATACGCATGACGAAATGTTCTTGATGACCAAATTGCTGTTCTGTGTTACTTTCATCACTACCGCTGCTGCACAGCTTCGAAGCCGCCTGTCCCCTAAAGAGGGACGCGTACATACCTTTCGCATCACGACCTGTCCACTCACCTGGGAGAAACCATGGAACCCTTAGCACCAGTCCGGCTGGAACCACAGCCCATTACTCCCGCGTCCGCTGATTCCGGGCTCCGGCGGTCCATGGGGCCGCGGCATCTGGTCATGATCGCCATGGGCGGGGTGATCGGCTCCGGCCTGTTCCTGAGCTCGGGCTACACCATCTCCCAGGCAGGGCCGCTCGGAGCGGTCATCGCCTACCTCATCGGCGCCTTTGTTGTGTATCTGGTGATGGCCTGCCTCGGTGAACTTGCCATTGCCTATCCGGTCTCAGGTTCCTTCCATATCTACGCGGCGAGGTCGATCGGGCCGGCCACCGGATTCACCACAGCCTGGCTCTACTGGCTCTGCTGGGCAGTTGCCATTGGATCGGAGTTCACTGCCTCCGGTCTCCTGATGCAACGCTGGTTCCCGGGCGTTGACGTCTGGGTATGGTGCCTCATCTTCGCCTCGATCCTCTTCGGTCTGAACGCAGTTTCTTCGAAGTTCTTCGGCGAATCCGAGTTCTGGTTTGCCATCGTCAAGGTGGGCGCCATCGTGGTCCTGATCGTTTTCGGCGGCGCTGCGCTGTTCGGCTTCCACCCGCTCAGCGAGGGGGCCAGTCATCCCTTCATGTTTGAGAACTTCAACACCTCCGGCGGCCTCTTCCCCAACGGCTTCACCGGTGTCCTCGTCACCGCACTTGCCGTGTTCTACGCCTTCTCTGGCTCGGAACTCATCGGTGTGGCAGCGGGCGAGACAACTGACCCCGCCACCAGCATCCCCAAAGCGATGCGCAGCACAGTCATCCGCCTCCTGATCTTCTTCGTCGGGGCCATCGCTGTCATTGCCGCCACCATCCCGTTCGACCAGGTCGGACTGGACGAAAGCCCGTTCGTTACCGTCTTCTCATCCATCGGCATTCCATTTGCCGCCGACGTCATGAACTTCGTCATCATCACCGCGCTGCTCTCCGCCGGAAACAGCGGTCTTTTCTCCTGCGCCCGGATGCTTTACTCCCTTGCAGATGAGGGGCAGGCCCCCCGGGCACTGAAAAAGCTGACCCGGCGCGGCATCCCCATGGTCGCGCTCTCCGTCAGCATGGTGGGCGGCCTGGCATCACTCATCAGCAGTGTCGTTGCGCCCGAAACTGTGTACCTGGCGCTCGTTTCGGTGGCAGGATTCGCCGTCGTCGGAGTCTGGATGTCCATCACCGCCTCGCACTTCTTCCACAGGAGGGCCTTCGTCAAGAACGGCGGCGATGTTGCTGCACTTCCCTACAAGGCCCCGCTGTTTCCGCTCGTGCCGATCCTGGCCTTTTCGCTCTGTCTCATTTCGCTCATCGGCATCGCCTATGACCCGAACCAGGTGGCGGCCCTCTACTTTGGACTCACTTTTGTCGCGGCCTGCTACGCCTTCTACTACTTCAGGTACGGTCGGAAAGCGCGCACCAACCAGGCCTCCTGACGCCATCATCACTTGACGGCTACTCAGCTTGGTGGCCGGGGCTTTCGTCCCCGGCCACCAAGCCGTGAAGGCATGTGAGAATAGGCGTAGTTATCGGCCGGAAGGAGCATGGAGCGTGGATTCCTCCTCGGAAGCGTCGTCCATGGCCCAAGGACTTCGGATTGTTCGGCTGGTCGCAGACCGGGAGAAGTGGGGCCGGCGGCTTCTCGGCGTTTCCCAGCTCGCAGCCGAGCTGGAGATGGAGCAAAGCCGCGTCTCCCGTCTGACCCAGGAATTGTGCGAGTTGGGGCTGCTGGAACGTGTCGACCGCGGCCCCTTCCGAGCCGGCCCACGTTTTTTCAGCCTGGCCGCATCGTTGAATACCGGCTGGGTCCGAGAATCCAGGACCGAACTTGAGGCTTTGGCGGCTTCTTTCGGCCTTAGATCCAGGCTCTCCGTCCGCGAGGGCTTCCGCGTCATTCTCCTGCGGGCCTCCAGCAATGACGCAGTCCCCGGCAGCTTCGTGAAACCCGGCATGGTGACGCCCGTCTGGTGTACGGGGTCCGGCCGGGCGTTGCTTTGGGACGAAGATGAGCCAGCCGTTCAAGCCCTCCTTGAGGACGTTAACTTCATTGGCGTCGGCGGTCCCGGGGCGGCCCATTCGCCCCAGGGAGTCGCCGAACTGATGGAGCGGGACAGGGAAAGGGGCTGCATTGTCGCAGAGGAAGAATTTGAGCACGGAGTCTCCGAACTGGCCGTTCCCGTCCGGGGCGCTGATGGCTCCATTCTTGCCGCGCTCAGCGTCCTGGGGGGCCGGGCCGAGATCCAGTCCGGCACTGTCGATATTGCAAGGGCCCTCACGGCAGCAGGTGAACGGCTGGGACGGTACGAGGGCCGCGCCAGGGACGGCGCGGGCCGGAAAGGTCTTGCAGGCTAGGGCCGGTTTTGCGGACCGGCGTGACCCAGTGTCGACTCGAGCCACTTTCCCCATGACACGAGAGCCTTGGCGCTGGGCTCCAGCCGCGGCTCCAGGCGTGTCTTGGCGCCGACAACCTGCAGCGCTGCCACCACGTCGCCCTTAAAGTCACGTATCGGCACAGCCAGGGAATACAGTCCCGGCTCGGCTTCCTCGTCCACGATGGAGTACCCCCGCACCCGGGCCGTGCGCAGTCGTGACAGGAAGTCCTCGACGTCGACGGGTGTATTGGGGCCGTGACGCACGAAGGCGACGTCGGAAAAGATAGTCCGGACCTCGTCGTCGGACTCTTCCCACAGCAGTGCCTGGCCGGCATCGCTGCAGTAGGCCGGGTAGGGGCGGCCCAGCCACGAACCGACCATGTTGCTGCTGGCTGGAACACGCTCGCCGACGGTGACCGTGCTGTCCCCGCTCAGGACGCCAAGGAAACATCCTTCATCAGTCTCAGCCGCCAGGCCTTCCAGCGCGGTCACACCGTCAGACTGCAGCCGTTGCTGTGTCAATTGCTGGGCGTCCGTAAGGAGCGACCAGTCCAGGGTGTAGTACCGATCCCTGCGTGCCAGGAACCCCTCCTGCTGGGCGGTCCGCAGGCTGCGAGAAACCTGGCTGCGGTCTTTGCCAAGATCGGCAGCAATATCAGCGACCGTTCCTCCGGGCAGGCCTTCCGCGTTGCGGGAGCCGGCCGCCAGGACGGCCGTGATTCCCCGGCCCATGCTGGATGTCTTTGGCATGGGTCCGATTCTAGCCACTCGGTGGATGCTTCTTAGTGGATGGCGAAGACCCGAGCCGGAAAACCGCTGCCTCCCTGGGGCTTGGGCCAGCTGGCAATGAGTACCGCGCCCGCTTCCGGAAGTCCTTCCAAGTTGGCCATGAGCTCAATTTGCCACCGGTTTTGCGCCAAGATGTAGGTCTCCAGGCTGAAATCCTGCCGGGACGTGGCAAGCCCCGGGTCTGTGTCCGTCTGTTCATGGCCGACGGCAGTAACCGACCGCTCCTCAACCAGGAAGGAGAGAACCTCCTGCGACCAGCCCGGCGTGTGGCTGACGCCGTCGTCGTCCCTGTTGGCCATGGCGCCGGCGTCGGGCCATCGGTGACTCCACCCTGTCCGCAACGCGACAAAGGCCCCGGGCGCGATGGCACCATTGCGGTCTTCCCATGCCTGAACGTCCTCCAACGTGGGGGTAGCGTCCGCATTTGAAGTGACGCGCCCCGTGATGTCCAGGACGACCAGCGGAAGGACCATCTCCTCCACAGGAATCTGGTCCAGGGTCCGCCCGCCGGAGGCAAAGTGTGAGGGAGGATCAACGTGTGTTCCCCATTGGCCGATGATCGAATACCGGTGAGCGGTGAAACCGTCGCCTTTCTCCAAGTCGAATACCGTCTCCCTGACTTCGTCGGGGAACGCCGGGAAGTGCGGCTGGCCGGGGTGGAAGGCGTGCGTCAGGTCAGTAAATGACCTGCCGGCAAGAAGCGGCTGCAGGCCGTCCCAAAGTCCGCTTGTGGTTTCAATCATGATGCGGCCTGGCTTTCAAAGACTGCCGGCAGGGCAGTGTTGGAGACGCTCATCGGCCCCGTCAGCTCGATGACCGGCACCTCCCAGGGATGGATGTCAACGATGTGCTCCAGGAAGCGTTGCACCGCAGCGTCATCGAGTGCAGCATCGAAATACGTTGTGAAGACGAAGGTCGGTGAGATCGTCTCCTGGCCTACCGCCCCCAAGGTAGGGGTCGCACCTTCAGCGCATGTGAATCCCTCGAAACCCACACCGGATTCGAAGACATGTCTGTAGTTGCCGAAATCCCCCAGGTCTGGGGATCCAGATAAAGCCTGAAGCAGGGCCACGATGCCCGCTTCGTCCTTGAATGCTTCTGCATCGCCCTTTGCGAGTCGCGAGAAGGTTTCCGAGGCTATGGGCCAATGGACGCGCAGCTTACGCACTGCCTTCATTTCAATCTTCAAGGAAGCCTCTTCCTGATCGGCGTGCAATAGTGTGGTGCATGTCATGCTGGCATAGAGTTATGATCATTACAAGCATTAGAAGTTGCTTATAGCGCATACTCTTGAATAGAAGACCGAACCGCTTGGAGCCCTAAACGATGCCAAGTAACACCAAGCTCTCCCGCCTGCTCGACGCCGGAGCGGACCTGATAGTGGACGGCGCCCTCGCTACTGAGCTTGAAGCGCACGGCTGCAATCTGGAAGACGCTTTGTGGTCCGCCAAAGTCCTGCTGGAACAGCCCCAACTCGTCAAACGCGTTCACCGTGATTACTTCCGCGCCGGGGCAAACGTGGCCATCACGGCCAGCTATCAGGCGACACCCCTGGGATTTGCCCGGCGCGGCATCACTGAGGAAGCGGCCTTGGAACGGGTGGCACTAAGTGTGCGGCTGGCCGACGAAGCGCGCCGAGAGCACCTGATCGAACACCCCGAAGCTGGCCCCCTGCTGATTGCGGGTTCTGTCGGGCCCTATGGCGCATACCTCGCGGATGGGTCGGAATACCGGGGCGATTACATCCTTAGCCGAAACGAGTTTTTGGAGTTCCACAGGCCTCGGATCGCAGCGCTGGTGGAAGCGGGAGTGGACCTTCTTGCGTGCGAAACGCTCCCGTCATTGCCGGAGGCCGAGGCCCTGCTGGCGCTGATAAAGGAGTTCGACGTCGAAAGCTGGCTCTCCTTCACGCTCCGGGACGGAGGGCACATCAGTGACGGTACGCCGCTGGCCCAGGTGGCAAGGCTCTGTGGGGATCAGCCACTCGTGGCGGCGGTCGGAGTGAATTGCGTGCCACTGGAGTTGGTCTCCCCGGCACTGGACGCTTTGGGCAATGCCACCGATATGCCCCTCATCGCCTATCCAAATTCGGGCGAAACTTATGACGCAGTCACCAAAATGTGGGGGCCGGCCGCAGCCGGGGACAGCCCCGCCGGCCCCGGTAGCCAGCAGCCCGAAAGCCTCGCGGCAGGAGCCGCCGTCTGGCGTGGACTTGGTGCCCGGCTCATAGGCGGGTGCTGCCGGACGACCCCGGATGATATTGCCGCCGTGGCCAGGCCGTCAGAAAATCCCTTGCCTCGGGGGGGCATGAACTGTCTTAGGTGGCTCCCACGCTAACCAGTTTAGGTACTACGCCGGATCGGCGAACGGCCCTCAAAGGAGCTCCTCGAAAACGAGCTGCCCAATGCGTGCGATGAGGGCGTTGCTGGTCACCGCTGCCGGATTGCTCGTCCGGGTCATCACGGCGAGCGTTAGGGGAGCACGCGCATCCTTCCACACGGCGCCAGCGTCATTCACGACTCCGTAACCGCCGGCCCCGGTCTTGTCAGCGAGTTCAGAGCCAGGGGGGACGGCAGCCCCAAGCCGCTTTCCTGCGGTTGCGTTGCGGAGCATCCAGCAGCGAAGACGGGCCTGCCCGAGAGTATTCAGTGCGTTGCCGAGCAGGAGGGCCTCGTAGAGTTTGTGGATGTCAGACGGCGTGCTGGTATCGCGAAGGTCCCCGGGAAGGGACTCATTGAGCTCCGGCTCCCACCGGTCGAGACGGGTGGACTGCGCACCGAGCGTCCGCGCATATGCGCCTATCTCCCCGGGACCTCCGATGAGTTCGAGCAGGAGATTGCCAGCAGTGTTGTCGCTGAAACGCAGTGCAGCGTCGGCGAGTTCCTCGACGCTCATGTCCCGATCCTCGTCGGCAGCGCAAATTAAGGAGTTCTCGACAATCTGATCGTCACGGAACAGAATACGGCGCTTCCAGAACTCGTCGTCGTATGCGTGGTCGCGCAGCAGCCGGGCGACAGCGAGCGGCTTGAAAAGGGAGCACATCGGGAACGCGTCACCGCCTCGATACGTGTAGGAGCTTTGTCCTGGTTGACCCGCGGCAATCCCGATGGTGACGCCGGTCGCCGATTCGAGGTCGGCGAGTGCCCGGTCGAGACGCCGATGGACGTTCCCCGTCACGGGTGGCTTGCCGCCTGCGGATATCAGGCTTCCTGTGCCGGTTAGGGACGTTGCGAGTAGTTGGCTTGCGCCGAACACGAGGATCCCGCGGCGGGTCGGGTCGAAGGGCAGGTTTTGCGGATGGGCTACGTGAAATGGATTCATGAGGCCAGTCTGAGGGGCAGGGTGTGATGCGTTCAAAGCCGAAAATGACGAGATTAATGCATTTACCGCATAATTGTGGAATGGATGTCCTCAGTGGAGCGCGTGCGTTCGTCGCCGTCGCTCATCGGCGAAGCTTCTCGGCCGCCGCGCATGACGAGCGGACCACCCAGCCCGTAGTAAGCCGGCGAGTCGCCGCACTCGAGGCCCAACTCGGCGGGGCGCTGCTCGAACGGAGCACGCGCCAGGTGAGTCTCACCCCGATGGGCGCGGCACTTCTGGGACATGCTCAGGGGCTTCTGGGCGCCGAACGCTCGCTCCTCGATGCGGCAGCATCCCATCTTCGGGGCGCGATCCGCCTTCTCGTACCAGGCGACCTAAATCCCGCCCGGTGGGCAGCCCTTCGCCTGCGTGCGCTCGGGGCGGGCGCCGACGTCGAGATCGAGGAAAACGACCGGGAGCGGCGTTCCTTGCGGTTCCGACTGGGGGAGGTGGATGCCGCCATCCTCCCGGTCGAGACCGCACGGGCCGATTGGATAGTGCCGCTGGGCCTCGCGCAAGCCACCGATCGGATCAGGCCGCTTACACTTGCGGTTCTGCGTCCGACCAGGGCCCTGGGGCCGCGCGCGGCTTCGCGTATTGCCGTCCTGGAAGAGGACGCATCCGCCCAACTTATGTCCGTTGCACGAGCAGCAGCTGCGGAATCCGGGCTGGCTGCGCATCAGGTGTACGCGTCCGCAAGCGTCGTCAGCGCGCTCACCGGTGCGCTGGCAGGCGACGACTGGGTCCTCTGCGCCCGGGATCAGGCCGCAGCGTGGGGTCTGCAATGGTTCGGGCTGCGCGAGTTGGATGTAGCACGTGCGTATCGGCTTGAGTCGCGCACTCCAGACGGCGGGAAGCTGTTCAATACGGCCCTTCGGCGGGAAATCGCTGCGGCGCTCGGCGTCGTCAGTCTGGACCAGCCGTGACCGTCCCGGCGGACAGCAGCAGTGCGCGGGCGAGCGCTCTGCGCCGAGCAGCGCACGTTCTCGAGACTGCCGGACTGTCAGGGTCCCTCCTCGTGCGTCACCTCGGCACTGGGCAGGAGCTCGCGCTTGACCCTGATCGGCCCTTCCCGTTGGCGTCCATCGCCAAGTTGCCACTCGCAGCGGCCGCGCTCCACGCCGCGCAACGGGGTGATCTCGACCTGAGCACGCCGGTTCGCATCGATGACGCGAGCCGATCTCAGGGCGGTCCCGGCATAGCCCGCTTTACTTACCCGGCTACGATCGCCGTAGGGGACCTCATCCGGCTTGCGATAGAGATCAGCGACAACACGGCCGCAGATGCGATTTTCCGCATCGTCTCCCCGCGCGATGTCACCGAATGGCTTCAGGCCCTCGGGACGAGCGGCATCGTCCTGCGTCATCCGATTGGCGAACTTTATGCCTCCCTCGCGACCCAAACTGTAACCCGGGACGTCGCCACGGTGCACTCGCTCGTCGTCTCCGCTGACAAACAAGGGCACCCCTCTCCGCTGCCGCAACTGGACATCGAGCGCGCTAACGCCGGCACCGCGCGTGGGCTTGCCGACCTTCTGCAAAAGATTTGGGACGGAGACATCGAGGACGCGGTGGCGGCACCTCTGCGCGACATGCTCGCCGCAAACGTCTTCCGGCATCGCCTCGCACCGGACTTCTCAGCCGATACTTCAACCTGGTATTCGAAAACGGGTTCGTTCGTCCACCTCCGTCACGAAGCGGGCGTCGTCGAACATGAAGGCGGGGAAGTCCTGGTTGTCGTTGCACTCACCCGCAGTCGGGTGCCGGCTCTCGCCCAGCCGTCAGCGGAGCAGGCGATGGGTTATGCTGCGCGCATTCTCCACGATGAACTCGTTTAGCAATGCTCCAGCTGGCCTCAGCGCTTCTGTGTCCTGGGCCGCGCAGGGCCAGGCATGTAACGTGTGCTGTCCGCGATCAGGCGGGCATCGGCTCCGCGCTCGCGGTGCCGCCAAGCGCGCCTGCAACAGGCGATTCCGCCACCCGCACAATCACCAGCGCCTCCGGATCCAGCAGCCTGCGAGTGCCGGTTCGAGAGTCCAGGATCCAAAATAGATCCAGCCGGGGGACGACGTCGGTCACCCGGCCCTGGTGGAACAGCTTCCCGTTGTGCCACGCCTCGATGTAGTCGCCAGTTTGAAGCTGGACGGTTTGTACCCCTTGAGTTTCCATGTGAGCCGCCTCCTGCTCGTTGTGTCCCAGTAAAGCCAGCATGCCCCGGTGAGATTGCAGTGGTGTTTCGGCGAAGTGATTTTCACGTGTCCGCGGCGACCTGTCAGGGAAACCCTGGTCAGGGCTGAAAAGTGGTCAGCAATATTCGTGAGTTCGACTGTCCTCTGCATAGACTCGCCGCATGACTGAGAGCCGGATAGCGATCGACTGGGATTGCAGCGGAGTAGACGAAGCGGCGGGCCAAAACCGGAATGCGAGGATAAGTGCATGGCAGACATCATTGAGTTCCTTGAAGCGCGAATCAATGAAGCGGAGTCCGCTGCCCGGCAACAATTGAGCGGCGGGGAACCGGGCACCGGAGTCACGGGGTGGTGTGATCCGGGCCGGGTCCTGGCGGAATGCGCTGCCAAACGGAAGATCCTGGGTAACGTCCCGTTGGTGGCCGACGTTCCCACCGAGACCGGCGGTACCAGTGAGTATGTCCTGATGTGCCTGGCTTCGGTCCACCAGGACCATCCGGACTATGAGGAAGGTTGGGCAGTCGACGGATTGTAGACGGCCCGGGAGGCTGTTGGGCGGCTCCATTGTCAACCGGATCTTCTCGTGTTATTACCTATGTATCGGCGGTCTCCGAGGCAGTTTGATAGGAGTCCAGATGGATACACAGTCGATCTTCACATTCGTTGGCGGCTATGTGGCAACTGCGGTGACGGTGTTCCTGTTGTACTCGCCGGTGTTGTTTCTTTTCGTTCTCCTGCTGCTTGTTGGCGGCGTTCTGCAGCTCATGGCTTGGCCATTCATCGTCCTGATCCGCAGACTGCGCAGGCCGGGAAAGTTCGACGGCGAATCAGATTCGAGCTGGCTTCTCCACTGACCCATCTGCCCCTCAACGGCGGCACTGGACAGGTGTCACTCAGGCGCGCCGACGACCACCTGCGCCGGGCTGTGAATGATGTAGCCGTTGAGCCAGGAAAACAGTGCACGGACCTTCTGCTGGAATCCGGACAGGAGGGCCAGATGCACCAGGAGCCAGGAGACGAAAGCCAATGACCCCTGGAGTTGGATGCGCTTGCGTCCGATCTCGGCCACGGCGGCGCCCCGCCCGATCATCGCCATGTATCCCTTGTCGAAGTAGTGGAAAGCCTGGCGGGTACCGCCGTTGATGTCCGCGTGGATGTTGCGGGCGGCCCACTTTCCTGCCTGCTGGGCCACAGAACCAAGCTGTGGCAGTTTGGCTCCGGTCGAATCCGTAATGTTGGCCGCGTCGCCGATGACGTACACGCCGTCGACGTCGGGGGCGGTCAGGTCCGGGCGGACGTCGATGCGCCCGCCTTTGCCCTGGGCCAGGCCCGAGTTGGCAATGAGGTTGCCAGCCTTCAGGCCGCCCGCCCAGACGACCAGCCGGCTAGGTATGTCCGTCCCGTCGGCCAGCGTCACGCCGTCGGGACGGACTTCGGTGACGCCGACCCCCATGTGCATCTGGACCCCGATCCTGGCCAGGCGGCGCCTGGTGTAGTCCTGGGACTTTGACGAAAAGGTGTTCAGTACGGACGGGACCATGTCCACCAGATGCACCCGGCAGCGGTCCGCGAGCTCCGGAGAGAAGAACTTGGTGACTACAAATTTGATGTTTTCCGCGAGGGCTCCTGCTGTCTCCACGCCTGTCGGACCGCCGCCGACGACGACCATGTCCACGGAGCCACTGGGCTCCCGGTCAGCCTGGTCCAGCAGACGGGTCAGGCTGGAACCGAGCCTGGTGGCGTCGGTGACCGAATACAACGGGAAGGCATGTTCCTCGGCGCCTGGCGTGTTGAAGAAGTTCGGAACGGCGCCCACCGCAATCACCAGGGTTTGGGCCTGGAGGGTATCGCCGTCGTCCGTGGTGACGGTGCGCTTGGCTACATCCACCGCTGCCACGTTGGCGGTGGTAACCTTCACGCGCCGGATTCGGCGGAAAATGGATCGAAGGGGGCGGGCAATGGCCGACACTCCGATCTGTGACGTGGCTACCTGGTAAAGGAGCGGCTGGAACTGGTGGTAGCTGTTCGCGTCGATGAGCAGCACATCCACGCCTTTACGGCCAAGTTCCTTGGCTGCCGTCAAGCCCGCAAATCCGGCCCCGACCACGATGACCTGATGGGTATCCTCCATTCGAGAAACGTACTCCACGACGGGTCCGGGCAACAGTGCCAGGGAATGCAGTGGCACCTCCGGTGAAATGAAGGGACCTGGGCGGACATATGTGGACTACCGGCGAGGGCTGGCAAAACCAGGGGAGATCCGGCTGAGTCGGGGTTCGATGATGTTGTTCCACAGGGGAAGCCAGAACAGTATTCCTGCGGTGCTGATGAGCAGGGACCCGGCAACATCGGTCGGGTAGTGGACACCCAGGTACAGCCGCGACAAACCCACCGTGGCGGCGAAAATACTGCCGACGACGGCGGTGGCCGCACGCTGCGTCGGTGTGCTGGCGAGGACCAGGACGGAGCCCAAGACCAGCGCGGCCGCGAATGATGTGTGACCGCTGGGAAAGCTGTCGGACCCGTTTTCCGGGATGAGTGCGTGTGTTAATGCTCCCGGGGGCCGGAGCCGGGCCACCGCGATCTTTCCGATTTCCGAGGACAGCCACCCGGCAGCAACCGTGGAACCGAACGCCAAAGCGGTCAGCGGCCGGTGCAGCCCGAACATGAGGATCAGGCACACAAGGGCCAGGATGGCGACGTTGCCCGCCGGGGAGAGCGCATCGTTGATGATCGTGGCGAGAGTGGTCAGGGCCGGGCTGCGGCCGTGGCTGAGGCTTACATCCACATCAAGGTCCGGGCCAGGTGAACCGAAGTTTTTCGCCAGAATCCCCATCGACAGTGTGATGAAGAGCAGGACCATGGATACGGGCAGCAGCCACCAGGAGCGCCACGGCAGGCGCCGGCCAGGGGTGCTTGAAAGGCGATGCTTCAATCGTTGTTCCTTACGGGAGGACGTCTAGCCGCCCGGGTTGGCGGTCTGGCAGGTCTGGTCGTTGGCCGTCTGGGCGACGGCGCCGGGGGCCGGGGTGGGCGGTGCCGGCCTCGTTCCGGTCGCGAAGTCTTTACCGGCGTAGAGCTGCACGCCCTGGATGCCGGCTGCCTGCTGAACGCTGGCGGGCGGGAGTCCGAACAGGGCGGCGATGTCAGCGGCAACGTCGTCGAAGCCGGGGCCGTAGTAGACCATGGTCTGCGCCCGGGGCTGGGCCTGGACCCGGGTAAGTTTCGTGAAACCGGCCCCGCTGATCAGCGCCCCGATCTCGCCGGTCCGGCCGGCCACGCCGGTTCCGTTGGCGATGGTGACGGGCTGGATTGCCTTGTCATAGCTTGGTTTTGCGGCCGCCGTTGTGGACGGGTCCGTGGAAGGGGGCGCAGCGGGGGCGGCCTGGGTTAGGTCGGCGCTGCGGCGCAGGGCCGCAAAGAGGTCCTTGGCCGCGGGTTCGTCAAGGTCCAGCCGGTTGGGATCCGAAGCCGCCGGGACGGTCGGTACGGTGATGAAGTTGACCTTTGCCGGGTCGATGTTCTTAAGCCGGCCGGCGAGCGTCAGCAGCGCCGGAACCGAGGCCAAGCCATCATCGACCGTCAGGTTCTTCGTCATCGTATCGGCAATACCCAGCACCTTCTGCGGATCGCCCAGGGTCCCGTCGGCCTTCAGTTTCCGGGTGAGGGAGGCCAGGAACGACTGTTGGGCCTGGATTCGGCCCAGGTCTCCACCGTTGGCGAAGCCGTGGCGGGTGCGCAGGAAGGCCAGGGCCTGGTCGCCCTGGACCAGGGAGGTCCCCTTGGGCAGGTGGAGTCCTGATTCGGGATCGGAGACGGCGGCGTTGACGCATACCTCGACGCCGCCGACGGCATTGGAGAGTTCCTTTACGGCGTTGAAGTCCGCCATCATGAAGTGGTCTACTTGCATCCCGGTGAGCTTGTTCACCGTGTCCACGGCACACCCGATGCCGGCGTCGGCCATGGCGCTGTTGATCATCACGTTTGGCCGCGCATCATGTTGCTGGTTCGTGGCGGGGTCCTTGCAGGCCGGGACGTCGACGAGCAGATCCCGCGGGAAACTGATGACGTTGACGTTGTTGTTGTCGGCGGAAATGTCCAGCAGCATCATCACATCGGAATGCCCGTACCCTGACGACTGGTCGGCGGTGCCGTATTGTCCGTCCTTCCCGCTCCTTGTATCACTGCCCAGGACGAGGATCTGGATCCGGTCTTTGCTGTCATCAACGGGCCCTTCCGTCCGGAGACCGCCGGCTCCGAGAGCAGAGGTGGTGATGTTGGACTTGAGACGCCAGACCCAGTATCCGCCGAAAGCGAGGACGCACAGCAGCAGCGCGGCGGCGGCGGCGCCGGTGATCTTGAGCCAGCGGCGCCCATGGCGGCCCGGGTGTTTGCGGCTGCTGTCAACCAGCGTGCCCTGTCCCGGGTAGGGCACGGACGCGCCGGACTTGGGGACGGGAATATATTGACGATCAGGCAAGGGGGATACCTCTCCGCGTTTCGGATCCGCTCATGCTACTTACGGTTGCTGGGAACTTGCTTAAGGTCCGTCGCTTGACGCTTTCTCGCCCTTCCACATATCCTGAACGAACGGTCGGTAAATAATGCGGTCCGCCGAAAGCCTTTGCATAGGAGCAACCATGGCAGCGCAGAATCTGCAGTCAGTGCCCGATGGGCTATCCCCGGAAGACCTCGCAGCTGCAGCAGAAGCAGCCCAGCGCGACGCGGACGGCCAGGTGAACTTTGACCGTGTGATGGCGGAGGATTCGCGGATCGAGCCGCGGGACTGGATGCCGGATGCCTACCGCAAGACCCTCCTGCGACAGATATCCCAGCACGCCCACTCCGAAATCATTGGCATGCAGCCGGAAGCCAACTGGATCTCCCGCGCCCCCAGCCTGAAGCGCAAGGCCATCCTGATGGCCAAGGTCCAGGACGAGGCCGGCCACGGGCTGTACCTCTACTCCGCTGCCGAGACCCTGGGTCAGTCCCGGGACAGGATGATGGCCGACCTTATCGCCGGCAAAGCAAGGTACTCGAGCATCTTCAACTACCCGGCCCTGACCTGGGCGGACATGGGCGCAATCGGCTGGCTTGTGGACGGGGCCGCCATCTGCAACCAGGTGCCCCTGTGCCGCGCCTCCTACGGCCCCTACGGCCGCGCGATGGTCCGCATCTGCAAGGAGGAGTCCTTCCACCAGCGCCAGGGTTTCGAGATCCTGCTGGAACTCGCCAACGGCACCCCGGGGCAGAGGCAGATGGCCCAGGACGCGGTAAACCGCTGGTACGCGCCGGCCCTGATGATGTTCGGCCCGCCGGATGACGATTCGCCCAACTCCCGCCAGTCCATGGCCTGGAACATCAAGCGCTTCAGTAACGATGAACTCCGCAGCCGCTTCGTGGGAATGATGGTGGAGCAGGTCCGCGTGCTGGGCCTGACCCTCCCGGACAGTCAGGTCCGCTTCAACGAGGAGACCAAAAAGTGGGAGCACGGCCCGTTGGACTGGAACGAATTCAAGGAAGTCCTGGCCGGCCGCGGCCCCTGCAACGCCCAGCGGCTGGAACGTCGCCGTGAAGCGCACGACGACGGCGCCTGGGTCCGCGAGGCAGCTGCGGTTTACGCGGACAAACAGCGAGCAAAACAGCAGAAGGAATACGCAGCATGAGTCCGCACGGCAACCCGGAAGTTCCGGCAAGCTCCGCCGGGGAGCTAAACAGCACGGCGGCCAAGGTCCCGGCAGGCGCCCCCACTCCGGAGGCGGCTTCCACCGAAGCAACAGCAGCAGCAAAGGACCGGAACGCCTGGGGCCTCTGGGAGGTCTTCGTCCGGTCCAGCCGGGGCCTCAGCCACGTCCACGCCGGATCCCTCCATGCACCGGACGCCGCCATGGCACTGCGTAACGCCCGCGACCTTTACACCCGCCGCAACGAAGGCGTGTCCATCTGGGTGGTCCCGGCCGACGCCATCGCCGCCAGCGATCCTGACTCCAAGGGCGCGTTCTTCGAGTCCCCGCAGGGCAAGGACTACCGGCACGCCACGTACTACACCAAGAGCGAAGGGGTGAAGCACCTGTGAGCGACTCGAGCGCCTCCGCCACCCGCATCACGCCCGGCAATGCCCTCCGCCCGGAGGACATCGCCTTGGAGGTCCGCACCGGCCTTGCCAGCCCCAGCGAGGACGTGGCAGAGTACGCCCTCCGCCTGGGCGACGACGCCCTGATCCTGGCCCAGCGCCTGGGCCACTGGATCTCCCGGGGCCCTGAGCTGGAGGAGGACGTGGCCCTGGGCAATATCGCCCTGGACCAGCTGGGCCACGCCCGCTCCTTCCTCAGCTACGCAGGGGCCGCCCTCGGAGGGGAAGGGGCAGCGAAGAGCGAAGACGATCTTGCCTACTTCCGCCGCGAGCACGAGTTCCGCTCCGCCCACCTCTTCGAGCAGCCCAACGGCGACTTCGCGGTGACCATCGCCCGCCAGTTCGTGGTGAGCTACTACCAGTTCGAGCTTTACCGCCGGCTGAGCGAATCCACGGACGCTACCCTTGCCGCCATCGCCGCCAAGGCCGTGAAGGAAGTGGACTACCACCGGGACCACAGCGCCCAGTGGATCCTGCGCCTGGCCGGGGGCACGGACGAGTCGCGCCGGCGGATGATCCACGGCCTCAAGCTGGTCTGGCCCTACGTCGCCGAACTCTTCGAGGACGATGGGCTGACCACCCGCCTGGCTGGAACCGGCGCCGCCGTCGAGCCTTCAGCGCTGCGCGAGGACTTTGACCGGCTGACCGGCGAGGTCCTCGCGGAAGCCGAATTGCAGGTGCCGGAGGTTCCGGCTGCCACCGGCGGCGGGCGGCGCGGCATGCATTCCGAGCACCTGGGGTACATCCTCGCGGAGATGCAGGTGCTGGCGCGGGAGTATCCCGGAGCGAGCTGGTGACGGCCGTGGCCAGGCAGGCGCAGGAGAAGACGATCCAGGAGAAGTCACTCCGGCAGAAGGCCTGGGACATCGCCGCCATGGTATGCGATCCGGAAATCCCGGTGCTCACCATTGAGGACCTGGGAATCCTCCGCAATGTCCAGCTGTTCGACGACGGCGGCCCGGAACCGGCTGTGCAGGTCACCATCACGCCCACGTACTCGGGCTGCCCTGCCATGGATGCCATTCGTGACGACCTCAAGGCCGCGTTCACCCAGGCGGGGTACAACAATATTCAGGTGGACCTAGTGCTCGCGCCTGCCTGGACCACGGACTGGATGACGGACGCCGGCAAGGCGAAGCTGCGGGAGTACGGCATCGCCCCGCCGTCGGGCATGGCGAAAGCCGGCGGTCACTCGGGTCCCATCAGACTCACCCTCGCCGTGAAATGCCCGCAGTGCTCGTCGTTGAACACCAAGGAACTCACCCGCTTCGGCTCCACCTCCTGCAAGGCCCTTTACGTGTGCCAGGACTGCCGGGAACCGTTCGATTACTTCAAAGTCCTGTAAGGAAGGCTCATGCCCGTTGTCCGCCAGACTGCCGCCGAATCGGCGCAGGCCACCGGCCGCCGTCGTCCGTCCTTCCATACCCTGGCGGTGAAGGAGGTCCGCCGGCTGACCGAGGACGCCATCGAGGTGGCGTTCACGGTCCCCGCAGACCTGGCTGGCCAATTCGACTACCTGCCCGGCCAGTACGTAGCCCTGCGCACCACGCTGCCGGACGAGGACGGGCAACCAAAGGAAGTCCGCCGCAGCTACTCGATCTGCGCCGAGCCGCGGACCTTTGAGGACGGCAGCAGCGAGATCCGGGTGGCCGTGAAGAAGGACCTGGGCGGGCTGTTCTCCACGTGGGCCAACTCGGAGCTGAAACCGGGGGACACCCTGGATGTCATGAGCCCCATGGGCGCGTTCGTGTCCAGGCACGGCCGGGACGGCAGGGCGGTGGAGCAGAACGTCATGAGCTCGATGAACCGCCCTCAGGAACTGGCCGGAGAGCTGGCGGGGGAGCCGGGCAGCTTCGTGGCCATCGCGGCGGGCTCGGGCATCACCCCGGTGATCGCCATCGCCCGCACTCTGCTGGCCGCCAACCCGGAAACCCGATTTGACCTGATCTACGCCAACAAGGCCGCCATGGACGTCATGTTCCTGGAGGAGCTGGCAGACCTGAAGGACAAGTACCCGCAGCGGCTGGCCCTGCACCACGTGCTGTCCCGCGAGCAGCGGATCGCGCCGTTGCTCAGCGGGCGGATCGACGCCGAGAAGCTCCGCCAGCTGCTGGGCACGGCCATCCACGCGGACGATGTGGACGAGTGGTTCCTGTGCGGGCCGTTCGAGCTGGTGCAGCTGTGCCGGGACACACTGGCCGAGCGCGGCGTGAAGCCCGAGCACATCCGGTTCGAGCTGTTCACGTCAGGCAAGCCGGACCGCCCGGAGGGCCACGCCGGCCGGCCCGTACTGGTGGACGAGTCCAAGGAGACGTACAAGATCACATTCAAGCTGGACGGACTCCAGGGCGAGGTGGCCAGCCCCACGCACGCCCGCGAATCCATCCTCAACGCCGCGCTCCGCGTCCGCCCGGATGTGCCCTTCGCGTGCGCCGGCGGAGTGTGCGGCACCTGCCGGGCCAAGCTGGTCACGGGCAGCGTCACTATGGACGAGAACTATGCACTGGAGCAGGATGAATTGGACAGGGGGTACGTGCTCACTTGCCAGTCGCACCCCACGACGCCGGAAGTCACCGTCGACTTCGACGTTTAGGTCATACAGGACGCTGAACCGCACGATGAACCGGCCAGAACAGGAGCCCCATGATTTCCGTCTCCATCAGCAACGGCGTAGCCGAGGTAGTGCTGGATGCGCCGCACAAGCTGAACTCTTTGAACGAGCAGGCGCTCGCGGACCTGGGACAGGCGTACGACGACGCCGCTGACGCCGCCTCGCGGGGCGAGGTGCGGGCGCTGCTGCTGAGGGGAGAGGGCCGCGCCTTCTGCGCGGGCCGGGACATTTCCGGCGTGACGCCGGAAAGTGACGACGCCGAAGCGTACCTGGGTGGGCTGGTGCAGCCCCTGTTGAAGAAGATGAGCAACTTCCCGGCGCCGACGTTTGCCGCAGCCCACGGGGCCTGCCTGGGCGTGGGGCTGGGCCTGCTGCTGGCTACGGACGTGGTGTATGTGGCGGAGAACGCGAAGTTCGGGTCGCCGTTCGCCAAGCTGGGTGCGACGCTGGATTCCGGTGGGCACTGGTACTTCACGGAGCGGCTGGGCATGCACCGCACGCTGGACCTGATCTATACGGCGGAGCTGATGAGCGGTGCCGATGCAGTGGCGCAGGGGCTGTTCAGCCGGGCGATGCCTGCGGGGGAGTTGCTGGCGAACACCCGGGCCATCGTAGCCAAAGCGGCTGTGGGTGCCACGGGTGCCTTCAACGCCAGCAAGGAGCTCGTTGCGCACATCCGGGACCAGCGGCTGGGCCTCTGGGATGCCATGGAAGAAGAGAATGCCGAGCAGGCACGGCTCTGTAAAAGTAATGACTATGCCGAGGGATTTAGGGCATTTCAGGAGAAGCGTGAGCCGAAGTTCACCGGCTAGAGATTGCTATGTTAACGCACACATTTGTATGGTTCAGATATGACAATGGGGAAACCGATTACCAAAGCCGTTATTCCTGCCGCCGGATTGGGGACCCGGTTCCTGCCCGCCACCAAGGCCATGCCGAAGGAAATGCTGCCGGTTGTTGACCGTCCGGCTATCCAGTACGTCGTTGAGGAAGCCGTAAAGTCCGGCCTCACGGACCTGCTGATGATCACGGGGCGCAACAAGCGCTCCCTCGAAGACCACTTTGACCGCGAGCCTGGCCTGGAACGTGCCCTGGAACTGAAGGGAGACAAGGACCGCCTCGACGCCGTTCAGCATGCCTCACAACTCGGGCCCATCCACTATGTCCGCCAGGGCGAGGCCAAGGGCCTGGGCCACGCTGTTTTGTGCGCCCGCCAGCACGTGGGGAACGAGCCCTTCGCTGTACTGCTGGGCGATGACCTCATTGACGAGAGCGAGAACCTGCTCACCACCATGATGGAGGTGCAGCAGAAGACCGGCGGATCTGTCATCGCACTCATCGAGGTGGATCCGTCCCAAACCAGCGCGTATGGCTGCGCGGACATCACTGCCATTGAGGGTGAGGACTACGTCCGCGTCAACAGCCTGGTGGAGAAGCCAGCTGCGGGCACGGCACCGTCAAACCTGGCTGTGATCGGCCGGTACGTGCTGCATCCCAG
This sequence comes from Arthrobacter sp. ISL-48, assembly GCF_018613805.1. Classification (GTDB taxonomy): domain Bacteria; phylum Actinomycetota; class Actinomycetes; order Actinomycetales; family Micrococcaceae; genus Arthrobacter. Next base: position 33,609 of record NZ_JAGGPL010000015.1, read on the forward strand.
GGTTTTCGGCGTGCTGGAGGAGACTGGGCCGGGGAGCGGCGGCGAGATCCAACTGACCGATGCGCTTCAGACCCTGGCCGCCAGCGATGGTGAAGGCTCCGGCGTGTACGGCGTGGTGTTCAAGGGCCGCCGGTACGACACCGGGGACAAGCTCAGCTACCTCAAGGCTGTGATCACCCTGGCCTCGGAGCGGGTGGAGTTCGGCGAGGACCTGAAGACCTGGATGAAGGGTTTCGTCAGCTAGCTGCTGTTGGCGTTTCGCAGGCCTGCCGCTGATAAGCGGCGGGCCTGTGGCCGTTTAAGGGCTTCTATCGCCAGCAGCGCTCCTATTACAGCGCCTGAGGTGTTTGTGACAACGTCCTGCGGGCTTGCGAAGCGGTCGTGAAGAAAGAGGAGCTGGCCCAGTTCGATACAACCGGAGACTATGAGGCCGAAGGCTCCGATCTGCCACCAGCGTTTTTCTGCAAAAGCCAGCGATGCCACCACGCCCAGCGGGACAAAAAGTACAACGTTGGCGGAAGCCTCGACAAATTTGTAATCGAACCAGGCCGGAATTCCATGGGCATGGAAAAACCTGAGGATTCTGGCGAGTTCACCCTGAATGGGCTGATCTACGGGGCTTGGCCAAAAGGCGACCAACGCCAAAGGGACGAACATTGCTAACAGAATTCCCCGCCAGAGCCGTCGGTTTTCTAAATGGTTCAAAAGGGCCTCAGGGCGTTCTCAGAAGGCTAACGCGGCTGTGCCGACTGCGCTGCCGCCAGGAGAGCTAAAAGGACGTAGGGGAGCGCCTTGGGGCGTGGGAGGGGTATAAAGAAATCGAACCACCATGGTGTCCTGCGCCAAAGTCTCCCCCATGGATCCATTAGATACCACGGGCTTAGTTCAAGACCACTGTTCTTGGTCTTAATACAGAGGGTGGGTGGTTCTCCAGAAGTACGGAGAACCACCCACCCTCTTTGGTTCCTGTGTGTGTTGCGGTTAGGCAGCGGCCTCGGTCTTGGCGCGGCGGCGGACTACAACTACTGATGATGCGCCGGCGGCAAGTGCACCTGCGCCGACCAGGGTCCAAAGAATCAGGCCTGCGTCAGCGCCGGTGTTCGCAAGACCAGCGCCTCCGCCCGTGTTCGGGAGGGGACCTCCACCAGTGTTGGCCAGCGCGCCGGTGCTGGCGAATGCGGGATCCACCACCACGGTGACAGGACCGACGGTGACGCCGGAGGTGTTACCCGTGGCGGAGATTGAATACGTGCCTGCGGTGCTGATGGTGAGCGGGAAAGCGAACGCGCCCTGTGCGTCAGCGGTGGCGGTGAAGGTCTGCGGTGCCAGGAACACATTGATCTTCGCTGCTACGGAGCGGCTGCCGGCGATGTTGGCGCCGGAGGCGGCGGGCGGGTTGCCCGGCGTGACGGTGATGGTGAGTGATTCGCCGGCAAGGAAGCCCTGGCCGCGAAACACGAACTGTTCGCCCGGGCCAACGGTGCCGTCAGAAACGGCTGCCTGTGGCGGAAGGGCGGGGTAAGTGGTTGCCATGGCCGGTGCTGAGCCGACCAACGCGATAGATCCTGCAAGCGCGAGTGCTGCGAGTGCTTTTTTCATTGGTGTCCCCCCGGAGACGATTAAGTTGTGGGGCACCGATTTGAGGAGGTTTTCCTCTCCGCACGAGACCTGTGCGGAAATTCCGGATATCCCAAAATGAAGCTACCACCTGCTACACAGTGGGGGCAACGACTATTCAGTCCGATTTAAATAGGATTATCGGGCTGTCTATGAGCCCGGTACGCATTCTGCATTTTGCGTAGGCAGGACGACCTCTTTTACAGCCTGCACAGTGGGCGTGACAACCACGTTCGGTTCCGTGTGCTGGACGATTTTTCCGAAAGTGAATTCGACCGTCTTGGTTTCTCCAGGAGCGAGTTGAACGGCCAGAACGCCTACGGGCCTGTTGCTGTGCTGGTAGGGAGCAAAGTCTGTCCTCTGTCCGTCCAACTTGGCGGTTTCCACGTTCGCTTGGACTGGTCCGTAAGCCACGATGTTGGTTCGAACCGAACCGGTGGGGACGCCGTAAATGCCCCCGCCGGTGACGTAGGCCGGCAGAATCCTTGCTGCGTCGGCTGGCGCAGTATTCGTGCTGGTTACCCGAACCGTCGTCTGCTCGTAGCCGTCCTGCGAGCATTCCTTCACCAACTGGACGGTGCGCTTGGCGTAGTAGTCCATTTTGGCACCGGTGCCGTCGTTGAAGTAGACGCCGAACTGGGCGGGGGAGACGCTGGGGCCTGTGATGGAGCCGCTGAGCGGGTATTTACCTAGAACTGACTGTTCATCGGTCATACCGGACCAGACCAGGACCCTGCCTTCTCCGGCACCGCGCGTGATCCCTTCGATCAGCCCCTTGGCGCCACCTTTTCCGTTCGACAAGACCGCAAAAATTTCTTGGGCGACGCCGGCGAAGTAAGCGTCCTGTAGCTTCGGCTGCTCGATTTTGGCGTACACATCTGACAAGAGGGTCTGTACGACGTTCTTGCCTGTCAGTTCTGTGGGCAACTTATTCTTTGCCAGGCCGATGAGTTCAGGACTGCTAATGTTCAACGGTCCGGTCGCGTCCAGGATGTAGCTCAGCGCAACGGGGTCAATGGAGATAACGCCATCAACGTGTTGCCCAGTTTTGCGTTCCCACATTGCCTGTGCGGTACTGGCGGCCGTTGGATAGTCAGGCGTTAGGTTTACGTCCTGCATGTACTTACCCAGACGGCCGGAGTAAATCTGCTGCTGCACAGGATCCACGGGCACCGGCGGCGACATCACTCCAAGCTCTGTGGCGCTGCTTTGCGAGCCCAGCGTCAGCTTCCCTTTGTCGAGGTTGAGAACGGCAAGAGCTCCCGGAATACCACCAGATGCGCGGATTTCGGCGTTGTTCTGAATCATGAGCACGTAATTCCGTGGTCCTTCTGCCCCTAACATCCCAGGGACGATCTGGGCTGCATCGGCCGCTGCATCCAGAGCACCCGTGACGTCCTGCAATTGGTCTCTGGCACGAATCACGGGCTCGCTCACTTGAGGTAGCAGCCTGCTTACATCGATCTGATTCAAGCGATCAGCAGATAGACGGACAGCGTGTGCGGCGGACGAAACGCTCGGAGACGCTGCCTGAAGCGGTCCAAAGTTCGTGCCAGAGCTATTCGGAAGCAGACTGTCCCAGTCAAGGGAGCTATAGACCTTCACAAGCGGTTCCAGCCCGAGGTTGGCCACGTCGTCGGCTGAGCGTGCAACTTCAGCCACGGCACCGAAGTTGGGACCGAGTCCCGGCAGGATCGACGCCAAGGTCCAAATCGGATCGTCGGCCGCGTCCTTTGCCGCTGCGGTGTGGGCCCGAAGTTGATCGACCGAGCCAGTCGCGCCACTGGGGTTGTTACCAGCGAGCTCTTCTTTAAGGGAAGGGATCAGCTGAGTGGCCGCGTTGAGCTCGGAGTTTATCGTAGAGGCTTTACTTCCCAGCCAAGCCGCTGCGGCGACAGCCAGGACGGCTATTACCCCCAGCGAGGCGAGGGCGAATAGGAGTCGCCGGCGACGATACTGGTGAGGCCTCGGAGACCGTCGAGTGCTGGAGATGGCTCGATTCTCCGAGTGTTGGGTTTCCGTCATCGTCAGGGACGTCCAAGACCGCGGTAGGTCCACCCAGCTGCGCGCCATTTACCAGCATCCAGGACGTTGCGACCATCGAGAATTCGGGGCGAGGCTACTGAGCGTGCTAGCTCGTATGGATCAAGGTCGCGGTACTCCTGCCATTCTGTAAGTAGAAGCAAGGCGTCTGCCTTCTGAACGGCCTTTTCAGAATTAGGTTCGTACTGTAGCTCGGGAAACCTGCGCGAGGCGTTGGAAAGTACCTTCGGATCGGTGACAGTCACCACAGCCCCTTGGAGCTGAAGTTGTGCGGCGATGCTCAAGGCCGGCGAATCGCGGACGTCGTCGCTTTCGGGCTTGAACGCGGCACCTAGCACAGTAATCCTCATGCCCAGCAGGGAGCCGCCACACAATTCACGGGAGAGCTCAACGACGCGCGTCCTGCGGCGCATGTTGATGGCGTCCACCTCACGAAGGAAGGTTAGTGCTTGATCGGCCCCGAGTTCGCCGGCCCTGGCCATGAAGGCCCGGATATCTTTGGGAAGGCAGCCTCCGCCGAAGCCTATTCCCGCGTTGAGGAACTTGCGGCCGATCCTGTCATCCATTCCGATTGCGTCCGCGAGCCCGCTGACGTCGGCGCCTGAGGCCTCGCATACTTCAGCCATGGCGTTGGTAAAGGAGATTTTGGTCGCCAAAAAGGAATTGGCAGCAGCCTTTACCAGCTCAGCGGTGGGGAGGTCGACCACAAGGCGGGGAGTCCCAGCTGTCAGTGGCGTCGAGTACACAGCGTCGAGTAGACCAACGGCTGGATGTTCTTCGGAGCCACCTGGCACGCCATACACGAACCGATCCGGTTGTAAGGTGTCAGACACTGCATGCCCTTCTCGTAGGAACTCAGGGTTCCAAAGCAGATGGGCTGAAGGCTCTGCGTCCAGGACTAGATTGGCGAGCCGCGCGGCTGTGCCCACCGGAACAGTGGACTTACCAACGACGACGTTCCCAGACGCGATGTAGGGGAGCAGCCCAATTGTGGCAGCATCAACGTAGGTCATGTCGGCGCCGTTTTCTCCCTTTTTCTGGGGCGTGCCAACGCAGATGAAGTGGATGTCACTTCCTGCCGCAGCGCTCAGGTCGGATGTGAATCTCAGTCTGCCCGTCTCCTGGACTTCGCGAAGAAGTTCATCCAAATCGGGCTCATAAAACGGGGCCGCTGCCGAGGACAGGGCCGCGATCTTTTGCTCGTCCACATCGATTCCCACCACCTCATGTCCGAGCTTCGCCATGCAAGCGGCGTGTACTGCTCCGAGGTATCCGCAACCGATTACTGAAATACGCATTTTGCCTCCCCCAATGCCAGCATGTTCGGCGTAGTCCGCCAGAGTTGGACAGGATCCTGGTCAGACCGCGCCCGTGCTTGCGAAAACTGCCTTGAATGTCCTGAAGAGAATTACAACGTCGCCTATAAGTGACCAGTTTTCCACGTAGTAGAGGTCCAGCCGAATACTCTCTTCCCAACTGAGATTGGACCGTCCACTGACTTGCCACAGCCCGCTCATTCCAGGGCTTACGTAAAGGCGGCGGTGTGCCGCGTCATCGTAAAGAGCGACCTCACCTTCGCGCTGTGGACGTGGCCCTACGAGGCTCATACTTCCACCGAGAACGTTAAGTAACTGAGGCAACTCATCCAGTGAGTACCTACGCATTATTCGCCCCAAGGGTGTGATTCGGGGGTCATTCTCGATCTTGAAAAGAGGAGTGTCGCTGGAACCCTGCGCCGCCAGTAGAGCATTGAGTTCCGGATCCGCATTCACTTTCATTGAGCGGAACTTGAGCATGGAGAAGGTGGTGCCACGAAGGCCAATCCTCTCCTGGCGATAAAAAACCGGACCACGGTCAGTAACTCGAACGAGGAGTGCCAGGACTAGGAAGACCGGGGCAAGGAATGCGACCAGTAGCCCTGCAACGGCAATATCGAAAGTGCGCTTGGCTATCTTCTTTCCACCGGTGAGCTTCGGTGTCGAGACGTGGATTAGTGGAAGACCTGCGACAGGCTGAGTGTGGATTCTCGGACCGGCCACGTCTGTTAGGGCAGGTGCCAAGATCATACCGATGTCTCTCGCAGCAAGCTCCCACCCAAGCCGCCTCAGATCGTGAGGATGCAAATTAACGCCGGCAGAGACAGCAACGGTGTCCACATTTGTAGCCAGGATCACGGAAAGAATGGAATCGAAATCGGTCGGAATGCCCGTCAGCGGGGCTTCCATATCTGTGGCGCGAAACGTTTCCCCGGCTATGTGAGTTGCGACAGGAAGGTAACCTGCAGCGGGTGCGCTTTTCAGCGAACGTTCTAGATGAGCGGCGGAGTGGGTGCCACCAATGATGAGCACACGGGAAGTGCTTTTGCCTTGCTTCCGCTCAAGACTCAGGTGCTGTCGTACCAACCAGCGAGCCGCCAATAGACCGAGAGTGCCCGCGGGAAAGGCCAAACCAACGAATCCGCGAGGCGTGTCAATGCGCACCGCGTATGACACGACAGCGACAAAACCAAAAAGCCACGCAGAACTCGCAAGTACACTTTTATACTCTTCCGACCCGGAGCCGAGTACGCGGGCTTCCCTGGAGCCCCAAAATCCTAGCATCAGCCACCAGGCGATCACCAACACAATGGAAAGGAGAAAATAGTCAACATCCGTGGCACCGCCCGCACTTATATCCGAGAATCCGAATCGAACTCCGTAAGCCCCGGCGACAGCCCAGACGACAACGCCAGCATCAACCACTTTCAGGCGCAGGGCATACTTGTTGCGCCAATCCTGGTGGCCCTTGGCTTTGGATTGTTTAATCTCTTCTTTGAGTGGCATGTTGATCCCCCCAACAAGACCTTTTCACAATCGAATGTGATCGACGTTTGCGCGATACCACTCGACAGTGCTCTTTATTCCGTCGCTTAGATTGATGCTTGCAGTCCACCCGGAATTCGCCAGCTTGGCCACATCGAGCAGCTTCTGCGGAGTCCCATCAGGTCTGGTTGTGTCCCACGTGATCTGTCCGTCGTAGCCAACGGCATCCGCTACCAGCGAGGCCAATTCCTTGATCGTCAAGTCAGTTCCAGTGCCGACGTTGACCTGCTCGGGCCCATCATAGTTCTCAAGAAGGTGCAGGCACGCGGCAGCCATGTCATCGACGTGCAGAAACTCACGTCGGGGGGAACCTGTTCCCCAGTTCGTTACGCTGCTGGCACCGTCAGATACTGCCTTGTCATATCGCCGGATGAGCGCCGGAAGGACATGCGATCCCTCAAGTGAAAAGTTGTCCCCCGGGCCGTAAAGGTTGGTGGGCATCGCCGATATCCAGGGCAGCCCATACTGTCGACGAATCGCCTGGATGTGCATGATGCCCGCTATTTTGGCTATCGCATAGGCATCGTTGGTTGGTTCCAAGTGACCGGTTAGCAATGAATCTTCGCGGATGGGCTGGTCGGCGAACTTGGGATAGATGCAAGACGACCCCAAGAACAATAGTCTTTCTACCCCTTGCTCGCGTGCAGCGTCCAAAACGTTTGTCTGGATCCGTATATTCCCACTGAAGAAATCCACGGGGTACGTATTGTTGGCGAGAATGCCGCCCACTTTGGCGGCAGCGAGGACGACATAGCGGGGTTTCGTAGCCGCGAAGAAAGCGAAGACTTCATCGCGGTCTTTGAGATCGAGCTCCTTGGACGTGCGTCCGATGAGGTTCGTGAAACGCTCGGTCTTCAGGTTTCGCCAGATTGCAGACCCCACGAGCCCTCGGTGGCCGGCGACGTAGAACTTTGCTGAACGATCAAGCGCGACTGGTACGAAATCGATCTCTGGGTTCATCAGTTCTTCCAGCTTTCAAGGTCGACGCTATCGATCCAGCTGCTTCCCGCGTGCTTCAAGGCCTCGATGTCAGCGTCAACCATGATGCGGGCAAGTTCCGGTGTGTGAACTGACGCCTTCCAGTCGAGCTTGGCATGGGCTTTGGATGCGTCTCCTACCAGAGCGTCCACTTCCGTTGGACGCAGATAGCGTTCGTCGAACCGGACATGGTCTTCCCACTTGAGGCCGGCGTATTCGAATGAAATCCGGAGGAAGTCCCTGACCGTGTAGTTACCCCCGGTGGCGAGAACAAAGTCATCGGGTTCGTCGGCCTGAAGCATGCGCCACATGCCTTCCACGTACTCTGCGGCGTAGCCCCAGTCCCGGACAGCGTCAAGGTTGCCCATATACAGAAGGTCCTGCTTGCCGGCCTGGATGGCTGCAACAGCGCGGGTGATCTTGCGAGTCACGAACGTTTCCCCGCGCCTGGGTGACTCGTGATTGAAGAGAATGCCGTTGACGGCAAACATGCCGTAAGCCTCACGGTAATTTTTGGTTACCCAGTAGCTGTACACCTTTGCGGCCCCGTAGGGTGACCGCGGATAAAAAGGGGTCTCTTCGTCCTGCGGAGGAGGAGTAGCCCCAAACATCTCCGAAGAGGATGCCTGATAAAACCTCGTGTCGATCCCCGCCATGCGGACCGCCTCAAGCAGCCTAATGGTTCCGACACCTGTGGTGTCGGCGGTGTGCTCGGGCTCGTCGAAAGACACACGAACGTGTGACTGAGCGGCTAGGTTGTAAACCTCATGCGGGTTGATTTGCGCCAGCAGTGTCACGAGGCGAACCCCGTCGCTCAAATCACCATAGTGAAGGAATAGCCTTGCCTTCGGATCATGCGGATCGACATACAGGTGGTCGACTCTTGCTGTATTGAATGTCGAGGCCCGGCGGATCAGGCCGTGGACTTCGTAGCCCTTGCTCAGCAGCAGTTCTGCGAGATACGAGCCATCCTGCCCTGTAATTCCGGTGATCAGCGCGCGCTTAGTCATGGTGCCCCCCCACAGTGCGAGAATTTGAAATGGTCGCACTGCCTAGCGGCCGCGCAACAACCCCAGACTCATTATGAAATCATCATAGTGGGCAATTGCCGAGGACTCGGACAATGTTTTTTCACGGAATCGCATGCCGTTCTGGCCTAGTTCTTTTGACAGGTTTGGGTTGTTACCCAATGACTCGATGCCGGCAACCAATGAGGAAGGGTTCCCTGCATCCACACGGATCCCGGCGCCCGACAGCGCAATTTCTTCCGAAGTGACACTTCCTTCGTCTGTTGCCGCCACTACGGGCACACCCGAAGTGAAATACGACGTGAGCTTGCTTGGGACGGACATGTCACGAACGCCGGGCAGTTCGTTCACAAGAAGGACATCGGCGGCCTGAAGTGCAGCTTGAAAGTCTTGCTGAGGTAGCGAGTCGACGAATGTCAAGTGAGTGAGGCCCTGAGCGGCAGACATTAATGCCTCCCTTTGGTTTCCATCCCCCATAAGAACGAACTTCACGCGACTATCCGTTTCTTCAGCCAGACGTGCCGCGGCAACAACATTTTCTAGTCCTTGCTTTCTTCCCATGTTGCCACAGTGGAGCGCGATGATGTCTTTGTCGTCCCAGCCAAGACGCTTGCGAGTTTCAGAACAGTTAGTAGAGGCGGCTGATGGCAGATGCGTCCAGTTGCGAACCACACTTATCGATCCAGGGGAGACATCCAGTGCGTCGACGATATAACGCGCAAACCGTTCGTGGATGGCCACAACACCGTGTGCCGATCCGAGAATTTTGCCTTCCAGCCGCGCCATACTCCTCGATGCAAAACCGGGCCTTCCACCCGTTTCAACAATGCCGCGGCTGTAGAGATCCTGGACCCAAACGACGACACCAGGCCGCTTCCGCCCCAACCTTGCGCGAATCATGGCCAGTCCGGTGGAGAAGAGCGCAGGGCTGACCAGCACCACGACGTCCGGGTTGCCCCAGTCTGCAAACAAGAGGCGAAGGCCAAAACTAAGCTCCATATGCATCCGGCCCAGAGCCGTTGGGTGGCGCGGAACGTGGTGGCGGAGACGCATGACCCGAACTCCCTCGATCGTCTCTCGGATGGTCCACCCCTGGTACTCTCGACGGATTTTCCACTCCGGGTAGTGGGGGAAGCCTGTAAGAACACGGACGTTGTGTCCCTTGGCAGCGAGCCCCTCCGCGAGGCTGGTTGTATATGGAGCATTGCCGGAAGGCTCAGGAGCGTAATGCAGTCCTAAAATCGCGATATTGAGCTGGCGTCTGTTCACAGGTGCAACAATAGTGGCCAGCCTGTGGCCAGCGATCTAAGGGGAGTAAAAACAATGGAAGCAGCTACGCCGGACGCTCGAGGACGAGGTGGCATCAGGATTTTGGATCTCTCCCAAGCTCCCGGTGAAAAGCTGGCCTGGGACAAGCCGCGGAGTGTTGTCTACATGTGGGCGATTGTCGAATTGTTGTTCGTCTACAACCCGTGGCAAATCAGTTCGTCGATCCGCGTCAAAGCCCTAAGGTTGTTCGGAGCCGACATAGGCGCAGACGTTATTTTTAGGCCTCGCACGAGGGTGAAGTTCCCATGGAAGCTGCATATCTCGGACCGCTGTTGGATCGGCGAAGGTGTCTGGCTGCACAATCAAGATGACATTTTTGTAGGCACCGATGTAGTGATTTCACAGGATGCATTTCTGACGACTGGAAGCCATGCAGTGCGGAAAGACATGGGCCTCATAACGAGGCCGATCAATGTAGAAGCAGGTGCATGGATTACGGCTCGATGCATCGTGCTCGGGGGCGCGAGTATTGGAAGATCAGCCATTGTAACTCCAAATACAGTTGTTCGATCTGGCGTCGTGGTTCCCGAGGGTGTCATCTTCGGGCAGCCGGATGCGGAAGTCTTGGGAGATCGATTTCCCCCCAGATCAGAAGCGGCAGCAGAAAGTGATGCCACGCATGAGTAAGAAGAAACAACCCGGCAAATACGTACTGTATCTCGCAGTCTTGCCAAAATACCGGACAGAATGTGTCCGGATTTTGACCGATGTAATGGGTGACAATCTCAGAATATTCGTCAGCTCCGCGCATCTTGATGAATCAGTGAAAACAGGAATTCCCAAGGACCTGTACACGCAGGTATCAATTAGAAGACTCCTAAGGGGCAGAGCATTCATACAATTGGGCTCATGGGGGCCGGCCGTGAATGCGAAGACTACGGTATTGGACCTGAACCCGCGAAGCATCAGTGCATGGCTATTATTGGCAATTCGCGCCGCGCTAGGAAGGCGAACACTCGTTTGGGGCCACATCCACCCGCAGGCTGGTGCAGGATCGAGAACCGCCGTTTTGAGACGGATTATGCGTCGAATCGCAAAGGGGACGATCTCCTACACGTATCGAGATGCCGAAAAGGCGATTAGCGACATACCGGGAAGTGCGGTTTGGATTGCTCCTAACTCCCTTTACAGGAAGGAATCGGTTCGGCCTGCGCTCGACGCAAACGACGCCCAGCGCAGCTCTGTGCTCTATGTCGGACGATTTGCACCCGCTAAAAAAGTTTCCTTGTTAGTGGAGGCTTTCGGGGAAGCCGTAAGGACACAGCCGGACATGAGGTTGATCCTAGTTGGTGGCGGTTCAGAGGAAGCGGCGTTGAGGCATTTGACGTCGCGCCTGGGTATCGCAGAGCAAGTCGAATTCCCTGGGTGGATTGACGATCTGGAAGCCTTGTCACCGTTCTACGCGCGTGCGTTCTGCTCGGTGTCTCCAGGCTTTGCTGGGCTGGGTCTCACCCAAAGCTTAGGATTTGGAGTCCCAATGCTGGTAGCTGATGATGAGCCCCATTCGCCTGAGATAGAGCTAGATGCTTCCGGCGGCGTAACTTACTTCCGATCAAACTCAAATATCGAACTGAGCAAAACAATTCTCACCAAATGGGAGAATCGTGATAATTTACCGAATCTAGCTATATCGCGTTACACAAAACTGCGTTATTCAGCGGAAGCAATGGCTTCTGGTCTTGAAGATGCGCTGAAGAATAGCCGGACTAATCTGTTATAGGGGGATGTTGAGATCGTGGATCAAGAAAGTAGATCAATAATTCCATTTTGGATGAACCGCGCGGTACGTTCGTTCATGCGAAGACTGTCAGTGCACGGGAACGTTGAGTATAAAGGAGATTTGCGCGTTGGTAGGGGGGTGATTATCGGGTCTACACACAGACTCAAGATTGGTCGAGGGGTTTCGATCGGCCCGCGAAGTGTAGTGCAGGTCAACGGGAGAATTGGCGACTATGCCTTGATCGGAATGCATGTTCAGATAATTGGGCGAGAAGACCATGCGATATCGGAGGTGGGAACTCCAATGTCACTTTCAACCTGGATTGGCAATCGGGAACCTCGCCCGAGGGACTCTGTTGATATCGGTCGCGATGTCTGGATAGGCGCATCCAGTATTATTCTGGGAGGCGTCGTCGTGGGTGAAGGTTCTGTGATAGGTGCGGGTGCGGTTGTTACCCGGGACATTCCGAGTTACTCGATTGCCGTCGGCAATCCTGCTCGTGTCGTTGGTCGTCGGTTTACGAACGAAGAGGAGCGGCAGGAGCACAGCAGCGCGCTAGACCGTAGGCTAGCTCATGCGCAATTTGCGGCGGGCTGATGGCAGAGTGAAAGGTCAGCGGCTGCGTCAAGCGCTGATAGCCCTTTCAAAGGGGCTCTTCACGGTTCATGGTGAATGTTCTGCCGTGATGGGTGTTCACGCCGCTGTTCTGGCGGCACTGCGCAACAGGATACGCGTTTTGTAGTTGCGTGCGTTGGTGAATCCCCGGCCTGTCCGTTTGATGTGTTTGATCGCGGTGTTATTGGCTTCCACTTTCGCCGTTGTCGCGCCTGTGACGATGAGGACTTCGATCTCTTTCCACCACCGGCAGACCGTTCGCCAGAGCCGGTTCGTTTCCGGCTGGGCGGCCTGTTCGACCAGGGTTTGCAGGCGGTCTTTCGCCACGGCTGCATCGGCGAGGGACCCGGTGGCGAGCAGGGCCCGGAGCTGCTCTTTGACCAGCCAGGCGGCCTGCAGCTTCCCGGTGGCGTCGTCGGTCGCGAACACCGTGCTGAGCCTGTCCCGTGCCCGGTCCGAGAGTGTGTCCCCGGCCCGGAGGAGCAGTCGCCGGTTAGCCCAGACAGGGTCGATGGAGCGTCCCCGCCGGCCATGGACTTGCTGGGTGAGCCGTTGCCGGACTTCGGTGAGCATGTCGTTGCCTAGCTTGACCAGGTGGAACGCGTCGACCGACACCGCGGTGCGCGGGAGCCACATCCGCAGGGCCTTGCGGAACGCCGCTGAGGGGTCGATCGCGACGACCTGCACGCCCAGGCGCCACTCCAGCGGGCGTGCGAAGAGCCAGTCTCCGACGCCCTCGCTGTCACGGCCGTCAACGATCCCCAGGACTTGTCCGGTGTCCAGATCAACAATGGTGGTCATCCAGGGTTCATAGCGTTTCCAGGCCTTGGTGGCCGGGTCGCGGAAGAACCGTACGGACCGGTAGCGGTGTTCATCAATGCCGAGCATCCGCGGCGTCAGGGCGTCGACATCAGGCAGTGTCAGGGCTGCTGAGTCCAGGGCCCGCTGGACCAGCCACCACGAGACACCGAACGAAGAGGCAGCCTCCGCGGCGGCCCTTCCGGATCCGATCACCGCGGCCACGAGGGCGTCACGGAGCCGGCGGGTGGACCGGGCCCGGCGCGGGACCTGCGCCGTTTCCTCGGTGAACGTCCTGCGCGGGCACAGATACTCATCGCAGAAGAATCTCCGCTTGGCCCAGATCACGTCGACGGGACCGGCGACAGGGATGTCGCGGAGACGTTGGGGCCGGCGGGAATGAACGCGGGTGCTGATCACCCCACAGGACGGGCAGCCCGCCTCGGCGGTTGCCTCGACACTGACACGCCGCTGCCCGAAGGTGAGGACCTCGGTGCCGGTGACGCGGTAATCGGGCTCTTCACGGTTGGTGG
>NZ_JAGGPL010000016.1 GCF_018613805.1 Arthrobacter sp. ISL-48
GGCGAGCTTTTCCACCAGATAGTGGTCGGTCAGGATGATGGCGCCGTCAGCACCGACAGCCTTGGAGTGCGCGTCGGACGGGACGGGGGCACCGGACTGGGTGGTCGATACAGAGATGTTCGCAGTCATTATTCTCCTATTTCTCGATTACTTGTGAATGATGTTCAGAAGGAAGTCTTTGGGACAGCGCCGACCACGATCGTCTCGTTGGACTGGGTCCAGGGGAGGGGGAGCACAGGAACCGGCTCGCCAGACTGGACTCCGCCAGGGGGAACAGCCATGACGCCATCGGCCCGAGCCAGTCCACGCATCATGCCGGGCCCGGTATGGGAAGCAGGGAAGGCCAGCCCCTCGATGAACCTGCAAGGAATCAGCCGCGTACGGCCTGGACACGGATCAATGTCAGCAGCGGACGTCGACTGCCCAACGGCGCTCAGTTGCCTGCCTCCGAGTGCCTCCAGCAGCGGTGCACCGATAGTGGTGAGGGCCATCATTGCTGCCAACGGATTACCGGGCAGTCCGACGACGAAGCGGCCGTCCGGGAGCGCGGCCAGGACTGCCGGGTGGCCGGGCCGCATCGCGATGCCGTCCAGCAGCAACCGTCCGCCGAGGGCGGCGACGGCGGCGCGAAAGTGGTCGGTTTCGGAACGGCCGGTTCCCCCGGTGGTGATGGTGACGTCCGGCGTCCCGCCGGGGAATGCTTTTGAACCGCCAAGTGCCGTCAGCCATTCGGTGTAGGTATCCCCGATGCGCACAGGACCGGCGGGCGTGCCTCCCAGCATGGCAATGACCGTGCCCAGCTGCGGGCCAAAGGTGTCCCTGACCTGGCCGGGATCCGGAACGCCCGCAGTGACCACTTCGGAACCGGTCAGTACGATTCCGACCACAGGCCTGGGCTGCACCTGAAGACTGTCGTGGCCAGCCACGGCGGCGAGGGCAATGTGGCCCGGGTTCAGTATTGTGCCTGCGCGGATCAGCACCTCACCGGCGGCAGCTTCTTCGCCTGCAGGACGAATGTGCTGGCCCGGGCCCGGTTCGCCTTCCTTCGCGCTGTCATTGAGCCGCAGGAGAAGGCCGCCGCCAGCGTTTTGATGGATCCTGCCGCTTTCCTTGCGGAGTATCGACTGGGCACCGGAAGGTACCTGTCCGCCGGTAGCTATGACGCTGGCACTCCCGGGGTACAAAAAGGGTTCGTGATTTGTAAGGCGCCATGGACCATCGCCGTTGATGGCCCAGCCGTCCATGGCTGAGGAATCATAATGGGGGAGTTTTTGCAGGGCGGCGACGTCGCGGGTCAGGGTGTGGCCTGCTGCCAATCGGAGCGGGACATCCACGGGCGCGAGCGGGACCGCGCAATCAAAAGCCAGCTGCCGGGCTTCGGGCCAAGTGGGGGAGGGGTGTCTGGAAGGTCGCAATTCACAGTGCAACTCCGACGTGCCGCCGCTCGTGGCGGTTTCTTGGGCGAGCAACGGCGCCCCCTTTCTGAAGGTAGTGATGCACTGAAACGTGCGGGGCCGGGGACCTTAAGGACTGCACCACGTGGTGCCTGCCTCACAGTCCCCGGCCCCGTCAGCCGGGGTGCTATGCCTTGACGTATCCGTTCGGGTTCAGCACGAACTTTGTTGCCGAGCCGGCGTCGAATTCGGCGTAGCCGCGCGGTGCGTCCTCAAGCGGGATCGCTGTGGCGTTCACTGCCTTGGCGATCTGGACCTTGTCATGCAGGATGGCCATCATCAGCTGACGGTTGTATGACATGACAGGGCACTGGCCGGTGGTGAAGGAAAGGGACTTCGCCCATCCGGTGCCCAAGGACAGGGATAGGGAACCGTGCTTGGCGGCCTCGTCGATTCCACCGGGGTCGCCGGTGACGTACAAACCGGGGATGCCAAGGGCCCCACCTGCGGCGGTGATGTCCATGAGGGAATTCAGCACGGTGGCGGGGGCTTCGTGGGATGCGTCCTTGCCGTGCCCGCGGGCTTCGAACCCCACGGCGTCGACGCCGCAATCCACCTCGGGCACTCCGAGGATCTGCTCGATCTGATCCTTCGGATCTCCGTTAGAGACGTTCACTGTTTCGCACCCGAAGGAGCGGGCCTGCGCCAGACGGTCCTCGTTCATGTCACCGACAATCACGACGGCGGCACCAAGCAGCTGTGCACCGGCGGCGGCCGCAAGGCCGACCGGGCCTGCGCCTGCAATATAGACGGTAGACCCGACGCCGACTCCGGCCGTGACAGCGCCGTGGAACCCGGTGGGGAAGATGTCGGAGAGCATGGTCAGGTCCATGATCTTTTCCAGGGCCTGGTCCCGGTCCGGGAACCGGAGCAGGTTCCAGTCAGCGTAGGGGACCAGGACGAACTCCGCCTGCCCGCCGACCCAGCCGCCCATGTCGACATAGCCGTAGGCGCTGCCCGGGCGGTCGGGGTTCACATTCAGGCAGATGCCGGTTTTGCGTTCCTTGCAGTTCCGGCAGCGCCCGCAGGAAATATTGAAGGGGACCGAGACGATGTCTCCCACCTTGATGAACTCCACATCCGGTCCGACTTCCACCACCTCACCGGTGATTTCATGGCCGAGGACGAGGTCCTGGGGAGCGGTGGTGCGGCCGCGTACCATGTGCTGGTCCGAGCCGCAGATGTTGGTTGTCACCGTGCGCAGGATTGCACCGTGGGATACTTTCCGGCCCACGTTGGCCGGATTGACGCCAGGCCCGTCTTTGAGTTCGAACGTCGGGTAGTCGGTATTGATGATTTCGACGACACCGGGTTCCTTGTAGGCGACGGCTCTGTTTCCTGACATGGAGACTCCTTTTAGCTGCTCGGGTTGGTGCTGGGATTTGGTGCCAGGCCTGTCGTGTCGGATGGCCTGGCATTGGTGCGGTAAGTTGCTGGCGCTGCCCCGTTGCCCAAAGCGGTGCTTCGATGAGGATACCTCCCCAGGTTTCAGGCCACCGAAGCACCATTCACGGAAACGGGACAGCTCATCTCCCTTGGTGGTGGCGTTGATCTCGGCCAAAGCGTAGATTGATATTTTTATTGTGCAGTAGAGATATATCAGATACATCCTACGGGTAGCCGCGGGGGCATGTCCAGAAATGTTTTTAGCGGCCGTGGATCAGGCTCAGCGCTTCGGCTCGGGCGGCCGGCAGCCGCAGTTCACCGCGGACTGCAGACGTGATGGTCCTTGCCCCCGGCTTACGCACGCCCCGCATGGACATGCACAAATGCTCGCACTCGATCACCACAATCGCGCCCAGTGGCCGCAGCGATGCCACCAGGGCGTCCACCACCTGGGTGGTCAGCCTCTCCTGCACCTGCGGCCTCCGCGCAAAGACATCCACCAGCCTGGCCAGTTTGCTGAGGCCTGTCACCAGTCCCTCGGCAGAGGGGATGTAGCCTACGTGTGCCACGCCATGGAACGGCACCAAGTGATGTTCGCACGTGGAATAGAACGGAATGTCCTTGACGATGACCATTTCACCGTGGCCGAGGTCGAAGGTCCTCTCCAATACCGCGAGGGGATCTTCATGGAGCCCGCCAAACATTTCCGTGGCGGCACGGGCCACACGGCTAGGAGTGTCCGCCAGTCCGGGCCTTTCCGGGTCCTCCCCGATGGCCAGAAGGTACTCGCGGACAGCCCGTTCCACCCTTGGCCCGTCCACACCCGTGGAAACAGTGGTTTCAGTCGTCAGGGCAACGCTCATGCTTCGGCCCGCTCAAGCCGCACAATAACGGACTTGGAGGTCGGCGTGCCGCTGGTGTCGGCTACGGAGTCAAGCGGCACGAGGACGTTGGTTTCCGGGTAGTAGGCCGCCGCACAACCTTTGGGGGTCGAGTATGACATGATGCGGAAGTTCTCGGCCCGGCGTTCAGTCCCCCGGAACTCGGAGACGAGGTGAACAATGTCCCCGTCCGTGAAACCCAGCTCAGTAATGTCGTCGGCGTTGATCAGGACGACGCGGCGCCCGCCGTGGATGCCGCGGTAGCGATCATCCTTGCCGTAGATGGTGGTGTTGTACTGGTCATGGGAGCGCAGGGTCTGAAGGACGAGCCGTCCCGCGGGGACCCTGATGAATTCCAGTTCATTGCCTGTGAAATGGGCCTTGCCCGACGCGGTATCGAACTTCCGGGCGTCCCGGGGCGGGTGGGGAAGGACGAACCCGCCAGGGTTCTGGATACGTTCCTCGAAGTTCTCGAAGCCGCTGAGGACCGCCTCGATGTGTTTCCTGATGACGGAGTAGTCGTCCCTCATGGCGAGCCAGTCCGCTTTGGGGGAGTTGGGGAGCGGGAGGTTATCGCCGCCGGTCAAGACTTTGTGGGCGATGTTGCACACAATGGCCACCTCGGACTGCAGGTGCTCGCTGGCGGGCTTAAGGCGTCCGCGGGAGGCGTGGACCGCACTCATGGAATCTTCCACGGTCACCCTCTGGTCGCCCGTGCGCTGGGTATCCTTCTCGGTACGTCCGAGCGTCGGCAGAATCAGCGCACGACGGCCCGTCGACACGTGGGAATGGTTCAGTTTCGTGGAGATCTGCACTGTCAGGCGAGCGTTGGCCAACGCCTGTTCGGTGACCTCGGAATCCGGTGCCGCCCGCACGAAGTTTCCGCCCATGCCGATGAAGACGCGTACTTTGCCGTCCCGCATGGCGCGGATGGCGGCCACGGTGTCGAAGCCGTGCGCCCGGGGGGAGAGGAACTGGAACTCGTGGTCAAGCCGGTCGTGGAAGCTCTCCGGCATCTTCTCGAAGATGCCCATGGTCCGGTCACCCTGGACGTTGGAGTGGCCGCGGACGGGGCAGACGCCGGCTCCGGGCTTGCCGATGTTGCCCTGGAGGAGCAGGACGTTGACCACGTCGCGGAGGGTGGGTACCGAGTGCTTGTGCTGGGTCAGGCCCATGGCCCAGCAGACGATGGTGGCGCTCGAGGCCAGGAGGCGTTCGCCAGTGGACTTGATCTGTTCCAGAGTCAATCCCGTGGCTTCGACGATGTCGTCCCATTCCGCCTTTTCGATGTACCGCAGGTATTCGTCGATGCCAACGGTGTGGTCCCTGATGAATTCATGGTCCAGCACAGTGGGCAGGCCAGGGGTATTGCGGCCCTGGGCTTCGGCTTCGAGGAGGTACTTGCCTAGCCCCTGGAAGAGGGCCTGGTCGCCGCCGGCGCGGATTTGGAGGAAGTCGTCGGTGAGTTGCGTGCCCACAACCATGCCGGAAATGTTCTGCGGATTCTCAAACCGAAGGAGCCCGGCCTCGGGAAGCGGATTCACGGAGATGATGACGGCGCCGTTCTTTTTCGCCTTCTCCAGCGCGCTGAGCATGCGCGGGTGGTTGGTGCCTGGATTTTGACCCGCCACGAAAATCAGCGACGCCGTTTCCAGGTCCGTGAGGCTGACGGAGCCTTTGCCGATGCCGATCGTTTCCACCAGGGCCGAGCCGGACGATTCGTGGCACATATTGGAGCAGTCGGGCAAGTTGTTCGTCCCGATGCCCCGAACGAGGAGCTGGTAGGCAAAGGCTGCCTCGTTCGATGTCCGCCCGGAAGTGTAGAAGACTGACTGGTCGGGGTGCTCCATGTCCCTGATCTCCTGGGCGATCAGCTCATAAGCGTCGTCCCACTCGATGGGCTTGTAGTGGGTTGCGCCTTCGTCGAGGAGCATCGGATGCGTTAGCCGGCCTTGTTGACCCAGCCAGTAGTCGTCGCGCGTCTTCAGGTCGGCAATGGAGTGCTTCGCGAAGAATTCAGGGGTGACGCGGCGGCGCGTGGCTTCTTCAGCCACCGCCTTGGCGCCGTTCTCGCAGAATTCCGCAGCATTGCGCTTTTCGTGTTCGGGCCAGGCGCAGCCCATGCAGTCAAAGCCGTCAACCTGGTTGACTGCCAGGAGCGTCTGGATGCTGCGCAGCGGACCCATCTGCTCAAGGGAAATTTTCAACGCGTTCGCAACAGCCGGAAGGCCGACGGCAGTTGTTTTGGGCTTCGTCAGGCTCAGTTGTGACTCGTCGATATTCTGCTTGGGGGCTTTGGAAGCCATGTGATCTTCCCTTCAGATCGTGGCAGGAAACAATGGATTGGAAGTGCCGCCTGCGGCCAACGGGATGGTTGGCCGCAGCCCCTGCAGCCCATCCAGGAGGCCGGGCAGGCGGCCGAAGTCGTTAAACGTGTAGACATGGAACCCGGCAAAGAGCGGATCGCCCGCCAGTTCCTGGTGAACCTCGCGAATCAGGCGTCCGCTGTCATAGCTCAGGAAGTCGTCCCGCAACAGGGCTCCTGCCATCCCAGTCCCGCGGGCGAGCTTGAGGGAGCGGCC
This sequence comes from Arthrobacter sp. ISL-48, assembly GCF_018613805.1. Classification (GTDB taxonomy): domain Bacteria; phylum Actinomycetota; class Actinomycetes; order Actinomycetales; family Micrococcaceae; genus Arthrobacter. Next base: position 6,304 of record NZ_JAGGPL010000016.1, read on the forward strand.
GACCCCGAGGCGTGCACCCAGAGACACCAGCTTCCGGACGGAGACCGGACCGGGGACTCCAACCCACACCGGTATGTGTATGCCGCTCTTGCGGATTGTCCGAAGGTACCGGCTGATCGCCTCGACGGAAAAGCACATCTGCGTGACCATGGAGGACGCCAAGGGCGCCTTCATGAGGAGGCTGGTGCTGAGTTGTTCCTGGCTAAGCTGCGGGTGGCCTTCCGGATAGCCGGCAATGCCTATGGAGAAGTCGGGTGAATATGCTTTGACCGCTTCAAGGAGTTGTCCGCTCCAGGTGTATGGGCCTGCCGCTACGCGCCGGTCACCGGCGACGAGAAAGAGCTCCGAGATACCTGCGTCCTGCAGAGGCTGCAGCAGCGAATGGAGTTCTGCCTGGCCTGTAATGCTGCGGGCCGCGAGGTGCGGAACTACGTGGTAACCCAGGTGCGCCAGGTTGACGGACGCCTCCACAGTCCGTGCTGGCCCGTGGTGCGGAAGGCACGTCACACTGACGGATCCCGTGGTGCCAAGAGCCGTGGGGAGCTGCGTGAGAAGATCGGCAGACGGAACTACTTCCAGCCGAACCCTTGCAATAGCTTCCTTGCTCATTACTCTCCGATCGTCGACACCACCGCAACGCTGCCTGCCAGAGCGGATGTTCTCCAACGGGGGCCAACACCAGGGTTGACATTTTTTTGATGACATATTGATATATCAGTTCTAGGAATACTATGTACACGAGGCCTTCTCGTCAAGGCTCGGCCGGGCATCGGGAGGAGACTTGAAAATGGCAAGCGGTGGAGAACTACCGTCGGATGTAGGGAGCTCGTACCTGCCTGTGAGGCAGGAGGACGAGTCCTTCGCTGACTTCGCCTACAGGGTGCTCTGCGATGAATTGATCGTCTTGGACATCAAGCCTGGCGAACCATTGAACGACGAGGTGATCTCCAGGCGGCTCGGAGTGGGAAGAACACCCATCCGGGAGGCCATGAAGCGCCTTGAAAGCGACCATCTGGTGGTGGCATACCCCCGCCGGGGAACATTCGCCGCAGGGGTAGACATCACGGATCTTGCTGAAATCTCCGAAATCCGGCAGCTCTTGGAGCCTGCAGCCGCAGCACGGGCTGCCCGGATGGCGTCGCCGCAGCTCCGACAGGAAATCAAGGAATTCGCCAGGGAAGTCGGGGAGCTCCTGCCAAGAACGCACTCCCAGCGGGACCTCATGCGCCTGGACATGCGGGTACACCGGATGATCTACCGGGCCACCGGCAGCCGGCATCTTGAAGATGTCCTGATCCGGTACGACAACCTGGCGACGCGGATCTGGAGCCTTGTGCTCGAGAAGCTTCCTCCCGTGTCCGAGCATATTGCCCAGCACATTGAGCTGCTCGAATGCATCGCTGAGGGGGATTCCGAAGCTGCTGCGCGGCTGACCACCAAGCACGTGTCAGACTTCGAGAACCTGATCAGGGCCGTCTTGTAGCCCCCGGGCAGGTTAGGGAACGGCCCGTGGATCGGTTTGGGTCCGCGCCGTGCAGAACGCATTCAGGATCTGCACGGCGCGGCTAGGGCAACAGGCACTATGTGAGCCAGGCGGGCCTGCGGCGGATCACCCGGCTGTTCCCCGGACCAAGGCGCGCGACTGCTCCCGTGCGGCCTCGGTGGTGTGCAGCAGAAGCAGTGACGTCGTGACCGAGCCGACACCGCCCGGAACGGGTGTCAATGCCGCCGCGATGCCCCGGACGCTGGCTTGTTCCACATCCCCCACGAGGGAGCCGTCCGGAAGGACGTTGGTGCCGACGTCGATCACCACGGCCCCGGAGGAAATATGGCCGCCGTTCAGCAGGCCGGTGCGCCCGGCGGCGACAACCACGACGTCGGCCGTCTTGGTGTGTTTCTCCAGCGGCCCCGACCTGGAGTGGCAGACGGTGACCGCGGCGTCGCGTTCCAGCAGCAGCAGGGACAGCGGTTTGCCGACGACGGCGGAACGACCAATCACGACGACGTTCCGGCCCGCCACCGGGATGTCGAAGTGGTCAAGGATCTCGATCACGGCCCGGGCGGTTGCAGGTGCGAACGAGGGCTGGCCCACAGCCAGGCGGCCGAGGCTCAGGGGATTCGCGCCGTCGACGTCCTTCTCGGGGGCGATGTGCCCAACCAGCGCATCTGCATCGACGCGGGATGGCAACGGCGTCTGCAGGATAATGCCGTTGACCGACGACTCGGCACTGAGGTCTTTCAGGACCGAGGCCAATACCTGTTCTGTCGCATCGTGGCCCAGGTCCACGATCCGGCAGCTGATGCCGGCGCTTTCTGCAGCCCGTTCGATGGACCGCACATACCAGTGCGTGGAGCCGTCGTCGGTGGCGACAACCACTGCAAGGGTGGGGCGCAGGCCCTCAGTTTCGAGGTCCCGGGCTTCGTCGTGAGCCTTCTGCTGAATGAGCCTTGCCAGTGTTCGTCCGGAGAGTGTGGTGCTCAACCGAGGATCCTTTCGCGCACGCGCTTCACGAGCGAGTCGGCTGCCAGGACGACCTTGTCCTCAAGGCCGTCGGTCTGGTCCGCCAGCCGGGCACGGGCTGCGGTGTCCTTGATGGCCACCACATTGATGTCGATGTTCACCCGTGCAGTAGTGGCCGCTGCCCGGGCTGCGTCGGCGGCGGCCGCGACGTCACTGATCACGTTGGCATTGGCCACCTCGAACAGTTCAGCGGCAAGGTCCACGACGGCGCCGGCAAGGAGGACCAGTTGTGCCGGTGTTTGCGCGGCCACGATGAGCGCGGCCTGGATGGATGCTGTTCGTGCAGCCTTCAGGTCGTCAGTACCGGCCGGCAGCTTGTACGCATCGATGACGCCTTGGAAGGCATGCTGGTCGGCGTCCGCGAGGTGCAGGGCCTGGATCACCAGTCCGTCGGCTGCGCTGATGATCCTTGTGACAAGTTCGGCGTGCTGCTCGTATTTCGTGCCGGTGGTGTACCTGGCCACCATGGCGACAAGGGCCGCCCCCTGGGCGGCGTGGAGCGCCGCGGCTGCGCCGCCCCCCGGGGTGGGTTCGCGCGAGGCAAGCCTGGCAAGGTAGTCGTTTATTGTTTCTGAACTGATCATGTGTCTTCCTTTGCTGAAGCTCGAGTCGACTGCTAGGGCGTGGGAGGGGCGATGGAAAAGCAGCGGCCCGGACTCCCATTGCGAGGAAATGAGTCCGGGCCGCGTGCCCTTGGATGGCGGGCGGCTGTTAGCCGCGGAGCCTGGTCATGGTGGGGTCGTAGAGCGGATCCGCCGTGACCGTGGCCTGGATGCGGCGGCCAAAGTATTCGATTTCGACCGAGTCGCCCACGGAGACGGCAGCCGGCAGGTACGAATAGGCGATCGGCTTGGCAACGGTGTAGCCGTAAGCGGCGCTCGTGACGTAGCCGACTGCCTGGTCCTTGTAGAAGACAGGTTCCTTGCCCAGCACGATGCTGCGGCCGTCGTCGACCGTCAGGCAGCGCAGCCGCCGGGCAGCGTTTTCCTCGGTCCGGCCCTCCAGCGCTGCCTTGCCGACGAAGTTTTCCTTTGTCATCTTGACGGCGAAACCAAGTCCGGCTTCCAGCGGGTCGTGCTCGGTGGTCATATCGGTGCCCCACGAGCGGTAGCCCTTTTCAAGACGCAGCGAGCTGAATGCGGCCCGGCCCGCAGCGATCACGCCGAACGGCTGTCCTGCCTTCCAGAGTGCGTCCCACAGGCGCTGGCCGTTATCTGCGCTGGTGTACAGTTCCCAGCCCAGCTCGCCGACGTAGGACAGCCGCATCGCGGTGACGGTGACGCCGCCGATGACGACCTTCTTGGCCCGGAAGTAGCGCAGGCCGTCGTTGGAGAAGTCGTCGCTGCTGACAGTGCTGATGAGGTCTCGGGCGAGGGGCCCCCACAAGCCGATGCAGCAGGTCCCGCCGGTGGTGTCGCGGACCTGGACCCAGTCGCTGGCGGTTCCGTTTTCCGTCTGGTGGCGTGCAGCCCGCTCAAAGTAGGCAGTGTCGATGTTTCCGTTGGCTCCGAGCTGGAAGGTGTCTTCGCTCAGGCGGGCCACGGTGATGTCGCTTCGAATGCCGCCGGCGTGGTCCAGCAGGAGGGTGTAGGTGACGGCGCCGGGCTTCTTGGACATGTCGGCCGTAGTCAGCTCCTGCAGCAGCTTCATGGCTCCGGGACCGGAGACCTCAAGGCGCTTGAGCGGAGTCATGTCGTACATGGCCACCGCAGTGCGGGTCTTCCACGCTTCGGCGGCGGCGATGGGTGAGCTGAACATCCCGGACCAGGCGTCGCGTGCCGGCGGCTGCCATTCCGCGGGCATGTCCTTCAGGAGATCCGCGTTGGCTTCGAACCAGTAGGGGCGCTCCCAGCCGGCGCCCTCCAAAAAGAAGCCGCCCAGCTGCTTGTGGCGGGCGTGGAAGGGGCTGACGCGCAGGTTCCTCGGAGAGAGCTTGGGCTGCAGCGGGTGCAGGACGTCGTAGATCTCCACGAAGTTCTGCTGGGAGGTTTCGCTGACGTATTCGGGGGTCAGCTGGACCTCTTCGAAGCGATGGATGTCGCATTCTCCGAGGTCAATCTGCGACTTGCCGGTGGTCAGGAGTTCGGCGACAGCACGGGCCACACCGGCCGAGTGGGTCACCCAGACGGCCTCGGCAACGAAGAAGCCATCGAGCTCCTTGGATTCGCCCACCAGGGGTCCGCCGTCCGGTGTGAAGGAGAAGATGCCGTTGAAGCCGTCCTCGATTTCGCTTTCGCGCAGGGCAGGCAGCAGCTGCTTGGTGGCTTCCCATGCGGGGAGGAAGTCCTTCAGGGTGAAGTCGAGGCGCGAGGGCATGTTGTGTTCGCTGATGCTGTTGGGGTCGTAGGAGCCCAGTTCGTCAAGGTCCACGGGCATGGGGCGGTGCGCGTAGGAACCGATGCCGTAGCGGTCACCGTGCTCGCGATAGTAGAGGTCCTGGTCCTGGTGCCGCAGGATCGGCAGGGATGCGTCGTCGGGCAGTTCGTTGCGGCCCTTCTGGGCCGGCACCGGAGTAGTCTTCACATACTGGTGGGCCAATGGCAGCAGCGGGACGGACATCCCGATCATTTCGCCGATCTTGGCGCCCCAGAAACCGGCGCAGGAGACCACGATATCGGCAGGGATGGTGCCTTCGGACGTCTGGACACCGGTGACCCGGCGGCCGGACTGTTCAATGCCTGTCACCGTGGTGTTGCCCAGGTACTTGACGCCTGCGCCTTCCGTCCGCTTGATCAGCAGCTGGACTGCACGGGCAGCACGGGCCAGGCCGTCGCTGGGAACGTGGAGGCCGCCAAGTATGTCTTCCTCGTTCAGGAGCGGGTAAAGCTCCTTGCACTCGGCACGGGTGAGGATCCTGCCCTCGATACCCCACGCGGCGGCATAGCCGAGCTTCCGCTTCAGATCCGTAAGGCGGGTCTCGGTGGTGGCGACTTCCAGGCCGCCGACCTGGTTGAAACAGCTGACGCCGTCCTCGGTCAGGGACAAGAGCTTCTCAACCGTGTACTTGGCGAAGGTTGCCATTGTCTTTGATGGGTTTGTCTGAAAAACGAGGCCCGGGGCGTGGGATGTGGAGCCTCCCGGCATGTTCAGGGGGCCCTGGTCCAGGACAGTGATGTTGTTCCAACCCCGCGTGACTAGTTCATCGGCCAGGTTCGTGCCGACGATTCCTGCTCCAATAATGACGATGCTTGGCGTCGAAGCCATGTGGTTTCTCCTGCTGATTTTCGTGTGTGGTCTCTGCTAATTACGTGGTCGTGGTTACCGGAACACGACAGTGCTGGTTTGATCCAACAGCACACGGTGCTCGCAGTGCCATCGCACGGCGCGGGACAATGCCAGCGCTTCCGCGTCCTGCCCGACTGTTGACAGTGCGGTGGGACCGTAGCTGTGGTCCACCCGGATGACTTCCTGCTCGATGATTGGCCCTTCATCGAGTTCAGCAGTCACGTAGTGGGCAGTGGCACCTACCAGTTTGACGCCACGGTCGTACGCCTGGTGGTACGGGCGCGCTCCCTTGAATCCGGGCAGGAAGGAGTGGTGGATGTTGATGGCGCGGCCCTCAAGGGAGCGGCAGAGGTCGTCGGACAGGACCTGCATGTACCGGGCAAGCACCACGAGGTCGATGTCATATTCGTCGATCAGATCCAGCAGGCGCTGTTCGGCGTCTGCCTTCGTTTCCGGTCTCACCGGGACGTAGAGGAAGGGGAGGCCGGCTGCATCAGCCATGGCCCGGTGGGTTTCATGATTGGAAACGATCAGGACAATATCGCCGCCGAGGCTGCCGCCGCGCCAGCGGAAGATCAGGTCATTGAGGCAGTGGCCGAACTTGGACACCATGACCAGGATGCGTTGCTTGGTTTGGTCATGGAAGCTGAACTTCATCTCGAAGCGGTCGGCGATCGCGCTGAACTCGTCCTGGAGCCTTTCCGGAGTGTACTCAGGGGGACCCGAGAATGCGGTGCGAAGGTGCAGCGTCTCGCGGAGCCCGTCGTCGAACTGCTGGTGCTCGTCGATGTTAAAGCCGCGTTCGAAGAGAAAAGTGGTGACCGCCTGGACAATCCCGGCACGTTCGACGCACGACAGCGTGAGCACGAACTTCTGGGCCTTCTCTTCCACGCGGGGCTTAGTCTGAGCCAGGGTGCTGGTTGATGAGTCTGTTGCCACGAGGGTCATATCTCCTCCTTTTGGATATATGGCAATTAGATATATTCCAACGCCAAGAACTGATATATTAGGTGTGGCAATCAGCGTATACTGGTCAGTGGGCGCGGTCAATAGCGTATTTGACTCAAATGGAAAGGGGTCCAGTCATGGCAGTTGAAGTCCTGGCAATCATGGAGGATAACGTCAAGAAGTCGCTGGCGGACGTGGCGTACGAACGCATCCGCGACCGGCTGCTGATGCTGGACATCAAACCTGGCGATCTCCTCAACGACGACCACCTCGCCAGAGACCTTGGCATTGGCCGCACTCCGGTGCGGGAAGCCTTGAAGCGCCTTGAGCTCGACCGGCTGGTAGTTTCGTACCCTCGCAGGGGCACTTTTGCCACGCGGGTGGAGGTCACCGATCTTGCGTCCATCTCCGAAATCCGGACCCAGCTTGAACCGCTCGCGGCGTCCCGGGCTGCCCGAGTGGCTACGGAGCAGCAGCGGGAGCGGTTGCGCGCTGTGATGCGGGCTGTTGAATCCTTCGAGACACATACGGCCTCCGTAGTCGAAACCCTCCGGTTGGATGCACGCGTACACCAAGGCATCTACGCGGCGGCAGCCAATCCCCACCTTGAAGATGTCCTGATCCGCTATGACAATCTCGCCACCCGGATCTGGTGCATGGTGCTGGACCGCCTTCCGGACCTCTCCCGCCACGTGCACGAGCATCTGGACCTGCTCGGCGCCGTGATTGACGGTGATGAGGCACGGGCGGCTGACCTCGCGAGGAGCCATGTCAGCGGGTTTGAGGATGCCGTCCGCCGGGCGCTCTTCACCTGATCTGAGCCTCACCCCTCCATGTGCTAGCAGAAGCGCGGCCCTTCCAGCCGCCCTATTGGCCCCTCTGAGCGGCCTAAAAAATTCGTTGACACCCACAGGTGTGGATAGCATACTTGAATCACGAAACTAATATATCAACAGGATATTAGACAGCAGAGGAGAAAAGATGGTCGACGTTCTGACCCGTACGCTCGCAGAGACCGATCCTGCGATCCACGCAGCCGTTCAGCAGGAGCTGATGCGCCAGCAGGGCACACTGGAGATGATCGCCTCCGAAAACTTCGCGCCGACTGCCGTCATGGAGGCGCAGGGCTCGGTCCTGACGAACAAGTACGCCGAAGGCTACCCGGGCAAGCGGTATTACGGCGGCTGTGAACACGTTGACGTGGTCGAGCAGCTGGCCATCGACCGTCTCAAGTCATTGTTCGGCTCCGAATTCGCCAATGTGCAGCCCCACTCCGGCGCCCAGGCCAACGCAGCGGCGATGTTCGCCCTAATCCAGCCGGGCGACACCATCCTGGGGTTGAACCTGGCCCACGGCGGCCACCTCACGCACGGCATGCGAATCAACTTCTCGGGCAAGCTCTACAAAGTGGTCCCGTACGGAGTCAGCGAGGACACCATGCTGATTGACATGGCTGAAGTCGAACGCCTGGCGGTTGAGGGCAAGCCGAAGCTGATCGTCGCCGGCTGGTCCGCTTACTCCCGACAGCTGGACTTCGCCGAATTCCGCCGTATCGCGGACCTGGTGGGCGCCTACCTGATGGTGGACATGGCCCATTTCGCAGGCCTTGTTGCCGCAGGGCTTCACCCCAACCCCGTGCCTCACGCGCACATCGTCACGAGCACCACCCACAAGACCCTCGGCGGCCCGCGCGGTGGTGTGATCCTGACCAACAACGCCGACATCGCCAAGAAGGTCAACTCCGCGGTGTTCCCCGGACAGCAGGGTGGCCCGCTGGAGCACGTTATTGCCGCTAAGGCTGTGGCGTTCAAGCTCGCAGCTGAGCCGGCGTTCCGCGACCGCCAGGAACGCACCCTGGAAGGCGCCCGCATCATCGCAGAACGCATGCTTTGTGCCGACGTTGCAGAGTCCGGCGTGACCGTAGTCAGCGGTGGCACCGACGTGCACCTGGTCCTGGTGGATCTGCGCAATTCGGAACTGGACGGCCAGCAGGGCGAAGACCGCCTGCACCGGATCGGCATCACGGTCAACCGCAACGCCGTGCCCTTTGACCCGCGTCCGCCGATGGTCTCTTCCGGTCTTCGTATCGGCACACCGGCACTCGCCACGCGTGGGTTCGGTAAGGCAGAATTCACCGAGGTCGCGGACATTATCGCCGCAGCACTCAAGCGCGAGTTCAGCGACGAGACCGTGGCGGAACTCCGGCAGCGCGTTGAAATCCTGGCCGGAAAATTCCCGCTCTACCCCAACCTCTCCTCTGACGCGAACGAGGTGGCATGATGGCCGATCTGCTTCCGGAGCACCCGGATTTCCTCTGGCGAAACCCGGAGCCAAAATCCTCCTACGACGCCGTGATTGTTGGCGGCGGCGGGCATGGCCTGGCCACGGCGTACTTCCTGGCCAAGAACCACGGAATGACCAACATCGCCGTCCTGGAAAAGGGCTGGCTGGCCGGCGGCAACATGGCCCGGAACACCACCATCATCCGCTCCAACTACCTCTGGGACGAGAGCGCGGCCATCTATGAGCACGCCCTGAAGCTCTGGGAAGTCCTGCCGGAGGAGCTCGAGTACGACTTCCTCTTCAGCCAGCGCGGCGTGATGAACCTTGCCCACACGCTGGGCGATGTCCGTGAAAGCATGCGGCGCGTGGGCGCGAACAAGCTCAACGGCGTGGACGCGGAATGGCTTGATCCCCAGCAGGTCAAGGAACTCTGTCCCATCCTGAACATCAGCGACAACATCCGCTACCCGGTCATGGGCGCCACTTACCAGCCGCGGGCCGGTATCGCGAAGCACGACCACGTGGCCTGGGCGTTCGCCCGCAAGTGTGACGAGCTGGGCGTGGACATCATCCAGAACTGCGAAGTCACCGGCTTCGTCAAGGACGGCAACCGCGTGGTGGGCGTCAAGACCAACCAGGGCACCATCAATACCGAAAAGGTGGGCCTGTGCGCGGCCGGGCATAGCTCGGTCCTGGCGGAAATGGCCGGCTTCCGGCTGCCCATCCAGTCCCATCCGCTCCAGGCCTTGGTTTCCGAACTGCACGAACCGGTGCACCCGACGGTGGTGATGTCCAACCACGTGCACGTCTACGTTTCCCAGGCGCACAAGGGCGAACTGGTGATGGGTGCCGGGGTGGATTCCTACAACGGTTACGGCCAGCGCGGCTCGTTCCATGTGATCGAGCACCAGATGGCTGCCGCCGTCGAGCTCTTCCCAATTTTTGCCCGGGCGCACGTGCTGCGGACCTGGGGCGGCATCGTGGACACCACCCTGGATGCCTCCCCGATCGTGGGCACCACGCCGGTGGAGAACATGTTCGTGAACTGCGGCTGGGGCACCGGCGGCTTCAAGGGCACCCCGGCCGCGGGGCTCACCTTCGCGCACACCATCGCCACGGGGACCCCGCACGAACTGAACAAGCCGTTTGCGCTGGAGCGGTTCGAAACCGGCGCCCTGATCGATGAACACGGCGCCGCCGCCGTGGCCCACTAGAAGAGAGTCCGGACATGCTCCTCATTTCATGCCCCAACTGCGGCTCGCGCGACGAGACCGAGTTCCACTACGGCGGCCAGGCCCACGTGGCGTACCCGGAAAACCCGAACGCGCTGAACGACCGCGAGTGGGCCGAGTTCCTGTTCTACCGGGACAACACCAAGGGTGCCTTTGCTGAGCGGTGGTTGCACAGCACCGGCTGCCGCCAGTGGTTCAACATGCTCCGCGACACGGTCACCTACGAGATCCAGGCGATTTACCCCATGGGTACCGCCCGGCCCGACGCAGCCCCCCCGGCACCTGAGTCCGGCACTGCGAGCACCGCCCCGGACAGCACCACCACCGGGACCGCTGCTCCCAGCATCGCTGCCACCAGCATTGCCACAAGCTCAGCCCCCGCCAGCACCACCGCCCCGGAAGGAGCAACCAAGTGACTTCCCAGAACGCCCGCCTCGCAGCCGGCGGACGCATCGACCGCACCATCGCCTGGCGTTTCACCGTGGACGGCGAGGAGTTCACCGGCCACCCCGGCGACACGCTGGCCTCGGCCCTGCTGGCCAACGGCCGCATTGGCGCCGGCAACTCGCTTTATGAGGACCGTCCCCGGGGCATCATGTCCGCCGGCGTGGAGGAATCCAACGCAATGGTCAAGGTGCAGCCGCGTTTCCCCGGCCACGTGGCTGAGTCCATGCTTCCCGCCACCACTGTGACGCTGGTGGATGGCCTGAAGGCTGAACTTCTCAACGGACTGGGCCGCCTGGACCCGGAGGAGGACCATGCCGAGTACGACAAGAAGTATGTCCACACCGACGTACTGGTGATCGGTGGAGGTCCGGCCGGCCTGGCCGCGGCCCGGGAAGCGGTCCGTACTGGCGCCCGTGTCATGCTTGTGGATGACCAGCCCGAACTCGGCGGATCCCTCCTTTCCGCGTCAACGGCACCTGCACTGGCCGCGACCATCGAAGGCAAACCGGCTCTGGAATGGGTGGCAGATGTTGAAGCCGAGCTTGTTTCCGGCTCTGAATCCACCGTCCTAAACCGCACCACAGCCTTCGGTGCCTACGACGCCAACTACGTCATCGCCGTCCAGAACCGCACCGACCACCTGTCCAGTCCGGCCGCTTCCGGGGTATCGCGGCAGCGTATTTGGCACATCCGCGCCAACCAGGTGGTGCTGGCTCCTGGCGCCCACGAACGCCCGTTGGTCTTTGAGAACAATGACCGGCCCGGCATCATGCTCGCCTCAGCTGTCCGCAGCTATCTCAACCGTTACGCCGTGGCGGCCGGGCAGCGCGTAGTCATCAGCACGACCAATGACAGCGCCTACGCCCTGGCCGCGGACCTGCGCGCCGCCGGCGTCAAGGTTGCCGCCGTCGTGGATGCCCGTCCCCGCCTCACCGAGGTGGCTGCTGCCGCCATCGAGGCCGGCACCCGGGTGCTGATCGGCAGCGCAGTGGCGAACACCACCGCTGACTCCGGCGGCCGCCTGGACGGCGTCACCGTCCGCAGCATCAACGACGACGGCGAACTCACCTCGGGCATCGAACAGATCGCCTGCGACCTGCTGGCTGTCTCCGGCGGCTGGAGCCCGCTGGTGCACCTGCACTCGCAGCGGCAGGGAAAGCTGCGCTGGCACGACGACCTGGCGGCCTTCGTGCCGAGCACTGTGGTTCCGGGCCAGCAGATTGTGGGCTCCGGCCGCGGCAGTTTCAACCTCGCGGACTGCCTCGCAGAAGGCGTCTCTGCCGGAGCGGCGGCAGCCGGCGCGGCCGGTTTCGTACCGGCCGTCGAACCGTCTCCGCTCGGCGAGCCGAAGGCCTCCGCTCCGACCCGCCAGCTGTGGCTGGTGCCGGGGGAGAACGGCACACCGGATGATTGGCACCACCACTTCGTGGACTTCCAGCGTGACCAGTCAGTAGCCGACGTGCTCCGCTCCACCGGAGCCGGAATGCGGTCGGTGGAGCACATCAAGCGCTACACCTCCATCAGCACCGCCAACGATCAGGGCAAGACCTCCGGCGTGAACGCGATCGGCGTCATCGCCGCCGCGCTCCGGACAGCCGGCGAAGCATCGCGCGGCATCGGCGAAATCGGCACCACCACCTACCGCGCACCGTTCACCCCCGTGGCGTTCGCGGCTCTCGCCGGCCGCCAGCGCGGGGAGCTGTTCGACCCGGCCCGCGTCACCTCGATCCACCCCTGGCACGTCGCCAAGGGCGCCCTGTTCGAGGACGTTGGACAGTGGAAGCGGCCCTGGTACTACCCGCAGGGCGGGGAGGACATGGATGCGGCCGTGCTGCGTGAATGCGCCGCCGTTCGTGAATCCGTGGGCTTTATGGACGCCACCACACTGGGCAAGATCGAGATCCGAGGCAAGGACGCAGGTGAGTTCCTGAACCGGATCTACACTAACGCGTTCAAGAAGCTCGCGCCCGGTTCGGCCCGCTATGGCGTGATGTGCATGGCCGACGGCATGATCTTCGATGACGGCGTGACCCTCCGCCTCGACGAGGACCGCTACTTCATGACTACCACCACCGGCGGCGCCGCGAAGGTGCTGGACTGGCTGGAGGAATGGCTGCAGACCGAATGGCCGGAGCTGGACGTGCACTGCACCTCGGTGACTGAACAGTGGACCACCATTGCCGTCGTCGGACCCAAATCCCGTGCAGTCCTCGCCACGGTGGCGCCGGAACTCGCGGCCAACGGCGGGCTGGAGGCCGAGGCCTTCCCGTTCATGACGTTCCGTGAAACCACCCTCGCCTCCGGCGTCCGCGCCCGGGTCTGCCGCATCTCCTTCTCCGGCGAACTGGCCTACGAGATCAACGTCCCGTCCTGGTACGGGCTGAACACGTGGGAGGCAGTGGCAGCCGCCGGGGCCGAATTCAACATCACTCCGTACGGCACCGAAACCATGCACGTGCTCCGCGCCGAGAAGGGATACCCGATCGTCGGCCAGGACACGGACGGCACCGTCACCCCGCAGGACGCCGGGATGGAATGGATCGTCTCCAAGGCGAAGGAATTCATCGGCAAGCGCTCCTACTCCCGGGCCGATGCGCAGCGCATGGACCGCAAGCACCTGGTCAGCGTCCTGCCCATTGACGGCAGCATCCGGTTGCCGGAAGGCACCCAGCTCGTGGAAAAGGGCCGCTCCACCAATCCCGCATACGGACCGGTCCCGATGGAAGGCTTCGTCACCTCCAGCTACCACAGCGCAGCACTGGGCAGGTCGTTCGGCCTGGCACTGATCAAGAACGGCCGCAACCGCATCGGCGAAACCCTGACGGCAGCCGCGGGCGACCAGCTGGTGGACGTCGTCGTCGCCGAAACCGTACTTTTTGACCCCGAAGGGACCCGCAAAGATGGCTGAAACAGCAGCACCCGCAACCACCCGCCAGAAGGACCTCTCCGCACGCGTTAGCCCCGCTGCCCAGCTCCGGTCAGCCTTTGAAACCGGCTCTCTCCGGGGCGTGGTGGAACTGGCCGAAGTGTCCTTCCTGACCATGGTGGGCCTCCGGGTCGACCGAAACAGCGACGCAGGACAGCGCATTGCCTCCGTTACCGGCGGCCTGCCCGCAGCATGCGGCGGCGTCAGCGGCTCCGGCGACACCACTGTGCTCTGGCTAGGACCCGCCGAATTCCTGGTAGTCGCACCCATGGAAGCCCACGAGTCCCTCGGCGGGGACCTCATCCAGGCGCTCAAGGAAGCCCTCGCCGGCGGCGAAGGCCAGGTGGTGGACCTCTCCGCAAACCGGACCACTTTCGAGCTCACCGGACCGCGGGCCCGGGCCGTCCTGGAAAAGGGCTGTTCCTTGGACCTGCACCCCCGCGTGTTCAAGGCCGGCACCGCATTGTCCACTGAGATCGGCAACATCCCCGCCATCCTCTGGAAGACCCGTGACGACAGCTACCGGATCTTCCCTCGCGCCTCCTTCGCCGATTTCCTGGGCCGCTGGCTCCTCGATGCCATGCGGGAGTACGCCTCTCCTGAGGTCCCCTAATGGCCCTCAGTGTCCTTGACCTGTTTTCCGTTGGCATCGGGCCGTCGTCGTCACACACGGTGGGCCCGATGCGGGCAGCGAAGCTGTTCGCCGACGGGCTCAAAAGCGCAGGACACTTGAGCTCCACCAAGCGGGTTCAGGCCGAGCTGTTCGGCTCCCTCGGCGCCACCGGGCGGGGCCACGGCTCGGACAAGGCCGTGGTTCTGGGCTTCAAGGGCCTGGACCCTGAAACCGTGGACACCACCACCGCCGATGACCAGGTGGCCGCCGCCGCCCTCGACGGCGAGCTGTGGATCAGCGGGGTTCACCGGGTGGATTTCAACTGGGACGAGGACGTGGTCCTCCACCGGCGCAAGGCCCTCCCTGCCCACCCCAACGGCATGACGTTCCGCGCGCTGGACTACACCGGGGCCGTCCTCACCGAACGGAGCTTCTACTCGATTGGCGGGGGCTTCGTGGTGGACGGCGACGCCGACGCGCAGGACCGCGTGGTAGCCGACTCCACCGACCTGCCCTACCCCTTCAACACCGCCGACGAGCTGCTGGAAATCTGCAGGCGCGAAGGCATGTCCGTCTCCGACATCATGCTCGCCAACGAACTCGTGTGGCGGACCGAAGAAGAACTGCGGAAAAAGCTGCTGGCGCTCTGGGCGGTCATGCGCAAATGCGTGGACAACGGCTGCGCCGCGGAAGGGATCCTTCCCGGCGGGCTCAGCGTCCGCCGCCGCGCGCCGTCGTTATTCCAGACCTTGACCGCGGACACTGGGGTGACCGACCCGCTGCGGGCCATGGAATGGGTGAACCTGTTCGCGCTGGCCGTTAACGAGGAGAACGCCGCCGGCGGGCGGATTGTCACAGCGCCCACCAACGGTGCGGCCGGCATCGTCCCCGCGGTGCTGCATTACTACGTGAAGTTCGTCCCCGGCGCCAACGACGACGGCGTGGTCCGCTTCCTGCTGGCCGCGGCCGCCGTCGGAATCCTCTTTAAAATGAATGCCTCCATCTCCGGCGCCGAGGTTGGCTGCCAGGGTGAAGTGGGCTCCGCCTGCTCCATGGCCGCCGCCGGGCTCTGCGAAGTCCTCGGCGGTACACCTGCCCAGGTCGAAAACGCCGCCGAGGTAGGCATCGAACACAACCTCGGCCTGACCTGCGACCCGGTGGGCGGACTGGTACAGATCCCCTGCATCGAGCGCAACGCCATCGCCAGCGTCAAAGCCATCAACGCCGCCCGCCTAGCCCTGCACGGCGACGGCAGCCACAAGGTATCCCTCGACAAAGCCATCAAAACGATGCGCGAAACAGGAGCCGACATGAAAACCAAGTACAAGGAAACCTCCCGCGGAGGCCTCGCCGTCAACGTCATCGAGTGCTGAGCCGTTCATCATGGACGTCGTCAACGTCGAACAGCCCCGCGTCGCCGAAGACGCCGGCGCCCGTGCCGTGATCGCCGCGGCCTCCCGCGGCCTGGGCGAAGCCATGGTGGGCATCACCGTGGACGAGATCCCGCACCCCCACCGCCTCGCCGAGCGGGGCTGGTAGACCATGACGTCTGTGGCGACAGGCCCAGCCCGGACCACCAGCGTACGTGGGCTGCGCAGCGACTGGTCCCGGCTGACGGGCCACACGGTGGAAGTGTGGCTTAGGGGCGAGCACGTCATCACCGGCGTGGTCGAGCAAGCCGCTAACGATGATTCTGTGCTCTGGATAGCAGGGTCAGGAGCTTTTACGCGGAGGCTCTTCGACAAATCCACCGGTTTCAAGGTCTGGGTGTAGGCGCCTGGTTTGCCGGTTGGGCGAAAACTCGGGTGGAGTCTCCGTCGGGCCGAAGAGCGGTTTCAGGTCTCCGTGCCAACTGCTGCGTCATCAAAGACGACGCGGTCGTTGCGCCACCCACATCGTCTGGGTGGCGCAACGACCGCATTAGCCTGCCTGCAGGGAACCCCCTCCCTTACCTTGGACTAGTTGCTGGGGTAGCCGTTAGGGTTCAGGACATACTTCGTGGCGGCTCCGGCATCGAATTCCGCGTAGACCGCGGGGCATCCTGGAGTGAAATGGCCGTGGCGTTGACCGCCTTGGCGATCTGGATCCTGTCATGCAGGATCGCCATCATCAGCTGACGGTTGTACTTCACTTGGCAAGCGAAGCGCCACGCGTGGCAGTTTCGCGCTTGTATTCTTGCCGTGGAAACAAGCCCGGATGCTGTCCGGCCTAGAGCAGCTGGAGGCGGCTAGGCATCGATCACCAAATCGCTGCGCGCGGTAGAGCAGCAGGGCAGGAACTTGCCTGCATCGATTTCCCGTGCCCGGATTCCGCCCTGATGGTTCATCTCTACCTCCCCGGAAAGCTTGACGATCTTGCAGGAGCCGCACATGCCTTCCTTGCAGTTCGCGCCGATCCTGACGCCCGCACGCTGGGCCACCCCGAGGATGTGTTCGGTGGGGTCGATGCGCACATTGATGCCGGTGCGCATGAAGGACAGGGTGAGGCTTCCCGTACCGACCGTGTCGAAGCTCGAGGCATCGGGGGACGCGGCCTCCGGCCCCACCTTTGGACTGCCGTCGGGGGCTTCGGAGGAGGGCGCGTACGGGTCGACGGTTTCCAGCGGCAGCCCCGTGGCCTCCAGGGTTCCCCCGGCATCGTAGCCGGGCTCGTAGAGCCCGAACGCGGTGGGCTGGCTTTCGTAGTAGTCCTCGGCGGAATCGGCGATTTCCTCGGCGATTTCCTCTGCAATGTCCGCTGCATGCGCGAGCTCCACCTGGTATTCAAGGAGCGTCTGGCGATCTCCCGAGAAGAATTCCATGTAAATGGAGGTGTCGTCGACGCCGACCTTCTTGAGGAGCTCGGTGGCGGTGTTCAGGTAACCCTCGGGGCCGCAGGTATAGACCTGGCGGCCATTGGCATCGGGGGCCACCTCGTCGAGCATGGCCGCCGTCAGCCTTCCGCTGAGCCCGTCCCACCCCTCGGGTATGCTGCGGTCGCCCAGGGAGTAGAAGACCTTGACGCGCGAGTCCACGGAGGCGATATAGGCCAACTCCCGGTGGAAGGCAAAACCTCCGGCCTCCGCTCCGTGGTACAGCACCACCACATCGGCCTGTCCGGGCAGGGAGTGGATGGTCCGCACCATCGACATAATGGGGGTGATGCCTGCGCCGGCAGCCAGCAAGAGGTACCGTGCCCGCCGGTCGGCATCGGGCAGGTGGAATGCCCCGACCGGTCCGAGCATTTCGAGGACGGTGCCCGGTTTGACGTTCTCGTGCACCCACGGTGAGACCAGTCCCGTGGGGTCGCATTTGACTGTGATATTGAAGGTCCACGGCTCTGTGGGCGAACTGGAAAGCGAGTAGCTGCGGTCCACCGGATCCTGGTCCTCGCCGTTAACGGGAAAGGCAACATTCACATACTGGCCCGCACGGAACGCCAGGGGCGCACCATCGCAGCGGCGGAACACGAAGGTCATCATGCCGCCCGCCTCGGGCACGGTCTCGACACATTCGGCCATGAACTCCTGCGGATGCCAGGGACCCAACGCGCGGGCGGCACCGGCGGGTCCCTCGGTGGTGCCCATTACCCTGTTCCACGGCATCTCAAGACCGCGGATACGCTGTGGTTCCAGGATTGCCGTCTCAGTGAGGAGTTCAATCATGCCAAGTGCTCCTGCACCCGCTGCACATACCAGTTGATGAACGCCTCGACCTGGTATTCGCTCTTCATATACGGGCCGGGCTCGTAGGCGGGGCTGCTGGCGCCCTTCTGGCACAGCTCCACGAACGCCTTATCCTGCAGATTTGTCTGCTTCCAGGTGTAGGTGAGTTTCTCCAGATCGTAATCGACACCTTCCTCGGCGTCGTCAGCCACCAGCCAGGTGGTGCGTACCAATGTCTGGTGCTCGTTGACGGGGAAGACGCCGAAGGTGATGACGTGGTCCCCTTGGAAATGGAACCAGCTGTTCGGCTGCAGGTGCATCGAGCAGCGGCCAAGGCGGAAGTCCCGCAAGTCACCAAGCAGCTTCTTGGAGAGCCTGCGCCCATCGGGCGAGAACGATTCGCCTTCTCCGTCGAGAGATTCCCGTGAGATGCGGATTCCCGCTATGCGCGTGTCAAGCTCCTCGACGACCTCATAAGGAAGGCCATAGCGGCGGCAACGTTCCTCAAGCGAGGATTGTGCTTCCTTGTTGCGGTCCCACACTTCCTCGAGATGGGCCGGGACCAGGCCCTCCGTCAGGCCCCAGGTGGGAAAAAGGGAACACGCCAGCTCCGGGTGGCCGTCGCAGTGGTAGCACTCACGGTTGTTCTCCATGACGAGCTTCCAGTTGCCCTCCTCGATGATGTTCTGCTGGTAGGCAATTTTTGTCTTCGACAGATCGTGGGGCGCGAGGTAAGGCTCGAAGATCTTTCCGGTTTCGTCGAAATCCGTCGGCGGTTCGTCCGCAATGCAGACGAAGATGAGTCCGGCGAACACCCGGCTGTGGGCGCGCTTGAGGCCAAAGCAGCCCTTGTCGAACTTCGTTTCCCCCGGTGCCGAGGCATGGATCAAGTCGCCTTTGGGGGAGTAGGTCCATGAGTGATAGCCGCATACGAGGTTTCCCGTTGTCCCGGCGGGTTCGGTCAGGACGCGGGCGCCGCGGTGGCGGCACACGTTGTGCAGGACGTTCACGCCGCCGTCGTCGTCGCGCAGCACGATCAGGGAGTAGGGCCCGTAGTCGACGGTGACGTAATCGCCCGGCTCCGGCAGCTCGGCGATGCTGGCGGCAAAGATCCAGTGCTGGCCAAAGATGGCCTGCATGTCGATGTTGAAAATCGTCGGGTCGGTGTAGAAGGGCGCATCGAGGGAATATCCGGCGCGCCGGAACCGGAACAATTCGGTGACTTCCGCCAGCTGCTCTGCAGGCAAAGAGGAAACGAGTTTTCCGCGTGAACTTAGGGACACGTTGACTGGAGCAGTCATGTATTTCCTCCCGGGAGGGCTGGTAAGTGTGGGATTCTGGTGACCACGGAGTCGGTGAGGGCAACTAGCGCTATCGAAACCTTGTAATCAAGAGATTAGGGACGATTGATCTGCAACAAAAGCGCAAGATTTAGGAGATAACCCTGCATAATTAGTGCATGATCGATCCACGGCTAATCACACTTCGGGTGTTCGCCCGGTGCGGCACCGTTGGGGCGACCGCGGAGCTCACGGGTTATTCTCCCTCCGCCGTCTCCGCGCAGTTGCGGGAGCTCCAGCGCGTGCTTGGAATGCAGCTGCTGACGAAGGACGGCCGTGGGGTGCGGCTGACCGCCACAGGCCGCTACCTCGTAGCGGGCTCGGACGCGCTCATTACGGAATGGGAGCGCCTGCGCGCCGCGGCTATGGAGGCCGGCGACCAGGTGCAGTCCCATTTTGGGCTCGGCGGATTTTCCACTGCGGCGGCCCAGTTACTCGCGCCGCTGGCCGCCACCCTGCGCTCGGCACGCCCCCTGTTGGAGGTGCAGGTACTCGAGGCCAACCCGGCCCGCTGCTTCGACTTGTTAGTTGCCGAGCGAATCGACCTCGCAGTCATCGTAGCGATGCAGTCCGACACCTCTGTAGAGGACGATCCGCGCTTCGAGCAGACCGTTCTGCTCGACGATCCCCTGGACGTGATCATCCCCTCCGACCATCCGTTGGCATCGCGGGAAACGGTGACGCTCGAAGAGCTGGCATCGGAACCCTGGATCACCGAGACGGCCGGTTCGACCTACCATTCCCTATTCATCGCGGCGTTCACGGCAGTCGGGGTGACACCGCGGATTGCCCATGAGGCCGTTGAATGGGAAACCCAGATCGCCTTCGTTGGTGCGGGGCTGGGCGTGGGCCTGCTGCCGCGACTGGCGCCCCTGCGTAGTGCCGAAAACGTGGTTCGACTGCGCATTACTGGCAAGGGGAAGCCCGCGCGCCGTATTGTCGCTGCGGTGCGCAGGGGCAGCATCGCATCGCCACTGATCCAGGAGTCGCTCGGCATTCTGCAGGTCAGCGCCAATAGGATACTCACCGCCCGGCTTGAAGACGATCTCTGAGGCCGGATGGCCGCGATTCGTTGCCGACAGGCCGGCAGGTCCTGATGGTGGCGACAGGTCCGCGCGGCGGTGACTTCACCGATGGCGCCGAAGCCGTCAACCCGGGTCAGTATGCCGAACTCGGCATACTTGGCCACAACCGCCTCGGTCTGCTCGTGGTAGAGGTCCAGCCGGTGGCGGATGACGGCTTCGTTGTCATCGCTTCGGCCGGTTACCTCGGCGCGGCAAAGGAGGCGCGTCACCAGTTCCCCGTCGTCGGCGCTCAGCTGCAGGACGACGTCGAGCTTCTGCTCGACCTGGGCGAGGATTTCAGCGAGGTAGTCCACCTGTGCTGTGGTGCGGGGGTAGCCGTCCAAGAGGAAGCCGCCTTCGCCCGCGTCCTTGCCGAGACGGTCCCGGACTGTTGGTCAAAGGGCCCCGCCAGTTCATGTCTCAGGTCGGCCCGGAATGCTCCTCTAATGCGAAGGCCACGGAACACGTAGACGGCGGTCAGGACCAGCCACAGAGAGCCCGCTGCTCCGTAAAGAATCTCCTCCGGCCACATCGGGGATCCGAGAGAGCTCCTCGCGGCCGACCAGCCGCCGCCGAGACCGGCAAGCCCCAAGGGAATGCCGAAGCGGCCCAAAGCCGGCATTCCCGAAGGTGTGGCCGGGGACAAGGCGCGATCCTGAGCGGCCGCCGTCAGCGCAACATCGGTACCCGTATCAGTCTTCATGTCAGGGCGCCCGGTTGGTGGGTGAAGATGAGCAGCGTGCTTGTCGCCGCGGCGGGGAGCGTGCGGGCCAGCCCGCCGTGCACGTTTCCGAGGTCTACGACCTGCTCACGGAGCGGGGCCTGATCGGTGACGGGTTCTTCGTCGAGGAGTACACCGGCATCCACTCCTGGCTCGACGGGCCCGTCCGCTATACCGTGGTTCACTCCCGGACGGTCGCCGTACTGTTCGTGGACATCCGGCCTGTGAATGCCATCGTTTTCCATCACAACCTGCTCGGCGCCAACGACCAGACGAGCTTCTTCGCCTTTCCTCAGTGAGTAGTTGAACTCCTTTGGTGCGGATGCCGCGCCGTTAGGGCCGCTTAGCGGCGTGAGCATTGGGGGTTAGCCGGCGTGTGGATACTGTGAGTACAGGCCCGGATAGTCGATGACGAAGCCGTCAGGATCGACGGTGATTTGGCGGCTGAAGTCGCTGTCCAGTGACTCGTAGAGGTATCGATTGACGGCGGTTCTGGTATATCGCTGCGGGTCGGGGATCACTCGGATGGCATGGACATCGATATAGGCTGTGGTGATCTCGGCCCTCGACCCGATCGCGAGGTTGAGTCGTCGAATCGGCAGGGTGTTGGTGAAGGGGCTGAACGCCAAGTCGATGTCAATTGCGCTCATCAGATCAGGGCGGAGCTCGTCATTGACCCTCCACGTCCCGCCAGTGCTGCGATGGACCTCAAGTCGCCGATCGTCGGGCGAATAAACCGAAAATTCGCGGAAGACCCAATCGTGATCAAGGGTCACCTCGTAGTCGTAGCGCCCATCACTATCCGTGAGGATTGATCGAGCTCGATGTGTCTCACCCGTCGTGAATTGAAGGCGTTCAACGCTCGGCCTCTGCAGGCCATACCAGGTGTAGTTCATCATCCGACCCTTCGCTTCTGTTGTAACAACAATTGTCTGCAAAAGGGTATTGGCTGATTCAGGCGGTCATTGCAACAGGAGTTCTTCGATCAGTTCGATCGGTTTTCTGAACTCTAGTGGTCGTTTGCTTGGCCGGTCGTTGAGTTTCGCGGTGGTCCCAGTCGAGGTCTGCGGCGCTGTGAAGGTTCAGGTCCGTGGGGCCGTCCGTCGTTCCTGAAATCACTTCCGTGATTGCCTCGGCATCCGGCGGGCCCTGTTGGCCTTGGCGGGCCTACTCTGGCGGGGTCTTCACAGCGCCGCTTAGTTGAGTCCACCAGGTCAACGGCGGAGCTACCTTGAAGCGCCTCCCGGTGACTAAATCCGGGGTGATTCGGACAAAGTGATCCTTCTTCCCCGCCTGCCAGGGGAAGAGATACAGCGAAGCAGTGTCAAGGACGCCTTCTATCCCGGTGATTGCCGCCGCCTTGCCTTTGACCACCACGCTCCATGCCATCCCGGTCATGGCATCCACGCCGTCGGCCTCCAGCGCGACCGGGGTGTCATCTATGGCGCCGCCAAGTTTGGTTCCCTCCCCGGTCCGGAATACGAGGGTCCCATGATCCACGGCGTAGTTGAGTGGAAAAATGTCCGGGTGGTCCTCAATCCAGACGGCGAGCCTGCCGACGGAGACCTGCCGCAGCAGTTCCCAGCACTGGCCGGAGTCGAGATTTTCCACCGGTTCCTGTCGTTCTGCAGATGAGGGCTCGTGTGTCATGTCCCAGAGCCTACGCGCCGTTCTTGGAGGTGGACAGGGCTAACGGTTTGTGGCCATCCCAGCGACCGGCCTGGATGGTCGTCTATAGCCAGTCGGCCGAAAAATCTACCGGAGGCCACCATCGCGTTCTGGACCGGACCGCAAACCGGCGTCCGCTGATCTCAGTGGGTCTGATGCAAATCAGATGCTCCTTGATTCCGGGCTCCCAAGGCTCGCGGTTGGCATCTTCAATGACTGTGGTGTCCTTGTTTTCGTCGAAAGGTTCGGGGAACCCCTTGGCGACGACGCTCCAGACTTCCGTGGAGTACGCATTAAGGCCATCCGTCTCCAGCGCAGCAACGGCGCCGGTCAGCAGGGCGCGCAGCTTCGTGCCAGGAGCCGTCCGGAAGAGCAACGTTTGTCCCATGACGACGTAATTCACGGGAAAGATCTCCGGGCTGGCGCCGTTTATTACCGCCAACCGTCCGATATAGGAAGACTGAAGATACGACCAGCACTCGTGAGCTCCCAGAATTTCCACTCGAGACCCTGCCGGGGAGCTGTCCATGATACAGATCCTAAGCCCTGCACGACGGAGAGGCATCAAGAACGGAAAGCCCTGGTCGACTTTCCAGGCCCCGGCACCACTGGGCATGGTTCCGGGGACGCGAAGAGCGCGCTGTGAATCGTGTCCTGATGGGCAACTTCGGGGATCGCCACGGGTTTGGTGTGGGCCACGTGCCGTTCAGGCGGCTAGTCGGAGGGGCAGAGATGTCAGGCCCGCGAGTGGTGCCGAACGAGCGCCGGCTTCGAAGGCTCTTGCGAAGCGCTTGAAGGAGTTCTTGATGTGATCGGACATCGCTTTCTCCGCGGATTCTGGATCTGCGTTGGCGATGGCTTCCGCGATCGTGCGGTGCTCCGCCACCGTTCCGGCGCTGTCGATGTCTTTTGGGTAGAGACGGAATATGTGCAGGTGGCAATGGGTTTGGGCGTAGGCCTGTCCGATGACCGGGTTACCGGCACCGGAGAGGATCAATGCGTGGAATCTGGAATCATGGGCGACCAGGTCCTGCCGTACGTCGCGTTCCGCCGTCGACGTCGTCAGGAAGGGCGATCGGGGATATCGTTTTCCTTCGTCCGCACACTATAGCGCAATCGATTGTGCTCGCAACATAGTTCATAATGGAGACATGGTGAGCCTGAGTGATGTAGCCGCACGGGCAGGCATTTCCGTGTCGGTCGCATCTCGCGCCCTTTCTGGTGATCCTGGGGCGCGGCTGAGTGAGACCACCCGCCGGCGAGTCCGCGAAGCGGCCGCTGAGCTCGGTTACCGCCCCAATCACGCGGGGCGGTCACTTCGACGAGCACGGACTGACGTCATCGCACTGATCGTCCCGGATGTAACCAACGCACTGTTCGCGGAGCTCACCCGAGGAGCGGATGCTGAGGCTGTTGCGCGCGGACTCACGGTGATCCTGGGTCGTGGCGATGACACCGCCACGGCTCTGGTCCTCGCCGACCGTCTCCTGGCCGAGGGGCGCGTCGACGGTGTGATTCTCCAGCCCCGCGATGGGACCGACCCGCAGGAGCTGTTGCCGCTGGCGGGGGCCGGAGTGCCCGTCGTCATCGTCCATGATGAGATTGCCGGCGCGAGTGCGGTGCTTCTCGACGATGCGGCGGCTGCGATCGCAGCTGTCGATCATCTGGTGGCGCACGGACGGCAGCGCATTGCGCTGATTGGCGGAATCGAGGCATCGTCCAGTGCGCGCCGCCGCGAAGCAGGCTTCCGGTCCGCGCTTGCGGCGCGCGGAGTGCCGCTGCACGAGCAGTGGATCACACGGCTGGGGTACGGCCCTGAAAATGGGCGCGAGGCGATGGGGCAGCTGCTGAAATCCGACGAACGACCGGACGCCGTCGTGGTCGCCAATGTCAACGCCGGCTTCGGCGCCCTCGCGGAAGCCGCGAGGCTGGGGGTCGCTGTGCCGCAGTCCGTCGCCGTCGTCGCGATCCATGACTCCTGGCCCGCCGCCTACACGGCGCCAGCGCTTACATGTGTCCGCACGCCTCTTTACGAGGTCGGCCGTGCGGCTGTCGCAGTACTGGCGGATCGCATTGCTGGCGGGGATCCCCAGGTGGTCCGTGTCTCCTCGCCCGCGCCAGTGGTTGTTGCTCGAGCGTCGGCGGAAACCTGATCGTAGGGTGATACATCGTAACGACGTAAAGGCCTGCCTTGATCAGGCTGATTAGCCGATGCGACCGCCGGGGATCCGCCCGTTCATGTGGATTCGCGTTGAACGACGGTCGTCGCGAGGATCGGCTGCCGGTCGACCTGGCGTCCTTGTATGACGGCGAGGACCGTTTCAGCTGCGACGCGCCCCATATCCTCAAGGGGCTGCCTGATCGTCGTCAGGGGCGGATCCGAGGTGGCAGCGACGACTACGTCGTCAAATCCGATGACCGAGACGTCCGATGGGACTCGTCTCCCGGAGGCTTGGAGAACCCGTAGGGCCCCGCTTGCCATCAGGTCGGATGAGGCGAAGACTCCGTCGAGGTCTGGGTGCCGTTGGAGGAGGCGCGCCATGGCAGCCGAGCCGCTCTCCATGGTGAACTCGCCGTGCACCGTCGAACTGCTGTCGATTCCGAGGCGTGCGAGTTCGTCGCGCCAGCCACGGACACGGTCGCGGGCAGGCTCCATATCGTGCGGTCCTGCGATGATGCCCAGTCGACGGCGTCCGATGTCGGCGAGCGCGCGGGCGGCCAGCGCGCCGCCTCCATAGTTGTCGGAGTCGACGACAATCGCATCGGGCGCGAGGGCGATTCGGGGGCGTCCAACCCAGGCGATAGGTACGGGAGACGTGGCCAGCGTCTCGGCGAGGTGCGTAATCTCATGTTGGAGAATGACGATGGCTCCGTCGACGGCACGCGACCGTAGGAAGCGGGGGATTCGGTCGCTGTCGTCGTGATCGGCGGGCAGCAGGACAGGCTGGATCTCGCTGGCATAAAGAGCGTCTGCAGCGCCCTTGAGCACCGAGGTGAAGAAGGTCCCTGCGAGGCTGTCCAGCTCGTTGAAGGCGATGATCAGGGCGATAGCCCCCGCCCGCCCGCCGCGGAGGACGCGGGCAGCGCTGTTGGTTTCGTAGCCCAGTGTTTTGGCTGCATGTTCGACCGCGGCGGACATCTGCACATTGACGTTTGCGCCGCCCGCGAGTACCCGGGCAGCGGTAGCACGCGATACGCCTGCCGCCCGCGCGACGTCTACCAGCGTGGGTCGGGTCATGTTGCATCCTTTGAGCTTGAAGGGGAGACCGGCCTGGTACCCCACCGCCCTAGGAGGATCGTAAACCAGATCTCGTCTCTAGGGTCTCACGAGAACGTCATGATCGCATGGGGGGCGCTCGCAGAGGATGGGGGACCCCAAGGGAGATCGATATCTCAGTCAACGTTAGCGTTCACATGTAGCCCTTGCGCGGGGCCAAGAAGAAGGCTACGGTTGCGCCCAAGAGATCGTTCTCTCAGCTGGAGCGGTGGGCTCCGGTGTAATCCCTGCGACTCCCCGAAGAAGAGGAAATATCGTGAAAAGACCGTTGGCGGCCGCAGTTGCCGCAGCAGCAGTGCTCGTTGTCACCCTGGCCGGGTGCGCCTCCGGAGGGGGAGGCGCCAAAGAGGACCCCAACGCGGAAGCCGATTTCTGGTCCTTCACCGGAATTGCAGCCAAGGACCATGTCAGCGAGTACCTGAACAAGGTCCCGGCGGCGAAGGTTAAGCTCACCGAGGTCGGCAGCACGACCGAGACCGCAACGGCCCTTACCGCCGCCCTGGCAGGTGGCAAGGTGCCGGATCTGGTGATGATCCAAGGCGACGACCTGCCAAGGTTCGTCGAGAACAGCGCCAACTTCGTCGACCTGCGTACGCTGGGCGGCGATGACGTCGGCAGCAGCTACCTTGGCTGGGCCACCGAGGCCGCAACGGCGAAGGACGGCTCAATCGTCGGCATTCCCACCGACGTCGGCGGACTCGGCTTCGCCTACCGTGCCGACCTCTTCGAGAAGGCAGGGCTCCCGACGGAGCCCGGTGAGGTTGCCAAGATGTGGAGCACTTGGGATGACTTCATCGCGATGGGCAAGAAATACACGGCGGCGACCGGCCAGCCGTTCGTCGACAACATCGAAACGAGCATCTTCTTCTCCACTGTCAACCAAGTCACGGAGAAGTACTACTCTCCGGACGGGAAGCTCGTCTACGACACGAACCCGCAGGTGAAGGGCGCCTTCGACGTGGCCGTGAAAACGCACGACGCCGGCATCAGCGCGGGCATCGCGGCGTTCTCATCGGGGTGGGCTCCTGGCAAGGCCAATGGTGCCTTTGCCGTGACCACGGCTCCGTCCTGGATGCTGAAGGGCATCAAAACCGATGCCCCCGGCACGTCGGGTCTGTGGCGCATTGCGTCTGTGCCGGGCGTCGGCGGAAACTGGGGAGGCAGCGTGATTGCTATCCCGGCCCGCGCGGCTCACAAAGCCGCAGCATGGCAGTTCATCAAGACGATGATGTCGCCGGAGGGCCAAGAGGAGCACTTCACCAAGACGGGTACATTCCCTGCCTCGACAGCTGCTCTCGCGAGCACGTCGGTCCTCAGCTACACCGACCCGTTCTACGGTGAGTCGAAGATCGGAAAGGTCATCTCCGATTCCGTGCAGAAATTCCCGCCGTTCTACAACGGTCCCGACACGAGCGCCATTGGTTCCGCGCTGCTCAATACCCTCGTCGAGGTGGAAACGGGCAACGTCAAATCCGACCAGGCGTGGCAAACCGCCGTCAACAATGCAAAGACGGCCATCGGCGGCTGATCGTCCCATCAATCCGGGTCGCCCGGTGCCGGGAGTACCGGGCCACCCATCGACGTTAGGACCACTCATGTCTACGGCGACAACCGCAGCCCCGCTTAAGCAGCGCAACGCCCCGGCCAACAAGGCCATCCGCATCCGTGAATCGCTCGCGGACCGCATCGCTCCATACGCGTACATCGCCCCCTTCTTCATCATCTTCACGGTGTTCGGGCTCTTTCCACTCCCAGTACTTGATCGTGTCATCGCTCGGCTGGGTCGACACCCTGCAGGCGATCATCGTCCCTGGTCTCGCCAGCGCGTTTGGAATCTTCTGGATGCGCCAGCACATGGCAACAACGGTCAGCGACGAACTCATTCAAGCCGCGCGCATCGACGGTGCCAACTCCTGGCAGCTGTTCTGGAGCATAGCGTTCCCGGTTGTCCGGCCTGCAGCGTTCGTACTCGGGCTGATCTCATTCACCGCGGTGTGGAACGACTTCATGTGGCCATTCATCGTCCTCAAGTCTCCCGAGCTCTTCACTGTGCAGATCGCACTTAAGCAACTGCAGGCGAACCGGTCAGTCGATGTTGCGCTCGCCATGGGCGGATCGTTCCTGGCGACTCTGCCGCTGCTGATCGTCTTCTTCTTCGTCGGCCGACGCATGGTTTCAGGGATCATGGACGGGGCGTTCAAGGGCTGATGCAACCGCCAATGGGCCTGGCCAACTCACCCGTGGCTGGAGCGAACGTCCTTGGCGGTACGACTTTCCCGGGGAGCAGATGTACGGCACCTAGTGATGGCGAGCGCAATTCACCACCGTTCCCGTCGTCCAATCCACCGCATAAGCGACGGCAGCACCACCGGCGTAGGCGAACAAATCAGCGGTGCCGAAGGTGGTTCCAAGGACCAGCCGAATGGGTGGCCAGGATTTTCCGAGTTCGGCAGGAAGACCAGTGAGCTGGAACAGCTCGATCAAAACACAAACCGTAACGGCTGCGGCTGCAATCAGTGTCTTGGACTTCGACGGAATTAGGATACCCACGAGAACATAGACCAGAACCGCGTAGAGACCATCACCGGCAGGGCCGGTCCATGCAGCATCGCTGAGCGTGCGAATGCTCAATCCGAGTACAACGGTGATCAGCCCGGCGATGCACAGCAAGGCCCGTCTGATTCGCAAACGACCGGGTTCGACAGAACAGCTCACAGCCCAGTACCGCCGCTGTTCCCAAAGATCATTGCCTAAGCCCTCATTGCCGAAGCTGCACATCTTCCCGAGGCCGTCCCACGAGAATCTTCGCGCTCAGCCTAGCTCAGCGCTGTGTTATAGGTCGGCAAACTGCCCGATGGTGGGGGAGTCCGCCAGACCTGCAGGGCTGTAGGTTTTCTGCGGCTGCGGCTGCTCAGCCCCGGACGGCAGGGGTGTGCGGAGTTGGCGCCCGCATTTCTCAACAGGCGGCATCAACTTACTGCTGCTCGAGGATTCTTCTCGCGCCGGCCTGTGCTTCCAAAGTCTCTTGGTCGAGCACCTGGCCGCTCATGTGTCCTGCAGAAGTGATCAGGGCGCGAAGCTCTGGGACGGACCGTGGTGTACTGACGCGAAGGTGGGCCACGTTGTGGCAGTTGGCGCACAGCGGTACGAGATCCGCTATCGGGTCCAGTTGGTATCCGGGTCCCAGCTGGGAGGCAGGCACGATGTGGTGAACCTGGACGAAATCCCTGGCAACCTCCCCGTAGCCCGCCTCAAAGGAAAACCCGCAGGCAGCGCAGGAAGTTCCGTGGAAGGCAAGACATAACCGTTTGGCCTCCGGGCTGCGCTCGTACCTGTTCACTTCAACGCGGGCGACAGACCCCTGGGGATAGGTCCCGGGGGTAAGGGTGGTCGGATCGGTTCCCGGCCCGGGACCGAGATCCTGCCATAGGCGCCGAATTTCCACCTCTGCGCCGGGAGGAATGGACCTTCCGGATTCGCGGAGGCTGCTCCAGCGAACGCCGGATACGGTTTCTGCCAGGACTTCCAGGGGTATCTGTGAGCCCAGGGGAAGCAGCGCATCGAATGTCACGCTGACGTACCTCAGCGTGGCGGATGGGTCGGAGTAGTGTGGCGCCTCGTAGCTTTCTGAGGTGACAATGCCGTGTCCGATGAGACCGCGGCCGTGCTGGTTTTGCCCCTGCAGGAGTAGCCAGGCCTCGGTGCCGGGCGTGATTTTCCGGCGCCGGCCGACGCTGCACCGGTCCAGGACTTGTCCCGTCTCAGCTATCTGTTCGATCACCGCGTCGTAGGCCCATCTGTTCCAACGACCGGGGTTCCACCCGAGAATGATGGCTGTCATGCTTCTATCCCACCATGGCCAGCGGTGCTGTACTGCTCGGCTGGGCCGCTGACCCACATCGAGTTGCCCAGCCGCCGTTC
Organism: Arthrobacter sp. ISL-48; assembly: GCF_018613805.1. Lineage (GTDB taxonomy): Bacteria > Actinomycetota > Actinomycetes > Actinomycetales > Micrococcaceae > Arthrobacter. Next base: position 36,133 of record NZ_JAGGPL010000016.1, read on the forward strand.
TGCTTGTGCAAACGCTGCGGGGCGGACGGTGAAACGACGTCTGTATTCCGTTGGTGTCGTGGAGAACTCAGTTGCGAAGTTTTGTCGGAGGGTAACGGCGTTGCCGAAGCCGCAGTCCGCTGCGATCTGGTCTATCGACAGGTCAGTGGTCTCGAGTAGCTGGCGGGCAGCGTCGAGGCGGCGGGGAGCGGATCCAAGCGGCCGGTGTTGTTCCTGTTGTTGACCGGAACGCGCGGATGAAAGTGCGGCGGCTTAGGTGCGCTTGGGCGGCGAGCCTGTCGATGCCGAGGGGCTGGCCGAGGTGGCCCAGTGCCCATTCGAGTAACCGGGTAATGGGGTCGTCGGTAGAGCACGATGGGACCGGGTGTTCAACGTATTGTGCCTGTCCGCCTTCTCGGTGCGGCGCGATGACGAGGCTGCGTGCTACGCGGTTCGCCGCGTCGGCTCCCAGCCGGGCGCGGACGACGTGCAGGCAGGCGTCCAGTGCGGAGGCGGTTCCTGCGGAGGTCAGGACGTCTCCGTGATCGATGTACAGCACGGATTTGTCGAGGGAGACGTCCGGGTGACGTTTGGCGAGGGAGTCGAAAGCTTGCCAATGTGTCACCGCACGACGCCCGGCGAGTAATCCAGCATCCGCCACGGGAATCGCACCGAGGCACAGTCCCAAGATTGTTACACCGCGCCGGTGTGCTTCTTGGAGTGTTCGGCCCAGTGCGTCGTTAGGTGGACGCCCGTCGTCGAACCATGAGGGCACTACGACGACGTCTGCGTCGTCACTGGCCTCCGGTCCTTTGACCTCACCCAGTCTGTAGCCCTCGGCGGTTCGAATCTCTCCTTCTTGATCGGAGAACAGGACAGTTTTCCATTCGGCGAGATTCTGCCGGGTGACCTCGTCAAAAACCATCTGCGGTACGGCGAGGTGAAACATCGTCACACCGTCGAAAGCGTAGATCGCCACTCGCATTCCGGTCATCTCCTATGTTTGGCCCGAATCCATCGTATATGCGCCTTCATGCCACTGGCAGTTGTCACCGGCGCAGCGAAGACTTGTGTTGTTGCCACTCGGCGGCCACCGAACCATTCTTGGGAGAACACATACATGAGCAACCCTCGCCGCGCCCTCGTCCTCATTGACGTGCAGCAGCAGTACTTTAGTGGGCCCTTCGAAATCCAGTACCCGCCTCACCAGGAGTCCCTGCCGATGATCGCACGGGCAATTGACGCTGCGACCGCTGCGGGCATTCCGATCGCGGTCATTCAGCACACGGCAGGAGAAGGCGCACCGGTTTTTGTACCTGGCACACCTGAATATGACCTGCATCCCGAGATCGCACGCCGCAAAACTGACGCATGGAAGACGATCATTAAGAAGTACGGATCCGTTTATGCCCAGACTGACCTTTCCGAGTGGCTGCGCCAGAACGGCGCCGACACGGTCACCCTCGTCGGCTACATGACCAATAACTGCGTACTCGCCTCAGCTGTGGAAGCAGAAGTGCTTGGCTTCACCACCGAAGTCCTCTCAGACGCCACCGGGGCTATCAACCTCGCCAACGAAGCAGGGTTCGCAGACGCAAAGACCGTGCACACAACCCTCCTAACCCTCCTGAACTCGAACTGGGCAGCCGTCGCCACCACTGATACTTGGACCAATGCTCTCCGCGCACACCAGGCTTTGGACAAGAGTGACCTGGGGAGCTCCGCGTCAGCTGGCTTCCAGCACGTTTCCTAGATGTGAGCGTCCTCGGCGGTCTGATGGGACGAGCCCTCATCCCTGGACCGGGCGGCCACCGAGTGCTATCCGCTCTGCTCCCGGTATCGCCGCACCGCGTCATTGTTTCCGCACCTGGCCGAGCAATACGCCCGCAGACCGTTCCTGCTGGTGTCGACGAACGCGATCCCGCAAGAGGCTCGAGCGCACACGCCCAGTCGGCCGCCCTCAGACTCGACGGCGAAAATCGCCAACCCTCCGGCCGTTACCGCCTTCACCCGGGCGACGACGTCGTCCTCCTCTGGCGAGAAATGAAGGTGTGGCCGTAGCTGGTCATGCGTTGTCAGATACGCGCGAGTGGTTCCTTCGATGAGGAGCTCGTTGATCGCAGCGCACCGGGATTCAACATTGGCCGCATCGAACGCAGACCGTAACCTGACCGCCCACGCTTGCAACAGCTCAGCTGCAGTCTCGGTCAAAGCTGCCCTGCGGATTTGATGCTCAACGAGAACTACCTGCGCCGATTCGGCCGTCCATCGGCCGTCAGCGGCAAGATTGACGAGCTGTGAGGCGAGCAGCGGGCCTGTCATGTTGTCATGGTTGAACTGCACAAACCTATTACAACACAATTGGGGATCATGACCCTCGTAACCACGGCTATCGTGCCGATCATTCTTCTGCTCGCAGCCGGGGCGTTACTGCGCTACAGGTTCCTTTCCGACTCTGGCTTCTGGCGCGGACTGGAGTGGATGAGCTACCGTGTCTTCACGCCCGCCCTGTTCATCACATCCATCGCTGGCACGGATCTCACTGTCGTTCCATTCGGTCCGCTCCTCCTCAGCCTTGCGGCACCGATCATCGCGGTCGCAGGCCTGGTGATCGCGCTACGGCGCGCTCTTCGCGCGAACGGACCCCAATTGACCTCAATGGTCCAAGGTGCCATTCGAATCAACACCTATATCGGCCTGATCTTCGCGTCCGCTCTGCACGGCCAGGGAGGTGTTGCAACATTCGCCCTCGCCAGCACAATCGTGGTCCCGCTTGTCAACGTCATCTGCGTCAGTACCCTTGCCGCATATGGAGACAAGACGGCCGCTCAGCGGCGACTCCCGGTATGGCGCGAATTCCTAGAGAACCCGCTGATCCAGGGCTGCGCGATCGGGCTCGCCCTTAACCTCACCGGCCTGCCGCTGCCAGATTTCCTGTCGGCCACCCTCGGGATGCTCGCCGCGCCCGCCCTTGCATGCGGCACGCTCATCGCCGGCGCCGCCCTGCACCTCACGTTCCGCAAACGCGACACCCTCGATATCGGCGTTGCCACCGTTCTCAAGCTCATCGTCCTGCCCCTCGCTGCCGCGGCGATCGCCGTCCCCTTGGGCGTAACCGGAGTCACTCTTGCAAGCATCGTCCTCATCTGCGCCGTCCCAACCGCCCCATCGGCCTATGTCCTTGCAAGCAGGATGGGTGGCGACACGCGCCTCATGGCATCGATCACCGGAACCCAGACCATTCTCGCCATCGCGACGCTGCCGGCCATCCTCGCCCTCACCGATCATTTCGCCACGTAATAAGCGGACTTGGGGGAGAGGGCGAGGAGCCAAGTAGTTTCTTCCTCTCCTGCTCCCGACGGCGTAGGAGTCGCCGAAGGGCGACGCCGTGGGCACGGGACGGGCCTGAGTTAGCGGTCCAGACTGGCGGTCCCGCCAGCGGCCAGAGCGCGTGTCGGTTTTCCCTTCCCCCTAATCAGGGAGAGACTTCTGTTATGCGGCACGGGTACACGAACGAAACCAAGCGGCAGGGACTCGGCGTCGGGAAGCGGTACCAAGGCCCCGATGCCGAAGCCAGGGCCGCCGCCGAGCTCCTTGCCCTGACTCGGCTCGTCGGGCGGATCCCGGTCCCGGCAGTCATCGACGCCGGCGTGCTCACGCTGACAACAGCCTTCGTGCCGGGCGAGCACGGCCAAGACCTCATCGAGTCTGGCCGCGCCGAGGAGACCCTGGCGGCGTGCGGGAGGCTCTTGCGGGATCTGCACCAGCTCGATCCCGGGATCCTACAGCCCGGACCGCATCTGTCCGGCACCGTGATCCGCCATGGCGACTTCGGGCCGAACAACGTACTCATCGCCACGGAGCGGGACGAGCCGGTCGCGCTCCTCGACTGGGAGTTCTCCGGGGTCGGCGCACCGATCGACGATCTGGCCTGGTGCGAGTGGATCGTTAGAATGCACCACCCCGCCGCGATCCCCGCCCTGCGCGCATTCTGGGAAGCTTACGGCTCGCGCCCCGAGTGGGGCGAACGGCAGGCAGCGATGCTGAATCGCTGCGCCGAGCTCGAGGACTTCTGCCGTCGCTGGTCGTCGCCCGATGCGGAGGAAACGTGGCGGAGGCGCATCGCTATCACGCGTGGATGGACGCCCGGGCAATGACTACGCTCGCCCGGACACGTCAGGAGGAGGATCGATCAACGGACATCAAGCGTGTGACATCATCGCGATGCGTTCATCGTCAAGGGTCGCATCCGCCACCGCGGTGGAATGTTCGTTGCTCTGCTTTAGGAGTTACCGACGTAGCCAAGGTTCTGTTCGTCCTTGGCGCTTCTTGCCCGGATTGGCGCCAAACATTCGTTGAGGGCCGTTGTGCCCGTTCTGGAGAAACATCATGACCGTCACCCTGAACCACACCATCGTCCATGTCCAGGACAAGATGGCCTCGGCACGCTTCTACTCCGAAATACTCGGGCTCCCCGACGCCGAGCCGTACGGCCACTTTATGGTCCTGTCCCTGCGAAACGGCGTCTCGCTCGACTTCCTTGAGGTGCGGCCTGACATCTCGTCCCAGCACTACGCGTTCCTCGTCTCCGAGGAGGAGTTCGATGAGATTATCGAACGGATCAGGCAGCGCAAGCTCGGCTACTGGGCAGATCCCTGGCACCACGTGCCAGGCAAAATCAACACCAACGACGGCGGCCGCGGCGTCTACTGGTCCGATCCGGATGGGCACAACCTTGAGATCCTCACCCGTCCCTACGGCGGCTGACGCGACCGCCCACAAAATTCGACGCTGTCAGCCCGCGGCCAGACCTTCGCGGGCCACCTCCTCCAAAATCCTGGCGGTCGGCGATGCCGACATCATCTGCCCCATCACGTCCGGGTTACCCCACACGTCGCTGCGCAGCCGTTCCAGAAAGCTGGTCGCAGCGTCCCTGGTGTCGAAGTCGAGGAGCACGGCCACGTTGTTCTGGTCATCTGCATCCCTGAACACCCGGACAGACCGGGCGCCCGACGCGGCACGGCCTGCGGGATCACTGTCGAAGACCTTCTTCCATTCCCCGTAGTCCCGGACCGGGTAGCCTATTTGCAGGGTAAACATCTTCGTCCCTTCCCTCGTGGTGTCTCAGCACCACGATAGGCCGCCCAGCGTCATCCGGATAGGGGCCCCGGGCTGCTGCGCTAAGTCGCCAGAAAGGCGTTGATGGCCTCTGCGACGCTTTCGGGGTCCATGACGTGCGCGAAGTGGTTCTGGCCGGGAAGAATCTGTTCGCTCACGTTCGCCAGCCGCTGCTGGAGGTGCCGCGATGCGCCGACCAGGTGTGCGGGGCTGGCCTCGCCTACGGTGCTCCTGAGGCCGCTCCGAACCATGTCGGCAGGTGGCGGAGCAATTCGTTCTGGTCTTCGCCGATCCAGGCGACATGTCCGTCCGGTCGGAGCAGGACCGCAGGCGCGTCCAGTTCCAGTTCCCCGCTAACGTCCGCGACGTAGTCGATCCGATCAGTCCATCCTGTCGCGGAGAGTTCGCCGGTCTGGTCCAGCAGGAGTCCGCGGCCTTGGTGAGTGAGCTCGTAGAGGCGGCCGCGAGATATCGGGATGTCGCGCAGTCGTCTGCCGAGCAACTCGGGACCCACTCCGAAGTCGTAGCGGACCCCGATCGCGGTGATCCTCTCGGCCAGGAAACGGCTGACGTCCTCGAAGTCCATTAGCTCGGTCAGCAGCCGGCGCACGGCCTGCGGACCGGGCTCGGGGGAGAGCAATTCGCTCTGGGCACGGGTGATGGTCAGGACGTCTTCGGCGACAGGGTGACGCTCGGCGTGATAGCTGTCCAGCAGCCCGTCCGGTGCCCATCCGTTGACCTCGGCGGCGAGCTTCCAGCCGAGGTTGAAGGCGTCCTGAATGCCTAGGTTCAAACCCTGCCCTCCCAGCGGCGGGTGGACGTGTGCCGCGTCGCCGGCGAGGAGAACCCGGCCGGCTCGGTATCGTTCGGCAAGCCGAGTGGCGTCGCTGAATCGGGTCAGGGAGCGCGGTGAGTGGACGCCGAAATCTGTGCCCGCGTACGCCCGCAGCTGCGTCCGGAATTCCTGCAGGGTCGGCGGGATCGAGCGATCCTCGGCCACGGTCGCCGCGGGCACCACGGCACGGTGCAGGCCGTTTCCGGCTGGGCCAATGCCGAACCCCTTGTGGGTTTTGCGAACCGCGTCCGCCACTTCGGCCAGCTCGTCCGGCGGCGCGGTCACCTTCACCTCGCCGAGGAGCCACTCGGTCGAGGCGGGCTCGCCGGGAAAGGCGATGCCGAGAAGTCTGCGCACCAGGCTGCGTCCGCCGTCGCAGCCGACCAGCCAGCGCGAACGAAGCGATGTGCCGTCCGCTAGCTCGACGTTTACCCCGTCCTCGTCCTGCTCGACACCTGTCACCTCGCAGCCTCGGCGGATCTGCGCGCCGAGTTCTCCGGCGCGCTCTTCCAGCAGGCGATCGGTGACGGGCTGGGGGATGCCGAGGACGTACCCGTGTGCGGTGTCCAGGTTCGTCAGCCTGGGTTTGTCGATCCCGGCGAAGCCGCCGACGCCGGGGTACTGCTGCCCGTGCGCGAGGAACCGGTCCAGCAGCCCCCGCTGGTCCAGGATCTCGATGCTGCGCGGGTGCAGGCCGAGCGTGCGGACCGCTTGGGTCGGCTCTGCCTCCTTCTCCAGCACGAGGACGTCCACGTCGTGCAGCCGCAACTCGCTGGCCAGCATCATGCCCGTCGGCCCGCCGCCGCTAATGATCACGTCAAACATCCGAAACCCCATCCACTACTTGCCATCGGTCCGCGGCCCCGAGTACGGAATTGCCCGGAGCGATCCCCATTTCCTCGGGTATTTCTGCCGCGGCCCACCATTCTGGTCCAAGATGGGGGTCTTGCGGCAAGCCCCCCAGCCAGCTATATTCTGAAAGTGGCAAGGGGATTCATACTCCTTGCCTTTCCCATGTGCGGGATGGACCCGCTTGCCCAGCAGGGTCGGGACAAATTGCCGGTGCCGACTCCTACTAGCGGCGCACAGACGGACCTGACCACGGCGTGAGTTCCGAGTCTGCGCCGTCGCCACGCCGGCTTGGGGGAGTCGTCTCGAAGGCGGCCCAATTCAGAGGGAGATGCGGAGTCAGATCGTACCGCTCCTTGAAGACTTCATCGATCGACGTCTGGCCTGCCAAAAGGTGAGAAGCGCCCGGCCTAGTCTCTATTCTTCCTCGTGGCATGTCTTGACGATACGAGTACGGCGTGGGAGCGTGCAGCAGACACGCAGAATCTCTCAGACTGTGATGACGGTCCCGCACCCGAACGGAAGGCTACCGGAGTAGTCGTCGACTGACAATGAACTCCTACCCTCTCCCAGTCCGTAAGTGGAAATGGGGGTTTCAGGTCAACTGGTCGAAGTCTCCTCGTGCCCAAGCAGCGTGCCGTTGGGCGGAATCGTGCAGAATGGCTTTGGCTTCGGACGCGATGACGTTGTTGAAGTTGCCATAGATCCGGTCGAATTTGAGCTCTCCCAGTTGCGCGGCGATTCTCAACGCCACGGCGCCGGATAGCGGCAAATGATTCGGGTAGCTGCGCATGAAGGCGACGGAGCGACGGTCTGGATTCGGATATACGCTGTCGCCGGTCAGCAGAACTCCTCTGCCGCCCGCTCCTGCAGCCCAGTGCACCACGGCGCTGCCGGGGAAGTGGCCGCCGGTCTGGTGTAGCGTCAGCCCTTCTGCAATAGTCCGGCTGCCGGACCAAAATTCGATGATCGGAGCATTGCGCCCCAGCCATCGGCGGTCTGCGTCCGCCACAAGTACGGGGACGCCGCCGAGCCGATGCGACCACTCGACCTGCACGCCGAACATGTGTGGATGGCTGGCGGCAATAGCCAGGACCGGGCCTCGCTCGAGCGCTGCCTTCACCGCATTGTCATCGACATACCCGACCGGATCCCACAGCAGCGAACCTTCGGGTGTCACCACAAGCTGAGCTGTCTGGCCGATCCCGACCCTTGGCTCCGTCTTGATCCCGATAAGCCCCGGCTCGTTCTCCCTCAATACTGTCTGCTGGCCCGCCTGCGCCAGCCCACCCAGGGTGAGCCACTCCTGTCCGTCCTCGGGCACATACTGCCGCTCATCGGTGCAGATTGGGCAGAGCCCAGGGGTAGGTTCGTCGCGTTCGACGGCGCAGGTTGCGCAGATCAGCATGGTTGGTCCCTTCTAAGCGCCTTGTGTCCTGCATCCCGTCTTCCGCACCTTCGGCCGCAGGCTGGCGTGCCCAGACTATTGCATGCAAAAGTCCGTAGGAAGAGTGATCCTTGGGCCTGTGGCAGCGATGCGGAATAGGGAAAGCCTGCACCCCCGAATTCAGCCCGGTCGCTGCCGTCACGCCCGCCATGGCGTGAGCCGCGGCAACCACCCAGGGACGTTGCGCCGGTAGTTGAGGTATTCCTCGCCGTAGGTACGGGTGAGGGTCGGTTCCTCATAACCCTTCACGAACGCGACAACCGCGGCGACGGCGATCAGGGCATAGAGCACGAGCCACGCGTTGCCGAACAGCAGTGCCTGGCCGAGGATGATCGTAAGCACCGCGAGGTACATCGGATTGCGCACGAATCGGTAGACCCCCGTCACGACGAGCGCCTCCGTCGGAGCGACCGGAGCGGGCGTTCCCCGGTGCAGGGCGAACAGTGCGAAGGCGTGCAGGAGGAAAGCTACCCCGATAGCGATCGCGATCCACGCGATTGGCACGACCACCCGTGCCCCGCCGCCCCAGTCGTACCACCGCCAGCCGGAGATGAGCCACGGGATGAAGCCCGCGACGACGCCGGGCGCGAGGAGGAGGAAGACGATCGTCCCGATCCACGCGCGGGCGGGCGAAGCTTTCTGGGCCATGCGCGTCAGGTTAGCCCGATTCCACCAAACGCGCGAGAGGCCCGGCTTTCAAAAGTTCGGGTTACCCGCCAGGCTCGGACGGCCCAGACCGAGGGCCCGGAGCAGGACGCGGCAGGCCGAAGAGGACGGGGAGGTCCGCGATGTCGGTGATCAGCTCGTAGCCGAGCCAGTGCTCGTCCGCTTCGAAGCCCCGGTCCACGTACACCTTGTTCTTGATGCCCATCGCGGCCGCAGGTCGCAGGTCGTACATGGGGCTCGCAGAAACGTGCACGATCTCGTCGGGTTCCACACCGAGCTTGTCGAACATGTACTCAAAGGCACGAAGCCGTGGCTTGTAGACGCCCATTTGCTCGGCAGTTATCACCACTTCGAATGGGGTCCGGAGGTTCTCCACCAGGCGCGCAGCATGCGAGGTGTCGCTGTTCGTGATGATTACCAGCGGGACTTCCTCCGCCAGGCTCCCCAGTGCCTCGGTGACTCCGGGGTACGGGCCCCAGGTGGGGATGTGGTCGTAGACCGCCCGTGCGTCGCCCTCACCGTACTTGAGCCCGAACTTGCGCATGGCGCGCTCCATGGAATCACCGACAACGTGCTCGAACGATTTGTACTCGCCCATGCATTCGTCGATCCGGTACGCCTTGCAGGTCTGCAGGAAATCCGCAGCGATCTCGGCCGGCAGCCTCTCGCCCAGAACCTCACGAATCGCGTCGTTGATGCGGAACTTGATCAGCGTGCCGTTCATGTCGAATGTAACGAACTTGGGTTTGGTTTCGAATGCCATGAGTCCTCCATATGCCGGTGGTTCGGCGATGTCGACGATTTTGCCGAGTTTGTCGAGTTTGTCGATTGTCGACAATACGGGGGAGTGCGCTGGAGGTCAATGATCTCGTGCTCAGAGGGCTGGATCTATCGGTCGAAGCAACGCCATTTAGCTCCAGCCCGAGCCTCGAGTGGTGGACTTGAGTATGGCGCTGATGACGTCCGGAAATCGGGAGTGGACTTCTGCCGTCCTCGGCCAATTGAGGCGACTGTTCCCTGGGCCAAGGTCCTGGCGGATGAGGCCTGACTCCCGCAGCACTTTGAAGTGTGCCGAAAGCGTTGATTTCGAAAGTTCGGTTTTAAAGGTTCCGCAGGTCTTTCCGGGCTCTGCATTGATGTCGGCAAGCAGCCGGAGCCTGGTGGGATCGGCGCAGGCGTGCAAGATGGTGGACAGGTCCAAGTCCTCCACCCGCGGGTGAAATAGGGGTTTCATTCGGGCCTTCCTTTCGCCTCACCATCATGTACAGTGTTCGTGTATTCGTCAACTAACGAACACCTGGGAGCCTCCATGAACCGCAGTACTTCACTTGCCGCCATCGGCGGCCTGGCCACAGCCATGGCCTGGGGAGGCATGTTCACCATCGCCAAAACAGCATTTTCCCATCTGGGGCCGTTCCAGCTGACGGCCGCCAGATTCATCGTGGCAACGGTCGTCTTCATGGCCATCCTCGCACTCAAAGAGGGGCCACGCGCCCTCATCCCTGGCCGGAGGGCCGGCGCCTTGTGGCTGCTGGGAACCATTGGATTCACAGGATTCAACATGCTCATGTACGCAGGCCTGGCCTACTCGGCGCCACAGACCATTTCCTTGGTCATGGCAACCCTGCCGATGGTCACGCTGTTTGTCCTGTGGGCGCGCACCAGGAAGCGCCCGGGCGGGCTGGTGTTCTTGTTCTCCGCCGTCGCACTGGTAGGTGTCGCCATGGTTCTGGGGAACGGGAACCCGGCCGCGGTCCTGCAGGGTGGTCTCGGTCAAGGCGTCCCGCTGACCTTCGCCGGCGTGGTCGCGTGGGTCATCTACACGACCAGCCGAAGCGGTTTCGCAGAGTTGAGCATGCTTCGGTTCACCGCGCACACTTGCCTGCTGGGAACACTTTCCATCATCGCCCTCACCAGCGTGCTGACGTGGAACGAGCCGCCCGTAACTGTTGGGGACGTTGTTGCCGTGATCTGGCAGATCCTCTACATGGCGCTGCCGGCCACGGTGCTGGCAGTGCTCACGTGGAATCAGGCCGTCGCTATATTGGGGGCCTCAAATGGGGTGCTGTTCATCAACCTTGTCCCCATCACGGCCTTCACCATCGAAGCAATCCGAGGGCACCAGCCCACGGGCGGCGAAATCGCCGGAGTGGCCCTCACACTCGCGGCGCTTTTGGCCGTGAACCTGGTTGCGCGCCGTACGGGGAAAGGCACCCCGCCGGTCGACGCACCCGAAGCCATGGCAGCCCTCGATGAACGCAGCGCGAGCGGCAAGACCGTGCTCGTGGTGCGGCAGTAGGTGTCAACCTAGACTTTCTAAATGCCCAAGAACTGATTCATCAGTAGCGCCAGAACCGATGAAGATGCCACGATCCGTCCTGCGGCGTTGTCGGCTTCAGTCCCGGCAGTCGGGCCAGAGTTGGCGGTCTCCGTCTTCAATGCAGTTGCCGGTAGGTACGGGAAGCCCTTGACTGGCGGATGCAGTCCACCATCCGCTGGCCGAACATTTGACTCCGCCTAACGCTGTGGCCTCCGTGCCCCAACGAGAGGGCCCGCCCGCATGGTCGGCTGATATGCGCTTCATACCAAGGACCTGCCTTGGCCCGTGATGCGTCCGCCTGCGAACGACACTTCCTCCAAGCCTGGTGCTTGATTCATCGTATTTCCTGCTTCCGCGCGTTTCCCTTGTCCCTCTGCGCCAGCGGTTGGTACCGATGGTGAGCTGCTGGGTTAACCATGCCGCCGCTGAATCAAGAATGCCCGTGGTTTTCCGCAGCGGCCGTGAAGTTTTCGGCGAGGAAAGGGTCTAGCTTGAAACGCCCTGGCACCTTGTATATACAAACAACCAAGACGGCGAAAGGCCGCCCTTTGCACCCGTCGCTGAGGGCCCCGGGGCGGCCCACGAGCGTTTGGACGCCGGCGGGAGCATGTCGTCACGTTATCGTTGGTCGAACACATCCAATGAGGAGGGCGTATGCCGTACGTTGTTGACTTCGAGAACGTTTCTACTTCTGGCCTGGAGTCGTCTCCGGTCGCCGAGGCGCTCGCCGGGTTACGCGCCAACGAGGGTCGCTACTACCGCAATAAGTACGACCACGTCTTCACCGTTAGCCCTGCAGATGATGTTCCGGAGGTGGTCGAGCGGGTGAGCCGCATCCTGAGGGAGGAGCGCGACATCATCATCGGCTCCCCACCGCTCGAAGCAACAGCCTTCGAAGTCGAGGGTTTCCGGATGGATTACGTGTTCTACGAGTCGGGGCTGGCGGTCAACGTCATGTACAGCATCGAGAACGGCGGGAAGCGAGCGGTGGGGTTCAAACTGGCCGAAGGCATGGAGATTCCCGAGGAATTGACATCACGTTTTAAGTTCGCCCGCCAGAAATCAAAGCTGGCAGGCGTTATCCGCGGCTCGTACTTCGTGATCAAGGGTGAGTACTGATCTGCTGACGTTCCGCAGCCAACAGGCTTGTCGGGCACTGTTTTCGCAGGTCCAAAGTGGGTACGTTCGAGTTAGCGACCGACAGCGTTGCCGGCGCCAATCCAGAACGGGAGATGGACATGGCTCGGATAGACCGTATCGCCGAACCCTGGGGGACGCGGACGCCGTACGGCAGCGGCAGTGAGTGGCCAGTCAGGGTGGATTCGCATCTGGCCCAAGGCATGGTCCCCGAAGAAGTGGACAAGTGGGTGCAGACAGCTTCCGTCCTGCATTCGAACGGTGATGCCATGGACATCGCTGTCAAGGACAACCGGATAGTGGGAGTGCGGGGGCGCTCCGGAGACCGGGTCAACCACGGACGCCTCGGTCCCAAGGACCTCTACGGGTGGCAGGCAAACGCCTCCCCGGACAGGCTGACCAGGCCACTGATCCGTGAAAGCGGAAAGTTGGTGGAGACGGACTGGGACACGGCGATGGGCAGGGTGGTGGCTCGGTCCAAAGGGCTGCTGGCGGAGCAGGGCCCCAGCGCCATCGGGTTTTACACCACGGGCCAGCTGTTCGCCGAGGAGTACTACACGCTGGGTGTGCTGGCACATGGCGGACTGGGCACGAATCACGTCGACGGAAACACCCGGCTGTGCACGGCGACTGCCGCCGAGGCGCTGAAGGAATCCTTCGGTTGCGACGGCCAGCCGGGCTCCTATACGGATGTGGATCACGCCGACGTCATCGCTCTGTACGGTCACAACATGGCCGAGACGCAGACCGTCCTGTGGACGCGCGTCTTGGACCGGCTGGCGGGGCCGAATCCTCCCAAAATCATTTGCGTCGACCCGCGGCTCACTCCAGTTGCCCGGGCCGCCGGAGTCCATTTGGCTCCGCGGCCCGGAACGAACGTGGCACTCATGAACGGCATCCTTCACGAGATCATCGCCAACGGCTGGGTGGACATGGGCTACATCGAGGCCCATACGGTCGGGTACGAGCAGCTGCAGAACGAGGTCAAGAAGTACCCTCCGGCGCTGGTGGCCGAGATCTGCGGCGTTCCGGCGGAAAAGATCCGGGAGGCAGCCAGCGTCATCGGTCATGCCGAGCGGCTGCTGTCCACGGTCCTGCAGGGTTTCTACCAGTCCAACCAGGCTACCGCTGCTGCCGTGCAGGTGAACAACGTCAACATCATCCGCGGCATGCTCGGAAAACCGGGGTGCGGCGTCCTGCAGATGAACGGCCAGCCGACGGCGCAGAACACCCGGGAGTGCGGAGCGGACGGTGATCTCGCCGGGTTCCGCAACTGGTCCAACGACGCTCACGTCAAGGACCTGGCGAAGGTATGGAACGTTGACCCGATGGCCATCCCGCACTATTCACCGCCCACCCACTTGATGCAGATGATGCGGTATGTGGAGGAGGGGTCCATCCGGATGCTCTGGGTCAACGGCACTAACCCTGCTGTGTCCCTGCCCGAACTCGCCAGGATCCGGTCCATCCTTCAGCAGGAGCGGCTGTTCCTGGTGGTGCAGGACATTTTCCTTTCGGAGACGGCGCAACTGGCGGATGTTGTCCTGCCGGCAGCCACCTGGGGTGAGAAAACCGGGACATTCACTAACGCCGACCGCACGGTGCACCTGTCAGAAAAGGCCGTAGAACCTCCCGGCGACGCCCGCCCGGACCTCGAAATCTTCATGGACTATGCACGCAGGATGGAGCTGAAGGACAAGGATGGAGGGCCCCTGATCAAGTGGCAGGATGCTGAGTCCGCCTTTGAAGCATGGAAGGAGTGTAGCCGGGGACGGCCCTGTGACTACTCGGGCATTAGCTATGACAAGCTCCGCGGCGGTTCCGGCGTCCAGTGGCCATGCAACGAGGAGAACCCGGACGGAGCGGAACGGCTCTATGCCGACGGGAACTTCTGGGCCCAACCCGAATACTGCGAAAGCTACGGGCGTGACCTCATAACGGGAGCGCCGGTGGAAGCACACGAGTACAAGGCGCTGAATCCCGAGGGGAAAGCCGTTATCAAGGCCGCGGAGTATGTACCGCCGCATGAGCTGCCCAGCCAGAAATTCCCTTTCCAGCTCATCACCGGGCGTACGCTCTTCCACTTCCATACCCGGACCAAAACCGCCAGGGCACCGGAACTGCAGGCGGCGGCACCGGACGTCTGGGTGGAGATTTCAGCGGCCGACGCCGGCGCTTATGGGATTGCCGAGGGCGACCTTGCAGAGGTGGGGACTCCCCGCGGTTCAGTCAGGGCACGGGTCCGGGTGAGTGGCATCCGTGAAGGCGTGCTGTTCCTGCCCTTCCATTACGGCTACTGGGACACCGACGGCGGGCATGAGCCAGACGGCGCGGGCCGGGCAGCGAACGAACTGACTATCACCGACTGGGACGCAGCCTCGAAGCAGCCCATTTTCAAGACCGCTGCAGCCCGCCTCGCGCGCATCGGCGCCGGCAACGGCCCTTCCCCTGCCCCGACCAACACAGCATCCGCACCCGTTGCGGAATTTCCAGCGGAGGCCAGGACCTCCGGAATCCCCTCGGCCAGGGTCGACGAAGCTACAGGCACCACCCGGACGGGGGAAGCGTTATGAAAATCGGGCTTGTCTTGGAAGGACTTCATCGGTCTGAGAACGAGCTGGTGCATGAGCTGTTCATGGTCTCCGAGCGGCACAAGGTCGACCACGAAATTTACCATCTCGCCCGCGACCTTGCCGGATGGTCTCGACAGCACGTCCGCGAGATCGCTGCCATCGGCAAACAGTATGGCAAGGACCTGGACCCCGGGCCCCCCGGCGAGAGCTCGCTGATGGAGAAGATCAGGGAAAAGGGCAGCGAAATGATGGGGCGGCAGGGCGAAGCCGGCCTGCTGTTGTTGCGGGACCTTCGGGAGGTTTACGTGAAGGCATCCGGAGTCTCAGCCGACTGGGAAATGCTGGCGCAGGCAGCTCAGGGCATCAAGCATCGGGACCTGCTCGACGTCGCACAGCGCTGCCACGCCCAGACCCTTCGCCAGATAAAGTGGGCGAACGGCAAGCTCAAGGAATCCTCCACCCAAATCCTCGTCAGCTGAACATCATCGCTGTCCAGGCCTCGCGGCTCTCCCGTCTCTCACACCCGCTGTGAGACCCGGTTTCCGCAATTCCGACGTCGGCAAGCAGCGCCGCCAGCTTCAGGTTCCCCTCGCCCTCGCACCGAGCCCGCGTGCCGCTGGCTCAACGATGACACGCTTGACTTCCCACTCAGCCGCCAGTCGACGCAAGGCACCGTGCCCTAGCATCGCCTGACGCCAGACAACCAATACACCAACAGTGAAATCTTCAGCAGGACGCTTACGGCGGTTCTCGCGGACGCAGGCAGGTTGGGTTCCTCGCCCGTGCGTATCGGGCAAGAAGTTCCCCAGTCAGTAAATCCCGTAACCGGGCCGCCATTGGATCCTCAAAGCCAGCGCGCGGCCTGGATTACTTGACGGCGAGTTCGACGGCGGCGGACGTCACCTTCCCGTGTGCGTTTCTGAACACTGTGCGTACCAGCAACCCGTCCTGCCGGGCGGTCGCGGCCGGGAAATCCAGGGTGGAGCGGTAGGTGCCCTCGTCCGTCCGTTTAGTGACGGGCTGTGTAACCGCCTTTTGCCAGGTGGCGCCGCCGTCGGCCGATGTCTCCCAAACCGCCACCGGGCCGGGAGTCCCCGTGGCCGTGGCACTGAACGCGGCCGTCTTGCCGGCGGCAACGACCTGGGCCTTCGGCTGCTTCAGCACCGCCGGAAGTTCCACGGTCTGGTCAAAGGTTGGCCAGCCGTCCACCCACTGGATCTTTTGCAGGCCAAGGGTTGGGAAATAGGGGAGCTCCTCATTGGAGCCGTCGTAGTAGTGGAAGGCCAGGTAGTCGCCGAAGACCGACTGGCCGCCGGGCCCGGTGATGGCACCATGGGAATCGAGCACCACGGATCCGCCGCCGCCGAACATGTCCCGGCCGTCCTTGTCCAGGTAGGGACCCTTCACGGACGTGGAGCGGCCCACTGCGACTTTGTAGGTGGAGTCCGCGCCGCGGCAGCAGGAATCAAAGGAGACGAACAGGTAGTAGTAGCCGTCATGTTCAGTGATGTAGGGCGCTTCGATGGGGTTGCCCGGCATAAAGCGGTCCGCGATATTCACGGTCTTGGACTGCCAGTCCGCCACAGGCTTGCCGGTTGGCCATTCGATGGGCACCAGGAAGATCCCGTACCAGAACGATCCGATGGCCATGTACGGGGTGCCATCGGCATCCTCGATGATGCCGGCGTCGATCGCGTTGAACGTCTTGCCCGGGTTGTTGGGATCAAGGCCCGTCGCGGGGGAGGAGACCACCAGGCCCTGGTCCACCCACTCATAATCCGGATCGTTGGGATCCAGCGTGGTGTTGGTGGCCAGCGCCGTCAGGGAGTTGTTGCCGCCAAAGCGCGACGCCGAGTAGTACAGATAGTAGGTTCCGTCGTGTTCGGTGATTTCCGGCGCCCAGAGGTTGCCGGGCAGCTCGCCGTCGGAGAAATGCTCATCGATCCAAGCCGGAATCCGATCCCAGACAGTGCCGCTGTATTCCCACGTTGTGCCCTGGTCGGAGGAGGACCAGATCTGGATGGTGCCGCCGTTTTCACGGTTCAGCAGCCCGGTGGAATAGACGTACCAGGTGCCGTCGTCGGCGATGATCAGGGCGGGATCGTGGATGGGGGAGGTCTGGCCCACCACGGTCTTGCCTCCCGGCAGGTCTGGTTGCAGCTTCTGCTCCGATTTTTTCTGGGCACTGGCCGGTGCCACTGTGCTTGCCGTGGCTCCTGCCGGCGCGTGGGCTGTGGTGGGCGGCAGTGCCGCCGCCGTCAGGGCGATGCTGAAAACCGCTGCCAGTCCTGCGGCGCGCGCTGCCCATGAACGTGACTTCGTCATCACGTGGTCCTTCCGAAAGGTGATTGGGGAATTGATTCGACGGCGGAGGGATGCGCCCGGCGCGCGACTATTGCAACGTTGTAACGATGAATATGGCACGGAGTCCCGGCCGCGTCAAGGGCAGAGCGGGACGGCTCAAAACAATTTTGGGCATCGCCCTTGACGATCGCAGACCAGCTGTGTGAAGGTTCTTACAACGTTGCAAACGAAGAGCTCTGGATGCCGGTCCGCCACCGCGGACAGTGGGGCTCACCATCGCACCCCCATCAATCAAACTTGACCACTCCACCCAACCCGGAAGGACCACGTGATGAAGAAGTCACGTCCTATGGCCGTTACCTTGGCGCTCCTCACCGCCGCAGGCCTGATGCTCGGCGGATGCTCCGCCCCCACCGGTGGGGACACCGGCGAAAAGAAGCTGACCTTTATGTTCCGTGGGGGTGAGGACGAGAAGAAGGCCTACGAAAAAGCTGTTGCCCAGTTTGAAACGGACAACAACGTGGACGTGGATATCATCGTCACCACCGCAGACCAGTACGCCACCAAGCTGAAGGCCGCCATCGCCGGCAAGCAGGTTCCGGACGTTTTCTACATCGGCCCCGGCGACGTCCAGGCCTACGTACAGAACGGCATCGTCAAGGACATCACCCAATACGTGGAAAAGTCCGACACCATCGACCTGAACAACATCTGGGAATACGGCGTTGACAGCTACCGGTACGACGGCAAGCGCGTGGGCGAAGGTGCCATTTATGCCCTTCCCAAGGACGTTGGACCGTTCTCCTTCGGCTACAACAAGACCATGCTGGAAAAGGCCGGCATCCCGTTGCCCGACAAGGACAAGCCCTACACGTTCGATGAATTCGTGGCCGCAGCTAAAAAACTCACTGCGGACACCAACGGGGACGGCACCCTGGACCAGTGGGGCACAGGCCTGAACGTTCAGTGGAACCTGCAGCCGTTCGTCTGGTCCAACGGTGGCGACTGGCTTAACAAGGACCGCACGAAGGTCACCGTGGATACCCCGGAGTTCGCCGAGGCCCTGCAGTGGTTCGCGGACCTCCAGAACGTCCACGGCGTGACGCCGTCGGTGGCCGAGGGGCAGACCCTGGATACCTACCAGCGATGGATGAAGGGCGAGATCGGCTTCTTCCCCATCGCACCGTGGGACCTCTCCACCTACCAGAAGCTGGACTTTGACTGGGACGTCATCCCCTACCCGGCCGGCAAGACGGGCAAGACGGCCACCTGGACCGGAACCCTCGGCATCGCCGTCTCGGAGAGCACCAAACTCCCGGAGGACGCCGTCAAGCTGGTGGAGTACCTGACAGCCAACAAGGAAGCCCAGCAGAGCCTGGTTGATGCCGGGATCCAGATTCCCAACCTGAAGGACATGGCCGAGACCTGGGCCGCGGATACCACCACCAAGCCCGCCAACAAGGCCGAGTTCCTGCAGATCGTCAAGGACTACGGCCGTGCCCTTCCCGGCGGCAACACCTTCAACGCAGAGTGGTACGACGAACTCTTCACCAACATCCAGCCGGTCCTGGACGGGAAGCAGACCGCCGCGGACTACCTCAAGGAGGCGCAGCCCAGGATGCAGGAGTTCCTGGACGCCGCCAACCAGCAGGCAGGCAGCTAGCCCCACAAGCCAGGTGCTGCGGCTGCACCGGAGTGCAGCCCCAGCACCTTTCCAAGAGTCTTTCTGTCCCGCACCGCACCATCTCGAATCAAAGAGGATCCAAGGATGTCAACAACTATCACCCGCCGCTCGCGGCTTCACCGGAAGGAACACCAGGCCGCCCTTGTCTTTGTTGCCATACCGGTGATCGGGTTCCTCCTCTTTACGCTTTTCCCCCTGATCTTCTCCGTGTACGCGTCCTTCACCAACTGGAACGGCATCTCCGCGCCGGTGTTCAAGGGCCTGGACAACTACATCAAGATGTTCGGCGACAGATACTTCCTCAAGTCGCTGTGGAACACCATTTACATGATGATCGGCATTCCGGTCGGCTTGGTCATTTCGCTGGCCCTGGCCCTTGCCATGAACCGCAAGATGCGCGGGACCACCTTCTTCCGCACCGTCTACTACCTGCCGGTGATCTCCTCCATCGCCGCGGTGGCCATCCTGTGGCAGTGGGCCTTCAACGGCGACTTCGGCCTCATCAATCAAGGCCTTGGCCTGCTCGGGATCGAGGGCCCCAACTGGCTGCAGGACACCGCCACCGTGAAGCCGGCCCTCATCATCATGGCGGTGTGGAAGGGCCTGGGATATTCCATGCTGCTCTACCTGGCCGCCCTGCAGTCCGTGCCCCGATACCTGTATGAGGCCGCCGCCCTGGATGGCGCCACGGCTTGGCAGCAGTTCCGCCACATCACCATCCCCATGGTCCGGCCGGTCACGTTCTTCCTCATCGTCACCAGCATCATCGGTGGCTCGCAAATCTTCGTGGAGATCAACATCATGACCCCCACCGGCGGCCCGGAGTTCGAGTCCGCGTCCATCGTTTGGTACATCTGGCAGAAGGCGTTCGACAACCTCCAGATGGGCTACGCCTCGGCCATGTCCGTGGTGCTGGGGCTACTGGTGTTCATGATTACCTTCATCCAGTTCCGGCTCAACCGCCGCAACCAGTTTTCGATCGATTGAGGCAGGACGCCATGTCGGCACAGAACGTCATCACCACCCCTCCTCTGGAACCCGCCGCAGCGATCCCTGGCGGTGCGGGCCGCCAGGACAAGAGCGGCCCGCGGGGAGTCAAAGGCCAGAGGTCGGCCAAGGACGGGCTGAGGCTGGGCAACATCCTCACCACGCTCGTTCTGTCCGTGGGGGCCATCATCATGATTGCCCCGCTGGCGTGGACTTTCTCCACGTCGCTGAAGACCAAGGACGGGGTGTTCGAGCTTCCTCCGCAGTGGATTCCAGACCCGTTCGTCTGGGAAAACTACGCCCGGATCTGGACGGCCGGCCCACTGCTCAGCGGCATCCAGAACAGCCTGATCGTGGCCTGCTCGGTCACCATCATCGGATCGCTCACCTCGGCGCTCGCAGCCTTCGCGTTCGCCAAGATGCGGATGCCCTTCAAGAACGTCATGTTCCTGGGGCTGCTCTCCGGACTGATGATCCCGTTCCCCACGCTGATGATTCCGCAGTTCACCATCTTCGCCAGCATCGGCTGGGTGGATACCCTGCTGCCGCTGATTGTGCCGGGCCTGTTCGGGAACATCATCATGATCTTCTTCCTGCGCCAGTTCCTGAACAGCGTCCCGGATTCCATCGTTGAAGCGGCGCGGATCGACGGCGCGTCCTACTTGCAGATCTTCTGGACCCTGATCATGCCCGCCATCCGTCCGGCATTGGCCGCCCAGTTCATCCTCTGGTTCATGGCGGTCTGGAACGACTACCTGGCACCCATCATCTACCTGAACTCGCCGGGCACACAGACGCTGCAGCTGGTGATTGCCAACTTCAACGCCCAGTACGCCATCCAGACCGACTACCCCCTGATCATGGCGGCATCGTTCATCGCCCTGCTGCCCGTGCTGATCGTCTTCATCGTCTTCCAGCGCCAGATCATCGAATCCATCGCCCTGTCAGGATCCAAGGGCTGAACCATGCAGACCGCTGATGACATCACTCCCGTAGGGAAGCCACCGCCGGAGCTGCTCCCGCTGCCGGCCTCCGCACCCGGGGAACCCTCTGCCTGGGGTTCCCGGCATGCCCACGATCCCACTGTGGTCCGAGACGACGACGGCACGTACTTCATGTTCTCCACGGACTCCGTGGCCAACTCGGAAGATATTCCCGCCGGGGTGCTTATCCGCACCTCGACAGACCTGGTGGCCTGGCAGTATGCGGGAACCGCGTTCGACGGCGTCCCCGGCCCCGCCGCGGAGTGGTCCGGCGCGCGTGGCTTGTGGGCTCCGGACGTCGTCCGCTGGCCGGACGGCAACTGGCACATGTACTACTCTGCTTCCACGTTCGGCTCCAACACGTCGGCCATCGGACTGGCGGTGGCTCCTGCACCTGCCGGCCCCTGGGAAGACCGGGGAATTGTGGTGGCCACCCGTGCCGGCGAACACATCCAGAACGCCATCGACGCGGCCGTGGCCCGGGATGCCGACGGCGCGCCCTGGCTGACGTACGGCTCCTTCTTCGCCGGCATCTATACGCTGCCGCTGGACCGAACCTCCGGGGAACCGCTGGTGACAGGAGACCTTGGTTCACTGATCGCCCGCCGGCACCCTTCGGTGGACGGCGCCGTGGAGGGCGCCTTTGTCCTGTACCGCGCCGAAGAGGACCGCTACGTTCTTTTCACCTCCTACGATTCGCTCTTTAGCTCCTACAACGTGCGGGTGGCGGTGGCCGACGAGATCACCGGCCCCTACCGGGACTTCTGCGGAAGGTCCCTGACGGACCTTGACTCCCCGCCGTCGTTGGCCGGTACCAAAGTGCTGGGCAGCTACCAGTTCGACGGCGGCACCGGCTGGCTTGCCCCCGGCCACAACTCGGTCCTCACCCAGGAGGGTCCGGACGGAGCCCCTGAGCATTACGTGGTCCACCACGTCCGGTTTGCGGGGGACCCGTCCCAGCACGTGGCCCAACTCCGTCGGCTCTTCTTCAATGCGGCCGGCTGGCCTGTTATTTCACCGCAGTCCTTTGCCGGCAGGGGGACGGAGGTCCTGCCTGCCCCCGAGCCGGTTGCCGGCCTGTGGTGCGTGCTCCGGTTTGATCCGGAGTCCACGGATCTGGTGCCGGCGGTGCCCCTTGGGCTGGAACGCCCCGTCGACGGATCATCCGATTCAGGCCAGGCCGGCGTGGAGCAATCGGACGGGTCTCCGGCGCGAGTCAGGCTCCGGCTAGCAGGGCTGCCGGCCGGTCCAGAAGCGGCTGTTGAACTGGACGCGGT
Source organism: Arthrobacter sp. ISL-48 (assembly GCF_018613805.1). Taxonomy (GTDB): domain Bacteria; phylum Actinomycetota; class Actinomycetes; order Actinomycetales; family Micrococcaceae; genus Arthrobacter. Next base: position 58,292 of record NZ_JAGGPL010000016.1, read on the forward strand.
GGTGTTTGGCTCCTGGGACTGGGCGCGCGGACAAGCCGCTCTCTCGTTCAGCGGCGTTGATCAGCACGGCGTGGCCTGGAGCGGCACGAAGGGGGACCTGTCGTGAACGATTCCCCGCTCGGCTGGGCCGGCCGCGTGATGGAGTGGCTTGGCTTTGCCGCGAGGCTGGTGCTGGTCAACGTCTTGTTTGTGGCGGGTACGCTGGCCGGCCTGGTGGTCTTCGGGCTATTCCCGGCGGCCGTCGCCGCCACCACTGTCCTGGCCCGGCTGCGCAGCGGCGGCGCCGGCGAACACCTGGTACGTGACTTCGTCACTGTGTACCGCTTCCAGTTTTGGCACGTCAACCGGGTGGGCAGCATCTTCTGGCTTGCCGGCGTCGTGCTTTTCCTTAATTACCTGACCTTGCCGGGACGGGCGGGTGCCGCGATGCTGTCCTCGCCCATCTATTCAGTGCTGCTTCTGCTGGCTGCCGTGGTGGGCGTGGGCATGATGATGGCAGCAGCCACGGCCGTTGCCGTGTGCAGCCGCTACCGGGACTCGGCCACCAGGACCTGGCGGACGGCGTTCATGCTTCCCCTGGTGTCGCCGGTGATGGGCATTTCCCTGCTCATGAGCCTGGTGGCTTTTGCCGTCGTCTTCTCGGGGATGACCGTCCTGGTTCCGCTGGTGGGGGCATCCGTCCCGCTACTGATCTCGGGTTGGCTCGTGGGCCGGAGGCTGGAGGGCCTCGAAACTGCTCCATCCACCATGGCCTAACGCCCGTCCGTCCTGCGAGGCACTTTCCTACAGCCTCAAACTCAACAACTCTCTACAACGTTATACAGACAGGAAGAACCGTGACCATCACCCCCGCCGCTACTGAACAGGCCGATCTGGCCGTTGTGGCACCAACAGTCATCACCATCGACCGGTCGGCCGTTGTTGCCCCCGTGAGCCGGCGCATTTTTGGCTCCTTCGTGGAGCACCTGGGCCGGTGCGTCTACGACGGCATCTACGAACCCGGCCACCCCACCGCCAACGAGGACGGCTTCCGGCTGGACGTCATTGAACTCGTCAAGGAGCTCGGCTCCAGCACCATCCGCTACCCCGGCGGCAACTTCGTTTCCGGCTACCGGTGGGAGGACGGCGTGGGCCCGCGGGACCGGCGCCCGGTCCGGCGCGACCTCGCCTGGCACTCGCTGGAGTCCAACCAGGTGGGCCTGGACGAGTTCGCCCGCTGGTGTGAGCTCACGGGCTCCGAGCTGATGATGGCCGTTAACCTGGGCACCCGCGGCATCGAAGCTGCCCTGGACCTGCTGGATTACGTCAACCACCCGTCCGGCACCACGCTCAGCGACGAGCGCATCGCCAACGGCGCTAAGGACCCGTACAACATCCGCATGTGGTGCCTCGGTAACGAGATGGACGGTCCCTGGCAGATCGGCCACATGTCCGCGGACAGCTACGGAAAGCTCGCGGCCCGCACCGCATCCGCCATGAAGACCGCCGACAAGAACCTTGAGCTGGTGGTGTGTGGCTCGTCCAGTTCCTCCATGCCCACGTTCGGCGAATGGGAGCGCGTGGTCCTGGAGCACACCTACGACCACGTCGACTACATCTCGTGCCACGCCTACTACCAGGAACGCAACGGTGACCTAGGCTCCTACCTCGCGTCCTCGCTGGACATGCAGTACTTCATTGAAACCGTGGTGGCCACCGCCGATCACGTCAAGCACAAGCTCAAGAGCAAAAAGACGATCCAGCTCTCCTTCGATGAGTGGAACATCTGGTACTTGGATGAGCACCAGGCGTCGGAGGAAGTCAACGAGGAATGGGTGCACGCGCCGCGCCAGCTGGAGGACGTCTACTCCGTGGCCGACGCGGTGGTGTTCGGCAACCTGCTGATCACCCTGCTGAAGAACCACGACCGTGTTGCAGCGGCCTCGCTCGCCCAGTTGGTCAACGTCATTGCCCCCATCATGACCGAACCCGGTGGCGATTCCTGGCGGCAGACCACGTTCTTCCCGTTCTCCGTCACCTCCCGCCTTGCCCGCGGCGAAGTGCTCCGCCCGCGGATCGAAGCAGGAACCTACACGACGGCGGTGTATGGCGACGCCCCGCTGGTGGACGCCGTAGCCACCACCGACGCCGCCACCGGCCAGTCGGCGCTGTTCCTGGTCAACCGCAGCATGACCGAGGCCATCGACGTGACGGTCCGTGTGTCCGAGCTCAACGCAACAGTGGTCACTGAGGCCGTGACCCTCCACGATGAGGACGTCTACGCCAAGAACACCCTGCAGGACCAGAACCGGGTGGGCCTGAAGCAGCTCGCGGGCGCCGTCCTGGAGGAGGGGACGCTCACTGTGACGTTGCCGCCCGTGTCCTGGTCCGCCGTCGCGCTCCGCTGACATGTACTTCCCAACAGGCCGCTCCGCAGCCGGCCACCAATGGGTCGCTTTGCCGTCCCGGCGGTGGCTGGCCGTGGCGCTGGCCGTGCTCGCTGCCGTGCTCGCTGCCGTCGGCGGACTGGTCCTGACAGGATGCGCTGCCCCGCAGAACGCCGAGGCGCAGCCTGTGGCTGAACTGACCGGGGATTTCTTCACCCATGACCCTGCCTTGGTGGCAGGGGAGGACGGGCAACCGTGGTTTGTCTATTCCACCGGCAACGGCGAGGTGGCGGACGGGAACATCCAGCTCCGGCGCTCCAGCGACGGCGTCAACTGGGAGTACGCGGGCGAGGTGTGGCAGGAAAAGCCGGCCTGGCTCACTGTGGCTGTGCCCGGCGTGGACAACCTCTGGGCGCCGGAGCTGTACCAGCATGACGGCACCTGGTACCTCTACTACTCGGCGTCCACCTTCGGCAAGAACCTGTCGGTGATCGCGCTGGCCACTAACACCACCCTGGACCCCGCGGACCCCGCGTACGAATGGGTGGACCAGGGGCAGGTCATCTCCTCCAAGGGGGAGCGGTTCAACGCCATCGATCCGGCCATTGCCGAAGACGGGAACGGGACGCCGTGGATGACTTTCGGATCCTTTTGGACCGGCCTGCAGATGGTGGAACTCGAGTGGCCCACCGGGCTGCGGGCCGGGACCGAACAACCATTGACCATCGCGGACCGGAAGGCGCCGCCGAACGCCATTGAAGCGCCCTACCTCTTGCCCCATGACGGCGCCTTCTACCTCTTCTTCTCCCGCGACTTCTGTTGCCAGGGCCTGGAGAGCACATACAACATCGCGGTGGGGAAGTCGGACAAAATCACCGGCCCGTACCTGGACGGCAACGGAGTGCCATTGCTGAAGGGGGGGGGCGGCACGCCGCTGCTGGGGTCCGACGGTGGACGCGTGGGACCGGGCGGGCAGTCCATCTCCGGGAACACCCTGGCATTCCACTACTACGCCAAGGACCTTGACGGTGCGTTCCGGCTGGGGCTTGCGGAACTGGAGTGGAAGGATGGGTGGCCGGCGGTGAGCTGGGGCAACGTCAGGTAGGTGGTTGCGGGCCGGCGTCCGTGCGTTCCCGCCCAGTTGCTGTTACCTGAAGCCGGCGAACCACCCAAAGACACGGCGTGTCGGCGGGTGAAACCGCTTCACCCTCGATACCGGGATCAGTAACTGGGCAGGAGCGCACAGCCGGGGAAACAGAGGCACCGGTATGGCGCGGGTTGAGAAAGCCGAGCGTCGGCTACGGCCGGCCGGCACCGACCGTCGACTCGCGGGGCACGACGCGGAACGCCGCCTTCATGGCCCGGGGCGGTCCTTCCGGGTTTTTGATCCGGTCCAGCAGAACCTTCACTGCGGTCTCGGCGATCTCGTTGCGGCCAGGATCCACAGTGCTCAGCGTCGGCAGGGAGTACCGGGTCTCGTCCAGATCGTCGAAGCCGATCACGGCGGCGTCGTCGGGGATGCGGTATCCGGCTTCCTGTAGGACGCGCATGGCGCCTTGGGCGAGGGTATCGTTCAGCCCGAAGACGGCGTCGAAGGTAGCGCCGCGGTCCAGGAGGTCGTGCATGGCCGCCGCGCCGTTGGAGCGGTGCCAGTCCCGGACGTAAGCCACAATGCCGTCGTCGTACGGGATGCCTCGGGCCTGAAGGGCCTCACGGTAGCCGCGTAAACGCAATCCGGCGGAACCGATAACCTCGCCCTGGTGCGCCCCCACCACCGCGATGCGCGTGCGGCCCAGGTCCAGCAGGTGCTCCGTGGCCGAACGGGATGCCTCGATGTTCTGGATGGCCACGTGGTCGGAATTGCTGTCGAAGATCCGCTCACCGAGCAGGACTATCGGCACATCAGCCCTGATGAGGTCGACGTCGGCCTGGCCAAGTTCAAGGGGGCTGAAGATCAGGCCATCGGACATTTTGAGCCTTGGGCTGGACATGACTTCCAGCTCGCGGTCGCGGTCGGCGCCTGTCTGTTCTATCAGCACCACCAGGCCGTGTTTTGCGGCGGCCTCGATCACCGCGTCCGCCAGTTCAGCGAAGTACGGCAGGCTTAGCTGCGGCAGTGCCAGGGTAACGGCACCGGTGTGCCCGGAGCGAAGGCTGCGGGCTGTGAGGTTGGGCCTGTATCCCAGCTCCCTAATGGCCACTTCAACCTTGGCCCGCGTGGTCGGCCTTACATGCGGGTGGTTGTTGATTACGTTGGAGACAGTTTTGAAGGACACACCCGCCACTCGTGCCACGTCGTGAAGAGTCGTTGCCATCCCGATTTCCCTTGTTCACACTGCCAGGCCGGCTGGTCCCTTGAGACGAAGTTTACAACGTTGAATGAGAGTGTTGATGATGCTCAGCGCTTAATACGGGATAGACGCTCCGGGTCCATGAATAACGCCCACTTCGGCTGCTCGGCGCTACTCGGCGGACGGCCGCTTTCGTTGCCGTTTCGTCGCCGCTCGCTGTTCTTTTGCAGCGAGGCGCCGACGGTTCGAGCCCCGGGTGGGTTTGGTCGCCCGGCGGCGGGCAGGTTCGGGAGCAAGACCCTCTGTCACGAGGTCGGCAAGCTTGGCCAGGGCGATCTCGCGATTGCGCAGCTGAGAGCGCTCCTGGGAGACCGTCACGGTGATCACCCCTGCGATGAGTCGCCGTCCGAGACGCGTCAGCAGCAGCAGTCGCTGGTCGTCCGAAAGCGCCGCTGAGCCGCTGACGCTCCACGAGAGCTCGACGCGGCTGTCCGAGGTATTGACATGTTGACCACCTGGTCCCGAGGAACGCGAGAATCGCCAGCCGAGTTCCGACGAGGGAATCGTGAGCGCGGGCGACACCTCCAGATCCATGGAACCAGCGTTACACACTCTGGGCGCCGCTATCGGACCTCGCCCGAGTCGATAGGTCCCTTGAACCCCTGATCCCAGCCGGAATAGCATTGCCGGTACGGCGTCGATGGGTCAGGCCAGGGGAGAACTGGCTATCTCTCCGGGTCCTGCGGACGCTGACATCGATCAGACGAGGAGACGGTCATGGGCGAGACAACGGCAGAGGCTTCATCTCGGAGCCTGATGGTCGACCTGATCATTTCCCTCGACGGGTATGCCTCGGCCGAGGGATGGCCCGGCTGGTGGGGTCTGGAGGGCCCGGAATACCTGGCTTGGCTCGAGCAGGAGGGGGAGAAGGACTACACCCTCCTTCTGGGGGCGAACACATATCGGCTGATGTCCGGGATGTCAGAGGAGGCCGGGGCTGAGGGCTCGGGATTCTCTGAGGATGAGGGAGCCAGCCTGACCGGCCTTGCCGCCGTGCCCAAAGTCGTCTTCTCCTCCACCCTGCAGGCGCCTCTGACCTGGCCGAACTCTGAGCTTGTCGCCGGGGATGCGGTCGAGGCCGTGACGGAGATGAAACGGACCGGGGCCGGGCCGTGGAGCACTCTCGGCAGCCTCAGCCTCTGCCGATCGCTGCTGAGTGCTGGCCTCGTAGACAGGTACCGGCTGGTGGTGTTCCCGGTGATTACAGGCCGCACCGGACGGGAGCGGATCTACGACGGGTATCCCGACGTCTCGCTTGAGCTGGTAGACAGCAGGACTTTCGATGGTCGGCTGCAGCTGCTCGAATACGTCCCCACTGTTCTCAGCGGTCCGCCGCGAAGGGGCCCGGATTGAGCCAATGCGGGCACCTCATGACGGTTTGTGTTTCGTCACGATAAACCGATTCGGCCATGGACCCGGATTGATCGATGCACAGGATGATCTCACGCTGCACTTGAGTGCTTCCGCGGAGAGTGATAAGGGCATCATGGGCACGAATACCGGTTCGCCCATAAGCTTCTACACTGAGTAGAAGAGAAACCCCGCAGTGACCCTGGAACCCGGAAAGGACAGCCGATGATGACGCGTGCCCCGTTCCGGTTGTTCCGCACCGGACTGATCGGTTCCATCATTTTTGGGCTGGCGGCCGGGGGGCACCTGGTCAGTGGGGGCAGCCTGCCGGAACCCTTGATCCTTTCGGCTCTGTGCGCGCTGACGCTGGTTCCCGTGGCGGTGCTGACGCGTTTTCGCCTGTCCTTGCCGGTGCTGGCCGGCCTGCTGGGCGCCGCACAGGCGTGGCTTCATTGGTCGTTCTGTGCGCTCTCTGCTGCGCCAATGGCGTCACCCTCCCCGGCTCATGCCCACGCCGGACACGCCGCCGCGGCCTTGGCCCCTGAACTGTTGGGCTCGTCAACGGCCGACCCGTCAGCAGCCGTTGACTGGATGATGTTTACCGCCCACGTGGTCGCCACGTTTGTCACCTCCTTGCTGCTGGCCCGCGGCGAAAAGGCTCTCGCGGCCCTTGCCTCCTGGCTCCGCCCGCTCGTGCGGCTGCCCGAACCCTGCACCTGCTCGCACGTGCGCATCCGCCTTTTCTCCCTGGTTGGCCGTGATCTTCCCGTGGACAGGCCTGGCCGGCGGTTCCCGACCAGGCGCGGACCTCCCGCCTTCGTACCGGCAGCCTGAGACCCTCCTCTTTCACACGGATCAGGACGGCAGGGGCGGCCGCTCGCCGCATCACCGGCTGGAGAACTCGGCCGGCCGTTTCTGACCCCGTTTCCTTTTGTGAAAGGCATCATTGCCATGAAGATTTCCCTGCGCCGCGCCCTCAAATCCGCCGTCGCCGCCACCATGACCGCTGGCCTGCTCGCCGTCGGCGCCGCAGCCGCCTCCGCGCACGTCACGGTGGAACCGTCCAAAACGAGTGAGGGCGGATATGCCAAGCTCACCTTCAACGTCCCGAACGAATCCCCGACGGCCAAGACCAACCGCCTCGAGGTCAAACTCCCCACCGACACGCCCCTGGCCTCGGTCTCGGTTAAGCCGATCGACGGCTGGAAGGCCGAAGTGATCACCACCGCGCTGCCTACACCGGTGCAGGTCCGCGGAGCCACTGTGACGAAGGCACCCACCAGCGTTGTCTGGACCGCGGACGCGGCGCACCAGATCGGGCAGAACGAATTCCAGACGTTCACTCTGTCCGTCGGCCCCCTCCCCACCGCCGGTACCACCATCGCCCTGCCGGCCGCGCAAGGGTACACCGACGGCACAACTGTGAACTGGGCAGACCAGGAAGAATCAGTGGCCAGCCCCTCGGCATCAGCGGGCAGTGATAGAGAATCCCACCCTGCCCCTTCGTTCGTCACCACGGCAGCAGCGGCTCCGGCTGCCGCGGCGGCCACCCCCGCCGCAGCGTCCGCCACCACGTCATCCGACGGCGGTGACACCGCGGGGTGGTTCGGCCTGGCCGCCGGCCTGCTTGGACTGGCTGCAGGGGGCACCGCGTTGGCACGCACCCGCCCCGTCAAGGGGAAGTGACCGCCCTCCGGGCAACAGGTGCGGGCCACCTCGAACGGGTGGCCTGTTGCGGTGAGAGGGACCTCGATAGACTTAAAATGCGCCTTTTGGCGGGCGCAGTGATTCGTCAGCGAAAGGCACGGTCATGACGGACAGCAGTGAATTTGAAGATCCCACAGATAAGACAACTGGTGAGGAGCGACCCGAAGAACCCGAACTCCGTGGCCGGTATGTCAAGGGCGACTACGGTACCGCGGGGACCGGACATGGCCGCCACACGGACGACGAGGAAGGCCATTACACCCAAGGGGACTTTGGTGATGCCGGCAGCGAGGGAGGCCTGCCTGAACCCCTCGGCAGCAAGGCGAAGGAAGCTGGGCGCTTCGTGAAAGGTGACTACGACAGGGCTGGGACTGCCGGTGGACGGACAGCAGAGTCGGAGGTAGGCCGCTACACAGAAGGCGATTACGGGCGCGACGGCATTGTCGACCCGAAACGCAAGGGCGCCACCGGAACAGAGAAGACCTCCGGGCCGGACGGGCCGCCGACCACCTAGTTTGCTTGCATTCGATATACGCGATGATGGATTGATGGAGTCCCTTTCAAGAGTCCGTCTCGAGCCGCAGACAGAGCGGCTGCAACTTCGACCCTGGACTACAGGGGACACCTCTTGGCACCGCTGCCTGGCAGGAGAGCGCAGAGGAGAGGCCGCCACTGTGGAGGCGGAGGCTGAAGTCATCGCGAGTGTCGTTGCAGCCCAAAGTGATCATGGCGTGGTGCCCTCCGTTGTCGTCCGGAAGTTGGACGGTGAGATCCTGGGATACTGCGGTCTCGTGATCGGGAAAGGAACGATCGGCGAACCAGAGTTGGCCTACGAGCTGTTCCAACATGCCCATGGGCGTGGCTACGCCACAGAAGCCGCCCGGGCAGTCATTGACGCGGCCAAGCAGACAGGTCGTTCCAGGCTGTGGTCAACCGTGCGCATATGGAACGGCCCGTCCTTCAGAGTGCTGGAAAAGCTCGGCTTTACACGACACCACTCCGTGTGGGACGGCGACGGCGAACTCGTATGGAACATGCTCAAGCTTCGCTAAGGGCCGGGGTTTCCTAGAGATCCGACAAAATTGGGCTGCTGGCAGAGCCTGCTCAGCAGGCGGAAAAATCATCGGAGACCAGGAGGTCGTAGTCGTCCTGGATGTGGAAAAGCCGACGATGTCCGATTTCGTCTATCACCCAAATCGTTCGACCATCATCGGTCCTGTCATCGACAACGCCTCCGTGGCACTTGATGCCTCGACGGCTAAGGGTGACGACATCTCCATGCTGGAGTGAGGTCCACACCGAAATACGGCGACTTAATGGCATTTCCGTTTCCTTCCCCGTTCAGGCGTTCCTGCCGACCCGTCAAGTCCGCGATGTGCATATTTCCTCATCACACTCTATCGTCGATTGTTGACAATTGGTAGGGTTGGGGATGTGCCGATCCAATGAAGTCAGGAAGCGTCCTAAGTCTATGGGCGAGGGAGGGCCTGAAGACGGGCATCCGGAAGGTAATACCGGGACGTTCAAGAGCACTTCTCCCGGATACGGCGGGGATGCCAGCAGTAGCTTCGATCATGAAAGAGCCCCCGAGCAGGAGCTGTGAATTGCTGCCTGGGGGCTCTTAATCAGGCGGTGATTTCGTTCGCATTCCTTGGCGCGGTGAGATCTTCAATTGCCTTTTGCATGTGCCGTTTGATCGCTTTGTGGAGTGCGGCCCTGTTACCTGCCTCCAGCAGATCCAGAAGGTTCTGATGTTCCTGGACCAGGACGTCGATTCGGGGGTAGGCGACAGCCAGGTTGAGAATACACATCCTCGATTCCGCCGCCAGGGTCTCGTAGATCCGGATCAGGCGTGAGTTGCCCGCCCCGGACACGAAGGAGGTGTGGAATTGCATGTCGAGCCGTGCAATCGCTTGCCAGTCCGACACGGCAACCTGCTTCGCCATGTCCCCGACGATAGTCTTTAAGACTTGGCAGGTGTCCTTAATCTGCTCCTGTCCAGCATCCAGCAGTGCGTCTGCTGCAGTGGACTCCATAGCCTGGCGGACCGTATAGATCTCCCTGACGTCGTCGTCTGTAAGCTCCAGGACGAAAACTCCGCGGTTGCGATGGCTGACCAGGATCCCCTCCTGGGACAACCGCTGCAAGGCCTCCCGGACAGGGCCCCTGGAGGTGCGCAGCTGGCTGGCCAGGACAGATTCATTGATCTGCTCTCCCGGACGGAAAATCCCTTGGACGATTTGTTCCCGCAGCTGATCTGCGATCAGCTGGGCCGTGGGTCTTCCCTCCAACGTAAAGAGTCCCTCCGGTGCCGCCATTGCTATTCCCTCACTTCGCTCGTGGGCCTATTCCATTCCTTAGACAGTATTGGACTCGTGATCCCTTGCGGACCACATCGGGCACGAGTCTTTGTCCAATCGGCTTTCCTGAAAACTCTGCTGTGTCCTTTGCCACGAACCAGGACAGGAAATTCCGTTGGGTTTCCGGTACGGCTTTGAGGAAGTCGGGCATGAGTCGTTGGGACCAGCCGCCGGAGGCGACGACGTTCTCGTGGGTCCAGGTTCCGTCCATGGTTTAGAGCA
>NZ_JAGGPL010000017.1 GCF_018613805.1 Arthrobacter sp. ISL-48
GGCGACGGCAACGGCGACTGGGAAAACTCACGCCCATCGAATATGAAACAATCAACCGGACCGCGCTCACAGCGGCCTAAAACCCCGAGTCAACAAAAGCCGGGGCAGTCCCTATCGTCTAGCCGGCAGAGCGGCTACGTACCCCTGTGTAGGCGCAGCCACAAGGGGGGATGCGGACAGCGTCCGCATCCCCCCTTGTGATGACATTCGCGTTACTCCCCCCGGCCGTAAACCCAAGCTGCCATGAGCACTCGTCCAGATGGCAGAGAAGCTAGGCTACAAGGATTGAGACCACCGCTGCAGCAGAATCTCCACCAACCTGCCCACCAGAGTTCTGCGCTACGGCGACCTTTGCGGATTCCCGTTGCCGTGCACCGGCTTCTCCGCGCAGTTGTTGAACCAGTTCAAAAATTTGAGCCGTGCCTGTAGCGCCAATCGGGTGCCCTCTGCTGAGCAGACCGCCGCTCGGGTTTACAGAGATTCTGCCGCCAAGGTCCGTTGCTCCACTACGCAACAGTTCCGCCGCATCCCCGGGTGCACAGAACTGCATGACTTCGTAATTAATCAGTTCGCCAGGGGCCGATGCATCGTGAACCTCTGCCACATGGACTTCTTCGGGCCCGATCGAAGCTGACTCGTAGGCCGCTTTAGCGGCCCGGGACGAAGCGTTTGGCTTCGACGGATCCGCTGAGCCCGAAACAAGTGCTGAGCTGGCCACCCACACTGGCCTGGATCGAGACAACTTGGATGCCACACGCGAGGAACAGAGGATTACCGCCGCTGCTCCATCGCCGATTGCAGAGCACATAGGAAGCGTCAAGGGTTCGCTGATCATCCGGCTTGCCAGCACTTCCTCGACGGTCGTCTCTTTGCGAAACTGAGCGAAGGGGTTGAGCGAAGCAGCATGGCGACTCTTGACTGTTATCCGCGCAAAATCGGCTGGTGTCGTCCCCGTGGCGTCCATATACCTGCGAGTACGTTCCGCGTAGATGTCCATAAAGATCGAACCGCTGCCTGTGCCGACGTGCGAGGGCAGTTCTTCTTCCTTGTCTACCGCCCCTCCGAACGCTGCGATAGAGACGGTCTTATCTGCATGGCTCAGCTTTTCAGCTCCCACTGCCAATACGATATCCGCCTGGCCACTTGCCACCGTCTGCCACGCCAGATGGAACGCTGTGCTGCCGGTAGCGCAAGCGTTTTCCACGTTGATTATGGGCTTGCCCATGAGGCCGGTATTCCTCAGCGCGGCTTGGCCCCGGATCATCTCCTGCCCAGTGATGGTTCCAGACGCTGAGTTGCCAAAGTAGATACGGTCTACTTTGTCCGCACCGATTCCGGCATCCTCCAGCGCTATTCTCACAGCTTCCTCGGAAAGACTCTTCACCGATCGATCAAGAAACTTCCCAAAAGAAGTCATTCCAATTCCAGCGATCGCTACGCGGTCGGTCATAGTTACTCCCATTCACACTCTCGACAAAACGAAAAGGCTCCGCTACGGTGCGGGTCCTTTGCTCAATTAGCCTTGACCCACTCTAGCACTTACTGGTCAGCAATCAAGTGTCTTCAAGATTTGCTCAATACGAGGGGCTGCACCAAGGCGCCCTCGAGTCATCAGTTCTGATGCCAGGCGATGAAGCGTGTTTACCCTCGCCAGCGGCCAGGATCATCATGCTTCCCTGTGCGACGATCAAGGAAAGCGTTTCGCTTAGGCATCCTGGACGAGAGGCTCGGCTGCGACGCCGACAAGTGCCTGCTCGATCTGCGGCACACTCCAGCGGCTACCGTTCTCGAATGTATCTACGACCCGCCATCCTTCATACACTCCAATCAGATCACCCACCACGCGGAACATGTGGCCGGAGAAGGCGCAGCGCTCGGCCGCCAGGAACGCTACCAGCGGCGAGATATTTCCCGGGTGCCAGCTATCAAAATCCGTGTCGGATTCCGGCTCGGCCACCCGTTCACTGAGCCCCGGAGTGGACAGAGTCAAGTGGGTCCGCGCCGCTGGCGCAATACAGTTAACCCGTACGCCGTACCTCTTTAGCTCCTTCGACGCGACCTGCGTCATGGCAGCGATCCCAGCTTTCGCTGCGGCGTAGTTCGTCTGACCTGCCCCCGGCTGAAGCCCCGCGGCCGAGGAAGTATTGATAATCGCCCTGTCTGCGTCCAACCCCAATTTTGATTGGTTACGCCAATACGCAGCCGCGTGCCGGCTGACAGCGAAAGTGCCCTTAAGATTGACGTCCACCACCGAGTCAAACTCCTCCTCGGTCATGTTGATCAACGTCCGATCCCTCATGATGCCCGCGTTGTTCACCACCACGTGGAGGTCGCCGAATTCGCGTGTTGCGGTTTCGACCAGCCGCTGCGCACCGAGCCAGTCACTGACGCTGTCAGTGTTAGCCACGGCTTCCCCGCCCGCAGAGATGATTTCAGCAACCACATCATGCGCCGGACCATTGTCCGCGCCTGCTCCCCCGACGTCATTTACAACTACCCGCGCACCTTCCACCGCAAACAGCAGGGCGTGCTCGCGGCCGAGACCTCGCCCGGCGCCCGTCACGATCGCAACTCGTCCATCCAGAACACCCATAAACCGACTCCAATTCGTTCGATTGTTCTTGACCACTCAACTCTGAAGCGAGATGGTCTTTAAGCTAACCTGCGTTAAGACTAACTGTTAACACAATTGCGTCATCGCTGAACCAGCTCGACGGAAATCAATGCTGACTTGTCGGAAGTTGGTGCTGCGAAGTACATCCCAAAGTTGTAACCAAAATTCACTGTTTATCACGCCCCAATGACCTGCATGGGGAATTTCAATTCAAATAACGAAACATTATCTTCGCGGAATCATTTACGCATTACGATGGGTTTGGGCCCGTGTAATTTACCTGGTCGGCAGGAACGTGGCGCCACGTGTTTCCCTGTGCCACCTCCTCCAAGTAGTGGGCTGCAAGGCCGACCGACCGAGGTGCCACCAGGAAGATTCGCGTCGTCTCCCAGGTGAACCCGAGATCCAGAATGAGGGCTGCAATCGCGCCATCGACGTTCGCAGGAATCTTGCGCCCAACCGCTTGGCTCAACTCGTATTCCAGGTGAGTCAGCAATGACGAGTGATGGGAGAAGACCCCTTCCTCCTTGGCGATACCCATCAGAATAGGAAAGCGCGGATCCGCACCGTGTTGCGGATGACCAAACCCCTCAAGGGGGGCTCGCCGCGCCCTGCTGTCAGCCACAATCTCCTTGGCGGCTCGCTGCAGCGATTCGTCGGTGACCTCACCGTCTTCGGCTATCTGATGTACAACCGATTGCAACTTCAATGCCAGTTGTTGACCGGCGCCACCCTGGATGTCCCCGAAGGTCGTCACTCCGGCTGCAATCCCCACTTGAAGGGGAACCCCGTACGACGCGAGCATTCTGGTGACCGTACTCGACGGCGATATTCCGTGTTCCATCACCGAGACAAGTAGGGCATCAAGAACTCGAGCCTGACCAGGTGTTGCACGATTCCCGGTAAGGACCAGGTACATCATCTCAGAATATGAAGTATTCCCGATCAGCTGGCTCAGCCGGTGCCCCCGAATAATCACATCATCCTTCTCGACCTCCCCTATGGCAGTTTCCCAAGCGTTGGTATCCCGTGTAGTCATTCGATTTCCTCTGTTGTAGTTTTCCTGCAGTCCAATAGCTTGAAGTAACGAATGCTCGGACGCGACCGCTTTTTCGATATTGCGCACCGTCGCCAACGCGGAAGAATATCGCCTGCTCGGCCCACACTCCACCGTTCCGCGCTGCAATTCCCCTTCGCCGTCCTTGAAACGCGGACTCATGAAGCTCCGAGAAGGAGCCAGTCGCGCCTCGTGGACCTACCGCCCCTTCCGACCATGTTCCGACCGGGTTGGGAACGATGCTATTCAATGCAGAATATCACTTACTGATCAGCAATCAAGTGTTCGAGGGATGTGCAGGGCTTCACTATCCGGGACGGTTGGTTCGGCGAGCGTGTCATCAGGCCCAGGACGGAGTTACAAGGCCGGGACCAACCAAGCTAAATTGGGCCTCAATAGAGGCCACCACTGGAGGAGCGGTATTCACCGAACATCCGGTACGTGAACCGGGATGAGGCCAGCGCATCTGCCAACGCCACGGTTCCATGCCGGAGGTGCTCGCCTGCGGCACCCGGGACCCTCGGCCGGGCCATTCCGCCCAACAAGAACCTGGTCGCCAATAAAGACATACTGATCGCGGGAACTGCACGACCCACGCATTGAGTCGGCGAATGTCAACACCTACCCGACCCAGCTTGTCCTTCCCACAGGACTCAAAGGTCGAGCTGTGGAATTGGATCAGCGTCCAATCGGTAAATTTCTCCCGCCCGTAACGAATGTCGGAACCATAGGAAATGAAAGCTGCAGGCTATCGGGCGGGCCTGACTGAGAAGCCCATGAAACGGGGCTACTCCAAGAATCGCACAAAATGGGGAAGCTCATGTTGAGCATTGTCGGTGGCACGTTCGAAAGCTGCCTGTCCGATGACTACTACCATCTATGAAGCGACGCCGTCAGCCACGTCCCGGCATAGCTCCTCTTGAGGGTATCTTCACCATGGTTAGGCTGGATTCCGACAGTTGCCGGGTGGCGTTAACGACGTAGGCGGCCGGCCTACTCGCCCAGGTGTCAACTGTTCTCCACCTGCAGACTCTTGATGCCCGCCTTTCAACGCCAAGTCCGACCTTGACCTGGAAAATGGACTCTTCCTTGGCGGATACTGCGATATCTTCGTGGTATGGCTCCTTCAACGCCGGGCATCGACAAGTCCTCGCCAGGGGCCGCCCCTAACCCTGCAGCATCCCACGGTTCCGGAGTGCCCACCTCGGGACGCGTCGAGCGGCTCATGCGAACCAGACTGCGCGGCGCCGCAGACGGCACAGTACCGGAATGCACCGGATCGATGATCACTGGAGTCTGGTGCCTGGACCGCGAAGGGCGACCCACAGCATTGACAGCCGCTTCCTTGTTGGACCAAACTCTCGCTACGTCTCTCCGCGCTGCCGCCCCGGAGCTTACTTGGATGGTCACGACGGAGCTGCAACTGAACTTCCTGGTGCCCCCACCTATTGACGGCGTCGTGCTGGAGGCCTGGACCAGAAGCGGCTTCGTTGATCAAAGGGGAGGCGTGTCTTTTGGCACCCTACGTGGACCGGACGGAACGGAACACGTACACGCCGTTGGCTGGTTCCAAGCGGTGGGGCCGTCCCCAGCCGGGGCACTCGACCACTTCCACAGTATGGGCGCGTTACCATTAGGGCCCGAGTCCAACGTCTCTTTGGACACGTTGCTAGGCATGCGCAGTCAGGCGTGGAGCGCTGCAGACGAGAAGCCAGCGAATGACGAGGGCTTCCTCAGGGGGCCTGATTTCCCGGTGATCCATGAGTTCATGAATCGCAACGGGACTGTTCACGGAGGGGCAATCACCATGATGGCGGGACTTGCTGCCAAGGCGGCCATTCCGACGCCTGAGAATTTCGATCTCCAGTCCTTGCGGATGGTGTTTCTTCGTCCGTCCACTGGACCAATTGCTACGCGGGCACGAATCCGACATGCGGGCCGTTCCCTGTACATCGTGGATTTGGAACTGTTCAGCAGCCGTACGACTCCAGGAAGCACGACATCACGTGCATCAGACACTGACATGCGGGAGGACCTTGACAAGGCCTTCGAAAGCAAGCCAATCGCGCAGGCCCACGCAATCTTCCGTCCGGCCCGCTGAACGGCCCGGGGTCACGGCCTGACGGGCCACTAAGCGTCCGGATCTCGTTGAGCTCTACAAGTAGGGCACCGTGATTAACGGGCCACGAATGGAGATGGCCTTGGAGCGACACCTTATTGGGTATGTTTCATGCCCCGGGCGCCTCTTCTATTTGGTGACCTTGCCCATACGGCTTGCTATGGGCCTGGTAAACAGCGGTTTGATCAGGAACCAAGCCGCAGCGATGACGAGCAGGGAGATCAGGAAGATAACAAGGCCCCACCAGTCCACCATGTCCCGTGAGCCATACATGTGGTTTAGGTTCTGTAAAGCTCCGGTGAAGAACACCAGGAACACATGCACCACCGTAAACGCAACGAAATAGAGCATCACCGGAAAGTGCAATGCCCGGGCCCAATCCACCGGGTAGATCCTAGTGAGACGCTCAGCGCGCTCAGGCCACCAGGTGGACATCCGGACGCCGCTCACGACCGCCAAAGGGGCGGCGACGAACACAGTGACGAAGTATGCCATCACCTGCAGGGCGTTATAGTGCACCCAACCGTTTTCGGCAGGCCAGTCAAGCGAGGCATACTGAACGGCCGCTGAGAGCATGTTTGGGAAGACATCCCAGCTCATCGGTACGATTCGGGTCCAGTGCCCGCTGACAAGTAGCAATGCGACGAAGATCATCCCGTTCGCTACCCAGAGCACGTCCAAACTCTGGTGCAGCCACTGGGACAGTGATACTTTTTTTGGGCTATTGCCCTTCGGGGAGAAAAACGAGTTCTTCTTCGCCGTCCAGTAGCCAGGAGGCTTACGCTCCGTACGCACCTGGAGACCGGTGCGGATGATCAGCACGATGAAGAACATGTTGAAAAAATGTTGCCAGCCCAGCCATGCCGGGATTCCGACCGGAGCGCCTTCCGGCTGCCACGCGTGCCCGCTGTAAGACATGACGAACTGCTGCACACCCTCAAGGGTGCGTAGCCAGCGCGCGCCGAACACCACCAGTAGTCCCAGAATTATCAATACGGCGGTAACGACGGCGGGCTTCCGCCATCCCGGGCCAGCCACGTTCCCCTTACTGACGGGGCCGCCCCGGGCGGCTCCCTTCGTGTCGAGGAGACGAGTCGAAGAGGTCGCTTTGGCCGCCGGTGGGAACAAACTCGTCTGGGCGGCACCAGAACCGCCCCGTACCGCGGAATCAGTCGATGGCCGCGCGACCCCCTCCCCTCCGGCCGTATGGGGGGGAGCGCCCATCCGGCGCTTGCGTGCAGGAGTATCATCAGCAGCGGACTTCGATTGCTCGTTTTCCTGTGCAGCCCGCTCCGATGGCAAGTCCATTCCCTGAAGCTGCTTTTTGTCGATCAACGCCGTGACGTCATCGCGGGTCTTTGGCGACGTCATGGCCGTCTCTGCAACCAGCGAATCGCCCCGCTGTTGTTGCTGCAAATGCGTCTCTAAACGCTCCGCAGGCACGGGCTCGGCGTCTGCTCGCTCAGGGGCTAGCGGCGTGTATCCCGCCATGCGGCGCCGTTTCGGGGGCTGGCTGGGGTTTGGCTCGCTAGTCATAGATTTCGGTCCTCTAGCTGGGTATCAATTTCGGGTTCAGAAGCATGGAAGGCCTCCGTCGGACCACAATTTATGGTCCTGGGTGGGCAACTGCCGGTACTGGTCAGCTGCGTCGGTTGTTGATCTCTTCGATCAGCTGTGGGACCACAGTGAACACGTCCCCGACGATGCCGAAATCGGCGACGTCGAAGATCGGAGCATCCTCGTCCTTGTTGATAGCAACGATCGTTTTGGAAGTTTGCATCCCTGCCCGGTGCTGGATCGCCCCAGAGATTCCCAGCGCCACATAAAGTTGAGGGGTTACGGTTACGCCAGTTTGACCCACCTGGTAGGACTGCGGCACGTACCCGGCATCAACGGCGGCACGCGAGGCACCCACCGCGGCACCTAGCACGTCGGCAAGTTCCTCCACCACGCTAAACGCCTCCTTCGAACCAACGCCGCGTCCGCCAGAGACAACGCTCTTCGCCCCTCTCAACACTGGTCTGCCTGGTTTCCCCGCGGCCTCGGTGACCTCATCGATCGTGGCTCCGGTGGCCGTCTTGGTTGCTATCTGCGCGATCGTGATTACGGGAGATGCGACGGCCACGGCCCCGCCCTCAATGGAGCCCGGACGCATAGTAATTACCATCAAGCCACCTTCCACGGTCGACTCGGTTGTGAAGTCGCCGCAGAACACTGAATGGGAAGCAATGATTTCCTGGCTCTCCTCGTCGAAGCGAACCGCGACCGCGTCAGCGGCTACGGAACCGCCGGCCACAATTGCGAGCCTGCCTGCCACAGCGTTGGAATCGTTGGTCGCCGGTATCAACACCAAGCCAGCCCCGTACTTATGTACCGCGTCTGCCATGGCACCGACCTGCGCGGACCCCAGTTCGGTGGCCGCGTTCTCCGATTCGGCTAGGTACACATGGGTCGCGCCCAAGGTCCCCAAATCAGCGGCTAAGTCCCCGGACCGCCCTGAGGCAGTAACCGCCACCGCTACGGGCGTGCCGAGGTCGGCTGCCAGCCTGAGCAGGCCAGCGGCAGTGGACTTCGGCGATCCCTCGCGGGTTGTCTCGATCAGGACCAGAACGTTTCCGGTGTATGCCATGGTGTTTTCCTTCAGCTGTATGACTTCTGTATCAAAAGGGGGTCGCTCACGTTCAGATGAGGCGGTTCGCCGCCAGGAACTCGGCTAGCTGCGCTGCCGCGGTGCCGTCGTCGACAACCTTCGGTCCGGCCTGCTTGGCAGGGCGGGCCGACGCCGAGACCATCACCGATGCGACTTCCGGAGTTGCTGCGATTCCCAGATCAACAAGTGACCAAGTGGTTAAAGGCTTCTTCTTCGCCGCCATGATCCCCTTGAAGTTCGGAAAGCGGGCATCCGCGGACTTCTCCGTGACCGATACCACTGCTGGCAAACTCGATGACAAGCGAAAAGCGCCGCCGTCCACCTGGGCCCAACCCGACACGGCATCCGCGTCGATCACGACCTCGTCCAGACCCGGAAGTACAGGCCACGCCAGGATCTCGGCAACCATTGCTGGGACCATTCCGCCCCGACCGTCCGTGGCCGCGTTGCCGGCGAGGACCAGATCCACCCCTCCGAGCTTTCCGAGGGCGGCAGCCAGCACTCTCGCTGTCTGCACCATGTCGGAACCCGCCAGGGACTCGTCCGAGACCAAAACGGCGGAATCCGCGCCCATCGACAACAGCTTCCGGAGGCTCTTACCCGCGTCCTCCGGCCCCATTGCAACCACCACAATTTCGGTATCTTTGCGCGAATCCTTTAGCTGAAGGGCGTTCTCCAGAGCCCGTTCATTGATCTCGTCCGGCACGGGCTCTGACGCACCGCGGTCCAGCATTCCGGATTCAAGGTCGATCTTACGATCAGACCACGTATCCGGAACCTGCTTGGTCAACACAACGATCTTCATGGAGAACCTTCCTCGGGGCTATTGCTGCCGCTTTCGTAATCCAATTTACGGGGAGTTAGCGAAAAAAACTAGTTGTTCGACAACTATTTTCTTAGATCCAAAGGCGGTTTGTATCGAGTCGCCAAGGGGCGCGGAGGATAAACGGCCGCCAGCGTCAGGTCAACGGCTAAGGAAAGCCGGAATGAGGAATTGGGCCTCTTCGGTGGCCATGCGCTCACCGATGGTCGCAGCCTCGCGTGTGCCCACTTCCCCGCGCGAAAGGCCGCGGCTCTGACGCAGCAGCTTGCGGACATCGCCGAGTGCACCAGGCGCACCGGCAACCCAAGCGGCGACCACCTCTTGAGCGCGGGCAATTGGGTCTATAACGACTTCTGTAACAAGTCCCTGGCTGAGCGCCTGACTGGTGCTCAATGGCCGCCCGGATAGGGCAAAGGCCAAGGCGCGGTGCAGCCCCATGGCCTGCGGCAAGCTGGCGGAGGTGCCACAGTCTGGAGTCAGGCCAATGGAAGGGTAGGCAAACACAAAGCTTGTACCTTCCGCTGCGATGATAACGTCGGCGACCAGCATGATGCCAAGCCCACCACCGGCAACGGCCCCGTGCACGGCCGCCACCACAGGCTTCTGCAGTGATTCCAGAGCCTGAACAGCCCCATCAATTGTGGTCGCAAGCTCAGTCAGGAATTGACCTTGGTCTGAGGACTCCGCGAACGCGGAAATGTCTCCACCGGCACAGAAACGCTTGCCGTTACCGGTCAGCAAGACCGCCTTGACCGCGTCGTCCTCCGCCAAGCGGCTGACCGCCTCTCCGAGCGCTATGGCTAAGGGCATATTTATTGTGTTGGCTGCCTCCGGGCGATTGAGCTGCAGGTGTCCGACGCCACCGGCAATAGTCAGAGTTACTGGCTTTGGCATCAGATCCTCCGGAAGAGTGCTGCTAGTGCCTGTCCTCCGCCGATGCACATGGTGACGATTCCCAGTTCCAGGTCCCGGCGTGCCATGTCTTTGGCAAGACGTAGCGTAAGGATGGCGCCGGTGGCACCGACTGGATGCCCCAGGGCAATGGCTCCTCCGTAGGGATTGACCTGGGCCGGATCGAGGTCGGCGTCCCGGATGACAGCGACAGCCTGTGAGGCGAAAGCCTCGTTCAGTTCAATCGAGCCGATATCCTTCGGGGTGGTGCCGGTCTTCTCGAACAAGGACCTCAGAGCCAGTGTGGGTGCGTACCCCATGAGTTCTGGATCCATGGCGGCCGTGGCCACGGCCTCGAGACTAACCAAACCCTTCAGGCCACGCTCGGCGGCCGCTGACTCACGAGCCAGAACGAGGGCCGCGGCGCCGTCGTTGATACCGGATGCATTACCTGCCGTGACGGTTCCCCCAGCGGTAAAGGCTGGACGCAATCCCGCCAGGGTCTCCATGCTTGTCTCCGGCTTGGGGTGCTCGTCCTTCTCGGCTGTGAAGGGCTTTCGACCTGCGACAGTGACTGGCGTTATTTCCTCCGCAAATGCGGCCTGAGCCGCAGGCGCAGCGGCGCGGCGCTGAGATTCGACAGCGAACTCGTCCTGTTCCTGGCGTGAAACATTGTATTTGCTGGCTACGTTCTCGGCGGTGACTCCCATGTGAATGCCATGCAAGGGGTCTGTGAGCATCATGAGAGTGCCGTCGCTAAGGGAACGGTCGCCAAGACGGTAGCCCTGACGCGCGCTGAAGTCGTAGTACGGCATCCTAGTCATGGACTCGTTTCCACCAGCCAAGGCAAAGTCAAGCTGGTTCCACTGCATTTCCATGGCTGCCGACCAGATGGCCTGGAGGCCCGAGCCACAGAGCCGGTTGACGTTGAATGCCGGAACCCGTGTCGGCAATCCTGCCGACACCGCGACACGCCGGGCATTGTACGCATCGGCCCCCACCTGGCCGATGCAACCCATAACGACTTCTTCGATGTCGTCGCCGGTAACATGGGCCCGCTCCAAGGCTGCTTTGCTGGCCGTCGCCCCCAGCACGTGGCCGGGGACATCCTTGAAGATGCCGCCGAAGCTGCCGGTGGGGGTGCGGGCACCGTCCAGGACGATGATTTTCTCCACGATTCGTTCTCCGTTGCTCTTAAGATGAATTGCTGGTGTGACTATGACGGTGAAGACAAAGGGCACCTTGCCAGGATGGAAAAGTCACTCTCCCCGGAAGGAGCAGGGACAAAACTTTCGAGTTCAAACCCACTGCGTGAAACTGTCCACTGTTTCCCGCGGCGTAACGAGTGTGTTCACGGGCGCTGACTCGTCTGCGTAGCCAAGGGACATACCGCAAACCAGTGTTTCGTCCGCACCAGCGCCTATGATCGGCATAATGGTCTTCGCGTAGTAGTTCCATGCCGCCTGAGGGCAAGTGTGCAACCCCCGCGTCCGGGCCATGAGCATGATGTTCTGCAGGAACATGCCGTAATCGATGAGTGATCCTCGCCCCATGACCCTGTCGACCGTGAAAATCAGTCCCACGGGGGCATCAAAGAAGCGGTAGTTGCGCTGTAGCTGCGCGTGCATCTTGTCTTTCTCTCCCCTGCCGATGCCAAGAAGGTCATACAAGCTCCATCCGTTCTGACGCCGCCGGTCAATATACGGTGAGACCCACTCTGCCGGGTAGTAGTCGACCTTTTCGCGGTGTTTTGCTGCGAGGCCGGGGTCAGCGTAGACGGCGTCGTCCACAGCGCACACCTGTTCCACGAGGTTGTCCCGTTGATTGCCCTGCAGCACGTACACCTTCCACGGCTGCGTATTCGTGCCGGATGCGGCTTGACTAGCTACCCGGAGTATTTCCTGGATGTCGCTTCGGCCAACGGCCTTGTCCGGAAGGAACGCCCGGCACGAAAAGCGGCTCTCGATGGCGGCCTCAACGCTTGCTGGGTCCTGTACCTCGGCCGTGACGCGTGATGATATCAACGCAAATCTCCTAGCACCGTCTAGATTTTCGGTAACTCTTCCTGAACGCCCTTATGGGCGTTCAGGTGGAAGCTGGCGAGACGGGCCGGTACCGCTCCGGAAGCCGGCCCGATCTGCCACTTCAGTTGTAGTCTTTTCCCACATTCTTCATCTAAGCGCCGTTTCGGAACTTAGATGGTGCCTGCCTTGCGCAGTCCTGCGATCTGCTCGACCGAGAGGCCTAATAGTTCGCCCAGGACCTCGTCTGTGTGGAATCCCAGCTCGGGCGCTGGCCGCATCACAGGCGCCGGCGTCCGACTGAACCTAGGCTGCGGTGCGGGCATTTTCAGGGGACCGAGCCTTGGATTCTCGACGGTGGCGATGGTGCCCCGTGACTTGTACTGGGGATCGGCCACGATATCCTCGATAGAGTAAATGAGAGAGTAAGCTAGGCCCTTATCATCGAGAATTCGGCACAGTTCCGGAACCGGCAGAGACTTGATCCAAGCCCCCACGAGTTGATTTATCTCCTCGATGTTGGAGATGCGGTTCGCGTGCGTAACGAACCGCTCATCACCGATCAGTTCCGGTATTGCTTCGCATAGTCGGCGGAACATACGGTCCGAGGATACCGTCAGGACGATATGGCGCCCATCGATTGTTTCGAAGTGGTCCCCAGGTGCGGCCGCGAAATGCAGGTTCCCCGTGCGTTCCCGCGTGTGGCCGAACTTATCGTAGGCAGTCACCATCACGTCCGTGAACCGGAAGACCGTTTCAAACAGCGAAAGGTCTATCTGCTGACCTTGTCCGCCGCTGACGTCTCTGTTGTAGAGGGCCACCATCGTCCCGAAAGCAGCAAGTACTGCTGTCTGATAGTCAGCAATAGCAACACCGACCTTCACTGGAGCCCGGTCGGGGTATCCCGTAGCATTTAGCACCCCGCCCAGGGCGAGGCCCATCCGGTCATATCCCGCCCGGGGTGCGTAGGGGCCCGTTTGTCCGTACCCGGAGACGCTGAGCATCACCAGTCCGGGGTTCACCTTCTCTAAATCTCTCCAGGCAAGGTTCCATCGCTCCAAAGTTCCCGGACGAAAATTCTCCACCAGGACATCTGCGCTCTTCACTAACTCTTTGAGGATCCGCTGGCCCTCGGGTTGACGTAAATCGAGAGTGATCGATTTCTTGTTGCGTCCCTCGACGTTCCACCACAAGCTCTCACCATCGCCCAAGCTCGGGCCGATATGACGCAAAGTGTCCCCTTTGCCGGGTTGCTCGACCTTGATCACCTCAGCGCCGAAGTCGGCCATCAGAGTCGCAGCGACAGGACCGGCGACCATGGTGCCTACATCGATCACTCGTATGCCTGACAACGGCCCTTTGTCATTCAGTTCCATAGATCTCATTCCTCAAATCATCAATTCGCAGGTGATAGGGCACGGCCCGGGACGTACCACCGGCTATTTCCCCTGGAAATGCGGGGTTCGTTTTTCCCGGAAGGCCGCCAACCCCTCAACACGGTCAGCAGAGTGGCTATAGAGGTTTACCAACGCCCGTTCGTAACGCAGTCCGATGTGCGCTGGCTGATCCAGAGAGTCATTCAGGGCCTGCTTCATTTTTGCCAACCCCAAGGGGCTCTTACCGGCAAGCTTTGTGGCCAACGCCGAAACCTCGTCATTGAGGCTCTCGTCTGGGATCACTTGGCTCACCAGGCCCATCGCCAGCCACTCGCTGGCCGCCGGCATATCGCCCGTGAACATCAAATATTTAGCGTTATTGAGGCCGATCTTCCGCGGCAAACGAACCGTTGCTCCCGCCCCAGGGAACATCGCGTAATTCGAATGGGCGTCCCCGAGGACCGCGGACTCCGCCGCGACAACAACATCGCACGCCAACACCAATTCCAGACCACCAGCGATAGCAATACCGTTAACCGCCGCGATCACGGGTTTAGTGCACGCCTCGATCAGATTCGTGAGTTCACCGATTCTCTTTACAAATCGAGCGCCGCTCTCGGGACTACGCTTTGCGCTGTCCTTGAGATCCGCCCCCGCGCAGAAAGCCCTACCCGTACCAGTGAGGACAATGACCCGCACCTCTGGATCTTCCTCAGCGTCCAGTATGATCCGGGTCAGATCATCCACCATCGACGCGGTGAGCGCATTCAACGCCTGCGGCCGGTTTAGCCTGAGCCACAGAACGTGCTCGCTCTGATGCAGTTGAAGTTCGTCCGTCTCCGTTGACAGCTCTATTGACATTCTTTTGCCCTTCTATTTTAACTACTTTGTTTTCTTGCCCGGGCACTCCATCGGCGCGAGCCCGTTGGGTACGCTGAATCTTTCGGACATCAAGTTGTTGACGTCGACCCTACTTTTCGGTTGAGGACAGCGAAGGAACCGCGACGCCTGGACAGTCCCTGTACCGTCGCAAAGCGCCCCTCATCGAAGTCCCAACCCCTTCGCAACGATGCTGCGCAGCACCTCTTTGGTACCGCCGCGGATCGTGCAGGAGGGCGCGTTCAAGACCACATATGCCAAAGCCGCCCGGTACGAGTCAGCGGCGTGCGGATCTGGCTCGGCTTGCAGCGCGAGCCGCAGGATCTCCGGAATCTCTTGCTCGAAGCAGGTGCCCAGGTCTTTAACCAACGCGGCGTGCAGTGCGGCATCCTGACCATCAGCGATCATCGTCGCCACACTGCGCGACATCCGCCGCAGCGTGACGAGGTGGGCCACCAGGCGTCCGAGTGCTCTAGTGCCCACAGCAGACGGTTGACTCTTCAGGACGCGGACGAATTCTTCCAAGACACTCAGATGCGACAGGAAGCGCTCCGGACCGCTGCGTTCGAACGCCAGCTCACTCGTTACCTGTTTCCATCCATCACCCTCGACGCCGATGAGCGCCTCGTCGGGGAGAAAAGCGTCCTGCAGATGCACCTCGTTGAAGTCCTCAACTCCAGCAATGTTAACGATCGGCCTACACACAATTCCGGGCGTCTTCATGTCGACCAGGAATTGGCTCAACCCAGCGTGGCGTTCCTGGCTTGACGGCGAGGTGCGGCAGAGCAAGATCATATAGTGGCTGCGGTGCGCATTCGTGGTCCAAATTTTCGCCCCATTTACGAGCCAGCCTCCGTCCACCTTCGTGGCGCGGGTGCGAACAGAAGCCAGGTCCGATCCGGAGTCGGGCTCGCTCATTCCGATGCAGAAGTAAGACTTGCCGGCGGCGATGCCCGGCAGGATTTCCTCACGCTGCCGCTCGCTGCCAAAGCGCAAAAGCAGTTGGCCGCTCTGGCGGTCGGCTACAGAGTGCGCGCTGATCGGAGCCCGGGCCGCGAGTAGCTCCTCCAGAACCGCATAGCGTTCGACGAGGCCGTAGCCTCCACCGCCATAGCTCTTGGGAAAGCCCATCCCGATCCAACCGCGCGCACCGAGCGCCTCGCTGAATTCAGGGTCGAAGCCACCAAAAGCGCTGGCTGCATGTGGATCACCCCGCCAATCAAAGTCGTCGAGGAACTCGCGTACTTCTGTTCGCAGACGCTCACCGACCTCCGACTGCCGCGGTCGCGGAAAGGACAGGTTGCTCATCGCGTCGCTCCTATGTCGAGGCTGCTCCTCGTCGGCGCAAGCGTGCGCCAGAGGGTCTTCTCCGATTCATTGCCCAGAATGCTTTCCCCGATTACGTCAGCCCAGAACGCTTCACTGCCGTATTCGTCCCGCCAGGACCAAAGCCGTTTCGTGAAGCGGTGCAATTCGTGTTCCTCAGTGAAGCCAATAGCCCCGAATACCTGGTGTGAGATCGCAGCGGCTTCTCCGGCGGATTCCCCAGTGCGGATCTTTGCACTGGCCACTGCAACGCTGCGCATGAGTGACTCGTCCTCGCCAACGATCCAGACATCAATCGCCTCGCTGCCGGCTTCGGTTGCTGCCCGCGCGGCTGCTGCCTGCGTGGCAAGTACGGCAATGCTCTGCTGAACCGCCTGAAACTTGCCAATCGGCCTGCCGAATTGGACCCGCATATTGGCGTAATCCACGGTCAGGTCCAAAGCGCGTTCGATGGCACCCGCCATCTGAGCACTGCGCATGACTGCAGCGATCGCCAGCACCGAATTGGACTCAAACGGTGCGGGCACCACGGCAAGTGGGGCGACGCCTTCGAGGGTCATGTCATCCCGCGGCTCCCCCGCGAGGTTCTGGCCCGGCGTAACTGAGACGCCGGACGCACGGCGGGATACCACGATCAGCTGTGGAGCCGGGCCCTCACTGATGAACGCGACGTGCGTGCAGGCGCTGCCCCAAGGCACACGCACGAGAGCCCCGTCGACATGCCACTCGTCGCCAGATCGACTGAGTCGAACCGGTTCCAAAGGCGCAGAAAACGCAATTGTCGGCAGCTCTGCGTCTTCAATGCCCGCAAGGTCCAGGAGCCAATGCCCAATCATGGCTTCGGCCAACGGCACGGCGGCTGCATGCTTGCCAGCGATCCCCAGGAGCTCGCAGGCAATCGCCCAGCTCACTCCGACGCCGCCCTTACTCTCAGGCACCAAAGCCTTATCAATTCCTACGCTCCGGAGAACCTCCCAAAGGTCAGGGGGTCCATCGGCGAAAATGCTCTCCGCCGTTTGGTGGAGCATCTCTCGAGTTTCATCATCCATCGTTTGCTCCTTCCTTCTTTTCGCGTTCGGTGGGAGCCGCGAATGTATATTCGACCAATTGCACTACCTGATCCTTGATTCCACGTATGTCTGCAGCCGAGCCTTGTATAAGCCGTTGCGACGCAAGGCCACGGAGGGCACCCACAACGAACTCAGCCCCGAGCGCTGGGTTGATATCGCGGCGCACCTCGCCCTGCTCAATTCCTATGCGCAGGTTGTCCTCCAGCCACGCAAACATTTCACGGTTATACACAGCTACTACTTCGGCGGTCTCCGAGTTTTCAAGCAACGACTCCGCCAGCAGCAATAGGAGGGTTCGCGTGTTTGTCCACTTCGGATCGCTACGCCCCAGGTATACGCGGACATAGCCGAGAACCGCCTGCAGACCGGCAGGGGGCGTTGGCGCAGCTTGCATTTCCTGGGCGAACGATCGATTGATGTGCAGGGTTAGGGCACGTAACAGCGCGCCCTTGCTGCCGAAGTGATGAGCAGCCTGACCCCGGCTGTAACCAGCCGTGAGGCCGACCTCCGCAAGGGTCATTCCCACCCAACCTTTGCGCGAAAGCAGTGTCCGCGCAGCCGCAAGAAGTCTCGTCTCGGCTTCCTCACGTCGCTCTTGCTGAGTGCGTCGCTGCGGCGCCGACGTCTGGGCTTCCCTGCTTGCTACCTGCTTACTCACCCGGACAGTCTGCCGCTGCATTTCGGTCGCTTCTTGAACAGCCCAAATGGGTGAAGGCCATCCCGTTGCTTCTTCGACTGCTTGCCCTTTGTCCACGTCTTACTCCTTTGAACGCTCTCGTAGCCTAACAACTTACTGGTCAGCAATCAAGAACTTGTTTGTCGATTATCAATCAAAGGTGAATCTAGCAGCTCGCTGCCAGTATGCGGGCACGACAGCAGCGCACCCGATGGGATGGACATTGTGGAACTGGCAGCGGGGCCCACAAGGGCGTAGCCACCGCCGACGACCCATTGTCTGCAGGCCACGCGGATCAACTCAAGGTAATAATGAGCCCGACGGCGATTCACAGGCCCTAAGGCCAAGACTCGCCCCACGTTAGGACCTATCGCTTATCCAGGTGAAAGGGCTTGCCGTTGACTCGCTCTGAGGCACCCGTTCGGTCCAGGTACGGGGTGATGCCGCCCAAGTGCAGCGGCCAGCCGGCGCCGGCCATCATGCACAGGTCCACGTCCTCCGCGGAAGCGACCACTCCCTCGTCAAGCAGCAGCCCGATCTCTTGTGCCAAGGCGTCCTGGACCCGGTCGAGTAGTTGTTCCGAGGTGGCCGGGCAGTGAGCGAATTCCAGGAGGTCCATAGTGGACTGTGGGATATGCGGGTTGCCGTCGTGTCCAGCGGTCCAGAGCGAGGTCATGCCGTGGTCGATAAGTCTTTGTAGATTGGTAGAGATGGGGAACCGGTCACCGAAGGCGTTATGGAGAGATTCGATGACATGCTGTGCGACTGGAAGACCGATCATGGCCAACAGCGTGAACGGGGTCATTGGCAGGCCCATGGGCTTGAGTGCCTCGTCCGCGATCTCAGCAGGGGTCCCCTCATCAAAGGCCTTTAGGACCTCCGCCATCGAACGCAGCAGCACGCGGTTGACAACGAAGGCCGGCGCATCAAGGACGAGGACCGTAGTCTTCTTTAGCGCGCTGCCGAGAACAAACGCGGTGGCCAGGACTTCCTCGCTGGTCTTGGAGGTCCGTACGATCTCCAACAAGGGCATAGCGGCCACCGGGTTGAAAAAGTGAAATCCGATAACGCGTTCCGGGTGCAGGAGATCTGCGGCCATCTCGGTCACCAGCAGCGAGGACGTGTTGGTGGCAAGAATGCACTTCTCGGAAACGACGGACTCAACTTCTGCCAGGACCTGCTTCTTGATTGAAAGTTCTTCAAAAACCGCCTCAATCACGAAGTCAGCGTCGGCAAAGGCGGTCGTGGACACAGAGCCGCTAATAAGGGTTTTGAGGCGATCGGCCTCGTCCAGGGAGATGCGTCTCCGTGTGAACAGCTTGTCCACCTGGGCGTGGGCGTGACCTACGCCTCTATCCACGCGGCTTTGGTCGATGTCCGTCATCACAACGGGCACCTGCAGCTGTCGGGCAAACAGCAGGGCCAGCTGGCTGGCCATCAGGCCTGCGCCGACAACTCCGACCGTGTTGATCGGGCGGGCCAGCGCGGGATCGGGTGCGCCTGACGGGTTCTTGGCCCTACGCTGTAGAAGTTCAAGAAACGCGTACACGGAATCCTTGAACTGCGGCGTCAAGATCAGTTCACCGAGTGCGTCGACTTCCAACTCTGCGGATTGCGCCTGGTCCAGGCTCCTGCCCAGTTCGAGCAGATCCAGCAGACGAGCAGGGGCAGGTGCGGCATTGGACGTCTTGGACTCAACGATGGCCCGGCCCGCGGCCACGGCCGCGTCCCACTCTTCCGGAGACGAGCCGGCAATCGATGCCCGTCTTTGGTCAAGTTCTTGCCGGTGTGCCTCATCGGTGATAATCCGATCCGCCCAGGCCAGGGACTGACTCAGGAAATCGGGACTGTGGAAATCGGGACTGTCGAAAACAGTGTCTGCAATTCCAAGCTCATATGCTGACCTGCCGTCAAGAACCTTGTTGTTAGCCAGCGGGCTCTCGATCATTACCTTCACCGCATTAGCGGGCCCGATGAGCCGAGGAAGTCTGTACACTCCGCCCCAGCCGGGCACCAGGCCGAGGTAGGCCTCGGGCAGGGAGATCCCTTTCGCATCCGTTGAGACTGTTCGGTAGCGGGCTGCCAACGCGACTTCGAGCCCGCCGCCTATGGCCGCACCATTGATGAAGGCGAAGGTTGGAACGTCCATAGCTGCGAGTGCGCCAAACACCTGATGACCCAGGCGCGCAATATCTCGGGCCGCCCCCATGTCCTTCACGTCTATCAGGGCCTTCAAGTCTGCGCCGGCCACGAAAAAGCGTTTCACACCGGTAATGCCAACGCCGGCCACGCGCCCGGACTCGACTCGCTTCGCGACTTCTACAAGGATCTCCTGGAGTGCCTGCAGCGACTCAGTGCTAAAGGTGGCGGGCTTGCCCTCTCCCCCGGTAAGAGTGATCAGCGCGAAGGTGCCTGCCCGAGGCAGTTGGACTTCTGTCAGTTGTGCATAGGAAGCGAGGCCGCTTACAGCGCGTGCCTCAGGATCACCGGATTGAGTTTCTGTGCGAAACGGGTCTGTCATGGGTCATTCCTTAGTCGAGGGAATCAGTAGCGGTAGCGGCGGTCCGACACTGTTAGATCGGGCCCTCTACAAAAAGGCCCTGCGAGGGCATCAGCAACTCGGTGAGCGAGTTGGAATGGCTTCACCAGAATCGATTGCCTGATCCGGGCCCCCACAGGTCCACTTGCGGTGGGGCCTTTCTGGGAGGGTTACCGGACCATCTCGCGTTCAGACCTTGCGCCTCCTGAACACATAATACTTGTCAGTCAACTATTACGTTATCCTGCAACCTTTGGCAAGATGATGTCGCTTGGCCCCAGGCCCGACGCCCAAAGAGGACTCTCTCGTGTCAATCTCGAGGCCATAGCGATGAAGCCGCGTAGGACGTTCGGGATCCAGGGTGCCCCGTGACGGTGCGGCCCCGGCTCCGGGACCGACCGCCAAACCTTGGACGAAAGTCACACCCAGAGTTCAGTCGATTGTCGCCTCGGACGCCAGTTTCCTGAGAACGGGAATGACTGCTTCGAGCGCCTTGCGGTCTTCCGGAGTCAAGCGCTCCCTGACTGTCCGGTCCAGCCAGCCGTACCCGACAGACACCTCCTGAGCAAGTTTTTGGCTGCCCTCCGGCGTAAGTTCGATCCAGACCCGGCGACGATCCACGTCATCGGGCACGCGCGTTACCAACAGCAGCCGTTCCAGCTCACGCGCAGCGAGCGAAATGCCCTGAGGGCTAACCCGTCCAGCGAGCGCAAGTTCCGAAGTGGTCGCCCGTCCATGCTCAGACAAATATCGGAGAACCCCCAGTTTTCCAGGCGAGAGAGTCCGTTCCACGTTCAAGCGCGCCAGCAGAGGGTGCAGTGCCTCGAAAAAGGCGTGTGTCATTTTCTTCTGGTCGATCATTCCTCGAATATACAACCAGCTTGATCAACTTAGTTGTTCTTTATGTGAAAAGGCCTAAATAGACCCTTCTCTGAACGAGTTCGATTCGACTTCCTCCTCAGAAGGGAAACGATCGTAATGCCGGCTTGCCAGGCCAACCGCGCTGACGATTCCGGACACGGCTGGCGGGGAGGCCGACCGTGTCCGGAATAGCGCGTCCGTCAACGGAGGACCCGCATTACCCCTGGGCGTCGCGGATGGCTCGATTCACGGCGGAAATGACAGCTTTGAGCGCGGCCGTGCTTGTGTTGGCGTCGATTCCGACGCCCCACAGCACGCGCTCCCCCACTGCGCATTCGACGTACGCAGAAGCCATCGCGTTACCACCCTCTGAGAGGGCGTGCTCAGTGTAGTCAAGCACCCTGAGGTCGACACCATCCTCCCTGAGGATGCTCAGCAGGGCCGCGATTGGGCCGTTGCCGGCGCCGGTGCGCTGAACCTGCACGCCGTCCACGGTGAGTGAGGCACGAAGCGTCATGCCGCCGTCGTCATCTGTTTCTGTTTTGACCGCGCCCAGCGAGTACCGGCCCCACTGCCCGTCACCCCCGCCGGAGGGCAGGTATTCGTCCTGGAAGATCTGCCACAGCTGCGCGCCGCTGACCTCGCCGCCCACTGTGTCCGTGCGGCGCTGGATCACGCCGGAGAACTCGATCTGGGCACGCCGCGGCAGATCCAGGCTGTGCTCGGTCTTGAGCAGGTAGGCCACTCCGCCCTTGCCAGACTGGGAGTTGACCCGGATGACCGCTTCATAACTGCGGCCCAGGTCCTTGGGGTCGATGGGCAGGTACGGCACCTGCCAGGTGAAGTCGGAAACGTCCTTACCCGCAGCGGCGGCGTCCCGTTCGAGTGCTTCGAAGCCCTTCTTGATGGCGTCCTGGTGTGATCCGGAGAACGCTGTGAAGACCAGGTCGCCACCGTAGGGGGAACGCTCCGGGACTGGCAGTTGGTTGCAGTACTCCACCGTACGGCGGACCTCGTCAATATTGGAGAAGTCGATCATGGGATCGATGCCCTGGACGAAAAGGTTCAGGCCCAGGGTGACCAGGTCAACGTTGCCGGTACGCTCGCCGTTTCCGAAAAGGCAGCCTTCGATCCGTTCGGCGCCAGCCATGTACCCCAGTTCCGCCGCGGCAACACCCGTTCCGCGGTCATTGTGTGGGTGCATGGACAGGATGATGCCCTCCCGAGGGTGCAGATGCCGGCTCATCCACTCGATCGAATCGGCATACACGTTGGGGGTGGCCATCTCCACGGTGGCGGGCAGATTAATGATGACCTGCCGGTCAGCGGAGGCTTCAAAAACATCGGCCACGGCATTGCAGACGCGCGCGGCGTATTCCAGTTCCGTACCTGTAAAGGATTCCGGCGAGTACTCATAGATGACGTGCGTGTCCACGAGCGTTTCCTCGTACTTCTTGCACAGCCGCGCGCCCTGCAGTGCGATGTCCAGAATCCCATCCTCGTCCTGGTTGAACACCACGCGGCGCTGCAGCACGGAGGTGGCGTTGTAGAGGTGGACGATGGCCTGCTTGGCGCCCACCAGGGATTCGTAGGTTCGCTCAATCAGGTGTTCGCGTGCCTGGGTGAGGACCTGGATGGTGACGTCGTCCGGGATGTGATTGCCCTCGATGAGCTGGCGGACAAAGTCGAAGTCTGTTTGGGAGGCTGACGGGAAGCCGAGCTCGATCTCCTTGTAGCCCATGTGGACCAGCAGGTCGAACATCTTCATCTTGCGGGCCGGGCTCATGGGATCGATCAGCGACTGATTGCCGTCGCGCAGGTCCACCGCGCACCAGCGCGGTGCCTTGGCGATGATTTTGTCCGGCCAGGTCCGGTCTGGCAGTTCCACCTTAATCTGGTCCTGGAACGGCATGTAGCGGTGGGCGGGCATTCCTGAGGGCTTTTGTGCGTTTCGCATGATGTGGGGCCTTTTCTAACGTTCTTATCTGAAAGGGTGGCCGGGCAACACAAACTCCGCGACGAGGATGGGCCTTGCGCTAGATTGCGCCTGAGGCCTCGCCGCGGCAGCTAAGGAGAAGGAGCTCTGCACGCACGTTCCGAGAGTAGCACGAGTGCCGAAGTGAAAGGGCCGTGCTGCTGGTTGGCCTGGCACCAAGGGCGTGCAGGTCATTGACGACCAAGCCGATCTTGGCGCTCCTGTCAGTTGACCTGTCGCGGGACCGGTTCCAAGGTCGTCCGCGTCGCGAAGCTGACTTCTTAGGGTCGGCAAGTTCAGATTGCGGACTCCAGGACGGGCGGTGTGTTGTCAGCTCCACCAAAGGGTCGAAAAAGAGTGGCAAGTATGGGTTGTCGGGTTCGACTGCGGCGGGAAAGCTTGCAGCTTGATCGTATTTATTCATTGCATTTCACCACTTGGGGGGCGTTGGTCGAGTAGCTCGGCTAAGTGCAGGCTCTTTCGGTCCGGGTCCAGCTGTTTGACCTGCATGGCGCAGCTGAAGCCGTCAGCAAGGACGGGGACGTCGGAGGCTGTTTTGGCCAGGGCCGGAGCGAGGGCTTGTTCGGCAACCTTCATGGAAGTGTCGTAGTGGTTGGCTTCAAAGCCGAAGTTTCCAGCGACGCCGCAGCAGCCGGTCGCCTCGTTGACGTTGGCGACGCCGAGGGCAGCCAATGCCTTGCGTTGGACTGTAGCTCCGAAGGTGGAGTATTCGTGGCAGTGGGTTTGCACGGTGACGTCCGTCGGTACGGCATGTGGTGTCCAGCCGCCGTCGACCCATTCCTTCACAGCCTCGGCGAAGCTGCGGATCCTGTGGGAGACGCGTTCGGCCGCTTCGCTGCCGAGCAGCTCGGGTGCGTCTTTTTTCAACGCCGCGGCGCAGCTCGGTTCAATCACCACGATGGGGGTATCGGTCCCGTCGTCGAGCTTCGCTACCGCTTTGCCCATGAGTTTCTTGGCGGTGTCCAGCTGGCCGGTGGAGATCCAGGTCAGGCCGCAGCAGGCGTCGGATTCGCAGCCGACGGTCCGTCCGGTGCTTTCCATGACCCGGGCGGCAGCGCCGGCCACTTCGGGCCTGAAGCCCTTGGTGAACGAGTCGACGAACAGGACAGCATCTGCCGGGGACGATGGATTGGCGTAGGGCGCCAGCTCTTTGCGGAGCATCGCGCGGGAGGCAAACTTCGGCATTTCCCGGTGCGTCGTCAGCCCGCCTGCTGCAGCCACAACCTTGCCCAGCGGGCTGGCCAGGACCAGGTTCACCAGCGGGCTGATCAAAGTGGTCAGTTTCAGCCAGCGCGGCAACCAGCCGAGCGAGAAGTGCGACATGGGGCGGAGCTTGCCCTCGTAGTAGTGGGAAAAGAACTCCGACTTGTACGTGGCCATGTCCACCCCGGCGGGGCAATCGTTGGAGCAGGCTTTGCAGGCGAGGCAGAGGTCCAGAGTTTCCCGGACGTCCTCGGATTTCCAGCCTTCGTCGATGCTTTTGGCACCGCGGACCATGTCCTGCAGAGCACGGGAACGGCCGCGCGTTGAATCCTTTTCGTCCCCTGTGGCCCGGTAGCTCGGGCACATGACGCCTCCGGCTTCGGACCGGCACCTGCCCACGCCAATGCAGGACTGGACAGCGTGGACCCACGGGTCAGCCCCGGCAGCCGCGGCTTCGACCGGACGGAGTTCAAAGTGGGTTCGCCACTCGCGCTGGGGAATACCTTCGTGCGCCAAGTTGGCATCAATGGGGTCCGCATCTGTCATGGATCCTGGGTTCAGGATGCCGGCAGGGTCCCAAAGTCCACGATAGGTCTCAAACGCTCTAATCATTTTTGGGGAATACATGACCGGCAGAAACTCTGACCGGGCGCGTCCGTCGCCATGCTCACCAGACAGTGAGCCACCGTGCCGCACTACGAGTTCAGCTGCGGTCTGGGTGAACTTGCGGAAGACGGCGCGGCCCTCCTCGCTACGCAGGTCATAAGTGATGCGGATGTGCATGCAGCCTGCACCAAAGTGCCCGTACATAATTCCGGTCAACCCGAACTCAGTTAAAAGGTCACGGAAATCGGACAGGTATGCCGCCAGGTTCTGCGGCGCAACAGCTGAGTCTTCCCAGCCTGCCTGTGATTCCCCGCCGCTTGCCGGCCGGGAGGAAAGTCCCGCCCCGTCTTCCCGGACCCGCCAGAGGGTGGCGCGCTGCACGAGGTCTGGAACCGCGCGCCCGTCCACCATCCGTCCGTTTGCCGCCAGCCGTTCGAGGAGCCGTTCCGCTTCCCCCGCTACCTGCTCAGGGTTGTCCCCGTCCAAGTCCACATAGAGGAAGGCCTTGCCTTCGGGCAGGCCAAGGACTGAATCGGGTCCGCGGCGCAGCTTCATCGTGTCCACGATGGCCTCGTCGATGCCCTCGACGGCGGCGGGGGAAAATTCCAAGATGGTTTCGATATCCCTGGCTGCGTCAACGACGTCGGAGTACCCGAGGCACACGAGGAGCGCGCTGGGTGCTTTGGGGACGAGTTTCATGCGGGCTCGGACGACGATCGCGCAAGTGCCCTCGGTGCCCACGAGGGCTCGGGCCACGTTGAAACCATTTTCGGGCAGGAGGTTCGCCAGGTGGTAACCCGAGACCTGGCGCTGGATTCGTCCAAGTTCTAACCGGAAACCTGCCAGGTTGTCCTTGGCGAGTTGCTTGAGGTCTTCACCCAGCTCGAAGGCGCGTGAGACCGAGAACGCGTCGGCTGGGTCAGTTGCCCGCAGGCCGGTCGCTGTAGCGGTCAACTGTGCACCGTCGGAGGTGACGACGTCGATCTCCAGCACGTGATCGGAGGTGCGACCATAGCGTACGGAGTGGTTGCCGCACGCGTCGTTCCCGAGAGAGCCGCCGATGGTTGCGCGGTTCTTTGACGAAGGATCAGGTGCGAACGTGAGTCTTCCGCCGGTGACCCCCTCGGTCTCAAGGGTGAGGTGGGAGAGGATGACGCCGGGGTCGACGTCGGCGTTTTTAGTTGCCTCATCGACGCTAATGATGCGGTTCATGTAACGGGAGAAGTCCAGAACAATGCCGGGGCCGATGGCGTTGCCGGCCATGGATGTCCCGCCGCCCCGGCTCACCAGCGGCGTGCCGGTTTCCCGACATGCGGCCACTGCAGCGACAACGTCCTGGCCGCTTCGTGGGAAGACCACGGCAACAGGCGGAACTCTGTAATTGGACGCGTCATAGGAATATGTGGCAATGCGGTGGCCCGTAACTTCGGCAAGCACGCCCGCCGCTTCCAGCCGGGCAAGGACCGGTGCACGTACCGGGGTGGAGAGGACATCTTGGGTCATAGCGTTATCAGGCTCCAGTTTCGGTCCCGACAAAGACAGGCACGCACGTCGAGATATGCAGTATTGAAAGAAATTTTAAAGGTGACAAACCTGTCCAGTTGGAGAGGACCATCTCCCTGAAAGAGCACGTCTGCCCGCAGCAACCTTGGCGTGGTCTGGCGAGTATCCGGTCATCAGGGCGTGCGGATCACCAACGTCGACCATGCCTACTCCTTTGCACATATGACAGTTTCATCCGCTCTGCGGCCCATGCGCCACGCTATGACGACTGCTCCAGCGACGCTACTGGAATTGCACCAATCCCCTCACACAAACTCTGGTGAAAGTCTTGGTAGTGGGTTGGCCCATGCGGCATGAGCGCATCCCCGGATTAGCAGCGTGTAAGGGCGAGCGAAGCTCTATCAAGGAAGCTTCCCGGTATCCCCCGCGATCCGTTGTCGCTGGCGATGGAACTCCTCTATTTCATCAAGGCGGAGGCACACCGGCTCAATTGGCCGTTTCACCGAAAGCACTTGCTCGGTGGTATCCAATTCCGCAAATTCGTCGAGAATGGCCAGCGTTGGGGGTAGGAGCTTAAGTCTTCCGGCGGCTTCGTCCAGCTGGAGCTTTCGGACCGGCATCCATCGCGACGACGTTGCCTCCGTCGTGACATGCTTGGGCTCAAGTTCAGGCCCAATGGCAGTGACAAAGAAGAAAGTATCGAAACGTTTGGGAAAGCCTTCAGGTGTGATCCAGTTTGCCCATGGGACAAGAGCTTCGGGTTGCAGGACAACTTCGCATTCTTCTGCCACTTCACGCACGGCGGCGGATAAGAGACAAGCGGTAGTGTGACGCGCCTTCGTTACATCGGCGCCAACGCTGGTCCGGCTCCAGGCGAATGCCTGAGAGTCCAATAGCTTTCGGCTGAGCGCCGAAGGCAAGGAGTCAACAGCGTCGAGCCTGCCTCCTGGAAATGCGACCACACCAGCAGCGAAATCCATGGTTAGGGCCCTGCATTGGACAAACACTTCAATTCCGTGCAGGGAATCCCGCATCAGAACCACGCTTACCGCAAGCCGCGAAGCCGGTGGTTCTGTTGAGTTCACCTCCTCAGCCGCGGTACCGCTCATCGATTCCTCCGTCTTCATGGCGTGTACGCCGCCGATCGATACAGCAGCACAACCCAGAATCCCTCTTGGCAGACTTCACCTCGCTGATTGAGTATCTGAAGTCTGGTTTTCACAATGCCCCGGTCCGGCTTAGTCGCAGAAGGTCGGAGCTCTACTACTTCTTCCCGTACGGCAATGGTGTCGCCGATGCGTACAGGGGCAATGAGGTTCCAGTCATGAATGCCCAGAAATGCTATGGCCGAACGTTCCTTCCAGCCCATTCGCATTTCCAAGCCAAAAGCGATCGCAAGAGTCCCCGGACCATGGAAAACCCGTTCTCCAAACTGAGTACCACGGGCATACTCCTGGTTGGTGTGCAGGGGGTGCATATCCCCCGACCACGTCGCGAAGGTGACCAGGTCCGTCTCTGTAATCGTTCGCCCCTGAGACGACCACGAATCTCCGGTTTGGAGATCCTCAAAGAATCGAGTTGTTGAAGGGATCAGACGATTCTCCGCTCCTGCATCCATCTTTGCTCCTGTTCGGTTACCGCCTAGGATTTTGAAGGCTCCCAGCCAGCTTCGAGTCGGTCCGCTTCAAAATTCCGGCCAGTGATCCCCTCATATGATGCTGAATCTCTCGGGACAATCCGGATTGGCTTCCCGGCGGAGAGTTCTTCGGATACGTGTGCGATAACACCAGGGAGGGTCGAAAGCAGGGCAACGCCTGTTCCTTCTTCGGGTGTGAAGCCAAGCCCCAGCAGTATCGCGGCCATCACACCAACGTCATTTATCGGGATGTCCGACTTACCTGGGAGTTTCGTGAAGGCCCTGTGCACTGCCTCGTACACTTCAGCCGCCTGATCCCACAAACCTTCCTGCAGAGCAATCGACCGGAGCCGTTCAGCGCGGGGATCAACAACCTTGAAAACAGGATGTCCCAAACCTGGGATGCGTTCCTTTGCTTCACGCATGCGGTTTACCTTTTCCTCGGCGAAACCTTCGAGTGAGAGGCCGGATCCCAGAAACTCGGCATGCGTAGCGAGGATGAAACGGCCGCTGTCCTCAGTCGCCAGCGTGTGCTTCCCCACAGAAAGACAGGCAGCTGACATGCCGATAGCCATACTTGGATTGGCGGAGACGGCAAACCGCGCAGCCACTGTCCCCGGCTTTTCAAGACCATAATCCAGGATCCCGCTGAGGACCGCGTCCAGCGCCCGTATCTCATGCGGGGTCGGAACCCGACCGCGAATCAGCAGAAAGATGGCTGCGGTGAAAGGGATTTGTCCGATTAGGTCTTCAAGGTCATAGCCGCGAACATAGACATTGGTGTCAGTGACCTGGCTGACAGAGGATGACCAATAAGCCCCAGGCTGGTCTGCAGTATCCGTTTGCAATGTTTCTCCCGAACCGTCAAGTGTCTCAAAAGGGCCTGCGGGGCAAGGCAAGAGACGAGCCAAGCTCCAAAGTATGTCGGCCATGTCATTGAACTTTAGAATCCACCGCATCATCCCGGCATTGGAGATTTTCTGAAGCCGTGGCGTCTCGGCGTAGAAAATACTGAGGCATCTGCGCAACCGCTCTCACGGATCGATCAAGCAACGAAAGCCCGTGCCCCCGATTGGTGCCGGGGTCCTCCAGCGTACGGTCAGCCGGAGGACCCGGGGTTTAGGGCCGGCACAACCGCTACGCCGCAGGGTCTGTTATCTGAGCGCGTTGATTTGCCGGTATCTGCCGACTGAACCGAGTAGTTTTCGGGATCGAAAGATCAGTCAAGTAGCGCGATCTGGCGCGGCCTTGGCTTGAAATGACGTCAGTTCCTCGTGTTGCGTGCCTTCTCAGAATGGAAGAGTCGTCCCTGCGACCTTAGAACGAGGAGGCGGCTACCGGCTCCAAAATTATTTCAATGGCGTGTACGCAACCCTAGTCAAAGTACAAACGAGGGGTGGAGTGGCCCGTGCTCTTCCACCTTCCGCGAGTCCAAAAGTGGAAGGCTCAGATTGCCGAACCTGCAGCTCAACTCCTGTAGCTTCCACGACATCGATGGCAAAAAGCCGTGAAGATGACAGTTCTATTCGGACGATCCCAACCGTAATTTGTAAGGCATGGGAAGCAAAAGTGTAATTATCACCGGATCCGGATCTGGCATCGGCCGGGCTATTGCCCAGGCATTCGTCGAAGCAGGCTACGAAGTCTATGCGAGTGACGTTTCAGAGGAACGTCTAGCGGAGACTCGGCAAGAACTCGGCTCTCCGGACTCACTCCACACGAGGGTCGTAGATGTTAGCGACTACCACTCTGTGTCTGCCTTGGTGGACGAGGTTGTGGACAAGACGGGCAAGCTCGACGTTATGGTCAATAGCGCGGGAGTCTTCGACGGGTATGCGGACGTGCTCGAGACGACGCCCGAGTTGTGGGCCAAGATTATTGGAGTCAACCTGACCGGAACCTTCTTCGGCTGCCGCGCGGCAGCACAGGTTATGACGAAGCAGAACTCCGGCCGAATTATTACAATCGGCTCCGTCGCCGGCCAAAGGGGTGCAGCAGACGGTATCTCCTACGTCGCATCCAAGGCTGGCATAGAGGGTCTTAATCGACGTCTCGCCATCGACGTTGCCCCTCACGGGGTAACGGCCAACGTTGTCGCCCCAGGAGTCATCAAGACAAACCTTCGTGCCACTTCCGAGGAAATTCTAGGTGATCTCGTCTCAACGCAGCAGCGGGGCATCGGAGTGTCTCCCGAAATCATGGACTTCCTCATTCCAGCAAAACGATCGGGTGAACCCTCAGAGGTGGCGAGCGTAGTACTGTTCCTCGCGTCCGACGCTGCCGGTTATGTAAACGGTCAAACTATCCAGGTCGATGGAGGCTGGAACGCGACGTAGTTCTGCCGGCGACATGGCCTGCTAGCAACAATTACCCCACCAGGGCCCCTGTTGGGGCCAACATGACTAACCGGAAGCCAAGATGAACTTGGACTCCGAAAGTGAAAGGTGTCTTTGTGATCAAGACAGCATTGACGGAGGCCCTCGGCCTCAAATACCCCGTCTGCTCAGCTGGCATGGCGCGTGTCGCTCAGGCCGGACTCGTCACCGCGGTCAGTAACGCGGGCGGCTTGGGATGCCTGGGCGGCGTCAGCTTCATGCCGGATGACCTTCGGGCCGAAATCAAGAAGATCGAAGCTGGAACCGACAAGCCCTACGCAATTAATCTCCTGCTGCCGGACTCACTCACCACCGAAGATGAAACACAATGGGCGCCAGTGCGCGAACTGTGGAAATCACTTTCCGGAGCCGACCAAGAAAAGATGGCAGGTGTAGAAGCGCTTTTGACGCCGGGGGCCGTAGCAGACCAGGTGCAGATCGTTCTGGACGCGGCACCTTCCGCGGTTGTTTTGACGTTCGCTACACCGGATTGGTTCATCAAAGAGTGTAAGGATCGCGGAATCACGGTGTTCTCGCTTGTCGGCTCAGTGGGCAAGGCACAGGAAGCTAGTGCAGCGGGTGTTGACTTTATTGTCGCTCAGGGCAGTGAGGCCGGCGGGCACACAGGATACGCATCTACTATGACCCTCGTCCCTGCCGTTATTGATGTGGTGGATCAGCCAGTCCTGGCCGCTGGCGGCATCGCCGATGGCCGCGGGCTGGCCGCCTCACTCGCTTTAGGTGCAGCAGGAGTCTGGGTGGGAACGCGCTTCATTGCCAGCCCCGAAGCTTACGGGCACGACAATTTCAAGAACCGAGTGGTGGGAGGATCCTTCAAGGACAGCACCATCACCTACTCATACAGCGGTAAGCGTATGCGTGCATTCGAGAACAAATGGACCTCGGAATGGGAGTCTTCGGATAAAAAACCCGCAGGCTTCCCCGGACAATACGCCGTCGCCGGCACGCGCGTCGAAACAGGATATCTGGACGGAGACATGGACTTCGGGATGATGCCGGTGGGCCAGACCATGCAGCTTGTTCACGAAATTCTGCCTGCTGGTGAGATCGTCGAGAATATGGCATCAGATGCAGAAAAAATTCTCCGTCGACTTGCGACTGGAAACTAGCAAGCATCTCAATCGTCAAATCCAAGAGGCCCGTTGAGTCCGGCCAAACCGGCTCAACGGGCCAGTTGGAATCTTCCAACCATTAAATGAGAGTAGAGCGGATATGAATAAATCGTCGCCTGAGCTAACGGACTGTGTCTCCGCGCTGGAATACATCGCCGATCAATACCCTGAGAAAACAGCGATTGTCGACGGCGACACCTTCACCAGTTATAAGGATCTCCAGGCATCGATCGAGCGCCGCTCAGCCGTACTGCTTGCGGCCGGCCTCAAGCCGGGTTATCGGGTTGCCCTCGTTGCAGAAAGCTCAGCCGATTATCTTTCCACAGCCCTCGCTGTATGGCGCAGCGGCGGCGTACTGGTTACTGTCTATCCTTCCAGTGGTCCAGAGGACCTGGAATATTCCATTGCCACGAGTGACCCTGCGCTCATAATCATCTCCGAAGGCGTTGATCGTGCGCATATCACCACTGCGGCACGAAATGCCCCAATTGTCGATATCGTTGACTTCCACGTTACTGAGGTTCGGCACGACGCCCTACCCAACCCTGAGGGTCTTCGCGAACCCCTGTTCATGATCTGCTTCTCGTCAGGCACCACGAGCCGTCCGAAAGCGATCATGCTCTCAGCGGCAGCCATATACAACTGCGCAAACACCTACGGCGAAGTATGGCACCTTTCGCCCGAAGACAAGGCAATAATCTGTCTGCCGATGGCCTGGCTCTATGGGCTTGCAAGCACATCCCTGGCCGTCCTACTACGCGGCGGGACAGTTGTGATAGTCCGGCGGGCTCGTCCAGACATGATAGCTCCCGCCATTGAGGAGCATTCCGCTACATTCCTCGCCGGTGTGACAGCGACTTTCGGAAAGCTGGCGCAATACGCTGAACTCCGAGGCGGTGATCGGCCGGCTTTCCCATCACTTCGACTTTGCATCTCAGGCGGAGAGCCCAGGAACGAAGTGGCTTTCAGCCGCTGGGAGGCCCAGACTGGACTACCAGTCCTGGATGCCTATTGCGCCTCCGAATGCCTGCCCCTGGTGACTTACGACCCCGTCGCGAACCCAACTCCCCAACCCGGGTCGGCAGGCAAGCTTGTGCCGCGGTCGAAGCTAAAAGTTCTCGACGCCGACGGGGCGGAAGTTCCGGTCGGGCAGGTTGGGGAAGCCTACTCGACTGGACCGGGGTTGATGCTCGGCTACTGGCGTGACGAAGAACAAACGCGGACAGTCATCACTGATGACGGCTGGTACCGCACCAAAGACCTTGTTCGCGTGGATGAGGACGGTTTCGTCTACGTCGTTGGGCGTCTCTCAGACGTCATCATCCGCGGCGGAACAAACATCTCGCCGGCGGAAGTTGAGCGTGTACTTCAGCAGCATGCCTCTGTTGGCGAAGTGGCAGTTGTTGGTCTTCCCGATGACGTGTACGGCCAGCGCGTGGTAGCCGCCGTCGTCCCCAGGGGCCTGGCGCCTCTTGACGAAGCCGAACTGAAGGAATTCGCCGCGGCCCGCCTGTCGTCGTACAAGGTCCCAAGCGAGTTCATCGCCGTCGACTCCCTCCCCGTGAATTCGACAACCGGCAAAGTCAACAGGCGGGACGTGGCCACGCTGTTGACAACGGAAAAGAGCCAGGGCCGGGCATAAGAGCCAGCTTCATACG
The DNA here is from genome assembly GCF_018613805.1 of Arthrobacter sp. ISL-48. Taxonomy (GTDB): domain Bacteria; phylum Actinomycetota; class Actinomycetes; order Actinomycetales; family Micrococcaceae; genus Arthrobacter. The sequence goes on from NZ_JAGGPL010000017.1 coordinate 33,013, forward strand.
CCGGCGATTCACGATTCGGAACCCCTCATACGTGTTGCATCAAGACGAAGTTAGGACATGACGAAATGAACCTCGACAAGGCCGGTGTGGTCGTTGTGGGCGGCGGAATAGTGGGCGTATCAACCGCCTATTTTCTTGCTTCAAAAGGGCACGATGTTGTGCTTCTCGAGCAGCGGGAACTTGGTCACGGGGCTTCCGGGCGAAATCTCGGATTCCTTCACATGCAGAATCGTCACGGAGACTACGCCGTCGAACTGACCCGTGCAGGTAGGGCCCTGTACGACGACTTTGCAGATATCCTCGGGCCATCTTTCGAATATAGAAGCAACGGCGCCATGACGTTCTTCTACACGGATGATCAGCGGCGGGTCTACAAGGAATTTGTAGAAGCTCGGATCGCTGACGGATTCAAAGCCGAACTCCTGGACGACCAAGCCGCTCACGAAGCCGCCCCGATATTGCCGCCCGATGTTATTGGGGCAACGTTCAGCCCGGAAGATGGACAGATTCGTACGCCGAAGTTTGTCCGCGCCCTTGCGCAGGAATGCCGAAGGCTTGGCGTTCGAATTCATGAGAACACACCGGTCCTCGGACTCCTAAGGAATGGCTCGAAAGTCGTCGGAGTACGAACAGTCGGCGGAAGCGTTCCAGCGGACAAGGTCGTTTGGGCGGGTGGTGTCTGGTCTACGATGCTCGAATCAGAGGGCGTAACCGTACCCATCAAGCCACACAGGCTGGGTGCTGTCCTTCTGGCTCCTGTAGAAGAGAAGCTCGATAAAATCCTGAATGGACCGCTTGCTGCGAAGCAATACGCCCACATCCGGAACCTCCCCAGTTACAGGGACGAGTACTTCACTTCCCCTTCAGAGGACCAATCACAGGGCCTCGAACACATGGAGTGTGTGGCCAAGACCGAGGACGGGAACCTATTCATAGGCTGCCCGATGGACTATCCCGACCAACTCGACGACAAGATGCCTGCCGCCGGTCTAAAGCTGGCCATCGATTCATTGCTGACAACTTTCCCTAACTACAGGTCGCTTGGTATCGAACGGGCCTGGGCTGGCCTCGTCCCCGCCACGGCTGACTCCCTCCCAATCGTTGACGAGGTGGAGGAACTTCCCGGGCTGATTCTGGCCACCGGGCACGTCTACGGCAACTTGGCCGGCCCGATCACGGGAAAGCTGGTAGCCCAACTGATCTCAGGCGACCGCCTCAGCCACTCCCTCGAGGAACTTTCCCTCTACCGGCCGTCCCTGACGACCCCGGTAGACGGAGTCATTCGCTATTAGCTCTGGCACTCACCCCGCCACCAGAGCACCAGAGCACCAGAGCACCAGAGCACCAGAAACTATACGGAAGTGAATCAAACATTGACTACTCACCTACTCGGCACGACCAATCAGTCAGCCGTGCGCTACCTGGAAGAGCTGGATCTCGGACAGCAGTGGACCTCCGCAGGAAGAACCGTCACGGAGTTCGATGTCGTAACCTTCGCCACATGGTCTGGAGACATGCACCCGCTGCACACCAACGAGGAGTACGCCAAAACAACAGAATTTGGCACCAGGCTCTTTCATGGTCCCGGCGCACTTTCAATTGCCTTTGGGCTGGAAATGGCACTGGGATGGAAGAACGGTTCAGCAATCGCCTTTCTGGGGATAGACAACTGGAACCTCCGCGCCCCAATCCGTATTGGCGACACCATCAGTGTTCGTGAAGAAGTGATTGGCATTAAGCCGTCTGCCAGCAAGTCTGACCGGGGAGTTGTAACTACCCGTGTTCAAATTCTGAACCAAGACGGTGTGATCTGCCAGGAAGGCGACTGGATTGTCCTCCTATCCCGTCGCGCAGTCTAAGCAGCCTTTACCTAACATGACATTCGGCGAGGTTGAGTTCCCCTTGCCTGCAATAGAAAGTTGCTCGTAGTGCCTCTCCATCTACCTGACGGCAAACGACTCGCCGTTTCCCTAAGCCCCGATTTTGATGCCCAGAGCGTATGGCTAGGCACTTTTCGCTCAACCTCCCAGTCCTTGATGTCCCGCGGTGAATTCGGTGCCCTCGTCGGCGCGCCCCGACTTCTCGACGTCTTCCGGCGCTATGGAATCACTACGACATGGTGTGTGCCCACACACACCATGCAAACATTCCGCAGCTCAGTGGATGCAATTGTCGAGTCCGGCCATGAGATCGGCGCTCACGGCGTCTACCACGAATATGTGCCCTCGCTCGATCGAGCCGAGGAAGAGCGGCTGCTGGAACTGCAAATATCCCAGCACGAACAGCTCCTGGGTATGCGTCCCCGCGGATACCGCTCACCCGCACTGGACGTTACCGACAACACCCTCGATCTCCTTGCCAAATACGAGTTTGATTGGGATTCGTCACTAATGGGTAGGGACTTCGAGCCTTACCGGCCCCGGATGGTCGTGGGCGTTAGCGAGGAAGCGGGAAACACCTTCGGCCCAGAGAGCAGCGTACTTGAGTTCCCTGTGTCTTGGTTCCTCGACGATTTCCCGGAACTTGAATCCTTTAAGGGCAGCCCGCTTATGCAGAGCAACGAGACTGTTCTGGCTCGCTGGATTGACAGTTTCAATTTCGCATACGAGCGATGCGCCGGGGGCGCAATGACCTGGACACTGCACCCGCAGACCATTGGACGAGCGCACAACCTAGTAATGCTCGAAAAGTTCCTCGACCACGTCACTTCATTCGAAGGTGTATGGTTTCCCACTCTTTCCGAACTCTTTGACTGCTGGCAAGACGACACCGCGGCAGCGACGACTTCCTCGCCCGCCGCTTCCAAGCCTGCTCGGAATGACCACGCTCCGCTAGATAGGATGCTTCCTTGATCAGGATTCTTCTCATAGGTCCCCCGGGAGCTGGCAAAGGTACGCAGGCCACCTACATTGCAAAGAAGTTCGGGATCGTCAGCATTTCCACGGGAGACATCTTTCGTGAAAATGTCAAAAATCAAACCCGGTTGGGCCAAATTGCTAAATCGTACCTCGATGCAGGGCAATTCGTACCGGATTCGGTCACGAATGAGATGATCCGTGTGCGTTTGGGGCAGAACGACGCACACAACGGATTTCTGTTGGATGGATATCCGCGCACCCTGGGTCAGGTGGACTATCTCGATGAGGTGCTTGCAATTAAGGGCCATGTAATTGACCTCGTATTACAGCTCACTGCTGAAACGGAAGAACTGGTCCAGCGATTGCTGTTGCGGGCCGAACGTGAAAACCGCTCCGACGACACCGCGGAAGTCATAAGAAGCAGGATGGAACTGTATTTCGACCAGACAACCGCCGTTACGTCCCGGTACAGCGAACGCGGCATCGTGACGGAGGTGGAGGGGCTCGGCAGTATCTCGGAAGTATCCGGCAGGGTTTCGACCACCCTGGATCTTATGCTCGGATCGTCGTCAAGGCAGACCACCGTGGCGGCCGGTCGCGGCGTCGAGCGGACGCTGCTGGTCTAGTTGCCACCCCAGTTCGCAAAAAATTGGGGACCTACTCTCCGTGAGACAGGCCCAGCCTCCCGGAATCAACCACGAAGAGCCGCCTTTTCCGGCCCAGCCGGCCTGGTCGGAGAGCGTGACTGTGACAGGTTTGGATGGCCCCGGTAGGACGGTTATTTTTGGCCCCACCCTGTGACTCGCCGGTGCGGTTGTGACGGCTATAAGTGGCCCCGGCTGAGTCTTGTTCCATCTGTTGGGATCAGACTGCTGGAGGGCCGGATGGGTGCACGGGTGGAACTGTTCGCGAGGATTCGCAGGGACGCCAGGATCGAGGATCTTTCGATCCGTGAGCTGGCACGTCGCCATGGCGTTCATCGACGGACCGTGAGGATGGCACTCCAATCAGCTGAGCCTCCGGAGCGGAAGCCCGTCAAGGTGTCTCCTATCGGTTGACGCCTTATCAGTCCGCAATTGACGCAATGCTGACCGAGGACACGACGGCGCCGCGGAAGCAACGCCATACGGCGCGCAGGATTTTGGCCCGGCTTGTTGAGGAACACGGGGCAGAGGACTTGTCGTATTCAACGGTGCGGGACTATGTGCGGGTGCGGCGTGCGGAGATTGATGTTGAGGCCGGGCGCCGGGTGGAGGTGTTCGTTCCGCAGGAACATGCCCCAGGGGCTGAGGCGGAGGTGGATTTCGGTGAGGTCTGGGTAGTCCTGGACGGGGTGAAGACCAAATGCCATATGTTCGTCTTCCGGTTGTCCCATTCCGGCAAGGCCATCCACCGGGTTTACCCCACGCAGGGCCAGGAAGCATTCCTCCAAGGCCATATCGAAGCTTTCGAAGCGTTGGGCGGGATCCCCACCAGACACATCCGGTATGACAACCTCACAAGCGCTGTCACCGCGGTCGTGTTCGGTAAAGGCCGACAGCGTCAGGAGAACGAGCGGTGGGTGCTGTTTCGCTCTCACTTCGGCTTCGATGCGTTCTATTGCCAGCCAGGGATCGCCGGGGCCCATGAGAAAGGCGGCGTTGAGGGAGAAGTGGGCTGGTTTCGACGTAACCATCTTTCGCCCATGCCTGCCGCCGAGTCCCTGGATCAGCTCAATGACCGGATCTGTGGATGGGAAGCGAACGACGACGGCCGGCGGATCAATGACAGGATCCGGACCATCGGCCAGGATCACGCCTATGAAAAGCCGTTCCTGGCTGCTTTGCCGGCTGAGGCTTTTGATCCGGGTCCGGTGTTGAGTCCTCGGGTGGACAGGTCCTCGATGATTACCGTGCGGATGGTGAAGTACTCCGTGCCGGTGAGATTCATCGGCCGGAGAGTCCGGGTTTCCCTTCGGGCCTCTGAGGTTGTGGTGTTTGAGGGCCGCACTGTTGTGGCCAGGCATCAGCGCGTAGCGGCCAGGTCCGGCCACGTGATGCAGCTGGATCATTATCTGGAGGTCTTGAAGAGTAAACCGGGTGCGTTCCCGGGCTCGAGTGCTCTGTCCCAGGCGAGGGCTTGCGGGACGTTCACAACCGCTCATGAGGCTTTCTGGGCGGAATCGCGCAAAGTCAACGGGGACGCCGAAGGGACCCGTGAACTCGCGGCGCTCACAGAGAGTTGAAAGTGCAGCGAGTTGTCAGCCTCACTCAACGCCGCCTCGTGGATCCGGCAGCGGTTATCGCTGGGCTCCCCCCTGACAGTCGGCCGGTGCCCTCAGTCACCGCCTATGACGAGTTACTCGCCAAGCGCACCAAAAACCCTGAGCCCGCCGCAACGTCCTCGAAGGAGAACATCTCATGAGCCCGACAGCAGCATCAGCGGCGGTCACTCCCACTCTGCGCCGTCGGCGCGGCCTGACTGAACAAGCCGCTGTTGCGGCGGTGGACCAGGCGTGCCGGCGTCTGCGTCTGCCGACTGTTCGCGCGGTTCTTGATGAGGCCCTTTCCGTTGCCGGCAAAGAGCAACTGAGCTATCAAGGATTCCTGGCCGAGCTGTTGCTGGCAGAGTGTGATGATCGGGACCGGCGCTCTTCCATCCGCAGGGTCAAAGCGGCGAACTTCCCGCGGGACAAATGGCTCGGAGACTTCGACTTCGACGCGAACCCGAACATCAATCCCGCCACCATCCACACCCTCGCGACCGGAGACTGGATCCGCAAGGGATCACCGCTCTGCCTGATCGGCGACTCAGGCACCGGAAAATCACACCTGCTCATAGGCCTCGGCACTGCAGCCGCGGAGAAAGGCTACCGGGTCAAATACACGCTGGCCACACGACTGGTGAATGAGCTGGTGGAAGCCGCCGACGAAAAAGTCCTGGCCAAGACCATTGCCAGATACGGGCGCGTAGACCTGCTCTGCATCGATGAACTCGGCTATATGGAACTGGACCGCCGCGGCGCCGAACTACTCTTCCAGGTCCTCACCGAACGAGAGGAGAAAAACTCGATCGCGATCGCCTCCAACGAGTCCTTCTCCGGCTGGACCAAGACCTTCAGCGACCCACGCCTCTGCGCGGCCATCGTGGACCGCCTCACTTTTAACGGCGCCATCATCGAGACCGGCACTGACTCCTACCGGCTCGCTCACACCAAAGCCCAACAGGACCGGTAGGCGCAACAAGGGAGGCCGGGTTGACCTCGATATTGCCGAAGGACGGGAAGCTTCACTGAGCCCGGTTACCGTTTCCGAGCCTTTCCCCCACCCCGGTTGGTGCGTGCCGGGAAAAGGAGTCTCTCACGCCCGGCACGCACGACTACTCAGGACTGGCGGTTAGCCTTTCGATGAACTCGTCCGCCTGGACCAGGTTCCGCGCCATCTTTGCCCGCTGATGGACGGCCCTCTCCAGGAATCCAGCCAGCGTCACTGATCGTTCAGGGGTGGCGATGCCCGGGGCCGCAAGGAGGGCAAGGATTTCAGCCATTTCCTCGAGTGAGAAACCCAGGGGCTTCATCTGCTTGATGACCATGAGGCGTTCGAGATCATCTTCGGAGAACACCCTGAACCCGCCGTCCGTCCGCGCCGTCGCCGGGAGAAGCCCCACATCGTCGTAGTGGCGGATGGTCCGCAGGGACAGACCTGTCCGCTCCGCCAGTTCACCGATGTGCATGGTGTTGGTGCTGCTGGTCTTAGCCGTCATCAGAGCTCCGTCCTGTTCAAATTTAAACCCTACCATCACGTTAGGGTAGGGTTGAGTAGCAGGGTGAGACCTTCAAAACTAATTCCCCCTCTTCCCGGCGCGGCGCTGCGCCCCCTCATTCATTAGCAAAACGAAGCCGCAGACGCGCGTCTTCTTGACCATGAACGGAGCCAGCAATGGCCGTCACCAAAGCCGAACACCCGCCGGCGTTCACCCCCGAACAGCTTCAATCGGTCCGCGGAACCCTGATGTCACCGCGCCGGCTCAAGACCGAGGTCCTCGCCGGCCTCGTCGTGGCCCTGGCCCTGATCCCGGAAGCGATCGCTTTCTCGATCATCGCCGGCGTCGATCCGCGGATCGGGCTCTTCGCATCCTTCACCATGGCCGTCACCATCGCATTCGTCGGCGGACGCCCTGCCATGATCTCCGCGGCCACCGGCGCTATCGCCCTGGTCATAGCCCCACTGGTGAAGTCCCATGGCGTGGACTACTTCGTCGCCGCCGTCATCCTCGCCGGCATCTTCCAGATCATCCTGGGACTCTCCGGAGTCGCGAAGCTCATGCGGTTCATTCCCCGCTCGGTCATGGTGGGCTTCGTCAACGCCCTGGCCATCCTGATCTTCATGTCCCAGGTCCCCGAACTCCTCGGTGTTCCCTGGCTGGTCTACCCCCTCGTCGCACTGGGCCTGGTGATTGTCTTCGGCCTGCCCAAGCTCACCAAGGCCGTCCCGGCCCCGCTGGTAGCAATCGTGGTTCTAACCCTCATCACCGTCTTCGCCGCCGTCGCGGTCCCGACCGTGGGCGACAAGGGCGACCTGCCCGATTCCCTGCCGACACTCTTCATCCCGAACGTACCCTTCAGCCTCGAAACGCTGCAGATCATCTTCCCGTTCGCCCTGGCCATGGCCTTCGTCGGCCTGCTCGAATCCCTGATGACGGCCAAACTGGTCGACGACGTCACCGACACCCGGTCCCACAAGACCCGCGAGGCCTGGGGCCAGGGCGTTGCCAACATCGTCACCGGGTTCACCGGTGGCATGGGCGGCTGCGCGATGATCGGCCAGACCATGATCAACGTCAAAGCCTCCGGCGCCCGCACCCGGATCTCCACTTTCCTCGCCGGCGTCTTCCTGCTCATCCTCGTCGTCGCCCTCGGCGACGTTGTGTCGCTGATCCCCATGGCCGCTCTTGTGGCAGTGATGATCTTCGTTTCCGTGGCCACTTTCGACTGGCACAGCATCCGGCCACGTACCTTGAAGATGATGCCCAAGAGCGAAACCATCGTCATGCTCGCCACCGTCATCGTCACCGTAGCCACCCACAACCTGGCCATCGGTGTGGGCGTCGGTGTCCTCGTCGCCATGGTCATGTTCGCCCGCCGGGTAGCTCACTTCGTCACCGTCGAACGTTCAGTCAAGCCCATCGACGGCCACGAAACAGCCACCTACGTCGTGGACGGCGAACTGTTCTTCGCCTCCTCAAACGACCTCTACACCCAGTTCGAATACGCCCTGGACCCCGAGCACGTCGTCATCGACATGCACGCATCCCACCTCTGGGACGCATCGACCATCGCGGCGCTGGACGCCATCACCGAGAAATACCACCACCACGGCAAAGACGTAAAGATCATCGGCCTCAACGACGCCAGCGCCCTCATGCGCGAACGCCTCGGCGGCAAACTCGGCGCCGGACACTGAACCAGCGCGTGATCCACAAGAGCTCCCCTTCCAACGTAGAAGGGGAGCTCTTTACATGTGGGGATGCAGATCACGGCAGCGGACATAATCCGCGCAGACGCACGATACAGCGGCGCACTCAAGCTTGTCAGGAGAGTCCGTGGTCTTGGAATGCCTGTTTGATCTGATCCACAGTTGGCAGACCTGCGAGCCCCTGCGGCGTCTGGTAGATACGACACGACAAATCGCTTACAGGTGCCGCTCCAGGAAAAATATCGACGCCATCGAGGGTGATGGTGGGTGAACCACCAAATGGCATCCCCTTTGAATCCGAAGCCGTCTCGACCACCGTGAGGATCACCTCGACGCCAGGGAGGTCCAATTCCGACAACGCAGCCCTGACGCGTTCGCCAGCTTCCACTGAGTTTGGACATCCATCGATACACAGCAACTCAACCTTCATGAATTTATTGTCCCCGTCCGAGGGGATTTGGCTCACTGAAAAGCGACTTGCCGGGGCCAACTACGACCGTCACGCCGGGGCCAAAAAGACTTGACACGATCATTAGCGTTTGACCCGGTCGTAGACGCCATTCATCTGCCAGGTGCACGAACTACGCCGGCTCGTTCGGCGGATGGCCTCGAGTAGGGCAGGACATCGCTTGCTTCGACGTCCGATGGCCTACGGCTTCGTCCAGTGTCACCCGACGACTTGGGCCGCGGCTGCTGAATCCGTCCAAGCTCAAGGGCTGTCAGTGCCAAGAAGACGGAAGAAACGGCACCAGGTTCCCTCAAATTGATGCCCAGGATTTCTTCAGCTTTAGCTATCCGGTAGCGCAAAGAGTTGTGGTGGATTTGCAGAAAGTCGGCCGCGGCATTGATGTTTTGAGCATGTTCAAAGTAGGTCTGAAGACCCTCAACAAGCAGTTCCCGTCCCTCCAGGGGCTTCAGGAACTCCTGGGCCCATTTGATCATCTTGTCGAAACCCACGTCAGCGAAAAGCCTCGTTGCGTAGTTGAAGTCTTCGTAGGCCATAACTTTAGGACCCCGCGAATTGCGGCGAAGGGTCCGAACCGCCAGCTGCGCATCCTGGTAAGAGTCCAGAATGTCTCCTAAAGCGTGCACACTCCGGCCAATGCCAATGAGGGCGCCTGGGAGTTTCGAGCCTTCCGCCACGATCACACGCCGGAAGGCCTGAACGCTGCACTGCGCCGCTATGGTTAATGTCTTGTCCTTGGCGGTCATGAGGTACGCGATGGACTGCGACTCCAGCGCTTTGCCCAAAATTTCCGACAGATCCTCAGTCGCTGGCAACGATCGCGATCCAACTGCAGGACGAATGGGCCGAAAAACAATGGTCCGCAAGTCGTCCGCAAAAGACAGACCGAAAGCCGTGATCCGGGCAGCCAGTTCGGGATTGTGAGGCTCTCGGCGCAATGCCAGCGCTTCCTCAAGCACTGCAGTGCGTATGGCTCGTTCTTGCTGTCGGGCTGCTACGGCCATTCGCTGGCTGGCCTCCACTAGGGTTGCCGCCACGTGGGCCGCGGAGGTTGAATGGCTATCCGGAAAATTCGCCCGCCGGGCTGTGACGACGAGCCAACCGAAATGCGAGTCAGCCTCGTCAGGAGCCGAAATTCTGGCTGCCACCCCCCGCCATCCGTCCACGTCCACGTTCTGGGAGTCGGCCGAGGTGCGGCCGATCTCTTCAAACAGAAGCGACATAGGTGTGGGACCGGTGGCATGGACAGTCTTACCGAATCTGTCGATCAGGACTGCGGTGGCATTACACACGTGCGCCAAGCGGGATAGTAGCGCCGGAATCGGCTCAGTTTCCGTCATCGCCTGACTGAGGGCCCTCTGCAAGGAAGCCAACCTACGGGAAACAGACTCCTCAGGCATCTGCATCGATCGGGAAAATGACATCACGACGTCAGCGACGTTCAGGGCTGGATCAACGGCGATGACAACGTGCTGCTCCCCGACGGCTTCGATCCCTTCAGAAAGGGATGACTCGGACGCCGTAACGAAAATTACTCGTCCAAGCCCGTGGTGGGTGGCCGCAGCCAGGTCACTAAAGCTTTCGGCACCTGGGCATATGACAACCACATCCATGTCGGCTGGTAAGTCTTCCGGCTTCAGCAAAACAACAGCGCCGCGAACCTGCCTTGACTGCTGGGAAGCGGCCCCCGCGACGAGCTTCGCAGCAGGACCCAAGTCGGCGAGAACAGCTCCAAGTGGAATGGAGGTCGGATCATCTATCATAGGGAACTCTTTCGGGAAGAGACCGGGACGGGCGGCTGGCCTCGCCTACCGCTTTCGCCCAGACTAGACCAGAAATTTAGCCCTCCCCCTGTAAGAATTCTAATGCTCTTCGAGGAACGTTGGACAAGAAACAATTACACCAGTGCCGGTGGGCTCCTAACGTCGCAGGTAGAGACTCGAACACCATACGGCTGGCATATGGGGCCTGCTTGCTTTCCCTGGCGTGTAGGTCATGTTGCATGGGCTTGACCTCTGGAAAATCAAGCGTCAAGGACTTCTCACCCTGCTATCGGATTCGTCTATCTGGAAGACTAACGAAGAGGGCCACAGGACAGCCCCGAGGAAGAAGGTATCTTGCCATGAGCGCTGACACACTTGCGACAGGTGACATTGTCGTCATAGGAGCAGGAATTGTGGGGCTTTGTACCGCTTGGGAGCTGCGCAAGCGGGGATTCGACGTCGTCGTCGTGGAGCAGCGGTTTCCTACCTACGGTGCTTCCGGACGAAACCCGGGCTCCCTTTGGCTGCAGACGCGGCGCACAGGGGACGAACTGTCACTCGCTAAAGCCGGCAAGGAAAAGTACCAGGACTACTTAAGCGAACTTGGCGACGTGTTTGACTATCGCAACCAAGGCGGCCTTTTTTTCTTTGAAAGTGAAGCACAGGGCCGTGTTCTTGAAGACTACGCTGCCGACCGTCGGGCAGCTGGCCTGGATGCAACCCTGATCAGTCGGGAGGAAGCTCAGAAACACTGCTCCATCCTTCCGGACGGTGCTCTCGGAGCCGTCTTTTGCGCCGATGATGCCCAAATAGATGGTGTGCAGTTCGTCAACGCTCTGGCTAGCGCCTGCGTGCGGGCCGGCATCCGCACTTTTGAAAACACCTCTGTTCTTTCGACCCTGCGAAATGGCGAAACCGTAACAGGGGTCCGCACTGTCCGGGGCGAAATTCACGCATCAGGCGTGGTGTGGGCAACGGGCGCTTGGTCAACCAACCTCAGGGCCGAGGGGATCGATGTTCCGATCGGCACCGCCAGAGTAGGTCAGATGCTGACTCAACCCGTAGACACGCACTTGAACGCCATAATGCATGGACCCAGGGGAGTTTACGGATGCGGGGCGCTTACTGACCTTCCAACTTATGACGCCGCGGTTTTTCCTCGCCCAAGCAGCTCCAGTGCTGGAAAGGGCCCGGGCGGGACGTCTGGGTCCTCGTTCGTTGACTATGACGACTCGATCGCCCAAAACCGCGGAGGATCAATATTCATTGGCAACAGTTTTGACGGACGAGGCTCCCTCAATCCCCACATCAGCATTAACGCTACAAACGCGATGGTTTCCACAACCTTGGACAGATACTCAACCCTGGCTGAATACGGCGTCACCGGTCTTTGGGCCGGTCTCGGAAGCGAAACAAGTGACAACCTGCCCATCGTCGATCGCGCTGACGGCGCCTATATCAATGTCGGTCACGCATGGGGCATCGCAAGCGGGCCCATCTGCGGCCAGGTAATGGCGGAGGTCATCGCCGGGGAGGCCAGCGTCTTCGCTGGTGCCTTGAAAATGAACCGGCCGGCCCTGAGAGTCGCGGGAGAGTAGCCTTCCAGTACTCGATTCCCTGTCAGAAGCCCTAGCGGCTGGCTCAGTCGTCCTGACCTTTGGCCTAAGAACCAAATCATTGACCACCCTTTCGGAATCCTTCTAGTGTTCAGCCCTTCGACGCTCCATTAGCGTCTATTGCATGAGTCGGCCCGGCACATGGATAGCCACAAAAACGCCATGCACCACCTGAAAGTTGCGTCTACGACCTGCCGACCAACTCGTCCGCGACCGCGGGAAGAACATAAATGGAAAAATCGCCGATCAGAGACGGCCGACTTCTCAGACAGGAGATTCCTATGACCAAGGCGTCACTAAAGGTAGCCACCGTTCAATTCGAGCTTCGGCCGGAGAGGACCCTCCAGCAATATCTGGATCATATGGAGGGGCTAGTAAAACGCGCTGCGGAGCAACAGGCCGAACTCGTGCTTTTCCCCGAGCTCGCAAGTACGGGGCTTCTCGCAGCTGTCACCGATCATGAAGTCACAACCGCCACAATCACATCGGACTATTGGAAGTTCCTACCGGAGTTCACGGATGACATCGTTGAGGGCATGCGCAGGATGGCCCGGGATTACAACATCGTGGTTGCTGGTGGAAGCCACAACCGGGTCGCCGAAGACGGCTCGCTGCGCAATACCGCGTACATCGCGCACCCGGACGGTCGCATCGAATCCCAGGACAAAATCCACCTCACACCTCAGGAGCATGCTCTCGGCGCCCGCGGCGGCGATGAACTCCTAGTGACAAAGGTTGGGCCGTTTACTGTTGGCCTCCTGATCTGCGCGGACATCCAGTTCCCTGAGCTCTCACGCTATCTTGTCCACAAAGGCGTCGACATGATCCTTTGCCCTTCCCTCACTTGGAACCGGCGGGGCGTCCACCGTGTACGTACCGGATGTCAGGCGCGTGCTATTGAGAACCAACTGTACGTCGTGATGTCTCCGCTGTTCGGTACAAGCGGCATTCCGACCGATTCCCCGATGTTCGCTGTGGGCAGGGCCCTTATCGCCGGGCCCGTGGACAAGACAGTGGGAGTCAACGACGGGATCCTGGCCACCACAGCATCAGCCGACGAAGAATTGCTGGTCGCCGACTTGGACCATGACCTGTTGGTTGACTCACGGGCGAAACCCGAAGCACCCGGCCTGGCACTTCGTAGGCTGGATCTGTACGCCAAGCTCCAGGCAGAAATGGGAGCCTGATGCCGCTGTACCAGCATCGTGTGAGGAACCACGAGGTGGACTCTCAGGGGTTTCTCTTTAACAGTCGCTATCTTGAGGTCGCCGACGTAGCAATGACGGAGTTCTTCCGCAGCATTGGTTGGCCCTACCCGAAGCTGGTCGCTGAAGGGACGGATCCCTCGGTTGTCAGTGCAGTTCTTTCTTTCAAATCCCCCGCCTACTTCGACGACATTCTCAACGTTGATGTCAAGTGCCGAAACGTCGGGAATTCCAGCTTCGCGATCGACGTATCGATTGCTCGTGGTGGAACGGAGGTGGCGAACGTCGAACTCGTATACGTCAACGTCGACGCAGCTCAGGCCCGTTCTCGACCACTTCCGGAAGCCGTCGCGCTGGCACTCCATGGCGCTTTGCAGGGCTGATTCACGTCTCTGACCTGAATTTCTCCGCCCTTTTTATCAATCCAGCACAGCCAGATACTACGTCTCGACACGACGAGCTGGCCATCGAAGCACGAACTACAGCGTTAGGAGCCCTCCATGGCAATCTCTTTGAACCACAAACCCGGATTTAATCCCAAAAACGTGAACGACTTTGGTCCGGCAAAGATCGAACATCGAACGGCCGGCAGCCAGCTCCAGCAGCTTGGAACATACATCATGACCTTTGAGGAAAACGGCTTCAGCGACCCCTGGACCGTTCAGTACGAGGAAACAATCTATGTCATCGAGGGCCAGGCCCGGCTGGTCATAATCGATGGTGAACACAAGGACACCCTGACAGGCGATGCCGACGAATTGCTCGTTCTTCCCAAGGGAACCACTGTCCAGTACAGTGCAACCCCCGGCACCCGGCTCCTTCTTTCCATTAGCCCCGTCCACTGGCGCGACGCAGGCGTTGAGACTGAATCCCGATGATGGAAGATACATCCAATACAGGTCTGGCCGCGATCAATAGGGGAACATCTCCCCGGGCTGGGACACCAGCGTCTAACACTCCCTGGGGACTGTTAGAAGAAGGGCAAGACGTGGTTCTCGGAAATGGGAATCACCGTTTTGCCGGAAAAGTAGATGCATTGAGTTTGGACCGGAATATCATCTGGGTTACATCATGTATTGGGGGAACGGCGCCTCTTCCATGTAGCTGACGGTTACGAAGTGTTTCTCTTTAACATCGCTACTGAGCATCGGACAACGGCTCAGGGATGACTGTGATGTGTTTGTGTATGTCAACATCCTCAAGGGTCCCGTCATATTGCCTAAGACAGGATCCTGCCGTCCTACCCCTGTACCTCTACCGAACCTTTGCAGTCGCATTTCTCGCTCGTCCGCTCTGCGGCATGTTCTTCGGATAGCTGGTGACTGAACCGTCCCGGGAATCATGCCGCCTGTTTGTTGGCGGCGTCGTCGGCTGACGGGCCGGTTTGTAGATCATAATATGTTTGCTCATGTTCCTCTGGCGTCTGGTGGTCCAGGGCGGAATGCAGGCGTTCGTTGTTGTACCAGTGGACCCACTCGAAGACGATCTCCATCACGTCGGTTTCGGTCTTCAGCGCTCCGGTGCTGAACGGTGAGTCCTTTGCGACGGCCTCGTTTTTGAATTGCCCCATCACGGTCTCGGCGGCTGCATTGTCATAGGCATCGCCCACGCTTCCAATGGACGGCTGCAGGCCCTCCAGGGCCAGGGTGTCGGTGTACCGGATGGAGGTGTACTGGCTGCCGGCGTCAGAGTGATGGATCAGTCCTGTCGGCGCCGGTCGGCCGGTGTGTTCGCGCCGCCACAGGGCCATCCGCAGGCAGTGGTCGACGAACGCGGTGTCCTTGATGGTTGAGGCTTCCCAGCCGACGATCGCCCGGGAGTACAGGTCGATGACCAGGGTGACGTAGACGAATCCGGAGTAGACCGGGATGTAGGTGAAATCAGCTACCCAGATCCGGTTCGATGCCGGGGCACAGTGAAGTCCCTGTTCAGCAGGTCGCCTGCGCGGCGGCCGTCCTTGGGGAAGCCGTTGCGGCGCAGCGACTGCGTCATTTTCCGCCGTCCGTAGATGATCTCGGGCCGGGGACGTCCCTTCGCATCGGGGACTTTCAAGGCCCGGAGCGCGTCGGTGATGCGGGCGTCTTCGAGGGTGCGCAGGGCTGGCAGGCGTTTCTTCCGCGCCCGGTAAGTTCGTGCGGCGACCTGCACGCCCTGCTCCCGCAGGACGGCACAGATCGACTCGACCGCATAACCAACAGCGCGCGCATTTCGTCGATGAATCGACAGATCAGCGGCGGCGAGGGTCGAGCTCCCTCGCGAAGAGAATCGAGGCCTGTTTGAGGGTCTCGTTGGACTCTTTCAAGTCCCGAACCTCAGCCCGGAGCCGCTTGATTTCCTCCAGCTCGTCGCTGCTTGGTCCGGTCTTCTCACCGGCGTCTTCCTGGGCTTGACGACCCAGCGGCGCAGCGATTTAGGACCGACCCCGAGCTTCGGCGCCAGCGCCTTGCAGGCAGCATAGACAGACGGGTACTCGGATAACCGATCCACGTTCATGCGCACTGCTGTCAGTGATGGTCGAAA
>NZ_JAGGPL010000018.1 GCF_018613805.1 Arthrobacter sp. ISL-48
CCAACCTGCCTGGGCAGTACAACTAGTCCAGGCTCCGGAGGTTGGTGGCACGCTTGCCCAGGCGCCGGAAAGCCCTGCGCTGGCCTATTTCGCTTGGTTCGACGTCTGTACCCGGGTGGGGTGACGGAATCGATGTGACGAACTTGGCGAGTTCCTCACAGAGGACTCTCCAGCTGATGTCGGGATCAGTCGGGTAGGCGTCTATCTCGGCCTGGCGTGCAGCCTCAAGTGCCGCCTCGCCGGCCGCTGTCAGTTCCACCTTGAATTGCCTTCGGTCTGAAGCGTGGCGGGTACGGGTGATATGGCCGGTGCTTTCCAACCGGGTCAGGACCCGGCCGAGCGTCTGGCTCTGCACATGCACCACGGACGCGAGCTGTTCCTGATTCAACGGCCCCAATGCCAGTCCTTCGAGCGCGATCACAGCGGCCCGGGTCAGTCCGAGCGGAGCCAGGGCATCATCCTGCCGGCGCTGCACCATGCGGGCGGCCACAGTCAGCAAGCGGTAGCTGTTCCGGGCATCTGGATCAACACTGCTGGTCATCGGCCGCGGCCTTCCTGTGGATGGCGGGATCAGGGCACCTTCACCCTCCATGCGTCGCTACAGTCTCTACCATAAGCATGCTTAGCAACTGATTTGCAAGTATGCTTACTAATTTGCCTGCTGATTCGCTTCACGAGCGCTTCCGCGGCCGGTCCCACCGGCCAATGAACGCTAGCGCTTGCCCTTTTTCCGGGAGCCCTTGCCCCGACCCTTGTCCGGATTGGGCGCGTAGCGCTGGGCCACCTTCGGCTTCTTGACTCCGGTCCCCCGCCTGTCCGGTTTTGGTTCCTTCTTGGGCTTCTCCTGCTGGGCGGACGGCTGGCGGGAGCTCTGGGCCGTGCGCCCGCGGACGATTCCGATGAACTCCTCAATGACCTCGTCCGTGGAATCGCTTGGCCAGGCCAATGCGATTTCAGTAACGGGGGCACCCGTGAGCCGGCGTGCCACGGTGTCCTTGACGTTGAAGTGCCGGGCCACGGACATGGGCAGGACCACCAGGCCGGCACCCGACGCCACAATATGCATGGCAGCCTCGGGCCCACCCAGCGCGGCGACGTCCAAAAGCGTCTCCTCGGCCAGGTCTGCCAACGCCACTTCTTCAAACACCGAGATCTCGTGCCCTTTGGGCGCCACGACCACTGGCTGCTCCTCGTAGAGCGGGATGACATTGAGGCCTTCACGCTCCACCGGAAGCCGGACAAAGCTGAGGTCAGCGGCACCGTCACGCAACACGTCCAGTTGGGCGCCGTCGTCGGACATGAATGCTTGCAGCGGGATATCCAATACGCGCTCTTCCCAGCGGCGGATCCACTTGCCCGGCGTCACCCCGGCAACGTAGGCGAACCGCAGCACGCGGGGGGCAGCCGGCTCGAAGGATTCGGAGGGGCTGGGGCTCTGCGGGGAATCATTGTCTGCGGGCACGTCTTCACAGTACCGCCCGGACAGCCGCGGGTTGCCTGGCTGGTGCTGCTCTGGTGCTGCTTTGGTGCTCTGCGAGCAGGCAGCCGGATACCCTTGAAGCATGACCTCTGCAAACTCCCAGTCCATGAAGCCGGCCACCGTTGCCAAGAAGCTTGGCATCTACCTGCCCGCGACACCGCAGGAGTTCCAGGATTCAACCATCAGCCGCGAGGATTTCGCCGAACTGCAGGCCAACCCGCCGGAGTGGCTCCTCGAACTGCGTCGCAACGGACCGCACCCGCGCCCCGTCGTGGCACAGAAGCTGAACGTCTCCATCAGCGGCCTGGCCCGCGGCGGCGTTGAGGACGCGCTCACGACGGCGGAAATCACCGCGCTGCTGCAGGCTCCCCCGGCCTGGCTGGTCGCCGAACGCTCCACCCACGCTGCCGTCCGCGCCGAGGCCCAGCGGGTCAAGGACGAGGCGGCCAAGAAGGAAGCCAAGAAGGCCCGCGCCTCGGCTGAGTAGGCCCTGCCGGTGCGAAGTCCTATGCCTGTCCGCCCGTCCATACCTTAACGGTCAGGATCCGCCGGACGAGGTTAGGACCGTCCAGCCGGTGCACCGTCAGTCCTGGTGCAGCTGCACGAAGTTGCCGCAGCCGTCGTCGAACACTGCTGTGGTCCCGGACGGGCCGTTGCTGGGTTCGCCCTGGAAAATCACTCCGGCGCCAACAAGCCTGCGGTATTCCGCCTCCACGTCCGGCACGCCAAAGACGATGGCTGGGATCCCCGCGTCATGCAGTCCGTTCATGTAGGCCGCACCGATCGGGTTGTCGCTGGGCTCCAGCAGCAGCCCTACTGAACCCGTATCTGCTCCCGGATCCTTGATGATGAACAGGTTGTATTCCGGCACAACCAGCAGCGTTTCGAAGCCCAGCGTCCCCGTATAGAACGCATGGGCCGCGGCCGGATCCTGGACGTGGATGCTGCACATTTTGAGTCTCATGGTCCTACGCTACGCGGCCGCAACGCGCCGAAACAGCAGCCATTGACCGACGCGTCCGCAGGGGTTGCAATGGAAGGAGCGGCCCCCAGATTCCATGGGCCGACCCTGATGCTTGGAGGTGCGTGGTGCCAGCCGTTACAGAATCCATCGTGCTGGGAGCCTGGACCGCACTGTTCTGGGGTGCCATCCTGGTCTGCACGGTTGCCGTCACGGTGTTCGCCGTTCGACGTCACATTTCCCTGTCCGGGGAGCGCGGCGACACGTTGTTCTGGGACCTGTTTATGGGATCGGCCGTGGCGGTCCCGGCGATCCTCATCCCCACGCTGGCGTCGCCTTGGGCTGGCGTAGCCCTTGCTGCGTTGGGCGGAGCAACAGGCTTTGCGGCCTACCGGAGCCACCCGCGGATCATGGCATGGCAGTCCCTCCGCCGGCAACAGCGCCAGGACCAGCCGCGTAACCGGGCCGCGGCTGAACGGCACGATGCCCTGCTGGAACGCTGGCGGCAGTACGAACTGGACCCGGCCTCCTGTATCGACTACCCGGCCATGACCGATGTCCGGCTGCCTGAAACCTCCGCTCTCATCAGGGCCATGCGCGAGGCAGAGCAGCTCAGGGCGGCGCGGCACCTGGGCTACCTTCCCGCCGTCGACCGTTTGGATCAGGCACTGCTGGCTGCGGAGAAGGCTGCTGGCATTCCAGTCCGCGGCATTTGACGCGGCCCATGTTAAGGGCCGTGTCCTCATGGCTGGAACCGGGCAGGGGCACCCCCGTAGCCTTCGAAGATGGAACCCACAGAAGCGGAACTTCGTGATCAGTACGGCAGACGACTGGAAGACAAGGGGGCCTGGCGGCAGGCCACCACTCTTGAAGCCGCCGGCGAACTGACGGCCCGCTGGCTCGAAGGCACCAGCCAGTACCAGGCGGCAACGTTCACGCCCGGTTACGACGACGAGACGGGTCCCATCGCTGCCGAGCTCGCCGCGCTCAACAGGAATGGCCTGTTCACCAAGGAATCACAACCCGGACTCAAGTCCCCCCGCAGCGCCCAGCGCCAATACGTTACCGGCTTCTGCAGCGCCGAAACGGCAGCAGAGCTCCTGAACCTTTCCACCCGGACCGAGTTGGTCACGGTGGCGCATGCCCCTGGCGAGTCGAGCAGCGCGGCAATCCCCGTGACCCTGGATGGCCGCGAGGTGGTCACCGTCCTGGGGTCCAGCGAGAATCCTGTGCAGGAGGACCAGATCGAGGGCTGGGCGGATGAGTCCAATGAAACCCTGGCACTCCTGCTCGCCGATTCCTGGTACGTAGAAATCCTGGACCCGATCTGGGGACGCAATAACGTCCTGCTGCCGGCCATACAATCCGCGCTTAGGGCACGGCAAGCGCCGATTTAGCAGTCGATGCAGCGCGTCCCACGGTTGGTTGTCCCGGTCCGGCGGTCGCGGCTGTACGACGCCGCTATGTAGATATCGCCGCCACAATTTCCGCGACGTAGGCCTGCGAGGAACTCATCGAGCCGCGGAACCAGCACACGGCGTGCACGCCCGGATCGCCGGGAACTACCATGGGCCGCAGATTGTCCACGTCCGAACCTTCAGTGACGGCTTCCCAGGCCCACGTGGCACCTGCGTTGGAGGTGCGCCCTGAGTAGATCTCGTGGTGGTCGGTGGGCTCACCGGAGCGCGGATCCACGGGCGTGGAAATGTACACCTGGTCCAGATCGTGCGGGTTGATGGCACCGAGCCCGGTGTAGTCCTGCTCATGCGGCAGGAGCGCTGCACCGGCAACCGCCAGCGGGTGCAGGCTCCAGGACGCCCCGTCGAAGCGGGCATAGAGCAAGCGATGATCGTCCACGTCGAGCTGCTGCCTCTGCGTAATGACTCCGCTGACGTCGTTGGCCCGGCAAGTCAAGACGGCGGCCACTTGCGTCCCTTGGCCGCGCAGATCCGCGGTCCAACCATGGGTGAGGACATCTCCGTTCATCTCGGTGCCGGCCTTGAAGATGGTGGTCAGCCCGGCCTGGGAGACTCCGGCGGAGCCAATCACCGGCTTGCCGACGACGCGGCCGTCGGCGTCGTGCAGCGCGTCCCCCTGCACGTAGCCGTGGTAGATGCTGTTGTTGAAATCGCGCGGGTGGTGGTCTGTGGTGATGAGGTCAATCCGGTCCGTACCGTTGGAGCAGTAGCGGGTGTAACCGTTGACATACCCAATCTTGGGCCGGGTGAAGAGCTTGCCGCCATAGCCCCAGGAGGTGCCGTCGTCGTCCGAGACGATCAGTGTGGGATCGTCGTTGATGGCGCGGACAAAGTTGTAGGTCCGGCCCTCCGACGAAAGCCGGTGCAGGTTCGAGTACGTGACGCCCCGGCCGGCTGCGAGTTCGGTCCAATCGAACGTTCCCTCGGGGCCCCACTCCGAGGCGTCGTGAGGACGGACTGAAATGCGCCAACGGGAGAAGTTGTCCGTCTTGTGCTTGGCGTACATCGCAACGTACCGGCCGTCAGGCCTGATCAGGAGTGCCGGTGCGTTGTGGTCGTCCGATTCCAACTGCTCGTGCAGGACATGGACCGTCGCTTCGCCCGTGGACAGGTCAAGGACTGCCACCTCGATGTTGCCGCCCCTGACCGGACCGCCTGCACCTTCCGGGGCGGCCACCGATCCCACCAGCAAGGTGTTGTTGGCGGGATCGATGAGGGCCCGCTCGTCCTGGAACCAGCACCAGGCGCCGTTGTCGTTAAGGAGTACAGGAGCATTCGGCATCGGAGTTCCTCGGCTTGCATCGTTTCAAAAATCGATCCCGAACATCCTAGCCAACGAGGTTGCCGGAATACAGGGCGCGCCCACGCAGACGGCGGGGCTGGCGCATACGCGCCCGGCCCCGCCGGTCAGTTACAGCTCAACCGTGCCGCTTTCGCCAACACTCATCCGGCTGTGCGTCACTTTGGACTTCACCCATTGGAAGACCGTGGCCGCGGTACCGCCGGGACTGGTCCAGTACTCCGCAGAATCCGAGTCCACGCGGAGCAGGCACACTTCAGGGGTGTCCGGTCCGTCGGGGAACCAGGCTTCAACCGTCTGGTTCCACATTTCACGGATCTTGGCGCGGTCGGTGACCACTTCGGCAATTCCGGCCGCGGAAACCCATTCGGTGCGTTTTCCGAAGGAGACGTTGACCCGCGGATCAGCCCGGACATGGGCCACTTGGGAGGTGCCGAGCCCGGTGAAGAACCACATGTCGCCGTCATCCTTCACTTCCTGGACAGCCAGGGGCCGGCTGACGAGGGCGCCTTCCTCGTTGATCGTGGTCAGCATTCCGATGTGGGAGTCATTGATGATCTCCGTAACCTTGTTGATGTTTTCAGCTTCAGTCATGTACTCACCTCGTTCTGATCCATGCAGGGAAGATCCCTCGGCCAGCCTATTGGTAAGCATGCTTATATTCCAGCCCGAGCGTGCCCAGCCAGTCCGCAGGCTTAGGCGGGAGCGGGAACGCGGGCCACCTCGCAGATGCGGGCTGCGGTCAGGCGGCCCATCCGGATGGCACCGTCCACGTGCTGGTATCCCTCCGCCGCGAGGTCGGAGGAAGACCAGTAAATCGGTCCGACGGGTGCGTGCTGGTCCTTGCCGTAGCGATGCAGGCCACCCAGATCGTAGCTTGAGGCGTAGGCGCCCCGCGTCCATTCCTCGGAGCCCCAGTCGGATTCGTAGTAGACCTCCGGCTCCAGCGCCTTATCCCCCAGGAAACCGGCAAGTGACTCAAGCACCACGCGCTTACGGTCTTCGGCGCTCAGCTCGAAGACGGCGTCGGCTTTTTCGTCGGAAATGAAGCCCACCAGAGTGCCACGCGAATCGCCGTGGTTGGTGTTGTCATACACCTCCTGGACCAGCGAACCGGCGCCGAAGCCGGTACCGGACAATCCATCTTCACGCCAGAACGGTGTGCTGTAGACGGCATGGACCTTGATGACCAGGCCCAGCGACTGGTGCTGGTGCATCTGGTGCTGGCGTCGCGGCAGCGGCGGATTGAAGGACACGCGCGAATAAAGGTTGGGTGGCACGGCCATGATCACAAACCGCGCGTTCACGGTGGCACGCTCGGAAACCACGCTCACGCGGTAGTTGCTGGCATCGCCTGATGCCGCCGGCTCCCAGTTGATGGTCCGCACCGGACTATTAAGGACGACGTCGTCCCCCAGCTCCTGCGCCTGCAGCAGGGAGACCTGCTGCATTCCGCCGATGACCCGCTTGTCCAGGATGAAGTCCTCGTCCGTCAGATGGGTGAAGGACCCCGCCGAGGCCGCCATCAGGATGGCCTGGAGCGCTGAGAATGCGTGCGCAGGCTTGGTGAGCATGCCGCCGGCGATGAACAAGCCGATGTTCTTACAAGCTTCCTCGTTGTTCGAGTGGGCACGCAGCCAGTGGTGGAAGGAGATGGTGTCCAGTTCACGGGCCTTGGGGTGAGCCCAAGGTTCGGTGGGTCCGATTTCCGCGGCAAGCCCGTCCAGCAGCGCTATCAGCTTGTCCATCTCGACGGCGGTGGCGGCGTCGACGGGGAAGGAGTCGCCTGTGTAGCGCAAGGGGCTCCCGTCGGCGCCGATATAGATCGACTCACCGTCCCGGTACCGGGAATAGGTCTTGAGGCCGAGTTCGTCCAGCAGGTCCAGGAGTACTGTCTGGTCCGGCGAGACCCACTGGCCGCCGATTTCCAGCATGGCGCCATCCACGGTCTCGGTCCAGGTGCGTCCACCCACCCGGTCCCGGGCCTCCAGCACGGCAACGCTGAGGCCGGCTTTTTTCAGTTCGCGGGCAGCTGTCAGTCCCGACGGCCCGGCTCCGACGACAACGACGTCGCGGTCAAGGTTAAGCATGATGTTCCTCTCTCTGTGGCCGCGTCCGTGATGCGGACCACTAAATGAATGTCATTCATTTATTAGAACTATAGCTGTTCGCGCCACCAGCCGGAAGAGGCTGATGGAATAATGCTGGAGAACCCACCGAAAGGCCAGTAATGCCGGCAGCATCAGCCGCACCAGGAAGTCCCGCCGGAACCAAACGCACGCGTGACGCCGCAGCACCGTCCGGGAACACCCCGGCAACCATCCGCCGGCGGGCCGGACGGCCTTCGTCTGCGGTCCTGGACAAAGCGGGCATCACGGCTGCGGCGCTCGATCTCATTAGCAGGAATGGCTACGACGGCCTCACCATGGCCGGGCTGGCGAGGCTGCTGGACGTGGCGCCGTCGGCCCTTTACAACCACGTGACATCAAAGCAGGACGTACTCCTGCTGGTGGAAGACCATCTCGCCGCTTTGGTGGACGTCTCCGGCTTTGGGGCGGGAAGCTGGGAGGACGCAGTCCGCACGTGGGCCTGGAGTTACCGCGACGTTTTCGCCCAGCACACTCCCCTGATTCCGGTGATTGCAGTCCTTCCCGTCACGGATGCGCCCCAGACCCTCGCCATGTACGAGACCGTGAGCAGGGGCTTCCTTGATGCAGGCTTCCCGCAGGAGCGCATCGTCTCCTCCATCGTGGCGCTGGAGTCCTTCATCTTCGGCTCGGCCTATGACGTCACGGCACCGGCGGACATTTTCGACGCCGGAAGCATGGCTGGCTCGACGCCGCATTTCACCGCCGCAGTGCAGACCCTCGCGGAGCAGGGGCACGAGCGTCCGGCCGACGCCGCCTTCCGCCTGGGACTCGAGGCGCTTATCGCCGGCTTGGGGGCACTGCGGGGCTAGCTAAAGCGGAGCGTGCCGCGGTTTGACGCATTCCATCCGCGCAGCTTCCCTCTTGTCATACAAGTTAACAACTTATATCCTAAGTAGATGGGCGATGCGGCCCTACATCTTCCTAGGAGAATCCATGAGCAGCGTCGACCTGATCCGGCACGTCAGACTTTCCACCGCGAGACTACCGCTGGTCGTTCCCATCAGCGACGCCAAGGTGTTCACCGGGCGCCAGAAGCCGATGACTGAGGTGGTTTTCCTCTTTGCCGAAATCACCACAGAACAGGGCCACCATGGCATCGGCTTCAGCTACTCCAAGCGCGCCGGCGGACCTGCCCAGTACGCACATGCCAGGGAGGTGGCCGAAGGCACCATCGGCGAAGACCCCAACGACATCGGGAAGATCTACACCAAGCTCCTCTGGGCCGGTGCCTCCGTGGGCCGGTCAGGAGTGGCCACCCAAGCCCTTGCCGCCATCGACATCGCCCTCTATGACCTCAAGGCCAAGCGCGCCGGCCTACCGCTCGCCAAGCTCCTGGGTTCCTACCGGGACTCCGTACAGACCTACAACACGTCAGGGGGCTTCCTCAACGCCTCATTGGACGAAGTCAAGGCCCGCGCCACCCAGTCCCTCAACGACGGCATAGGCGGCATCAAGATCAAGGTGGGCCTCCCAGACAGCAAGGAGGATTTGCGTCGCGTTGCCGGCATCCGCGAACACATCGGCTGGGATGTCCCCCTGATGGTAGACGCCAACCAGCAGTGGGACCGCGCCACCGCCCTGCGGATGGGCCGCCGGCTGGAGGAATCCAACCTCATCTGGATCGAGGAACCGCTGGACGCCTATGACTTTGAAGGCCACGCCCACCTGGCGGCTGTGTTGGACACCCCCATCGCAACAGGGGAGATGCTGGCCTCCGTGGCCGAGCACAAAGGCCTGATCGGTGCCAATGGCTGTGACATCATCCAGCCGGACGCACCCCGGGTCGGCGGCATCACCCAATTCCTGCGGCTCGCTGCGCTGGCGGACGAGCGCGGACTTGGCCTTGCGCCCCACTTCGCCATGGAAATCCACCTCCACCTCGCGGCCGCCTACCCGCGCGAGCCCTGGGTGGAGCACTTCGACTGGCTGGATCCGCTGTTCAACGAGCGTCTTGAAACCAAGAACGGCCGGATGATCGTTCCGGACCGTCCCGGCCTGGGCGTCACACTCAGTGAGCAGGCACGCGCCTGGACCACCGAGTGTGTGGAGTTCGGCGCGTAACCTTGAAGCCATGAGCCGGAACCTGACTGCGGACCTCGCCGCAGACCTTCGCACCCGCATTGTGGACGGCGCGATCCAGCCCGGGGAAAAACTCCCGAGCGAAAACAGCCTGATCGGCGAATTTGGCGTCAGCCGGACAGTGGTGCGCTCGGCCCTTACCCGGCTCCAGGCGGAGGGGCTCGTCGAAACCGAGCGGGGGCGGGGCAGCTTCGCGTTGACGCCACCCGCGGAGGGACCTCAGGCCGGGCCGGGCGCCCGGCCCGTGGTGAGCATGGAGGACCGCCTCCACATGCTGGAGTTCCGGATGGGCGTGGAGGCTGAAGCCGCGGCCCTGGCGGCCCGCAACCATACAGAACGCCAGCTCCGGGCAGTCAATGCAGCCTTGGAGGAGTTCGCGGCCAGCGCGGATCATCCCGCGCACGCCATGAAGTCTGACTTCGAGTTCCACCGGGCCATCGCTGCCGCCTCCGGCAACCCGTTCTATTCGGATTGCCTGGCCGCCCTCGGCCAGACCATGATAGCGATGCCGCGCACCCGGCTGATGACCGGGGCTGAGCATTATGCGCGCGACCACTTCGACCAGGTAGTACACGAGCACCGGTCTATTTCCGCCGCGATCGGCGACCGCGATGAAACCTCAGCAGCGGCCGCCATGCGCAGCCATTTGGCCAACTCACGACGGCGGTTCAAGGCTTCCGCCCGCGCCTCCAGCTAGACGCAAAAGAGCCCCAGTCCTCAGACCGGGGCTCTTCCTGTGTTTGCGTGCGCGAGGGGGGATTTGAACCCCCACGCCCTTTCGGACACTGGCACCTGAAGCCAGCGCGTCTGCCGTTCCGCCACTCGCGCGCAACTTCTTTTCCATCGGTCATGGCCGGATTCCCGGAACCGCAACCTTGCAAAAGCAGCGAGATCAAGCATAACGGACACCGGCGGCAAAACACCAATTGGCCCTGGCAGGCGCCCACCCAGACCCTGGGAAGGGCCACGCCTAAGCCGCCAGCAGACAGAGTGGATTCAACGATTCCCGCGGCCCAGCCGTTGTGCATTAAGGTCATTCACAGCCCCGCCCAGTAGTATCTGATGTAGTAGTGCCTGCCGTTGGCGGGCCTGCGACTGTGTTGTGAATTCTGTTGCTCGTTGCGTTCCGGAACGAAGACTGCCCCGCAGCCGGGGGGAAAGGAGAAGGACCATGGGATTGCTGGATAAGGTCGAGCGCGGCATCGAAAAGGCCGTCCGCGGTGTCTTCTCCACCGGCTCAAGGGCCCAAGTGGAGCCCGTGGAGATCGCCAGCCGGCTCCGCCGGGAAGTGGACCACAAGGCCATCACCATCGCCGCTGGCCGCACTCTGGCACCCAACGTCTTCGACGTGAAGCTCAGCGACGATGACTTCAAACGGGCCCAGGAATGGGGCACGCCGCTGGCCGAGGAACTTTGCGACGTGGTGATCAACCATGTCCGCAGCCAGGGCTACACCCTGCAGGGTCCGGTCCGGATTTCCTTCCGCCGGGCCGAGGAACTGCGGGCGGGCGACTTCGAGATCGCCTCCTCCACCGAGAAGTCCACGGGCGCGCCCGGGAGGCCTACGCCCCGCCCCAATGTGCCCGCTGCGCCCAGCCGTCAGCCGGTCCGCCTTCAGCCCGTTTTGGACATCGATGGCCAACGGTATTCACTCAATGCCCCCTCCATCGTCCTGGGCCGGTCCTCAGAGGCCGACATTCTTGTTGATGACACCGGCGTTTCACGCCGCCACCTCGAAATCCGCACGGCAAACGGCACCACCAGCGCAGTGGACATGGGCTCCACCAACGGCAGTTACGTCAACGGCCACAAAGTGTCCGGAAGCACCGAACTTACTGACGGCTCCACCATCACGATGGGACGGACAAAGATCATCTTCCGCCTGCTTCCCGCCAACACCGGTGGCCGCCCATGAGCGAACTGACCATCACGGCCCTGCGCTTCGGGTTCCTGCTTCTGCTCTGGGTGCTGATCTTTAGCATCGTTTCGGCCATGCGCCGGGACCTGATGGTGGGGCGCAAGGCCGCCGTCGGTTCCCCCACGGCCCGGCAGGTCCGCAAGAATCCGGAACTGGCCGAAGGACCTGCCCAGCCCGTGAAGCAGCAGGCCCGGCAACTCGTAGTCACCGAGGGGCCACTCAAAGGCACCACCATCCCGCTGGCTGCCAGCCCCATTCTGCTGGGCAGGGCCCAGGAAGCCACTTTGGTACTGGAAGACGACTACGCTTCCGGCCGTCACGCCAGGCTCTTCCCGCAGGGCAGCCGCTGGTTCATCGAGGACCTCGGCTCCACCAACGGCACCTACCTGGCGGACCAGCAACTTACCCGGGCCCTGCCCGTTGAACCTGGCGTACCCGTGAGAATCGGCAAGACGGTCATCGAATTGAGGCCATAACCATGGCCGGCCCTGAAACTCCCGCAAACGAGGACCAGCCCGTGCAGCGGCCCCTCATCATGCGCTATGCAGCGCGCTCCGATGTGGGGCGCATCCGCGCGAAGAATGATGACTCCGCCTATGTGGGCCGCCATCTTGCCGTGGTTGCGGACGGCATGGGTGGCCACGCCGGCGGCGACGTGGCCTCTGCAGCCACCGTCCTGGACATGCTCCACCTTGACCGCGGGGATTACGACGACGACGACGCCGGCACCGTACTCGCCGACGAGATCCAGACGGCCAACTCGCTTTTGTCTGAACTGGTGCATATCAACCCCAAACTTGCCGGAATGGGCACCACGGTCACGGCACTGCTGCTGGCTGAGGGAAAGCTCCACTTCGCCCACATCGGCGATTCCCGCGCCTACCGCCTGCGTGACGGTGTATTCGAACAGGTCAGCGTGGACCACACCTTCGTCCAGCGGCTTATCGATGAGGGCAGGCTCCGCCCCGAAGAAGCCGAAACCCACCCCCATAAGAACGTCCTGATGCGCGTCCTCGGCGATGTGGACGCGAGCCCCGAACTCGACCTCGACACCCTGGACGTGAAGCCAGGGGAACGCTGGCTGCTGTGCTCGGACGGACTGAACTATGTCGCCGGCCATGTGGTGGAACGGACGGTCCGCGAAACGAAGGACCTGCGCGAATGTGTGGAAACGCTCGTTGACCTGACCCTAGAGGCCGGCTCCCCGGACAACGTCACCGTGGTGATGGTGGAAATCGTGGAGGAAACGCCCGACGACGTCAACACCGCCGCCGTCGACGTCGTTCCCGCCGCACCGGTCACCGAAGCCGCCGCCAGTGGACCGACTGTCGGGGCAGCTGCCTCGTCGCCGGCCGTAGAGCCTGACGATGCGGGCGAGACGACCCAGGATCCGCCACCGAAGGCTGCGCCACTCAATGATGCACCGGCAGAGGACGCGCCAGCCGCTGGGAAGCCTGCCGACGACACAACAACCTTCCGTGCCCCGTCCGCCTCCGATAGTGACTCCGGTACGGCAGATTCCGATGATGCAGACTCTGATACTGGTGCAACCACCTCCGGGGGCTCCGGCGCTTCCGATTCCTCGTCCTCCACAGACCCGCACCTGGGCGAGCACCTTTCAGCCGAGGTCCTGCGGCAGGAGCTCGCCTCGCGTCCGCACGAACTGGTCGGGGCGGCGGCCTCGGCAGCCGAGTCCGGATCGATTCCCACCATCGCCGGGCGCACCGTTGCCCGCCGGGCCGCAACCGTCCTGACGCATAAAGCCGAAACGCCTGCCCTGGAGGCCGATGACCCCCTGGCACGGCCCCCGCGCCGCTGGGTCACCGTGTCCATCGCCGCCTCCGTGCTGATAGTCCTCACCGTTGGACTCTGGCTGGGCTATGCCTGGACGCAGACCCGCTACTACATCGGCGAATATGATTCCAAGGTTGCCATCTTCAACGGCGTTTCGCAGCGACTTGGCCCCATCGAGCTTTCAAGCTTGGAAGCAGTGACCGAGATCCGGATGGATTCCCTTCCCCCGTTCTCCCAGCAGCGGGTCCGGCAGACTGTCCCCGCGCGGGACCTTTATGACGCCCAGCGGATTGTGAAGAACCTGGAGCTCACGGGCACTACATCACCAGCCGATGAATGCCTGACGCCGTCGCCGTCTCCGTCGGCCACTACAGCGCCGGCCACAACGGCGCCACCACCTGCCCCGTCAGACCCGGCGGCGGCTTCCGCCACGCCGCCACCGTCCTCCAGCCCCACTGCCACCACCTGCGAGGGGGGCCAATGAGCCAGCTCAGCACCATTCCGAAACCGCGGCGCAACGTTGAACTGGCACTGCTGATCCTTGCCCTGGCTGTCGGCATCGGCGCCAGCATGCTTGCTGGCGCAGGCCAGCAAAAAGCGCTGGACACTGACTTCTGGTTCCAATCGAGCCTGCTGGCAGTTGCGTCCCTCGCGTTCCATGTGGTGCTCCGCATCCGTGCAAAGTATGCCGATCCAGTAATGCTTCCGCTGGTGGTGGCGCTGAACGGCCTGGGCCTCGCCATGATCCACCGCCTGGATGCGCCCGGCGATGACACCGGCAACAACCAGCTGCGCTGGACGTTGATCGCCATGGCGGTGGCGATCGCGGTGATCTGGTTCCTCAAGGACCACAGGATCCTCCGCCGGTTCACCTACATTTCGCTGGCGGCCAGCGCGCTTCTGCTCGTGCTGCCCCTGATTCCCGGGATCTCCGCCGGCGACATTCTGGGCGCGCAGGTCTGGATCAAGATCGGGCCAATGACCTTCCAGCCGGGCGAGGTCGCGAAGATCACGCTCGCCATATTCTTCGCCGGCTATCTATCGTCCAACCGTGACCTCATCCTGCTGGCCGGACGCAAAGTCGGCCCCCTTCAGTTCCCTCGCGTCAAGGACATGGGCCCAATGATCATGGCCTGGCTGGTCAGCATTGGCGTGCTGGTCTTCCAACGGGACCTCGGGACCTCGGTGCTGTTCTTCGGCCTTTTCATCGTCATGATCTACGTGGCCACCAGCCGCATCAGCTGGGTGGTGATCGGCCTGGTCCTGCTCCTCGGTGGTGGTTTTGTTGCCTCCAAGGTGTTCTCCCACGTGGGCCTCCGCATCGACGGCTGGCTGAACGCCTTCACGGACGAGGTCTACGGACGCCAGTACGGCGGCAGTTTCCAGATTGTGGAAGGGCTGTTCGGGATGGCAAGTGGGGGCCTGGTGGGCACGGGACTGGGCCAGGGCAGGCCCGAGCTAGTGCCGTTTTCAAACAGTGACATGATCATTGCCTCATACGGCGAGGAACTGGGACTGATCGGCCTGTTCGCCATCGTCATGATGTTCCTGCTGCTCTTCACCCGCGGCTTCCGGGCTGCGCTCGGAACACGTGACGCCTTTGGCAAGCTCCTCGCATGCGGATTGTCCTTCGCCGTCGCCCTGCAGTGTTTCGTGGTGATTGGCGGCGTCACCCGGCTTATTCCCTTGACCGGCCTGACCACGCCCTTTATGGCAGCCGGCGGCTCATCGCTGCTGGCGAACTGGATCATCGTTGGGCTGCTGCTGATGATTTCGCATACGGCCCGCGGCCCGGTGGACACTACTCCGCTGCCGCCAGCGACGGGCGAAGTTGCGGATGGCATCGACACACCTACCGAGGCGGTGAAGCACCTGTGAACCAGGCAATCAGACATTCATGGGTGGCGGCGATCGCCATGTTCGCACTGATCTTCGGCGCGATCAGCTACGTCCAGGTAGTAGGCGCCGACGACCTCAACGCCAATGCGTGGAACAAACGCGCCATCCTGCAGAACTACTGCAACGACCGCGGCGCCATCATCGTGGGCGGGACACCGGTGGCCGAATCGGTGGAGGGTTCAGACGCATGTAAGTTCCAGCGGACCTACCCGCAGCCCGAACTCTATGCTGGCATCACCGGATACTTCTCGCAGAACTATGGGGCCACCGGCCTCGAGCAGGCCATGCGCGACCAGCTCGCGGGAAGTTCGGACCAGCTTTTCCTTGACCGGGTCGGCCAGCTCTTCCTCGGCAACCAGGCCAAGGGTGCATCGGTGGAACTGACCATCGATCCCAAAATCCAGCAGCTCGCCTACAGCCTCATTCCGGACGGCCAACGGGGCTCCATTGTGGTCACGAATCCCAAGACCGGAGCAATCCTGGCCATGGTGTCCAAGCCGTCCTACAACCCCAACCTCATCGCAACCCAGGACTCTGCCGCCGAGACCGCCAATTACAACGACGTCAACAAGATCCCCGGGATCAATCTGAACCAAAGCCTGAGTGGCCCTACGGGCGAGCTTCTTGCGCCCGGGTCCGTCTTCAAGCTTGTTGATACCGCGGCTGCCCTCAGCTCAGGCAAGTACAACAAGGACAGCGTCCTGCCGAATCCCGCGGAGATGCCGTTCGACGGCATCCAGTACAAGCTGCCCAACTACGCGGGCGGCAATTGCTACACCCAGAACACCGCCACGTTCGCTTTTGCCCTGCAGCAGTCCTGCAATACTCCGTTCGCCAGCATCGCGCTTGACCTCGGCCGGGACGCCATCGCTCAACAGGCCGAAAAGTTCGGACTGGGCCAGGACCTCGGCGACCAACTGAAGCTCGGCTACGCCCTGGGCAACGGTTTCCCCGATAACCTGGACCAACCAGGACTCGCGCAGTCTGCCATCGGCCAGAGGGACGTGCGCGCCACGCCGCTGCAGATCGCCCTGATGACGGCGGCCATCGCCAACGGGGGCGTACAAATGAGCCCCAGCCTGATCAAGACCGTACGGTCCCCGGATCTCCGGGTTATCGACGAACCCAAGCCGACCCCCCTCCGGACCTCCACCACCCCTGATATCGCCAAGCAAATCACCGAATGGATGACCAGCGTTGTGAACCAGGGAATCGCCAGCGGTGCAGCGGTCCCGGGAGTCCAAGTCGCCGGCAAGACCGGCACGGCCGAACTGGGCAACGGCCTGAACAACTCATGGTTCACCGGGTTTGCTCCGGCGAACAACCCGCAAGTGGCTGTCACCATCGTCATGGAAGGCGTTGACATCTACGCGGGAGCAAAGCTAACCAGTCCGAACGCGAAGAAGATTTTTGAGGCGGTGTTGAATAAGTGAGGCCTACAACGGGAATCACCCTCGGCGGCAGATTCCAGCTGACCACGCGGATTGCGATCGGTGGGATGGGAGAGGTCTGGAAGGCCAAAGACCTTATCCTGGGCCGCATAGTCGCCATCAAGGTCCTGAAGGAGGAGTACACCGGTGACCCCGGCTTCCTCCAGCGCTTCCGCGCGGAAGCACGCCACACTGCACTGCTGAACCACGTGGGCATCGCCAATGTCTTTGACTATGGCGAGGAGGAGGGCTCGGCGTACCTCGTGATGGAGCTCGTTCCCGGCCAGCCCCTGAGCAGCATCATCGAGCACGAACAGGTGCTGTCCCCGGACCGAACCCTGTCCATCATGGCCCAGACGGCCCGCGCCCTGTCCGTCGCCCACGCCCAGGGCCTCGTGCACCGCGACATCAAGCCGGGCAATCTGCTGATCACCCCGGACGGCCGGGTCAAGGTCACCGACTTCGGCATCGCCCGCCTGGCTGACCAGGTCCCGCTCACGCAGACCGGTCAGGTGATGGGCACCGCGCAGTACCTCGCGCCCGAACAGGCAACGGGACAGACTGCCACGGGATCCTCGGACATCTACTCGCTCGGCGTGATCGGTTACGAGTGCCTCACAGGTCACCGGCCGTTCTCCGGCGAGTCCCAGATTGCCATAGCCCTGGCGCAGGTCAATGACGCTCCGCCCCCGCTGCCGGACACGCTGCCCAGGCCCGTCCGCGCGCTCCTGATGTCGATGCTCGCCAAGGATCCCAAGAACCGCCCGGCCAACGCCATCAAGCTCTCCGAGGCCGCCGAGGCCATCCGCAACGGCGACATCAATGCTGCCCATGCGGCCGTCCCTGGCATGCTGCTTTTCGAGGCAACCACGGGTCCGATCACTGCTCCCGTGGATGTTGCCACGGCGCCCACCGGCATTATCGCCGGACAAAAAGACAGTTCGACGCCGGCGACCTCCGCCTTGCCGGTACTCGGCGCTGGTGCGGCAGACGCCGGCGACACCGGGCCTGGCAGCACGTTGTCGCGTGCTGACGCGCTGGCTGCCGAGCGCAGCTGGGTCCGGGAAGAAGAGACATACGACGAGGAGCCGGCTGATGAGCCGGAACGCCGCGGCCGCAGCCCATGGACTTGGCCGCTCGTCGCCCTGATCCTGCTGGTGCTGTTTGCACTG
Organism: Arthrobacter sp. ISL-48; assembly: GCF_018613805.1. Classification (GTDB taxonomy): domain Bacteria; phylum Actinomycetota; class Actinomycetes; order Actinomycetales; family Micrococcaceae; genus Arthrobacter. The sequence continues at coordinate 17,662 of NZ_JAGGPL010000018.1, forward strand.
GTGGGCTTCTTCCTCACACAGCAGGGCATCCTGTTCCCATCGAAGAATGCGACCAGCAGTACAGTATCCAGCCCGGCATCCACCAGCGCCAGCCCGTCAACGACCTCCGCGTCGCCTACTCCCAGTGCAACCAGCACCAAGGCCACTCCAACGCCGACACCAACGCCTACCACGGTCAACATCATCGCCTCCGCCTACCTGGGCAAGGACTACAGGGAAGTGCAGAACGCCCTGGCCAACATGGGGCTGGCTGTGACAGTACTGCCTCAGGAAAGCGCTGAGACCCCGGGTACAGTCCTCGAACTGAACCCCGTGGGCACCGTAGCCAAGGGGACCCAGGTGGTGGTCATGTACGCCGTGCCGAAACCGCCCGCCACGACCGCGCCGGCCACCACGCCGCCGCCGTCGGCATCGGCCAGCCCGTCCTCCCTGCCCAACTGCACCACCGGCCAACTGCCGGGCGTGCCTCCCACCTGCAAGCCGTAGCCGCCAGGACCACCAGTGACTGACTCGCCTCGCACCCCGTCCCACCGGGAGGACACCCTCCCGGTGGATAACCAGCGTGTCCTCAGCGGCCGCTACGAACTGGGCGGACTCATCGGCCGGGGCGGGATGGCGGACGTCCACCGGGGAGTGGACGCCCGGCTGGGGCGCACCGTCGCCGTCAAGCTGCTCCGCCCCGACATGGCCAGGGATCCGCAGTTCCAGGCCCGGTTCAAGCGGGAAGCTCAGTCTGTTGCGGCGCTGAACCACCCGTCCATTGTGGCCATCTACGACACCGGTGAGCATGCGGTTCCCGACGGTTCGGAGGACAACGTCCGGGTTCCGTACATCGTGATGGAATTCGTCGAGGGCAGCACCCTCCGGGACCTGATCCGGGCCAACGAGGTCAGCATCGACCAGGCCATCGACTTCTCCCTCGGCGTACTGTCAGCGCTCGAGTACAGCCACAAGGCCGGGATTGTCCACCGGGATATCAAGCCGGCCAACGTCATGTTCTGCGAGGCCTCCAACTCGGTGAAGGTCATGGACTTCGGCATTGCCCGGGCCATGGCGGATTCTTCGGCCACCATGACGCAGACCCAGGCTGTGGTGGGGACGGCGCAGTATCTGTCACCGGAGCAGGCGCGCGGTGAAACCGTCGATGCACGCAGCGATCTGTACTCCGCCGCATGCCTGCTGTATGAAATGCTGACCGGACGTCCGCCGTTCGTCGGCGACAGCCCGGTGTCCGTGGCTTACCAGCATGTCCGTGAAATCCCCGAGCCGGCCAGCAGCGTTAACCCCGAGGTCTCCGCGGCCCTGGACAGTGTCCTGGCCAAGGCCCTTCAAAAGAACCGCGCAGACCGTTTCCAGGATGCTGCTGCTTTCCGGCGTGCGTTGCGCGCCGCCAGGGCAGGCGTCCCGGTCCCGGATCTGCCGGCAACGGAGGCTCCTACGGACCCGAACGACCATGTCCCGACGCGGGAACGCACGCCGGCGACGGAGGCGTTCGCCTACACCGGCGCCAGCTTCCTGGATGATGCACCCGCTGGCAGGTTGCGGTCCACGGGCAACACCCTTGGTGACGGAAACGGGGTCTCCGACCAGCCGGCCGCCGTCTACGAACCCTCAGAGGCGGACGAATTGCCCCTGGGCCTCCCCCAGGAAGTTGAGCGGACCCCGCGGCAGAAGTCCCGTCGTCGTGCCTGGGTCACCACTTTGGTAATTTTCACTGTGCTGGTCCTGGCAGGCGGTGGACTCTGGGTGTACACCATCGTGAACCGTCCCGCGCCCGCGCCTCCCAAGGTCCAAATCCCTGCGGTCGCAGCCCTGACCGAGTCGGCGGCGCTGCAGGAGCTCTACGGGGCCAACCTGCGTCCACAGATCAAGCGCATCCAGAACGACACAGTGCCCAAGGGGACAGCCATCGGCACGGACCCCGCTGCCGGAGCTTCGCTCGATCCCAACTCCGAGGTGGTGCTGAACATCTCCGAAGGTCCCAGCACCATCAAGATCCCGGACAACATTCCGGGCCAGACGGAGGCTGCCGCCCGCGATGTGCTGCGCCAAAGCGGCCTAGTGGGTGCTCCGTCGACCACCGAGGCCGACAGCGCCACAGTTCCTGCCGGAAGGGTGATAACCACCAGTCCCGCGCCGGGCCAGATGGTGGCACCGGGCAGCACAGTGGAGATCGTTGTTTCCACCGGCAAGGTCTCCATGCCCGAGCTCCGGGGCCGCACGCGCGCTGAAGCGGAGGCTGCCCTCAAGGAGCTGGGGCTGGTCCCCAATGTCCAGGAAGTGGAGAATTCCCAGGTAGAAGCAGGCCGGGTGACGGATCAGAGTGATCCGGTCAACGCTGCCGTTGCCCAGGGCAAGACCATCAACATTGTCGTGGCAAAGGCGCCAGCACCTCCTGTGACGCCGACCCCTACCCCTACCCCGACGCCGACCCCCACCAAAAAGGACTGACCCTGCCGCCTTAAGGCAACGCGGGGTCCCGGGTCCCTTATCGCCCATCCATTTGTGGAACATGGGCGATGAGGAACCCCCCATTAGGGTGGCGTGATTGAGGTCAGTGCTGGATGAGAGGGCTCAGCTTCGCGGCCCTGGAAGCCGCTCCGGCCATTCCCAAGGACTCAAGCCAGTTGCCGAGCATCTGGTAGCCGCCCTCGGTCAGCACAGACTCAGGGTGGAACTGCACACCGCAGAGCGGAGCAGTGCGGTGCTGCAGACCCATGACCACGCCTGACGCCGTTTCCGCCGTGATCTCCAGGACATCGGGAATGGTCTCGCGGACGGCCGCCAGCGAATGGTAGCGGGTGGCGGTGACGGGAGAGGGGAGACCGGCGAAGACGCTGGTCCCGCTGTGCTCCACCAGTGAGGTCTTGCCGTGCATCAACTCCGGGGCATGGGTCACCTTGCCGCCGTAGGCCTCTGCCAGTGCCTGATGGCCCAAACAGACACCGAACATCGGCTTGGTGCTGCCGCCGCACCACTTGATCAGCTCGATGCAGACGCCCGCTTCGGCGGGGTTGCCGGGGCCGGGCGAGATGAGTACGCCGTCGCGCGATTCGGCCATCTCGATGGCCTCGGCGAGCGTGACATCGTCATTGCGCACCACCGTGGTTTCCGCGCCGAGCTCCTGGAGGTAGCCCACCAGGGTGTAGACAAAGCTGTCGTAGTTATCTACGACCAGGATCTTAGTTGTGGTCATGGCTGACTTGCGGAACCAATCGTTGAGTCGGTGAATTGGGTGAACTGTGACATCCAAGGGAAGAGGAACTGAACCATCATCACCAGCGCCGCCGCTAACAGCACCAGTGAAGTGAGGATTCGGAGCCAGAGTGGGCCCGGAAGGTGGCGGAAGATCCAGCCGTACAAGGTCAGTTACCCCCGATCGCTGCAGCAACCTGGGTGGCGATTTCAGCCGGGGGGCCGGCGGAGGCAGGCCGCCAGCTGTCCAGCAGGGCGTACGCAATGATGCGTTCCTGCGAACCGAAACGGGGGTTGCAACTGGTCATGGTGAGGAAGCTTTCCGTCGGTTTGGCACCGGGCTGGGTGGGAACCGGTTCGAGCACGTCGGTGCGGGAGGGCAGCACTATCTGGTTGTTCCGGAACACGTAGACGTAATAGCCGTCCTTGGTCTGGACGTAGATCTTATCGCCCGGGACCAGGGTGTGGATGTTGTCCAGGACGGCACCGTGGGTCTGCCGGTGGCCGGCCACCGCGAAGTTGCCCACGGCTCCCGGCATGGCGGTGTTGTTGTAGTGGCCCAGCCCGAGCGTGTCCAGGACGTCACTGCTGGTTCCCTGGACGATGGGCCGCGTGTAATTCGGGCCGAAGCGGGGAATGTACATGATCCCAATGGTTCCGCCATGCCCTGGGGCTTCCGATAACACAGGTACGCCGTAATCCTCTGGAGCGGCAGGGTCCGGGCGCACAGGCGCGGTGCCACCCAGGCCCTGGGCAAATTCCTTAATGACCTCATGCTGCTTCGCGTCCGATTCCACGTTGGTCCACCACAGCTGCCAGGCGACAAAGAGCAGCAGGATGACGCCGGCCGTGATGAGCAGTTCACCCAGGACCTGAACGGTCCCGCGCAGAATGACGACGCCGGTGGCCGGCGCAGCGGCAGACCTCGCCTTCTCCTGCAATACCACGCGTTCTCCTTTGGGGCCGTCATGTGGGCGTTCGTGGGCCCTGAAGTACGGCTAGAATTGGCTGCTAGTAAGAATCCAGATTTGACCAAGATCGCGCAGACCGCTGGCAATTTCCTTCTTGCAGGATATCAAGCCCTGGCCGCCGAGCTTGTTTCAGCCCGCCAAGGAGAGCACGTGCCCGAGTCAAAGCCACGCAAGAAGACTTCCCGCGCCGCGCAGCCGGCATCGGCAACCCAGGCGTACAAACCCAACGCTGTCTGGTTCAAGCCCGTGATGTTCGGCCTGATGATCATTGGCCTGCTCTGGATCATCACCTTCTACATCAGCGAGGGCATCCTTCCGGTGCAGGCCTGGGGCTCTTGGAATATCGTGGCCGGGTTCGGCATTGCCATCGTCGGCTTCCTGATGACCACCCGCTGGCGTTCCTAGTTCGCGCATGACTCCCGGCAGTATCGGCACGGTTATTGGCGACGACGGACTGGCCCGGCCGCCGTGGGCCTCGGTGGATCCGCTCCTGCGCGAATATTACGACACCGAGTGGGGCCTGCCTGTTCGGGACGAGCAGGGACTTTACGAACGCATCTGCTTGGAGGGCTTCCAGGCGGGGCTTTCCTGGGCCACTATCCTGCGCAAGCGCCCAGCCTTTCGTGCAGCATTCCACGACTTCCGGCCTGACGCCGTAGCGGCCTTCACCGACGACGACGCGGAGCGGCTGCTCCAGGATGCGGGCATTGTCCGCAACCGCCTTAAGATCCGCGCGGCGATCACCAACGCCCGGGCCACTGTGGCGCTGCGGAGCGAGGGCGGCCTGGTGGATTTCGTGTGGCAGTTCCAGCCCGAGGCAACACCGGAGCCCTACGTTCACGCCGATGTCCCTACCCAGTCCCCGGAGTCCGTAGCGCTGTCCAAGGCGCTGCGGAAGAAGGGGTTTTCCTTCGTGGGGCCCACAACGATGTTCGCCCTGATGGAGGCCATCGGCATGATCGATACGCATCTGGTGGACAGCCACCGCCGTGACTCCTCAGGAGTGTGGCCTTCCAGCCAGGCGTAGGCGTTCACGTCAGGGCATAGTAAGCGGAGAACTTCTCCCCAGCTGTGGGGAAAAGTTATCCACAGCGTGCATAACTTTCCTCCCGAAGACGGTCCAGGAGGAAACGGCGCCCTCCCCGCAAGCCTCCGGGAAAAATGCCCGTGGGAGCCTACTTATTAACAGTGTGGATTTCCTGTGGATATCGGCCCGAATCGCTCAGGGAGCGGGTGCCGTCAGCGTCATCGATGACGCCTCACCGGATGGTGGCTGACGATCGACACCCGGTTGAAGGCGTTCATGGTGATTGCCAGCCAGTTGACCGCCGAGAATTCGTCCGCACTGAGGTGTTCACGCGCCGATGCCTCGTCTTGTTCCCGGAAGCAGTGATCCGGCAGCTCGGTGACGCTTTCGGCCAGCGCGAGAAAGGCCCTTTCCTTCTCGGTGAAGAGCGCGGTTTCCCGCCATGCTGGCAGGACGGCAAGGCGCTGTGGCGTTTCACCGGCATCCACCGCATTCTGCACGTGCATGTCCAGGCAGTAAGCGCAGCCGTTGATCTGGGAGATCCGCATGTAGAGAAGCTCGATGGTCTTCCGGTCGATGCCCGCCTCCTCTGCCGCCTCGCGGGCTTTAAGTCCCAGGCCGTTCAGCGCCCGCCAGACCGCAGGGTGCTGTTTGTCGATGAAGATGTGCTGCGTGGTGTCGCTCATGGGTGTCCTCCTGGCCGGGAAGTTCTACTGTGACAGATCGTAACCGTGGGGCCGCCAATCGTGCTGGGCGCGAACGTGGATCTCACTCACGCAGCGATCTCGGTTGCCGGTAGCGGGCCGCCGCCGCCCCCCATCATCTGACCGGCGATGAAGGTCCGTGTCTGCCCCAGTAGATAGCAGGCGGGGGCCGGCGGCGGTTTGATCTTCTCCGGATCCTGGCTGAGGCCGCCCGGCTGTCGGGTGTCCTATACGTTGGTTGCATGAGCCGACGCCTAGTCCTCGTCATCTTGTGCCTGGTGCAGTTCGTCGACGTGCTCGGCGTGACGAGCGCGACGACGGCGATTCCCGCCATCCTGCACGGTCTCAAGGCTCCCGACACCGCCGCCGCCCCGGTAGCCACCGTTTACGCGATGTTCTTCGGCGGACTCTTGATCCTGGGGTCCAGGCTCGGGGACAAGTACGGGCATCGTCGCCTGCTGCTTATTGGGATCCTTCTGTTCTCCCTCGTTTCCGTTGTTGGAGCGACAGCGGCCAGCATAGGGCAGCTTCTGGTTGCTCGCGCGCTCCAAGGGGCGGCCGCCGCCCTCTCGGTGCCGTCCGCCCTTCGCCTGCTGCTGCACTCAGCCACCTCCGAGCGCATCCGACAGGTGGCTTTGGCATTATGGAGTGCCTCCGGAGCCGCGGCCGGCGCGTTAGGTTTCATCGTTGGCGGCGTGCTGGCCCAGACGTGGGGGTGGCCCTCCGTGTTCTGGGTGAACGCCCCCGTTGGCTGCCTGCTCATCATCGGCATCCTGACTTCGGTACCGGCATTGGCTCCCGAGAACCATCGGCAGCGTCTCGATGTTGTCGGCGCCGCTTTGATGATTGCGGCAGTGACGGCGATCGTGGCGGGCGGTTCGCTGATCGAGGCAGCAGCACTCCGAATCGTCGGTATCGTCCTCGTTGCATCTGGCGGCACCCTCGGCGCCATCTTCGTAATTCGCCAACGGTTGGCCGCCGAGCCGCTGATCCCGGTCGAAGCATTTGTGTCGCCCAACTTGCGGGCCGGGACCGTAGTGTCTTTCGTCAATACCGCGACCACCAGCTCCACAATGGTGCTTGCGACCCTGCTACTGCAGAATCGACTCGACGCGTCGCCGGTTCAGGCCGGGCTGTCGCTCATCTCCTTCAGCGTCGCCGTCATCGTCGGATCATACCTGTCCAGGCCCCTCTCCGAATCGATCCGTCCCTACCGGATGGCAGCCCTCGGACTGGGGACCATCGCAGTAGGCAGCGCCATCCTAGTCATCACCTACGGAACCTGGTGGGGCATCGTTTGCGGCGCAGCCGTCTCCGGTGCGGGAATCGGCATCTCCTCTGTCGCAGGCACCAACATCGGTACCGACGTTCCCGATCACCTGGCCGCCAGCGCCTCTGGCGTGTTGAACACCGGGGCCCAACTTGGCACAGCCATCGGAGTAGCTGCCCTGGTCCTGGTGGCCTCCACCATCAGTCTCGGCCCAATCCACGGAACAGCAATAGCCTGGGCTGGGGCCGGCATCGCCGCCCTCGGAACCGCTTTATGGATCAACCGCGCTCCGGCGCGCTAAGAACTCTGTAGCAAGACCGCCACAAACCTCTCTTGAACCAGCCGTGGCAAGGGTTCTCCACTTACTAACACCCGACTACCCACAACTTATCCACAGCTGTGGACAACAATCCACAGGAGTGAGGACCCAGTGGGGACGACAGCGCCCGCGCGCCATCATCCGATGTGAATTACCTGCTTGTAAGTTATTAACACTGTGAATAATCCTGTGGAAATCCTGCGCTAACTTAGCGTTTCAGGGCATACCGTGGGCAGACGGAGCTTGGCTGTCCACAAGGCACCCATTTCACGAGTAATTGTCCACTTAACCACAGGGGCTTCCCCAGCAGTTATCCACAATTGTGGAAATCCAGTACAGGTCCGTTTGAATAGCCGCTGGCCTGCGGGAAGTCTTACCTCCTGCCTGTCGAACTACAACTGTGTAAGTTACCAACAATGTGGATAACCTCTGTGGATAAGTCGCTGGTCACTGGTTACGGCGGACTTACCTACAGGGACCCAAAGGCGCGTTATCGTCCTGGCGGTCTGCTTAAAGAGCGCAGGACCCCGGTGCACTGCGCACCGGGGTCCTGAATTCTGTCTCGTTCGGGTTCAATCCCCCGGTTCAACCCGGGTTCGCCAGTCTGTCAGCCTGGCGGCGCCTGCTCAGCCTGCGGTAACCCTGACCCAGGTCACCACCAGGAGCAGGGCCAGAACAGCGGCTAGCCCGAAGGCCTGCAGGACGGCTTGCCGGGGCCCACGGGGAGTGTAGGCGATCACGGCGGCGCACAGGCCGCCCGTGAGGAGGCCACCCAAGTGCGCCTGCCACGCGATTTGTGGAATCAGGAAGCCGATCACGCCATTGATGGCAATCAATACCCACAGTTGCCTGGTGTCCCCGCCCCGCTGCCGCTGGACCAGCAGCATGGCGCCGAAGAGCCCGAAGATGGCACCAGAGGCACCCACCAGGCCTGAGAGCTGCTGCCCGGGAACGAAGATGGGATTGAGCAGCAGATACCCAACCGAGCCGCCGAGGGCGGAGATCAGGTAAACAGCCAGGAAGCGGATGCGCCCGAGCAACGGCTCCAAGGCTTGGCCAAAGATCCACAAGGTATACATGTTCAGCACGATGTGCAGGATGGAATCGGGCGAGTGGAGGAACGCTGCCGTCAGCATGCGCCACGGTTCAAAGGCGCCAAGGGCGGGGCTGATGAAAAAGTTGTTGTAGGCGAACTGTTCGTACACGGCCTGGCCGGGGATCACCCACTGCAGGACGTAAACCACGGCGCACAGCGCGATGATGCCGAACGTCACAAGGGGTCTGCCAGTTGCCACGGCGCCGCCGTAGACGGTCCGGACTCCTGGCTGCGCACGTTTTGTTTCGTTGACGCAGTCGACGCATTGGAACCCGACGGCGGCCGCCCGCTGGCAGTCCGGGCACGCAGGGCGCCCGCAGCGCTGGCAGCGCACGTAGGAGGGCCGGTCCGGGTGCCTGGGGCAGACCGGAACCTGCGCGGACGGCTCGGCCGACGGGATTCCGTAACTCATGCGACGAAACTAGAGCTGTTCGATGTCGATGCTGTTGATGGTGACATCCTCCACGGGGCGGTCGCCCATGCCGGTGCGGACACCTTCGATGGCGTCAACGACCTTCTTGGATTCGTCGTCCGCCACTTCGCCGAAAATGCTGTGCTTGCCCTGGAGCCAGTCAGTAGGGATGGTGGTGATGAAGAACTGCGAGCCGTTAGTACCCTTGCCCATCTGGACGCCAGCGTTGGCCATGGCCAGCTTGTACGGCTGGTTGAAGCTGAGCTCCGGGTGGATCTCGTCATCGAACTTGTAACCCGGTCCACCGATGCCGCGGCCCAGGGGGTCGCCCGCCTGGATCATGAAGTCCTTGATGATGCGGTGGAAGATGGTGCCGTTGTACAGCGGGGTGCCCGTCTTGTCCTCGCCGGTTTCCGGGTGGGTCCAGGCCTGCTCGCCGGTGGAGAGTCCAATGAAGTTCTTGACCGTCTTGGGCGCGTGGTTGCCGAAGAGGCTAACGACGATGTCGCCGAGGCTGGTGTGGATGGTTGCTTTTGCAGTTGCGATGGCAGTCATACCGCCCATTCTTTCACGGCGGGTCAAAGCGGAAGCGGCGGGAAGGACAGTTCCGCGCTGGGTGAAATCGACCGGAATTGAGTGGGGAGAATAGCCGGTGAAGACCAATCCACGTAGGCTAACAACAGACCGTCACATTAATTGGGAGGTAGTTGTGAAGAAATCGGATCGTATTGCCCGTGACCTTGAGCAATCAGTCAGCAGCGCAGTAGAGAACGCCAAGGATTGGGCAACTCCCCGCGTGGAAGCAGCAGTTGACTGGGCAGTTCCCCGCCTCCAGCATGGCCTGGATACCGCATCCCCCAAGATTCAGGAGGGGCTCAAGACAGCGGCCCACAACCTGGCCGACGGCGTCGCAACAGTCACGCCGCGCATCCAGGACGGACTGGCGCAGCTCGCCCCCAAGATCCACGACGCCGTTGAAGACGCCACCCCGCGCCTCCACGAGGCGCTGGACAAGGCCACCCCGGTGATCCAGAACGCACGTGACCGGGTAGTGGTGGAGTACTTGCCGCGCCTCTCGGACCAGATCGGCCAAGCTTCCGACGCCGTTCACCGAACTTTGGAAAACGCCCCGGCCCACGTGGATGCCGTTGCGCAGAAGCTCGGCGACGTCGGCATTGTGCATGCCCTCCAGGAGCAGGCGCAGACAGCCGGCACCCAGATCAAGGCTGCTGCCAGCCAGGCGGGCAAGGCAGTGGGAGTGCAGCTTGCCCAGCCAGAGAAGCCAAAGAAGCGTGGCTGGCTGGTGTTTGGCGTGATCGCTGCGGCCGTGGCCGCTGGCGTGGCTGCCTGGAAGGCCTCCAAGCCTGTGGAAGACCCCTGGAAGACCCCGTCGCCCGTCACGCCCACGCCGGCCCCGGTTCCGGCGACCACAGTGAACGAGGGCATGGATTCTGCGGCCGACGCGGGAGCCTCCGCTGAAGTCCCTACGGCTACTGCCGTAGAGGCCGTCCCGGACACAGCCGAGGACTTTGCGGAAGATGATGCCGAGGACAAGGCCAAGCACGTAGCTGACGATGCGTCGGAAGCGGCAGCGAAGGCTGCCACGGATGCCAAGACCGCGATGAAGAACATTGCTGCCAACATGAACGGTTCGGCGGACAAGAGCACCAACTAGCACCACCATGCCGCTGGAAGCGGCGCATTGAAGGGGTTCCGCGCGTGCGGGACCCCTTCATTCTTTTCCCAATGTTTGTCCGGTCTTCGACCCGTCCCCGGAGGGGCGGGAGGCCAACGATGCTAAATTTGGAGGGATGTCAGCCGATAAACCCTCCGGGGATACCTTGAACGACGCAGCACTGCTGCCCCGCGTGTCCATTGTCATCCCGGCCTACAACGAGGAAAGCGTGATTCGGCAGTGCCTCATCGCTGCCATCTACCAATCGGTTCCGGCCCACGAAATCATCGTGGTGGACAATCTCTCCACGGACCGCACCGCGGGCATCGTCCGGCAGATGCAGCTGGAATACCCCGAAAGCCCCATCATCCTGCTGAGCCAGGACCAATGCCAGGGCCTCATTCCCACCCGGAATTTTGGCCTCAACCACGCCACCGGAGACGTCCTGGGACGTATCGACGCCGATTCAGTGGTGGAGCCGGACTGGGTCGAGCAGGTGCAGAACACGTTCCTGGACCAGTCGGTGCAGGCGGCCACCGGTCCCGTTGTGTATTACGACATGCCCATGCGGCGGTTCGGACTGAAGGCCGACGACAAGATGCGCCAACTGATGCTGAAGCTGGCCAAGCACCAGTACCACTTCCTGTTCGGGTCCAACATGGCCCTGCGCGCGTCGGCATGGGAAACCATCCGGGATGAAACCTGCCGGGATGAAAAGGACGAGATGCACGAGGACATCGACCTCTCGCTGCATCTCGCCGACCATGAGCTCAAGGTTCAGTACTCGCCGCAGATGGTCTCCGGTATGTCCGCCCGCCGGCTCGAGGACTCACCACGGGACTACCGCTACTACGTGACCCGCTTCGACCGCACCTACAAGGCGCACAACGTCAAGAAGATGGCGCTCAAGGCACCCATGGTGGTGTTCTTCTCCGTCTATTTCCCGGCAAAGCTCCTGCGCGCCATCCACACGGTAAACACGGCACAGCCCGTCCGGCGCGGCGGCCAGTAGGCCCAGTCCCACCCGGGAGTCCCAGTCCCTCGCTGTGTGGGGGTCAGTCCGTTCCAAGTTCGGCGACAGGCCTGTTCGACGGCGGTTCGCCGTCATAGTTGTGCTGCGCGGCGCCGCGGCGTCCGGCAATGCCAGACTTCTGGCCCATTACTACGACGGCGAGTCCAGCCAGGATGAGCGCCAATCCCGCGTACGTACCGGCCGGAAGTGTTTCGTGCAGGAACAGGGCGGCGAGGAGGGCTGCCCCTGGAATTTCCAGCAGGATGATCATCGACACCAGCAGCGGACTCATGGTGGCCAGCAGGTGATTGAACGCCGTATGGCCCACCAGCTGGGCACATATGGTGACGGCCGCGATGCCCAGCCACCCAGCGGCGTCGAACCCTACCAGTGGCTGGCCACTGAAGAGGGCCAGCAGAGCCACCAGGGCCGTACACATCCCATAGCAGAGCGTGGTGTACATCCCCAGGGACATGCTTTGCCGGGCCCTGCCTCCTGCCAGGGTGTAGACGCCGGCCAAAGCCCCGCCGGCCACCGCCAGCAGGTCTCCCATCAGCGCACCGGAGGAGGAACCCATATCGAAGCCCGTGATAGCCACAACGCCGCCAAAGGCCATGCCCAGGCCCGCCAGCACCTGCCACCGGTGCCTCGTGCCGCGGAGGAGCTGGAAAACGGCAATCCACCCGGACTGAAGGCAAACCAGTGCCGTAGCAGCCGCAACGGAGGTGAGCTGCAGGGAGGTGATGAAGCACGCGAAGTGCAGGGCAAGGGCGACGGCGGCCAGCAGGGACCAGCGGAACTCGCGGCGGGTGGTCCGGCCAAATTGCCGCGGTCCGCGGATCAGGGTGGGGGATGCCATCACGGCTGCCCCGATGGCATTGCGCCAGAAGGCTATAGCCAGCGGACCCACCGTGGTGGCGCCGAGGGTAGCGGCGATCAGAGGCCCGGACGAGGCAACACCCAGAACGCCGAGCGCTGCCACCAAGAAGTTCACGGTCCAACCCTACTGGTCCGGTTCATCAGAGGGTCACACCAAAACAAAAAGTCCCGGACAGAGACGTGTTGCTTTAGGTGCGGCCAAGCGTCTTATTGGCCGCGCTTTTAGCTGGCAGGCCCGTACTCCCTGGTCCAGTCAACTTCCATCCATGACGGCTGTGGATTGGTCGCCGCGCTGTCACCAGGGAACCAGTCCAACTGGATCGTTTGGTGCATCGGCCCGGTAGGGATATGCGCGGCATTGGTGTCCGCAAACAGCAGCACCCCGTCGATGTACGTCTTGACGCCCGCCGCCGTCCATTCAACCGCATAATTATGCCACTGCGTTGTATCAAGCACCCTGGACTCTGTGGACTGGCCCGCACAAGTGTTGGGCCAGTGCAGGAACGTCTGCATCAGTGTTGTATCAGCACCGCCCTCCGCATAGTCAATCTCCGGGCATGATGTTGAGGTCCAGCCGCCGTCAGGCCAGACGATCAACACAGGGTGGTACTCCTGGTCGCGCACACCGGTCCGCATACGTGTCTCCACACGGTTGTATACGGTGCCCACATCGAACTTTGCGCCCATGCCTCCAGTGCTTCCATTAGCATCGCCGGATACGCGCATGACCGCGCCGTCAGCATTCCACACCGTTGGCACCCGCAGCCCGTTGCCAGCATGCCCAACCGAGTCGTAGACGCTCCACTTTGCCGGGTCAGGTGCCCCGGTGTAGTTGAACTCGTCGCCCTTCGTAACCGGCCCCCAGTTCAGCAATTGTGCAGCCTGCGTGCCATCACTGGACGTGGGCGCAGCTCCCGGGGTTACACTCACTGTCTGCGAGGGCAACAGATCACGGAACTGCGGGGCTGCGCAACCGGCCAGCAGAAACGTGGCCGCTCCCGCTGCCGCAATCAGTTGCTTTCTCATGGCTTTACAGCCACACGATCAGCCAAGGCTTATATGCCATAAGACGCCGCATTCTTCGTGCCAGAGCAAAAGACTAGGTCACACTGCATTCAGCTACTCTCGGCCTGTTCTTGGTGGACATGCCATGCATCAACAATGCCGACTAACCAAATGGCACCGGCTACGGCCTCGATGTCACTGGCCCTCAGCGAGGTTGAGGAGCACTAGGGACACGGAATGAAGGCTTGGGCATGCTTGCTGCCCGTCCACCTGTCACTGAACCAGATGCTCATCACAGTTTATAGGCGTATCAAGCAAACGCCACCAGTAAAACAAAAGGCCCTGATCGTGCGTTTCCGCAGATCAGGGCCTTTCTTATGGTGGAGGCACGGGGACTCGAACCCCGAACCACCTGCTTGCAAAGCAGGTGCGCTACCAATTGCGCCATGCCCCCATAAGAAGTAACCCGTCAATCATACCCTAGAACCAGGAAGCCTCTTGCCAGCTCCAGGTCCGGGAGTCCGGCCTAGTGAACCGTGTCGGTTGACTTGCTCCAGACCGTTTTCCGGGCCTCGGATTCCTGTGCTTTCTTGTAAAGCAGGACGCCTGCGATCGCAGCTGCAAGTACCAGCAACTTCTTCACATGCACCCCGTTCCGGCTCTGCCTACTTGCGTAAACCGAACCTCCATGAACCTGCACAGGTTCCGTGGGCGTACCAGGACTTGAACCTGGGACCTCTTCGTTATCAGCGAAGCGCTCTAACCGCCTGAGCTATACGCCCCGATGCCTCATCGGGCCGAGATACGACTTTACAGTACATCCCGGCCCGATCTCAAATCGAGGCATTTGACCGGAAAATCTCCGGAAAGTGACGGGATCTTAGTCGTCCGTGAGGGTGACGCCAATGCCGCCTACGAGCGTTGCCGAGATGTTGTACAGCACAGCGGACAGCATGGACAGTGCCGTCAGCAGAACCACGTTCACTACGGCGATGATGGTGGCAAAGGAGGCCACCTGTCCCAGGGAGGCGACCTTCTTCAGCTCGAAACCGCCGCCTTCGGAACCTGCCAGGGTTCCCAGAAGGCTGTCCACCTGATCGAAAATGCCAGTGAGGTCCAGGACGGTCCAAAGCACGATGGCGGCCACCACCGTCACGATTCCCAGCGCAACGGAGAGGAGGAAAGCCATCTTCAGGACTGACCACGGATCGACCTTGCTGACGAGCAGCCGTGCACGCCTGACCTTCGCCTTGGGTGCCGGCTTGATCAGTCCGGGAGCACCCTGGGCGGGCCGCTGACCGGGAGCGCCTGGTCTCTGGCCCTGTCCTGGCTGGCTTTGGGTCGGCCGCTGGCCTTGTGCCGGCACGGCTGGTCGCTGCTGGGGACGAACAGGGGCGTTCACCCGGGGAGCGGCCGCGGGTTCACGCGTAGCGCCGGGAGCATTGCTGCCCTGCTTGGGATATGAGTCGGGATTACTCACTCGTTACCTCCGGTGTAGTCTTCATTCGGCTCAGCGTCGCCGGAGGCGTCCTCTGACTCAACGGCCGGTGCTGTTTCTGCCACTGCCTCTGACCCTGCGGACCCCTCGGGGGATCCGGCCTCTTCAGCCAACGTTACGTCATCCTCCAGGATTTCATCGCCCTCGAGCCCGCGTTCGCTGTTCCGCGCCACCTCGATGATCCGGTCATTCTTGTCCGGTTTAGCGAAGATGACACCCATGGTGTCGCGGCCCTTTGCGGGGACGCCTGCCACCGACGAACGGACAACCTTGCCGCCTTCCATGACCACCAGAACCTCATCCTCTTCCTGGACGATCAGGGCACCTACGAGGTCCCCACGCTCTTCGGCCAGCTTGGCGACCTTGATTCCGAGGCCGCCGCGGCCTTGCAGCCGGTACTCTTCCACCGCGGTGCGCTTGGCGTAGCCGCCCTCGGTCACGATGAATACGAATGATCCGTCGGTGACCACGTTGGCCGCCAGCAGTTCATCGTCCTCGCGGAACTTCATGCCGGTGACTCCGGAGGTGGCCCGTCCCATGGGCCGCAGCGCGTCATCAGTGGCCGTGAAGCGGATGGACTGGCCCTTGCGGGACACCAAGAGAAGGTCGTCCGTCTCGGAAACCAGCTGCGCGGACACCAGCTCGTCCTCGTCCCGGAGGTTGATGGCAATCACCCCGGCGGAGCGGTTGGTGTCGTAGTCCTCCAGACGGGTCTTTTTCACCAGGCCCCGCTTGGTGGCGAGCACCAGATAAGGCGAGTGCTGGTAGTCCTTCAGGTCCAGAACCTGGGCGATGTGTTCGTCGGGCTGGAATGCCATCAGGTTGGCCACATGCTGGCCCTTTGCGTCCCGCCCGGCTTCCACCAGCTCGTAGGCCTTAGCGCGATACACTCTGCCCAGGTTGGTGAAGAACAGCAGCCAGTGATGGGTAGTAGTCACGAAGAAGTGCTCAACCACGTCGTCTCCACGCAGCTGAGCACCCTTGATGCCCTTGCCGCCGCGCTGCTGTGAGCGGTAGTTGTCGCTCCTCGTGCGCTTGACATAGCCGCCACGGGTGATGGTGACAACCATTTCCTCTTCCGGGATCAGGTCCTCCATGGACATGTCACCGTCGAAGCCCATCAGAATCTTGGTGCGGCGGTCATCACCGTGCTTGGCCACGATCTCCGCCAGCTCGTTGCTAATGATCTCGCGCTGGCGCTCCTCGGAAGCAAGGATGGAGTTGTACTCGGCGATCAGGGCCTCCAGCTCGGCATGCCGGTCCTGGATCTTCTGCCGTTCCAGCGCGGCGAGGCGGCGCAGCTGCATGTCCAGGATCGCCCGGGCCTGCAGTTCGTCGATGTCCAGGAGCTGCATCAACCCGTCGCGCGCGGCCTCTGTGGTGTTCGACGCACGGATAAGCGCGATGACCTCATCCAGCATGTCCAGCGCTTTGAGGAGGGCACGCAGGATGTGCGCCTCTTCTTCTGCCTTGCGCAGGCGGTAACGGGTCCGCCGGGCAATAACGTCCATCTGGTGCGTCACCCAGTGACGAATGAACGCGTCCAGGCTCAGCGTGCGGGGAACCCCGTCGACGATGGCCAGCATGTTGGCGGAGAAGTTGCTCTGCAGCTCGGTGTGCTTGTAGAGGTTGTTCAGCACCACCTTGGCCACCGCGTCGCGCTTCAGCACAATCACCAGGCGCTGGCCAGTACGGCCCGATGTTTCATCCCGAAGGTCAGCGATGCCCTGGATCTTGGCGTCCTTGACCAGCTCGGCAATCTTGATAGCAAGGTTGTCCGGGTTTGCCTGGTAGGGAAGTTCAGTGACAACCAGGCACGTCCGGCCCTGGAGTTCCTCCACATTGACCACGGCGCGCTGGGTGACGGAGCCGCGCCCCGTCCGGTACGCGTCCTCAATCCCCTTGTGGCCAAGGATGGTGGCTCCGGTGGGAAAATCGGGTCCCTTGATGCGGAGCAGCAGTTCTTCCAGCAGTTCCTCGCGGCTGGCCGTGGGGTTGGCCAGGTACCACTGGACGCCATCGGCAACTTCGCGGAGGTTGTGCGGCGGGATGTTGGTGGCCATGCCGACGGCGATGCCGGACGAGCCGTTGACCAGCAGGTTGGGGAACCGGGCCGGCAGGATGGTGGGTTCCTGGTTCTTGCCGTCGTAGTTGTCCTGGAAGTCGACGGTTTCCTCGTCGATGTCCCGGACCATTTCCATCGCAAGGGGCGCCATCTTGGTTTCGGTGTACCGCGGGGCAGCCGCGCCGTCGTTGCCGGGCGAGCCGAAGTTCCCTTGGCCAAGGGCGAGCGGGTAGCGCATGGTCCAGTCCTGGATCAGGCGGACCAGGGCGTCATAGATCGCGGTATCACCGTGGGGGTGGTACTGGCCCATGACTTCGCCCACCACACGGGCGCACTTGTTGAACGAGCGGTCCGGCCGGTAGCCGCCGTCGAACATGGCGTAGAGTACCCGGCGGTGCACTGGCTTCAGGCCATCGCGCACATCAGGGAGGGCGCGGCCGACAATGACGGCCATGGCGTAGTCGAGGTAGGAGCGCTGCATTTCGGTCTGCAGGTCCACCTGCTCCACGCGGTCGACCAGCAGGTCGCCTTCAAGAACGTCCTCGGGAAGACCAACGGGTTCCGCTGGGTTCTCGGGTATTTCGTCACTCATAGTTTATATTTTCCGTTTCAGGTATATGTCGGGTGCGGGATATCAGCAAGGCCTTGAGCCTTAGATATCCAGGAACCTGACGTCCTTGGCGTTCTGCTGAATGAAGTTCCGGCGCGATTCCACGTCTTCCCCCATGAGCACGGAGAAGATCTGGTCTGCAGCCAGGGCATCATCCATGGTGACCTGCAGGAGCGTCCGGTGGTCCGGATCCATGGTGGTGTCCCACAGTTCCGTGTAGTCCATCTCGCCTAGGCCCTTGTAACGCTGGATCCCGTTGTCCTTAGGGATGCGGCGCCCGGCTGCCTGACCGGACAGGAGTTTTGCGTCACGCTGCTTATCACTGAAGACATAGTCATGCGGAGCGTTGGACCACTTGATCCGGTACAGCGGGGGCTGCGCCAGGTATACGTACCCGTTCTCGATGAGCGGCCTCATATAACGGAACAGGAGGGTCATGAGGAGCGTGGTGATGTGCTGGCCGTCAACGTCTGCATCGGCCATCAGCACAATCTTGTGATACCGGAGCTTGGCCAGATCGAAGTCCTCGCCGATTCCCGTACCGAAGGCGGTGATCATGGACTGGACCTCGGCGTTGCCGAGGGCCTTGTCCAACCGTGCCCGCTCCACATTCAGGATCTTGCCGCGGAGCGGCAGGATGGCCTGAGTTTCGGGGTTGCGGCCGCGCTTGGCCGAGCCGCCTGCGGAGTCGCCCTCCACCAGGTACACCTCGCACTTGGCGGGATCTTTCGAGGAGCAGTCAGACAGTTTGCCGGGCATGCCGAAAGATTCCAGGGGGCTCTTGCGCCGGGCGTTGTCGCGGGCCTTCCGGGCCGCCATGCGCGCTTGGGCAGCAGAAATCGCCTTGCGGATGACATCGCGCGCCGGTCCCGGGTTCCGCTCCAGCCAGTCACCCAGCTGGTCGGTAACCACACGCTGGACAAAGCCCTTGACCTCCGAGTTGCCCAGTTTGGTCTTGGTCTGGCCCTCAAACTGGGGTTCGGCGAGCTTGACCGAAATAACGGCGGTCAGGCCTTCCCTGATGTCATCACCGGTGAGGTTATCGTCCTTTTCCTTGATGATGCTCTTCTCCCGCGCGTAGCGGTTGATGAGGGAAGTCATCGCGGCACGGAAACCCTCTTCGTGGGTTCCTCCCTCGTGGGTATTGATGGTGTTGGCGTAGGTGTGGACGCTTTCGGAGTACGCGCTGGTCCACTGCATGGCCATTTCCACTGCGATGTGGCGTTCCTTGTCCTCGGTTTCAAAGGCGATGACGTCCTCGTGGACCACGTCAACCTTCTTGCCGGAGTTCAGATGCTTAACGTAGTCCAGTAGGCCGTCGTCGTACTGGTAAACCACTGTTCGGTGTTCCGCGGTGACTTCACCTTCGGTAACCACGGCATCAAGGTCAAGATCGTCGTCAGTGTCCTCCGTGGAGGTGCGCTCGTCCGTCAGCGTGATGCGCAGGCCCTTGTTGAGGAACGCCATCTGCTGGAAGCGCGCACGGAGGGTCTCAAAGTCGAATTCAGTGGATTCGAAGATTCCGGCGTCCGGGTAGAACGTCTGCGTGGTACCGGTGCTGTCTGTCTCGTCACCCCGGACCAATCCGCCCTGAGGCTTTCCGCCGTCCGCAAAGGACATGCGCCAGACGTAACCCTGGCGCCGGACCTCTGTATCGACGCGGCTGGACAGGGCGTTGACCACGGAAATGCCCACGCCATGCAGGCCGCCTGAAACCGCATAGCCGCCGCCGCCGAACTTTCCGCCGGCATGCAGGATGGTCATCACTACTTCAACCGTTGGCTTGTGCTCAGTGGGATGCATGTCCACCGGGATGCCGCGTCCGTCATCAACCACCTTGACGCCGCCGTCGGCCTGGAGAACCACTTCGATGTGCGTGCAGTATCCGGCCAGCGCCTCATCAACAGAGTTGTCCACCACTTCATACACCAGGTGATGGAGTCCGCGCAGGCCGGTGGAACCGATGTACATGCCGGGGCGTTTACGAACAGCTTCGAGGCCCTCCAGCACGGTAATGTCGCTGGCGCCGTATTCGCGCGGTGTCACAGTTTCAGCCGGGGTGTCAGGTGAAAGGGCATCCTCAACTGCGGGTTCCACTGCCTGGATATCTATATTGTCGTTAGCCACAGGCGCTGTCGACTCCTCTGTTTCGATGGTGGCCGGCCGGTCCCATCCCCACGGTTCATCAGAGGGAAGGTACCCGCCAACAGGCACAAACTGATGGCGCTGGCTACTTGGTCGACGTGCGGAACCGCAATCCGCTTGGCTGTTAGCGTGCGGAAAACGGACTCAGTCAACGTTTCACCGGCGCCCAGTTATCTGATGTGATTCTACCGTGAATCTGGACTTAAACCCGCATTCCTGGGCCCACGCCGGGCTCCAATGTGCCCGTGTGAGGCCATTGATCCCGCCTAGGGCGCCCCAACGGTCCCGTCTTTGGGTTCCTATACGCCCCCTGGGCGTTCCAGCGCTCTACACGCCGCCGGACGAATATTCAAGAGTCGAGGACCCCGCCTATCCGTAGGTATCGCGTGGGCCGCGGCCATTCACGCTGCGGCCACCCTTGCGCCAGCTGGGTGCCGACGGTCCAAGCACCTGGATGCTGGTGACAACACCATCGCCCAGTTCGGTCCGGAACTTCTCCAACAGGCTGATGCTCAGGAGCCGCAGCTGGGTCGCCCAGGCCGTTGAATCGCAGCGAACGTGGAGCGTGGTGTCGGTGAAGCTTTCGGGGGTGCAGTGGGCGGAGATCTCCGGCCCCACCAAAGTGGCCCATTCGGCCATCACGGATCCCACCGCCACCGGCGAGGTCCAGCCACGTTCGGCAACCAGCCGTCCCACCACCTTGCCCAGTCCCAAGGGATCACGTCCGGTCGAATGGAACTGGCTGAAGCCGCGGGTGTCCTTCATTCCACGCTTGGCCTTTGAGGCGCTGCCTGCCCTGGGGGCGGCGCGGCGGATCTCGCCGCGGGCAGCTGCTGCCTCGCGCATTCTGTTCAGTGCCGCCTGCGGCGCATCGATGTCATCCGGATCACGGCCGGGCTGCAGGCCGCCATGGTTTCCGTCGTCCCTACCCATCGATTCCTCCCGGGATAACCTTCACCCGCCGGCCGGAAAGCTCTTCCGGAATATCGGCGTCGACGGCGGCGGTCACCAGGACCTGTTCCGCGCCGGAGACTATTGCCGCCAGTTTACGCCGCCGCTGGACATCCAGCTCGGCAAAAACGTCGTCGAGGATGAGGATCGGGGCGGACCCGCCGGTCCGCGCATCATCGAGCATCACGTAGTAGGAGGCCAGGCGGAGCGAGAGGCACATGGACCAGGTTTCGCCGTGCGAGGCATAACCCTTGGCGGGGGCCTCGCCAAGAACCAGCTCCAGTTCGTCCCGGTGTGGCCCCACTAGTGAAATTCCGCGTTCCAGCTCCTTGCGGCGGGACGCCCGGAATGCCACAACATAGCGTTCGGTGAGGTCGTCGACAGAAAGCTGCCGAAGGTCTTCGGGCGGGGTAGCGCTCTCCCCATCAGTTCCGCCGCCGGCACGGAAAGCCGGGGCGCCGTCGTCATCGTCCACCAGGTTCTGGAGGGTGGACCTGTAAACGGCGCCTGCCTGTTTGGATTTATCGGTCAGCTGCTCGTATGCCTTTGCCAAGTGGGGTCGCAGGCGTTCCACGAGTTCCAGCCGAGCGTGGAGAAGCTGGGCACCGGCCCGGGCCATGTGCTGGTCCCAGACATCCAGGGTGGCCTCATGTCCGGGAGTAAATTTTCCGGCCCGGGCCGACTTCAGCAAGGCATTGCGCTGTTTAAGGACACGGTCATAATCACTGCGTGTCGCGGAGTGCCGGGGAACCAGGCTCACCAGCAGTTCATCAAGGAAACGGCGGCGGTTAGAGGGGTCTCCCTTGACGAGGGCGAGGTCCTCGGGCGCGAAAAGCACCGTCTGGCAGATTCCCAGGAGGTCGCGTGCACGCACCGGATTGCTACGGTTGATGCGGCCGCGGTTGGCCCGGCTGGCGTTGATCTCCAGCTCAAGGACCGTGGTCTGTCCGCCCCGGACCAAACGGGCCCGGACCAGGGCACGGTCCATTCCGAAACGCAGCAGCGGACCGTCTGAACTGACCCGGTGGGAACTGAGCGTGGCCAGATACCCGATGGCCTCCATCAGGTTCGTCTTGCCGATGCCGTTGGAACCGACCAGCACTGTCACACCGGGTTCCAGGGCGAGCTCAACCTGGGCATAACTGCGGAAGTCAGTCAGCGAAAGGTGTTCTAGGTACACGCTGTCTTCAGAATTCTCGGAACCCACAGGTTCCGGGCTGGCTATTACTTGGCGGGACGGGTGGCATGCCCACCGAACTGGTGGCGCAGTGCTGAAACCATCTTCATGGCCGGGGAGTTGTCTTCCCGGGATGAAAAACGGGCAAAGAGGGCGGCCGTGATGGCGGGGGCGGGAACAGCGTTGGCGATGGCCTCCTCAACAGTCCAGCGTCCCTCACCGGAATCCTCGACATAATCATCGATGCTCTGCAGGCCCGGATCCTCATCCAGTGCCTTGACCATAAGGTCCAGTAGCCAGGAACGAACCACTGTACCTTTCTGCCAGGCCCGGAACGTTCCCGGCAGATCGGTAACGATGTCTTTGGCCGCGAGAAGTTCGTAGCCTTCTGCGTAGGCTTGCATCAGCCCGTATTCGATGCCGTTATGAACCATTTTGGCGTAGTGCCCGGCCCCTATGCCGCCCACGTGGACGAAGCTGTCCGCCCGTTCCCCCTCGGGTCGGAGGGCGTCAAAGACCGGCAGGGCTCGTTCGATGTCGGCAGCGTCGCCGCCGGCCATTAGTCCGTAGCCGTTCTGGAGTCCCCAGACGCCCCCGGACACGCCGCAGTCAGCGAACCGGATACCCTTTTCGGCCAGCAACGCGCCGTGCTTCTGGTCTTCCGTGAAGCGCGAGTTCCCGCCGTCGATAACTAAGTCGCCGGTGTCGAGCTTGTCCCCGAGTTCCGCGATGACCGCATCAGTGATTCCGCCGGAAGGGACCATTACCCAGATTAAGCGTGGTGCGGGCACCGCCGCAATGAGTTCATCCACCGATTCCACATCAGTGACATCGGGGTTCCTGTCGAAACCGGTGACGTCGATTCCTCCCTTGCGCAGGCGTTCGCGCATGTTGAAACCCATTTTTCCAAGGCCGATCAGTCCGATATGCACGGTGGAAACTCTTTTCTGCGCTGACAGTGGTGGTGTTGGAAGCGGACGCGGCTAGGTCGCAGTAACTGTCGTTTGGTGTCCGACAACGACAGTTATTGCTACCTAGTTGGGGAGCCGGACAGGCATCACAAGGTAGCGGTAGTCGTCCTGGTCCTCGCCGTCGGCGTCCACCTGGGCAGTGATCATGGCCGGCTTGGGTGCGGTGGTAAACGAGAACCTGACGTACTTGGTTTCGATCACGCTGAGTCCCTCGACCAGGTAATGCGGGTTGAAGGCCACGGTGATGTCGTCGCCCGAAAGCTGTGCTTCCAGCTCTTCGGAGGCTTGTGCATCTTCTCCGGTTCCGGCGTCCAGGTGCAGCTGGCCTTCGGTGAAAGCCAGGCGGACAGGGGTGTTGCGTTCGGCCACAAGTGACACGCGGCGGACTGCCTCTACCAATTCCTGCGTCTGCACGGTGGCGTGGATCGGTGTGGAATCAGGGAAGAGCGAGCGGATCTTGGGATAGTCACCGTCAACCAGCAGCGACGTCGTGGTGCGCCCGCCGCTTTCGAAGCCTATGAGTCGGCTGTCGTCATCAGCAAGGGCCAGATTGATGTTTCCACTGTTGCCCAGCGTCTTGGCGACCTCGTTCAGGGTTTTCGCCTTGACCAGGGCGCTGGTGGAAATGCCGGGAGTGACTGGTTTCCACGGCACTTCGCGCATGGCGAGCCTGTAGCGGTCGGTGGCCAGGAGAGTGATGAGGTCATCTTCGATTTCCATCCGGACGCCGGTGAGGATGGGAAGCGTGTCGTCCTTGCTGGCGGCGATGATCACCTGGGAAACAGCCTGGGCGAAGGCATCCCCCGGGACGGTGCCGCTGATAGTCGGCAAAGCAGGAAGGGGCGGGTACTCTGCCTCGGGCATGGTGGCGAGGTGGAAACTGCTGCGGCGGCAGGTAAGCGTGACTTTGTTGCCTTCGGTTTCCACATCCACGGGAGCGGATGGCAGGCTGCGGCAAATGTCGGCCAAGAGCCGGCCTGACACCAGGATTGTGCCCTCGTCTGTGATGTCAGCAGCGATTTCGAGCCGTGCGGACGTCTCGTAGTCAAAGCTTGAAAGGCTGACAGTTCCGGCTTCGGCTTTGAGGAGCAGGCCGGACAAGACGGGTACCGGCGGCCGCGGAGACAACGACCGGGCTGTCCAGGTGACGGCTTCTGCCAGGACGTCCCGTTCGACTCTGAACTTCACGGAGGGGTGCCGCCTTTCATTGCTGCTGCCATGTCTGAACTGGAAACTCCGTCAGGGAGTCTCAGAGTAGTTGCCCCAAAAACCTGAACCTGCATGGTCCGTGCCTGCCGAACCACAGAGAAACCCAAGGATGGGAGCGCTGCTGACAGCTTAGCCGC
Source organism: Arthrobacter sp. ISL-48 (assembly GCF_018613805.1). Taxonomy (GTDB): domain Bacteria; phylum Actinomycetota; class Actinomycetes; order Actinomycetales; family Micrococcaceae; genus Arthrobacter. Next base: position 41,990 of record NZ_JAGGPL010000018.1, read on the forward strand.
AAGATCGGGGATTAACCCATCTTCGGTAAGGATCCTGCCCTTCAACGGGCACCGGCCCAGGCATGGTCGGCAGTGCGGATCGAAATTGTTGTTTGAGGGAAATCAATTTTTTGGGATTAGTAGTGTTAATAACTGCTGTGGAAACTGTGGATAACTGGATCTCAGTGCGGGATCCAGCGGTTAAGGCCTGTTCATGGACTGTGGGTGGCGCAGGTTTTAAACAGGGTGTGGATGGGGATAACGTTTTGGTGGGTTTCGCCGGTCCACAGACGCCTTAAGGGTTTTAAGCCCATTAACCGCGGTTGTCCCCTTAAGTATCCACAGGGTTGTCCACACCCCCCTGTTAATAAGGGAGGAGTGCGCGGGATCAGGAATCCCGTTGCTGCTGTTTGATCCTGTTGGTGAGCTCGGTTACCTGGTTGTAGATCACACGTCGCTCTGCCATCAGCTCGCGGATCTTGCGGTCCGCATGGATGACAGTGGTGTGGTCGCGACCACCGAGCTCCTGACCGATCTTCGGGAGAGACATGTCCGTCAGTTCACGGCAGAGGTACATGGCGATCTGGCGGGCCGTTACCAGGGTCCGGGTACGTGACTTGCTGCAGAGTTCCTCCATGCTGAGCTTGAAGTAGTCAGCTGTCTGCGTGAGGATCTGGCTCGACGTGATTTCCTGGGCGCCGTCGTCGGTGATGAGGTCCTTCAGGACCATCTCTGCGAGGGCGACATCGACAGCCTCCCGGTTGAGGCTTGCGAACGCCGTCACCCGGATGAGGGCCCCTTCGAGTTCGCGGATGTTGCTGGAGATCTTGGAAGCGATGTACTCGAGGGCGTCGTCCGGTGCCGACAGTCCCTCGCTGAGGGCCTTCTTCCGCAGGATGGCGATGCGGGTTTCGAGTTCCGGCGGCTGGATGTCTGTCAGGAGACCCCACTCAAAGCGGGACTTCATCCGGTCCTCGAATCCTGCCAGCAGTTTGGGTGGCTGATCCGAGGTGATGACCACCTGTTTGTTGTTGTTGTGGAGCGAATTGAAGGTGTGGAAGAACTCCTCCAGCGTCCGGTCCTTGCCGGCCAGGAACTGGATGTCGTCAATCAGCAGCACATCCACATTCCTGTACGTGGTTTTGAAGCTGGCGCCTTCGTCGTCGCGGATGGAGTTGATGAAGTCGTTGGTGAATTCTTCGGAGTTCACGTAACGGACGCGGATTCCGCTGTAGAGTCGGCGCGCATAGTGGCCGATGGCGTGCAGCAGGTGCGTCTTGCCAAGGCCGGAATCACCGTAAATGAACAGTGGGTTGTAGGCCTTGGCCGGCGCTTCAGCCACGGCCACCGCTGCAGCATGGGCAAAGCGGTTGGAAGAGCCGATGACGAACGTGTCAAAGACGTACTTGGGGTTCAGCCTGCCGAATTCGTGCGATGTGCTCGGCAGCATTGGCTGGGGCTTCTGTTCGATGAGCTGATCCGAGGCAAAGGACGGCTCGACGACGAGTTCGGGCTCTACGTGTACGGGAACCAGATCGGTATCCACATCGATGGCGCACCGGATGTCTTCGGAGAATACGTTGTGGAGGGCGTCGTCCAGGGCGTCTTTGACCTGGGTCTGAAGGACTTCGCGGGTGAGTTCGTTGGGCACGGCCACCAGGAGGGTGGAACCTATCAGGCCCTGCGCCTGGGCCAGGATGACGAAACCCCGCTGCCGGGGCGTAACCCGGTCGTCCTGTTCCAGCAGGGTGACAACGCGGCGCCAGGAACTTCCGACAGTATTGGCGTGGTTGGCTTCGTCTACTGTCATCAAAGAGTTCCTCAAAACTTGCTTGCCTGCATTACCTGCAGCCCCAAGTCCGGAACCAGGATGCTGGCCCAGCTTAATCCACAGGGTTATGCACAGTCCGTGGATAATCGGCTACTGAGCCACTCTAGGGGATCAAAACGCTAGAAGATAGCTGGGAAGTAGCTTGTGGATAATTACACGGTTGTGGTTCGAAAACAGGTGCTGTGAGGCAGTTCATCCACAGCCTGTGAAGGGCGCTTAATCACAGTTGGGGACAGGTATCCCGGCCCCGGCCGGTTTGACTCAGGGGTGCATTTTGCCCTAACGTTGTGAAGTCCTTTGTGTCCGCTTTTGGCCCCATCTTGACGTCTCAGACGCAATGCGTTCGAGCAGCCGGGGAAGCGTGCATATACAAAACTTAGCGTCGGCCAGTTCTTCCCCTTGATCGGGTGGGCGCACCTTTGATCCACTGGAGTAACTAACGTGAGCAAGCGGACTTTTCAGCCGAATAACCGCCGTCGAGCCAAGAAGCACGGCTTCCGCCTTCGTATGCGTACCCGTGCCGGCCGTGCCATCCTGGCAGCCCGTCGTGGCAAGGGCCGCACCGAACTGTCGGCCTAGATCTGACTCGTCGGTTTACATTTCTATGCGAGTTTAAGGTGCTGGCCACCCGCAACCGCTTGAGGACTGCAACCGATTTTTCAACAACTGTACGTTCCGGTGTCCGCAATGGACGCCGGAACGTAGTGTTATATGCGGCGGCTATTGCTGCCGACGAACCCAGCCGGATCGGGTTCATCGTTTCCAAGAGTGTCGGGAACGCTGTGGTCAGGAACCTCGTTAAGAGGAGACTGAGGGAAGCCGGTGCCGCCTCGCTGAATGAGTACGGTACGGGGTTCGCCATAGTGGTTCGGGCATTGCCCGCATCCGCATCCGCCAGCTGGGATCAACTGCTGGCGGATTACAACGCTGCATTGGAATCGACCATGAACCGGTTGGGCAGCCGCCTTCCGCGGGCTGCTGTAGACGGTTCAACCGGTACAACACAGGAAGGGACACAGCGTGCGTAACGTGACAGCCGCCGTCGTCCGTTATCTTTACCCTGTGGCCTTCATCCTGGGCAGGGCTGCCTGGAACTTGCCCCGGAACATACTCATTCTGCTGCTGCTTGCTTACCGCAAGGTGATTTCCCCCTTGTACGGCCAAGTCTGCCGCTTCTTTCCTTCATGTTCGGCCTATGCCCTTGAAGCGATCACTGTCCACGGTGCCGTTAAGGGAAGCTGGCTTGCTGCCCGCCGCCTTGCACGTTGCCATCCATGGAACGCCGGCGGAGTGGACCACGTCCCCGCCGGGCACAGGGAATGGCCTGAAAACCAGACCCCCACAATTGTTGTGCTGAACAATCCGGACAAGTACTTGGCTGCTCAGACTGATGGAGAAGGCCGCCTTGCGGCCTGACGAATAGGGATATCGTATGGACTTCTTTGGAACAATCATGGCCCCGTTCAAGTGGCTGGTGTCCGTCATCATGGTCGGATTCCACGACGGGCTGAGTGCCATTGGCCTTCCTGCCGCCAACGGCTGGACCTGGACGCTGTCCATCATCGGGCTGGTGTTGGTCATCCGCGCCGCCCTAATCCCGGTTTTCGTTAAGCAGATCAAGGCGCAGCGCGGCATGCAGTTGCTGCAGCCGGACCTGAAGAAGCTTCAGGATAAGTACAAGGGCAAGACTGACCAGTTGTCCCGCCAGGCAATGGCGCAGGAACAGATGGCCATGTACAAGAAGCACGGGACCAACCCGTTCTCGGCCTGCCTGCCGATGCTGATCCAGATGCCGTTCTTCTTTGCGCTCTTCCAGGTCCTCTCGGGCATCTCCCAGGCCAAGGACCAGGGTGCCGGCATCGGTGCCATGAGCCACGAGCAGGTCACGCAGTTTGATGAGTCCAGCATTTTTGGTGCCCCCCTCTCAGCGACTCTCCTGCACGGGGGCGGCGGCAGCGGGCAGATGGCCGTCAACATCCTCTCGATCATCATGATCCTTGCCATGACGGCATCGCAGTTCATCACGCAGAAGCAAATCATGGCCAAGAACATGTCCGAAGAGGCCATGGCCAGCCCCTTCATGCGCCAACAGAAAATGATGCTCTACATCCTGCCCCTCGTCTTCGGCGTGGGCGGCATCAACTTCCCCATCGGTGTCCTCATCTACTGGACCACCACCAACCTCTGGACGATGGCCCAGCAGTTCTTCGTCATCCGACGCATGCCCACGCCAGGATCACCGGCTGCCAAGGCCCTTGCCGAGCGCAGGGCCGCCAAGGGCCTGCCGGTCCTGCCTATCCTTGGTGGTAAGAAGGTCGACGTCGAAGCCGAGGCTGCTGCCGCAGCTGCTGTTGCAGAGACCAAGGGTCAGCGCACCCAGCCACAACGCAAGAACAGGAAGAAGAAGTAATGTCAGCCGAGAGCACCGACCACGCCATTTCAGACGGGGTCCTTGACGATCAGGACGAGTCCGTGAGTGACGCTGCCGCGTCCCCTAAAGGATCTGCTGCAAGCCGCCTGGAAGAAGAGGGCGACGTTGCTGCCGACTACTTGGAGGAGCTTCTGGATATTGCGGACATCGATGGTGACATTGACATCGAAGTCCGGAACGGACGGACATACATCTCCATCGTTGCCGAGGAAGGGTCGGACAGCCTTGACAGCCTCGTGGGTGAAGAAGGCGAAGTGCTGGAGGCTCTGCAGGAATTGACCCGGCTTTCTGTCCTTTCAGCCACGGAGAACCGCTCTCGCCTGGTGTTGGACATCAATGGCTACCGCAAGCAGCGTGCCGGACACCTGCAACAAATTGCAGAGGATGCGGCCGCGTCTGTGAAAGCGAGCGGCAACGCTGTTGCCCTTGAGCCGATGAGTGCCTACGAACGCAAGATTGTCCACGACGCGGTTGCCGACCTCGGTCTGGTTAGTGAGTCCGAGGGCGAAGGCGCCGGACGACACATCGTAGTATCCGCTGACTAGAGAATGCTGATCCGCTAATCATGGTTGATATCACGGCAGCTGAACTGCTGGCGGCCGAGAAGATTTTCGGCGAACGCTTGGACCTCGCCAAGCGCTATGTTGAGCACCTGGCGACGTCCGGGACGGAACGTGGACTCATCGGCCCGCGCGAAGTCCCGCGGCTGTGGAGCAGGCATGTGCTTAACTGCGCAGTTATTGAAAGTGAAATTGGGCACGGCAGCCACGTTGCAGACGTCGGCAGCGGCGCTGGCCTTCCTGGACTGTGCCTCGCCATCGCACGTCCGGATCTGGAACTGACTCTCATCGAACCCCTGGAGCGCCGCGTGATCTGGCTTCAGGAGGTCGTGGATGATCTGGGACTAAACAATGTCACCGTCATGAGGACCCGCGCCGAACTGGCTGTGGGGCTCGTAGACGCTGATGTCGTGACTGCCCGTGCCGTTTCGGCCTTGATCAACCTCGCCGGCCTCACCATCCCCCTCCTTGCGGGGAAGGGCGAAGTTGTTGCCATCAAGGGCCGCAGTGCAAACGAAGAAATAGAGAAGGCGGCCAGGGTCATCCGCAGGCTTGGCGGGGTTCAGACATCCGTCCGGACGGTCGGTGGAGATCTCCTCGAAGAACCCACCACGGTGGTACGCATCGTTGTAGACAAGTCCCAAAAGATTGCGGGCTGAGGGCCCGCTAACGTCGGTCCGAAGGTGTAAGCGGTTAGGCTAGACAACGGCAGCAGAAGCTGAACGAGAGTGAGTGTGTCCCAGTGACCAGTAGCGAAGCCTCCACACAACGGATCCCGCCGTTTGTGTCCTTGGGGTCAGCACGATCAGTAACTGGGGCGGGCCTCGTACCAGGGCGTGGCGGCAATCATCCAAATCCGGTTTCAGATGCTGCCGTACTGTCAGCTGTTTCACGTGAAACAACCTCATCCGGTAGGACGAACGTTATCGACACGATGGATGACTCAAGCCCGATCGCCCGGGAACTAGCGCATGAGACCAAGCGCCGGGAGCGGCTCCTAGGGCGGGAGCTTCCCAAGCCGGAGAAGACCAGAATCTTTACGGTCTCTAACCAAAAAGGTGGCGTCGGCAAGACCACCACCACAGTAAACATCGCGGCGGCCCTGGCTGCTGCCGGACTCAACGTCCTGGTCATTGATATCGACCCTCAGGGAAATGCCTCTACGGCCTTGGGCGTCGAGCATCATGCCGACGTGGACAGCATCTATGACGTCCTGATCAACGACTTTCCGCTCGCGGACGTGGTGGCTCCGTGCCCGGACATCAGTAACCTGATTTGCGCGCCAGCGACCATCCACCTGGCCGGCGCGGAGATTGAGCTCGTCTCGCTTGTGGCCCGGGAGCAGCGGCTACGCCGCGCCATCGATGTGTATTCCAAGGTGCGCGAAAAAAACGGCGAAGAGCGGCTGGACTATATCTTCATCGACTGCCCGCCGAGTCTGGGCCTCCTCACCGTCAATGCGTTCTGTGCCGCTGGTGAGGTCTTGATTCCCATTCAATGCGAGTACTACGCGCTCGAGGGCCTGAGTCAACTGCTGAAGAACATCGAGATGATCCAGAAGCACCTCAACGCTGACCTTGAAGTCTCTACTATCCTCCTGACCATGTACGACGGCCGCACCAACCTGGCGGCACAGGTGGCAGCCGAGGTGCGGCAGCACTTTCCGGATCAGGTTCTGGGGGCCGTGGTCCCCCGTTCGGTGCGGATCTCGGAGGCACCCAGCTACCAGCAGACCGTCATGACTTACGATCCTTCCTCCAGCGGAGCCCTGTCTTATCTGGAAGCCGCAGCCGAAATCGCTGAGCGCTAGAATCTTCAAGAACTGCAACAACCGGAGTCAGGCAATGCCGGGCTCGTCCACTGGAGGGATTTATCCATGAGCGAAAAGCGACGGGGCTTAGGCCGCGGTCTTGGCGCACTCATTCCAAGTTCCGCCGCTGGCACCGGGTCTGGCACCGGGACGGCCGTTTCTCGGCCGGTGGACCTTTTCTTTCCGGAAGGCCGGAAGAAAGTGGTTCCAGGCGACGGTTCCGTCGATACCGATGAAACCGGGGCACCGTCTCCCGCCTCCCCCTTTGGCTCCGACGCTCAGCCTGCAGCTGCAGTGAAGACGGCCGCGGATTCAACGGCGAAGGTTGCCAGCAAAGCAACCGGCAAGGGGGCAGAGAAGCCGGCTACACCCAAGGTTGCCGCGACTGACCGGACTGCTGCAAAGGCCTCGACCAACGGCAGTGGGCGTGCGGGCGCTCCTGGAGCTACGGAGTCCGTGCACGCTGACGGCGAGATCGCCGGTGTGGACAATGGTGTAGACCTCGTGGAAGTCCCCGGCGTGCGTTTCGCTGAAATCCCTGTCACGGACATCCATCCCAACCGTAAACAGCCGCGCTCCGTCTTCGATGAGGACGACATGGCAGAGCTTATTCACTCGGTGCGAGAAATCGGCGTCCTCCAGCCAATTGTGGTGCGGACTTCAACCGAAGAAGGTGGAGAACCGTATGAGCTGGTAATGGGCGAACGCCGGTGGAGGGCAGTACAGGCAGCTGGCCTGGCAACAATCCCCGCGATCGTGCGTGACACCACTGATGATGATCTCCTCCGCGACGCACTGCTGGAGAACCTTCACCGAAGCCAGCTGAATCCCCTGGAGGAGGCTGCCGCATATCAGCAACTGCTCGAAGACTTTGGAACTACCCACGAACAGCTCGCTGACCGCATTGGACGCTCACGGCCTCAGGTGTCGAATACCTTGCGGCTGCTCAAGCTTCCCCCGCTGGTCCAACGCCGGGTAGCGGCCAGCGTTCTGTCTGCCGGCCACGCCCGCGCACTGCTCGCTCTTCCGGACGCTGCAGCCATGGAACGGCTGGCGCAGAAGATCGTGGCGGAAGGCATGTCGGTTCGTGCCACTGAAGAAGCAGTGACGCTTTATCAGGATCCTGCAAAGCCGGCTAAGAACAACATTCCGAGGCCTGGTGCACGTCACGAGCGCCTGGATTATTTGGCTTCTTCTCTGTCTGATCGCCTGGACACAAACGTCAAGATTTCGCTGGGCGTCCGTAAGGGACGTGTGAGCATCGAATTCGCCAGCGTCGAAGACCTGAACCGTATTATGGAGGTCTTGGCTCCTGGTGCCGAGAGCTAGCCCGACTAGGAGTCAATTGCGGGCCTGTTTCACGTGAAACAGGCCCGCTTTTTGTTTATCGGCGGAGAGGCCAGGCCGATTGGGTATTGTTCCTCTGTCTCCTATCGCACTATTCCGCATGTTCTGCCAGTCATGGTTTCATGGTTGCCGTTGACGCGTTCCCCAGTGAGGACTGGAACGCTTTCCGAAAACAATAGTCTCTTGTTCCTGTCTCGCTACGTACGTTTTTGATCGCGGCTTGGGTTTTGCTCGCAGGTTCAACTGTCGAGCCGCAGGATCCGCCGACCCAGCAGTTCCACCCAGCAGTTCCACTGCCGTAGTACGGTGGCCCCCACATGATTGTTTTCGCCCGAAGAGCCCTTTACAGGGCTGGTTTGATGTTGGTGGTATAGATTCCCTCTTCAAAGAACGCGAGAGCCGGTGCGAGTTCCGGGTGGAACGGTACTTGTTTCACGTGAAACGCCGGTCGACGGAGGTGAACGAAGGGTGGGTCCGTGTGGGCGCAGCAGCGCGGGGTGCGGAATGCGCCGTGAGTCCCGTCGGGGGTGGCGATTCGAGTGGGAATAACTGCTCCCGCTCCCCTTCTTGCGGCACGGTTGGACGGTCCTTGTTATGTAGTGTCCCTATTTCACGTGAAACGAGACAGGTTGTTCTGGACGGGATACTACGATCGGCGGTTGACCCCCGGCGCTATCGGCTTCCGCAGTGAGGGTTGTGGGGTACCTTGGGAGACGGTCTGGGAGTTGGGACCGCATTTAGGAGAGCCACGGATGGCGCCATGGTGGGACTCGGGTCTAGCTACCCTTGATGGAAATGCTGGGCCGAGTCGCTAGGTGACCGCCTCCACTAGGTGACTGCCTGCTTGCCTATCACCACAGGGGTAGGCAGAAGAGCTAGTCATCTGGGATACTTCGTGACTGGGTAAAGGTGACCGAGCATAAGTCGCTCACGCTGATCGACAGAGTCAGCTGTGAGAATGAAGTATGCCGGGCCGACAGGAGACCGCCGTAGTCGATATACGGGTCGTCTTGGCAGCCCATTTACTGGAGTGACCGGTGTCCATGCGCCCAGGGTCCGCCGGTTTCGAACGGCTGCCGGGAAGTGGATATCGGGAGTCACTCCGTCTCCAGCGGACCGGCATCCCCTCTCTTTGGCGTTGGGTTGCCAATATGGCGGCGGGCGACATTGCGGTCAGCGGGGCGACGGGTAGGCTGACAAATCGAACCCGCTCGCTCACTGATTTCACCCCTTGCGGCATCACCCTCGACGCTCCGCCCGCCGCATCAGACAATTGACTGCGGCCAACCTGATGACCATTTGTACGAGCTCGGACCGGCTCAGTATGCGTCGGCTCCTTGAGCACTGGATCTTCGCTGGGCAGTCGTCTAGACCGCGTTGACCATCCGCCGGTTCGCTTCTGCGGCTGCCTCTTGGACGGATTGATGGCCTCCGCAGATTTCCTGGGAGCAGGCCGCCCTACTGGCCAGCTGTCTGCCGGCGCGGTCCCGTTGTCCCTCCAGGCGTGGCCCGACTCGCTTTGGCGGGCCGAACACCAGGGCTGGCCCGAGTCGCTTTGGCGGGCCGAGCACCAGGGCTGGCCCGGCTTCGTTGGGCCGACCCCAGTGCTGGTCCACTTCGCTTCGTTGGGCCGACCCCAGTGCTGGTCCACTTCGCTTCGCTGGACCGCCCCCAGGGCTGGCCCGGCTCGCTTTCACGGGTTGCCAGTCCCGGCATGCCTGCGACATGAACAACGACCCAGAGGAGCCTCCTGCCGCTATCCAGCAACGCCTACGAACGTCACGACCCTTCACCGTACAGTTTGATGGTGGGGTCGGCTCACTAGCTTAGTGGGGCAACATGGCTAGAGTCCCCCAAGGCATTTTGGATACGTGGCGATCAGAGCGACGACTGTCGGGGCAGATCGGGCTGGCGATCATTGTGACCGGGCCGTCGCCGGTGTAGTTCCGCACCTTGGGCCTGCGCCAGCGTAACGCCTTGGCGATACCCGCAGATGTCTCCTCATACTGCGCTGCTGGAGGATTCATCTGGGACCCTAGTACAAGCCCCACATTGTGCAGCCGCGGCGCTTCCGCCACCGCCCTCCCTTAGCAAGAACCCCGTGCCTGGCTGTGAATTATCCGGTGGATATCGCTGTGGATAACTTTGTGGATAATGCGAGCTTAGGGGGCGGCTGCTGGCAAGAGGAGAGTTGGGGACTTCGTACAACAATGTCCCCCTTTTGATGGGTCCCTTGCCGGCATCACTTTTGTTTCACGTGAAACGGTGTGGTCAGTGCGACCCGGCTTCTTCGCAGGGGGCTAAATCGCCGTATAGAGGAGAATTTCGTCGCGTTTTATGAGTGGTGACACGCCCGGGGCAACTGTCGAATCACCCACCTCCCGATGTCTTGAACTGACGGCCGCCACTTCCCCTCGCCGTCGTCTGCGACGCTGGCTCATCGGCAGACGAATTCCACCCCGCGCCCCCTTGGCGGGCCTGTGGATAACATTGTGAATAACTTCTGGGGATAACTCTCACACAGCCGCCCAGCACAGGGATTCCGGGCGTAGTGGACGTGGCGAAAACTCCTGGATGCTTCTGTTGGCGGCACCGTCCGGCCGTACCGTGAGCGCGGATGTCCGTGTCATTCCGGCACCGAAATCGTGTCTCCCGTCTGCGAGGACCGACTCACAGTGGCGGACCAAGTCGTCCTGCGTTCTTTAGGTTCCGAGGTGGGCTCCTCGGATAGCTAGGTTGAGACGCCTTGTCGCGCACCTAGAGCTCCTTGGCCAGAACTCCTTGGCTTGGGCACTGCGGAGTACAACGCCGGCCACTGGGGCGTCTGGTTCGACGGCCGTGGTTGAGCCACCGAGTAGCCTCCGTCCGTTGCGCTCAGGATGAGAGGTTCGCTATTGAGCGTTACGCTCTGCGGCAAATCCTCCCATCGGTTCGGACACCCCGCATTGATCCAGCTTCGGCGTGATCTGCTCCCCCGCCTGTCATGGGTGGTTCCGACCCAGACTGCAGACGACATGTAGGCAGCCCGCGTGTGGTCTGGCATGACGTCCTGGGTCAGGGCAGCGCTTCAGCTCACCAGTCCCCCCGTTTCACGTGAAACTCTGACCTCGATGTGAGGAGCCCTACGCGAAGTTCATGCCGCGCCTGATGTCCCTGCGGCCGTTCCGTGCGGCAGTTCCTACGATCTTGTTCTCGCCGGTGTCCATCCGTTACAGGACTTGCCAAGCGCCGTTGCGGAGGCGCGCTGGCGTTGGCGTAGCGGCAAAGCACCTGCCGCGGAGAGGCGATAGGACTAACGGCTGGAGCGAATCGGGTGGGCGTGTCGCCTGGGCAAGAGCGGTCGGTCTGTTCGCGCGAACCTCCATCACCCTGACGGCGGTAGTGGTTTTGGCCCATTAGGCTGGTGCCTCTGGCAGATGATACTTCGGTCTGTAGGTGGCTCCTATAAGACGGTTTATGGTGGGGAGATCGGATATTGTCGCCAGGGTGTGGCAGACAAATTCTGGAGTTGCACGTGGGTCATGACCAGCACAGTCGTCCAGCGAAGACTCCTATCACCATTGCTTCCAAGGGTTGTGGAATCCGATTTGCGGCGTGAACAACGGCGATATGGCAGGATCCGCGGATTGGAACCGCTTAAGGGGCGCTTTAGAGCTGGTGAGACTTTCGTGCGGGCCAGGCTACCAGTTCAGTGCGGCACTAGTCACTTGGCACGCAACCCAAGGGCGCTAGAGAGCGCGCCCAGGGAGGGGGGCCAAAAAGCGTCTACGGCAGCGAGGGAAGACTACTTTGGTTTGATCCTGTTGCAAGCGCCCCATCGGGTGTTGGGTTCTTCGGAGTGTCCACACAAAGGTGAGTGATCGCCGCTTGGAGTACCACGTTTCACGTGAAACAACTCGTCGGAAGATTCGTCTCTGGTTGCTAGGTCCCCTTCGCTATACAAGGCATCCGGTGCCTGCCGAAGGGCTCCGGGATGTCGACAAGATTCCGCGCATTCAGCTAATCCCTGGTTCAGGTGCCGGCTTCATCGAAAGTGAGCCTCGTGATTCTGCTTCTGGAGAGCCTGCGCTGGTTCACCGGCTATTCAGTCACCTTGGCGTCATACTGCCTTCGGGGTGCCAGCCCCGTCGCACGCCAAGGCACCAGAACCGATTCATGATTCTGACCGAAGTGATAGGAATAGTGCGAGAAGGTCCGGCGTGGGTCAATGAAAGCGCCAGCTTTTGGTTGTGAAGTGATTTCCGAATACTCCACGACCAACGGGGTACGTGTCGTTTATCCCCAATGTAGGGATCGCGGACAACCAGTGTTTGAGTTGGCGATCAGCGCGACAGCTCCTGTCCCACTGAACAGTCCACCCACCAGGAGTGGGATTCTCTGCAAATCAGCAAATCCACCCGAATGATGTGGCGCCTCGGCGGCTTGTCACACCGCTACTTCCGAGTTTGGCACCCAGCGAGAATAAAGCTGGAGATTGCCTAGCCGGGCGTGAAGCGCCATTCCGGTGTGGATCGGCATCGCGTGTTTCACGTGAAACAGCCGGTATTTCCGGTTCGCGTACCCAAACACGAACTCATGCTGATGCAGGTGCTCCGACATCCAGCCGGCGCTCCCCGGGCTTGCTTCGCGTATCGCGGCAACATATGGCGGCACATGGTCTTCGGATGTTTCACGTGAAACAAGGCCACATCGTGGCGGCGCCAGGCTAGTCAATGAAGCAACCTACTCTTCTTCGAATCAAAGTGCACTGAGGCCGCTACTAAGGCAGCGACGATAAGTAGTTGCCCGAATACAGACAAACTGGATTGTTTTCCACCGAAGAGCTGTCCTCAACGGGTCAGGAGAAGACGGTTAGCCGTGGCACAGACTGGGCTGGAAAATATTGAGCCGGACTGGACAAAGAAAATGGCCACCGCTTCGGGAAGCGGTGGCCACAAACTCAAGTTGCCAAGCTGTGCTCAGGTACCGAGAGGAGACTAGGTCCTCAGGAGAGCACGTCTGCGAATTCCTTCTCGAAGAACTGCTTGGGCTTGGCGCCGATAACAGTGCTCTTCACCTGGCCGTTCTGGAAGAGGTAGACGGCGGGGATGGAGGTAATTCCGTATTCAGCCGCGATGGAGGGATTATCGTCCACGTTAACCTTGACGACATTAACCTTCTCGCCGTACTCAACGGAGATTTCGTCGAGGATGGGGCCAAGTTTGCGGCACGGCCCGCACCATTCAGCCCAAAAATCCACGATGACCGGCTTCTCGGCTGACAGTACGTCTGTTCCGAAGCTTGCATCTGTTACGTCTTTGGCGTTGCTCATAACCTTGTCTCTCTCTTCGATTGTCGGGTTACGCGGGTTACGCGTGAAGGTCTGCGAGGTAGTGCTCTACATCGATGGCGGCGACACACCCTGAGCCGGAAGCTGTGATGGCCTGGCGGTACGTGGGGTCCACGACATCGCCGGCAGCAAAAACGCCAGGAACGCTGGTCCGGGAACTGCGGCCCTCTACGGCGATAGTTCCGGCAGGGGTGATCTCCAGAGTGTCCTTGACCAGTTCAGTGCGCGGGTCGTTGCCGATCGCCACAAAGACACCGGTCACAGCCAGGTCCGAGATAGTTCCGTCCACGAGATTCTTGATCTTTAGTCCCGTGACCTTGTCCTGCCCGATGACGTCGTCAACAGCGCTGTTCCAGATAAAGCTGATCTTCTCGTGGGCCAGGGCGCGGTCGGCCATGATCTTGGAGGCCTTGAGGGAGTCGCGCCGGTGAACCACCGTAACTGACTTGGCAAACTTGGTCAGGAAGAGCGCCTCTTCCATGGCAGAGTCTCCTCCGCCGATGACGGCGATGTCCTGATCCTTGAAAAAGAAACCATCGCAGGTTGCACACCAGCTGACGCCGTGCCCGGAAAGCCGCTTTTCGTTAGGCAAGCCAAGTTCGCGGTAAGCGGACCCGGTCGAGAGAATAATTGCGCGGGCCTGAAAAGACTCACCGGTAGCGATGGTGACAGTCTTGATGTCGCCGTCGAGCTGCAGCGCCGTGACATCCTCGAACTGGATCTCAGTCCCAAACCGTGCCGCCTGCTTTTCGAAGTTCTCCATGAGGTCAGGACCCATGATGCCTTCCGGGAAACCCGGGTAGTTTTCGACGTCGGTGGTATTCATCAGTTCCCCGCCGGCGGTGACAGATCCTGCCAGAAGCAACGGCTTCAGGTTGGCACGCGCGGTGTAGACGGCTGCCGTGTAACCAGCCGGGCCGGAGCCGACGATGATGACATCACGTACTTCGGACGCGGTGTTTTCTGCGTTGCTCACTGAACGGTGAACCTCTTCCTTAGTCGATGCGCTGGCCTTGAGGGCCGGCCACATGGCACAACTGAATCTTGATGATGAATATTCCGGGCGCCATGGAAACGGAGGAACCGTGAATCAGGGCACAGAGTCACCTCTACAAGACGCCATACCAGATTACCGTCTGCAGACGCCAGAGCCGCGTCCTGTGACCGCCGAAGCAACTCGACGCAACATAGACGCGGCCCGGGGCCGAACACAACTGCCAGCGCTACTGGATCTTGATCTCCGCAAGGCGAAGCCCGTAACCGTACCGGGTCTTGGGAGCAGCCAGTTTCGGGAGTGCCTTGATGTTGATGATGACGTACTGGGCCTGGACCGGCTCAGCCAGCGGCATGGTCAGGTCAGTTGAGGTGAAACTGTTCGTTCCCACCAGCTTGGCACCGTCCACGGATGGGCGATCGTTGGTGAGGACGCTGATGTTTCCGCCGGATGCTCCCAATTGGTTCAGGGTGATGGAGGAAATCCGGGCCGAGTTCTTAAGCTTGACAATGAGCGGTACGCCTTCGGGGGCCAGCCCGCCCCACGCTTCCGTGGCGAACTCCATGTCCGACCAGTAACTGGCAGCATTCCCGTCAAAGGCCTTCACCAAATCGCCGTCGTAAGTGGCAGCGAAGTCGAAGTCCCCCTGCCGGGTGATGCTCTCAATGGCTGGTGGCGCCGCTGGAGGCGCGGAACTCGCCGTCGGGCCGGTAGAACCGGTCCCCGGCGTGGAAGAAGAGGACGCACCGGAGGTGGTGTTTGCCTGCGGATCGCTTTTGAAGAGGCTGCCAAGGTTGGTAACAGCGAACACCAGGCCGGCAATCAGGACGACGGCGAGAAGGCCGCCCACAAGCCAGCGCATGGAACGGGGTTCGCGCTCGGCTTCGTCCTCGTAGTCGTCCCCGGGCTCCGAAGCGGGCGGCATGGGCCTCTCAGATGAGGTGGACCGGGCAAAAGCAGGAAACATCTTCTTCGAGCCATCTGCCGCGCGTGGTTCCCTGGCCTCGGCTGGCTCTTCATCGGCGACGTTCGGATCCGCTGCAGCGTTGCCATAGTCGTCCTCCGACCAGAGCGACACCTTGGGAGAGCCGGGGCCCGGGCCGTCGTTCGATCCGGTGGTTTCCGAGCTTGGAGCATCAGCCTGCGGCATAACCGGCTGGACAGGCTGTGGTGCGGTGGCCTGCTGCCGGGCAGCGAAGTCTCTGGACGATTCAGCGCCCGGGGCATCCCTGCTGGCTCCCGCTCCACTGAAAGCGGCGGCATTTGCGGCACCCGAAGCGGCGGCACCTGCTGCCGCACTGGCACCTGGCGCACCCGAAGAAGGAGCCGACGTCGGACGGGCCGGCGGCCTGGGGGGAACCACCGGGGCCGTCCCGTGAGCGTCAACCTCGGCCGGGTGGTTGTCCCGGTAACTGATGTAGCCGGCATCGACGTTTTCTTCGTCGTCGTACGGTTCCGGCTCCTGCGACCGCGGCTGGCCGAAGATTTCACTGCCCAGCGTGTCCGTGAAGAAGGGCTCAACGTAAGGCGGGTTGGAGGCGACCACGAGGTCCAGCAGGTCTGCGGCTGAAGTGTGGTTGGTGATCAGGTACGTGGCAGCGTCGGTCACGCCGAGGTCCAGGACCTGGACGTTGCCCGGGCGCTCACCCGTGGCAACCTCGCGTGCGCTCTGCGCCACCTGCTCGGTGTTGTCCGGCCCGGCAACCAGAATGCTGACCGGACGGTTGAGAACCTGGTCCACCCCGTCCAGCACCAGATCGTGGCCGTGCGAGGTCAATACAGTGGCTGTGACCTTGTACCGGCCGCCGAGTACTGATCCAACATCGATCGGGTGGGACACGTGTTCCTCCTAGACTGTCCGGGAATTGCCGGTGTAGATGATGCCATCACCGGTCAAAGGCCTGCCGGCGAGCTGGCTGATGCTTCACTGCAACTACCCTTGTTCACAGTCGATCCTAGCCGATGGGCCGCGGCGGCCGGTGGAGACAGGCGGCCAAAAAGCCCGTCGGGATCACTTTTTCCGCGGCCGCCGAGACCTGAAGTAGGGGTTGTGGCCAGCCTTTCCTTGGAACGTGTGACGGCCAGGCAAGGGGATCTCGTCGCGCAGCAGGCTCCCCCGCGACGTACCGGGTACGTCCTCGCCGGGGAGGTAGCGTGCATCCGTGGCGGCGCCCTCCGGGGCGGTTCCGCGGTCCACGGCAGGCCCCCGCGGTGCTAAGCGTTCGGGGGCCGGTCCCGCCCGGAAGGAGGCAGCGTCGAACTCGCCGGAGATCCGGGGAATCAGGCCGGTGTCCACCGAGACTGTGGCGCGGCCCGGCGTCGGATGTTGCGTTCCGGAGCCGCTCGCCTCCGCCGTGGATGACGACGGCGTCCCCACAGGAGCCGGCCCGGGCGTGCCCCGCCCGAAGCGACCCAGCAGGGGGCGCAGCAGATCCCGCAGTTCGGCCACGTGGAAGAGCTTGAGGAGGAACAGGTAGGCCACCAGCATGACCGGGCCGACGACGACGATCGTCACGAGGGCAGCGAGCCGGTCGCTCCACGCAAAGCCGTCCGGGCTGTAGCTGCCCATAAGCCACAGAGCCAAGGCGCCCGCCATGGCGGAACCGAGGGCTGCATACCCCATCCGGATGTACGAATTGGCGATCCGCGGGCCGTCCAGGTGCCCCAGGAGCCGGCGCAGGAAGTAGGCGCTGATGACCACCGAGAGGATATTGCCCACCATGTACAGGATGGCAATGGCGTAGATGATCTGGCCCACGGGCAGGAACTGGATGGCAAAGGCACCGGCGACATACACGAAGGCCAGGAGGAGCTGGACGTAGAAGGGGGTGCGGGCGTCTTCGTTGGCATAGAAGACGCGGGACATCATGAAGTTGGCGCTCATGAAGGGGGTGCTCAGGGCCAGGATGGTGAGCGTCTGGGCCAGCATCACGCCGTCCTGGCGATTTCCGCCGGAGAAGAACATACCCAAAGGTCCAGCCAGTGCGAAGAGGGCCAGGGCGCCAAAAACTGTGGCCACGGCCATGGTGCGCAGCCCGTGTGACAGGGCATCGCGAAGCTCCGCCCTGTTGCCGTCCTGGGAAGCGCGCGTCATGCGGTTAAAGAGCACGGTGGCCAGCGAAAGCGCGATGATCGAGTGCGGCAGCAGGTACAACTGGCTTGCCACTTCCAGGACGGCATTACCGGGGAGCATGGCGGCAGCAGGGTCCTTGGCCTCCTGTAAGCGGAGGCGCTCTGCACCGGGAATGGTGGCGATCCTCATGACATACAGGAAGGCCAACTGCCCGACGGCGGCAGTCAGCAGGGTCCACACGCTCAGCTTCGCTGCCTGGCCCAGTCCCACACCCCGCCAGCCGAACCGGGGCCGGAGGCCCAGCTTCAGGCGGAACACCGGAATAAGCAGGATCGCTGTCTGGGCCACTACCCCGATGGTGGAGAAACCCGCGACGAGCAGGGTCTGCGAGGAACCCCAGTTGTCCAGCGTGTGCGGATCGTCCAGGTTAGAGCCGAAGATCCAGATGAACATGCCCAGGCCGGCGATGGCCACGAGATTGTTAAGGATCGGGGCCCACATTGCCGGACCGAACGCCCCGTTGGCGTTGAGGACCTGGGTGAGCAGCGCGTAGAGGCCGTAAAAGAAGATCTGCGGCAGGCACCAGAATGCAAAGGCAACCGCCAGCGACTTTTGCTGTGGCGAATAGCCCTGGGTGGTCAGCTCGATGACCCAGGGGGCGGCGAGGGTGACCAGCGCGGTAAGCCCCAGCAGGAGCAGCACAGCCAGCGTCAGCAGCCGGCTGATGTAGTCCGCTCCCCTGTCCGCAGCCTTGCTGGCCTTGATGATCTGCGGCACCAGCACGGCGTTGAACACGCCTCCGGCCACCAGCAGGAAGATCAGGTTGGGCAGGTTGTTCGCATTGATGAACGTGTCATTGACCGTGGAACCAAGCCCCAGCGCGGCACCAAGCATCCACGTCTTGCCGAAGCCCAGGAAGCGCGAAACCAGAGTGCCCGCGGCCATGATGGCACTGGAGCGGGACTCACTCTGCTGCGCCGGAGCCGGCTGGGCAGCAGCGGGCCCCGACTCACCGGCAGGGCTTGCATTATCGGAAGGAAAGTTGGTAGCTGACATCGACTTTATCGTCTCACCCGGACACGGTTAACGCCGCAATGCATGGGCCGACTAAAGCGAGCACAAAGCTCAAAGGTGCTCTGGCAGGACTTCCCGCGCCAGGTCCGCGATACGCCGCTCATTCGGAAAGGAGAGCTTGCGCGCCAACTCCTGGATGGGCACCCACGCCACGTCAACGGCCTCCTGATCGGGATCGTTCTCGATGGTGAGCTCCCCGCCGGTGGCCCGCAGGAGGTAGTGGTGCACGGTTTTGTGGACGCGGTGCCCGCTGACCGTGAACCAGTAATCGATGCTGCCCAGCGGAGCAAGAATGCGCCCGTCAATGCCTGTTTCTTCGGCGATCTCCCGGACGGCAGCCTGTTCGTTGTTTTCGTTGCCTTCCGGATGGCCCTTTGGCAGGCACCACTCCAGCCGACCGCCCCTATTAAGGCGGGCAATAATTGCGACCCTAAGTTCGGCGTCGGACGTGTCCACCACAACGCCGCCAGCAGAGATTTCCTCCACCGTAGGGAGCGAGGCCGGCGCCGAATGCGGGGCAGGCGCGACATGGGCACCGATTGCCGACGGCAACGGTGGGTTTGTCCTCCTGCCGGGAGCGCTCGGTACGGGATGGGCCATGAAGTCCACTCTAACGACTCTTGCCCCCCGGTGATGACCGGAACATGACATCAAGATGGACTGCGTATGACGCGCTTTGCTGGCCTTCGAGCGAATAGGCAAGATCTTGACACGATTTTGGCCTGCCGAGCCGCTGGTTTCTGACAAGCTTAAGTAACTATGGCGCACGCACATCACAAGACTGATACCCACACCGTCGATTTCCAGGTGGATCCAGTGGTCCTGGAGCTCGGCCAGCGCTTTGTCGACGCCGGCCACGAACTGTCGCTGGTGGGGGGGCCGGTGCGGGATCTATTCCTCGGGCGGACGTCGCCTGACCTGGACTTCACCACGGACGCAACACCCGACCAGACGGTGGCCCTGATCAAGAAATGGGCTGACAACTACTGGGAAATCGGCCGGGCCTTCGGAACCATCGGCATGCGTAAGGCGGGCTTCCAGATCGAGGTCACCACGTACCGTGCCGAGGCCTACGATCCTGAGTCCCGAAAGCCCGTGGTGGCCTTCGGCTCCTCCCTGACAGATGATCTTCTACGCCGCGATTTCACTATTAACGCCATGGCACTGCGGTTGCCCACCCTGGAACTCATCGACCCGTTCGGCGGCGTCCGGGACCTCCACGCCTCGGTGCTGGCCACGCCCGGAGCACCCGAAGCCTCCTTCTCTGACGATCCCCTCCGGATGATGCGCGCGGCACGGTTTGCGTCCCAGCTCGGGATCAGCGTGCACGACGACGTCCGGCTGGCCATGAGCCAGATGGCCGAACGGATCACCATCATTTCCGCAGAACGGGTCCGAGACGAGCTGGTCAAGCTCATTTGCGGCGCCAGCCCCCGCGTGGGCGTTGACCTGCTGGTGGAAACGGGCTTGGCGGAGTTTGTGCTGCCCGAAGTGTCGGCGTTGCGGCTCGAATCGGATGAGCACCACCGCCATAAAGATGTGTACCAGCACTCCCTGCAGGTACTGGAGCAGGCCGCAGGCCTGGAAACAGATTCCGACGGCGACGTGCCCGCCCCGGATTTCGTGCTGCGGTTCGCAGCTTTGATGCACGACGTCGGCAAGCCGGCAACGCGCCGTTTTGAACCGGGCGGCGCCGTCAGCTTCCGCCACCACGACATGGTGGGATCCAAGCTCACGGCGAAACGGATGAAGGCCCTGCGCTTCGACAACGACACTATCAAGGCAGTGGCCCGCCTGGTGGAGCTGCACATGCGGTTCTACGGCTACGGAGAGGCCGGCTGGAGTGACTCGGCCGTCCGCCGCTACGTCACTGACGCCGGCCCGCTGCTTGAACGGCTGCATCTGCTGACACGCTCGGACGTCACCACACGCAACCAGCGGAAGGCCGAAAGGCTCGCTTTTGCCTACGATGACCTTGAAGCCCGGATTGCGGCCCTGCGGGAGCAGGAGTCCCTGGACGCCGTCCGTCCGGATCTTGACGGCGCCCAGATCATGGCCATCCTGGGCATCAAACCGGGACCCGTCGTAGGCCGGGCTTATAAGTTCCTGCTCGACGAACGGATGGAATACGGTCCCTTGCAGCCGGATGACGCGAGGTCCAGGCTGCTTCGCTGGTGGGCGGAGCAGCCCGAATCAGCGCCTCCGGTGCCGGAGGCGGACAAGTCCCCTGCCGGCGTCGAACTTTCCCCCAAAGAGGAGTCCAAGTGAACGTTCCGATGATGACGCCCCGTCCTCAGCTCTGGATTTTGCGCCACGGTGAGACCGAATGGTCGAAGAGCGGACAATACACAGGCCTCACGGACCTGCCCCTGACCGTGGAGGGCGAGCAGCAGGCAGTGGAGGCACGGAAGGTCCTGGATTCCGTTGACTTCGATCTGGTGCTGACGTCTCCCCTGCGCCGGGCCCGCCGCACGGCAGAACTGGCAGGCTTCCCTGACGCCCAGCATGAGCCCCTCGCCGTGGAATGGAACTACGGCGACTACGAGGGCATCAGCTCGGACCTGATCCGCAAAGACAACCCGGACTACCTGATCTGGACGCATGGCGTGCCCAACGGCGAAACCCTGGACGAGGTGGCTGCCCGCGCGGACAAGATCGTGGCACGGGTGCTCGAATCAGGGTTAGACAACGTGCTCATTGTGGCCCACGGACATTTCTCCAGGATTCTCACCGCGCGCTGGCTCGAGCTCCCGCCCGGCGAAGGCCGGCACTTCATCCTGGGAACGGCTAAGGTGTGCACCCTTGGCTGGGATAAAAAGACTCCGGCCATTGTCCGATGGGGACTATAAAAGCCGTATTTACAATCTTTCTTGAAATCTTTGCGGATTAAGTGGCGAACTGCTGTATTCGTAGTGTAATTTTATTTCTGACCCCAGAGCGGATTGCCGGGGTCACGGCGCACGTTGCCTGGCGAGTCAGCCCGAGCAGCGGCAGAGCGGAAAAGGAGGTTGGGAAAATGATTACTTTGACTAGCGGATGGAAGATGACCATCGCCGCGTTCCCGGCCCCTGTCGCTCATGCACGCCGTCTTGACCGACGAACTGACTCCTAGGACTCTGCGCTCCTGGTGCCCGGCACCAGTGCAGCGATAGCAGTTCAGTAGCCGCCCCGTCAGTGGGTGGCTGAAGGTCAGCGTCCGTCCATGCGGAACCCTTTGCGCAGCATCCCATAGTTCGGAACCAGCTTCTTGTTGGGTCTGCCGTGCAATTGCCTCAGGCGCCGCAATTTCGCTTTTGCGAAATCACCACTAATCAAGCCGGGCATTTCTTTGTCCAAATTTACGCCCGATATTGTCGCGACTTTAGACGGCTCTATTTGTCATGCCCATTTCCATTCCCGGATGTTCAAGGAAACGATGACCGCCTCAAATGCCGCAACATCCCGCTCCCAGCCTGTCACCCGGGCTGCCCGAAACCCGCGGAAGGAGGTGACTAAGATGATCAAGAAGATCCAGGAAATGCTGTTTTCCGGCCGCAAGCCAGTCCGTGACAGCCCCCGAAAATTCAATGGGGAACTGCTGGACGGGCATCGTGAGGACGCCTACCTACTGTTGCACCAGCAAATACGTGGCCTGAGCTGATCCAACAGTCCCTCTTCGTTCGCCTAGGAGGATCTGTTGGCCCACCTCGCCACCAATCCGCAAGGAGCCCACGCGGCGACGCGTGGGCTCCCCCGTTTAAGCACACCGGTAAGCTCGAGAGCATGCAGGAGACTAAACCGCCGGTGCACCGACGACGCGCCCGCCTGGTTGTTCCAAGCCGCAGCGACCTGCTGCTGAGGAACTTCACGGAACTGGTCGGCGGCCCCATGGGTGCACGGTCGGCCCCCGGAATTGTCTCGCCCGGCGTGTTCACAGTGGAACGCGCGCTGATCATCCTGACGGTCCTGGCCGCACTGGCCGGCATCGTCATCAAAGGCTACTGCCGCGTCAATGGCTGGGAGTCCCCTGGCCAGTTCTACGCCACGTGCTACTCCGACTTCCCCGAACTGTTCCGCAACAGGGGCTTGGGAGAAGGCACGTTCCCGTTCCTCAGCCAGGGGAGCCTGTTTGAATACCCCGTCCTCATGGGGCTGATTGCCGGAGTCACCGCATTAATGGTCCCGGGAGATGGTGTCAGTAGCTCTCGAATCCTGGGATACTTCGACGTCAACGCCACGCTCATCGCCGCGGTCTGGATTGTTACGGTGCTGGCGACTGCACGGATGTCGCATCGCCGGCCATGGGATGCGGCGATGGTGGCACTGGCGCCCGGGATCGTCCTCGCCGGAACCATCAACTGGGACATGTGGGCGGTGGGCTTTCTCGCTTTGGGGATGTATTTCTTCTCCCGTGAGCGACTGGTGCTGGCAGGGCTACTCATTGGCCTGGGCACGGCCACCAAGCTCTATCCGGTCCTGATTTTCGGAGCCATCCTGCTGCTGTCCCTGCGCACAGGGCGGATCCGCGCATTCCTGGTGACTGCCGCGGCCGGCGCCGTTTCGTGGCTGGCCGTCAACGTGCCCATTGCGGTCCTGAATCCTTCCGGCTGGAAGTACTTCTACCAGTTCACCGAGGAGAGGCCGGCCGGATACAGTTCGATCTGGTTCGCCTATAACCTGGTGGCCGACAGGCTGCGGTGGAAGATACTGGACCCGGACACTATCAACTCGTTCGCGCTGAACGCTTTTGTGGCGGCTTGCGTGGGAATCGGCCTCGTAGCCCTGACGGCTTCGCGGCGTCCCCGCCTTGCACAGCTCGTGTTCCTCATCGTGGCGGCATTCATCCTGACCAACAAGGTGTATTCGCCCCAGTTCGTGATCTGGCTGATTCCCCTTCTGGCACTGGCCAGGCCCCGATGGCGCGATTTCCTCATTTGGCAGGGCATTGAGGGCCTGCACTGGGCTGCCATTTGGATGTACCTGGGACAGGTGACCAGCGGCGGCCCGTCCCAGCACAATATAGACATGCCCTACTATGTCCTCGCCGTGGCGGCACACATGCTTGCAACGGCATATCTGATGCTGCGGGTGGTGTGGGACATTTACGATCCCGGTTACGACCCCATCCGTCGGCATGACCTGGATGACCCCCACGGCGGTCCCTTCGATGGGGCGCCCGACAGGCTGCGGCTAAGTGTCCGGCGTCCTTTCGAGTCCGTAACGCCTTGGGGAGCGAAGGTCGATGCCTGACGTCGCCGTCGTCGGCTCCGGACCCAATGGACTGGCTGCTGCCGCAGTAATGGCCAGGGCAGGGCTGTCCGTAGAGGTGTACGAGGCGGCAGAGACGATGGGCGGCGGGACCCGCACGGCCGAGCTGATGCAGCCCGGGCACATCCACGACATCTGTTCGGCGGTCCATCCGATGGCCTTGGCTTCACCTTTCTTCCGCGCGTTCGAGTTGGCGCGACGGGTGGATCTGGTAGTGCCGGAGCTTTCCTTCGGGTCACCCCTGGATGGTGGCAGGGCGGCTCTTGCCTACCGGTCCCTGGACCGCACTGCCGCTGCCCTGGGGCGCGACGGGGATGCCTACCGCAAACTGATGGGCCCGCTGGTTCATCGCATCGACGGCGTCATGGATCTCACGCAACACCAGCTTCTGCGGTTTCCGGCAGACCCTGTTGCCGCAGTCCTCTTCGGGTTGCGGACCCTTGAACAGGGCTCGCCGTTATGGAACGTACGCTTCCGCGAGGAACTGGCCCCTGCCTTGATTAGCGGCGTGGCCGCCCATGCCGTGTCGCATCTTCCGTCGCTGGCGGCCGCGGGGGCAGGGCTGATGCTGGGCGCGCTGGGCCATGCGGAAGGCTGGCCCATTCCCGTTGGCGGATCCGGCGCCATTGCAGCAGCGCTGGCTGAGGACATCAAGGCGCACCGCGGCGTGATTCACACCGGGGCGCCCGTGGAAAGCCTGCACGAACTGGGCAAACCGCGGGCCACCCTGCTTGACGTCGCACCACGAGGATTACTCAGCATCGCAGGCCTCGAACTTCCGGGCAGGTATCGGCGGTCCCTCGAGGCCTTCCGCTACGGAAACGGCTCATGCAAGGTGGACTTCATCCTCTCCGCACCGGTCCCGTGGGCGAACCAGGAACTGGCAAAGGCCGGGACAGTGCACGTCGGCGGTACCCGCGCCGAGATAGCGCACGCGGAGAACGAGGTCACGGCCGGACGACACCCGGAGCGGCCCTATGTGTTGGTGGCACAGCCGTCGCCATTCGACAGCGGCCGTGCGCCTTCCGGACGCCAGATCCTGTGGACATACTGCCATGTGCCGTCCGGATCAACGCTGGACATGGGAGAGGCCGTCACGGCGCAACTGGAGCGTTTCGCTCCCGGATTCCGCGACGTAGTAGTGCAGGCCCACGTCACCACTGCCGCGGAGCTGGCCCAGTACAACCGCAACTACGTCGGTGGTGACTTCAGCGCTGGTGTCATGGATGTGCGCGGCCTGCTCCAGAGGCCGGTCGTCTCGCCGGTTCCGTGGCGGACGCCCTTGCGTGGGGTCTACCTCTGTTCGTCTTCAACCCCGCCGGGACCCGGCGTCACAGGCATGCCGGGGTATCACGCGGCGAAGCATGCCCTCAAGGACATATTCGGGCTGCCAGTTCCCGGCCTTGGCCTCTAGGCAGCTCACCCCGTTGGATTCCGACCCCTGCGCGAGGGCCCTTGGGCCCCGGATTGGGCGTGACAGCAAGCGCATTCCAAAAAGGGGGCATAATGGCGCAGTGGGGAACTCCAAAAAACTGTCACTTGCCATAGTCGGACTCATTCTCGGCACCGGCCTGGTTGCCTGCGACGATGGCCGCGGGGGTGCCGAAAGCGCCGCCAAGCAACTTGCATCGGCGTTTTCCGCGCTCGATGTCGGATCCGTCGGCTTTGATGGCCGGGATTCCGCGGTTGCCAAGCAGCAGGTCCAGGACGTGTTCAAAGCCCTCGATCCGGACAAGCCGACCGTGGAGGCCGGCGACGTGACCCTTGATGGCGACACCGCCACGGCTCCGCTGAATTACACGTGGAAAATCGGGGCTGGTGAGTGGAAGTACACAGTCTCCGCCAAGTTCAAGAAATCCGGCGACAAGTGGCTGACGGTGTGGGACCCCACCAACCTGGTGCCCGGCCTGGCAGACAACGAAATCCTCAGCAAGGGCACCCAGGCGCCACAGCGCGCCGATATCCTGGGCGCAGGTGACGCAAAACTGGTGACCTACCGCCCCGTGGTTAATGTCGGCATCGACAAGCCCCGGCTCGGGACCGCCGACGCTGCCGCATCAGCCACCCAGCTCGCCAAACTCGTGGGTGTGGATCCGGCTGCCTACGTGCAGCAGGTGCAGGCGTCCGGCGCGGAAGCCTTCGTTTCCGCCCTCACATTGCGTGATGAGGGACGGACCATCACTGACCAGCAGATCGCTGCCATTCCGGGGGCACGGGGAATTCCCGATAACGTGCCGCTCGCGCCCAGCCGCACCTTCGCCCGGGCCGTACTCGGTTCTGTCGGGGAGGCCACAGCCGAACAGATTGATGCCTCGGGCGGCGCCCTGAGCCCAGGGGACGTGACCGGCATCGGCGGCCTGCAGCAGCAGTACGACGCCCAGCTTCGTGGCACCCCTGCCGTTGTCATCCGTGCCCAGCGGGCTGATCTCACTCGTGAAGAGATCCAAGGGGCGGCGACCGATCCCCGCAGGGTCGTCTTTCAAGTGGCGCCAACCCCGGGCACGCCCCTGAAAACCACTCTGGACCCGAATCTGCAGGCACTCGCGGAAAGTACTCTGGCCAATGTCGGTCCGGCATCCGCCATCGTCGCGATACGCCCCTCGAGCGGGGCCGTGCTTGCGGCGGCGTCGGGTCCCGGTAGCAACGGCTACAACACGGCCATGCTCGGCCAGCACGCTCCTGGATCCACGTTTAAGATGGTTGATTCACTCGCCATGCTGCGTAACGGAATGTCCCCGGATTCGAAGGTGGAATGCACGCCTACCCTTACCGTGGACGGCCGGACCTTCAAGAATGCGGAAGGCTATCCCACCTCTTCCTTGGGATCTGTGACCCTCCGGGATGCCTTCGCCCACTCCTGCAACACGGCGTTTATTTCACAGCGGGACAAGGTCGCCCAGAACCAACTCGAGGCCGCCGCCATGGCCATGGGCGTAGCCGTGGAAGCGCCCTCCCTGGGTGCGGCCGCGTTCTTGGGGTCAGTACCGGGCGCAGCCGAAGGCACCGAACACGCGGCTTCTATGATCGGCCAGGGCAAGATACTTCTCTCCCCGCTTGCGGCAGCCATTATGGCCGGTTCTGTGGCCAAGGGCTCCCCCGTTTCACCGCAGCTGGTCCTCAATCCGGGCGCAGGCGCTGCCGCGGCAGGGAAGACCGGCGACCCGACAGCAGGCGCTGCTTCGCCGTCGGCATCTGTTGCGCCGTCGCCGTCGTCCACCGTTACGCCGGAGGCACCGTCCAAGGCGTCGGACAAGCCGATCACCGCGGCGGAGGCTGCAGCACTGTCAGACATGATGCGTGCCGTTGTTACGTCAGGCCATGCGGGCTTCCTGTCCAGCGTTCCTGGTGCGCCTGTGGGGGCCAAGACCGGCACGGCGGAATTTGGCAACGACAACCCGCCCAAGACGCATGCCTGGATTGTGGCCGTGCACGGTGACCTGGCGGTTGCTGTCTTCGTGGAGGATGGCGGCCTCGGAGCCACCACGTCCGGTCCGCTGCTCAAGCAGTTCCTCACCGCTGCGGGCTGACACGCACGAACTGCGGCGTGCTACGGCCGTGGGAAGATTGTTGGCGTGGCCCATATTGACGTCTCCGGCATCGACTACTTCCTCTCCGACGGTACCCAATTGCTCAACGGTGTGACTTTCAAGGTCCCGGACGGCACCAAAACGGCCCTTATCGGCCCCAACGGCACCGGCAAAACCACACTGTTCCGCATCATCTCCGGCGACCTTACGCCGGACGAAGGCGCGATCGGCCGGTCCGGCAACATGGGCATCATGGGCCAGTTCGTGGGCCAGGTCAGGGATGACTCAACCGTCCGCGATCTCTTGGTGTCCGCCGCGCCACCGGCACTGGCGGCGGCTGCCCGCGAAGTTGACGAGTCTGAACTCGCCATGATGGAGCACGACGACGAACCCACCCAGATGCGGTACGCCCAGGCGGTCGTGGACTGGGGCGATGCAGGTGGCTACGACGTGGAGACCGTCTGGGACGAAGTGTGCATGGCCGCTCTGGGCGTGCCGTTTGACCGTGCGCAGCACCGCCCGGCGTCGAGCCTTTCCGGCGGCGAGCAGAAGCGGCTGGTCCTGGAGGCGCTGTTTGCCGGCCCCGACGAACTGCTGCTCCTGGACGAACCGGACAACTATCTGGACGTTCCGGGCAAGCGCTGGCTGGAGGACAAGCTCAACGAGTCCAAGAAGACCGTGTTCTTCATCAGCCACGACCGCGAGTTGCTGAACAACGCCGCGGGACGCATCGTCACCCTGGAGCCCGGCATCAACGGGGCCGGTGCATGGGTCCACGGTGGCGGCTTTGGCTCCTACGTGGACGCCCGGGCCGACCGGAATGCCCGCTTCGAGGAACTCCGCAAGCGTTGGGACGAGGAGCACGTGAAGCTCAAGGAACTCGTCAACATGTACAAGAACAAGGCAGCGTTCCGCTCGGATATGGCCAACCGTTACCACGCGGCCCAGACCCGGCTGGCGAAATTCCTGGAGGCCGGCCCGCCGGAGGCTCTCCCGATTGAACAAAACGTACACATGCGGCTCAAGGGCGGCCGCACGGCCAAACGCGCCATCGTGGCCGAGAAGCTGGAGCTGACCGGGCTGATGAAGCCCTTCTCCACCGAGGTGTGGTTCGGTGACCGCGTGGGTGTGCTTGGTTCCAACGGCTCCGGCAAGAGCCACTTCCTGCGGCTGCTCGCCATGGGCGGCACGGATCCTGAACGGGAGCACGTGCCCGTGTCCGACGTCGAGATCGCCGAGGTACCGCACGAAGGCACCGTGAAGCTCGGCGCCCGCATCCGGCCCGGCTTCTTTGCCCAGACCCACGTCCGGCCGGATCTCCTGGGCAAAACACTCCTGGAGATCCTTCACCGCGGAGACGAGCACCGTTCCGGGCTGGGCCGCGAAGCCGCCGCCGGGGCCCTGGACGGCTACGGCCTGGCCGGGCAGTCCGAGCAGAAGTACGAGTCCCTGTCTGGCGGTCAACAGGCCCGGTTCCAGATCCTCCTGCTGCAGCTGTCCGGAGCCACGCTGTTGCTGCTGGACGAGCCCACTGACAACCTCGACCTGCACTCGGCCGAGGCGCTGGAGAGGGCCATAGACCACTTCGAAGGAACGGTCCTTGCCGTCACCCACGACCGCTGGTTTGCCCGGACGTTTGACCGCTTCCTCGTATTCGGATCCGACGGCCGCGTGTACGAATCCGCTGAGCCCGTGTGGGATGAGAAGAGGGTGGAGCGCGCCCGCTGATCAGGACGCTCTCTCACATCCTGCGTGTTTTTCATGGACCCTCTCTCACTGAGTGAGAGAGGGTTCGTGCTTTTGGTGCAGGAAGTGAGAGAGGGTTGGGCTGGGGCAACAGTCTTGCGCTGGGATTCGGACCCGTCGGGGGCGAAGATGACCCCTTGGCCGGAGGGAAGTGATCACGCCGTGTTTAAATGATCAAGACTTGCTAGCATTTGAGCATGAAGACAGACGAACGGCACCGTCTTATCGGGGAGTTGTTGCGCAAGCGGGCCGAGATGACAGTGGACGAGCTGTCCGCCGCCTGCGATGCTTCTGGTGCCACGATCCGCCGGGACCTTGAGGTGCTCGCGGCCCACGGGGTCCTGCGCCGTGTCCACGGCGGCGCCAAGAGCCTGATCGTCCGCGGAGAGAACCCGGGTTACGGCCAGCGGGAACTGGAGGATCAAAGCATCAAGGTCCGGATCGCTTCCGCCGTGGCTGGACTGCTGCGGGACCGGGAGCATGTCTGGCTGGACAGTGGCACCACTGCCACACAGATCGCACGGAGCCTGCGGGGCCGCGACCTGACGCTGATGCCCATGTCCATTCGTGCGCTGAACGCGGTTACGGGCGAAGACCAGGCCGCCGGCCAGCGCCCCGCCCTGCTGCTTCCCGGCGGCAGCCTCATCCCCGGTGAGCTATGCTTCCGCGGGCCCCTCGCGGAATCGAACATCCGCTCGCTTCGCTTCGACACCGCGGTAGTCACGCCCTGCGCCCTAAACCTCAAGGACGGACTGCTGGCCCACGACCTCGACGACGCAGCCGTGAAACGAGCCGGCCTTGAATCGGCTGGCCGGGTGATCGTTGCCTGCGGCGGCTCCAAGTGGAATGCCAACGCCGTTGCACTCGTGGCGGGCTTGGCGTCGGTGGACGTGATTGTGACGGAAAAGAACCTTAGTGCGGAAGAACTCGCACAACTCAACAAGCTCTCGGTGGAAGTAGTGAACGTATGAGCATCAACACCAGCACCAAAGCCGGTCCGGCACTCAAGGCAGCAGCAGCCGCGACCTTCGTGGTCTTCGGAATCAACGGACTGGTCTTTGCCAGTTGGGCCGCGAGGATCCCGGCCGTTACGGAAACCCTCCAGGTGACCTCCGGGCAGATGGGCACGCTCCTGCTGTGCGCGGCCATTGGGTCGCTGCTGGCGCTTCCGACGGCGGGTCTGGTGGTGAGCAGGATCGGCACCGCAAACACCATCCGCGCCAGCGGGCTGATGGTTACGTTGGCCAGCATAGGTATTGCACTGTCCCTCTCGGGTGAATCCAAAGTGGGAACGGCTGTCTGCTTGTTTTTCTTCGGAATCGGCATCGGTCTTTGGGACGTGTCCCAAAACATCGAAGGAGCAGACGTCGAACACCGGCTCCGGCGCACCATCATGCCGCAGTTCCACGCTGCCTTCAGTGGCGGAGCTTTCATTGGTGCACTGATCGGCGCCGGGCTTTCAAACGTTGGAGTTGGCCTGCCGGTGCACCTGCTGGCTATCGCCGCGCTGGTGGCCCTTGCGACGATGCTGACGCCGCGCTACTTCCTTCCCCACGCTGCAGTGGCCGAGCCCGCCGAGGGTGAGCCCAAGGCGCCGAAGGGACCCTCGGCCTGGCGGGAAAGCCGCACCGTGCTGATCGGGGTAGTGGTCCTGGGTGCCACGCTGACCGAGGGCGCCGGAAATGACTGGATCTCGAAGGCCTCTGTCGACGGTTTGGGCACTTCGGAATCCACCGGTGCACTGATGTTTGCCCTCTTTGTGCTGGCCATGACGTGCATGCGCTTCTTCGGCGGCCGTGTGATCGACGCGTATGGCCGCGTGGCGGTGTTGCGGGCCAGCATGGCGGCAGCAGCAGCTGGCCTTTGCCTGTTTGTCCTGGCCGGAAACGTCTGGCTGGCCGCAGCGGGTGCCGCCCTGTGGGGGATTGGCGCAGCACTCGCATTCCCGATGGGGATGTCCGCTGCGGCCGATGATCCGCAGCGTGCAGCCGTCCGGGTTTCTGTTGTATCCACGCTTGGGTATATTTCCTTCCTCGCGGGCCCGCCGCTGCTGGGATACCTGGGCGACCTCACGGGAATCCGGCTGGCACTGCTGGCCATCCTCGCACCGATCGTGCTTGCCCTTGTCCTGGCTGGCGCGGCCAGGCCTCTGCCTTCAAAGTAGGCAGCCACACCGGCGGTAGGGTGGGGAGATGCACAGCACCTGGCGCAAAGGCCCTGGATGGATCAGCCGCTTTGACCGGCATCTGGTGCGCGGCGTTTCGGCGTTCCCCGGCGGAAACCATGACGAGTTCTTCCGGCGGCTCTCTGCGTCCGCCAACCACGGAAAGCTCTGGATTGGTGTGGCAGCCGTGATGGCAGCGTTCCGTGGAAAGCCCCGCCGGGCCGCGCTGCACGGCCTTATCGCCCAGGCAGTTGCCTCCGCCGTGACCAACGTGGTGTTTAAGACCTTGCTGCCCCGGACCCGTCCCCTGCCTGAGCATCTTCCCGTGTTCCGCTTCGTCCACCCGCAGCCCAAGAGCTCCTCCATGCCATCCGGACATTCGGCGTCGGCCACAGCATTCGCGGTGGGGGCCGGGCTCGTCAAGCCCTCGCTCGGCGCCGTTCTGGCCCCGGCAGCCGCGGGAGTCGCCTATTCGCGGGTACATACCGGCGCGCACTGGCCATCGGACGTCCTGTTCGGCTCCGCCATTGGCGCAGGGGCCGCATTGATCACCCGCAAATGGTGGCCCGTGCGTCCGCCGTTTCCGGACACGGCCCGCACCTGGACGACAGCCCCGGAACTCCCCGGAGGTGAGGGCCTCAGCATAGTAGTCAACACCCTCGGAGGCTCCTTCACCGACGAGACCGCAGCAGCGTTGCAAGACGTATTCCCTAAGGCGTATATAAAGTCGGTTCACCCCGGCGAGAACCTCGTGGATGAGATCCGATCCACTGTCGCCGTCCCCGGAACCAGGGCACTTGGCGTGTGGGGTGGCGACGGCACGGTGGGTGCAGCGGCCGCTGCGGCCGTCGGCCATTCCCTCCCGCTGCTTGTGCTGCCCGGGGGAACACTTAACCACTTCGCCCGCGATGCGGGCATCAGCAGCCTCAAAGATGCCGTGGAGGCCGCCTCAGGTGGCGAGGCAGCCCTTGCCGATGTTGGCGTGGTGTCTCTGGAGCGTGGCATGGCAGGGAATCCCGAGAACGCGGAACTCATCATGCTGAACACGGCGAGCATCGGCATGTACCCCAACCTGGTCAGGCGCCGCGAGCACCTTCAACCTGCCCTCGGCAAGCCCTTGGCCGGAGTAGTGGCCATGTTCCGGACGTTCGCCGCCGGCACACCCACCACACTGATCGTGGACGGGATGCGGCACAAGCTCTGGATCGCCTATGTCGGCCGCGGCCGGTACTACCCCCGGGACCACGCACCCCTGCTGCGTCCGGTCCTCGACGACGGAGTGCTGGATATCCGGATGATCACCGCCGATGAATCCTTCGCCCGGCTGCGCCTGCTGTGGTCCGTCCTGACAGGAACTGTGGCCACATCCCGGATCACACACCTCAGGGAGGCCACGCGCGTCCGCATCGAATCGGCAGGTTCGCCGATGGTTCTGGCGGTCGACGGCGAGGCCCTGGCGGGAGTACGAAGTGTCGAGTTCCGAGTGGAACGGCACGCCCTGGCCTACTACTCGCCACGACGCTGACGCATTCCGGTCATCCGTCCGGACTACCCTGAATCAACCCTGAATCATCCCTGAGACCGGCGAAACCCGCGCCTCCCGTCTGTAGCGTTGAGGATGCACACCACACATCCCTGCATCCCGCAGCCACAGCTGCCGTTCGAAGGAACACTCCCATGATCGAGGCAAAAGGCCTGACCAAGGTCTACGGCGGCAAGGCCGCAGTCGGCGGCGTCAGTTTTACCGTCCAGGCGGGGCAGGTTACGGGCTTCCTGGGCCCCAACGGCGCCGGCAAATCAACCACGATGCGCATGGTCATGGGACTGGACCGGCCGACGTCGGGCACGGTCACCGTCAACGGACTCCCGTATGCCGAACACAAAGCGCCGCTTCACGAGGTAGGCGCGCTGCTGGACGCCAAGGCCGTCCACACGAGCCGCAGCGCCTACAACCACCTGCTGGCCATGGCGGCAACGCACAACATCCCCAAGTCGCGGGTGCATGAGGTCATAGAGATGACGGGCCTGGAGGCCGTGGCGAAAAAGAAGGCGGGCGGGTTCTCGCTCGGGATGGGGCAGCGTCTGGGCATTGCCGCGGCCCTGCTTGGTGACCCACAGACCCTGATCCTGGACGAACCGGTCAACGGCCTGGATCCGGAGGGTGTTCTCTGGGTCCGCAACCTGGTGAGGTACCTGGCCGATCAGGGCAAAACGGTGTTCCTCTCCTCGCACCTGATGAGCGAGATGGCCCAGACCGCGGACCACCTGATTGTGATCGGCCGGGGACGAATCATTGCCGATGCCCCCGTCGAGCAGATCATTGCCGGTACGCGCCAGGCACGCACGCTGGTCCGCACCTCCTCAGCCTCGCAACTGTCCGCGCTCCTGGCCGGGGAAGGCGTGAAGGTGGACCAGAGCGAGGCCGAGACCTTGGAAGTGACCGGGATGGATTCGCGGCAGATCGCCCAGGTCGCGCTGGAGAACCGCGTGCTGGTCTATGAGCTCACCCCGCAGCTTTCGTCCCTGGAGGACGCATATTTCGATCTCACCAAGGACGAGGTGGAGTACCACTCGCACTTGTCCGGCGGACCCACCGAGGCATACGCCACGGCAACGGCAGGAAAGTAAGGACGATGACCACCATGACTGAAACCCGCACCCCTGTCCGTTCTACCGCAGGTTCAGGCAGCGTGACCTTCGGAGGAGTGCTGAGGTCCGAATGGATCAAGCTCCGGTCACTGATGTCCACCCGCATCCTGCTGCTGCTCACCCTCGTGGCCATCATCGGCGTCGGCGGCCTTGCCGTCCTCATCCGGTACTCCGTCCTGGAAAACATGGCGCGCACTGCACGGGACCAGGGCCAGACCATGACCCCGGACATGATGGAAAAGAGCTTTCCTCCCGGATCGGGCTTTGATCTCTACAACCTGCCCAACGCCGGCCTGCAGATCGGCATCCTGGTGCTGGGCTCCCTGGCTGTCCTGTTCATTTCCTCGGAATATGCCACGGGGATGATCCGCTCCACCATGAACGCGGTCCCCCGCCGGACCCCGGCCTTCGTGGCAAAGGCCATCCTGCTGGCCGTGGTTTCCTACGTCATCACCACCCTTGCAGCAGTGGTCACGTTCCTTATTGCCATGCCGGTGTTCCGGGGACTGGGCTTTGATCTTGGCTGGTTTACTGACGGTGTCCTGTACAGCGTGTTCACGGGCGGCCTCTACGTGTCCGGTGTGGCACTGATCGGCCTGTCGCTGGGGACCCTGCTGCGCAACTCGGCCGGTGGCATTACCGTCCTGGTGGGCCTGTTCTTCGTCCTGTCCATTGCTTCCAGCTTTATGACCTTCATTCCCGGTGACTTCTGGAAGTACGTGCCGCAGTACATCCCCAGTGAGGCCGGCGGGCGCTTCCTTTCCATCGGCCACACCGACGGTGTGATCGACCCCTGGCAGGGCGGCCTGATCTTCCTGGGCTACGTTCTGCTGTTCGTGGTGCCAGCCATGATCGTGCTGAAGAAGCGCGACGTCTAGGAAGCCGCAGCGTCTAGGCTCAGACCATGAACGACCCGCTACCAGTGAAGGACGCGCCGGCTGGCCAGGCCGACGCGTCCTTTGCCGAAATCACGGCAAAGCGCCGCGGCCTGCTCCGCCGCTACCTCTACAAGCATCCGCGGATGATGGACGCGGTGGTGGCCCTTTGCTATGCGCTGCTGGTGGCTCCAACGGTGGTGGATGCGCTCATGTCAGGGGCATGGCTGGCCGCCGCCCTCCTTGTGGCAGTAGCCGGAGCATTGTTTTTCCGGCGTACCTATCCCGTCGCGCTGGTGGCCTTCGTGGCCGTAGTGGAAGTCGCTGTCACCCTCCTTCATCCCTGGGGCTCGAACGTTTCGGCCGGGCTGTGGTTTTCGCTGTACGCCGTGGCCGCCATGCAGAAGCGGCGGTTCGCGCTCATCACGCTCGCTGCGGCCACCGCGCCACTTGCTTTGCTGTACCTCCTCGCCGCCGTCGGCCCGATGGACAACTCGTTCGTCCATGAGGCCGGGCCGAATCCGGCGGACTTCCATCTCCTGACCAGCATTGCCACGGGTGCCACTATTGCACTGTCCAACGTCATCGCCACCGGCATCGGGATCTCTGTACGGCAGCGGCGCGAACATGAGCAGGAAATCGCTGCGTGGGCCGCCCGGACGGCCGGCCTTGCATCCGTGAACGAACGCACCCGGATTGCCCGTGAAATGCACGACGTCGTGGCCCACTCGCTGACGGTGATGATCAGCCTCTCGGACGGCGCCGCCGTCGTAGTCAGGAAGAGCCCCGAGCGCGCGGGCGAGGTGCTCGGTGAGCTGTCCGCACGGGCCGGACCGCGCTTGCGGACATGCGACGCGTACTCGGCGTGCTCCGGGACGACGCCGGAGGGGCGGCGCCCCGGCAGCCGCTCGCGTCCGCAGACAGCCTGGACAAGTTGCTGGAGGGTTTTCGAACCGCGGGCCTGCCGCTGCACTACTCGCACACAGGTCCGGCACTGCCCCAGGACGCGGCCTTCCAGCTGACCGTCTACCGGATAGTGCAGGAGTCCCTCACGAACGTGCTCCGGTACGCCCGTGCCATCAGCCGGGTTGACGTCGGGATTGTCCGCGCCGGTTCCACCGTCACGATTGAAGTGCTCGACGACGGCAGCGGGTCAGCGGGGCAGGGAACCGTTGAGGCCGGTCCGGTGGGTTCAGGCCAGGCGGGGTCCGGGCAGGCAGGGGGGCCTGGGCCGGGATCCGGTCCCGTTTGGGGATCGGGGCAGGGGCTGGCAGGCATGGCCGAGCGTGCCCGCATCTACTCCGGCACGGTAGAGGCCGGCCGGAAAGGCCAGGGCTGGAGCGTGCGGGCCGTCCTGGCGTGGCCCGGGGAACGGGCGGACGAACTGCCTCCGGGAGGAAATGGCCATCTCCACAAACCAGCCGAACAACTGCAAGGCAGAACATGACTGAGAGACAAGGGATCACCGTCCTGCTGGTGGATGACCAGCCTCTCCTCAGGATGGGCTTCCGGCTGATCCTCGAAGGCGAAGATGACCTCCAGATCCTGGGCGAGGCTTCCGACGGCGCTGAGGCGGTGCGGCTGGTCCGTGAACTGAGCCCCGACGTGGTGCTGATGGATGTCCGGATGCCGGTGCTGGACGGCATTGAGGCGACGCGTGCCATCACTGCCACCGGCTCCGGTGCCAGGATCATCATCCTGACCACGTTCGACGTGGATGAGTACGCCTTCGCCGGTCTGCAGGCGGGCGCCTCCGCGTTCCTCTTGAAGGACGTGGCACCCGAGGAACTAATCAGTGCTGTCCGGGTGGTCGCCAGCGGGGATGCGGTGGTGGCGCCCCGGGTCACGCAGCGGCTCCTGGAAACGTACGTGCGGGGAGCCGACCGGCCGGCGCCTGCTGCCGCCACGAAGGATCCACTGCTGGAGGATCTCACACCCCGCGAAACGGAGATGCTGGAGGCCATGGCCGAAGGACTCTCCAACGGCGAGATCGCCCACCGGTATTTCCTGTCGGAAGCGACGGTCAAGACCCACGTCCGCAGGATCCTCACCAAACTCCATCTGCGGGACCGCGTCCAGGCTGTGGTGTACGCCTACGAGACAGGCTTGGTGGTCCCGAGCAACCCTGACTACTAAGAGCTCTGGTGCGCCGGCCACTCACAGCCTCCTCACAGGAAGACACTATGCGCGACATAGTGCCAGCTACTTTGATGGACCCATGAACCCTTCACATGCACCCTCTGATCCCCACACTTCCCTTGACCGGACCCTGCAGGTCCCGCACCCCAGCCATGATCGAGGGCTTGAGTTCGACCTCTCTACGCTCATGAGCCGCCGCTCGCTGGGGATGTTCATCGGCGCCGGCGGCGCCGCCGTGGCTTTGGCCGCGTGCACTCCAGCCGGGTCGACCTCCACAGCCAGCACGTCGGCGTCGGGGGCGACCGGAACTGCCACGGAGACTGCCACCGTAAGTGCAGCCGCCACGCCGGCCACTTCGGCGGCTACCGCCAGCCCCACCCTGACCCGGGCCATCGCAGAGTGCGGGGTGGAAATTCCGGAGGAAACGGCGGGACCCTACCCCGGCGACGGCTCCAATGGCCCCAACGTCCTGGAGGCTTCGGGCGTGGTGCGACAGGACATTACCTCGAGCTTCGGGACGTCCACGACCAAGGCCGAAGGCGTGCCGCTGACCATCACCCTGACACTCCTGGACAACGCCAACGGCTGCGTCCCGCTGGCGGGAGCCGCCGTCTATGCCTGGCACTGCGACCGGAGTGGAAAGTACTCCATGTACGATGCCGGGCTCGCGAACGAAAATTACCTCCGGGGGGTCCAGGAAGCCGACGCCAACGGTCAAGTCACTTTCACCTCCATTTTCCCGGGCGCATACTCCGGGCGGTGGCCCCACATCCACTTTGAGGTGTTCGAGTCCATGAGTAATGCCACTTCCGCCGGGCAGGTGCTGGCTGTTTCCCAGATCGCCCTCACCCAGGCGGCCTGTGATGACGTTTACGCCACGGCGGGCTACGAGGCGAGTGTGGCCAACATGAAGCGCACCACCCTAAAGTCGGACAATGTGTTCGGGGACGACGGCGGCACCTACCAGCTCGCCGCTATGAGCGGTTCGGCAGCTTCCGGATACACAGCTGGGCTCAACGTCACCATCTAGCCGCCGGTCTGGCGGCCGTAATGCCGGCTGTCTGCCGGCATTAGACTCGACACCATGCCTTCACCTTCCACCGCCGAAGCCCACATCCAGGACCTTGGCGCATTTGTCAGCGCATCGCCGTCGAGCTTTCACGCAGTCCACGAAGCGGCGCAGAGGCTTGAGGCGGCCGGTTTTACCGGCCTGGACGAGGTGGAACCCTGGGAGGGCGGGGCTGGCAAGTACTTCCTGATCCGCGACGGGGCACTGGTTGCCTGGGTGGTCCCGGAAGGGGCCGGCCCCGCCACCGGGTTCAATATCCTGGGCGCGCACACGGATTCGCCGTCGTTCAAGCTCAAGCCGAAGCCCACCATCGGCGCCCACGGCTGGCTTCAGGCTGGCGTGGAGATTTACGGCGGACCGCTCCTGAACTCCTGGCTTGACCGTGAGCTGCAACTGGCCGGCAGGCTGGTCCTGCATGACGGGACGCAGCACCTGACCGCCACCGGCCCCATGCTCCGCTTCCCGCAGTTGGCCATCCACCTGGACCGCGCCGTGAACGACGGCCTCACCCTGGACAAGCAGCGGCACATGAACCCTGTCTGGGGATTGGGCAACCCTGCGGAAGCGGACCTGCTGGCTGTTTTGGCGTCGCATGTACCGGATGCGTCCGTTAATGTGGCGGAGATCGGCGGGTACGACGTCGTTGTTGCGGACACGCAGGCCCCAGCGGTTTTCGGGGCCGGCGGTGAATTCTTCGCCTCCGGACGACTGGACAACCTTTCAGCCACGCATGCGGGGCTGGCGGCGCTCATCGCGCACGCGTCGCGCGCTTCCAGTGGCTCCTCCGCCGGCAGCGCTACCGGCGGCGCCGGAGCGCCGATAGCCGTCCTGGCGGCGTTCGACCACGAGGAAATTGGCTCGAATTCGCGTTCTGGTGCATGCGGGCCCGTCCTCGAGGATGTGCTGGTGCGTATTTCGGACGGACTCGGCGCCACGGTGAGCCAGCGGCGGCAGGCGCTCGCGGCGTCGTTCTGTGTCTCTGCGGACGCCGGGCACGCGGTCCACCCCAACTATCCGGAGCGGCATGATCCCGCCAACCACCCTGTGCTCAACGGCGGTCCGCTGCTGAAGATCAACGCCAACCAGCGCTACGCCACCGACGCCAACGGTGCTGCCTTCTGGGCCCGTCTCTGCGCCGAGGCTAAGGTGCCCTACCAGGAATTCGTTTCGAACAATGTGATGCCTTGTGGCTCCACCATCGGTCCCCTCACCGCCACCCGCTTGGGAATCCGGACGGTGGACGTCGGGGTTCCGCTCCTGTCCATGCACTCCGCCCGCGAACTCTGCGGCGTGCAGGACCCGCACCGGCTGGCCACGGTCACGGAGTTGTTCTTCCGGACTGCCGCGTAGGGCTCGTCAGGGGCGTGCGGAACTCAATACCGGGCCCGCTAGTTTCAGCTCGCCGGTTTCAGTGCTGTCCGCCAGACGGCAGCCGCTCTGGCTGCGCTGAAGGTCCAGGTGGCAGTGCCGGTGGCTCCCGCAGTTGTCTGCGCCTGATCGGCAAGTTCGGCTATTTGACCGGCGGCGGCTTCCCAGCGCTCGGTCCAGCCGCCCGGCGGGGATACGACGGGCGCGGCGCAATCGCACGCAGCGCCGCCAATCAGCATCGCGCCGTTGCTGGCCGTGGTGATGCTCGGTGCGGTGATAGCGGTGGCCGAATAGCTCGTATCCACAACAGTGGCGACTGAAGTGTCCAGTGGGGTGGTGTTGTTGACCCCGCGGTAGCCGGTAATTCCCCCGCCCCACTTCGCGGCTGAGCTCAAGCTCCAGGTGTAGGTTAACGGGTCGGATTCTCCCACCACGTGATAGTAAACGAATGCCCGGGCCCCGGACGTCGACGAACTGTTTATCGACAGGGCGTTCACGATGGGTGTCCAGCCGGCCGGTACCGAAGCCATCGATGGGTTCAGGTCGGCGGTGATGGAGGCGATCAGCACATCACCGGCTGTGGTGCCTGAGGGTGCCGACAGCCCCGCTGCGGTCCCCGCTGTCGATGAATAGGTGGTGGTGGAGCCCACTGCTGTCACCCCTGTCGCCGTGGTGGCGGGGCTAACCGCGATAGTGGCGGTAGCAGAGTTCGAACCCGCACTATTGGTCGCAGTGAGCGTCACCGTGTACGTGCCGGCCGCGGAATAAGAATGGGAAGGACTCTGTATTGAGGACGTGCCGCCGTCGCCGAAGTTCCAGGCCCAGGAGGTGGGGCGGCCTGTCGAGGTGTCGATAAAGCTGACGTTCAGCGGGGCCGTCCCGGAGGTGGGTGTGGCTGTGAAGGACGCCACGGGGGCCTGCGGGGCTGAGCCCAACGGACGGTCCGAGAACCAGTAGCGTTTTGCCACGTTGTCGCTAGCCATCACCACCAGGCCTGTTGAGTTGTCCACGCTCTGCTTGGTTGT
Source organism: Arthrobacter sp. ISL-48 (assembly GCF_018613805.1). Taxonomy (GTDB): domain Bacteria; phylum Actinomycetota; class Actinomycetes; order Actinomycetales; family Micrococcaceae; genus Arthrobacter. Next base: position 82,227 of record NZ_JAGGPL010000018.1, read on the forward strand.
GGTGACGTCATTCATGTTGGAGGAGGAGGCACTCTGGATAATCGGAGTACCCCGCCCTGACCCGAAGACCGGGTTGTCCATGGAGGCAGTCTTCTCGTAGATGCTTCCGGCAACACCCGAATACGCGCATCCGCTCACTGACGTCGGCGGAGCGGTCTGGAAGGCCCGCACCAGATTGTTCTGGGTGTCCAGCACTATCTGGGGGCGGGACACGCAGTCACCGATCTTTGAGATGGTGGACTGGGTGAATGAGCCGGTTCCCGGCTTGAACGTCAGCAGGAGCAACTGCGGCAGGGTGGGGTCCGAGGACGTGTCGTTGAGGCTTGTCTTGATGGCGGCGAAGACCCGGCCGGTGGTATCTGCCTGCAGGGTCTTGAGGTTCAAGTGGTCATCCGCCTGACCTTTGCCCCGGATGGCCGGTTGGACCTTCCAGGATGCGGTGGCGGCGTCGCCATCCTTGTGCGTAGCCCACCACACCGTATCGCTGAGGTGATCGCTCCACATCACGCCAATGTTGTCCTTGCTGAAGGCAACCACGGCGGAGATGTCATCAGGAGCGGGGTTCGGATTCGGATTGGTGACGGGAAGGACGAACGGCGATCCCCAGACGGCGCCACTGTTCGCCGAGTAGTTCATGTAAACCGCGTTGGTGAATCCTGTCGTCGAGTTTCCGCCTACTTGCGTCCATGTGGCCCAAACGCCGCCCAAGGAGTCGATGTCGATGGTCATGGATTCACTGGAATTATCGGTGATCATTGTGGGAAAGCCGCTGTCTAGCTTGTAGCTGCCGTTTACGTAGCTGTACCTGTACAGCTTGGCTGGCTGTCCGGAAAGCGAGGGCTTGGGAGTCCCGTCGCCGGTGATGGTTGCCACGTGGGAGGCGATATACAGATGGCTCCCGTCCCAGAGGGTGTCCGCGAGCGTGCTGCCACGGCTGTCATTAAGCAGCCCGGTGTCCACCCAAGTTTCAGTTCCACGGTCTAGCCGGTAGATGTGCCAGCCGCTGCCCGTCGTCCACAGGTCCGCCCACCACGAACCGTCGTTCCACCACAACTTGCTCTGGGGCTTGTCCGAAGTGGGCGGATTGCTGACGCCGGAATAGCTGACGCTGGGGGTTCCATAACTACCGTCTGCCCACGCACTGCTGGCATTTACGATGAAGGTCCCCGCGATGAGGGTGGCCAGGACGAGCGTCTGGCTAAGCCAGCTGATGGAACTTTTTGTCTTCATTGCTGATCTCCTGGGCCTTTGAAATTGCACATCCGAGGTCCCGATATACGTCGACCCAGAAACGACAGAATCCCAGTTATGCGACAGCGTAGTCCCTGGCATGAGGAAGCGCAATGAATTCTCAGGCCGGCTAGGCAATTACCCCTATACCTAAGTATTTGTCCGGAACATAACCCCTATACCTAAGTTTTAAACCGGCAAATAAACCCGGTACCTAGGTAGGGAGCGCAGTTAGGGGCGCAAAAGGTGAGTACCTACTACTGGTGACAGTCCTCCGGGACCGCCCCTAGTCTTTCCTTACGGGCAGAGTCAAAGGCAATGAGAGCTGGGGCCAGAGACCAGACCATGACCGGATAAGTACTAGAAGCGCGCTCTTCGTCTGAGTTGAGCGCGAGGTCGTCTGAAAAGTCCGTTTACTGTCATGAAGTGGTGAGGCCTTTGTCTATTTCCACCCAGCTTCCAATTTCGTTCCCTGCGCCGGCCGTTTGGTCACCGAGGGCGTCAGTGAGTGTGGTCATCCCAACCCTGAATGAAGCAATGAATCTCCCGTGGGTACTTCGACGCATGCCGTCGTATGTGGACGAGGTGGTCATTGTGGATGGACGCTCCGAGGATCATACCGTCGATGTTGCCCGCGCACTTCGTGTGGACGTCGTCGTAGTTGATGAGCAGCAGAAGGGAAAAGGTGTTGCACTCCGTGCCGGATTCGCCGCAGCCTCCGGCGATATCATCGTCATGCTGGATGCCGACGGAAGTATGGATCCCCAGGAGATTGGGTGGTTCGTCTCCCCGCTCCAGCATGACTATGACTTCGTGAAGGGGTCACGTTATGTCACCGGGGGCGGGTCCGAAGACATAACGTTCTTACGGAGTGCCGGCAACCGCGCGCTTACCGGGTTGGCCAACGCCGTATTGCGCAGTAACTACTCCGATCTTTGCTACGGATACATAGCGTTCCGGAGGGAGTGCCTGGAGGTTTTGCAGCTGGAGTCGGACGGGTTCGAAATCGAAACTGAGCTGATTGTCCGCGCAGCCAGGGCCGGTCTTCGCATTGCCGAGGTGCCCAGCATTGAGCTGGACCGCATCTCCGGGGCCTCGCATCTGCAGACATTCCGTGACGGGTGGCGGGTCCTTGCTACGCTCGCGCGGGAATGTGCGTTGTGGGAGGCGCCCACGGCAGGTGCCCGGCCGGAGGCCCTTCGGAGAGTGAAGTATGCGTATGCCAACGTGAAGTTTCCGCACACACCCACGGATCCTCAGAGCATTCTCTCACTGGCGCAGGGACTATAACATGTCCACGTCTATTGAGCGTCCGACCACCTCCGTGGTCATATGCTGCTACACGATGGCCCGCTGGGAAATATTGCTGGATGTCATAGAATCCGTCCGCGCTCAGACGATGCCCCCGCAAGAGGTCATTGTTGTTGTCGACCACAATGAGGACCTGTATAAGCGTCTCGTAGCCGTTGTGGATGACGTCACGCTCGTGGAGAGTGCGGGTCCTCGGGGGCTCTCCGGTGCGCGCAACACGGGGGCGGGGATGGCCGACTCGGACATCGTCGCTTTCGTTGATGATGACGCCCAAGCGGCCCCCGACTGGCTCGAGCGGCTGGTCGTTTTCTATGACGATCCCGACGTATTGGCGGTGGGCGGCCGGGTTGAACCCGTCTGGGAATCCGGCCGTCCTGCCTACTTCGGCGAGGAGCTGGATTGGATTGTTGGCTGCAGCCACCGCGGCATGCCCAAGGTGGCCTCCGAGGTCCGAAACGTCATTGGCGCAAATATGTCATTCCGGCTTGAGGTTCTCCGGCAAGTCGGAGGCTTCAACCTCGATCTTGGCCGCCAGGGGACAAAACCCCTTGGCTGTGAAGAGACGGAGATCTGTATCCGTTCCACAATGGGCTCACCCGGGTCCCGCATCGTCTATGAACCGGCAGCTGTGGTGCGTCATCACGTGCCAGCCAACAGGGGAACAGTGCGCTACATGCTGGCGCGTTCCTGGTCGGAAGGGATATCCAAGGCCCAAGTCAGCGAAATCGTGGGGCACAAGCGCGCGTTGGGGCCGGAACGACGCTACGTACGCAGCATCCTGCCACGGGCTGTAGCGGCTGGAATCCACGACTGGAGCAGGGACGGAAACCTGGGCGGGCTCGGCCGTGCCGGTGCCATCATGGCGGTTCTGGCTTTCACTGCGGCCGGTTACCTGCGTGGCCGCCGGCTGAGCCATACTTCGCCGCATCCGCTGCCCAGCCGGGCTGCTCTCCCCGACGCCATGTGGAGGGAAGTCCAATGAGCGAGCCGGCAGGCGAGATGCTCCAGACTGAGGAGTACCTGACCCTGGAGCTGGTGCCCGCCATGCAGAGCCACGTCCGGCCGGACTGGTCCGGAGCCCGGTGGATCGGGACCGTCGACCTGGGGGCCCTCTCACAGCACACGCACCTAAGGCTGCAAAATCACACGGGATATGGGCGTGCGCGGTTGCTGGTCCGGGAGGGGGCCGCGGTCCGCGGTTTCGTCGATGTCGAAATCCCCGACGGCATCCTTGAACGTGGGGTGCTGGAGAGAGCTGTGGCTGCCCTTCCGGCAGTGGCGTCAACGTCCCATGGATTATCGACTCCATCTATCACTGTGATTATCTGCACGAGGGACCGGACTTCCCTCCTGCGCGAGGCTCTTGAGGCGATACTCGCTCTTGACTACCCGAATTTCGACATCCTTGTGATCGATAACGCGGCAACCACTTCGGAGACCTATGATTTGGTGGGCGAAGAGTTGCAGGACCACCGCCTAGCCTTGATCTCTGAGCCCGTTCCGGGGCTGTCACAGGCCCGCAATGCCGGCCTCCGCAATGCGCGGGGTGACATCGTTGCCTTCACCGACGACGACGTCATCGTGGACAACGCCTGGCTGCGGGAGATTGCGACGGGATTTGAGCGCGCTCCCCACGCGGCATGCGTGACAGGCCTGGTTCCGGCCGGCGAAGTGCGGTCCCGGGTCCAGGGATACTTCGACGACCGGGTCAGCTGGTCGGACTGCCTCGCGCCGAAGATCTACTCCCTCAGCGATCCTCCGGCCGATCTTCCCAAGTTTCCGTTCTGCCCCGGAGCCTTCGGAACGGGAGCCAATTTCGCCCTGGATCGCCGTGTTGCGATCAGTCTGGGCGGTTTCGATGTCGCACTGGGAGTCGGAACCCGCACCGGCGGCGGCGAAGATATTGACATGTTCACCCGCGTAATCCTCGAGGGGTACTCCCTAGTAGTCCAGCCCTCCGCGATCGTTTGGCATCGTCACCGCGATGGTCTGGATGAGTTGCGCGTCCAAGCGCGGAACTACGGCATTGGACTGGGGGCGTGGCTCACAAAAATCCTTTTGAACCCCCGCACGGCGCGGCTCGCGTTGGCGCGGACTCCGCGGGTCGTCTGGAAATTCCTGCAGGATGTCCGCGCATCGCGTCGGGCATCGGAAGGGCTTAACCGTACCGTTGACTCCTGGGATGAGCAACTTGCAAAGGTGTTGCGGCTTGAGGTCTTGTCGGTCGCCCGCGGACCGTTCAATTACCTGCTGGAACGCCGGTCCGGTGCGGGGTAGGACTCTTGTGAACAACCCGTGGGCTGTTCACAAGAACCACTCTGGACATTCACCCAAGCTGATCCAGGAGGTTGCGCCGTTATGGCTCTACTAATCCGAAGCGACGTTTCCTCGCTAGTGCCACACGTGCGCCCATCGAAAAGAAGGTTGCACTACGTCGAGGTGGTCCTCGCCATGTTCGGCGCGGCTGGCGCCATCCTCGTCCTCCTGGACGTCGGCGGGCTACCCTTCGCTGCCTTCAAGCTTGTGGTCTGCCTCACTATGCCAGGATGGGTCGCGCTATCCAGGCTACCCGTCGCCGATCCGGCGGCGCGGACGGTGTGGATGGTAGCGGCGAGTTCTTCGCTGTATGCCCTCTTGGCCGCCCTAATGGCCTGGACCGGGTTCTGGTATCCCCGCCCGGTTGTCGCTGCGGTCGTACTTGCCTCCTCGGCTTTCCTCGTCTTTACGCCTCGCAAGGAATATCCCGTGCCCCGGCTGCGCGCCCATGGCACGAGGGAAGGCCTCCGGCGGTATCGGATGAAGGCAATGATTCCTTGGCTGGTCCTGGCGGCGGCGGTTGCGATGTGGGTCTTCGGGCTGGCGACGACGAACTCCGAGGTGTTGAGTGACTTCGGCCTGCTGCGCGAGTTGCCCCCCGTGTGGTACGGCGCGGTGGGCATCGCCGTGGCTCTCTGCGCCTGGGGGGTTGTGGCCCGGAAGGGGCCTTCAAACTGGCTTATGAGCGCCTCGGTAACCAGCCTCGTGGTCATGCTCTATGCAACAGCCGGCCTGCTCGCGGACGCGCCCCGCTTCCCCTGGACCTACAAACACATCGCTGTCACCAACCTCATTGCCGCGACAGGCCACGTTGATCCCGCGATCGACATCTACAACCGCTGGCCAGGCTTCTTTTCACTGAGTGCCCTCCTTGGCGAAGCGATGGGATATCGCAACGCCATCGACTACGCCGCATGGGCGGAGACTGGGTTTGCCCTCGTCGACGCGGTACTGGTGCTCGCTATTGTGCGGACAATCTCCAGTAGGGCGCGCATCTATTGGACCGCGACGGTGGTGTTCACACTGTCGAATTGGGTGAACCAGAATTACTACGCCCCCCAGTCTTTTTCATACTCCCTGTACCTCGCCATGTGCCTGGTTGCCCTCACTTTTCTTAGGAACGCTCCGACCGGGTGGATGATCGCATTTGAAGGGCGCCTCCGAAAATCGCGTATGTTGCAGAAGCTAGGGAAACAGCGGCCAGCGGCGGCCTTGGCGGAACGGTGGGGACAGCGACCGACTTTTACACAAGGTCTGGCCGTCGCCGCCATTCTGGCTCTCCAGGTAGTGATTGTCGTAAGCCATCAACTCACCCCGTACATAGTTGTCCTGGGACTCTTTCCGCTGTTTCTCGCCGGTTACTTCAGGCCCCGTTGGGTTGGCCCTGCGCTTCTAATCATTGCCCTCTTGTATTTGGTTCCAAATGTTGAGTACATCCGCAGTAAATACGGTCTGTTCAGCGGATTCAATCTGTTCGCCAACACCGGCTATAAGCCACCAGAAACAGAATCCGTTGTCCTGGGCCAATGGGTCCTCACAGGGCAGACGCTTTCGCGCTTGGCTGTTGTGCTCACCCTTTTGACCGGGCTGCTGGCGGTCGCCGGATTCATCAGGCGCCTGCTTGGCGGCCAGGTGCGTACAACCTTGGTCATCGCCTGGCTGGCTTTCGCGCCAGTCCTCGGACTGTTCGCCCAGTCCTACGGCGGGGAGGCCCGCTTCCGGGTGTATCTGTTTGCGCTGCCTTGGCTCTCGATCGGTGTGGCCTGGTTGTTCTGGTCCGGCCCGGTGCGATCCCGCAAGGCAGCCATTGGAGCAGCTGCTGCTCTCATTGCAATGGCCATGTTGTTCACTGTGGTGCACTTCCAGCCGGAGGCGGATTATCGAGTTTCCAAGAACGACGTCCTCGCCAGCCAGTGGCTTGATGAGAACGTCGAAACAGGGGATATTGTTTTTGACTCAAAGTCCTTCTTTCCGCTGCTGATCGGCCCCAATTATCCCCACTATCTCAAATGGGGAAGTGTCGCTTCAATAACCGATTACCTGAAAGCTGTAAAGGGAGATATCAGCATGGGCAGCTTGCGAAAGTACGCTGATCACCTCCGCGGTGCAGAGAACAATTACATCGTCATGTCCGATGAGCAAAAGCGCCAGGCTATTGAAGAAAGCGGCATTGATGCTTACATGCTGCCAAAGCTTGAAAAGGTACTCGCGAAGGGAGCCGGCGTCGAGAATGTTTTCAACAACGGAACGGTCCGTATCTACAAGTTCACCCGAACGGGTTAGGAGCTCTCGCGCCCGAAAGTCCGCCACGGCCCTTGCGGCAATTGTCATTCTCACCATGGGGGCAGCCATGTTCTCGCTACTGACGAAGAGCAGTTCCGGAAGGGCCGGAGAAGCCTCGGAAATCCCTGAGGGCGATCTCCCTGGGTGGAGGCAGACGGGCTTCCAGGAATTTTCCCGATCGGCGGCGCTGGGCCAGGTGGGTGAGATCTACGGACGTGACATGCGAGGATATTCCGGATTCCCTGACTCCTCGGGCAGGGGAACCTACAGCCCTGACTCCGTCCTATCTGTAGATAACGGCAAACTTGACTACTTTCTCCATACAGAGGACGGCGTGCCGCGGGCTGCCAGTGTCATTCCTTTCGGATACGCGGGACAAGAATACGGCCGCTACTCCGTCAGGTTCAGGTATGACTCAATGCCCGGCTACAAGATTGCCTTTATGCTTTGGCCCGTCAACGACAGGTGGAACGACGGAGAAATCGACTGGCCGGAAGGCGGTCTGGACGGGCCTCTTTATGGTGGATCAGCCATAAAGGACTCCTTCGACAAGGACACCATGAAATTCGACCCGTCGGACCGCACCTTTTCCCCTGCTGGACCTGGTGATTGGCATGTGGCAACCACTGAATGGACACCCGGCAAAGTCAAATGGTTTTTTGACGGGGAACTTACGGATCAGACAACGATTCCAGAGGGAGTTCCAAACACTCCAATGCGGTGGACGCTGCAGGCGGAGACCTCCGATCGGGCCACCAGCACTTACCCTGACCCGGCAACCGCAGGACACCTGCAGATCGATTGGGCTGTGCAGTATGCATACGTACCGTAAACCCACCATGTGGCGGAGGCCTCCACAGCTCCGCCGGACTAAGAGGAGGATGCACGATGGGTACAGTCAGTGACCGCCGGTCCTATCAGGATAAATGGGAAGCTGGGCCCATGATCGACGCGCACCTTGCCAGTGCCCTGCAAATGCTTGACGGGACGGGGTTGCCCTGGTTGCTCTTACGTGGTGAAAACGATTTGGCCCGCCCCTCAGGAGACGTGGACCTCCTCGTTTCCAAGGAGCTGTTGCCCGAGCTGGATGAGCTTTTTGAGGGGGTGGGGTTTTGCCGTGTAGTTGCAGCAGGCCACGGCAGTCACCGCTTCTACTTCTGCTATTCCAGCGGTGGAGACTTCTGGCTCAAACTCGACATCGTGTCGGACATCACCTTCGGGCCTTATCAGCAATGGAGGACGTCACTCGCGCAGCGCTGCCTGCGGCATCGCGTGCGCGGGGGCATGTTGTGGCTCCCTGCTCCTGAGGATCAGGCGTGGCTGCAGCTTCTCCACCTGATGCTGGACAAAGGGGAAATTGCCCCTCCCAGAATTGATATCGCCCGAAACGCGGTCTACGCCGCGAGCGTTGACGACTCCATCGCGCACTTTGTGGACCGCCGGATGGGACCGGGAACGGCCTCGCAGCTGCTCAACATGATCCGGTCGGAGAGATTTGAAGAGGTCCCGGCCATGGCAGCCCGGATGAGGGCCGGCTGGGCAGGAACCTCGGCATCACCGTGGTTGCTTGCCATAAGGAACAGGTGCCTTCGATTGCCAGGCCCCCGGCTGCGGGGACGTGGGCCAGTGGTGGGTGTAATGGCTCCTGATGGAGCCGGCAAGACAACTTTGCTCCATGGCCTCAGTGCAGCATTCCCGCTGCCCATCAAGTATGTGTACATGGGCATGTGGGGCGTTGGTCCTTGGGATTCCCTCATCCGAAAGATTCCCGGGGGCCGTTCCGCCAAGAAGGTCTTCCGCGCCATCCGAGGAGGATTGGCCGCCAGATATCACAGGCTAAGAGGCCGCCTGGTGCTCATGGACCGTGTCGCCTACGATGTCCTCCTTAGTGGCTCAGCTGATGCCGGCATGGCAGGCAAAGTGACCGATGCTGTCGCCCTGCGGATGGGGCCGAAACCGGATGTGCTGCTGGTGCTCGATGCGCCTGGTGAGGTGATGTTTGCGAGGAAGGGCGAACATTCCGTTGAGATCCTGGAGAGCTGGAGGCAGTCCTACCTTCGGCTGGCCGATCGGCTGCCTGGAGCCCATGTTCTTAACGCTGACCGGTCCCAGGACCTTGTCCGGAGGCACGCGGCCGGGATCGTGTGGGGCAGCATCACACCCGGCGGCCGCGAATCCAAAGACGGGGACGGCGTTAGCTCTGCGGCCTTGCCTTTGAATCTATGGACGTTACTTGACTGGCGCTTCCTGCTGCCCGTCCTCGAGCCCCGAAGCGTGGGCTATGGCGGCAAGATCAGTGGGGACCTGAAGTCTGCACTGCACATGCTGGATCCTCGGGCTACCCTCATACGGTCTGGCAACAACGGCACCTCCGGCAATTTCTTCGACGTCGTTCTTCTCTCGGCACCTGATCTCCGTCTCTTCGAGGCGGCGGCCGCCACCGTGGAGCCAGGAGGGTGGATGTGCGCCAGAGTTCGGCGCTCGTTGCTAAACCGCTCTGGTCCGCGCACCCTGAAAGGTTGGCAGCGAACTTTTTCACGGAATGGCTTCACCGACGTTGGAGTTGACTGGCACGTGCCGAGCCTGGAGCGTCCCACCCGCATCGTGCCCGTGGCGTCAGCGATCGCGATCAGCGACACACTGTCACTTCACAAGGATGTCCGGTTCGGGAAGGCCAAGGCCATCGCGGGTCACCTTGCGCTGGCTCTGCGTCTGGTCGATCTGGCCGTTCCGGAAGGGACTGTCACGGGGCGCCGCCCCCAGGGAGGGGAGTCCCATGAGGTTCATTGACAGCTTCCTCACGGAGCACCGCCGGGAACTTGAGCTGGATAGGTACGGCATTGGCAGGCAATGGCATACAGTCCTGCTCACCCCGAGATTCGTCACATCCAGGCACGTCGTGGCACTGGTTTTCGCGGCCGGAGCCCGCGAACCCAGCCTCGTGGTTAAAGTGCCACGCCAGCCAGGCGACAATGACGGCGTTCGGCATGAAGCCGAAGTCTTAGAGCAGCTCAAGGCTGGAGGCATGGGGTCTTCGCACGGAGTCCCCGAGGTAGCGGGCGTGCTCGACGTCGGCGCCCACACCGTCCTCGTGGAAACCGCGGTGACAGGTGCTCCGTTGGACCCCAGACTGGCTGCTGCTGACTTGTCCGTTGCCGTCCGGGCAGGTACTCATTTTGTGGGCGCCCTGCCTTGCACGAGATCCGCTCCTGTTAACGCAGATTGGTACGAGCGGACCGTCACCGGTCCGCTGCAGGCCCTTATCGGTTTAGTGGGGACCGAAACTGAGATCAGCTGGCTGGTCGAACGTACACACGAGAAATTGGCGCCGCTGCGTTCCGCCCAACTGCCAGCCGTCGTCGAACACGGCGACCTGAGCCACCCAAATCTCTTTCTGCAAAGCACCGGGAGGCTGCAGGTGGTTGACTGGGAACGCTCCCGCACGGATGGCCTTCCAGGACACGACTTGGTGTTTTATCTGCAATATCTGAGCGAATCAAATGAGCGGGCCTTCTCCCGCGTGAACCAGCTAGCCGCCTTCGAGAAGGCATTTGGATCAGGCGGCTGGGCTTTGGCGCCTCTTCGTAAACACTTGGAACTGAGAGGCGTGGATAGTGGCCTGCTTCCCTTGCTCGTCACAGCAACGTGGGCCCGGTCGGCAGCTACGCTGGCATACCGGCTGGCGGGGCAGGCGGCGGCAGGGGGCGGAACGGGCCAGGTACGTACGGCCGTTGCCTCCGACCGGGATTTTTGGCTTTGGCGCCACGTGGTGGACGGTCAGCCGGTATAGTCACCGCCGCCGAGCGAAATGCAGAAGCTCATCGTGCAACGATGAAAACCCGAGGCGCAGGATCCCATAGACCAGGGCTATTGCCGTAACCACAACCAAGCCCATAGTCATCACGCCGCCCAATTGCGGAAGTGCCAAGGTGCCCAGCCCGGCTACAGCTACGGCAGCCCCGCACACCAGGCCCGGCACGACAGCCCGCCACAGGCGGCGTGACCGGATCCGTATCACCCTGGCAGCCACCGCTTGCATGCCGCATGCAAAAAGCACTGCCACAACCAGCTGTGCGCAAGCGACGCCGATAATGCCCCACTGGGTGGCGAAGAGCAGGGCCGGGACAAGGATGACGAGCCGGACGACAGAAATTCCGATGGAAAGTCCTGGCCGCCCAAGCGCCTTATATACGTCGTTGGCGCCGGCCCCCAGGGAACGGGCTGCCGCGTACAGCGCCAGGAAAACCAGCGGCAGCACGGCATCCGCCCACTTTTCTCCGAAAAGCAGGGGAATGAGGATGGGCGCCAGTACGGCCAGCCCGACGCCGGCGGTGACGCCGTAGAGGGACTGGATCTGGACGCTTTTCAGGTAGCCGTCCCTGAGCCGCTCCGGATCGCTGCGGACTTGGGCGTAGAGGGGGAACAGGACTGTGGAGAGCACAAAGAAGATGTTGAGGATCAGCGTCTCGGGAAGACGGAAAGCCAAGGTATAGAAGCCCAGGGCCTGCGCCCCCAGCAAGAGGCCGATAATCAGGTAGTCGACGTCGAATATCAGCCTGGCCAGCAAGCTGCTGCCGGCAACTGGAGCGCCGTACTTCATGTTATCCCGCAACGCGTCCTTGCCCACCCTCCATATCTGCCAAGGTGCACGTTCCCGGACAAGGAACCAGCAGGTGGCGGCATACGCTACTGACCCAGCAGCAGTGCCCACAGCCAGGGACCATGCGCCGTGGCCGCCAAACGCGAGCAGGAGGGTCACCGTGCCCATCGTGGTGGCGCGAATTATAGGAGCCGCCGTCAGCTGCTTGAACAGCAGGTCACGTCGCAGCAGGGCTTCAGGGACCGCGCCGCATGAGGTGGCAAGCACCGAAAGTCCCAGCACCTGGACCAGGGGTGCCACGTCGGGAAGGTCGAAGAGCCCGGCAATCAGCGGGGCTGCCAGGACGGCGGCCGAGGCCAGGGCCAAGCCCAGCAGCACAGAGATGAGGAGTGCAGACCGGGCAATAATCCCGGTGCGGGGCAAATATACCAGCGCCTGCGCCACACCGGCATCGGCAATGGTCTCTGCGTAGGCCATCAGTACCAGCGCCAACGCCACCAAGCCATACTCCTGGGGAGACAGGAGCCGCGCGAGCACGATGGTCGTGGCCAGGACGATCAACTTGCCGGAAGCGAAGGCCAATCCCTGCCATGCGGCTCCCCGGACTCCGGTCCGGGCCAGTTCTCCGGCTGCGTACGTCATCCCGTTGAGCTTCCTGCCGGAAGACCGACGCTGGAGCGGATGGCGGTGCGAACCTCATCGAGGTAGTCGTCTGTGACCATCTTCCATGTCCGGATGGGGGCGTCCTCCGGTGCAGCCAGCTGGCGCCCGGGTCCGGACAGGCAGGTCGCTATTAGCTCGACAAACTTTTCAGCGTCCTCTTCGACGGCCAGCAGGGGGTGGGCATCCTGTTCCCGGGCCGCCACAGGCGTGGCTACTACTGGAAGGCCTGCGGCCAGTGCTTCACGCACAGAGTTCCTGATGCCCACCCCGTGTTCATCGGGAAAGACGGCCACGTCCGCCGCGTGGAAGACATCGACGACGGACGGAACGTTTGCCAAGACCTCCACAAGGGGACCTGCCAGTGCCAGAACTGAAGGATCGGGACGGCGTCCGGCGATGACAAACCGGGCGTTGGGAACTCGTTGCCACAACAATGGGGCGATCTTGCCTATCAGGATCTTCACGCTGTCGATGTTTGGGCCGTAGTTCAGGCTCCCCACAAAGCAGAGCACCGGACCGTTGCGTCCGGTGCCGGAGGGTAGGGACTGCTCCGCACCGTTGGGAATGTTCCTGACCGGCCGTCCCAGGCGTTCTGACCACGCCAGGGCGTCCTGGGCACCCACGGTCAGGAGCCGCGCCCGTGACGGCAGCCCAAGTTCGGCACGCAAGGCCTGGCGTTCCCGGGCCCGGTACGCGAACCGCAACCACCGTGCAATATTGGTATCCATCGCGGCCCGAATGGACCACGGGTCCACTGTCTGCAGAACCAGGGGTCCACGGAGGTGGCGGGCGAGAAACAGCGCGTGCGGCCCGTGTATCAGGGTGGCGTCATTTTGGGCGGAAAGCCTCGCTGCCGTGGAGATGGCTTTGGAAGTGGACCGCTCGTGCTTTCCCTGCCCATTCAAGCCAAAGAAGGAACGCAGCATGGCCCAGGGACGTCTCCGGGTGGCCATGACGTGGACTGATGCACAGCGTTCGCGGAGTTCGTCGGGCAGTCTTACCGGACCTGAGAACGTGAGCAGTGTCAGCTCGACGTCAGCTGGAAGATTCCGCAGTACCTCGAAAGGAATCATTGAGCTCCCGTCGCCGAGCACCGGATCCCGGTTGGGCACACTTTCTGTGATGTACAGAAGCTTCATTGCATGAGTTTACTTGACCGCGCTGCTCATTCACCCTCCGGCAGCGCAAGCAATAGGCCCTGCTTCCGCCGCCCACACAAGCAGTCAAAACCGTAAGGCAAAAGGACGACGGCTTGTCCGCCGTCGTCCTTTTGCACTGCGGTCCTGCTGTGGAAGTACCGGTCCCATGCAGGCCCTGCGTTGCGACGCTATTTACTGCCAGGCACGAACGTAATCGACCTGGACCTGCGACGCGGTGCCATACGCTGCCGGGCTGCTTCCAGAGGCCCCGACGTTAAGGACCAGGTATTGGGGTGCGTTGCCGTCGTCAGTGGCGTAGGACTTAACCTTCACACCGTCGAAATACACGTCGGCCGACGTGGCCTTCCTGTCCAGCCCGAAGGTGTGGAAGCTGTTGCCCCAATCCCCCGCGACGGTTCCCTGGTTGTGTGAGCCGGAACTTGAGTGGTAGTTCACAGTCATCTTCCCGCTAAGGACCTCAGCGATGTCGTTCTCACCGTTTGCGGGCCATGACTGGCCGGTTGTCCAAAACGCAGGCCAGTTGTAGAGGTTCGTGCCGTCCCCCGGGAATTTGATGCGCGCCTCGACATAGCCAGTGGTGAACTGGTAGCCGGTTGATGCGCCGCCGTTCGGATTCGTTGAAATCAGCGAGCCGGACGTTGACGAGCTGAGGTTGAGGACGAGGTTGCCACCCGAAACAGAGACGTTGGCCGGGCTGGTGGTTACCTTGTTCATCGTCCCGCAGGTGGGAGAGAACCAGCAGTTTGACCACTTGGCACCGTCCAGCGCTGTGCCGTTGAATTCATCATCGAACTTCAGTGACCATGTCCCGGGAACTCCCGTTGGCACTGGGGTCGATGTGCTTGCCAAGGGTGCGGAGGTGGCCGTGGCGGTAGTTGTCGGCGCTGGTGCTGTGGTCGTGGCAGTTGGAGCTGGTGTGGGGGTCGTCGTGGCGGTGGCGGTCGGTGCTGGTGCCGCGGTCGTCGTGGCCGTGGGGTCCGCCGTTGGGGTTGGTGTAGCCGTCGCTATCGGAGCGCTGTCCTTGTTCTGGCCGGGGGCCTGGTCAGATTTGCCCGACGTGCTCGAAGCGAGGCTCAGGTCGGTTTGACTGGAGGCCTGGCCGAACGCCATGATCCCCATCGAGGCAGCCACCAAAGCGGCTGTCAGCGTCAGGTTGAGTGGCCGGATTGCCCTTTTTAGAAGTGACCGTGACTGGGTCGGGGGAGTGGATTTTTTGGCGTCGTGGCGTGCTTTAGCGCACGACTGATCCTGGGATGCAGACATGGATTATTACCTCTCAACGCCTGCGGAGTTAGCTGTCGGGTTCGGATGAGGCCATCCGGCCGCGCACGCTAAGCGTTGCGGCTTCACCCCTAGGGCTGGCTTAATGCCATGCCCTGAGACTCTGGGTCCCCCGTCTCTGCCGAAATTTTAGGTGGGTTCCGGGAAGCGGCAGAGCTCGGCGTCAACCTGGATTGGGCCCCGAACGGTGGGCCCAGTGCAAGACCGTACAGCAGACCATCAGGAAAGTCACATTAAGATAACGTAATGAACGACACGCGCGCGTCGTCTTGCATTGGCAATGTCGCGCTCACCTGCGGTTTTGCTCCAGGCAGAAAATTTGCCCTATGTGAGCGGTAACGAAATGACACCTGTCACTCGATTTGGGGCCCGGCTGTACATTTTAGTGCCCGGCCCGCCAATGCTGCCCATCGTCAATCGAGTGCGCCGGGACGCCCACCCAGGTCTCACCGTCGGGCACGTTGCTGAGTACTGCGGCACCCATGCCGACGGTAGCGTAGGCCCCCACCGACGTCCGTTCCCGGACGCTGGAGTTCATCCCGAGGTAGGCCGCACGCCCGATCCGCACTCCGCCGCCGAGCGAGACGCCGGCAGCAAATGTGGCGAAGTCCGCCACGTCGTCGTCGTGCGTGAACGTCACCGAGGGCATCGCCACAACGTGGGATCCAAGGGTGACGGAGGCGGTCAGTGTGACGTTCCGCAGCAGGATGCTGCCGCGGCCGATCCTGCACCCCTCAGGGGGCTGTACGGAGGGTTCCACCGCCGTCCCGTAGCGGGCCTCGTTCAGGCCCATGGCTGTGAGGCGCTCCACCACTGCTTCCCTGGACCTGCCGGAGCCGATGCATACGAGCACAAACGCGTGCGTGTACTTGGGGGCGTCGTCGATGGTCCCCAGGACGGGCGCGCCGTCCACTGTGACGCCAGCCATCTCCTTGTCGTCATCGAGCAGGCCAACGACGTCGTACTGGCCGCTGCTGCGCACCATCGCCAGGACCTCGCGGGCCAGCCCGCTGGCCGAGATGAGGATGAGCTCACTCACGTCCGCGCACCGGCCGCCGCACGGATGCAGCTCATGATCCGCTCGATTCCGGCGTCGTCCAGTTCGTGGAAGACCGGGAGTATCAGGGTCCTGTCGGTCAACCGCTCTGTGTTCTGCAGCCCCGCATTGCCAGTATCGCGCCAGCGGTACGCGGGCTGCCGGTGGGCGGCCATCATGCCGCGTCGGGCGGAAATCCCGGCTTCCGCCAGCCGTGCCAGCAGCCCCTCACGGTCGGTGGGGAACGCAGGCAGGACTTCGAGCCAGAAGGACTGGAAGTTGGTGGTGCCATAGGGAGGATCGGCAACAAACCGCAGGCCCCTAATGCCGTGGAGTCCGGCGACGTACTGTGCCGCTATCTCGCGCCGCCTCTCCACTACCTGCGCGAGCCGGCCCAGCTGCACAATCCCGACGGCGGCCTGCAAATCTGTCATCCGGTAGTCGAAGCCAATCTCGAGGTAGACCTCCGGCGGCGCCAGCACCGAACCGGGCCTGTCGGGGGCCGAAATGCTCATGGAGTGCTCGCGGAGCGTCCGTGCCCGGGCCGCCCAGTCGGCGCGCTGCGTCGTCAGCATTCCGCCTTCACCGGTAGTGAGGATCTTGCGCGGGTGAAACGACCACACCGTCACGTCCGCCCCTGTGCCCACGGGCGTGCCCCTGTACTGGGAGCCGACGGCGCATGCAGCGTCCTCGATGACGGTGATCTCGTGCCGGTCGCACAGCTCCCGAATGGGGGCCATGTCAACCGGGACGCCGCCCTGGTCAACCACAATCACGGCCCGGGTATCAAGCGTCAGCGCGGCCCGGATAGTCTCTACGGTCACATTGCCCGTGGCCGGGTCCACGTCGCAGAAAACCGGCCGTGCACCCACATAGGTCACTGTATTCGCGGTGGCTATGAAGGAAAGGGAAGGGACGACGACGTCGTCCCCGGCTCCGATGCCGGCCACCACCAGCGCGAGGTGCAGCGCAGTGGTGCAGCTGGAAGTCGCGACGGCGTGACGCGCCGCCTGCGCGGCCCTGAAGTCCAGTTCAAACTTCTGGACCTTGGGCCCCTGGGACACCCAGCCAGAGGCAACCACCTCCGCCAGGGCGTGTGCCTCCTCCTCACCGAGCCAGGGTTTCATGACATTGATGCGCGCAAGGACTGTTTCCGCAGTCACCGGGCACCCGCTTTCCTTGTCGTGGCGATTTCAGCAGATCGCGGACCATGTGCTTTGACCGTGATGCAAAAATAGTCCGGCGCAGGCCGGTTTGGCTGGGAAAAGAAGAACCCCTGTGGGTGTGCGAAAGGAACAGTGTGGAAACTGCGGATATCTGCAATCGCGTGGAATTGACCTAGAGCACGGGGAGGACGTAAGGCTCCCGTACGGCGGTTTCCTTACCCGCTGCGAGGGCCGTCAGCTGGGCGCGGGATTCCACTCCCAGCTTGCGGTAGATCGCAGTGAGGCGGACTTCCACGGTCCGGACAGAGACGTAAAGACTCGCTGCGATTTCCTTGTTCCGCATTCCCCGGGCCACCATCTTCGCCAGCGCCCGTTCGTGGTCCGCGAGCATCAGCATGGCAGGATTGTCGGTGGCACGGACTGGTTCCACCCGCTCGTCGAGCAACAGGGAGTCGACGTGCTGGGTCCAGGCGTCCGCTCCTGCTTCGTCAAACATCACTTTTGCGCGAAGCAGTCCGTCCCGGGCGTCCCGCAGGCGGCCGAAGGCACTGAGCCGCTCCGCGTAGCAGAGCAGGGTCCGGGCCCGTTCGAGCAAGGAATCGTGGGTGTTCCGGCCCCCCAGTGCCTGGCTGAAAAGGTGCAGTGACTGCTCCCCGTCGGCAAGCATGGCCCGGCTCCTGGCCACGGCCATCATGAGCCAGGGGGACCGCAGCCCCACCGCGCGGCTTTCCAGGTGGAAGAGCGCCTGAGTGGCTTCCCTATGCCGCCCCAGCCTGACCAGGACTTCCACGAGGTCCGCCTCGCAGCGCAGCAACGTCGGGTTACTGAAGGCCATGCCGATTTCCGCAGCCCGTGACAATTGCGCGAATGACTCGGCGAGGTCGCCCCGCATGAGGGCGAAATGTCCCTGGCACGCAGCCAGCTGGGCCGTGATGGCAGGATGGCTTTCCGCACCGGAGAAATGATGTGCGTCCGCCACGTAAACCCGCGCCAGTTCCCTGTCCCCAAGTGCGTTGGCTCGCCAGACCCGGAAGATATGCCGCATACCGCGGTGGTATTTCGTTTCGGGCTCAGACAGTTCCAAGTCTTCGATCAGGCGCACTGCCGTCCGAACGTTACCGGCGCGGATCTCGTTGTCTACTGCAAGGAAGTCTGCGGTTTCCCGCCAGTTGACGGTGCTCGCGTCTACCGAGTTCCGGACCCTTGCAAAGGCCTCTTGGGCGGCCACATGGTGTTCCGCATAGCTCAGTGCACGGCCCTGAACCAGAAGGGTGGCTACCGTTTCGCCCCCGCCGGAATCGTACTTGCGGCTGACGTGTTCCGTGTTCCCTTTGATTGCCTCGATCAGAAGCTTGGCATGCCCGGCGACGGCCAGGGAGTTGGGGGCGGCGAAGTCTTGAAAATGTTCGGCTTGTCGCAGGAGACCGAGTGCGTCCTCCAGTTCCCAACGTTCCGCGTAATAGAGCGCACCAAGTGTCAGCAGACTGGCGGCGTACGCCGGGTCGTGCTGGCCGAATTCCTTGACGAGGCGGACCACCATGCTTGAGCGCACCGCGGCCCCTTGGATAAATTGGATCTCGAAGGCAAGGCCGGTCAGGCGAAGGATCAGTGCGGGGTTGCGTGTCACCCGCTGGGCCCAGGTCAGGTAGCGCTTGGCGTAAACAAACTCACCCCTGTTGAACAGCAGCTCGGCCACGGTGGCGAGGCGGGCGGCAGTTTCTGCTTCCCAAGGGTTGATGGTGAGGGCACGTTCGATGTATTCGACGGCGAAAGCGATTTCCCCGCTGCGGATGAGGTCAACAGCGAACCCGAGCAGCCCGAATGGCGTCTGCCGCTCCAGCGCGGTAAAGCTCAAGTGCCACCGGCGGGCGTAGGGATCCGTGGGGTCGGCTGCTCCTGCCATGGCACGGTGGTTCGCGGTCCGCACCGCCGGTGTCATGGCGGCAAAGACGTAACCCCGGAGGAGCTGGTCCTGGATCCGTAGGTGCGGGCCGGTCCTGCTGACCATGCCGGTGGCCAGGAGCTCATCGATCCCGGGCCACAGTTGGCTGTACACCTTCTCCAACGTCGTGATGTCGCTCCGGCAGGACAGCGAAAGGAGGTCCAGGACTCGCCGCGCGTCCTGGGTCAGCCCTCCGACGGTCGCGGCGAATTCGGATTCGAAGCTGCCCTTGCAGGGCAACGGCACGGGCAGGGCGTATTTCCCTTCGGCCTGCCGCTCAAGCAGGCAGGTGTAAAGTTCGACGGCGGCGAGCGGGTTGCCTTGGGTTGCGGCGGCAACCGCATGGACCGCCGCCGTGGTGGTCTGCGGTGCCGGGATCGACTCAAGCATCCGGACAGTGTCGTTGTAGCTCAGGGGCCTCAGTTGAAGGGTCGGCAGGCTGGCGAACGGGCTGTCAGGGGTTTCTTCGCCCATGCTGATGAACAGCGCCATGTCGGTTCCGGACAGACGGCGCGCCAGGAACCCGATCACCGCCTGGCTGCTGGGATCCAGCTGGTCACCGTCATCGATGACGATGACGGTGCGGGAGGACGAGCGCTGGTGCAGCCCATTAAGAAGCATGGTGGAGGCCATGGGAACATCCATGGTGCCTGTGTAAT
The DNA here is from genome assembly GCF_018613805.1 of Arthrobacter sp. ISL-48. Taxonomy (GTDB): domain Bacteria; phylum Actinomycetota; class Actinomycetes; order Actinomycetales; family Micrococcaceae; genus Arthrobacter. The sequence goes on from NZ_JAGGPL010000018.1 coordinate 101,874, forward strand.
CGCGGAGCAACTCGTCCGCGAAGCGGTTGAGTACGGGATCATCGATTCCGTTCAGGAGCGCTGTGAGGCCGGAGAGCGGCCAGTCGGACTCTGATGCGCTTGCGCGTAGGAAGACAGTCCGGTCACCGGTAAGCCTCGGGATCTCGGACAGCAGCGCGGACTTTCCCACACCCCGCCGTCCAACAACCGTCAGTGCTGACTCCTTGGGGCCCCGGATCACGGAAAGGATCCGGTCCAGCTCCTTGCTTCGGCCTATTAACGACATGTGGTCCCCATCCATTGAAGAAGGAGACCCGTAGCTCTTTGTCCTGTCGGTATTGCCCGTCGCAATATGATGACAAGCGGACCAACTCCTGTCCGCTTGTCGCGTCCAGCACGGTACCCAGCCGTTGCTTGCCAATATAACCCTGATCCAGAGTCCGCGCCAGAGAACTTCGTCGGCCCGAGTACTCATAATGCCGGTCCAAGTACTCGTATTTCGGGCGCGTTTCCAAATTGCCTATGAAGCATCAGCTGATTCACACTGGTGTTTTGCCTTGTGGAAGCATCCGATTTAGGCCTTACTCTTCTGTATCAGTGCACATTCACCCTCGGGCCGGGCGCGTCTAGGGTGGGAGAAACGTGTGATCCACCCCACGGCTGGACCGGCACGATCGGCTTCGGTTCCGGGGATCCGCAGCGCCTCAACCAGGCTCCCGATTTTTTAGCATTCATACAGAATCTTTCTGCAACAAAATAAGGACGGCGCAGGCATGCAAACTGACCAGCAATTATCCAAGTCCCTCAAGCCGAGGCACCTTTCCATGATTGCCATCGCCGGCGTTATCGGTGCAGGCCTTTTTGTTGGTTCCGGCGCAGCCATCCAGCAGGCCGGCCCTGGCATCCTGCTGGCCTACATGGCTGCCGGGATCGTGGTGATCCTGGTGATGCGGATGCTGGGAGAGATGGCGGCGGCGAATCCGGAGACCGGATCATTCTCCACATACGCGGACCAGGCCCTGGGCCGGTGGGCAGGCTTCAGCATCGGCTGGCTCTACGCCTGGTTCTGGATCATCGTCCTGGGCATCGAGGCAACAGCAGGTGCGGCCATCATGCACCGCTGGGTGCCAGGGATCGACCAGTGGGTGTGGGCCCTGATCCTCATGGTGCTGCTGACCCTCACCAACCTTGGTTCGGTGAAATCCTACGGCGAGTTCGAGTTCTGGTTCGCCTCGATCAAGGTTGCGGCGATCGTGCTGTTCCTGCTCTTCGGTGTCGCGGCCATCCTGGGACTGGTTCCGGGTGTCCAGGCACCGGGCCTGAGTAACCTGACCGAGAACGGGGGGTTCCTGCCCAACGGGCCGGGAGCTGTCCTGGCAGGCATCCTGGTAGTGGTTTTCTCCTTCTTCGGCGCGGAAATCGCCACCATTGCCGCCGGTGAATCCGAGAATCCAGTGGATGCCGTCAAGAAAGCCGTGAAGTCCACCGTCTGGCGCATCCTGGTGTTCTACATCGGCTCCATCGCGATTGTTGTCACGCTGTTGCCCTGGAACTCCGCGAATGTGGCCAAGAGCCCGTATGTCGCGGTTATCGAACTGTTCGGGATCCCCGGTGCAGGCACCATCATGGACATTGTGGTGCTCACGTCCGTGCTGTCCTGCCTGAACTCGGGGCTCTACACGGCCAGCCGCATGCTCTTCTCACTCTCCAAGCGGGGCGACGCACCCAAGGCGTGGACCAGGATTTCGCGGCGCGGAGTTCCTGCTGCCGCTGTCTTAGCATCCACTGTTGTTGGCTTCGTGACGGTGGGACTGAACTACATCGCGCCGGACACGGTCTTCCTCTTCCTCGTCAACACTTCCGGCGCCATCGCCCTGTTCGTCTGGCTGGTGATCGCAGGTTCCCAGCTCATCCTGCGCAAGCGCATGGGGGCGGCGGCAAAGGACCTGGCCTTGAAGATGTGGCTGTTTCCGTACCTGACGTGGGTATCGATTGTCAGCATCGTGGCGCTGCTCATCGGCATGGTCATCCTCGAGTCCACCCGCGAATCGCTCGTATTGTCGCTGGCGCTGGCCGCTGTGGTGGTGGGCATCGGTGTCTGGCGGTACCGCAAGGGCGGCGAGGCTGTTGTCCCCGCCGATCTCCGCCAGGGTGACACCGCTGAAGGTGAAGATGCAGTCATAGGCGCCGGCCCGGCGTCGTAATCCTTCTAGGCCGCCTGCAGATGTCCCTCCCAGGTCACCTGCAGGCGGCCGGAGTGCGGCGGGCCGGCAGGCTCAGGCCGCGAGACCGAGTACGAGGTTGATCGTGGCAGCCAGGATCACGGTCCCGAACAGGTAGGACAGCAGGCTGTGCTTGAGGGCTTCGCGCCGGATGCGCGGGTTTTCAAGGTTGGTGTCCGACACCTGGTATGTCATGCCGATGCTTGTTGCCAGGTATGCGAAGTCCGTGTACTGCGGGGACTCGTCCTGGTTGAAGCTGACCCCGCCCACGTTCTCTCCGCCGTAGTAATGCTCCGCATAGCGGAGCGTGAACAGGGTCTGCACGAGCATCCAGGACAACGCCACGCTCGCGAGCACCAAAGCGGCGCCGCCTAGCCTGGTGCCGCCATCACCTTGACGTGAGTCCATAACCACGACGGCGACGGCCGCCAACGAGGCAGCGTTCGCCACCAGGATGAGCAGGTCGGTGGTGGCGCGCGAAGGGTCCTCCGTGGTGGCATGCGACTTGGTTTCGGCGGGGTCCATACCGCCGATCACCACCCACACCCACGCCACGTAGACCAGGGCTGCAGTGGCCCAGCCTGCCGCGGGTGCCTGCAGCCAACGCCCCGTCCCGCCCATGGCCGCCGCTGCTGCCAGTCCCGCGACGATCATGGCCACGAATCTCAGCCGGCTGCGGCGCACCCTTGGCGGCGTGGTTTCAGTCATGCTCTGAACTCTAACGGCGGGACACACCGCCGGTGGTAGGCACCCCCTTCACGCCAGGCGGGTTTTCCACATAGCCGCACCGGCGCTGTCCGGACTGCTGCCGGCCCCTTAGCCTTGAGTCAAGCGCGAATCGCCTTTACCGGCACAAATGCACTAAGATATTGAAGTCTGTGCTGCGTCCTGCCTCCGTTCCGGTGGCGGGGCATTGCATCGCACCGCAAATGAACCTCCTGTTACGGAAATGCCGTAACCGCTTAGCCCAAAGGAGGTGGGTTCACATATGCGTCCTTACGAATTGATGGTAATCATCGACCCCGAGGTCGAAGAGCGTACCGTTGAGCCGTCGCTTCAGAAGTTCCTGAATGTCATCACCAACGATGGTGGAACCATCGAAAAGGTTGACATCTGGGGCCGTCGCCGACTGGCCTACGACATCAAGAAGAAGTCCGAAGGTATCTACGCCGTGGTGAACTTCACCGCCAAGCCGGACACCGCCAAAGAACTTGACCGCCAGCTGTCTCTTAACGAGACCATCATGCGCACCAAGATCACCCGCCCCGAAGAGCAGAAGGTCGTTGCTGAGTAATTTCAGCTCCAATTTTCATTCTTTACCCCGCAGGAACGAACTCTCTTCAACCCAGGATCGAACAAGGAGGCAGTAGATGGCAGGCGAAACCACCATTACGGTCATCGGTAATCTCACCAATGACCCGGAGTTGCGGTTCACACCGTCAGGTTCGGCAGTAGCGAACTTCACCATCGCTTCCACCCCACGCACGTTTGACCGCCAGTCCAATGAGTGGAAGGACGGGGAAACCCTGTTCCTCCGCGCATCTGTCTGGCGTGAAGCGGCCGAGAACGTGGCCGAGTCCCTCACCAAGGGCATGCGCGTGATCGTCTCCGGCCGTCTGAAGAGCCGCTCCTACGAAACAAAAGAAGGCGAAAAGCGCACCGTTATCGAGCTCGAAGTCGATGAAATCGGCCCGAGCCTTCGCTACGCCAACGCCAAGGTCAACCGCACCCAGCGCTCCGGCGCCCAGGGTGGCCAAGGTGGCTTCGGCGGCGGTAACAGCGGCGGTGGCTTCGGAGGCGGTAACTCTGGTGCAAACCAGGGCGGCAACTCCGGTGGAAACTGGGGCGGCGGCAACCAGCCCGCAGCGCAGGAAGACCCCTGGGCAACGCCCGGAGTCTCCAATGCGGGCGGCTGGGGCAACGGCCCCGATTCCGAACCTCCCTTCTAACAACCAATTAAGGCCCGACGCCGGGACCACCCTGGTTGCCGCAAGGCACCTCAGGGACTGCCGCTGTCGGACTACCACCATCCCGTGGATCAATATCCACGGGCTCCCTAGAATAGGAGCTCCACGATGGCTAAGGCTGAACTCCGTAAGCCCAAACCAAAGTCCAACCCCTTGAAGGCCGCTGACATCACTGTCATCGACTACAAGGACGTAGCATTGCTGCGCAAGTTCATCTCCGACCGCGGAAAGATCCGCGCCCGTCGCGTCACAGGCGTCACGGTGCAGGAACAGCGCAAGATCGCACAGGCAATCAAGAACGCCCGCGAAGTTGCTCTGCTGCCTTACTCCGGCGCTGGCCGCGGCTAAGGAAGGGATTAACTAACATGGCAAAGCTCATTCTGACCCACGAAGTAACCGGTCTCGGTGCTGCTGGCGACGTTGTCGAGGTCAAGGACGGTTACGCACGTAACTACCTGCTGCCCCGCAACTTCGCCCTGACCTGGTCGAAGGGCGGCGAGAAGCAGGTTGAGTCCATCAAAGCTGCCCGTGCTGCCCGCGAGCACGCTTCCCTGGAAGATGCTCAGAAGCAGGCCGCTGCACTCTCCGCCAAGCCGGTCAAGCTCGTTGTCAAGGCTGGCGAGACCGGACGCCTGTTCGGCACCGTCAAGCAGGGCGATGTAGCCGACGCTGTTGAGGCCGCTGGCCTTGGCAGCATCGACAAGCGCAAGATCGAACTGCCGGCACACATCAAGTCGGTTGGTTCCTACCAGGCCAACGTCCGTCTGCACGACGACGTTGCCGCTGTGATCGAACTCGACGTAGTCGCAGGCAAGTAGCGCCTCCGGCCTTTGGCCGCGGAGCGCTATGCAGTCCTGAACTGCTGAAGGCCCCCGCTTTCGGATCCTCCGGGAACCGAAAGCGGGGGCCTTCGCTGTTGTCAGCAGGCCGGCAGGCGGTGATAGCCTGCAGCGGTGACTCAGAGCGCAACCCCTGCCAGCCGTCGTCGTCCGTTCGCCCAGGTGGACGTGTTCACCACCGAACCGTACCGCGGGAACCCGCTTGCTGTGGTGGTCGAGGCTGAAGGGCTGACCACCGAGCAGATGCAGCAATTCGCCAACTGGACCAACCTTTCGGAAACGACGTTCCTGCTGCCGCCCACCCATCCGGATGCCGATTACCGGGTGCGGATCTTCACGTGCCGGGAGGAATTCCCGTTCGCCGGGCACCCCACCCTCGGCTCCGCACATGCGTGGCTTGAAGCCGGTGGAGTGCCCAAACAGGAGGGCGTGCTGGTCCAGGAGTGTGGCGCCGGACTGGTCCGCGTCAAGCACGACGGCGGCACGCTGGCTTTCGCTGCTCCGCCCCTCACGCGCTCGGGGCCCGTGGACGATACAGACCTTGCCAGGATCGCAGCGGGGCTCCGTCTGCCCCCTACAGCGCTCCTGGACGCCTCCTGGCTGGTCAACGGCCCCGACTGGATCGGCGTGCTCCTTGAATCCGCGGAGCAGGTCCTGGCCATCACGCCCGATTACCCAGCACTGGAAGGACTGAAGATAGGTGTTATCGGACCGCATGCAGCAGGCGCCGGCGAAGATTTCGAAGTTCGGACCTTCATCCCGGGTGACGCTGCCGCCGAAGACCCCGTGACGGGCAGTTTCAACGCCGGTGCCGCGGAGTGGCTGATCGGGACGGGCCGCGCACCGGCGTCCTACACTGCAGCACAGGGGACGGTGCTGGGGCGTGCGGGCAGAGTCACTGTGGAGGCGGTCGATGGCGACATCTGGGTGGGGGGAAACTCCATCACCTGCATCAGTGGAAACGTGGCGCTCCATGGGTAAGGTAGCTGCGATTGATCCCACATCTGACCCCTGGGAATAAACACCGAAGACCCGCGGTTAGCCAGATACATGCATACACATGTATTGTAGTTTTCGAGCCGAACCTCAGGAGCACACCGTGGAAACCCGCCGCATCACCGTCCTTTCAGCCGGCCTGGGCGTCCCCTCGTCGAGCAGGCTGCTTGCCGACCAGCTCGCAGCCTCCGCGGAACGGGTGCTCAGTGCAGCCGGATACCACGTGGACGTGGACGTTGTAGAGCTCAGGGACCTTGCCGTGGACATCGCCAACAACTTCGTCACTGGCTACGCCGGACCGCGCCTTTCCGAGGTCATCGCGGCGGTGGAGGCCTCCGACGGCCTTATCGCCGTGAGCCCCGTGTTCAGCGCGTCCTACAGCGGCTTGTTCAAATCCTTCATCGACGTCCTGGACCCGAAGTCGCTGGAGGGGAAAGCCGTGCTGCTGGGAGCGACAGGCGGCACTGACCGGCACCAGATGGTGCTGGACTACGCCATGCGCCCGCTCTTTGGCTACCTGCGGACGCGGATGACTCCGACCGGCGTCTTTGCCGGCCCCCAGGACTGGGGAAACGCGGACGACGGCGGCTCCCCGCTTTCGGTGCGGATCGACCGCGCCGCGGGTGAGTTCGCCCTGCTGCTCCAGGGAAGCCAGCCGCGCCGGGAGCCGGCAGCGCCTGAATCCCTGCCGTTTGAGCAGCTGTTGGCCGGGATCTCGGGCAGCCGCTGAGAAGGCCCGGCCCACGAACGGACGCGGGTGGTCGAACTTTCCGGCCGCCCCGCACGTTGACCGGGACATGAAGTGTCCTGTGGATTCTGTTGACCTGATAATGAGCGAACGCAGTGGTATCGAGATCGACTACTGCCCCAAGTGCCGTGGCGTGTGGCTGGACAGGGGTGAGTTGGACAAGATTATCGACCGCGCCGCCGATTCCCTGGGCGGGGGAGCGGCCGGTGCTGCCCGGCCGGTGACCCCGGGCCCTGGGATGGCCCCGCCGCCGCTGTATCAAAACTTTGAGCCCCGCCGCGAGCAACACCGCCACGATGACCGGGACTACGGGAAGCAGGCCTCTGACCGCGACTACGACCGGCGCCGGCCGAAAAAGAAAGAGGGCTGGCTAGGGGACCTGTTCGACTTCTAGCTGTTGCCGCCTTGGGCGCCCGGGGATCGCAGTGCGTGGTGTCAGTCGTCCAGGAGCGCGATGAACTCACGCGCCTGCTTCAATGAGATGTCTGAATGCCGCGTGAGGGCGTTCGCCGCGCCTTCGGGATCCCCGCTGCGGGCGAGCGTGCGGATCCGCCCGTAGATCTCGTCGTTGAGCATGTTGCTGCTAACCTCCCGGGTGACGTCGCCTTTACTGGCGATGGCACGGTACCGGTAGGGGAAACGCTGGGGCGCATCATCGTCATCGGGGTCCGCCAGCACAGGTTCAGCCGTGGGGTTCCGGTAAGGCTGTGGATGGGCCGCCAATGCGCCCACGGCATCCCGGGCGGCCCGCAAGCCCTCTCCGGTCGCCTCGTAGTAGAGCTTGATGGCCGCCATGGCCTGTCCCTGGGCGATGAGCGCGTAGAGCCGCCTGTGCTGATCCTCCGTAAGCTTGGCGGAGGCCGAACGGGCAAGCTCCACGGGATTCACGGCGGGGGTGGAGGACCGGCCGCCCGCTGCCGCCCGCTTGCTGATGGCCCGCGCTGCCAGCGCCACGCCAACGGCCACAACAACCGAGATGAGGGCAGGGATCAATAGGGATTGCATGTCTAAAGCCGATCTACATACTTTTTGGCGGTAGCAAGGTCCGCGTGGGTTGCTTGGCGGAGCAGTTTGATGGCCTGGATCTTCTGTCCGTTACGCGCCATCGACTGCAGTTGCTGCGAGAGCTGGGGGTTCAGCTGCCCGCCGGGAAGTGCAAGGTAGCCATGCTGCCCAGGGGCGGAGCCCGGCTGCCCATGCAAGGCTGCGCGGGCGTGGTCCTCCTGCTGCGACTGCTGCTGCTCGTTCTGGCTGGGCCGGGTGTTGGCGTCTACTCGTGCGCGTGCTGCTGTGGCTGCCCGGACCTGGGACGCATAGTGCTCAGCCGATCGCATTGCGAGGTCCTGCTGATACCTTTCGGCGTCAGAGATTCCGGAATCGCGCGGGCGCAGGGCTGTTGCGAGCCCCCAAAGCACCGCCACCAGGATTAAGGCAGGCAGTAACACCATCAGTATTTCGCCCATAAATAGAGCTTAGGCCAGTTCGGCGTTATCCACAGCATATTCCGCAGGCAGCATGGACGCAGGAGGCCGTACCGCAAAGCGAAGCCGTTCGGTGTGTGATCGATCACAAAAAGCGCATGGGTCGTGACATTCACCCTGCAGAATCTGGCCACTATCAACAGTGGCGGCCTGCAAGCTGTGGATGAAGGTTCCCCGAAAGAATATTTACTCCACACCCTGGTCTGAATGTTTTCGCAGGTCAAAGCCATATGCGAGGCAAAACTTTTTTTGTTTCCACAGTGTCGCCCACAGGCTGTGCACAAGCTATGCCACTTAGTGCACAGGTTATCCACAACCGGGCACGGCTGCCGGCTTTGCTGCGGGCACGAGGACGGCTAGCGTAGCGGAATACCTGTTTTGGGGGCAGAAACGCTGCCGCCGATAGGTGGCCCACCACGACGAGTCCCCGGACCTGAACGCGGTGATGTCCTCTGTGGATAACCTGTGGATTGTGGGGATAAGTCTCTGTGCAGGCGCCAAAAGGGGCTCGTTGGGTCGCCCGCCCGGAATTGTCGGTGCCCGCCGGTAGACCTAAAGAGTATGGCGCTGTGGACGTCCCAATGGTCCGCACCCACCCGCAGGAAAGATGGCTTACGCGCCGCGGCAGCTGGATAGCCGCAGCACACAACGGAGGACGGCAGCTTTGTCAGTAACGCACTTGGATCCGATCGAGAACACCCGGGGATCCGAAAGCAGCCGGAAGCCTCCGCAGGACATTCCCGCCGAACAGTCAGTGCTGGGCGGCATGATGCTCTCCAAGGACGCCATAGCCGACGTCGTGGAGATCCTCCGCGGCCAGGACTTCTACCGCCCTGCACACGAGACCATCTACGAAGCCATCATCGACCTCTACGGCCGCGGCGAGCCCGCCGACGCCGTTACGGTGTCCGATGAGCTGACCAAGCGCGCCGAGATCAACAGGATTGGCGGTCCCGCCTATCTGCACGAACTCATCCAGACCGTCCCGACGGCGGCGAACGCCGGCTACTATGCAGAGATCGTGGCTGAACGGGCCGTCCTGCGCCGGCTGGTCAACGCCGGCACAAAGATTGTCCAACTGGGTTACGGCTCCGACGGCGAAGTGGAGGACCTGGTCAACCAGGCCCAAGCCGAGGTCTACGCCGTTGCCGAGCGGCGCACCGCCGAGGACTATGTGGTCCTCAAGGACGTGATGGAAGCCACGGTGGACGAGATCGAAGCCTCGGGCCACCGCGGCGAAGGCATGACCGGTGTTCCCACCGGTTTCTATGAGCTGGACGAGCTGACCCACGGCCTGCACCCGGGCCAGATGATTGTTATCGCTGCCCGTCCGGCCGTAGGTAAGTCGACGTTCGCCTTGGATTTCGCGCGGTCAGCAGCCATCAAGAACAACCTGGCAACAGTCATGTTCTCGCTGGAAATGGGGCGGAACGAGATCGCGATGCGCCTCCTTTCTGCCGAGGCGACTATCGGTCTCCAGGACCTCCGCAAGGGCACCATAAAGGACGAGCAGTGGTCCAAGATCGCCACCACCATGGGCCGGATGAACGATGCCCCCTTGTTCATCGATGACAGCCCCAACATGTCGCTGATGGAAATCAGGGCCAAATGCCGCCGCCTCAAGCAGCAGCACGACCTCAAGCTCGTGATCCTTGACTACCTCCAGCTCATGAGCTCCGGCAAGAAGGTGGAATCGCGTCAGCAGGAAGTGTCCGAATTCTCCCGTGCCCTCAAGCTGCTGGCTAAGGAACTCCAGGTCCCGGTGATCGCCCTGTCCCAGCTGAACCGTGGATCGGAACAGCGCCAGGACAAGCGCCCTATGGTCTCGGACCTTCGGGAATCCGGCTCCATCGAGCAGGACGCCGACATGGTGATCCTGCTGCACCGTGAGGACGTCTACGACAAGGAGTCACCGCGTGCAGGTGAGGCAGACATTCTGATCGCCAAGCACCGAAACGGTCCCACGAAGGACATTGTGGTTGCCTTCCAGGGCCACTATTCGCGGTTCGCCAATATGGCGGCCGACGCCGGCGGCGGCTTCTAGCGCCGGCCCGCCTGTGCGCCCAGTGACGCGGCGGTTCAGGGCCGCGCAGTCCGCTGCGTCAACAGGTGGTTGGGCAGCCGGTTTCCCGGTGCCGTGCCACGGATTTCCAGCAGTTCCCGGGCATGGGCGTGCAGCCTCTTGTCCTCTTCGGACACAGGAACCCACGGCGGTATAGGTACTGACGTGCCTTCGGCGTCGCGGGCGACCATGACGGTCAGGCAGTACGTGGTCAGCTTAAGCTCCCGGCCCTTGGGATCCCCCGAGCGGACGTGGACTGCGACGTGCATGCCCTTGGTCCCGGTATAGACCAGCCGGGCTTCGACTTCCACAACGTGGCCGATCAGCAGCGGGCGGTAGAATCGGACGCCGCCGGAGAACACTGCCACGGTGTCCTTTCCGCAGTACCTGGACGCACAGACGTAAGCAGCCTCGTCGATCCACTTCATCACGATGCAGCCGTGTACCTTGCCTCCCCAGTTCACGTCGGTAGGGGCGGCCATGAACCGCAACGTCACGCGTTCGGCCGTGCCGGCGTCGGTATATTCCTGGCTGTTCATGGCTTCGACGATCTGTTCCCGGACCTTGATCCGGGCCAGCGCGTGGTCGCGCTGTTCGATTTCCGCGGCCGAGACAGGTTCGAACTGCTTGACCGGAATGGGTTTCCCGTCCTCGCCCACGGCTACAAAAATGACCATGCACTGGCTTCTCATGGTGGCCGGCCCGCCCTTCGGATCCCCCGAGGAGACCACCGTACGGATATGCATGGAGGAGCGCCCGGTGTACACGATCGTGGCCTCAACCTCCACCATGTCACCGCTGTTCACCGGGTCTGCGAAGTGGATGTTCCCCACATAGGCCGTGACGCAGTAGGACTTGGCCCAGCCCACCGCGGCGGCATAGGCGGCCTTATCCACCCACTCCAACACGGTTCCGGCGTCCACCGAACCGCTGTGTCCCACGTCCATGGGAGCGGCCAGGAAGCGGAGCGTTACGGAGTTGGAGGCGGTCTCAGTCATGCTGCGATCTTACTGAGGAGGAACGTTACCCGCCGGTCGCCCGCAAAGAAACGGTGCCCCCTCCCCAGATTGCGGAGGGGGCACCGTGGTTCATGTCCGGTCAGGGCAGCTGAATTAGTTGGTTCCGGTATAGGCAATGTCTGGCATCGCCGGAGTTTCCATGCCTTCGCCGATGTAGAAGCCCGGGTGCGGAGGCTGGTTGTACGCTACATTTTCGCGGGCAACCGAGAGCCGGTACACGGGGTCGTGCATCAGCGTTCGCAGCCGGACGTCGGTGCCGGACGCTGTCGTGTAAATCCGCAGTTCGGTGCTGTCTGCGGAACGCCAGGCGATTTCCTCACGCCAGTCGCCCAACAGGTCCGCCTGGATGGCGGGGGTTCCTTTGGTGCTGTTGTTCGTCTTGGCACCGGCCGCCGTCAGCAGGCGGTCACTGGACTGGGTGTTCCAGTTCCACTTGCTGATGGTTGGGGTGCCGCTGTTGGCCGGGGCGTCCCAGTCGTGGTCAACGATCTCCCGGAGCAGGTCACCGTCCCACCAGGCCAGGAAGTTGGCCGCAGGGATATTGGTGCTGAGGAGCTCGCCCTTGGCGGACCTCAGTTCGCCCACGGGGGAGTTCCAGGCTGCGTCGCCGCCGACAGCCCACGCCTCGGCGCCGAGGTGGCGCGGATCGATGTCGCCGGCGGCCCCCCGGCCGGTGTCCTTGGTAGCAGGGATGCTCCACAGGACTTCGCCGGTGGCGGAGTCGCGGAACGTGGCCCCGCGGTTGCCACTGGCGCCCATTTCCTCGTGGACGGCGAACGTCTCCAGGCCAGGGCGGGAGGGATCCAGGTCGCTCGTGTGAATAGCATCGCCATGTCCCAGGCCAGTGGTGTATAGCGGCTGTCCGTTGTCGTCGATGGTCATGGAACCGAAGACGAACTCGTCCTTTCCATCAGCATCCACGTCAGCAACAGACAGGTTGTGGTTGCCCATACCGCGGTATTGGTCACCGGAGACGTTGGAGTCGAAGACCCAGCGCTTGACGATCTTCCCGCCAACGAGGTCGTAGGTCGCCAGCACCGCCCGGGTGTAGTAGCCGCGGCTGAACATCATGGAGGGGTGCTCGCCGTCGAGGTAGGCCACGGCGCCCAGGAAACGATCAACGCGGTTGCCGTAGGTGTCGCCCCAGGCTCCCACGTCGCCGCGCGGAGGATCGTACTTGACGGTGTCCATAATGGTGCCGCTGACACCATGGAACACCGTCAGGAACTCGTCGCCGGTAAGGACGTAGCCGCTGCTGTTTCGGTAATCAGCGCTGGCGTTCCCGATCACGGTACCGGCGGCGTCCCGGGTACCGTCAGCAGTCTTCATGGCCACTTCGGCCTTGCCGTCACCGTCGAAGTCGTAGGCCAGCACCTGGGTGTAATGCGCGCCGGCGCGGATGTTCCTGCCCAGGTCGATCCGCCAGAGCTTTGTGCCGTCCATCTTGTACGCGTCAACATACACGATGCCGGTATAGCCGGCCTGCGAGTTGTCCTTGGAGATGGACGGTGACCACATCTGAATCACTTCGTACGTGCCGTCCCCATCCAGGTCTGCAACGCTGGCGTCGCCGGCGGAGTAACTGTAGGGCTGCCCATCCTTGGTGTAGTCATCAGCGGGCTTGTCCAGCTTGATGGCCAGGTAGTCCCGGGCGAGCGGCGTGAACTCGGCGGTGAGCTGGTCCCCGCCGTTGCCCACGGCCTTGATGACGTACTTCGATGCGGCCGTTCCGGCGGGGTCCAGGAACGTGGTGCTGTTCCTGATGGGCTCCGTGGTGAGCTGGACACCGTCGCGGATGACATGGAAGCCGATCTGCTCGGGATCCAGGCCCAGCATGCGCCAGCCCACGCGGACTCCCTGGTCTGTGACCAGCGCAACCGGGGCTCGGTCCAGGTTTTCCATTTGCCGGTTCACCACGCTGACTTTTTCCGTTCCGATAACTGCCGACGGCGCGGATTCGCCGCCCTTGTTCACGGTGGTCACGCGATAGTAGTACTTGATGGTGGTCAGCACGGTGGTGTCCGTGTAGTTCACCTCGGTGGCGCGGCCCACGTATCCGAAAGGCCCGTCCGGGGAGGTGGACCGGTAGACGTGGTAGGCGGCTGCGCCGGACACCTTTTGCCACTTGAGGGTAACGCTGGTCTTTTCGACTGCCTTGATATCCAGTTTGTTGGTGGCCGCCGGTACGGGCGTGTTTGGATCCACGAGGGCCACGTCCACTGTGTTGGAGGCGACGGACTCCAGGCCCGTGTTGTCCAGAGCCGTTACGAAGTACTTATACGGCAGGCCGGCAAAGGCACTGGTGTCCGTAAAGTCCGTTCCCATGACATTGTCGGCCAGCAGTTGAGGGGAGGAGTCATATGAAGCCTGACGGAAAACCTTGTAGCTGGCGGCGTCCGGAACGGCGTCCCAGGTAAGGGAGACCGACGGCGGTGCGGCTGCAGCGTCCACGTTCGTGGCACGCAGGTCGGTCGGACCGACCAGCAGCGGCGTGACTTCCAGCCCGTTCAGGCGCTGGCCGCTTCCGCTGATCCCGAGATTCAACTGGCCATCGCTGACCAGGACCTGGTTGATGACCTTGGTCGCGGAGGAAGCGCGGCCGGAGGTGACGGTTCCGAAGCTCTTTTCTTCCACTGAAATGTCGGTCCGGGTGGAGCCGATCCAGTCACTGTGGTGGGTCTTCAGCGCGTACGTTCCATTGGGTACGTCCAGCCTGAATTCGAAGCTGGAGCCGCTGAGGATAAAGTCGCGGAGCAGGTTGGTGGTGGCGGTGCCCCGGTCCCGGTCGGACAGGCCCGAGGTGTCCGCGAAGCCGAAGCCACGTTCAGGAGTGTAGGCCATCGTGCGGTTGACCTCGGTGTAGCCGGGCTCCAGCGGTGCCCCAGCGGGGCCAAAGTCGAACTTGTACTTGGCCTTCTTGGTTGTCAAGGCCAGCGCGTCACTGAACTCGGACAGTCCCTTGCCGTTCATCGCCGCTACCCGGACGTTGTAGGCGGTGCCTTCGGCCAGTCCGTTCAGGTTGGTGCTCGGTAGGGTGGACGTCGTGGCGAGTTTATAGGCGTCATCAGCTTCGGTTGCCAGTTTGCGGTAGACCTTGTAGATGTCAGCGCCCTCCGAAGGCTGCCACTTGAGCAGCGCGCCGGCGTTGGAGACACTGCCTGCGACGAGGCCCTGCGGTTTGGCCGGGACAGCCGACGGCGGTGCCACGTCCAGGACTCGCGAGGCAAGCGGCAGGCTGAGCTGCTTCACCCCTCCGGCGAGCAGCCGTGCGATCTGGATCGCGCCGTATTCCTGGAAGTGGGTATCGTCAACGGTGCCGTTGGGTCGACCGGGGTAAATGCCGGCGTCGACATGCAGGAAAACGGATTTCGTCTCCTCCGGACCGATGGCATCGTAGTAGGCTTGGCTCAGGGCAGACAGGTCCACCAGGGCCACTTCCTCCTCGGCGGCGAGCTCCTTCATTTTGTCCACATATTCAGGGAAGCTCACCCGGAATGCCCCGGTGGCCGGATCGAAGTCCCGGCGTCCCACAGGTGTGACCAGGATGGGCATGGCACCGCGCTGGCGTGCACCGCTGACGTAGGTCCGGAGGTATTCCTTGTAGTCGGCCGGCGACGCGTAGCGGTCGTCTACGCCGATGGTCGCGTCGTTATGGCCAAACTGGACCATGAGGTAGTCGCCGGGGTTGATCACGCGGAGGATTTCGTCGAGGCGGCCCTGGCTGATGAAGTTCTTGGAGCTGCGGCCTCCAATGGCATGGTTGTAGACAGCCACTTTGTCATCGAAGTAGCGGTCCATCATCTGGCCCCAGCCGGCCTGCGGTTCGAAGGCGGCGTCATAGGTCTGGACCGTAGAATCCCCGGCGAGGTAGACGCCGGGATCAGTGGTAGCGGTGCGCGGTGCGCGGGCTGCGATCACCAGGGAATTGATCTTGGCGGCGGTGCCAGTGAAATCCAGGTTGAGCTGGCCGTCCACGAGGCTGATCGGGAACTCCATTTCCAGGTATTGGCCCGCGGGCCGGTCAGTGAGCTGGACTTTCGCCATCTTTTCCGCCGTGATGGCGATGTTCGTGGCATCGGAAGCATCGCCTGCGATGAGCTTGACCGTGTAGTCGCCATTGGGCAGGTCAACCAGGAAGCTGGTGCCCTGCGCCCGCACAAAGTCTGAGCGAAGGGCATCGCCAGTGCCGCGGTCCGCTCCGGATGTGACGGCGGTGTCCGTGAAACCGAACCCAGCGGCTGCGGAATAAGCCGTGCTGGCGTCTACGCGGGTGTAGCCGTCTGCAGTGCTGCCGGGTCCGAAGTCGAAATGGAATCCGCTGCCGACGGCAGGGAGGGAGGTGTCTGCCTGGACGGAGGGCAGGCCGGTGAAGGCGATCGCGGCCGAGGCGACGGCGGCCGTCAGGGCTTTGGTCGTGGTGGAAAGTCGGCGGCTGCCGCGCGGGGGTCCTTGTGTACCGTCTTGAGGTTGGCGGGCTTGCGGGGGATGGTTCACGAACATCTCCTTCGATGAGCGGCGGAACGTGGATCTGACCACTGCGTCAGATTTGTATCGTTTCAATGAGAAACAAACCGGGGCAACCCGTATTTCTTCGATGTGCCTGCGAGCCGGTCGAGGCAAGAGGGAGATTTGTACAGGGCCCCAGTGCTGTTGCTGACATGTCTATCAGTGGAACGTTTCAGTGGTCAAGCATTTCTGATCGTTTTCTGGGAGTTCTTGGTGTGGAGTGTGCGCCTTGGTTGCCTTTCCTCACAGCCAGCCGGGTCCCCGCTGGCGCGAGGTGCTGAGTTTGATCTATTAATGAGAATCACTAGCATTAACGAAATGATGAGAACCTCTTCCCACCTTTCCCCCAGATCCGCTCCCCGTGCCTTCGGAGTGCCCGCAGTCCTTGCGGCTTCCGCTCTTCTGCTCGCCGCCTGTGCAGGGTCCCAACCTTCCGCCCAGGAAACCGCCGATGACCCAGCCAACCAAGGTGCCACCACTAAAGGAGGTGCACCAAAGGAGGCGTCGGCACCCACTCCCCGGCTTGTCCTGACTCATGATGAAGGGATTACGGTCCTCGATGCCAAGACCCTGAAGCCCGTGGGGGAGGCAGGCCTCGACGGCTTTAATCGATTGAGCCCGGCGGGTGACGGGCGCCATGTCCTGGTGTCCACAGGCGACTCGTTCCGCGTCTTCGACACGGGCGCATGGACGGAGGAGCACGGCGACCACGGCCACTCCTACACGGCCACACCCGAGCTCACCGACAAGGCCTTCAGCGCGGACAAGTCAGGGCATGTGGTCCGTCATGCAGGCAGGACCGTACTCTTTAGCGACGGCTCCGGAAAGGTGGAAAGTTTCGATCCGTCAGAGCTGACGGAGGCGCTCAAGACGGGCCTCCCGCCGACCACTACCTACACGACGCCCGAGGCGCACCATGGCGTGGCCGTGGAGTTGGAGGATGGCCGGCTCCTGGTCACGCTGGGAAACGAGGACCACCGGAACGGCCTGGCGCTTTTGGACACCCCTGGCAGCGGGAGGGCAGCGGAAAGTGTCGGTCCGCAGGCGCCGGCCCGCACGGAGATCCTGCGCAATGAGGACTGCCCCGGCGTGCACGGAGAGGCCGTTGCCGGGCACGACACCGTAGTGGTCGGCTGCGAGGACGGCATGCTGATCTACAAGGAGGGAGCCATCGCCAAGGTTTCCAGCCCTGACCCCTACGGCCGGATGGGCAACCAGGCGGGAAGCCCCGCGTCCCCTGTCATCCTGGGTGACTACAAGGTGGATAAGGATGCCACGCTTGAGCGGCCAACCCGGATTTCCCTGGTCAACACCGACACGGGGCAGTTGCAGCTTGTTGACCTCGGTACGAGCTACTCCTTCCGTTCCCTGGGGCGGGGGCCGGCAGGGGAGGCCCTGGTCTTGGGCACGGACGGATCGCTTCACGTCATTGACCCGCTCACAGGAGCCGTCGCGGGTTCCATCCCTGTAGTGCCCGCCTGGGAAGAGCCGGAAGTGTGGCAGGATCCCCGCCCCACACTATTTGTCCAGGGCTCAACGGCCTACGTCACCGAGCCGGCAACTTCCACGATCCATGCCGTGGACCTGAAGTCCGGCAGGGTCATCAAGAGCGCTGGCCTGGACCATGTCCCCAATGAACTGACCGGCGTCACAGGCTGACGATCGGGGAGCCTGCAGAGACCGGAATGCCGACGGCGGATGGGCACCCGCGTGCCCACCCGCCGTCGAGGTCTACTTCCGAACGCCGTGCTCAGGCGAGGCCTGCCAGCCTCGAGTTCTTGCGGCCGAAGAGGGCCCGGTCCACCGAAATGCGACCCGCACCGGTGAGGGCCAGGGCCAGGGCCGCCGCGGCCAGGAGCAGCACGAGTTCAAAGCCGCCGGTGGCGGCGAAGACGCCAGCCTGGGCATGCACAAGGAACAGTGCGCCGAGCATGTCCAAGGCAAGAAGTGCTGCAACCACGCGGGTCAGGATACCCAGGATGAGGGCTATTCCGCCGGCCAGCTCAAGGCTGGCGACTGCGGGGGCGGTCACTTCGGCGGCGGGCACGCCCATCTTGGCGAATGAGGCCTGTGTGCCGGCGATAGTGAATTCGCTGAACTTCTGCCAGCCGTGGGCAGCAAAGAGGAAGCCGAGAATGACGCGCAGGATGGTAATGGCGGAGGTGGTAAGGGAGGACTGGTTCATGGGAGTTTCACCGTTTCGAATGTCGGTCGGGGCTGTCTGGATACAAGCGGGCCGGATCGCAGCGTTGAAGCTTGAGGTATCGAGTCTTCCCGACTCATGGTTGAATGGTCAACCAATTGCGGCCGAATGTGTCCTTTCTCATGGACGGGCGGAGTTCAGGTCCGCGGCGCCCCGATAGGCTGGCACCGTGCCTGATCGATCCGCCCCTGCTGCCGCGCAAGCGCCACCCGGCCACGCCCGGGAGATACTTCGGCTCGCCATTCCGGCCCTCGGTGCGCTGATCGCCGAACCGCTGTTCCTGCTGGCAGATTCCGCCATCGTGGGCCATCTGGGCGTCGCCCAACTGGCAGGCGTCGGACTCGCCTCGGCCGTGCTTCATACCGCCGTTGGACTGATGGTCTTCCTTGCCTACTCCACCACACCGGCCGTGGCGCGGGCTATCGGCGACGGCCAACTCGCCAAGGCGCTGGCAGCCGGGCGCGACGGCGTCTGGCTGGCGCTGATGCTCGGATTTGTCCTTGCCGCAGCAGGTTTTGTGGCCGCTGAGCCGTTAGTAGGCCTGATGGGGGCTCACGGGGAAGTGCGGACCTTTGCCGTTGACTACCTCCGGTGGTCTATGCCGGGACTCGTGGCCATGCTGGTCATTTTCGCCGGAACAGGGGTGCTCCGGGGCCTTCAGGACACGCGAACGCCGCTGGTGGTTGCCACTGCCGGCTTTGGCCTGAACATCGTGCTCAACCTGTGGCTCGTTTATGGGCTGGGCTGGTCCGTGACTGGCTCTGCGGTGGGCACCAGCATCGCCCAATGGGCCATGGCTGCCGTTTATCTGGTGATGGTGCAGCGGAATGCGGCCCGGAGCGGAGTCAGCCTCCTGCCGGACTGGCACGGCATCCGCGCCATGACCCGTATCGGATCATGGCTGATGCTGCGCACACTCAGCCTCCGGATCGCCATCCTGGCCACCGTCCTGGTCGTCACAGCCCAGGGTGCCGTCAACCTCGCGGCACACCAATTGGCAATGACCATCTTTTCCTTCCTTGCCTTTGCCCTCGACGCGCTCGCAATCGCCGCGCAGGCCCTGATCGGTAAGGAACTTGGTGCGTCCAACCCCGTCGGTGCGCGCCTGCTGACCCGGACCATGACCCGCTGGGGCTTGGGCTTCGGGGTAATCACGGGCCTGCTGCTGGCCACGGTTGCACCATGGGCGGGGGCATTGTTCACTTCCGACCCGGGCGTGCATTCCGTCCTCGTATCCGCCTTATGGGTACTCGCGGCCGGCCAGCCGGTCGCCGGCTATGTTTTTGTGCTCGATGGGGTCCTGATCGGGGCAGGTGATGCCAGATATCTGGCGCTGGCCGGAGTGGTGAATCTTGCCGTCTACGTACCGATGCTCCTGGCCGTCGGAGGCTCCGGCATCTCCGGGGCCGCCGGGCTGACCTGGCTTTGGGTGGCGTTTGCGGTGGGCTATATGGCCGCCCGCGCCCTGACCCTCGGCATCCGGGCCAGGTCCGACCGCTGGATGGTGCTCGGTTCGCCTTAGCACCGGCGCCCACTAAACTGGACCGGTGACCCAACCGTTGACGCCAGCAGGAACTGCCCCAGGTGCCGCCCCCCAAACTGACCTATGGAAGCCGGTACTGCTCCGGGCCCTGGTCGCACTGCTGTTTGGCGCGCTGACCGTCTTCTGGGCTTCCCCGTCAGTGGCTGTCATGGGCTGGTCCGGTGGCACGTACCTGCTGGCCACCGGTCCGTTGCTGATCTGGAGCATCACGAAAGCGGGTTACCGCAATGACGCGATGCCGGGCAGGGTGTTTTCCGCTGCCGGCTCGGCGCTGACCGGTAGCGGCGTGGCGCTGGTCCTGCTCCACGGAGACCTTCTCTTTGGAGTGATCGCAGCTTTTGGGTTGGGCCTGGCAGGCGCCGTGGAACTGTATTGCGGCATCCGGTACCGCGGCCAGCATGTATTGGCCCGGGACTGGCTGGCTTCCGGGATCATCGGCGTCGGCACTGCTGCTGCCCTGCCTTTTTTCATCAGCCTGGGCGCGCATGCTCTCTTGGGTGTGGCGGGCGGGGGCGCCATCATTTCCGGCGTCCTGTGGGTGCTCTCAGGACTGACGCTGCGGCACGATGCCCGGGCGGCGGCTGTGAAGCCGTAAACTAGGAAAGCACGGTTCTACTCGACGTAGAAGTTGGCCGTGCACCAGGCGCGCACGACCCACCCGCACCATTCGAACCAGGCAGGCCGCCGCGCCCGCCTGCAGGAGAGGAACCACCTTGGCAGACCAGCAACCAGGAAAACCGCGTAGGCTGCGGACCTCGGTGAAGGGGCCGCTGATGTTCTCCGCGTTCTGGGCCGTCCTCGCTTTCTTCGCTGTCCTGATCTTTGCTTCCGGGGGCAGCTCGCGCGCCCCGCGGTTCGACCTCGCCTTCACCGGCGCCGGAATTGCCTTCATTGTCACGCTGGTCGTCGCCGCCATGCTCTCCATGAGCTACAAGGACAACGCCGAGCACCTCGGCAAGGGATCCGGCGTCAACCTCAGTTCGGCAAGGAAGCCGTCGCATGGATTTGGCGGGCACGGCCCGGCACAGCCCGGAGGCTCGCCTGATTCCGATGATCCCGGCTCCGCCGGCCGGGACTCCAGCAACTCCTGACCAGCTCCGCCCGCGCCAGCCCCGCCCGCGCCCGACGCGCCGACGCCCAGCCCGCCGACGCCCAGCCCGCCGACGCCCAGCCCGCCGACGCCTAGCCGGCCGAGGCCCAGCCCGCCGACGCCTAGCCGGCTGAAGCCTGGCGGGCGCGGTAGGCAGCGACGTGCATACGGTTGGCGCAGTTGCCGGTATCGCAATAGCGTTTCGAGCGGTTCCTGCTGAGGTCCAGCACGACTGCGTCGCAGTCGTCCGCCTCGCACACCAGCATGCGGTCCATCTCCTTGCTTCGGATCACGTCCACGAGGGCCATGGCAGCCTCGGTGCTCATTCTGTCTGCCAGCGGCGCTTCCCTGGTGGTGGCGTGCAGGTGCCAGTCCCACTGATCGTGTTTCATGAGCTGGGGAAGGGCGTTGGCCTCACGCAGCAGTCGGTTCACGGTTTCCACCGCGGTGTCCTCGTCCGCAGTCCAGAGCCATGCCAGCCGCGCCCGGAGCTGATGGATGCTGGCCAGTTCGGCCTTGTCGCGCGTGCGCGACCCGCTGAATCCTTCCGCCTGGAGAAACCGGTCCAAGTCAGCGACCGTAGCCAGGTTCTCCCGCCCGTTCGCTGCCGTATTGATCAGATTAACGACGGTCCGCAGCGCCACGTCGGTGTCAGGGGCAAAGAGCATCTTGACTCCTTACAAAGGGTGGGCGTAGTGTCATGAGCATTACCCCACTTTACTCCTGACAGGAGGCAACGGTGCCTGCCGCCAACCATCCCGCCGAGACCCGCCAGCCTTCCCTGAAGCGGCGTGGGTTCCTGGCCTCGGGCCTGTGGATCGCGCTGTTTTCCTCCGCTGTCTTTGGCACGTCCGGCTCCTTCGCCAAGGCGCTGCTGGAAGCTGGCTGGTCTCCCGGAGCGGCGGTGACGGCCCGCCTCACCGGCGCCGCCCTGATTCTTGCCGTTCCGGCAGTTCCCGCCCTGCGCGGCCGCTGGCACCAGCTCTGGGCCAACTGGATCACTATTGTGCTGTTTGGCCTGATTGGCGTGGCGGCGTGCCAACTCTTTTACTTCAATGCCGTGGCACGACTATCCGTTGGGGTTGCACTTCTCCTCGAGTACCTGGCCCCGGTAATTATTGTGCTGTGGCTCTGGGCAGCCAGCCGCAGTCGGCCACGGGCGTTGACGTTCGGCGGAACCCTGCTATCCCTCGCCGGACTGCTCCTGGTGCTGGACCTCACTGGAACCGTGAAGATCGATGTCATCGGGGTGCTGTGGGGAATGGCTGCTGCGGTCTGCCTAGCCATATATTTCTTCATTACCGCCAGACAGAACGACTCTTTGCCGCCCATCGTCCTTGCCTCCGGCGGGCTGATGGTGGGCGCGGCCGTGATGTGGCTGGCTGCCGCCTCGGGTCTGCTGCCCATGGCCTTCAGCACCGCAGACACCAAGCTTGGACCCTGGGTCACGCCGTGGTGGGTGGCGCTGGGCGGACTCGTGGTCCTGGCAACGGTCATGGCCTACGTATCCGGCATCATGGCAGCCCGGGCACTTGGATCGAAAGTGGCGTCCTTCGTCTCGCTCACCGAGGTGCTGTTCGCCGTGATCTGGGCATGGCTGCTCCTGGGGGAGCTTCCCGGGGCCATCCAGCTTTTGGGCGGAGTGCTCATCGTGGCCGGCGTCATCCTGGTCCGGCTGGATGAGCTGCGTGCTCCTGCAAGAACTGCCGGGACCATTTCAGCAGCGACCACTCCGCTCGGCGCAGAACGCCGGCTCCGCCAGTAACCGCTTGAGGGCCCGGACAGTGTCCGGGCCCTCAAGGGTGCTAACAGGTAACGCGCGGCGGCTAGCGCGAAGCGTGGTCCTGCTCGTCGGCGTTCTTGGTGGCCTTCTGGCCGGCTTCCTGCAGGGCCTGGGCGACCTTGGTCAGCGAAGCCACGTGCTGGCCTGACCATTCGCTGCGGAACTTCTCCGCATCGGGGCCCATCCACTGGGTGCTGTCCAGCGCCTTGGTGAGCATTGATTTCTGGTTCTCGATTTCAGACGAACCCGCCTGAAGTTTGCTGCCCAGGTTCTTAAGCTGAGCTACATCCGCGCCCCAAATAGCCATCAGATTTCTCCTTCATTTCTTGGATCCGATCCAGATCGGCATCCCCAGCGGCCCCCGGCTCATCCGGAAGATCCATTGCCTAAAACCTATCCCGGCCCCAAAACACTGTCGATGGGCACCACTGCCCATGCTGCACTCTCCATGGGCATGGTCCCGGTTCAGTCCAGGCAGGGGGTCGATCCAAGGCGTTCCAGAGCCTAGCATGACTATATGTGCCGGAATATTCGAACCCTCCACAACTACGAGCCGCACGCCACTTCGGACGAAGTGCATGCCGCGGCACTGCAGTACGTGCGCAAGATCAGCGGCAGCACCAAGCCATCCAAGGCCAACGAGGAAGCCTTCGAGCAAGCAGTGCATGAGATCGCCCACATCACCCAGCACCTCCTGGATTCGCTGGTCAGCCACACTCCGGCCAAGGACAGGGAGGAAGAGGCTGCCAAGGCAAAGGCCCGCGCCGCCGTTCGCTTCGGCGCTGCATGACCTACTTGCCGAAGCTGCGCAACCGCAGTGAGTTCGCCACGACCAGGACCGAGCTTGCCGCCATAGCGGCTCCGGCAACCATGGGGTTCAGGAGCCCCAACGCTGCCACGGGAATGCCCACCGCGTTGTAGAAAAAGGCCCAGAACAGGTTGGTCTTAATGGTGGCGAGCGTTCTACGCGACAGTTCGATGGCCTGGGCAACCTGGCCCAAATCATTGCCCATCACCGTAAGGTCTGCCGCCTCGATGGCGACATCGGTGCCCGAGCCCATCGCAATGCCCAGGTCCGCCTGCGCCAGGGCAGCGGCGTCATTCACTCCGTCGCCGGCCATTGCGACGATGGCCCCATCTGCCTGAAGCTTTCGGACGGCCTCAACCTTGCCGGCCGGGAGGACACCCGCGTAGACGTCGCCCGGGGAAATGCCGACTGAGGAGGCTACCTGCACCGCTACGGCGGCATTGTCCCCGGTCAGCAGGATGGGCCGGAGTCCCAGCGCCTTAAGCCGCGAAACGGCGGCAGCAGACCCGGGCTTGATGGTGTCCCGGAGTGTAATGATGCCGGCAGCCGTGCTGCCCACCGCAACCCAGATCGCCGTGGCGCCTGCCGCTTCCGCGGCGGCGAGGACCCCGCACTGCTCCGGGGAGATCCGGATGCCCTTTTCTTCCAGCCAGCCGCTACGGCCGGCCACGACAACCTGGCCCTGCACCGTTCCGGCGACTCCGCCGCCGGGAGCTGAACGGAAGTGTTCGACGCCGGGAAGGCGGCCGCCGTCGTCGTCCTGACTTTGGTGCGAAGGCAGCGAGGATGCTGACTCAACCGACGATGGATGCCCTGCATGCACTGACTCGGCTGAATGCGTTACCCTCGTGTCTCCTGCCAGGGCCGCGGCGGCGATGGCCCGTGCAATGGGGTGCTCGGATGCCGCCTCGACCGCACCGGCGAGCCGCAGGATCTCGGTTGTGTCGAAGCCGTCAAACGCATGGGTGTTCTCCACGGCAAGCTTTCCGGTGGTCACGGTCCCCGTCTTGTCCAGCAGGATGGTGTCCACGATCCGGGTGTCTTCCAGGACCTGGGGTCCCTTGATCAGGATGCCCAGCTGGGCGCCGCGGCCGGTTCCGGTCAGCAGGCCCACGGGGGTGGCCAGCCCCAGCGCACAGGGGCAGGCAATGACCAGGACGGTGACAGCGGCCGTGAACGCCGCGCGCAACTCGACTTCGCTGACCACCGGGCCCGCGACGAGGAGCCACACAGCGAACGTGAGGACGGCGATGACCAGTACCACCGGGACAAAAACCGCGCTGATGCGGTCGGCGAGGCGGGCGATGGGGGCTTTGCCGGTCTGCGCCTGCGAGACCAGGCGGGCCATTTGGGCCAGGGTGGTTTCGGAGCCCACCCTGCTGGCGCGGACCAACAGGCGGCCGGAGGTGTTGATAGTGGCGCCGGTGACCATGCTGTCCGGCCCAACCTCTACAGGAACGGACTCGCCGGTGACCAGGGAGGCATCGACGGCGGAGTTGCCCTCGACGACGACGCCGTCGGTGGCAATCTTCTCCCCGGGACGGACCACGATGACGTCGCCCACCCGGAGCTGCCCGGCCGGAACCTTATGTTCGACGCCGTTGTGGAGGATGGTGGCGTCCTTGGCCCCGAGGTTCAGCAATGCCTTGAGCGCATCGCCGGCTTTTTGCTTGGCATTGGCTTCCAGGAAGCGGCCCAGGAGCAGGAAAGTGGTGACTACTGCGGCCACCTCGAAATACAGGCCGCCCGATTCCATGCCGTCCATGGCAGGGTGTTCGGTCATCCGGGGATCCAGCACGAGCTGGGCCGCGGAGAACAGGAAGGCGGCCAACACGCCGATGGACACCAGGGTGTCCATGGTGGACGCAAGGTGGCGGGCATTGACGGCTGCGGCGCGGTGGAACGGCCAGGCCGCCCAGCTGACCACGGGCAGCGCCAACGCCCCTGCCACCCAGCCCCAGTGCGGGAACTGGAAGGCGGGCACCATCGAGATCAGGAATACGGCAGCAGTCAGGATGGCAGCCACGATCAGGCGAGGCTTCAGTTGCGATGCTGTGCCTCCAAGCTGCAGGTGGTCCTGATGGGTCCCGTGCCCGTGGTCCGCTGATATTTCGGAAGGGACTGGCAGCCTGCGCAGCCTGGCTTTGTAGCCGGTGGCGTTCACGGTGTCCACGAGCTGCTGGTCGGTGATCCCTGCCGGGACGGTCACATGCGCGGACTCCAGGGGGAGATTGACCGAGGCCACCACGCCGTCGAGTTTGCCGAGCTTCTTCTCCACCCGGTTCACGCAGGAGGCGCAGGTCATGCCCTCGATATCGAGTTCAACCACCCGGCTTCCGGTCTGGTGCAGGAGATGCTCGTTGCTCATTGTCGGTCCTCGGAATCTCGCGGCTTGGTCAGGCTTCGTTGGCAACAACCAGGTAGCCGGCCTCGGCCACGGCTTCACCGATCTCGGAAGGCGACAGTTCCTGGCTTGAGGTGATCGTGACGGTGGAGATGCCCCCGGCGTTGAGGTCGACGTCGACCGTTTCGACTCCGGCGAGGGACTCAAGCTCCTCGCTTACCGACGAGACGCAATGGCCGCAGGTCATGCCCGAAACGCTGACGGTGGTGGAGGTAGTGCTCATGGCTTGCTCCTTTATGCCCTGCCGGCACGTGGGCCGGCGGTTGGTGTTTTGTGTTGGTGTGGTCTTAGCGGAGCAGGCGGCCGATGGCGTCGGCTGCTTCTTTGACTTTGACGTCGATTGCTTCCGCACGCAGATCCGGGTCCGGCTCGGAGGCCGCGCCCACCACGCAATGACCGATGTGCTCTTCGACCAGCCCGAGGCTGACTGCGTGCAGGGCCTTGGTGACGGCGGAGACCTGGGTGAGGATGTCGATGCAGTATTTGTCCTCATCCACCATCCGGGCGATGCCGCGTACCTGGCCTTCGATCCGTTTGAGCCGGCGCAGGTATGCGTCCTTGTTGGCCGTGTAGCCGTGATTCTGCGGCGGATCAACGCGGAGGGGTGCCTCGGTGGTTTCTTCCGGTGCTGTCATGGACCCAAACATATACCCCAGTGGGGTATCAGCGCAAGTACCCCCTGGGGGTATGCAGTGAGAGCCCGGCCGTGTTGGCAGTTCGGTTCCAGGCATTAAAAAAGCTCCGGAGTGCGTTATTGGGGGATACGCACTCCGGAGCAGTCTTTGGGCAGATTCCGGACCGCCCTTGCGGTTGATCCGGCCTGCTTGAACCAGCTTACGTGGCCTCCGGGCCTTCCGCCACCACCTGGAATAACTACTTTCGCTTTACTATTTCCGCCCTCGTCAAACGCCTTTAGCGCTCACAATTTTCCTTGGTGCGCCCCCATCCGGAAGGGAACTACCAGTACGGGGCGGCTCTGGTGATGGCTGAGCCACGTCCCTACGGAACCGTTGAGGGCTTCCGAGATCCTATGTGCCACACCCCGCTCCGACGTCCCCACGATGATCATGGGTGCGTTGCTTTCTGCGGCCAGCCTGGCGAGGGCGCGGGCAGGATCCCCCGCCAAAGTGCGCAAGGTCCAGTCCACCGGCGCACCGCCAGCGGAGGCATCTTTCATGGCCGCTTCGATCACCGCCTTGAGATCCGTGCTGACAGCGCGGATGTCGTCGTCGTCCTTGTCCGGGTGCAGGGACAGCCGGTGCGCCGATCGGGCGGGATCCCATTCCACCAAATAGCTGGCCTCATCCACATAGGCGCACACCAAAGGCGCGGAGAGCTTGGCGGCCAAGGTAAATGCCGTGTGGAGGACCTCGGGATGCTGCTTGGGCATGATCCCGACAAGGAGAGGGGGAGGGCCACTGAACCGCTCATGAGTCATAGCTCATTCTCTGCCCCGGCAGCAGGGTTGAACAGCAGTTTCGCGGTGGGGTCTCTAGGTGGCGGGCGACGCGGACACTACGACGTTCTTGCCCCAGGGGTCCTCGGTATAGCAGCTGATGAGAACGACGCGGTTGGGCACCATGTCCCAGATGGGGCTGTCCTTGAGTGTGGATTTAAGGTAAGTGGTCACGCTGTCCACTCGGTAGCGGATGGTGCCGTTCGCGGTGATGACGTTGAATTCGTCGCCCACCGAGGCAGCCGAACTGAGGTGGTTGAACGGAGCATCCTGGCCTTCCCAGCTGTGGCCGATGATGTACGTCGTGTTGTTCGAGCCATTTCCCGGCGTGCCGAACGGTGTCAGCCAGTATCCGTCCATGGTGGTGGGCGGCACGATGGTCTGGCTGGCGACCGCTGAGTTGTCCGGTTCAAGGGGATGGATAGCGGTGTCGATCGCCGCGGCGGCGTACTGGATGTGCTGGGGTGCAGACGCGGCCGGAAGCAGGGGACCGGCCGGGGCCGGCTGTGCAGCGGACACTGATGCTGGCGTCGCGGGCGGGTCTGTCGAAACAGGCGCAGCCGGGCCGAGGGAACCCGTGCGTGTGGTTGCGCCGTCAGAGAGCGGCCACTCGACATACGACGTCGGCCCAGCGGAGTGGATGGAGCCGCCAGGTGCGGCGGCTTCCCCATGCTGGAGGAGCGGTGTGCCGAAGGCGAGTGAAAAGAATCCCAGAACCCCGCACAGCAGGATGGCCAGATCTCCGCGGTTCCAGCCCCGCCGACGTTTCGTGGCGGAGACCCGGTGCTTTGGCATGATTCTCCTCGTGGACTGGATGTAGATGGTTGCAGGGAGGGCGCCCCGCCAGGCGGGACGCCCTCCGTATTTGGATGCCAGCTAGCCGGCCCGGGTTAGGCCGGCCTCAGCCGCCCCCCGGCTATTCCGTGCGGAACCGGCGCCGCGCTGCTACTGCAAGGCCTGCTGCCATCAGGGCGCCGATGCCGCCCAGCAAGCTTGACGCATCGCTGCCGGCGTTCCCGCCGACCGCAGTCTGGGCGTTGAAGCCCTGGTTGGTGCCCTGGCTGACGGGCGCAGCTGCTACTGGCACCTGTACTGCGGCTGCTTGTGGAACCGGAGTCTGTGCGGCAGGTGCAACCACAGCCGGAGGGACCACCACAGGGACTGACGGAACCACGGCTGCCGGAGGGACTGCGGCCGGCTGGTCAACCACGACGACCGGCGGGACGACGACGACGGGTGGGTCCACGACGACGGGTGGGTCCACGACGACGGGTGGGACGACGACGGGCGGGTCAACCACGACCGGCGGGACGACCACCGGCGGGACGACGACGGGCGGGACGACGACGACGGGCGGGTAGACCGGCGGGGTCTCGCCCGGCGGCAACGCGGCATGGCATTCGTCGATGTAGATGATCTTCCCTGCGTTCGTCCAGTTCAGACCGCCTGGAATGGACGAGTTCGGCGGGATAATGTCGGTCGGGTGCCTGTCGTGGCCATTCAGGCCATTCACGTTGAATCCGAGCGCCTCCCAGCTTGTTCCCGATGCTGAGCCGTCGTGGCAGACGATGACCTGGTTCGGAGCGGCCATGGCTGGTGCAGTCAGGGTGATCAGCCCCAGACCCACCACCCCCAATGTTGCGATAGCTCGTTTCATGATTTTTCTCCCCAGTCTGTTTGAAACGGACCATGCTGAGGAGGGAGTATCAGTGACTCACGGTGCCCCAGCAGCACGGCCAGCTTGCTTGTGATTTCAGGCTAGGGCTGGGGGTGGAGACAGTCGCGAGTAGCCGGTACTCGACTTTTGCACGCGCTGACCTGCGACATTACCTGCTTCTACGCGGAAACAATTGCACAGTACCTAGGGAAGCCGCCGCGGATCCAGGCGGCCATGAATCTCCAGCGACCACGGACGTAGCCTCATGCCGCCAGGGCTGGCTCAGATGAGGTGGGAGCGGCGTTCTATCAGCAACGTGTCCCGCCATTGACCGGCGGAGGGTCCATGCGTCATCCGGGCGATCTTCACCCGTCGTCCCACGACCGTGAAGCCCTGGCCGAGGTGGAGGTTCAGGCTCGCCTGATTTTCCGGGAAGACGTTGGACTGAATGGTCCAGATCCCGTCCCTTTCCGTTGACTGCGACAAGGCATTGAGAAGGACTTTCCCAGCCCCCCTGCCACGGGCGGCGGCAGCGACGTAAACGGAGTGCTCAACTACGCCCGCGTAGACTGGCCGTCCGGACACCGCCGAGACGGCTGCCCAGCCCACCACTTCCCCTGATGGCATCTCTGCCACCAGCCGGTGCCCCTGCAGGCGTGTGCTGTCGAACCGTGCCCAGTCAGGGGCTTCCGACTCGAATGTGGCGTCTCCCGTCGCGATGCCTTCGGCAAAAATCCGCTGAACAGCGGGCCAGTCGGATTCGCTCATCGGCCGCACGGAGACTCGCGCTGTATCACCTGTCACAGCGATGCCAGGAGGCCGGCTACTTCGTCGAGCGCGCCGGGCACCAGCGAGTAGTAGGCCCACGTGCCGCGCTTTTCACGGTTAAGCAGCCCCGCATCCACCAAAATCCTGAGGTGGTGGGACACGGTGGGCTGGCCCAGGTCCAATGGTTCGGTCAGGTCACAGACGCAGGACTCGCCCGACTCCGAGGCCTTGACGATGGACAGCAGCCGGAGGCGGTTCGGGTCCGCGAGTGCCTTGAACGCCTGGGCCTTCCCCTGGGCCTCTTCCGCGCTCAGTGCAGGCACGACGGACGGGATGCAACAGGCATCTGTTTCATTTGCTTCAACGGCAACGGTGGCAGTCACGTATCCATTATGCAGTAGATTGACATCCATCGATATAGGTGGAGATACTTCTTATATCGACAGTCGTCAATCTAGTAGTAACCGCCCAGGAGTCTCGTGAGCATCCAGACCGATCCGTCCGCCGCCGTTATCGAAGGGGCCGCCGTTGTCGGCAAACTTTCCATCCTGGATCGCTTCCTTCCGGTATGGATCGTCGCCGCCATGGCCCTGGGACTGCTGCTCGGCAGCTTCGTCCCAGGCCTGAACACCGCTCTGGACGCGGTGAAGGTCGGCGAGGTTTCGCTGCCGATCGCCGTCGGCCTGCTGGTGATGATGTACCCCGTCCTGGCGAAGGTACGCTACGACGAGGCGCACCGTGTGGTCCGTGACCGGAAACTGATGATCACGTCCCTGGTGCTGAACTGGCTGCTGGCCCCGGCATTCATGTTCGCCCTCGCCTGGATCTTCATCCCCGACCTTCCCGAATACCGCACCGGGCTCATCATCGTCGGACTGGCCCGCTGCATCGCCATGGTGATGATCTGGAATGACCTCGCGTGCGGTGACAGCGAAGCGGCAGCGGTACTGGTGGCCATCAACTCTGTTTTCCAGGTGATCGCGTTCGGTGCCCTGGGCTGGTTCTACCTCCAACTGCTGCCCTCCATGCTCGGCTTGCCCACTACCAGCGCGGACTTCTCCTTCTGGGCCATCACCGGCTCCGTCCTGGTGTTCCTCGGCATCCCGCTGCTCGCCGGATTCCTTACCCGGAGCGTTGGTGAGAAAGCCAAGGGCCGGGACTGGTACGAGAACAAGTTCCTGCCGAGGTTGGGGCCCTGGGCGCTCTACGGCCTGCTCTTCACCATCACCCTGCTTTTCGCCCTGCAGGGCGACACCATCACCGCAAACCCGCTGGACGTCGCCCGGATCGCCCTGCCGCTGCTCGTCTACTTTGTGGTCGTCTTCGGCGCGGGCATGCTGATCGGCAGGTGGCTGGACCTGGGCTATGCCAAGACCACCACGCTGGCCTTCACCGCCGCGGGCAACAACTTCGAGCTCGCCATCGCGGTGGCCATCGGAACCTTCGGCGTCTCCTCCGGGCAGGCACTGGCCGGCGCCGTCGGACCGTTAATTGAAGTCCCGGCCCTGGTGGCTCTTGTCTATGCGGCGTTGTGGACGCGAAAGCGATACTTTGCCACTACGCCTGCATCCCTCTAGCCACCGCTACATTCCCTGGAGAACACCATGACCACCGAAACCGCCAAGAAGCCCTCCGTCCTTTTCGTCTGCGTCCACAATGCCGGCCGCTCGCAGATGGCTGCCGCCTTCCTCACTACGCTCTCCAAGGGCGCAATCGAGGTCCGCTCCGCCGGTTCCCAGCCCGCGGACAAGATCAACCCGTCCGCCGTCGAAGCGATGGCCGAGGTGGACATCGATATGTCCTCGGAGATCCCCAAGGTCCTCACCACTGAAGCGGTCAAAGAGTCCGATGTGGTGATCACCATGGGGTGCGGCGATGAATGCCCGTACTTCCCGGGTAAGCGGTACGAGGACTGGGTCCTGGAGGATCCGGCCGGCAAGGGGGTGGATTCAGTCCGCCCCATCCGCGACGAGATCAAGGCGCGTATCGAGGGCCTCATTGTGTCCCTCACGCCCGCCACCAAGTCAGAAACCAGAACAGGGGAGGGGGTGGGCTGAATGAGGACAAATTGCTGCGGTGACTCGGGTTGCTGCGACGAGGATCAGGACTGCTGCTGACTAGCGCACTCCTGACCAAACCGAGCACGTACAGATGGAACAGAGGACAACCATGGATCCAGCGAAGGACCTTCCCATTGGCGTCATCGGTGCCGGCCCGGTGGGACTGGCCGCCGCGGCGCACCTCCTCGAACGCGGGCTCGAGCCGCTAATCTTCGAGGCCGGTCCTTCCGCAGGAGCCGCCATGGAGCAATGGCGCCATATCCGCCTCTTCTCACCCTGGCGATTCAACATCGACGCCGCCGCCGTCCGCCTGCTCGAAAGCGCGGGCTGGGAGACGCCCCGGCCCGCGGCCCTGCCCTACGGCGGGGACATGATCGACGGCTACCTGGCGCCGCTGGCCGAGCTGCCGGCCATCGGCTCCCGGCTGCAGACCGGCGCCAGGGTCATCTCAGTGACCCGCGCCGGCATGGACAAGACCCACACCAGCCATCGCGAGGCGACGCCGTTCATTGTCCGCGTTGAACACGAGGACGGAGAAACCCGCGACCACGTGGTGGCAGCCGTCATCGACGCCTCCGGCACCTGGTCCAGCCGTAACCCGCTCGGCACTTCCGGCCTGCCCGCAATCGGTGAAGACGCCGCAGCGGAGCGGATCTCCTCCCCACTGCCGGACGTCACCGGTAGGGACCGCGCCTCGTTCGCAGGCCGCCGCGTCCTGGTCATCGGCGCCGGGCACTCGGCGGCCAACACGCTCATCAGCCTCGCCGACCTCGCCAGGGCAGAACCGGACACCAGGATCCTGTGGGCAGTCCGCGGTGCCTCCGCCGAGAAGGTCTATGGCGGCGGCGACGCCGATGGCCTGCCGGCCCGCGGCCAGCTCGGCAGCCGGCTCCGGCGCCTCGTCGAGAGCGGAACCATCGAACTGCTTACCGGGTTCGGCATCGGCTCGATGAAATCCCTTGACTCCCACGTGAGTGTCGAAGCCGTTGACGGACGGATTTTGGACGTCGACGTCGTCGTGCCCTGCACCGGCTTCCGTCCTGACCTGGGCATCCTGCGTGAACTCCGTCTCGAACTGGACCCCGCAGTCGAAGCTCCCCGAGGACTCGGACCGCTGATCGACCCCGAATTCCACTCCTGCGGCACCGTCCCGCCGCACGGTGCCAAGCTCCTGGCCCACCCGGACCAGGGCTTCTACATTGTGGGTATGAAGTCCTACGGCCGGGCACCAACCTTCCTGCTTGCCACCGGCTACGAACAGGTCCGCTCCGTGGTCGCAGCCCTCGCCGGCGACCACGAAGCCGCCGACTCCGTCCAGCTCGAACTTCCCGAGACAGGAGTATGCGCCGCCGGCGCCGGAATCAGCTGCGACGTTCCCGCCGCGGCCACGGCAACCGCCTGAGAGGATGGCTGCTGCTCCGCCGGACGGCCAGCGGACACCGTGGCCGGTCCAGCTCAGGGCCCCGGACGCCGCCGTCGGGCGCCCTTGAACGTGGCCAACCCCACGCCTAACGTTGAGACATACGAAAGGTGCGTGAAGGCATGGAAATCTTCATGTGGTGGCTCGATCTGGATCTTGAAACCAAGGAATGGCTGCGTGAAAACCTGCGCGCAGAGGAGCTGCCGCTGGCAGTAGTCCAGGGCATAGCTGAGGCGGGCGGACCCCATCCGGACACACCGGTCACCGTCCTCACGGAAGCCGACTGGGATTTCATTGAGACCCAGTCCGAATTTGTGGACTGAAATACCGGGGAAGAAGTCTGCCTTCACGGCCTGAAAAGCGTTGCGGCCTTCAGGCCCGAGTGGTTGCATGGGGGGCATGACAACCGCAGAGAGTTTTGTTTTAGCGATCGGGACCAAGAAAGGGCTGTGGCTGGCTACCAGCCAGGACAGGCGGCAGTGGTCCTTTTCCGGTCCTCATTTCCTGATGAGCGAGATCCCCAGCATCGGAATCGATACGCGGGCCGGCAGGACAAGGATCATGGTGGGCGTGAGGTCCGAGCATTGGGGTCCCACCGTGGCCCACTCGGATGACCTTGGCGCCACGTGGACCGAGCCGGAGCAGGGGGCCATTGCGTTTCCCGAGGACGCCGGCGCCGCTGTGGAGCGCATCTGGCAGATCTACCCGGACGCAGAGTCGCGGCCCGGCGTGGTGTGGGCGGGCGCCGAGCCCATCTCCGTCTGGAAATCCACCGACGGCGGCGAACACTTCGAACTGAACCGCGGCCTGTGGGACCATCCCCACCGGAGTGACTGGGGTGCCGGGTACGGCGGTGCCGCGGCCCACTCGATCGTGGTGAACCCGGCGGGGGACAACGTCCACGTTGCCATGAGCACCGGCGGGGTCTACCGCTCGCTCGACGGCGGGACGTCCTGGGAGGCGAGGAACAAGGGGATTTCCGCCTACTTTATGCCCGATCCAAACCCGGAGTTCGGCCAGTGCGTTCACAAGATTGCGGCGGACGCCGCCGTCGATGGGCGCCTCTACGCGCAGAACCACCACGGTGTCTACCGCACGGATGACAACGGCGAGAACTGGGAGTCCATCGCGGAAGGCCTGCCGGCCGATTTCGGCTTTGTGATGCTGACGCATCCGAGGCGTGAAGGAACGGCGTGGGTTGTCCCTTTGAAGGCCGACGGCGAGCGGATCCCGCCGGACGGAAAGCTCGCGGTACACCGCACCGACGACGCCGGGGCCACCTGGAAGAGGCTGGATTCGGGTCTGCCCGAGCACGAGTACAACAGCGTGCTCCGCGATGCCGCGGCGGTGGATTCCGCCGAACCGGCAGGGGTTTACTTCGGCACCCGCGGCGGCACGGTGTTTGCAAGTGCAGACGAAGGGGAGACCTTCGCCGAGGTGGCGTCCCATCTGCCCGATGTCCTGTGCGTCCGCTCAGCCGTCATCGCCGGGGCAGGACTAAACGGGACGTCTGCAGAGGCAGCGGTTCCAGAAGCGGCCGCCCAGGGTGCCTGACATCAGGGTAGTGCTCCCCAGCGTCCTGCAGCCTCTGGCCGGCGGGCACTCAGTGCTGATTTCCGACGCCGACGGGCCTGTCACCGTGGGAAGCCTGCTGGACTCGGTGACCGGGGAATACCCTGTGCTGGCAAGGCGGCTGCGCGACGAGACCGGAGCGCTGCGCCGCTACGTGAATGTCTACGTGAACGGTGACGAGGTGCGCCGGCTCCGCGGGTTGGAAACCGAGGTGGCGGCCGGGCAGGAAGTGCTGGTCATCCAGTCAGTGGCCGGCGGCTAGGAGGGGCCGCAACTGACGGTCCACCGGGCGGCGGGCAGTCCTTACTGACTGCGCCCGCCGTCCCAGTGGCGAAGGTTCCGATGCTGCGGATGGGATCAGGCCACCCGCCAGACGCTGCATTCGTCGGTATTGATCGCTTTGCGCAGGCCGGTGTGGCGATCCACGATCCAGATGACGCCGATGCCGGGTGCTGTCTCCTGGACGCTGCCGCGGCGGATGACCACGTCGTCGTAGCTGGGACCCACGGACAGGCGGGCTTCGATTTCATCGCCGCGGTGAAGCTGATCCAGGGCGCGGACTCGTGTTACATGGGCTTTGGCTTCCTTCAACATGGGTTGGGCCTCCTGAGCTGGAGCTGGTGCCTGCTCTTGCCGGCACTTCCAGTGTGGCCGGGCAATGTTGCGCATTCGTTTCCTGACGGTTAGGGGTGGGTTAGTTCTCCAAGCCGGTCCTGTTTCGGATCCAGCCAATGACCGTTCATGATCGTTTCTGTGCGCCTATGGTTGATTCTCTTGTGACGTCCGTAGACGTCGAATAGCGTCGGCAGGGAGCGCCCTGGGTGGCACTGCCGCTACGGTAGTGCGGCCTCCGGCGCCTTCGCATCACTCATTCGACGACGAAGGGTTCAGCAATGGCGCTATTTAAGGGCAATCTCAGGCGGTGCGCTGCCATGGTGTCCGTGGCAGCAACGGCCGCCGCGGGGTTGGCACTGGCACCAGGACTCACCGCAAACGCGGTGGAGTCTTCCGGCGCAGGTGTCACCATCACACCCAACCCCGCCAGCAAGGGGAAGGCGTTCGACGGGTGGGGAACCAGTCTCGTCTGGTTCGCCAACGCCACCGGCGGCTACCCCGAGGAAATCCGCGAACAGCTGTACCAGAAGGTTTTCGGCGAGGACGGGCTGAACCTGAACATGGCCCGCTACAACGTGGGCGGCGGCAACGCGTCCGACGTCGCCAGCTACCTCAACGACGGCAGCGCCGTCCAGGGCTGGTGGAATCCCGTGACGGATCCGTCCGCAGGAGCAGTCCAGTCCCGGCTGTACAACGCGGACGGCTCGGTGGATCCCGGGCAGGCGAACAAGCTGGCCTTCCTGAACCAATGGAACCCCGACGATCCGTCCTCCTACAACCCTGACGCCGACAGGACCCAGCGGTGGTGGGTGGATCGGCTGGCCGCGGACCAACAGATCACGCACTGGGAGGCCTTCAGCAACTCCCCGCCGTGGTTCATGACCAAGAGCGGCTACGTCTCCGGGCAGGTCAACTCCAGCAAGGGCGAGAACCTGCTGCCCCAGGCGGAACAGAAGTTCGCCGCCTACATGGCCAACGCCGTCGAGCTCCTGGAAAAGGGCTCCGGCATCAAAGTGGACACCATCGACCCCTTCAATGAACCCAACTCCGGGTACTGGGGAACCGCCATCGACAGTGCCACCGGGAAACCGCCCACCTCCTTCACGCAGAAGCAGGAAGGCGCCCTGATCTACCCGGCGGCCCAGGACCGCGTCACCAAGTACCTGGCGGCGGAGCTGGCCAAACCGGAGACCACCACCGGAGCGGTCATCTCTGCCATGGACGAGACAGATCCGGGCAAGTTCATGACCAACTGGAACGGCTACAGCCGCGAAGCCAAGGACTCGGTAGGGCAGCTGAACGTCCACACATACGGCACCGGGGACCGTCGCCGCGTGCGTGACCTCGCCAAGGCCGAGCAGAAGCCTCTGTGGATGAGCGAGGTGGGCGGCTCGTGGGCAGGAAACCCGGCCCTCGGCGATACCACCGGTGCATGGGACCGCTCCAACATCAACAACGGTCTGGGCATCGCCGGCCGCATGGTGGACGATCTCCGCGAACTGGAACCTGGCGGCTGGGTATTCTGGCAGCCTGTGGAGGACACCTACAAACAGGAAAAGGGCAACGGCGGCTGGGGCTCCATCTATGTCGACTTCGACTGCAACTATGCGGGCAGGGAAGGGTTCTCCAACCGCCGGCTCAATGACGGCGAATCCGCCGAGGATGCAAAGTGCAAGGTGCTGACCAACCAGAAGTACAACACCACCCGCAACTTCACGCACTACATCCGCCCCGGCGACTTCCTCGTCCAGAACGACAACGCCAAGACGGCCAGCGCCCTCCGGGCGGACGGCAAAGGCGCCACCCTGGTGCATTTCAATGACACCGCGGCCGCCGAAACCGTGACCATAAACCTGGCCAAGTTCGCCACCATCGCCGAAGGCGCAACGGTCACACCCGTGGTCACCACCAAGTCGCCACTGGAGGACATCGAACGCAATGCCCTCGTGAAGGGCACTCCCGTTGCTGTGGACCGTGCAGCCAAGACGGCAACGCTGACCATCCCGGCGGCATCCGTGGTGACGTTCCTGGTGGACGGGGTCAGCGGCGTGGCCAATGACGCCGCACCGGTGGAGGACGGCCACAGCTACCACCTCACCGGCGAAGCCAGCGCCAAGGTCCTCACAGGCCAGCCGGGTTCCGCCGTGACCATCCAGGACTCTGCCGGAACCGCTGCAGCCACGGCCGCGCAGACCTGGACGTTCCACGCCGTCAGTATTGAGGCTGAAGCCGGTGATGAATACTCACACGACCGCCGCTGGGTGGTAACCAACGCCGACGGCTCGGTGCTGACAGGCGACGGCGGCGTGCTCAACGGCAGCCAGGCCGGCGCGGCCTCCCTGTCTCCCATGGGGCTCGAGGAAGCCAGGCGCCAGCCCTCGGCGCAGTGGATTGTCACCACCGAGAACGGCAACCAGTGGTCCCTCGTGAACGCCGCAGCGGCCATTGCCCTGCAACCGGCCGGCGGCAAGACCGGTGCCGGCTCTGCCGTGGGACTGGCCTCGTCGGCCGGCACCACCGGCACCGCCCGCGGCAGCGCCCACCAGGCGTGGGCCTTCCAGGACCTCAAGGACCTGGTGTTGCTGGGTGTCCAGCGGACGGAGCTCAGCACGCCCACCGGCGTCGCGCCGTCGCTGCCGGCAATGGTCGCGCCGCTGTACGCCAAGGGGCCCGGCCGCCCGGTGGCCGTCCTATGGGAGGAGGTGGATCCGGCGGTCTGGAGTAAGGCCGGAACCGTCACCCTCCGCGGCTCGGGCGTGGACCTTTATGGACGTTCGTTTGATGACGCGCAGCTGGTGGTCACGGTGGGCGACTATGTGGCGACGGATCCGGTATCGGTGACAGTAGGCATGGGGGCGTCCGCCGCCGAGTTGCAGGCCGCGGCTCCTGGCACCGTCCCGGGACAGATCGGCACCGGCCCGGCCCGGAACGCCCTGCCCGTCACGTGGGACTGGAGCACCCTGAGCGCAGGCGCACTGCAGGCGGCCGGCACAGCCACCGTGGCCGGCACGGCCACCCCGGTTGTTGCTGGCCAGAATCCGCTTCCGGCGGTCCTGACCGTCATTGTGGTGGGCCGGACGGCCATCAGCAACATCTGCCGGGACGACTCCTCGGCAGTGGTCACTGCCAGCTTCACTGAGGGCGGCTACGCCCCCGCCAACACGTGCGACGGCAACGCCGCCACGCGCTGGTCCAACTGGGTAAGCAGCGGCCGGGCAGGCGACAGCCTGACCTACGCCTTCAGCCGGGACTACCGGGTGGATTCAGTCACGGTGGTGCTCGCCGAGCGGGCCGCCCAAAGCTTCACCGTGCAGTACCAGGACGCCAGTGGAGCATGGAAGGACACCACCGCTGGCACGGTCACCGGGTTAAGTACGACGGCGGCGCGGACGGTTTCGTTTGATCCCGTCAGCACCCGTGGGATCCGCATTGCCCTGGTCACCACGGGTTCCTACACCAAGGTCGCCGATGTGGCCATCTCCGGGTCGCGGCTGGCAGAGTCCGGCGTTGCAGGCCTGGGCCGGCTCCTGGTCAACCAGGAAGACGTTCCCGAATTCAGCACGGGAACGGTCGACTACCGGCTTCGCACCACCCGGGATCCCTTCCCTCTGGTGGCAGCGAGCCCGCTGGATACCGCGGCGAAGGTGACCATCCAGCAGGCGACGCCCGAGTCGCCGTCGGCCGTTGTGACGGTGACTGCCCCTGACGGAACCGTCAAGGTGTACCGGGTGGATTTCGATTTCCACGTCGTCCTGTCATCGAAGGACGCGTGCAAGGACCGCGGCTGGACCACGAGCACCCTTCCGGTCTTCCGGAACCAGGGGGAGTGTGTAAGCCACTTCGAGAGAGGCGGTACCGCCTAAGGTAGTGGCCCGTATCCGGGCTGCCGTGCGAACATGGCCAGCGGTTGAACCGCTGGCCATGTTCGGCATGGCTCCGCGTACCAGCACCGACGGCCGCAAATGAGGGGTTAGTCCGCCCTGCTGCGGTACGCCGCCAGGAAGGTTGAGATCCGGCGCACGGCTTCCTCGATGTCCAGCACCGACGGGAGGATAACGAAGCGGAAGTGGTCTGGCCTGGGCCAGTTGAATGCCGAACCGTGGGAGACCAGGATCTTCTGGTCCTGCAGTAAGTCCAGGACGAACTGCTCGTCGCTGCGGATCGGATAGAGCTCCGGATCAAGGCGCGGAAAAAGGTACATCGCCCCCGCCGCAGGAACACAGGTGACACCCGGGATTGCCGTGAGTAGCTTGAAAGCAAGGTCTCGCTGATCGCGGAGCCTGCCGCCCGGCCTGACCAGCGCATCGATGCTTTGGTAGCCACCCAGACAGGTCTGGATGGCGTGCTGGGCGGGGACATTGGGACAAAGGCGCAGCGACGCGAGTAGCTCCAGTCCTTCGCGGTAGTCCAAAGTCGCCGAGAGCGGACCGGTCACGGCCACCCAACCGGCGCGGTACCCGGGCATGCGGTAGGCCTTGGAGAGGCCGCTGAACGTCAGGCAGCAGATGTCATCCGCCACCGAGGCCGTATGGATATGCTCGGCGTCCTCGTAGAGCACTTTCTCGTAGATCTCATCAGAGAACAGGACGAGGTTGTGCTTCCGGGCAAGGGCCGCGAACTGCTCCAATATGTGTCGCGGATACACGGCTCCCGTGGGGTTGTTTGGATTGATGATCACAATCCCCTTGGTACGGCCGGTGATCTTTGCCTCGACGTCGGCCATGTCCGGCCACCAGTTCTCGTCTTCATCGCAGAGATAGTGCACCGGCTGGCCGCCGGTCAGCGTCACCGCTGCAGTCCACAGGGGATAGTCCGGTGCGGGTACGAGGATTTCGTCGCCATTTTCCATGAACGCCTGAAGGCACATGGAAATGAGCTCGCTCACGCCGTTGCCGATGAAGATGTCCTCGACGCCGATCTGCATGAGGCCGCGGGTCTGGTAGTACTGCGAAATGGCAGTCCGCGCCGAGAAGATGCCCTTGGAATCGCTGTACCCCTGGGCTCCCCGCAGGTGGTGGATCATGTCCACGACGACGGATTCGGGTGTTTCCAGGCCGAACGGTGCCGTGTCCCCCAGGTTCATCTTGAGGATGCGGTGTCCTTCGGCCTCCATGTTCTTGGCGGCCCGGAGGATGGGCCCACGGAGTTCGTACCGGACATTCTGGAGTTTGCTGGAGTGCTGCATCGGGCGCATGGTTGATCTTTTCACAGCGTTGCGCCGGTTTTCGACGGTTGACCGCCCGCTGGCAGTTACAGGGCAGGGAGCAGTGCGGCAGGCTCAGGCCGGTGGACACCGCGTGGCCGGTAGCCGAGGGCCTCGGAGTGCCCCAGAAGGTCTGCGAGATACCAAATGATGCTGAGCCACATTTCTGTTCCCTGCAAACCAGGGAGGCTTTGCTGACCGCTTTCAGGGGCGACGCTGAAGGCCATGCCCTCCCCGGGGCGCCATTGGGTGAGGGCGTGGTCCAGTTGTGTGGCGGACCATTCTTTCACTTCCTGTTCGCGGTGTGCCGTCTGCTTCCGAGCCACCCACAGCGGGTGGGCGACATCGAGCACGTTGCAGGCGTTTTGTTTGCCTCTTGAGAAGTAGCGGCCATCGCTGCCGTGTTCCAGAACAGTATCGATAAGCCTTTCCGGATGCGGGATGGGCAAGCCGAACTGGGCGAACGTTCCGCGGGTGAGCCGGTAGTGTCCGTTGACTACCTTGAGTCGGGTGTCGTCACGGGGTGTTCCCCAGGTTCCGGCAGCGCTGTTGACCCGGGTCAGGAGCCAGCCGAAGAGGGCTTCCAGGGAACCGAAGGCTGGGGTGGTTTTTTGACCAAGATTCCAGTATTCGGCTGTTCCCCAAGCGTCCACCCAGGCGCCGGATTCCCAGGCTTCCTTCCGCCAGGGAAGCTCCTCGAGCTGGGCAAGCAGTTCCGTTGGGCCGGTGCCGGCTACGGCATTGATGGGATACGTGAAGCGGCTTTTGAGCAGGTCGAGTGCGTATCCCACCGAGAGCACGTGGTAGGTCGCCGGACCGTGTCCGAAGTGTAGGTCGGCGGGATGCGGGAGTCCGTCTGGGCCGTACTCGGGGACCAGCCCTGTGCGGGGGTCCTGGAGTGATTGGAGCCGGTCAATGTGACGGCCCCTTTCCAGTTGCGCAGGCGTGGTGCCGAGCAGGAGGTCTGCAAGTTCGATCGCGTCGCAATGGGCGCGGACAGTCGCCGGGGCGCCCGGGCGGTCCACATACCTGCCCTCGGCAAAACCGTCTGCTCTTGAGGCATCCTGTTCCCAGGACCGTGAGATGATCGCCGGCGCCTCTGTTCTCGCTACTTGGGCGAAATTGGCCAGTCTTTCCCGGATGTCGCCGCCCTGCTGCTGCGTGCCATATCGAGGAGTCCGCCTGTCGCGGATGACCTTGGCGGGATTGCCGCCGACCACCGCCCATTCTGGAACGTCTTTTGTCACCACGGCGCCGGCGGCAATGACCGCATGAGAGCCCACAGTGACGCCGTCGAGCAGCACAACGTTCGAGCCGATCCAGACATCGTCTCCCAAGTCAATGCCCTTGCTGGTCACTGGTTGCCTGAATACCGGTTGGGAGGGATCCATGGAGTGGTTGAACCCAAGGATGGAGGTGTGGGCTCCGATGCGGACGCCGTCGCCCATAGTGACGTTGCCGCGCACTACCGTGAAGGCGTTGACCGTGCAGTTGGCGCCTAGTGAGAGCGTTCCAGTGAGGTAGGCATGCGCGGCGACCGAGGATTCGTCTCCCAGCACCAGCGTCTCGGTATCCACCATGGCCAGCGCAGAAACGTATGCCTTGTCTCCAATGATGATGCCGTCCCGCTCAGTCAGCAGCCGCTGGCGCTCAAACTGTGCGTCACGCTGGGCCTGTGAGGCATTAGGCCAGAACGTCCACGGTGAATAGTCAAAATTAAGGTCAGGCTGGGTATCCATTGTTTCTCCGCGAGAGGGCGTTGGTTCGGGTCTTGGTACTGCGTCCGGGACCGGCGGCGTTAGGGTCGCATCCTGGAGCCCCGTCACGGACGTCCCCGCATTTCCCAGACTAGGCGATCAGGAGGGCCGACTGTCCGCAGCGCGGCCTGGAAGGTGTAGGCAGCATTGCTCCACACGACGAACAGCAGGGGCGCCGGTGCCAGCGCCACACCGATAACCGGCTGGACCAGCACCGCCGCCACGACGATTCCCAGCAGCACCAGGGCCGCCAGGCTCAGGTACCAGCGCTGGACTGAGAGGTACAGCGAGGCTTTCAGGATGGCCCGGGTGCGGGCTCGCGGCAGCAGGACCATTCCCGCGAGAACAGTCACTGCAACGCAGACGACGGCGGTGAGGGCCAACGCGATCAGCGGCACCAGGACGGCGGCTGCCGGCATCACCTGAACAATGACTAGGTCCACGCCGAGGAAGCCGACTGCTGCGACGGCTGCCAGCCCTGTCGGCGCGGCCCGACGGAAGGAACGCCGGTAGCCGAGCAGGAAAGCTGCAACCGGCCTGACGGCCGGTCCCTCCGCCTCCTTGAGAGATTGGAACGCGGCGAACGCCGCAGCCAATGAAGGGGCCACCGTCACGGACAGGAGCAGGAAGAACGGCCAGGCCGTCACCGGGTCCGCCACCAGGGCCAGGCCGAGCAGCAGGGGTGCGTTTGCCGCGGCGAGCAGGAAGTTGACGGCGAGAAACGCATAAACGAAGCCGAAAATGCTCCCGAACGTCTCAAAACCCGGGCCCTGCCATGTGCGTCGCAGCGGCTGCATTGTGTGCTGGCGCACGGTGCTCATCCCTTCATTCCGCTCGTTGCAATGCCCTGGATGAAGTACCGTTGGCCGATCAAAAAGATGATCAGGATGGGCACCACGGAGATGACGGAGCCGGTCATGATCATGGCGAACTCGGCGTCGAACTGGCCCACAAAGGACCGCAGCCCCAGCTGCACCGTCCACAGCCTGTTGCTCGTGAGGTAGATGAACGGCCCCATGTAATCATTCCAGGTGTTCACGAAGGTCAGCAGCCCAAGGCTGGCCAGCGCCGGCTTGGACAGCGGCAGGATGACCCGTGCCCAGATGCCGTACTCGCTGAGGCCGTCGATACGCGCGGCTTCACAGAGCTCATCCGGGATGGTCATGTAGTACTGCCGCATCAGGAAGACCCCGAAGGCGCCGAATGCCTGCAGCAGGATCAGGGCGTTGAAGCTGTTGGTCAGCCCCAGCTGCTGCATCATGATGTACTGCGGCACCATGTACGCCTGCCACGGAACGGCGATGGTGGCGATGTAACCCAGGAATAGCACGTCCCGGCCAGGGAAGCGGATCTTGGAGAAGCCATAGGCGGCCAGTGAGCCCGTAAGGACCTGCAGGAACGTGATGATCACGGAGAGGTACAGCGAGTTCTGGAGGTACCCCATCATGGGGATGCGGGTCCAGATGTCCGAATAGTTGCTCCAGAGGAATTCCTCCGGAATCCACTGGATGGGCACGGTGAACACCTGGTTGTTCTCCTTCAGCGAGGAGGACAGCATCCAGAGGAACGGCACCAGGAGTGCGGCCACCAGCACTACCAGCACGGCGTAGATGACTACGTTGACGGTGCGCTCCTTCCGCGCCCGAGGGCTGCGGCGTTCGGCCAGGCCACGTTCATGGCCTGCCGTGCCGCCAGGAGTTCCGCCAAGGGCCACCTCGGCCCTGAGGTCTTCAGTCAGGTTGGTCATCAGCGTTCCCTCCGCTGCTGGAGTTTGAATTGCAGGACTGTCACGGTGAGGACGATCAGGAACAGGACCAGCGAGATGGCCGAGGAGTAACCGAACTTACCTTCGCCGATGCCCTCT
The DNA here is from genome assembly GCF_018613805.1 of Arthrobacter sp. ISL-48. Lineage (GTDB taxonomy): Bacteria > Actinomycetota > Actinomycetes > Actinomycetales > Micrococcaceae > Arthrobacter. Next base: position 145,896 of record NZ_JAGGPL010000018.1, read on the forward strand.
TGGTAGATCAGCTGTGAAAGCACTGTGGTGGAACGGCCGGGCCCGCCGTTGGTCATGACCACAATGAGGTCGAAGACCTTGAAACTGGAGACCGTCAGCATCACCACCACAAAGAACGTGGTGGGCCGCAGCGAAGGCAGTGTGACGTTCCAGAAGCGCTGCCAGGCACTGGCACCATCTACTTCGGCGGCCTCATACAGCTCGGTGGGGATGGCCTGCAGACCGGCCAGGTAGAGGATCATGTAGTAGCCCATGTCCCGCCACACACTCGTGAGGATCACGGCCGGCATGGCCCAGTCCGAGCTGGAGGTCCAGCCCGGAGGGTTGGCAACTCCGACGAACTGTAGGAACTGATTGATGGGGCCGCTGTCCGGGCTGAACAGCATGTTCCAGACGACGGCCACAGCCACCAGGGAGGTGATGTAGGGGAAGAAGATGGCCACCCGGAAGTATCCGATGCCCTTGAGCTTGCGGTTCAAGAGCATGGCCAGGATGAGGGCCAGAGCCAGGGTCAGTGGCACGTGGCCGAGGGCGTAGAGAAGGGTGTTGCGCAGCGCCACCCAGAAGGAGTCGCTGCCCAGCATCCGCTCGAAGTTGGCCAGGCCAACCCATTTGGGTGCGCTGAATGAGGTCCACTCCATGAAGGCCAGCGCAAAGGCTGCCAGCACGGGGATGAGCGTGAAGGCCAGGAAGCCCAGGAAGTTGGGCAGGATGAAAGTCCAGCCGATCAGCGTGTTCCGCCGCGCCTGCTTGCGGTTGCCCTGCTTGCGGTTTCCCTGCACACGGTTCCTCGGGGGAGCCGCCTGGATGGTGTCTGTAGTCATTACTTGAGTACTTCATCCTTGACGCGCTTGCCCATCTCGGCGATGCCGTCGCCGACGGAGCGCTCGCCCACCATAATCAGCTCGTGTTCCTGGGTGAGGATCTTGTCCGTGGCTGCCGACTTGTCGCTGACCGGCATCTCCAGGACGGTCTTGTCAGGGGAGAACGCGGCCTTGGAGAGCTCGTCGGTGGGCAGGCCGGGCAGCTTGAAGTATTCAGCGGTCACGTCCTCCGTCTGCAGGGCCGGGACAACGCCGATCTTGGCGATGGCCTTGGCGCCCTCTGCACCGGCTGCCCATTCAATAAACTTCTTGGCTTCATCCGAGTGCTTGGCATTCTTGTTGACCGCAAAGGCCGTGGGGGAGCCGAATGTGGTGGTGTTCCCGCCGGCGGACTTCTGCGGCAACTGGGCAAGCCCCCAGTTCACGTTGGACTTGCCGGCCTGTTTGGCCGCCACGATCCCGGAGATGTACCAGGAGCCCATGGGCATCATGGCGGTCTGCGCGGTCTCGAACATGGTCCGGTAACTGGTCTTCTGGCTCATGGCGGTGCCGAAGTCCATCATGGCCCCGCTCTTCTGCAGGTCAAGGGTCATGTTGTACTGGTCCCTGGCGAAGGTGTAGTCCCCGCCGATCAGGTCGCCGTTGTTCTGGGCGGCGGCGATGGCCTGCACTGTTGAGCGCCAGTAGTGCTGGTACGTGCCGTAAACCTTCTTGCCGTCGGCGGACGTGCCCGCGAGTTTCTTGGCGAGCTCGGCGTATTGGTCCCAGGTGATGTTCTTGGGTTCTTCCAGCCCGGCGGCCTTGAAGAGGTCCTTGTTGTAGTAGAGCAGCCAGAAGTCCTGCCGGTACGGGGCGGCGAAGTACTTTCCATCGAGGTTGAAGGCATCCAGGCCCGCGAGGTTGCCCTTGTCCAGCGAGTCCACCACGCCGTTGATCTCCTGCAGCTGGCCGTTGTTGGCGTAGCGGGAATAGTCGATGACGTTCTTCATGGTGAGCACATCTGTAGTGTCGCCACCGGCCAGCATGGTGGTCACCTTCTGCGGATAGTCATCGGCGAGGATATCCACCGGTTCGATGTTGACGTCAGGGTGCGCCGCTTCGTAGCCGTCGAAAAGGGCCTTGAACTCCGGGGTACCTTCGTAGTTCCAAACCGAAACGCTGAGTGTGGTCTTGCCTCCGGCGTCGGCTGTTTCCGCCGGACCGGCCGCGCCCGCACAGGCGGTCAGGCCGAGGCTGACTGTTGCGGCGAGGGCAATCGCCGCGAGAGTGGTGCGCTTCATTGCGGTTCTCCTTATATAGAGGGGTTTCGGATCCGCCGCTGCTGCGGAGGGTCTTGTTTGACGAGGCGGTGGTTAAGCGATGAGGTCCAGGTGTTCTGGAAGGACTTCGGCGGTGAGTCGCTTGCCTGCCAAGTACCGTTCGAGCTCGCTGATGGCCACGTCTGACATGCGGCGGGTTTCTGTTCCCAGGGAGCCGGCAATGTGGGGAGTGATCACCACGTTGGGCAGGTCATAGAGCACGGAGCCAGCCGGCAGCGGTTCCGGTTCGGTGACATCGAGGATCGCGTGGATGCGGCCCGTGGCGCAGGCGGACTCCAGGGCCTGCGTATCCACCAGCGATCCGCGTGCCGTGTTGATGAGGGTGGCGTGTTCCTTCATGGCGGCGAGCTCAACAGCGCCGATCATGTTCCGGGTTTCTGGCAGGGCGGGGGCGTGGACGGTCACGACGTCGGAAGCCCGGATCAGTTCCTCGAGCGTCACCAGGCGCGCTCCGGCGGCTGCCACTGCGGCGGGATCCGCATATGGGTCCGCAACCAGGCACGTGACGTCCTGCAGTTGCTGGACGAGGTGGACTACCCGCCTGCCGATCCGGGAGAAACCGACGACGCCGATGGTCCGGCCGACGTTGCCGAGCTCGCCGTGGGCAGTTGAATACGACCAGTCCTCACGGGAAATCCGGGAAGCGTTGGCCAGGACCTGCGCCTTCTTGCCGGCGAGGATGATGGAAGCGAACGTGAATTCGGCCACCGGAATGGCATTCGCTTCCGCCCCGGTGGTCACCTGGATCCCGCGCTGCCACAGCTCATCCGTCACGAAGGAGCGCACGGTGCCGGCGCAGTGGAACACCGCGCGGAGGTGGGGCATCCGGTCCAACGCATCCTGGTCCAGCAGTGGCACACCCCAGCTGGTCAATAGGACTTCCACGTCCGGCAGCAGCACGGCCACCCCAGGGTCAGTCAGGGAATCGGTCCAGGCTGGTTCTCCGAGTTCCACGAGGCCAGCGAGCCGTTCCATCCGGGCGGCATCGAACTGGTCCGTCAAGGTGGAGCGGTTCATCAGCAGGAGCGCTTTTGGGTTGCTCGGCATACCCGGGCCCGTCCTTTTCCAGTATCGTCCGGCCGGAATGCCCGGCCGTTCCATGTCTTGCGTCACGTCTGGGAAAGAGTACATACTCATACTCACAAGAAATCAATCAGGTCAAACGGACTCGATCTGAAACGTTCAAACTCGAACAATGGTTGAGGAAGAGAAAAGGTGGAGCAGATGCCGGCCCAGATGAGCGCGGCCCAAGTGAACCTGGCATCGCGGGAAAGCATCCGCTCACCCCGCGGCGCCTTCCGGGGCCCCCTTGCGGCGGCTTGGCGGGGCGGAACCGGGAAGGGCGCGCTGCTCCTGACCCTGAAGGGGAGCCGGGAGCGCCTCAAGGTCCACCTGGCGGCAGCCCAGGGCGGTTGGCCCGCGGCCGGCGCTGCCACGCTCGCTTCCTTGGAGCGCGGGGCTGAAGCCGAACGCGGCACTCCCTGGCCGCAGCCGCTGGTTTCGCACTACGCCCGGTACTTCCGTGACGGGAACCGCACTGCCTATGAAGGACTGGTGGCCTCCCGCCAGCAGCGGCTGACCCGGGCCGTGGTCATGGCCTGCCTGTCCCGGAGACGTAATCCTGGCGTCAGCGAGCTCCGGGAGGAATGGCTGGACGAGGTCATTGACGGCGCCTACCTGTTGTGCGAGCAGAGCTCGTGGTGCTGGGCCGCCCATGAGGACACCTTCGCGCGCAGGGGAGATGTGGTCCCGGATCGGTCAGCGCCGTACCTGGATCTTGGAGCCGGCGAGGTGGCGGCGCAGTTGGCGTGGCTGGACCTTGTCCTCGGCCGGCAGCTGGACCGGCGGGCACCGGGTTTGCGCCGCCGCATCCGGGACGAGGTCCTGGAGCGTGTGGTCCGCCCGTTCCTTGAACGAGATGACTGGCACTGGCTGGGCCTGGACGGCGACGTCCACAACTGGAATCCCTGGATCCACTCGAACGTCATTGCCGCTGCCGTGGTCCTGGTGGATGATCCCGAACTCCAGGCAGAGACGGTGGCCCTGGCCATTGAAGGGCTGGACCGCTTCTTTGCCTCACTTCCGGCAGACGGCGCAATCGACGAGGGCTTTGCATACTGGTGGAACGGTGCCGGACGGGCCCTCGAGGCGTTCGCCCTGCTGGAGGAGGCTACTGCGGGAACGCTCGACGGCGACATCCCCGTGGTCCGCGAACTCGTGGCCTTCCCGCACCGCATGCACCTGGGCCACCGGTGGTACCTGAATGTCGCAGATGGTCCGGCCCTGGCCTGGACAGGTCTGCCCTGGGACCTGGTCCGGCGGTGGGGCGAACGCCTGGGGGACCGGGACGCCGTACGGCACGCAACCGCCTTCCAGTCAGCTGAACCCACAGTCGAAAGCGGGCTGGGCCGGACCCTGCATGCGCTTCTGGACAGACCTCCATCTCAGGACCCGCACAACGAAGTGCAGGTTACGCCGCCGCTGGCAGGCTTCAGCTACCTGGAATCCGTGCAGATCATGCTGGCCCGCGAAAACCCCGGCAGTACTGTCGGCCTGGTCCTGGCCGCCAAGGGCGGGCATAACGGCGAACACCACAACCACCGCGACGTCGGTTCGGTGGTAGTGGCCGTGGACGGTGTCCCGCTCCTCGCCGACGCTGGCCAGCCCACATACACTGCGCAGACGTTCGGCCCGGGCAGGTACGGAATCAGGGCTATGCAGAGCTCGTGGCACAGCGTTCCCGCCCCGTTCGGACTGGAACAGGGCACCGGGCCGGAGTTCGCTGCGGCCGTGCAGCACGTTCCGACTTCTGAGGACCCGCGGCTGGTCCTTGCGCTGGGCGGCGCCTACGGCCTCGGCTCGGCCGCGAGCTGGACCCGGTCCGCCTCGCTGGAAAAAGCTGCCGTCCCGGCGGCCGGGGTCGCCCCGGGAACGTCACGGGTGCTGATCGAGGACCGCTGGAACCTTCCGTCCCCAGGAGCCGAGGCCGGAACTGCTGAGGTGGAAGGCAGGACGCCCGACGTCGACATCCACTACGTGCTTTCCGGCACCGTGGACCTAAGCGAGGAAGGGACGGCCACCGTCCGTCCGGAGGGCATCCCCGACGCCGCCGGCGGCCGAGGAGCCCTACTGGGCTGGGACCCGGCTGCCGCCGTCGTCCACGTGGACGAATGGCTCCTGGACGATCCCCTCCTCAGCGAGGTCTGGGGCCGCAAACTGACCCGGCTCCGGTTCCGGATGCCGCAGACCATGCGCTCCGCCGGCGCGTTTACCCTGACAGTGGAGGCAACCGATGAGTCCTGAAAAGTCCCCGGAACCGGCTGCGAGATCCCTCTTTTCGTTGCAACGACGCGAGCGGCTGATGGAACAACTGCGCGCTCATGGTTCGGTAACCGTCCGCGGCCTGGCGGCAGAGCTTGGCGTCAGTGAGCTGACCATCCGCCGGGACGTCAACATCCTGGCAGACGCGGGCCTGGTGTCCCGGGTGCACGGAGGCGCCACCCTGCCCAGCCCACTGGACCGCTCGGCGTCCTTGTCCCGGCACCAGGCGAACCGGTACGCGATCGGGATGGTGGTCCCGTCTCTGGATTACTACTGGCCCCAGGTGATCAGCGGTGCCCGGGCGGAGGCGGAGGACCAGCAGGCCCGGATCGTGGTCCGCGGCTCCAGCTACGATGCTGCGGACAACCGGCGCCAGGTCCAGGCGCTGCTCGATACCCAGAACATCGACGGCCTGATCGTGGCCCCGGACATGAGGGGGGAGGCCGGTCATGAACTGCTGCGCTGGCTCAACGCCCTGCCCATCCCGGTGATCCTGGCAGAGCGGCGGTCGCCTGCTGACATCCCGGCCCACCGGCTGGAGTGGGTGGCCACGGACCATGCCTTCGGAGCCGGTATGGCCATCCGCCATTTGTGGCAGGAAGGGCACCGCAAGATCGGCTGCCTGACCGATTCGTCCAGCCCCACCAGCTCGCACGTGGTCCGCGGCTGGCGCCAGGCCATCGCAGCCCTGCGGATCCCGGAGGAAGAGTCCGTCAGCGAAGATTCGGCCAGGGTTCCGGCCGGTGAGCGAACCGCGCACTTTGACCGCGTCCTGGAAATGTGCCGGGACACCGGGACTAGTGCCATGCTGGTGCATTCAGATACCCAGGCCGTGGCCTTTGTCCAGCACTGCGTGGACCGCGGCGTGGACGTGCCCGGCAGCATGGCCGTGGTGGGGTACGACGACGAAGTGGCTTACCTTGCCGAGCCCGCCATCTCAGCGGTCCGGCCGCCCAAACAATACGTGGGGCGGGTTGCCGTGCAACTGGTGACCGCCCGGCTCGCGGAGGGCCGGAAGCGCCCGGTGCACAGGATCCAGCTGAATCCGGACCTCATTGTCCGCGAATCCTCCCTGGGCAGCCCGAGGGCCGCGGCCGACGCCGGCCTGGCCTCCACCACCTGATACCGAAACCGTAGAGGACCCACGTTGATGACTGTTCCACCACTGGACCTGCCTGCCGAAAACCGGGAGCTTTCGCCCCACACCGGCCTCACCCGGGAACACTGGTGCGGCTACGCCGACTACCTGCTGCGTTCCGCCCACCGATACGCCACGGCGGACCACGCCAACATCCACCTGCCCGGAGCCAACAGCGCCTATGGCCCCCGCAGCGATTCCCTGGAAGCCTTCGCGCGCACCTTCCTCATGGCCTCCTTCCGGATGGCGGGCGACCCGGCCGGCACCGGCTGGCTCGCAGACTGGTACGCGAAGGGCCTGGATGCCGGGACGGACCCGCGCTCGCCGGAGCGCTGGCCCACCCCTGGGGAACTGGGGCAGGCCAAAGTGGAAGCGGCGTCACTGGCCGTGGGCCTGGCGCTCACGCGGGACCAGCTGTGGGACAAGCTGCCGGAACGGGTGCAGGGCCAGCTCATCGCCTGGTTCGAGACCGTGATCGGGGAAGACTACCCGCCCATCAACTGGGTGTGGTTCCAGATTGTGGTGGAGACCTTCCTCGCCAGTGTGGGCGGCAGGTCTTCTGCTGAGGACATTGAGGCCGGGCTCGCAGTCCATGATTCCCTGTACCGGGGCCATGGCTGGTTCGCTGACGGTCCCGAACGCGCGTACGACCATTACGTGGGCTGGGCCTTCCACGTGTACCCGCAGCTGTGGGCGATGATGGCGCCCGGCGATCCCCGTGTACTGGCCCGCGGCACGCTGGACGGTGACCGGCTGGCCGACTACCTCGACGACGCCGTGCACCTGGTAGGTGCGAACGGCTCGCCTCTCATCCAGGGACGCAGCCTGATCTACCGTTTCGCCGCCGCCGCGCCGTTCTGGGTGGGGGAGCTCTCCGGGCATACCCGGCTCTCGCCAGGGACCAGCCGGCGGGCCGCGTCCGGGATGCTGGATTACTTCGCCCGCAACGGGGCCATCGACGGGGACGGACTGCTTTCGATCGGCTGGCACAGGGAATTCAGTGGGATGAAGCAGTCCTACTCCGGGGCTGGCTCGCCCTACTGGGCGGCCAAGGGAATGCTTGGGTTGGCCTTGCCTGCCGGCCATCGGGTGTGGACGGCGGTGGAGGAGCCGTTGCCGGTGGAGCTCGGTGATACGCGCAGGCTTATTGTGGCGCCGGGCTGGCAGGTCAACGGCACGCAGGCGGACGGCATCGTGCGGATCACCAACCACGGCACCGACCATGCCCGCCCGGGGGACCGGCTTGCGGACGCGGCGCTTTATGCGCGGCTGGGATACTCCACCCATAGCTTCCCCGACCTCGCCTCCGAGTCTGTGGATAACGCCGTCGTACTGGTGGACAGCGCCGGCCGCCTCACCCACCGGACGGGCTTTGAGACGCATGGCCTCACGGCGTCCGGAGATGGGCTGAAGGGATCCTCGGGCGGCCCGATGAACTGGATCGATGCCCCCGAAACGACGGGACCGGACCACGGAAGCGGAGTGCCCGGAGCCGTGACGCCGGGGCCGGATGTGACTGTCACGTCATTCACGCAAGGCGGGGTGGAGATCCGCCTGGTTCGGCTCCGCGGCACGGCCGGATGCCCGCCAGCCCGCCTGAGGATCGGCGGCTGGCCGCTGGATCCGGCGTCGGACCTGACCAGCGTGGTGGTGCCGCTGGCGGGTGTGGGGGAAGCGCTCGACGACGCGGGGAGCCTTGTGCGTGAGGAGCGGCAGCCCATGGGGAGGGGGCTGGTTGTCCCATGGGTGGGGACGTCAGGCCCGGCGACGGATGGCCTCTATGCGGCCGTGGTCGGATTTGGCGGCCAAGGAGTGCGGGCCGATGTGGAGCGCGTGCGGCTGTTCACAGATGCAGAAGGGAGGCTCGCTGTGGAGCTGGACCCCAACTTCAGCCACGACCTAGACGCTCGTGGCCGCGCGCGTGGTCAGGTCTTCATCTGAGATGGTGCGGACAGCGCGGGTGACCACGCTGCCCGCACCGATGACAGATCGCAGCCCCGTGCTACTTCAGCGACCAGCTCTGGTTCGGTGCTCCGTTGCAGTACCAGAGGTCCACTGCCGTACCGTTGCCTGTTCCGGCTCCGGATGCGTCCAGGCACAGCCCGGGAGCGGCCGCAGGGGTGATGCTCCCGCCGGAGTTGACGGTCCAGTGCTGCACGGATGCACCCGTGCAGTCGGCGATGATGACGCGCTGACCCGCGGACACCGTGGCGCCGTCGGTCCCGGCCTGCATGCACAGGTCGCCGTAGATCGTTAGCTCACCCTTGGCATTGGGGTTCCAGGACTGGTTGCCTCCACCGTTGCAGTCCCATAGGTCGAGTGCCGTTCCGGGCGTGGTGCTGAAACCGGGAACGTCGACGCAGCGTCCTGAAGCGAGCCCTACGATGCTCTGCCCGGGCGGGGCAGCGGGGAGGCTGTTAACCGGCTCCACATCGCCGTACCCGTAGCCCCACTTCAGCTGCGCGACACCGGACTCGCTGTTATCGGTGAGGGTGCCGTCGGGCTGGAGTGACTCGATGGAGTACGAGTCGCCTGACCGGAGCCCCGGCCAGTAAACGATGCCCATGTCGTGCTGGCGAGCGAAGTTCGTCACCGCGGCGAAGTACGAGGTGTAGACGTTGCCGTTGTGGGCACCGTAGTTGAGCCCGATGGTCATCGGGGAGCCCGCTTCGTCGATGATCGTGCGGTTCGTATATGTGCCGATGCGGGCGGCGAGGTTTTGGGTCCAGTCGGCCTCGGTGGTGGCGGACCCCCAGAATCCGTAGAAGTGCAGGGAGAGGAGCGTGCCCTTCAGCTGCGGGGCGTCTCCGACGCCGACGACGTTGTCGTTGTACCCGGTTCCGCTGATCACGATCCTGTTGCGCGGAAGCTGCTGGTGGTCGGCGATCCACTGCGAGGTGACGCCCACCCACTGGTCGAGGGTGTAGCCGTGCGGTTCGTTCATCGGCTCGAAGTACACGTTCGGGGTGTGCTGATAGTCGGCGACGACGGTGTTCCACATCGTGTTCCAGGCCGGAACGTCGTCGACGAGTCCGTCCTTGCTCGTGTCCGCCTCCCAATAGCTGAGGATGACCTTGAAACCGGAGTCGGTAGCGGCGTCTATCGCCCCGCGGTACGAATTCCACCACGGCGTTCCGACACTCGCCGGATTGATCGGGAGCCGCACGGTGTTCGCTCCGAGGTTGTGGCTGAAGCCACTAAGCGTCTGGCGGGCGAACGCGTAGACCTGCTGGTAGCTGTCCGTAGCCTGCAGCCCGCTGGGGACCACCGCGTCGCTCGCGTAGTTGTCGCGTGGATCCGCCCAGTTCACACCCTTGAACTCAGAGGTCGCGGGCCCGTGCAGGCCGCCGCCCGGGTCGGCGAGGGCTGATGCGCCTGCGCCGATTCCGATCAGCGCGAAGGCGGCCGTCAGGGCCGCGGCGAGCACTCGGTTGCGATGCTTCGCGGGCCATGTTGACGTGAACATTTTTCCTGACATGTGATCCTCGTCGATCGTGTTGGGGGATGCACGGCGGTCGCGGCAGGCCGCCCGAGCCGTGGCAGCGATGTTTCCATCCACCGCGGGCCGTGTCAAGAGACCCAGCCTGGGGCGGGCTCAGTCACAGGATGTTCGCGGCCGCCGCTGGAGGCGCCGCGCTGCTGGCGCGGACCACCAGCCGGGTGGGCATCAGGGAGGACCGGACCGGCTCCGGGCGGCCCTCGATCTCGGCAATCAGCAGGGCGACCGCGCGGCGCCCGATGGCTTCGAATTCCTGGTGGATAGTGGTGAGCGGCGGCCAGAACGAGTCCGATTCGGCCATGTCGTCGAAGCCGACCACACTCACATCCTCGGGTACTCGACGGCCGGCCTCGTGCAGCGCGCGCAACACGCCGAGAGCCATCTGATCGTTGGCGGCGAACACCGCTGTGATCTCGGGGCGGGTCGCAATGTCGCGGCCGTGCGCGAATCCCGCGGCGGTCGACCAGTCCCCGTGGAGGACCTCTGGAACCGCTGCGCCTGCCTCTTCGAGAGTCCGCCGCCATGCTTGTTCGCGGCGCCCGGCGGAGTACGACTCAGCGGGCCCGGAGATGTGCCACACGGTCCGGTGGCCGAGCGCCAGCAGGTGCTCTGTCGCCTGCCGGGCGCCCTCGGCCTGGTCGGTGTCGACCTGTGGGTAGTCTGAGCGTTCGGTGGAGTCAATCACGACCACCGACACCCCCGGCGGCAGTTCCACATCCGATCGGTCGACGATGTGCGCCTCGATGACGATGATGATGCCGTCGACGGCCTGCTCCAGGAGGCGCGAGAAGGCGATGCTGACATCCTGCTGCGTGGGATGTTCCACCGGAACGAGAGTGATCGAGTAGCCGGCGGCCGCGGCTGAGACGGCGATCGCGTCCAGAGTGCGCATGTTGCCGTATGAAGAGAGCGTGAACATCACGACGCCGAGATTGCGGAAGGTGCCCGAGCGCAGGGCCCGGGCGGCGCGGTTGGGCCGGTAGCCGAGTGCCTGCATGGATGCGAGGACCCGATCGCGCGTGGTCACCTCGACGTTCGTGAGGCCGTTCGCCACCCGCGAGACCGTCTGCGTGGAGACGCCGGCATGACGGGCGACATCGCCAAGCGACGGGCCGCGTCTTCGGCCGGCCTGCTGCGCCGGCGCCGGGTTGGCGATCGATTCAGACATATGAGGAACATACACTCCCAACGGCCGGGGAGAGGGGCTTCTGGCGTCCCCGGGAGGCTCTAACCCCGTTTTGTCGCGGGGTGATCCCTTCCAATGCTGGCCACGACACGCCGGGTATTTCGCTGTTATGGGATTGAAATTTCACTCGTTTGGCGGTGTGCTGCGAATCACACGCCACTATTGACAAGGCTTAGAATAAGCAATAGCGTAAGCGCGAGCCGGGCCGTTCGAACTCCGTGGTCCAGCATCCAGCTTCGGTGAAAATCGTCGTCGGCAATGACTGCCGGCCATTTGAAGGGAATGCAATGAAGCTTCTGGAAACCAACGTCTCCCGCCGTAACGTCCTGGCAGGACTCGGCGCCACCGCCGTCGGCATCATTACCCTGACCGCCTGCGGCGGTTCGAACAGCGCCTCATCCTCCTCAGGTGCCAAGGACTTTGTGATGACCGTGTGGGGCGGCGACCCCGACAAAGCTGCCTATCAGGCACGGCTGGACCTTGCTAAGGCAAAGTACCCGGACTACAACATCACCCTGCAGATCATTCCCAACAAGGATTACGCGCAGAAGGTCCAGACCATGATCTCCGGCGGCACGGGACCGGACATCATGCAGGTCGCCGAAGACGCCAACGCGTACAGCTCCAAGAACCAGCTCCTGCCGCTGGACGACTACATCTCCAAGGCCTCGCTGGATCTGTCCGCCACCTTCGGGCCCGTCGCCGAAAACTGGAAGTACAAGGACAAGACGTACGCTGTGCCGGACCGCGCGGGCGCCATGATCCTCTACTACAACAAAGGCGAGTTCGAGAAGAAGGGCCTCAAGGCCCCCACCGCGGATTGGACGTGGGACGATCTTCTGTCCACTGCCAAGGAACTGACCGGCGACGGCGTCTTCGGCTTTGGCGGCACAGAATGGTGGCCCATCTGGATGTCCTTCGCGTACCAGAACGGCGGCCAGGTCATTGATGCCTCCAGCGGCAAGCCCTCGGTGAACACCCCCGAGGTCGTCGAGGCCCTGCAGTTCTGCCAGGACCTGATCTTCAAGCACAAGGTGGTGCCGTCCAAGGTTGACTACGCCAACATGGGAGCGGGCGTGGGCGGCGACGCTGCCTTTGCGTCCGGCAAGGTCATGATGAACAGCACGGGTTTCTGGAACATCGGAAGCCTGGCCAAGCAGGACAAGATCACCTGGGACGTCGCCCCCGTCTGGCGCGGCAAGGAAAAGGCAATTTCGGCCTTCGGTTCCGGCCTCGCCGTATCCCGCAGCAGCAAGAACCCGGCTGATGCCTTCAAGATCATCCAGTTCATGACCTCGGCCGAGGGCCAGCAGCCCATCCTCCAGCTGGGCCAGGATGTGCCCGCACGCCAGGACCTGCAGAAAAGCCAGGACTTCCTTAAGCCGTCCTGGCTCAAGGGTGACGTGAACATGCAGGTGTTCCCGGATTCGACGCCGTCGATCTTCAAGCCGCCGTTCATTCCTGAGTGGAATGAAATGCAGAAGGCCATCACGGACGCCATGGCCGACTTCTGGCTCGGCAAGTCCGACGCGAAGACCACCACCGATGACCTCCAGAAGCGCCTCGACTCCATCGTCAAGGCCTAGGACGCCCGGGACCTGTCATGACAACCCTTCAGCAGAAAACCCCTGTTCCGGCTGCAGAGCCGAAACAGGGGGCGATCCCGCCCAAACTCAAGGCAAGGCCCAGCTCCATGCGGCGCAAGGAGGCCAGGTTCTTCTGGCTCTTTATCTCCCCGTGGATCATCGGGTTTGTGGTCTTCCTCCTCGGGCCCATGCTTGCCTCCGTTTACCTCTCGTTCACGGACTGGGATTCCTTCACGGATCCCAACTGGGTGGGCGTCGCCAACTACGTCCGGCTGCTCACTGAGGATGAAGTGTTCCATAAGTCGCTGTGGAACACGTTCTATTTCGCCTTCTTCTCAGTCCCGCTAGGCATGGCGATCGCGCTCTGGCTCGCGGCGCTGCTGAACAAGAAGATGCGGGCACGTAAAATCTTCCGCACCCTCGTCTACCTGCCGCACCTGGTACCTATCGTCGCCGTAGCCCTGATCTTCCAGATGATCCTGGCCCCGGATGCAGGCCCCCTCAACCGGGTCCTGGCGGTGTTTGGAATCGACGGTCCGGCGTGGCTCTTCGACTCGGAATGGGTGAAGCCCGCCATCATCCTGCTCTCGCTGTGGCAGGCCGGCGGGGCCACGGTCCTGCTCCTGGCGGGCATGAAAGGCATCCCGCAGGAGTTCTATGAGGCCGCCGAGATCGACGGCGCATCGTCGGTTCGGCAGTTCTGGAGCATCACGTTCCCGCAGCTGACGCCTATCATTTTCTTCAACCTCATCATGGGCATCATCGGGGCCTTCCAGGTCTTTGCCCAGGTGTACATCCTCACCCAGGGCGGTCCGGATAATGCCAGCCAGATGGTGGTTCCACTGCTCTTCAGCGAGGCGTTCAGGAACTACCACATGGGCTATGCCTCGGCGATCTCCTGGCTCCTGTTCCTCATCGTCATGGCGCTGACCGTCGTCGCCTTCGTCACGTCACGCAAATGGGTCTTCTACGAAACTGAGGTCAAGAACTGATGGCCGAACTCAAGGTCTACAAGAGCACCGCCTTCACCTATGCGGGCCTGCTGATCGCATCCTCCATTTTCTTCGCGCCCCTGGTCTTTGTGGTCTCCATCGCGCTCAGCAGCGACCAGACAGTCAGCACGGGAAGCTTTTCCCTGATTCCTACGGAATTCCGCTGGGACAATTTCGTCCGGATCTTCCAGACGCAGCAGCCCGTGGGCAACTTCGTCCTGAACTCCGTCATCATTTCGGTGCTCTCGGCCGTGGGGCAAGTGTTCTCCTCGGCCCTCGTGGGCTACGCCTTCGCCCGGCTGCGGGCCAGGGGCAAGAACATCACCTTCATGATCGTGCTGGCCACCATGATGATCCCCGCTCAGATCACCATGATTCCGCAGTTCATCCTGTTCAAGGAGCTCGGCTGGATCAACACGTTCCTGCCGCTGATCATCCCCAACTTCTTCGGCAACGCGTACAACATCTTCCTGATCCGGCAGTTCGTGACACGGCTGCCGCTCGAAATGGACGAGGCCGCGATGGTTGACGGGCTGGGCTACTTCGGGATCTTCCGGAGGATCGTCCTGCCCATGATGACGCCGGTGCTGATCGCCATTGCCATCTTCACCCTCACCTGGACCTGGGGCGACTTCATGGGCCCCCTGATCTACCTCAACGAGGACACCAAAATGCCCCTTGCGCTAGGCGTGCAGCTGCTGACCAGCACCAGCCAGGAGCTGCAGACGCCGCCGTGGAACCTGGTGATGGTGGGCACCGTATTCCTCTCGCTGCCGATGATCATCATTTACTACTTCGGCCAAAAGTACATGTACGAAATGAACCTCTCCACCGGAAGCGCGGGTGTTAAGTAGCCATGGCATTCCCTTCAGGCGGTTCTGTTTCGCTCGACGCCGGCAGGCTGGTCATCGACGGCGAAGCCCGGCTCCTGCTGTGCTCCTCGCTGTTCTACTTCCGCCTCCCCCCGGAGCAATGGCAGGACCGCCTGAAGCAGGTCCGCGACTCTGGCTACCATGCCGTGGATGTCTACATTCCCTGGAATTTCCACGAAACGCGGCCCGGAGTCTATGATTTTTCAGGCCCCCGTGACGTGGCGCTGTTCCTGGACCTCGCGGCCGCCGAAGGGTTGCACGTCATGGCCCGTCCAGGGCCGTACATCTGTTCAGAGGTGGACGGCGGCGGGCTGCCGGCCTGGCTGGGACTGGACCCGGAGCTTAGGGTCCGGCAGAACGAACCGCGGTTCCTTGAGCAGGCAACAGCGTGGTACCGGACGGTGCTGCCGATCCTCGCGGAGCGCCAGCACGGCGGGGGCGGCAGCATTATCCTGCTGCAGATCGAGAATGAACTCGACTTCTTTGATTGCCTGGACCGGCCCGGTTATATGCAGGCTCTGTCTGATGCCGTTTCCAGGGCCGGCATCAGCGTGCCGGTTATTGCCTGCGCAGGCCAAGGGGATCTGTCCGGGGCAACCGGCGGAGTGCCGGGCGTGGTTCCCGCGGCCAATTTCTATCCGGATGATTCGTCACCGGACATCGAGGCAGAGGTACTTGCGTACCAGCGCGAACTGGCCGCCCGTGGCCTCCCCTTGCTGGTGACCGAGACCAACCGGCTGCACCTCACGCTCCGGCGCGAGCTGCTCGCGGGCGCCCGGCTCATCGCCCCTTACCTGCAAAGTTCCGGCTGGAACTTCTGGCTGAATCCCTCCATCGGCAACTGGGGCGACCCCGGAAACTTCATGACCCACAGCTACGACTTCGGCGGCTATGTGTCCCCGGACGGAGCCAGGCGCCCAGAGTACTTCGAGGGCCGCCGGCTCGCCGGGGTTATCGATGCCCTGGGGGCCCGGCTGGCATCGGCCCTTCCGGACCTGGACGCGCCGCTGGAGCAGGTGCCCGATTTCGCCACCTCCACGGTACGCCCCGTGCTTGCCCTGTCCGGTGGCGGCTACCTCGCCGGTCTGCCGAACCTCAGCGGACAGGCCGGGATCCTTCAGCTCAAGACCGACGGCGGGGCCTTCGCTGCTGTCACGGTGCCGCCGGGCAAGTGCCCGCTGTTGTTGGCGGGCCTGCCGCTGGAGGAGTGGGGGGTGCCCGCAGTTTTGGAACTTGCGACGGCGGAACTGGTCGCGGTCACGCGTACTCCATCCGGGCTCGAGCTGAAATTCGCCGACACCCCCGGCGCTGTGCTGATGGTTGCCTCCGACAAGATGCTGGCCATCCGGTCCGGGCAGGCGGACTTCCGCGATAACCTGCTGGTCGCCGAGCTGCAGTCAGGTCCCGGTGAGGTCGTGTTCGACGACGGCGTCCGGCTTGCGTGGTCGATGCAGTCGAATGGCCTTGCAGCGGAGAAAGAGCACCAGGAGCGTCGAGGCGGAACCGATGCCGCCGCCGTCGTGCTTTCCCGTTTCTCTGCGGAACCCGCCGGACTCTTCGCGGGCATTCCGGCAACCCAGCACCCGGAAGCGCCGCCCCTGGAAGCGCTCGGCGTGTACGCCGGCCGGGGCAGATACCGGGCCGCTGTGCCAGCCGGTTGCACGCAGCTCCTGGTCGATGGAGCCGCGGACATCCTGTCGCTGTCGTTCCGGACCGCAGCTGGGGAACCGGTCCCCCTCGACACCCTGACACCGTTCGGTGCGGCCGCCGTCGTCGGACTCCCGGCAGGGGACGGTGGTGACCTCACAGCCGACGTCGAGATCTGGGGCCACTCCAACTTCGACGACACCCGGCTCCCAGCCCTTTCCCTTGGCGCCCTCCGCGGCACGGGAGCGGTCATGGCGGTGACCGGCTCTGCTGATGTCTCCAGTCTCTGGCATGTCCACGGCGGCGGCCAATGGGCGGAGCCCGGCAGGGCCCTCCGCGGGTTCGGCGGCTGGAGCAGCTCGCGGCTCGGGGTGGGCATCGGGTACCGGAAGACTCTTTCGGCACCTTCTCCGGAGGAGGACAGCTATCTGCATTTTGCCGGCCTGACGTCGCCCATTTCGGTGTGTGTCGGGAATCTAGCCCCGGCCGTGGTTGCCCCCGAGAACCCATACCTGCGGCTGCCGCGTGAGGCTGAAGGCTGGGACATTGATGTGACCTTTCCGCACGATCCGTCCAACGGGCCTGGCGCCGTCACGCTCCTCTCCGGCGTTCCGCTTCGGGACTGGGCCGTCCAGGCCTTGCCCCAGGAGGAGCTCGATGCGCTCTCCAGGGCTGCTGCAACTGCAGCACGTCCTGCGGAAGGGCCAGTCCGGGTTCCCCTGGAAATCCCCGCAGGGGAGGCATACTGGCTCATCCCGGATCTGGCGGAGCTTGAGAACGGCCGCGGCTACTTTCTCAGGGCCTCCGGCCCGGGCCTGACCATCAGCGCCTGGCTGGACGGAACCAGGTTGGGCCGCCTGATGCCCGGCCGCGACGATGATGCCGCGAATCCGTCGATGAGCGGCGGTAACCCGGGTGTGATCTGGCTCCCCGCGCCTATGATGAAATCGCAGGCCAGGCTCACGCTGTTGCTGGAAAACCGCGGGATGACGGCGGGCAGGCTAGAAACCCTGCTGTGCGAACCTGCGCACAGCTGACACTGACGGAACGTAGAAGCAGACCATGCCGAAGAGAACGTCCAAGGACATCCGCAACGAAAGCCGCTTCGCCCTGCTCCGCGGGCTCTATTCGCTCCGTACGGCTACCCGCCAGGAGCTGGCCGCCACTACCGGCCTGAGCTTCGCCACCATTTCCAACATCGTGGGGGAACTGATCGAGGTGGGGGTGCTGGTGGAAGCCGGCCGGGAAGATTCCGGCGGAGGGCGGCCGGTGACCCGTCTGAAGATCTCACCGGAACGCGGGGCACTGGTTGGCGTCGACATCGCGGAAACCTACATCCACGTCGACATCTATGACCTGTCACTCGGGGTGATCGGCAAGGCCGAAAGCGGACTGGCCATTGAAGAAAACGAGCCCGCTGCCCTGGTCCGCAGGGTTGCCGGCGTTCTCGACGAAGCTGTCGCTGCGGCCGGCATCTCCCGCGAAAGGCTCCTCCGCGCCGGCGTCAGCCTTCCCGGGCAGGTTGACCCGCAGCGGGGAGTCTCGGTCTTCGCCCCCAACTGGGACTGGCACGAAGTGCATATCCAGGCGCTCCTGTCCGACGCGATCGGCCTCCCGGTGGACGTGGACAACCCGCTGCGCGCCATCGCCATCTCCGAACTCTGGTTCGGGGCGGGCCGGCTCGTGAACAACGTGGCCACGGTCAACCTTGGCACGGGTGTGGGCGCGGGCCTGGCCATCGACGGGGAGCTGGTCCGCGGCGCCAGCAACACCGCCGGTGAATGGGGCCATACCACTCTTGTTTTCGGCGGCCGCCTGTGCCGCTGCGGCCGCCACGGCTGCGTGGAGGCCTACCTCGGGGTGCCAGGGCTGCAGCAGACCATGGCCGAGGTCAACGCCGGCCACGATCTCCTCACCAGTGACCGGCAGCGTGAGTTTGTTTCAGATGTGGCCAAGGGATTGGCCGACGGCGACCCGGACTGTGTGGAGCTACTCGAAGTCACCGGACGCTACTTCGCGGCGGCGCTCGGAAACCTGATCAACTTCATCAACCCGGACCACGTGAGCGTCCTCGGCTGGACGGCCGCGAGTATCGGTCCGGAGCTGCTTCAGGTAGCCCAAAAGT
The DNA here is from genome assembly GCF_018613805.1 of Arthrobacter sp. ISL-48. Lineage (GTDB taxonomy): Bacteria > Actinomycetota > Actinomycetes > Actinomycetales > Micrococcaceae > Arthrobacter. Next base: position 164,405 of record NZ_JAGGPL010000018.1, read on the forward strand.
ACCTGCCCCAGGAAGTGCTGCCCAGCGCGGGCGAAGCCGTCCGGGTGGGACTGTCTGCCGTCGTCGGAAATGCGGTGACGCTGGGCATGGCCACCCTCGCGCTGGAGGGATTCCTGGAACAGGTGGGGGTTCCAAGCCGGGGTCCGGGTGCACGCATCGCAGCCAGAAAGCGTGCCGGCCTTCCGGCAAACCAGACGGCCGGCGCGGAATAGATCCTGCAATGCCCTCTTCCGTTCCCGTTTCCAGACAGTTATTCTAATGGTTGAAATAAGTAGTGAATTATGCGGGGGAGAAAACCACAGTGAAATCTTTTGAGATCGGCCAGCAAGACTTCCTGCTGGACGGTGAACCGTTCCGGATACTGTCCGGTGCCATCCACTATTTCCGGGTCCACCCCGACCTGTGGGAAGACCGGATCCACAAAGCCCGGCTGATGGGCCTGAACACCATCGAGACGTACGTCCCCTGGAACGAACACTGCCCGAGCCCGGGCACGTATATCGGTGACGGCCAGCTGGACCTGGGCCGGTTCCTGGACCTCGTTGCGGCTGAAGGCATGAAGGCCATCGTGCGGCCGGGCCCCTTCATCTGCGCGGAGTGGGACAACGGGGGATTGCCTGCGTGGCTCTTCAGCGATCCCAGTGTGGGAATCCGGAGCAGCGAGCCTGGCTACCTTGCCGCCGTCGACAGCTTCTTCCAAGCGGTGCTGCCCAGCGTCGCGGAGCGGCAGGTCACCCGCGGCGGACCCGTCATCATGCTGCAGATCGAGAACGAGTACGGCGCCTACGGCAAGGACAAGGCGTACCTGCAGCATCTCGTGGACCTTGTGAAGCGGGCAGGGGTTGAGGTTCCGCTCTTCTCGTGTGACCAGCCGTTCGGCACCATGATCGAGGACGGCTCGCTTCCGGAGCTTCACAAGACAGGAACATTCGGTTCACGGGCTACGGAGCGGCTGGCGTTCCTGCGCGAGCACCAGCCCACCGGTCCACTGATGTGTGCGGAGTTCTGGAACGGCTGGTTCGACAACTGGGGGACACACCACCACACCACCGATGCCGCAGCGTCCGCCGCTGAACTTGACGCACTGCTGGCGGCCGGGGCGTCGGTGAACGTCTACATGTTCCATGGCGGCACAAACTTCGGATTCACCAACGGCGCCAATGATAAAGGCATCTACGAACCCACCATCACCTCCTACGACTACGACGCACCGCTGACGGAGGACGGGTTCCCCACGGACAAATACTTTGCCTTTCGGGATGTGATCGCCAAGTACTTCGAAGTGCCAGCGGAAACGCCCGCCAGGCGCCAGGAGGCACCAGCGGCAACCGTGACGGTAACCAGCGCGACACCCCTGCTGGATTCGCTCTTCCTGCTGGGCGAGGCTAGCCGGGTGGAGGGATCTGCTCCCACCACCGAAGACGCGGGGCACTACCGCGGCTTCACCCTCTACTCGACCGAATTGTCAGAGCGTGGCGTCCTGACTGTGGGTGAGGTGCGTGACCGCGCACAGTTCTTCCTGGACGGCCGTCCGGTGGGCGTGCTCAGCCGGGAGCTGGGGGAGCGGGCCATTGCCGTGCCTTCCGCTGGTCGCCTCGAGGTCCTGGTCGAAGACCAAGGGCGGGTCAACTACGGCAAGCGGATCGGCGAGTTTAAGGGCCTGATGGCCCCGGTAAAGCTCAATGGCGCGGAAATCCTTCAGTGGGATATCCGTCCTTTGGATTTCGGCGACCTGGGCGCGCTGCGGACGGCGAGCAGTCCGATTCACGGCGAGGGCGGCGTGGCCGGTCCTTCTGTTTCTTTCGCCGACTTTGAGGCCGAGGGCCCGGGGGACCGCTACCTCCGGCTGGACGGCTGGACCAAGGGCAATGCATTCGTTAACGGCTTCAACCTTGGCAGGTACTGGAGCCGGGGTCCGCAGAGGACCCTTTATGTTCCGGGCCCGCTGCTGAGGCCGGGAACCAATGAGTTGGCCATCCTGGAGCTGCACGGCAGCACCACGCGAGCTGTTCACTTCGTGCCGGCGCCGGATCTGGGTCCGGACGAAAAATAGCCGGTATTGACGGGGCCTGCTCCCCGCAATGTTGCTCCACGGGCGTGGTCCGGGTAGTTGGAGCAGGCCCGGCACAACATGCCCGGCACAACAGGCCCGGCACAACAGAGAGGGTGCACCTCCGTGGAGATGCACCCTCTGTTGGTGATCAGGTCAGTCCTTCTTGAAAGCGTCCTTGACCTTCTCGCCGGCCTGCTTCAGGTCGCCCTTGGTCTGATCGGCCTGGCCTTCCGCCTTCAGGCGGTCATCGCCCGTGGCCTCTCCGGTGGCTTCCTTGCCCTTACCGCCGGCCTTTTCTGCAGCGTTTTCGATTTTGTCGCCGAGTCCCATGGTGTTCCTCCTCTGGTTGGCGGCCGTTCGATCCGGCCCGTCGAAACAATCATAAGCATACTTAGCAAAATAATGCTACCGGTGGTTCTTTGGGAGGGAGAGCGCCTGTTCAGTGTGTGCTTCGAGTTCGTCGGTACCGGTGCAGACGGCCATAAGCCAGGCTAGTACGAACAGGCCAACCAGTGCGTAGCCCAGTCCGGTCGGGCCAATGCTCCCGATCGTGGCCCCACGCCCGTCGGTGCCGGCGTACGCATTGATCAAGGACGTCAGTTCGGCTGTCCCGATGCCCAGGGCGACGGCTGCAGAGAAGCCCGTGAGCGCGATGTTGTACCGCAGCCTTCGGTCCGGTCGTGAGAACGTCCGGCCGTATGCGACATTCATGATCCACCCGTCTAAGGTGTCGGGCAGGCTCATCCCGGCAGCGAAGAGGATGGGCAGGATGAGGACCGCGTACCAGGGAAGCGCAATTGCTGCCGCGCTTCCGGCAACGACCAGCAGAGTGACTTCCGTGGCGGTATCGAACCCGAGACCGAAAAGCAGCCCGACCAGATACATCTGCCAGGGCCGCGTAATGCTCCGCATCACAGGCTGCAGGATGCGGGCCATCATGCCGGTCGCGGGTCCGCCCGTGGGGTCCGTCTGTTGGCTATCCCGGATCCTCCGGAATTCTTTCGCGGCGCGGACCAGGAGGGCCACATTAAGGACGGCCAGGATGCAGAGGAATACTCCTGAGATGGCGGTGCCTGCTAATCCCAGGGCTTCCCGCAACGGCGAGGCGTTCTCACCGACCATGCTTCCCAGGTAGTGTGCTCCGGCCGCCAGCAGCGCGCACAGTCCGAAGACGACGCTGGAGTGGCCGAGCGAGAACCAGAAGCCGACCGATAGCGGCCTGAGACCTTCGCCGATGAGCTTACGGGTGGTGCAGTCAATGGCGGCAATGTGGTCGACGTCGAACGCGTGCCTCACACCCAGCAGGTACGCACCCGCCCCAATCCCCATGCCGAAGACCTGTGTTGAGCTGATGTGCAGGTTCTGGGGAACAACGCTGAACGCCAGAACGCCCCAACCGACTAGGTGCAGCACGAGGATGGAGCCGACCATGCCCGCTACTGGAGTCACCGGATTCCGAGCTGCGTCCCCGTGACGGGACCTCGGCCGCTCGAAGGAAGTCGCGATGCCCATGACCCTGTCCTGTCAGCCCCTCGGAGGTGTCAGGCCGTACCGGGCGATGAGGTCCGGCAGCCAGGGCGGCTCGCCGAACTGAAGCCCGTATTCGGCGGCCAGTCTGCCGATGACCTCAGGATCGGGCGGTCCCGCTTCAAAGTGGTCAGCCAATCCCCAGAAGAAATGCTCAAACCCGGCAGGGCTGATCACTTCAATCATCCGCGCGGGGACTTTCCCGGCGTTCCACATCGTGTGCAGTTCCCCCCGCGGTTTCGTGATGTAGCCGCCGGCGCCGAGCACCGCCTCGCGTTCGCCGGACCTGAATCCGATCTCGCCTTCAATGACGATCGAGTACTCGTCCTCGCGGGTATGCGTGTGCGGGGGAACCAGGGCCCCGACGGGGAACGGGTGCTCCACAATCGAGATCTGTTCGTTGGTGTGCTCGCCGAAGAGTTTGAAGACAACCCCGATACTTCCCAGGCGGCCTTCCCTCCCCTGCCCCGGTGGCACGACTGTCAGCCGCGGGGCCTCTTCACTGTCCATGAGACGCCATCCTTCCCAATTTCGATATACACTGGTGTATATCGAAATTGTCCAACCGCGAAGGACCGGTGTCAATACTTTGAGTGAACACAGCCGCTCATCCAATAGCCGCCGCTACGAGATGGGCAAACGCGGCGAGCAGATGAACAGCACTCGGCAGCGCATCGTGAATGCAGCTGTGGCTCTGCACGGTTCCGTTGGCCCGGCCCGCACGACAATAGCCGGCGTCGCCGAGCAGGCGGGTGTCACCCGTTTGACGGTCTACCGGCACTTTCCCGACGACGCAGCACTGTTCTCCGCCTGCTCCTCGCACTGGCTCTCCCAGCAGCAGCTGCCGGACCCTGCCGCGTGGGCGCGGCATTCAGATGCCTTGGAACGCCTGAACGCCGGATTATCTGACCTTTATCGTTTCTACCGCGAGGGGGAGGCCATGCTGACACGGATCTATGGGGACTGGGACGTGTTGCCGGCAGAACACCGCAAGAACCTCGAAGCCCGCGACACTTATTTCCGCAGCGTTCTGGTCGAACCGTTCCCCGAGCCGGCCAGGACCGACAGACTGCACGCCGTCGTCGGCCATGCTGTTTCCTTCTGGACGTGGCGGTCGCTTTGCCACGACAACGGGCTCCCCAATAATGACGCCGTCGAAGCCATGTCTGCCCTGATCACATCGATGGCCGGCACCCCGCTGGCGCCCGTGCCCACCGGCGCGGAAAAGGCGGGCATCCGTACCCGGTGACGACTTCAGGCGTACCACTGCCAGCCTGGAGGCGCCCAGTCCTCCGGGGCCCTGTGGGCGTAGTGATTGCCGCAGTGCCCGCAGGTATAGCTGACCACGGGTGGCAGCAGGCTTTCCCTGTCCAGGGCATAGGAGGCAGGCACATAACCCGTGATTTCCAGGTAGGCATCAGTGCCGCATTGACGGCAGCCAGGCACTGACGGCGGCGGCGCCGGGGCTGATTGCCAGAGGTCGTGCGCATGTCTTCGCGGGACTGTAATCACGGGTTCACGCATTCGCTTGATGCCGGTCCGGTCCCAAGTGTCCTGGGACACGAGGGGTGCCGATCACTTTACTCTTTTGGCGCCGCGTCCGGAATGCCTCCAGCGAAGTCATTGCCAGGAAAGATCCGGGGTCCCTGATGTCAACTGGGTAGGTGAAGCCATAAGGAAAAGGCTCCGCGGGTCGGACACGAGTAGTCGGTACGTGGTTTGAGCAGGCCCGATACCTAAGCCACAGGGACTACTCGAATATGCCCGGATCAGTAGATTGTGGAATGTGGGGCATCGTAATCTGGTGTGACTGATGGTCCCCTACTGGGATGGAGACGATCGGATTGTCCGGTTTAGCACTAGTCCCAGGAGTAGCCATGAACCCGAATGTCGTCGACGTTGCCGATGTGTTCGATGACTTCACGGTGCCAAGTAAATTCCGGCAGGACCCCCAGCTGGTGCAGACAGCATGGAACCTTGCCCGGGTCGCTGCGACCCAGTCAGGTGACGCCGGGTGCGTGACCGTCCGGGCGACAACGGTCGAAAACCGGGTCATCTTGCGGGAAATTTTCGGCGATCAACTTCGCGGTCGGCTGGACCATCTGCAGCAGCAGGCGCTCCGGCGGCGTGCGAAGTAGGCCTCTCCACGGCCACCAGGGCGGTGCCGAACACAGCCCTCCACTCCCGGCCCGGGTTATGACCGTCTGGCGGCCAGTGCAGCGGTGAGGGCGCTTGTTGAGGTGGTGGAGCTGTTGATCCGCCAGTCGACTTCCTTGTTGTGGTTGAACCAGACGAACGCCGTGATGTCTGTCTGCGCGGCAAGATAGGACACGAGGGCGGTGTTCCAGTTCGCCTTGGAGCCCCCGGCTTCTGCTGAGGCGGTCTCGGCGATGATGATCGGCTTGCCGGGTGCCAGGCTGCGAAGCGCTGTCAGGCCTTCATCGAGCAGGGCCGACGGCGATGTCCAGGAGCTCCATGATGCGGCGGTTCCCCAGTTGTAGCCGTCCAGGGCAACGACGTCGACATAGCCGGCTCCGGGGTAAAGGCCGGCGAGGGGTGTTGAACCCCAGTAGGGAACATTGGGGCTCCAGACCCACTGCACGTTGGTAGCCCCGGTGGCGGCCACGACGTCGTGCACGTGCCGCCACGCGGCGGCGTAGTCCCCGGCCTGGTTGCCGTTGGCGGACTCGGCCCAGGGGTACCAGTTGCCGTTCATTTCGTGGCCGAACCTGAGCATGACGGGCTTGCCCCAGGAGGCCAGGGCGGTGCCCCACTGCTTGATGTACGTATCGAAGTCTCCGGCGGTGATGCGGTCCAGGGCGTAGGCCGGCTGGTCGGCACCGTTCCCGGTCCAGAGCCACGGCTCCCAGGTGACCAGGCTCGTGGCGCCGCGTGCGTTGACAGCGTTCAGCTCAGTGATGGGGGCCGGCTGGGCGAAGTCGGAGTACCACATCACGACGGACGGGCTCTCGTTGACGAGTGTGGATACGGCGTCCAGTTCGCTGGCGGCCAGCGGGCCGCCCGGCGTCGAAACACCGAAGCGCAGCCGGGCGGAGCTGACCGGCGGGGTGGCCGTTACCGGTGCCGGCTTTGCCCGGGCCGCCATCATGATCGGGGCGGTAGCGACCCCTGGACCGGTGCTGATCGAGGCGGGGCTGTAAGTGACGGTGTAGGGCGCGGACGCCGAGTCCGGTCCTCCTTCGGCCGTAACGATAACCGTCGCCTCAGCGGTGAGGGGGATCGTCACTGCGGCGGTGAAGGATCCATTGGCTTTGGCGGAGAACGGAACGCTGGACGATCCGGCCGCCAGCGTCCCGGAGACCTTGCGGGCGAAGCCCGTGCCGTTCACGGTGACGGACGAACCGGCCGGACCCGCTGAAGCACTCAACGTGATCCCGGGGTGGCTGGCTGCCTCTGCGGGAACGGCGATGCCGAACAACACGGCCAGTGACAGGACAAGACCTGCCACGGCAAACTGCAAACTACGATTCTTACCCACAAAAACTCCCCAGCATCGTGAAATGGCCGCCCTGCTCCAGGGTTCAGCCGGTCCGCAGGGTGGGCAGAAAATACTCCCCAGACAATGAGTACCAGAGGCCAACGCGTAACAAATAGGGTCTTTGACCCATAGTGCCCAAGCCTGCGCAGGTACTGCGGCAAACCAAAGGAATTCTTGAGGTTGGGCAGGTGCGGGGCTGAGCGGGCGGCTATAGCCGGGCGGGGCAGAGCCGGTCGGCGAGGATCGTCAATTCGCTGGGGCGGAACGGCTTGACCAGATAGGCGGACGCGCCTGCGGACAGCCCGTCCATTTCGTCGCTGAGCCGGGCACGGGCAGTCAGCATGAGGATCGGCGCGACAGTCATTTGCCGGAGCCCGTGCGCGACGTCGAGGCCATCGATGTCGGGAAGTCCCAGGTCCAGGGTGATCAGGGCCGGATTCAGCACGGCGGCCGCTTCGAGGCCCTCCGCCCCGGTCCCGGCCACGTGCACTTCGAAACCGCCCTTGGACAGGACGAACGAAATCAGTCCGGCAATGTCCTCGTCATCCTCGATGACGAGGCAGATACCTCTAGACACCGGCCCCCCCAACATTCGGCATCTGTCCAGTCTAGCCGCGGCTCGACGGCTGTGGGTGATTGTCAGGGGCGGACCTTGCCGTCCCGTTGGACGAGGGCCGGCAGGGCCACACCTATCAGGGTGACGCCGACGGCGGCCAGAAGGCCTGTGCCGGCACCGAGGCCGGTGTAAGCCAGGGCGACGCCGGAAGCCCGGAGGCTTGTTTTCATTTCGTACATTCCGTGGTGGCGCCCGCAGGCTTGGCCCGTGGATTTCTTCAAGATTCCGGCAATTCCGGTACCGGAAGGCCTTGCGGGCGGCGAAAGAATGGCGTTCACTGAGCCTGCATGCCGTGCGAGTACCAGGAGGAACCGGATGACCAGCCAGGAAACCCAGCCAGAAGCGGGCCTCCATACCGGGCGGGAGTGGTTCAAGAGTGCCGTGGTCTACCAGATTTACCCGCGCAGTTTCGCCGATTCCGACGGCGACGGCGTGGGCGACCTGCGCGGGATCATCGGTCGGCTGGACTACCTGCACAACCTGGGCGTGGACGTCGTCTGGCTCTCGCCGGTCTACCGTTCACCGCAGGATGATAACGGCTACGACATCAGCGACTACCAGGACATCGATCCGGTGTTCGGGGACCTTGCCACGCTCGACGAGCTCCTCACCGGCCTGCATGCCCGCGGCATGAAGCTGGTGATGGACCTCGTGGTGAACCACACCTCGGACGAACACCCGTGGTTCGTGGAGTCCCGCTCCTCCCGGGACAATCCGAGACGCGACTGGTACTGGTGGCGGCCGCCCCGGGCGGGGGCGGAACCAGGTACGCCCGGCGCCGAGCCAAACAACTGGGGCTCCGCCTTCTCAGGACCGGCGTGGGAATACGACGCCGCGAGCGGAGAGTACTACCTGCACCTGTTCTCAAAGAAGCAGCCGGACCTGAACTGGGAAAACCCGGAAGTCCGGGCCGCCGTCTACGACATGATGAACTGGTGGCTGGACCGCGGCGTGGACGGCTTCCGGATGGACGTCATCAACTTCATCTCCAAGGATCCGGCCCTGCCGGAGGGGCCCAAGGCGGACGGCATGCTGTACGGCGACGGCGGCCCGCACTACATTTCCGGTCCACGGATCCACGAGTTCCTCCAAGAAATGCACCAGGAGGTCTTCGCGGGCAGGGACAAGGACCTGCTCACCGTGGGGGAAATGCCCGGCGTCACTGTGGAGGACGCCCTGTTGTTCACAGATCCGGAACGCGAAGAAGTGGACATGGTGTTCCAGTTCGAGCACGTGGCCCTGGACCAAGAGGGCGGCAACAAGTGGCGGCCCAAGAAGCTCCTGCTGACCGACCTCAAGAAATCGCTGGGCCGCTGGCAGGATGCCCTGGGGGAACGGGGCTGGAACAGCCTCTACTGGGGCAACCACGACCAGGCCCGGGCTGTTTCCCGCTTCGGCGACGACGGCGGGTACCGTGAACTGTCAGCCAAAATGCTCGCCGCCGTACTCCACCTGCACCGCGGCACACCGTACGTCTACCAGGGTGAAGAGCTGGGCATGACCAACATGGCCTTCGGCGCCATCAGCGACTACCGGGACATCGAGGTCCTCAACCACCACCGGGAAGCCACCACCCATCTTGGCCACACCGACGCTGAAGTTCTGGCTGCCCTCGCGCCGCTCAACCGGGACAATGCCCGCACCCCTGTGCAGTGGGACGCCACCAGACACGGCGGCTTCACCACGGGCGCGCCGTGGATCGCCGTGAACCCCAACGCAAACACCATCAACGCCGCAGCGCAGGTGGATGATCCGGAATCCGTCTACAACTTCTACCGCCGGGTCATAGCGCTGCGCCACACTGACCCGGTGGTGGCTTACGGGGATTTCACGATGCTGCTGCCCGACGACGAGCACGTCTACGCCTTCCGGCGCTCGCTGCCGGACGCCGAGATGCTGGTGCTAGGCAACTTTTCGGGAACGGCCCAGACGGCCGACGTCGGGATTTCTGCCTGGTCGGAGGCGGTCCCGGTTTTGGGGAACTACCCTCCCGATGAAGGTTTGGGTCTTCGACCCTGGGAAGTTAAGGTGTTGCGCCGGGAGGTGTAACCGCTGGCAAAGGCGTGCGGCCGGCCGGTTGCCCGGCCGACCGCACTGTGGGGATCCCTCGCCCTTAGTATCCGGAGGGCGATCGTCGGGAACGGATGATCATGCCGGTACCAGCTGCCATTGCGCGCTAACAATACGCTGACGAGCAACAGCAGGCCCGTCTCGCCCTGCGCGTCAAGAGTCCTGTCATAGCAACGTGATGTGCGACATGTAACCACATGGAAGCAGGCAGGGGCGGCCGGCTGCCCCTGCCTGCGTCACGATTCGAGCGGATGTGGGTTATATGGGTGTCTGCGATTCCTGGCGGGGTGCTGATGTGGAACTCTGAGATGCCGCCGGAGTGACGTCACAGACACACGTGCACCGCCCCCAACGGACTCGTCCCTTGGGAGGGCACACCGGTCCGCGACCCAGCAGCGGACAGCGTGTCCGGCCCCGTTCCGTAGCAGGGGCCGGACACGCACACGCCGGCAGGTCGCAGGGTCCGCAGCCGAAGGGCATCGCGGCTAATTAAGCACCTCTGGAGGCCTTTTCCTATTCTGGTCAGACCTGGCAGGGGTGGCGCTATCCGATCCGCTCGGCCAGGGACACGATGATTCCTTCCGGTCCCCGAACGTACGCCATGCGCCAGATGTCCTCGTATTGGCCGACGCCGCCCACCAGGCCGTAGCCATCCGTTGCCACCCGCTCGAGGGCCAATTGAAGGTCGTCCACCTCGAACGCCACGTTGCGCAGTCCCAATTCGGTGGACATCGCGGACGGAGACCCGGGCTCGTGGTCAGGCTGGGTGAAGCTTGACAGCTCCAGGCCGGCACCTCCATCCGGCGGCCGCAGCATGACGATCTCGCTGCGGGAGCCGGGTATGCCGATGACGGTGTCCACGAACTCGCCCTCCATGAACGTCCGGCCCTCGACCTCAAGACCCAACCCAACGAAGAAAGCCGTTGCTCTGTCGATGTCAGCAACGGTGATGCCGACGTGGTCGAAGCGTCGCACATGTGACATGGGGTGCACTCTCCAGTTCCTGTTGGTGACTCCTGGATTGACATCTTTGACGTCGGTGCGGGCGGTGGAAGCCGAACGTCCCGAATGTACTGATCGGCCCCAGCATACCGGCCTGGTCAATTGCGCCAATTGGGACAAAAGAGGTCTTCGGAAACCGACCCTCCGGATCTGATGCGTCACGATTTGCGGCGTGGGCGGTACTAAAGGTGACGGTTTTGTTTGAGTCGGGGCATGAAGGCGCCGCGTAGGTTAGGAGAGCGAGATGACCGCTGGCTTTGAACTGTATCTGGATCAAGAGGGCCGTCACCGGTTCCGAATGGTCGCAGTGGATGGTTCGGTGATGCTCACCTCGGAGGCTTACATCCATGAGGATGACGCCATCGCCGGTATCTGGGCAGTGCGGGAAGTCGCTGTCTCCGGGAGCATCGTGGACCGCACTGGCTCGAACGCCAATGCCTGAGGCCACAGGGGCACATGTTTCCGGAGCGGCCCGTGACTGATCCGATAGTTGGGACCGGATCGGAGTCCTCATGGACCAGGGCAACGAACGTCTACCCAGACTGTAGCTGCCCACGATGGCGTTACCACCCCGCGTATCCGAAGCCGACGGATCCGCACTGCCCAAAACACGGTGACAACGGTTGATTCGTCCCGGGAGCAAGCGAAGGGGGGACCCAACGGACACTGGAAATCCTGGGACCGATCCCCTTACTCGGGAAAACGGCGTCACGGTCTGCACGCTCGGCGGTTAAGACGGCATGAGGAATGCTTTGTTCAGAATTGCAGATGATTCAGTTGCCCCGGACGCCACCGTCCGTGTCGGCGCTGCCGAGCTCGGTGAACTCGAGGAATGTTGGAAATCGTTCCTCGCCACATCCAGCGACGGGGACTTTGACCCCGTAACCTCCCTGCGCTGCACAGGCGCTGTGATCAGGGCAGTCGAAAACGTCATCTCGACGGTGGAAGAAGAACAATCCACTTAACGTGCCTGGCAAGGGCCACCCTGCCGGCTGGATTCAAGTGCCCCTGGGCAGGTCCGGCAGGTGCGAAGGTGAAACGCCCACTGTGCCCCGGTCTGCTACTTTGCTGGCATCCAGGGCAATCCCGGCGCTGATATCTGGGGCGGTTCCAGCCAGCATCCCCAACATGGACTCGCAGCCGTCGTTCTGGGCGTGGCGCAGATACAGCACACTGTAGGCCTCACGGAACCCCTTCTGCGCACGCCGGCGAAGGGCCGAAAACGCGTCGGGCGCGATATCGAGAAGCGTGCCGGCCTCGCGCGGCGTGAGTCCTTCCACGTCCAGGTACCACAGGGCTCTCTGCCACCGAACGGGAAGGGCGGCCAAGGCCTCGGCGACGAGATCGTGCCCCTGCGGGAAGGCGTAAAGTCCGGTCGGGCCCAGACCGCCGGCGGGCTCGCCCCTGTGTTCTGGCAGCGGCTCAGTTGGAGCGAACTTCAACATGATGCCGGGCATGCGGGGTTGAAGCTGACAAAGCGTAAAGCATGGAACATGCGGACTCCGGGCGGTAGCGATTCCTGCCTAACGCAGGGTTGATAGCGCTAACAGAACCAGCTAATGAAAAAGCTGCCGACTTTTGGTCATAAAGAACATGAACAAATCACATTATGACGGCCGGAATTCCACCAAGGACCCACTACTGTCTTGGGTCACCCCGCGGAGTGCTGTCCTCGATGTCAAGGGAGCCCAGCAGTTGATCCAGGGACCGCAGAACCCCGCCAGTGCTTCTTAGCGCAAGAACCGGGTCAACAGGGCCTGTCCCAGTCCTGGTTACGGCCAGATAGCCCGCCCATTGACGCGTGAGTTCCTCAAAATCCCTTAGGCTCACAGATACCGTTAGCCTCGTGTCTGATCCTTCAGGCATACGCGATCACCCCCAAAGCTTCGCATGCTGATATTTCATACTACCCGCATGCCTTCCCAAGAGGATTACGAGACATTCGGACCTGACAGGGCCGCACCACAGCCCGGCCCTTCCATGGACTTCCCTGGCGCCGACTGCGACCGTTTCGCCTCACAGGAGCGAAGCAGCATGACCTTCGACCGTGCATGGCGACCGGTGTTGAGAGCCCCCTGCTGCTGCTCAGCTGTTGCTGGAGTGGTAGGCGAGTTCTATTTCCGCCTGGAGCCGCCCCCGCCTGTTCACCACGTAGCCGTTCTCCGTTGCCCACTGGCGAATCTTGGCTGGTGAGGTAATGCCTGGGCGTTGGCGACGGGCAAGGGTAGTGGTCGGAGTTGTGGTTTTCCTGCCGGCAGCCGTGAACTCGGCGAGGGCGCTCCTTAGCCTGGCGGCATTTTCTCCACTGAGGTCGATTTCGTAGTTCACGCCGTCGATTCCAAACAGCATCGTCTCGTCTGCTGTGCTGCCGTCGAGGTCGTCGACGAGGGTGATTTCTACCTTTTTTGCCATGGGGTGTTTCCTTTTCAATTGTTCCGGAGGGTTAGGCATAGCTGTGCGTGCTGAGTGAGCGGTCAGGGCCGGCACCCTGGGGGTCTTCTCTGGCACCCGCTGGTAACTGCAGAGTCCTTTGAGTACTGGCGGAACATGCGTCGGCCCTGAGCCCACCCCTTTTACAACCGAAGGATGCGCGGATCGTGACGCAAAGACGCATGGGTGAACGTTTTCATAACATTTGTGATTTCGCGTCACAAAACAGGCCTCCGCGAGGTGAGGTGAATGAGGCGCCACAAGTGCGCTCCGTCTATTGGGCATCGGAGGGGGGATCCACCTGGAAACACTGGAGCACGCTTCGCCGTGGGAGGGGCATGCCCGCGGCGCAGCCGGCGCCGAGCCGACGACTGATATCCCTGGCGGTGGGGAGAAAGCGGCCGCACGGGAGTCCAATGGCATCCTGGCTCCGGAGGGGCCGTTGGGTCTTGAATCCGATCTGATTGCCGGTGTGCGGTCCGGTGACCCTGAGTCGATGGCCATCCTGTATGAGAGGTACCGGGAGCCGGGGCTGCGGTTCATACGCGGGCTGATGTCGGGGGCCCAGGAGTCTGAGGACGTGCTGCATGACGGGTTTGCGAAGGCTGTCCGAGCGATCAGGAACGGATACGGGCCCACTGATATGTTCGGCCCATATCTGAACACGGCACTCCGGTCAGTAGTGTCGACATTCTGGAACAGGCGCGGGCGTGAGCAGCCCGCACCGGATGAGGATCTGCACAAGGGCCAAGAGGATGACCAGGGGCTGGAAAGGGTCCTGTCCGTGTTCGAGCATGAGCACGTCGCCGCTGCCATGCGTTCCCTGCCGGAGCGGTGGCGGACAGTGCTCTGGTACACCGAAGTCATGGGTGAGAAGCCACGAACCATTGCACCGATGCTGGGTATCGAAGCCAACGCGGTATCAGCGTTGCTCATCCGCGCCAGGGCAGGTCTGCGTGCCGCATTCGAGCTGCAAAGCGCAACCCCTCCCCGGCCCGGGACGGACGCCGACTGACACCTGGAATTCCACGCCCGCTTTTCAGGTGGGGTGGCGTCACTTCGTTGCGTTCCACGGGCGAGCTTGCCATCAGAACCGTTCTGTCCTGCTAGCTGTGGGCGGTGCTTTCAGCTCCGCTGATTATGGCGTCAGCGACGTGAGCTGAACGCACGACAGATCTTCTTTGAGATCGGCCCTGGAACATCACTGGCAAACTGCGTAAGGGCAAGCATCGCAGCGGCCCGCACCGCAGCCCCGCTCGCACGTGATGCTGCCCAGCTCCTGTCCGCCCACAGAACCGCCGTCGAAACCGGCTACAGCGACATGGCACATTTCTGCTGGGAAGGGCTGGAGGCGCTCCCGGACCGGGGACCTGCCGGGCACGTACAACGTAGGCAGCCTGGATCCGGAGGTGGGCCTCAACATCATTACCGGGACTGTGCGCCGTGCGCTTCCCGACGGCGCCGTCCAGGCGGCATGGTGAACGCGTCCGGCTTCGGCGGCACAGCGCTGCGCTAGTGGTTACCGGGGCACAGCAGACTCACCCGTTCCATCGGGTAGACGTCCCGGGGGCGGATCCCGTTGCAGACCGAAAGCCTGAAGCTGCGACCGTGGCGGAGTGTCCCACCAGCAGCGGTTCAGTCGACCATCCGGTAAGTGGCGTCGGCGCGGTCAAGGTCACTCGCGATTGTCGTCAGCTTGAGTCCGTAGTTGCTGTGCCTGATATACCGGTCCGGATAGTTGTGGGACCGGAATGATGTGAGGTTGCTGTGGCCCAGCCCCGTGACAGGAAGGAATGTGGCGTCGGCCTTGAACACCGCGGAGTCATCATTCTGCACGAGACTGAATGTGTAGTTCCAGTGCCGCAGGAAGTAGCCGGGCATGTCCACTGACTCGAACGAGATGCGGCCGTCGGCCTGGCTGGCCAGCCCCGGGACGACCCGGAACTGGGAGTCCTTGACCGGCGAGGTAGAGGGATCGAGGCGGACTGTCGAACCCGTGTGTCGGACGTAGCGGTCCGGGAAATTGAAGCTTTGCAGGCGGGAGACGCGCCTGCCGGTCTGTGCCGGGTACTGCATGAGGGTGCCGAATCCCAGGGCGTCATATCCGCCGGAGTTGGGGCCGTAGTCTCCGCCGCCGCCGTCGGGCCGCAGGGTGGCAGCGATCTGGCTGACCCAAGGAGTGTCCAGCCCCTTGCGGCCGGAGTAGTGTCCCAGAACCTGATCCCAGACAGGGCGGCCCTGACCCCGGGCGCCCTCACTGGGAACGGTCTGGGTGTGCCAGCCGGCGTGGGAGGCGGTGGTCCAGGGGCCGGACTGCCACGTGTACGGGGTGAAGGGCACGTCGTTGCCGAGGTTGTACTTGGCGACGTATTCGGCGGCCTTGAGGAAGCGGTTGTTGTCGTGTCCGTAGCAGTCGATGCCCTGGTTCCAGGCCATTTCGCAGAAGGCACCCATCAGCCCGATGCCCATCATGCTGTGCGCCTGGTCGCGGCCGCTCTCCTGCCATTGGGCCAAGCCCTCGTCCTCGTAAACGAACGGCACGGCATGCGGCAGTGAACCGTTGCCTGCACCGCTTTGGAAGTAGGTGACGGCGCGGTCCACCAGGTCGTCGCGGTCCGCGAAGATGCCGATGGCGATGATGGATGCCATGTTGCACAGGTCCCAGTTGGCCCAGTAATTGGTGATGACGGCACCGTTGTGGTTGGTGAGGAAGTGCTCGTTCATCGGGTGGAAGACGTTCAGAAGCATGCCGCGGAATCGCTCGAACTCGAAGTCTGGGTGATCCCGCACCAGCTCCGCCGCGTTCGCGAACTGGTAGCCGTAGATGCCTGCGGCGAGGAAGCGGTCGGCGTTGCCGGTGACTGTGGTCAACATCCCGGACCAGGCGTTGAGGATCCGCACGGCAGCTGCCCCGTGGGCTGCCTCGCCTGAGATCCGCCACCGCAGGGCGTTTTGGTATGCGGCGTGGATGTCGGTGAACAACGGGCCGTAGTTTTGGCCGTCGCCGCCGCGGATGACTGTCTCTACCGGTCGTGGCTGCCATCCGGAATTCGAGCGGCCATTGGCAACGAGCCGATTCCAGCCACCCAACCAGGGCTGCGCGCTGCCAGCGACGTTCAACGATGTCACCTCGACGTCAGCCAGGGTGTGGACCAGCCCGGGATGCGCATATGTGGAGGGTCCCAGGGTCACTGTGGCGAGCGGAGTGGGGCTGGGACTGGCCCAGGAGGCGCCGGCCGCACCGGCGGCTACAAGGGGTACGGCAAGGGAGGCGCCCGTGATGAAGGATCTGCGTGAAACCGCACTGCTGGATGATTGGGGCGGCGACAATTCGTGGTCATTGACTTCCGTTCGCTAGGGAGTTATCGAGAAATGAGCCGATTAATCACGACCGGGCGACGACGTGCCGTCCGTCCCAGCAGGGCCCCAAACCCGCGGCTCATCACCGTAAGCCCAGATTAGGGTCTCGGGCCGTCCTGGGATCGCACGTCGGACTCTGAAACAGTCTCGTGTCCAACAAGGAGTCCGTGCTTGGGTGTCCGGCTTCCGCATTCCTCCGTCATGAATTGGGGCCGGTGCCGTCAAGAGTTCATGAATGATGAACATCTTCAGCGCGGTGAAAAACCGGTCATGCCGGACGAGGACTATGTGGCTATGGATGACTCAAGTGCCCGGCGGCTGGAAATAGGCCGTGCCCGGCCGCTCATGGACCTTGGGCTCTCAACGCGGGGCCGCAACGCCTTGCTGCGGCACGGCATACGAACCGTGGGGCAACTGATCACACGCTCGCGTGATGATTTGGTCCATGAAATCTTCGGGCTCGGTACGCGTGCGGTGACAGAAATTGAGGCTGCCTTGTATCGGGAAGGACTCGGGCTTGCTGCCGAGAGGGGCCCCCAAAGATATCGGGGAACCTACTCTGCAAATACCAGCAGGCATACCAAAAACCACTACCTTTGGCTGACCCCTCCCGTCACCGAAGAGGAATCAAAACAAGCCGCAGCCTCCGAGGCCGCGACTCGGAGCCCTGCATAAGGTGCCGGCCGCAGAACATAGTCAGTATCCGTGCCTGTGGCAGCTGGAACGCGATCATCAGCAGACCGGAGCGCTTTCAACGTCATGATTTCAGCCTCGGGCAGTTACCCAGGGACAGGACCGGCCTGATACCGCCCAACGCCGCGTGCGGATTCGGGGCGGGGACGGGTCGGAGGCGGGTTTACAGCCGGAACAGGAGAGCCAATGCGCAAAGTCGGATATTCGTGGACCTGCAGCCCCCCGAACGTGGATAGAGACGGGGGTGTCTACCAGCAGTTGAACACGCCCATCCCCGAAGGTGCGGCCTTCGTGCCTGAGCCGGTGCTGATCAGCCTCGTGCTGGCTGAGAACCAGGACGACTATATGAGTCTGGGTATGCTCAGCTACCTCATCCAACGGGCCGGACCGGTCCCTCCGGTGACCGGACACCATCACGTCCTGCCCTACCTTGCTAATCTTCTCGGCGAAGGACTCGTCACCATCGGCGACGTCGACGGAGAGCAGTTCCTCCCGTGGAATTGCGCAGTGACAGAGGCCCTCTCACGGGTGCGTAAGCAATGGCCTGACGGTGAGGCGTCCGACTATAAGACCCTCCGGGACATCGGCTGGCTGACTAATACTCCCCGCGGCAACGGCGTCGCCGTGGGAGCAGTGAAGCCCTGAGGCGCAACCGGATTTACAGATGTTTAACCGCTGAACACCCGCCAGGAACCATTTCTGTTTCGCGTGTGCTCAGTTTGTACGGTTAACAGACCTGAACTGCGGCGACGTCCAGACGGACTAGACGCTCGTCAATGTTTCTTCGCTCAGGCGGGCTAAAGCAGAAGGGACTACCTCGTGGGGTAGTCCCTTCGACTGCACTAAGTGTCATCGGTGTATCCGGGTTTAGGCGTGGACCGCGGTGGTACTGGCTGCGAGGCCGAGCATGCTGAGGCCGAAAAGGAACAGGAGTGCCCAGCCGAGCAGCATGAGGCCGTTGAGTATCACGCCTGTGACGGCCATTCCCTTGGCGGCGGGTTCGCGCTGGAGTCCGATGATGCCCAGGACGAATCCGACGATGGGGGCAATGAAGGTCCATCCGAGGAAAATGCTGCAGATCCCCAGGACCATGGAAGCGATGGAGAGGCCTTTTGGCTGCGGCGGCGCCATGATCCGGCCGGGGCCCGGGTGGTAGGGCTGCGGGTACATGACTGGGGGCTGGGAGGAGTTCGGCTGTGGCTGCGGTGGATGGCTCATGAGGAATCCTTCGTTGATTTTAGTATTTGATCCCCCCGTCCGAGGGGCAGCTTGGAACTGCACGCTTCAGAGCTATGCGTTGGCAGGCTCGCGCACGCGGGTATCGCCATCGGTGGCTGGGCCGGGGGTAAGTGCCTGGACAGTCTCCTCGTATAGGGGCGCCGGCCCGTCGTCCGGAGTCTTGGTGCTGGCTTGTGTTTTTCCTTCTGCAGTGGTGGGCGCAGTCTTCATGGGAGCCGCGGTGGCCGCCGTCGGGCTTACTGGCGGTGAGACAATTTCGGGTGCTGCCGGGGTGGCGATGTGAGGGGAGTGCCGCGGAGGGTTCTCGCCGGGCTCCGGAGCGTGGTAGGCCTCCTCAAGGGCGGCAAGGTCTTCGTGAAGCTGGGCTACTTCGGCCCGCTTCTGGTACATGTGAACGGTCAGGTGCGTGATCGCCAGCAGCACTACCGGGGGCATCGCGGCTACCAGTGCGGACACCACAGGCGGGATGCCGGAGCGCAGATCGTCCACGGTAAGGATGGCGTGGACCGAGTTGGCGGCAGTGGAGACGATGGCGCCGAAGAACAGGAGTGTCCACGGGTAGATCATCGCGCGGCGGCTGTGTCCGTTAAGGGCAACGATTGCCACTGTTGCCGCGACGATCATGCCGTCCACGATGATGGGCCAGATCCAGGCGAGATGCGCTTCGATGCCGGACCGCCCGGCCAGGTCCGTCAGTGCCGCGAACGAAAGGATGAAGGCTCCCATCGCAATTAGGACCGTTGTTCCGACGGCGGTGCCAAGGACCGCCTTGTGCGGCTGGTTGGGAATTCTAGGGCTCATTGTCTCCGGAGGTTTCTGTTACGTGTCAGGTGAGGGGGACAGCTGTTCGGCGTTGATAAGTTGTCAATCAGAAGGAGTCCGCCGAAGCCCGCCCCGGGTGCTTTGTAACTAGCCCAGGTCTCGGTTCAGACGGTCGGGTACCGGAGTCCAGGTCAGGCCCTGCGGGTGAGGCCGTAATCTTCTGGTGGCGTCTGCATAGGGATGGTGCGCCAGACATCGTCTGATACCTGCGCGGTCAGATGATTCCCGATAATCGACACTTTCCCGTGCGGGATGGCGAAGGGGTCCAGCCCATTGGCATAAATCCAGTTCAATGACTGGCTGTGGAGGTAACTGCCGTGGGGATAGTCACGCAGGTCGATGGAGGGAAGACGCATGGATACCCGTTCGTCGAAGAGGCCGGCTAGTACATAAGAACAACCGCCAACTGCGCGGAACGTGACGCCAGCCGTACGCAGGGTCCTCTTTGTCAGCTCCCGGGTGCTGGCTGCCTTTGGTCTGTTCTCGTTGTGACACGGTCTGCGTTGCCTTTCATACAAGGAACGGGCGGTAGGGCCGGCATTCCACTGCGGAAGCGCCCCCGACATAGGCGGTGAGACATTCCTGTTGAACCGGGTCCCGCGAGTTGGGGCCCTTCCGCATGGTGGACGGTCGTGTGTCCGCGCGTCACGATTTTCTTGTCGCGGCGTGAAGTTAGTGCCCGGGTTTTCCGGTGCTGGTCTTTGCACGCAGTGGGGAGTGTGTTTTCGGCTTGGTGCCGGGGTGCCGGGTGACGCACCGTGAGTTCCCCCCCATTTCGAGCGGTGCGTGGCGGTCTGCCTAAGCAAATTGGCAGCCATTGCGTGGCCGGCCTTATCCCGTCCGGCCACGCAATCACCGCACTGCCCGAAAGCAAACAGCCGACCTGTCAGCCAAGCGGACGCAGAGCAACAGAGTCACCTGGCAGGACCGGCAGAAGCCCCAGGAGGGCCGTGCAGGAAGCCAGAGACGCCCCGCGAGGATCCTTTGACGGGCGAGATAGAGGCGAGCCTTTGATGCCCGAAGACCCCGGCGGCGGTACCGGTGGACTCTGCGGGCTGTATGAATTGCATTGGGACGCAGGTGTTGCCTTCGCGTGCAGCCTGGTACGGCATCACGCTGACGCGGAAGACTTGGTGTCCCACTCTTTCGTGAAAATCCTTTCCGCGCTCAAGGAGGGCAAGGGCCCGGTTGGTCCGTTCCGTCCTTACCTGTACCGGGTGATCCGTACCAGCGCGGCCGATCACTGGAACCGCACCAGCAAGGAACAGCCCGTGGCCAGTATTCCCGAAGCCGTTTGCGAGGATCCGGGCCTTGCCCGTGTTGAGGAGGCGGCGGAGTGCGGTCTCGCGGCGTGTGCTTTCGCGTCCCTGCCTGCGCGCTGGCAGGAGGTCCTGCGGCTCCTTGACATCCAGGGCCTTCGCCCCAGGGAAGCTGCACCGGTCCTGGGAATTGAACCCAACGCAGTTTCGGCCCTGGCACGAAGAGCCCGGCGGGGGCTGCGGGTGGCGTACCTCACCGCCTACGCCGAAACGGAACAGAAGCGAGAATGTCAGCGCTTCGCCAGACTCCTGGCCCGTGTGGCCGTGGGGGCATCATCGGCCGGGGAACAGGCGAAACTGAACCAGCACCTGCCCGGGTGCAGCGACTGCACCCGGGCCCTGGCCCGGCTCAGGCAAGCCCACGATGAGATGCGGACTCTGTAACCACTCACAGTGTCGCCAGGGCGGCGGCTGATGAGTTCTTTAAAGAGGTCATCGGCGGCTAGGGTCGAAGACAAAGAGTCTCAGGACAATGTTCTCGAGCCTAGCCCGAGCCGCTGACGGCGGGTCTGCCTGCGGTGGCAATGTCGGGAAGTTACCGGCTAAATCGACTGTGGCTATCGTCTGCCTTTGGATGGCAGCTGCCCCGCCAGTTTTATCATGGCCGTTCCCCGTGAGGGAGTGTCGCGTCACGATTTGCCTGTTTCCAGGTTTACTTTGTGCCCGGGTTTTCCGGTGCCGGTCTATATACACATCTGGGGGTGTGATTTCGGACTGCGCCGGGTGCCGGGGCGGCGCATCGTGAGTTCCCCCGTTCGAGCGGTGCGTTCCGGTCTGCTGAGGCAATGGCAGCCGTTGCGTGGCCGGCACCCCCCCCGGGCCGGCCACGCAGTCTCCGGCTGGCCCCTGAGGAAGTAGCCACGGTGTGCGCGACCCCGTCTTCGGCGTCGGCGTGACGTATCTGTACCTAGGTCAGGTCCTGCAGCTCCTCGACGACCAGCGCCAGCGCGCGGTCCACATGCTCTGAACCACCGAAAGATGGCTTCCGCTCGCGCAGCAAGTACAGGGTCATGAATGAACGTTGGCGTCCAGGAACGCTCTCGCCGCCTCGATTACTTCTCTGTTCATGCCCTTGTTGAAGGCCTCCACAGGCGTGGTTTCATCGAGGAGAGGGTTGAGACCGATGAACCAGGACCGTGCAATATGCTCGTCGTGGTGAAGTTTCAGGGCTCGCCAGACGCGCAAGGCTGTCTTAAGTTTGGTGACTGAACCGTCCCGGGGAATGGGGCCATCGGGCTTTGCCCATTCGGAAGGAAGCTTTCGGTCACGAACTCCGGCGAGCACAGCTACCAGGGTCGGCCCGAGAGCTTCATTGAGTTCTTTCGCTGTGGAGTGGATATCCATCTGGGCTACTTGGTTGAAGGTTGCAGAAATGGCGTCAATTGGCATGGTGGCTCTCCTTCCAGGGTGGGCTTACGCCGACCCTTTACGGTATGTAAGGCAACCCATAAGACCCCCTCAAATACCCCTCGTTCAGGCACCAATCGTAGCCTTCTCGCCCGGACTGGTATAGGGGTTCAGCGAAGAATCTCCTGATGACCGCTATTGGACGGTTTCAGAAGGACAACCTGGTGAACAGATCAAGAACTCCACCTCTGGTTGATACGGTGGGTGCGTGCTCGAAGAACCGTCCGTAGTGCTCATTACTGGTCTGATGGCCTCAGGGAAATCAACGGTCGCCGACGCGTTGGCACGACGACTGAACCGGGCGGCACATGTGCGCGGCGATATGTTTCGCCGGATGATTGTGTCGGGTCAGGCCGCGATGTCGAGCCCTTTAAGCAGCGAGGCACTCGCACAGTTGCATCTTCGGCAGCGCCTCGCAGCGGGAACCGCCGTTGAGTACGCACGTGCCGGAATCACGGCAGTGGTGCAGGATCTCTACCTTGGCGGCGACCTGCCGAGGATGATTTCAATGGTGCAGCACCGGCCGCTGTACCTATTCGTCCTGGCCCCGCAAGTGGGGGTGGTGGAGGTGCGCGAACTGGCGCGTGAAAAGAGCGGATATGGTGCGGAATGGTCCGTCGCCGCGTTCGATCGGCATCTTCGCGAAGAGACTCCCCGCCTTGGGCTTTGGCTTGATACGTCGGATCTCACTGTGGAGCAGACAATCGATGGGATGCTGGAGAATTTGTCGGAGGCCTGGATTGACTGATCAAGCATCGCTGCCGCGTGTCGACGGCGACGACCTCGAGTGGGAGGGCCAGCTTCAGACCTGGAACGATGAGCCCTTCACCGGTATCGAAGTCTGGCGCTTTCCGAACGGCGCCATCGAGAGCGAATCGACGTACAAGGAGGGCCTCAGGGACGGCCTGTCGCGCACCTGGGACGAGAATGGCCTACTGGGCTCGGAGTTCACGTGCCGCCTTGGCACCATGCACGGCAATTCCAAGAAATGGCATGCCAACGGCCAGCTCGCCGAGGACGGCAACTATGAATGGGGCGTACGTATCGATGAGAAGGAGTACAACCAGCAAGGCGTGCTGATCGACGAGTTCGCCATCGATCCTGCCGATCCCAATTCGCAGTACGGTATCCTGCTCAAGTTCAGGGAAGTCTACGACAAGCATCTGTAGGGCGCTGTCATTACAAAAGTAACGGATGCGCGCATATGCATTCGGGGCCCTTTGATTGGGGAAAACCGAGTGTCCCGGTTCTCAGGCGGTAGTTTGGCTACGGCGCCAGCCGGTCACCCGGACGGTGCACCCGGAACCACCGGTAACCGTAACGGCCAAGCTCCACCGTGAAGGCGCCGTCGGGCTCCAGCGGAACGTTGTCGCCGTCGAACAGCTCCAGCAGGATGGCGCCTTTGTAGGCGCGGGCCGGAGCGTCGTCGGGACCGGCCTTACCCGCCACTTTCACCTTGTCCTCGCCGAAGTTGTGCAGCAGCACCAGCGTGGCCCCGGCCGAACTGACCGTGTGCGCGAAGACCGCGGGCTCGGGCTGGTCGATCATGGCGAACTCGCCCCAGCCCAGTTCCGGGGACTCGCGGTAGCGTTCGATGAGCGTTGCCATGAAGTTCCAGAGTGAGTCGGGGTCCCGCTTGGCGGCTGCGGCGTTCACCTTCTCCGGGCCGTACTCGCCGCGGACCAGCGGGGCCACCAGGTCGGAGACCCTCGCTGAGGAGAAGCCGCCGTTCTTCTCCGTGTTCCACTGCATCGGGGTGCGCACGGCAGCCCGGCTTTTCTGCCTCAGGTCCTCGCCCATGCATATCTCCTCCCCATAGAAGAGGACGGGGGTGCCGGGCAGGGAGAACATCAGCGAATACACCATCCGGATCCTGCCGGCGTCACCGCCGAGCATGGGCGGCAGCCTGCGGCGGAGGCCCCGGCCGTAAATCTGCATGTTCTTTTCGGGGCCGAACGCGGCGAATACCTCCTGGCGTTCGGCGTCGCTGAGCTTGTCCAGCGTGAGCTCGTCGTGGTTGCGGACGAACATGGCCCAGTGATTGTCAGGATGCAGCGGCGGCCGGCCCTTGATCGCCTCGGCAAGCGGGCGGGCGTCCTGCCGGGCCAGCGACAGGTACATGTGCTCCATGGACATGAAGTCGAACTGCATGTTCAGCTCGTTGCCCACGGAACCGCCGAAGTACTCCAGCTGCTCCTTGTAGGGCAGGTTCACCTCGCCCAGCAGTATGGCGCTGCCGTTCCGGCGGTTGAGGAAACTGCGCAGCGCACTGAGGTATTCGTGGGGGTCGATGTTGGCGGCCTCGTCCTTGGGCTCGCCGCGGGTTTCCAGGAAGAACGGGACGGCGTCCAGCCGGAAGCCGTCCAGCCCGAGCTGCAGCCACAGGCCCATGGCTTTGGCGATCTCGTTCCGCACCGCGGGGTTGGTGACGTTCAGGTCCGGCTGGAACTCGGCGAACATATGCAGGTACCACTCCCCGGTGGCATCGTCCTGGGTCCAGAGGGACGTCTGCTCGCCCGGGAACACCACCTCGGACGATGTGTCAGGGGGAGTGTCCTTCCGCCAGACGTAGTAGTCCCGGTACGGGTTGTCGGTGGACTTCCTGGCTTCCACGAACCACGGGTGCCGGTTGGACGTGTGGTTGACCACAAAGTCCGCGATTACCCGGAGGCCCCGGTCCTTTGCCGTGCGGATGAACTCCACCAGATCGCCCATGGTGCCCAGCCGGGGATCCACGCTGAAAAAATCCGTTACGTCGTACCCGTCATCCCGGTCCGGCGACGGGTAGAAGGGCATCAGCCAGATGCACGTCACCCCCAGGGCCGCGAGGTAGTCCACCCGCTGGGTGAGGCCGGCGAAGTCGCCGGTCCCGTCGCCGTCGTCGTCGAAGAAGGTCTCCACGTCCAGGCAGTAGATGACGGCGTTCTTCCACCAGAGGTCCGAGGTTTCGGCGATTCTCATGGCGCGGTCTCCTTCACTGGCGAATGGTCAGGCGTCCGGTGGAGCTCCGGCAGGACGTCCGCGGCGAATGCGTCGATGAACGGTGCCTGCTCCTGCCCCACGAAGTGGAGGTACAGCTCGTCGAAGCCGAGGCCGGCATACCCGGCCAGCCACTCCGCGTGCTGGTCCAGGCTCGCGGAGACGTTCACGGATTTTCGGACCTGGTCCTCGCCTACATGGGTGCTGACGCCGTCGAAGTGGGCGGCGGTGGGCAGATCCCAAGTGACGGGCGGCGCGAAGGTGTTGCTTCGCCACTGGTCCAGGGCAATGGCGACGGCGGCCTCCTCCTTCGGCGCCCAGGAGAGGTGAACCTGGAGGACCGCCTTCCCTTGGCCGCCGTTGTCCCGGTAGGCGGCCAGCATGTCCCTGAGCTTTCCGGCGGGCTGGTTCACCGTCACCAGGCCGTCCGCCCAAGCGGCGGCACGGCGGGCGGTGTCGACGCTGATGGCCGGAGCGATGAGCGGCGGCGGGGGTTCGGGAACGTCCCAGATCCGCGCCTGCTCAACAGTCACCAGCCCGTGGTGCGTCACCTCCTCGCCCCGGTGCAGGCGGCGGATGATGTCCACGCACTCCTCGAGCCGGAGCTGCCGCGTCTCCTTGG
This sequence comes from Arthrobacter sp. ISL-48, assembly GCF_018613805.1. Classification (GTDB taxonomy): domain Bacteria; phylum Actinomycetota; class Actinomycetes; order Actinomycetales; family Micrococcaceae; genus Arthrobacter. The sequence continues at coordinate 190,043 of NZ_JAGGPL010000018.1, forward strand.
GCGGCCACGCCCCGCCTGTGACGTGCTCGTTCATGTTCTCGCCGCTGCCGGGGGCCAGCCAGAAACGGCCGGGAAACATGCTGGCCAGCGTGGCCGAGGCGTGCGCGATGATGGCCGGATGGTAGCGCTGGCCGGGCGCCGTCACCACCCCGAACGTGAGGTTGGTCGTGGCCAGTGCCGCGCCCAGCCAAGACCAGGCAAAACCCGAATGCCCTTGCCTGGCGGACCACGGCTCTATGTGATCAGAGCACATGGCGGCATCAAAACCGGCCTGTTCCGCGTGCTGGACATCCTTGAGCAGCTGTCCTGGACTGATCTGTTCATGCGAGGCGTGGAAGCCGACGGTGACCATCGTTAAGGTCTACAGTCCCGCGCGGCGCTGTGTCGAGGGCGAGCCGCATGTCAGATAAGTTGGGAGCCTGTAATACAAGAATTTCAGGCGGGCCGGAAGGAGGTAGCTCTGTGGGTGGCGTGCTGATCGGGCTGGCGGTGATCGGCGTCGTCATCGCGGTGGGATACATAGCTGCCCGATGCGGGCTGGGCGGCGAGCCCACGGTGTCGGCGCTGACCCGCACGGCGTTCTTCATCACCAACCCCGTGCTGCTGTTCACCGTCGTCCTGAAATCCGACCTCGCGGTGGTCTTCTCCGCCTATGTCCCGCTGGCCCTGCTTACGGCGGGAATCACGGCCCTGCTGTATGTGACGCTGAGCCGGCTCTGGTTCCGGCGGCCCCTCGCCGAGACCGCCGTGGGCGCGATGGCAAGTTCCTACGTCAACGCCAACAACATCGGCATCCCCATCACCGTCTACGCGCTGGGCGATGCAACGCCCGTGGCGCCTGTGCTCCTGGTACAGCTCCTCCTGTTCGCGCCGCTGGTCCTCACGGTGCTGGACCTGTCCGCGGCCGGACGGTTCTCGCCCCGTCGGATGCTGACCCAGCCGTTCCGGAACCCCATGATCATCGCCTCCCTCCTGGGCGTGGTGCTGGCTGCCTTCCACGTGCAGCTGCCCGAGCCGGTCATGGCGCCGTTATCGCTGCTGGGCGGGGCGGCCGTCCCGGTGGTCCTGCTGGCCTTCGGCATGTCCCTTCACGGAAACCGGATCCTGCACAGCGGCGGCCACACGGCCGAGATCCTGACTGCCACGGCACTCAAGTCGGCCGTCATGCCGGCGGTGGCATTCGCCGTCGGACGGTTCGTCTTCAATCTTGAGCACCACATGCTGCTGGGGGTTGTGCTGATGGCCGCGCTGCCGACCGCCCAGAACGTGTTTCTGTTTGCCAACCGTTACAGCCGCGGCAAGACGGTGGCCCGGGAAACCGTGTTGCTTTCGACGGCGGCCGCGGCCCCGGTGCTGATCCTTGCGGTCTGGCTTCTGGCGGGTTAGACCTACCGCCGGAGCGGCCCTCGGGCAAGAATGGGCACTATGCAACTTCCCGTGATGCCTCCCGTCCCGCCCATGCTCGCCAAGGCCGTCAGCGGCATTGGTGGCCTCCCAAAAGAAGCGGACCTCAGTTATGAGCCCAAGTGGGACGGGTTCCGGTCCATCATCTTCCGCGACGGGGACGACCTGGAGATCGGCAGCCGCAACGAGAAACCCATGACCCGGTACTTCCCGGAGCTTGTGGAGGCGCTGAAGGAGAACCTGCCGCCGCGGTGCGTGCTCGACGGCGAGATCGTCCTGGTGGGCGCCTCGGGGGACCGCTTGGATTTCGACGCCCTGCAGCAGCGGATCCACCCCGCGGCCAGCCGGGTGAAGCTGCTGGCCGCGCAGACCCCGGCCAAGTTCGTGGCCTTCGACCTGCTGGCCCTGGGCGACGACGACTACACCGGCCGGCCCTTTGCCGAACGGCGGGCCGCGCTGGAGAAGGCGCTCGCCGGCAGCCGGGCTCCCGTCCACCTCACCGCCGCCACCCAGGACAAGGAGGTCGCGGAGCAGTGGTTCCAGCAGTTCGAAGGCGCCGGCCTGGACGGAATCGTGGCCAAGCCGCTGGGCGGCCGTTACCAGCCGGACAAGCGGGTGATGTTCAAGATCAAGCACGAGCGCACCGCCGACTGCGTGGTGGCCGGATACCGGGTGCACAAAAGCGGTCCGGACGCGATCGGCTCACTGCTGCTCGGCTTATACAAGGACGACGGCGGCCTGGCCAGCGTGGGCGTGATCGGCGCCTTCCCGATGAAACGCCGGCAGGAACTGTTCAAGGAACTCCAGCCGCTGGTCACCGGCTTCGATGGGCACCCCTGGGCCTGGGCGAAGCAGGAGGACGGCGAACGCACGCCGCGGAACGCGGAGGGCAGCCGCTGGAGCGCCGGGAAGGACCTCTCCTTTGTGCCGCTCCGGCCAGAACTGGTGGTGGAGGTCAGGTACGACCATATGGAAGGTGAGCGCTTCCGCCACACCGCCCAGTTTGCCCGCTGGCGGCCGGACCGGGATCCGGAATCGTGCACCTATGAGCAGCTGGAGGAGCCTGTCAGCTTCGACCTGGCGTCGGTCCTGGAAACCGGCCGGCCATAACATTCGGCACAACGGCGCTCTGCGCGCGGGCTGGCTTCGCGACGTCCAGCACCGTCCACAGGCCGTCAGTCCTGCACGGGATCGCCGCCGAGACCAGCGCCTGGCTGTGCGGATGGCGGGGAGCCGCGAAGAATTCCCCGGTTTCGGCGACCTCGATCACCCGGCCGTGCAGAAGTACGGCCACCCTGTCGCACATGTACCGGACAACGTCCATGTCGTGCGAGATCACGATCAGCGACAGGTCGTGCTCACGCTGGAGCCGCAGCAACAGGCCGAGGATGGTGCGCTGGGTAAGCGCGTCCAAGGCCGAGGTGGCCTCGTCGCAGATCAGTACCTGCGGTTCAAGAAGGAGCGCGCGGGCGATCGTGGCCCGCTGGAGCTGTCCGCCTGAGCATTGGCCGGGCCGCTTGTCCAGCAGGCTCCCGTCCAGCTCCACCTCGTCCATCACAGCACCGATCCGGGCGTCGCGCTGCTGCGGTGAGAGCCCCGGACGTTTCCGGAGCGGTGCGTGCAGGCTGGTGCGCAGGGTCATGCGCGGGTCAAAGGCGCCGTGCGGTTCCTGGAACACCAGCTGGACAGCTGTGGCCTCGCCTGTGCCGGCTTCGCCCAGCTGCCGGGTGATGGTGCCCGTGCTGGCCGCGTCCAGCCCTACGATGGTCCGGGCCAGCGTGCTCTTGCCGGATCCCGATTGGCCCAGGACGCCCAGGATCTCGCCGCGTTTAAGGGTCAGGGAGACGTCCTCCAACGCTGTGTGCCCGGTTTTCCGCCGCCGTGGCCCGAAGCGTTTGCCCACGCCGTCCAGGATCAGGACTTCACGTTCCGTGGAGGGCGGACGACGGCGGGACTCAGGGGCCAGGCGTGCGGCCGCCAGGAGTTGCTGGGCGTAAGCGGTGCTAGGGCGGGTCAGCAGTTCACTGGCAGGACCGGCTTCCACGATGCTGCCGGCGTTCATGACGAGCACTCGGTCCGCGTAGGAGGCAACTGATGCGATGTTGTGGGTGATGTACAGGACGCCCAGGCCGCGTTCCCGGCGCTCCCTGTCCAGCAGCTGCAGAACCTGGCGTTCCAGCACCTTGTCCAGTGCGGACGTGGGCTCATCGGCCAGCAGGATGTCCGGCTGTCCGGCCAGCGCCAGGGCGGTCATGGCACGTTGGGCCATACCGCCGGAGAGCTGGTGCGGGTAGGCGCGGACTCCCTTGGCAGGATCCGCGAAGCCCACCTCGTCCAGCAGTTCCAGCGCTTTGGCCCGCGCCTTCCTGCCGCGGAGCCCGGCATGGAGGCGCAACGGTTCTTTGAGGTGGTGACCGATAGTGCGGTTCGGGTTGAACATCCGCTTGGGCTGCTGGAACAGCATTCCCAGCCGGCCGCCGCGGACAGCGTTCAGCTCTGGCTCGGTTGCCCGGGTCAGGTCCAGGCCGCCGAGCCGGATGGAACCGCCGGTGATCCCCAGCTGCGGGGGCAGGAGGCGCAGTGAGGACATGGCAGTCAGGGTTTTTCCGGAGCCCGAGCTGCCTACCAGGGCCACGAACTCCCCGGGATCCACCGACAACGAGACACCGGACAGCAGGGGCGGTCCGCTGTGCGCGCCCGCCGCTGACGGACCAGTGGCGGACGCAGGGGCAAGACTCACCTCAAGGCCGTCCAGGACGAGGCTCGCGCTCTTGGTCATGTGTCCGCCGCCACGGGCAGGAGAAGCGGTGCCGCTGCCATACGGGCTGCCCGCTGGCCGAGCAGGGTCACGCAGAGCGCAACGGTAAAGATGACCAGGCCGGGGGCAACGATTCCGAGGGGAGCGCGGTCCGCGAAGGGCTGGGCAGCGGCCAGCATGGAACCCCAGTCGGACTGCGGCGGCTGGACGCCCAGCCCCAGGTAGGAGAGTGCCCCGACGCTGATCAGCAGTTGCCCGAACCTCAGCGTTGCCTGGCCGAGGATCGGCGCGGACAGGTGGGGCAGGACGTGCCGGAAGATAATGAACGACGGCGGGCAGCCCACCACGCGGGCCGCCTCCACAAACCCTCGGGCCGAGACATCGTAGGCCAGGGTCCTCGCCAGGCGGGCGAAAGGTGTCCACCCTGTGACTGAGAGCGCGAGCAGCAGCGGCCCGAATCCGGTGCCCAGGGCTGCCACGATGAAGAGCGCCACAACCATCTCCGGCATGGCAAGCAGCACGTCATTGGTCCGGGTGAGGAACTCGTCCAGCCAGCCACGGCGCCGTGCACTCAGGATTCCTATCGCCACGCCCAGGAAGCAGGTCAGCACCGTTGCCAGTGCGGCCACCGACATGGAGAACCGGCCGCCTTCCAGGACGCGGCTCAGTGTGTCCCTGCCCAGGTTGTCGGTTCCCAGCCAGTGGCCCTGGGACGGAGGCGCCAGGCGTTCCGCCAGGTTCTGTTCCGCCGGTGGGTACGGCGAGATCCACGGGGCCAGCAGCACCGCCAGCACGATGAGGGCAAGGACTGCCGCAGCGATGGCGGTGATCGTCGGCCGGCTACGCAAGGGAACCTCCCACGGCAGGGCTCAGGAGCCGGTGGACGAAGTCCGCCAGGGTGGTCACACCGACGGCGAGTGCCACCACCACTACCACCCCGCCCTGGGCGACGGGGATATCGCTGTTGATCACGGCGTCGAACAGCAGTCTTCCCATACCCGGGACGGCGAAGATCACCTCCACAATCACCGATCCGCCCAGCAGGCCGGCAAACCAGACTGCGAACAGGGTGGACAGGGGAACCAGCCCGTTCGGGATCACGTGGCGCAGCACGGACTGGGCATGGCTCAGGCCCCTGGCGCGCGCTGCCGGTACGTGGTCGGCGGCCGCGGCGTCGATGATGCCGGCCCGTACGGCCGAGGTGAAATAGCTGATGGGCCGCAGGGCAAGGGTCAGGGCGGGAAGCACTGCCGATGAAAGATCAGTCCAGCCCGCTGAGGGCAGCACTGACAGCTTCAGGGCGAAGACCAGCACCAACACAGGCGCCACCCAGTATTCCGGCATGGCGATAAGGGCCTGGGTCACAGCCGTGATTGTCTTGTCCGGGGCGCTCCCCGGCCGCAGCCCGGCGATGATTCCCAGGGGGAGGGATACCGCAACGGCTATGCCGAGGGCCATGGTGACCAGGCTGAGCGTCACTGTCAGCGCCGGCAGGACCTGGCCCGCCACTGCGGTGCGGCTGACGTACGAGAGTCCCATGTCGCCGCTGAGCACGTCGCCCAACCACCGGAAGTACTGCACGGCCAGGGGATCGTGCAGGCCCAGGCTTTCGCCGAGAGCCTGCACGGAACCGTTATCCACTGCATCCCCTGCAACCCGTGAACGGATGATCTTCCGGACGGGGTCGCCCGGGGTGAAGTACGGGATCAGGAACACCGCAAACGAGGACACTGCGACGGCTGCCACCAGGGTGGCAGTGCGCTTGGCGATGAAGGGGATCATTTCCAGCGGCCTCCTGACGGCGGAACTAGGACCCGGACTTTGCTGTCTTCGCCGTCAGTACGTAGCGCGACAGGGGATCCTGGACGTAGGAGAGGACATTGGTCCGGGCAGCGTCCGTGGCCTGTTCATTGACGAGCCACGCGTTGACGGCCTGCTCCTTGAGGATTTTTCCGGCTTTTGCGTACAGCTCGTAGCGCCGGCCGGTATCCACTGTCTTAGCGGCTTCAGTGATGGTCCTGTCGTACTCCGGATCGCAGAAGTGGCTCAGGTTGTACGTGCCAGCGCAGGTGTAGTCGGCGGTCAGGAACCCGATGGGGTCCGCGATATCGATCAGCCGGTTCCGCTGGCTGAGCAGCATGTCGTAGTTTCCGGCCAGGACGTCCGGTTCCGCAGCGGCATATTCCTTTGACTGGATAGTCACGGGGATGCCGATGTTCTTGAGGTTTTCCTGGATGACCGCCGCCACATCGGCGAATTCCGCGCGCTCCACGATGGCGATGATTTCCAAGGGCCTGTCCGCGGTGTATCCGGCGCTGGCAAGCAGCTTGCGGGCTTCGTCGAGGTCCTGCTTCTGTTCCTCCGACTTTTCCCCTGCCCATGGCTCGGAGGGGGCGAAGGGGCCGGTGGCCGGAAGGGCAGCACCCTCGTACACGCTGGCTGCCAGCGCGTCCAGGTCAAGCGAATCACGGATGGCCTTGCGGACGTCCACGTTGTCCAGGGGTGCGCGGCCATTGTTCATGTACAGCGTGGCGGTCCGGGGAGAGTCGGCGCCGAGGACCGTCACGTCGGGAGCGCTCTTCAGCGTCGACAGGCTGGAGACGGGGATGGATAGCGAAATGTCCGCTTCGCCGGTCTGCACCTGGGCAGCACGGGTAGCGCCGTTCGTGATGAAGCGGACCTCGGCTCCGGCAAGCTGCACGTCACCGCCCCAGTAATGCTCATTGCGGTCCAGCGTCAGGGACTGCTTTGCCTTCTCCGAGACGGGTGTGAACGGCCCGGTGCAGTGGCCGAACGGGTCCACGGCGCCGTCCTTGTAGGCGGCGGGCGCCAGGATGCCGGTGTTCACGCTGGCAAGACGGTACGGCACCAGCGGGTTTTCAGCGGGAGTACTGACGCGGACGGTCTGCCCGTCCACTGCGGTCACGTTGCTGATCATGGTGCGGTTGAAGGCACGGGCCGGGACCTTGGCGTCCAGGACGTGGTTCAATGCCGCCGCCACTGACTCGGCGGTCAGCGCCGTGCCGTCCTGGAAGGACACACCCTGCCGGATGCTGAAGTCCCAGTCCACGGGCGAGGACTGCTTCCATTCCGTGGCGAGCATGGGGATCACCTTGCCCGCGGCCTGATCGTAGCTGGTGAGCGTCTCCAGGCAGCCGGACAGGGAAAGGATGTAGGCGGCATCGGATTCCAGGGCCCAGTTGGCAACGGGCGCCCGGAAGTTATCCACCACGATCCGCTGGTTTGTGTCAGCCGTGGCGGCGGCCTGGCCGGCCTGCGTTTGTGTACCGCTGAAACCGCAGCCGGAAAGGGCCAGGGTCAGTGCCGCAGCGATGAGCGCGGGGGGCCGAAGAAAGGAACGCACAAGAAACCGCCTTGCAGGGCTGACTCGAAGGGGCAAGAAAAAAGAGTGGACTACTTAGGGTAGCCTCACCTGTGCGTGAACAAGAACTTCATGTCGCAGGCTGTTCCTCCGGCGTTGATGACCCCTCTGACGTGCCGACTGCACGCAACTGACCAGCGGGCGTCCGAAGCATGATCCTGACCCGGGCAACCTGGCGCTGGTACACCGGGTGCTCCTGCCCGGTTGCGGCCGCCATGGCGCGGAAAAGCCCGGCGTGTCCTTGGGACACGCCGGGCTTCCGGGTTGTAACCGGGCAGGAGGGTCGGGGCCCGGCTGCGGCAGGTGCTACTTCAGCCCCAGCTGCTTGGTGGGGACCTTGAAGGTTTCCTTGGCCGTGAGGGCGGAAACAGCCGCAATGGTGCAGATCACAGCCGTGAAGATGCTGATCTGGACCCAGCCGCCGGCCTTGATGCCGCCCATGGCTGCCACGATGGCCGGGGCGAAGCCAGCCATCAGGAACCCCAACTGTGTGCCGATGGCCAGGCCGGAGAAACGCACCTTGGTGCTGAACATCTCGGCGTAGAAGGAAGGCCAGACGGCGTTCGAGGCTGCATAGCCAAAGGAGAAGAAACCGATGGCGGCCAGGAACATCAGCGCGACGCTGCCGGATTCCAGGCTGAGCAGGAACACGGGCGTCAGAATCGCACTTGCAACTGCGCCGTAGATGAAGACCGGCTTGCGGCCGATCCGGTCCGCGAGCCGGCCGAAGAGCGGCTGGGTGCCCAGGGCCACCAGGTTGGCGCCGACCACCAGCCACAGGGTGGTGGTTCCGTCCACGCCGGCAACGGTCTTGGCGTAGCTGATGGCCAGGGTGCCGAACACGGTGGAGACGGCTGCAATGAAGGCGCAGCAGATGACGCGGAGGACGTCGCGCCAGTGGCTCTTGAGTAGATCGGCAACGGGGAGTTTGGCGATCTGCGCGGTTTTCTGGGCTTCCTCGAAAGCGGGCGGTTCGTGCAGGGTGCGGCGGATGAAGAAGGCCACAATCACGACGACGGCGCTCAGCCAGAACGGAATGCGCCAGCCGATGCCGTACTTGAGCTCATCGGGCAGGGCGAGGACGGGGATGAAGACGAGGGCCGCGAGGATCTGGCCGCCCTGGGTGCCGGTGAGGGTCCAGGACGTGAAGAAGGACCGGCGGTTGTCCGGTGCGTGCTCCAGCGTCATCGAGGAGGCGCCGGCCTGCTCGCCCGCGGCGGACAGGCCCTGGCAGAGGCGCGCGAGCACCAGGAGGACGGGAGCCCACCAACCCACCGTATGGAAGTCCGGCAGGCAGCCGATGATGAAGGTGGAGGCGCCCATGAGCAGCAGGGTGAACATGAGGACCTTCCGGCGGCCCACCCTGTCGCCGAAGTGGCCCAGGATAACGGCGCCCACTGGCCGTGCGACATAGGCGAAGCCGAACGTGGCGAAGGACATGATCGCCGCGTTGGTGTCCGCATCCGGGAAGAAGACCTTGGGAAAGATCAGGGCGGCCGCGGAACCGAAAATAAAGAAGTCATAGTATTCGACGGCGCTGCCCAGGAAGCTGGCGAGGGCTGCCTTCTTCGGGGTCCCGGCCGGGGCAGCGGTGCCCGGCCCGGCGGACGGAAGGGTGTGGCTCATGGAGTTCCTTTGGTGTGACGACATTGTCGCGGATGGATCTGGAGTGTCGAAGCCGCCGCTGCCCTGGGGTGCATGGCTGGCGCGGTATGGCTGAAGTCCTTTGGAAAGACCCGGACTAGTAGCCACATGGTGGGAGCTACTTGTGCGATACAGCAATGATGACTGTGAGGGCAGTCACCTGTCAAGAAAATAATCACCATCTAGAAATAGCTCTCACGATGTGGCAACATCGACGTATGAATGTGAATCAAACCACAGCGGCCGATGAAGTCATCGCTGACGCCAAGGCACCTGAACCGTCCAAGGCTGAGCGCACTTCCGAGCGGACGGACATGGTTGGCAAGGCCATGGGCCTGCTGGTCCTCCTGGGGGACGAGCCCCGCGGTGCCAGTGCGGCGGAGATCTCGCGCCGGGCCGAGCTTCCCTTCAGCACCACCTACCGGCTTCTGGGTTCCCTCACCCGGGACGGGTTTGTGGACTACGAGCCGGAGGGCCGCCGCTACCACCTGGGCCTGCGCATCTTCCAGCTGGGCCAGCGGGTGTCCAACCATCACGGCTTCGCCGGCACGGCGATGCCTGTCCTCCGGCGCGTGACGGAACAGACGGGGGAGGCCACCATCCTCAGCGTCCGCGACGGCCACCACCACCTCACAGTAAACAAGGTGGATGGTCCGCAGATGTTCCGCGTCACCAGCGACCCCGGCCATCTGGGTGCCCTGCACACGACCGCCGTTGGCAAGGCGCTGGTGGCCTTCGCAGAGGATTCCGAACGGGAGCGCCTGCTGGACGAGCTGGAGCTGGAGCCGCTGACGGAGCATTCCATTACGGACCGGAAAGCATTCCGTGCGGAGATGGAGCTGGTCCGCCGCAACGGTTACGCGGTCATGGATGAGGAAAACGAAATTGGCATGCGCGCCGTGGCTGTCCCCCTCCTCAGCGCCTCGGGCCACGTGTTCGCTTCGCTGGCCACTGCGGCTCCGGTCTTCCGGCTCAGCCTGGACGCGCTGATTGCCCAGGTGCCGCTGCTCCAGGAGGCCGCTGCCGAACTGACCGCGAGGCTTCCCCAGCGGTGAGCAGATACCAGGCGGGCCAAATCACCCTTCGGACACATCGCCGTCGTACTTATTGTTCGCATCTAGAACAAGAGTGCAAGAAGTGAACAACTGTTGTACTGTAATCCCTACCTGGCCCGCCGCGTACGCCCTGAGCGCCGCCGCCCGCCCGGTGCCGTTATCAAAGGAGCTGCACGGATGAGTAATCGAACTGAGTCCTACCTTGTGGGACTGGTCGGCGATGGCGTGACGCCGTCACTCACCCCCCACATGCACGAACACGAAGCTGACATGCAGGGCCTGCGCTACCTGTACCGCCCCATCGACCTCCTTGACCTCGGCCTTCCCGGAGATTCCGTGGGCCAGCTGCTGCAGAGCGCCAGCAACCTGGGCTTCAACGGCCTGAACGTCACCCACCCGTGCAAGCAGCTGGTGCTCCAGCACCTGGACGAGGTCTCCCCGGACGCGCTCAAACTCGGCGCCGTTAACACCGTGGTGATCGAATCCGGCCGGTTCATCGGACACAACACCGACTTCTCTGGCTTTGGCTCGGCCCTGGCCTCCGGCCTGCCGGGCGCCAACCTGGAGCGCGTGGTCCAGCTTGGAGCGGGCGGCGCCGGTTCCGCCGTCGCCTACGCCCTGCTCACCGCCGGTGTGCGGACACTCGATCTTGTGGACGTGGACCCAGCCCGCTGCGCGGCCCGCGCCGCCGAACTGTCCGGCTACTTCCCGGACCGCACGGTAACGGCGCGTACGACGGCGGAGCTGCCGCGGCTGATGCCCCTGGCCGACGGTCTGGCGCACTGCACCCCGGTGGGAATGGCTGCGCACCCCGGCGTCCCGCTGGACCTGGACCTGCTGGAGCGCCGGCACTGGGTGGCCGACATTGTCTACCGCCCCATCGACACCGAGCTGGTCCGCGCCGCCCGCGCCAAGGGCTGCGATGTCCTGGACGGGGGCCGTATGGCCGTGGGCCAGGCTGCAGACGCGTTCCGGATCTTCACCGGCCTTGAGCCTGACCCGGACCGCATGCGCTCGCACTTCCTGGAGCTTGTGGCAGCCGAAGAGGTGGCCGCCTGATGCGCACCGGAATCGCCACCGTCTGCCTTTCGGGCACCTTGAAGGAGAAGATGCAGGCCTGCGCCATCGCGGGCTTTGACGGCATCGAGATCTTTGAGCAGGACCTGGTCACGTCGCCTCTGGCCCCCGAGGACGTCCGCAAGATGGCAGCCGATCTTGGCCTCACCCTGGATCTTTACCAGCCCTTCCGCGATTTCGACAGCGTCTCCGAGGACCTGCTGGCCGCCAACCTCCGCCGGGCCGAGGCCAAGTTCAGGCTCATGGCCAGGCTGGGCATGGACACCGTCCTGGTCTGCTCCAACGTGGCAACGGCCAGTATCGACAGTGATGACCTCCGCGCGGAGCAGCTGGGGTGCCTGGCACAGATGGCCGGGGACCACGGCGTCAGGGTTGCCTACGAGGCCCTGGCCTGGGGCAAGTACGTCAGCGACTACGAGCACGCCCACCGGCTGGTAGAAGCCGTGGACCACCCCAACCTGGGCACGTGCCTGGACTCCTTCCACATCCTGTCCCGAGCCTGGGACACCGCTCCCATCGAGGCGTTCAGCCCGGAGAAGATCTTCTTCGTCCAGGTGGCAGATGCGCCCAAGCTGTCCATGGATGTGCTCTCCTGGAGCCGGCACTACCGGGTGTTCCCGGGCGAGGGGCAGTTCGAGCTTGCGAAGTTCATGGGCCATGTAGTCCGCGCAGGCTATTCCGGTCCCGTGTCGCTGGAGATCTTCAACGACGTCTTCCGCCAGTCTGACGTTGAGCGCACCGCCGTCGACGCCATGCGTTCGCTTATCTGGCTGGAGGAACAGAGCGCGAAGTGGCTGGACGCCAACGCGCCGGACCCCGCCGGCTCCACTGCGGCCGGCGGCGCTGGCACTGGTTCTGGCCGCACGACGGCCCCGGGCCGCCGTCGTTATCCCATGGAACTGGCCACCCTGCCGCAGGTGGCCGAACCCGCAGGCTGGAACTTCGCTGAGGTCCGGGCCGCTGACACCGCAGGACTGGAAAAAGTCCTGGGCCAGCTGGGCTTTGAATCTAACGGCCGCCACCGCACCAAGGATGTGCAGCTCTGGACCATGGGCCACGCCCGGGTAATCATCAACGAGGCCGCGCCTTCGGCAGGGAGCGCGGCGCCGGTCATCGCTGCGCTGGGTTTCGACGTCGACTCCCCGGTGATTGCCTCCGCCCGCGCCCAGCAGCTCAAGGCTCCCGCGGTGCCGCGGAAAAGCCAGGCCAACGAGGAAGTGTTCCAGGGGTTCGCGGCCCCGGACTCCACAGAGATCTTCCTTTGCCAGGGAAGCCCGGACGGCACCGCGGCCTGGACGCATGAATTCGGCGAGGGGCTGGAGGTGCGGGCGTCGGGCGCGTCAGCAGTGATCGACCACGTCAACCTGGCCCAGCCCTGGCAGCACTTCGATGAGGCAGTCCTGTTCTACACGAGCGCGCTGGCCCTGGAACCGCAGCCGTTCGCGGAAGTGCCGAGCCCCACCGGCCTGGTCCGCTCCCAGGTGATGCTCACCAAGGACCGCTCGGTTCGGCTGGTTCTGAACCTGGCGCCGCTCATCCAGCAGGACGTGGAGGGCCCCCGGAAGACGTACCAGGAGCACATTGCGTTCGCCGTGGATGACCTGGTGGCAACGGCCCGCGCTTGCCAGTCCCGTGGCCTGGAGTTCCTGCAAATCCCGGCCAATTACTACGAGGACCTGGATGCCCGCTTCGGCCTGGCACCGGACTTCCTGGCCACTCTGCAGGAACTGAACCTCCTGTACGACCGCGACGACGACGGCGAGTTCCTGCACTTTTACACCGCCACCGTGGGCAGCGTGTTCTTCGAAATGGTGGAACGCCGCGGCGGCTACGACGGCTACGGCGCGCCCAATGCCCCGGTCCGCCATGCCGTCCAATACGACCATATGCATCGAAGCTGACACGGACCCCAGCAAAACCAACCCAAGCACCATTCACCAAGCACCAGGAGAAAAGGAGACCGCAGTGGAGACACAGCAGGATCTCAGTGCAGAGATCAACGCCATTGGCGACGCCTATGCACGGGCGGTCAAGGACGGCGCCCCCGCCGAGACCCAGCCGCGGCTGGACTACGCACCGTACCGCAGCAGCATCCTCCGCCACCCCACCAAGAGCCTGCACCACGCGGATCCGGAAACCATAGAGTTGTACTCCCCGGCCTTCGGACACCAGGACGTGCACGCGCTGGAAGCGGACCTGACCATCCAGCACAACGGCGAACCCCAGGGTGAGCGAATCATCGTGGCGGGCAAGGTCCTGGACGGTGATGGCCGCCCCGTGGCGGGCCAGCTCGTGGAGATCTGGCAGGCGAACGCTTCAGGCCGCTACATCCACAAGCGCGACCAGCACCCGGCTCCGCTGGATCCCAACTTCACGGGCGTGGGCCGCTGCATCACCGGCCCGGACGGTTCCTACAAGTTCACCACCATCAAGCCCGGCGCCTACCCGTGGAAAAATCACGTGAACGCCTGGCGCCCGGCGCATATCCACTTCTCGATGTTCGGCACCGACTTCACCCAGCGGATCGTCACCCAGATGTATTTCCCGGGAGATCAGCTGTTCCCGCTTGACCCGATCTACCAGTCGATCGTGGACCAGGACGCGCGCGACCGCCTGGTGGCCACGTACGATCACGAGCTCACCCAGCCCGAATGGGCCCTGGGCTACAACTGGGACATCGTCCTGACCGGCTCCAAGCGGACCTGGACCGAAAACGAGGCGCTTGGCGCAGCAGGGGACGAGGAATAGGCAATGAGCAACCAGACCACCAAGCTTGTCCCCACTCCCGGCCAGACCGTCGGACCGTTCTACGGCTACGCCCTGCCCTACGAGAAGGACAACGAACTTCTTGCACCGGGATCACCCGGGTCCATCCGCCTCCAAGGCACGGTGTACGACGGCGCCGGCGAACCCGTTCCCGATGCGATCCTGGAGATCTGGCAGCCTGACGCGGACGGCAACATCGTTAAGCAGACCGGCTCCCTGGTCCGGGACGGCTACACCTTCACCGGCTGGGGCCGCGGTTCCGTGGGCTACTCGGGTGTGTACACGTTCACCACCGTGAACCCCGGCCCCACCTCGCCCGGCGCCGCGCCCTTCATTTCGGTGGTCGTCTTCGCCCGTGGCCTGATGAACCGCCTCTTCACCCGCATCTATCTGCCAGAGAACCAGGAAGCCCTCGCCAAGGACCCGCTGCTGAGCTCCCTCGATCCGGAACGCCGCCGGACATTGATCGCACGCCGGGACCCCGACGGCGGACTCACCTGGGACGTCCGCCTGCAGGGTGAGGGCGAAACAGTCTTCCTGGACTTCCAGTGAGCGGCCCAGCCAGTTTCGCGGGATCGTCCGGATTCGGCCGAGGAGCCGACGTCGGTCTGCTGAGTCCAGTCTCGGCGTCGCCCCTGGTGGCGGCCCTGACCGGTGACAGTGCGGTGCTGGCGGCCATCCTCGCCGTCGAATCCGGCTGGGCCGCTGTGCTGGAGAGGGCAGGCCTGGCGCCGGCCGGTTCCGCCGCCGTCGTGGCCTCGGCCACCAAGGCTGGCCGTTACGACGTAGCGGACATCGCGCACCGGGCCCAGGGCGGCGGCAATCCGGTGATCCCGCTCCTGGCCGACCTCCGGAAACACGTCCAGGCGCTGGACACGGCCAATGTGGGCGCGGAAAAGGCGGTGCACGCCTCGCTGACCAGCCAGGACGTGCTGGACACTGCCCTGATGCTGCTCGCGCGGAACACCGTTGAGGCGCTCCTCGCCGACCTGAAGAGTACGACGACGGCGCTCGCCGCCCTGGCCGAACAGCATGCGGACACGCTGTGCGTTGGCAGGAGCCTGACCCAGCATTCCCTTCCCTTGACGTTCGGGCTCCGGGCCGTCCAGTGGTTCCACGGCGTCGCCGCCGCCGGTCAGCAGCTGGCGGAGCTGAAGCTGCCGGTCCAGTTCGGCGGAGCCGCGGGCACCCTGGCGGCAGGGAGCGCGCTGACCACCGGCACTTCGTCCGATCCCTTCACGCTGGCGGACGCCCTGGCCAAGCACCTGGGCCTCGCCACAGCGCCGGTGCCGTGGCACACCAACCGGCTCGCCATCACATCCCTGGGTAACGCCCTGGCATCGGTGCTGGACGCGTTCGGCAAGATCGCCGCCGACGTCCTGTTTCTGAGCCGGCCCGAGGTGGCCGAGCTTGCGGAGCCGCGGGCGGCAGGGCGCGGCGTGTCCTCTGCCATGCCGCAGAAGCAGAACCCGGTGCTCTCGGTGCTCGTCCGCGCCGCCGCCCTCCAGGCACCGCAGCTGGCCGCCCAGCTGCATGCGGCCGCCGCGAACTTCAACGACGAACGCCCGGATGGTGCCTGGCACACCGAATGGCCGGCGCTCCGCGAGCTCCTTCGTCTGGCCCTCGGCGCCGCCGGCCACGTCAGGGAACTCGCCGACGGCCTGCAGGTTTTCCCTGATGCCATGCGGCGCAACCTGAACCTCGCCGGTCCGCTGCTCCTCGCCGAGGGTGTGGGCGCCGCCGTCGGCCCTCTGCTGGAGGACAAGGACGGCCGGACCGGCAAGCAGCAGCTCCAGGACCTGGTGGACCAGACCCTTCAGGTCCCCGCGGGCGAACAGGCGGGCACCTACCGGCGGCTGCTCCGTGACGCCGTGCCCAACGGCCAGCTCACGGACCTCCGGCTGGACGAACTCCTGGACCCGGCCAGCTACCTGGGCCAGGCCGGCGAAATCTCCCGGCGCATCCTGACCGCCTTCCCTGACTTTGCTTCAACAGACTTTGCCTCACCGGCCAAGTCTCAGACGAACACCGACGCGAACGGAGCCAACCGTGGCTAAACCGACCCTGAAAGCCGTGCTGCTCTCGCCCCAGCGGCCGCTGGGCGACCACCCCCTCCTGGTGGCGGGCCCGTCCCTCGGCACCTCGTCGATCCTGTGGACCCAGACCGCTGCGCTGCTTGGCAAAGACGTCGACGTGGTGGCCTGGGACCTGCCCGGGCACGGCGTCTCACCGGCAGCCACCGAAACGTTCGACGTCGCGGGCCTGGCCGATGCTGTGGTGGACCTCGTGGACTCGATCGCTCCCGGCGAGGCCTTCCACTACGCCGGTGTCTCGCTGGGCGGGGCCACCGGTCTTCAACTGGGCATCAAGCACGGCGAACGCCTCAAGAGCCTCTCCGTCCAGTGCAGCGGCGCCAAGCTGGGCACGCCGGAAGGCTGGCTGGAACGCGCCGAAACCGTACGCGGCCAAGGCACACCTGTGATGATCCAGGGCTCGGCGCAGCGCTGGTTCGCGCCGGGCTTCATGGACCGCGAACCTGAGCTGAGCAGCCGCCTCCTGCACGCCCTCCGCGACACTGACCGCTTCAGCTACGCGTTCTGCTGCGAGGCATTGGCGGGCTACGACGTCCGCGCCCACCTGGGCAGCATCAGCGTGCCCACCCAGGCGGTCGCGGGCGCGGAAGACACTGTTGCGCCGCCGTCGTTCGCTGAAGAAGTGGCGGCGGGCATCACCGCCGGCGGAGGCACAGCGAGCGCCGTAACGCTGGGAGGCGTGGCACACCTAGCTCCCGCCGAGGCACCGGGCCATGTTGCTGAGCTCCTGCGGAACCTGATCACGTGGAGCGAATCGCGGGGAGCAGCCAAATGAGTCGGACTGAACCCAGGGACGGTGCGCGAAATGGAGCAGTCCAGCCGGACGCCACCAGCCAGGAGATTTACGACGGCGGCATGACGGTCCGCCGGGAGGTCCTGGGCGCCGCACACGTGGACCGGGCAAATGCCAACAAGGACGCGTTCACCGAAGATTTCCAGGACATGATCACGCGGATCGCGTGGGGTGGCATCTGGACTCGCCCGGGCCTGACCCGGCAGATGCGCTCAGCGGTGACCATCACCGCCATGGTGGCGCACGGGCATTGGGAAGAGCTGGCCATGCACATCCGCGCGGCCCTCACCAACGGCCTGAGCAGGGATGAAATCAAGGAAATCCTGCTGCAGACCGCCATCTATTGCGGGGTCCCCTCGGCCAACACCGCCTTCAAGACTGCCCAGCAGGTCTTCCATGAAATGGACAACGCAGAAATGGACAACGCAGCAGCGGACCCACAGAATCAGAGGAAGAAATGAACCAGGCTTTTGTGTACGACGCCGTGCGCACCCCGTTCGGAAAATTCGGCTCCGGCCTCGCATCTATCCGCCCGGACGACCTCGCCGCGCACGTGATCAAGGAGTCCGTTGAGCGCGCCCCGAAACTCGACGTCGATCGTATCGACGAGGTGGTGTTCGGCAATGCCAACGGCGCCGGCGAGGAAAACCGCAACATCGCCCGCATGGGCACCCTGCTCGCGGGACTGCCGACGTCGATCCCCGGCACCAGCGTGAACCGGCTCTGCGGTTCGTCCCTGGACGCCGCGATCATCGCGTCGCGCCAGATCAACGCCGGCGACGCTGATCTCGTGTTGGTGGGCGGCGCCGAGTCCATGAGCCGCGCACCCTGGGTGCTGCCGAAGACGGAGAAGCCGTACCCCGCCGGGGACATGACCCTGGCCTCCACGACGCTGGGCTGGCGCCTGGTGAACAAGGCCATGCCGAAGGAATGGACCATCTCCCTGGGCGAGGCCACCGAGCGGCTCCGCGAGAAGTACGGTGTAACCCGCGAGCAGCAGGACGAGTTCGCCGCCGACTCCCACAACCTCTCCGCCGCCGCGTGGGACGACGGCTTCTACGACAACCTCGTGGCCCCGGTGCCGGGCACCGACCTGGTCCGCGACGAAGGCATCCGCGCCGGCTCCTCGGCGGGGAAGCTGGCGGGCCTGAAGACCGCGTTCCGTACCGAGAACGGCACCGTCACCGCCGGCAACTCCTCCCCGTTATCCGACGGCGCCTCCGCAGCCTGGATTGGCAGCGAGAGCGCCGCCGGCCTGCTGGGGCTCGAACCGCTCGCCCGCATTGCCGGCCGTGGCGCGCACGGCAACGATCCCCAGTACTTCGGGTATGCGCCCGTGGAAGCGGCAAACAAGGCCCTCGCGAAGGCGGGCATCCGCTGGGACCAGGTGGGCGCCGTCGAACTTAACGAGGCATTCGCCGCGCAGTCCCTGGCCTGCATCAACGCCTGGGGCATCGATCATTCGATAGTGAACCGGCACGGAGGGGCCATCGCCATGGGCCACCCGCTGGGCGCTTCTGGAACCCGGATCCTGGGCACGCTGGCCCGCAGCCTTCAGGCCTCGGGTGAGCGCTGGGGTGTCGCGGCCATCTGCATCGGGGTGGGCCAGGGCCTGGCAGTGGTGCTTGAGAACGTCACTGCCGCGGCCGTCGGCATTAACAACGGAAAGGCCTAGGGCGATGCTGAATTTTGTTGATTCTGTCGGCGAGGCGGTAGCCGGCATTGAGGACGGCTCCACAGTGATGATCGGCGGATTCGGCAACGCCGGGCAGCCGTTCGAACTCATCGATGCGCTCATGGACTGCGGCGCCACGGACCTCACCGTGGTGAACAACAACGCAGGCCAGGGCGACCAGGGCCTCGCGCTGCTCATCAAGGAGGGCCGGGTGAAGAAGATGATCTGCTCCTTCCCGCGGCAGTCCGATTCCTGGCACTTCGACGAGAAGTACAAGGCCGGCGAGATCGAGTTGGAGCTGGTGCCGCAGGGAAACCTTGCCGAACGGATCCGGGCTGCCGGGGCTGGCATCGGCGGTTTCTTCACGCCCACCGGGTACGGCACCATGCTCGCCGAAGGCAAGGAGACGCGCATCATCGACGGTCGCGGCCAGGTGTTCGAGACGCCCATCCATGCCGACGTCGCACTGATTAAGGCGCTCAAGGCCGACGGCAAGGGCAATCTGGTGTACCGCAAGACCGCCCGGAATTTCGGCCCCATCATGGCCGCCGCTGCCAAGCACACGGTGGTTCAGGTCTCCGAAATCGTCGCCGCCGGAGGACTGGACCCGGAGAACATCGTGACCCCAGGAATCTACGTCAACAGCATTGTGAAGGTGGCCTGATGAGCCCGCAGACAACCAGCCAGGATCTTCAGACCAGTGACAAACCTCTGGGCCGGGACGACCTGGCGCGAATGGTCGCCAAGGACATCGCCGCCGGTTCCTTCGTGAACCTGGGGATCGGCCAACCGACGCTGGTGTCGAATTACCTGCTGCCGGAACAGAACATCACGCTCCACACGGAGAACGGGATGCTGGGCATGGGTCCTGAGGCGGTCGGGGACGAGATCGACGGCGACCTCATTAACGCGGGCAAGATCCCCGTCACTGAGCTCCCTGGTGCGTCCTACTTCCACCACGCAGACTCGTTCGCGATCATGCGCGGCGGACATCTGGACATCTGCGTGCTGGGCGCGTTCCAGGTCTCGGCCACGGGGGACCTCGCCAACTGGCACACCGGCGCCCCGGACGCGATCCCCGCGGTGGGCGGCGCTATGGACCTGGCCACGGGTGCCAAGGACGTTTTTGTGATGATGACCCTGCTCACCCGCGACGGCGCGTCCAAGATCGTGGAAGCCTGTACTTACCCGCTGACAGGTATCGGCTGCGTGACCAGGGTGTACACGGACAAGGCAGTGTTTCTTACAGGTCCCGACGGCGTCAGTGTCCGCGAGACGTTCGGCTGCACCCTCGAGGAGCTCCAGGACCTGGTTCCGGTCCCGCTCAAAGCAGGCCCCGCCGTCGGACTCTAACCTCACTCTTCCCGGCGCGAACTGGCAGCAGATTCCCTCAAATCCGTGATTTGAGGTCATTAGCTGCCAGTTCGCGCCGGGGAAATAGGATTGGTAACCATGACCAACGCACCAGTCCAAGCGCAGGCCGCCCCGCAGGCGAGCGACCAGTATGTGCAGTCGCTGGCACGCGGGCTGGCCGTGATCCGCGCGTTCGACACAGACCACGCGGTGATGACCCTTACCGAAGTTGCCGCGCGGACCGACCTGACCAGGGCCACTGCCAGACGCTTCCTGCACACACTCGTGGAGCTGGGCTACGTCAGGACCGACGGCAAGACGTTCGCGCTCACCGCCAAGGTACTCCAGCTCGGCTACGCCTACCTTTCCGGGCTGTCCCTGCCGCAGCTGGCCCAGCCGCACCTGGAGGAACTGTCGCTCAAACTGGGGGAGTCCACCTCGGCCGCCGTGCTGGACGGGACCGACATCGCCTACATCGCCCGGGTGACCACGCGCCGGATCATGAACGTTGGCATTACCGTTGGCACGCGTTTCCCGGCCTACGCCACGTCCATGGGCAGGGTGCTGCTCGCGGCTCTGTCGCCCGATGAGCTGAAGGCCTACCTGGCCGCCGCCGACATCAAGCCGCTGACACCGCGCGCCCTCGGCACGGCCAAGGAGCTGCTGGCCGTGCTGGGCGTGGTCCGCGCGCAGGGCTGGTGTCTGCTGGACGAGGAGCTTGAACTTGGGCTCATGTCCGTCGCGGCCCCCGTGTACGACGGGCCAAGCAAGGTGGCGGCCGCGGTCAACGTGTCCCTGCAAGCCCAGTCCGTGGCCGCACAACCGGATCCGGACGCCTATTTGGCGGCGGTGAGCCGGGAGATCGTGGCCACGGCCAAACTGGTCTCAGCGGACCTTTCGGCGAAGCGGTAATGACCTTGGGACGGACGTGTTTGTCCCGACGCAATCGCTTGGTCGGTGGCACTACGGTAGCGGGTCAATGACGTTCATTAACTTGTACATGGAGGATGACGGATTATTGTCCGGAAACTTTGTCCCATCCCCTTTGTGTTTGGCTTCAAGCATGGTGGCGTGCTTGACGGCTTCCCGTCTCAGCGGCATGTACTTGGAAGCATCGAGCCTCTTGCCAGACCTGCCCTCCTTGTGTCGGCTCCGACTCTCCGCGCTCGGAGTGTCGACGAATCCCGAGACGTAGTCGAAATGGAGTAGCAACCATATTTCGAAACATGGATTTGATATGGCCAACTGGATGCCATGTGTTGCTGCGAGCTCACGAGCCTTATCGAGGTTTGGGTGATGCCTTGGCCACTCAACATCGAAAATACACCAATACTCGTCGATCTCTTGGGCGACTTCTTTACGTTGAACTGCGCGCTCGACAAGCGTCAAAGGCACTCCCTGGTCTGGGTCGACTTCAATGCCAATCGATGTGTTCTGGCGAATCTCCGGAAGCTTCTTGAGTCCCTTAATGTAGTCGGGCTCAGATGCTTCACCCTCGCAGAAAATGAGAACTGTCTTGCGCTCTGGCCTCTTTCCTGTTCGGCGCTTCAGGTCCTTAGCTTTAGTCCGCTTCGCAACCAATGGTCAACCAATCAATCCGAGAGTACGCAACAGATCTGTACGGTCGACGTCAGGCAGGGCACCAAATCTATCGTGCAGGTATGCGTTCTCGAGGTTTTGAGACTTCCGGACGCGTTCGCCTGCGAACTCGGCGAGTCCCCCAAGACGAGTGGAGCCCGCTTCGGACTTTTCGGTGAGCCAGACTTCATCGCGATTTAGGTGATTCAAGAGGCTGGTGTCGTGCGAAGTAAATACAAGTTGCGCATCTCTAGGATTGGTTAGTGGATCGTGGAATAGCCGAATCAGTTCCGCGGAGAGCGTTGGATGAAGGCTTGCGTCCAACTCATCGAAAAGAAGAAGAGACCCAGATCTCAGAGCGGAAAGAACCGGTCCGATGAGTTGAAACCACGTACGCGTTCCTTCGGACTCGGCTGAGAAGTCCAATGGAACTCTTTCGTCGGCGGTCTTGTGCACTAAGCGCATTCTTCGCTGCGTCCGCGTTCGCATGCCATCTGATGAATCCGAGTGCGAAACCTCGGACTCGTCAAAGACGACGTCTTCTATTCCGAGATCAGCCAGCCTAAGTAGTGCTAAGGCCTGCGAGCGATCCTCGTACTGCGAGTTCATGCTCTCGTCCGTATCGAACAGCGTCGGTTCGTCAGAGGCAGAATCTTGGAACCAACGCGTCGTGGAACGAGCAAACGAGCCCCCCATATAGGAAGGACGGTATCCTCCGCCAAAGCCGCGAGGGCGTCTTGTCAGCCCAAGCGTTTGCGTACTTAGAAAGTCACGTGAGAATCCGTATATTAAAGGTTCGTCGAAGCGTCTTGCGACGGAGAGCGCCAACGTGCGGTCAGTGAGTAGTTCTCTAGTCCCGGATAAGTTCCCTAATCCTCGCTGAAGTTTGAGCTCACCGCCTTCGCGTTCGAAGATGCGGCGGCGTTTCTTCTCCGGGTAGTGGAACAGGCCTTCGTAGCGGACCGCCTGCTGGTCGACGTGGAGGACATACTCAAATCGAACACCGTCTACTACAGATTCAATCTCAAAAATGGACGGTTTGGTACCGAATCCGTTGAAGGCAAACGGCTCGATTGGAATCTCGTCATCCCATAGCCGAAGCGAGTGCTGAACGGCATCCCGCAACCATGTCAGCGCGGCAATTATGTTCGATTTTCCCGATGCGTTGGGTCCGAATATTGCTGCCACCGGAAGGAGGCTCTCACCTAGTGCGGGAACCTTGCGTGCTTCTGCGCGATCCCCATCCACGGCAACCATCGACAACTCGACGGGCGCGCAAATGGAACGGAAGTTTTCGACTTCGAAACGTATTAGCATGTTTCACCTGTTCTCCTTGTATACGTCAGCTTAGTGCCATTCTCGTCAGAAAAATACGAAATTGGAGCCTTCTCGACTCTTGGGAAGCATCTTGGGCGTGGAATCCATGTGCTCCTACGTTGCGAGGACTGCGGCGATGCGAGAGCGGCGAAGCTCATTTCTGAGACCTGACCGTACGGCCGTAGCGCGTGAACAGGAAGGTATAACCCCAAAACGCGAATCTGGGGGAATTGGCTGTCAGTTCGCGCGAAGGGCCATAGACTCTAGCCAACTACGTGCAGCAGTGCCGCTCCGCGAAGCGCGGCCCCGGACTAGAGGCGGGGCCAACCGAAGGGCGCTGCCGCACTCGTCAGTGAGGGGAGTTGGCGGTGAAACTCGGCATACCGCGGGAGCGCCACGAGGGTGAGCGGCGGGTGGCTGCCACCCCGGAAACTGTGAAACAGCTGGCGGGGTTGGGCCTTGACGTCCTGATCGAATCCACTGCTGGCGACTCCGCCGGGTGCAGCGACCACGACTATGTCCAGGCCGGCGCGCAGATGGTCCCGTACCTCAACAGCTGCGAACTGGACGTCCTCGCCCACGTCCGCCCGCTCGAAACGGCAACAGCCAAGGCCCTGAAAAGGGGTGCAGTCACCATCGGCCTGGCCTCGCCGTCGTCCGAGCTGGCAACAGTGCAGGCGCTGGCCGACGCTGGCGTTACCTCCTTCGCCCTGGAACTGGTGCCCCGCATCTCCCGCGCCCAGTCCATGGACGCCCTGAGCTCCCAGGCCCTGGTGGCCGGCTACCGCTCCGTGCTTGAGGCCGCCATCCGGCTGCCCCGGTTCTTCCCGCTGTACATGACCGCCGCCGGAACAGTGCCGCCCGCCCGCGTGCTGGTGCTCGGCGCCGGCGTGGCCGGTCTGCAGGCCATCGGCACCGCCAAGCGTCTCGGCGCCCGCGTCTCCGCCAATGACATCCGCCCCGCCTCGGCGGACGAGGTAGCCTCCATGGGTGGCACCTTCATCAGACTCGACCTCGAAACCGCCGAGGCGTCCGGCGGCTACGCCCGCGAACTGAGTGCGGACCGCGGCGCCCTCCAGCGTGAGCTCCTCGCCCCGCACGTCGCCCAGTCGGACGTCCTGATTACGACGGCGGCGGTCCCAGGCAGGCGCGCGCCGCTTCTGGTGAGCCGTCAGATGGTGCAGGGCATGCGCCCCGGTTCGGTCGTCGTCGACCTCGCCGCGGAGTCCGGCGGCAACGTGGAAGGCTGCGTTCCCGGGGAGGACATCCTGGTCCCGACCGCGGACGGCCAGGGCCACGTCACGGTGGTGGGGCTGAAGGACGCTCCGTCCGCCATGGCCTCGGACGCGTCCCGCCTGTACGCCAAGAACGTCGCCAACCTGCTCGCCCTGATGATCCGGGACGGCATGGTGATACCCGATTTCGACGACGACGTGCTGGCCGGCGCGTGCCTGACGCACGACGGCGCGGTGCGGCACTTGCCGACGGCGGAAGCGCTCGCGGCGCTTGTCCCGGCGCCACCCACCCTCGCGTCCGAAGCATCAGACGGTGGGGCACTCTGATGGACGGTATGAGCCTGCTGACAATCACCGTGCTGGCGGTCTTCGTGGGCTTCGAGGTGGTCTCGAAGGTCTCCAGCACTCTCCACACCCCGCTCATGTCCGGGGCCAACGCCATCCATGGCATCATCCTGGTTGGCGCCATCATCGTGGCCGGCCAGGCCGCGGATCCCTGGGTCCTGGCTGTGGCCCTGCTCGCAGTGGTCCTGGCTACCGCAAACCTGGTGGGCGGCTTTGTGGTGACGGACAGGATGCTGCACATGTTCCACGGGCGCAAAGAGGCCACGCGCAAAGGGGAGGGCAAATGACCCTCCTCAGTCCTGTCTGGACCGCGCTGCTCTACCTCGCCGCCGCGGTGTTCTTCATCCTGGCCCTCCGCGGGTTGAGCTCGCCCCGCACCGCGCGCCGCGGGAACTTGGTGGGGGCCTTCGGTGCTCTGCTCGCCGTCGTGACCGTGTTCCTGTCCGCCAGGCTCGAAAACATCCCCTGGATTATCGCCGCCATTGCGGTGGGCACGGCGGTGGCCGCCCCCGTGGCGCGGCGGGTGAAGATGACCCAAATGCCTCAGCTGGTGGCTCTTTTCAACGGGGTGGGCGGCGGCGCCGCCGCACTCGTGGCGCTCCTTGAGCTCAGCCACAATGCAGACCCGTGGACGCGGCTGGCCATCGTCTTTACGCTGCTCGTGGGCGCCGTGTCCTTTGCCGGTTCCGGCGTCACGTTCGCCAAACTGCAGGAACTCATCACCACGCGGCCGGTGGTGTTCCCGGGGCTGCCCGTCGTGATGGCCGCCGTGCTGCTGGCCGCGGTGGGCACCGCCGTCGCCGTCGTCCTGACCGGTTCCCTGGCGCTCGCCGTCCTCCTCATGGTGCTGGGCCTGGCAGCCGGAGCGCTGCTGGTGCTGCCGGTGGGCGGCGCGGACGTGCCCATCGTCATCTCGCTCCTGAACGCCTTCACGGGCCTTGCTGTTGCCGCGTCCGGCGTGGTGCTTGGCAACGTGCTTTTGGTGGTGGCGGGCACTCTGGTCGGTGCCTCCGGTACCATCCTGACGCGGGCGATGGCGGCGGCCATGGGCCGCAGCGTGGCAGGGATCCTGTTCGGCGCCTTCCGGGGAGGTTCGACGGCGGGGTCCACGGCCGTGAGCGAACGTCCGGTCAGGTCGTCCAGCCCGGAGGATGTGGCAGTTCTGCTGGGCTACGCGCAGCGGGTGATCATTGTGCCGGGCTACGGCCTGGCTGTGGCTCAGGGCCAGCACACGGCCGCGGAATTGGCGTTGGCGCTTGAGGCGCGCGGAATCGAGGTGGACTTCGCCATCCATCCCGTGGCCGGCCGGATGCCGGGGCACATGAATGTGCTCCTGGCGGAGGCCAACGTGCCCTATGAGTCCCTCAAGGAGATGGGTGAGATCAACTCCGAGTTCAGGACGGCGGATGTGGCGCTGGTGGTGGGCGCCAACGATGTGGTGAACCCGGCGGCCAAGACCTCCTCAGGCTCTCCGATCTACGGCATGCCCATCCTGGAAGTGGCCGACGCCCGCCAGGTGATTTTCCTCAAGCGTTCCATGCGGCCGGGCTTCGCGGGGATCGAGAACGAGCTGCTGTACGAGCCGCAGACCTCGCTGCTCTTCGGCGACGCCAAGGAGTCGCTGGCCAAGGTGTTGGGCGCGGTCAAGGCACTGTAGTCTGCCGCCGATGCCCTGCCCGGAGGAAATTAGCAAGTATGCTTACTTCCAAGGCGCACTCTCTCCAAACGTCATCCAAAGGACACCATGCCAGCCAACAGCTCCAGTTCCCCTAAACGTGCGGCCATCATCGTCAATCCTGCCAAACCGGTTGACGTCGACGTGCGCGGCATGATGGCCAAGCACTGCGCCAACAACGGCTGGGGCGAGCCCATCTGGCTTGAGACCACCAAGGAGGACCCCGGCGTCGGACAGGCGAAGGAGGCACTCAAGCAAGGGGCCGACGTCGTCATTGCCGCCGGCGGCGACGGCACCGTGCGGTGCGTGGCTGAGGTTCTGTCCGGGACTCCCACCCCGCTGGGCCTGGTCCCACTGGGCACGGGGAATCTGCTCGCCCGGAACCTGGGCATGGACGTCACGGATGTGGAGGGCGCCATCAAGGGTGCGCTGGTGGGGTGGGAGCGCAAAATCGACGTGGTGCGAGCAGTCCGCAGCGATCCGGACAAGGAACAGTTCTTCCTGGTGATGGCCGGAGTGGGCTACGACGCCACCATCATGGCCGACACCAACGAGGACCTCAAGGACAAGGTGGGCTGGCTGGCCTACGTGGATGCCGGGATTCGGAACCTGCCGGGCAAGCCGGTCAAGGCGACCATCGTTATCGACGGGAAGGCCGTGGCGCACCGCCGGGTCCGGAGCGTCATGGTGGGGAACTGCGGGCAAGTCCAGGGCGGTCTGGAGATCTTCCCCGACGCCTCCGTAAACGACGGCCTCCTGGACGTGGTGGTCCTGGCGCCCAGGGGCAAGCTCGGCTGGTTCTCCGTGGTCGCCGGAGTGATCGGCAAAGGACGCGGAAAGGACACGTCCGTTGAATATTTCCAGGGCAAATCCGTGGAAATCACCCTGGAGCACAAAGAGGACTACCAGCTCGACGGCGACCACGAGGGCGAAGGCAAGCATGTCCTGATGACCATCGAGCCGGAAGCGCTGACCATCCGGATGGCGGCCAGCTAGAAGCTGGGCCGTCTGGCTGGGCCGGGTGGGTCACGGACGGGCCGCCGTCGCTACGAGCGGGCCGCCGCCGGCCGGTGCGACAGGATTTCGGCGAGCTCCGCGAGCCGATGGGCGCGGGCTGACTCCGCCGGCGTAAACGGTTCGCCGGGACGGACGAAGGTGATGGGCCCGTGCCAGGCGGTAGGGATCTTCAGCCGTGTGCCGGCGTCGTCCGTTTCTACGACGACGGCGGCCTCGGCAGGCGGGACGATCCGGGCACGCAGCAGTTCGGCAACCGCCAGCGGCAGTTCGTCGGGTGCATCGGCGATCCGGGCCGCCAGGCTCAGGGCCTTGGTTTGCCCATCCGCCATGGCCAGGGCAGTGGTTGGCCACACATGGGAATGGGAGCCACCGCCGTCGTGGAGCGCGTCCAGGAGCTCCCGCTCGCTGAGGTTTCCGGGGGCTGAGAGTACAAACTCGTCCAGGACACCACCCGGCACGGGATGGACGTGGATGCTCAGTATGTTGGTGTCCAGGCGGGCCAGCGCCTGGGTGATTTTCTGCAGCGAGCCGGGCTGGTCCCGCAGCACCGTGCGTGCCCGCCAGAGCGCCGGCGCAGTGCCCAGCCGCTTGCGGTGGCGCAGCGCCGGGGCGTGTAGCCAGCTCCGCAGTACGCGGGCAGCGGACGGCTCCGCCACCCAGATCACCAAGACGGTGGCCGTCAGGGTGAGTACCAGGACCTTGGCCACGTAGGGAAGCTGTGTTTCAACCACCAGGGCGTGGACCAGGAGTTCGATCGGGAGCATGACGGCCACATTGGCCAAGGTGAGGCGGGTCTTCGTGGGTTCCGGCATCATGCCGCAGACTTCGCAGCTCAAGTCAGCCGCGGCAGGGTTCCTTGCAGTGGGCTTCATGTCTCAAGGATCACGTGGCGCTGTTTCGGCGGTGTTGCCCCGCCGTTCCGATCGTGCGAACGCTGCGGAACGTAGGATTTACGGGGAACGTCAGTGCGGCCGTTCGTCAGATATCAACGGCTTCTACCGAGGAAAGGCGCCCTCCGCACGTGAAGATTCTCGCTGAAATGTTCAGCATTGCCCCGGGCAACAAGGACCACCATCCGGCTATCCGGTGCGCAGTGGGAGTTTTTGTCCCGCTCATCACCCTGGTGCTGCTGGGCCGGCTGGATCTTGCGATCTTCGCCTCTTTTGGCGCCTTCACTGGCATCTACGGCCGCGGTGAACTCCACGGGACACGTTTTGCCCTCCAGCTCCGCGCCGGCCTGCTGATGCTGCTGGTGATCCTGCTCGCATCCCTCGCGGCCCTGATGGGCTCAGCCTGGGGGCTGGATGGGGGAACCACCACCTGGCTCCTCGTCCTGGCGACCACCCTCCTGGCCGGCGCCTGTTCGGTGGCGGTCTCATGGTGGCGGCTCCGGCCGGCCGGCTCACTGTTCCACATCTTCGCCTTCGCGGCCATCGCTTCCATCCCCAACCAGCCGCCGCTCTGGCAAGGCATGCTGGTTGCTGTCCTGACCACTGCCTTCTGCCTGCTGATCGGCTTCTCGTCGCGGCTGCTGGCCAGCCACCGCACGCCTTGGGCCCGCCCGCGGCCCCTGCGCCGCACGCGGGACGAGCGGAGAGCGGTATGGCTGGAAGGTTCCGGTTACCTCGTGGCCGCCGGACTGGCCGGAACCCTGGCCACGTGGGCCGGGCTGTGGCTCGGCTTCGGCCACAACTACTGGGCCATGGTGGCCGCGGTGGTCCCACTCGTGGGGCACACTACCCGGCACCGGGTCCGCCGAGGCGTGCAGAGGATCATCGGCACCGTCCTGGGCCTGGTGGTGCTGGCCGGAATCCTGCTGCTTGGCCTGGAGCCCTGGCAGACGGTCCTGGTGATGGCGCTCTGCCAGTTCGGGGCGGAGATGTTCATCATCCGGCAGTACCTGCTGGC
The DNA here is from genome assembly GCF_018613805.1 of Arthrobacter sp. ISL-48. Classification (GTDB taxonomy): domain Bacteria; phylum Actinomycetota; class Actinomycetes; order Actinomycetales; family Micrococcaceae; genus Arthrobacter. The sequence continues at coordinate 219,118 of NZ_JAGGPL010000018.1, forward strand.
GCAACTGTTCGTCACGCCCCTGGCCTTGGTCTCCACGCTCCTGGTGGTGCCGGCCTCGCCCGCCATCCTGCTCCGGGACCGCATCATCGAGACCGTGATCGGTGCCGCCGTCGGCATTGCGGTGGTGCTGGCGCCCACCCTCTGGCGCCGCGCGCGTCTGCTGAAGCATCGGGTGTAGTCTGGGCCGATACTTGCCATTGAATGGAAGAGGCGGCCATGGCGAATTCAGTCTCCGGGGACTCTGTGGTGGACCGTGTTGTCCGGGTGATCTCCGCGTTTCCTGAAGGTGCCAGTAGTCTCCAGCTTTCCGAGATCGCCACCCGTGCGGGGCTTCCACTCACCACAGCCCACCGGCTGGTGCGTCAGCTCGCGGCACATGGCCTGCTGGAGACCGGCGCAGGCGGTACGGTGCGCTTGGGGCTGCGGCTGTGGGAGTTGGTTAACCGAAACTCGCCCACGCTGGCGTTGCGGCAGGCCGCCGTGCCATTCATGGAGGATATCCAGCAGGTCCTCAACCAGAACGTGAACCTGGCCGTCCTGGAGGGTTGGGAAGCGCTTTTTGTGGAGCGGCTGTCCCGCCGGGGGTCGGTGGCGAACCGGGCCCGGGTGGCCGGAAGGATGCCCGTCCATGTGAGCTCCGTGGGGTTGGCCCTCATGGCCAACCAGGCCAAGGCGCTCCAGCGTGACTATCTGGAACACTTCTCGGATCCGGACGGAAAGGTGACGGTCGATGCCCTCCGCTCCCGGCTCAGCGAGACAGCCCATCAGGGCTTCGCGCAGTTGGCCGGGGTTGTTGATCCGGACACCTGGGGCATAGCGGTGCCGGTGCTGGACAGCAAGCAGCGCGCGGTGGCGGCGCTCGGCGTCGTGGTTCCCCTGCGTGAAATGCGCCTGCCGGCGCTGGTCCCGGCCCTGCAGACCGCTGCGCGGGGCATCGCCCGGCGACTGGCCGATCCCGCCCCATAATCCTCTTCCGTTCAATGGAATTGGCACAACGCCGGACATGCCTGACGACGCACACTGTTAGCCAGACGCACCAACCGGCGCTGCACCAGCCGCGGCCCCGCAACGAAGCGAGAGACAGTCATGGCAACACGCAAGATCATCACCAACCAGGTCGCCATCATGGGAGCCGGTCCCGCCGGGCTGATGCTCTCCCACCTGCTGGCCACATCCGGGATCGACTCCACTGTGATCGAAGTCCGCAGCCACAAGGACATCTCCGAAACGGTCCGGGCGGGCATCCTGGAGCACGGCACCGTGAACATGCTGGTGGACAGCGGCATTTCCGACCGCGTGCTGCGGGACGGCGACCGGCACGACGGCATCGAGCTGCGGTTCAACGGCGAAAGCCACCGCATCGACTTCAAGGAACTCGTGGGGGAATCCGTCTGGCTGTACCCGCAGACGGATGTCTTCCTGGACCTTGCCGCCAGGCGGAAGGCCGACGGCGGCGATGTCCGCTACAGCGTCACGGACACGGCGGTCCATGACATCGAGGGTAAGCCCAGGGTGTGGTTCACGGACGCTGACGGCGTGGAGTACGAGATCCAGGCGGATTTCGTGGTGGGCGCGGACGGTTCACGCAGCCACTGCCGGTTCCAGATTCCGGAGGCCCACCGCAAATGGTACTTCCATGAATACCCCTTCGCGTGGTTCGGCATCCTGGCCGAGGCCCCGCATAGCGCCGATGAACTGATCTACGCCAACTCGGCCAACGGCTTTGCCCTGATCAGCCAGCGGACCGAGTCAGTGCAGCGCATGTACTTCCAGTGCGATTCCAAGGAGAACGTGGCGGACTGGGACGATGACCGGATCTGGGCAGAATTCCGCAGCCGCGTCAACGGCAACGGGTTTGAACTCAAGGAAGGCCCGGTCATCGACAAAATGGTCCTGCCGTTCCGCAGCTTCGTCCACACACCCATGCGCCACGGCAACCTGTTCTTAGCCGGCGACGCCGCCCACACCGTCCCGCCTACCGGCGCCAAGGGCCTCAACCTGGCGATCCACGACGTCAAGGTGCTGTTTGAGGGACTGGACAGCTACTTCCGCTCCGGCTCCACGCAGCTCCTGGACTCGTTCAGCAGCCGGGCCTTGGACCGGGTGTGGAAGGCCCAACAGTTCTCCTACTGGATGACCACCATGCTGCACACGCCCGCCGAGGCAGACGACTTCTCGCGGGCCCGCCAGCTTGGGGAACTGAACTCAGTGGTCTCCTCCAGGCACGGCATGGCCTACCTGGCCGAGGCGTACACGGGCTGGCCGTCGCCCTAGCTGGTCCTTCAGGTGGCGAGCAGCCTTCGGATCGCCCCTGCGGTGGAGGCAGGATCCGGGTGCTCAGCACGCCGGGCGGTGAGCTGATGCACCAGGAGGCCGTCGCAGTAGTCCGCAACATCGCGGGCGCGGCCCGGTGCGTCCGGAATTCCGAGGCCGGCCAGGGTCCGTTCCAGGCCGGCGAGGAGCCTGAAATGACCCGCTGTTACGGACTCAGGCCGGTCCAGTGACATGGCCAGGCGTGCCCGGGTGAGGGTGGCGTGCTCTTCCATCAGGGCAAAGATCAGTCCCGTGACCTGCTCGGCCACTTCGCCCACGTTCGCGGGCGGTCCGGCCGGGCTTGACGACTGAAGGAGTTCAACATCCAGCTGTTCCAGCCGGTCCACCACGGCATCAACCAAGGCGGCGCGATTGCGGAAATAGTTCGACGTCGTGCCTTCGGCCACCGCTGCCGCAGCGTCGACCGCCCGGTGGGTGAGTCCCTTCAGGCCAGCCTGCGCCACCACAGCCAAGGCAGCATCGGCTAGCTGGGGGCGTCTGTCAGGCATGCTGCAAAGTCTAGCCCGGCTCTTCCTATTCACTACAAATGTAGTAGAATTTCCGACATGAATACGATCTCGATCGTTGGTGGCGGCATCGCCGGGTTGGCACTCGCGGCCCGGCTCGATCCGGAGCGTTTCGACGTCAGTGTCTACGAGAAACGGCCGGAACTGCCAACCGTGGGGACCACCCTCGCCATGTGGCCTCAGGCGCAGCGTTCTCTTGAGGTGCTCGGAATTCTTGAGGCCCTTCGCAGCGGGAGCCCAGTGATCGGGAGCGGTGCCATCCGCAACGCCGCAGGCGATCCGTGGGTGACTGTTGACGGGCAGGGAGTCATCGGAGTGTCCAGGATTGACCTCCTGCGCCTGCTGGATGCTGCCGTGCCGCGGTCCGTCCGGAGGATCACCTGCCGTATGGACAACGTTCCGTCCGGCCCCGGCCTGGTGGTGGGCGCCGACGGCGTGCACAGCGGGGTGCGCCGAAAGGTCTGGGGCGGTGCGGCCGGGGCACGGCTCACGCCCTACGTCGCCGTCCGCGGAATCCTTCCCTTACCCGTTCGGCCTGAGCATGTCGGCGAGTACTGGGGGCGGGGGGACCTGTTCGGCATCGGCCCCGCCTCGCGGGGGACCAACTGGTATGCCGCCTACCGCTCCGATCTCGGGCCTGCGGAGATCGACGTGGCGTCAGCGCTCGAGCTGACCCGTCGTCGCTATGGCGGCCACGCTTCGGGAATCCGCCACGTGCTCGCAGCTGCCACCCCGGAACTCTCCCTCGTCCAGCGGATCTGGACCGCGCCGCCGCTCCGGAGTTACGTCAGGGGCCGTGTAGTACTGATCGGCGACGCCGCGCACGCCATGACGCCGAACCTCGGCCGAGGCGCCTGCGAGGCTTTGGTGGATGCAGTGACCCTGGCCGATCTCCTCAACACTGCCCCGCTGGACCAGGCGCTCGCTGCCTATGACCGGCGCCGACGGCTCCAGACGCAGGCCCTGAGCCTGGCATCGTCGGCGTTGATGCGGTTGGCGCTGGCCGAACATGCCCAGCCGCTGCGCGACCGTCTCCTCGGCTTGAAGGGAAAGCGCCAGCCGGGCGCCGCCGTCGGGAGCGTCTCTTAAGGCTGTCTAGGAGACGGGCGCCTGGGCGGGTGCCCTGCTGTCCGCCACCTCGGCGATCCGGGCCTCTGCCGTAGGCGAGGGGGCAGGTGGAACGGTACCGCGCCGCTTCCCGGTAGTGCCGGAGCCAGCGCCGGAGCGCCGTTTGCCGGACCGGCCGTAGACGAGGTACATGGTCAGACCTGTGATGACCATGAGCAGGACCGTGTACACGAAGGTGTTGGCCACGCCCTCCACGCCCTCGGCGCCATCCGTGTTCGCCTTGATCACCAGCCCCAGCGGCTGGACCAGCGGATGGGCCAGGAAGATGGCGGTGTCGTAGTCGTCCAGCATGCTGTTGAAGTTGAGGGCGGCGATGGCTGCGGCCGCCGGCAGCACCAAGGGCAACAGGATGCGGCGGAACACGTACAGCGTCCGGGCGCCCATAATGGCGGCCGCTTCCTCCATTGAAGTGTTGACCGCCGCGAATGACGCCTTGAGCATGCGGAGCGTGAACGGGATCTTGACCGTCACGAAGGCAATCAGCAGGATCACCGTGGTTCCCGTGAGCACTGCCCCGCCCACCAGCGGATTCGGGTGGTCATAGCTGATGATCAGCCCCAAGGCGAGCAGGGCCGAGGGCAGGATCCAGGGGATGTGGAGCAGGTATTCGAAGACGGAGGCAACCCAGTTCTTGTATTTCTGCAGGAGCCTGGCCACAAACAGCAGCCCGCCCACCGCAATCACGGTCGCCAGTGCACTGTAAACGACGCTGACAATGAACGGCCGGAGGGCGGACGGCTGGGTGAGGACCCGCATGTAGTTGTCCAGGGTCAGGCTGCCCGGGGAAATCTGGCCGGTCTGGATGGCGGCGCCGTCGGCAAACGAGTACAGCACGATCAGCACCACGGGCAGCGTGTACAACGCAAACAGCAGGTAGGCGATGGCGTGCACGGCGGCGTTGGCGGCGGGGTTGGTAATTTGCTGCTTCTGCAAGGCCGAGGACACTTTGGACAGGGAGTAGTAGGTGCCGCGCTTCTCCAGCCGGGACATCACCGCGAGCATCAGGATGGTAGAGACGCCCAGGATGACGGCCAGCAGCGCAGCCAAATCCCGTGATGTGGCGGTGTTGGCGAAGGTCAGGATCATCGGCGTGATGGTCTGGAATTCGCGGCCGCCCAGCACCTGCGGGGCACTCAGGGCACCCAGGCCAGTCAGGAAGGACAGGATAGTGACGGCGAAAAGCGTGGGTTTGAGCATGGGCAGCACAACACGCCGCAAGATGGTCCAGGTGGACGCGCCCAGGTTCCTCGCCGCCTCAATAGTCTGATAGTCAACGCCCTTGAGCGCGTTGCCCACAAATAGCATGTGGTTGGTGGTGGTGGCGAACGTCATCACCACCAACACGGCGAAGAAACCGGAGAACCATGCCGGATCCATGCCGGGGAACACCGTCAGCAGCAGGGACGTGACAATCCCCTTGTCGCCGTAGATGAACTTGTAGCCGGCGGCCAGCACGATGCCGCCGTAGATGAAGGTGGTGGCGTAGCCGAAGAACAGGATCCGGGAGCCGCGGATCTTGAAGTAGTGCGTGACCAGCACAATGAAGATGCCCACAACGTTCACCGTGATGGACAGGGCCAGCGCCAGCAGGAAGCTGTTGCCCAGGGATTTCATGGCGCGCTGGGAGGAGAACAGCTTCTCGGACGCCCGCCCGGAGAAGCCGCCGTCTGGAAAGAAGGTTGAAATCAGGACGTTGAGGTTGGGCCAGACCAGGAAGGCTGCGATAAACCAAGTAAGCACCGCGCCGACCATCAGGACAAAGGGGGTTCGGAGCATACTCCTGGCGGAGCCAGCATTCCCGCCGCCGTTCTTAACGGACGCTCCGCTCATGGCAGGGCCACGGCCTGGTGCTTCCCGGCCAGCGCCACGCCGGTTTCGGGATGGTACTGGAGCACATGGCCGGGCTGGACGTAAATAGTGGTTTGGGTGCCGGGCTCGGGATGGGCGCCGCCGTCCTCCTTGACCAGCAGCCGGACATCCGCGCCGTGGCTGCGCACTACATAGCGGCTGTGCAGGCCGTGGTAGGTGCGTGACACCACCGTTCCCGCAAGTCCGACGGCGGCACCCCCGTTCAGGGGTGCGGTCAGTGACGCCTTTTCCACCCGGAGGTAGGACTTGGCATCCGGCCTGAGATTGGCGCCGGAGAGCCGGTTCAGTTCGCTGATGAACTCTGCCGTGAGCGGGGAACTGTCACCAATAAAGTTGCAGACAAATTCCGTGGCGGCCTCATCGTAGATGGCCTGCGGAGTGCCCACCTGTTCAACCACGCCTTTGTTGAAAACCGCCACCCGGTCACTCATGGCCAGGGCCTCATCCTGGTCGTGGGTGACGTACACCGTGGTGATGCCGAAGTCGCTCTGCAAGTCCTTGAGCTCCTGCCTGAGCTGGTGGCGCAGCTTGGCATCCAGATTGGACAGCGGCTCGTCCAGGAGCAGGATTTTAGGCCGCAGCACCAGCGCCCGGGCCACAGCCACGCGCTGCTGCTGGCCTCCCGACAGTTCGGCCACATTCTTGTGGAGTTGCTCATCGCTGAGCTCGACCCGGCGGGCGATGTCGCGCACCAGGCGGTCGCTGTCGGCGGATTTTTCCTTCCGCACCCGGAGCCCGAAGGCGATGTTCTCCCACACGCTCATGCTCGGGAACAGGGCATAGTTCTGAAACACCATGCCCACCTGCCGCTTGTCACTGGGCAGCCGTGTCACGTTTTTCCCGTCCACATGGACGGCTCCCCTGGTGGGCTCGATGAACCCCGCCAAGGTGCGTAACGCCGTCGTCTTTCCGCAACCGGAGGGACCCAGCAGCGTGAAAAACTCCCCGGGTTTGACGTGGAGGTCCAGGTGGGGGATGGCGACGAAATCGCCGAAGGAAACTTCGATGTTGTCCAAGCGGATCATGGGGAAGCCTGTCTGAGTGGGACGTGTCGGAGAGGGGGCGGCTACGTCATGTATTCGAGTTCGATTTTCTCCACCCAGGCGCCCATGTTTTTCTGAACGAAGTCCCAGTCGATGTCCTGCTGCTTAAGCCCGGCGAAGAACTCCACTACCTCCGGCTTGGCTTTGGCGGCGGCGTCCTTGTTGACGGGCATCGAGTTGAACTGCTGCGCCCAGGCGCCCTGGACATCCGCGCTGCCGAACCAGTCGATGAACTTTTGAGCCTGTTCCTTCTTGTCAGTTCCCTTGACGAGGGCAACCTGCTCGACGGCGAGCGGAACCCCGACGGACGGCGTCACAGTCTCCACATTAACCTTGAAGGACTTCTCACGTTCGGCGATGATCGAGGAAGGCATCTGCCCCATGTCCACCTCACCGGATGCAATCCGGGCAAAAAGGTCGGTTTTGGCCACAGCCGGGCTGCCGTTCTGGAAGTACTGCTCCACCTGCTTCCAGCCTTCATCAGAGATGCCCAGATCGCCGGAATCATCCTTGTAGCGCGTCAGCAGGCCGGCGAACACCAACTGTGCTGTGGCTGTGCCGAGTCCGGTTACCCGCTCATAGCGGCCTTTGAACTCGTCCTTGGTCCAGAGGTCCGTCCAGTCTTTGGGTGCGGCCTCCTTGGTGATCTTGTCCGAGTTGTAGCCCAGGAGAATGGCCTGCTTCACCAGCGGCCAGTAAGCCTTGTCAGATCCAGTGTCGCCGAGCGCTGTATCCACGTCGGCCGCCCAGGCTGGTTCGTAGGGCTCGAGCGCGCCCGCGGCCTTGATCTGGGCGAAGTACATGGTGTTGAGCCCGAAGGCGACGTCCGCAATGGGGTTGTTCTTTTCGGCAATCAGTTTGTTGGTGGCATCGGCACCGCCCGCGCCCACCACTTCGATCTTGAAGCCGGCTTCGGCCGCCTTGGCGGTCAGCCATTCACCCCGGCCCTCGCCGTTGGAATTCGTATAGATGACCAGTGTCTCGCCTGTCCCTCCGCCCGGGGCGGAGGAAGACCCTCCGGAAGCTGCAGGGGTGGCCGCGCCGCCTCCGCAGCCAGCGAGCAGGGTAACGACGACGGCGGCGGCAGCCAGGGTCTGCAGTTTACGCACGATCAGGACTCATTTCTGGACTGGAATCGGAGCATTGTCCGGCCAGCCTATAGCTGGACTCGAGGATTGTGGACGTTTATAGCTATCGATTCGATAAACGACCAGTGACATTCGAGTCTGATCCAGTTTCCGAAACAGCCAGGGCCCGGTGCGTAAACAGGCCATGAATGTTTTGGAGCGCGCTTGTGGCCCCGCCGTCAGGGTGCGGTGCGGACTAGGCCATGGCGGTATGTGCCGCGCTGTGCGAGTCGATGGTCTTGGCATAGCAGTAGGAGTGCTCCACGCCGGCGTAGGGGCCGAAGTTGGGCACGGGCTCGAAGCCTGAGCTTTCGTAGAAGTGCCGGCCGTCCGGCTGCGCCGACCCCGCCTCGGCCTTGATCCGTGTAATCCCTTGCTTGAAGGCCTCGGCCTCGAGGGCCGCAAGGATGGAACTCGCCACACCCGAACCGCGCGTATAGGGCAGGACGTACAGCCGCTTGATCTCTGCCGTGCTGGCATCCAGCAGCCTGAGGCCGCCGCAGCCGACTGGCTGCCCCGAGCCCTTGTCGTACGCCACCAGGAACACAGCACAGTCAGCGCCCGACGGCGGCGTCCCCGGTTCGTGGTCAGGGGTACCAAAGCGGGCGTCGAGTTCCGCTTGCTGGGCTCTGCGCAGGTCGGCACCCACGGGGTTGGACCAGGTGACCTGCCGGATGTTGAGACGGGGGTTGGTCTGCATGACTGCCTCGATTCGCCGAAGGGTTATGCCTGACAAGCCTAAGAGCGCACCGTTACCGCGGTGTTTCCTTCGCGTAAGCGGCCAGAGAACAGTCCGTGTTCTCTCGGGACTCCCCTTGCAGGCCGGAGTCTGCAGTCACGCGGGGCCACGGGCGTGGCCGTGCCGGATTATTTTCCTTCGCCCGTGGGGTCCTCGGCTGTCGGATCGGCCAGCGCGAGCCCGCCCACCGGGCTGCCGTCCCAATGGATCAGCGTCCACCCGGCGTCGGGATCCCCTTCCAGCGCCACGATGCCTGTGTTGGACAACACGTGCCTGGCGGCGAACGCGTGGTCTGTGTCTGCCGCGCGCCGGCCCGCCCAGGTACGGATTGCGGCGCCATGGCTGACCACGGCCGCGGCGGCACCGTCCCCCTCTTGTACGGCGCGTTCAGAAACCCGGGTGATGGCGGCGTCGAACCGCTCGAAGAATTCATGGCCGTCCGGCCCGGCGGGCATGCGGCGGTCCAAGTCCCCGGCGGCCCACGCGAAAACCGTGCCCAGGTAGCGTTTGTGCGACTCGTGGTCGGTCAGTTTCTCCAGGGCCCCGGCTTCGATTTCGTGCAGGCCGTCCAGCACTTCAACCTCAAGCCCGTGCAGTTTGGCCAGGGGCGCGGCCGTCACCTGGGTGCGGAGCAGTGTGGAGGCGTACAGTGCGCTGATGGGTTGGTTTGCCAGCGACCGTGCCATCGCCTCTGCCTGCCGCTCGCCCAGTTCGGTGAGCCCCGGTCCCGGGTGGGCTGTGTCCAGCTGGCCGAGCACGTTTCCCGGGGTCTGTCCGTGGCGGATAAGGAGCAGCTTCATGCACCCAGTTTCCCACCTTTGGGGCAGGCGGGGCACGGTCTTGTACGCGCGTGCACTGACGTTCCTGCCCAGTTGCTTCCGTGTCTTGGTCCACTACCCCGCGTGTCTGCCCGACACGCCTGTCCCAGGGGGTTGCAACTGGGCAGGAAAGAGCGGCGGGCCAAACGGAAGGCGCCGGACCCCTGGGAGCCCGGCGCCGCCGTCGTGCGTTTCTTGTGGGGCGTCCTACTTCAGGTGGTCAACCAGCTGGTCCGCGATGCCGGTGTATTTGCCGGGGGTCAGGGCGAGCAGCCGGGCTTCAGCGTCCGCTGAGAGGCCAAGGCCCTGGACGAACTCCTGCATGCGGGCAGCGTCCACTCGCTGCCCGCGGGTGAGGTCCTTGAGCCGCTCGTACGGGTTCTCCATGCCTTCGACGCCGGCAATTGCCTCGGCGCGCATGACCATCTGGATGGCCTCGCCCAGGACTTCCCAGTTGGTGTCCAGGTCCCCGGCCAGGACGTCCTCGGCAACGTCCAGCCGGTCCAGGCCCTTTGCCACATTGGAGATGGCCAGCAGGGAGTGGCCAAACGCCACTCCGATGTTGCGCTGGCTGGAGGAGTCGGTCAGGTCGCGCTGCCAGCGGGACGTCACCAGGGTGGAACCGAGCACGTCCAGGAGGCCGGAGGAGATCTCCAGGTTGGCCTCGGCGTTCTCAAAGCGGATCGGGTTGACCTTGTGCGGCATCGTCGAGGAGCCTGTGGCGCCGGCAACCGGGATCTGAACGAAGTAGCCGATCGAGATGTAGCTCCAGATGTCGGTGCACACGTTGTGCAGGATCCGATTGAAACGCGCGACGTCGGCGTACAGCTCTGCCTGCCAGTCGTGGCTTTCGATCTGTGTGGTCAGCGGGTTCCAGGTCAGGCCCAGGGCCTCGACGAAGGACTTGGCCACGTGCTGCCAGTCGGCTCCAGGGACAGAGGCCACGTGGGCGGCGTACGTGCCCGTTGCGCCGTTGATCTTGCCCAGGTATTCGGTCCGGGCGACGCGGTCCAGCTGCCGGGTCAGGCGGTGCGCGATGACGGCGAGTTCCTTGCCGAGCGTGGTGGGTGTTGCCGGCTGCCCGTGCGTGCGCGACAACATCGGAACGGCGCGGTTGTCCTCGGCCATCCTGCTGATCTGCGCAACCAGGCCGCGGGCTGCCGGCAGCCACACGTCCTCCACAGCGCCCTTTACACCCAGTGCGTAGGAGAGGTTGTTGATGTCCTCGGAGGTGCAGCCGAAGTGGACCATCGCGGTCAGATTTTCGATGCCGATGGCGGGCAGGCGGCGGCCGATGTAGTACTCCACGGCTTTGACATCGTGGACCGTGACGGCTTCGATATCGGCCAGTTCGGCCACAGAGGAGGAATCGAATTCGGTGACGATCCTGCGGAGCTGGTCTTGCTGTTCAGAGGTGAGCGGGCCCGCGCCGGGGAGGACGTTGTTGCTGGTCAGATGGATGAGCCATTCCACCTCGACGGCGACGCGGTCGCGGTTGAGGGCGGCCTCCGACAGGTAATCAACCAGGGGCGCAACGGCTGCCTGGTACCGGCCGTCCAGCGGGCCGAGCGCGATCTGTTCCGGTGATGCGGCCAGGGCCAGGCGTCCGGAGGGCGTACGGGTATCAGCTGTGGCGGCAGTTTCAGGCATGTGCTGATTGTTTCACGAACTCCTGCCGTGCCTAAGCCGGCCTCCTGCTTGTGACTCGTCCTCCCCGGCTGGCCCTTTTCGCCCGAGCGCCTTCGGCTGCCTTATTGTCCACATAGCCGACGGCGGCGCTACCGCTACCGGGCCGGCATCCGTAACGTCGGGGCTCATAGAACAGGCATCGGGTACCGAAGTGGGGAGTACGGCATGGGCATTGATGCAGCCGCCGGGGACATGGGGGCGGCCCTGGCCCGCGGCAATGAAGTCCAGCAGCTCGCGGCGAGGGTCGCTGGCTGCACGGGTCGCGTCGAGGGGGTCTTATCGGGTTTCCGCCAGATCCAGCTCCTGGACTGGCAGTCGCCCGCCGGAAGGGCATACCGAAATTCAGTGGCCCTGCAGGAGGCAGCGCTCGGGCGGGCCCGTGACCGGCTCCAGGACGCCGCATCCGCCGTGAACAGCCACGCCCGGGCGGTAGCCGAAGCCGAACCCTGCGGAAATCTGTCAGGACCGTACGGATGACCGAGGTAACCCCGTCCGGCAGCGGCGGGCCGGTCCAGGTCAGAGGCCCCGGTGAGGCTGGCAGCCTCGAAATCAGAGGCGGCGTCGGGGGAATCAGCTTCCAGTTCGAGGAACTCATGGGCGGCGCCGAGAAGCTCGATGGCCTCGCAGATGAGCTGAGTGCTGTGGAAGTAGAGGCGCGCCGGGTTTGGGAAGATCTCTGCCCCTACCAAAACGACCAACGGTCGTCCGGCACTGCTGCTGTGATGGCGGTCGGAGAGGCCCAGCGGAGCGTTCAGGCTGTCCGGCTGGAGCTGCAGCGCATCAGCAGCCAGGTGCGGGCCAGCAAGCGGGGTTACGAATTAGCGGAGGCAGCGTCCGGCCTTGCCCGGTCGGTTGGTATTTCGAGCCCCGGCGACCTGGTCACCTCGTGGGTGGACTTCTGGAGGACGGGGGTTCCTAGCGAAAGCGCCATGGAACTGGTGACGGCGAACGCACCCCTGACGCTAAGCGCCTTGCTGGGACTTTCACCTCATCATTTTGGCGACTTGATGCGGGCGGAGGCTCAAGCAGGGAGAGACCTGACTGCAGTGGGCCCCCTCGTCAAAAGCTTGGCCGAGGGCCCTCTCCCGGTAGCAAAGCCACGCCCAATTTGGGTCAAACGGGAAGAAACATCCCGAGTTGACTTCGAGGCATCCCCGGCAGGGCTGTTGGAGCGGATCAGGTTGATCGACGAGCGCGGTGACGGCTCTATCGAGGTCATTGAGGTCGAGCACGGCGGGCACAAGGCGTACGTGGTTGTCATTCCCGGCACCCAGCCCGCTGCGGAAATAGGTGGCAGCAATCCCTTTGATGAGGCGGGAATTGCCGAAGGCCTGGGATATAGCTCGATTGAAGTCAACACTGCTGTTCGCGAGGCGCTCAAAGCAGTCGGCGCGGAGCAGGGCGCTCCAGTGGTGGCGGTTGGTTACAGCCAGGGCGGAATCCATGCGATGAACCTCGCCGCCGACAAGCTGTTCCTGGATGAATACGACGTGAAATACGTGCTGACCGCCGGATCCCCTGTAGGCGCGATCGCTCCCGCCGCCGGCATAACTACCCTCCACCTGGAGCACCGGGCGGACTGGGTTCCCGGCGGCGATGGCGCGCCCAGCCCGGACACCCGGAACCGTGTCACCGTCACCATGAACAATCCGGTGTGGACGGAGTATGGAGTGGCCCCGGGAATGGGCCCCGGTCATGCGATCACAAATTATCAGGACGGGGCGCGGCTCGTTGGGGCCAGCGACGATCCCTCACTTGTCGATTCCACGGCCGTGCTGTCTGGTGTGCTCGGAGTTGGCGGCGCCGTAACAGCCACGCGGTTTACACTCTCCCGCGCGAACGCGCCCGAACCGCCCGCCACCGGCCGCATCAGCGGCCGCGGGCGCCCGGGACCCTTCCCGCAACAAGGGAAATGACGGTAATGATGATCGCGGCGAGCACCGCCGTCCAGAAGAAGGAGTCGATGCTGAACTGTACCGGAGTGTAGCTGCTGATCCACGAGGTCAGGTAGAGCATGGCTGCGTTGATCACGATGGTGAACAGGCCCAGCGTGAGGATGGTGATCGGCAGTGAGAGGAAGCTGACCAGAGGACGGACAAAGGCATTCACCACGCCGAAGATCACGCCAATGAACAGGTAGGCCAGGACAATGCCGATGGTATCGGTCCCCTGGGTCACGCCGGTCTTGGCCACGGCTGCGGTGGTGGCTGAAGTGGAGATGTCCAGGCCGGGCAGGATCCAGCTTGCAATCCAGAGGGCCAGTCCGTTGATCAGGACCCGAACGATGATAGAGCGCATGTGCCCATGCTGTCACACTGCCCTGAGCGCCGACCCGGGTGACCCCTGAAGGCCCCGTTCTCCGCTTCTGGGGAGAAGTAGGCTAGTTGGCATGACTTCATCAGAGACCCTCGCCGGGGGAATCCGTCCGCGCCCGGTTGTGGGCAGGCTTCCCCGCTACGCCGCAGGAAAGCCCCCGGTCGACGTTGCCGGGATGGTCAGCTACAAGCTGTCCTCAAACGAAAACCCGCTCCCCCCGCTCCCTGCGGTGATGGAGGCCATCGCGAACCAGACCGACTTCAACCGCTACCCGGACCCACTCAGCAGCAAGCTCCGCGGAGCGCTGGCGGAGTTCCTGGATGTTCCGGCTGAGGACATCGTCACCGGTGCCGGAAGCCTGGGCGCACTCAACCAGTTGCTGAGCACCTTTGCCGGCCAGAATGATGACGGCAAAGCGGACGAAGTGATCTACGCCTGGCGTTCCTTCGAGGCCTACCCCATCAGCGTGGGCCTGGCAGGCGCAGAAAGCGTCCGGATTCCGCTCACTCCGGATGGCCGGCACAACCTTGAGGCCATGGCGGCAGCCGTCACCGTCCGAACCAAGGTCATTCTCCTGTGTACTCCCAACAACCCGACGGGCCCCATCCTGACGACGACGGAAACTGAGCGGTTCATCCAGGCCGTGCCGTCCGACGTCGTCGTGGTGATTGATGAGGCGTACCAGGAGTTTGTCCGGGCCGACGACGCGGTGGACGGTATCGCCATGTACCGCAAGTATCCCAACGTGGTGGTTCTCCGGACGTTCTCCAAGGCGCACGGCCTGGCCGGGCTACGCGTGGGCTACAGCGTCTCGAACCCGGAACTCACCCAGTACCTTCGAGTGGCCGCCACGCCCTTCGCCGTGTCGCAGATCGGGGAAAGGGCGGCAATCGTCTCACTGGAGAACTACCCGCAGGTTGTAGAAAGGGTACAAAGCCTGGTGGATGAGCGTGACCGTGTGACGGCTGGGCTGCGGGAGCTGGGCTGGTTTATTCCGGCAGCCCAGGGCAATTTCGTCTGGCTTGATCTCGGTGCAGACAGCGCTGAATTCGCCCAGCTGGCAGGCACTCAGGGGTTGTCAGTGCGGGCTTTTGGCGATGAGGGCGTCCGCGTGACCATTGGTGAAGCGGAGGCCAATACGCGCTTCCTCACGGTGTGTGCGAAGTATACAAAGGCGCCACGCGGTTCCTAGCGCTTAACATGTAGCAGCTGCGCCACCTACTGAAGATAAAGTAAGGAGCAGTAAGCCATTATATATGCGACCAGGGGAATGCATTCCTGTAGCGGCATATATCCCAGCGACATTGCAACGCATCCGTATGCGGCAAGCAAGGAGACGGTATGGGCACCACACAACTGCCCTCCACCGAGTTCGATGGAACCGCGGTAGACGACCAGCTTGAGGCGGAAGCCGAGGCTGTCATGGGCGAGCCCCCGGCGCAGATGGTCCAACTCCTGGGCCCGGACGGGAAACTGGTGAATGATCCCGTCTACAGCGAATATGCGGAGAAACTGGATCCGGACAAGTTGCGCGGACTCTATGCCGACATGGCCAGGATCCGCCGCTTCGACGTGGAAGCTACCGCCCTGCAGCGGCAGGGACAGCTGGCCCTGTGGGTTCCGCTGACCGGCCAGGAAGCCGCTCAGATCGGTTCCGGCCGCGCCAGCCAGCCTCAGGACTACATCTTCCCCACGTACCGTGAGCACGGGGTGGCCCTCACCCGCAACGTGGACCTGGCCGAGCTGCTGCGCCAGTTCCGCGGCGTCTCGAATGGCGGCTGGAATCCCAAGGACACCAACTTCCACCTCTACACACTCGTGCTGGCAGCGCAGACCCTCCACGCAGTGGGGTACGCCATGGGCATTCAGCGCGACCAGAAGCTCGCCGCGGCGTCAGATCCCGTCTGCACCGAGCCGCCAGCAGCTGTCATGGCGTACTACGGCGACGGCGCCAGTTCCGAGGGCGATGTCCATGAGTCCATGGTTTTCGCTTCGTCCTTCAACGCGCCGGTGGTGTTCTTCTGCCAGAACAACCACTGGGCCATCTCCGTGCCCAGCACGGTGCAGACGCGCATCCCCCTGTCCAACCGGGCCAAGGGCTACGGGTTTCCAGGAGTGCGGGTGGACGGCAATGACGTCATAGCCGTGCATGCCGTGACCGAGTGGGCGCTGGACCACGCGCGCCAGGGCAAGGGCCCGGTGCTGATCGAGGCGTTCACGTACCGCGTGGGCGCCCACACCACGGCGGACGACCCCACGAAGTACCGCCAGTCCGCGGAAGAGGATTCCTGGCGGGCCAAGGATCCACTGGCCCGGTTGGAGAAGTACCTGCGCTCCGAGGGAATTGCTGACGATGTCTTCTTCGCCAAGGTCAAGGCTGACGGGGACGAGCTCGCAGCCTATGTCCGGCGAACCACCCATGACTTGGAGACCCCGGACATCCGTACTGCCTTCGCCAACACCTACGTGGAGGCCCACCCGCTGGTTGCGGAGGAGCTGGCGTGGTTCGAGGAATACAGTGCAGGATTTGCCGGCGAGCCACAGGCCGGTGAGACGCCGGCTGGGCAGGCAATCACAGAGGCAGGCAACTGATGACCACCATGACCATTGCCAAGGCCATCAATGAAGGCCTCCGCGCAGCGCTGACAAATAACCCGAAGTCACTGCTGATGGGCGAGGATATCGGGCCCCTGGGCGGCGTCTACCGCGTAACGGACGGGCTGATCGCAGAGTTCGGCCCCGACCGGGTGGTGGATACGCCGCTCGCGGAGTCCGGCATCATCGGTACGGCCATCGGACTGGCGCTGCGCGGCTACAGTCCGGTCTGCGAAATCCAGTTCGACGGCTTTGTGTTCCCGGGCTTCAACCAGATCACCACTCAGCTGGCGAAAATGCACGCCCGCAGCAACGGCAACCTCACAGTCCCGGTCGTCATCCGCATTCCGTACGGCGGCGGCATCGGTTCGGTGGAGCACCACTCCGAGTCCCCGGAGGCGCTGTTCGCCCACACCGCCGGCCTGCGAATCATCACCCCGTCCAACCCGCACGACGCCTACTGGATGATCCAGCAGGCAGTCGAATGCCAGGATCCCGTCATCGTCTTCGAACCCAAGCGCCGCTACTGGCTCAAGGGCGATGTGGATGTCGAGACCGCCGGCGCGGCCGAGGATCCGTTTAAGGCGCATGTGCTCCGCGAAGGCGCCGACGCCACCATCGTGGCTTACGGTCCCCTTGTCCCGGTGGCCCTCGCTGCAGCGAACGCCGCTGCCGAGGACGGCCGCAGCGTTGAAGTCATCGACCTGCGCTCGATTTCCCCCATCGACTTCGATACCGTTACGGACTCCGTCAACAAAACGGGCCGGCTGATTGTGGCACACGAGGCCCCTACGTTTGGCGGCCTCGGCGGCGAGATCGCGGCCCGGATCAGCGAGCGGGCCTTCCTGTCCCTGGAAGCCCCGGTGATCCGCGTCGGCGGCTTCCACATGCCGTATCCCGTGGCCAAGGTTGAGGAAGACTACCTTCCGGACATCGACCGGATCCTTGAGGCCCTGGATCGCGCCCTGGCGTACTAGGCGCGGCTCCCAGGACCTCCTTCCATTACGCTTGCTGATCGATCTTCCTGGCCAGTTCCCGCAGGCGCTTCCTGCGCAGGCCGCCGGATCTTCCGAAAACCGAGGACATCATGACTCTCAATAAGTTCAACCTGCCCGACGTGGGCGAAGGGCTGACCGAGGCGGAAATCGTCTCCTGGAAGGTCAAGCCGGGGGATACGGTCGCCATCAACGATGTCCTCTGCGAGATCGAGACCGCCAAGTCGCTCGTGGAATTGCCGTCCCCCTTTGCCGGGACTGTCACGGAGTTGCTGGTCCCCGAAGGGGTAACGATCGACGTCGGGACGGCCATCATCAGCGTCTCCGACGAGGTGTCCGGTGATCCGACGCCAGCGGACGTCCCCGCGCCGGCGTCGCCGGTCCAGCCGTTGTACGGGAAGCTCCCCGAGGCCGACGCCGAGACGTCAGGCGGCGCGCTGGCCGGCGGTCCGCTGGTAGGTTCCGGGCCCAAGGCCGACGCCGTCAAGCGGCGCGCGCGCAGGTCCGCTCAAACTGCCACAGGTACCGTGCCCGTCCCCGAATCCGTCCCCACACCTCAGGCGGCAGCAAAAACCTCATCGGGTCCCGGGGCGGATGCTGTGGAAGCGGATCCCGCAGGCCTTGTGGACAACCGTCCCACTCTGGGCGGGACCCTCACCGGCCTGGTGAACCGGGTCCTGGCCAAGCCCCCGGTCCGGAAGATCGCCAGGGACCTGGGGATCGACCTCGCCGATGTTGTGGCTACCGGGTTGCGCGGCGAGGTCACGCGCGAGGACCTGGTCAGCTACCAGGCCCAGCGCGACGCGGAACTGGACAAGGCGGACGGTTTCTGGGGCAGGGCCGGCAAGCCCCAGGACCAGCGGATCGAACGGGTCCCCGTCAAGGGCGTCCGCAAGGCAACCGCCAAGGCCATGGTGGAATCGGCGTTTGCCGCGCCACACGTGAGCATCTTTGTGGACGTGGACGCCAGCCGCACCATGGAGTTCGTCAAGCGGCTGAAGGTCTCCCGGGACTTCGAAGGCATCAAGGTGTCCCCGCTGCTGATCCTGGCTAAGGCAGTCATCTGGGCCGCCGCCCGGAACCCGAGCGTCAACGCCACCTGGGTGGACAACGTGGACGGCACGGACGCCGCCGAGATCCACGTCAAGCACTACATGAACCTGGGCATCGCCGCCGCCACCCCCCGGGGGCTCATGGTTCCGAACATCAAGGACGCGCAGGACCTTTCACTCAAGGAGCTGGCGCTGGCCCTCAACAACCTGGCCACCACCGCGCGGGCGGGCAAGACCAAGCCTGCCGAAATGCAGGGCGGGACCCTGACCGTCACCAACATCGGTGCGCTGGGAATTGATACCGGGACGCCTATCATCAACCCGGGTGAGGTGGCCATCGTGGCGTTCGGAACCATCAAGCAGAAGCCGTGGGTGCTGGACGGGGAAGTCATCCCGCGCTGGATCACCACCCTCGGCGGTTCCTTTGACCATCGCGTGGTGGACGGTGACCTTTCCGCCCGTTTTATGGCCGACGTCGCCGCGATCCTTGAGGAGCCGGCGCTCCTGCTTGACTGAGCACGCTGACAGGCTGGCAACCGTGGACAACACAGCCCTTCGGGCCAAAAACCGGACGGCCAGATGGCTGACAGAGATTTTCCAGCCCCCTGTGGTGGTGACGGTGCAGCTGCTGATCAGCCCGGTCATCGAGGCGGGCTTCCCGGGGACCGTCGGGTACGGAGCGCTGGCGGCGCTTTTTGTCTGCGTTCTTCCCCTGTTCCTGCTGCTGGGCCTGGTGAGGCTGGGTAAGGTTACGGACCACCACGTCAGCAACCGCAAACAGCGTGCACCCGTGCTGCTCATGGCACTCGTGTCGGTGCTGGCGGGGCTGCAGGTGCTGGAAGCCGTCGGCGCGCCGCGGAGCGTGCTGGTCATGACCCTGGCCATCGTGGGCGGCATCCTGGTGCTGGCCGCCGTGAGCCCGTTCTGGAAGATCAGCGGCCACGCGGCAGCCATTTCATCGTCCACCGCTATTTCCGTGCTGATGCTGGGGCCCGGGTGGCTGCCTTTGCTGATGCTGATACCGGCTGTCGGCTGGTCCCGGGTAGCGCTCCGCGCACACACGGCGGCGCAGGTAGTGGCCGGCTCACTGTTCGGATGCTTGGTGATGGCAGGCCTGTGGTGGTTGCTGCGCGGCTGGCTGGTCTAGGCAGCGTCCTGTGGCGGCCGGCCGAAGGTCTAGCCCGGCGCGTGCAGCGGAAGCTTCAATAGGCCGGGTGGGAATAGGGCCTCTGGGTCAGGGCGTGAGAACGGGCACCATGCACGGCAAGCGCCGGTGCATGGTGCCCGAGGGCCACTTAATCGGCGTCGTAGGTGTTGGCGATGTAGACGTCGCATGGAGCGTTGTGGGCCACGCTGTTCGCCACGCTCCCCAGCACCCGGCCGATGCCCCGCATCCTGCGGTTACCGACCACGATCATCCTGGCGTCCAGGCGCCCGGCCTCCTTGATGAGTGCCTCGGCGGGCTTGCCTCGCGCTGCCGAGTAGGTCACTTTGGTGTCCCCCGCCAGAGAGCCTGCAACGGTCCGGGCCACGTTCTCGGCGTCGTCCGCGTCGGAGACGATCCACTGGTCGCTGCCACTGCCAAAGACCTCCGTGCGGTCGCTGTCGAAGGCTGACACCACATGCAACGAGGCGCCGAGGGCGGCAGCCAGATCGCGTGCGGCCTCGGCGGCCTTCTTGGCGGTTCCGCTGCCGTCAACCCCAACAACAATAATTCCGCTCATCTGTGTGCTCCTTTGCTCAATGGTCATTCCTGCCAGACTCAATGCCAACGCTACAGCGCCGCGATGGCTTCCCGCAGCACGGGGGCCAAGCGGCGAACCCCTTCCGCAATGGCTTCGGGGGGCACCGCGCTGAACGCCAGCCGCAGTTTATTGGACGGCTCATCGGACGGCGTGAAGGCCGCGCCCGGGATAAACACGACGCCGGCGTCGATCGCCTTCTGCAGCAGGGGGTAAGTATCCACGCCCTCGGGCAGGGTCACCCACACGAAGAAGCCGCCTTCCGGGGTGGTCCAGCTGGTGCCGTCGGGCATGTGTTCGTCGAGGGCATCCAGCATTGCGCGGCACCTCTGGGCGTACAGCCCGCGGTAGGTCGCGATCTGACCCTTCCAGTCATACTCCCGGAGGTAAGCCGACACCAGCATCTGGTTGAGCGTGGGCGGACACAGCGTAACCGACTCGGAAGCCAGGTAGTAGCGCCGCTGGAGGTGTTCCGGAACCAGGGCCCAGCCGATCCGCAGCCCGGGCGCAAAGATCTTGGAGAACGAGCCCATGTAGATAACATCGCCCGGGTTGGACGCCCGCAGTGGTTCCAGGGGCTCCCCGTCAAACTTCAGCAGGCCGTAGGGGTTGTCCTCGAGCACCAGAATATTCGAATCGCGGCATATCTCCACGATGCGCTGGCGGCGCTCCTTAGCCAGGGTGATCCCTGACGGGTTGTTGAAGCTGGGAATGGTGTACAGGAACTTGATGTTCTTCCCGGCGGCCTGGAGTGCGGCGATTTTGTCCTCAAGCAGTTCCGGTACCAGTCCGTCACCATCCATTTCCACCGTCTCCACCTGCACCTGGTAGGCCTCGAAAGTGTTAAGGGCGCCCACGTACGTAGGGTTTTCCACCAGGACAACATCTCCAGGGTTGCAAAACACCTTGGTGGCAACGTCCTGCGCGGACTGCGAACCGGCGGTGATCACCACGTTCTGCGGGATGGCGTCAAGGATCCCTTCGGCCGCCATCACGTCGCAGATCTGCGTGCGGAGTTCTTCCATGCCCTGGCCTCCGCCGTACTGCAGCGCGGTGAGTCCCTCATCGGCGATGATCGCAGCCGCGGTCGCTGCCAGCCGGTCCAGCGGCAGGGACTGCAGGTAGGGGCTGCCGCCGGCGAGGGAAACCAGCCCGGGCCGCATGGAGATGTCAAAAACATCACGTACTGCGGACTGCCTGATGTTTGCTGCGCGATCCGAGAAGAGGTCATCGTGGCGATGGGCGGACGTGGCGGCGCGTTCGATTGCGTCGATGGCTTCGGCTGGCAGCAGCGCTGCTGCCGTATCAAGTGTTTCGTAAGTCACACGCTCAGGATACAACCGTGTGTTGCCCTTTAGGCAACCTTTGTTGATATGTGGTGCACCTGCTCGCCCCGTGACTTTACGTCGGCATGCTCAGGGACTGGAATGGAGCAATGACAACGCCAACGCACGCCGCCTCCAACGCAGCCGCCTTCCATGCCCTCCATCAGGCCGGCACTCCGCCCCTGGTCCTGGTCAACGTGTGGGACGCCGCATCCGCCAGACTCGTGGAGGAGGCCGGGGCCAGTGCCCTTGCCACCTCCAGCTCGGCGATTTCCTGGAGCCTGGGCTTCCCTGACGGCAATAACCTCCCCCGAACACTGGCGATGGACGCGCTGAAGAGGATCGTCGCCGCTACCGGCCTCCCGGTGACGGCTGACATCGAAACCGGCTACGCAGGCAGCGGAAGTGACTATGCCACAGGACTCCTCCGGGACACGGTGCTGGCGGTGCTCGACTCCGGCGCAATCGGTGTCAACTTCGAGGACTCAGGCGACCAGCCCCTCACCGGGGTGGACGAACAGTGCCGGCGCCTGAACCTGATCAGGAAGACCGCGGCGTCGGCCGGCGTCGACCTTTTCATCAATGCCCGCATTGACACCTACCTGTCCGGGAATTACCCGGAGCAGGCCTTCGAGGAGACCGTTCGACGTGCGGAGGCCTACTTGGCGGCAGGGGCCAGCGGCATCTTTGTGCCGGGGGTGACTGACCTGCACATCCTGCACGAACTGTCGCGCCGGATTGACGCGCCGCTGAACGCGCTCGCCGGACTGGGGGCGCCATCTGTGAGTGAACTGCACGACGCCGGCGTGCAGCGCATCAGCATCGGCGGCAATACTGCCAAGGCCGCGTATACAAAAGTGTCAAAGGTGGCAGGCGGGGTGTTGGGCGGCGGCAACTGGTCCGAGCTGGCGGGGGCCCGGAGCCACGCAGCCATGGACGCGCTTTTCGAGAGCTAAGCGCAGGGGTTTATCTGAGGCTCAAGGCCTCGGTCAGGGCAACCCCGTTAACATAGATGTCAGCCCGGATGGCTTCTACGGAGGCCACCGCGGTCTGGGTGAGCTGTGCTTCCACCCGCGGGACATCACACACCCCGCCCGGCCGGATGGTGCCGGACAGATAGACCGTCACCGTGGTGCCATCGAAGCTGCCGGAGAGGAACTTCAGCGTTGAAGCCTGCAAGGAGTTGTAGGCGTCACCCGCTGGGGGCTCAGCGCCGTCCAGGAGGGCGCCCATTGCCGCACGCAGCGGCTCCGTGGAGCCGGCGGCGGGCAGGTGGACACCCACCAGGCTGTCATTGCAGCCAAAGCGCACACCGCCGCTGCCCCCGTCATCCAGGAGCACGTAGTAGGCGGTGACCGTCTTGGTCCCGCCGACGTTGCCCGGGGCAGGAGTGGCAGGCGGCGGCGGAGGAGCCGATGTAGCATTCGCGCCGGATACAGGGGCGGTGCCCGGGACGGCGGCCTCGGCCTGGCCGGCGCCGCCAGCTCCACCGGTGCCCTGGTCTGGCGTGGCAGGACTTTCCGGCGACGCGCTGGGCGTGGTAGCGGGGAGGGGGCCGGGATCAGGAGCATTGTCCGTTGAGGATCCGGCCGGTGGTGCCGGCTGGGGGGCGGGGGCTGCGGCGTCCTCGGGTGTTGCTGCCTGTCCGCCCGCTACCGTACCAGTTGGAGACCCCGGCCCGACGGTGCACGCTCCGAGCCAGAGCGGAAATACCAGCGCTACCGCTGCCGCCGCCGTCATCCTTGCTCCAGCACTCCGCCTGCTTGCCATGCCTGCACCGCATTCCTGTCCCGGTACGTTCCGTTCATTAACGTTACGGCGATCCGAAGCGGCAGAGAATGCCGGGCTGGTACCGGTTGGGACAAGAGTTGGTCACACTTCCCCATAACAAGCCAGGGCCGTTCACGGGGAGATAACAAACGCCCCGGGTACCTTGCGGTTCCCGGGGCGTTTGGACCTCGGCTGGTCTCAGGCGACGGACCGGACGGCGGCCAAGGCGTCAAAGACGCCCTTGATTTGCTCAACAACCTCGGCATCATCCTTCGGGTGCAGTTCCGCAAAGCGGACCATCGAGCCCGGAACGGCCAGCTTGACGTCTTCGAGGACCTGGGCGCCGGCGATGCCAGCTGCCTTGCGCGCTTCGTCCTGGGCCCACACCCCGCCGAACTGGCCAAACGCGGTGCCAACGACGCCGGTCGGCTTGCCAGCGAGGGCGCCTGCCCCGAACGGGCGGGACAGCCAGTCGATGGCGTTCTTCAGCGAAGCCGGCACCGTGCCGTTGTGCTCGGGGGTGACGAGGAGCAGCGCGTCGGCTTCGTTCGCTGCTGCACGCAGGGCGGCGGCAGCTGGGGGGACCTGGCCGTCAACGTCGAGGTCCTCGTTGTAGAACGGGATGTTGCCCAGGCTTTCGTGGATGACCACGTCAATCTGTTCCGGAGCGTTCAGCTGGATTGCCTCGGCAAGTTTCTGGTTGGTGGAATCGGCGCGGAGGCTGCCGACGAGGGTGAGTACGGTGCTCTTGGACATAGGAACTCCTTGGGTCGGGCTGCGGCGGACCGCGAACCAGTTGAAGTGTGGAGGCAATTGACGCCTTCACCACACTAAACGGACTACGGTCCGGATGTTATTCCCGGGGTCTAGAATATGGGATGTGAGGTTCATCCCGTTGGAGCCCGGATCACTATCCGGCGCTTCCCCTGAACGCAGAGATGCTGCCCGGAACCGGGAGCGCCTGTTGGAAGCAGCCCGAAGGCTCATCGAGGAATGCGGGGCACACGCGCTCACCATGGACCGGCTTGCCGAAACTGCCGGGGTGGGCAAGGGAACTGTTTTTCGGAGGTTCGGCAGCCGCGCAGGCCTGATGGTGGCGTTGCTGAGCGATGCGGAGGCCGATTTCCAGGGCCGCTTCATGTTTGGTCCGCCCCCGCTGGGCCCCGGCGCGCCGGGCCTGGACCGGCTGATCGCCTTCGGGGCCCAACGGATCGCCTTCGTGCTGGAGTACGGGGATCTCGCGCGGGCAGCGGAGGCCTCTGGCCCCAACCGGTTTGAGGTCCCGGCTGTGGTGCTATGGCACCGCCACATAGAGTACCTTCTCCGCGAGGAAGGGATGGACGCGGATCCCTGGTTGATGGCCACGTCCCTCAGCGCCGCCCTGGACCCCGAACGGCTGTTGCATGCGGTCCGCGTTCACGGCGTCACTCCGGAGCGGCTGGCCGATTCGTGGCGGGAGCTTGTCACACGGGTCGTACGAGGCGGTTAGACAGCGGGGAATCCGGGAAATCTGCCAGTCAAATCAACTACACGAAACTATTCATAACGATTCCGTACTGGACTTGTGATTTTCGCCCATTATCGCGCTTATTGACAGGATTTGTGTGGTAATTTCCTCTGGAATGTGACCCGCACCATAGTCCACCAGGAACTAGCCTGCAAAGGCCGCGGGAGACCAGCTACCCGCTGGTGCACAATCCCGAGTGGTGACGCAACCCCCGCCGCCCGGGAAGACGGAAGGATCAAGCGCGTGAATGTTGTTAAGCTCAACACCCCGACGCCACAGCATCGGGCCCACTTGCGGTATCCGGGCAGATTCCTGGCGGCGACGATACAGAAGTAGCCGCCACATGCTTAAGTACCTCGCCAAGCGCGGCATCACGTATGTCTTCATGATCTTCCTGACCACCTCCGCCGGGTACTTCCTGGCTGTCACTTCCCTCAAGCCTGCACTGTTGGAACAGGAGCGGATCCCTCGCCCCACACCCGAGCAGGTTGCCAACTCCATGCGCTTGAAAGGCCTGGATCCCGGCCTCAGTCCCTGGGAACGCTACGTCGATTGGCTCACCGGCATCGTAACCCGTTGGGACTGGGGCCGCAGCCCTAACGGGGCGTACATCAACGCTGAATTCGGCGACCGTGTGTGGATCTCAACCCGGCTCTTTTTGGGAGCCATCATCCTGACGCTCGTCATCGGCGTTGCCCTTGGCGTCTACTCGGCCGCCCGGCAGTACAAGTACCAGGACCGGATCATCACGTCCTACAGCTACCTCGCCTATATCGTGCCTGCACCCATCGCCTACTTCCTGGTCCAACTGGGCGCCATCAATGTCAACGAGACGGTGGGAGAACGCATCTTCTTTGTCACGGGCATCTCCACCCCCGGAATGGAACCCGGTTGGCCGCAATTCGTCGACATGCTGGCGCATTACGCGGTGCCCACCATCGCCATCACCCTGGTGGGATGGGGTTCCTACCAGATCGCCCAGCGGCAGTACTTGTTGGACAACGTCAATGCCGACTTTGTCCGCACAGCCCGTGCCAAGGGACTCACTCGCAACCAGGCCATCACGCGGCACGCCCTCCGGGTTTCGTTCATTCCCGTGGCCCAGAGCATCGCCTTCACGATTCCGGCCATTTTTGCCGGCGGCTTCTTCGCCGAGAAAATCTTCGCCTGGCCGGGCGTCGGCTCCTGGAGCATTGACGCCATCTCGTTGCAAGACGTCAACGCCGCGACGGCCACCCTGGCCTACGGTTCAGTCATTTTCGCCCTCGGCGCCATCCTGGCCGACTTCGCCACGACGCTTGTCGACCCGAGAGTGCGGGTGCAGTAGCCATGACAAACCTCAATGCAGTGGATGCCGCGGCCGTCGCAGAGGAGGCGCACCTCCAAAACGCCGATGTGGTGATCGGGAAATCCACCATCATCTTCCGCCGCTTCATGCGCAACAAGACCGCCGTGGCCGGCCTCGTGGTCTTCCTGGGACTTACCGTCTTCTCCTTTGTGGGCGGGTTCTTCACTCCCTGGGACAAGGAGACAATCGACCCCTTCAACATCGCCATGCCGCCGTCGGGAGAACATTTCCTGGGCACTTCACAGGCGGGCATCGATCTCTATGCCATGACCGTGGAGGGCACCAGGATCTCCATCCTGATCGGGCTGATCGTTGGACTTGTTTCGGTGCTGATCGCTGCGGTTTACGGCTGCACCATGGCCTACTTCGGCGGCAAGGTGGACAAGGTGATGCTCTTCGTTCTCGAAGCGCTCATCATGATGCCGGCACTGCTAGTGGTTGCCGTGGCCACCAGCGGTGGCGGTGCTGGGCTGAAAAGGGACCTCCCCAGCTGGCTGCTACTGATTATCGTTCTGCTGGTCTTCAGCTGGATGGGCACCGCCCGGCTGATCCGCTCCCTTTCCATGTCGCTCATGCAGCGGGACTACGTCAAAGCCGCCCAGTACATGGGGGTGCCGCCACGCAGGATCGTGTGGCGGCACCTGGTCCCCAATATCGGTTCGCTGCTGGTTCTGGACATCACCCGCGGCGTCACCGGCGCCGTCCTCGCTGAAGTCGCCTTCTCCTTCATCGGCATAGGCATCAAGGTGCCGGACGTCAGCCTGGGCGTCCTGATCGGCAGCGCCACCTCCCAGGTTCAGACCTTCCCGTGGATGTTCTGGGTGCCGCTGACAGTGATGTTCCTGCTGACAGGGTCCCTTGCCATGATGAATGACGGCCTGCGGGACGCGTTCGACCCCAGCTCCAGTTCCATAGGAAGCGCCAGGAAAAACAGCGCAAAGAAGAAGCAGGCATGAGCAGCGAAACGTACCTCGAACCGGCGGATTCCAGGCCCTCCCCGGCTGACCGCCTGCACATTGCGGGCCTGGACCGATCCCTTCCAATGGACGGTGCCGTCCTTTCCGTTCGGGACCTGAACGTCCGGTTCAATACCGAAAACGGCCTGGTGCACGCGGTCCGCGGAGTGGATTTTGACCTGATGCCGGGCAAGACACTGGGCATCGTGGGGGAGTCAGGGTCAGGAAAGTCGGTGACGTCGCTCGCCATCATGGGCTTGCTGCCCACCACGGCGGACGTCAGCGGCTCTGTGATGCTCAAGGGCAAGGAGCTGTTGGGCCTCAACGATAAGGCCATGTGCGCCTACCGCGGCAACGACATAGCGATGGTGTTCCAGGACCCGCTGTCGTCCCTCACTCCGGTGTACACGGTTGGCGCCCAGATTACCGAGGCCCTGACCATCCACAACCCGACGATGAGCAAGCAGGCCAAAGAAGCCCGCGCCGTCGAACTTCTGTCCATGGTGGGCATCCCCAGCCCGAAGGACCGCCTCAGGGCCTTCCCCCACGAGTTCTCCGGCGGCATGCGCCAGCGGGTGATGATCGCGATCGCGATCGCCAACAACCCCCGGGTACTGGTCGCGGACGAGCCGACGACGGCCCTCGACGTCACCATCCAGGCCCAGGTGCTGGAGGTGCTGCACACCGCGCAGGAGGAAACGGGCGCCGCCGTCGTGATGATCACGCACGATCTGGGTGTGGTGGCCGGCATGGCCGACGACATCATGGTCATGTATGCGGGCAAACCGGTGGAAACCGGGGGAGTGGATGACATTTACTACAACCCGCGAATGCCGTACACCATGGGACTGCTCGGGGCAGTGCCCCGGGTGGATGTGGCCGAGAAGGCCTCGCTGGTCCCGATCGAGGGCATCCCGCCTAACCTGGTCCGCACCCCCACGGGCTGTTCCTTTGCGCCACGGTGCCCCCTGGTCTCGGAGGCATGCCTGAACGGTGAGCCGGCTCTGGCGCCCGTCCCGGGAGGGGCCCTTCACCGTGCGGCCTGCATCAAGTCCGCTTCCCTGGGCGCAGACGTGGACGTCCACGAGGTCTTCTCCGCGCCGCCGCGGCCGGAATCCCGGTTTGATCTCATCCCTCGCGAGGAACGCCGCGCTGTCCTCCAGCTCAAGGATGTCCGCAAGCATTTCCCTTTGACCAAGGGCGCCCTCCTCAAACGGCGGATCGGCACGGTGAAGGCCGTGGACGGCCTGAGCTTCGACATCCGCGAGGGCGAGTGCTTCTCGATCGTTGGGGAGTCCGGCTCGGGCAAAACCACCACTCTCCTGGAAATCATGGAATTCCATAGTGATCAGGACGGGGAGGTGGTCATCGGCGGGATCAGCAACAAGGACGCAGCCGACGCCAAGACCAAAAGTGCCATGCGCAAGGAACTGCAGATGGTCTTCCAGGATCCCACCGGTGCCCTTGATCCGCGGTTCACGGTATACGAGGTCCTGGCGGAACCGCTGCAGAACGCCGGCCTCGCCAAGCCGGCCATCCGAAAGCGGATCATGGAGCTGATGGAGCTCGTGGGCCTGCAGCCGGACCACGTCAACCGCTTCCCCAACCAGTTCTCCGGCGGCCAGCGGCAGCGCGTTGGCATAGCCCGGGCCCTGGCCGTAAACCCGAGGCTGGTGGTGCTGGACGAGCCCGTGTCCGCCCTGGACGTCTCCGTCCAGGCAGGCGTCATCAACCTCCTGGACAAGCTCCGCGCAGAACTGGGCCTCAGCTACCTCTTGGTGGCGCACGATCTTTCCGTGGTGCGTCACATATCCAACCGCGTGGCGGTCATGTACTTGGGCAAGATTGTGGAGATCGGCGAGGTGGACCGGGTCTTTGACAATCCGCGCCATCCCTACACACGAGCTTTGCTGTCCGCCATTCCGGTGCCGGATCCGCATCTGGAACGCACACGCGAACGGATCATCCTGCAAGGAGACCTGCCATCTCCTTTGGAGGCGCCCAAGGGCTGCAACTTCGCCACCCGCTGCCCCGTCTTCGCCGCCCTGCCTGCGGCCAAGAAGGAACAGTGCCTCACCCTGGAACCGCCCCTGGAATACGATCCGCCGTCAGCCGCAGCCCAGGCGCTCGAGGCAGGACCCGTACCGGCTCCGGACCAGCAATTCGCCTGCTTCTTCCCCGATGGCGAACTGGACGAGGACATGCTGGTGGTCCATGAAACGGCGGACCACGATGCACCGTAGATTTTTTCGACCCATCACAAGCACCACCACTCGCACCAATGAAGGGAACACCATGAAGAATCGGACCAGAATTGGCGGAGCGGCGGTCATTGCTGCGGCTCTGACGCTGACGGCCTGTGGCTCGGGAGGCTCACCCACGGGGCCGGAGTCCGCCAAGGGACAGCAAGCCGGCAGCGATCTCTCCAAACTGATCAGCATCAATGCCAAGGACGCCAAGGACCTTCAGCAGGGCGGCAAGGTCACGCTTCCACTGCTCAGTATCGGCCCGGACTTCAACGGGTTCTCCAACAACGGCAACAGTTCTGACAACTCGGCACTGATGGCTTCGATCAATCCGGTAACGGTGTCAAGTGGCGGCATCGGGGGGTGCTGGAAGTTCGATTTCGTGGGAAAGGCCACCCCCAACAAGGACTTCTGCGAGTCGGTGGACAGCGAGATCAAGGATGGCAAGCAGACCATCACCATCAAGGTCAACCCTAAGGCCACGTACAACGACGGCACGCCCATCGACATCAAGGCCTTCCAGAACACCTGGAACATTCTCAAGGGCTCAAATCCCGATTACGACATCGTGAACTCCGGCGCCTATCAGTTCGTTGACTCGGTGGAGGCGGGCAGCAGCGACAAGGAAGTCATCGTCAAGACCAGCCAACCGGTCTACCCGCTGGACTCCCTCTTCTTCGGCCTAATCAACCCTAATGTTAATTCCCCCGAGATTTTCAACAACGGCTTCAACGGCAACCTGCACCCGGAATGGATGGCCGGGCCGTTCAAGCTGGACAAGTATGACAGCGCAGCCAAGACCGTAACGGCCGTCGCGAATGACAAATGGTGGGGAACCAAGCCTGTCCTGGAAAGTGTCACCTTCCGTCAGCTGGAGTCAAGTGCACAGATCGCTGCCTTCAAGAACGGCGAAATTGACGCCATGTCGGCGAATACGGTCGCACTCTACAAGCAGGTGGACGGGACCAAGGATTCCGAGGTCCGCCGCGGGCAACGGCTCTTCGCAGGTGGCATGAACATCAACGCCCAGAAGGTTCCAGATGTCGCTGTCCGTAAGGCCATCTTCACCGCTGTTGACCGCGCGGCCGTGCGCAAGGTCCGCTTCAACGGCCTGAACTGGGACGAGCCGAGCTCCGGCTCCATGATGCTCCTGCCGTTCTCCGAGTACTACCAGGACAACTACCCGGTCAAGGAAACCGGCGCGGATGCGGCCAAGAAGGTCCTGACCGACGCCGGCTACACTCCTAACGCGTCGGGCATCATGGAGAAGGACGGAAAGCCGGCCGCTTTCAGGATCAGCAACTTCGGCGACGACCCCACGTCGCTCGCCACCACGCAGACGCTGCAGAAGCAGCTGCAGGCAGGCGGTATGGATGTGGGCATCGACCAGCGCGCCTCCGCGGACTTCAACAAGGTCATGGGCGGCCGTGACTTCGACCTCAGCCTTTCCGGCTATACCGTTGGAGCCGATGCAACGGACTCCGTGAAGCAGTACTACGATTCCAAGGTCAGCGAGAACAAACTGGGCGACGCGGAACTGGACGCAGACATCGCCAAGCTGGCCACCATCGAAGACAACGCCGAGCGTAACAAGGCGGCCATGGAAGTTGAGCGCAAGCATATGGCCAAGTACTTCTCTCTGGGTCCCGTGTTCAACGGCCCGCAGATCTCCTTCGTCCGCACCGGCCTGGCAAACTACGGACCGTCACTGTTCCAGAGCCTGTCCCAGGTTCCGGATTGGAGCACCCTGGGCTGGGTCAAGAAGTAACCCCTCCCGCCTCGCACAAACCAACACGGCCAAGGCCGGCATCCTCTGGATTTCCCGAGGTGCCGGCCTTCGCCGTTTTCCCCAACCCGCATCCTGGGAACCCTCTTGCAGATCCTGCTGGTTTTCTCCAGACCCTCTTGCAGATCCTGCTCAATCCTCTCCTGATCTATGAGAGAGGGCCGCCGGAAAGGCGACAGGACGTGAGAGAGCGTTTGTGGAAAGGCGGCAGGATGTGAGAGAGCGTTTGTGGAAAGGCGACAGGACGTGAGAGAGCGTTTGGAAGGCGGGCCGGGTAGCGTTTCCCCTATGACGGGGATTGAAGCTGAACGCACCACCATCCGCACCGCCGTCGTCGGCTACGGCCTCTCGGGGAGCGTATTCCACGCGCCGCTGATCGCGGCTGATCCCCGCTATTCGTTGGACATCATCGCAACGTCCGACGCCGGGCGGCAGTCTGACGCGCGCGGGCGTTACCCCGGTGCCACCACAGTGCCCGACGGCGATGCGGTGCTGGCGCGCGCCGGGAACCTTGACCTCGTGGTGCTGGGGACTCCGCCGGCAACCCACTATCCGCTGGCGAAGGCCGCTCTCGAGGCGGGGCTCGACGTCGTGGTCGACAAGCCCTTCGCGGTGCGCAGTGCGGAGGGGCAGGAACTGATCGCGCTGGCGGGCCGGCTGGGACGGGTGTTGACCGTGTTCCAGAACCGGCGGTGGGACGGGGATTTCCTGACTCTGCGGAAGCTGCTCGCGGGTGACGCCCTGGGAAACGTGACCCGGCTCGAGTCCCGGTTTGAGCGCTGGTCGCCGGAAATTTCCAAGGCCTGGAAGGCCGACGCCACGGCGGCTGACGGCGGAGGAGTCCTGTTTGACCTTGGCAGCCACCTCATCGACCAGGCCCTCCAGCTCTTCGGCCCAGCCACAGTGGTCCATGCCGAACTCCTGGCCCGGCGCCCGGACGAGAAGGTTGACGATGATTGCTTCCTGGTGCTGCGGCACGAGTCCGGGGTGATCAGTCATCTGACCATGAACATGCTCTGCGCCCAGCAGGGTCCGCGCTTCCGCGTCCTTGGCTCGGCCGGAGGTTTCACGAAACAGGGCGTGGATCCGCAGGAGCCGTACATTCTGGCCGGCGGCAGCCCGCTGGATGAGGATTACGGCGTGGAGGCACCGGAATGGGCCGGAGTCCTGGGCCGAAACGGCCACTTGGACGCCCTGCCCACCGAACACGGCGCCTACCCTGAGTTCTACCGGATGCTGGGGGACAAGATTCTCGACGGCGGGACGGCATCGCCGCTGCCGCTTCCAGTGGACCCGGAAGACGCCGTCGAAACCCTCAAATTAATAGAAGAAGCACGGGAACTGGGCGCTGATAATACCTGAAAGCCGACCGGACAATACGGGGCTAGGCGGAAACCAGTTCGTGCCAGTCGGCCACGAGGGGCAGGTTATGCGCCTCGGACACCGAGTGGTGCGCCACATGGCCGCCCGCGATGTTGAGGCCGGCAGCGAGGGCCGGATCCCGGTCGAACGCTGCCCTGACGCCCAGGTTGGCCAGCGAAACCGCGTACCGCAGCGTGACGTTGGTCAGCGCGTACGTGGACGTGTTGGGCACGGCGCCGGGCATGTTGGCCACGCAGTAGAAAATGGTGTTGTGAACCTTGTACGTGGGCTCCTGGTGGGTGGTGGGATGCGTGTCCTCGAAGCAGCCGCCCTGGTCCACCGCGATATCGACCAGTACTGAGCCGGGCTTCATCCGGGCGACGAGCTCGTTGCTGACCAGCTTGGGAGCCCTGGCTCCCGGGATCAGCACGGAGCCGATTACCAGGTCCGCGTCCACCACTGACTTCTCGATCTCGTACTTGTTCGATGCCACCGTCTTCAGCCTGCCCTGGTACTGGGCATCCAGTTCACGGAGGCGGTTGATGTTGATGTCCAGGATGGTCACATCGGCGCCGAGGCCAAGGGCCATCGCGGCGGCGTTGGTGCCCGCCACGCCCGCGCCGAGCACCACAACCTTGGCCGGGCGGACTCCCGGGACGCCGCCCAGCAGCACTCCCTTTCCGCCGGCTGGTGCCATGAGTGAGGTGGCCCCCACCTGGACAGAGAGGCGGCCGGCAACTTCGGACATCGGCGCAAGCAGGGGGAGGGTGCGGCCTTCCTGAACGGTCTCATAGGCGATGGCGGTGACGCCGGAGTTGATGAGTTCGTGGGTCAGCTCGGGCTCAGCGGCGAGGTGCAGGTAGGTGAACAGCACCAGGCCCTTGCGGAAGCGGTGGTATTCGGCCTTGATGGGTTCCTTGACCTTCATCACCATCTCAGCACGGGCCCACACGTCGTCCGCTTCGGCAACAATTTCAGCGCCGGCGATCGCGTATTCCTCGTCCGTGATGCCCGAGCCGAGGCCGGCGCCGCGCTCCACGAGGACCGTATGGCCATGCATGAGGAATTCATGAACGCCGGCGGCAGTGATGGCTACGCGGAATTCGTTGTTCTTGATCTCTTTGGGGACACCGATGATCATTCTGGGCTCCAGTTTCACAGGCCGGGTAGGCCTGAAATCGCGGGGTAAGTTGTGATTCCAGAATAAATCCGGCTGTGAGGCAGGCGACACGAAGTGCCGCCAGGCGCGAAGCCAAAACCGCGTGATTCCACGGTTTTTTATTCTTCTACCTAGACATTTGTCCTGTGTGGGGACGTCAGGTGTCGCCTCGTGTCCGTTCACCTGAATCCTCCGGCGGCCAGTAGTGTGGGCCCATGCAGCAGCACGACGTGGAACAGCTTGTGGAGCATGTGGCACAGAAGCTCGGTAGAGGACTTTCGCTGGAGGACCTGGACGGTTTGCTGCTCGCCTACAGCTCCAACCAGTCCCATGCCGACCGGGTCCGGGTC
The DNA here is from genome assembly GCF_018613805.1 of Arthrobacter sp. ISL-48. Lineage (GTDB taxonomy): Bacteria > Actinomycetota > Actinomycetes > Actinomycetales > Micrococcaceae > Arthrobacter. The sequence goes on from NZ_JAGGPL010000018.1 coordinate 252,880, forward strand.
AATTTCCTGCTGAGTAAACGCGTCCCCGCGGACGTCAGCGCGTGGCAGCTGTCGCACGGCATCGCGACGGCGGTCCGGCCGGTAGTGGTCCCCGCCAACCCGGACCTGGGGATGCTGGGCCGGGTCTGCGTTCCACTGATGGTGCGCGGCTTTCGCGTGGGCTACCTGTGGGTCCAGCAGGACTCGGCGGAGGAAAGCCCCGCGGCGATCCTCACCCAGCTGCCTGACGTCAACCAGGAACTGGAGCTGCTGTCCGGCCTGCTGCTGGAATCCAATACGGCGGAATCCGAGTTCCGGCGCGGCCGCGAGCGCGAGTTCCTCGCCGCATGTTCCGGTGAGTCCAACGCCGTGGCTGCCGTAGCCGGATGGAAGGAAATCCAGGGCAGGGGGCCGTGGCAGGTGGTCACCGTCCTCGATGCGGACGGCTGGACGGGCGGCCCAGACCCCATAGCCTCCACACTGATCCACAGATCCGCTGCCCTGCAGGCCACGGTGGGCGTGGACGTCGCCCTGTTCAGTGCAGGCACGGAGACCCATTCCGTGGTCCTTTTCCGGGAATCCATCGGCCGGGCAAACCATGCCCAGGTGCTGGTCCACTACCAGCTGGAGCTGGCCAAGCGCTCGGGCCGCCCCGTGCACCGGATCATCCTGGGGATCAGTGAGGGGTTTGCCAAGCCGCGCGAATTGGCAGAGGCCTACCGGCAGTCAAAGCAGGCGGCGCAGGCCGCAGCTGTCGATCCTCAGCTTGGGGAGCTGGTGGATTGCCGCGACACAGGGGTCTACCAGCTGCTGGCCTCCGCTGGCGGCGGCGCGGGCTCTTGGGCGGATTCCGGATCTGTCTTCTTCCGCATGCTCGAGGATCACGACCGTAACGGCGAACTTATCCCCGTCCTCGAACTCCTGTACGACAACGACGGCTCGGTCCAGGATGTGGCCATGAAGCTCCACCTCCACCGCAGCAGCATCTACAACCGGCTGGGCCGTATCCGTCAGCTCCTGGGAGTGGACCCGCTCAAGGGTATGGCGAGGCTGGAACTCCATGCTGCCCTCAAGATGCGGCGCTGGGCAGCACGGCCCAGGATATAGGCGCCCCGGCATCAGGCCGGGGCGCGTACGGCAGTATCAGGCGGCGTTGCCTTCGCGCTTGGGTGGTTCACCCGGCGGCCGGCCAAGGACGGATGAATCAAGGCCCGAGGTGTCGTTCCCAACTGCGGGCTGGTTCCCCTGCCCAGGGCGGTCCAGGGAAGACTGCTGAGCGATGCCCTGGTGAAGGGCCGGACCTGTTTCCCGTCTGGGCTCGAGGGTCGCTGCCGGCTCCAGGGAGGTGGCCTGTTCCAGCGACGCCGCCTGCTGCAACGTCACGGACGCACGGCGGCGCCGGGTCAGCGCGCTGTCAGCCCACATCGCAACGGCCACAAAAACTACGCAGCTGGACATCACCACGGCCGTATTATTCAGTTTCATGGCTGATCCGAGAAAGGCAGCCACCAGCATGGCGGCAATGCCCGCCACCACGTGCAACCCTCTGAATCTCCCCACGATTCTAAGCTTAACCCCGGTCAGCGACGTGTTTCAGGGCTTGGTGAGGATCGTTGCTTGATCCTTATCACTCCGTCACGCGGTGGCGGATCCGCCGTCATTTTTTGCGGGCGGCTGCTTGGCCTGCTCGGTCTTCTTCTGCTGGTCCAGCCACGCCATGATGGCGGCCAGCCGGATGCGCCGGTGAGTGCCGCGGTATTCCACTGGAATCTCGCCGCGGTCCGTCATGTTGCGGAGGTAGGTGTGGGAGATCCCCGCGAGTTCCGCAGCCTTCGATGTGGTGAGCAATTCCTCGACGCTGCTGACCGTCACCGCTTCGCCGCGGCTGAACCGGCCGAGGAGGTCTACCACGGCGTCCCTCGCCTGGGGCGGGAGCCGGTGGACCGTCCCGTCCACGAATACGGTGATGTCATGGCTGCCCTCGAGCGCCAGCTGCAGTTTCTCTGCATCCTCGGCCGCCAGGCCGGACGTCATCCTCGGAGCTATCAGTGCCATGGCAACAGCCTAGCCCGGTCTCTATGGACGGCTCCTCTGGACGGTGGCGGTATGCTCGGCTGATGAAACTCAGTGGCGGAAAGGACGTTGAATCTGGCGGTCTGAAGGGCCGGCTTTACGTGTCCCTGGCGGACGGCGGGAGCGTCCCCCGCGCAACGTACGTGCTCCTGCACGGGATCGGCGTCTCCCACCGCTATCTCGCGCGATTGCACCAGGAACTCGCCATGTCTGCGGACGTCTACTCGTTTGACCTTCCGGGCTTCGGCGACGCCCCGCAGCCGCGGCGCCAGGTGCCCGTGGGGGAGTATGCGGCGTTTGTGAATGCCGCCCTGGCCGGTGCCGGTGTCCGCTCGTGCGTAGTGATAGGCCATTCCATGGGCACCCAGTTTGCCGTGGAACTCGCGCTGCAGGAGCCCGGGCTGGTGGCCGGCGTGGTGCTCATGGGCCCGGTGGTGGACTCCGGCAGGAAGTCGGTGCTGGCCCAGGCAACCGCCCTGACGCGCGATGCCATGTTCAGTGAAAGCCTGTCCTCGAACGTCGTTGTGTTTTCGGATTATGTCCGCGCGGGGCCCCGTTGGTACCTGACCGAATTGCCGGTCATGATGAGCTATCCCCTTGAATCCAGGGTCCAGGGCGTCAGCCAGCCCGTGCTGGTGATGCGCGGAAGCCGGGACCCAGTTGCACGTCATCCGTGGTGCGAACGCCTCTCGAAGCAGGCACCCCAAGGCACCCTGGTGGAGATCCCCGGGCAGGGCCACGTCTTCCAGCACACAGCCCCCCGCCCGGCCGCCGCGGCCATCAGCAGCTGGGTCCGGACGGTGGACGGCTTCGGCGTGACTGCTTAATCCACTGCCGCCCTATTCGGCGTCGAGGTCCGTCTCCAGGAGCTTCACGAGCGAATCGAGCGCCGCCTCTGCCCCCTCGCCTTCGGCGCGCAGCACCACCACGTCGCCCTTGCCGGCACCGAGCGTCATGAGGGAGAGGATGCTCGAGGCGTCCAGCGCGTCATCCTCCGGCTCGCCCTGCATGGCAATGGTGACATCCACTCCCACGTCGCCGGCGGCCTCTGCGAAGAGCGCGGCCGGACGCGCGTGGAGGCCGGAACGGCTCGCGATCGTGGCGGTGCGTTCGGGCATTGTTCCTCCTAATGGTGCGGGGCCTGCCGGGTGATGCTGCGTCCGCAATTTACAGGCCGAGTTCTTCCAGTACGGGCAGTTTCTCCCGCACCCAGGCGCGCGCTTCCGTGGCGCTGCGGGCGGAAAGGGCCAGCTTGGCCAGCTGCTGTGCTTCCGCCAGGCTGACGGTCTTCAGCACCGCTGCCACTGCGGCCAGGGATCTCGCTGTCATGGACAGGGTTGAAACCCCCAGCCCGGTGAGTACGACGGCGAGGGCGGGATCCGCAGCAGCCTCACCGCAGACGCCCACGGGTTTGTTGTTGCCTTCGGCACGTGACCCTTCAACGGTCAGGCCTACCAGGCGCAGGACGGCAGGCTGCCAGGGTGTATTCAGGTTGGCGAGCGGGCCCAGCTGGCGGTCCGCGGCCATGGCGTACTGGGTGAGGTCGTTGGTGCCCAGGCTGGCGAAGCCCACCTCGCGCAGGATGGATTCAGCGGTGAGGGCTGCGGAGGGGACCTCCACCATGACGCCCGGGTTGGTGATACCGGCCGCGGCGCACATGGAGGCGAAGTGGGCTGCCTCATCCGCCGTCGAAATCATCGGTGCCATGACCCAGACGTCCGCCTCCGAGTCCTTTTCGGCGAGCGCGATTGCCTGCAGCTGGCGTTCCAGAACGCCGGGGGTCGTGAAGTCGGTGCGGTAGCCGCGGACGCCCAGGGCCGGGTTGGGTTCGGTGGCGTCGGTCAGGAACGGCAACGGCTTGTCTGCTCCGGCGTCCAGGGTACGGAGGACCACTTTCTTGCCCGGGAACGCATCAAAGACGCCCTTGTACGCGGCGGCCTGTTCCTCAACTGTGGGCTCGGTGTCGCGCTCCAGGAAGCAGAACTCGGTGCGGAACAGGCCCACACCTTGGGCGTTGAGTGCCGCTGCGGCTATTGCGTCCTTGCCGCCGCCCACGTTGGCGAGGAGCGGAACCAGGTGGCCGTCCGCCGTCGTGCCGTTGCCGTCAAAGACCGCCAGCAGGGAGGCGTTGGTGGCCCACGCCTCCGCAGCGGCTCGCTGGTCGCCATCCGGGTTAACGCTGATGAGGCCGGCGGCACCGTCGACGTACACCTCAGTGCTGTCCGGCAGTTCGTCGACCCCTGCCGCAGCCACCACGGCCGGCAGGCCGAGGGATCGGGCGATGATGGCGGTGTGGGACTGTGGCCCCCCGCCGGCGGTGACCAGGGCCAGGACCTTTTCCGGGTCCAACGTGGCTGTGTCCGCCGGAGCCAGGTCCTCGGCCACCAGGATGAACGGGGCACTGGAGGATGGGATGCCCGGCGCGGGAACACCGCGTAGCTCGGCCACGATACGTGCCCGGACATCCAGGACGTCGGTGGCGCGCTCGGCCATGTAGCCGCCGAGGTTGTGCAGCATCTCGGCGACCGACGCTCCGGCCTCCCAGACTGCACGCTGTGCCGAGGTGCCGCGGGCGATCAGTTTGGCAGCACCCTTGATGAGCATGGTGTCCTTGGCCATGAGCGCAGTGGCTTCCAGGACAGCCTTGCCGTCCCCGGTTGCCGTTTCCGCTCGAGCCTTGAGTTGGTCATGGACGGTTCCCGCGGCTGCCTTGAGGGCGGCGGTGGCTTCCTCTGCGGAGGTGCCGGAGGCAAGCTGTTCGCCCGCCGGAGGTTCGCTGATCGGTTTGGGCATCTGCCGGATGGTGCCGATGATGCGGCCGGGGCTCACGCCTACTCCTGGGAAGTTCTGCACTGAAGGTCCTCATTCTCTGCCGGTAGCCAGGCCCGCCAAGGTTGTCCCGGCGCCATGCCGGGGCCCGCCGCAACCGCTGTGTGCGACGGCGGAAACGTGCCTGAAAAAATTGTATGTGATCCAGTTCATATAGCAACGCTATAGGTGATAGGGTAGCGGCTATGAGTTTGGATGGCCAGCTTCCCCCCAAAATGCGACTGCTGCGTGCGGCGGCCGAATTGCTGGCAAACTCTGCGGGGGCTCCCGTTTCAACCCGCCAGATCACCCAGCTGGCCGGGGTTACGGCGCCCACGCTGTACCACCACTTCGGTGACAAGGAAGGTCTGTTCGACGCCGTCGTCGCCGCAGGTTTTGAAGACTATGTTGCGGGCGAAAGGGATTTCGCCCCGTCCGGACATCCGCTGGTGGATATCCGGCGGATGTGGGACAACCACGTCCAGTTCGGGCTCAACCAGCCGGAACTCTACCTCGTGATGTTCGGTAACATCCGTCCTGAAAGCCGCCCCGCCATCGTTGCAGATGCCGAGGCCCTGATGGAGGAGATGCTGAACAAGGCAGCAATGGCGGGCCAGCTGAATGTCCAGCCCAGGGAAGCAGCCAGGAGTATCCTGGCCGCTAACGTGGGCGTGACCCTCATGCTGATTGCGGAACCCGCCACTGAGCGGAACCTCGAACTCTCCACCATGACCCGGGATGCCATGATCTTTGCGGTATCCGCGGAGCAAGCAGCCGGTGCCGGCCCGGATGATTCCGGGAAGTCCTCGGTGGTGGTGGCAGCGATCGCCCTGAATGCCGCACTTCAGGCGTCGCACTCGGATCAGCTCTCCAGCTCTGAACTCAAACTCTTCCTCGAATGGCTTCACCGGATCTCGAGCACGTAATCAGCCACAAAACCAGGCGTTTCCGCCCTAGGGCGGGCGTCACCCTCTGAGCACCAGTACGTCGTCGTAAACAACGAACCATCCCTGCGGAGCAGCAGGAATCACGGTTAGGAAATCACATGGCAACAGAGACGGTTGCAAAACCCCGCACCAGCATGCGCGTTGGCGTCCAGAAGTTCGGGACGTTCCTGTCCGGCATGATCATGCCCAACATCGGGGCGTTTATCGCCTGGGGCCTCATCACCGCCCTCTTCATCGAGAAGGGCTGGATCCCGGTCCCTCAACTCGGTGGATTCGACGTCGACGCTGCCGGCAAGCCGAACGTGGGCCTCGTTGGCCCCATGATCACCTACCTGCTGCCGCTCCTGATCGCCTACACCGGGGGCAGGATGGTCTATGACGTCCGCGGCGGCGTGGTCGGTGCCATTGGCACCATGGGCGTCATTGTTGGTGCCGGTATCCCGATGTTCATCGGTGCCATGATCATGGGACCCCTCGGCGGCTGGACCATGAAGAAGATCGACTCCCTTTGGGACGGCAAGATCCGTCCTGGCTTCGAGATGCTGGTGAACAACTTCTCCGCCGGTATCTGGGGCGCATTGCTGGCCATGCTGGGCTTCTATGGGATTGCTCCGCTGGTCCAGGCTTTCAGTGCGGGAGCCGGCAATGTGGTCCAGTTCCTGGTCAACAACGGCCTACTGCCCCTGACCAGCATCTTCATTGAGCCGGCCAAGGTGCTGTTCCTTAACAACGCCATCAACCACGGCGTGCTGACCCCGTTAGGTATCCAGCAGTCCCTGGACCAGGGCAAGTCCATCCTGTTCCTGCTCGAAGCCAACCCGGGCCCGGGACTTGGACTTCTGCTCGCCTATATGTTCTTTGGCCGCGGGGTCGCTAAGGCTTCGGCTCCCGGCGCGGCCCTCATCCACTTTTTCGGTGGCATCCACGAGATCTACTTCCCGTATGTCCTGATGCGCCCGCTGCTGATTCTCGCAACGATCGCGGGCGGCATGACCGGCATTGCCACCCTGGCCATCACCAACTCCGGCCTCGTGGCGCCGGCGGCCCCGGGATCCATCTTCGCCGTGCTGGCTCAGACTTCACGTGACAGCTATCTCGGCGTGATCCTCTCGGTCCTCCTCGCCACCCTCGTTTCGTTCCTCGTCGCTTCGGTGATCCTGAAGGCCACGCACCACAGTGACGAGAGCGATCTCGGTGATGCCACCAGCCGCATGGAAGCCATGAAGGGAAAGAAGAGCTCCGTCTCCTCTGTCCTGACCGGTGCCGGTGCAGGTGCAGGTGCAGGTGCCGGTGCCGCTGGCGCGGGTGCCGGCGGCGGGGTAGGAACGGCAGTGCTGACAGGACCAGTCCGCAACGTTGTGTTCGCCTGCGACGCCGGCATGGGCTCCAGCGCGATGGGCGCGTCTGTGCTGCGGAACAAGATCAGGGCAGCCGGCTTCCCCGACGTCAAGGTCACCAACGCCTCTATCGCCAACCTCGACGACACCTACGACGTGGTCATTACCCACCAGGACCTGACCGAGCGGGCCAAGCCCAGGACCTCAAGCGCCGTGCACTACTCCGTGGACAACTTCATGAGCAGCCCGAAGTACGACGAGGTTCTTGAGCTCGTCATGCAGAGCAACGCTCCGGAAGCCGCCGCAGGCACCGTGACCCCGGAGAACGTCGAGGCTGCGGCCGGCCAAGGCGCCCACGCCGCCGTCGGGCGTTCTGACATCCTGGCGTCCGACAGTGTGATCCTCAACGGCACAGCAACCACCCGCGACGCCGCAATCGACGAGGCTGGCCGGCTCCTGCTGGCACGCGGTGCCGTGGACGAGGGCTACGTCGCCGCGATGCACGAGCGGGAGGAATCCGTCTCCACCTACATGGGCAGTTATCTGGCCATCCCGCACGGCACCAACGCTGCGAAGGACCACATCAAGAAGTCCGCGGTATCCGTGATCCGCTACCCGGACGGCATCGACTGGAACGGCAAGCAGGTCAAGTTCGTGGTGGGCGTGGCCGGCATCAATAACGAGCACCTCCACATCCTGTCCTCCATCGCCAAGGTCTTCACCAACAAGGCCCAGGTGGCACAGCTGGAAGCGGCGACGTCCGTGGACGAAGTGCTGGAGCTGTTCGGAAAGGTCAACGCGTAGTGAAGGCTGTACATTTCGGAGCCGGCAACATCGGCCGCGGGTTCGTCGGGCTGCTGCTGCATCAGGCCGGGTATGAGGTGGTTTTCGCCGACGTAGCAGAGGCACTCATCGCCCAACTTGCCGCGGCGGACAGCTACGCCGTCCACGAGGTGGGGGAGAACCCAACAGTGCGTACAGTGGAGAACTTCCGGGCGCTGAATTCCGCCCTCCAGGAGGCCGAGCTGGTGGCGGAAATCGCGACGGCGGACATCGTCACCACCGCCGTCGGGCCGCACATCCTGAAGTTCGTGGCACCGGCCATCACCAGGGGCATCGCCGCACGCGACACCGCCCTGGCGCCGCTGCAGGTGATGGCCTGCGAGAACGCCATCAACGCCACGGACATCCTGCGCCAGGAAGTCGCTGGATGCTGGGATGACGCCGCCGGTTCCCTGGACTCCCTGGCGGTCTTTGCCAACACCGCCGTGGACCGGATCGTACCCAACCAGGAAGACGGGCAGGGCCTGGACGTCACGGTGGAGACCTTCTACGAGTGGGTCATCGACCGCACGCCCTTCGGCGGGGCGGCGCCGGTGATCCCCGGGGTGACGTTCGTGGACGAGCTCTCGCCATATATCGAGCGGAAGCTCTTCACCGTGAACACGGGCCACGCAGCCGCGGCGTATTTCGGGTTCGAGGCTGGCCTGGAGAAGCTTTCAGATGCCATGGCCGATCAGGATGTTGCCGAAGACGTAAGGTCAGTCCTTGAGGAGACCAAGCAGCTCCTGGTTGCCAAACACGGCTTCAACAACGAGGAACAGGAAGCCTACGTCCAGAAGATCCTAGTCCGGTTCTCCAACCCGCACTTGCCGGACACCGTGAACCGGGTGGGCCGCGCCCCGCTGCGGAAGCTTGGCCGCAATGAGCGGTTCATCGGCCCGGCCGCGGAACTTGCCGAACGAGGCATTGTGCCGGAGGCGCTCCTGGGCGCCATCGCCGCAGCCCTGCGCTTCAATGACCCAGCCGACGCCGAGGCCACGGAACTGGCACAGATCCTGGCATCCTCCAGCCCGGCCGACGCCACGGCGCAGATTACAGGCCTCGCTCCGGAGCATCCCCTCTTCGAAGCCGTGTCCACGCTGGTGGAGGAACGCCAGGCGGAAGGCGCCAAGACTCCAGCCTGACCGCTTTCCCTCGAACCCTCCCGCAGGTCCTGCAGCTTTTCGGGAAACCCTCGCGCAGGTCCACAACGACGCCGGTACTCACCATGTGTGCCGGCGTCGTGCCTTGTGTCTTCGATCCTGGCTCTCATGCCTTTGTATCTTTTCCGTCCCCTTGTCTGCGGGCCCAGTAGGCTTCGAGTCATGTGTGCCGTCCTCATGGCCACGGGCGGCGGCTTTGAGACGGCTGACGCTTGATTGAACCGGCTAGAAGGACGTGCGGGTGCTTGTGCTGTGTTGGCAGGCGGGCGCACAATGACGGTCTATTGGCCGGTTGGTTTGGGGGTTTCCGCGTTGCGGTCATCCGTCCGGCCCTGAACATGCGAGGTGTTTGATGGCTAGTGGCGGATGAATCTGGCGATGACATGGTGGTGGGGAGGACAAACGTTAGCGAGGAGCGAACGCTTCTTTTGGCCAGCAATGGCGAGAACGCACCGGGCGGATACGTCGAAGATTTCGTGCTGCACGTGTCCACTAAGGATGACAAGGTCCTGGTGGGAACGTCCCACGGCGTGGATGGTATTCACGCCAAGGGCACGGTGTCCTTCCCAACGGGTGGGGCCATTGGTACCATTCCGGCTGGCAACGGCGTCATCGCTCAAGGACTCAACGGCGCGGTTGGGTATGTGCACCAGGCCGGGCGGGATAAGACGTTGGAGGGTTCTGTTGGTGCAGGGTTACTGGGAGTAGGTGGTGATGGAGCCGCCGGCGTGTTCGGTTCCGGACATAACGGTGTCGTTGGGTACGAACAAGCCACCCCCCGCGATGTTGCCTTCGAAACGGCTCAAAAGGCTGGGGTGCTGGGACGCGGCGAAACAGGTGTCAGCGGGGACGGCGCGAACGGGCCCGGAGTGTTCGGCAGAGGGGGCCCTGGCGTCCACGGCCTCTCCAGCACCGGCCCCGGGTTGCTGGGCGATGGCCAAACAGGCGTGAACGCGACCGGGCAGGCAGGGCCAGGGCTGTTAGCTTCCTCGCCGGTAGAGCAGGGCGCCGTCCTGGAATCGCGGCGAATGGCTCAACTTCTCCTGGTTCCGCTGCGCATCGAAAACCCGCTGTCCCTTAAACAGTCGACCGCTGGGGAGTTATTGACGACTGTTTGGGTAGACCGGGAGCAACGCGATATCGAGATCACGAGCCTTTGGTTCTGCACGGTCGGGGGCGACCCGACGGAAGCTAACTGGGTGAAACTGGCTTAGTTCACTGGAAAGTGGCTTTCAATCTCGGTAGCAGGTCCATTTCAGCAGGGACCTTGGCCATGACCAGCGACCCGCGTTTTGCGGCGGCCTTCAGATCAACCCCGTAACCACTGATCTGGACACGGTCCCCGCTGATGAAGGTCACTTCTCTGGTTCGCGCCGCTCTGAGCCCGAGAACAGTTTCAGGGTCTTGCGCCTCTGACCGGATCCGGCCGTGCCGCGGCGTCCGTCCTGGGGTGTGGAATGCTGGTTCAGTGACCCAGAACCAAGTTGCCCGCACCCCTTTGATGACCTCCGACGTCGACGGCGGGACCTTCCGCCTCCGGCACGCTTCGCCGGCCGATCTGCCAGCCATTGTGGGACTGCTCGCGGACGACTCCCTCGGCGCCGCGCGCGAAAGCGGCGAGGATCTGGCTCCCTATGAAAAGGCGTTTAAAGCGATCGACGCCGATCCTTCCCACCTTCTGGCTGTCGGCGAACTGGTTCCGGCCAGCGTGGACTCCGGTTCTGTGGTCGCGACGTTCCAGCTGACTTTCCTGCCGGGCATCTCGCGGCGCGGTTCCTGGCGCTCGCAGATCGAGGGCGTCCGGGTGGCCGGCAGCCTTCGCGGCCAGGGCATTGGCAATCTGATGGTTCAGTGGGCCATCGACGAGTCCAGGCGCCGCGGTTGCACTCTCATGCAGCTGACCACGCACAAGACGCGGACGGATGCCCACCGGTTCTATGAGCGGCTGGGCTTTGACGCTAGCCACGAAGGAATGAAGCTCCTTCTCTGATTCTTGACCGTTAGGTAGCCTAACTGTTAGGCTGCCTAACGATGAATACTTCCGAACAGCACAACAGGGCGCTTCAGGCGCTCGCCCGCGATTTCCGCGAGGCCCTCCGCCACGGCGTTTACCTGGTCCGGCGCCTGGATGCCGACGGCGAACTCAGTGCGGCCCAGCTCAGCACGCTGAAGATGCTTCTTGACGACGGCATCCGGGTCGGGGAGATTGCCAGGAATTTGGGCGTCAAGGTGCCCAGCGCGACCGAGCAGATCATCAAACTCGAGCGGGCAGGGCTCGCCCGGCGGGAGCCGGATCCGGACGACTCCCGAGCCGTGCGCGTGATCCTCACAGCCGAAGGCCGGGCCGCCGTCGACTCTGCGAATGAGCGGCGCAATGCCGTCATGGCGGGCATCCTCAGCTCCCTCAGCGACCAGGATCGTCGCGCCCTGGCAGCTGCCCTCCCTGTCATCGACAAGATCAACACCACCTTTCAGAACTGATCCAGCACCTCCCTTAGGAGCATCTTCCATGAATGGCCAGCTCGCAGAAACACTGCCGGCAGCAGAAGCAACCTTCCAGGCTGAAAAGGCTTCCCTCCTTAAGCAGCCCAAAGCGGTCTGGGCTACGGCCTTGGCGGCGGTGTTCGCGTTCATGGGCATCGGGCTCGTGGATCCCATCCTCCCCGCCATTGCAAAAAACCTGGAGGCCAGCCCCAGCCAGGTCTCCCTGCTCTTCACGAGTTACTTCCTGGTGACGGCGGTGGCCATGCTGGTCACGGGCTTTGCCTCGTCGCGCATCGGCGGCAAGAAAACCCTCCTGATCGGCCTCGCTGTCATCGTTGTTTTTGCCTCGCTGTCCGGCCTGTCCGGCAGCGTGAATGAATTAGTGGCGTTCCGCGCGGGGTGGGGCCTAGGCAATGCCCTCTTTGTCGCCACCGCGCTGGCCGTCATCGTCGGGGTGGCCAGCGGCGGGGCGGGTACCGCTATCATCCTCTACGAGGCCGCGCTGGGTCTCGGTATTTCGCTCGGACCGCTCCTCGGCGCCCTGCTCGGCGGCTGGCAGTGGCGGGCGCCCTTCGCTGGGACGGCGGTCCTGATGGCTGCGGCCTTCCTTGCACTGATCGCCCTGCTTCCCAAGACTCCGCTGCCCGAACGCAAGGTGAGGCTCCGCGATCCGCTGCTGGCCCTCGGGCACAAGGGGCTCCGGACCACCGCGGCCAGCGGGTTGTTCTACAACTACGGCTTCTTCACCATCCTGGCCTTTACCCCGTTCATTCTGGGCATGGACGCCTACGGCATCGGGGGAGTGTTCTTCGGTTGGGGTGTCGCGGTGGCGGTCTTCTCCGTCTTTGTGGCGCCGGTGCTGCAGAACCGCTTCGGAGCCACCAAGGTCCTCACCGGGACACTTTTTGTCCTGATGCTGGACCTGTTCGGGCTGGGGCTGGCTGCCGGGCACTCGGTTCCCGCCGTCGTCGTTCTGGTGGTGATCTCCGGAGCGTTGCTGGGCGTCAACAACACGATCTACACGGAGCTCGCAATGGGCGTTTCGGACTCACCGCGGCCTGTTGCCTCTGCTGGCTACAACTTCGTGCGCTGGATGGGTGGTGCCTTGGCGCCATTTGCCGCCGCACAACTCGGGGAGCACTTCGGACCCCAGATCCCGTTTTTCGCCGGAGCCGTGGCCATGATGGTTGCCATCGGCGTCGCGTTCGCGGGCCGGAACTCTCTGAAGTCGCACGAACCGCACGTCGTGTAGACGCAGGCGGGCGGTCTGTACAGACCGCCCGCTAAACGTAACGGAGTCTTCGACGGGTCAGATCTTTACGGAACCCTTGGGGACGAACAGCGTCTCCGCCTGCTCCAGGGACATCCCATTGGTCTCCGGCACCTTGAACATCACAAAGAAGAACGACGCCGCCGCGAACAGTGCGTACAAGGCGTACGTCAGCGGCAGCGAACCGGCGGCCATGACGGGAAAGCTGAGTGTGATGGCGAAGTTGGCCACCCATTGCGCGGCTGCTGCCAGGCCAAGCGCGCGGGCACGTATCCGTGACGGGAAGATCTCGCCCAGCAGCACCCACACGAGCGGGCCCCAGGATGCGCCGAAACTGACCACAAAGATGTTGGCGGCCACCAAGGCAACAGGACCCCAGGCTCCAGGCAGGGAAATGTCCGATCCTGATCCCACCGCTGACGAGAAGGCCAACGCCATCGTTCCCAACGAGGCTGCCATGCCGATGGAGCCGGCCAGCAGAATGGGGCGGCGGCCGATGCGGTCCACGAGTGCAATGGCTACCAGGGTCACCAGGATGTTGGTGATGGACGTGGCCACCGAGATGCTGAGCGAGTCCTTTTCCTGGAATCCCACGGCCTTCCAAAGGGTCGTGGAGTAGTAGAAAATCACGTTGATGCCCACGAACTGCTGAAGCACGGAGAGGGTAATTCCGACCCAGACCACTGCTTGCAGGCCGAAAGTCTTACCGCGGAGGGATCCCTTCTGGCCAGCCAGCTTGTCCTCTTCGATGGCTTCCTGGATTTCGCGGATGTGCCGGTCAGTGTCCTCGGCCGGGGCAATGGAGTCAAAGACCTTGCGGGCTTCCTCTTCCTTGCCCTGGAACACCAGGAAGCGGGGGGATTCGGGGAGGGTGTAAGCAATCCAGCCGTAGACCACGGCAGGGACGGCTGCGCCGAGGAACATCCAGCGCCATGCTTCGAGGCCCAGCCAGAAACCCTGGTTGGCCCCGCCGGCTCCCGTGGCAAAGAGGGCGTCGGAGAGGAGCGCGGCGAAGATACCCGTGGTGATGGCCAGCTGCTGCAGCGAAGCCAGGCGTCCGCGCACGTGCCGCGGGGAAATCTCGGAGATGTACGCGGGGGCGATCACCGAGGCAAGCCCGATGCCCAGGCCGCCTACCAGGCGCCAGAAGATCAGGTCCCAGATCCCGAACGCGAAGCCCGTACCGATGGCGCTGACGAGGAACAGCAGCGCGCCCAGCTTCATGGCGGGGATGCGGCCGTAGAGATCGGCGACCTTTCCGGCGAGGTAAGCCCCGGCTGCACAACCCAGGAGGGCGATGGCCACGGCAAATCCCGTGACCGCCTCTGACAGGGCGAATTCCTCTTTGATGGCGTCCACCGCGCCGTTGACCACTGAGGAGTCGAACCCGAACAGGAAACCGCCCACCGCTCCCGCAAGGGCCAGCCAGATCACCCGCCGGGGGATCTTCGCGGTTGTCTGCTCCTTGGCGGTGGACATGGTGCTCCCTGGGGTTGGGGTCGGGTGGATGCGGTGCGGACGTCATCGGCTCGGGTGCCGGCCCAGACGGCCGGCGCACACGCGCTAACAGTGTGGCACGTCACCGGGCGACGTTCCACTTGGGAAGGTCCCGCCCGAACAGAAGGCGGCGACGGCGGGACGTTCCGAGCACCGCCGTCGGACGTTCCGCCTTGTGAGGACGGCGAGCCTGCCCACCCGGAAAGCGGAACGGCAGGCAGTCCAAAAGACTGCCTGCCGTGACGTTGCTCCGGACCAAGAGTCAGTGAGCTGGCACCGCGTCTTTTGCGACGGCCTTCGCGTCCGTGAGCTTCTTGTTCGGCAGCGCGAAGCTGATGAGGAACGCGATGCCGGTCAGCACAGCCGCGGTGATCATCACGGTGTCGATCGCATAGGCGAAACCTTCGGTGATGGGCCGGGTGAGGGCGCTGTTGGCGGTGTGCAGCCAGCTGGTGTCGTTGAGGGAATCGTTGGACCCCCCGTTCTGGAAGAACTCGTAGAGCTTGGCATTGGCGGGGTCGGCGGCCACTGCGGGATCTTTAAGGACGGCCAGGTAGTCCGCGTTCTGCATGGCCGATTTCATGCCGTCGGCAATCCGGTTCGCGGCCAGGCTGAACAGCAGGGAAATGAACACGGCGGTGCCCACGGCGCCGCCCATGGAGCGGAAAAACGCGGCCGAGGAGGTTCCAACGCCCATGTCCTTCGGCGGGACTGAAACCTGCATGGCCAGGGTGAGCGGCTGCATGCAGAAACCCAAGCCCATACCGAAGAACACAGCGATCAGGCCGGGCACCCACAGCCCGGTATCTACACCCAGTGAGAACCCCATGACCAGGGCGGAGGCCGTCAGTATGGCCGTACCCATGATGGGGAAGATCCGGTAGGTCCCGGACGCCGAGATGGTGCGGCCCGCGGTGATGGAGCCGGTGAGGATGCCCACGGTGAAGGTGATCATCATCAGGCCAGCCTGGGTGGGGGTGAGTCCCTTGACCAGCTGCAGGTACATGGGCAGCATGGCGATGGCGCCGAACATGCCGATGCCGATGATGAAGTTCAGCAGCGAGGACAGGCCAAAGGTAACGTTCCCGAAGAGCCGCAGCGGGATCAGGGCGTAATCCCCGGCGCGCTTTTCAGCCAGCAGGAACCAGATGATGCCCACCACGCCAAGGCCGTAGCAGAGGAACGAGTCCAAGGATGTCCAGCCCCAGCTCCGGCCCTGTTCAGCCACCAGGAGAAGGGGCACGATGGCCAGGGTGATGGCTGCGGCACCCCAATAGTCGATTTTCTGTTTCACATGCTTCGCGGGCAGGTGCAGGAAGATAAACACGACGGTCAGCGCGGCCAGGCCGATGGGGAGGTTGATGAAGAAGACCCAGCGCCAGCCGTCGAAACCCAGGATGTTGGCTGATCCGGCGAAGGCGCCGCCCACCACTGGACCCAGCACCGAGGAGATGCCGAACACGGACATGAAATAGCCCTGGAACTTGGCCCGGTCCTTCAGCGAGACGATGTCGCCGATGATGGTCAGCGCGAGTGCCAGCAGGCCGCCGGCGCCGAGGCCCTGGACGCCGCGGGCGATGGCCAGTTCGGTCATGGAATGCACCGAACCTGCGTACAGGGAGCCGATCAGGAAAATCAGGATGGCCGTCAGGTAAAGCGGGCGCCGGCCGAAGATGTCGCTCAGCTTCCCGTAGAGCGGCGTGCTGACGGTGGAGGTGATGAGGTAGGCGGTGGTGGCCCAGGCCTGGAGCGACAACCCGTCCAGGTCGTTGGCGATGGTGTAGATGGACGTGGACACGATGGTCTGGTCCAGGGATGCCAGGAACATGCCAAGCATGAGTCCCACCATCACGGTGATGATCTGACGCTGGGTCAGGGTTTCGCCGGCGGCTCGCACAGCGGTGGCTTTGGACATGACTGCTCCAACGGGAAGAAAGGGGGAATTAAGCTTGATAGTTGCTTTCAGTAACTATGTTACTTCCCAATTTGTTCCCCGGCCGCCAGAAATTTCCCTGGGCTCCGGATCAGCGCTCCACGAGGATGCCGTCGGTGTCGCACCAGACCATGGCGCCGGGCCGGATTGTCACGTCCGCGATTTGCACGTCCACGTCCACCTCGCCCGCGCCGGTCTTGGCGCTCTTGCGCGGGTTGCTGCCGAGGGCCTTGACCCCCAGCTCCAGCCGCGCAATCGCTTCCCGGTCCCGGATAGCTCCGTAAATCACGACGCCGGCCCAGCCGTTTGCCACGGCGCTTTCGGCAATCATGTCCCCCATGAGGGCCGTGCCCAGCGAGCCGGCGCCGTCCACTATGAGCACTGCACCGTTGCCCGGGGTCGCCAGAGTGGCCTTTACCAATGCGTTGTCCTGGAAGCAGCGGATAGTGCGGGCCGGGCCGCTGAAATGCGTGTGGCCACCCAAGGACTGGAACTGGAGCGACACGGATGCCAGATCTTCGCCGCGCTCATCGTAGAGGTCGGCGGTGTTGACGACGGAGCTGGATGGGCTTTCGGCGGCTGCAGTCATGGGTCCTCCTAGGTGGATGGTGCTTCGAGGGCTATGCGCCCCTGGCGATACGCCGTACGAGCGCTGCGGTGATGCCCACGATAGTCTGATTCTCAGATCCATCAACCGTTCTTTGGGGGAGCCAGCCATGAGCCTGTCCGACATGCCCGGAGCAGTGCCAAACCCCGCTGCTTCCGGCAGCCCAGCGGCAGCGAGCGCGACGGCGGCGCTGACGGAGCCAACGCAGCGTGTCCGCCCTCTGTGGATCAGCGGCGTGGTGCTGGTCAACCTGGGCATCAATGCCGCGTTCTTCGGGCCCATCCAAGTGCTTCTGGGCCAGCAGGCCGCCCACTTCAGCGAAGACGACAAAGAGGCCATCCTGGCGCTGGTCACGGGTGCCGGAGCAGCAGTGTCCCTCGTGGCCAATCCGTTGTTCGGGGCCTTCAGCGACCGCACCACGTCCCGGCTTGGACGGCGCGTGCCGTGGGTTCTCTTCGGTGCGGTCCTGGGGGCCGCAGCCCTGATTGCGTTGGCCGGTGCTCCCAACGTGGCCGTCATGGCGCTTCTGTGGTGCGTCGTCCAGGCCGGGTGCAACGGTGCCTATGCGGCCATCACGGCTGCCATCCCTGACCGGGTGCCGGTCCCGCAGCGCGGCACGGTGGGCGGCTTGGCTGCCATGGGCCAAACGGTGGGAATCCTGGCCGGAGCGGTGATTGCCGCCGTCGTCAGCGGAAATTTCGCCGTCGGGTACTGGCTATGTGCCGCCGCGCTTCTCGCCGGCGTCGTACTCTATTTCTTTGAGAGCGACGACCTCCCCCTGCCAGCCGCGATGCGTACGCCACTGAGCCTCGCGGCCTTTGCCAGGGGGTTCTGGATTTCGCCGGCACTCTATCCCGATTTCGCCTGGGCGTGGTTGACACGGCTGCTGGTGAACGTCGGCAACCACATGGTGACGCTGTACCTGCTGTTCTTCCTGACGGATGCCGTGCACCTGAAGGAGACGCAGGGGATCGAGCCGGAGTTCGGCGTGCTGATCCTTACCGGTCTCTATGCCGTGATGGTGATTGTCACCAGCGTCATCGGTGGCCCGTTGAGTGACCGCATGGGCAAACGCAAGCCGCTGGTGATTGCGTCGTCGGTGACCATCGCAGTGGCTTCGCTGATCCTGGCGTTTGCGCCTACTTGGGCGGGGGCCATCACGGGAGCCTCTGTCCTGGGCATCGGCTTCGGTGCGTACCTGGCCGTGGACTTTGCGCTGATTACCCAGGTGCTGCCCACCGCGCTCGACCGCGGTAAGGATCTGGGGGTCATCAACGTTGCCAATTCCCTGCCGCAGGTCCTTGCGCCGCTCATCGCCTTTCCCTTTGTGAGGCTGTGGGGAGGCTACGTCGCGTTGTATGTGGCAGCCGCGGTTATCGGCTTGCTGGGTGCCGTGTTCGTGGTCAAAATCAAGGGAGTTGACTAATTACGCCACGAAAGCGTGGCGTATAGTTGGACCGGATTGCAGGCGGAACGGGATTGGGGTTCGCCTGGCCGCCGCACATGAAAAACAACCCCGGAATGCCGATGCCCGAGACCCTTTCAGACCATCCGCCCATGGCCGCCCGCCCCTCTGCTCCGCGGCAGCAGTTGCGTTATGCCAGGATTCTTGAGGCCGCCGCAGGGTCCGCCCGCAAAGGGCTTGACTCTGTGGAGCTGTCCGAGGTTGCGGCGAAGGCCGACGTTCCGCTGGGGACGCTTTACAGATACTTTCCCTCGCCCACGCATCTGATGCTGGCCCTGTACCGCCACCAGCTGGATGAGCTGCATGCCGCAGCCCGCAACGCGGCCGCTCGCTTCCGTGGCCGGGCCCTTGCCGGGGTGGTGATGGAGATCTTCCACATGAGGGTGATGCAGCCCGCCGTCGAGCAGTGCCTCAGCCGCGGCGTCTATCTCAAAGACCACGACACCACAGCCCTGCTGCGCGAGATCGACGCGCTGGGCGAGAAGGCTGTGGCCTCGGCCTGCAACGACGCTACGGCGGCCCGGGTCCTGCTGTTGACGGTCACTGGTCTGGTCCAGTCTGTCCGCAACCGGCGTTTGTCCCTGTTCGAGGCGGAGGAAGACCTGAAAAAGGCCTGCGCGCTCGTGGTTCCGGCCAAATCGGACACCCGCTCCCTGCATCAAAACGTGTAGCTGGTCTAGACCAATAGGGCCTTAAATCCGTCTTATTGGCATGATCCGGATCACAAAAGCGCCCGACTAAACGTTTTGGCGCCGCGTTTGCGGCGCCACTGTCATTTCGGGCCCGCAGCCTCTGGCTACCATTGCAGAACCGGAGTGGTTGGCAGACCGCACCTGCTGCGACTTCACACCGGGCCCGCCACCCCTGGGTCCTGCGAAGCGCCGATCCACTACTTGAGCCTCCATGTGCTTGAGCCCTCATGCGCCGTGCGCCCACGGCTAGCCCCAGGAGACAAAGACGTGTCCATTGACGCAATCGCATCCATTGACAATTCCGCAGCCACCGCGCTGACCGAAGCGGAGATCTTCGACGCCCACCAGGGCGGCAAGCTCTCGATCTCCAGCACGGTCCCGCTGTCCAACAAGCGCGATCTTTCCATCGCCTACACCCCGGGCGTGGCCGAGGTCAGCCGCGCGATCCACAACAAACCTGAACTCGCCCGCACCCTCACCTGGGCCCAGCGCCTGGTGGTCGTCGTCAGCGACGGCACCGCCGTGCTGGGACTTGGCAACATCGGAGCCAGCGCCTCGCTCCCCGTCATGGAGGGCAAGTCCGCACTGTTCAAGACCTTCGGCGATTTGGACTCCATCCCGCTGGTCCTGGACACCACCGATGTCGACGAGATCGTGGAAACCCTGGTCCGGCTGCGCCCCAGCTTCGGCGCAGTGAACCTTGAGGACATCTCCGCCCCGCGCTGCTTCGAGCTGGAGGAAAAGCTCATCGAGGCCCTGGACTGCCCGGTGATGCACGATGACCAGCACGGCACCGCGGTCGTGGCCCTTGCCGCCCTCACCAACGCGGCCAAGGTGACCGGCCGCGACCTCGAGGGCCTTCGCGTGGTCGTCTCCGGTGCGGGCGCCGCTGGCATCGCCGTCGCCGAAATCTTCCTCACCGCCGGCATCCAGGACGTCATCCTGCTCGATTCGAAGGGCGTCATCAACCGCGAGCGTGCAGACATCGCCGCCGACGCAGCCAGCAAGAAGGCCCAGATGGCGGAGCGCAGCAACCCGCGCGGCATCAGCGGTGGCCCTGGCGAGGCCCTCCTAGGCGCCGACGTCTTTGTGGGCGTTTCCTCCTCAAAGCTGGACGAGGAGCACCTGAAGCTGATGAACCACAGCTCCATCGTGTTCGCCCTCTCCAACCCGGGCCCCGAAGTCCTGCCCGAGGTGGCAGCCAAGTACGCTGCCGTGGTTGCCACCGGACGCAGTGACTTCCCCAACCAGATCAACAATGTGCTGGCGTTCCCCGGGATCTTCCGCGGCGCGTTGGACGCCGGAGCGCGCCGGATCACGCCCGCTATGAAGCTTGCCGCCGCCCGCGCCATCGCCGAGCTCGCGGAAGCGGACCTCTCCGCGGACTACATCGTGCCCAGTCCGCTGGACCCGCGCGTGGCGCCTGCGGTAACGGCGGCCGTCGCCGCTGCGGTGGAAGCAGAGTAGCCTCCCCAGTTGCCCGCTGGTCATAGATTTCGACGGCGGCGCCTCCCGTGCTGGGGAGGCGCTGCCGTCGGAGGTTAAGCCGCTGAACAGGGCTGCCACCATAAGCTGGGAGTCATGAATTCCGAAACGGTAGTGACCATCTTGTGTGGCCTGGGGATCCTGGTGGGCGTGGCCGATACTGTCATTCCAGTCCTCCCCGGCAGCATCCTGATCGGGCTCAGCCTGCTCGCTTGGGCCATCTGGGGCGGCGCCGGAACTGCAGGCTGGGTGGTGTTCGGGATCGGCCTCGTGTTCGTGCTGGCGGGCATGGCAGCCAGTGCCGTGCTGACAGGACGCAAGCTCAAGCAGCACAGGATCCCCAACCGGAGCGTCGTAATCGGCGTGGTGGCCGGCGTGGCGGGGATGTTCATCATTCCCGTGGTGGGGCTCTTCGTGGGTTTTGCCGCCGGCCTCCTGCTCAGTGAGTTCCTCCGGACCCGGAACCTCGGGACGGCTACCGCATCGAGCTGGGCCGCCCTGAAGGCCACCGGGCTCGGCATGCTCGTGGAATTCGGCCTGGCCTGCCTGGCGGCGAGCACATGGGTGATTGGCCTCTGGGTCTCCGTGGCCACGTAGCATGGAGAAATGACCGCGGGGGATGCAGCAGCGCCGATCTACCGGGATACCCGGGACCTGACGCCGTTCGGGCACGCCCATCTCAGGACGCCGGTCCGCGAACTTGCCGACGGCGTGGGCGGGCTCATTCACGGAGTCCTGGGCGGGCGTGATGCGGCGCTGATTTCCGTGGACGGCGACGTCCCCAGGCTGAAGCGCCTGCCGGGTAAAGCGGCCAAGGCCGTCCACGGTGCCATCTTCACCAGCAGGGAACCGGAGCGGCTGATCACCGTTGGCCGGGCTCACCCGGGGTGGGCTGGCCTCTGCTACATCATGGCAGGACTGCTGGCGTACAAGCACCGGAGCTACCTTCGTGCCTCCGAACTCCTGCAGCGCGGCCTGTCAACCAGGAACGACGACGACGCCAACCAGTATGCGTCCACCTACCTCAGCCGCGTGGTCACCCGGGTGGAGCTCGCGGAAAGGATCGAGGTCCCCGTGCTCTTCGGCGAGGAGTCTGTCTTCCTGGCCCTGGCGCACTCGCTGCGGGAGACGGGCCAGACGGAAGCCGCGCTTGAGGCACTGGCTGCGCTGCCGCCGTCGTTGCCCAGTGCTTTGGCCCGCTGCGCCGTGGCACACTCGCTTGGCAGGGACAGGGAAGTGGTGATCTGGACAGATGGCCTGCTCAACTCTGATGATCTCTCCGCGGCACTGCTGCTGGTCCGGGCACGCTCGCTGAGGCGGCTCGGCGGCCACTCAAGGGCGCAGGAGACGCTAAAGGAAGTACTCCGCCGGCGCAAGACGGATTTGATGCTGCGCAATGACGCACTGACGGACAGTGCTTTGCTGGTCTTTGACAATGGCCGCAAGTCCCTCAATCCGTTGGGCTGGCTCCGCGGGAGGCCTGCGGAGCTCGAAACATTTGAAGTCATCCGCAAGGACGTGGAGGAGCGCAGGCTCTGGGAGCAGGACTGGAAGCAGCTGGGCGGGGACTGAAAAGAAACGGTTGCTCTCCCGCTCGCCTAGGCCGCGTGCCCTTGTGGGCTGAACCGACTCGGAGTACAACGGACAAATGAGCGACGCAGTCCGGTCCTGGATGGAAAAGTACATCGCCGCGTGGACCACCAACCGGCCTGAAGATATCAGGGCACTGTTCACCGAGGACGCGGTCTACGCCACCCGTCCCAATGACAAGGACCCCTGGAGGGGGCGTGAGCAGATTGTGGACGGCTGGCTTGCGGCAAGGGACGAGCCCGAAGAATGGATCTTCGAATGGACGCAGCTCGGCGCTGACGGTGACCTGGCCTTTGTGCAGGGCTTCACGCATTACCTGGGCGACCGGCCCAGCTATGACAACCTCTGGGTCATCCGCCTGGCGCCGGACGGACGGGTCACGGAATTCACGGAATGGTTCATGGAGCGGAAGGTCTGAGCCTGGTTCGGGCCAGGCAGGGTGCACCGGGAGGCGGACACTCTAGGAGACGAACAGCGGAACCAGCTGTTCGGACAGGAGCACCACGCCCAGGCCCACCATGATGACGCCGCTGGCAAGTGTGACCTTCCGCGCCGCTCCGGGCCGGGACTGCAGGAGCTTGCGGGCCAGGAGCGCCACGCAGGTGTAGACGATCGCGGCGAGCAGCACAAACGTCAGGCCCAGGAGCCCCGACTGCACGGGTACGGGCAGGGGTGCTTCCGGGCTGACGAACTGGAGGACCAGGGCTACGTAGAACAGCAGCCCTTTGGGGTTGATGCCGCTGGTGCCCATCCCTTGGAGGAAGGTGCGCAGCTGGTTGGAGGCGGGGCTCCCGACGGCGTCTGCCGCGCTGAAGGAGGCTACGCGCCAGGAACGCAGGGTGCTGATGCCCAGCCAGAGCAGGTAAGCGGCTCCGGCCACGGTGATCCAGCCGAGGATGTCAGGCATTCCGGCCAGCAGCGCTGCCAGGCCCGCCACCATCAGCAGGGTATGCAGGACGTAACCTCCGCACAGGCCGGCCACGGCAGGTATGAAGCTGCGCTGCCGCAGGCCGGCGGTAATGGAGTACGCCCAGTCCACGCCGGGCGTGCACGCGAGGGCTCCCGCCAACAGCACAAAGGCGAAAAACAGCTGGGGGTTCATGGCGGGGCTCCTGTCAGTGGCTACAGGACAAATCCTATGGATCTCGAAGCCATAAGTGCTCCCCTTTTTCGCTCAACAGGCGGTCGCTTGGGTAAGGTTATTGCGTGATCGACCACATTGACAGGAATATTTTGCGTCACCTCAAGGAGGATGGGCGGATGACTGCCACGGCACTCGCGGCGGAGGTGGGGCTGACTGTTGCGCCGTGCCACCGCAGGCTGCGTGACCTTGAGTCTTCCGGGGTGATCCGCGGCTACAAAGCTGACATCGATCCGGCTGCCGTGGGGCTCGGGTTCGAGGCGATCGTGTTCGTGACGCTGCGCCAGGTGGACCGGCCCACTATGGAGATCTTCGAGAACCGGGTGGCGGACAATCCCAACATCGTGGAGGCCCAGCGGCTGTTCGGGTCCCCGGACTACCTGCTGAAGGTGATCGCCGAGGACCTGCCGGCCTATCAGCGTTTCTACGACGCCGAGCTTACGTCGCTGCCCGGCGTCGAACGGCTCACGTCCACCTTGGTGATGAAAAACCTGAAATCGAACGCCGGGCCGCCGGTGTAGGCGGGCCGCACGTCGTGCAGCGTCAGCTGAGCGGTGCGACGTGGACGATGATCACCTGGGTGTCCTTACCGCCGTCGTACCGGAGGTCATAGTTCACTTCCAGCCCCGTGGCCGTCCCGGAGGTGAGGGAGAAGTCGCTCTTGAAGTCGGGTTTCTTGGTGGCGGTGCTGATCCAGCGTTCGGCTGATCCTGCATCGATGCCGTACCGTGCCACACCGTCCCGGATGAGGTCAAAATACTCCTCGGCGGAGTCTGCCGTGAGGAAGTAGGTGATCTCGCTGAAGTCCGTCTCTAGTTCGGTGGTGTTGAAGCGGATTCTGTCCGTTTCGCCGCTGACCTCCCCGGCGGGCCCCACGATGGTGAGTTCGATCTTGCCGGAGTCCATAGTGTTGATTTCGGGCCCGTAGCTGTCCTCGGTCACGCGTACGGCGGCCTTCTGCAGTGTGCCTGAGCCCATGTCCAGCCGTGCGGACTTGGTTTCACGGATCTGGTCCACTCCGGCGGCGTCTAGGGTGGAGAATTCGGAAGTGTTCACTGGGCTCCCCTGGGAGGTTGAGTTGGTGGGCGTGGGCGCGGCCGGCTGGCAGGCGGTGAGCGCAAGGCTGCCTGCCAGCGCGGGCAGGACAAGCAGGACGACGGCGGTCCGGTACCTTGCGCGCCCCGCCGAGGCTACAAGAGCGGCGGCCACTGGCGGACGACGCCTCACTGGTGTACCTCAGCGTCGAAGCCGCTGACGAAGCGGTCCATGATCCCTGGAATGTTGTTGGTGGGGCGGTACTGCTCCACGCGGTCATTGAAGTCGGAGCCGATGATCTCCTGGGCGCGGGCGGGATCGTTAGCCAGCAGGTTTTGGTATGCCGGCAGGGTGTCCTGGCTGATGAGGGCCCAACGCTGGTCCGCATCCGCGATGTTGCCGGCCGGGAACCCCGTGGTGAAGTCCGTACGGAACTGGCTGGGATTGTCCCAGCTGGTAAAGGGGATGTTTTCCGGGCCGGGGCTTTCCACGCTGAACGTATACGGGAACACCTCGGGGTAGCTTTTGGCCCCGGGGATGGAGGGCTCGCCGGCCAGGGTCACCATGTAAGTCACGGCCTCGCCGCCGGGGTGGCTGCGCATGTTGTCGTAGTCGTCAGCAATGATCTCGTTCTGCTCGCGGTAAAGCAGCGCTGTGTTGCCTTTCTGGACCTCGGCGGGATCGCCGGAATCGATCTGGGTCCACGCTTTGGCAGTCTGGGGGTCGATGGCGCCGGAATCCCGCAGCCGGTTGATTTCCTCGATGCCGCCGTTCATGTACGCCTCGTGCTGCCGGGCCTGGTCGAGGAAGATTTCCTTGTTCATGTCCAGCATGCTGGTTTCGTAGTAGCGGATCTCTTCATCCGTCATTCCGGCGAGCTGCTCCATCTGGTCAATGACAGGCAGCGGGATGTCCGAGGCTGGGTTGTCCGCGATCTGCTGGGCGAGATCACGCATCATGGCCATGTCCTTGAAGCCTCCGGCGAAGGAGGGGCCGATCATGTTGGCCATTCCAGCCCACTGAAGATCCGGGTTGGAGAGGTAGGCCTGACCGTAGAAGTCGTAGACCTTCTTGATGGTCTCCCAGTTGTATTCAGTGCCCTTGGACGTATCCCAGTCGGACAGGTCGATGCCCATCTCCAGCATGGCCTGCTGGTTCCAGTAGGCGCTCAGGAAGTCAGCGTACCCCGGGGATTTCTTGTCGATCAGGCCCGAGTCCGCGGCGGCGTCCATGGCCGCCTTCGCTGCCTCGGGATTCGCCAGGGCCCACTGCTTGAATTCGTCGCTGTTCAGGTACTCCTGGCGCTCCTCAGCGGTCATTCCGTTCAGCGTGTCGGTCAGCTCCTGGACCGTCCCGCCACCGGATTCTGTGCCACCGGAACCGGCGCCACCGGGTCCGCCCAGGCCGGCACCTCCCGCACCGCCGCTGTTGCTGGCCTTGTCCTGCTCGTCCGCGTTGGCGAGCAGTGCCTTGGATGCCGATTCCAGTCCTGCCGACGCCGACTTCAGCACCTTCAGATGTGCCGAGGTCCAATCGCTGCGGAACCGGTCGCCGTCGTGCCCTTTCCAAGGGCTGGTGCTGATCCTGCTGCTGAGCTGCTGACTGAGCAGGTTGAGGCTGTTGGCTCCGCCCGCCAGATCCTTTGCGAGCCGGCGCAGCTGTTCCACGTCTGCGCCATAAAAGTTCCCCGCCATGTTCCCCCCTGAATGAATTCCCGTGCCAGCCTAGCGGTGCTGGTGCTGCGGGCGCGATGGGGAGAGCTCCCCGGTGCGGGCCCGGAGGCGGACCGCCTTCATGGCCAGGGGCTCAGCCCTCCAGGAGCCCCGTGGTCCGGTAGGGGATCACCTCGCGCAGGAACATGCTCGTGGACGTGCGGACGATCCCCGGGCAGAGTCGGATCTCCTCGGAGACGCGGTAGAGATCGTCCGGGCTGCTGGCGACGAC
The DNA here is from genome assembly GCF_018613805.1 of Arthrobacter sp. ISL-48. GTDB lineage: Bacteria > Actinomycetota > Actinomycetes > Actinomycetales > Micrococcaceae > Arthrobacter. The sequence continues at coordinate 279,152 of NZ_JAGGPL010000018.1, forward strand.
GCGGATCAGGAGGTCGGTGTCGCCCGCGGGGGCGTGGCATTCGAGGACCTCCGGGATTTCACGGAGGGAGGCGATGGCTTCGTTGAGGTGGCTCTGGTCCAGTTCGGCGCTCACTGCGGCTGCCACTCCGCGTCCCAGCGCGGAGGGAAGCACCCGGCTGCTGTTCGGACGCAGGGCGCCCGACGTCGTCATCCGCTCCAGGCGCGACTGCACCGTGCCGCGCGCCAGGCCCAGCCGCTGGGCCAGTACCATGATGGGTACGCGCGGGTCCTCGTCCAGGGCCTTGAGGATCCGCTTGTCCGTGGCGTCCAGTTCGTGCAATCTGATCATTTCCTGTCGATGAATGCGGCACAGAGTAGTCGGACTGATCAATCAAAGCCGTGCCGGTTGTGCCTACTGTAGGGCCTCTGTTCAAATAGTGGCAACAAGGGCAAAGGCTACCGCCGCCGCCCGCAGGCTACAGGTTTCCCGGCACACCACCCGGCTCCTGGATTCCGCTTCCCGCAAGGAGGCCGCCCCGCTGACTGACACTTGTTCACGCATCGTCACTCCGCAACCACGGCAAGAGCCCCTGAGCTACCGACGTCGGATTCCCCGAAGTCATCGGTAGCTGAGGGGCTCTTGTGTGTTGCCGTGTCCGCATAGGGTTGTTTCATGACCGCAGCCGGCCGCTTCGCCCCCAGCCCTTCCGGTGATCTGCATGTGGGCAACCTTCGAACGGCGATTCTCGCCTGGCTGTTTGCCCGCTCTACGGGCCGGGACTTCCTGCTGCGCGTGGAGGACCTGGACCGGGCGCGTGCGGGAGCGGAGGCCGGGCAGCTCCGCGATCTGGCGGCCGTCGGCGTGACCTGGGACGGCGCCGTCGTCCGCCAGACGGACCGTGGTGATGTGTATGCCGAAGCGATCAGCCGCCTGGCGGCCGCGGGCCTGACCTACGAATGCTTCTGCACCCGCAGGGAGATCCAGGAGGCGCCGTCCGCTCCGCATGCGCCGCAGGGCGCCTATCCGGGCACCTGCCGGAACCTGGAACCGGCCGAGCTGGAGTTCAAACGGTCCACCCGGCCCGCCGCTGTCCGCCTCCGGTCCTCGGTCCCCGTAAACACGGTGCGGGACGTGCTGCACGGGGAGTTCACCGGAGTGGTGGACGACTTTGTGCTGCGCCGCAACGACGGCGTCGCGGCGTACAATCTGGCGGTGGTGGTGGATGACGCCGCACAGGGCGTCGACCAAGTGGTCCGCGGGGACGACCTTCTGCCATCCGCGCCCCGGCAGGCACACCTCTGCTCACTGTTGGGGGTGCCCGTGCCGGAGTACGCCCATGTTCCGCTCGTTGTGAATCGCGACGGCGTCCGGCTGGCCAAGCGGGACGGTGCCGTTACGCTCGGCGACCTGGCACTGAAGGGGCTTTCGGCGGATGGGGTGAGGGACCTGCTGGGCTCCCTGGGGCTGCCGGCCGGAACCTTGGCGCAGGCGCTCTCAGTATTTGACCCCGCGGTGCTTCCCCGGAATCCATGGATATGGCAGGAAGTGTAGCCGCGGAGGCGCCCGAAGTAGCCATCACCAGCCTCCGGTGTCAACTGATGTTGACGAAGCTTCCGGCGTCAACTATTGTTGACAAAATGGAGGTGGATCGAATGAAGACACTCGTTGGATCAATGGATGGCAAAGGTCCGGCCGAGGCGCTGTATGCCGTCGCCGAACTGCAAAAGGAAGTGGGACGCGCAGAAGCAACACTCGTTCGGAGTGCCCGGCAGGCGGGGCTGTCCTGGGAAGCCATCGCTCTGTGCCTGGGGGTCAGCAAGCAGGCAGTCCACCGGAAGTACGGGAAACAGTAGCCTGGCCCGGGCGGGCTGCTTCACGCTGAGAGTTTTGTCCAGTTATCGGACGTCAAAGCCAGTTTCGGGGCATTATCTGGCCAAAACTCAAAGGGATGGTCAGGAACCTGCCACCTGCTGTTTACTGAGCGACGCGTAGGCTGGAGCCATGTCAGACGCGCACTCCACGGAGCACAGTTCCGCCCCCAGCTTCACCATTGAGACGGCCAAGGTCCTGGCCGAAGTGGCCCACAACCGCCAAAAGGATAAGCTCAAGCGGCCATACCGCGAGCACGTGATCGCCGTCGGGGACGCCTTGGCCGATTTCGACGACGACATCCGGATTGCCGGTTACCTTCATGACATTGCCGAAGACACTCCTATCACCCGGCAGGCGCTGCTGGACATGGGCGTTTCCGAGCGGGCCGTGGGCATCATCGAGCGCGTGACCAAGCGCCTGCACGACAACCCCGATGATTATCAGGCCGGCATCCGCTTCATCGCCGAGGACCACGACGCAACCCTGGTGAAAATCGCGGACAACGCCCACAATTCATTGCCCGAGAGGGTCAGGGCCCTGGCCGAGAAGTGGCCGGACAAACCGCCCGTTACCAAGTACCGGGATGCGCGCCCGGTGCTCTACTCCGCCGTCGACGTGGAAGAGGTCCGCAAGATCCTGGCGCGCGTCAACCCCTGGCTGCTCGAGGAGCTGGACGACCGGCTGGATGAGGAGGACGACGTCGATTACGAGAACCTGTCCTACGATGACGCCGGCCCCGAAGCCGCTCAGTGACGTTGCTCCAGGGTCCCGAGTTCGCCGGAACCGTGTCCGTTCGCCGGAAGTTCACGGCGAGTTGGCACGGTTCCGGCGAATTCGGGGTCGGCTAAGAGCCTAAACGCGGCCCAGGCGGTCGATGTCCTCCAGGAAGTCCCGGTGAACCTCGTCGCTGACGGTTGTCCGGGTGTCGCCGATGGCGTCGATGTAATCCTCTGTGGAGGGACCCTTCCGGACGGCCGCCCGGACTGAAACGCTGCCCGTGGAGGCCGCGCCGCCGCCGCTGTCTTCGCCGTAAACTGATTTTTCGAGCGCGCGCTGGGAGGCGCTCCGGGCAGCGAACTCAATGTCCGCGGGAGAGAAGCCCCCGGTGCGGTCCACCAGCAGCTCCACATCCACGTCGTCCACCACGGGGGCCGGGATGAAGCGCTGCCACATCGCTTCGCGGGCCTGGCGGTCGGGCAGGCCAATGGGGATGACGTAGTCGAACCGGCCGTGGCGAAGGAACGCTGTGTCCAGGGCGCGGATGAAGTTGGTGGCGCAGACCAGCAGTCGGCCGGGCTGCTCACGGAAAGCCGGAATGATCTTCAGGAGCTCGTTCGTAACGCCCTGCAACGGTGATGGTGGCTCGCCCGAGCGCTGGGACGCGATCTCCTCGACCTCGTCGATGAACACCACGGCGTGCTCCAGCTCGGCGATCTCAAGGAACGTCTCGCGCAGCGCACCGGCCAGCCCTTTCGGGTCCGAGGCGAGCCGCGACGGGAACACCTCCACGAACGGCCATTCGAGCCGGGAAGCGATCGCCTTGGCGAATGTGGTCTTGCCCGTGCCCGGCGGACCAAAGAGCACGACGGCGCGCGGCGGCACCACGCCGTACTCATCGGCCAGGTCCGCCTCCGCCAGGGGGAGGACCAGGCGCCGCTCCAGCAGCTCTTTCTCGCGCCGCATGCCGGCCACGTTTTCCCACAGGTCCCGGGCCAGGATCCGGCCGCCCAACTGCCCCAGCGCGCCGAGCTCCTGGCGCTGCACGGGGATGGTCCGCTCGAAGTAGCGCAGGTTCTTCTTGAGCGCGAAGCCGCGGCTGAGGAAGGCCTCCACCCGGGTTTCTGACTCGGGCATCAGCGCGGAGAGTTTGTTGAGCCCGTGCGGGGCCATGCGGTTTTCGACGGCGGCCAGCAACGAGGTGCCGATCCCACGGCTCCGGTACTCCGGCAGGGTGGCAAGGAAGACGATCCAGCCCTGGTCGTGGGCGGCGCGTCCGACGGCGGCACCCACCACCATGTCGCCCTGCACCGCCACCACCGCGTGGTCCTTCTCGCACGAGGCCAGGACCTCGGAGAGGGCATAGACGGGCTCTACGTTGGTGGCCTTGAGCGTTTCCCACAGGTGCAGGATCCCGTCCAGGTCAGCCGAGTGGAAATCCCTGATGCGCCAGTTGGTCATGCCGTGTCTCCCGGGTGGTTCGTCGTTGAACTGCTCAGTTGGACCGCGCCGTTCCGGCGCGTGGAGCGCTGTGAGGCGCACAACTGAGCATAAGCGAACGTGGGCTGCGGGAAGGTTGCATGCAGTCTTGGTTACGGATGGGGACAACCCCGACTGCTAACCCAGCGGGCGCAGCCGCAGGCCCTGCATACCGCCGTCAACAGCGAGGGCGGTGCCGGACGTCGACCCTGACCGCGGGCTTGCCAGGTAGGCCACCGCCCCGGCCACTTCCTCGGCCGCCACGAGGCGGCCGTGTGGCTGGCGCGCATTGAGCGCGGCACGCTCGCCCTCCGGATCCGCCGCAGAGCCAAGCAGCCGGGCCACCCACGGCGTGTCCACCGTGCCGGGGTTGACGCAGTTCACCCGGATGCCCTCGCGGATGTGGTCAGCGGCCATTGCCAGCGTGAGCGAGAGGACAGCCCCTTTCGACGCCGAATACAGCGCCCGCTGGGGGAGCCCCGCCGTGGCCGCGATGGAACACGTATTGACGATGGCAGCTGACGGTGACTGGCGCAGGAACGGAAGGGCGGCGCGTGTCACCCTGGCCACCCCCACGACGTTGATGTTGAGCACGCGGGCCCATTCGTCGTCGTCATTCGCGGCGACGTCACCCGTTGCTCCGATGCCGGCGTTGTTCACCACGATGTCCAACCTGCCGAATTGAGCCGTGACGGTTTCGACGGCGGCACGCACCGAAGCGTCGTCCGCCACATTGCATTCAACACCGAAGTGCGGAGTCCCTGCCGGGTTCAGATCCAGGACCGCCACCCGGGCGCCCCCGGCAGCCAGCCGGTCTGCAACTGCTGCCCCAATGCCGGAAGCCCCGCCCGTCACGATGGCCACCAGCCCGTCGAATTCCGTCTCTACTGACGTGTTCATTTTGCTGCTCCTTGCCGGTAAAACTCCTGGCGCTGGCGGCCAAGGCCTTCAATGTCGAGCTCCACCACGTCGCCGGGCTGGAGATACGGGAAGCGGCCGGACAGGGCCACACCCTCGGGAGTGCCGGTGAGAATCACGTCTCCAGGCTCAAGGAGCATGTACTGGCTCACGTGGTGGACCAGCGTGGCAACGTCAAAGATGAGGTCCGCCGTCGAGGAATCCTGCCTGACTTCGCCGTTGACCACTGAACGCAACCGCAGCTGGCCGGGATCAACTTCATCGGCAGGGATAAGCCAAGGGCCAAGGGGTGTGGACGCGGGCAGGGATTTACCCTTGGTCCATTGGCCGGCCGCGCCGGGCAGTTGGTACTCGCGCTCTGAGAGGTCGTTGGCCACCAGATATCCTGCGACGTAATCCAGGGCATCGGCGGGATCTGCCAAATAGCTGGCCTCCTTCCCGATGACCACTCCCAACTCAACTTCCCAGTCGTACTTTTCCGACGACGGCGGGATGGGGGCGGCGTCGAACGGTCCACTGACAGTGTTGGACGGCTTGAGGAAAACCACGGGGATTTCGGGCGGGGCGGATCCTGATTCGGCGGCATGCGCCGCGTAGTTCATACCGATGCAGACAACAGAGCCGGGGCGGGCAATGGGTGCTCCGACCCGAAGGCTGGAGGCCGCTGAAAGCTCGGGCAGTTCCCCTGCGGAGAGGGCCCTCCGGGTGCGGGCGACGCCGTCCTGGGCGAGGAACGGGCCGTCGACGTCCCCGGTCAGGGGCGTGAGGCTGAAGTAGTTTTCGTTCCCGTCGGCGTCAACTGTGATCACCGCCGGTTGTTCCTGTCCTAGTTCGCCCAGCCGGGCCAGCTTGATACTCATGGTCTCCCTTGATTTTAGGGTTAAAGTTCCCGATAACATCCGAGCTTTTGCCGCCCGGCTTCCCTAATACTACGCAGAAGTGACCCATTGACAAGTAAAACATCGGATGTTTAGGTTAATCCAGATCCTCCACCCGGCTGCCTGACTTGGCGCCCGGTGGGCCACGAAACGCAACGTACGGCAGTTGCACACATAGGAGCATGATGAGCGTCATCACCGCGGTAGAAACTTTTGACATCCGCTTTCCCACCTCGAAGGAACTGGACGGCTCGGACGCCATGAACCCGGACCCCGATTACTCGGCCGCCTACCTCATCATCAGCACCGATGCAGGGGACGGCCTGGAGGGCCACGGCTTTGTCTTCACCATCGGGCGGGGGAATGAGGTGGAAGCCGCAGCCATCGACGCCCTCCGTCCCCACATTCTGGGCCGCAACGTGGAAGAGCTGATCGCCGATATGGGCGCGAGCTGGAAGCTGCTGGTCCATGATTCCCAACTGCGTTGGCTGGGTCCGGAGAAGGGAGTAATGCACATGGCGATCGGCGCTGTGGTAAATGCCCTGTGGGACCTGAAAGCCAAGCGCGCCGGACTTCCGCTGTGGGAGCTGCTGGCCGCTCTCAGCCCGGAGGAGATCGTTGCCCTGGTGGACTTCCGCTACCTCAGCGATGCCTTGACGCCGGAAGAAGCCCTGGAGATCCTCCGCCGCGCCGAGCCAGGGCGGGCCGAACGGCATGCCCGGCTCCTCACTGAAGGTTATGCCGGCTACACCACAACGCCCGGCTGGCTCGGGTACAGCGACGAGAAGCTCGCCCGGCTGGCCAAGGAGGCCGTAGCGGACGGCTTTGCCCAGATCAAGCTCAAGGTAGGGGCCTCGCTGCAGGATGACATCCGGCGCGTCCGGGCCGCCCGCGAAGCCGTGGGTCCGGACATCAAGATCGCCGTCGACGCCAACCAGCGATGGGATGTGCAGGAAGCCATCGAATGGATGGCTCATCTGGCACCCTACGACATCGCCTGGATCGAAGAACCCACCAGCCCGGACGACGTCCTGGGGCACGCCGCCATCGCCCGGGGCGTGGCGCCCATCCCGGTAGCCACCGGGGAGCACGTGCAGAACCGCGTGGTGTTCAAGCAACTTCTGCAGGCACAAGCCATCGAAGTACTCCAGATTGACGCCGCGCGGGTGGCGGGGGTGAACGAGAACATCGCCATCCTTCTGCTCGCGGCAAAGTTCGGCGTCCGGGTGTGCCCGCACGCCGGCGGTGTCGGACTCTGCGAAGCGGTCCAGCACCTTTCCATGTTCGATTTCATCGCCGTCTCGGGAGAGAAGGACGACCGTATGATTGAGTTTGTGGACCACCTCCACGAGCATTTCATCACCCCGGTGGATGTACACGGGGGCTGCTACTGGCCGCCGTCAGCACCTGGCGCGGGCGCGGAAATGCACCGGCAGACGCTGGCCAGTTACAGCTTTCCCGACGGCGAGATCTGGAGCGGTGACCTACCGGCCGGTGGTACGGTCCCCGTGCCGGAACTGGCTCTCAATGAGGCTGCCGCTGATGTCTGAGACCATCGTGTTGCATACCCGGCTGAAGCCCGGTGCAGCCCAGGCCTATGCGGACGCGCACGCTGAGATACCGGCGGAGCTGGTGGCTGCCTTGAAGGACGCAGGTGTCGGCAATTGGCGGATCTGGCGCAGCGGCCAGGAGCTGATCCACGTCGTGGAAGTTGATGACTACAAGGCCATGCGCCACGAGCTCGCCGGGAACCCTGTCAATATTGCCTGGCAGGCGCGGATGGCTGAGCTTCTGGAAATCGAGGACGACTACAGCGGCAACGATTCAGGCGTGCCGCTGGTCTGGGAGCTGCCATGAGCGAGGGTATTTTTTCCGGGGCAGGAACGCTCCACCTCGGCAGGTTGGGCTTCGGTGGCGCCGGGATCGGGAATCTTTACCGGGCGATGTCGGACGGCAGGGCAACTGCGACAGTCGAGGCCGCCTGGGACGCCGGCATCAGGTACTTCGATACCGCTCCGCACTACGGCCTGGGCCTATCCGAGCGGCGCCTCGGTACGGTGCTGAAGGGGAAGCCGCGGCAGGAATTTGTCCTGTCCACGAAGGTGGGACGCCTCCTGGCGCCCAAGCAGGGCGTGCTGATGGGCGGCACCGGCCCGGGTACCGGCGAAGCTCCGGGAGTACCAGGGGATCCGGAAGGCTTCGATGTGCCTGCCACGAGCCGCCGCGTCTGGGATTTTTCCGAGCATGGGATCCGGCAGAGCATTGAGGAGTCACTCGAACGGCTCGGCCTGGACCAGGTGGACATCGCCTATCTTCACGATGCCGACGTCCACGACCTCGCCGGTGGCATCCGGGACGGACTGCCCGCCCTCGAAAAACTGCGAGCCGAAGGGCTGGTCCGCGCCATCGGCGTCGGGCTTAACTCGGCCGAAGCGGCCCTTGAGTGTGTGGAGGCCGCGGACCTGGACCTGGTCATGCTCGCGGGCCGGTACACGCTGTTGGAGCAGCCAAAGGTTCCGCTGCTGGAGCGCTGTGTGGAAAAGGGCACGGGAGTGGTCAATGTCGGAGCCTACAATTCCGGGCTGCTGGCCAGGCATAACGTACCCGAAAACGCCCATTACAACTACGGGCAGGCACCTCACACGCAGCTGGAACGCGCCAGGCGGCTCGCCGGGATCTGCGGCAGCTTCGGTGTGGAGCTTCCGGCGGCGGCGCTTCAGTTCGGTCTGCGTCACCCCGCCGTGGTCAACGTGACGGTGGGGGCAACGTCCCCCGAGCAGATGAGTGACAACGCCGCACGGATGGCCGAAGACATTCCTGAAGAACTCTGGACTGAGCTCTCACACCAGGGGTTGATTCCGTCATGATCGATTCGCATCTTCACCTGTGGGAACTGCCCCTTGCCACCGAAACCTCTGCCACCGAAGTCGATGCGGCCGGGCAGTCCGGCGCTCCGGGCGCGCCCCGTCGTCCCTATGCCTGGCTGGGTCCGCAGCATGGATCCCTGTTCCGCAGCTTTGGGGAACAGGAGGCCCAGGAGACGCTCGTGGACGCGGGCGTCCGGGGTGCGGTACTCGTTCAGGCCGACGACACCCTCGCGGACACGGAATCCATGCTCGCGGCCGCGGACCGCAACGACTGGGTACTCGCCGTCGTCGGCTGGATACCGCTGGAACACCCTGACCTGGCGCAGGCGGAGCTTGAGCGGCTGGGCGCGAATCCGAAGTTCCGTGGGGTCCGCCACCTTGTCCACGACGATCCACGCGATGACTTCCTTGAGCTGCCCGGGGTTCGCGAATCGTTGAGGCTGGTCGCTGACAGGGGACTGGCCCTGGACATTCCGGATGCCTATCCCCGCCATCTGCACCGTGCCGTCGCCCTGGCCCGTGACCTCCCCGAACTCACCGTGGTGCTGGACCATCTGGGCAAACCGCCGCTCACGGACGCTATGTCCGCCGGCCGCAGGCCCCATCCTGAACTGGAGCGCTGGCGCCGGGAGTTCCGCGCGCTGGCCGGGCAGCCCAACACCGTGGCGAAGGTATCGGGGCTGCACCTGCCCGGACTCGAATACACGGCTACGGCGCTGCGTCCCCTGTGGGAAGAGGCCCTGGCGGCTTTTGGCCCGGAGCGGCTGATGATCGGCATGGACTGGCCAGTCAGCACGCTGGGCGCGCCCTACCACCGCACCCTGGAAGTGCTCCTGGAACTGGCCGCCGACCTGGACCCCGCGGCCCGGCACGCCTTCCTGGAGGGCACCGCGGCCCGCACCTACGGATTGCGCACGCCGGAATCCGCATTGTCGAAACCGGAACGTCCGGAATCGGAGAATTTAACCAGGCAAGACGAGGTGAAAGCATGACCACGGAGCAAACACCGCTGTTGTCCGTGCGTGGCGTAGGGAAGACCTTCCCCGGAGTCAGGGCCCTGCACAACATGCAGCTGGACTTACAGCGCGGAGAGGTCCTGGCGCTCGTGGGTGAGAACGGGGCCGGCAAGTCAACACTGATGAAGCTGCTCTCGGGCATCTACGTCCCGGACGAGGGAACGTTCGAGCTTAACGGTGTGGCCTTTACGCCGGCCGGCCCGAAGCATGCCCAGGAAATGGGCATCAGCATCATTCACCAGGAGTTCAACTTGATGCCGGACCTGACCGTGGCGCAGAACATCTACATCGGCCGCGAACCACGCCGCTATGGAATGCTCAGCGAGCGCGCCCTCAACCGGAAGACCCAGGACCTCTTTGACCGCATGAGCCTCAGGTTGGATCCGAGGGAGCGCTGCGGCCAGCTGACGGTGGCTAAACAGCAGATGGTGGAGATTGCCAAGGCCCTCAGCCACGACTCCAAGGTGATCATCATGGATGAGCCCACCGCCGCGCTGAACGACGCCGAAGTGGCCACCCTCCATGAACTGATCCGGGGGTTTGTCTCGCCGGAGACGGGGGTGATCTACATTTCGCACCGCATGGACGAGCTCAAGCAGATATCCCAGCGCATCACGGTCATCCGCGACGGCGAATACGTTGACACCGTGGACACAGAGGAAACCACCATGCGGGAAGTCATCTCGCTCATGGTCGGCCGCACGATTTCCGGTGAACAGCGCCCGGCGGCGGAAGAAACGGAGCGTCCGGACGACGTCGTACTGTCCGTTGCGGGGCTCAGCACGCCTTCCCTGCTCAAGGACATCGGTTTCGAGCTGCGCCGGGGCGAGATCCTGGGCTTTTCCGGACTCATGGGAGCGGGCCGGACCGAAGTGGCGCGGGCGCTTGTCGGCGCGGACAAGGCAAGCTTTGAGCGGCTGCAGGTGAACGCGGACGACGTACGGATTCCCAACCCCGCCGCCGCCGCGAAGCTCGGCATCGGCTACCTGTCTGAGGACCGCAAGCATCTTGGCCTCATGCTGGAACGCGACGTGAAGGAGAACATCATGCTGTCCTCACTCGCCGAAAACTCTTCCGCGGGTTTTATCCGTGATGCATCGCTGCGCCGCACGGCCGACGAATACGCCCGGAAGCTCCGGATCAAGACGCCGTCCATCAAGCAGCTGGCCAGGAACCTTTCCGGCGGAAACCAACAGAAGGTGGTGATCGCGAAGTGGCTGGTCAAGGACTGCGACATCCTCATCTTCGACGAGCCCACCAGGGGCATCGATGTGGGAGCCAAGGATGAGATCTACAGGCTCCTCAACGAGCTGGCCGCCGAGGGCAAGGCGATCATCATGATCTCTTCCGAACTGCCCGAAATCCTCCGCCTGTCCCACCGGATCGCCGTCATGTGCGAAGGGCGAATCACCGGCTTCCTCAGTAACAAGGAAGCCACCCAGGAAAACATCATGGAACTTGCCACCCGGCGCGTCTCCATCACCACAGGAGCACCAACCTTATGAGCATCGTAGAAACCCCCAAGCCGAAAGAGTCCAAGGCGCCAACTGCCCCGTCCTCACCTCCCCGGGGGCAGGGGCTGACATTGCGGCTTCGCTCGTCCCTCCAGCAGCTCCTGGCCTTCGGATCGCTGATTGTCCTGGTGGTCTTCTTCGGCGTCATGAACTCACGGTTCCTGCTGCCGGGCAACCTCTCGGACATCCTGCTCTCCACTGTGGTCATAGGCCTCCTGGCGCTCGGTGCGACGTTCGTCATCATCACCGGCGGCATCGACCTCTCTGTGGGCACCGGCATGAGCCTCTGTTCAGTGATGGTGGGTGTTGTGCTCACTTACCTGGGCCTGCCGCTGTGGGCCGGGGTGGTGGGCGGCATCCTGATGGGGGCGCTCATCGGGGCGGTGAACGGCTTCCTGATCTCCTTCCTGAAAATCCCGCCCTTCATCGCCACCCTGGCCACCATGCTGGTCTGCCAGGGTATGGCGCTGGTGGTCTCCGGAACCAAGCCCATCTATTTCACCGGCACCGAGGGGTTCTCGAACCTGGCCCTGGGCAAGCCCATTGCCGGCCTGGTGATTCCAAACGCGGTCTTCATCTTCTTTGCTGCGGCAACAGTGGCCGGCGTGGTGATGAGCAAGACCCTGCTGGGCCGCTACACCTTCTCGATCGGCTCCAACGAGGAAGCGACGGCGCTCTCCGGCATCAATGTCCGCAGCTGGAAGCTCTGGATCTATACCGCGGCCGGGGCGTTCACCGGGCTGGCCGGCGTCATCATCGCGGCCAGGCTTAACTCCGCCCAGCCCGGGCAGGGCATGGGGTATGAACTCCAGGCGATTGCCGCCGTCGTGATTGGTGGAACGTCCCTGGCCGGAGGCAAGGGTTCCATCGTGGGAACGGTGATCGGTGCCCTCATCATGTCCGTCCTCACCAACGGCCTGCGCGTCATCTCGGTGCCGCAGGAGTGGCAGAACGTGGCCATCGGCGTCGTCATCCTGGTAGCTGTCTACCTGGACATGCTGCGCCGGAAGGAGGCCGCAACGTAGTTGCTCCAGCTGGCCCCTGCAAGCCCCTGTCCCTCCTGCACCAACCCCATTCCATTCCCTTCCCATTGAGAAAAACAACGGAGTTTTCACCCATGAACAAGTCCAGTTTCGACCGGCGCAGTTTCCTCACTATGTCCGGCCTGGCCCTCGGTGTCATAGCAATTGCCGGCTGCGAGGCCCCGGCGGGTACCCCAGGGGGTGCCGCCAGCGGCGGAGCGAAGCCATACATCGCCATCGTCTCGAAAGGCTTCCAGCACCAGTTCTGGCAGGCCGTGAAGCAGGGTGCTGACAAGGCGGCCAAGGAATTCAACGTCGAAGTCAGCTTTGAAGGTCCGAACACCGAAAAGGACGTGGACCAGCAGGTCCAGATGCTCACGACGGCGCTGGGCAAGTCTCCGGCCGCTATAGGGTTCGCAGCCCTGGACTCCAAGGCTGCCACGCCTCTGCTGGAGCAGGCCAAGAGCAAGAATATTCCGGTTGTCGCCTTCGACTCCGGCGTCGATTCGGATATCCCTGTCACCACAGCCTCAACCGACAACAAGGCTGCTGCCGCGGAGGCCGCCAAACACCTCGCCGAGCTCATCGGCGGCACGGGCAACATCGCTGTCATCGGTCACGACCAGACCTCCAAGTCCGGGACGGACCGCCGGGACGGTTTCAAGGAGTACATCGAAAAGAACAACCCGAACATCAAGATCGTGGCCATCCAGTACGCCGGCGGGGACCAGCTCCTCTCAGCCGACGCAGCCAAGGCCATCATTACGGCCAACCCAAGCCTCAAGGGCATGTACGGCACGAACGAAGGATCCGCGATCGGCATTGTCAAGGCCGTTGAGGAACTGGGACTCAAGGGCAAGCTGACCGTTGTCGGCTTCGACTCAGGCAAGGCCCAGATCGATGCCATCAGGTCCGGACTGATGGCCGGGGCCGTCACCCAGAACCCGGTGGGAATCGGGTACGAAACAGTGAAGGCCGCCGTTGCCGCCATCAAGGGCGACAAACTGGAGAAAGTCATAGACACCGGCTTCTTCTGGTACGACGCCAAGAACATCGATTCGGACCAAATCAAGCCGAACCTCTACCAGTAGGCCGCACCCGCAGCCGGACCTGGCCCAGCAGCCCTCCACGGCGACGGCCCCTCACCTTCCCGGTGATGGGCCGTCGCTCTGTCATTCCATGGGGATGGCTAGAGCGCCTGCCGCAGCCAGGTCTCTACGCCGCTGATGTGGACGGTCACGAGCGCGCGCACCAGCTCTGCGTCACCACGGGCCAGGGCATCGGCGATGGCCTTGTGCTCCGACAGCGTGTGCGCGACGGCCCTGTCCTGGGTCAGGCCGCGCCAAATCCTTGCCCGGACAGTGCTGCCGGAAAGGGCATCCAGCAGACTCTCCAGGTACGCATTGCCGGCGGCCCTGCTGATGAGCCGGTGGAATTCAAGGTCGTGGGCTACCAGTTCCTCAACATCGGTGTTCTCGTCTATGCCGTCCATGGTGCCGCGGAGTTCCAGGAGTTCCTCGGCGCCTATTTTGCCTGCCGCGATGAATGCCGTGGCCGGTTCCAAGATACGCCGGACCTCGAAGAGTTCCAGGATGGACCTGTCCTGGTGCAGTTCCACCACGAAGGCCACTGCCTCGTTCAGCAGTTTTGCATCCAGGCTGGTCACATAGGTACCGTCACCGCGCCGGACGTCCAGGACGCGGATGAGGGCCAGCGCCTTCACGGCCTCACGCAATGAGCTGCGGGACAGCCCTAGCCGGTCGCTGAGCTCTTTCTCCGGGGGCAGGCGGTCGCCCGCATTGAGCTCGCCGCGCAGGAGCATGTCCTTGATCTTGTCGATCGCCTCATCTGTGACTGCCATGCGAACATCTTAGCGCTCAATCGTCGGATGTTTAGCTGCACTTATGACGCGGCAATCTGGGACCAGGCATAGGTCTTTCGTTTTCCGCTGGAAGGCTAGTTTGAACCCTTACATCGGAGCTGTCCGGTACGTTTGCCCCAATTTCTATTGAAAATACATCGTTGACTCCTGATACATCTGATGTTTAAGCTGGCAGGCGTATCCCCTCCTCTCACTAAAGGATGTTCAATGATTCAGCACGCTGCCTGGTTCGAAGAAGCCCGGCTCGGCATGTTCGTCCACTGGGGTTTGTATGCTTTGCCTGCCAGGCATGAGTGGGTGATGAACCTTGAGGAACTCACCGCAGAGTACTATTCCCGCTACTTCCGGCGCTTTGATCCGGACCTGTACGATCCCCGGGAATGGGCGCGGGCGGCGAAGGATGCCGGCATGAAGTACGTGGTGCTGACAACCAAGCACCACGACGGCTTCTGCCTCTGGGACTCGTCCCTCACCGAATACAAGTCCACCAACACCCCGGCTGGGCGTGATCTTGTTCGTCCCTACGTGGATGCGTTGCGGGCCGAGGGGCTGAAGGTCGGGTTCTATCACTCACTGATTGACTGGCATCACCCGGATTTCACCATCGACGGCGCGCATCCGCAGCGGAACTCCCCGGATGTGGAGGCCCTGAACGCAGGCCGGGACATGGCCCGGTACCGGGACTACCTGCACGGCCAGGTCCGTGAGCTGCTCACGGATTACGGCCAAATCGACTATCTGTTCTTCGATTTCTCCTACTCAGAGCACGGCCCGGAGGAGTTCTGGGGCGGCAAGGGCCGGAAAGAGTGGGACTCCGAGGCGCTGCTGGCCATGGTCCGGGAGCTGCAGCCGGGCATCGTGGTTAACGACCGCCTGGAAATCCCGGGCGACTTCGTCACCCCGGAGCAGTACCAGCCGGCCGGGCCCATGCTGGTGGACAACCAGCAGGTCGCTTGGGAAGCGTGCCAAACGCTCAACGGAAGCTGGGGCTACGACCGGGACAACCTCAACTTCAAATCCGTGGACCTGCTCATTCGGATGCTCGTGGACGGGGTCTCCAAGGGCGGTAACCTGCTGCTTAACGTGGGCCCGACCGGCCGCGGCAATTTCGATCCGCGCGCCACCGAGGCGCTGCAAGGGATCGGAGCATGGATGCGGCTGCACGGCCGGTCCGTCTACGGCGCGGGGCCGTCAACGTTCACGCCGCCCGCGGATGCACGGTACACCCAGTCCGGAAACCGGCTCTACGTCCACCTGTTCGCGTGGCCTTTCCAGTTTGTCCACCTGCCAGGACTCGAAGGCAAGGTGGAGTATGCGCAGCTGCTCAACGACGCCTCGGAGGTCTTCCTCCAGGAAAACGATCCGCAGGCGCAGGCACACAACATGCAGCCCGGAGCCCAGCCCGCCGGCACCCTGACCATCAAGCTGCCCGTTCAGCGGCCGGACGTCGACCTCCCTGTGCTTGAGCTTTTCCTCGCCGGGTAGCTAGGCCCCAACGCCGGACGGGAAGTTGAGCCGCGGCCAGCAGGCGACTTAAACCACGACGGCGGCACCCCGGTTCCGTGGGAACGGAACCCGGGTGCCGCCGTCGGACGCTTACTTCAAGGGGTTAGGCGGCTACTTGGCGTCCTTACCGGCACCGGGAGCCGGACGGTTGGCGACCAGCGGGTACGGGCCAGTGAATCCGTCACGCACCGCGGCGAGCTCCAGAATACGGTCGCGGCAGAGGCGCCAGCCCAGCATCAGCGCGGGAATCACTACCACCAGCGAGGCGATGGTCCAGGTGCCCACGGGGGAATCGAACGCCATCAGCACCAGCACCGCGGCCAGGAACGCGAGGGTGACCCAGCCGGTGACCGGGGAGCCGGGCATCCGGAACGCCGGGCGCAGCAGTTCGCCGCGGTTGGAGAGCTTGACCAGCTGCATCTGGCACAGGACGATCATGCCCCACGTGCTGATAATGCCCAGCGACGCGATGTTCAGCACGATCTCGAACGCTTCCGCCGGCACTACAGCGTTGAGCACCACACCCAGGCACGCTACGGCGGCTGTCAGTGCGATTCCGCCATAGGGGACACCGGCCTTGTTCATGCGGCCAGCGAACTTCGGGGCCGATCCCGTGACCGACATGGAGCGCATGATGCGGCCCGTGGAATAGAGCCCGGCGTTCAGCGAGGAAAGGGCTGCCGTGAGGACCACGAGGTTCATGATGGCATCCACACCCTCAACGCCGATGGAACCGAAGAACGTGACGAAGGGGCTTTCGCCGGACTTGTACGACGTGTACGGCAGAAGCAGCGACAGCAGGATCAGGGAACCGACGTAGAAGACCGCGATGCGGACGATGACCGTGTTGATGGCCTTGGGCATGATCTTCTCGGGGTTCTCCGTTTCGCCGGCCGCGGTACCGATCAGCTCGATCGACGCGTAGGCGAACACAACACCCTGCATCACGACGATGGCGGGCAACAGGCCGTTGGGGAAGAGGCCGCCGTTGTCAGCGATCAGGGAGAATCCGACTTCCTGGCCTGCCACCGGGGTGCCGAAGATGACGAAGTAGATGCCTACGACAAGGAAGGTCAGGAGGGCAACAACCTTGATCAGCGCGAACCAGAACTCGAGTTCACCGAACACCTTGACAGAAATCAGGTTCAGGCCGAGCACCAGGATAAGCGCCGCCAGTGCCCACATCCACTGCGGGACATCGGCAATGGGGGCCCAGTACTTCTTGAAGAAGTTCATGTAAAGCGCGACGGCGGTGATGTCCACGATCGCTGTCATGGCCCAGTTCAGCCAGTAGAGCCAGCCGGTGACGAACGCGGCTTTCTCACCGAAGAACTCGCGGGCATAGGAAACGAATGAGCCTGACGACGGGCGGTGCATGACGAGCTCGCCGAGGGCGCGAAGGATCATGAACGCGAAGAAGCCGCATACGGCGTAGCTGATGATCAGGGCCGGGCCTGCCGTGGCGAGCCGGCCGCCGGCGCCCATGAAAAGACCGGTGCCGATGGCGCCGCCGATCGCGATCATCTGGACCTGGCGGGGCTTGAGGCCCTTGTGGTAACCCTCGTCCTCCCGGTGCAGGGTGGCTTCGGAGGCGTGGGCGTGCGCTGGAATGGTGTGGTCGGAGATGGCCGCTTGTTGCTGGGCGTCCATTGGGGGCTTTGTCACGGGGGAGTCCTTTATCTCTTGGGGTGGGGACTATCGACTGGGGCTTATTGCTGGGTGGGTTGTTTGGTGAGGTTTGCCAGGCGTTGGGGGCTG
Source organism: Arthrobacter sp. ISL-48 (assembly GCF_018613805.1). Classification (GTDB taxonomy): domain Bacteria; phylum Actinomycetota; class Actinomycetes; order Actinomycetales; family Micrococcaceae; genus Arthrobacter. The sequence goes on from NZ_JAGGPL010000018.1 coordinate 296,563, forward strand.
AGGAGTTCTTGGAGTTGCGTGGCGGTGAGCAGTCCGTGTTCGAGGACGAGTTCGGCGACGCCTTTGCCGGTGGCGAGTGCTTCCTGGGCGATGGCGGTGGCCGTGGTGTAGCCCAGGTGGGGGTTTAGTGCGGTGACCAGGCCGATCGATTGTTCGACGGTGAGGCGCAGGTGTTCGGTGTTGGCGGTGATGCCCTGGATGCAGCGTTTGGTGAGGGTGCGGCAGGCTGCTTCGAGGTGGGAGATGCTCTTGTGGAGGCTGTGGACGATGATGGGTTCGAAGGCGTTGAGTTGGAGTTGGCCGGCTTCGGCGGCCATGGTGATGGTGACGTCGTTGCCGATGACTTCGTAGGCGACCTGGGAGACGACTTCGGGGATGACCGGGTTGATTTTGCCGGGCATGATGGAGGAGCCGGACTGGACGGCGGGCAGGTTGATTTCGCCGAATCCGGCGCGGGGGCCGGAGGAGAGCAGCCGCAGGTCGTTGCAGATTTTGGAGAGTTTCACGGCGACGCGTTTGAGGACGCCTGAGAGGTGCACGAACGCGCCGACGTCCTGGGTGGCTTCGATCAGGTCCGGGGCGGTGACCAGGGGCAGGCCGGTGATCTCGGCGAGGTGGCGGCAGGCGGTGGCGGCGTAGCCGGGCGGGGCGTTCAGGCCGGTGCCGATGGCGGTGGCGCCGAGGTTGATTTCGTGGATGAGGACTTCGGCTTCGGCGAGCCGGAGCCGGTCTTCGCTGATGGTGATGGCGTAGGTGCCGAATTCCTGGCCCAGGGTCATGGGCACGGCGTCCTGGAGCTGGGTGCGGCCCATCTTGACGACGGTGCGGAACTCGGCGGCTTTCGCGGCGCAGGCTTCTTCGAGTTCTGCCAGGGCGGCGAGGAGCTCTTTGATCCCGAAGATCGTGGCGAGTTTCACGGCGGTGGGGTAGACGTCGTTGGTGGATTGGGAGAGGTTGACGTGGTCGTTGGGGTGCAGGCGGGCGTAGTCGCCTTTGGGGTGGCCGAGGATTTGCAGGGCGCGGTTGGCGATGACCTCGTTGGTGTTCATGTTCGAGGAGGTCCCGGCGCCGCCCTGGATGACGTCCACGACGAACTCGGCGCTGAGTTTGCCGTCGATGACGTCCTGGCAGGCCTGTTCGATCGCGGTGGCCCGTCCGGCGTCCAGGAGCCCGAGTTCGCGGTTGGTGCGGGCGGCTGCTTGTTTCACGGCGGCCAGGCCGCGGACCAGGTGCATGTTCGAGGCCAGCGGCTGGCCCGTGATCGGGAAATTCTCCACCGCGCGCAGGGTATGCACGCCCCAGTACGCGTCGGCCGGGACCTCACGGTCACCGAGCAGATCATGCTCGGAACGCGTCCCGGCCTGGTTGCCCGCCGGACTACTGGCGGCGCTGGCGGTATTAGTTATGGTCATGGGGTCCTCACAGGGCTTCGTTGACGGGTTCGGACAGGAAATCTGTGGCCTGCAGGAGGCCGACCTGCCGCCCGCCGCCCAGGACGGGGGCGGTGGCGATGCCGGAAAGCGATGTGGTGTCCACGCCGAGCGCCTCGAGCACGCTGACGGTGACGGGCATCCGGGCGCGGTCACCGCCGTCGGAAATCTTGATCGCGGTGGCGCGGCCGTCCGGCAGGCCCGCCAGCTGGATGCCTTCAAAGCCGTCCTTCGCCACTGCGCCGGGGAGCACGCGCATGAGTTCGGTGACGTCCCGGCCTTCGCCGGCCACCATGTCAGGGTGCTGCTGCATGGCCAGCCCGACGGCGGCTTCCGCGGAAAGCGTGGCGGTCGCGCCGTCGTCGGAGGTGCTGGACGTGCTGATGCCGGACAAGGTGCTGCTTGCCGCCGCGATGCGCCCGAAGGCGCGGGCCATACCGCGGAGGGTCAGGGCGAAGAGCGGAGTTCCGCAGCCGTCAGTGCTCAGGCCCAGCGGCTCCTCGTCCGTTAACTCGGTGACTGTGCGGGCCACGAGCTGTTGGAGCGGGTGGTCCGGGTTCAGGTAGCCATCGACCGGCCAGCCATTGATGACGCAAGTGGCGGCCATGGAGGCGTGTTTGCCGGAGCAGTTCTGGGCCAGCTGCGTGGCGTGGCCGCCGGACCGAAGCCATTCCTCACGCTCGGTGACGCCGTACGGGAGGTCAGTGCTGTTCTCAAGGGCGTCGGGGGTGAGGCCGTGCATTTCGAGGATCCGCAGGGCGCCGTCGCGATGCTTGGCCGCGCCGGAGTGGCTGGCGGCGGTCAGGGCCAGGAGGTCGGCCGGCAGCTGCAGCCCGGCGCGGACCATGGCCACGGCCTGCAGCGGTTTGAGTGAGGACCGCGGATAGAAGGGAGCCAGGGGATCGCCGGCCGATGCCAGGGTGGAACCGTCCACTGCTGTCGCGATGACCGATCCGTAATGGATGCTTTCCGTCAGGCCGTCACGGACGGCCACCGCCAGCGCGGCATGCCGCGGGAGCTGTGCGGCTGCACGTGTTGTGGTGCCGGAAGCAGCAGTCTGGGCAGCGGGAGAGGCTGGGGTTGGCATAGCGTCCTTGAGTGCGGTTACTTGTTGAGGATGGAATCGAGTGCGGCGCCCACGGCGCGCAGGTGTTCGGCCATGGCAGAGCTGGCAGCCTCGGCTGAGCCTGCCTCAATGGCCGCGAGGATCTGCTGGTGTTCCACGTCAGAGGCGTGCTGCCTGTCCGCCACCATGTTCAGGGTCTCGGACTGGTAGGCCAGCGCGCTCCGTATATCCGCCACGACGCTGGCGAATACCTTGTTGCCGCTGGCGCGGGCGATGGTGGCGTGAAAGCTTGAGTCCAAGGCCACCCAGGATTCGGGGTCCGTTTCGGCGGACATGGCTTCCACGATGTGCCGGAGTGTCTCCAGTTCTTCGCCGCTGCGGCGTTTTGCGGCCAGACCAGCCGCGGGTACCTCGATATGCGGGCGCGCTTCTGTAAGGTCCCGGGCGGAATACTGCCCCAACGTGAGGTCGTTGGCCACCTTATTGGCGACCACGAAGGTGCCCTTACCGGTCTTGGTGACGGTGAGGCCAAGCGCGGTGCAGGAACGGAGCGCTTCCCGGATAACCGAGCGGCTGACTCCGTACTGCTGTGCGAGCGTTGCCTCGGAGCTGAGCTTGCCCCCCACTGCTATCTGGCCGGACTCAATGTCAGAGCGGATGGCGTTGAACACGGCTTCGGCAGCGCTGAGCCGAGCCAAGGGCTGGGCCTGCCCCTGCGCTGCGGGAGATGCAGCGGGCTGGGCGGCGGACTCTGCAGGCTGTCCTGCTGTCCTGCTGTCTGACAGGTTCACGCTTAAAATATGGCACGGGTCACACGCCCTGTCAATGTGTGCGGGTCATTCCTTCCGCCAGCACTGACCTGACCTTGTGACTGGCGAGTTACGACTATCGCCTGTGGTTACGTCGTGGATCGACTGGCCCGTGTCCGGATTACTGTCCCGACCAGTGCGACAGCCACTGCCAGAAAGATTGTAGGGGCCGCACCGCCCGCAGGACTGAGCGCTCCGGTGAACACCTGCTTGCCCATCGCCATCATCTCCTGCAGGTTGCCTAACAGCACGCGTGTGCCCAATACGCTGCTGACCGCAGTGAATATCGCCGGCAACACCCACAGCAGGGCCAGGTTCACCAGCCACACCAGGGCGCGTACACCCGGGCGCAGCCCGCACCATGCGAGTGCGGCACCCACCAGCACTGCTGGGAACCATTGCCACAACGTAGTCACCAATGGGGGGACGCCACCTATCCCGGCCACATGAGCGACGCCAGCGGCAATCCATGACACAAACGGGACCGCCGTGATGCCGACGCCAAGGGCCACCGGGCCCCTGGATCCTGCCGCGAGGAGCAACATAGCCACTACACCTCCGATGATGGCAGCCACTACCCGGACAGCAGGCCGGCAACGTAGAGGCCCGACATCGGCCCGGCGGCCAGGCCGTTAGAGACCACGGTGAAAGCCTGAATCGTCGCAGCGACCTGCACCGCGAGCAAACCCGTAGCTGCGCACCATGTGGCGAGGTGGCGCCGCGCGGGGAACCATCGCCGCACCGCCAGGCCGGCGGTCGCCGCGCCCGTCATCATGAGGGCGACCAATGTGGTGGCCTCGTACTGGCTCAGCGGCAAGAGCGCCAACGGCATTTGTCCAGGCGATACATCCGATCCCCAAAGGTTCTGCACTGGCAGCCGTGCTCCGGTGATCAGCCAAGGTGCCAAGCCAAGCAGTCCGGCGAGGAGCCCGACCAAGAGTGCCATCATGATGTCTTTGCTGACTGGCCGGTTTGGTCCTTCGGAAGGACGCCCCGGCCGTTCCGTGGGTGTGTTCGGACGGCTTTCGACATTGCCGGCAACGCGATCCGTCGCAGGGGTCCTGGAATCCGCGTTGCCGTTTCGGTGACTCACGGGAGCTCCTTCAGTAAAAGGCGGAATGGCACCTCATCCAGGATCTCTGTGGACAAAGACTAGGGACGGGAAGTAAGGATCATACACCGACTGGATTAATAGGCCGGAAGTCCCTGGTTATCCCTCGCACTCTGTGCAGTACTTCTTGCCGTCCTTTTCGCGGGCGAGCTGGCTTCGGTGGTGGACGAGGAAGCAGGACATGCACGTGAATTCGTCGGATTGGACCGGGACCATCTGGACGAGCAGTTCCTCGGTCGAAAGGTCCGCCCCCGGCAGTACGAAGCTGTCGGCGAGATCGGCCTCGTCCACGTCGATGACGGCCCCTCGTGCCGCTGTCTTATCTGTCTTCAGTTCGTCCAAGGTTTCGGTCGACTCATCCTCGGGCGTCAGGCGCGGAGCGTCGTAGTCGATGGACATCGCGATTCCTTCCTTGGGTCTCCATCCTGCGAACGTTCGCAGGATCACTACTCCAACCGGGCACTAAGGGAAGATATTCCCGGAACCACGCAGCCTTCGGGAGGCCCAGCCACAGGCGCGAGCCGAGCAATGTCGGCAGGCACCGGCAGAGGGGCCTGCCGCCGTCCCATTCCCTGGCGCCCCTCTCTACCAGGGCTCGGATCAACGCTCCATCGACAGGCAGCAGGCGACACAGGTACCCGTCAACCCCCACCGCAGCCCCACCGGTAGGGGTTGTGGTCAGGGCCTCCCGAGCTGCGATGGTCGTAGCCCTGCTGCCACGCACCCGCAACGGCGGAGACCAAGCCAGCCAACAACGGATAGTACGGGTGGTCAGGCCCGATGAAAATCATCTCTTCCTGCGCCCTGTCGACGACAACGCGGATGTCGTTTTCCGTACCGGTTCCTCCGCTCTCTGGTAGCCCTTACGCCTGGCCTGCCGTGGTCCCACTGTCTGCGTCGCCTCCGGCTCCGGCAGCTGTGCCTCCACGGCTGCCCGGCCCTGAAGCAGCCGACACGGCCAAGGCCAGGGTCGGATTCCGACACCAATAAAATACGCCCATCAGGCCCTGTTGTTAAGGTTCCCCACAGGCCACCCGGGCCCTTGGCAATTAGGGCACACAATTGGGTCTTTTTGATCCCCCAGTGCTGGCCTACCGTGAAGACAGGAAGCGGCCCGTCCCGGGCGGCTGGAACACGGAGGATCCCCATGACAACGCATGTCGCAGACTGCAGCGTGACCAATTGCTCCTTCAACGACCACTCTGAATGTAACGCGGCGGCCATCACGGTGGGCGGCACCGAAGACCATGCCGCCTGCGCCACGTTCATCGATACCGGCGCGCACGGTGGCCTGACCAAAGTGCTGGCCGACGTCGGTGCCTGCCAACGCTCGGAATGCGTATACAACGACCACCTGATGTGCAACGCAGCCGAGGTGCACGTGGGTCCGGGTGCAGACAACGCCGACTGCCTTACCTACACACACTCGTAGGGGACTTACCAGACCGCGAGCGCGGGGCATTGCCGCAGATCTGCAAGGTGGTCGTCCTGCCGGGCGTGGAGGTTCTATGCAGTCGCAACCTTCACATCTCTAACCTTGCCTCTTCAAGCGAGTGCGTAAAGGGCCAAAAGCGCCCATGACCCGCGTGCACAATGCCCAGTACGCCACCCCGGCGGCGAGCGATGCTATCACCGCCAGCGCCGGACTGATCGGTGCCAGCGGTGGGTAGACGAGCCAGTGGACAAGGTAGGCGTAGAGGGAAGCGTTCGCCAGCAGCATAGCCAGCCGTCGGAGCCCCTTCGGCACCGGAACGCTAGGCAGCCAGATGAGCATCAGGATTCCGACGAGCAGTGTGCATTCCCTGTCCCAGTTCTCGAAGAATCCTGGAACTGTAAGGGCTGCAAGGGCCGAGACGGCGCCGCGTTGTGCCACGTTCCGCGTCCGCGAGATAGCCCAGCCAAGCGCGAAGAGCCACAGGGCCGGCGCCGTGTGCGGCACGCCCGGATCGACCAGTTCGTAGCGGGTGAGCAGTCCCGCCCCGGTAAGGGCCAGGGGGAAGAGCAGCGGGAAGCGCCGCTCGGCGCGGTCCGCCCAGGGAACTGCCAGCAGGGCCGTCATTGCCACGAGAAGGTACGCGAGTACTTCGATAAACCAGAAATGCCATTGGGTGGTGACCGCTTCAGGGCCGATGATGGCGTTCAGGAGCAGAATGTTCGCCGGTGTGTAGTTGTCGGTGACCAGGCAGGCGGCCGCGATGAAGACCATGCTTGGGACCGCGATCCTGGCCAGGCTGGTCACTTGCCGTCTTAGGCGGGGGACGCGTTTGCCGGCGAGCTGGAAACGCGCGAAATTGTAACCGGCAAGCGCCATGAGGACGTGAGCCGTACCCTGCCAGTGGAAAAGCCCGACATGGGTGCTGACGATGCACACAATGGCGACGGCCCTCAGCACGATGCTGGTTTCAAGGGGAGCGAAGATCCGCCGACGTTTCCGGACCGGTCCAGGGAGGATCCGCGGTTCCAGTTCACGGACAGGAGTCACGTGCCAGTCCGCAGGGAGGTGGCCCAGTGCTTGCTCCAGCCTGACGGAGGCCGCTACGTAGGACAGGGAATCGCCTCCCAGCGACACAAAAGTATCCGTGTCTGCGATGTCCGCACGCTCCAGGACGTCTTCGAAAATCCGTCTGGCGCTGTCTACGTTGTGTGGGCCGACGGCAGCGGCTGTGCCCTGATCCGGGACCGGCTCCGCCTCGTCAGTCCGGGAAAGTGCCAGGACCGCCCGGTAGTCCAGCTTGCCGGTAGCCAGCCGCGGAAGGTGCTCGACGGCGTGAAGGTCGACGGCCGCCCTCGGCAACCCGAGCCCCTGGGCAAGGACCTTGCCCAGCAGTCGTGTGTCCTGCTCGCCTTCGACGGCGACGACGAGTCCCTGGTCCGTGCCGGCGGTTGCGGACTGGACGCCCATATCCGCGAGCATACGTTCGACCTGGCCGAGGTCGACGCGCAGTCCCACGATCTTCAGGAACCGGCTGCGCCTGCCCACCACCTCAAAGACACCTGCGGGATGTTTCCGGGCGAGGTCGCCGGTGCGCAGTTCCTGGATACTTCTGCCCAGGGCGAGGTCCTCCGGGACTTCGGCGTACCCCAGCATGACGTTCGGTCCCGTGTAGATGAGCTCGCCGTGCTCAAGCCCGGGGACCGGATCAATGCGAAAATCCCCGCCGGGGACCGGTATTCCGATGGCCGCCGGTACGGTGGCTGCCAGCTCCGGTGGCAAGTAGGCCATCCGGGCGGTAGCTTCCGTCTGGCCATACATGACGAAGAGTTCCCAGCCTCGCCGCTGCCCGAGCTCGGCATACCTTTGCACCATCTCCGGCGGGAGCCGGCCTCCGGCCTGCGTCACGTAGCGGAGGCTGGGCACCTCCATGTCGGCGAAGCCGGCGCGTTCCAGCAGTTCGAAGGTGTAGGGAACGGCGGCGAAAGCCGTGGCCTGGCAGTTGCGGAAGAGGTCCCAGAAGCATGGATCAACGACGGAAAGGCCCGAGAGCACCAGGCCGGCCCCACGGAGCAGGTGGCTGTTGATCACCGAGAGGCCGTAGCAGTAGGAGATCGGCAGCGTGGTCGCCGCACGGTCATCCGGGCCTATATTCAGGTACTCGGCAATGGACTCGGCGTTGGACTGCAGGTTTTCGTGCGAGAGGCGAACGAGCTTTGGTGACCCCGTGGACCCCGACGTGCTGAGCAGCAAGGCCAGGTCCTGGTGCAGGACGTGCCGTGAACCGGCCCGACGTTCTTCGAAGCCGAGTTGTCCGTTTCCAGACCGCAGGACGACGTCGGGGTCATAAGCCGCTACAAGCGAGGCCAGGGCTGCTGGTTTGTCTTCCGGGACGAGGATCAGCGGGTGCCCCGAGGCCATTGCGGCCAGGTAGGCAACGAGGGAATCCACGTCGTTGGAAGCCGCCAGCGCAACGAGTCGTCGCCCCGTGCCGAGCCGGAGAGCGAAGGCGTCGACGCGCTCAGCGAGCTCCCGGTAGGTGAGCACCTGGTCGTCGGCAAGTATGGCGGGCTGGTCCCCGTACTTCGCAAGATCCGCGGCAAAGGAGATCCGGGGTAGATCAAGCTGCATGGTCACCCCGCGATGGTATTAGTTAAGGCTTGCCTAAGTAAAACCAGCCCGGGAGATATGACGACGCGTCGCAGGTCGTTCTTCCGGTAACTGGAGTGAAGCATGGACACGCTGACGCCAGCGGTACGTTCGTTCCGAATCGTCCGCTGGTCCCGTGCGTTTACTGGACGTAGACTGAGGATGAGAGACAAAGCGGCACGATCGTACCGAATTCGAGGATTCATGGCAGCCGAGATCAGCGACCTCCTTGCGGCCGAGGTTCGTACCCGCCGGATGGCCCTGGGCCTCACCCAAGAGGACCTGGCCGCCTTGGCGGCCGTCTCCGAACGCTTTGTCCGGTTCGTTGAGCAGGGCAAGCCAAGCATTCAGCTGGATTCGCTGACCGCTGTACTTGAAACCCTGGGACTTGAGCTGCGCCTGGGCACCCGGACCAGCAAGGCCGCCAACGCGCTCACGGGCCGGGCCGGCGATCAGGAAGCCCCGGCGTGAAGCACCGGATCGCCGATATCTACAAGGCGGGCTTCCTGGCTGCCAGGCTCGAAAGGTACGACGGCGGCACACGGTTCACCTACCTGCCTGCGTACCTCGCGTCCGGGCGGCCCGCCGTCGCCAGTTCCCTGCCGCTGACCGCCGAACCCGTGCTGGCCGCAGCGGGCGCCGCGCCGCCCTACTTTACCGGGCTGCTGCCTGAGGGGCGCCGGCTCAACGCGCTGAGGCGATCCGTGAAGACGAGCGCGGACGATGACCTTTCGCTGCTGATCGCGGCCGGCGGTAATCCGGTGGGCGATGTGCAGATCGTGGGCCACGGGGAACCCCTGGACCCGGACGAGCACGTGGTTGAGCTGGATCCGAAGCATGCCGTGGACTTCGACCAGTTGCTGGGGGATCCGGACCTGATCGACCCCGTTGCCTTGGCGGGCGTGCAGGACAAGCTGTCCGCGGGGATGATTTCCCTGCCGGTAGCGAGCGCGGGCAAGCGGTTCATCCTCAAACTCAACGCCCCCGAGTTCCCGCACGTGGTTGAGAACGAACTGGTCATGTTCCGGTACGCTGCGAGGCTGCGGATCCCGCTAAGCAGGGTCCGGCTGATCCGCGACGTCGCCGGCCGGCCGGGACTGCTGGTGGAACGCTTCGACCGGGTGCCGGTTGCGGGCAGCGGCACCGACGAAGTGCGGCGCCTTGCCGTGGAGGACGGCGCCCAGGTGCTCAAGCTGTACCCGGCGGACAAATACAACGTAGGGTTCGGGCAGGTCTGCCGTGCCCTGGCCGAGTACTGCTCCGCGCCCCTTCCGGCCCTTCGCAACCTCGCGCTCCAAGCTGTGTTCGCATGGTTGAGCGGGAACGGGGATCTGCATGCCAAGAACGTCTCCATGGTCCAGCAGCCGCACGGAGAGTGGTCCATCGCCCCGGTGTACGACATCCCCTCAACCGTCGTGTACGGCGATAAAACCCTCGCGCTGGCCTTGGCCGGGAAGCGCAGCGGGATCTCGCGCCGGCATTTTATGGGCTGGGCCGCAGAGCTGGGGCTCACTGAGCGGGCGGCGGCGCAGGTTGTGGAGCTGGCGCTCAAAGCGTCCGGGCCGCTGATCTCGGACCTGGAGAAGGGCACCGCGTTCGCCGGCGCGTTAAGGCCCGGCGGGAACGACGGCGGCGGCTCGCCGTTTCCGGATCTGGTCACCAGGGCGTGGGTCAAGGAGCTGCGGCACCGGCGGAGGTTGCTGGAGGGGTGAGGCGAAAAGGCTACGTGCAATGCTGGCCGGGTGCCGCCGTCGTTCGTTGCCCTCCTGGGTAAATCTAGAGGTGCTGGATGCCTGCGCGCTGCATGGCGTCTTTGTAGATCTCGACGCTCCTGGCCAGAAGGTCCTCCTGCTTGGCTTCAGAGACGGCGAAGGCGCGGCCGCCGAGGGCGCTGGCCTTGTAGATCTTGATTCCGCTGTTCTTCAGGGAGGAGTGGTATGTCTTCTCGAAGAGGGTGAGGAATGTGGAGGCGTCCGTGCCGTGGGCGATGACTGCGGAGACGCGCCGGTTGATCTTCAGGAACTGGCGGAACGGGCGCAGGCCGTCCGTCTTTTCCTGGACGTTGAGCGCCGATGGAAGTTCGGGGTCGCGGACCCACGGGTAGGCGTTCCAAGGCATCACATAGCGGGGGTCGAGGTCTGCAAGCTCGTAGATCTGGGTTGCCCTGCGGGCTGCTTCATCGTCGTTGTAATGGGACACGAAGCCGGATTCGGTGCCCTTGCCGGGGCTGACCTGGAGGCTGACGATGCGGCATTCGTCCTCGTCGTGCACGGGATCGATATAGGGGACGATGGACCCTGGCTTCTTTTCCATCAGTTCATCGCAGAGCTGCGTTACCGCCGCGATGTTTGGTTCCTGTAGCAGGGCCTTTTTTTCGTCCCAGTCAATCGTCACGATCTCTCCCTCAGCAGCAAGGCGTCCAGAATCAGGCGTCTTAGGCTACTCTACGCTTTTGGGAGTTGCGGTGCGCGGCAGGGTTGGCTTCCCGGGGCGCTTGTGTGACGCGTCTCCCCGTAGGCTTGCGTAGATCCCCCAAGGTTGCCCCATTCCAAGGAAATCCATTGCCATTTGATAAGAAAACGCTCAAGGACGATGGGTTCGCCGGATTCAGGGCCTTCGGCAGCCTTGAGATCATGAGGATCCCGCAAGGCACCGGTATCTTCGCGGTGCTGCGTCCGGAGGGTTTCGAGCCGCTGTTCCTGAAAAAGAGCATTGCCGGAACTTTCAAGAAGAAGGACCCCTCGCTGCCGGAACAGGCCCTCGACGCCGAATGGGTGGATGGCGCGGACATCCTCTACATGGGCAAGGCGGGGCCTGGAAGCAAAGGCAACCGTGGACTCAGGCGGCAGATCAAGGAGTTCCTGGACTTCGGCAAGGGGAAGCCACCAGGCCATTGGGACGGCAGACTGGTCTGGCAGCTCGCGAATTCTGAGGCGCTCGTCATCGCCTGGAAAGAGCTCCCGGCAGCTGAATTAGTCACTTCAGAGGCCCGGTACCACGCGGAGTTCGTCGAAACTTACGGCAGGCTGCCGTTCGCGAACCTGGTGCAGGCGCGCACCCGGAACTAGGCCCTGTCTACCCTCAAGCCGGGCCCCGGAGCCGCTCCATCTCGCGGCGGTCCTTCTTGGTGGGGCGCCCGGCGCCACGGTCCCGCTGCGGGAGGCCCAGTGCAGGCGCGATGGGCCGGGGCGGCGTGTGGTCGGTAAAGCAGTGCGAGGCAGCCTCGGCGCCGACGCGCTTGGCAATCAGCCGGCGGACTTCCAGAATCCGTTCGTACCCCGGCTGCCGCACGGTCACAGTATCGCCCGTCACCAGGGTGGCCGACGCCTTGGCCGGGCTACCGTTGAGCCGGACGTGGCCGGCACGGCAGGCGGCTGTGGCCGCCGAACGGGTTTTGTACGCCCGGATGGCCCACAACCACGCGTCGATGCGGACGCTGGCGGGGGAGGAAGGAAGACTGCTCATGGCTGGCACCGAGTATACGGCGTCGGACTCCAGGGCATTCTCCAAGGAAGAGCCCCTACCCTAGACCCGTGCCCCCACTTGACGTTGTTATTGCCGCCTGGCAGATTGACTGGGCGGCCCTGGTGATGATCAGCGCCGGCGCCCTGCTCTATGGGCTCGGCCTCAGGGCGGCGGCCACGAAAGGTAACCCCTGGCCGCTGTGGAGGACTCTGGCGTTTTACCTCCTCGGCCTAGGGTCCCTGACGCTGCTCACCTGCGGATTTCCCGGGGTCTACAGTGCACAGCTGAGGTGGGCGTTCACGCTGAAGGCATCGTTGCTGCTCTTCGTGGTGCCGCTGTTGATCGGCCTGGGAAAGCCCATCTCACTGGCAAGAGCGGCACTCCCGACCAGGGGAATTGTGCGGCTGAACGCCGTGCTGTCCCATCGCCTGGTGCGGTTCCTGGGCAACTCGATGGCGGCCCCGCTGCTCGGGCTTGCCCTCTTCTCCACGTTCCTGACCCCGCTGTTCTACACACTTCGGACGGATCCGCTGGCGGAGGCCCTGATCACCATCGCGGTTCCGCTGCTGGGCCTGCTGATGGCGCTGCCGATCATCGAGGAAGCCGACTTTCAGCGCTCCAGCGCCTTCATCACACTGGAATTCGTCTTCGTTTTCATCGAGCTGCTGATTGACGCAGTCCCGGGCATCCTGCTGCGGCTCAACGGCCAGGTACTTGACCACGTCCTGACTGCCAGCTCCCAGTCGGCCTGGTTCCCGGGCCCCCTCCGTGACCAGCAGCTGGCGGGGGACCTCCTGTGGTTCATCTGCGAGATCGTGGATCTTCCCCTGATCATCCTGATGTTCATGCGGTTCGCACGGAGCGACAAGCGGGAGGCACGCGGCTTCGATGACCTCACCGATCAGGAGCTTGACCAACTCAACGCCGAGCACCTCAAGCGCGGCCTCACTCCACGGTGACGCTCACCCGCTGCACCACATTATTGCCCAGCCCCTGGTAGTTCCAGCTCTGCTCCAGCGGCTGGGCGGCGCCGGTGGAGTCCGTGGCACGGCAGGCCAGCTCGTGCTCGCCCGGGTCCGCCACCCATGGAAGCGTCCACTTGCACCACGCGAACGGGCCCGGTGGTTTTTCGAGGTGGGCAGGCACCCATTGGCCGTCGATTCCAACGTCAACGCCGGTCACCGCTCCTTCGCCGGACCAGGCCCTGCCTTGCAGCATTACAGGACCATGCGCCAGCACCCGCTTGCGGGTGAAGAAGTCCGGGATGCCCGGCGGAACCATCAGCGAACGGACCCTGATCCGCGAAACCGGTGTGCCGGCGTCGTCCGCGGTGTGCTGGTACCGGTATGCCACCTGCTGCTGGAATCCCGTAAACGGGGCCGTCACCACTTCGATGGACTCCAGCCACTTGACGCTGGTCATGCCGTACCAGCCGGGGACCACCAGCCGCAGGGGATACCCGTGCTGCGGCGGCAGCTCACTGCCGTTCATCCGGTAGGCAAGCAGGACGTCGGGACGCAGTGCCTCGCGGATTGGCAGACTCCGCCCGTACCGCTGGCGGACGCCGCCCTGGATTCCGGCGTCAGCGCCGGTGAAGACCACTTCAACGGCTTCGGCCAGCACCCCGGCCTTCGCCAGGAGGTAGGCCAGCGGCACACCGGTCCACTCAGCAGTGCCTACTGCCTCGAGGACCCAAGGCTGGCTGATTGGCCGCGGCTTGAGCAGTGAGCGGCCGTTGCCCGCGCACTCCAGGGTGACTGGCACTGTGATGGCAGGGTCCTTCTTCAGCGCGGCCAGGCTCAGCTCCAGCGACCGCTCCACCGCGCCGCTGATCCGCAGGTGCCAGGAGGAGGCCTCGGCGTCCGGGATGTCGAAGTGCGTCAGGACGTAGTGCAGCCCCGGTGGTGTGAGATCCCGGCGGAGTGCTTCGAGCGGCATTGAATGGTTCCGCGACGCCAGCTGGAGTTCCTCCGCCGTAAGGGGTTCGGATGTGGGCTCTCCGGCGTGCGAAGCGGGACGGATAGGGCGACGGGTCCTGAAGATCTGCTTGGTCATGGCGCTGCGATTCTGTTCAGTGAGGCCGGCTGGTTCCCCTCGTCACAGGTTTACGCCGGGGCTGCGTGTCCGTCAACGCTTCTCCCAGGGTGGGTCAGAGCTGCGGCCGCTCCAGGAACTCTGCCAGGCTCAGCGGCTGCTGGCCCGTCAGGGTGCGCACGTCGGGGGACAGCCCCGCCATTTCGCCGGCTGCCATGGCCGTGTAGGTGCTCACCCAGGCATCAACCTGCCAGGGCGGTGCTCCGAAGTGGGCCCTGGAGGCGTGAGCCTCCTCGAGGGTTTCGGGGTGGTAGGTGATGGTCCGCCCGGTCCCTGCGGTCAGCAGTTCCGCCGCCCGCTCGAGGGTTAGTTCCTCCGGCCCCGTGAGGGAGTAGGTGGTTCCGACATAGCTCCTTGGCCACCATTCCGCCCAGGCCCCCGGTGGAACCGGTGACTCCGAGGTCTGGAAGGGACGACGTGTCTGGCGGGAGTGTCATGGTCCTCCTAAGCCTCGCGGCTTGGCGGAGACTTGGTCAGGGCAGGATCGCGTTCGGCGAGGGAGCCGATTGCGTCGTCGATGTTCTTCATGATCTCGGGCTCAAGGATCACGCCTGCGGCCGCCACGCTGTCCGCGAGCTGTTCCGGCCGGGAAGCACCCACGATGGCCGAGGCCACGTTGGGGTTCTGCAGCACCCAGGCCACGGCAAGCTGCGGCATGGACAGCCCGGCTTCCTCGGCGATCGGCTTAAGCCTCTGGACGCCGGTAAGCACGTCATCGCCCATCCACCGCTCGATCATCCTGGCGCCGCCTTTTTCGTCCGTGGCGCGGCTGCCTTCGGGCGCTGGCTGGCCGGGCAGGTACTTGCCGCTCAACACGCCCTGCCCGATGGGTGACCAGACAATCTGGGACACCCCCAGCTCTTCCGACGCCGGAACAACCTCCGCCTCGATGACCCGCCAGAGCATGTTGTACTGGGGCTGGTTGGAGATCAGCTGGAAGCCCAGTTCCCTGGACAGGGCGTGGCCGGCCCGGAGCTGTTCGGCTGTCCACTCGCTGACGCCGATGTACAGGGCCTTGCCCTGCCGCACGATGTCCGCGAACGCCTGCATGGTCTCTTCCAGCGGCGTCTCGAAGTCGTAGCGGTGGGCCTGGTAGAGGTCCACATAATCCGTCTGCAGCCTGCTCAGCGAACCGTTTATCGACTCCATGATGTGCTTGCGGGACAGTCCGACGTCGTTCTTGCCCTTGGGCCCGGTGGCGCCGAAGACCTTGGTGAAGATTTCCAGCGATTCGCGGCGCTCGCCTTTCAGAGCCTCGCCGAGGACTGTCTCCGCGGCGGTGTTGGCGTACACGTCCGCGGTGTCAAAGGTGCTGATGCCGGCGTCGAGTGCTGCTTTCACACACTGGGTGGCGACATCGTTCTCCACCTGCGAGCCGTGGGTCAGCCAGTTGCCGAACGTGATTTCCGAGACTTTGAAGCCGCTGTTTCCGAGGTACCTGAATTCCATGGGTTTCACGCTAGCCGAGATGGTTGTTCAAGGTAAGGGCTTTCCGGAGTGAAAGAGGAAGTTCTAGCGACGTCGGAGTTCGGCATACTCCAGCGACGGCACGATGGCTCCCGCGTCGCGCTCTACGAAGTTGGTCCCCGGCGCCACCAGTTCGTCGATCGCGTCCAGCACTGACTCGCCCAGTACGGTGTCAGCGGCCTGGAGGTACGCGTGGAGATGCTCCTCGTTGCGCGGGCCGATGATCACGCTGCTGACGGCGGGGTGGTTCAACGCAAAGCCGACGGCCAGCTCCACGAGGGACAGTTCCAGCTTGTCCGCGAGCCGCGCCAGCGAATCCGCGGCCAGCAGCTTGCGTTCACTGGCTGGCCCGGAAATGTCGTACCGGCCCGGGAGGGAATGTACCCGGGTGGGCGGCTTGCCGGCGTCGAGGACAAAATCCCCGGAGAGCCAGCCCCCGGCCAGCGGGCCGTAGGCGAGCACGCCCAGCCCGTACTGCTGCGCAATGGGGAGGACATCGCGCTCGTTTCCGCGCACGAGCATGGAATAGGGCACCTGGTTGGCTGCAGGCGGGATCAGGTGGTTGGTGGTGGCCAACCACTGCGCCTCAACGAGCTGCGCCGGCGTGAACACGGAGGTGCCGTAGTAGAGGATCTTCCCCTGCCGGATCAGGTCGTTGAGGGTGGTGATGGTCTCGAGCACGTCCGTGTTGTAGTCCGGCCGGTGCGCCTGGTAAAGGTCAATCCGGTCCGTCTGGAGCCGGCGGAGGCTGCCCTCCACGGCCTGCATGATCCATCGTCGGGAGTTACCGGAATGGGCCGGGTTGGCGCTCATCTGCCCGTGAAACTTCGTTGCCAGGAAGACGTCGTCGCGCCGGCCGCGGAGGGCGCGGCCCACTACCTGCTCCGACTCGCCCTGGGAGTACACGTCGGCAGTGTCGACGGCGGTGATGCCGGCATCAAGGGCCGACTGGATAATGCGGATGCTCTCGTCCGCGCCAGTAGGCGCACCGCCGGACGCGCCGCCCGGGCCCTCGCCGAAGTTCATGGTGCCCAAAGTCAGCGGGCTGACAGGCGTGCCTGACCGCCCGAATACCCGCAGTGCGCCGAGGCTCATCCAGGGTTCCTCACATTCGATTGCCCACGCGGTTGCTGTGGATCGTCACGAGGCTACACAGATTCGGCGGCACCCGGCCGGTCGGGGAATTAGTACTTCGCTTTTCGTAGCAAGGGGTAACGAAACAAGGTGCGGTGACGATTTATGAAGGTGCCCGAGCTGTTGCCAGGGGCACGCTTAGTGCCGGTCCGCCTGCAGCTTGGGCTTCAGGGCCTTGTCGTGGGCGGACATTGACACGAGTGAACCGGTATCCAGCAGGGACAGCGGCGCAGTGGCGGAAGGCTTCTTGAAGGTCCGGGGAACGTCGCGCAGAGGATGGTCCTTGTGCAGTGCCGACTCCACGAGCGGGGCCACCGCCACCACCGTTTCCGCAGGCACACCGGGACCGGGTGGATCAGCAGCCGGGTGCTTGATGTCAGGAACGGACGCCCGTGCCCGCGCCATGGCCCGGGCGTCCGCCTCTGCAACCGCGGTGGCCCAGTCCTTGGCCAGCACAGGCGGCTCGCGGCGGGCGGCGGTCAGCAAGGGGTGATGTACCACGGCGGTGCGGAGCCGGGAGCGGAGCTGCGACGGCTTCAGGAGGGTTCCCCAGTCACGCGGACTCCGCCGTGCGGCTGGCCGAGCGGTGGAAACCGGGGGTTCGGCTGGCGGAACGACGCCGGAGCCGTCAGGGAGCGGCAGGTGCACCACGGCGACGGTTTCGCTCTTGGGAACCCTGCCGAACAGGGCCATGACCGTCAAGGCAACCAGCCGGCCAAGTCCCGCCAGAACCAGCGTGGCAACAACCAGCAGGAACAGGCCAAAGAACATCATCAAGGCGAGGCCGAGGGTTCCGAAAAAGGTCAGGTTCAGGGCAATCGTCGTCGAATCTCCCACGTCACCTCTCCTATCTGCCAGCAGCGGAGTCCGTGCCGGCACCCATCACCACGGGCAACAGCCCCTCCACTACCTTACGGACTATTTGTGGGCCACACTGCCGCCGGGCGGGGTGCGCCCGAGGTTGTTTCGAACCTGTTACCGGATATGACAACAGCAGGGCGCCTATAGTCGGAACTGACACCGAGGGCCACGGCAAAGTGGCCCCGGCCCTACCGGACAGGAGCACCATGTTTGAACCGCCGATCAATGCCCGAAGGTGCGTTTGCCTGTCCGGCGAGGAATACTTCGAGTGCTGCGGGCGCTTCCATGACGGCGAGGCGGAGGCGGCCACGGCGGAGCAGCTCATGCGCTCCCGTTACAGTGCTTTCGTCCTGATGGAGGCCGACTACCTGATGCGGACGTGGCATCCGGACACCGCACCGTCCGAGCTGGAACTGGACCCGGGCCTGGAATGGCGCCGCCTGGACATCCTGTCCACCAGGCGGGGCGGGCCGCTGGACACCGAGGGTTGGGTGGAGTTCAAAGCCCACTTCGTGCACAACAGCGAACGCGGAGTCCATCACGAAACCAGCTCCTTCGTGCGTGAGAACCGCCGCTGGTACTACGTCGACGCCGTTCTGCCCGCCTAGCCCTCGTCGTACTCTTCGTCCGGGGTAAAGCCTGCCCGGTCCACCTTGCGGTGGAAGTGCATCCCTGCCAGCCCGCCCAGCACCGCTCCCACGAGCGCAACCAGGGCCACCACAACGGCGGCAATGATGCTCGCCGTGGTCAGCTCCCCTTCATTGACTGGGATCCGTGGAAAGCTGTTCAGGTTGGCCAGGATGTTGAACTGCTGCCCGGCAATGAGCCCCAGCAAGGCCACCACGACAGCGGCGATCAGCGCCCAGATCCAGACCATGAAGCCCTGTTTCGCCCCGTTGAACCTTGCCATCCTGCCTGCGACGTAGCCGCCTGAGTAATAGGAGACGAACAGGATCACGAGGAGGACGACGATTCCGACGATGCCCACGGTGCCGTTGGTTGTCATCTGCCTGACGGCATCAGCGACGTTTGCGTTGTTGGCCAGGCCCACGGCCGTCCCCGCTGCGGCCACCAGGGCAGTCAGGAGCACCGACATGCCGGTAGCGGTGAGCCAGCCGAAGAACGCCGATCCTACTTTGATGCCGCCGAACTGTTCCTTCTCCCTGGCCACGGCGGTCTGCCTGTCCGTCAGGCGCGGGTCTGCCACCACAGGGTAGGCAGACCGGTCGTCAACAACGGCCGGGTCAACCTGTTGGGAGCCCGTCCGGTACTCCGTTCCACCGGGGGCAGCCTGCGCCTGCTCGTAGGAACGTGTGGGCTCACCGCCGGCGAACGCTTCGTCACGGGCTGTTTCACTCCGTAGATTCTCATTCCGGGCTCGCCGCGGAAGGTCCTGTGGATCTGTTGGGCTGCTCATGACACAACTCAACCACTGCTCGTGACAGATAACAAGGAAGCTTACTATCTGCTAGCGGTAGCTCCGGTGCAGGTTTTCCTTCTGTGAGGGCCCCGGAGTTGCGTCAGCAATCCACGGTCCGGTGCCTTCGGACGGGTCCAGAACGCCGGCCTCCAGCCACGTGTACTCGCCGGCCAGGACCTTGCGTGAAAGGTCATGGTCGAGGTCGTCGGTATTCCGCCAGAGCTGGTCAAAGTACTCGTCAACACGGACCCGGGCCTGCTCGCAATATGCCTCGGCCAGCTCGTAGGCGGCAGCGGCCCGCTCCGGCGCGGTGTGGAGTATCATCTCGGCCCGCGAGCAGCACGCAGCCATCGCGTACAACTCCGCACCGATGTCCACCACGCGTCCCAGGAAGGCCTGCTTGTACTCCAGTTTGGCCTGCCAGCGGCCCATGCCGTAGAACGTCTGCCGGGCCAGCCGGCGCGAGGACCGCTCCACAAACCGCAGCTGCTTGGCCAGCCGCCCGAACTCGCTGTAGGACCTCGGGTCCATCCCTGCACCAGCCACCAGCTTCGGTAGCCACTTCGCATAAAATCCTGAAGCCCCGACGGCGGCCCTGGCCTTTTCGGACAGGCTGGCGTCCACCGAGGCGAGGTCACCGGCGGCCGCCAGGTGCGCGTCCACAGCTTCCCGGGCGATGAGCAGCTTCATGATCTCCGAGGACCCTTCGAAGATCCTGTTGATCCGGAGATCGCGCAGCTGCTGCTCGGCCGGAACCGCACGCTCGCCCCGGGCCTCCAGCGATTCGGCGGTCTCGAAGCCGCGGCCGCCGCGGATCTGCACTAACTCGTCCGCGATCTTGCAGCTGATCTCCGTGGACCACAGCTTGGCGAGTGCGGCCTCGATCCGCACGTCCTTCTGGCCGGCGTCGGCGAGTTCAGCGGACAGTTCAAAGACGGCGTCCAAGGCAAAGGCGGAGGCGGCAATGAAGGCGATTTTCTTGCCCACGGCCTCATGCTCGCCCACAGGCCGGCCCCACTGACTTCGCGCGTTGGACCACTCCCGGGCAATCTTCAGGCTCCACCGACCCGACGCGACGCACAGGGCCGGGAGGGCAAGCCGGCCCGTGTTGAGGGTGCTGAGCGCGATTTTCAGGCCCTGGCCTTCGCGGCCCAGCCTGTTCGCGGCAGGCACGCGGACCTGGTGGAAGCGGGTCACCCCGTTTTCGATGCCCCGCAGCCCCATGAAAGCGTTCCGGTTTTCCACGGTGATGCCGGGGGAGTTCATCTCCACCACAAATGCGCTGATGCCGCCCTTGTGCATAGTGCCGTCGGTGTCCGTGTGCGCCGGGACGAGGGCCATGACCACAACCAGCTCGGCGATCACCCCGTTGGTGGTCCACAGTTTCACGCCGTCCAAAAGGTAGGACCCGCCGTCGTCCGTGGGAACTGCCGTGCTGCCCATCCGGGCAGGATCGCTGCCCACATCCGGTTCCGTCAACAGGAAGGCAGTGATGGCGCCGGCCGCGCACCGGGGAAGGTACTCCCTTTTCTGTTCCGGCGTGCCGAACACCTTCACGGGTTCCGGCACGCCGATCGACTGGTGGGCAGAGAGTAGTGCGCCGATGCTGGGGTGGACGCTGCCCAGCAACGCCAGGGCTCGGCCGTAGTACACCAGCGAAAGACCCAGGCCGCCGTACTCACGCGGGATCTTCATGCCAAAAGCGCCCAGCTCAGCCAGGCCGCTGAGGTAGTCGTCCGGGATCCTGGAATCGCGTTCGATCACTCGGCCGGACAGCGTGCGGGCGTACTCCGTAAGCCGTGCCATGAAAGCCTCGCCGCGCTCCACGTCATCCGCGGCGGCTGTCGGCCACGGATGGATCAGGCTGAGGTCGAAGCTGCCCAGGTACAGGCCTTTTGCGAAGCTGGGCCTGTCCCAGCCGGTCTCGCGGGCGGCCTCCGCAACTGCGCGGGCTTCTTCCGCGGTGACCTCAGGGCCGATCTTGCGGGCGGCAACGGGGGTTTCTGCTGCGGGACTGTCGGTTGCGGGACTGTCAGTGGCGGAGCTCATGGGTCATCTCCTCTAACCGGATGGCCGGTAAAGCCCAGGATCCGCCGGGTTGGAGAACCCTTCAGCTGTCCCCCTATATTACCCGCGGGTAGCTTCCGGTGCTAGGGGCTGACTGTCCTTGGAATTCGCCGGGAATCTCCACCGTTGACGCGTGGTGCACCAGCCTGTCCCAGCCGTGGTTAATGCCGTGGACCACGGCCACCAGGAGGCTGTACGCCAGGAACCAGGCCAGCTTCCCCACGCCCAGGAGGAGCAATGAGATAAACCCGGCCATCAGGACGAACACCAGCAGAAGCAGGGCAACCGCCAGCGTTCCGACGAACACCATGGTGGCTGTCTCCACTGCATCTAAGTCGAACTGCATGCTTCCCCCTGCTGCACCGTTGCTTGCGTTGGATCAGTAGGACTGAGCGTAGGGTTGGCTGCCATTTTTATCCAGATCCGGCGCGCCCGCACCCCCTGTTGATATGGGATCGAAATGCTACCGGAAGGTAGGTCACGGGACGGTCGCGGGAAACGTCCCCCGCCTTGCTTCCGAGGGCTCTGCGTTAACCTTGTAGTTGGCAGTTTTCGCTGAATCCTGCGCCGACGTCCCCCCAGCAGCTGAAGGAGTGTGTGTGCCCCGCTCCGCCAGGTCATCCGCTGACGCCATCAGCGCCCGGCTCCGGGACCTCGAACTCCTCACCAAGGGGCCCGCGTGGGCCTTGACGCGGTCGGCACCCTGGGTGATCGCCGTACTCCAGGCGTCCTTCACCCGCACCCGGCCTCAGCTTCCGCTGGAAGAGTTCCATGCCGACGTCGACTCCTTCCTTGAGCAGCTCCGCCGGCAGACGCCCGGTACGGGAGAGCAACAGGGAAGCGCCGTCAACGGCGCGCCGTCCGGAAAAAAATACGCGGACGAGTGGACCCGCAAGCACTTCCTGACCAGGCGCAACCAGTCGGGCCAGATCGTCTACGAAGTCACCGAGCCAGCCGCACGCGTGCTTGCCTTCCTGGACAGCCTCTCCAGCGAACGGTCCACGCTGAATGGTTCCCGGCTGGGCACGCTGCTGGGCGATGTGGAGAAGCTCGCCAACGAGACCAACCCTGACCAGAGCGCCCGGCTGGAATCCCTTGAGGAAGAGATCGAAGAACGTCAGCAGCTGATCGAGGACATCAGCTCGGGCGACTATGACGGCCTGCTCGACGACGACGAAGCCGTTGAAGCCGCCGGCAACATCCTGGACCTGGCTGCGAGCCTGCCCGCCGACTACAAGAAGATGCGCGACCGTATCGAGGACCTGGTGGGCGAGCTGCGCAACCAGATCATCGAAGAGTCGCTGAGCAAGGGTGCCACCATGGCACAGGTCCTCGATGCGGACAAGCGGCTGCGGCAGAGCCCAGAAGGAAGGACCTTCCGCTCCTTCACCGCATTCCTTGAGGACCCGCAGCAACAACTCCGGTTCCGCTCGGCCATCGGCGAAGTCCTCAGCCGGCAGTTCGCCGACGGCCTGTCTCCTGAGGACCGCGAAACCCTGAAAAACCTCGTTGCCGAACTGCGCCAGCAGCACAGCCAGATCCAGCGCATCTACGGCAAACTCAGCGAAAGCCTCAACACTTACGTCCAGAGCGATGACTTTCGCCAGTCCGTGCGGCTCCGCAAAGTACTCCGTGAGGCCGAGCAGGCCATCCGGTCGCTCCCCTACGAGCGGGAACGCCCGGGCCTGGTCCGCGGTCCCGTGCTGTTCAACGCCGGTTTTGAGTCCCTGGCCATGGTCAAGCTCTACGACCCGGACGAGTTCGCGGTGCCGCCCAGGCTCGCGGATCCCATCGCCTTCAGCGATTCAGACCGCGTGCGCTCGCCGAGGACAGGGAAGGCCAGCCCCGAAGTTGTCCGTGCCGCAGTCGCCGGGGCCTCCACTCTCGCCGAGGCGTGGGGGCAGCTTCCGCCGGAGGAACGGCACATAAATACCATCCGCGCCCTCCTCTCGCACGCCCTTCAAGCCGGAGCCGACTTTGACCGCGAAGCCTGGCACGGCCTGGACTTCGAACAGATAGACGGCACCACCCGCAGGGCGTACCTGCCGGTGGTCACCCTCGCAAAGGATTCACATGACTGAAGAAATCACGACGGCGGCGCCCGCAGTTGAAGAGGAAGCAGCCCATGTCCCGGCGGCGACCGCTGCCGAACGCCCCTTCAACGTCACCCCCCGGGATACATTTGTGGACGGGGCGGCGCTGTTTCCGGGAGACACCGGTGTGCTGTCCATGAAGGTCCGCCAGGCGCTGGTAAAGCTGCTGAAGGGCCCGTATGTCGACGGTGGCCGGGACGAAAAACTGTGGACCACGCTGCTGGATAATCAGCTGATCCTGCGCAGCCGCCTGTCCGAAGTCTTCCTCAACCTTCAGTTGGACCACGAGCGAAAGATCGCCGTGCTGCGCCCGGTTGATCCGGAGGCCATCGGCGGCAGCACACGCTCCAGTATCCTGCGCCAGCAGCGCGCGCTGAGCCGGGTGGAAACGATCGTGCTGCTTCGCCTGCGCCTGCTGCTGGACCGCCACGTCACGGCCCAGACGGATCCGACCATCACCCGCGAGGAAATCGCCGACCTCGTGGCCCACTACCAGCCTGCCGGCCAGCAGGATGCACTCAGGGATTCGGACGTGGTCAACCGGGCCATCACCAAACTCCTGGCCCGCCAGCTCCTCCTCACCACAGGCTTGGACGACGTCTACACCATCTCCAACGCCCTCCCCCTGGCCCTGCCCTTCGAAAACATCGGCGACATCCCGGCTCAAATCGAAGCCCTGGTTGCGGCCACCACGGACAAGTCGGGAACGGAGCCGCTGCTAGAGCTCGACGGCGAGACTTCCGCGGAGGAGGACGGCGGGGACGACGACGCCGATGGTGAAGTAACAAACGACGACGGCGGCGATGCCGCCCAGGGAGCGGCATCGCCGTCGGCGTCCCCCAGCGCGGCACGAGAGGACACCAAATGAGCATCGCGACCATGCTGCCGATGGGGGAGCTCACCAACCCCGGCCAGATGCGCCTTGCCCTGGTCCAGGTAGTCAACTGGGGGACCTTCCATGGGGCGCACACCATGCACGTGGACCGCAATGGCACGCTGCTGACGGGCAACTCGGGCGTGGGCAAGTCAACGCTCTTTGACGCCATGCTGCGGGTGTTTGACGCCCGGCCGCGGTCAAACGAGGCGGCCGCCCAACGCGCCGGCGGTGCCGTTGAGGACAAGAGGACCACGTTCACGTACATGCGCGGCAAAGTTGGCGACAAAGCTGTGGGCGAGGGGTCGGCCAGTGCGTTCCAGCGCCCGGGTGCCACATGGTCCGCCGTCGCCCTGACGTTCGACAATGCAGCAGGTGCCCGGCTTACCGTATCGGCCCTGTTCGACCTGCCGAAGAATGGGACCGAATCCAGTGTCGGCCGTTTCTACCTGATCGACGGGAAGCCGCTGGATCTGCCCGCCATCGAGGACATTGCAGAAAGGCGCTTCACCAAGGCAGCGCTGGAATCCATCTTCTCCGACGCCCAGATCTTCGATGTCCACAAGGCCTTCGCGGAGCGGTTCCGTCGCCTGCTGGGCATCAGCTCAGACCAGGCCTTGCCGCTGCTGCGTGTCATCCAGGCAGGCAAGGGCCTGGGCGGCAGCGTCAACACGTTCTTCCGCGACCAGGTCCTCGACGCGCCTGCCACCCTCACCGCCGCGGATGACGTGGTGGAGGAATTCAGCAACTTGATGTCCATCCGGCAGCGGCTGGAGGACGTGCGCCAGCAGCGGGACCAGTTGGCGCCGGTTCCCGGCCTGAACAAGGATTACGCCCAGTCGTTGCTGGATGCGAACCGCCTCCGGGACCTGGCCGGGGAGGAGTTCGAGGCCTACAAGCAGCAGCTCGCGGTCACGGTGCACCAGAAAACCTTGGCGCGATTCAAGGAGCTTGCCCAGGCGAAGGCCAAGGAACTCGGGGCTGAGCGCGCCGTTCGTGACGGCCTGGCCAAGGAACTGCGCCAGCTGGAGACCGACTACAACAACCAGGGCGGCAACGCGATCTCCGCGATCGAGCAGTCGCTCGACAACGCCCGCGTAGGACTCCGGCTCCGCCAGCAGGTGGAGGAAGCGGCCCGGAACGCACTGGCCGACGCCGGTCTACAGCTTGAATGGACGCTCGCGGGATGGGAACAGGCCCATGAGCAGGCGGCCGCCCGGTCGGCAGAACTGAAGGACGATTCCCAGGCCCTCCAGGAACTCCGCTTCGAGGCCTTTGATGACCATGCCACCAAGAAACGCGAGCTCGCTGCTGCGCAGCAGGAGCTCGTGTCGCTGAAAACCCGCAAGTCCCTGCTGCCGCCGTCGAGCATTGAAAACCGCGCGGCAATCGCTGCCGCCACCGGGGTTTCCGAGGAGCGGATGCCGTTCGGCGGCGAGCTGATCGACCTCGCCGAAGGGGAAGAGCAGTGGCGGCCAGCCGCGGAACGCGCGCTCCGGAACCTCGCCACCACGCTGCTCGTCCCCGGCGAACATTTTGCCGAGGTGACCCGTTACCTCAACGACAACAAGGTTCGCGGCGCCCTGCGCGCCGTGGACGTGTCCAAGCCCCTGACCGGCGGCGCGCTGGCTGTGGAGGACGTGCGCGACGGCGATCTGCTCACCAAGCTGGACATCCTCGCCACGGGCGCGGCAGCGGACGCCGGGGAATGGATCCGCGAGCGGATCGCCCTCGACTTCGCCTACCCGTGCGTCCAGGACCCGGCCGAGCTGGCCAGGCTGGACAAGGGCCTGAGCCTGGGCGGCGTCGTGAAGCGAAACCGCCACACGGTGGAAAAGGACGACCGTTTCACCAGCCGGCAGGACTATGTGCTGGGCTTCGACAATGCCTCCAAGCTGGAGCTCGTTGGCGCGCAAGTGGAGGACCTGCAGCAGGAACTGGCCAAGGCGGCCGAGCTGGCGAAGAGCCGGGAGGAATCACACCAGGGGATGAGCCGCCAGCTCGAGGCTCTGCGGAATATCGCCGAGGACCACCGGCCCTGGGAGCACGTGTCCGCAGCGGTGGCCGCGGATGAGCTCGCCCGGATCGAACAGCGGCTCAAGGACGCACTGGCAGCCCAGGCGGACCTGGAACCGCTGCGCGCCAACATCGAAGCGGCCCGGCAGAAACACCAGTCCAGCACGGAGGCCGCTGCCGTCCTGCAGAGTGAGTACAAGGCGCTGGACCGCCAGCTGAGCACTGCTGATTCACTCCTGGAAGCCGCGCGGGCGCGCCTGGAGCAGTCGCCGCCGTCGGACGCTACCGTCATGGCGCTTGAGCCGTACTTCAAGGACTTCGGCGACATCACCGAAATGCACGAGCTGGACAACCTGGCAAACCGCGTGCGCACGGCGCTCTTGGGCGAGCTGCACGCTGCGGAGTCCCGAGGTCAGGCCACCTCGGAGCGGCTGACCCGGATTTTCGAAGGTTTTGTGCGGGACTGGGGCATGGCCATCTCGGCGGACCATGGAACGTCCATCGGCGCCGCAGGGGAGTTCGAGACCCGGTACCACGCGATTGTGAGCGATGGCCTTCCGGCTCAGGAGGCCGAGTTCCGGCAGTTCTTCAACCAGCGCACGCACGAATCCTTCAGTACGCTGCTGCATCTGCTGGACGAGGAACGCCGCGCCATCACCAGCCGCATCCTGCCCCTCAACGGCATCCTCTCCCAGGTCAACTTCCATGAGGGCAGCTTCCTGGAACTGGACATCAAGCAGACGCTGCCGGCCACCGCCAAGCAGTTCAAGGACGCCATCCAGAACGCGCTGAAGGCCCGGCATGCCCGGCCGCCCCGCGCGGCTTCCGGTTCCGAAGCGGCCGGTCCCGACGACGACGCCGAGCTGACCACCCGGTACAAATCCCTGGAAACGCTGGTGAAACGGCTCGGCTCCCAGACGCCGGAGGACCGGCGCTGGCGGGCGGAGGTGCTGGATGTCCGCGGACATCTGTTCATCCAGTGCAAGGAGCACCGCGAAGTTCAGGGGGCGCTTTCGGGCAAAAAGGGCGGCAGGAAGACCGACGTCTACATGCACGCTGACACCGGTTCCATGTCCGGCGGCGAGCGGCAGCGTTTCACGGCGTTCATCATGGCCGCGGCGCTGAGCTACCAGCTGGGCATTGCCGAGCAGGGCTTCACCACCTATGGCACCGTGATGATGGACGAGGCTTTTGTGCTGGCGTCCGAGGAGTTTGCCGGCGCCGGTATTAAGGCGCTGCACGAGTTTGGGTTCCAGTTGCTCCTCGCTGCGCCGGAAAACGTGATTGACCTTTCCAGACACCTCGGATCCGTTACGGAGATCCTGCGGGACAAGCGCACCAACCGCTCGGGCGTGCTCACGGCCCCGGTGATCCGGCGCACGCCGGGAGCTGAAGGAGCCTGGCGGTCCGAGGCGAACCCCGTGGATATCGTCCTCCGCTGACTACCTTCCCCCCGGACGCTCTCTCACCTTTGGTGGGTTTTGCCCGGACGCTCCCTCACGTTAGCTGTGAGGGAGCGCCACACAGGGCGAGGTCAGCGGGACCGGACCCGGTCAACGAACTGGGCCGTCCGGGCCTGCAGCCCGTCGATCTGCCGGAGCACGACGGCGGCCGGGTCGGGGTTGATTTCATTCGCGGGCGGTTCTTTGCGGACGTTTCCACAGCACAGGAAGTCGGCGCAGATTAGGGTGCCCACGGTGTTGCCGTCGCGTCCGGACTGCCCGGCCCGCTTGGCGACCCACAGCACCACATCCTCTTTGGAGAAAACGTCCCGGCACAGCTCGCACAGCACTGAACGGTTTTTCTTGGCGCCGCCGTCCGGCGCACGGAGCATGATCCCGGTCAGGCCTTTGGGCCCCGGGACCACCAGATAGCCGCGCAGCGGCATTTTGTCGTCACGCCAGCCCAGGAAGTCCAGCGTGTCCCAGTCCAGGGTGGCGAAATCTTTGGGCAGGTTGAGCTTGGCGGCATCGGACCGGCTGGCGTTGACGAAGGAGGAACGGATCTGCTGGGAAGTAATTTGCTGCATGGCTGAACTTTCTCGAAGATGTCGGATTCCCCTGCACCGGGGACGGCAAGAGTGTCAGCGGTTCCGGGCGCAGCAAGGAAACCCCCTGTGCATTGCGTCTGAGGCGGGTCGGGAAAGGCTACGGCCGGCTGCCGTCGAGCGTGGAAGCTGACGCATTAGCCAGCGCAAAGCAGGCCAGAACGGCCACCCCGCTCACCATGGCAGCGACGACCTGGGAGGTCCTCTGCGTGCTCATTGCCCCTCGTTCCATCCAAGTTCAGCCGGTCCTGACCGGCCCTGCCATCCTGCCAAAGGTGAAGTGGCCGTGTCCAGATCCCGGAACAGAGTGTGTGCTTCGTCACGAGAAACCAATTAAGGTACGGAAACCTTGCGTAATCCTTGCAAGGATAGGCTAGCCTTACTCGGGTTCGCATCATTCACCTAAGGAGTTCCGTGACTTCCCCCTTCCTCCCCGGCCCGAGTGCCACACGCCGCACGCTGTTCAAGTCAGCCGGCAAGGCAACAGCCGTCCTGGCCGCAGCGGCGCTCACCATGACTGCCTGCTCTACAGGACCCGTATCCTCGGCCTCGGACGCGGGCACCGCAAGCTCCAGCCCGCAGTTCCCGGTCACGATCAAGCACGTTTTTGGCCAGACCACCATTAAGAGCCAGCCCCAGCGCGTGGCCACCGTCTCCTGGGTCAATGATGACGTGGCCATCGCCCTTGGTGTGGTTCCCGTAGGCGTCCCCAAGAATGAATGGGGCGGCAACGCGCAGGGCTCCACGCCGTGGAAGGACTCCGCGCTGGAGAAGCTGGGCGCGGGCTTCGGCTCGGCCAAGGCTCCCGCCCAGTACTCCGAAGCAGACGGCGTGAACTTCACGGAAATCGCCAAACTCGCCCCGGACGTCATCCTGGCCGCCTACTCCGGCCTCACCGAAGAGGACTATAAGAAACTCAGCGAGATCGCGCCCGTGGTGGCCCAGCCCGAGGTGGCCTACGGTACGTCCTGGCAGGATTCCACCTCCATCATTGGCAAGGCCCTGGGCAAGGAAGCAGAGGCCACCAAGCTGATCTCTGACACTGAGGCCACCATCAAGGACAAGGTCTCCAAGTACCCGCAAATCGCCGGCAAAAGCTTCATTTACGGCAACCTGGAGCCTGCTTCAGCCGACGGCGTCAACGTATACACGGCGAACGACAACCGCCCCCGCTTCCTTTCGGAGATAGGCATGAAGCTGGCGCCCGTTGTGGAGGACAACTCCAAGGACTCCAAGGAATTCTTCATCCCGTGGTCCGCGGAGAAGGCCAATGAGCTCAAGTCCGACATCTTTGTCACCTGGGTACCGGACGCCGCAACCACCGACTCCATCAAGTCCGACCCCCTGCTCGGCCAAATCCCGGCAGTCCGGAATGGTGCGCTGGTTGCCGATTCGGACAACACCCTGACGCTGTCCATCTCGGCATCTTCGCCGCTGAGCCTGCCGTGGTCGCTGGACACGTTCCTGCCGCAGCTGGCGACTGCAGCCGACGCAGTCACCGGCGCTGTGAAGTAAGTACCGTCCCATGACGGAAGGTACGACGGCGGCGCCCGCAACCACGCGCGAACTGGCAGATAATGCCCCCAAAAAAGCAAAAACAGGGCATTATCTGCCAGTTCGCGCCGGGGGAATGGTTCGCGCCGGGGGAAGGGCCGGGAGAACCGGTACCAGGCAGGCCGCCTGGCTGCTGGCTGCCGTCGTCGTACTTGCCCTCCTGACCGGCGCGTCCCTGGCCGTCGGCGCCAGGGGCCTCTCGGTTGGTACGGTGTGGCAGGCGCTCATGCAGTTTGATCCGGCCAACGGCGATCATGCGGTGGTCCACGCCCGCATTCCGCGAACAGTGCTTGGCCTGCTCGCCGGTGGCGCCCTGGGACTTGCCGGCGCGGCCATGCAGGGTGTGGCCCGCAACCCGCTGGCAGACCCGGGCATCATGGGCGTCAACGCCGGGGCCGCATTGGCCGTGGTCAGTGGGATCTACGTGTTCGGCGTTTCCTCCCTGACCGGCTACATCTGGTTCGCGTTCATCGGCGCCGCCGGGGCCGCCGTCGTGGTTTACCTCGTGGCCTCCCTCGGCAGGGAAGGGGCGACGCCGGTCAAGCTCGCCTTGGCGGGGGCTGCGCTTAGCGCGGGGCTTTACTCGCTCATGAACGTCATCCTCGTCTCCAGCCAGGACACGCTGGACCGCTTCCGTTTCTGGCAGGTGGGCGGGATCGCCGGCCGGGACTGGTCGGTGGTGCTGCCCGGTCTGCCGTTCCTGGCTGTAGGTGCGGTCATTCTGCTGTCCACCGGCCGGATCCTGAACAGCCTGGCCCTGGGCGATGACATCGCCCGCGGCCTCGGCCAGCGCGTGGGCGTGGCCAGGGGAGCCACCGCGCTCGGGGTTGTGCTGCTGTGCGGCTCCGCCACGGCGCTGGCTGGCCCCATCGGCTTTGTAGGCCTGGTCATTCCACACGCCGTGCGTTCCCTCACCGGCCCGGACTACCGCTGGATCCTGCCGTTCTCCCTGGTCCTGGCTCCTGCTTTGCTGCTGGGCGCGGACATCATCGGGCGGGTGGTGCTGCTGCCCGGCGAAGTCCCGGCCGGCATCATGACGGCTCTGGTTGGCGCGCCCGTCTTCGTCTGGCTCATCCGGCGCGGGAAGGGAGCCGGCCTGTGACCACCACGGCACCAGCAACCACCACTACGCGCGAACTGGCAGATAATGCCCTCAAAAGCGCCGATAGAGGGCATTATCTGCCAGTTCGCACCGCCCTGCTGGCCGTCGGCGTCCTCGCACTCTTCGCTGCTTCAGTCCTGCTGGGCAGCTACACCGTGACCATCCCGGACTTCTTCAGGATCCTGGTCGCCCACCTCACCGGCGGCGAAAAGATGCCAGGGGCCAGTTTCATCGTGATGGAGAACAGGTTGCCGAGGGCCGCGACCGGCACCATGATCGGCGTGGCATTCGGCCTGTCCGGTGGCCTCTTCCAGACCATGCTCCGAAATCCGCTGGCCAGCCCCGATGTTATCGGCATCAGCTCCGGCGCGAGTGCCGCCGCCGTCACCGTCATCGTCATCTTCGGGGCCTCCGGCGCTGCTGTCTCCGGTGCTGCGCTGGGCGGAGCGCTCGCCGTTGCCGGCCTCATCTACGCCGTGTCCCGCGGAGGTTCACTCCGCGGAGGCGGCGGCAGCGCCGGCAACGCCGCGGGCAACCGCCTCATCCTGGCGGGTGTGGGCATCGCGGCCGCCCTTCATGCCGTAGTCAGCTTCCTTATGACCCGCGCGGACGTCCGGACGGCTGCCGACGCCCTTGTCTGGCTCAACGGCTCCCTCAACTCCGCGAATTGGGAGCGCGCCGGCGTGCTGTCGCTGTCCCTCCTGGTCCTGATTCCAGTTGTCGTTGCCCTGGCAGGCCCGCTCCGTGTGCTGGAGCTCGGCGATGACGCTGCCGCAGGCTTGGGCATCCGGGCCGGGCGCACCCGCCTCGCTGTGGTGGTTGCCGCCGTCGCTTTGGCAGCGGTCGCGACGGCTGCAGCCGGCCCCGTTTCGTTCGTCGCGTTCCTTGCCGGCCCCATCGCACGGCGTTTCACCCGGAAAGCCAGCCTCCCGGCGTCGGCGTTCGTCGGTGCTGTGATTGTCCTGGCGGCGGACTACATCGCCGCCAACATCGCGCCGCTGCTGCTTGACGGCACTGTGCTGCCTGTTGGCGTGATCACCGGTGCCCTTGGAGCGCCCTTCCTACTGTGGCTCCTGGTCACGGCCAACCGAAAGGATGCCTGAGATGGCGGTTCTCAACGCCCGGGACCTCACGCTGAAATATGACCAGCGCTGTGTGGTGGACGGACTCAGCGCGGAGATTCCCGA
Organism: Arthrobacter sp. ISL-48; assembly: GCF_018613805.1. GTDB lineage: Bacteria > Actinomycetota > Actinomycetes > Actinomycetales > Micrococcaceae > Arthrobacter. Next base: position 328,441 of record NZ_JAGGPL010000018.1, read on the forward strand.
GGGCAAGGTGACCATGATCGTGGGCGCCAACGCCTGCGGAAAATCGACCCTTCTCCGTGGACTGTCCAGGCTCCTCAAGCCCGCAGCGGGAGCAGTGACGCTGGACGGCAAGGACATCCACTCCCGTCCGGCCCGCGAGTTGGCCCGCACGCTGGGACTACTCCCGCAGCACCCCGCGGCGCCGGACGGCATCACTGTCCGGGACCTGGTGGGCCGGGGGCGGTACCCGCACCAGGGCTTCTTCCGCAGTTGGAGCCAGGGCGACGACGCCGCGGTGCAGCGCGCGCTGCAAGCCACCGAAACGCTGGACCTCGCCGCCCGGAATGTGGATGAGCTGTCCGGCGGTCAGCGACAGCGCGTCTGGATCGCCATGGCGCTCGCCCAAGAAACGGAGGTGCTGCTGCTGGACGAGCCCACCACCTACCTGGACCTGGCCCACCAGATAGAAGTCCTGGACCTGGTCACGGACCTGAACCGCGAACGGGGCACCACCGTCGCCATCGTCCTGCACGACCTGAACCTGGCTGCCCGCTACGCGGATCACGTTATCGCCATGAAGGGCGGCGCCGTTGTGGCCCTCGGCGCCCCCGGGGACGTGGTCACTGAGGACCTGGTCCGTGAGGTCTTCGGCCTCGAGTCCCGAGTGATTCCCGATCCCGTCTCGGGAACGCCCCTGGTCATCCCCATCGGCCGCCATCACGCCGGCCGCCATCGCACGCCCGCCAACGACGTCGTCAACGAACTGGAGCCTGTTTCATGAAGACCCGCGAGACCGCATTAACGGAGCCCATGACCCTGGCGTTCGAGGTCAGCGTTTCCTCAGTCCTGGAACTGAGCCCAAACTTCCGCCGGATCACGTTCGGCGGCTATTCCTTGCGCAACTTCGGCGTCCATGGGGACACGATGGATCTGCGGATCAAGCTGATGATCCCGTCGCTGGCGCAGGACGGAAGCCAGCTTCCGCTGCCGGCGTTCCGGATGGACCAGGCCGGCTGGTACCGGGAATGGCTGGACATGGATCCCGCCGTCCGGGGCTCCATGCGCACCTACACCGTCCGCGAGTCACGCCTGGATTCTGTATACCCGGAGATCGACGTCGACTTCGTGATGCACTTTGACTCCGAAGGAAACGGCGGCCCCGCCGCCAACTGGGCCCTCAACGCCAAGCCGGGCGACGCCATCACCATCATCGGTCCCAACAGCCGCGCCGCCCACTGCGTCACTGCCGAGATCTACTCAGGCATCGAATGGCGGCCCGGGATGGCCCAGCGCGTCCTCTTCGCCGGCGACGAGACCGCGGTCCCCGCCATCTCCGCCATCCTTGAAAGCCTGCCTCCTTATATGAGTGGCCAAGCCTTCCTGGAAGTTCCGCAGGCCGCTGACTTCTTGGATCTCAGGACCGCCGCCGACGTCGACGTCACCTGGCTTGCCCGTGGTGCGGCCATCGGACGCTCACGTCCGCACGGGGAACTGCTCCAGGAAGCGGTTCGGCTGGCCGTTCCGGTGCCGGGCTGGGTAGGCATCAAAGCGGCCGACGGCGGCGCGGGCCCCGAGCCCGAGGAGGTCAACGTGGATGTGGACATCCTCTGGGAGACCCCCGCGCGGATGGACACTGCGGCGATCGGCGCTACCAAGAACCCGGACATGCCCGCCGGTGCCATGCCCTTCTACGCCTGGATCGCCGGGGAAGCCGGCGTTATCAAGGACATGCGGCGCTACTTGGTGCGGGACGTGGGGATCGACCGCAAGCAGGTTGCGTTCATGGGGTACTGGCGACGGGGGAAAGCGGAGCTGTAGGGCATTCCTCCGGCCTGCCTTACCCGTAGACGCGGACCCAATCGACATGCATCTGCGAGGGCTTGGTCGCCGAACCGTCCGGGAACCAATCCATCTGCAATGTCTGGTGCATGCCGGCCGAAGGCTGGTCAGAACCAGCTGTGCGCCAGAACCAACGGCCCCCAGTTCTGTTGCTGTCCGTTTACCTCGGCGTTTCTTTGGGAGGCTACTTTGTGTGTATGGGTTCTAATCCTTTGCTTCCGGTCAGGGAGGGCCGGCGGGTTTTCGTTGCTTTGGGGGATTCGTTCACCGAGGGTGTGGGGGACCGGGATGAGCGCCTGCCCAACGGGGTCCGGGGCTGGGCCGACCGGGTAGCGGAGAAGCTGGCGAAGGCCCGACCGGGGTGGGAGTACGCCAACCTGGCCATCCGGAGTAAGCGGTTGAGGCACATCATCAGCGAGCAACTTGAACCGGCGCTGGCCATGGAGCCAACGCTGGTGACTCTCTATGCCGGCGGGAACGACATCCTGGACTTGGGCACGGACGTGGCCGCACTGATGGAAACTTACGAAGATCTGGTGGCGCGCCTTGCCGGAACGGGAGCCACGGTGGTCCTGTTCACGGGCTTCGACGTCAAGGTTTCGGCGCTCCTTGAGCCTCTGAGGAAGCGCAATACCAGCTACAACGAGCGCGTGCGCGAGATCGCAGTGAAGTACGGTGCGGTCCTGGTGGACTACTGGTGCCTGGACGCGTTCCATGACCGGCGGATGTGGGACGCTGACCGGCTTCACATGTCAAAGGCGGGCCACAAGTACCTCGCGGGGCAGGTGCTGGATCAACTCGGTGTACCGCACAAGTTCGTTCCGAAGGAATGGGACCCGCCGGCCCGGCTGAGCCTGCGGGAATGGGAAAGGCATCAACGGCGCTGGGTCCACGATTGGGTGCTGCCCCTGTTCGGCCGCAAGATCAGGGGCACCACGCTGGGAGATGCACTCAGCCCACGGTGGCCCGAACCGGTCAAGGTGCCGAAGAAGGGTGGGCTGAAAAAGCTGGCGGAAAAATCCCGGGCCAACGCAGCGGAGTGTTAGGCGTCGAGGAGGTTTTCAAAGCCCGGGGCAACCCTGTTGGCCGCGAACTCGGTGACCTGGAAGTCAGCAACGCCGTTCACGTAGAAGGGGTCTTTGGCCAGGCTGGCATCCAGCGTGGAACGGTCTGCCCTGGACAGCAGCAATCCACCGGTCCGGGGCACCTTGCGTCCGGCGGCAACAAAGACACCGTCCTCAAAAGCACCCTTTAGCCAGTCGACGTGGGCCTCCAGATGGAACTCCACTACGTCCTCGGGCACCTTGTAGCTCAGCGACACAACATACATACAATCAGCCTACCGGGAGGATATGAGGTCACTTGAACTGTCAAGGAGGCAAGGAACCTAGAATGTACGCATGACCGAACCGCGCTGGCTCAATGCCGACGAACGCCGTGCCTGGCTAGCCCTGCTGAGCATCAACACCATGCTTCCTGCCGCCCTGGACACGCAACTGCACGCTGCGGGCAAGGTGTCGCTGTTCGACTACAACGTCATGGCCATGCTGTCGGAGGCGGAAGGTCGCTTTCTTCCCTTGAGTGAACTTGCCGCCCGCACGAGTTCCTCACTGTCCCGGCTGTCGCATGTGGTCACGAAGCTGGAAAAGCGCGGCTGGCTGGAACGGCGGCCGCATCCGGGCGATGCACGGGTCACCTCGGCCCACCTGTCCGACGCCGGCATGGCGACTTTGGTGGCCCTCGTACCGGGGCACGTGGAAGCGGTCCGCACCAAGTTCCTGGACGCACTGACGGCTCGTGACGTCGCTGACCTGGCCCGGATCGGGGAGAAGATTGTGGCCCGGCTCGATGATGATCATTGGATCCTGCGCGAAAACCAGCCGTAGCCCGGGTGCCGTCCCTGACCGGCGCCGCGCCCACACTTGGTTGCTCCCAGCAACTGATGACACACTGGCGCTATGGATTTTTCGGCCCGCTACGTAGCCCTCGGTGACTCTTTCACGGAAGGCGTCGGCGATGACGACCCGGCGCGCCCCAACGGCGTTCGTGGCTGGGCAGACCGGGTAGCGGAGCAGCTGGGCGCTGCAGATCCGGGCTTCGGCTACGCCAACCTCGCGATCCGCGGTAGGAAACTCCGCCAGATCATGGCAGAGCAGGTGGACGCCGCCGTCGAGCTTAAACCCACCCTGGTGACCATATATGCAGGAGCCAACGACATTCTGCGCCCCAAGATCGACATCGATGACCTGCTGGTGGAGTACGACGCCGGCATCCGGAAGTTGAGCGCCACCGGCGCCACGGTGGTGATGTTCACCGGTTTTGACTCCCGGGGTTCCAAAATTTTCAGCACCACCCGTGGCCGCACCGCCATCTACAACGAGCTCGTCCGCGGCATCGCGGGCGATCACGGCGCTCTGCTGGTGGACTACTGGCGCTTCAGCGAATACTACGACTGGGGGATGTGGGCGCAGGACCGGATGCACATGTCCGCCGCCGGGCATGCCAACATGGCAAAGCGTGTGCTGACGGTCCTGGAACACAATCACTCGATCGAGGTCCCGCCCATGACGCCGGTCCCTGAGCTGAGCCGGACCGAAGCCATCCGCGCCAACGCACACTGGGTCCGCGATTTCGCCGCCCCGTGGGTGGTCCGTAGACTGACCGGCAAGTCCTCCGGGGACGGCCTCACACCGAAATACGCCCAGCTGACCCGTCCTTAGCGGCGGAAACCAGGCGTCGCCAGCAGCTGCCCGTCTGCCGCGACTGCAAGCACGGAAATATCCCAGCAGTCCGTCGCACGGTCCAGCATTGGCGCACCGCCGGCCACAATCGCCGTGGCCAGGACGTCCGCGGTCACGATGTCTGCTGCCGCGACGGAGACTTGGATAAAAGCCCGGGCTGCGCCTGGCTGCCCCCAGATGTGGTCGCCTCGTTCAGCGGAACCCGATGTGGCCAGCGCCGCGTGCTTTCTTCCCGCGCCGAGGGGATATGCGGCCACCAGGGTGCCGCGGTCCTCGGGATCAACGATCCCGGCCTGCCACGGCTCATCGATTCCATGCTTGGGCGACCCTGTGACCAGCACGTCGCCGCCGCCGTTCAGGCACCAGTCATGCCTGCCCAGCGCGAGCAGCGAAGTCCCCGCCTCACGGATCGCGTGGCCCTTGATCAGACCGGAAAGATCCAGCACGCCGTCGGACCTTTCTGGAGTGAATGCACCTTCGGTGCGGTGCCGCCAGTCAAGCGCCTCCTCATACCGCTCGCGCATGCCGGCTGACACATTCCGGAGCGCTAGCTCACCGCGGGCGAGCCGGCTCGCTTCCGAATCAGGCCGGTACAGGCTGAACGTTTGGTCCAGGTCCAGGAAAAGACGTTCGACGACGGCGGCGGCAGCTGCGATCTCGTCATCGGATGGGTGCCCTTCCGCAGCCGGACCGCTTGGAAAGGTCAGGCTCATGACCGTGCCCATGCACTGGAACGTCCTGGCCTTCATGGCTTCCCGGCATGTCATTGCCACCTGGCTCTCAGAGGTTTGCGGCATCGATGGCTGCCTGGAGGGACGTGAGATACCCATCGCTGGTGACGGTGGCGCCGCTGATGGTCTGGACATTCGCGGACTGGGCTGCCAGTACTTCACTCCGCAGCAGCGGGGCCGCCCGATTGCTGATCTGGACGGACTTGCGGTCGTCGTCGGTGAGGTGGAGTGCCGTCACATCGGTGATCACGCCGCTTTTCACCGTGATCTGGACCTGGACGGTTCCAAACCTCGTCTGGACAGCGGCACCCGCATAGGTTCCGCCGCCAGCTGCTGCCGCACCGGCTCCCGACGATCCGGACGACTCAGCCGCCGCTGCGGAATCTGAGGAACCGGAGCTTGCGCTTCCGGGGCCGGAAGTCGCGCCCCCGGATGTCGTGCCGGCGTTGGTTCCGGCGGATGTTGCAACTACTGATCTGCGGATCTCAGCCACCTGGGCGCCGGCCTGCCAGCCTGCAAGGAGGATGCCGGCTGATGCCAGCGCTGCTGAAACTGCTCCCCGTGCCTTCACCAGTCAAACCTTTCGTGATGGATCTGTTCCGGCCGAACGCCCGCCCTGCCGGCATCGGCGATGACGCTGCGGGCCCAGGCTGCGGGACCACAGATATACACGTCCGAATCCGCGATGTCCGGGGCATAGGCCGCGAGGTTGTGCCCGTTGCGGACCGCGTCCTCGGGCAACCAGCTGTGGGGACTCCGCTCGGCGCGGGGACCTGTGAGGTGGAAGAGCCTGACGCCGCGGCTTCGGCAGATTTCCAGGATTTCGGAGCTGAGGTACAGCTCCTGTTCACTGTGTCCGCGCAGCAGGACAGTGGCGTTCCCGGGAGTAAACGGAGTCCTTTCGAGCAGGGCACGCAGGGGAGTGATCCCGATTCCGGCACCGATCATGACCACCTTCTCCCGGCTCCGCGCTGCCGTGCCGAAGAGTCCGTAGGGTCCTTCCACGGCAACCTTCGTGCCGGGCCGCAGCCGGAGAAGCTGTGACGAGCCTCGGCCCAGGTTGCGGACCGTGATCCGCAGCGAGCCCTCGCCATTGGTGCCCGGCACCCGGGGCTCGGACGACAGACTGAAAGGGTGCGGATGCCACCAGAGCCCGGGAGCGAGGAACCGCCAGACGAAGAACCTGCCGCCGGAGCCGGTAAGCCGATTGAGCTGACGCCCCGTCATCTCGATGTTTACAACGTCACGGGCCACGGTTTGAACCCGACTGACCGTGAGTTGGTGCCGGGAAGTGGCCAGGACCGGCTGCAGTACGCGGTAGTAGAGCAGGGCCGTCCCCGTGGCGATGCAGATGGCCATCCAGTACCAGCGTTGCCACGTACCTTCGGCGAAGAGCGCGCCTACGCTGAACTGGTGCGGGATCGACGTGCCGACGGCGGCATACGTCAGCAGGTGCACGGCGTACCAGAATTCGTACGGAAAACGACGGCGGACAGCCGCCAGGGACGTGACCACTACTGCGATGAACAGGGCCATCGAAATGAAGGCCAACCACATATCAGGCACCTGGACCCACAAGGCAACCGATTCGCTGATGGGGTCCAGCCCCTCAGCCATTCCATAACCCACCGCAATCAGGAGGCCGTGGGCCAGCAGGAGATAGAGCGAGGGTTTACCGAGTTTGCCGTGGAACTCCAGGGCTCGGTCGTGCCCGATGGTCTGGTCGATCAGCGGGATTCGGGCTACCAGGAGCAGCATAAGCAGGACCAGGTCCATCCCCGTCAAACCGGCAACGATCCCCAAGGCGGTCAACGCGGAGCCGGCCGAATCGATCACTGTTGCGCCGCCGTCGGCCAGCCACAGCGCGACGGCGGCGGCCACTGAGCTCCAGGCCGTGACAGTCAGGGCATCAGCGCGGAGCCGCCGTCGGCGGTGCTGTGCCACAAAGTATTGGGACCCGGAGGGGCCCCGTGGACCTGTACGAAGCTCCGGACGGCCGGAGCGGCTATCAGCCGGGGGTGCCGGCAGGAGCTGTGTCTTCATGCTTCAAAGGTGCGCCGTGAAGCTTTCATTCTCCTGTGAAACGACCGGTGCACACGCTGTGACTTCGGGAGAGGCGGAGCAAGACCCGTATACACCATCAGAGGCCGGATTGGTCTTTAATTGCCCGAACTCGTAGACTTGGTAGGCGCTAAGTGCGCGGAGCGTGCGCAATTGCTCCGGTGGCCCGGTAATTTTCTCCAGGGTAGCCGGTAGTTAGGGGCTCAAGTTGCGTGACTAACCGTTCACCCTGATCACTTTGGGTCGCACTTGGACGCATGATCCAGCAGCAGATATGCGGATCATTACTTTCAATTTTTGAGGAGAAGTCATGGCAGCACACTGCCAAGTGACCGGAGCCGAGCCGGGCTTTGGGCACAGCATTTCGCACTCGCACCGCCGCAACAAGCGCCGGTTCGATCCGAACATCCAGAAGAAGCGCTACTGGGTTCCGTCCCTGCGCCGTAATGTCACGCTGCAGGTTTCTGCAAAGGGCATCAAGACCATCGACGTACGCGGCATTGACGTTGTCGTCGCCTCCATCCTTGCTCGGGGAGTGAAGCTCTAATGGCTAAGGACAAGGACGTACGTCCGATCATCAAGCTCAAGTCGACTGCGGGCACGGGTTACACCTACGTAACCCGCAAGAACCGTCGTAACGACCCGGACCGCATGGTTCTGAAGAAGTACGATCCCAAGATCCGCCAGCACGTCGAATTCCGAGAGGAGCGCTAAACCATGGCTAAGAAGTCCAAGATTGCTCGCAACGAGCAGCGCAAGGTCATCGTTGAGCGTTACGCTGCAAAGCGCCTCGAACTGAAGAAGACCCTCGTCGACGCAAACGCCACCGACGAAGCACGCGAAGCTGCACGCCTCGGCCTGCAGAAGCTGCCCCGCAACGCGTCCCCGATCCGTCTGCGTAACCGCGACATCATCGACGGCCGTCCCCGCGGAACCTTCCAGAAGTTCGGTATCTCCCGTGTTCGCTTCCGCGACATGGCTCACCGCGGTGAGCTCCCGGGCATCACCAAGTCTTCCTGGTAATCCAGCACCGCTGATTCCAGCTGCTTGAGAAGGGCCGGCAACCATCAGGTTGCCGGCCCTTCTGTGCATTAACGACCAACTGTGCCGGCACGTGTCTGATGTGCTGCAGCCCACAGAACAGGATCACGACGGCGGCACGCGGTCCTGGGTGCGGATGACGCCTCCAGCCCCGAAACGGCGGGGATTCCGACCGGCGTTGAGGGGATTTGCGGTGGGGGCAGAGTGGGTGTAATGTTTTCTAAGTCGCCGCGAGGGAGACAGCGAAGAGCTGGTTTCCGCGGGCGGCCAAACCCCCAATTCAACACCAGATTCTGGTAGCTCTTTAGAGTGCTTCAGTTCGGGTGAAGAACGGGTTTCTGACCGGTGCAGGTCCTGAGAGATGGATTTGCAACGGGGCTGGAAACCGGGTAAGTTTGAAAAGTTGC
>NZ_JAGGPL010000001.1 GCF_018613805.1 Arthrobacter sp. ISL-48
AGTTCTCAAACAACAGACACATTCGAATAATTCTCGAAACAATTCATTTCAATGAATTCTTTTGTTTCGTATTTCTTCGCTGCGATGTTTCTAGCTTATTTCATTCATATTCACTTTGCAAATCCGGGTTATTTTCCCGATATTCACTCTGTGGAACGATTCCGCCCATCAAAAAGTGAAGCAGTTCTTCAATTCCGTGCTGTGCACATGAAGAATTGCTTCTCAAGTGAGGGGGTTTGTCGCCACTCAGCGGCGGCGACTCAGAAAACATTACACGCTCCCCCTCGGCCGTGCAAATCGGCCGAGGAAGAGCGTGTAATCAGGTCTTAGGACCGCTACGGGACCAGGACTTCGACAGTTGCAAGGTTCTTTTTGCCCCGCCGCAGAAGCAGGTACTGGCCGTGCAGCAGCTCGGATTCGGAGATAACCGCTTCGGGGTCGGACACCTTTTCGTTGTTCACATAGGCTCCGCCTTCGCCGACGGTGCGCCGGGCGGCCGACTTGCTCTCCGAGAGGCCTGAGGCGACGAGCAAGTCAATAATCCCGAGGCCATCCACCTGGACGGTAGCTGATGGGAGCTCCGAGGTGGCCGCTTCAAGAGTCTGCTTGTCCAGGGCCGACAGGTCGCCGTATCCGAAGAGCGCTGCCGACGCGGCGATGACCTTCTCCGTTGCCTCCACACCATGGACGAGCGAGGTCACTTCGAAAGCGAGCTTCCGTTGCCCTTCCCGTACGAACGGACGCTCTGCCACAGCTGCACCAAATGCTTCGATCTCGGCGCGGCTCAGGAACGTAAAGACCTTGAGCCGGTCCACGACGTCGGCATCCGCGGTGTTGAGCCAGTACTGGTAGAAGGCGTAAGGGCTGCACATGCCGGCATCAAGCCAGACCGCGTTGCCTTCACTCTTGCCGAACTTGGTGCCATCAGAGTTGGTGATCAACGGTGTTCCCAGGGCATGGACGCTCTTACCCTCGACCTTGCGGATCAGCTCGGTGCCGCTCGTGAGATTGCCCCACTGGTCTGATCCGCCGGTCTGCAGGACACACCCGTAGTCGCGGAAAAGCTGGAGGTAGTCCAGGCCCTGCAGGATCTGGTAGCTGAACTCCGTGTAGCTGATGCCTTCCTCGGAGTTGAGCCGGGAGGCAACAGCATCCTTACGGAGCATGGTTCCTACCCGGTAGTGCTTTCCGATGTCACGGAGGAAATCGATGGCACTCAACGGTGCAGTCCAGTCGAGGTTGTTGACCAGCTGTGCGGCGTTGGCACCCTCGAAGCTCAGGAACCGTCGGACCTGCGCCTGCAGGTAACCCACCCACTCGGTCACAGTGTCCTTGGTGTTCAGGGTGCGCTCGGCCGTTGGTCGCGGGTCACCGATCAAGCCGGTGGAACCGCCTACCAAGCCCAGTGGCTTGTGCCCGGCAAGCTGCAGCCGCCGCATGAGCAGCAACTGAACGAGATTCCCCAAGTGCAGGCTGGGCGCCGTGGGGTCGAAGCCGCAGTAATAGGTGACCGGGTCGCCGGCGAGGAGCTTTTCCAGTTCCGCTTCGTCAGTGGAGACGTGGACCAGACCGCGCCATTTCAGCTCCTGCCAGACGTTGGCAAAGGAGGGGTCGTTCTGCTGGGATTCGAGATCGTTGAGTTCTGACACGACTTCTAAGTTAGCAGGATTGCCGGGACCCGGCGCCGAACTGTCGGCGTCGGGCACCGGATGGAGTGCAAGGCCAGGACGACGGCCCCGGCAAAGGGTCGCCCGCCCACCGGCTCAGCGTTCGATACCGGCCGGTACGCCCTCCGCCGCAATCAGCCGAAGCCGCTGCGTGGGACGGGTCATGGCGACGTACAGGTCCCCCACCCGGCCGTGCTCGTGGTTGAGCATCATGGACGGTTCCAGCACCACGACGCCGTCGAACTCCAGGCCCTTGGCTTCGCGGGGACTGATGACCACGATGTCTTGTTCATAGCTTCCGGCGCCGTTGCCAATTCGCCTGCCGTAGATGGCGCGCAGGGCTGCTGTGGCTTCGGGCAGCAGATAACCGTCGGCGATGACCGCAAGGAGGCCGCCGTCGAGCGCCTCCAGCTCCTCAGGCAGAACCTCAACCAGGCGGCTGACCACCTTGCCTGCATCAACCCTGTCGATAAAGGGCGACCAGCGCCCTTCCCTGACGGCCTTCGGCGCGGAAACCACCAGGCCGGCCGCATTCGCCATCCGTGCCGCAGCTTCGGCGATCTGGGAAGGCGTGCGGTAATTGACCGTCAGCTCCTCAAGCTGCCAGCGGTCGCCAAACATCGGGCCAAGTGCTCCTTGCCAGGAGTTGGCGCCGGCAACGGAGCTGGTCTGGGCGATGTCGCCCACGATGGTAAAGGACTTCAGCGGGCAGCGACGGACCAAAAGGCGCCACTGCATGGGTGAGAGCTCCTGAGCCTCATCCACCACGATGTGGCCGAAAGCCCAGGCCCTGTCGCTGGTGGCGCGCTCCGCGGCCGTCAGCCTCGCCTCGCGCTCCTGGTTCTGGTCCACCAGCTCCTCGGCGGACACCAGCACGTCCACGCCCGCCGTCTCCATGTTCACCAGCGTCTGCTTGGCGTTGGCGAGGTCGCGGGCGCGATCGTGTTCCTGCTGCGCGAGTCCACGGCCTGCAGCCGGGTCCAGCTCGCCAAGCAGTTCGGCCGCTTCGTCAAGCAGCGGCACATCAGACTCCGTCCAGGGCGCATCGGCGGGGCGAAGCAGCAAGGCACGTTCGGCGGCGGTCAAGTGCGGCGTGCAGGCTTCGAGCACGGCGGGCTTGCTCAGGAGTTCGGTGATCAGCTTCTCCGGAGTCATGGGCATCCAGCACAGGTTGAGCGCGATCCGCACGTCCCGGGCAGTGCGGACGTCCTCGGCCAGGTAGGAGCGGTCTGCGTTGTTTCCGATGCTGCCGGCTTCCACAAGGTCCGTCATCTGCTCCGTCAGTTCGCGCAGCAGGATCTTGACGAAGGTCAGGCGTGCCTCGTTGTGCGGCTTGCCCGTGGAACGGGCACGCTCGCGGGCCCGGCGGACCTGGCGAGGTGTCAGTACCAGCCTGCGGCCGTCAACTTCCAGGAAGCGGTCCTCGGCGGGAATCCGCTGCCGGTTTGCCACCGCGTTGGCCACCACCCCGGCCATGTCCAGCCTTCCCTTGATGGCTGCGACGTCAGCCTCGGGCTCGGCCACAGCGTTGATACCGGGCATGAGCCGTCCAAGGCTCGCCATCACCACTCCGGTTTCGCCGAGCGAGGGCAGGACACGCTCGATGTACTTCATGAACGACGACGACGGCCCCACCAGCAGTACCCCTGCGGTCTTGAGCCGGTCCCGGTGGGTATAAAGCAGGTAAGCGGCACGGTGGAGCGCTACGGCGGTTTTGCCCGTGCCTGGGCCGCCCTGAACCACTACGGCGCCGGAGATGGAGGACCGGATGATGCGGTCCTGTTCGGACTGGATGGTGCCGACGATGTCCGACATCCGGCCGGTCCGCTTGGAGTCCAATGCGGCGAGCAGTGCACCCTCGCCCTGCAGCGATGCGTTGTCCGCCAGCATCCCGGCATCCAGGACATCGTCCTCGATGGCCTTGACCTCTCGTCCCTGGAGAATCAGGTGCCGCCGGCGCCGCACGCCCTGCCGGTCGAACGCCGTTGCCTGGTAGAAGTGGCCGGCTTCAGGCGCGCGCCAGTCCACCATGAGCCGCTGCAGGTCCTCGGTGGTCAGGCCTATGCGGCCGATGTATTGGGCCTCGCCGGAATCAAGATCAAGCCGTCCGAAGACCAAACGGTCATCCACGGCATCAAGCTGCGCCAGGCGGTCCTCATAAAGCGCAGCAAAGGCATCGCGCTCGGAAACATTCTGCATGGTGCCCACGGCACCGGCCCGGCGGACCTGCGCCAACTGCTTGCGCTTTTCCTCGCGGAGCTCTTCAAGCCGCGCATACAGACCGGCAACATAGTCCCGTTCGTGGGCCAAATCGGCGTCGAGCATTTAAACGTTCCCCTATCGCAAAAGACAGACCGTCCATTCTACAACCATTTCGGTTAACGCACGTTGCTGTTGCCGCACCTGTTACCTCGTCCTTCGAGGTTTTGCTGCCTTGTACCGGGAAACGGTGGGATCTCCCGTGATCCAGAAACGCCATGCATACTGGTCCGACCCGCCGGCGCCGGAGACGCCGACCCGGGGCCCCGAGCTGATCCCCCCGGTCTGCTCCGGTGGCAGCATCAGGCTGAAGGGACCCGCAAGGGCGTCCCTGCCGCTGTCGGCAGTAGTCAGTCCTAACGCCTTGGCCAGCCGCGCCGGGCCGCTGGCCAGGTCCGTGTCGGCCTTCGACGTGGCCCGCCGGCGCCGGGCGAACTCGTGCCCAGCCGTCACTTCTCCAGCCCGCAGCAGGACCGCGGACGCTACGCCGTCGGGTCCGCAGACGATATTGGCGCAATGATGCATCCCGTAAGTGAAGTACACGTAAAGATGTCCGGCGGGTCCGAACATTGGCGCATTCCTGGCCGTGGGCCCACGGAACGTGTGCGAGCCCGGATCCGGGTGCAGCGAGTCTTCCGGCCCCAGATAGGCCTCGACCTCTGTGAGCCGGACGGATACGACACCGTCCCGGGACTCATGGGTCAGGACCGATCCCAGCAGCAGCGGCGCCACCTCGCGGGCGTCGCCGGACAGGATCTCCCGGAGCCTGGCCTCCCCCGGCAGCACGTTGGTGTTCATGTGCCGACTCTATCCAAGCTGCCCAGCAGTGTTCGGAAGCCGCCACGACCATGTCCGATTTCCGCTAGCAGGCACCTTCCCCGGCTGGCAGGATAGGGGGATGGACTTCTGGCAGCGCTACCGTGCAATCGACGCACGAGACACCCGCTTCGACGGGCAGTTCTACACCGCTGTCCGGACAACCGGCATCTACTGCCGCCCTTCTTGCCCGGCCAGGACCCCCAAAGCCGCCAACGTCACCTTCTACGAAACCTCCGCCGCCGCGCACGACGCCGGCTACCGGGCGTGCAAACGCTGCCTCCCCGAAGCGGTGCCCGGTACGCCTGCCTGGAACATCCGCCAGGACCTTGCCGGCCGGGCAATGCGCCTGATCAACGACGGCGTGGTCAACCGGGACGGTGTGGAGGGCCTCGCGGCACGGCTCGGGTATTCCGCCCGCCAGCTCAACCGCATCCTGAGCCATGAACTTGGCGCCGGTCCCCTGTCTCTTGCCCGCGCCAGCCGGGCCCAGACAGCCCGCACGCTGCTGGTGTCCACCTCCATGAAGCTGGCCGATATCGCCTTCGCCGCCGGATTCAGCAGTGTCCGGCAATTCAACGAGACCGTGGTGGAAGTCTTCGCACTGACCCCCACCGCGCTGCGTGCCACGGCGAAGCACCATAAACCTGCCACAGCCACAGCATTGACGCTGAGCCTGCCGTACCGCGAGCCGTTCGACCCTGGCATCTTTTCCTTCCTTGCTGTGAGGGCCATTCCCGGCATAGAGGCCGGAACGCCGGGGTCGTATGCCCGCACCCTCCGGCTCCCGCACGGTGACGCCCGCTTCAGCATCGACTACGACGCCGGCACCACGGGACGGCCCCTGACTCTCACCATCGGCGCGGTGGACCTGCGAGACCTGCCCGCACTGCTGAGCCGGGTGCGGCGCCTTTTTGACCTCGACGCCGATCCTGTGGCGATCGACAACGCACTGGCAGTGGATACCCGATTGGCTCCTTCTGTGGCCGCGACCCCAGGGATCAGGATGCCCGGCGCCCTCGATCCGCAGGAGTTGCTGGTGAGGGCCATGATCGGGCAACAGATCACGGTAGCGGCCGCACGGACGGCGTTGACGCAGCTCTCGGCCGCGGGAAGCGCCGCCCTGCTGCCAGGCGACGGCCTGGACAGGCTGTTTCCGACCGCGGCCGAAATTGCGGAAACCGGATATCTACTGCTCCGCGGCCCCCAGCGGAGAATTGACGCCCTCCGCTCCGTTGCCTCTGCCCTTGCAGCCGGAACGCTCGATTTTGGCTATGGCGATGACCTGCCAGGGCTGACGGCCAAACTGCTCCCGCTCCCGGGCGTAGGGCCCTGGACGGTGGGGTACGTGGCGATGCGTGTCCTCGGCGCCCCGGATGTTTTCCTCGCCAATGATGCCGCCGTGCGGAACGGAATCCGGGCGCTCGGCCTACCTCCGGATCGGGGAAGCGAAGCTACCGGACCCGACTTCCATGAAGTCAGTCCCTGGCGGTCCTACGCAACCATGCACCTTTGGCGCGCCGCCGCGCTGAGGGCCACCCGTTCTGAGAAAACTGTTCAAGAGAAAGTGATGCGATGAAAGCCCAGCTGTTACTGATGTCCACCCCGGATGGCCCGTTCACCATCCTTGCCCAGGACGGAGTAGTCCTGGCATCCGGCTGGACTGCCGATCCCTCAGAGTTGACCGGCCAGATCCACCCGGGGCTGCGGCCAGGTGAAGTTGAAGCGGTTACCGACCTTGGTCCCATTTCCCGGGCAGTGGAAGCCTTCTACGCAGGAGATCCCGGGCCTGCGATGAACGTTCCCGTGAGGCAGAAGTCCGGCCCGTTCCGCGCCCATGCCTGGGATATGCTGCGGACAGTCCAGCCCGGGTTCCCTGTCACCTACACCGAGTACGCCGACCTGTCGGGCAATCCGAAGGCAGTCAGGGCCGCCGCCAGTGCCTGTGCGTTCAACGCCGCCGCCCTGTTTGTGCCCTGCCACCGAGTCATCCGCACTGACGGCACACTGGGCGGCTTCCGCTGGGGAGTAGCCATCAAGGAGAGCCTGCTGGCCAGGGAGGCCGGCTGAGCCCTGGCTGGCTCGGCTCTTTCGAGGCTCCGCTATTTCGCAGAGGGGACCCCGGAGGGCCACGGCAGCAGCTCCGGGAGGTCCACATCGTCGGCAGCTGCTGAGGCCCGCAGGCTTCCGAGGGACGGTTCGCGGCCAGCCAGCCACGCCGCAATGTCCGTGATCATGCCGCTGACCACTATCGAACGGCCGCCGCTTCCTATGCTGACGGGAGGGAGGCCAAGAGGCTGCAGCACCAGCTTGTGGGCGCCGGGCACCCTTGCTGACAGGAAGTCGAACAGGTGCTCACAAAACTGCCTGTTCCAGGTCTCAGGTCCATGCCCGGCGCCCAGGTCTGAGGTATGGATCACGAGTTCGCGCCAGAGGGCCAGGCCGCCGTCGAGCACTACTCCCCCTCGGTAAGAGATGGGAGTCTGCCAGGTGGCACCTGCCCCTGATTCCGAGCCGGCGGTTACGGGGGCCTTCACGGAATCAAACGCCTTCAACACCCGGTCAAGGGCTGCCTGAAGGTCTCCCCGGTGCGTAGCAGCGTCATGGCCCGCCGCTGCGTCGATCGCCTTGTTGCGCCCTTCCTGGCCGCCGTCGTACAGCTCAACGGCCTCACCGCGGCCCGCGTACTCCAGCTGCCTGGCCATGGCGTTGCAAATCCCGGTGATGTGCGCCAGGACGTGACCGCGGCTCCAGCCGGGCAGGGCAGACGGTGCGGTGATATCCGCGTCGGTGAGCTTCACGGCGGTGGAAGCCGCGACGTCGGCGGCTTTGTGCAGTTCGGCCAGCAGGGAGTCCGGTGTAGGAGCTGTCATGGCGCTCATCCTAACGGAGTTGTCTCTCGGGGCGAGGCGTCGTCAAGGGCAGTCGGTAGGGTTTGGCGGCAAACGCCCAACGCTCTCTCACATATTGCACGAATATGGCCAACGCTCTCTCACATTCTTGAGGAAAGTGAGAGAGCGTTGGCCAAAATGATGCAAGAACTGAGAGAGCGTGCGGTTGTCAGCCGGCGTACTCCCGCACGCCCGCGAGCTCGCTTTCGAGGGCCAGCAGTTGGCGGTCGACGGCGGCCGGAGCGGTGCCGCCTTGGGAGTTGCGGCTGTTGAGCGAACCCTGAGTGCTGAGGACCGAGCGGACCTCCGGCGTCAGGTGCTCCGAGATGGCGGCAAATTCGCTGTCGGTCAGGTCCCAGAGTTCGACGCCGCGGCTTTCGGCCTGCTTGACCGCGGCACCGGAAAGCTCATGGGCCTCGCGGAACGGAACGCCCTGACGGACGAGCCATTCGGCGATATCCGTCGCCAGCGCGAACCCCTGGGGAGCCAGCGACTCCATCCGCTCGGTGTTGAACTTCAGGGTGGCGATCATGCCGGAAACGGCCGGGAGCAGCAGCTCCAGGGTGTCGGCGGCGTCGAAGACCGGTTCCTTGTCCTCCTGCAGGTCGCGGTTGTACGCGAGCGGCAGGCCCTTGAGCGTGGCCAGGAGCCCCGTGAGGTTTCCGATCAGGCGCCCTGCCTTTCCGCGTGCCAGTTCCGCCACGTCCGGGTTCTTCTTCTGGGGCATGATGGACGATCCTGTGGAGTAGGAATCGTGCAGGGTCACAAAGGAGAACTCCTTGGTGGCCCACAGGATGATCTCTTCGGAGACCCTGGACAGGTCCACCCCGATCATGGCCGTAACCCAGGCGAATTCGGCGAAGACATCGCGTGAGGCTGTGCCGTCGATCGAGTTGTGGGTTGCCGAGAAGAAGCCGAGGTCCGCCGCGACCGCCTCCGGGTCCAACCCCAGCGAAGAGCCTGCCAGTGCACCGGACCCGTAGGGCGAAACACCGGCGCGCTTGTCCCAGTCCTGGAGCCGCTGCACATCGCGCAGCAGCGGCCAGGCGTGGGCCAGGAGGTGGTGGCTCAGCAGGACCGGCTGGGCGTGCTGCAGGTGGGTCCGGCCGGGCATGGCCACGCCCTGGTGCGCCTTGGCCTGCTCCACGAGGGAATCGATGGTGGCCAGTACGCCGCGGGCAATGATCCGGGCGTGGTCGCGCAGGAACATGCGTCCGAGGGTTGCTATCTGGTCGTTGCGCGAGCGTCCAGCCCGGAGCTTGCCGCCCAACTGGGTCCCGGCGCGCTCGATGAGGCCGCGCTCCAGCGAACCGTGCACGTCCTCGTCGGACTCTGCGGCGGTGTAGGTGCCGGAGGCAACGTCCTGGTCCAGCTGCGCCAGGGCCGCGAGCATGCCCTCCAGCTCGCCGTCATCGAGCAGCCCGGCCTTGTGCAACACCCGGGCATGCGCCACGGAACCGGCGATGTCGTAGCGGGCCAGGCGCCAGTCGAAGTGCGTGGACTTGCTGAGGGCGGCGAGGGCATCTGCCGGGCCGCCGGCAAAGCGGGCGCCCCAGAGAGCCCCTTCGTTGGTTGCCGATACCACTTACTGACCTGCGACCCGGATGTC
Source organism: Arthrobacter sp. ISL-48 (assembly GCF_018613805.1). Classification (GTDB taxonomy): domain Bacteria; phylum Actinomycetota; class Actinomycetes; order Actinomycetales; family Micrococcaceae; genus Arthrobacter. The sequence continues at coordinate 9,243 of NZ_JAGGPL010000001.1, forward strand.
GCGGCCGGCGGCGACCTTGGCGGACATGCCCCACAGCTCGATGAAGCCCTTGGCCTGCGACTGGTCGAAGGTATCGCCGGTGTCGTAGGTGGCGAGGTCGAAGTCGTACAGCGAGGTGTCGGAACGGCGTCCGTTCACGATCGCCTGACCGCCGTGCAGCACCATGCGGATGTCGCCGGAGACGTACTTCTGGGTGTCCTCGATAAAGGCATCCAGGGAACGCTTGAGCGGAGAGAACCACTGGCCGTCGTAGACCAGTTCGGCCCAGCGCTGGCCGACGGTGGCCTTGAAGCGGGCCTGCTCGCGCTCGATGGTGATGTCCTCGAGGTGCTTGTGGGCGGTGATCAGTGCCATGGCGCCGGGGGCCTCGTAGATTTCGCGGGACTTGATGCCCACGAGCCGGTCTTCGACGACGTCAATCCGGCCCACGCCCTGGGCACCGGCACGGCGGTTGAGTTCCTTGATGGCCTGCAGCGGGGTGACCTTGACGCCGTCGATTGCTACCGGTACGCCGGCTTCGAAGGAGATGGTGACCTCGTCCGGTGCCGGCGGGAACTCCGGGGTGGCGGTGTAGTCGTAGATGTCCTTGGTGGGGCCGTTCCAGATGTCCTCGAGGTAGCCGGTTTCGACGGCGCGTCCCCAGACGTTCTGGTCGATCGAGTACGGGTTCTTCTTGGTGGTCTCGATCGGCAGTCCCTTTTCCTCGGCGAAGGCGATGGCCTTGTCACGGGTCAGGGCGAGGTCGCGGACCGGCGCGATGCACTTCAGGTCCGGGCCCAGGGTCTGGATGCCCACTTCAAAGCGGACCTGGTCGTTGCCCTTGCCGGTGCAGCCGTGGGCCACGGTGGTGGCGCCGAATTCGCGGGCTGCCTTGACCAGGTGCTTGACGATGACGGGGCGGGAGATGGCGGAAACCAGCGGGTAGTGCCCCTGGTAGAGGGCGTTGGCCTTCAGCGTGGGGACGCAGTACTCGTTGGCGAACTCATCGCTGGCATCAGCCACGTAGGCTTCAACGGCGCCGCAGCCAAGGGCGCGCTGGCGGATTGTCTCCAGCGACTCGCCGCCCTGCCCGACGTCGACGGCCACGGCGATGACCTCGGCGCCGGTTGCTTCACCGATCCACCCGATGGCTACGGAAGTATCCAGGCCACCGGAGTAGGCCAGAACAATACGCTCAGTCACGGAAATGCTCCTCTTGTTTTGGTTGGTACTTGTTTGTCTGGAAAATCCTTGACGAAAATTCCCACGGGAAACTCTTCTATAGAAAGCCTGTCACACACCGGCCGGACTTTTATTGGCCGCCGGCTTCTTCTGCCAACTGCAGGAACCGGGCGGCGAGGTCCTGCCCGCCCTGCGGATCGCGGGAGACCAGCAGCACGGTGTCGTCCCCGGCGATGGTACCCAGGATGGAGGGCATCACCGAGTGGTCGATGGCCAGCGCCAGGAAGTTGGCCGCTCCTGGCGGCGTCCGGAGCACAGCAATGTTGGCCGAGGCCTCCGCCGTGACCAGGAGTTCGCTGCACAGCCGGGCAAGCCTGGCGTCCAGGATTTCCTGGCTCACGCCGCTCTTGGCCGCACGTTCGCCGCCTTCACCCGGAACAGCGTAGACGAGGACGCCTTCCTTGCCGCGCACGCGGACGGCACCGAGTTCCACGAGGTCCCGCGATAGCGTCGCCTGGGTGACCAAGACGCCGTCGTCCGCCAGCAGAGCCGCAAGCTCCGCCTGGGAACGCACCGATTCCCCGGTCAGGATGGCGGTGATCCGCGCCTGGCGGGCTGTTTTGGTGGCCGGGGCTGACCCCGGCGACGCCGGCGAAACGGACACTAGAACGTGCTCTCCCCGGTGCCTTCGACGGGAGAAAGCCCGTCCACGAATGCCAGGCCGGAGCGGTGCATGAGCCAGGCCATGAGCGCCTTCTGGGCATGCAGCCGGTTCTCGGCCTCGTCCCAGACGATCGACTGCGGGCCGTCGATGACGCCGGCCGAAATCTCATAGCCCCGGTACGCGGGCAGGCAGTGAAGCACGACGGCGTCGTCCGCCGCGTGTGCCATTGCCGCCTCGTCGACGGAGTAGTCCCTGAAAAGCTGCATCCGGGCCTCCTTCTCCGATTCCTGGCCCATGGAAACCCAGGTGTCGGTGGCCACGACGTCGGCACCTTTGAGCGCCTCGGCCGCGTCCGTGGTGACCAGCACCGAGCCGCCGGTCAGGGCAGCGCGTTCCTCGGCGGCGGACACGATCTCGGCGGCCGGCAGGTAGCCTTCCGGGCCGGCGATGCGGACGTGCATTCCCGCGGTCACGCCCGCCAGGAGGTACGAGTTGGCCATGTTGTTGGCAGCATCTCCAAGGTAGGTCATGGTCAGGCCCTTGAGCTCGCCCTTGTGCTCCTTCACCGTCAGGAGGTCGGCGAGCAACTGGCACGGGTGGTAATCGTCGCACAGGGCGTTGATGACCGGTACCTTGGAGTTTTCCGCCATGGCCACCAGCCCCGAATGCGCTCCGGTACGCCACACAATGGTGGAGACCATGCGCTCCAGGACCTTCGCCGTGTCTTCGGCCGATTCCTTGTGGCCGATCTGGGCCTCGCCGGGGTTGATGATGAGGGCATTGCCACCCATGTCCGCCACGCCCGTAGCGAACGAAACCCGGGTGCGGGTGGACGTCTTGTCGAAGATCACGGCTACGGTCTTGCGGCCGTTCCCTTCAGCGGCGTACGGCTGGACGCTGTAAGGTGCGGCCTTCATGCGGACGGCGAGCTCCAGGACCTCGGCCTGCTCTGCGGGGCTGAGGTCTGTGTCCTTGAGGAAATGCCGGGTAGTTGCAGATGTCACTGGGCGTCCTTGGCTGTTTGGAGGATGGCCGGGAAGGCCGCGAGGAAGGTGTTGGCCTGGTCTTTGGTGAGGACCAGGGGCGGGGCGAGCCGGATCGTGCGCGGCCCGGGGCTGTTGACGATGAACCCCGCCTCAAGGCCGGCGGTTACTACGGCGGGAGCGACGTCGGCGTCCAGATCGAAGCCGATCAGCAGGCCCTCTCCCCGCACTTCCGTCACGCCTTCAATGCGGGCCAGGCCGGCGCGGAAATGTTCCCCCACAATTTCGACGTTTTCGAGCACGCGCTGGCTTTCGAGGGCGTGCAGCGTGGCCAGGGCGGCCGCCGTTGCAACCGGATTACCGCCGAAGGTGGTGCCGTGCTGGCCTGCACTCAGCAGCGACGACGTCTGCCCGCCGAAGGTGACCAGCGCGCCGATAGGGAATCCGCCGCCGAGGCCCTTGGCCAGGGTCACGGCGTCGGGAACGATCCCCGCGTCCTCACTGGCAAGCCATTTGCCGGTACGGCCGATTCCGGTCTGGACCTCATCGAGGATCAGCAGCGCACCCGCCTTGGTGGTCGCCTCACGCGCGGCCCTGAGATAACCCGCGGGCAACGGCCGGACCCCGGCTTCGCCCTGGATCGGCTCGAGGAACACTGCCGCCGTCGTGTCGTCGATCGCAGCCAGGAGGGCGTCGACGTCTCCGAACGGGACGTGCACAACACCGCCGGGCAGCGGTTCGAATGGCGCCCGGTAGGCTTCCTTGGCAGTCAATGCGAGGGCACCCATGGTCCTGCCATGGAAGGCGCCCTCCAACGCGACGATCTTCGTCCGCTGTTTCGCGTCGGCTTCGGACGCCCCGGAGTTTCGCCGGGCGAGCTTGAAGGCGGCCTCAACGGCCTCGGTCCCGGAGTTGGTGAAAAAGACCTTGGAGCCGGCCGGAGCGTTGCTCAGTGCCAGCAGTTTTTCGGCAAGGGCAATCTGCGTGGGGCTGGTAAAGAAATTGGAGACGTGCCCCAGCGTTGCCAGCTGGCTGGAAATCACCGAGGTCACGAACGGGTGGGCGTGGCCCAGTGCGTTGACGGCGATGCCGCCGAGCAAGTCCAGGTACTCCTTGCCGTCGGCGTCCCAGACCAGGCAGCCGGCCCCGCGCACCAGCACACGTTGCGGCGTGCCGAAGACGCCCATCAGGGAGGTGGAGTAGCGGGCCAGCCAGTCGGCACCGCTGGTGTGGCCTTTGCCTTCGACCAGGTCTCGGACGGGTGTTTTTTCAAGGGTTCCGGCGGCGTGGGTACCTGTGTGCGGCTGGTTCATAGGGTTACGTCCTCGTCTGTTTCCTTGGCTGCGTCCTCGTCCGGGACCACCTGAGTGCCGATGCCCGCCGTGGTGAATGTTTCCAGGAGCATGGAGTGCGGGAGCCGGCCGTCCACGATGTGCGCCTGTTCAACTCCACCGTCAATTGCCTTCAGGCACGCCTGCATCTTGGGGATCATGCCCGATTCCAGCGATGGGAGCAGTTGACGCAGTTCCGAGGCCGTGAGTGAAGAAATCAGGGAGGACCGGTCCGGCCAGTTGGCGTAAAGGCCCTCGACGTCGGTGAGGATCACCAATTTGGACGCACCCAATGCCTCGGCCAGAGCGGCAGCGGCTGTATCCGCGTTGACGTTGAGCACCTGGCCGGTGGTCTGGACACGCTGCCCTGGCTGGGCACCCTGGCCGGCCCCCCCGTCGTCCTCTATTTCCGGTGCCACGGTGGAGATGACGGGGATCCGGCCCGCGGCGAGGATATCCAGGATCCCTTCCGGGTTCACGCCCACTACTTCGCCCACGAGCCCCAGGTCCACTTCCTCGCCGTCGATCACGGTGCCGGTCCGGACGGCGCGCAAGAGCCCGCCGTCTTCACCGGACATGCCGACGGCGTAGGGTCCATGGGAGTTGATCAGGCCCACGAGCTCGCGTCCCACCTGGCCGGTGAGGACCATGCGGACCACGTCCATGGCTTCTGGCGTTGTAACCCGGAGGCCGCCCTTGAACTCGGACTCGATGCCAAGCCGGGCCAGCATGGAGTTTATTTGGGGACCGCCGCCGTGGACCACCACGGGATGGATCCCGACGTGGTGCAGGAAGACGACATCCTCAGCGAACGCACGGCGCAGCTCGTCGTTGACCATGGCGTTGCCGCCGTACTTGATCACCATGGTGGTGCCGGCGAAGCGCTGGATCCACGGCAGCGCCTCGATGAGCGTGCCTGCCTTGCTTTGGGCGTCGGTCATGGACGTGGTCTCACGGGTCTGCGTGTTCATGGGCTGCAGTATCTCCAGGGGTGGTGGCCGGTGGATCTAGCTCGAGTAGGCGCTGTTTTCGTGCACGTAGTCGTGCGTGAGGTCGTTGGTCCAGATGGTGGCCTCCGCAGCACCTGCCTGGAGGTCGATCTCCACCAGGACCTCGCGCGGCTCCAGGTTTACCAGGTTGCGGTCATCGCCGATGCTGCCATTGCGGCAGATCTGAATGCCATTCATGGCCACGTTGAGCTGGTCCGGCTCAAACGCGGCGTCCGTGGTGCCGACGGCCGACAGGACGCGGCCCCAATTGGGGTCCTTGCCGAAGATGGCAGCCTTGAAAAGATTGGACCGGGCGACCGAGCGGCTCACGGTTTCAGCATCCCGCTCAGTGGCAGCGTTAAACGTGCGGATGGCGATGTCATGGCTGGCGCCCTCCGCGTCGCCAATCAGTTTGCGGGCCAGCTCCGCGCATACCTGGGTGAGGCCGGCGGCGAACGCCTCGGTGGACGGTATGGCGCCGGATGCGCCGGATGCCAACAGCACCACGGTGTCGTTGGTGGACATGCATCCGTCGGAGTCAGCCCGGTCAAAGGTGACCCGGGTGGCGTCCCGGAGGACGACGTCGAGCATTTCGGCTTCGATATTGGCATCCGTGGTGAGTACCACCAGCATGGTGGCCAGTCCGGGAGCCAGCATGCCGGCGCCCTTCGCGATGCCACCGATGGTGAATTCCTGGCCGTCGCCATCGGTGCCGATGAACAAGGCGGCCTTGGGCACGGAATCGGTGGTCATGATGGCGGCAGCGGCCTCCGGACCACCGTCCGTGCTGAGCGCCGCGGACGCCGCCTCAATGCCGGGGATAATCTTGTCCATGGGCAGCTGCTCGCCGATCAGCCCGGTGGAGCAGACGAAGACGTCAACCGCGGAAATATCCAGTAGGGCTGCCACTTTCTCGGCCGTACTGTGGGTGTTCTGGAATCCTTCAGGGCCGGTGCAAGCGTTGGCTCCCCCGGAGTTCAGCACGACGGCATCCACGCGGCCGTCCGAGACCACCCGCCGGGACCAGTGGACCGGCGCCGCGGCCACCCGGTTGCTGGTGAAGACGGCGGCCGCGGCCTTGGACGGTCCGTCATTGACCACCAGGGCCAAGTCCGGTTTGCCGGACGCCTTCAGGCCCGCGGTGATGCCGGCAGCCCGGAATCCAAGGGGGGCGGTAACAGTCACGGGGCAACTCCCTGAAGGTTGAGGCCGGCGGTTTCCGCGAGGCCGAGCGCGATGTTCATCGACTGGACGGCTCCGCCGGCAGTTCCCTTGGTGAGGTTGTCAATGACGCACGTGACAATCACGCGGCCGGTGTGCTCGTCGAAGGCCAGCTGCATGGCTGCATGGTTGGACCCCTGGACCGCCTTGGTCGCGGGCCATTGGCCTTCGGGCAGAAGGTGCACGAACGGCTCGTCGTCGTAGGCATCGGCCCAGGCCTGGCGGAGCGCGGCGGCTGTGGTGCTGCGTCCTGCCTGCGGCCTTACCTTCGCGGTCGCAGTGGTGAGGATGCCGCGGCTCATAGGAGCGAGCGTGGGGGTGAAGGAAACGGTGACATTTTCCCCGGCGGCTTTGGACAGTCCCTGCTCGATCTCGGGCGTGTGGCGATGGCTGCCGCCAACCCCGTAGGGACTCATCGAGCCCATGACCTCGGACCCGATCAGGTTCACTTTCGCTGCCTTGCCCGCACCTGACATTCCCGAGGCGGAGACGATCACGACGTCGTCGGGCTGGAGGAGGTTGGCTGCGAATCCGGGAGCCAGCGCCAGGAGGGCCGACGTCGGGTAGCAGCCGGGCACGGCAATGCGGCTGGCGCCCTTGAGGGCGTCACGCTGCCCCGGCAGCTCCGGCAGGCCGTAAGGCCAGCTCCCGGCGTGGGCCGAGCCGTAGAATTTTTCCCATGCCGCCGGATCCTCCAGCCGATGGTCAGCTCCCGCGTCGATCACGACGGTGCCCTCGGGGAGCTGCGCTGCGATCTCGGCGGAGGCCCCATGCGGGAGGGCGAGAAACACCACATCGTGGCCCGCAAGGTTCTCCACCGTAGTGTCCTCAAGGATCCGGTCTGCCAGCCCATGCAGGTGGGGCTGCAGCTCGCCCAGGCGGGATCCGGCATTGCTGTGCGCTGTGATTGCACCGATGGTCACGTCCGGGTGCCCCGCCAGGAGACGCAGCACTTCTCCTCCGGCGTAGCCACTCGCCCCGGAAACGGCAACAGAAATAGTCATGCATTGAATCATACAGCAAAGATATTCATCCCGCCCGATATTTATGCACAAATCTCGAATCTGGATTAGTGCCGATGGCACTGCCGTATGCTGGATAGAGGGTGATCCTGACCGTGCAGTCCGAGTGTCGGCTGCAGCGTTGCCCGTAACTGTTACGAGGCCCCGGCTACATGACCACCACTCTCCTTGCTGGCGAACGCCCTCAATCGCGTATCCGCCAGCCCAACGCCGTCGTCCTCAGCTATTCAGAACTGCTGAAGAGCGTCAAGGCCGCCGGCCTCCTCGAGCGCCGCGTCGGTTTCTACGTCACTTTATTCGCCAGCCTGGTGCTTCTGATGGCCGCCACCTGGTTCGGTTTCGCCCTGATCGGTGACAGCTGGTTCCAGCTCCTGATCGCCGCCGCCCTGGGCGTGCTGTGCACCCAGCTGAGCTTCCTGGCCCACGAGGCCGGGCACCGCCAGATCTTCGCGTCCCGCCGCGCCAACGACTGGTCCGCGAGGCTGCTGGCCACCTCAGTGGCCGGCATCAGCTACTCGTGGTGGGAACAGAAGCACGGCGCCCACCACAATCACCCCAACGTGATTTCCAAGGATCCGGACATCACCGCAAGCCCCATCGCCTTCCACAGCGAAGCGGCGGCCGCCCGTCAGGGGCGGCTCTCCTCCGTTCTGACCCGCAAACAGGGCTGGTTCTTCTTCCCGCTCCTCCTGGGCGTAGGCCTGGGACTCCAGATCGATTCGGTCAGATTCATCATCCGCCGGGCGAAGGTCACCCACCGCTGGGTCGAGATCCCCATCCTCGCTGTCCGCCTGAGCCTGCTGCCCGTCCTCGCCTTCACCTTCCTGCCGCCGGGTATGGCCGTGGCCTTCATCGCCGTGCAGCTCGCCGTTTTTGGTTTCTACATGGGTGCCTCGTTCGCCCCGAACCACAAGGGCATGCCTGTCCTTCCGGCGGACAGCCGCGTGGACTTCTTCAGCCGCCAGGTCCTGACGTCCCGGAACATCTCGGGCGGCCTTTTCATGGACTTCCTGCTCGGCGGCCTGAACCGCCAGGCGGAGCACCACCTCTTCCCGGACATGGCACGGCCCCAGCTGGACAAGGCCGCCACGATCGTTCGGGAATACTGCCGCAAGCACCAGGTCCCCTACACGGAAACGACGCTGCTGCAGTCATACGGCATCATCGTCCGCTACCTCAATGACGTTGGGCTTGCCGCCGGACGCCACTTCGAGTGCCCAATGGCCACGGTTACCCGCCGCTACTGAGCAAAGCTGGCGTTCAGCCGGGGTGTCCTTAGGATGGTTTGAGGATCCGGGTCAGGAAATCCCGCCCGGAGGAGGAGAGCATCCATGACGCATGCAATCGTCGCCCGGCAACAAGGCGGCCCCGAAGTACTGGAGTACGCCGAGGTTGAGCCTCCCGTTCCCGGCCCTGGCCAACTGCTCATCAAAGTGGCTGCCGCCGGCGTCAACTTCATTGACACGTACCAGCGCGGCGGCACGTACAAGGTTGAGTTCCCGTTCACGCCGGGCTCCGAGGCAGCGGGAACGGTCGAGCAGCTTGGCTCCGGAGTCGAGGACTTCACGGTGGGCAGCCGGGTGGCCACTGCCGAAGGCTCAAAATGCTACGCGGGTTACACCGTCGTGGACGCCGTGAAGGCCCTCCCCGTGCCGGACGGCGTGGACGAGCTGACGGCGGCGGCCCTCTCCCTTCAGGGCATGACAGCCCACTACCTGATCAATTCCTCGTTTCGGGTGGAGCCTGGCCACACGGCCCTGGTGCACGCAGGAGCCGGCGGCGTCGGGCTGCTCCTAATCCAGCTCCTGAAGGCCCGCGGCGCGCGCGTCATCACCACGGTCTCTACGGGCAATAAGGAGCAGCTGGCCCGGGAAGCCGGGGCCGACCACGTGCTGCGCTACGGCGGCTTCCCCCATCATGTCCGTGAGCTGACGGATGGAAAGGGCGTGGACGTGGTGTACGACGGCGTCGGCCGGGACACGTTCGACGGGTCCCTTTCCAGCCTGCGCACCCGGGGTTCCCTGGTGCTTTTCGGCGCGGCGTCCGGTCCCGCCCCAGCTTTCGACCCGCAACGGCTCAACGCCGGCGGGTCACTGACGCTGACCCGTCCTTCGCTGGGACACTTCCTCCTGAATCAACAGGAACGCCGCTGGCGCTCCACCGAGATCTTCAACGCCGCGGCTGACGGAAGCCTCAAGGTCCGGATCGGGGCCACCTATCCCCTGGCCGAGGCCCGGCAGGCCCACGAGGACCTTGAAGGCCGGCGCACCACGGGCAAGGTCCTGCTGGTCCCCTAGATCTCGTTGCCCGCTTGGCGGGATCCCTGTCGTACCGATCCGTCCCAGGGCTTCCGCCTCCCAGGGTTTCCGCCTCCCAGGGTTTCCGCTTCAAGAGAGGCGGGGCGAACGCTTGGTAGATGGCCGGCAGACCATCGACACTTTCTGTTCATCTTGGCCAGAGAGAATGCGCCGGTGACCGAGCAACAACTCAGAACCTTTAGCCCAGACGCTGACGCCATCTATCGGCCCCAGCTGTCCGGAGCCCCGGCTACGCCGCCAGCGAGAACACTGACCGATATCCTCCACGCAACTGCCGACCTCTATCCGGATGCATCAGCGCTGGACGACGGACGTGAGTCCCTGAGTTACGCACAACTGGTGGCGGCTGTGCGGACCGCCGGCCGGGAACTGCATGATGCCGGGCTCGGAGCCGGTGACAAGATCGGCGTGCGAATTCCTTCAGGGACCAACCAGCTGTACATCTCCATCCTGGCGATACTGCACATCGGGGCCGCCTACGTCCCTGTGGACGCAGACGACCCCGAAGAGCGGGCACGCCTGGTCTTTGGGGAAGCCGGGGTGGCCGCCGTCCTGAGCGCGATGGGTATCACTCTGGCCGGCGACCGGCCCGCGCCGTTCCCCGCTCCCAGGACCGCAACACCTGCAGACGACGCCTGGGTGATATTCACCTCGGGTTCCACCGGCACCCCCAAGGGCGTCGCCGTCACGCACCGGTCTTCGGCTGCCTTTGTCGATGCGGAAGCACGCGTCTTCCTGACGGCCGAGCCCATCGGCCCTCAGGACAGGGTGCTTGCCGGTCTCTCCGTAGCCTTTGATGCCTCCTGCGAGGAGATGTGGCTGGCATGGCGGCACGGGGCCTGCCTCGTCCCGGCGCCCCGCGCCTCGGTGCGGACCGGAATGGACCTCGGCCCGTGGCTCATCAGCCACGGAATCACGGTGGTGTCCACCGTTCCCACACTCGCCGCTCTCTGGCCGGCAGAGGCGTTGGAGAACGTCCGGCTGCTGATCTTCGGCGGCGAGGCGTGCCCGCCGGAGCTTGCTGAGCGCCTTGCTGTGGAGGGACGCGAAGTGTGGAACACCTATGGCCCCACCGAGGCCACGGTGGTGGCCTGCGCCGCCGCGCTTGGTGGGCCCGGGCCGGTCCGGATCGGTCTGCCGCTGGATGGCTGGGACCTTGCTGTGCTCGATTCCCGCGGCGTTCCTGTGCCCGAAGGCTGCGTGGGTGAACTCATCATCGGCGGAGTCGGGCTGGCACGCTATCTCGACCCCGCCAAGGACGCGGAAAAGTACGCCCCGATGCCTTCACTTGGCTGGGACCGTGCCTACAGGTCAGGGGACCTGGTCCGTTTTGAACCTGAGGGGCTGGTCTTTGTGGGCCGCGCCGACGAACAGGTTAAGCTGGGCGGCCGCCGGATCGAGCTCGGGGAAATCGACGCGGCACTGCAGGCTCTGCCTGGTGTCGCCGGCGCCGCAGCCGCCGTGCAAACTACTGCAGCCGGTAACCAGATCCTTGTGGGATACATAGCATCTGCCGGGGATGCTGAACCGGACCTCGCGGCTGCCCGACAACTGCTTGCCGCGAACCTTCCGGCCGCACTCATCCCCCTGCTGACCATCATCGATTCCTTACCGACCAAAACCAGCGGCAAGGTGGACAGGCATGCCCTCCCCTGGCCGCTCCCTGGCGCCGGAGCAGCGGATGCCGACAATGCTCCGCTGAACCTTCCCGACGACGCCCGCTGGATCGTCGAGCAATGGAGTGCTGTTCTCGGCAGTCCAGCAGCCAGCCTCGATGCGGACTTCTTCGCCCACGGCGGTGGATCGCTCGCCGCGGCCCAGCTCGTCTCCGTCCTCCGGCTCCGCTACCCGACCGTCACCGTCGCGGACATCTATGCAACTCCGCGGGTCGGCGCCTTGATCGATACGGCCCGCCAGTCGTTGCCCGACGGCGCGCCGGCCGGGCCGGTAAAGGAACGCGCCGTCCGCCCGACGGCCGGCAAGTCCCAGGTCTTCCAGACGCTCATGGGCGTGCCGCTGAACATCCTTGTAGGCATGCGCTGGCTCACCTACCTTATGGCGGGCAACAACCTCCTTGCCGGGCTGGCTGGGTTCACGGCCGCCCCGACGGTGTCGTGGTGGTGGGTCGCGGCATCGTGGCTGGTGTTCGTGAGCCCGCCCGGCCGCATGGGCCTCTCCGTTGCCGCAGCCCGGATCCTGCTGCGAAAGGTTGGCCCCGGAACGTACCCACGGTCGGGGAAGGTCCACCTGCGGCTATGGCTTGCAGAGCAAATCCAGGACCTGTCCGGTGCGGTGAGCCTCGCCAGCGCTCCGTGGGTGCCCTACTACGCCAGGGCGCTCGGAGCAAAGATCGGCAGCGACGTGCACCTGCATTCGCTGCCGCCTGTGACGGGCATGCTCTCCCTTGGCAGCGGTGCAAACATCGAGCCCGAAGTAGACCTCTCCGGCTGGTGGATCGACGGAGACAACGTCCGCATCGGCGCTATCCACGTGGGTGCGGGTGCGACCGTGGGCGCACGGAGCACCCTTATGCCCGGCGCCAGCATCGGAGCGGGAGGCCAGGTTGAACCGGGCTCCGCAGTCCTGGGCAAGGTCAAGGCCGGGCAAGTGGTGGCGGGGTCCCCGGCCCAGCGCCGAGGCAAGGCCAAGCGCGGCTGGCCTGATGCGCCCGTCAGCAGCACCCTGGCGGGCCGGCTCTGGTTTGCAACATTTGCGGCCGCCTCGGCGGTACTGGCCATGATCCCCTACCTGTCCGCAGCGGCCGGCTGCCTGGTCGTATTCCTGTTCATCAGGGGCAGCAGCTCCCTCTCAGAAGCCTGGCCGCAGGTACTGGTATCGATCCCCTTGTCTGCCCTGGCCTGGTTTGCCGTCAACCTGTTGCTGGTGCTGGGAGCCACCCGTCTGCTCGGTGTAGGCCTGAAAGAAGGGTACTACCGGGCGCGCAGCCGGATCGGCTGGCAGGTCTGGGCAACCGAGCGGATCCTGGACTTGGCGCGCGACCTCCTCTTCCCCATCTATGCAAGCCTCTTCACGCCCGTGTGGCTGCGCCTGCTCGGAGCTCGAATAGGCAAGAATGTCGAAGCCGCCACCGTGCTGCTGCTGCCGAAGATGACGACGGTCGGGGAGGGTGCGTTCCTGGCAGACGACACCATGGTGGCCTCCTACGAACTTGGCGGCGGGTGGATGAGGATCGCGCCGGCCAAGATCGGCAAGCGCTCATTCCTCGGGAACTCAGGCATGACGGGTGCAGGCCGGAACGTGCCCAAGAACTCGCTGGTGGCAGTTCTGTCCGCAACGCCGTCCAAGGCCAAGTCCGGTACTTCATGGCTCGGCAGCCCGCCGGTACGGCTGCGGCGCACGGCCATTGCCTCGGACAGCTCCCTGACGTTCCAGCCATCGCCCCGGCTCAGGCTCGCCCGGGCGCTCTGGGAAGCCTGCCGGTTCGTGCCGGTGGTGCTGACGGTTTCCCTGGCGGCAGGCGTGCTGCTGGCCTTCGACTGGCTGGCCGCTACCTTCAACTACGGCATGGCCGCTGCGCTCGGCGGCATCGTGATCCTGGTGGCAGGAGCCGTGGCTGCCGCCAGCGCAGTGGTAGCAAAGTGGCTGCTGGTGGGCAGGATCAGGGCCGGCGAACACCCACTGTGGAGCTCTTTCATCTGGCGCAACGAGGTGGTGGATACGTTCATCGAGATGGTCAGCGCGCCTTGGTTTGCCCGCTCCGCCACCGGAACTCCGGCACTGGTGTGGTGGCTCCGCGGGCTGGGTGCCAAAATCGGTTCCGGAACATGGTGCGAAAGTTACTGGCTGCCGGAAGCAGACCTGGTGACCCTCGGCGCGAATTCCACCGTCAACCGCGGGTGCGTGGTCCAGACGCACCTGTTCCACGACCGCATCATGAGTATCGGCCCTGTTACGCTCGAGGACGGGGCGACCCTGGGGCCACACGGCGTCATCCTCCCCCAGGCGAGGATCGGCCGTGGCGGAACCGTCGGGCCGGCTTCGCTGGTGATGCGTGGGGAAACAGTGCCGTCAGGGACGTACTGGATGGGCAACCCCGTGAGCCCGTGGGCTGGGCCGGACGCTCCCGTGTCACGCCTGAAATAGAGCCGCGCCACCGCAAAAGAGCACAGCAATAGAGCACAGAGCAACGAGAAAACCGCTTGTCCGAAACCGTTTGTGATTGAGGCCCCACCAGCATGAGTTCTTCAGAATCGACCAGCTCGGGAAGCGTCTTGGGAACAGCTGAAGCTGGCCGGACTTCCGATCCGTACGTGGCCGACCACGGTACGGACGCCTACAGCGTGTCCCGCTACGAACTTGACCTGGACTATCGGCTGTCCAGCAACAAGCTGGCGGGCCATGCGGTCCTGCATGCTGTGGCCGCCCGCCCGGCGTCCGCGATAGTTCTTGACCTGGCAGGGCTACGGGCCGGCAAGGTCTACCTCGATGGCCGTCGCGTCCGGCGCTTCACCCAGCGCGCGGAACAACTTGTGGTCCACCTCGAGACTGCACTCGTCGCGGGCGACGCCTTCGTCCTGGACATCCGCTACGAGGGCAACCCCTCACCCCGCCGTGGCCTGTGGGGCGAAGTGGGCTGGGAAGAGCTGAGCGACGGCGTTTTGGTGGCAGGACAGCCAGACGGGGCGCCGTCCTGGTTCCCCTGCAACGACCATCCCCGGAACAAGGCGAGTTACCGGATATCGGTGACCACTGACCCGAACTACCGGGCCGTCTGCAACGGAAAGCTGGTGGGCCATACCAGTCGGTCCAGCAGGGAAACGTGGACGTACGAGCAGGAAGAGCCCATGGCCACGTACCTGGCCACCGTCCAGATCGGCCGGTACGACGCCCTGATCCTTGACGCCGGAACAGCCCCCAACAGTGTCCTGCAAAGGGTGGCTGTTCCGGCAGCGCTGACTGACGCCGCCCTTCAGGGGCTCCGCCTACAGCCGGAAATGATGAGGACGTTCATCAACTGTTTCGGACCCTATCCCTTCGCTGAATACAGCGTGGTGGTGGCCGATGACGAGCTGGAAATCCCGCTGGAAGCGCAGACTCTATCGATCTTTGGCCGCAACCATTTGGGCCTGGACTGGGAAGCGCAGCGGCTGATCGCCCATGAATTGTCACACCAGTGGTTCGGCAATTCCCTGACCCTGAATGCCTGGACCGACATCTGGCTGCATGAGGGCTTCGCCTGCTATGCCGAGTGGATCTGGTCAGAGGCCGCCGGCATCATGCCGCTGCAGGACCGGGCAGCGTCGGCATGGCGGGGGCTCTCCGGCGAAGCTCAGGACCTTCTGATTGGAGACCCGGGTCCTGCCCTCATGTTCGATGACCGGGTCTACAAGCGGGGCGCCCTGGCCCTTCATTCCCTCCGCATCCGTTGCGGGGACCTTGCCTTTTTTGCCCTGCTGCAGGAATGGACAAGGACCCGGCGCCACGGATCCGTATCCACCCCCGACTTCATACTCCTGGCTGACAGGGTCGCCGGCATCGATTCGGATGCCCTGCTCCACCCGTGGCTGTTTGAAGAAGCCCTTCCTGCGCTGCCTCTCAAGGGGCGTCGGGCCTAGCCGGCCGGCTCATCCCAGGGCGGCCGCTGCGGCGAATGCCGGGGGCAGGCCGGTGTCAGTGAAATCGAGGTCAGCGACTCCGGGCAAGTTCGCTACCTCAATCGTCCGTGGATCCGTCCTAAGGCCCTCGCCCGTCATCTTGAGCCACGCCTCTTTCCGGACCCACAGACGGGCGCGCTCAGTCAACAGCGCGGGGCCGGAGAGGGACGCGACGGCGAGCCGTTCATCCTTTCCCAGGGCCACGGCGTCGAACCCGTCAAAGCCCATCCGGTTCGGGTCCTCGGCATCCACCCCCAGCCGCATACCCTTGGCCGGCGACGTAAGTCCTGCAAGCAGAATCCAGTCCTGCGTCCGTGCCAGGCTTAGCAGCACCGGCAGCTGTTCGCCGTTGCGTGCATAACCCGGCCTGCCGTGGGACAGTCCCGGGCCGGCGCCGCAGCGCGCGCAGGAGTAGGAGGACTCCAGCTCATCAGGCAGCAGATCCAGCAGTTCCGCGACGAAGCGGCGCAGGGCTGCCCTGCCCGCAATGAAGCGTTCCCGTGAAGCTGGTTCCATGGCCGCGGCACGAGCCGCCTCCACGGACTCCAGCAGGAGGGCATCCGCGCGGTGGTCACCGGAACCCGGAAAGCCCTCCTGCCTGCCGGTCCGCACGGCCCGAAGGACGAGTCCGGGCTCCATGGTCAGGTACTACCGCTGGACCGCATCGAATCGCTCCGCTGCGAGGGCAACGGCGCTTTCGCGGGCTGCCGAAGCCTCGTCCGCGGTGAGCGTCCGGTCATTGGCGCGGAACCGGAGACCGAAGGCCAAAGATTTCTTGCCCTCCTCGATGCCCTTGCCGGCATAGACGTCGAACAGCGCAACGTCCTCCAGGAGTTCCCCTGCGCCTTCGCGGAGCGCCGAGAGGACGTCGTCCGCCGATACCTCCCGCGGCACCACGAGGGCCACGTCCTGGGTCGCCACCGGGAAGGTGGAGATGTGGCGGGCAACAATGACGTCGGCGGCCGCTTCGAACAGGGCGTCCGCGTTGATCTCCAGTGCAACGGAACGGGCCGGCATGTCGGAGGCCGCAAGTAGCTTGGGATGCAGTTCACCGGCGTAGCCCACCACTTCGCCGGTGCGCAGTGAAAGCTGCGCGGTGCGGCCGGGATGGTAGGCCTGGTGCTTGCCTTGGCTGGCCACGATTTCCACGCCCAGGACGTCACCGGCGAGCCGGGCGATGTCCAGCGCATCCGCCCAGTCCCACGCACGGGGAGTGTGGGCGGCCGCGGCCGGCGAATCATGGCCGGTCAGGACGGCGGCGAGGTGCAGCGGCTGGTCCGGGACGCCGTCGTACAGTGCATCGAGCACCTCATCGGAGGGCTTGACGCCGAGCGGCGGAATGGAAGCCGTTCCCACAGTGTCACCGGGCAGGAACACGAGGCCGGACTCGAACAGTGCGAGGTCGCGGAAGCCGCGGGAGTGGTTGCGCTTGGCCACTTCGATCAGTCCGGGGAGGATGGAGGTCCGCAGGAAGCCCTGTTCCTCGCTGATCGGGTTGGCAAGCTTGACGGCCGTCCGCTCCGCCCCCGCCTCGGCCGCGCCGAAGGTGTCGTTGGACGCCTTGGACACGAAGGGGTAGGCAAGAACCTCCGTCAGGCCCGCATCCGCCAGCGCCTGGATCAGCCGGCGCCGTTGCTGCTGTACGCGGGTCAGCCCCCGGCCCGGAGGTGCCACCGGCAGCGTGGCCGGTATCTGGTCATAGCCCACCAGCCGCGCGATCTCTTCGGAGAGGTCCTCTTTGGTGTCGAGGTCGTTCCGCCAGCTCGGGGCAGTAACTGTCCAGCCGCCGTCGTTCTTCTCCACGACCGCGCCTAGGTCCTCGAGGGATGTGACGATCTGTTCTTCAGTGAAGTCGATCCCGATCCGTTCGGCGGCAAAAGCCGCCGGCAGGTGGATGGCGACGGCGTCCGGTGCAGTCCCGACGTCGGTACCCGCCTCGTCTGCGGTGCCGCCAGCGAGCTCAACCAGCAGGTCGACGGCTCGCTGGGCGGCGATGTTCGCCACCTGCCAGTCGACGCCGCGCTCAAAGCGCTTGGACGCTTCGGACGGCAGCTTGTGGCGCCGCCGTGAGCGGGCAATCGAAACTTCCTCGAAGTGGGCGGCCTCGATCAGGACCGTGGCAGTAGAGTCCGAAACCTCGGTGGACGCGCCGCCCATGACACCGGCAACGCCGATGGGGCCGGAATCGTCCGTGATCAGCAGGTCCTCGATATCGAGGGCGCGCTCCTTGCCGTCAAGGGTGGTGAGCTTCTCCCCCGCCACGGCACGCCGGACCACGATGTCGCCGGAGAGCTTGTCCTGGTCGTAGAAATGCAGCGGCTGTCCCAGCTCAAGCATCACATAGTTGGAAATGTCTACCGGCAGGGAGATGGAACGGATGCCAGCGAGGCGCAGGCGGGAGGACAGCCATGCCGGTGTGGGCCGCGTCGCATCCACGTCCCGGACGGTGCGGGCCACGAAACGGTCGCACCCCGGCTTGCCGTAAATGGGGGCGTCGTCGTTGAGCTTGACGCCGTAGCCGTTCAGGAGCTCCGCCGGCGCCTGGACCGTGGAGGCCGGGTCCGTGAACGAGGTTGCGGTAGCGTGCGCGTACTCCCGGGCGACGCCACGGATGGAGAACGCGTAGCCGCGGTCCGGCGTGACATTGATTTCCGCAGCCTCGTCGTAGAGGCCTAGCAGTTCCATCGCGTCGGTGCCAATTTCCGGGTCCAGGCCGATCCGGGACAGGACCAGGATGCCGTCGTGGTCCTCGCCGATCCCGAGTTCCCTCACGGAGGCGATCATGCCGGCGGACAGGTGCCCGTAGGTCTTCCGTGCTGAGATCTTGAAGTCACCCGGAAGCACAGCCCCCGGAAGCGTGACAACCACTTTGTCGCCCTCAACGAAGTTATGCGCGCCACAGATGATGCCCTGGACCCCGGACGGATCAATGCCGTCCCCCGTGAGGGTCTGCTCCCGGCCCTCAGGCACAACGCGGACCTGGCACCAGTTGATGGTCTTGCCGTTGGACTGCGGCTCCTTGATGATGCTCAGTACCTGGCCCACGACGACGGGGCCTTGCAGCGCATCTGTGGGGCGGTGGACGGCTTCTTCTTCAAAGCCGACCTTGACCAGTTCGGCCATCACGTCTTCGGCCGTTGCTCCGGCCGGTACCTGCGCAAATTCACGCAGCCAGGAAAGTGGGATACGCACTGTTAGATCTCCATCCCGAAGTGCTCGCTGAAACGTACGTCGCCTTCGATCATGTCGCGCATGTCGCCTACCTCGTTGCGGAACATCAGTGTCCGTTCGATGCCCATGCCGAAGGCAAAACCTGAATAGATATCGGGGTCAATGCCCGCTGCGCGGAGCACGTTGGGGTTGACCATGCCGCAGCCGCCCCATTCGATCCAACGCGGTCCGCCCTTGGCACCCGGGTGCCAGATGTCCAGCTCGGCTGAGGGCTCGGTGAAGGGGAAATAGTTGGGGCGGAGCCGAATCTGGGCTTCATCACCGAACATCTGCCGGGCAAAGTGCTCAAGCGTGCCCCGAAGGTCAGCCATGCTCAGGCTCTTATCGATGGCAAGGCCCTCGAACTGGTGGAAAACAGGTGTGTGCGTCGCATCCAGCTCATCGGTACGGAAAACCTTGCCAGGACACAGCACGTAAATTGGCAGCTGCCGTTCCAGCATGGAGCGGACCTGCACCGGTGAGGTGTGCGTGCGCATCAACAGATGGGCTTCCGGCGGCTCCACGAAGAACGTGTCCTGCATTTCGCGGGCGGGGTGGTCGGGCTTGAAGTTCAGCGCATCGAAGTTGAACCACTCCGATTCGACCTCCGGTCCCTCGGCGATTTCCCAGCCCATGCCCACGAAGATGTCGGCGACGCGGTCCTGGAGCGTTGACAGGGGGTGGCGGGCACCAGCCCGACGACGGCGGGGGGCGGCGGTGACGTCCACGGTCTCTTCGACCAGGATCCGGGCGTCGTTCTCGGCCTCCAGCTCGGCGGTGCGGTCCGCGAGCGCCTTGTTGACGCGTCCCCGGGACGACCCCATGAGCTTCCCGGCAACGGCTTTCTGGTCCTTCGGCAGACCACCGATCTCGCGGTTGGCGAGGCTGAGCGGGGACTTCTCGCCGGTATGCGCAAGCCTCACCGCCTTGAGTTCGTCAAGGGAGACAGCGCCGGCAATCGCGGCGATGGCATGGTCTACGGCGGCAGTGATGGCGGCTTCATCCAGAGGGTTCGGGATGGCGGCGCCCGGCAAAGTTTCAGTCATCTACTGTTCTTAGCTACGAGTCGGGGCTGATGAATTACCTCAATGACCAGGGCAGCCGTGCGCGGTTTCCCGGCAGCGCTTCCGTCACTGGCAGGTCACTTTGTGGATCCATGCTGGATGCATGCACTCAGTGACCAGGTCAGGGCACACCGGGACAAGTCCGGGGGCCACTATCCCCAGTCTAATTGAACCCCCCGGCTACCATGGCCTCATGACACAGCGGCAGCGCCCGCGGGTAGAACAGCCGTTGACGCCGGGACAGCGGATACGACAGCTCGCCAATCTGGCTAACGGCACCACAGTCCTGGGCCTCGCTCTTGCCCGGGCGGCACGCACTGCCGTCAGCCGAGGCCCGGGCGGCCTGGTCATCGCCTCCGGCTACCGCTGGCGCATCCCTTTCGCCGGCGCCTTCACAGTAGGCAACGTCGTGATCTGCCGCGCCGGAAAAGCACAGCTGACATCCAATCCGACCCTGCTGGGCCACGAGGAAAAGCACTGCACGCAATATGCGTGGTGCCTGGGGTTCCCTTTCCTCCCGCTCTATTTCCTCGCTGCAGCCTGGTCGCAGCTGCGCACGGGCAACCCGGCGTCAGCGAACTTCTTTGAACGGCTGGCCGGCCTGGAGGCCGGCGGCTACGTTGACATCAGCAATCCAAGGCCGGATCCCCGCGGCGCCGGTGGAATCGAGGTTTGACCATGGCAGAGACGAACACCAGGACTATCACCGTGACGGGAACGGGAATGGCCGAGGCGCCGCCTGACCTGCTGACGATTTCCGTAGGCGTCGAATGCCGGCGGGACAGTGTGGGCGAGGCCTACGCTGACGCAGGCGCAGCGTCCGCCGCTGTGTCGGCTGCGCTCCGGCAGCACCGTGTATCGGATGCCGACATTCGGACGTCCGGGTTGAACGTCCGGCCCGAGCTCGTCTGGCGCGACGGGGAGGGCCAGCGTGTCTCCGGTTACGTGGCGTCGAGCGTGCTCACTGCGCGCCTCCGCGAGGTGGCCGCTGCGTCCGCGGTGATTGCGGCACTCGTTGGGGCTGGCGGTGATGCCGTGCGACTCAACGGCCTTGAGCTCGGCTTTTCCGATGAGGGATCGGTCAAGGCCCGCGCCCGGGAAGCGGCGTGGCAGGATGCCCTTGCCGCGGCGGAACAGTTTGCGGCCCTGGCGTCGGCCCGGCTTGGCGCAGTCGTATCCGTTGCCGAGCACGCCGATGCGCCGGGGCCTCTTCCGCTGACCCGGATCCAACGGGCCGCCGCCGTCGAATCCATCAACGTAGAAGTTGGCCACGCAAGTATTGGCGCCAGTGTGGTGGTGGTGTGGACACTGCAGGACTGACGACCTCCCGCACCGGGCCTGAACTTGGCCACGACCGGGCGCAGCGCGTCGGTCCTTGACATATGTTCGAACATATCTTCGAATAGAGTCATGAGATGGGATGCACAAGCACTGATGCCGCGGCCCGCCGATGAGGCAGCAAGCTCTTCACCAGCCCTGCTCCCCCTCGCCGGATTGGTTCGCTCCGTCACCACTCCCGAGTTCGCTGGCATCACTTTCCATGAGGTCACTGCCAAATCGGTGCTCAACAAGGTGGTTGCCGGTTCGCGGATGCCGTTCGAGTG
Organism: Arthrobacter sp. ISL-48; assembly: GCF_018613805.1. Classification (GTDB taxonomy): domain Bacteria; phylum Actinomycetota; class Actinomycetes; order Actinomycetales; family Micrococcaceae; genus Arthrobacter. Next base: position 30,425 of record NZ_JAGGPL010000001.1, read on the forward strand.
GACGGTTAACCCATACCGCGGCTGCAGCCACGCCTGCGTATACTGCTTTGCGCGCAAGAGCCACACCTACCTGGACTTTGATGCCGGGCTGGACTTTGACAGCCAGGTGGTGGTCAAGGTCAATGCCGCGGAAGTGCTCAGGAAGGAACTGGCCAGGCCGTCATGGGAACACCACCAGGTAGCCCTGGGCACTAACACAGACCCGTACCAGCGGGCAGAGGGCCGCTACCAGCTGATGCCCGGCATCATTTCGGCGCTGGCCGACTCCGGCACGCCGCTGTCCATCCTGACCAAGGGAACGCTGCTGGCACGCGACATTCCCCTCTTGAAGCGGGCTGCGGCGCAGGTGCCGGTGGGCGTCGGGATATCCCTCGCCATGACGGACGAAGCTCTTTCGGAAGCCGTGGAGCCGGGTACTCCTGGCCCGAGGGCCAGGTTGAAACTGGTCTCGCGCCTCCGGGATGCCGGGCTGCCCTGCGGCGTCATGGCCATGCCCATCCTGCCCTGGCTGTCAGACAGCGACGACGCCCTCGAGGCCCTGTTCAGGTCCCTGGCCACTGCCGGGGCTACCGGCGTCACCGCCGGCGCCCTGTATCTGAAACCCGGCACCCGCGAATGGTTCATGCAGTGGATCGCCAGGCACCATCCCCAGCTCACCGGACGCTATAAGGAGCTCTACGGCTCCGGGTCCTACGCCTCCAAGGAGTACCGCAACTGGCTTAGCGGCAAGATCCGCTACTTCAAGCAGCGCCATGGTTTCTCCGGTTCCGCTGGCTTCAGCCACCGCGATCTGGAGGACGATCCGCGGGGCGAAGAAGCGCAATACCCTGCCGGCAGCCTCCCGGCAGGTGGGCCAGGGACCGCACAACAGTCGGCGGGGGTTACCCGGCCCGCCGCCAACGGCCCACGTGAGCAGCCCACCCTTTTCTAGGACTGGTTTACTCAGGAGCTGACGGCCCTCAGCGGCCGCTCTGCTGGAGTCCTGATGATCCGCCGGCAGCCGAACGCGTCCGCGCGCCGAGGGAATCCAACAGTGCCCGGACAATCGGGAAGTCGGCAGGAATCCAGGGAAGGCTGAGAGCTTCATCACCCTTCCCCAGGCCGATCCATCTCAGTTCGTCGTGATCCTCAAGCGGCACGGGTTCACCCTCACAGATTTCCGCCAGCCAGACCCGCATGGACGCGCGCTCATTCAGGGGCCAGCCGGCTGCGGTGGCGGCGCGCAGCTCAGACCCCAGCCGAACCCCTATCCCCAACTCCTCCCGCAGTTCCCGGTGGAGAGCTGCCTCCGCCCCCTCACCCTCTTCAACTTTTCCGCCAGGAAATTCCCAGAGCCCGGCAAACTGCTTGGGGGCGGTGCGCCGCGCCACCAGAAGCCGCCTGGGATCCGCCAAGGAGTCAACTACAGCTCCGCCGACTACGAGTATCTGTCCAGTCACCGCCCCATTGTATGGGGGACAATGGACAGGGCCCTTCCCTCTCCGCGTCCGGCCCCTCCCAAACCCTGTCCCGTCCTGCACCGGAACACCTCCCACCCGATGGGCTACTAAAATATGACTTATTACGTATTCCGGCCGCAGCAGCGGTTTCCAGCATCTTCCCGAAAAGCAGGCACATGAGCAGCGCCGTCCAGACCATGACCCCAACGACCCGAACCGCGAAAGTTGCGCCGGCCATCATTTCCCTGGCCATGGGCGGATTCGGCATCGGCGTCACCGAGTTCACCATGATGGGCCTCCTGAAAGAGGTGGAGCAGGGACTCAACATCACAACCCCCGAGGCTGGTCATCTGATTTCCGCCTATGCCCTCGGGGTCGTGGTGGGCGCGCCGTTGCTGGCCGCAGTCGGAGCCAAACTGCCCCGTAAGCACCTTGCCCTGGGGCTGATGATGTTCTTCAGCCTGGCCAACCTGACGTCGTTCATCGCCCCCGACTATGGCAGCATGCTCATATCCCGCTTCGCGGCAGGGCTCCCGCACGGAGCGTTCTTTGGTGTAGCAGCGGTTATCGCAGCGTCATTGGTCCCACCTACCCGGCGGGGCTGGGCTATCTCCATGGTCATGGCCGGCCTGACAGTTTCAAACGTGGTCGGTGTGCCGCTCGCCACATGGGTGGGCCAGGCCTTTGGCTGGCGCCTGCTTTTCGTCCTGGTGGGAGCAATAGGCCTGCTGACCCTGGGCCTGCTGTGGAAGTTTGTCCCGTTCCAGGAAGCCCATCCTGAGGCGAGCATCCGCCGGGAGCTCGGAGCCCTCAAACGGCTGCAGGTGTGGCTGGCCATCCTGATCGGCATCGTCGGCTTCGGCGGCTTTTTCGCCACCTACACCTATATTGCCCACACTATGACCTTTGTCGCGGGCATCCCGTCGTCCCTGCTTCCCGTCGTGGTCGCTTTGTATGGCCTGGGAATGGTGGCCGGCAACATCGTGGGCGGCAGGATCGCCGACAAGTCCGTGATGGGGACCATCTACCGTGTCCTTCCGGGCATCGCCGTCGCCTTGGTGGTCTACGCCGTAGCGGTCCACTGGCAATGGTCTGCGTTTGTCATGGTGTTCGTGGTCGGTGCGGCCGGTTGCATGCTCGTGCCCGCCTTGCAGACCCGCCTCTTGGACGCGTCACCGGACGCGCCGTCGCTGGCCTCATCGCTCAACCATGCGGCCCTCAATGTGGCTAACGCGTTGGGCGCCTTCCTGGGAGGCGTGGTGATCGCATGGGGCTGGGGTTATGTTGCACCGGCCCTGGTCGGCGCTGTTCTGGCCATCCTGGGCCTGGGCGTAGCTGCCGCCAGCGGCTTGAGCGTCAGCAATGGTCCGGCCGCTCCAACTTAGCGCCATGGGAGCCGCCGGGCGCCGAAGGTCAGGCCTGCGCATCCTGAGGCTTGGCGTCGGCCGCGTGGTCACGACTGAAGGCTTCGGTGCGCTGTAGATCGGGTTCCAGGTATATGACCCGGGCAATCGGAACGGCTCTCCGGATGCGTGACTCGGCACTGTCAATGGCGGCCGCGATGTCGCGGCCGGTATCGGAGGCGCCGATGGCGATCTTGGCCGCCACCAGAAGCTCCTCCGGCCCGAGGTGGAGAGTCTTCAGGTGGATGACGCGGGTCCCGTCGGCTTCGATGGCCTGGCTGATCTTGGCCACGTCGCCCCGGGTCGCCGACTCACCCAGCAGCAGGGATTTGGTTTCCACGGCCAGCACCACAGCGATGGCCACCAGCAACAGTCCAATCATGCCGGTACCCAGGGCATCCCAGATTCCATTGCCCGTGATGAGCGTCAGCCCGACCCCTACGAGGGCAAACGCCAGTCCGAGCAGGGCCCCGAGGTCCTCCAACAGAATGACCGGGAGTTCCGGCTGCTTGGCGGTGCGGACGAAACTCACCCAGCCCTGCTTTCCCCGGATATGGTTGGACTCCAGGATGGCCGTCCGGAACGAAAACGACTCCGCGACGATGGCCCCAATGAGCACGGCCAGGGGTACCCACCAGAAGTCACCTTCGATGCCATGCGGATGCTGCAATTTCCCCCAGGCCTCGTAGAGCGCGAAGAGGCCGCCGACGCTGAAGAGCACAATCGACACAATGAACGCATAGATGTAGCGTTCCCGGCCGTACCCGAACGGGTGCTCCGCACTTGCCTCCTTCCTGGCCCGCTTGCCACCTATCAGCAGGAGCAACTGGTTGCCGGAGTCCGCCACAGAGTGGATGGCCTCCGCCAGCATGGACGATGACAGGGTCAGGATAAACGCGACGAATTTGAGGACGGCGATGGTCAGGTTTGCAGCAAGAGCCGCGACGATCGCCTTGGTACCGCCATTTGCAGCCACGGAGGCTTCACCTCTTCAGGATTACGGATAAGTAAGGGAAAATGCAGAGCCGGCAACGGTTCCGCCCATGAATACCGTACCTGCCGCGACGTCCGACACGCACCTCTCACGGGCAGTAAGCATGCTGACAATAAGGGTGCTGTGTGTTAGCTTGATGACTAATCGGGACGAATGAATCCCGACGAATATGAAGGAGGAGACATGGGTTTTCTTGCTTGGATTATTCTCGGCCTCATCGTAGGGGCCATCGTTAAGGCCGTCATGCCCGGTAGGGTCGGAGGCGGCTGGGTCACCAGCCTCGTACTCGGCGTTGTTGGTGCGATCGTAGGCGGCTGGATTGGAAGCCTCCTGTTCGGCAAGGGCGACCTTGCCTTCTTTGATCTCGGCACCTGGATCCTTGCGATCATCGGCGGCCTGGTAGTTGCCGGCGTCTACGGCGCCATCACGGGACGCAGCGACAGGACCACACGCGCACCCTGATTGCCGATTTCACACCTGAAAGATTCATACAGAAAGGGCCCCGGAGATCACTCCGGGGCCCTTGCCTTTCACACCCTGCCGGTCCAGCCTTCGCAATCAAACTCTGCCCCGTCAAACTCTGCCAGCCCGCACTATCTCCTTAGCCAGCGACCCACGTACCTAGCAGACGCAGACCTCAGGCAGGCGCAGAGACACTGCCCTGCTGGGACCGTGCACTGGCGTATAAACAGACCGTGGCCGCCGTGCCGAGGTTGAGGCTTTCCGCGGTGCCGTAGACGGGTACCGCCACCCGCTGGTCTGCCAGCGCCAATTCAGCCTCCGAGAGACCCTGGGCCTCGTTTCCGAAGAGCCATGCGGTGGGGCGTTCAAGGGCGTAAGCCGATTCAGCAGTGGAGGCTGCCAGGCGGCGGGCGGCGTTTTCGTCCTGGAGGATGTCGAGGTTCAGGTCACCGTAGCCGTCGGCGGCCAGGAGGCCAATCCCCCGCGCCCTGCAGGCGGCTGCCACTTCGTGGATGTCGGCCCCGAGGACCACAGGCAGGTGGAAAAGGGAACCGGCGGTCGAGCGGACCGCCTTGGGATTGTAGATGTCCACGCTGGAGCCGGTCAGGACCACAGCGTCGGCGCCCGCTGCATCCGCGGCCCGGAGTACAGTGCCGGCGTTCCCGGGATCCCTGACCTGGCATAGGACGGCGATAAGGCGTGGCCCGCCGTCGAGCACTTCTTCAAGGCTGACGTCCACGAAGCTGCACACGGCGATGATGCCCTGAGGATTCACGGTGTCCGCCATGGCCGCGAGCACATCGTCCGTGGCCAGCCTGGCGTTGGTTCCCTCTGCCAACTCGTCGAATTCCGGGAAACGGTCAAGGCATGCTTCACTGGCGAAGACCTCGTGCACAATGCCCGGCGCCCCGGCAGCGATCCGCTGCTGGTGCAGCTTCAGGGCTTCGCGCACGGCCTGCGGGCCCTCTGCCAGGAACTGTTCCCGCTTTAAGCGGGCCGGGCGCCCGGCAAGTTTCGCCACGTCCTTGACCCGATCGGCTCGGGGGTTGGATAGTGGGAAGTCTTGCGGGCGCCCGGTTTCGTTCATATAAGAACTTTAGTGGCTGTTGCCGCCGGTCCTTGAACGGCTGCCAGTGCAGGCAGCGTCCGGTTGCTACTCGGCAGCTGCAGTCTTCGTTGCAGCCTTCGCCTTCGGGGCCTTGGCGGCCTTGGGCGCTGCTTCAGCCTGGGCGGCCGGAGCGGAGGTGTCTGCGGGCAGGGAATCCTTGGCGATGTTCACCAGGGCCGCGAAAGCGTTGGCGTCCGAGACGGCCAGCTCGGCCAGCATGCGGCGGTCAACCTCGACCTCAGCGGCCTTGAGGCCCTGGATCAGTCGGTTGTAGGTGAGACCGTTGGCGCGGGAGGCAGCATTGATGCGCTGGATCCACAGGCGGCGGAAGTCACCCTTCTTCTTCTTACGGTCACCGTAGCTGTACACAAACGAGTGCAGCAGCTGCTCTTTGGCCTTGCGGTACAGGCGTGAACGCTGTCCCCGGTAGCCCTTTGCGCGTTCGAGGATAACCCTGCGCTTCTTGTGGGCGTTTACCGCCCTCTTCACACGTGCCACGTGCGTACTCCTTCAGAATTCTGATCCCAAGCGTCTACTGCCGGAAACCCGGCCGGCCTGAGAAGGCTTTTTGGTAGTTGACTGCTGCCGGGTGGCAAGCAGTCAGAAAACTTGGAAATTAGATGCCGAGCATCTTCCGGATGACCTTGGCGTCGCCCTTGAAGACGATCTTGTCACCGGCAAGGCGACGGGTCAGCCTGGAGGACTTGTGCTCAAGGTAGTGGCGGCGGTTGGCCTGCTGGCGGCGCAGCTTGCCGCTGCCGGTCAGCTTGAAGCGCTTCTTAGCACCACTGTGGGTCTTCATCTTCGGCATGGAAACCGATCTCCTTACGTAGCCACAGACACTGTCTGCAGTTCTTTCGTGCAGCCGCCCCTGCGGGCGGCATGCTGGTTGCGTACTGCTGGAGGATAAACCTCCTGCAGCTTTGAACTAGGTGGTCTTCTTGCCTGCCGGCTTCGGGGCCGCCTTGGGCGCCGGCCTTGCAGCAGGCTTAGGGGCTGCAGGCCTGGCCACCGGCTTCGGCGGCGAGGGCACGGCGGCCGGCCTCGGAACAGCGGGAGCAGCCGGAGCAGGCGCTGCTGCTGCAGGCTTGGCAGCTTCCGGCGCCTTGACGGCAGGGGCAGCTGCCTTGGGAGCCTCGCGCTTGGGAGCGGCAGCCTTTGGAGCCGCCTGCCTGGGTGCTTCCTTGGGTGCAGTTTCCTTCGGAGCAGTATCCTTGGGTGCTTCCTTCGGAGCAGCTTCCACCGCCGGAACTTCAGCGGCCGATTCAGCTACCGTGGCTTCGGTCGCTGCGGCTTCGACTGCTGCAGGCGCCTGGGTTTCGGTTGCATCGGTTTCCGCTGCCTCGGTCTCCGGCTCTGTGGAGATAGCGAAACCTTCCGGAAGAAGATCAGCCAGGGACTGGGTCAACGGTGCCTGGTCGCTGCCGGAAACATCAATGCGCCCGGATGCCTTGGCTTCGTTCTCGGCCTTCGCTTCAGCGCGCTGAGTGGCGCGCCGCGCTTCGGCCTTGGCTTCGGCTTTGTTCTTCAGCGGCCCCACGACCATCACCATGTTGCGGCCATCGATGCGGGGGCTGGACTCAACTACCCCTACGTCGGAGACGTCGTCCGCAAAACGCTGGAGCAGGCGGATGCCCATCTCCGGACGCTGCTGCTCGCGGCCGCGGAACTGGATCATCGCCTTCACCTTGTCACCGGCGCCGAGGAAGCGGAGGGCATGCCCGCGCTTGGTCTCGTAGTCGTGGGTGTCGATCTTCAAGCGGAAGCGGATTTCCTTGAGAACCGTGTTGGTCTGGTTCTTCCGGGCTTCACGTGCCTTGACGGCGGCCTCGTACTTGTACTTGCCGAAGTCCATCAGCTTGCACACCGGAGGCTTCGCCTGCGGTGCAACTTCAACGAGATCAAGATCGGACTCGGCAGCCAAACGCAGGGCATCCTCAATACGGACGATTCCTACCTGTTCACCTGCAGGGCCGACCAGCCGCACCTCGGGGACGCGGATACGCTCATTGATTCTTGGCTCGCTAATGTTAAAGCTCCTGTGTTCGTTGTGGGTATTCCACCGACAAAATAGAGAAGGCCCCCAATTGCCGGAGCAATCGAAGGCCTCGAAGATCGGATGTACGGCCTCCAAAGGAGACTGCACGCATATTCCCCGGCCTACGCCTGGGGTGATGCCCGACCGGTACCCGGCAACCTTGCTTCCCAGGAATCACTTCCTGCGGGAAATCGGCTGACGCGGGTGGGAGAGAACTCCGCTTGCAAACTGCATGCCATTCTACAGAGAAAATCCCTCACAACGCAGCTTGGCGCCGGTGGGATCTTACACAGCAAATAACGACATTCAGTCGGTCTGTGACAAGCTTACCAGTATGAGCACCCCAGAGAGTAATTCACATGTTTTCGCGCCCGCGGATTCCCACGGTGACGTGACCCAGCACATCCGGGACATCTCCGAAGTGCCGGCCATTGAGGTCATCACGACGGCGGCCGTCCACCTCATGAGCGCAGCAGCAGTGAAGCTCGGGCTGGCCGCCGAAGACAATGCCGAGGAGCTTAAGGACCTGGATGAGGCCCGCAAGCTCATCACCGCCCTCGCAGGGCTGGTGACTGCTGCGGCACCCGAGATCGGTTCCCAGCATGCCGGACCCTTGCGCGATGGCCTGCGGTCGCTGCAGCTCGCCTTCCGCGAAGAATCCATCATCCCGGACGCACCAGGCAAGGGCCCCGGCGAGAAGTACACAGGTGCCGTCAACTGAGCGCACACAGGGTATAAAGATTCCCAGCGGGTTAAGCCAGGTTTAGGCCGCGGCGCGGCGGCGCCGGCGCTGCTGGAGCAGCAGCCCCACGAGGCACAGCGCAACGCCTGCCGCGCCCACTGACACGAACCCGCCCGACGGCCCCATGCCGTCGATGAAGACGCCCGCCAGGGGCGCACCGAAAGCCACGCCTCCTGTCAGCGCCGAGCCGTACCAGCCCATCGCCTCGCCGCGCCGGTCCTCGTCCACCAACTCAGCCACCTTTTCGGACGCCGCTGAGAGCACCGGCGCGCAAAGCAAGCCCGGAAGGATGGACACGAGGGCCAGCGTCCAGGTGTCATGGGCGAACCCCATCGGAATGGTCAGGGCCGCCATCCCCAGCAACAGGACAATCGGTGAAACGGGGCGGTGCATCGCGCCGTAGACCAGGCCGCCTACCACTGATGCCGCGCACCAGAACAGGAAGACGAGTCCGATCTCCCCCTGGTGTCCGCCCTTCTCAAGGGCTGCGACGATGCCGACATCGGTGCCGCTTAGGACCATTCCTGCACCGGCTGCAACTGCGAACACGGCGGCCACCGTGGCGGTGAACCACGTAAAGTTGTGCGCCACCTTGCCCCGGAGCCCTGCACGGGCATCCGCTGTGGACCGGTGGGCCCCCGCGGGGGCGAGCTCTGCAGCGGCTTCCTGGAGGTGGGCCGGTGCGGCGGAGACCACTGCGACTTCGGCCGCGTACTGCTGGTCGGCTTCGCATTCTTCTGTCCGGAGTGGGCTACGGGTAGCCGGATTGAACCACATCAGGAACAGTCCAGCCAGGGAAGTGGACACTCCGACAACGGTGAGTCCCAGGACGGTGTAGCCGCTAGTGGCCACAATCGCTCCGGCTGCGGGGCCGATCATGAACACCACTTCGGTAGTGATGGCGTCCAAAGCGAAAGCCGTGCGCCGCTGGTCGCCGTCGGCAAGGACCCCGAGGGATTGGCGCACCACACTGAAGATCGGCAGGGTGAGCAGCCCGCCAACGAACACCAACGGCAGCAGCCATTCGTAGGACACGTGCGGAACTACGGACCAGATGACCGTTTCTGAGACGACCGACGGGATCAGGGCCTTGCGCAGGCCTACGGTGTCCACGCGTCGGCCCCGCCAGGGAGCTCCCACCGCAATGCCTATGGTCATCACCGCTGCCGCAGCTCCCGCCGCGGCATAACCCTGGCCGAGGGTGAGGACGATGTGCAGGGTCAGCAGCACACCTGCCGCCGAATGGGGTATGCGGGCGATCATGCCGACCAGAAGCAGCCGCCTGATGGGCTGGACGGCCAGCAGCTCCCGGTAAAGAGCGAAGTTCACGAAAGAATCCTTTGGTCTGCCGGCGGCAGCCAGGGGATCTCCCCGCTCACCGCCCGCTACTGTGCTGCGCGCCTCAACTTGATTTCGATAGAGTCAACCCGCTCACCAAACAATACATTCCGGGACCACGCCTGTTGGAGCCCCGATAGCAGCTCCTGGACCGCGGCGGCGTCGAGCCCGTCCTCAAGGTAGAGCACCACCTGCAGTTCGGGTCCTGCTCCTCCACCCGGGAGCACCACTTCCCTTCCTGCGACGGCCGGTACGCCCGAACCCGGCAGGAGGGCGATCCGCCGTACAGCCGGGAATGCGGCCGCGGCAGAGCTAATTTCGGTGGCCAGCGCTTCATCGGCGTAGGAGGGAACCCATTCCCGCTGTTGCGCCAATGCCCACACCGCAGGACGCCGGACTACCCAGGTCCGGTCAGTGCCCGGATCAAGCACCATGAGTTCAGCGCCTTCGGCCACTGCGGACAGGGCGGCCCTCGCCGCATACACGGCCACGGGCCGTGCTTCAGGGTGCCAGTCCGCCAGAGCCGCCGCTGACGTGAAGGCCGGCATCGCGGTCCGGCCGTCGGCGGCCTTGAGCGTTACGAGTGCCATGTCCGCCTGTTTGTCCGATGACAAGCCCTCAACGCCCTCCGCTTCTTCGGCGAGCTGCGCAATGATCGGGATGAAAACCCGGGCGGTCGCCAGCGAAGCCACCACCGCTGCCTCATCGCCGCTGCCGTTCAGGAGCGCCCTGACGGCGGCGAGGTAGCCGGCATCGGCCGTACCGTCGTCGTCCTCGAAGTTGTGGATCTTGCCGTCGTCCCCGGCCAGGCTCCGGCCAGCCCAGGGCTGGCCGGCCGAGTCGGTGGCGCCTCCGGCACCGGCCAGGGCCGCGGCAATGTGTCCGGGAAGGTGGCGCGGGACCGGTCCGTTTGCAGCGGTGCTCGCGTTATCCCTGGAATCCACTGATACTGCCTAGCGTCGGCCGGCGACGTCGAGGGCTTCCGGGAGGGTGAACGCACCGGCATACAGGGCCTTGCCGACGATTGCGCCCTCCACGCCGAGCGGAACCAGGGAACGAAGGACCTTCAGGTCGTCAAGGCTTGAGATCCCGCCGGAAGCCACCACGGGCTTGCCTGTTTTCTCCACCATTTGGCGCAGCAGCTCGACGTTGGGGCCTTGGAGCGTGCCGTCCTTGGTGACGTCGGTGACGACGTAACGGGAGCACCCGGCCTCTTCCAGCTGTCCCAGGACATCCCAGAGGTCGCCGCCTTCCTTGGTCCAGCCGCGCCCGGCCAGCGTCGTGCCGCGGACGTCGAGGCCGACGGCGATCTTGTCACCGAAGCGTTCGATGGCGCGCCGGGTCCACTCAGGGTTTTCCAGCGCCGCGGTGCCAAGGTTGACGCGTGCAACGCCGAGGTTTAGGGCCGCCTCCAGCGAATCGTCGTCCCGGAGTCCGCCGGAGAGCTCCACCTTGATGTCCAGCCGGCCCACCACTTCGCGCAGCAGTTCAGCGTTCGACCCGCGGCCGAAAGCCGCATCCAGATCCACCAGATGCACCCATTCTGCGCCCTGCTGCTGCCAGTTCAGGGCCGCCTCCAGCGGAGTACCGTAACTCGTCTCGCTGCCTGCCTCGCCTTGGACCAGGCGAACTGCCTGGCCATTGACGACGTCGACGGCGGGCAGCAGTTCAAGAACCGGCAGATCGTGTGCGGTGGTCATCTCAAATCCTCAGTGTGGGTGAAGGCAGTGGGTTTCGGGCTGGCTGGCACGTGGCTAGTTGCCTGGGAACGTCAGGAGGTAGGCGGCCAGCAGCGACATGCCGGCGAGGACGTAGAACCCGATTTGGGTCCAGAGCGGATTGTGCTGCTGCCTGAAGGACAGGGCACCGCCCACGAGGAGGCCGGCGAGTCCCATCAGGACAATTGACCACATCTAGGCGGAACCGTCAGTTGCCGGGGTTTTGCGGAGTGTGTTCACCCAGTTGCGCAGGAGCCGGGCGCCGGCGTCCCCGGACTTCTCCGGGTGGAATTGGGTTGCGCAGAGGGGCCCATTCTCCACTGCGGCAATGAAGGGCGCTCCATGCTCGGACCAGGTGACCAGCGGCGGAGCCATTCGCGGCTGCACCACATCGAAGGTCCAATCCTGGACGCCGTAGGAGTGCACAAAGTAGAAGCGCTCATCCTCGACGCCTGCGAAAAGCTTTGAACCTTCCGGTACCTTGACGGTGTTCCAGCCCATGTGCGGTACGACCTCAGCCGGGAGGAGCTCGACTTTGCCGGGCCACTCCCCCATGCCTTCGGCTTCCGTCCCGTGCTCGACACCGGCTTCGAACAACACCTGGAGTCCGACGCAAATAGCCAGCACGGGCCGGCCGCCGGCTACCCGCCTGCCGATGAGCCGGATGCCATCTACGGCCTTCAGCTCGCGCATCACGGTTTCGAAGGCGCCGACGCCGGGCACTACGAGTCCGTCCGCGTTGAGAACGTCCGCCGGCTTGGCGCTGAGGATGACCTCGGCTCCGGCGCGTTCCAGGGCACGCACGGCAGAGCGGACGTTACCGGAGCCGTAGTCCAGGACTGTGACGGTGGGCTTGCCCTCGGGCGACGCCGGCTTCTTCAAGGCGGCAGGATCGATCACGGCACCCTCCCGCACGATGGGGCCGTTCACAGCGCACCCTTGGTGGAGGGAATTCCCTCGACGCGCGGATCGGGCTCAACAGCCGCGCGGAGGGCACGAGCGAACGCCTTGAACTGTGCTTCCACAATGTGGTGCGGATCCCGGCCCGCGATGACGTTCATGTGCAGGCAGATGCCCGCGTGGAGGGTGATCGCCTCAAAGACGTGGCGCGTCAACGAGCCGGTGAAGTGGCCGCCGATCAGGTGGTACTCCTGCCCGGCGGGCTCACCTCCGTGCACCAGGTAGGGGCGGCCTGAAACATCCACGACGGCGTGCGCCAGTGCTTCATCCAGTGGCACCGTGGCTTCTCCGAAGCGGCGGATCCCGGCCTTGTTGCCCAACGCTGTGCGAAGGACCTCGCCGAAGGTGATGGCCACGTCCTCCACCGTGTGGTGGACGTCTATGTGCGTATCGCCGGTGGCCTTGACCGTCATGTCGATGAGCGAGTGCTTGCACAGTGCGGTCAGCATGTGGTCGTAGAACGGGACCGACGTATCGATGTCCGAGACCCCGGTGCCGTCGAGGTTAATCTCCACGAGCACCGACGATTCACTGGTGGCACGCTCCAGGCGTGCGCTCCGGGCATCGGCGGCATTCGATCCGGTGGAAGTCATGGTCATATGTCCTTTAGGAGAAGGAGTTAGGCAGGCGCGGACAGCGCCGCTCATTCAAGTTTAGGCGGGGAGCCTGTCCTGGCCGGCCAGGATGCCTTCAAGCGACGTCAGAAATGCTGTGGTTTCCGCCTCAGTTCCAGCGGTGACCCTCAGGTGGCCAGGAATACCAACATCCCGGATCAGCACACCGGCATCCAGCAGTTCCTGCCAGACGTCGTGGGGGCGGTCCAGGCCACCGAAGAAGACATAGTTCGAGTCAGAGGCGGCAGGCTTGAGACCCATCCTGGTCAGTTCCGAGACAATCCGGTCCCGCTGCTTCTTAATGTCCTCGACGTCAGCCATCAGCGCCTCGCGGTGCTGGAGGGCGGCGAGGGCGGTTGCCTGGGTGATGGCCGAGAGGTGGTAGGGCAGGCGCACCAGCCGAAGGGCGTCCGTCACTTCGGGCGCCGCAGCCATGTAGCCGATGCGCGCACCGGCCAATGCAAAAGCCTTGCTCATGGTCCGCGAGACGATGAGGCGCTCCCTTCCCGGCAGCAGCGTCAGGGCACTTGGCGTGCCGTCGTGGGCGAACTCGTGGTACGCCTCATCCACGATCACGATGGTCTGGGTGGCCTCACCTGCCGCGTAGACGGCTTCGACGACGTCGAGGGTGAGGCCTGTGCCTGTGGGGTTGTTCGGCGAGCACAGAAAGACGATGTTCGGCTGCAGTTCTTTGACCTGCAGCGCAGCCGACTCGGCGCTTAGGCCATAGCCCTCAGCACGCCTGCCCACGATGTACTCGGTATCGGTTCCGCTCGCAAGCAGCGGGTACATGGAATACGTCGGCGGGAAGCCCAGGGCCTTGCGCCCCGGCCCTCCAAAAGCCTGGAGGATGTGCTGGAGCACTTCATTGGAGCCGTTGGCCGCCCAGATGTTTGTAGCATCGAGGCCATGGCCGAGGTATTCGGCCAGCGCCTCCCGGAGGGTGGTGAACTCACGGTCCGGGTATCGGTTCAGACCAGCAGCCGCTTCCGTCACTGCCGCGCTGATTGCCGCCCGCACGTCCGCCGGAACGCCATGGGTGTTTTCGTTGACGTTGAGCAGAATGGGCACATCCAACTGCGGAGCACCATACGGGGTCAGGCCGCGGAGGTTGGTCCGGAGGGGAAGTCTGTTCAGACGCTCTAGCTGGTCATTCACCTGAACAGTTTAGTGCCCGGACACATGCCCGGAAAATGTGACGGCGTGCGGCCCCTTGGGAGAGGGTTTTGGCCGGGTCCGTTGGGAGAGCCGGGAGCTGGAGAGTGGCAACTGGCGAGCGACTGCTGGGACGACGGCTACCCCAAACACGGTGTGCTGCTTAGGGAGATTGCTATTTTGCGGGAACAAACAGCTGCTGGCCCGGCACGACAACACCGGAGCTGAGGTTGTTGAGCTGGACGATGTCAGCTATCACGTCGCGGGCGTCCCTTTCTGGCGCCACCGTGCCGGCGATCGCCCAGAGCGACTCGCCGGACTGGACCGTGACCGAGACCGTTGGGGTCAGGGCGAGGTCCGCCGCGGTGTCGGCTGCCTTGGCTGGGGCAGTGAGGAAGCCTGCCAAGGAGAGCAGCAGGGCGGCCACAAGCATCAAGGGGATGCCGATGAGGACAATCTTCCCCCTCCTCGTGAGCCGCAAAGGCGGAAGGGACTCCTTGCGCGCCCGGGATCCTGAGTCCGGCAGCGACGTGAGGTGCTGTACGGAGACGAATTGCGGACGGGAATCCTGCGAAGCAGATATAGCTGACATGAAATGAGCCCTCCTGGACCATACTGTGCTGCTCGGTGTGTCCCATGCCTGCCTGGCAGTCGGCCCTTACCGCTTCGGATATTCGAAGCAATCCAGACGATCCAAGTCATTAGTAGAACACATGTTCGAACTTTGCTTTCTCAGTTTTAGCACTTATCAACGAACATTGTCGAGACTCGCTAGAACAAATGTTTGAAAAAGCCATGCAGCTGCCCTACGTTTGGAACAAGGAACAACCACCTCTGTAGTTGATCAGCAGGGTCTGACAATTCAGGCCGGACGTCCCCGGCATAGCCGCCGGAATGGCCCGGGCAACGGAAAGGCATTGGCGAACATGGCAGCACCAGCCGCCGAGGGCAGGGCGACCCAGCGGGGCCGGCAGCCCCAGCGGGCCCCCAAAGGGCTCACCGCACGCCAGAAGAAGATCCTCGAGACTATCCAGCGTTCGGTCAACGACAACGGGTACCCGCCTTCCATGCGGGAGATCGGTGACACCGTGGGCCTTGCCAGCCTTTCCAGCGTGACGCACCAGCTATCCCAGCTTGAAAAACTTGGATACCTTCGCCGGGACCCCAAGCGTCCGCGTGCAATGGAGGTTCTGATGCCACTCACGCTCGACGGCGGAGCGGTCAAAGGTTCCGGCCAAGCGAAGCCTGCGGTCCTGCACGGCGCCATTGGAGGGGCAATTGCGGAGCTGCCCTCTGCCATGGACACAGCAATGGTCCCGCTTGTGGGCCGGATAGCGGCCGGTGGTCCCATCTTCGCCGACCAAGTAGTCGAAGATGTGATGCCGCTGCCCCGCCAGTTGGTGGGACAGGGCGAACTGTTCATGCTGCGCGTGGCCGGGGACTCCATGGTGGACGCCGCGATCTGCGACGGCGACTGGGTCGTGGTCCGCAGGCAGGCCGATGCAGTCAACGGTGATATCGTTGCCGCCCTGCTGGACGACGAAGCCACCGTCAAGACTTTCCGCCAGCGCGACGGACACACGTGGCTGCTTCCGCAGAACACCCAGTACGAGCCGATCCTTGGAGACCACGCCACCATCATGGGCAAGGTCGTCTCGGTACTGCGCTCGCTATAGGGTATGCCCCTCTAAAACCCTCCGGCTCAAGAGCTCTCCTTAGCCAACCTTTCCAGGGCGGCGAACGCGATCTTGCGGTCCGTGGTGGGCCAGAATGGCGGCAGCGCCGCCCGGAGAAACCCAGCGTAACGCTCCGTGGCGAGCCGTGAATCAAGCACAGCCACAACGCCCTTGTCTCCCGTGGAACGGATCAGCCTGCCTGCCCCCTGGGCGAGGCGGATGGCCGCGTGGGTGGCAGACACGGTCATGAATCCATTGCCGCCCGCCTGGGCCACTGCACGGGACCGTGCGGTCATCAGCGGATCATCCGGACGCGGAAACGGAATGCGGTCGATCACCACCAGCCGGCACGATCCGCCGGGGACATCCACGCCCTGCCACAGGGACATGGTCCCGAAGAGGCACGTGTCCGGCTCGTCGGCGAACTGCTTGACCAGCGCCGTCATGGTGGAGTCCCCTTGGCAGAGGATGCTCATGCCGAGCCGTGGCCGCATCGCCTCAGCGGCCTCTTCGGCCGCGCGTCGTGAGGAGAAGAGGCACAGTGCGCCGCCGCCGGAGGCCCGAATCAGCGCCTCAAGTTCGTCCAGGGCCTCAGGTGAGGCGCCGCGGCCGGGCTTGGGCAGGTGCCCGGCAACGTAGAGGATCCCCTGCTTCGGGTAGTCGAAAGGAGACCCGACGTCGACGCCGGTCCAGCGGGGGGCGCCGTCTCCAACCAGACCCAGCCCGCCGGCCGCCGGTTCAAAGGCGGAACCGATGGCGAGGGTGGCCGACGTCAGCACCACTGTGTGGCCCGCAAACAAGCCTTCGCGGAGCCTGCCTGCGACGCTTAGCGGGGCAATGTTGATGAGGACGGGAGAGGTCTCGTCGGGCTGCGAGTAGCCCTGCTGGGGATCAAAGGTGCTGGCACGGGAGAACCATACAACCTCCCGGTTTTCCTTGGCTGCAACGAGCCTTTCGCACAGTTCAAGAATCAGCAGGAGCCTGGAACGGGCCAGCTGCCGCCCGCCGTCGGCGGTTGTATTGCTGTCCCCCTTGGAGTCCGAGAGGGCGGCCCGGCAGGCCTCGCGGAGCTGGTCGACGCAGTCCAGCTGTTCATCGTTCAGGCCGTTGGGGAGCAGCCCGTTTGGCACCCCTGCGAGGGCCACCTCAAGGTTGGCGGCCGCCGCGTTCAAGGCGTCGACGGTGATGGCTGTGTGCTTCCGCGCACCCGCAGCTGCGGCGTGGACCATGGCCACGGATAGCTGCCCGGACACGGCGCCGGTTACGCGGTCCTGGAGTTCGTGTGCTTCATCCACCACCACGACGTCGTATTCGGGAAGGACTGCCAGTCCTTCGAAGGCGCTGACGGCGAGCATGGCGTGGTTGGTGACCACGACGTCGGCCTCGGCAGCGTCGTGGCGCGCGAGTTCGCTGAAGCATTCAGCCGCGAGCGGGCATTTCTGGGCCCCCAGGCACTCCATGGAGGTTACGGAAACCTGCCGCCAGGCGCGGTCTGTGACGCCGGGCAGCAGCTCGTCGCGGTCACCGGTGGCGGTCTTTTCCGCCCACTCGCGCAGGCGCACCACTTCCTTGCCAAGCTGCGACGATGGCCCGCCCAGGGCGGCGGCGAAATGCGGCACGCTCGTGTCCTCGCCGAGGGAGAACAGTTGGCCCTCTGCGGGCTCCTCCGAGGGGAAGCCGCCTTCGAGCTTATGCCGGCACACATAGTTGGAGCGGCCCTTGACCAGGGCAACTTTGACCGGGCGGTCCAGGGCAGGAGTGATGGTCTTCAGGAGTCGCGGAAGATCGCGGCCCACGATCTGGGTTTGCAGCGCGAGGGTTGCTGTGGAGACCAACGTGGGCTTGTCGCTGACAAGCGAGTGTGCAATGAGCGGAATGAGGTACGCGAGGGACTTCCCGGTACCGGTTCCGGCTTGCACCAGGAGGTGGTCCCCCGTTTCGATGGCCCTGGCTACCTGCCGCGCCATTTCGTGCTGGCCACTGCGGCTTTGGCCTCCCATGCCGGCCACGGCGCGGTCGAGCAGTTCAATCACGAACTGCTCGCCGGCCGTATCCGAGATCTCCCCGGCCGCCAACTCAGTCATTACTGATGAATGATTCCAGTTCAGCCGCGAGGCCCTCGCGGACCATCACTACCGCACGCGTTCCGTCCTCGCCGTGATCCAGGCTCAGGATCTCGGCGTCTGTTTCGTGGAGCTTGCTGATCAGGTCACCCCGGTTGTAGGGGATGAGCAGCTCCAGCTTGACGCTCGGCCGCGGAATCGATTCGCTGATTGCCTTGAGCAGCTCCGCGATGCCCTCGCCTGTCCGGGCCGAGACCACCACATGGCGGGGTTCGCGCTGCTTAAGTCGCTCCACGACAAACGGATCCGCCGCGTCCGCCTTGTTGAGCACGATGATCTCTGGCACCTTGCGCGCGTCCACTTCGCTGAAGACCTTGCGGACGGCAGCGATCTGGCCTTCCGGATCCGGGTGCGAGGCGTCCACGACGTGCAGGATCAGGTCTGAGTCCGCCACTTCCTCAAGGGTGGAACGGAACGCCTCCACCAGCTGGGTCGGCAGCGAGCGGACAAAGCCCACCGTGTCCGCGAGGGTGTAGCCCAGCCCGTCGGCGGTCTCGGCTTTACGGACGGTGGGGTCCAGGGTGGCGAAGAGGGCGTTCTCCACGAGCACCCCGGCATCGGTCAGCCGGTTCAGCAGCGATGATTTACCCGCGTTGGTGTACCCGGCGATGGCGACGGACGGCACTGAATTACGACGCCGGTTGGCACGCTTGGTTTCCCGCGCCGGCTTCATGGCGGCTATTTCGCGCCGCAGCTTGGCCATGCGGGTCCTGATCCGGCGGCGGTCCAGTTCGATCTTCGTCTCACCGGGACCACGCGAGCCCATGCCCGCCCCGGCGCCGCCCACCTGGCCACCGGCCTGGCGGGACATCGATTCACCCCAGCCACGCAGGCGCGGCAGAAGGTATTCAAGCTGTGCCAGTTCCACCTGGGCCTTGCCCTCGCGGCTCTTGGCGTGTTGGGCGAAGATATCGAGGATCAGCGCCGTGCGGTCAATAACCTTGACTTTCACGATGTCCTCAAGGCCACGCCGCTGGGACGGTGCCAGTTCGGCGTCCACCACTACGGTGTCAGCGCCCGTGGCCATCACGACATCCTTGAGCTCAAGGGCTTTGCCTGAACCCAGGAAAGTACCCGGATCCGGCTTCGCACGGCGCTGCACCATGCCGTCCAGGACCTCGGAGCCGGCAGTTTCGGCCAGGGCAGCAAGCTCGCGAAGGGAGTTCTCGGCGTCGGCCAGCGTACCCTCGGTCCAGAGCCCGGCGAGCACCACGCGTTCAAGGCGCAGTTGGCGGTATTCGACCTCGGTGACGTCTTCGAGTTCGGTGGACAGGCCAGCCACACGGCGGAGCGCCCGGCGTTCTTCGAGATCCTGTTGGTCACCGTCGTAACTGGTGTGCTCCTCGTCCAGGCGGGAGATCGCCTGGGCCTTGCCGAACACGCCCTTGCCGTTGCCGTCAGCAGTGCCGACATTCCTGGCCGGTACGTCCTTGGAGAGAATCCGGTCGATGACAGCTTGGATTTCCTCAGGACTCATATCCTGGGCTGCTGGATCGGAACCGGTGTTGGGCTGGCTGGTCATGGTCTCCTTTGAAGATTCGGCATTTCCAGAATAGTGCCGATTAGTGCTGAGTGGTGAAGTATTCGCGCTGGGCTGACGGCTTGCGGTCATCCTGGCCTCCTGGCCTTCTGCTCGTGCCAGGCAAAGCCGTGGCGCGCAGCATGGAACCACGCAAGAGAGTTGCGTGGAGTAGTGGAAAAGGCGCCGGTAACGTCAACAAAGGACCAGCAGGACGCTGATCTTTCGAGTTTTGCCCGGCAGTCAGACAGGCGCCGAGGACCTGGCTGGTTGCGCAATTGCGGAAGGTTAACACCTGCATCGCTGCGGGACGGGGGCCGCGGGACGGGCTTAGACCCGTGCCGGCTACTCGAAGATCAAGAACATGCCTTTTAGAATAGCAGACCCCGTCCGCGTGGTTTCCCATACGCCCCTGCGGCCAACTAATCTGGCCAGTTATGGAGTCCGCACACTATTTCAGCGCATCGCCCGCCGGGCCGTTCACCCGCAAGCCACTCACGGTGGAACTGGCCGGGGAGACGCGCACGCTGCAGACGTCTTCAGGGATTTTCAGCCCCGACGGCATCGACAAGGGAACAGCTGTCCTGCTGGCCGAGGTGCCGGCTCCTTCGCCCACAGGTAACCTGCTGGACGTCGGCTGCGGTTGGGGGCCCCTGGCGCTCACCATGGGCCTCCGCGCGCCACATGCCCGTGTCTACGCGGTGGACGTCAACGAACGCTGCATCACGCTGACGAACGAAAACGCCGCCCAGCTCGGCCTGGACAACGTGACGGCCGCCATGCCCGACGACGTGGATCCTGATGTGCGCTTTGACACCATCTGGTCAAATCCCCCCATCCGGATTGGCAAGGACGAACTCCATTCCCTGCTGAAGCTGTGGCTGCCCCGCTTGGCGCCAGGCGGTTCCGCCTGGCTGGTGGTGCAGAAGAACCTGGGCTCCGATTCCCTGCAGCGCTGGCTTTCCGCGGAGCTGGATGCTTCATTCACCGTCAGCCGCGAAGCCACCTCCAAGTCCTTTCGGATCCTGCGGGTCAGGAAAGCGTCCCGCTAGCGACAATCACCGCCGGCCCGCTCAGCTCAACATGCTCGTCGCCGCCTGCTCCGGCAAAGAATTTCACGCCGACGACGCCGCCTGGCACCTTAACCTGCCACGCGTCGGGCGCCTCAGCACCTGCCCAATGCCTGATGGCGACGGCAGCGGCGCAGGCACCGGTGCCGCACGACTGGGTTTCGCCTACGCCCCTTTCGTGGACGCGCATGGTCACCATGCCAACCCCATCATGCACCAGGGGTTCGGCGGGGACTACGAACTCAACATTGGTTCCGTTGGC
This sequence comes from Arthrobacter sp. ISL-48, assembly GCF_018613805.1. GTDB lineage: Bacteria > Actinomycetota > Actinomycetes > Actinomycetales > Micrococcaceae > Arthrobacter. Next base: position 51,046 of record NZ_JAGGPL010000001.1, read on the forward strand.
AGGCTCCGGATCCACCTGCGGAGCCATAAAGAGCCGCATCCCCTCAAGCTGGGAAAGTTCCGCCAAAGCAACCACCGTGTGGGGATTGCCCATGCTGACCGAGAGGGCAGGACGCGGTACTTCGAGGCCGTCTGCGCTCACGAGTGAATCCATTGCTTTGGCGCTGGCATCACCGGGGAAGATGAATTTCCAGGGGCCCATGTCCACGGCGTAGTTGTCGCCGGTCCGGACTACCGTCTTGATGCCGCCGCGGGTGCCAATGGTGAGCGCACCGCCGTCTGGCAGGTCAATCAAGCCCTCGGCACGAAGGAAGTGGACAAATACCCGGACTCCGTTGCCGCACATCTCTGACAGCGAACCATCAGCATTGCGGTAGTCCATGAACCACTCCGCTTCCGGGGCATCGGCCAGCAGCTCCCGGCCTTCGGGAAGGAACCGCGATGGCACGGCACGGATCAGGCCGTCGCCGCCTATGCCACGGTGCCTGTCGCACAGGCCCGCCGCCTGTTCGGCCTCGATGGCGTGGACACCCTCAGGATCAGCGATCAGTACAAAGTCGTTGCCGGTGCCGTGTCCCTTGGAGAAGCGGAGTCCGCCCAATGTACGGAATGCCGGTTGGGTGGTCTCTGAAAGGGTTGCGTCCATGATTAAAGGTTACCGGCACAGTGCCGCGGCCTGCGGCACGAGCTGCGGATCCTGCCAATCCAGCCAGGCGATTCGCGGATCGGCGCGGAACCAGGTGAGCTGGCGCCTGGCAAACTGCCGGGTGGCCACGATGGTTTCCTCTGCAGCGTCCGCGACTGTCGTGCCGCCGTCGAGGACCTTCAGGAACTGGGCGTAGCCCAGCGCCCGAGGAGCCGTTCTGCCGTGGCGGAGACCGACCGAATCCAGGTGCCTCACCTCTTCGAGCAGCCCGCTGTCCACCATGCCGTGCACGCGCCGGGCGAGCCGCTCACGAAGCACTTCCCTGTCCACGGCCAGCCCAACCTGGACGGCGGGCTGGAAGTACTCGCGCTGCGGCATGAATGAGCTGAAGGGCCGGCCCGTCAGTTGGTGCACTTCGAGCGCCCTGATGATGCGGCGCGCATCGGACAGACGCCCCGCGGAGACCGGGTCCACTTCACGGAGCCGGGCATGGAGACCCTCGGCGCCCGTCTCCTCGAGCTCTGTCTCCAACAGCCTCCGGAGCTGAGGATCTGTGCCCGGGAATTCGAGGACGTCCAGTACGGCCCGCACATAGAGCCCGGACCCTCCTGCCAGGATGGCGCGCCGGCCCCTGGCGTGGATGTCCGCGATGAGTTCCCTTGCCTGCTGCTGGAAGTCGGAGACGCTTGCTTCCTGGGTCACATCCAGGGTATCGAGGAGGTGATGAGGCACTCCCCTGCGTTCAGGCACCGTTATCTTGGCGGTCCCGATGTCCATGCCGCGGTAGAACTGCATGGCGTCTGCGTTGATGACTTCGCCGTCCAGCTCAAGGGCAAGGTCCACTGCAAGGTCGGACTTGCCCGACCCCGTTGGACCGACGACGGCAATGACCGGTGGTCTGGCCACGGGTCAGTGGCTGCGGACCGGGAGCGCGGGCATGCCCAGCGATACCCCTGTCCGGCCGGCACCGCTGCCGGCGCCCGCCGGTCCCCCAGCCGGCGCGCCGCAGGAATCGGCCTGTGACCTGTCCCAGGCGTCCCCGGCACGGGAGCGCCGCAGGCTGTAGTCCGGCAGTGTCGGATCGGCCACGAGGTGGAAGGCTGCGGCTTCCGTGATGGTGACGGTCACGAGGTCCCCGGGCCGCGGTGCCTGGGCTCCCTCGGGAACGGAGAAGTGAACCAGGCGCTGATCCCGTGAGCGTCCGGACAGGCGGTGGGTTTCTTCGGACTTGCGCCCCGACTGGGCTGTGACCATGACCTCGACTCGGCGTCCCAATTGCTTGGCGTTTTCCTCGGCGGCAATCCTGTCCTGCAGTGCGGTCAGCCGTTCGAAGCGTTCCTGGACAACCGCCTTGGGCAACTGGTCCGGGAGGTCGGCGGCGGGGGTGCCCGGCCTCTTGGAATACTGGAAGGTGAAGGCGGTGGCGAACCGGGATTTTTGCACAACGTCCAGGGTGGCCTGGAAGTCCTCCTCTGACTCGCCGGGGAAGCCCACAATGATATCCGTGGAAATGGCGGCGTGCGGGATCTTTTCCCGGACCTTGTCCAGGATTCCCAGGAACTTGGTGGACCGGTAAGACCGCTTCATGTCCTTGAGGACTTTGTCCGAGCCCGACTGCAGCGGCATATGAAGCTGGGGCATCACGTTAGGGGTCTCGGCCATGGCGTCGATGACATCGTCAGTGAAGGCCGCGGGATGGGGGCTCGTGAATCGCACCCTTTCGAGGCCTTCTATCCCGCCGCACGCGCGCAGCAATTTGGAGAAAGCCTGCCTGTCACCAAACTCCACCCCATACGAGTTCACGTTCTGACCCAGCAGCGTCACTTCGATGGCACCGTCGTCCACCAGGGCCTGGATTTCGGCGAGGATCTCACCGGGCCGGCGGTCCTTTTCCTTGCCGCGCAGCGCAGGAACGATGCAGAACGTGCAGGTGTTGTTGCAGCCAACCGAGATGGACACCCAGCCCGAATAGACCGAGTCCCGCTTGGTGGGCAGGGTGGAGGGAAAGACATCGAGGGATTCGAGGATCTCCAGCTGTGCTTCGTTGTTGTGACGGGCCCTGTCCAGCAGCGCCGGGAGTGCCCCCACGTTGTGCGTGCCAAAGACGGCGTCCACCCACGGCGCCTTCTTGAGGATGGTTTCGCGGTCCTTCTGGGCCAGGCAACCACCCACCGCAATTTGCATGCCCGGGTTGGCGGCTTTGACCGGAGCCAGCATGCCCAGGTTGCCGTACAGCTTGTTGTCCGCATTCTCCCGCACTGCGCAGGTATTGAAGACAACGACGTCCGCGTTCTCACCGTCCGCGGCCACATAGCCGGCAGCCTCCAGCATGCCCGCCATCCGCTCCGAATCGTGCACGTTCATCTGGCAGCCAAAGGTGCGCACCTGATAGGTGCGGGGCCGCTGAACTGTCTGGTCGGCAGAAGGGGCAGTACCGGATGCGGGGGAAGGAATGGTCAAACTCACCTGTTAAGGGTAACGGGTCGGCGGCGAACGCGGATCGGCGGGTTTACACGTCGTGCGGGGCTCCGCGATGAGAATCCAGCACCTCGCCCACGATCCGGAAAGCCTGGGACGGCTGATAACCCTTGCGCGCAAGCATCGAAACCAGGCGGCGGGTGATCTTGTCCCGTTCGGCACCGTCGGAGAGGTCCGTCCCCGGGCGCAGCTTCCGCTCGACCAGCTGGCGGGCAGCCGCTTCTTCATCGGCGTCCGAGAGCTGCTCGAGCGCGGCGGCTGCCGTCTCAGGGTCGATCCCCTTCTCCGCAAGCTCGCGCCGCAGGGAGCCCTTGGCCAGTTTCCGTGACTGCGAACGGCTGCGCACCCACATGTCGGCGAACTCGGCGTCGTCAATGAGGCGGACCTCCTGGAACCTGTCCAGCACGGCTTCGGCCACGTCCTCCGGGATGTTCCGTTCCGCCAGCTTGCGGGACAGCTGGAGCCGGCTCTTCGCCGAATTGGTCAGCTGCCGAAGCACGATGGCCCGGGCAACCGAGGCGGGGTCCGGCTCGGCGTCCTCCGAAACCGAAGAGTCCGGATCAGGTCCATCCTCGTCGAACCCTGGGCGTCCCCGGCCCCGGCGCCTAAACCCTGCTTCGCCCTTAGAAACCGTCAACGGCCTTCAGCTTCGGAGTGTCGCTCGACTCGGCAGCGGCAGGCTTAACCCCCACGCCGAGCTTTTCCTTGATCAGTCGCTCCAGTTCTGCCGCGAGTTCAGGGTTGTCGCGCAGGAACCTGCGTGAGTTCTCCATACCCTGGCCCAACTGGTCGCCGTCATAGGTGAACCACGAGCCCGACTTCTTGATGATGCCGTGTTCGACACCCATGTCGATGATGCCGCCCTCGCGGGAAATCCCCTGGCCGTAGATGATGTCGAACTCGGCGATCTTGAAGGGCGGTGCCATCTTGTTCTTGACGATCTTGGCCTTGGTCCGGTTGCCCACCGAGTCTGCACCTTCCTTGAGGGTCTGTATCCGGCGGACGTCGATGCGGATGGAGGCGTAGAACTTCAGCGCCTTACCACCGGTAGTGGTTTCCGGCGAGCCGAAGAAGACGCCGATCTTCTCGCGGAGCTGGTTGATGAAGATGGCGGTGGTCTTGGTCTGGCTCAAGCGGCCCGTGATCTTACGCAGGGCCTGGCTCATGAGGCGGGCCTGCAGGCCCACGTGGCTGTCACCCATGTCACCTTCGATTTCCGCACGCGGAACCAGGGCAGCCACGGAGTCGATGACAATGACATCAAGGGAACCGGAACCGATCAGCATGTCCATGATTTCCAGCGCCTGCTCGCCGGTGTCCGGCTGCGACACCAGGAGGGCGTCCGTGTCCACCCCCAGCTTGGCGGCGTACTCAGGATCCAGGGCGTGCTCGGCGTCGATAAATGCCGCAATGCCTCCCTGCCGCTGGGCGTTGGCGACAGCATGGAGGGCCACGGTGGTCTTACCTGAGGATTCCGGTCCATAGATCTCCACGACGCGGCCCCGTGGGAGGCCGCCGATCCCGAGGGCTACGTCCAGGGCAATTGATCCGGTGGGTATGACCTCGATGGGGGCGCGTACTTCATCACCCAGCCGCATGACCGAGCCCTTGCCGAACTGCTTGTCAATCTGGGCCAGCGCTGCTTCCAGCGCTTTTGCACGATCCGGGGCTGCCGCCATGGTTCACACCTCTAATGTTTCTCGCTTTGGAGTGGCCTCAGCGGCCGTTATTGGTCATCTCTGACGCTAATGGCACCCTCTGACATTCACGCCGGATGACATCGGCTATGTGGATAAACCACTAGGAAAATCATAGCTTTACCCGAACAGGTATTCGAACAATCGGGCGGCGTGTCAGGACAAAAGGCGTCAGTCGCGATTCGGCTTGAGGTCACGGCCCAGGCGGCGCTCGGAGGGTACGTCCTGTACGTCGCAGACCGCCAGCCACACATTCCGGGGGCTGACTCCGGCGGCCAAGGCCTGGTCCGCAGTGCGTCCGCCGACTCCTGCCAGAACCAGCGTGCTGCTCAAGACCCGGGAATACCCTGCTCCGAATTCGTCATCCATCAGACGCCAATAGTCACTGATTCGCACCAATAGAGTCTCTCATGGTCCCGGACCCTAGAATTGTTGCCATGAGCAACTCCCCTGACGTCCCCGCTGCTACAGGTCCTGCCGGCGATACCGTTGATGCAGCGCTGAAGACCGTGGAGCATCAGATCAGCGTCTTCTGGCGGCGCGCCCGGTCCGTCTCCCACCAACTGTCGCGCCAGGTCCACCCCGACATGGAACCCGCGGCGTATGGCCTGCTGACGGTGATCCGGCGGGAGGGGACTATCAGGCTCACCGACCTCGCGCTGAGCCTCGGCGTCGGCAAGCCGTCTGTGAGCCGGCAGATCGCATTCCTGGAAAGCATCGGGCTGGTGTCCAAGGAAGCCGATCCGCTGGACGGCCGGGCACAGTCGATCCGCCTCACGGAAAAAGGGGAGGAGAAGATGCACCAGGTCCAGGATGCCCGCCGCCAAGTCTTCCGCGAGCGTCTGGGCGAATGGCCGCTCGAGGAGCTGCAGACTCTGGCCCAGTACATGGCCAAGCTCAACGCCATCTACGAACGCGACGGCTTTCCCAAGGACGGACCGGCGCAGGCCGGCACTTCCAAGTAGCAGGCACACGAAAGCCTCCGGCCGGGGCCGGAGGCTTCCTTGTGGTGACTTTTGGGTCGGGCGCTGGCGGCGACGTTAGCGTGCGCCGGAAAGCAGGCCCTTGGAGAGTTCATTGGTGAGTTCTGCACCCAGGTCGCGCTCAAGGTCGCGGCCGTAACGCTGCGAGAATTCCTGGGGAACGGTGTCTGGCACTGCAACGCCCTCGGCGACGGCAACACGGTCGCTGACTTCGCGGAGCATGCTGGACAACGGTACGTCCAAGGCGGAGCAAATGGAGGACAGAAGCTCAGATGACGCTTCCTTCTGGCCCCGCTCGACTTCACTGAGGTACCCCAGGGAAACACGGGCACTGTGCGAGACTTCACGGAGCGTGCGGCCCTGGCGCTGGCGGACATCGCGCAGGACATCACCAATTTCGTGACGAAGTACAACCATCTTGCGCTCCTTCTGTTCGCTCTTGGCCTGATCGGCGAGGCCCACATCCTTCCAGCGGACAACGCCGTTTACGGATACGGGCTGCTTAACCATCTGTATCGCCTTGCTCCCTCATAAGTCCGGTCCGCCGTGGAGCGAACCGTGGTGGTTTATTCATCCTAAGCGCCCCCGCTCTCCGGAAGCGACACAATGTAATAACTAATGGGTACCAGGATTTGTTCCCGGCAACTTTACGCCCGGTAGCCTCAGGCGGACAGGGCGGCAAGCAATCTTTCCAGCGCAGCCCCGCAGGCCTGCCCGCGGATCTCTGCGCGGTTTCCGGTAAATCCGTACTCAAAGGAAGTTGAGCCCTCCGCCGTGGCAATGCCGATGAAGACGGTTCCGACGGCTTTCCCGTCATGCTCCTCGGGGCCGGCCACCCCCGTGGTGGACACCCCGATGTCCGAGTTGAGGATGTTGCGGGCGCCCGCGGCCATGGCAGCAGCAACATCGCCATCCACAGATCCGACGGCGGCCAGCAGTTCGGACGAAACGCCCAGGACGTCCACCTTTGCCGAGTTCTGATAGGCCACTACTCCGCCCTGCAGCATCGCGGAGGCGCCGGCCGTGTCGGCGAGCACAGCCGAAACCATGCCCGCGGTCAGCGATTCGGCCGTGGCGACGGTGACTCCCCCGCCCACGGCACTCTCAACGGCCTGTTCGGCGAGGTGGTGAAGATTTGTCACGTCGGCTCCTTTGTTCCATGGCGTTTACCGCGGGACCGAAGCCGGAGCGCTTCCACGACGTATTCGCCGCCGGTCCAGACCGTGATCAGAACTGCTGCCATCATGACGGCGAAGGCCACCCATACAAGCCACGGGGCCAAGGCAGCGAGCGGCAGCAGATAGAGGAAGATTGCGGCGGTCTGCACTGCCGTCTTGAGCTTGCCTCCACGCGAGGCCGGAATGACACCGTAGCGGATCACGAAGAAACGCAGCGCGGTGATGCCCCATTCCCGGACCAGGATGACGATTGTCACCCACCATGGCAGTTCCCCGAGGACGGAGAGCATCACCAGGGCGGACCCGATCAGGAGCTTGTCCGCGATGGGGTCGGCGATCTTGCCGAAGTCGGTGATGAGGCCGCGGCTTCTGGCGATGTCGCCGTCGAGCTTGTCTGTGTAGATCGCGACGGCGAACGCCAGCACCGCCGCCCAGCGCCAGAGCCCTGACTGGCTGTGCAGCCCGGGGGCATCCACAAGAAGGAACCAGACGAAGAACGGCACCAGGGCAATGCGGAGCATGGTCAGGATATTGGGAAGATTCCAGATCCCCGCACTGCTGGGGCCGGCTGCGGTTGCTTCGGTGCTAGTCACCCTCCTAGGCTACATTCTTTGGGCTAGCGCCCGGTGAGTGACCAGGCGTCTTCGGAACCGTCCTCGTCGTCCCCGTACGAGCCCGACGGCGAATCGGCACCGTCGTAATACTCAACGTTCTGGGCGCGCAGATCCAGATCAGCTGCCACGAGGTCTTCGGCGTAGCCACCCTGGGCAATATTCGCGTTGGCGTTGTCACTCAGCGCGGCCGTTTGGGAGTCTGCCGCGGCCGGTGCGTCCTGGCCCTTCATGGCGGCAAGGACCGCCGCCAGGTCGTCTGGCTTGACCAGGACATCGCGGGCCTTGGACCCTTCGGACGGACCCACCACTCCCCTGGACTCGAGCAGGTCCATAAGGCGTCCAGCCTTGGCGAAACCGACACGCAGTTTGCGCTGGAGCATAGAGGTGGAGCCGAACTGCGTGGTAACCACCAGTTCGGTGGCCTGCAGCAGTACTTCAAGGTCATCGCCGATGTCGTCGTCGATCTGTTTCTTCTGCGCTTCAGGGGCAACATCGTCACGATAGACGGCCTTCAGCTGGCCCTTGACGTGCTCCACCACCTTGTGGATTTCGGATTCAGTGACCCAGGCGCCCTGGACGCGCATGGCCTTCGAGGCGCCCATGGGCAGGAAGAGGGCATCGCCCTGTCCGATGAGTTTCTCGGCACCGGGCTGGTCCAGGACCACCCGGGAGTCGGTGACCGAGGACGTGGCGAAAGCCATCCGCGAAGGCACGTTGGCCTTGATCAGGCCCGTGACAACGTCCACGGACGGACGCTGCGTGGCCAGGACCAGGTGAATGCCGGCGGCACGCGCGAGCTGGGTGATGCGGACGATGGAATCCTCGACGTCGCGGGGGGCCACCATCATGAGGTCCGCGAGCTCATCCACGATCACCAGCAGGTATGGGTAGGGCCGGATGACCCGCTTGGAGTCCACCGGCGGCTGGACCTTCCCCGCGCGGACCGCCTTGTTGAAGTCGTCGATGTGCTTGAAGCCGTAGTTGGCGAGGTCGTCGTAGCGGGCGTCCATCTCGCGGACCACCCATTGGAGCGCCTCGGCAGCCTTCTTGGGGTTGGTGATGATGGGTGTGATGAGGTGCGGAACCCCCTCGTACGCGGTCAGTTCCACGCGTTTGGGGTCCACCATCACCATCCGCACCTCGTCCGGAGTGGCCCGCATCAGGATGGACGTGATCATGGAGTTCACGAAGGACGACTTACCGGCACCGGTGGCGCCCGCCACCAGCAGGTGGGGCATCTTGGCGAGGTTGGCTACGACGTAGCCGCCTTCGACGTCCTTGCCCACGCCCATGACCATGGGGTGGTCCGTCCGCCGGGCGTTCTGGCTCCGGAGCACGTCGCCCAGGGAGACGGTTTCACGGTCGGTGTTGGGGATCTCGATGCCAATGGCCGACTTGCCGGGGATGGGGCTCAGGATCCGGACGTCCGAACTGGCTACGGCGTACGAAATGTTCTTGGACAGGGCGGTGACGCGCTCCACCTTGGTGCCCGGGGACAGTTCGATTTCGTACCGCGTCACGGTAGGACCCCGGCTGAAACCGGTCACCTGCGCTTCGACGTTGAACTGGTTGAGGGTCTCCGTCAGGGACGCCACAATCGCGTCATTGGCTTCTGTGCGCTCCTTGGGGATGGAGCCAGGCGTGAGAACGTCCGACGACGGCAAGGTGTACGTGACATCCCCGGCCAGTGACAGCTGCTCCGTCCGCTGCGGAATAGGAGTGGGCAGCGGTGCGGGGGTGACAGGTCGGGCCGGAACCTGGGGAACGCCTGACGGAGCACCGCTTTGGACGGGGTTGAGCGAGCCCGCGGCAACCATGCCGGGCGTCACGAGCGGGATGGCCTCGGTGGCGTTCTCCCCCGCAGATGCTTTCCCGGCGGTGCCCAGGCCCTGCGCCGCCTTGATCTTCTCGACAGCGATTTCGGCCTGGGTGGGGCGGCGGACACCAGGCGCAAGGCCCGGTTCCTGGCCCCCCTTCACCCCATCGGCTGGTGCGTCGTCGTCGATGACTGCGTGCTCGAAGGCTTCGTCGCCCACATAGCCTTCCAGTCCGGCGTCCTTCTCCTCGTCCTTGCCAAAGAACCGCCGCTTTTTCTTCTTGGGTGCCGCGGCGGCCGGAGTTTCGTAGAGGTAGCTGCGGTCATGGCCGGCGCCGTCCTCGTCTGCTTCCAGGAGGTCGATGCCCATGAGGTGCTCGTATCCCTCGCGCAGGCGGCGGGGAATGGCACCGAACGGCGTGGCAGTGATGATGAGCAGTGAGACAAATGCCAGCAGACCGTAGAGGGCAACTGGAACGGCGGCGTGGATGGCAGCGAGCGGTGATGCGGCCAGGAAGCCGAGCATGCCTCCCGCCTGCCGGAGCCCGTCGAATCCCTGCGCAACAGTCGGCTGGCCGCCCAGGACGTGGGCCAGGCCGCAGCCTGCGAAGGTCATGATGAGGAAGCCGATCCCCACCCGGTTATTGCCACGACCGTCCGCTGGCCGCCTGAAAAGCCGGAAGGCGCAGACAAACAGCATCAGCGGCAGCAGCAGCGACATCCAGCCGAATGTGCCGTTGACCACGCTGTAGACCGTGTCCGGGAACCACCCGGTGAGTCCCCACCAGGCGAAGGTGGCGATGAAAACCCCAAGTCCCAGGTTGAACAGGGCTGCGCCGTCACGGCGTTCTTCGGTGGGCAGGTCGCTGACATCGTGGCCTATCCTGCGGACGCCACCGCCCACCAGATGGCCGATCCCGAGCCAGGCACCGCCCACCACGCGCAGGAGCCAGGGCTGGCGCTGTTCGACGACGGGGAGCCGGCGGGTGCGCGAGGCACCGGCGGAAGTGCCGGTCCGGCCGGTCTTGGATGCTGGGGAACCGGCACCGCGGCCGGCGGAGCTGCCGGATTTACTCCCGGTGCTACGGCCGGTATTGCCGCCAGCATTGCCGCCAGTATTGCCCCTGGGCGCGGAAGTGGTACGAGTGGCCATACTTGCCACCGTACCCGAACCGGGCCGGAATCCTGCGGATTTCCGAGCGGTTCCGGGTCCCCCATGTTGGCCGGCTCATGGCATGGTTGCCTTCCGACAGCAAAGGCCCGGTTCAGTGGAACCGGGCCTTTGCTTATTCGGAAGACTGCCTTTCCGAAAGAATTCCTGTCGCTGTTACGCCTCAAGGACCACCGGAATGATCATGGGCTTGCGGCGGAGCTTCCGGTTGACCCATGTGCCCACCACGCGGCGGACAACCTGCTGGAGCTGGTGCGTGGTGTGGTCCGTGCGGTTGAGCACGGCTTCCTCCAGCGCTGCGTTGATCTTGGGGATGATCTCGTCGAAGACTGAATCGTCTTCGGCGACGCCGCGGGCGTGGATTTCCGGTCCGGAGACCACCTTGCCGGTGGCGCGGTGGATGACCGTGATGATGGAGATAAAGCCCTCATCGCCAAGGGTCTGGCGGTCCTTGAGGTCGGCTTCCGTGACTTCGCCCACGCTGGAGCCGTCCACATAGACGAAACCGACTTCGACCTGGCCTACGATGTCCGCCTGGTGGTCGTGGAGGTCGATGACGGTGCCGTTGTCCGCCAGCAGGATGCTCTCGTCGGGGACGCCTGAGTCCAAGGCGATCTTGCCGTTGGCAATCAGGTGACGCGTCTCGCCGTGTACCGGCATCGCGTTGAGCGGCTCAAGGATGTTGTAGCAGTAAAGCAGCTCACCGGCGGCGGCGTGGCCCGAGACGTGGACCTTGGCGTTGCCCTTGTGGATCACGTCGGCCCCAAGCTTCAGCAGGCCGTTGATGATGCGGAATACCGCGTTCTCATTACCCGGGATGAGGCTCGAGGCGAGGATGACCGTGTCACCGTCGCCCACCACCACACGGTGATCGCCATTGGCCATCCGGGACAGCGCCGCCATGGGTTCGCCCTGCGAACCCGTGGACATCAGCACGACGCGGTTATCCGGCAGGTTGTCGATGTTCTTGATGTCGACAAGGAGGCCATCAGGAACGTCGAGGTAGCCCAACTTTGCGGCAATAGCCATGTTGCGGACCATCGAGCGGCCCACGAAGGCCACCTTGCGGTTGTGCTTTGCCGCGGCATCAAGGACCTGCTGGACGCGGTGAACGTGCGAGGAGAATGAGGCCACGATCAGCCGCTTTGTAGCCTGGCCGAACAGCCGGTCCAGGGTGGGGCCGATTTCCTTCTCGGCGGTCGTGAAGCCCGGGACGTCGGCGTTCGTGGAATCGGACATGAACAGGTCGACGCCTTCTTCACCCAATTTGGCGAAGTGGCGCAGGTCGGTGATGCGCCCGTCCAGGGGCAGCTGGTCCATCTTGAAGTCGCCGGTATGCAGCACGGATCCACCTGCGGTGCGGAGGAACACGGCGAGGGCATCCGGGATGGAGTGGTTGACCGCGACGAACTCGCACTCGAACGGGCCGAACTTCTCCACCTGGCCTTCGGTGACCGTGAGGGTCAGCGGCCTGATCCGGTGTTCCTGCAGCTTCGCCTCGATCAGGGCCAGCGTCAGCTGCGATCCCACGAGGGGGATGTCGCTGCGCAGGCGCAGCAGGTAAGGAACTGCTCCGATGTGGTCTTCGTGGCCATGGGTCAGGACGACGGCGACGATGTCGGCGAGGCGGTTCTCGATGTAGGAGAAATCGGGAAGGATCAGGTCCACGCCGGGCTGGGTTTCCTCCGGAAAGAGGACGCCGCAGTCGACGATGAGCAGCTTGCCGTCGATTTCAAAGACGGTCATGTTGCGGCCGATCTCGCCCAGGCCTCCAAGCGGCACGATGCGCAAGGTGTCCTTGGCGAGTTTCGGGGGCGTGACAAGGCCGGGAAGGGCGGTTTGGGTCATAGTGCACTACTTTCCAGGCGGGTTGCCGGGCAGGTCGTTGCCGATCAGGGAAAACACCTGAATCAGGAAAAGACCAGCCCCGCTTGCGCCAAATCCTCGCGGATGGTTTCGATCTCGGCTTCGTCCGGCTCCACGAGGGGCAAACGGACGACTGAGTTGGGCAGGACTCCCTGCCATTTAAGAATTTGCTTGGCCGCAACGGCACCCTGGACGCGCGTCATCGTTGCACGCACCACGGGTTCAAGTTCGAAGTTTATCTTGCGGGCCGTTCCGAGGTCATTGGCATTGACGGCGTCGATAAGCTCACGGAAACGGCGGGTGGCAACGTGTGTTGTGACACCTACCAGGCCTACGGCGCCCAAAGCCATCCACGGAAGAGTCAGTCCGTCGTCCCCGGAGTAAAAGAGAAGGTCGGTCTCAGCCATGACGCGCGTGGCGGCAGCGAAGTCGGCCTTGGCATCCTTGACGGCCACGATATTGGGGTGCTGCGCAAGACGGATCATGGTCTCGGGCTCTATCGCAATGGAGGAGCGGCCAGGAATGTCGTAGACCATGACGGGCACGTCCGTGGATGAGGCCACGGTCTCGAAGTGGGCGCGGACGCCGGCCTGGCTGGGCTTGTTGTAGTACGGCGTGACGAGCAGGAGGCCATCGACACCGAGCGCAGCTGCCTGCTGGGAGAGATGCACAGAATGTGCAGTGTCGTTGGTCCCGGTGCCGGCGATGATGGCGGCCCGTCCTCCGACGGCCTCCTTCACGGCGCGGAACATTCCGAGGTTTTCCTCATCTGTCAGGGTGGAGGTTTCGCCCGTGGTTCCGGTCACCACCAGGCCGTCGCAGCCGTCGTCCACGAGCTTGCCGGCCAATTCCGCCGCCTGCTGGTAGTCCACTTTGCCGTCCTTGGTGAACGGCGTGACCATCGCGGTCAGGAGGGTACCAAGAGCAGGAACGTTCGCGGAAGTGTCAGCCATGGAAAAAACGTTACCCTGTTGGCGGCTGGTTAGGACAATGCCGGTGGCGTGATGATCGTCAAATAACGGGCTTGCGGTGTCATGAGGGGCCAGATGGCTCACCGGAATTTCCGCAGCGCACTCCGCTGGAGAATGGCCGTCACCAGTTCAGCGCCTGTTCCGGCCGCCCTTTTCATCAGGAGGCCGTCGGGACCCCAGAACCCACTGAGCCCGCATGAGGGGCCCAGCGTGCTCGTTCCGCCAAGATTGGCCAGGACACCGAACATTCTGTTGTCCGTGGCCCGGGCGCCCAGGTGCAGCGCCAGCCGGTGTTCTTCCTGCCGGGTGTAGACGGCCGAGACGGCATAGGCGTCTGCCCCTGCTGCAGCGGCGCCGGCGGAGTGGGCAGGAACCGCGGCATCGAAGCAAATGGCCAGCGCGATTTTCCAGCCGTCAAGCTCAAGGAGGACGGCGCCGTCGCCGGCAGCGAACATTTCCAGTTCCTGGCCGTGGAGATGCGTCTTGAACGCGGCCTGGATGATGCCTTCGGGATGGATGGCCAAGGAAGCCAGGCGGGGTGTGCCATCCGTTTCATGGCAGGCGGCACCTACCACGGCCGTAATTCCTGTGCGGCGGCAGATTTCGCGGATGTCCCCCAGCCGGTGGTCGTCCGGCTCCAGCCAGTTCTCCGGGGTCTTCAGCGACGGCAGGTTATAGCCGGTGAGTGAGAGCTCCGGAAATATCACGAGCCGGGACCCGTGGGATTCGGCGTCCTCGATCAGGCGGACGTGCTCCATGGCATTGGGGACAACCCCGCCGTCGAGGGCCTGGTACTGGACAGCGGAAACAGTCAGGGCATCGCTCACACCTTCATCCTAGGGAACCGCCGTGGTTCCTAGGGAACCGCAGTGGTTCCGCCACTGGCCGAAGTCCTTATGGCGACGGGGCAGGTTTCCCGGCTGTGGGGTCACCAGCAGGCACCGCGGGGCGGCAGTACCTTGCCACTGCCTCCTCCCGCAGCCCCTCTGCCCAGGACGCCAGCCGCTGAGCCGCCCTGACATAGTGGAACAGCTCTATGGGCGTGAGTGCCTCAAGGTCCGTTTCAGCCAGCCTCCGCGCCAGTTCCGCTCCCGGCGGCTGGGCCGAGAGCGTGATGCCCTCTTTTTGCCACTGAACGTCCTCCGGCGACTCACCCGCAACCAATTGGCGGAAGAGATAGTCCACAACTCCGGGGCTCATGGCCTTCATCAACCCTGCAGGCTGTGAGGGACCGCCGTCGTCCTTTGCCACTTGTGCGGGTGCTGCCCTCGACGGCGTGTCCGTTCCCGGCTGCTGCTGAGACCGGACGTTGTGCGCCACAGGACGCCCGGACCCAGGACGCCCGGACCCAGGACGCTCGGACTCAGGACGCTCGGACAGGGGTCGCTGCGATGGAATGCGCTGGGACGGAAGCCGCTGGGAGGGAGTCTGCATGGCGTCAATTGTATTCGAACATATATTCGAATACAAGAGTTCCTCCTGTTCGGCGCCAGCGGATAACCACTTTGACCGCCGGCCAGGAGGTTGGTGTGAGAACATCGGCTCATGACCTCGCGTGCCACGGCAACACCTTCCAGGGCGCCCAGGAGCTCATCTGCCGCGGACCGCTTGCGCGGCATCGACGCGGCCCGCGGGTTGGCGCTTCTTGGCATGATGGCTACGCACCTGCTTCCCACCTTCGAGGCCAATGCGAGCCTCACTCCCACCTGGATCGGCCTCACGTTCTCGGGCCGCGCCGCTGCCCTGTTCGCGGTGCTGGCTGGGATCGGACTGGCACTGTCCACGGGAAAGCAGGTGCCGGCAGCGGGGAGGGCCCTGGGCGCGGCCCGCCGAGGCATCGCGCTCCGCGCGGGGGTGATCGCCGCCGTCGGGCTAACGCTGGGCGGGCTGGAAGTAAACCTGGCCATCATCCTGGTCCATTACGCCGTGCTGTTTCTGTGTGTGCTGCCGTTCCTGGGCCTGAGACCGGGGATCCTGTGCGCCTGGGCCGCCGGCTGGATCCTGGCGTCCCCGGTGTTGGCCTACCTGCTTCGTCCCTGGCTCATGGCGTCCTATCCGCCGCTGAAGCTTGACCACAATCCGTCCTGGGAGGACCTGGCCACGCCCTCCCGGCTTTTGGGCGACGTCTTCTTCACCGGTTACTACCCGGTGTTCCAGTGGATGTCGTATTTGCTGGTGGGCCTGGCCATCGGCCGGCTTGCTTTGACGAAGGCCAGGATTCCGGTCCTGCTGCTGGCCGGCGGCACGGTACTGGCTGTCCTGGCCAAGGCTTTGGGCACGGCAGCGATGGAGAACTGGGGCGGCAGGGCCGCCCTCCAGGAGGTACTGAATGCCCCGGGCTACCCCCTGGACAGCGTGCTGCAGGTCAACCTCGCGGGCGTGCAACAGGAGGGATCGTGGTGGTGGCTGGCGTCAGCGGCACCGCACTCCGGCACTACCCTTGACCTGGCCCACACCTCCGGCGTGGCGGTGGCTGTGGTGGGTGCGTGCCTGTTGCTTGGCAGGCTGGCTGACTGGCTCAACCTTGACTTGCTGCTGCCGCTGCGCGGAGCGGGCGCCATGACGCTGACCTTGTATTCGGCTCATGTGTGGGTGGTGGCGGCGTTCTACCTGAAGCCGCTTCCGGCTGGCTGGACGGAAGACGGGATGTACTTCGCGCATGCGGCCACAGCCATCATTGTGGGCATGGTGTTTGTCCTGCTGAAATGGCGGGGCCCGCTCGAATGGCTGGGACATGCCGCGAACCAACTGGGCCGCCATGAAGGAAACAAACTCCGTTAAGCGCGCCGGACTAGCGGGCCGCAGCCAGCCGGTACCGGCAACTGCCAGCGCTCAGGCCGGAAGCTTCGAACGGAAGAGGCGGACGGCGTCGCGCATGGAGGCGCGGGCGCGCTTGCGGTCCCCGGCGGCGTCGTAGGCGCAGCTGAGCCGGAACCAGGAACGCCAGTCATCAGGCGCCGTCTCAGCCTCGATCCGGTATTTTTCGAATTCCTGGTCCGCCGCCGCGCGGACGATCCGTCCACCGGGAGTGCGCGGCAAATCGTCCACCGGCAATCCTCCCTCCGCTTCAAGGACCCTGGCCATCTGCTCAGTGCGCGCCCCGAACATCAGCTCCCGGATCATGGCCCACGCGCCGATGATGGGCAGTACCAGGTACGCGGCGCCAATAGCTTTAGCCGTCAGGTTAGTGTCCAGGAGCAGCAGAACGGACCGTTGGAAGGACACCAGCAGGTAGAAGACCAGGAGGAGCGTCACTGCGCCCACCCAGATCTTGGTGCGGTTCTTCTGGAACGCCGCGATGAAGCCCACGGCTCAGAACCCCAGGTCCAGGTAGCCGTCCAGGCCCACCGTGAGTCCCGGGTGCGCGGCGACGTTGCGGAGGCCCAGCAGCACGCCGGGCATGAAGGAGGCCCGGTCAAACGAATCGTGCCGGAACGTCAGTTGTTCCCCGGGCCCGCCGAGGAGCACCTCCTGGTGGGCCACCAGGCCACGGAGCCTGACGCTGTGCACGCGGATTCCGTCCACGTCGCATCCCCGTGCGCCGGCACGTTCGCTGGTTGTGGCGTCGGGGCTGGGCGGGACACCGGCCCCTGCACGCTCGGAGGCGATGAGCTGGGCAGTGCGGACGGCCGTGCCGGAAGGTGCGTCCACCTTGTCGGGGTGGTGCAGTTCGATGATTTCCACGGACTCGAAGTACTTTGAGGCCTTGGCGGCAAGCGCTGACGCCAGCACTGAACCGAGGGCAAAGTTGGGGGCGATCAGCACGCCGGTCTCGGGCCGGGCGGCCAGCAGCGATTCCAGGGCCGAGAGCCGTGAGGCATCCCAACCGGTGGTTCCCACCACCGCGTGCATGCCGTGCTCGACGGCGAACCGGACGTTGGCCTCGGTGCTTTCGGGAACCGTCAGGTCCACCACATACCTGGCCCCGGACGAAGCTAACTGGTCCAGCGAGTCAGTGCGTCCCAGTGCCGCTACGAGCTTCATGTCGGCGGCGGCTTCAACGGCCTTTATGGCCTCTGCGCCCATGCGTCCGTTGGCGCCCAGGACGGCGACTGCTAGTTGTTCGGTCATGGCCTTAACCCTACCGTCGGGCCGGGGGCGGGACTGAACCGGGCGCTATGCGTTACCTCGCATATAGCCGCCCTCACCTGACCGCTCGGAGGGATCCCTGGGGAACGGCCGCTGTTCGGACAGCGCGAGGCGTACGGCGGACCACAGACTCAGCCGGCCGCGCCTACCCACTCAACGGTGCCGTCCGAAAAGAACTGCTCCTTCCAAACGGGCACCTGTTCCTTGATCCGGTCCACCAGTTCGGAACAGACCGCAAAGGCCTGGCCGCGGTGCGCGGCCGACACGGCACACACAAGCGCGGGATCGCCAATCTCCAGCATCCCGATCCGGTGGGCTGCCCAGATGCGAACGGGCCGGGTGGATGACCCCTCGGCCTCCTGCTCGGCCGCGAGCCGCGCCACGACGTCGGCCATGACCTGGTGGGCGGTCGGGTGCGCGCTGTAGCTAAGGCGCTCCACTGCCTTGCCGCCGTCGTGGTTCCTGACGACGCCGCTGAAGCTGACCACCGCACCGGCGGTGTCCGATTCCACGGCGGCAATGGCCTGGTCAACAGAGATGGGCTCAGCACTCAGGACTGCGTGGACCACTTCGAAAACCGATTCAGTGCCCATGGCCGCCCTCCAGCTGGTCGCACAGGTGCCCGATCACGGGGTCCAGGACGGACAGCCCATCCATGACTCCCTTCGGTGATCCGGGCAGGTTGACGATGAACGTGCTGCCGTGGGATCCGGCGTGGCCGCGGCTCAGCGCAGCGAGCGGCGTCTTGGCTGCCCCGGCGCGTCTCATGGCCTCCATGATTCCCGGGATTTCACGGTCCAGCAGCGGGAGGGTCACGTCCGGGGTCCGGTCGTCAGGGCTGAGGCCGGTCCCGCCGCTGGTGATCACGACGGCGGGATGCTGGGTGAGGAGGGCACGGATGGCCGCCCCGACGGGCTCGCCATCCGGAACTACCATGGCAGGGAAGGCCTCAAACCCGTGCTCGGTGAGCCAATCGATGATGATCGGGCCGGTCTCGTCCTCGTAGATGCCCGCGGCGGCCCGGGTGGACGCGATGACGACGCCGGCCTTCCGTCCCTGCACGTCTCCGTGCCGGTGCGGTTCGGGCAGGTTCAAGGTGTTCCCAGTGGTGCTGCTCATAGTGTCCAGTCCCCGCTCTTGCCGCCGCTTTTCGCCAGCACTTTTATGTCCATGAGCACGGCATGCTTGTCCACGGCCTTGATCATGTCGTAAACGCTGAGGGCGGCCACAGACGCAGCCGTCAGCGCTTCCATTTCCACACCCGTGACGCCACGGGTCTTGACCGTGGCGAGGATGGCCACGGAATCGGCCCTGAGTTCGAAGTCAACGGTCACCTTCGACAGCGGCAACGGATGGCACAGCGGGATAAGTTCCGGCGTCTTTTTTGCGGCCATGATGCCCGCCACCCGGGCAACGGCGAGGGCATCTCCCTTAGGCAGGCCGCCTGATCCCAGCAGGTCCAGCACTTCGCTGGTGGTCCGCACGGTGGCCGTGGCGGTGGCTTGGCGGGTGGTTTCGGCTTTGGCCGACACGTCTACCATCTGGGCGGTACCGTCCCCGCGCATATGCGTCAGGGCGGACGGGCTCTGTTCTGCATTCACAGCATCCATACTTCCACCTCGTCGCCCTCAGCGAGCGCCGAGACCCCCTGAGGCACGTGCACCAGCGCATTTGAACCAGCCAGGGCATGCATCAGATGGGAGCTTTCGCCGCCCTCCAGCCGGACTGTCCCGTCCGCCCGGAGGCTCCCGCGGCGGACCTGGTGCTTGTGTTCAGGCGAGCTGAGTCCGCCCGCAATCCTGGCACGGACGGGCATCCGCGGCGCCGGAGATCCGAAGAGCTCGGCCAGCACGGGACGGAGAAACATTTCGAAGGAAACCAGGCAACTGACAGGGTTTCCCGGGAATCCAAGGAAAGGCACGGCGTCGAAAGTGCCAATTCCCTGCGGACCGCCGGGCTGCATGGCCACGTGAAGGAACTCGGCCTGCTGCCCTTCCATCGCCTGGCGAACCACCTCGTAGGCACCTTTGCTGACGCCGCCGGTGGTGACGATCAGGTCCACTGCCGGTCCTTCGGCGCGCAGGAGCGCCCGCAGCTCCTTGGGCTTGTCAGTGGAGATCGCTGTGCGAACCACCGTGAGGCCTGCCTGCCGCATGGCACTCTCCAGCAGGGTGCCGTTGGCATCGTAGATCCTGCCCTGCTCAAGGGGCTGGCCCGGTTCGACGACTTCGTCTCCGGTGGTAACCAGGAGGACCGTCACGGGGCGGTACACGGTGACTTCCGGTATTCCCAGTGCTGCCAGGAGTCCAAGCTGGGCTGGGCCCAGGAAAGCCCCCGCCGCGAGCGCCAGCTCCCCCACCTGGACATCGCTTCCTATGCGCCGAACGAATGTCCCGGCCGCCGTGGCAGGCAGCCACACTTTGTTTTCCCGGCTCCCGTCGTCTGCAAGCGGGAACCTGTCGGGCACCGCACGTTCCACAGGTACGACGGCGTCCGCACCGGCCGGGATCATGGCACCAGTCATGATGGGGGCGGCGGTGCCCGGCTCAAGCCGGGCCGGGACGGCACCAGCCGGAACGGCAGCCACCGCCCGCAGCTCCGCGCCGGCGTCGGGCAAATCAGCTGTGTTGACGGCAAAGCCGTCCATCTGTGAGTTGGCGAACGGCGGGAGGCTGACGGTCGCTGTGATGTCCTGCGCCAGCCCTTTACCCAAGGCCGCACGGAGGGGCAGTGTTTCCGTCCGGTCCGTGGAGCGCAGGGGCGCAAGCAACTCCCGCACGGCGGCCCGGTGTGCCGCCACGGACCTCGCGGCGTGGACCGCTTGGTGCGTGCCGCCGTCGTGCCTGCCGTGATCCTGGGTGGAGCCGTGGCCGGAATCCTCCCTGGGAACCTGGCCGTGCTGATGCGGAGGGCTGTGCATGGTCCTGCCTTCGGTTGCGGCCGTCATGGTCTCACGTCAACTCTAATCGTGTGGAAGCCTGTGGCTCCGTCCGGCGCAACCGGCCTGCTTTCCTCCTTTTGGGGTTCGCCCTTGAGGTTTGTGGCCCGCACCTGGACCTCATACTGCCCGGGCGCCAGGTCGATGCCCAGCGTCCACTGGTACCAGGTGTCCAGCGAGATCCCAGGCGCGAGGGCTGCCATCTGCCATGGTCCGCGGTTGACCCGGAGTTCCACTTTCCCGATCCCGTTGTGCTGGGCCCAGGCTACCCCTCCGAACATTACTTTTCCGGCAGCTACCTGGCGGCCGGTGCGGGGTACATCGATCCGGGACGACGTCTTGATCGGCCCGCGGGCTGACCAGCCCCGGGGCGTCCAGTACCCGACGTCGTCCGCGAACCTGGTGACCTTCAGCTCCGTGAGCCACTTGGTGGCGGACACATAACCATAGAGCCCGGGCACGATCATCCGTACCGGAAAGCCGTGTTCCAGAGGCAGCGGTTCGCCGTTCATCCCCACCGCCAGAATCGCGTCCCTGCTGTCCATGAGGACTTCGAGCGGAGTGCCTGCGGTCCAGCCATCCGAGCTCCGTGACAGCACCATGTCCGCTCCGGTCTGGGGCCCGGCCATGGCCAGCAACTCCCGGACCGGCCAGCCAAGCCAACGGGCATTGCCGATCAGGTCGCCGCCAACCTCGTTCGACACACAGGCGATGGTCACGTGCCGTTCGATCAGGGGTTTGGCCAGAAGCTCCGCGAAACCCAGTTCAATCTCGTGGTCCACCATGCCAGTGACCCGTAGCATCCACTTGTCCGGGTCAATCGCCGGCACGGAGAGGGCTGTGTCAATCCGGTAGAAATCGCGGTTGGGGGTTACCAGCGGCTCCATGCCGTCCAGGCTTACCTCCGCACCGGCCGGGATGGCCGGCGCCGGCGATCCTGCATCCGGAAGCTGCAGCCGTTGCCTGGCTTCGTTGATGCCGGCCGCCGCACCTCGCCATCCTGCGGCCAGAACGCCGCCCACCGCTGTCACTGCGGCACCCCCGGCCAGGGCCCGCATGAAGGTACGTCGGCGGGCACCTTCAACGCCTTCAGGGGCCCGCCCCTGCCATTCCCCGAGCCGGCGGGTGAGCAGCCTCAGCAGGATCCCGCCCACCACCGCTGCCACCAAGGGGACAGCCACGGCGTTGGGTGTCATTTGCGGCCGGGTCAGGACGGCCGCCACTCCGACCAGCCCGAAGACCGCAATGATCGCGACGCCGGCAAACCGGCGGCGCTGTTCGATGATCCCGGCCAGCGCGGCCAGGGCGGCAATGACAAGCACCATTCCGGTCAGGAGGGCTATCTTGTCGGCCGTCCCGAACAGCGCGATGGCTGCGTCCTTCACCCCCGGTGGAACGGCGTCGATCACTGCTCCACCAACCGCCGTCATGGGCGACACCGACGGGCTAACGAGCCCGGCCAGCAGTTCGCCCAGTACCAGGCCGGTGCCGGCGGCGACTACTCCGGAGGCGGCAGCCCACCGGCTATTCCGGTCATGCACGTTCCCGTCACGCCGCATGGTGGGTTCCCGTCCTGTCGTGCGTCTCGGCGGCCTCCGTTGGCGGTTCCAGGGCGGCGCTGTCAGTCAACTCTGCGGGAAGGCGCAGTGTGAAGCGGCAGCCGGCGCCGACGTTTTCCACGCTGATGCTGCCACCATGGGCGCGGGCAATTCCAGCCACCATGCTCAACCCAATGCCGGCGCCGCTGTAGGGGGCGTTGCCGGTCATGTCAGGCCCCGCCGGGTCCAAGCGTGCCTGGCTCCCCTGCCATCCGGTTTCGAAGACGTGTTTCAGGTCTTCCACGGGGATTCCGCCGCAACCGTCCGTTACTGACACAGAGGCGCTCCCGTCCTGGCGGCCCACCGTGACCGTGACCTGTGATCCGGGCCGGCTGTAGAGGACGGCGTTCAGGACAAGATTGCGGACAGCACGTCCTACCGAGGGCCCGTCAGCGAGTGCCAGGCTCTCACGGTGACCACCGCCGTCGAGCGTGATGCCCCGGCGGGCCGCGAGGGGCGCCAGATCCGCGAGGGCGTCACTGGCCAGGTCATACAGGTCCAGAGGCTCAGCGTTGAGGCGCAGCGTCCCGGCCTGGATCTTGGACAGTTCCAGGAGGTCGTTAACCATCCCGGCCATCTGATCCGTTTGGGCAATGATGGTTCGGTGGTAGGCGGAAGGGTCTCCTGCCATGCCGTCCTCCAGTGCTTCCGCCATGGCGCGCATGCTGGCCAGCGGCGTACGGAGATCGTGAGAGATCCAGGACACCAGTTCCCGGCGTGACTTCTCGACGGCGGCCTCCCGCTCCCGGGATTCCTCGAGCCGGCGGCTGCTTAGGGCAAGTTCACTGGCGAGCGCGGACAGTTCCGATCCCATGACGGGCGCGGCGGGGCCGGCCTTCTCGCCCCTGCCGATGCTCCGTGCGGCTTCCAGGAGGACCCGGGCATTCCGCGAGACCCGTGCTCCGAGTATCAGGGCTATCGCAACTGCCACCGCGGAGGCGATGGCCAGGATGTACCACATGACTTCCAGGTCCCTGGCGGAAATGAACATGGCGTTGAAGGCGCTGACCATTCCAGCGGTCAGGACAGCCACGGTGGCCAGGACAACCACGCAGATCTGGACAGCAAAGGACGCGCGGCGCAGTGATTTCAGGGCCAGCAGTGCCGCCGCCCCGACGACGACCGCCCACAGCAGTGCCCAGCCGATGATGGCGAAAAGCTCACTGCCCTGCATCTGATGCCCCGCTCAATTCCTGGGAGGCCAGTGTCGCTTCGGCGGACGCATTATCGGAGGCGGGATCTCCAGAGCGATCCGGGACGTCCAGCCGGTATCCCACTCCCCATACCGTTTTCAGGAGGATCGGATGCTGGGGGTTCTCCTCGATCTTCTCGCGCAACCGCCTGACGTGAACCGTGACGGTGGAAAGATCACCGAAATCCCATCCCCACACGGCCTTGATGAGGTCCTCCCGGCTGAACGCCTGGTTGGGCCGGCGGAGCAGGAAGGCCAGAAGGTCGAACTCGCGGGCGGTCAGGGCCAGCGGGCTGCCTTGATGGGTAACTGTGCGGGCTGAGGGATTCAGTTCGAAGCCGGCCACTTCAACGGGAGGCTCGGGGCTGAACTCCTGCAGGCTGCGGCGGAGCACTGATCTGACCCGGAGCACCAGTTCCCGCGGCGAGAACGGCTTGGTGATGTAGTCGTCAGCGCCGGCTTCCAGTCCCAGGATCCTGTCGTCTTCTGTGCCAAGTGCCGTGAGCATGATCACCGGCACTGTCATGGTCTTCCTGAGCCTGCGGCAGACCTCCACACCGTCCAGCCCGGGGAGCATCCGGTCGAGGATGACCAGGTCCGGGTGTCGGGATGCGGCCAGTTCCAGGGCTACGAATCCATCCCGGGCGAGGTCGATCTGGAATCCTGCCTGAAGCAGGTAGTCGCACACCACACCGGCGATTGTCTGCTCGTCCTCGACGAGCAGGATCCGGCGATTGCCGACGTCGGCCGTTTCCTGCGGCTGGGACCTGTTCACTCCTCCAGCATAGGTTCGCCGGAGCGCCGCGGCTGCGGAGTTGGCGGTCCTGAGGGGAACCGTAGGACTTCCGTAAGATTCCCGGGCGTCACGGGCGCGATGAAGGGGCCCAAGGTGGCGTAGCCTGAATTCATGACTGTTCAGCTGGGCATGCCGCAGACTCCCAAGGGTGCGGGTACGGGCCTGCCGCTGGCCACCCGGCCGGCGGATGCACCGCCGGGACTCCTGGACCGCTACGGGCGCCGCGCCACTGACATGAGGCTGTCATTGACTGACAAATGCAACCTGCGCTGCACTTACTGTATGCCGGCCGAAGGGCTGGAGTGGCTGGCCAAGCAGGCTGTCATGTCTGCTGAGGAGATCGTGAGGATCGTCCGGGTCGGAGTGGACAGGCTGGGCGTGCGCGAACTTCGGCTGACGGGCGGAGAGCCGCTGGTCCGCGCGGATCTGACCAGCATCATCGGGGCCATCAGGAGCAACCACCCCGAGCTTCCCATCTCCATGACCACCAACGGCGTGGGCTTAGACAAAAAGGCATCTGCCCTCAAGGCCGCCGGACTCACGCGCATCAACGTTTCACTGGACTCCCTGCATGAGGAGACCTTCGCCAAGCTGACGCGCCGTCCCTTCCTGGACCGCGTGCTGGCCGGGGTGGACGCCGCATGGGCAGCCGGGCTGGGCCCCGTGAAGCTCAATGCCGTGCTGATGCGGGGCATCAATGACACCGAGTCGCCGTCGCTGCTCGCCTGGGCTTTGGACCGCGGCTATGAACTGCGCTTCATTGAGCAGATGCCGCTGGACGCCGACCATGGCTGGACGCGCCGGAACATGATCACGGCAGCGGAGATTCGGGGGCTTCTGTCCACCGATTACGTCCTCAGCCCGGACCCCCGCGCCCGTGACGGGGCACCAGCGGAACGCTTTGAAGTCCGACGCCGAAAAGCCGGGTCAGAGGAATCGCAGGGACCCGTGCTGGGAACCGTGGGGATCATCGCGTCCGTGACGGAGCCGTTCTGTTCCGATTGCCGCCGGACCCGGATCACTGCCGAGGGCAAGATTATGAGCTGCTTGTTCTCGCGCGAGGAGTTTGATCTCCTCGGGCTCCTGCGGGAAGGCGCCAGCGACGAAGCGCTGGCCGAACGATGGCAGGACGCCATGTGGGTCAAGCCCAAGGCGCACGGCATGGACCATGTAGGACTTGACGCCCCGGACTTCGTCCAACCGGACCGCAGCATGAGCGCCATCGGAGGCTGAATTCTTGAACGTACGATACTTCGCTGCCGCACGCGCCGCCGCGGGTATGGAGGAGGAGCAGTTCGACTTGCCCTCCGGTACTACGGTTTCGGACCTCCTTCAGGCCGTGCTTGCCGTGGAACGCGCTGAGCCGCCGGCCGGTACGCCTGCCTTGCCGCGCATCCTGTCTCGGAGCAGCTTCCTGCTCAACGAGGTGGCTGTGCGGGACCGGAGTGTGGCGCTGGAACCGGGAGATGTTGTCGACGTTTTGCCGCCGTTCGCCGGAGGTTAGGCCCTGGCGCGAACGTACACTTCAGGCCCGCGTTGCCTCCGCTTCAAAAACTTCGAAAAAGGTTTCTGTATTTCTCTACGGAGGCGCCCCGAGGCGCTTTATTGTCGGTGGCTCGCAGGATGATTTGGGTATGGATAGCAGATCGGCCTGGCAGGCTGAAAATAGGAAAGCCCTGGAGGCTATTGCCAGGTCCGTTGCCGCGCTTCAAGCAAGAGTCATCACAAACCAAGCTGACCCGCCTCGCTCGTCTAATGGCCCGTATGTTGAGGCGCTGGCTCGGAAGGCTATGTACTTGGCCAGCCTCGCCGAGCTCGCCAGCGTGGAAACCAGGATCACCGCCCTGAAGGCCCGACTGGTTGCAGGTTATCCACATAGCCTCCTGTTGCGCCGTTAAAGTCAGACCCTCGCGGGATGATTTGAGTATGGAAAACAGGGCGGCAGCTGATGTGTTGGAGGCCTTTGAAGCGTCCGCCGCTGCGCTTGTTGCCTTGGTACGCCGCGGGACAGGTCACCCTGGCGCTGATGGTACGGATCCGCTCCGGGATCAGGCGGATGCGTGCCTGGACGGGCTCGCAGAAACTGCCCGTGTGCACGCCATCGTGTCCGCCCTGAGAGTGCACCTCACCGCCGGATTCGCCGATAAATCCACAGCCCTGGCCGGCCCTGCCACGAGTCCGGGTGAACACACGGCCCAGGATATGGCGGTGGCCGCGGAGGTCGCGTGCGTCCTGACGGTGAGTGAACGCACCGCTGGGGCCCTGCTCGCCGAATCCCATGAGCTGACCACCAGCCTGCCGTTGACGCTGGCCGCGCTGGAGTCGGGAAACCTTTCCTGGCAGCACGCGAGGGCCATGGTCGACGAAACCGCCAACCTCGACCCCGCCGGCGCAAAGGCTGTGGAAGCCCATTTCCTGGACCCGGCAGCACCGAATCCGGCGAGGGGTTGCCCGGCCGGGCAGCTTGTCCCGTCCCGGTTCCGGCACAAGGTCAGAACCTGGCGGGAACGCCACCACGCGGACAGCATCGAAAAACGCCACACCAAAAGCGCGCTGGACCGGCGGCTCGAATACGCCCCGGACCGGGACGGCATGGCCTGGCTCTCCGCCTACCTGCCCGCAGACAAGGCGGCCGGGATCTGGAACCGCACCACGACCGCAGCTCGGGCACTCCAAGGCCCCGACGAAGCAAGGACCATGACCCAGCTCCGCGCCGATATCGCCGCGACACTGCTCCTTGGCGGGACTGCAGGTGAAATCAGCCCAGAGGCAAGCCGTAGCAAGGAGGCGGGCAGGAACGGGCAGAACGGCACGGAGCCTACAGCCGGTGACGTCAGTAACGCGGGCCGTGGCACGAACACGCGCATGAACCCGCCTGATGTTCCGTCCCCGCGGGCGGAGGTCCTCGTCACGGTGCCCGTCTTTTCACTCATGGGCCTCACCGACGAACCCGCCACCCTGGATGGTTACGGGCCGATCCCAGCCTCCATGGCCCGGGACCTCGTCGCGAACGGGGCCGAGTCGTTCCACCGCGTCCTGACCGACCCGAACACCGGGGCCCCCTTGGAAATCGGCCGGTCCAGCTACCGCATCCCGAAAGCCATGCGCCAATGGCTACGGCTCCGCGACGGCAAATGCCCCTTCCCCGGCTGCAATAACCACTCGCTGGACAACGAAGCAGACCACCTTCTCGCCTGGGCAGACGGTGGCGCCACCGGGATCGCCAACCTCGGCCAGCCCTGCCTCAAACACCATCGACTCAAGCACACGACGCCATGGAAACCGGTTGACGCCGGCACCGATTAGCCACCTGGCTGGGTTTCCCCCAGGGGCCGCCATTATCCCAGTGAGCAGCAAGACTGGGAATCGCCACACTGGCCTGCCATTCTCCAGACCCAAGCACTCCGTTCAGATCCGGGCCTCCAACTGGAACTTGAACCTGCCCCTGCCCAAATCTCCCGTCGCGAATGAGGCACGGCCAATGAGCCGTCGTCACAGGTGTGCTCAAATACCTAAGCGCTGACGGACAATGTGTGGAACTCCTCGGCCTCTTCCTCTGCCCCTGAAAGGGGCGCCGCGGACGCGGATTACCGAATCGGCAGGATGTCAAGCCGATTTTCGGGGGCGCGAGGGTCCGCTCGCGCTACGGGAAGGGCCGCAAGTGTCGGCTCGCGCTACGGGAAGGGCCCGCATGGGTCCGCTCGCGCTACGGGAAGGGCCCGCATGGGTCCGCTCGCGCTACGGGAAGTGCCGCAAGGATCCGCTCGCGCTACGGGAAGGGCCGCAAGTGTCGGGTCGCGCCGGGTAAGGGCCCAAGAGTTAAGCCAGCGCGCAGGTCAGACGCGGCGGCACTCCGAGGTCATGAACGGAACATAGTCCTGGTCCTCGCCAAGGCGCAGTTCTGCCGTGTGAATGAGCACGTCGCCATCCACCCGGAAGGTGTGGCGGGCGGTCGCGCGGTCGCTGTGGCGCTCCACACGCAGGACGCCGTCCACCCAACTGCAGCGGACCGGCGTGCCCGGCGGCAGGCCCATGCTGTCGACGTAGTACCAGAGAACGTCGTCATGGTCGGGATCGATGGTGAAGACCCCATGTCCTTCAAAATGCGTCCCGTCAGCTTCTGTGTGCCGGTAGCTTTGAACGACGGCGTAGCCGCCGGCCGCCCGCGTGTAGCTCACTTCGGCGGCGGCGGTGCGCTCCGGCCCCCACGCCGACGCCGCCAGCCGGGTGGTGCCCCGCCAGTGTCCCAGGAAGTCCTCCAGCACTGCGTGCAGGGCGCCAGGCTGTGGGCTGCTCATGGCTGCAACGCGCTCCCTTGGTATGTCATTCGGTCAGAGACCGAACGTCTCGGTTTCCTCGAATGGTCCCACGACCGTGACGGTGCGTGGCGCCGCGGCCAACTCCCGGGCAAGGTCCTGGACTTCCTGGGCCGTGACCGACTTGATCAGCCTGAGGGTCTCATCGATGTCCTGGTATTCACCGGACACCAGTTCGGCGCGGCCCAGGCGCGACATCCGGGAACCGGTGTCCTCCAGTGCCAGTACGATTCCGCCACAGAGCTGGCCTACAGCCTTGCGGAGCTCGTCGTCGGAGATCCCGCCCTCGGCCAACTTGTCCAGCTCAAGCCCCAGCAGGTCCAGCACCTGACGGACCTTGGAAGGCGTGCAACCGGCGTACATGCCGAAGTAGCCGGCGTCGGCGTAGGAGGACGCGAAGGAATAAGTGGAGTATACGAGTCCTCGCTTCTCCCGGACTTCCTGGAACAACCGCGAGGACATTCCGCCGCCGAGCACGGCGTTAAGCACGCTCATTACGTAGCGCCGATCATCGGTGGCCACGATCGTGGGGCAGCCCATGATGATGTTGGCCTGCTCCACCGCACGCTTGACCACGTGCAGGCCAGCGGTGCCGGTGATCTCGGCACGTTCGGTGGAGCGGCGCTCTACGGGTGCGGCATCGGACTCCAGCGGCCAGCCGGCCGTGTGGAGCGCGTCCACCACGAGGCGGCAGACGACGTCGTGCTCCAGGCCTCCGGCGGCGGTGATCACCAGCTCATCCGGCCGGTAGTAACGGCGGTAGTGCTCCCAGACCGAGTCACGGGCCACAGCCCTGATGGCGGCGGGCGTGCCGCCGATGGGGCGGCCCAGCGGATGGGTCCCCAGCACTGCCGCTACAAAGTGTTCGTGAGCGACATCGGTGGGGTCATCGCTGTCCATGGCGATTTCCTCGAGGATGACATCGCGCTCCTGCTCCATTTCCGTAGGATCCAGGACGGCACCGGTGATCATGTCGGCGATGACGTCGATGGCCATGGGCAGGTCCGTGTCCAGGACGCGGGCGAAGTAGCAGGTGCTTTCCTTGGCCGTAGCGGCGTTGGACTCGCCTCCCACCTCGTCGAAGGCGGATGCGATTTCCAGCGCGGTCCGCCGTTTGGTGCCTTTGAACAGGAGGTGTTCCAGGAAGTGCGTGGAACCGTGCTGCCCCGGGGCCTCGTCGCGGGATCCGACGCCCACCCAGAAGCCAATGGTTGCCGAGCGTTGCCCGGGCATCGCCTCGGTCAGCACCCGCACGCCGCCAGGCAGCACGGAGCGCCTGACCACGGGGCCGCCGTCGGATCCATGGACCAGGGTGTCGCCAGGCCGGTTCTGCTCCAGCGGGAGGGGTACAACAGTCATTGAAGCCTTTCAAAAGCGGCAGCCCAATCTGGCTGCCATCGTAACAGCGGCGGGGCCGGTGGATCATCCACCGGCCCCGCCGCTTCATGCTGTGTGCAGGAGGCTGCGACTCCGCGTCAGTGGACTATTCCGCTTCGGAAGCGCCCTCTGCCGCGACGGAAGCGTGAACGCGCTCGCCTTCGCCTGCGCCTTCCTCTTCAGCCACTACGGGGGACAGCGACAGCTTTCCGCGGTCATCGATCTTGGTGATTTCCACCTGGATCTTCTGGCCCACGGAGACGACGTCCTCGACGTTGTCCACGCGCTTGCCGCCGGCAATCTTGCGCAGCTCGGAGATGTGCAGCAGGCCGTCCTTGCCCGGGGTCAGCGAAACGAAGGCGCCGAAGGTGGTGGTCTTGACGACCGTGCCCAGGTAGCGCTCACCGATTTCGGGGACCTGCGGGTTGGCGATGGCGTTGATGGCGGACCGTGCTGCGTCGGCAGACGGGCCGTTGGTGGCGCCGATGTAGACAGTTCCGTCGTCCTCGATCGAGATGTCGGCTCCGGTGTCTTCCTGGATCTGGTTGATCATCTTGCCCTTCGGGCCGATGACCTCGCCGATCTTGTCAACCGGGATCTTGACCGCGATGACGCGCGGCGCGAACTCGGAGAGCTCGTCCGGGGTGTCTATCGCGGAGTTCAGGACATCCAGGATGTGCAGGCGGGCTTCGCGGGCCTGCTTCAGGGCTGCTGCCAGGACAGAGGCCGGGATGCCGTCGAGCTTGGTGTCCAGCTGGATGGCTGTGACGAACTCGGCGGTGCCGGCGACCTTGAAGTCCATGTCACCGAAGGCATCTTCGGCGCCGAGGATATCGGTCAGGGCGGCGTAGCGGGTCTGGCCGTCAACCTGGTCGGAGACCAGGCCCATGGCGATACCGGCAACGGCTGCCTTCAGCGGCACACCGGCATTGAGCAGGGATAGCGTGGAGGCGCAGACGGAACCCATCGACGTCGAACCGTTGGAGCTGAGGGCCTCCGACACCTGGCGGATGGCGTAAGGGAACTCCTCGCGGGACGGCAGCACCGGCACGAGCGCACGCTCGGCCAGGGCACCGTGGCCGATTTCGCGGCGCTTCGGGGAACCGACGCGGCCGGTCTCGCCAGTGGAGTACGGCGGGAAGTTGTAGTTGTGCATGTAGCGCTTGCGCGTGACGGGAGACAGCGAGTCGATCTGCTGCTCCATCTTGAGCATATTCAGCGTGGTGACGCCCATGATCTGGGTTTCGCCGCGCTCGAAGATCGCTGAACCGTGCACGCGGGGCAGAACCTCAACCTCGGCAGTGAGCTGGCGGATGTCCGTCAGGCCGCGGCCGTCGATGCGGATCTGGTCCTTGAGGATGCGCTGGCGCACAACCTGCTTCGTGACCGAACGGAATGCTGCGGAGAGTTCCTTGTCGCGGCCTTCGAACTGGCCGGCCAGGGAGGAAACTACCTCATCCTTGAGTGCGTCGGAAGCGTCGTCGCGCTCCGTCTTGTCTGCGATCTGGAAGATTGCGGCCAGCTTCTCAGCGGCAGCGGACTCAACGGCTGCGAAGACGTCGTCTTCGTAGTCGAGGAAGACCGGGAACTCAACGGTGGGCTTCGCAGCGCGGGCGGCGAGGTCCGACTGTGCGTCGCACAACGCCTTGATGAACGGCTTGGCAGCCTCGAGGCCCTCGGAGACGACCTCTTCCGTGGGAGCCGTTGCGCCCTGTTCCTTGATGAGGTTCCAGGAGTTGTCCGTTGCTTCGGCTTCGACCATCATGATGGCGACGTCGTCGCCGGCAATGCGGCCGGCCACAACCATGTTGAAGACCGAGTTCTCCAGCTGGGAGTGCTTCGGGAAAGCAACCCACTGGGAACCATTCTCGTCAGCTACGAGGGCAACGCGGACGCCGCCGATCGGGCCGGAGAACGGGAGACCGGAGAGCTGGGTGGACATGGAGGAGGCGTTGATTGCCACCACGTCGTAGAGCTCGTCGGGGTTGATGGCCAGGACGGTCACCACGATCTGGACTTCGTTGCGCAGGCCCTTGACGAAGGCCGGACGCAGCGGGCGGTCCATGAGGCGGCAGGCCAGGATGGCCTCAGTGGAGGGGCGGCCTTCACGGCGGAAGAACGAGCCCGGGATACGGCCGGCAGCGTACATGCGCTCTTCAACGTCGACCGTCAGGGGGAAGAAGTCGAAGCCTTCGCGCGGGTGCTTGCCTGCGGTGGTGGCGGACAGCAGCGCGGTGTCGTCGTCGATGTACACCATGGCTGCGCCGGCTGCCTGCTTGGCAAGGCGGCCGGTTTCGAAGCGGATTACACGCTTGCCGAAGCGGCCATTGTCAATGACTGCTTCTGAGAACTGGATTTCGGGACCCTCCAAGAGAGTCACCTCCGTTTCTTGTTTCACGGAGTCCAGCCGCATCAACCCAGTCCAGCATCTGTCTACTGGCCTGCACTGCACCCGGTCATCGATCGAGACCCACGGGCCGGGGGCTTCAGTCTTCGAAGCCGTTCCCGGGGATCACTACCGAGGACCGCGAATGCGTGATGCGGTTGATCCTCCTGTTTTTAGTTTTCTTCTGAAGAAGGCGGCCCGATCCGAAGGAAAGGGCCGCCCCTTAAGCCTGACTAGCGGCGCAGGCCGAGACGCTCGATGAGCGCACGGTAGCGGGCAATGTCAGTGTTCTTGAGGTAGGTGAGCATGCGCTTGCGACGACCAACCATGGCCAGCAGACCGCGCTGGGTGTGGTAATCGTGCTTGTGCTCCTTCATGTGCTCAGTCAGATCCTTGATCCGCTGGGTCAGGACTGCAACCTGGACCTCCGGCGAACCGGTGTCGCCCTCGGACGTTGCGAAATCCTTGATGATGGACTGCTTTACAGCGGCGTCAAGTGCCACAATAACTCCTAGAGATGTGCCGTGAGGCCCGAATCAGTAACTCACTGCCGGGTCTGCCGGCGCAGGATCCCCCCGGAAACCAAGGGTTTTCCACGCATGGCAGGAACCAGCCGCCACGGACTGCAGCCGGATCCAACGTTTAGTTTACCGGCAGCGCTGCAATCTTGTCGAAACAGCCCCGACTGGCACTGCAGAGGCACTGATATACCGACAGGCAGAGGCACCGGCACGGCGACGCTTACGGGCCAGTCATGCGCGCAGCTGGTCCCGGACAGCGGCCATTCCCCGGTACAGTTCCGCAAAACTGGTGCTCAGGGGCGACAGTCCGATGCGGATGCCGTGCGGTGCCCGAAAGTCCGGGACAACGTCCTGTCCCCACAATGCGGCAGTCACGTTCCGGAACGCCGGGTGGTCCACGGTGATGTGACTCCCCCGCCGCCGAGGATCACTGGGTGAAGCCAATTGAACCCCCAGCGGTTCCAGCCACGCTTCGAACAGCTCGACGGAGAAAGCGGTAAGTTTCAGGGACTTCTCCCGGATGGCTGCCATCCCGACCTCTTCGATAAGGTCCAGGGTGCCGCGCGTGGCCAGCATCCCGAAGATGGCCGGGGTCCCGCTCAGGAACCCGCGGATCCCGGGTGCCGGCTCGTAGCCTGCCGCCATCTCGAACGCATCCTTACGTCCCATCCATCCCCAGATAGGCTGCCTCAAGCCGGGCAGGTGCCGGCTGTTGACGTAGGCAAAAGCCGGCGAGCCCGGGCCTCCGTTGAGGTACTTGTACGTGCAGCCGGCCGCAAAATCCACCCCCGCGCCGTCAAGGTCCAGTTCAACGGAACCGGCCGAATGGCACAGGTCCCACACCACCAGTGCCCCCGCACTGTGCGCGGCTTCGGTGATAGCTGGAAGATCGGCCAGGAACCCGGAACGGTACGCCACGTGGCTCAAGAGTACGACGGCGGTGGCCGGCCCGGTGGCTTCCCTCACCTGTTCGGGGGTCACGCCGGCTGCCGGGTCCGCTTCGATCCAGCGCAGGGAGAGGCCTTCCTCGCGGGCGACGCCCTCCACCAGGTAACGGTCCGTGGGAAAGTTGTCCGTGTCCAGGACAACCTCCTTCCGGGCAGGGTCTGTCACGGCGGCGAGTGCAGCGCGGAGGAGCTTGTACAGCACCACGGTGGTGGAATCGGCGATGACGGTCTGGCCAGGAGCTGCGCCCAGCACGGCACGGCCCAGCTGGTCGCCGATGGCCTGCGGCAGGTCCAGCCATTCCTCGTCCCATCCCCGGATCAGCCGGCCACCCCAGCCGTCCTGGATGAAAGTGCTGATGTCTGTGAGGGTGCGCTTGAGCGGACGCCCCAGGGAGTTTCCGTCGAGGTAGGACAGCTCCGTGTCCGTACCGATGAAGAGGTTCCGGCAGGGTGCCAGGGGGTCCTGGGCATCGAGCTGCGCTGCCCGCTCAAGGAGGGCGCCGCCGTCGTGATGTTCTACTGGGAGCTGTGCTTCCTCCGTCATTGGCCGATCTCCGTCCGAACGGCGAACAGTTCGGGGAAGAAGGTCAGTTCGAGGGCCTTCTGCAGGAACGCCGCGCCGCTGGAGCCTCCGGTTCCCCCTTTCATGCCGATGGTGCGCTGCACAGTACGCAGATGCCGGAACCGCCACAGCTGGAAGTTGTCCTCTAGGTCGACGAGTTCCTCGCAGGCCTCGTAAGCACCCCAGTTCTCTGCCGCGTTTTCATAGATGTGCTTGAACAATGGCACCAGTTCCGGGCGGAACTCGTGGGCGCGGGTGACGTCCCGTTCCAGGACTGACGGCGGCACCTCGAAGCCCTGCCTCGCGAGGTAGGCGAGGAACTCGTCATAGATGCTGGGGGCATGGAGCAGCTCCTCGAGCATGGCGTGCGCTTCGGGGTCGGATTCAAAGACGGGAAGCATCTTGCGGTTCTTGTTCCCTAGGACGAACTCCACCGCCCGGTACTGGCTGGACTGGAAGCCCGACGAGTTGCCCAGGAAGCCGCGGAATTGCGAATACTCTGTGGGCGTCAGGGTGGCGAGGACTGACCACTGCTCTGTGAGGGTTTTCTGGATGTGCTTCACGCGGGCGATGCCCTTGAGAGCGGAACCGAGGTCGTCTTCCCGGAGCCACGCGGCGGCACTCCGAAGTTCGTGCAGGACCAGCTTGAGCCACAGCTCCGTGGTCTGGTGCTGGATGATGAACAGCATCTCGTCGTGGTGCTCGGGCTGGCTGACCGGCTGCTGTGCGCTGAGGAGGGTCGGCAGCTGCAAGTAGGACGCATAGCTCATCCGCGAACTGAAGTCACGGACGATGCCCTTGTCCAGTTTTCGAGTGTTCTTTTCTACGGACACGGTGCTGCCTTCCTGGCTGATGGTTCCTGGAACGGATCAGCGCCGGGCCAGGAGATCATGGGCCTGGACCACGTCCAGGCGCATCTGGTCAACGAGCGCCTCAGGCCCACGGTATGCCACCATTCCGCGGAGCCTGGCCACGAATTCCACGACTACTGTCTGGCCGTAGAGATCGAAGTCCTCCACCGATTCTTCGGGACGGTCGATCACGTGGGCCTCGACCTGGCGGCTGACGCCGTCGAACGTGGGGTTTGAACCGACAGAAATAGCGGCCGGCCAACGCGTTCCGGCCTGGTCAACGAGCCAGCCGGCGTAGATCCCATCCGCGGGGATGAGTCCGCTGGCCTCGTGGGCAAGGTTGGCTGTGGGGAACCCGAGCGCGCGCCCGCGGGCAGCACCGTGCACCACCTCGCCGCGCATGCGGTGCGGACGGCCCAGAACGTCAGCGGCTGTGGCGACGTCACCCTCCTGCAGTGCCTCACGCACCCAGGTGGACGAGCAGCGGCGGTCCTCTCCGTCGTCGTCATGCAAGGGGTACCCTTCGGAACCGAACTCGCTGATGACCTGGACGTCGAAGCCGAACTTCTCGCCGAGCTGTTTCATGGTGTCGAGGTCCCCGGAGTTGCCGCGGCCGAAACGGGCGTCGTGGCCGATTACCACGTGGCTGGCGTGGAGGCTGTCCACCAGCACCTGGCCCACGAACTCTTCGGGGGTGAGGCTGGCCAGTTGCAGCGAATATTTCATCACCAGGATGGCGTCAAGGCCCAGCTCTCCGAGCGCCTCCAGCTTGTCGTGCAGCCCCATGATCAGCTCCGGGGCGGACTCGGGGCGGTGGATCAGGGCCGGATGGGGGTCAAACGTCACCGCTACGGCCTTTGTCCCGTTAAGCCGGGCCGAGCGGATGAGCTGGGACAGCACCTGCTGGTGGCCACGGTGGACGCCGTCGAAGTTGCCGAAGGTGACAACGGATGGACCGAAGTCCGCCGGGACCTCGGACGGATCGTTCCAGATGTAGACCATCACCCTCGCCTTTTACTGCCTGCAACTGACATGTCCCGGAGCCTGACCGGCCCGGGAACTCTCTAAGATTACCCGCAAACCTGGTGGCCGGGATGCTAGCCCTCGGGGCTCAGCGGACGCTTCTCCGGCCGCCGCCGGTACAGCCAGACCAGCCCCAGGATGGGCAGCACCAGCGGGATGAATGCGTACCCCCGGCCGAAGAGGGACCAGACCGTCTCGTGCGGGAACTGGACCGAATCGAAGATGCTGAGGGCGCCGACCACCAGGACTCCGATCAGCTCGACCAGGACGGCAGTCACAGACACCTTGAACCAGGTGCGGCCGGGCTTGGCCAGGGACACCGTTGCCACCACGTACACCAGGGCCGCAAAGGCGGACAGCAGATACGCCAGCGGCGCTTCGGAGAACTTGCTGAGGATCTGGTAGCCTGCGCGCGCGGTGGCCGAGATGGCAAATACCGCGTAAACGGCAATCAGGAGACGGCCGGGACCGGTGTTGCGGGTGTCCTTGGCCGGGACCGGCGTTTGTCCCGGGGTCGCTTGGGAATGGGACTTCAGGGGATCGGACTTCTCTGGTCGGGACTTCACAGTGCGGGCTTCTTCCATTTCAGTACCAGATCTGGTTCATTCGGGCGGCCATCACCAGGGCGGTGACGCCAACGGCGGCCAGGACAAAGTTGCTCCAACGGGTACGTTCCAGGATGGACCAGTACACGGCAGCGACGGGGAGCAACAGGGCGGTTGCCAGGTACCCCCAGAATTCCCAGGCTTCGCCGGCCATGTGTTCGCCGGCGGAGACTCTGACAATCGAACCCACGAGGTACACCAACAGCGCCAGTTCAACCGCCGCGACGGAAACGATGGTGACATCGTTGGGCGCTTTTTTGAGGATGCCGGCCACCAGGCAGATTCCGCTGGAGAGAAGACCGACCACCAGGATGATGTAGAAATATGCGTCCACGCCTAGGCCTCCGGGCCTGCAGTCTTTTCCGGGGCAGCATTACCTGGCGCGAACACGAGCACGGGCTTGGCAAAACTGCCCGAATCTGCCAGCAGAGCCACGAGGCTGCCGTCCGGGGCGAAGGCCGCAGCGGGACGCTCTGCGGTTGCCGCCGCCGGACTTCCAGCGGGTGCGCCGGCCGCAATCCTGCGGCCGAAGGAGATCTCCGTGGTCTCCTCGGTGGTGAGTTCCCTGTTGGGCATCAGCGCCCGGGCGGCCTGTGACATTTCCAGGATATTCAGTTCCTCGGCCAACTGCTCCAGCGTCCCCGCCTGTTCCAGTGTGTAGGGGCCAACGTGCGTGCGGCGCAGCGCGGTCAGGTGGCCGCCGACGCCCAATGCAACTCCGAGGTCCCGGGCGAGGGCGCGGATGTAGGTGCCGGAGGAACACTCCACGGTGACGTCGACGTCGACGACATCACCGTCTGGCTCCCGTCTGATGCCGTGGACTTCGAACCGGTGGATGGTGACAGGACGTGCTGCGAGCTTTACTTCTTCGCCGGAACGGACCCGTGCATAGGCGCGTTCGCCATTGACCTTGATGGCGCTGACGCTGCTGGGCACCTGCTGGATTTCACCGGTGAGCGCTGCAACGCCGTCGTGGATTGCTTCGTCGGGGACGGCGGCGGCGCTTATGGCGGCAACGACCTCACCTTCGGCGTCGTCGGTGATGGTGGATTCACCCAGCCGGATGGTTGCCGTGTACGTCTTGGACGTCCCCACGATGTAGGTGAGCAGGCGGGTTGCCTTGTTGATGCCCAGCACCAGGACGCCTGTGGCCATGGGGTCGAGGGTCCCCGCGTGGCCTACCTTCCGGGTACCGGCGAGCCGCCGCATCCGGCCAACCACATCATGGCTGGTCCATCCCTGCGGTTTGTCCACTATCACCAGTCCAGAAAGCACGCTTCCCAGTATATCGGCGCTGTTCCCGCCGCCTGCCACGCTGTCTTCGAGGAATCGTGCACGGCTAGGATGGCAGACATGCCTGAGCTTTCCGCGCATATCCGCGACGTTCCCGTCAACCAGATCCGTGAGATCACCGAAGCCGCGTGGCGTACCCCGGGGGCCGTTGTGCTCAGCATCGGCGAACCGGGCTTTCCGCTCCCCCGGCACGTACTGGAAGCCGGAATGGCGTGCCTGGAAAGGGACGAGACAAACTACACCCCGAACGCCGGCCTTCCGGCACTGCGGGAAGCTTTTGCCGCCAGGTTCCGCGAACAACACGGCCCCGGCCAGGCCCCGGGAGACAAAAGCAGCATTGGTGCCGAACGGGTCTACGTGGTGGCAGGCGCGCAGCAGGGTCTGCACCTGGCGATGAGCCTCCTGCTCTCCCCAGGGGATGAAATCCTGATCCCCAATCCCGGCTACCCCACGTTCGCCATGACCAGCAGGCTCCTGAATGCTGTCCCGGTGGGCTACCCGCTGTACCCCGAACAGGACTTCCAGCCCAGGATCCAGGACATCGAGGCGCTCATCACCGAGCGGACGAGGGTGCTGATGCTCAATTCACCGTCCAATCCGCTGGGGGCCGTGCTCGGCGAGGATCTGACCCGTGAGCTGGTGGAACTCGCCCGTCGGCGTGACCTCTGGATCATTTCGGACGAATGCTATGAGGCGTTCACCTACGATGTCCCTCACATTAGCCCGGCCAGCTTCGACAGCGATGTCCCCGGCCAGGCACGGGTATTCACCTCGCTGACACTTTCGAAAACATACGGCCTTACCGGGCTTCGCATCGGCGCGCTGATCTGCCCGCCGGGGCTGGAGCAGACGATGAACAACGTGATGGAGGCGATCGTGTCCTGTGTCGCCTCGCCGTCGCAGTATGCCGCGCTGGCCGCGCTGACCGGTCCGCAGGACTACGTCGAGCAGGCTCATGCCCACTACCTGGCCAACCGGGATACCGCCTCCGCCATCCTCAAAGCCAAGGGCATTCCCTACCTGACCGCACAGGGTG
This sequence comes from Arthrobacter sp. ISL-48, assembly GCF_018613805.1. Lineage (GTDB taxonomy): Bacteria > Actinomycetota > Actinomycetes > Actinomycetales > Micrococcaceae > Arthrobacter. The sequence goes on from NZ_JAGGPL010000001.1 coordinate 89,995, forward strand.
CCTTTTACCTCTGGGCAAACGTGTCCCATGCCAGCGGGGGCGACGTCCGCGGCTGGACCCGCCGGTTCCTCGCCGAGTCCGGGGTCGCGCTGGCCCCCGGAACAGCGTTCGGCTCCATCGGCGAGGGCTGGGTGCGGATCGCTCTTTGCGGCAACCCGGAGGAACTCGGGGAGGGCCTGTCCCGGCTGCCGGCCCGCGAGCGGCAAGGCTAGCCGGGGGCTCCTGAGAGGGCTCCGTCCAGCCACGAACGCAGGACCTCGGCCGGCGCAGCTCCTGCCTGCCGGGCCGCAACCTTTCCGTCAACCACCACCATCAGTGTGGGGATCGCCTGCACGTCGAACCGCCCGGACAGGCCGGGCGATCTATCCACGTCAACCTTGACCAGTTTGATCCGGCCGGGCCGTTCCCGCGCCAGTCTGTCCAGCACCGGACTCACCATCCGGCAGGGGCCGCACCATGCCGCCCAGAAGTCCACGAGCACGGGAACCGGGGATTGTTCGGCCACGGCGGTGAAGTCCGCGTCTCCGGCGTTCACGATCCAGGGCAGCCCTGCCCTGCAGTTCCCGCAACGGGGCCGGCCGGCTGCCTGGGCGGGGATCCGGTTGGTTTTTCCGCAGGCGGGGCAGGCGATAAGTGTGGGCTCCATCCCTAGTACTCCTTTCTCCTCTTGAAGGCACCCCAGGCCTGGAAAGGGGCGTCCGACGCCGGGATGTCACCGCGAGTGACCGGCAGCAGTTCCGGCCGGGCACCGGCGAAGTAGTCATAGAAGAGGGCGTCGTCGAAGCCTGCAGCGGCTGCGCCATGGCGGTCGGCAGCAAAGTAGACCCGGCCGATCCGCGCCCACAGTGCAGAGGCCAGGCACAGCGGGCAGGGCTCACAGCTGGTGTAGAGCACTGCGCCGTGCAGATCGTAGCTCGCACTTGCAGCGGCCGCCGTTCGGATGGCCACCACTTCGGCATGGGCAGTGGGATCATTGTCGCGGGTGACCCGGTTGACGCCTTCATGCACGCGCCCGTCCCGGGTCACCACCACAGCGCCGAATGGTCCCCCACCATCGTCGACGTTCCGGGTGGCAAGGGCTACGGCCCGTTCAAGGTACTGGTTGGCATCGCCGTGGTCCGCCTGGTTCATAGCTCGATCCTAGCCAAAGGGTTGGTGTTAGGGGATGAAAATAGGGGGCAGGACCGCAACGACTACCTGCCGGTACAGGCCTGGTCTTCCAGCGGGAGCCCTCGGCTGGCCTCCCCAACACGAGTATAGGTACGGCGACGTCTTCGCCACGTGGACGCGCTGCCGGCGCCGCCGGATCCGTCAGCACCTGACGCCCCTGCCCCCAGGCCTGAGGGCAGGGTCATCGAAGTCGACTGTTGATCAGGAGAGGCCTTAAATGGAACAGGACCCGGATATGTCTCCGGGTCCTCTTCCACGCTTGCGGGATGTCCGCGGGCTACTTGTTACCGTCTTCGTCGAGCTCCTCGTCGTCGCCGAGGTCCGGATCCTCTTCGTCGAAGTCATCCTCGTCGATCTCCACATCGGCGGGGATGTCGCTTTTGTACGGGTCGGCATCGCCGGCGTGCTTGGCGTTCTCGGCCAAGGCAGCCACCTCGGCGTCGCGCTTCTTCGCCGCGCGGAGGAGTTCCTCCAGGTTTGAAGCGTTGACGGGGATCTGGTCGGCCACAAATTCCAGGGTGGGTGTCAGCCGGACAGTAACGTTCCGGCCCACCTCCTGGCGGAGCACACCCTTGGCCTTCTCCAGACCCTTGGCGGCTTCGGACTGGACCAACTGGTCGCCGAAGACGGTGTAGTAGATCGTGGCATGCTGCAGATCGTTGGTCACGCGCGCATCCGTGACAGTAATGCCCTCCAGCCGGGGGTCCTTGACCTTCCGGCCCAGAGCCTCCGCAACAACAACCTTGATCCGCTGCGCCAACTTGGCAGCCCGTGCGGGATCAGCCATTTCCACTCCTAAAAAAATTTGGGGGTACGACGGCGCCTAGCGACCTGCGTACACACGTTCAGTTTGTTGCCACGCACTCACCGGGAGTCCACAACGGACCCCCGTTGGAAGTTTTTCCGGCGGCCTGGGAGTGGCATCGGGCCTGCCGAAGCTGGGCGGCAAAGGATCGCAGATCCGTTGCCGCCCAGCGTAGGGGCGGGGCCGCCGGAAAAATTCCAACGGCCCCGCACCGGTCAAGCTAGAACAGCCTAGACGCGCGGCTTCTCACGCATCTCGAAGGTCTCAATGATGTCGCCTTCGGTGATGTCGTTGAACGAGCCAAGACCAATACCACACTCGAAGTCCGTGCGGACCTCGGTGGCGTCGTCCTTGAAGCGCTTGAGCGTCTCAACGGTGAGGTTGTCACCGATGATCTTGCCGTCGCGGCTGATGCGGGCCTTCGTGTTGCGTCGGATAACACCCGAGCGGACGATGGAACCGGCAATGTTTCCGAACTTGGAGGAACGGAAGACTTCGCGGACCTCGGCGGTGCCAAGCTGGACCTCTTCGTACTCCGGCTTGAGCATGCCCTTGAGGGCCATCTCGATGTCATCGATTGCTGCGTAGATGACGGAGTAGAAGCGCATGTCCACGCCTTCGCGGTCTGCCAGTTCGGCAACCCGCTCGGCAGGCTTGACGTTGAAGCCGATAATGACGGCGCTGTCCACTGTTGCCAGGTTGACGTCGTTCTGCGTGATGGCGCCAACGCCGCGGTGGATGACGCGCAGCTGCACGCCTTCGCCGACGTCGATCTTGAGCAGTGCGTCTTCGAGGGCTTCCACGGCACCGGACACGTCACCCTTGAGGATGAGGTTGAGGGTGTCGATCTTGCCTTCGGCCACGGCCTGGTCGAAGTCTTCCAGGCTGATGCGCTTGCGGCGCTTAGCCAGGGCGGCATTGCGGTCCGCTGCTTCACGCTTCTCGGCGATCTGACGGGCAGTGCGCTCGTCAGCGGTCACGAAGAAGGTGTCGCCAGCGCGCGGCACGTTGGACAGACCCAGTACCTGCACGGGGCGGGACGGGCCGGCCTCGGTCAGGGCACTGCCGTCGTCGTCGAACATCGCACGGACGCGGCCGTGGGCCGTGCCTGCCACGATGGTGTCGCCGACGCGGAGGGAGCCGGACTGCACCAGGACGGTGGCCACGGAGCCGCGGCCCTTGTCGAGGTTGGCTTCGATCGCGATACCGCGGGCGTCCTTGTTCGGGTTGGCGCGCATGTCAAGGGCTGCGTCTGCGGTAAGCAGGACGGCCTCGAGCAGCTCGTCGATGTTGAGGTTCTGGCGGGCAGAGACCTCAACGAACATGGTGTCGCCACCGTACTCTTCAGGAACCAGGCCGTACTCGGTCAGCTGGCCACGAACCTTTTCCGGGTTGGCGCCTTCCTTGTCGATCTTGTTCACGGCCACCACGATCGGCACATTGGCTGCCTGGGCGTGGTTGAGGGCCTCAACGGTCTGCGGCATCACGCCGTCGTCCGCCGCGACCACCAGGATGGCGATGTCGGTGACCTTCGCACCACGGGCACGCATGGCGGTGAACGCCTCGTGGCCCGGAGTATCGATGAAGGTGATCTTGCGGTCTTCGCCTTCGTGGTTGTGCGTGACCTGGTAGGCACCGATGTGCTGCGTGATGCCGCCGTGTTCGCCAGCCATGACGTCGGACTTGCGGATGGCATCGAGCAGCCGGGTCTTACCGTGATCGACGTGGCCCATGACCGTGACGACCGGAGGACGTGCCTCGAGGTCTTCGTCGCCTTCGGCCTCGAGCTCGGCTTCGAAGTCGATGTCGAAGGTGGAGAGCAACTCGCGCTCCTCGTCCTCCGGCGACACAACCTGCAGCTTGTAGCCGAGTTCTTCACCAAGAAGTGCGAAGGTTTCCTCGTCGAGCGACTGGGTAGCCGTTGCCATCTCACCAAGGTGGAACAGCACGGTAACCAGTGCGGCGGGGTTTGCCTCGATCTTGTCGGCGAAGTCCGTGATGGACGAGCCACGGCGAAGCCGTACTACGGTATTGCCGTCGCCGCGGGGTACGCTCACGCCACCCAGCGACGGAGCACTCATCTGCTCGAGTTCCTGACGCTTGGCACGCTTCGACTTGCGCTGCTTGCCACGCCCGGCGCCACCCTTACCGAAGGCACCCTGGGTACCACCGCGACCGCGGCCACCCTTGCCGAAACCTCCACCTGCGGGAGCTCCGCCACCGGCACCCGGAGCACCGCCGGTGCCGGGTGCGCCGCCTGGACGACCCGGACCACGGCCACCGCCACCGGGACGTCCGCCGGCGCCAGCCGGTGCGGGACGCTCAGTGCGGTTGGGCATCATGCCCGGAGTAGGACGGTTTCCACCGGCACCCGCGGGACGCGGACCACCGGCACCGCCCGCGGTACGCGGAGCACCAGCGCCACCCGGACGGGCGCCACCGGCACCACCCGCGGTACGCGGAGCACCGGCGCCACCCGGACGGGGGCCGCCCGCACCGGCTGCGGGGCGCGGACCGCCGGGACGGTCGCCGTCGGTACGGCTGCCACCCGGGCGGGGCATGCCCTGCGAAGGAGCGAACGGGTTGTTACCCGGACGCGGGGGACGTTCTCCGTCGCCGCCACGGCCGCGGGGCATGCCCTGGGACGTCGCGAAAGGGTTGTTGCCCGGACGGGGACCGCCGGGACGCGGTGCCGATCCACCCTGCGCCGACCCGCCCTGTGCCGACCCACCCTGGCGGGTGGGAGCAGCCGGGGTTTCAGCCTTGGGTGTGGGCCTCGCACCAGGCTTGGCGCCGGTAGAGAGAGCACCGGCGGACGGGGCACCTGCGGCAGGTGCTGCGGCGACCGGAGCCGGAGCAGCCGGTGCAGCAGGAGCCGAAGCCGCAGGAGCAGGCGCGGAGGCCTCTGCCTGCGGAGCCGGAGCCTTGGGTGCTGCGGGGCGTGATTCTGCCGATGGGGCAGGCGCCGCGGGACGTGATTCGGCCGACGGGGCAGGCGCCTTGGGCGCGGCTGCCGGTGCTGCGGACTTCGCAGCGGCGTCGGGGTAGGCGTTGCGGAGTTTCCGCACAACCGGGGCCTCAATGGTGGAAGAGGCGGAGCGAACGAATTCGCCCAGTTCCTGCAGTTTTGTCACTGCATCTTTGGAAGTAATACCGAGCTCTTTTGCAAGCTCATGTACGCGGACCTTGGCCACATTTCTCCTGTCTCGGTCCGCACCGAGCCAGGCACGAACCGTCTACTTCTTACTGCGGGCCCTCGCCGCGGTTGCAGCTGAAGGACCCATTGCAGAGCGCAACAAAGTTGTCATCGTTGCGCACTCATCGCTGGGAACTCATCGGGTTTCCATCAGATTTCTGACCCGCTTTCAGGTTGGACGGTTGGTGCTGCGTCTACCGGAGGTATCCGCAGCGTGCCTGGAGCGTTCGCGCCCGCCTTGATCCGGCTTTCGACGGCGGCGGTTCCGGTTGCGCCGTTGAGGGCACGCCCGAATGCTCGCCGCTTGACTGCCAGAGCCAGGCACGATTCGCTGGGGTGCAGCCATGCACCCCGGCCAGGCATCCGGCGTCGTTCATCCACCAGGACAGCGGCGGAACCACTGCCTTCGGCGACGAGCCGGAGTAACTCAGACCGCGGGCCCTTGTTCCGGCATCCGATGCAGGTACGCTGCGGTTGATCCTCGCTGTGAAGCACTTCTGCCACGGTGAGCATCTTCCTGACGTTCATATCTGCCGGCCCCAGCGGCGAGTTTCCGCATGTCAGCGGAAACGGGCAGGTCCAGGGCGCACGAACACCGGCCGTTAGGCGCGGTCATTGTCTATTCTAGCCCCTCGGGGCCGTTCTGCCGGAAACCCACGCGCCGGCCGGCACGGCGGGCGCTCCGGAGCACCTTCAGTTCCGGCGCGGGTTGCGCGTCAGTTCCCGCGTGGCGCGGCAGCGTCGGAGACGATGTCGATGCGCCAGCCGGTCAGCTTTGCTGCCAGCCGCGCGTTCTGGCCCTCTTTGCCGATGGCCAGCGAAAGCTGATAGTCGGGCACCACGACACGGGCGGACCGGGTGGCCTCGTCGATGATGGTGACGGAATTCACACGCGAGGGCGACAGGGCGCTGGCGATGAAGGTGGCGGGATCTTCGCTGAAGTCGACAATGTCGATCTTCTCGTCATTGAGCTCCGTCATGACCGCGCGCACACGCGAACCCATCTCACCAATGCAGGCACCCTTGGCGTTGATGCCGGGGGTGTTGGCCTTGACGGCGATCTTGGTGCGGTGGCCGGCTTCACGTGCCAGTGCCACGATCTCCACGGAGTGGTCCGCGATCTCCGGGACTTCAAGCTCAAAAAGCTTCCTGACGAGTCCGGGGTGCGAGCGGGAGAGCGTGATGGACGGCCCCTTGGTGCCACGGTGCACGTCGATGACGAAGGCGCGGAGCCGGTTGCCGTGGAGGTACTTCTCCCCCGGCACCTGCTCGGGCGGCGGCAGCAGCGCCTCCACGGTTCCCAGGTTGACCTGGATCATGTGCGGGTTGTTGCCCTGCTGGATCAGGCCAGCCACGAGTTCACCCTCGCGGCCTTTGAACTCGCCCAGGACGTTGTCGTCCTCCACGTCGCGCAGGCGCTGCAGGATGATCTGCCGGGCAGTGCTCGCCGCGATGCGGCCAAAGCCGGCAGGGGTGTCCTCGAACTCGCCGATAGGGGCGCCGTCGTCGTCGATTTCGACAGCCCAGATGGTCACGTGGCCGCTCTTGCGGTCCAGTTCAGCGCGGGCCTTCTCGAAGGCGCCGGGCGACTTGTGGTACGCCACCAGGAGCGCCTGTTCGATGGTGGGAATCAGGAGGTCCAGCGGAATTTCGCGCTCACGCTCCAGAAGTCTCAGTGCGCTCATGTCAATATCCATCAGGCCTCCTCAGAAGGTCCATTGTGCTCAGGTTCCAGACCAGCCTCGTCGAGGTGGCTGAATTCGATCTCGACTTTTCCGTTGCGGATCCTGTCGAAAGGAAGTTTTACAGGCTCGCCCTGCTTGGGCTTCATGCCTTTTTTGACGGCGATTTCCGGGACAATTGTCACGCCGGAATCATCCACGGACTGGATCCTGCCGGTGACGTTCTCTCCTTGGAGCACACTGACTTTTGCCATGCGGCCCCGGGCGCGGTGCCAATGCCGGGGCTCGGTCAGGGGGCGCCCCACACCCGGGGAGGAGACCTCAAGATCGTAGGGCCGTCCGTCATCGCCCGGGTCATTGTCGAGGACGTCAGAGAGGACCTTTGAAATGTCCGAGATCACGTCAAGGTTTACGCCGCCGGTTTCCTCCTGCGGGAGGTCCACCACCACGTGGACTACACGGTGTGAACCGGCCACATTGATGACCACATCCTCGAGGTACAGGCGGTTGGCCTGGACGGAGGGTTCCAGCAATGCCCGGAGCCGGGCGGCTTCCGGATTGTGGGCAGGCGAAGGGTCAGCCTTACCCGGACCGGTACGGCCTGATGAAGTCGTGGCTTCTGCGTTATTCACGATGCCGGACGCCTCCCGATAGATGATGTTGTGACTACTAGCCTAACGATTTTCCGGACGCAGTGGTGCACGGAGTATGGCTCCAGGCGTGACAACATGGTCTGTTGTGAAAGACGACAGCCAGGAAATCAGCCACCGCAGGCGCTATTTCCGGTACGCAGTCTTTTCGCTCACAGCCCTCCTTGTCCTGAGCCTCGGGATTGCCCTCATCCCCCGCCAGCCCGCTCCCCCGGCGGAACCCCAGTTTTCGGAGCAGGCAAGGGCTGCCGCCTTCGCGGACGCCATGTCCCTTCGTTCCGCCGGACTTGGACTTACTGACCCCGCTGCCGGCGCCGGCAAGGCCCCCACCTCCGCGTCGTTGGACCGTGTTGTGACTTTGCTGACCCTCCAGGCACGGGCGCTGATGCTGCCTGGGGATCCCGCCGCTTCCGGGCCCTCCGCCGGGCCAACACCAGGAACAACGTCCCGAACCGCCCCTGGACCAACCGGCGGCTCTTCCGCCCCGGCTTCCGCGTCTCCCCTCCCGTCCACCGCAGCGGGGCTGGCTGTCGCGCTCTCGGCGAGCTCGGTGCAGCGGCTCAAGGATTCAGAAACGGCCGACGGCGGCATGGCCCGCCTTCTCGCCGGCGCGGGGACCGCGCAGTTCCTGGCGGCCCAGGATCTGGCAGCGGCTGCAGGTGTTCCGGCGGAGGTGCTTCCTGCTCCGGCTCCAGACCCGGGCCCTGCAACCGACCACGCCGATGACCCAAGTGGCACAGGGCGGCCGGAAGACACTCCAGCCCCTTCAGCGGCCTCAGCTGCCCCGCCATGCACGGCCATTCCGTCCGCCTTCCCGTCCGCTGACATTGCTGAAGAGACGAACCGTGCGACCTTGGCGTCCGCCCTGTCGTCAGCCGTGGAAGCCGAACTGGAGGCGGTCTATGGCTACCAGGCAGCGCTCACCAGGTTGGATCCGGCGTCGGTTGTGCCGGCGTCGCACCTTTTGGAACAGCACAAAGAGCTTGCGGACGGCGCCGCAGCCCAGAGCAGGATGCACTGCGCGGCTGTTCCGCCGCAACAGCCCGGCTATGCCCTTAGTCAAGCGTTCCTTGACGCTCCGGCAGCCGGGTTGGGGCGGCTGGAAGCCGGAACATTGGCTGTCTACGGAGATGTGGTGGCCCTGAGCGCAGGATCCACCCGGAGCTGGGCTGTCTCGGCGCTCGTGGCGGCTGCCGGGCGGACGCGCCACTGGGGCGCCGACCCTGGGCCCCTGCCGGGAGTGCCGCTGGACGAATCCGAACTCCCGCAACTTCCTGGCTTTCCGGAGGAGTAACGCCAGGTCTTAGGGGTCTGCATTAAGGGCTGAACGTGTCCGGGTGATCAGTTCGGAGTAAGACTCGGATTCCGGCTCGAAGGACACGAACGCTTCGTCCGGCTCGGGGGCCTCAAAGCCCTCTAGGTGCTCCATCATGACCGAGTCAGTAACGTCATGTCTCTCCAACGCCGACCGGTTAACCCGGTGGCGCTGAAGGAGGACTTCCTCAGTCGTGTCCACGAACACCAATGCGAATGCTGCTCCGACGGAACGCGCAGCCGAGCGCCACTTGTCGCGGAGAAACCGGGGCGAACTGGTGTCGTCAACGACGACCGTCCGGGCTCGGGACAAAAGCTCGAGCACTTCCGCCGTCGCGATCTCGTGGGTCCGGATCCATTCCTCAACTGGAACGCCCTGGCCGCCAAAGAGGCCGCGTTCCTCGTTGATCATGTCAAGGCTCACGACGTCGGCAGGCAGGGCTGTGGAGAGCTGCAGCGCCACTGTACTTTTGCCGGAAAAGGACCGGCCGCAAAGCAGGACGAGTTGCCCATTCGTAACGGTGCCGGCGTTGGCTTCCATCGTTCCCATGCCTTTATGATCCTGCATTACTGGCTCCGGACGCTGGAACTTGGTGTTAGCTGGAAGCCGCGGCCCGTCTAAGCTGACGGGAACCCGGAATCGCGGCCAGCCGCGCCGCTGACACAGCAGACCCCAGGAGATGGCCGACCCTTGAATCGGGAGTGGCACGGAGCAACAAGTGATGGTTTGCTGAATTCATGGATTCCCACGACCCACCCGAGCCGGCAGACTTAACAGGCATGCAGGCGGTTAACCGAGATCTGGAACGCCACCTTGAAAGCGAGCCGCATGACAATGATGTGGCACAGCGGCTCAACTGGCTGCGCGCCGGAGTCCTGGGTGCGAACGATGGAATAGTCTCTGTGGCCGCCATCGTGGTGGGCGTGGCCGGAGCCACGTCGGCCACCGGGCCCATCCTCGCCGCAGGGGCAGCGGGGCTGGTAGGTGGAGCTGTCTCGATGGCCCTTGGCGAATACGTCTCCGTGAGCAGCCAAAGCGATAGCCAGAAAGCGCTGATCGAAAAGGAACGCCGGGAACTTGCCGAAGAGCCGGAGGAAGAACTTGCCGAGCTGACCGCCATCTACCGTGACAAGGGCCTCAGCCCGGAGACCGCACGGGCTGTGGCCGAAGAACTGACCAGCCACGATGCCCTGGCGGCCCACCTTTCCGCAGAGCTCAACATCGACGAGTCCGACATCGTCAGCCCCTGGCACGCCGCTTTAGCCTCGGCTGTGGCATTCACTCTTGGCGCCGTACTGCCGATGCTGGCCATCCTCCTGCCGCCACCGGACCTCAGGGTTCCTTTGACGTTCGGCGTCGTGCTGGTGGCACTGGCCCTAACCGGGGCATTGGGCGCTTGGATCGGAGGCGGTTCAAAGTCCCGGGCTGCCGTCCGAGTGGTGGTCGGCGGCGCGTTGGCACTGGCCGCCACATTCTCTATCGGCAACCTGCTGGGTGCCAGCGGCGTCGTCTAAGCCCTGGCGCACGGGTACCGCACCCTGCGCCCCTGCGGCCTGAAGGAGCCCCGGTCAACTACGCTGGAGCTAATGAGACAGCAGACTGAAGTACCGATCCCCCCGGACCTCAGCGCACGGTACAGCCGGAGCAGTGCAGGTCGCGCATGGCTGGCTTCGCTGCCTGGCCTGCTGCAGGGCAGGTTGGAACACTGGGAGCTGGAAGCAGAGCTGGCTCCCGGCACCCTTCCCTGGAACGGCCACGGTGGCGTAGTGGTCCCCGTCCGCCGGTACGACGGGACCCCGGCTGCGCTCAAGATCGCCTTTCCGCATGATGAGGCCCGGGTTGAGCGCCACGCACTGGCCCTGTGGGGAGGGCACGGTGCCGTCCGCCTGCTGGAATCCGACGCCGGAACCTGTGCCATGCTGCTGGAGCGCTTGGACGCCGGCCGCTCGTTGCAGACCGTCCCGATGGATGACGCGGTGACCGTGTGGGGCGCACTGATGCGCCAGCTCAGCCTGGTCCCCGACGGACGGCCGCAATGGCAGGAGTTTGACCATATTGCGGGGCGGGCCGAGCAGTGGAGCGATGACCTGCCGGCGGACTGGGAACAGCAGGGCCGCCCGTTTCCGCGCTGGCTGCTGGAAGCGGCCCTCGAAGTCTGCCAGACCCGCGGCGCCGTTGGCCGCCGATCGGGACGCGACGTACTGGTGCACACGGACTTCCATTTTCTCAACATCCTGGCCAGGCCTGGAATGGGCCAAACGGGAGGGATGGACGGCACCCGTTTGCAGGCCGCGGAGGGCTTCGCCGCTATCGATCCGCAGCCCATGATCGGCGAGCCGGAATTTGCCGTGGCTCCGCTGCTGTGGAACCGGATTGCTGACCTCCCGCGGAGCGATCCTCAAGAGGGCCTTAGGCGGCGCTGCCGGGACTTCAGTGCCGCGGCCGGTCTTGATGCGGAGGTCGCCCGTCAGTGGGGCATCGCCCGTGAAGTGGAGAATGCGCTCTGGTACGCCTCCCGGCCGCATCACCAGGGGGATCTGGCGCGCTCGCTGTGGGTGGCCAGCACCCTGGCCGGCCGGACCTTGGACGGCCTTCCGGCCGCGCACTCCCTTCCGGAACCAGGGCAGGAACAGTCGGCTGGCTGACAGGCTGACTTAGCCGGGGTCAGCCCGATTCGGCCCGGATGGCCGCAAAAGCGGAACTGACTGCGTCCACCGCGGTGCCGACGTCGTCAGTGTCAGTGCTCCAGTTGCTGACTGACACGCGCAGCACATCGCGGCCCTGCCAGTGTGACCCTGACATCCAGACCTTGCCGTCCTGGATGACCTTGGCTGTCACGGCCCGGGTGGTGGCATCGTCTCCGAAAGCGAGCGAAACCTGGGTGTAGTCCACAGCGTTCAGGACCTCGATGCCGTCCACCCGGTCCAGTCGCTCGGCGATCGAGGAAGCTGCTTCGGCCAGCCCGCTGACCTGCGCTGCCACGCCCTCCCGGCCCAGTGACCGGAGAGCGGCCCACACCGGAACACCGCGGCCGCGCCGGGAGAGCTCCGGCACTTTCTGGAACGGATCGCCAGGGCCTTCTGCGTCCTGGACCAGGTAGCTGGTGGTCAGTCCCATGGCACTGCGCAGCGCAAGGGAATCGTTAACCACTGCGATGCCGCAGTCGTACGGAACGTTGAGGGTCTTATGGGCATCGGTGCCCCACGAGTCAGCCGCGACCATGCCTTCAGTGAGGTAGGCCAATTCCGGGACGGCCGCCGCCCACAGGCCGAAGGCTCCGTCGATGTGGACCCAGGCGCCATGGCGCCGGGCTACCCGGATTGCGTCGTCGAACGGGTCGAAGGCTCCTGAATGCAGGTTCCCGGCCTGGAGGCAGACAAGGGCGGGCCCAGCACCCTCTGAGAGCAGCCTGTCCAACTCGATGGGAAGCAGCCTCCCCTGGGCATCAGCGGGCACCGCAGTGGGCGCGCCCAGGCCGAGGTAGCGCAGCCCCAGGTCGATGGTCTCGTGGCGTTCCTGCCCCGCAAAGCACCTGATCCGTGGTGCTCCTGACAGTCCGTCCCGGTCAAGATCCCAGCCTGCATCAGTCATCAGCCGCCATCGTGCGGCGGCCAGCCCGGTGAAGTTGGCCATGGTTGCGCCGGTGGTAAAGCCGACGTCAGCCTCCTCCGGCAGCCCCAGGAGCTGCAGCAGCCAGTGGCCGGCGGCTTCCTCGATGGCAGCCATGGCAGGTGTGGCGTAGCGCAGCCCTGAGTTCTGGTCCCAGGCGCTGACCAGCCAGTCCGCCGCCAGGGCCGCGGGAAGGGTGCCGCCGATCACCCAGCCGAAGAACCGGCCGGAAGGCATGGCCATCAGTCCAGGCTCTGCCTTGAGTGCGAGGTAGTCCACGACGTCGGCGGCGGGCATCCCCGCTTCCGGGAGGGGACCGCCGAAGTCAGCGGCCAGATCATGGGCTGTCACTCCGGGGCCGACGTGCCGGCCGGGCAGGCTCCCCAGCCAGTCACTGGCGTGGCGGGCCGCAGCGGACAATGCTGCCGAATACGGTTCAGCGCCTGCGGACATACCAGCATGCTACGCCTGCGCCGGACCAGGCACGAGGCCTCGCCCAGGACCGTCTGCCCGGAACGGAACCCGTCACGGGGTTCCCTCGTCCCTGGCGGCAGCGGGCGCGTCTTTGTCCTCAGCCGTGCGGATGGCCCAGGCTGCGTTGACGAGGCCGATATGGCTGAAAGCCTGTGGGAAATTTCCGAGCAGCTCGCTGCTGTCCGGGGCAACCTCTTCGGCCAGCAGGCCCAGATCGGTGGCGAATCCCGCGGCCCGTTCGAAAACGGTCCGGGCGCGCCGGTTCTGACCGGCCAGGGCCAGGGCATGGGCCAACCAGAAGGTGCACAGGAGGAACGTTCCTTCCTTCCCGGTGAGCCCGTCGTCGGCCTGATACCGGTACACCAGACCCCGGCTATCGGTGAGCCGGTCTTCGATGGCGTCGATCGTTGCCAGCATCTTGGGATCGTCGGCGGCCACGAACCCCACGATGGAGAGCATCAGCGCCGATGCGTCGAGGTCCTCTGAGCCGTAGGCCTGGGTGTAGGCGTGGGCTGTCTCGTTCCAGCCGTTCAAGAGGATGGAGCCAGCCAGCTGCGCCCGGGTCTGTATCCAGTACGGAACCCGCTCTTCCGCGTTCAGAATCCCGGCGAGGCTGATGGCCCGGTCAACGGCCACCCAGCACATCAGCTTTGAATGAAGGTAGTGCCTGGGTGCGCCGCGAACCTCCCAGATGCCCTGATCCGTGGACTGCCAACGCGATGCTGCAGCGTCGGCCGCATCGGCAAGGAAATGCCGCGTCCCGGGCTCCAGATCGTTGAGGTACTCAGGGAGGGCCGCGGCGGCGTCGAGGAGTTCGCCGTAGACGTCGAGCTGGCGCTGGTCCCAGGCGCCGTTGCCCACCCGCACCGGGGCGCTGTCGCACCAGCCCGGAAGATGGGCCAGTTCGCGTTCGGACAGGTCCCGTTCGCCACCGATGCCGTACATGATCTGCAGATCGTCGCCGTTGCTCAGCCGGCCGGCGGCTGCCGACGCGAGGAACTGGAAAAACTTCCCGGCTTCGTCCGGACACGCAGCCACCCACAACGCCTGCAGGGTCATGCTGGCGTCCCGGATCCAGGTGTACCGGTAGTCCCAGTTCCGGGTGCCGCCGACGACTTCGGGCAGGGACGTTGTCGGGGCCGCGACGATCGCGCCGGTCGGATAGAACGTCAGTGCCTGCAGAATCCTGCCGCTGGAAGCGACGAGGTCCTGCCAGGGTCCGTCGTAGCTCTGATGCAGCTGCGACCAACTGTCCCAGCCCTCCAGCGTGTCCTCCAGCCGGCGGGCGATCTCCTCCTGGCTCCAGAACGGCGGCGGTACTGGCCCGGCGTTCCGGTGGTGAAGGGCGAATCCCAGAACGTCACCGGTACGGAGGACCGGCTTCGCCTGCGCTTGGCCACCCTCGAAGTCGAAGGGGACCGGGGTGGAAAAGGCCATCACGTCGGCCCCGCCGTGGACGAAGATTCCGGTGGCCGTGTCCTCAAGGAGTGGCCGGACCAGGCCGTATTCCGGCCGCGGCGCGAACGTCACCTCCATCTCGACTTCGCCGTCGGTGCAGGCAACATGCCGCAGCAATGTTCCGGGAGCCCCCGCCCCGAGTTCGTGGCCCCGGCTCCCTTCACCCAGGACCAGGGCATCGGTGACTGTCACGGTTCCGGCGGCTGTGGTGTGGACCGTCTCGAGCACCATCGTCGGCCCGAGGTACCGGCGGGTCGAGGAATGTGGGGCCGCAGGCCGGATCGACCAGTAGCCTGCGTCGTCGCCCAGGATCCGTCCGAACACCGAGGGGCTGTCAAAACGGGGGAAACACAGCCAGTCCACCGAACCCGAGGCGCTCACTAGCGCGGCGGAGCGGCAATCAGAGAGAACGCCGTAGTTGGCGATGGGCTCGCTGGTCATGGGTACACCCTGCCTGATTCATTCAAGACGGTCCAGTGCGTCTTAAATGGCGTCGTGGACGTCGGATACGCGTAGGACACTAGGCGAAGTTGTCCTGCCAGACGTCATAGCCGAGCTTGATGATCAGGGCACCCACCACGAGCAGGAAAACAACCCTGATGAAGCGGCTCCCCTGCTTCACGGCGGTCCGTGCGCCGAGGTAGCCGCCCGCCATGTTGGCCAGGCCCAGCACCAGGCCGACACCCCACAACAGGGAGCCGTGCGGCAGGAAGAACAGCAGGGCACCGGCGTTCGTGGCCATGTTCACGATCTTGGCTTTGGCGCTGGCCTCCAGGAAGGCGTATCCCATGGCCGACACCAGGGCAATGATCAGGAAGGAACCCGTGCCCGGACCGATCAGCCCGTCGTAAAAGCCGATCACTGCCCCGATCAGGCAGGCCACCAGATAGTGGGTACGGCCGTCGTGGCGCAGCACCGTGATGTCCCCGACGTCAGGCTTGAGGGCAGTGAAAAGCGCGACGGCGACCAGCGCGGCCACGATGATGGGCTTGAAGACACTGGACGGAAGCGAAGCCGCCAAGACGGCGCCCCCGAAGCTGCCGGCCAGCGCGATCACCGCCATCGGCAGGGCAGTCCGGAGGTCCGGCCGAACGCGCCGGTAGTAGGTGACGGCACTGGTGGTAGTGCCGAAAATGGAGCCCATCTTGTTGGTGGCGAGGGCCTGGACAGGCGTGATGCCAGGCACCAGCAGCAGGGCGGGCAGCTGGAGCAGTCCGCCCCCGCCCACCACTGCGTCCACCCAGCCTGCAGCGAACCCAGCCACCACAATCAGGATGATCGTAGTGAGCTGGATCGACTCAAATCCCGAAACCACCTGCTTACAGCACGTCGGGCGTCAGCTGCTGTGGACGGCGTTGACCACATAGTCAACGGCCTTGTCCACTGCCACGTTTTCGGCGACTCCGGTGCGGCGGTCCTTAATCTCCACCACGCCGTCCACGAGTCCCCGGCCGACGGCGAGGATGGTGGGGACGCCGACCAGCTCGGCGTCGCCGAACTTCACGCCGGGGGAAACCTTCGGACGGTCGTCATAAATGACGTCCAGGCCTGCTGCTTCAAGCTCCGATGCCAGCTGCTCGGCGGCGGCGAAGATCTCCTCGCCGCGGCCGACCGCCACGATATGGACATCGGCCGGGGCGACGGCGCGGGGCCAGGTCAGGCCCTTCTCGTCGTGGTTCGACTCAGCCAGGGCCGCGACGGCCCGGGTGACGCCCACACCGTAGGAACCCATGGTGACCACTACCTGCTTGCCGTTCTGGTCGAGGACCTTCAGCTCAAGGGCTTCGGCGTACTTGCGGCCCAACTGGAAAATGTGGCCCATTTCGATCCCACGGGCGGTCTCCAGCGGTCCGGAGCCGTCCGGTGCGGGGTCCCCTTCACGAACTTCGGTGCATTCGATGACGCCGTCCCAGCTGAAGTCCCGTCCGGCCACGAGGCCAAAGACATGCTTGCCTGTTTCGTTGGCACCCGTAACCCAGGCGGTGCCGCTGACCACGCGGGGGTCCACGAGGTACAGCAGCTTGGTTGAGCCTTCGCTGCCCAGCAAGGGTTCATCCAGCGCCAGGCCCGGGCCAAGGTAGCCCTTGACGATGAGGGGGTGCTTCTTGAGGTCGTCCTCGTTGGCCGCTTCCAGTCCGATCTCTCCGGCGATGGGCAGGAAGGAGCCGATGTTGGCCTCCACCCGCTTGAGGTCCACTCCGCGGTCTCCGGGGACACCGATCACCACGATCTGGCGCTCACCGGTGGGCAGGGTGACCGCGAGCACCACGTTCTTGAGCGTGTCAGCGGCAGTCCAGGCGCCGCCGTCGGCCTCTGCGCGGGGAGCAAGCTGGTTGGCAGCCGCCACGAGCGTTTCAATGGTGGGGGTATCAGGGGTGTCCAGGACCTCGGCGGGCGCAGCCCCGGTGAAGTCGATCTCAGCAGGAACCACCGTGGTCACTGCCTCGACATTGGCGGCGTAACCCCCGGCTGAGCGCACGAACGTGTCCTCGCCGATCTCAGTGGGGTGCAGGAACTCCTCGCTCTTGGAGCCGCCCATGGCACCAGCCGTTGCGGCCACCGGAATCACTTCCAGGCCCAGGCGCTCAAAGATCCTGAGGTAGGCGCCGCGGTGCGCGGCGTAGCTGGCGTCCAGTCCGGCATCGTCCACGTCGAAGGAGTAGGAGTCCTTCATGATGAACTCGCGGCCGCGGAGGAGGCCGGCGCGGGGACGCGCCTCATCGCGATACTTGTTCTGGATCTGGTAGAGGCTCAGCGGCAGGTCCTTGTACGAGGAGTACAGGTCCTTGACCAGGAGGGTGAACATTTCCTCGTGCGTGGGGGCCAGCAGGTAATCGGCGCCCTTGCGGTCCTGCAGGCGGAAGAGGCCTTCGCCGTACTCGGTCCAGCGGTTGGTGACCTCATACGGCTCCCGCGGCAGCAGAGCCGGGAAGTGGACTTCCTGGGCGCCGATGGCGGCCATCTCCTCACGGATGACGGCCTCGACTTTCCGCAGGACACTGAGCCCCAGCGGCAGCCAGGTGTAGATGCCAGGTGCCGCACGGCGGATGTAACCGGCGCGGACCAGGAGCCGGTGGCTGGCGACCTCTGCGTCGACGGGATCTTCACGCAGGGTGCGCAGGAAAAGCTGGGACAGTCTTAGGACCACTGGTCGGTATCCGTTTCTGGGGAAGTGCTGCTTGGGAAAGCAGAGCCGGGCAAATCGTCTGGGTACTAATCTACCGGCAAGCGCACGTATCCCATGCGGAGCAATAGAGCCACGCCCGGGATGCAAAGCCCCTGGCCCCCATCGGGCTGGTCATCGCTTCCGGGCGTGGCTCCACGGCCATTGACGCCTTTGTTTCTGGTGAGGACTGGTGAGACCGCCCACGCCACTCCAGCGCATTAGGTCGAACCTATGCGATCACCGCCGCCTTGACAAGGGTTTTTTCCAATCGAAGGGTTATTGACGGCTGAAGTCACGAGGCATAGCTTTAATTCATCACCTGGTGAATTAAAACCGGGTTCCCCCGATGGAGGCATCCATGTCCCACGCAGCAGCTGCAACCAGTACCATCCCGGGGAGCAAGGCAGCCGTGGTGACAAGGGGCCTCCGTGTGACCAGGGGCAAGGTCCCTGTCCTGCGGGGGCTGGACTTTTCCATCCCCACGGGCCGGATCACCGGACTGCTGGGGCCCTCCGGCAGCGGCAAAACCACCCTGATGCGGGCCATCGTGGGAGTCCAGCGGTTGTCCTCCGGCTCCGTTGAAGTCCTGGGTCTCCCCGCGGGACATCCCACTCTCCGGCACCAGGTGGGATACGTCACCCAATCACCCAGCGTGTACCCCGACCTGACGGTGGAAGCCAACGTCAGGTATTTCGGCGCCATGCACAGCAAGGGCCGGGCCGAGGTGGCCGAGGCGATTGCCGCCGTCGGACTTGAAGCGCAGGCGAGGCAAAAAACCGCCGATCTGTCCGGCGGACAGCTTAGCCGTGTGTCACTGGCCTGTGCACTGGTTGCGCACCCCACACTCCTGGTACTGGACGAGCCCACCGTGGGCCTTGACCCAGTGCTCCGGGCTGACCTTTGGGAGCGTTTTCGGTCGATGGCCGAGTCCGGCACCACGCTGCTGGTTTCCAGCCATGTCATGGAGGAGGCAAGCCACTGCGGATCGCTCCTGCTGCTGAGGGAGGGCCTGCTGCTGGCCCAGCTGACGCCCCAGGAGCTGAGCCAGCGCGGGCACAGCGCAGACCTCGAAAGGGCTTTCCTGCTCATCATCCAGAACGCGGAAGACGGCAGTGCAGGGTCCCCGGGAACGGTACCTCCTCAGGCGGGCCAGGTTCCCGAAAGCCATTCGACTCCTGAAAGCCATCAAACCCCGGAAAGCACAGTGCGGTCATGAACCTGCTGATGATGCTGGCTACAACCAGGCGGGTCCTGGACCAGCTGCGGCACGACCACCGCAGTGTGGCGCTGATCCTGGTGGTGCCGGCCCTTCTGCTGACGGCCGTTTACTTTCTCTTCGAGAACGAGACGCTGCCACCGGGCGTACCCCGGACGTTCGACCGTGTGGGCCTGATGATGCTGGCCATCTTCCCGTTTGTCGTGATGTTCCTGGTCACGTCCATCACCATGCTTCGCGAGCGGACCTCCGGGACCTTGGAGCGGCTGCTGACTACCCCCATCCACAAGGCCGATCTGCTCTTCGGCTACGGGCTGGCGTTTTCCATCATGGCCGCCCTGCAGTCACTGGTTGCCACGGCCGTTGCCTACTGGATTTTCGGCCTGGATATCAAAGGAAGCCCCTGGCTGGTGGTCCTGATTGCTGTGATTAACGCGGTCCTGGGCGTCGCGTTGGGCCTGTTCTGTTCGGCCTTTGCCCGGACGGAGTTCCAGGCCGTGCAGTTCATGCCGGTGGTGGTGGTGCCGCAGATACTACTCTGCGGGCTCTTTGTTGCCCGCGACAGGATGAACGAGGTCCTGGAAGCCGTCTCGAACGTCCTGCCGCTCACGTTCTCGGTGGATGCACTGCAGGAGATTGCGGCCAACGCGGACGCCACCGGCCAGCTGTGGCAGGATGCCGTCGTCATGCTGGTCATCGTCCTGGGCGTGCTGGTGCTCGCTTCCCTCACCCTGCGCCGGCGGACTGCATGACCGGAACCCAGCGTGTCGGGCACGCCGGCAAGGGAGCAACCAGCGCCCCGGGCCAGCGGACGGCATCCGGCCGGAGGGGCCGCCGGGGCGGGACCACGGAAACCCGGGCCCAGATCCTGGATACGGCACGCCGGTTGTTCGCGGAGCGCGGCTTCGACGGCACCACACTCCGGCAGGTAGCCCGCGAAGCCGGGGTGGACCCTGCCATGATCCACCACTTCTTCAAGGGCAAGGACGAACTGTTCGCCCGAAGCGTGGCCCTGCCGGCGGACCCGGCCCAGGTCCTTGAGGGCGTTGACCGCCATGATCCCGGGCATCGTGCCGAGGCGATCGTGTGGGCGGTGCTCCATCTCTGGGAGAGCCCCGCACAGCACAGCCTCGAGGCGTTTCTCCGGGGCGCCATCGGCTCGAAGGCAAAGACCCTGCTGCTGCGGGAAATGGTGACCCGGACCGTCCTCAGCCGAATCATGGCCGGAGTCCCGGGAGCGCCGGAGGAAGTGGCCACCCGAGCAAACCTCGTGGCAACGCAGATGGTAGGCCTGATGCTGGTCCGCTACGTGGTCAGGCTCGAACCCCTGGCGTCGGCCCCACCCGAGGACGTGGTGGCCCTCATTGCACCCAACGTCCAGCACTATCTGACGGGCGAGCTAAAAGTGATAGGGCTGTCAGCTACTTGATCTGGGCCCCCGCCTGATCCAACATCGCCCCGGCCCGTGAGATTGCGGCTTCTTCGGTCGCTCCACCCATCGAAATAACGCTAATCAGCACACTGTGGACGACAGCCTGCGCCGTGATGATTGACTGCTTCCGGCCATCGGGCAGGGTGGTGTCAGTCCGGTAGGCCAATGTCCCGGGGACCGAGCTGAGTCCGTCAATCGTGGTGAGCGCCACGTCGAGTTTTTTTCCTGCCGCCGTAATTGACATGTTCGCGCACTTGGATATCTCGCCCGCTTGGGCCATCCCCTTCGCCAGGAATGCGGGGTCCAGCCCGGAAGCCATGGACACGGTTGTGGTCGCTCCCTCGGCTGCGTCCATGCTGGTCCCCACCGCAACTGTAGCGCCGGCAACGGATGGTGCAGTGCCGGAGATGGCCATTTCCTGGCACTCCGCCGGTTCCACGGACATGGAGGAGAGAAGGGCTTTGGTCTGGTCCAGGGATCCGGTCAAGTCGGCGCTGGACATCACTGAGAGTTTGACTCCCTTTGCGTCCTTCAGCTGACCTACCAGAGCGCCCAGTTCATCGCTTGTATAGGACTTTGCTGGAGTCACGCTCGGCGAAGGCGTTTGGCTGGGCGAAGGCGTGGAGGCGGCAGATGTTTCGTTAGCCGGGTGTTGGGCCCCATTGTCTGTGGGAGCGCCGGCGCAGCCCGTGAGGCCGGTCATCAACAGAGCAGAGATTCCGATGGCGCGCGCCATGACCTTATTCAAGTGTTCCCCTGGGTTTAGTGGGGACAGCAGTCTGTCCCCTAAAAGAGAACTGTAGCGAAGGTACCCACTTCACAGAATCCGACTCGCTGGTACGAGGCCCTGGCACGCGAATTGAAGCCGTTGACGTAGAGGCTCGTGACTGGTGCGATCTTCCTGGCCTGTTCCACTACTGCAGCCATGTAGCCCGCGCTCAGGCCCTGCCCCCGGTAGAGGGGGTTCATCCACACTCCCTGGATTTGAGTCACCTCGGCCGTCACTGCTCCCAGCTCGGCCTTGAACACCACTTCCCCGGCCGAATTGAGGTGCACCAGCGAATGCCCTTGCCTGATCAGCCCCTCCACCCGGCGGCTGTAGAACTCCCTGCCGCCAAGGAAAGGCGAATAGCCCACTTCCTCTTCGAACATGGCGGCGCAGGCGGGGAGGATGCGGTCAAAATCGGCCAGCCGGCCAAGTGTCAGATCCTGGTTCGGTTCCACTGACGGGGGCCCGGCGATGGTCATCAGTGGCTGTTCAGACCGCACTTCGTGGGCCGCGTGGCCAAGCTCCTCCAGTTCGGCATGCAGGGCAAGGACAGGCTCCGCGGGACCAAAGGCGGAGGCATAGCGGCGGCCCGCACTGTTCGCAGCCGCGGCAACGGGACCGGCATAGGAAGGGTCCAGCTGGATCGGAACCAGGTTGGCTCCTGTCCAGCACGCCCCCACCAGGATGCCGTCGTCGAACACACCCAACACGCTGGCGCCGCCGCTGGTGGGACCGGCGGTACCGGCCGCGCGGAGGTGCGCCAGGATAAAGACGTTGGCTACCGGATCCTGCAGGGCAAGGCACCGGAGAGCGGGCGTGTCCGCCCCGCCCAGGGTCCTGACCAGCACCCCTGCGGAAGCGGGGCCTTCCTTATGAGACGCTAACCACGGGGCTACCCTTGACAGCATCTTCGCCATCGGCCTCCCCCATCTCTTCAGCGATACGCATGGCCTCTTCGATCAGTGTCTCAACAATCTGGCTCTCAGGCACAGTCTTAATGACTTCGCCCTTCACAAAGATCTGGCCCTTGCCGTTGCCTGATGCGACTCCAAGATCGGCTTCGCGGGCTTCGCCGGGTCCGTTGACCACGCAGCCCATAACAGCCACACGGAGCGGGATTTCCATACCCTCGAGGCCTGCAGTGACCTGTTCGGCCAGGGTGTAGACGTCCACCTGGGCCCGTCCGCATGACGGGCAGGAGACAATTTCCAGCTTGCGCGGGCGCAGGTTGAGCGACTGCAGGATCTGGTTGCCGACCTTGATCTCCTCCACTGGCGGGGCGGAGAGGGAAACCCGGATGGTGTCCCCGATGCCGCGCGAGAGCAGGGCTCCGAAGGCGGTGGCCGATTTGATGGTTCCCTGAAATGCCGGGCCGGCCTCGGTAACGCCGAGGTGCAGGGGCCAGTCACCCTTTTCTGCCAGCATTTCGTAGGCGGCCACCATGATGACGGGGTCGTTGTGTTTGACGGAGATCTTGAAGTCGTGGAATCCATGCTCCTCGAACAGGGAAGCCTCCCATACGGCCGATTCCACGAGTGCCTCAGGAGTGGCCTTGCCATACTTCTTCAAGATGCCCGGCTCGAGGGAGCCCGCATTCACGCCGATGCGGATGGACGTGCCATGGTCCTTGGCGGCCTTGGCGATTTCCTTGACCTGGTCATCGAATTTGCGGATGTTGCCGGGGTTGACCCGCACCGCGGCGCAACCTGCCTCAATGGCCGCAAACACGTACTTGGGCTGGAAGTGGATGTCCGCGATGACCGGGATCTGGGACTTGCGGGCAATGATGGGCAGCGCCTCGGCATCATCAGCTGACGGGCAGGCGACCCGCACGATGTCGCAGCCGGAGGCCGTGAGTTCGGCGATCTGCTGCAGGGTGGCGTTGATGTCCGTGGTGGGCGTGGTGGTCATGGACTGCACACTGATGGGCGAGTCCGAGCCCACTCCCACCGAACCGACCTTGATCTGGCGCGTCTTGCGGCGGGGGGCAAGGACGGGCGGCGGTGCTGACGGCATTCCCAGGCTGACCGAGGTCACGTGGACTCCTAGAGTTGGAAGGTGGATCTGTGAAGGAAGAGACCCGGGATCAGGACGCGTGCGCGGCGAGAATGCCGATCACGGGTGTCCACTCGGTGGTGCGGATACCCGCGATGGTCCCGGCGAGGGCGAAGGGATCCTGCTTGAGCAGTTCGTTCAGCTCAGACTCGTCCTGGGCCTTGAAGATCAGTAGGGCCCCTGCTCCATCACCATACGGTCCGCTGGTCAGCAGCCGGCCATCATCGGCAAGCCCGGAAAGCCAGGCGCGGTGTGCGGGGCGGTGCTCATCGCGGGCGGGTGCGGAATCGGCGGCGTAAACGTACTCAACGGCAAAAACAGTCATACCGCTACCCTATCGCCCTGGCTGCCTTCCTTCCCATCCGAAGAGCAGCCGGAACCGGGAACCACTCGCCAACTGGCGCTCAGCCAAGAAACAGCACTTTCACCGTGGCCGCGATACCTGCTGCCCACAGCATGGAAGTAAGCGTCCCGATAATGAACCGTTCGGCCGCCACCGGAGTTTCCTTCAGCTCCGCGAACCTGCCCAGGCCCTTGATGGCCACAACGTACGCGATAGCCACCGGCTGTCCGGCGAGGATGGCAAGGCAGACAGCCAGCCGCTCCAGGACGCCGATGATCGCCCCGCCGCGAAGGATCCGCTGGCCTGGATCAGCAGGCTGGCCTGGTCCGGACGACGGCGTCTGGCCGGCTTCGGCCGTCAGCTCGCCATCGATCATCTGGGCGGCGCCCGCTCCAACCCCGGTGGGGACGGCGTCCACCGTGACATCGGCCGACGGATCCTCCGCAGCTTTCCGTGCAGAATCGTCGCCTGAGGTGGCGGCGTCGGCTTTGTCGTCAATTGTCCTGGCCAGCTTGAACACGAGGGCGGTCACGGGCCAGCCCAGAAGTCCGGCCACCAGGAGGGCCCCCGTAATCCAGAGTGCGTTCACCGGTCTCCTTCTTTAGGTGTTCCAGCCGCCTCGACGCTCGCGGATGGAACGATTTGGGAGTGCGCATAATCCAGGAGCATCGCCGCTGCTGGCCTGGCAGCCCATTCTTCCTGCCAGCCGGACCTCAGCAGGGCACGGCTCACCGATTGTTCCGTTATTCCCAGTTCCTTGGCCACTTGCTTCTGACTGCCGTGCTTACCGCCGCTCCGCTGGATGCTGCGTAGCTGGTCAACAACCTTCCATTGGGCGTCGGTCCGTTCCAGGACGAGCCGCCCGATCAGGCGGAGCACAGCTTCGGCGTTGGCGCAGCTCCTGGCTCCTTCCTTGGCGTCGTGGGGTATATCCATTCCACGGCCGATACTGCCGGAGACCACTGACAATGGGACGTGGCCCGCCGCACTCTTGGCCTCGTCAACTGCCTTCCGGGCCGCGACGAAGCCGCTTCCGGTTCCCTCGCGTGGCGCGGCGGCGGCGGCAAGCCGTACGCTGCCGATACCGATTCCCACATACCAATGCCCGGCACGCAATGCATGGAGGGCGATATCCACTACCTCGTCGGGATCTCCCACCACGCCCTGGATTTCGTCGCCGACGGAGCGTTCAAAGACGGCCGAGGTGAGTCTGCGCAGTTGCGAGACGAGTTCGGGGACCCGGTCCACGTCCGTGCGGCTTCCGCGCTGGTCGATAGTCATGACGTACATGACATAAACCGTACGCGGCTGATATCAGATAATCAATCGTATTTGGCTGATAGGAAATAATCAGCCGAAAGCAGATGATATTGAGGTATCAGCCACCGAGGATTCTCCCGCCTTAACCGAACAGGTTCACGGGCTTCACGATGTCGGCGTATATCAACAGCGCGCTCATCCCCATCAGCAGGGCGGCCACCACATAGGTCACCGGGAGCAGCTTGGCAATATCGAAAGCGCCCGGATCAGGCCTGCCGAACAGCTTGGCCACGCGCCGCCGGGCACCTTCGTAAAGGGCGCCGGCGACATGGCCGCCGTCGAGCGGAAGCAGAGGGATGAGGTTGAAGACAGCCAACGCGAAATTAAGCCCGGCAAGCAGCCCCACCAGAGCGGCGAGCCTGGACTGCAGCGGTACTTGTTCCATCGCGGCAACTTCACCGGCTACGCGGCCCACGCCCACCACGCTGATCGGGCCGTTGGGATCACGTGGCTCCTCGCTGAAGGCAGCCTTCGCCACTCCCACCACGCGGGCGGGGAGGTTGAAGACAACCCCTGCTACCTGGCTGATGTTTTCCCCCGCCACGGGCAGGACGGACGACGCCGGCTGGGGCACCAGTGCCGTCTGCGCGCCGATGCCCAGGAAGCCGACGTCCTGGTACTG
Organism: Arthrobacter sp. ISL-48; assembly: GCF_018613805.1. Classification (GTDB taxonomy): domain Bacteria; phylum Actinomycetota; class Actinomycetes; order Actinomycetales; family Micrococcaceae; genus Arthrobacter. The sequence goes on from NZ_JAGGPL010000001.1 coordinate 115,277, forward strand.
GAGGTTGCCGGCGTCGTCCTTTGCCTGGCGGCCGTCAGCTCCGATAACCGGCCGGGCGGACAACACCGGCGTGATAGTTGTGGTGACGGGTGCGCCGCCGCGTTCAACAGTGATGCTGACCTCCTTACCGGCCGAGGCGCGGATCCACTCCGTCAGCTGGTCCCAGGCCGTCACGGCTTTGCCGTCAAAGGAGGTGACCACGTCGTTGGGCTTGAGCCCTGCCGCCGCGGCCGGAGTCAGGTTGCAGTCCGGCGAATCGGGATCAACGGTCTGGCCCGCGGCCACCTGGCATTTGGAGACGTCGGAGATGGTCCTGGTTGCCGTGGCGACGCCAAAGCCCATCAGGAGGACAGCGGTGAGCACCACGCCGATCAGCAGGTTCATGGCCGGGCCGCCCAGCATCACAATGACTTTCTTCCAAACGGGCAGGCGGTAGAAGACGCGGTTCCCGTCGCCCGGTCCCACCTCCTCGTGGGCCAGGGACCTGGCTTCCGTGGCCAGGGTCTGGAACATGCCGGTGCTGGAGGGACGCACCGTTCCGTCTTCCTTGTTGGGCGGGTACATGCCGACCATGGAGACGTAGCCGCCGAGCGGAATGGCCTTGACCCCGTACTCGGTCTCACCCTTGCGTTTCGACCAAAGTGTGGGGCCGAAGCCGATCATGTACTTTGTGACGCGCACGTTGAAGAGCTTGGCTGGAACCAGGTGCCCCACTTCGTGCAGCGCGATGGACACGGCGATGCCGATCGCCACGAAAACGACACCGAGGACAAAAAGGAGAACGGGACTCATGGGTGGTTCTGCTGCTTCCTAGAGACTACTGACTGCTAAACGTTCGTGGGCGCGGGCACGTGCCCAGCTTTCAGCATTCAGCACGGACTCCAGCGTCAGCACGGAGGATCCTGAATGTTCGCTGAGGACAGAGTCGATGGTATCCACGATGTCGGTGAAGCGGATGCGGCCATCATGGAAGGCAGTCACCGCTTCCTCGTTCGCGGCGTTGAACACCGCCGGGAACGTGCTCCCCTGCTTGGCGGCGTCCCTGGCGAGGTCCACTGCTGGGAAGGCGGCGGCATCCAACGGCTCAAACGTCCAGCTGGTGGCCTTCGTCCAGTCACAGGGCGATGCAGCGTTGGGGACCCTGTCCGGCCAGCCCAGTCCCAATGCTATCGGGAGCCGCATGTCAGGCGGAGACGCCTGCGCAATGATGGAGCCGTCCACGAACTGGACCATGGAATGGACCACAGACTGCGGGTGGACCACGACGTCGATCCGGTCCAGCGGGACGTCGAACAGAAGATGCGCTTCGATCAGCTCCAGGCCCTTGTTGACCAGCGTGGCTGAGTTGGTGGTGACCATCAGGCCCATGTCCCACGTGGGGTGCGCCAGCGCCTCGCGGGGTGAGACGTCATGGAGCTCTTCCCTGGTCCGGCCACGGAAGGGGCCACCGGATGCGGTGAGGATCAGCTTCTCAACCTCCGGGGCGGAGCCCGACCGCAGGCATTGGGCAATAGCGGAGTGTTCGGAGTCCACCGGCACGATCTGGCCTTCCCTGGCCGCGGCTTTCACCAGGGCGCCGCCAACAATCAGGGATTCCTTGTTTGCCAGCGCCAGTGTGGCACCCGATTTCAGGGCCGCGAGCGTTGGGGCAAGGCCGATAGAGCCCGTAATGCCGTTGAGCACCACATCCGCCTCCACTCCGGCGATGCGGGCCGACGCCTCAGGACCTGCGATGATTTCCGGCTTGAACTCCGGCCTGCCGGCGGCCCTCGCAGCATCGGCGATCAGGTCCTGGAGCCGCCGTGGATCGCCCGATGCAATGCCCACGGCCCCGGCGCCCGTATGGACGGCCTGGTGTGCCAGCAGTTCCAGGTTTCCTCCGCCGGCGCTGAGGGCCACCACCTCAAAAAGGTGCGGGGCGCCGTCGACGACGTCAATGGCCTGGGTGCCGATGGAACCGGTGGATCCGAGGAGGACGATTCTGCGTGGCTGCATTGCTTAAGTATCCCGCAACGGCCTTGACCCGAAACGCGGCGGGCGTAACGTGGAAGCGTGGACTGGCTTTCCTGGTTGGATGCGCCGGATTACGAGTTCGCCCGGCAGGTGCTGCAGCGCGGCGTCGCGGCACTCTACTTCGTTGCCTTCCTTTCCTCGGTCAACCAGTTTCCGGCACTCCTCGGGGAACGAGGACTCCTTCCCGTTCCCGATTATCTGGAGGGATTCGGCACACACCGGCGGCCCACTCTTTTCCGCTGGCGCTATTCGGACCGTCTGCTGCGCGCGGTCTGCGCAACCGGACTGGCCATCTCGGCGCTGCTGGTGGCCGGTCTTCCGCAGCTGGGGCCGCCATGGCTGCCTCTGATTGCCTTCCTCTCGCTGTGGCTGCTGTACATGTCAATCGTGAATGTGGGCCAGACCTTCTACGGCTTCGGCTGGGAGATGCTGCTCCTCGAAGCAGGCTTCATGGTTGCTTTCCTCGGGTCGGACCAGACGGATCCGCCGCGCACCATCCTGATCCTGGTGGCTTGGCTGGTGTTCCGGCTGGAGTTTGGCGCGGGCATGATCAAGATCCGCGGCGGCCGGGAATGGCGCGACCTCACCGCCCTGTATTACCACCATGAGACCCAGCCGATGCCGGGGCCGTTGAGCCGGCAGGCGCATCTCCTGCCCCGCCCCTTCCATCGAATGGAAGTGCTGGGAAACCATGTTGCGCAGCTGGTGGTGCCCTTCTTCCTCTTCGCCCCACAGCCAGTCGCCAGCGCCGCCGCGGGAATCATCATCTTCACCCAGTTGTGGCTCGTGGCCAGCGGAAATTTCGCGTGGCTCAACTGGATCGCCATCGTGCTGGCTTTCTCGGGGGTCAGCGACCGGGTGGCCCACGCCGTGCTTCCGGTCCTGCCGGTGGACTGGCATCCCGAGGTCACTCCCGGCAGCCGGGTCTCTCCGCTGTGGTGGCTGGCCATCACGCTGGCTGCGACGCTCCTGCTGGTGGTGCTGAGCTACTGGCCGGTGCGCAACCTGTTCTCCAGGCGCCAACTCATGAATGCAAGCTTCAACCGGTGGCAACTGGTCAACACCTATGGGGCGTTCGGCACGGTCACCAAGCAGCGGGTAGAGATCGTTGTGGAGGGCACCCTGGATGAGAATCCGGAGGCCTCCGCGGACTGGCGCGAGTATGGCTTCAAAGGAAAGCCCGGTGACGTGCGCCGTGTGCCGCGGCAATGGGCCCCCTACCACCTGCGGCTGGACTGGTTGATGTGGTTCCTGCCGCTGCGCACTGTGCACGAGGAATGGTTTTACGCCTTCCTCACGAAGCTGCTCGAAGCGGACCGGCAGGTCCTGCGCCTGCTGCGGCAGGACCCGTTCGACGGCGGCCGGCCCCGCTGGGTGCGCGCCCGCAGCTACCTGTACCGCTTCGCCACGCGGGCCGAGTTCCGCGAAACGGGTCAACGTTGGGTCCGGACGCCCCTCTATGAGGCCATCCCGCCGCTGTCCCTCCCCCGGGCACGGGGGCGCAGCATGGACGAGTGACGGGCTAGGTTCGGGCTCCGGCCCTGCGCAGAGTGGCCTCGGCATGCTTGAGAATGGGCCCGTCGATCATTCTGCCGTTGTACTGGAAGACTCCTGTCCCGGCTGTTGCGGCGGCCTGCAGCAGTGCGGTGGCGGCGGCGACGTCGGCCTCGGAAGGTTCGTAGGCACTCCGGACAACATTGGCCTGGGTGGGGTGGATGCAGGCCTTGGAGCTGAACCCTGAGGCCACAGCGTCGCCGGCTTCCACGGAAAGGCCGGCGACGTCCGGGATATTGACGTACACCGCGTCGACCGCCTCCTTCCCGAAGGCGCGCGCGGCCAGAAGCACCGAGGACCTGGCGTGGAGCGCGACAGCCCGGTAGCCGCCGTCGTCCTTCCTGCTGGACGTCCCGCCCAGGGAAGCAAGCAGGTCCTCCGCGCCCCACATCAGCGCCACGACGTTGGGGGCGGCGGCGATGGCCGGGGCATTGAGGACTCCAGCGGCTGTCTCGCACAGGGCAATCACGTGGTAGCCCTCAAGTGGCTTCAGCTGTTCCGCGCTCTCGGCCTTGGCCAGCATCACTGTCTTGTAGGGTGTGTGCGCGAGGCAGTGGAGGTCCTTCTCAAATTCTTCCGTTCCTGCCGGGTTGATCCGGACGATGGTGCGGCTGGGATCCAGCTCCGGAGTATCGCCGGCGGCGCCGAGCTGCGCCAGGATGGCGCCCCGGGCCCGTTGCTTGTCCGCCGGGGCCACCGCGTCCTCGAGATCCAGGATGACGGCGTCCGCGCGTTCAGCGGCCTTCTGGTAGCGCTCCGGCCTGTCGGCAGGGCAGAACAGCAGGGCAGGTCCCATCAGGAAGGTCATAGGGACATTGTCCCCTTTTCACGCCCCTGCCGGCGCCCCTGCCGGCTCTCCTGTTGGCTCTCCTTGCTACTGTCCCCCTCCAGGCCGACGTGGGCCTCGCGTGTCCACATCAGGCAACTCCGGCTGGCCAGGGCCACCACAATGCCGTCCTGATTCCGGCCGGTGTGCGCCATGGTCACGACGCCCTGGCCTGGCCGTGAACCCGAAAGTCGCTTCCGGGTAACCACGGTCTCTGTGTAGAGAGTGTCCCCGTGGTACAGCGGATGCGGAAAGGAGACGTCCGTCAGGCCGAGCTGGGCGACGATGGTGCCCTGGGTCAGCTGGGAAACGGACTGGCCGACCACGGTGGCCAGGGTGAACATCGAGTTCACCAGTCGCTGGCCGAACGGTTGCCCGGCGCTCCAGGCCGCGTCGAGGTGCAGCGCCTGCGTGTTCATGGTCAGGGTGGTAAACAGGACGTTGTCCGCTTCCGTCACTGTCCGGCCCGGCCGATGGGCATAGACCACTCCTTCTTCGAGTTCCTCGAAGTACAGGCCGCGCTGTTCAATGACGCGGGGCGGCGGTGGATTATCCGTCATACGGTCATTTCCCGGTCTTCTTCGAACAGCTCAGCGCCGGTTGCTGCCGCCACATCCTCAGCGGAAACATTCGGCGCCAGCTCACGGAGGACCAGCCTGGAAGCCCCTCCATCAGGGACGACGTCGATCACGGCAAGGTCGGTGATGATCCGGTCCACGCAGGCCTTGCCCGTCAGGGGCAGCGTGCACTGCTGCACGATCTTGGGATTGCCGTTGCGGTCCACGTGTTCCATCATCACGATCACCTTCTTTGCTCCGAAGACCAGGTCCATGGCCCCGCCCATGCCCTTGACCATCTTTCCCGGGATCATCCAGTTGGCCAGGTCCCCGTTGGCAGCGACCTCCATGGCACCGAGCACTGCCACATCGACATGCCCGCCGCGGATCATGCCGAATGATGACGCGGAGTCGAAGAAGGCGGCGCCTTTGTTGACGGTGACGGTTTCCTTGCCCGCGTTGATCAGGTCGGGATCCACCTCGTCCTCGCCCGGATAGGGCCCGACGCCGAGGATACCGTTCTCCGAATGAAGCACCACTTCCACACCCGCCGGAATGTAGTTGGGGATCAGGGTGGGCATGCCGATGCCCAGGTTCACGTACTGTCCGTTGCTGAGTTCCTGGGCCACCCTTGCCGCCAGTTCGTTGCGGGTCCAGCCTTTGCTGCCAGGAAGGGTGGTCGACGGGTGCGCGACGGCGGCCCGGCGGTATTCAGGCCGGACGCCTTCCGGCCTGGGAGCCTGGGGGCTGTTCGGGTCCATGGCTAGGCTCCTGCCTGATCTGCTGTTGTTTCTGTTGCCGGTGCTGTTGCCTTTGCAAGCCCAGCGGATGCTGACGGCGCCGCGAGGGACACCGTCCGCTTTTCAATGCGTTTCTCGCTCTGCCCTGCAAGTACCACGCGCTGGACGAAGATGCCGGGCGTGTGCACATGCTCCGGATCGAGTTCCCCAGGTTCCACCAGTTCCTCCACCTCGGCGATGGTGATCCTGCCTGCCATGGCGCAGAGCGGGTTGAAGTTCATGGCCGTGGCATGGAAGACCAGGTTGCCGTGGCGGTCGCCCTTCCAGGCATGGACCAGGCCGAAGTCCGGCGTCAGTGACTCCTCCAGGACGTAGTCAACCCCGTTGAAGGTGCGTACTTCCTTGGGCGCGGAGGCTATGGCGATGCCGCCGTAAGCGTCGTACTTCTGCGGAAGGCCGCCGTCGGACACCTGCGTGCCCACGCCCGCCTTTGTATAGAACGCCGGGATCCCGGCCCCGCCCGCACGCAGTTTCTCGGCCAGCGTTCCCTGCGGCGTCAGAACCACCTCCAGTTCACCGGAAAGATACTGGCGGGCGAACTCCTTGTTTTCGCCCACGTAGGAGCTGACGGTGCGCCGGATCCGGCCGTCACGCAGCAGGACGCCCAGTCCCCAGTCGTCCACGCCGCAGTTGTTGCTCACGGTTTCCAGGTCCTTGGTGCCGCGGCGGTGCAGGGCGTCGATCAGGCCTATCGGAATCCCGCAGAGGCCGAACCCGCCGACAGCCAGGGATGCGCCGTCGGGAATGTCCGCGATAGCTTCCTCTGCGCTGGCAACAACCTTGTTAATCATCAGTGATCCTTTCAGGCCGGCTACAGTCCCAGTTCGCGGGCGATCAGCATCAGCTGGACCTCCGTGGTGCCCTCCCCCACTTCAAGGATTTTGGAGTCGCGGTAGTGGCGTGCCACGGTGAATTCGTTGATGAAGCCATAGCCGCCGAACACCTGGGTGGCGTCCCGCGCGTTGTCCATGGCTGCCTCGCCTGCGACCATCTTAGCGATGGCCGCCTGGGTCTTGAACGGCTTGCCTGCCAGCATCCTCGCCGCGGCGTCGTAGTAGGCCAGGCGGGCGGTGTGGGCCCGGGCTTCCATCCGGGCAATCTTGAAGGAAATGGCCTGGTACTTGCCGATGTGGTGCCCGAAGGCGCTGCGTTCCTTCGCATACTTCACGGACAGGTCCACGCAGCCCTGTGCGGCTCCTGTGGCCAAGGCTGCGATGGCGATCCGGCCCTCATCCAGGATGGAGAGGAAGTTGGCGTAGCCGCGGCCTTCTTCGCCGAGCAGGTTCTCTTCAGGGACGCGGACATTGTTCAGGGTCAGCGGATGCGTGTCGGAGGCGTTCCAGCCCACCTTGTTATAGGCCTTCTCCGCCTTGAACCCAGGGGTGTTGGTGGGCACCAGGATGGTGGAGATCTCCTTCTTGATGCTCCCGTCCTTGCGCTCCTTTTGGCCGGTGACGGCGGTGACGGTGACCAGGCGGGTGATGTCCGTCCCGGAGTTGGTGATGAATTCCTTGTTGCCATTGATCACCCAGTTCCCCGCCTCACGCCGGGCGTGCGTCTTGGTGCCGCCGGCGTCAGAGCCCGCCTCCGGCTCGGTGAGGCCGAAGCCGGCCAGAGCCTCGCCCGAGGCCAGCAGCGGCAGCCACTCCTTTTTCTGGGCGTCAGTGCCGAAGCGGTAGACGGGCATGGCACCGAGGGACACGCCTGCCTCCAAGGTGATGGCCACGGACTGGTCCACCCGGCCCAACTGCTCCAGGGCGAGCGCCAGGGCGAAGTAGTCACCGCCCATTCCGCCGTACTCCTCCGGGAACGGCAGTCCAAAGAGCCCCATGTCGGCCATGTGGGAGACCACCTCGTAGGGGAAGCTGTGCTCCTCGTCGTGCCGCGTGGAGACCGGTGCCACGACGTTGTCCGCGAAGTCCCGGACAGTATCGCTGAGGTCCTGGTATTCCTCGCTGAGGTCAAAATCCGGCATGTCTAGGCTCCCTTGCCAGTGCTGGTTGAAGTGTTGCCAGTGTTGGTTGAAGTGTTCGTTGGTTCGTTGGTTGGATCGTTGGTTGGTTTCTGGATGGTGGCCACCACTTGGTCAGCCTTCACGAGGTCGCCGGACCTGATGCTGATGTGCACGGTGCCCTCCAGCGGCGCCAACAGCTGGTGTTCCATCTTCATGGCCTCCACGGAGAGCAGTACCTGTCCGGCTGCCACGGTGTCGCCGTCGCCTACCGCGACGGACACCACGGTTCCGGGCATCGGCGAGCGCACCGCCGGGTCCGCGGTTCCCTCCTCGCCTTCGATGGCTGCCAGCACACGGGCCAGCCGTGATTCACGGGTGAGCACCTCAAGCCGGCAGGACCAGCCTCCGTTGCCCAGGTAGACGGTCTGTGGATGGCCCTCCGGCGGGTAGTCCGCCCAGGATGAGCCCAGGGCGAACCGCACTTCCTCGCCGTCGATCTCCACAAATGCGTTGTCATCCGAGAGCCCGATCACCTTCACCACATGCTCGGGTCCGGCGTCGACCCTCACCCTGGCGTGCCCAAGGTCCCTGTTGTTCAGCCAGGTAACTGCAACGGTGGAGATCGTGTCGTCTGGGACGCCGAAGCTCATCGTCCAGGGGGCGGGTGCGCCCACACGCCAGCCATGGATGGTGTTCCAGGGGGACCCCACTGTGGACGGCGCCTCGGCCAAGACCCAGAACTGCATGGCCGCGGCGATGAGCTCGGCATCACCAACGTGGCGGAAGCTGAAGTGGGGCATCCTGCGCTCGATCAGTCCGGTGTCGAGCCTGCCGGCCCGGACGTCATGGTCGTTGATCAGCAGGCGCAGGTATTCGACGTTCGTGTCGATGCCGAGCACCGTATACCGCGCAAGGGCCTCGTCCAGCTTGTCCAGCGCCGCTCTCCGGTCCCGGCCCCAGGCAATGACCTTGGAGACCATGGGATCGTAATCGCTGGAAATCTCGAGTCCCTGGAGCAGTGAGGAATCGATCCGGATGGCCGGGTCCTCCGACGCCGGTGTGGAGGCATCAAAATCGTCCATGGCGGTGAAGATCGTGCCCCTCTCATCCAAGAGCACCACTTCGCCGCCTGCTGGCAGGAAGTTCCGTTCCGGGACCTCGGCGTAGACGCGGGCTTCGACGGCGTGGCCGTTGAGTTCGACGTCGGACTGGCGGACGGTGAGCACCTCGCCAGCGGCGATGCGCACCTGCCATTCGACCAGATCGACGCCGGTAACCATTTCGGTGACGGGGTGTTCCACCTGCAGGCGGGTGTTCATCTCCATGAAGAAGAACTCGTCCGGGGCGTCGTCGGAGACCAGGAACTCCACGGTCCCGGCCCCACTGTAGTTGACACTGCGGGCGGCCTGACAGGCGGCTTCTCCGATCCTCGCCCGGACCGCGGCACCGTCGGGAAGTGATTCCAGCAGCGGAGATGGCGCCTCCTCGATGACCTTTTGGTGCCGGCGCTGCAGGGAGCATTCACGCTCGCCAAGAAAGATGACGTTGCCATGGTTGTCGGCCAGGACCTGCACCTCGATGTGCCGGGGCGTGGACACAAGCCTTTCCAGGAACAGGGTGTCGTCGCCGAACGCACTCGCCGCGACGCGCCGGGCCGTGGCCAGGGTGGCTTCCAGTTCCTCGGACCGTTCGACGGCGTGCATGCCCTTGCCGCCGCCGCCCGCGGAGGGCTTGATGAGCAAGGGAAAGCCGACTCGGGCCGCGGCCTTAACCAGCTGGGCATCAGTCAGTCCCGGCTGTGCGATTCCCGGGACGACGGGAACGCCGTAACCTGCCACGTGATTCTTGGACCGGATCTTGTCCCCCATGATATTCAGGGAGTCAACGCCGGGGCCGATGAACGTGATGCCGGCTTTCTCCAGGGCCCGGGCAAAGTCCACATTCTCACTCAGGAAGCCGTAGCCGGGGTGGACAGCCTCGGCGCCGCTGTCACGGCAGGCCTGGAGAATGGCCTCGATCTTGAGGTAGCTCTCGGACGCGGCGGCCGGGCCGATCAGCACGGCGCTGTCCGCTTCGCGCACGTGGCGCGCGCCGGCGTCGGCCTCGCTGTACACGGCGACCGAACGAATGCCCAGGGCGCGCAGGGTCCGGATCACGCGGCAGGCGATCTCGCCGCGGTTGGCCACGAGCACGGTATGGAACAGCGGCTCGGGGCTCTGGGGCTTCTGCTGTGGTATGGAAGTACTCGTCATCTCGGCCTCACATCCTAAAGAGGCCGAAGGAGGTCTCCGGCAATGGGGTGCGGGAGACGACGTCGAGTGCCAGCCCCAGAACAGTGCGGGTATCCGCGGGGTCGATCACGCCGTCATCCCACAGCCGGGCGGTGGAGTAGTACGGGCTGCCCTGGTCCTCGTATTGCTGCTTGATGGGGGCCTTGAACGCTTCCTCGTCAGCGGCGGACCAGTCCTGCCCCGCAGCCTGGTACTGATCCCGCTTCACCGTGGCCAGCACGCTGGAAGCCTGGTTCCCGCCCATCACCGAGATCCGGGACGCAGGCCACATCCACAGGAACCGCGGCGAGTAGGCCCGGCCGCACATCGAGTAGTTGCCCGCCCCGAACGATCCGCCAATCACTACCGTCAGCTTGGGTACCCGGGCCGTGGCCACAGCCGTGACCATCTTGGCTCCGTTCTTCGCGATCCCGCCCTGCTCGGAGTCCTTACCCACCATGAACCCCGAGATGTTCTGCAGGAAGACCAGCGGAATGCCGCGCTGGTCACACAGCTCGATGAAGTGCGCGCCCTTGAGCGAGGACTCGCTGAAAAGCACACCGTTGTTCGCCACGATCCCCACCGGGTGCCCATGCAGCCTGGCGAAGCCCGTGACGAGGGTGGCGCCGTACTCCCTCTTGAACTCGTGGAACCTGCTGCCGTCCACCAGCCGCGCAATGACCTCGTGGACGTCGTACTGGGCATTGACGTCCGTCGGGACGGCACCATACAGCTCCTCCGGATCGGCCAGAGGTTCGACGGCGGTGTCCACCTCCCAGGCGGGAGCGGCCGGGCGGGGCAGGGTGGCCACAATGTCGCGGACAATCTGCAGCGCGTGCTCGTCGTTTTCCGCCAAGTGGTCCGTGACCCCGGAAATCCTCGAATGCACTTCCCCGCCGCCCAGCTCCTCAGCGGTGACAATCTCCCCGATGGCTGCCTTCACCAGCGGCGGGCCGCCCAGGAAGATGGTCCCCTGGTTCCGGACAATGACTGTCTCGTCACTCATGGCGGGAACGTACGCCCCACCTGCCGTGCAGGAACCCATCACCGAAGCAATCTGCGGGATCTTCGCAGCGGACAGCCTCGCCTGGTTATAGAAGATCCGGCCGAAGTGCTCCTTATCCGGAAACACTTCATCCTGCTTCGGCAGGAATGCACCTCCGGAATCCACCAGGTAGATACAGGGAAGCCGGTTCTCGAGGGCAATTTCCTGGGCGCGGAGGTGCTTCTTCACCGTCATCGGATAATAGGTACCGCCTTTGACCGTTGCGTCGTTGGAAATGACCAGCACCTGCCGGCCATGCACCAGACCGATACCCGCGATCACGCCTGCACCCGGGGAATCATCGTTATACATCCCGTTCGCGGCCAGGGGCGCGATCTCGAGGAACGGGCTGCCATCATCCAGCAACCGGTCGATGCGCTCCCGCGGCAACAGCTTGCCCCTGGCTACATGGCGCTCACGCGACTTTTCCGGCCCGCCCAACGCGGCTTGGGCCAACTTGTCCCGCAGTTCTTCGGCGAGCACCAGCTGTTCTGCCCGGTTCACTGCGAAGGAGCCGCTGGATGCGTCAAGCCGGCTGACGAGTGTCTCCATGGACTGGGTCCGTTCCTGTTCCATTCAAAAGCCGTAACGGCCAACTCGGTTAGTGTGCAGTAACTGAGATTTAGGTTAGTCTCTATTAACTGTGATGTCCAACACACAGCCGCCTTGCTAGAATTTGCAGGTCCGAGGAGGAAATGTGCCCACCGCCCAGGCCCCGCAATCACATCAGCGCAGCCCTTTGATCCAACCCGGCCAGACCCGGCCCGGCGCATCAACCCAGCCTGGGGCGTCAACCCGGCCCGGCGCATCAACCCAGCGCAGCCAGGCGAAGGAGAACCGGCGCCAGGCCCTGCTGGCGGCGGCAGCGTCCCTGTTCGCTGTGAACGGGTTCAACCGCGTGTCGCTGGAGGACCTGGGCGCTGCAGCAGGGGTCAGTGGGCCTGCGGTGTACCGGCACTTCTCGGGCAAGCAGGCCGTCCTGGGCGACCTGCTGCTCACCGTCAGCCGCGAACTGCTCGACGGCGGCCGCCGGGTAGTGGCCGAAACGGCTGATCCCCGGATAGCCCTGGACCGGCTGGTGGAGTTTCAGGTGGACTTTGCGCTGGGCAAGCCCGATGTGATCCGGGTCCAGGACCGCGACTTCAGCAATCTCACAGAGCAGGACCAGGCCGAGGTGCGGGCCTTACAGCGCAGCTACGTCGAAGTGTGGGTTGAGGTCCTCGCGGCTCTGCATCCTGCCATGGACGCCGCCGACCTTCGGATGCGGGCCCACGCCACGTTCGGCCTGATCAACTCCACACCTCATTCGGTGCGCAGCCATGGCCGCAAGATGGCGTCCAAGACTGCCAGGCCGCTGCTCGAGAGCATGGCGCTGGCGGCCCTCACCGTTGAGGCCCCATAACGCTGAGGCTCTTAACGCGCATCAGCTGCCCGGACCCGCATGACCGGCGCCGGGCACCAACGTCTATGCGCGCCCGGGCCGCTGATAAGGGAGTCCCTGCACCTGCCTGCTAGACCATCGTCAGGACCATGCCGGGGTCGGCCAGGATCGCGCCGACGTCAGCCAGGAACCGCGAGCCCTGCTCACCATCCACGAGCCGGTGGTCAAAGGACAGGCTCAGCGTCATGACCTGGCGCAGGGCCACCTCGCCCTGGAACTCCCAAGGCGCCCTCCGGACCGCTCCCAGGGCCAGGATGGCTGCCTCGCCGGGGTTGAGGATGGGCGTTCCGGCGTCGATGCCGAATACCCCGATGTTGGTGATGGAGATGGTGCCGCCGGACAGCTCGGCCGGCGACGTCTTCCCGGCCCGGGCCGTCTCGGTCAGTCCGGTCAGGGCTTCGGACAGTTCGGTCAGGGACAGGGTGTCCGCGTCCTTGATGTTCGGTACGGTCAGGCCACGGGGTGTTGCGGCGGCGATGCCCAGGTTCACGTAGTTGAACTGCACAATCTCCTGGCGCGCGTCGTCCCAGCGGGAGTTCAAACTGGGATTCCTCCGGAGCGCAATCAGTACGGCCTTGGCTCCCAGGGTCAGTGGCGTGAGCTTGTACCCGGCAAAAGCGCGACTTGCCTTCAGCCTGGCGAGCAGGTCCATGGCGGGTGTGACATCAATGGTCAGGAATTCCGTCACGTGCGGAGCCGTGAATGCGCTGGCGACCATCGCGGCTGCCGTGAACTTTCGAACGCCCCTGATGGGAGTGCGGACTTCGCGCTCTTCCGAGGCTCGTGCCCCGGCAGTTGTTCCCTGCCCGTCCGGCGCCGCGCCAAGGTTACGGGCCGCCGCGGGAAGGTCCCCGCCGCCGATAAATTTTCGGACGTCGTCGCGGGTGATCAGCCCGCCCGGGCCGCTGCCCGTGACCTCGGCCAGCTCCACCCCAAGGTCCTTGGCCAGCTTCCGCACCGGGGGTGTGGACCTGGGCCGTTCACCCGCGGGAGCCCCAGGAATTTCCAGGGAGGGTTCCACGGCGGCAGGAGCTTCAGGAGTCCGTCCCGGGCTTACAGGAGCAGCAGGAGGGGCGGCAAGGATGCGGGACCGCCGCACCGGCCGTCCGGAACTCTCGACGACGGCGCCATAGCCGACCAGGTTCGGTTGCCTGGTGGAGGCTCCCGCCTCAACGGAGTTCGAGTCAACGGCGCCCGACCCGGCGGCCGGTCCCGATCCTCCTCCGTTCGCACCGGACCAGGCCCCGGCATGGTTCGCACCCACCCCGGCGGGTGTGGCTGTGGAAGGCTGCTCGCCGCCGTCGTCCGCTACCTCGAACGAGACGATCGGCTTGCCCACTTCCACAATGGTTCCGGGCTGTTCGTGGAGCGCCGTGATGACTCCCGCGAAGGGCGACGGCAACTCAACCACGGCCTTGGCGGTTTCAACCTCGGCGATGACCTGATTGAGGCTGACGGTATCCCCCACCCCGACCTTCCAGCTGAGGATTTCGGATTCCGTGAGGCCTTCCCCGAGATCCGGGAGCCTGAATTCCTTGATCATGGTGGCGCTCATCCCTCCAGCCCGCTGAGCGAGTTCGGACGGCCCAGCGCGCGGTCCACGCCGTCGAGGATCCTGTCCAGGCCGGGAACGTGGTGCATTTCCAGCTTGGAGTAGGGGTAGGGGATGTCGAAGCCGGTCACCCGGACCGGCGCCGCCTCCAGGTGGTAGAAGCACCGTTCGGTGATGCTGGCCGCCACTTCCGCTCCCACACCGCCGGACTGGCCGGCTTCATGCGTTACCACCAGCCGGCCGGTCTTCCGCACTGACGCCTCCACCGTGGCATAGTCCACGGGTGCCAGCGAGCGCAGGTCGATGACCTCGATGGAGATGCCCTCGTCGGTGGCGGCGGTGGCGGCATCCCGGGCGGTCTTGACCAGCGGGCCGTAGGCCACGAGCGTCACGTCGGTGCCTTCGGTGAGCACGCGTGCCTTGTCCATGGGGATGGCGGAGCCGGGATCGATCGATTCATCGACCTCGCCTTTGTCGTGATAGCGCCGCTTGGGCTCGAAATAGAGGACGGGGTCGTCGCAGGAGATTGCCTGCTGGATTACGGTATGCGCGTCCTGGGGGTTGGAAACGGTCACGACCCGGAGTCCTGAGGTATGGGTGAAGTAGGCTTCCGGCGATTCGGAGTGGTGTTCGGGTGAACCGATGCCGCCGCCGAACGGCACGCGGACGGTGATGGGCATCTTCACCGCGCCCTGGGTTCGGTAGTGCAGCTTGGCGACCTGGCTGACGATCTGGTCGAAGGCCGGGTAGATGAAGCCGTCGAACTGGATTTCCACCACGGGCCGGTAGCCACGGTACGCCAGGCCGACGGCGGTGCCCATGATGGCCGACTCGGCCAGGGGCGTATCCACCACGCGGTGCTTGCCGAAGTCCTTCTGGAGTCCGTCGGTTACCCTGAAAACACCACCCAGGGTACCGATGTCCTCTCCCAGCAGGATGACCTTGGGATCGTTCTCGAGGGATTTGCGCAGGCCAGCGTTGATGGCACGGGCAAAGGTCATCTGGGTCATCAGCGTGCACCTTCTTCTGAAGCGGCTCCTGCGGGGTCACCGAAGGAAGCCAGGTAACGGGAGTAGTGGTCCTGCTGCCGGTCCAGCCAGCTGTTCGGTGAGCTGTAGACGTGCTTGAAAATGTCCAGCGGCTCCGGGTCAGGCATGGTGGTGCAGCCCAGGCGCATCTCGCGGGCCACGGCGTCCGCCTTCACGTGGACGTGCTGCTGCAGCTCTTCGGTGAAGAGGCCCTTGCGCTCCAGGAGTGACGCCACCCGGGAGATGGGGTCCTTGGCTGCCCAGTCCTCCAGCTCGTTTGGGTCCCGGTAGCGGGTGGGATCATCGGCGGTGGTGTGCGGGCCCATGCGGTAGGTGACGGCTTCGATGAAGGTCGGTCCGCCGCCGCGGCGGGCGCGGTCAAGGGCCACGCGGGTCGCCGCCATCACGGCCAGGACATCGTTGCCGTCCACCCGCATGCTGGGAATGCCGAAGCCGGTGGCCCTGTCAGCGAGCTGGATGTGGGACTGCAACCGCACCGGCTCCGAGATGGCCCACTGGTTGTTTTGGCAGAAGAAGACCACCGGCACCTGGAAGCTGGCCGCGAAGACCATGGCCTCGTTGACGTCGCCTTCGCTGGTGGCACCATCGCCGAAGTAGGTGATAGCCACCGAGTCCGCACCGTCGTTCTGGATTCCCATGGCATAGCCCGTGGCATGCAGGGTCTGCGCTCCAATGATGATCTGCGGTGTTGCCATGTTGATCGTGTACGGGTCCCATCCTGCCGACGCGTTTCCCCGCCACACCCTGATAATGTCCGTCAGCCCCACCCCGCGGCAGTACGCCACTCCGTTTTCCCGGTAGCTGGAAAAGACAAAGTCGTCATCTCGCAGGGCCCTGCCTGAGCCGATCTGGGACGCTTCCTGTCCCAGCAGTGGCGGCCAGAGAGCCAGCTCACCCTGGCGCTGGAGCGCCGTGGCCTCGACGTCGATCCGCCGAACCACCATCATGTCCTCGTAGAGGGAGCACAGGTTTTCGTCTGTGATCTCCTGCACCCAGGGATCGAATTCCGGATGGCTGATCCGCTCCCCCGCGGGGGTGACCAGCTGGATCAGGTTTCCGCCGGAACCTCCGTGGTCTTCTGCGCTGTTGCCGGGGCCTCCGGCGCTTGGTCCGCCCTGGCCCGCTTCGTCTGTAGACACGATCGCCCGCAACCTTCTCACGTCGTTTGACCGGCCCTTGGGGACTTGTGGTCCCGCCGTTGCCAGCCGCCCGGGCGCCGTTGCCCCGGATAATTGTGACCATACTCACAATGCTCAATGGGTACAACCACTGCTCGGATAGCTGAGCATAATGCTCTGTCTGGTCGTCCCAGACCGTGCTAGCGTTGCGCATTATGCAAGCTTTGGATGGCACTGATACCCGGCTGCTTTCGGCGCTGGCACGTGACCCCCGCCGGACGGTGGTGGCACTCGCGCAGAAGCTTGGCCTGTCCAGGAACACTGTCCAGGCCAGGATGGCGCAGCTGGAGAAGAAACACGTCTTCCTGTCCTTCGAACGGCGAATCAACCCGGCGTCCCTGGGTTATCCGCTGATGGCCTTTATCTCAGTCCATGTGCAGCAACAGAAGCTGGGCCAACTGGCAAAGGACCTCGCCGGCGTCCCTGAGATCCTGGAAGGATACGGCCTCACCGGTTCCGCGGACCTTCTGCTGCGCGTCGTGGCCCTGGACGCTGAAGACCTGTTCAGGATCAACGGTAAGATCCTGGCCTGCGACGGCGTGGAGCGGACGGACACGGCACTCGCCATGGGCGAACTCATTCCCTTCCGCATCCAGCCCCTGCTTGAGCGCGGATCCGGAGAGGGCTAGGACTTCCCCTGCGGCCGGCCCGCCGGGTTATAGGCTGGTCCAAGTTGAATTCACGGGGCGCCGGTCAGGGGTCTTGAAACAAGGCAGCGCCGCGCTCTGCCGGAAAGGCTCCATCGTGAGCGATCCTCAGGAACCGAACCAGCCGGGCCAGCCCGACGCCGGATCACCGCCGCAGCCACAGCCGGCACAGCACCAGCCGTCGCAGCAGGGCGCACAGCACCCGGGCGCACAGCCACCGGTACCGCCACAGCAACCACCTGCAGCACCATATGGTGCACCCCAGTACCAGGGTCAGTATGCGGCTCCGGGCCGTTACGCCGGGGCCGGTCCGTACACCGCACCGTTCGGCCTGCCGGGCCAGGAGCCACCGGTCAAGGGCCGCAGGAAGCTGTGGATGATTCTTGGAATCGTGGGCGGTGTCCTGCTCCTGGTGATCGTCGGAGTGGTCATCCTGGTCAATGTTGTGGGAGGTGCCACCAACCAGGCCAAGGGCCTCGCGGACAACTTCACCAAGCTGGTCATTGCCGGAGACAGCTCCCAGGCCTACGACGACTACCTGGACCCCGCGCTGAAGGAACAGTTGTCAAAGGAAGAGTTCATCGCCGGCATCCAGAGCCTGCAGATGGATGACACCTGCAAGCCCGCCTACGACAACCTCAAGGTCAGCTCTGACAACGGGACCAACGCGGCTGACGTGACCGGCCTCATCACCTGCAACAATGACAAGAAAATTGATCTTGCCTACCGCTTCGAAGGCAGGGACGAGCTCAAGATGATCACCATCAAATTGAAGCCCAAGGTGTAGCCAGCGTAATATCCGCGAAGCTCACGCATCCGTACCCATCCGTGCAGAACCCTGCTCCGAATCGCTTCCTGAGGATCCCGTCCGGGATCCCGCAGTCAGGTGGGACCCGTCATCCCGCCCTACCGGAAGGACTCGGCCATGCGCACATCTCCGAACCGTCTCATTGCCACCGTTTTCGGCGCCGTTTACCTGCTTGTTGGCCTCCTGGGCTTCGCGGTAACGTCCGGGATCGGCTTTTTCGCCACCGAGGGCAACAACCTCATCA
This sequence comes from Arthrobacter sp. ISL-48, assembly GCF_018613805.1. Classification (GTDB taxonomy): domain Bacteria; phylum Actinomycetota; class Actinomycetes; order Actinomycetales; family Micrococcaceae; genus Arthrobacter. Next base: position 133,215 of record NZ_JAGGPL010000001.1, read on the forward strand.
TTTTCGAAGTCAACCCGCTGCACAACGTCATCCACCTGGCCATCGGCGCTGCCCTCCTCTACGCAGGCCTCAAGGACACCGCCATGGCCCGCACGGTGAATGCCAGCGTGGGCGGGGTATACCTCTTGGTTGGCGTGGTGGGTCTGTTCCTCCTGTCCTCACCGCTGAACATCATTGCCCTCAACGGAGCTGATAACGTGCTGCACCTCGCCAGTGCTGTGCTCCTCCTCGGCGTGGGCCTGTCCCTGGACAAGTCTCCCGCCACCGCCCGGGCCTAGCCCGCCATGGCTCCCCGGCCTACGGAAGGACCGGCCTTTCCTGCGGTTCGGCTCTTCGCCGGCTTCGCAGGGTTCGGGGCAGGCGCAGTTAACCTGGCCCTCTCGTCGAGCCTCCTTGCGGGGCCGGCAGGCTCCGGCGCTCCCCGACAAGTGGCATTGGGGATCCTCGCCGGCCTGTGGGGAGCCTCACTGATCCTGACGGCGGGCGTCTTCCTGAACGGCGCCCGCATTCCCGCAAGCCGCTGGTGGTCCGCCCTCCTGGTTGCAGCTGCGGGAATACACGCGGCGGCCCTGCTGATGACCCGGGGCTCCGCTTCCAGCCTCAACATCAGCCATCTGGCGGCCCTCCTGCTGACACTGATGATTATCGCTTCCGCCGCCTGGCTTCGCAGGCACGCAACGGGGTATGACGACGGCGTTGCTCCCGCTGCGGGCCGGCCGGGAAGGCTACTGCTGGCGGCCTTCGCCGGTGCATTGCTTGTTGCCGGAATCGCGACGCCGGGCCTTGCCGCCTCCACGGCTGGCCAGTACGCCGTACCCCACGGCCAGCATGGGGACCCGCCCCTGCACTCAAACCACGATGGGCACTGACTCCAGTCGCCTCGCGGGAAAGCAGAACCCACACGAAAATGAGTCCCTGCGCTCGGGCGCAGGGACTCATTTCGCAGAGCCGCCGAGGAACGTCAGGGGTCAGTGGTTGACTGCCTTCTCGGCGCCGACCCCGGTAAGGGAGCGGACTTCCATTTCGGCCTGTTTCTTCGTGTTCTCCAGTTTCTTGTCCAGCACGGTGCCGAGCCAGCCCAGGAGGAACGCCAACGGAATGGATACGAGGCCGGGGTTGCTCAGGGGGAAGATCGCGAAGTTGGCACCCGGGATCATGGATGTCTTGGTCCCGGAGACCACAGGCGAGAGTGCGATCAGGACGATGGCCGAACCGAGGCCGCCGTACATGCTCCAAAGCGCGCCCTGGGTGGTGAACCTGCGCCAGAACAGCGAGTAGATGATGGTGGGCAGGTTGGCCGAGGCTGCCACGGCGAAGGCGAGCGCCACCAGGAACGCTACGTTCTGGCCGTTGGCGAAGATGCCGCCGACGATGGCCAGGAGCCCGATGACCACAACGGTGCGCCTGGCCACCTTGACCTCAGTGTCGGCGTCGGACGTTCCTTTAGCTATGACGTTGGCGTAGATGTCGTGGGCAAAGGACGCCGCCGCAGTAATCGTGAGGCCTGCGACAACGGCGAGGATCGTCGCGAAGGCCACCGCTGAGATGAAGCCGAGCAGCAACGGTCCGCCGAGGTGGAAGGCGAGAAGCGGCGCAGCGGAGTTAACGCCACCAGGAGCGGCCTTGATCGTGTCAGCACCTACCAGGGCGGCTGCACCGTAGCCGAGGACCAGGGTAAACAGGTAGAAGATTCCGATCAGCCAGATGGACCAGACGACGGACTTCCGGGCTTCCCTGGCGGTCGGCACCGTGTAGAAGCGCATCAGCACGTGCGGCAGGGCGGCGGTCCCGAGCACAAGGGCCAGGCCCAGGGACATGAAGTCCAGCTTGGAGGTATCGGACTTGCCGTACTGCAGTCCGGGGTTCAGGACGGCAGGGTTCTTGGAGGTTTCCACCGCACCGCCGAGCAGGTCGGACAAATTGAAGCCGTAGATGGCGAGGACCCAGAAAGTCATGACGGCGGCACCGGTGATCAGAAGCATCGCCTTGATGATCTGCACCCATGTCGTTCCTTTCATGCCGCCGATCAGTACGTACATGATCATCAGGGCACCGACGACCATGATCACCAGGGCCTGGCCGCCCCAGTCACTGATGCCCAGCAGCAGGGAGATCAGGCTGCCTGCTCCGGCCATCTGCGCCAGGAGGTAGAAGAAGCAGACCGCAAGGGTCGAGATGGCCGCGACGATGCGCACAGGGCGCTGCTTGAGCCGGAACGAGAGCACATCTGCCATGGTGAACTTGCCGGTGTTGCGGAGCAGTTCGGCGACGAGGAGCAGGGCAACAAGCCAGGCGACCAGGAAGCCGATGGAGTACATGAAGCCGTCGTAGCCGTTAATGGCGATGGCGCCGGTGATTCCGAGGAAGGAGGCCGCGGAAAGGTAGTCGCCCGCGATGGCGGTGCCGTTTTGAGGGCCGGTGAAGGAACGGCCGGCCGCATAGTAGTCTGCCGCCGTCTTGTTGTTCCGGCTGGCCCTGATGACGATCACCATGGTGATCGCGACGAACAGGGCGAAGATACCCATGTTCAGCAGGGTGGTGTCCTTGAGGTCCGCAACATTGACTGCGGGAACCATGAGCGTCATTTCTGTACTCCGGTGATCGGTTTGCCGTGCTGGTCGAATTCGTGGCCTTCAATGTCATGGCGCATCTCAGCCGCGATCGGGTCCAGCCTCCGATTGGAGTAGCTCACGTACCAGCCAGTAATGGCGAACGTGGAGACGAACTGGAGCAGCCCCAGGATCAGGCCGATGTTGATGTTGCCCCACACCTTGGTGGACATGAAGCCGACGGCGTAGTCAGCCAACAGGACGTAGGCGAAATACCACAGTAGGAAGGCAACGGCCATGGGAAAGACAAAGCTGCGGTGACGTTTGCGGAGTTCCTGGAACCGCTCAGTCGACTGGACCTGCTCGAAGTCCACGGACGCCGCTGCGCCCGGAGTCTGGGCTTCATTACCCATCGTTCCTCCTCATTGAGACTTACTGGTGCCACACCGGCGCAACAACCCTCCAATGTGACTACAATCACTATGCGCCGTTTTCCCCACAACATTCCATAGCCGGAATAGGCAGGTTCGCTCAACGGTCGTGATGCTGCGGCAAACGGCAGCCGCGGCTACGCTGGGCAGCATGCCGGACTCCCCGCTGCTGACCGCCGCCGCCATTGCCGTGATCGCGCTGGCAATTGCCGTCGTCGTCGGCGTCGGCCTCAAGGTGCTCCGCTCCTTCCGTGACCTGGGCACGGATGCCGAGCGCGCAACCTACAACACCCTGCACGCCGCCTCCCGTGCGGGGCAGCATCTGCGGACGGGGCTGAACCCGGCGGGAGCCGCAAAGGCGGGGCGGCAGCTACGGAGTTTGCTCGGCTGCGATGCCTTGGCGATCACAGACACATCGGGAGTACTGGCCTGGGACGGCTCTTCCGAGGAGCTGAAACCACTGCTCATGGAACTCGCTGCGGACGTCCTCACCAGCGGCCGGACCACCGTGCTCAAGCCGGGCGACCTCATGCCAGCCGGCCTCGCCGCCGGTGGACTGAGCGGCTGGCCCGGCGGCCGCCTCGCCGCTGTCATTGCTCCGATACGCGCCGGCTCGCGGGTGGTCGGCGTGGTCGCCGCGTTTTCCCCGTCAATCGGTGCCGGACTGGTCCGGGCCACCAGTGAAGTGGCCGACTGGGTGGCAGTCCAGGTGGAGCTGGCCGAGCTGGATGCGTCCCGAACCCTCCTGATGGAGGCTGAAGTACGGGCCCTTCGGGCCCAGATAAGCCCGCATTTCATCTACAACTCGCTGAACGCCATCGCGTCTTTCATCAACACGGATCCGGAGCGCGCTCGCGAGCTGGTGGTGGAATTTGCCGATTTCACGCGGTATTCGTTCCGGCGCCACGGCGATTTCACCACCCTGGCGGAAGAGCTCCGCTGTATCGACCGGTACCTGCTGCTGGAGCGCGCCCGCTTCGGTGAACGGGTACAGGTCAGCCTGCGGATCGCACCGGAAGTCCTGAGCACCGTCATCCCATTCCTGAGCCTGCAGCCGCTCGTGGAGAACGCGGTGCGGCACGGGCTCGAGGCCAAGGAGGGTCCAGGCCACATCAGCATTACGGCCAATGATTCGGGAGCTTTTGCGGAGGTGACCATCGAGGACGACGGCGTGGGGATGGACCCTGCCCAGCTCCAGTCGGTACTGGCAGGGCACAGCGACGGTGACCATGTGGGGCTGCGCAACGTGGACACCCGGCTCCGGCAGGTCTACGGCGACGATCACGGCCTGGTGATCGAGACAGCTCCGGGGGAAGGAACCCTCATCACCATGCGCGTACCCAAATCCCAGCCAGGCCATGACGCCTGATGCCACAGTCCCCTGATGCCACGGTCCAACGCCGCTAATGTAGAACCATGATTAATGTCCTCGTCGCAGATGACGAGCTGCCAGCCGTGGAGGAATTGGCCTACCTCCTGGGGAAGGATGACAGGATCGGCATCATCCACCGGGCATCCTCCGGCGCTGAGGCCCTGCGCGCACTCACCACGGAAACCGTTGATGCCGTGTTCCTGGACATCCATATGCCAGCGGTGTCCGGCCTGGACGTTGCCCGAGCCATTTCCCGCAGCAGCAGGCCCCCTGTGGTGGTGTTTGTGACCGCGGATGAGGATTGTGCCCTGGAAGCCTTCGAACTCGCCGCAGTTGACTACCTGCTCAAGCCGATACGCGCGGAGCGGCTGACCCGGTCAGTGGGCCGGATCAGCGAACTGATGCGCGACGGCGGGCCGCTGCCCGGGATGATCACTGTGGACCAGGGCGGTACAACCCGGATGATCAGGCTCGACGACGTCACTTACGTCCAGGCGCAGGGAGACTATGCCAGGCTCCACACAGCCGACGCGAGCTACCTTATCCGGGTCCCGCTGGCTGACCTTGAGCAGCAGTGGGCGGGAGCGGGCTTCGTCCGCACGCACAGGTCCTACCTGGTGGCACTGAAGCATGTCACTTCCATGAAGCTGGCTGCGGACAAGCCCAGCGTCACCGTTTCCGGGGCCGGTCTTCCAATCAGCCGCCGCCACCTGCCAAGCATCCGGGGAAAGCTTGAAGCCACCCGTATCCGGCCGAAGGCATGACCCGGGTCCGGGTCACAGCCCCGCGGTCCGCGGCGCGGCCGGTGACGGACACGCGGGAAGCGGCCGAGGAATCGGACGCCGGCCAGGTATTCGTCCGATCCCTCATCCGCTCGCAGCTGCGCCTGGCACTGGTGGTGGGCGGCGGGTTCCTGCTGATCCTGTGCGCGTTCCCGCTGCTGCTAGAGGCTGCGCCCGGCCTCGCTGACACGCGCGTGGCAGGTATTCCTTTCGACTGGCTGCTGCTTGGCGCCGGCATCTACCCGGTGATGGCGCTAAGCGCCTGGCTGTTCATCCGGACCGCCGCCCGGAATGAGGCGAGGTACCGCGACCTGGCCGAGGACAAATGATGCTCCCATGAATCCTGCAGTTAGTCCTGCCGTCGGCGTTGCGGCCCTGGCCGTCGTTTCGCTGGCCACCGCGGTGATCGGCTTCTATGGCCTCCGGATTTCCCGCACCACGGGTGACTTCTACGTGGCCTCCCGAACGGTCCGTCCGTGGTGGAACGCGTCGGCAATCGGCGGCGAGTACCTGTCCGCGGCAAGCTTCCTGGGTGTGGCCGGACTGATCCTGCTTTCCGGTACCGACGCCCTGTGGTTCCCGGTCGGATACACCGCCGGATACCTGATGCTGCTACTTTTTGTGGCCGCCCCACTTCGGCGGTCCGGCGCTTACACCATCCCGGATTTCACGGAGGCCCGGCTGGATTCACGTGCCGTCCGCCGCGTTACCAGCCTGGCGGTGGTGGTAGTGGGCTGGCTGTATATCGTCCCCCAGTTGCAGGGTGCGGCACTGACCATCCGGATAACTACGGGCCTGCCGTCCTGGGTGGGATCGGTTGCAGTGGTTGTGGTGGTCTGCCTGACCGTGGTGGCCGGCGGCATGCGTTCCATCACCTTCGTGCAGGCCTTCCAATACTGGCTCAAGCTGACGGCCCTCGCCGTTCCGGCCGTGTTCATCGCCTTTGTACTGGCAGGCAACGGGTCTCCTGCCATCGCTCCGGCCTCCATCAATCCCACCGGCCTCGCGCCGGCCGGGCCGTACCAGAACATCTCCCTGCTGGTCGCCCTGCTCTTCGGTACCCTGGGGCTGCCGCATGTCCTGGTGCGCTTTTACACGAATCCTGACGGCCAGTCGGCTCGGCGGACCACCCTCATAGTGCTGGGCCTGCTCTCCGTGTTTTACCTGTTACCCACCGCCTACGGGTTGGCCGCCCGGATGTTCGCCCCAGGGCTGGCGCGCTCGGGCCAGGCGGATGCCGTGGTGCTGCTTCTGCCGGCGCAGCTGATCGGTGGCACCGCCGGGGACCTGCTGTCCGCGCTGGTGGTGGCCGGCGCCTTTGCCGCTTTCCTGTCCACCACCTCTGGCCTCGTGGTTTCCCTGGCCGGCGTGATCAGCCAGGACGTGCTCGGCGGCGGCGTCCGGGGTTTCCGGCTGGCAGCGGTCATCTCCGTAGTGGTCCCCTTGGGTTTCGCCTTCATGACGGACTCCCTGGCGCTGGCCGGAAGTGTCGGCCTGGTGTTCGCCTTCACAGCCTCCACGGTCTGCCCGGTCCTGCTGCTTGGCATCTGGTGGCGGGGCCTCACCGATGCCGGCGCCATCGCAGGCATGGTGACCGGCGGCCTGCTGTGCGGCGGAGCCATGATCTACAGCGCAGCCCTGGGTGGAGCCGGCACACCGTTCTGGGTAGCCCAGCCGGCGGCCTGGACCGTACCCGCGGCCTTCGCGGTGATGGTGCTCGTCTCGCGTGCCACGAAGGGGCGCGTGCCCAAAACCATGTCACGGGTTATGACCCGGCTGCACACCCCCGAACGGCCGCTGGTGACTGACCGCTAGGGATCGAACAGCCTGATCCGAACAGGATCCGAGCAGAAAGGATCTCGCGCAGTGGTGCCGCAGGGTGGACAATGGCGGCATGTCCACACAGGACGGAAGCCCGCTCCCCGGAATGCCGGAGAGTCTTCCGGAGATCGTCCCGGCATCGGTCCGGGCGCAGTTGCTCGCCACCGAGCACTGGAGCCTACTTGCTTCGCGCAGCACCACACAGGCTGAAGTGCTCACGCGGATCAGCATGTTCCTGACTTTCACCTCGGCCAGCCTGGTGAGCGTGGCCCTGGTGGGCCAGGCCACCAAGTTCTCGGACATGTTCATCCTGCTCGCGGTGATTGTCCTCGGCATCGATGTGCTGATCGGATTCCTTACGCAGGTCCGTGTGCTTAACGTTGGCACGGAAGACCTGATGTACGTTGTGGCGATGAACCGCCTTCGCGCAGCCTACGTCGAGCTGGACCCCGGCGTTGCCCCCTACCTGATGGCCGCGTACCACGACGATGAAGCCGGCGCCGACCGGACATATTTCTTCCTCGGACGCCGCAGTACGTTGAGCCATGTGGCGGGAAGCAGCATGGTGTTCATCAATACCGCGAATATGGCGCTGATTGCCATCCTGCTGGGCTTGCTCGCCTCTTTGCTGGGCGCGAATACCATCACCGCCATCATTTTCGGTGCTGTCTGCGGGCTCGCCTACTTCACCGCCTCTTCCATTCACGGCTACCGGCAATACAGGGCGGCGTGGCAAGGCTTCACGCCGATCTCGCCGACCCCGCCCGGTGGGAGCTGACTCCGGGCGCGAGCCTGACACCGGCCAGGGCTCAGCCGGTCAGTCTGAGCCAGGTCAGTCGATGGCTGCCATCAGTTCAACCACTCGGTCCAGGAACGCATCGACCTGGTTTTCCTCGTACCCGTCCTTGCCCGTGGCGGGCCGGAAGAATGCCCGGCGGACGTTGTCAACACTGAGGGGCTTGTCCTGTTCCAGGTAGCCGATGAGGTCGTGGCAAAGGTTGTCCACGTCCAGGATGTTGTAACTGCGGACCTTCTTCTTCGACGGGCGGCGGAAGCGCTCGCCGTCGGGCCTGTGCAGCCGTCCGCGGAGGATGCCGGAGAGTTGTCCGATGTCGCGCAGCCATGCTTCCTCGCCGCGGGCGGCAATCAGTTCGTCCCGCTCGCGGCGGGCGAAGGCGTCCTCGAGCCTGTCCAGGGCAGCGTCCACGACGGCAGCCGAGTACCCGCCCTTCACAGGATCGAAGCTGACGGCACGGACGTCGGCGCTCCCGATGGCGCCGATGGCCGTCTTAGGCGTCTCGAGGGACACGCGGGCGCGCTGGAGGAACTGGTCCACCTGCTTGGCGTTGTAGCCGTATTCGCTGCGCTGCACGCGTTCAAAGGACGCGGGAATCTGCCGCTGGAAATCCACTGCCACTTTATGTTCCTTCAATGATCTTCGGCGGGGTCGGTGTTCGCACCAGTATATTGGCGCCCGGGGTTCTCTTGGCGCTGGGGGTCGCGTCAGGCTCCTACGACGAACCCGTAGAGGACAATCGCCACCGGGGAAGCGAACACAATGGAGTCCAGCCTGTCCATCACGCCGCCATGACCGGGGAGGATGCTGCTCATATCCTTGATCCCCAGCTCGCGCTTGACCATGGACTCAGCGAGGTCGCCGGCAGTGGATGCCGCCACAAGGCCGACGGCCAGGACCACGCCCACCCACCAGGGCTTGCCCAGCAGGAAGACGCTGGCCAGGACGCCGATCAGCATGGCCCCGGCAATGGAGCCGGCGAATCCTTCCCAGGACTTCTTCGGACTGATTTTCGGCGCCATGGGGTGCTTGCCCAGCGACGCGCCCACAACGTAGCCGAAGGTGTCATTTGAGACCACCAGGAGCAGCATCACTGCCACCTGCCACGCCCCAGGTGGCACGGTTCCGCCCGGCCACAGGCCTAACGGCGAAGCTCCTCCTGAAGCATGGAGCGGCAAGGCGGCAAAACTGATGAAGAACGGCACCCAGCCGAGGGTGAACACGCCGGCAAAAATGCTGTTGGCCGATCCGGCCGCGCTTTCCACCGAACGCCAGAGGAGCACCGCCACACAGCTGAGGAGCATGGCGAAAAGGAGGCTTTCGAGCCCGCCGAAGTAGGCGGCGAAAGGCATGGCCACGGTCCCGGTCATGACCGGAACAATGGGCATCCTGGTCCCGTTTGCCTCGAGGGCACGGAAGATCTCCCAGACTCCGAAGATGGCAAAGGCGGTGGTTATCGCAACGAAGGCCAGCGGCAGGAAAAGCAGTCCGCAAAGGACCCCGATAAGCATTGCCAGCCCCACCACCGTGGCCGCCGGCAGGTTCCTGCCGGCCTTGGGTGTCGGGTTGCTCCGGGGCTGCTTTCCCCTCGTCCGCGCCCTTTGTGCGGGGGCCTGCTCTGCCTGGCTCATCAAACTTCGAGCAGCTCTGCTTCCTTGCGCTTGAGCAGTTCGTCGATGCCGTCCACATGGGATTTGGTCAGGGCGTCGAGTTCCTTCTCTGCACGGCTGCCTTCGTCTTCGCCGGCTTCGCCGTCCTTGACCAGCCTGTCCAGCGTTTCCTTGGCCTTGCGCCGGATGTTGCGGATGGACACCTTGGCGTCCTCCCCCTTGGTCTTGACGATCTTGACGTATTCCTTGCGGCGTTCCTGAGTCAGGTCCGGGATGGTGATCCGGATGACGTTGCCGTCGTTGGACGGGTTGGCGCCGACCTCGGAGTCGCTGAGAGCGCGTTCGATGTCCCGCAGGGCGGTCTTGTCGAACGGCGTGATGAGGATCGTCCGGGCATCGGGAATGGCGAAGGACGCGAGCTGCTGCAGTGGGGTGGGTGAGCCGTAGTAGTCCACCAGAACCTTGTTGTACAGGCCGGGATTGGCCCGCCCTGTACGGATTGAGGCGAAGTCTTCCTTGGCGACCTCAACGGCCTTGTCCATCTTGTCCTCGGCTTCGAGCAAGGTATCTTCGATCACGGTCTCTCCTCAGAAGTTGGTGCAGTCCGGGATGCCGGGTCCATGCACAAATCGTGGTTCAGTGTTCCTGGTTCCATCCCCGTTCCAATGCCCGGGAAGGGAGCGTCCTGAAAACATCCTAGCTGTAGCTAGGCGGTCACCAGTGTGCCCAGCTTTTCGCCGAGGATGGCGCGGGTGACGTTCCCTTCACCTTCCATTCCGAAGACCACCATGGAGAGGTTGTTGTCCTTGCACATGGTCATCGCGGTCTGGTCCATGACACGGATGTCGCGGCGCAGGGCGTCGTCGTAGCTCAGCGTGTCCAGCCTCTCGGCCGTGGGGTCAGTCTTGGGATCCGCGGTGTAGACGGCGTCCACCCCGCTCTTGGCCATGAGCACCACGTCCGCGTGGACTTCCAGTGCCCGCTGGGCGGCCACCGTGTCCGTGGAGAAGTAAGGGAGGCCGGCGCCGGCACCGAAGATCACGACGCGGCCCTTCTCCATGTGCCGGATGGCGCGGCGCGGAATGTAGGCCTCGGCGACCTGCCCCATGGTGATGGCGCTCTGGACCCGGGTTTCAACGCCGGCCTGCTCCAGGAAGTCCTGCAGCGCCAGGCAGTTCATGACGGTTCCGAGCATGCCCATGTAGTCTGCCCGCGAACGGTCCATGCCGCTCTGCGAGAGTTCGGCGCCGCGGAAGAAATTACCGCCGCCGACGACGATGGCAACTTCCACTTCCGTGACGGCGGCTGCGATCTGTTTGGCAACGTCCCGGACGGTTTCGGGATCAACGCCCAGCTTTCCCCCGCCGAAGACCTCACCGGACAGTTTGAGGAGAACGCGGCGCCTGGTCTTCTCCGGCTGGACTGAAGTGTTGACGGCTTCCATGGTGCCTCCCGTTTGTGAACTCTGAGCTAGGTTATCGTGCTGGGCGGCCAAAGGTCTCATCTGACGTTTAGCCGTTGCATGCAAAAGGGGCGGCCACCGAAGTGGCCACCCCCTGCACGTGCGACTAGGAGCCGACGCGGAAACGAGTGAATGCGGTTGCCTTGACGCCGGCCTCTTCGAGGACCTGCGCCACGGACTTCTTGGCGTCCTTGGCGAAAGCCTGGTCAACCAGGACCTCGCCCTTGTAGAAGCCCGTCACGCGGCCTTCCACAATCTTGGTGAGGGCAGCCTCGGGCTTGCCTTCAGCCTTTGCGGTCTCTTCGGCGATGCGACGCTCGGACTCGACCAGCTCGGACGGAACGTCTTCGCGGGTCAGGTAGTTCGGTGCCATGGCGGCAACGTGGACGGCTACGTCGTGTGCGGCGGTGGCAGCTGCTTCGCCTTCACCGTCGACAGCAAACAGCACGCCCACCTGGGCCGGAAGGTCCTTGGAGGTCTTGTGCAGGTAGGCGTCAACCGTGCCACCCTCGATACGGGAGATACGGCGGACAACAACCTTTTCGCCCAGGACGGCGCCCTCTTCGACGACGACCTCGGACAGCGGCTTGCCGTCGACGTCGGTGGCCAGCAGGGTGTCCAGGTCGGCAGCGCCGGACTCCACAGCAACGGCCAGGACCTTGTCGGCCAGCTGGATGAACTTGTCAGCCTTGGCAACGAAGTCAGTCTCGCAGTTGACCTCAATCATTACGCCGACGCCGTTGGTGACCTTGGCAGCCACCAGGCCTTCAGCGGTGGAGCGGCCTTCGCGCTTGGTAGCGCCCTTCAGGCCTTTGATGCGGATGATTTCGATGGCCTTCTCGGCGTCACCGTTGGCTTCGTCAAGAGCCTTCTTGACATCCATCATGCCGGCGCCGGTGCGCTCGCGCAGAGCCTTGATATCAGCGGCAGTGTAGTTCGCCATGTGAACCCCTCTGTCTAGAAAATTTATGTGGTGTACGGACCGACAGGACAGCGGCTCACCAGGTGAGCCGCCATCCTGTCAGGTGATCCTGCGCTGCAACAGAGCAAGAAAATCCGGATTTACTTGTTACTTGTCGGCGTCGGCGGCCGGCGTTTCCTCAGCAGCCGGAGCAGCCGGGGCTTCCTCAGCAACCGGAGCAGCTTCTTCAGCAACCGGAGCAGCTTCTTCAGCGGGAGCTGCAGCAGCCTCTTCAGCCTTGCTGCCTTCGAGGAGCTCGCGCTCCCATTCGGCCAGCGGCTCTTCCGGAGCTTCCGTGGTGCCGGTGGCGCGCTGGTTCCGGGCGATGAGGCCCTCGGCAACAGCGTCAGCGACCACGCGGGTGAGCAGGTTCACGGAGCGGATGGCGTCGTCGTTGCCCGGGATCGGGAAGTCGACTTCGTCAGGATCACAGTTGGTGTCCAGGATGGCCACCACCGGGATGTTCAGCTTCTTGGCCTCGTCGACAGCAAGGTGTTCCTTCTTGGTGTCCACGATCCAGAGCACTGAAGGCGCCTTGGTCAGGTTGCGGATACCGCCGAGGTTGGTCTCAAGCTTGGTGAGTTCGCGGCGAAGGAGCAGCAGTTCCTTCTTGGTGTACGCGGAACCGGCGACGTCGTCGAAGTCGATCTCTTCCAGTTCCTTCATGCGCTGGATGCGCTTGGAAACAGTCTGGAAGTTGGTCAGCATACCGCCGAGCCAGCGCTGGTTCACGTACGGCTGGCCAACGCGGGTAGCCTGCTCAGCAATTGCTTCCTGAGCCTGCTTCTTGGTGCCGACGAAGAGAACGGTGCCGCCGTGTGCGACGGTGGCCTTCACGAACTCGAAGGCGCGGTCGATGTAAGACAGCGACTGCTGCAGGTCAATGATGTAGATACCGTTGCGTTCCGTGAAGATGAACCGCTTCATCTTCGGGTTCCAACGGCGGGTCTGGTGTCCAAAGTGGACGCCGCTGTCAAGCAGCTGGCGCATAGTTACGACGGGCATGCCGGCGCTCCTTCCGGCAGGTCATTCATGAGAAGGCCCGGAGGCCCTCTTACCCTGCCAATAGTTGACGGTTGTTTAGCGTGGCCCAAGGCGGGCCGTGCTCCTGGCATCCTTTGCGCCCTCATCAGGACCATGAAGCCCTGACCGCAAGAGGCACAATCCTCCTCAAACGAAGCCTGGGGCTTCGGAATTGGAGGGCTGGATGCGCGTAGTCAGCTACCGCTCCCCCACACTTCTGAATGAGACGTGCTGACGCAGGCCGGTCATGCGGTTCCTACCTAGGTGTATACCTTGATACAAACCGGTGATTCGAAAAGCGTTGAGGGCGCAGCAAACTGCTCCACCAAGTGTACTACAGGCGCTTCCTGCCGACGGACAGCTCCAGCCCCCTTCACCTCCGGCCGGGACGGGTTTTCCACATGGCAAAGAACGGCGCTGCCGGGCTTCGGCACGTCCCGCCATGCTGGGCAGATGAAAGCATCCGCCCTCCTCGCCGCACTGCTTCTGCTCCCGGCATCCGTGACCCCCGCCGGGGAAGTGATGTCCGCACCGCGTGCCCGGCCCGCGGCTGCCTATGCCACCGGCACGCCCCATGCCGCCCCGTGGCAAAACTGGGAGTGGCCGGTCTCCCCGAAGCCTGCAGTTGTCCGGTCCTTTGACCCGCCGGACAAGCCGTGGATGAGCGGCCACCGCGGCGTGGACCTGAGGGCATCGCACGACGGCGTACCGGTCACCTCGCCGGAGGCCGGCACTGTGAGCTTTGCGGGAGTGGTGGTGGACCGGCCGGTGATCACCATCGATCACGGGAACGGCCTCCGCAGCAGCTTCGAGCCCGTCGAGAGCCCATTGACCGCCGGGGACATGGTGGCGAAGGGCGACACTATCGGCACCTTGCTGCCGGGCCACTGCGAAACCGTCACCTGCGTCCACTGGGGAGTGAGGCGGGGTGATGACTACGTCAATCCGCTGGAATTCGTGCTGGACCTCCGCCCGTCAATCCTCCTGCCCATCACAGGTCCCCCATAACGCGCGGGGGTTCGACGTTAGACGATGGCCGATATGCCCGTGATCGCCCGGCCTGTCACCAGGGTGTTGACCTCGTGGGTTCCTTCGTAGGAGTAGATGGCTTCCGCATCGGCGAAGATCTTGGCCATCTCGAAGTCGGTCACGATGCCGTTCCCGCCCAGGAGGCTGCGGCCAATCGCGACACTTTCACGCATCCGGGCTGTCGTGAATGCCTTGGCGAGGGCGGACTGTTCGTCCTTTGCCTGCCCGGCGTCCTCAAGCTGGGAAAGCCGGACCATCATCCCCATGGAGCTGACGGCATTGCCAAGTATCTGCACCAACTGGCTTTGGACCAGCTGGAATGACGCCAGCGGACGGCCGAACTGGTGCCGCTCCACTGCGTAGCGCCGGGCCACGTCGAAGGCGGCCAACTGCTGGCCCACTGCCTGCCAGGCAACGGCCAGGCGGGTGACTTTCAGGACCTTGTTGGTGTCACGGAAGCTGTTGGCATTGGCCAGCTTGAAGAAGTCAGGAACCACCACGTTCTCCAGGACGATGTCCGCGTTCTGTACGGTACGCAGGGAGATCTTGTTTTCGATCTTCGTTGCGCTGAAGCCTGGAAGGCCCGTATCCACGAGGAAGCCTTTGACCTGGTTGTCGGCCAGGTCCCGGGCGTAGATAACCACCCAGTCCGAGAACGTGGCGTTGCCGATCCAGCGCTTGGCGCCGTTGAGAATCCAGGTATCGCCGTCGCGCCGGGCCGTCGTGCGGGTTCCTCCGGCCACATCGGAACCGCCCAGCGGCTCTGTCAGCCCGAAGGCACCGATTTTCTTCAGCGAGTAGATGTCCGGAAGCCAGGCTTCCTGCTGCTCCGGCGAGGCAAGTGCCTCGATGGAACCGGTGAACAGGCCGTCATGGACGCCCATAAAGGTGGCGATGGACGTGTCCGCGCGGGTTGCCTCGGCATGGACAAGTCCGGCGAACAGGTTGGAATGGCCCTGCCGCCTGACCGGACTGACCAGGTCGATTTCGGCGAGCTTGGGAATGAGGTCCATCGGAAATTCGCCCCGGTTCCAACAGTCCACAGCGATCGGACGCACTTCGCGGGCCAGGAATCCGCGGATCTCCGCGAGCCGGTCCTGCTCCTTCCCGGTGAGCAGCTGCTCGAACGCAAAAAAGTCACCGTCGGCGTACGGAAGGTTATTGATGTCAATAGCGGCAGTGGACATGGTTCCCTCGCAAGAGATCAGCAGTGGCGGACTAGGGGCGGGGCGGCGCCCGCGGTATGTTACTCGTCAGTAACTTACCGTAATGCCGGCCGAATGCACAAGAAACCGGAAGACAAAAAACCGCGGCCGGCGCTCGACGCCGGTCGCGGTTTCCCTGTCGCAGGAATTGTGTAGGGCTACTCGGATCTGAATTCAGGAACTTCGAACAACGACTCGTTTGTCCCTCACGGCACAGTCCTGGCGCAACAGCTGCCCCCGCCGACGGGGCGCGATGCTTTTGCCATCCTGAAACGGTGGGTCCCGTGAGCAATGAGCACTCTGATCCGAGTCTCTGTGAGGAACAATGACCTGCAGAGGTCCATCGAAACGCCTAAGGCCTGATTCACAGCAGCATGCACGGAATGAAGTGCTTCTTTCAGGCCCGGGTTTCGGCCGTGTTCCGCCGGCGAAGCCACGACCACAGCAGTGCGGCAACGATGAACAGGACTGCCACCCCGGCGCCCAGAGCCGTCCAAGGGAAGCCAGCCTCCTGGGGAGGTTCTACAGTTTCGCCCTGACCAGCGTCCGGAAAAGTGATGCTGGCCGCGGCTTCGCGTTCAACCAGTCCGCTTTTGAGTTGCAGCTGGGCGTTCCAGGGCCCGTTAGGAAGTGCCCGATCGAGGGTGGTGACAACGGTCCCGTCTCGTCCGGGGGCCAGGGTCAGGGCCTTTTGCGCTCCGAAGGGGCCGGCCGCTATCCCGCCGGGGCCCCTGGAGAGAGTCAAATTACCGGTGATGTCCAGCGCCCTGCCTAGACACTGACCACAACGGTCCAAACCGGCGGCACCTGGGCAGTCACGGCAGAAACACTCCCCGACGGCGCCCACACAGTAATGGCCTCAATAACCAATGCGGCGGGGTTCACTGGTGCCGCAGCCCAAACTCTCACCATAGATACCTCAGTCCCGGTGGTGGCCATCGACGGAGGGGCGGCGAAAACGACGACACGGCCACGCCCACGATCGCCGGGACTACTGATGCCATCACCGGGTCCACAGTGACGGTCTCAGTTGACGGGCAAACGCTGACCTCACCAGTCCAGTCCGGCGGTACCTGGGCCGTGACAACCGCAACATTGGCGAACGGGCCACATACCGTGTTGGCGTCGATAACCGATGCAGCCGGGAACACCGGGACCGCAACCCAGGCCCTTACTGTGGACACGATCATCCCTCCGGTGGGGTTGGGTGCTGCTGGGATGTACTCAGTGCTGGCCGGAACGATGGTGACAAGTACCGGCGCGACCACCATCAGTGGGGACCTCGGCGTGAGCCCCGGCACCGCCGTCGTCGGGTTCCCGCCCGGAAATGTCACCGGCACCATTCGCACCGGGGACGACGCAGCCCAGGCACAGACCGACCTCCTCAGCGCCTACAACAACGCAGCCGGACGCACCCAGACAGGAAACTTCGCCGGAGACAACAACGGCCGGACATACACCCCCGGCATCTACCACACCGCAGCAGCCTTCGCCCTGACCGGGACCATGACCCTGGACGGCCAGGACGACCCGAACGCCGTCTTCATCTTCCAGGTCGACGCCGCCCTCAACACAGCCGCCGCCAGCAACATCAACCTGATCAACGGCGCGAAGGCACCCCACATCTTCTGGCAGGTCCTCGGCGCCGCAGGAACCGGCGCATCATCATCCTTCACCGGAACAATCATGGCCACCGGCGCCATCACCATCGGCGCCGGCGGAACCCTCACCGGCCGCGCGCTCTCCCGCGACACAGTCACCCTGGCCGGCAATACCATCACCACCGTCACGGACCCGACCGTGACCATCACCGGCGGCGCGACCGTCTCGACCAACGATGCAACCCCCACCATCACCGGCACCACCGACGCGGCCCCCGGAACTGCAGTCACCGTGACCGTTGCCGGACAGACACTGACCACAACGGTCCAAACCGGCGGCACCTGGGCAGTCACAGCGGCACCCCTTACAGAGGGCCCGTACACCGTCCAGGCCTCAGTAACGGACCCGGCCGGCAACACCGGCACCGCAACCCAAAACCTCACCGTGCTGGGCGGCGGACTTTCGATTACCGCCCCCACAGACGCCGGCAACCTCGGCTCCGGTCCCCCCACCGTTAATGGAGGGATCATCAGCGGCGCATTGGGGCAGGTGCAGGTAAATGACAGGCGCCATGCATCTGCCGGTTCAGGCTGGGTCGCGAGCGTCACTTCCACCCCCTTCGCCACGCCGGCCGGAGATGCCATCCCCGCCGGCGCGGTCGGCTACGCCGCGGGGCCCATCACCAAAGTGGGCACCGCGACCTATACAGCAAATGATCCCGCTGGCCTCGCCGAAGTTGTTCCTGCCGTTTCAGCCACCGGGATCAACGGAGATAACTCCGCTACCTGGAACCCTGTGATCAACGTGGCAATCCCGGCCAGCGCCATCGCCGGCGTCTACTCCGCTACGATCACCCACTCCGTTCTCTAGATACTGATGCGGATCCGCAGACGGCTCCGGTGACTGCCCCGGCCGAAACCTCATCAATCCGGCCATTTGTGACACTCGGCGCGGGGTCTTGATCAAACACTGATCGATTCTGGTGCGTGCCCAGATGTTGATCTGGCAACGTTGTGCCTGCCAGCTGCATTGGCTGGCTGCCGTTGATCGTCAGAGTGGCGGCCCTGGTACGGGTACCGGAAGCTTGGGGGCTGATGATGGGCACAACCGTTGGTTTATCTGCACCATTTGCTGTTCGGGCCACGCCAGGGCACACCGCAGGGATCATCCGGACCGCACTTATCCTGCTCTGCTCGGCCGCCCTCGCCGGGGGACATTCGCTCCCTGCTTCCGCCGCGGACACCCTGACCACAATCGTGATTTCGTCAGGTTCGCTTGGTTTCAGTTCAGCCCCGGCATCTGCCTCTCTCGGTCTGGTCGATCCGGGCACCACTGCCTCCATCACCCTGTATGGCAATCAGGTGAGCGATAGCCGCGCTGGAATTTCCGGCTGGAGCGCCTTTGTTGTCTTCACCGACTTCAGGGGTGATGCGACCGGATCTACTCTTCCCTCCGCCGGTGCCACATACAACCCGGCCGCGGCAACCACCACCGGCACCGCAACCGTGACGGCATCCACGGCAACCAATCCAACCACGCCCAGGATTGTGCAGACTGCCACGGGTCTCTCCGGCAACAACACGGCAACCTGGAACGCAGACCTGACGGTTCCGGTGCCAAATGACGTCGTGGTGGACAGCTACACTGCAACGCTGACGTACTCCGTGTCCTAACCCACCGACAGCCGCTGCGAACCCCGAATCGACCCAGAAAATGCGATTGAGAAGAATCCAGGTAAGAGCCTGCGTAGGCATACCGATTTGCTTCGCGCCCGCTGTGGGCGGGTTGGGTGAAGCGGCGCGCCGAAGACAGCGATGTATGAATCCGGTGGGTTTCCGCTGGAGGACTTACCTACGAACTTCAAAACAAGAGAGCCCCCGATCTGCGTTTCCCGCAGATCGAGGGCTCGTTCCTCGTAGGGCTACTCGGACTTGAACCGAGGACCTTAGGATTATGAGTCCCGCGCTCTAACCAGCTGAGCTATAGCCCCGTGTGCCCTACCGGGCCGGTCCGGTGAAGGACTTCGGCTCCCGTGGGGCAAAAACACTCTAGCAAACCGCGGAATGCCTTCAGACCACCTTGTCCTCGAAGCCGGCTCCCCGGTAAAGATCCTCGAAGGTCTGCAGTGTCCCCTGGATGCTGTGCGGTTCCACCATCCGCCTGCTGGCTTTGCCCATAGCGGCGCGCTCCTCCGGCGGCAGCTCCAGGATCCTGGTGATCTTCGATGCCAAATCGTCACTGTCATTCGGTTTGAACAGATAGCCGTTTTCCCCGTCGCGCACCAGATGCGGCAGTGCCATCGCATCAGCGAGCAGCACGGGCGTCGACGCGGACATGGCCTCGAGCGTGACAAGAGACTGCAGCTCGGCAGTTCCCGGCATGCAGAACAAATCCGCCTTAATGTAGGTCTCGCGGAGTTCGTCGTCGCTCGCCAGGCCCCGGAACTTCACCCTGTCATTCAGGCCGAGCCTGTCCACCAGGGCTTCGAGGGCGGAGCGGACCTCGCCGCCTCCCACGATTTCGAGGTGGACGTTCAACTCGGGAGGTGTCTTGGACACCGCCTTGATCAGGACGTCCACGTGCTTTTCCTCGGCAAGGCGTCCAACGAAAACCACGGTGGGATGCGGGTGGGCTTCGATGACCTCCCCGGGCTGCAGTTCATAGGCCGACGAGTCGATGCCGTTGGACAGCGGAAGCACCTTCCGCAGGAAGGCGTGCTGGTGCATGGCCTTTGCCGCCAGAGGGGTGGGGGTGGTGACGACGTCGGCCTGGCCCATGACCTTGCCCATGTCCTTCCACGAGATCCGGCCGATGATGTCCTTGAACCACTGCGGGAACGGCAGGAAGGGATTGAGGTTCTCCGGCATGAAGTGGTTGGTCGCCACGATCCGAATGCCCCGCTTCACGGCCTCATACAGGACGTACTCGCCGATCATGTAGTGGCTCTGGATATGGACCACGTCAGGCTGGATGCGGTCGAACAGGAGGCCTATTTCCCTCTTGATTTCCCAGGGAAAGCAGATGCGGAAGTATTCGTGGGTGAACACCCCGTGCGAGCGGAGCCGGTGCACGGTGGCCTCGGAACGGAACTCGGTAAAGCTCTTGCCGTTGTCTGCACGGCAGGCCAGCACGTGCACGTTGTGCCCGCGGCCTGTCATTCCCTTGGCCAGGCGATAGCCGAACTGGGCGGCTCCGTTGAGGTGTGGCGGATATGTGTCCGCGGCGATCAGGATGGTCAGGGGTCGCTGGTCAGCGGGCGTTGTCACGTGGAGAGCTCCTGATGGTCACGGCGCGGCCAGCTGACGCTGACCGCACTGGTTGGCCGCTGGCACCGTGGCGCCGGGCCTCTTAGTGAAGATCGGTTTAATGGGAATGGCTAGTGGGATGCCCTGCCCGCAGCCTTCCTCGCGTCCTTCCTGCGCTTGGTGACCTCGGGATGGTGCCTGGAGAGGGCGATCACCCCAACGATAGCAAGGGAAGCAGCCGTAGCCATGGCAATCGCCATCACGGCGTGGACGTCCGGCCGGAGTTCGCCCAGGATTACGATGCCGATGGCGATGCCCACAATCGGATCGATAACCGTGAGGCCGGCGATGACCAGGTCCGGTGGGCCGCCCGAATAGGCGTTTTGCACGAACCAGGAACCGAGCCCGCCCGCGGCTACGATGGCCACCAGTGTGTACCACTGCACATTGAGCAACAACAGGCCGTTCGGGTCGAGCAGATGCTTGCCGATGATGCGGGTCAGGACAGCCACAAAGCCGAACAGGACACCGGCCCCGAGGATGTAGACAAACGCACTCAACCGGTGCCTGAACATGGCTGCCAAGGTGCCGAACACGCCAACGGCAAGGGCAAGGAGCAGAACGATGGTGAGCTCGTCCTCCTGGCTGACGTGGTGGTTCTCCTGGGTCACAAAGACGGCAAGGAGCACGAACAGGGCGGAGCCGGTGACGCAGGCGGAAATGGCCACCACGGTGGCCCGGTTGATCGTCAGGTCCTGGTCCCGTGCGTTGACCACAGTGGTGATGACCAGGGCTATGGCGCCGATGGGCTGGACAACAGTCAGCGGCGCGGACACCAGTGCAACGGCGTTCAGGCCCATTCCAGTACACAGCAAGAGGACGCCGAGCAACCAGCGCGGGTTCCGGAGCAGGCGGAAGAAGCCGTTGGAGCTCAGTCCGAGCCCACCGGTATCTGCCTTGACGGCACTCCCCTGCCGCTGCGCGCCGAAGGCTAGAAAAAATGCGCCAAGCACCGCCAACAGGACTGCGATCCACATCATCAGCCGGTCCCGCCGTCGTGATGTGAGCGCATCCTGCCCTTCCGCAGGATGGCCCAGAAATAGTTGTAGGCTGCAATCCAGTGCCCCGCCAGGCCAAGCCCCAGCACGATCCAGGCAGCAACATACAGTGCATCGGAAAAGGCGGAATCCAACCGCGACAGGACCAGCAGCGGTGTCCCCAGGAGCAGGAGCCCGGTACGGATCTTCCCTATGAGACTTACCGGCAAGTCCGGATGGCTGCCGAAGTAGGACAGCGTCAGCACCAGCAGGACGGCGTCCGGGACCACCAGCGCTGCCAGGTATAGCCAGTTCACGACGCCGGCGATCACCAAGGTGACCGCGACGGCTATCAGCGCCAGGCGGTCCGCGACGGGATCCATGATGCGGCCCAGGTTGGAGGCCTGGTCGAAACGGCGGGCCACGTAACCGTCAACCCAGTCCGTGCCGGCCATGACTGCCAGCACCACCACCGCGAAGCCGAATTCCTTCCCTGCCAGGACCAGCCAGATGAAGAGCGGCACTCCCATGAAGCGCAGCACGGTGAGCATGTTGGGGACGGTGAAAACAAGGTCGCGAGCAACCTGCGGGCGCCCCGGACGGGAGCCAGCACCGATAAACCTCATCCCGTCCCCCCTTCTTCCCGCTGCCCCTGAGGGCGTGCGTTATTCCTATTGTGAGTAAAGCGGAGTCCCGGCCGTTGGACAGAACACCGTCCGGCGGCCGCTGTGCCTTATTGGTTTTTGAGGAGCTTACGTAGCAGCACCACAAACACGGTGGTTGCGGCAGCAAAGGCTGCCAGCGGCTTCCAGCGTACTTCTGGGCGGGCCGTGGCTTCGTTCATTGAGGCAATCTTTTGTCCCGCGAGTGCCTTGGCACGGTTCACCAGCAACTGCCCCTCTTTTAGCTGGTCCTGGGCCGCTCCCATCACGTACCGGGCCTGGGCCTTGACGTCGAGTTCCGTGTCCAGCTCGTCGCGGACCTCGCCGAGGTGGCGGCGTCGCAGGTTCAGGCGACGGTGCAGTTCAGGTTCGGACGCATGCGGGAACTCTTTGTCGTGGGCCTCTGCCTTTGCCTGCTTCTCGGCCCTGGCCTTCGCCGCAGCTTCATCCTTGGCGGCCTTGGCGGCCTTCGCTTCCGGGCTTGCGGGATCGAGGAGGGCGGCATTGAAGTCCGAGCCCTCTTTGGCGATCCCCAGGTCGTGCTTGATCCCCCGAATGGCCTCCTCCGGCACCAGTGGCATGGCCTTCTTGAATTTCCGGAGGCCGATCAGTGCACCGATCAGGGCGATGAGCAAGAACGCCGCACTGACCAGCAGTGCAGCCAGCCACGCCGGCATGATGGTGGCGAGACCCATGATGGCGGCCACAATGAGCCCAACCACCAGGAAGGCGACAAAAATAAGGGCCACGGCGAAGAACGCCGCTGCCACGCCCAGCTGGATGCCTTTGCGTTTGATCTCGACTTTGGCGAGGGCGATCTCATCATTGAGCTGGCGAGGGGCCAGCCGGAAAAGAAGCTTAAGCGTCCTGGGCAGCGCGATGATGCGCAGCCCCTGGCTGGTCCGCCCGCTGTGACGTCCGCTCATCGGTTCCGCCTTACTGGTTACATGGTCGATTCGGCTTACGTGTCCTGCGGGAGAGTGCGCCAGCACAGTCCCCGCCACAAAACTATCATTCAGGTTCAGGCCGAACTTCGGGGCATACCGTGCGGCGTGCCCTCCAACGCTGTAAAAGAAGGTCCATTCGGGCCTAGGATTGTTCTCCGTGACCATTCACCCCAATCCCGGCGACTTACTGAGCCGCCGCCGGAAACTCCTGTACATCCTCCTGCTCGGCGCGCTCACCGCTTTGGGTCCCTTCACGATCGACCTGTACCTCCCGGCTTTTCCCGCGCTGGAAACCAGCCTGGGAGTGTCCGAAGCCCAGGTCCAGCTGACTCTCGCCGGAACCACGGTGGGCTTTGCCCTGGGCCAACTGGTGGTTGGTCCCTTCAGCGACAAGTTCGGCCGACGGCGTCCGCTGATCCTGGCCACGGCGCTGCATATCGCTGCCTCTGTGGGGGCCGCACTCTCCACCGACATTGCCAGCTTGGGGCTATTCCGGGTCCTGATGGGAATCGGCGCTGCCGGCGGCGGCGTGGTGGCCATGGCCATGGTCCGGGACCTCTTCTCGGGGTACGCGATGGTCCGGATGTTCTCCCGGATGGCGCTCGTGAATGGCCTGGCGCCGATCCTGGCACCGGTCATCGGATCGCAGCTCCTCCTGGTGATGCCCTGGCCCGGGATTTTTGTGTTCCTCGCCTCATACGGCACGCTAGTGATCGTTTCCGCGCTCTTCCTGGTCCGCGAAACCCTGCCTCCTGAAAAGCGCAACCAGTCCGGCATGACGGCCCGCCAGCGCTACAAGGTTCTCTTCACCGACCGGATCTTCGTGGGCCTTCTGCTCCTGGGCGGGATGAACTTCGCCGGCCTGTTCACATACCTTTCGGCATCGCCGTTCCTGTTCCAGAACGTCTTCGGTTTCTCCCCGCAGCAATACGGACTCCTGTTCGGCATTAACTCGCTTGGTATTGTCGGCGGCGTACAGACCAGCTCGAGGCTGATCAAGCGTGTGCCGCCGCAATGGATCCTCGCCTGTTCCACCGCCTGGATGTTCCTGATGGCTGTGCTGATCGTGATTTTTGACCAGCTGGGCCTGGGACTGTGGGGCGTCTTGGTACCGCTGTGGTTCTACATCCTGGGCACCGGCTTCACGTTTCCCTGCGTTCAGGTCCTGGCGCTGGCCAGCCACGGCGCCCAAGCCGGAACGGCAGCTTCCCTGCTGGGCGCCGCTACGTTCCTGATGGCCGGACTGATTTCGCCGGTGGTGGGGTGGCTCGGAATCCAGAGCGCCACACCGATGGGCGCAGTCCAGGCAGCCTGCATCCTGCTGTCGATCACTGCCTTGTGGCTGGTGGTCCGGCCCCGCACCGTCCCGTCCATTCACTAGGGTGGGACGATGAAACGCAAACCGCACCGGAACCGGCGGGGACTCTTCCTCGGGGCGGTGCTGGGCGCCGTCGTGGGCTATTTCGCGGGGCGGACCCTGGGAAACCCTGCTATCGGGATCATCCTGGGGACGCTGGCAGGCTCGGCCCTGCTGTACCGGATCAACCCGGGTCCCTGGAACCTCCGCTGACCGCCTGATCATCCTCAGCGAAGCAATGCCGCTGTGGCCTGTCCGCCCGGCTACCACTGCCGCCCTGGACCATTAGAGCGATAAAATGATTCCGTGCCCAGCTGGCAGGACCAACCGCCGCTCCCGGCCACGTGGCAACGGTGCGACTCCGGAATTTTGCCTCTGTGGTGGGATCGGTTGTGCGCCCAGACCGGTCAGCAGTCCGCGGCGCTCTACGCCGCCGGATTGTTCACGGAGGACAGGCGGAGGCCCATCGCCCAATGGTTCAACCCCGCGTTCAACGCAGCCCTGCTGGTAGCCCCGGAAACCTCGCCTGAGTGGCCCGTGCAGCGCTTCGGCATCTTCTACGCCCCGCCCGGCTCCGGCTTTGTCCGCGTGCACTCGGCACCGCATGAATGGCATCCCCGCGAGCCGCGCAAATCCCCCACGGAACGTGAGGCCTTCCTGGCGGCGATCGCCGAGGCGGAGCGCTTCCTGCAGGTCGAGATGGACTTCGTCTGAGTTCCTCCCGAGGTAACAGCCGCAGGCGATAACCACGGAAGCAGCCCAGAACACCCAAAGCAAAGATCCCCGACCTCACACTGGAGGACGGGGATCTTGTTGGGTTGCTCCTCCTGCTGGACTTGAACCAGCAACCCTTCGATTAACAGTCGAATGCTCTGCCAATTGAGCTAAGGAGGAATGAAGCAGGTATGACTTTAGCAAAGGTTTCCCGGCTATGGGAAATCGGCGTCCGGCGGCGGGAAAATACCCGCCTGGGGTATAAAAAAGTCCCCGTTCCGGAGGTCCGGAACGGGGACTGCGCGCTCCTCCTGCTGGACTTGAACCAGCAACCCTTCGATTAACAGTCGAATGCTCTGCCAATTGAGCTAAGGAGGAATGAAGCGGGTACCAGCCTAGCAAGCCCCCGGAGGGAAGTGAAATCGGGAAGTGAAATCGGGAAACGAAATCGTTGGCCGCGGGACTGCTCCTGCCCTGCCGCACCGGCGGGCCCTAGGCGTCGGAGCGCAGCGCCCGGCGCTCCATCTCCAGCATCATCAGTTCCCTGTTCAGCCGCTGGAACTCCTCCGGATCAGCCGCAGGATCCAGCCGCTGCAACTGGCCCATCTTGTCCGCCTTCACCCGCGTTATCTGCAGTTCGAACAGCCGCGCCAGGATGTCCTTGCAGTACTTCTGGACGGCCTCAGCAGTGCTGGCGGGGAGGGGGACCACGGCGAGCTCGGAAACCAGCGGGCGGAGCGGTTCCGGTACTTCATGCATGACCTGCTCCACCCAGCGGACAGGGTCACCGGTCAGGCCCGGCCCCGAGGCGCGCATAGCGTCGTGGACCGCCTGGAATGCCGGAGTGGCGAACCGCGCAGCCGAGAAACGCTCCCAGATGCCGCCGCCCAGGAGGGCAGGCTCCTGCAGCGCCACCTCCAGCGCCTGGCGCTCCATGGAGGCCACAGGGTCGCGTGGGTCGGGACGGTGATAGGACGGCAGGACGCCCGACGCCGGTCCCGCGGCCACACCGGGGCCGCCGGGCTGCGCGGGCCTCACGGGAGGCTCGGTTCCGGCTGCGGAGCGCCCCTGGGCCGGTGCGTGGTCTCCTCGTTTGACTGCCGCCGTCACCATCCGCAGTACCTCGTTGGGATCTGGCATCCCCAACCAGCCTGTCAGCGCCTGGCAATAGCCCGTCCTCGTGGACGCATCCCTGATAGCTGCAACTACCGGCACCGAAGCTTTCAGGCCCTGCACCCGGCCTTCCACCGTGTCCAGGTTGAACTGCTTGAGTGTGGTGCGGATGGCAAATTCGAACAGGGGCCGACGCGACTGAACCAAGGCATGCACCGCCTCGTCGCCCTTGCTTTGCCGGAGATCACAGGGATCGGCACCGGTCGGTTCCACGGCCACATAGGTTTGCGCGGTGAAGCGCTGGTCCTCATCGAACGCCCGCAGGGCCGCCTTCTGTCCGGCGGCGTCGCCGTCGAAGGTGAAGATGACCTCTCCCCCGGTACCGTCGTCGGACAGCAGGCGGCGGGCGATCTTGATGTGCTCGGTGCCGAATGCGGTGCCGCAGGTGGCCACCGCCGTCGGAATTCCCGCGAGATGGCAGGCCATGACGTCGGTGTAGCCCTCGACGACCACCAATTGGCGGTCCTTCGCGATGCTCCGCTTGGCGAGGTCGATCCCATAGAGGACTTGCGACTTCTTGTAGAGCGTTGTTTCGGGGGTGTTGAGGTACTTGGGGCCCTGGTCGTCCTCGTAGAGCTTGCGGGCTCCGAAACCGATGGTGTCGCCGGCGATGTCGCGGATGGGCCAGATGAGGCGGCCCCGGAAACGGTCGTAAATGCCCCGGTTGCCTTCGGAAAACATGCCCGTGAGCTTGAGCTCCTGGTCCGTGAAGCCCCTGCCCCGGAGGTGCTTGAGCAGCGCGTCCCAGCCCTGCGGCGCGTAGCCCACACCGAATTGCTCGGCGGCGGCACGGTCAAAGCCGCGGCCGTGCAGGAACGTTCGGCCCTCTGCGGCGCCGGGTGTCAGCAGCTGGGCGCGGAAGAACTCGTCGGCGATCTTGTGGGCGTCCAGGAGACGCTGGCGCCTGCCAACCTCTTCCCTGTTGGGCCCCGTGCCGCCGTCTTCATAGCGGAGCTCGTAGCCGATGCGGGCGGCCAGTTTCTCCACCGCTTCCTGGAAGGACGTGTGGTCCTGCTTCTGCACAAAGGCGATGACGTCCCCGTCCTCGCCGCAACCAAAGCAGTGGTACCTGCCCACCTGCGGGCGGACGGTGAACGACGGCGACCGCTCGTCATGGAAAGGGCACAGTCCCTTGAACGTTCCCAGCCCGGCACCTTTAAGCGTGACGTAGCCGTCAACCACTTCCTTGATGTCCGTGCGCTGGCGTACTTCGTCGATATCTTCACGTTTGATCAGGCCAGCCACAGAGCCATCCTAGCCCCGGGGTGTGACAAGAAGGTCAGGGACGACGACGGCCGGCTGCCGGGTATGAATTTCACCACAGCGACGGCAGGCTGCCCACCAGGCGCTCATACATTGCCAGGGCGGAACCGTCCGTCAGCGAGGCCACCTGGTCGATCACCACCCGGAGCCTGGCACCGTCGTCGGCCGCGTCCCGCCAGTCAGCGGCGAACATCGGTTCCAGATGACGGTCCCCCGTGGCGCTGAGCGCCGTGACCAAGGCGTGCAGCACTTCGCGCTGGCGCTCATAGATGGGCTGGCGGTGTTCGGTGGTCATCACAAACGTGGTGGCCAGGCCCTTCATCACCGCGATTTCCATGATGGTTTCATCCGGCACCATGAGCTGCGCGTTGTAGCGGGTGAGGTTTTCCGGGCCGTACATGGCGCGGGTGGTTTCCAGGGCGCTCTGGCAGAACCTGCCGATGAGCTGGCTGGTCATGTTTTTCAGGGCCGCCATGGATTTGCGGCTGCCGTCGGCTTCCCTTACCCAGACGTCGGTTGCCTCGAGCCGGCCCAGGGCGGCGTCGATGGCGGCGGGGTCGTTGTGCGGGAGGTACCACTGCTTGGCGTAGCCCACCACGCGGGCGCGGTGGTCGGGGTTGTCCATCCAGCGCAGCTGGAAATGCCCGGCCACGATCGCGTCCTCGACGTCATGCACGGAGTAAGAAATGTCGTCCGCGAGGTCCATGACCTGGGCCTCAAGGCAGGACCGGCGCTCAGGAGCACCTTCCCTGATCCAGTTGAAGATGGGCAGGTCGTCCTCGTAGGCGCCGAACTTGCTGGTGCGCTGCCCGTGGATCACCGGAGCCTCCAGGGCGGACCACGGGTACTTCGCCGCAGCGTCCAGGCTGGCGCGGGTGAGGTTAAGCCCGGCCGGCCGGCCGTCAGAAGCCAGGACCTTGGGCTCGAGCCGGGTGAGCAGGCGGAGGGTCTGGGCGTTCCCCTCGAACCCGCCGATACCGTGTGCCACCTCGTTGAGGGCGGACTCGCCGTTGTGCCCGAAGGGCGGGTGGCCAAGGTCATGGCTCAGGCACGCGGTGTCAACGACATCCGGGTCACAGCCGAGCGCGCGGCCCAGTTCGCGGCCCACCTGTGCCACTTCGAGGCTGTGGGTCAGGCGCGTACGGACAAAGTCGTCGGTGTCCGGTGCCACCACCTGGGTCTTGGCGCCGAGCCGCCGGAGTGCCGAGGAGTGCAGCACCCGGGCACGGTCCCGCTCAAAATCGGAGCGGTAGTTGTTCTTGGGCGGCTCTTCCACCCAACGGGCGGAATCATGGGCCTCGTAACCGGGCAGTACGGCTGCTGTGGTGCGGGTCTCAGCCACCGGAAACGTCCAACTCGGCGGCCGAGATGTCCCGCGATTGGTCCGCGTTCAGGGCGCGGGAGTCCAGCCAGTCCTTGGGCAGCGCCGGCTTCTTGGGAGATCCGGCACGGCCCCGGGGTCCCTCCGCGTCGATGCCCGGATAGGGAGAATCGAGGTCCAGCTGGTCCAGGGTCTCACGCAGGATCGCCAGTGTGGACACCATGGCCAGCCTGGTGCGGAGTTCACTGCCCACGACGTAGCCCTTGAAGTACCAGGCCATGTGCTTGCGAATCTCGCGGAGCGCCTTTCCTTCGTCGCCGAAAGTTTCGATCATCAGTTGCGCGTGGCGGTAGACGCCTTCCGCAACCTGGCGCAGGGCTGGCTTGTGCCGCTCATCACTGCCTTCGAAGGCGGCCATCAAATCCCCGAACAGCCATGGGCGCCCCTGGCAGCCGCGGCCTACCACCACGCCGTCAACCCCGGTTTCGCGGACCATCCGGACTGCGTCCTCAGCAGACCAGATGTCCCCATTGCCCAGGACGGGAATGTCCGGCAGCGCTTCCCGCAGGCGTGCAATCGCAGCCCAGTCGGCCTGCCCCGAATAGAACTGCGCCGCGGTGCGTCCGTGGAGTGCGACGGCGGCAACACCGGAATCGCGGGCGATCCGGCCGGCGTCGAGGTACGTCAGGTGGTCTTCGTCGATGCCTTTGCGCATCTTGATGGTCAGTGGCACGCCGCCCCGGGACGCCTCCTTGACCGCCGTCTGGACAATGGACGTGAAGAGGTCGATCTTCCAGGGCAGCGCCGAGCCGCCGCCGCGCCGCGTGACCTTGGGCACGGGACAGCCGAAGTTCAGGTCGATGTGGTCCGCGCGGTCCTCTTCCACCAGCATGCGCACCGCCTGGCCCACCGTTACCGGGTCCACACCGTACAGCTGGACTGAACGGACCTTTTCGTCGTCGTCGTGCGAGATGATGCGCAGGGACTCCGGCGTCCGTTCCACCAGGGCGCGCGAGGTGACCATCTCCGCCACGTAAAGGCCTCCGCCGTATTCACGGCAGAGCCTGCGGAAGGCGGAGTTGGTGATGCCGGCCATGGGAGCCAGGATCACGGGGGTGTCCACCGTGATGGGGCCCAGTTTCAGGGGCGGGAGTTCCAGCTTGGGGGCGGGAGGCGTTGCTACAACAGTCACCTGTCCATTGTCGCAAAGCGGGGCAAATCGGGCGCCGGCCTGTCCTGCCCGAGCCGGCGCCTGAATGTTGATGCGCCTAGAGCAACCAGCCGTTCTCCTCGGCGATCCGTACGGCCTCGGATCTGGTCCGCCCGCCGGTCTTGGCCATCGCGGCAGACAGGTAGTTCCGGACTGTCCCTTCGGACAGGATGGCTGCCCTGGCGATGTCGGCGACCGTACCGCCTTTCGACGCGGCCCTCAGTACCTCCGCCTCCCTCTCGGTGAGGGGGCTGTCCCCCGAGGTCAGTGACTCGGCAGCGAGCACCGGATCAACCACCCGGAGCCCCATGTGCGTGCGGCGCACAGCTTCAGCCAGTTGCCGCGCGGGGGTGTCCTTAACGACAAACCCGGAGGCGCCCGCCTGCATGGCGCGCTTAAGATAGCCCGGCCGGCCGAAGGTGGTGACCATGAGGACCCGGCAGTCCGGCGCCGCCTTCCGCACCGCTGCAGCCGCGCTGATCCCGTCGAGGCCGGGCATCTCCACGTCGAGCATCGCCACATCGGCGGAGTGCTCCACGACGGCGGCCGCCACTCCCGCTCCGTCACCCAGTTCAGCGACCACCTCGATGTCCGGCTCCAGGCCCAATAAAGCGGCGAGGGCGCCGCGAACCAGCGCCTGATCGTCCGCGATCACCAATCGAATGCTCATACGTCAACCGCCAATCTGAACCCTCCCAGGTCACTTTGGCCAATACTGACCGTTCCCCCGGTAGCAGCCACCCGCTCCCGGATGCCGGCCAGTCCATTTCCGGAAGTACCACCCGAAACGGGGCCAACGCCGTCGTCTTCCACCACGACTGTCGACGCCGTCAGGCGCACACGGCAGCGCGATGCACCGGAGTGCCGCAGCACGTTGGTGATTCCTTCGCGCAGCACCCAGCCGAAGAGCTCACGGTGTCGCGCAGGTACCTGCTCCGCAGTCCCCGGAAGTTCAGCGTCAATCCCTGCCGAGTCCAAGGCGCTCCTTGCCGCGGCGAGCTCGGCAAGCACGTTGACGCCCCGGTATCCTCCCAGCGTGGCGCGAATATCGGCGAGCGCACCACGGGCGAGGTCCTGGACCGCCGTGATCTCAGCAGCGGCCCTGTCCCTGGCCGGATCCCCAGGCGCCATGTCCAGCATCCGCCCGGCCAGCTCGGCCTTGACAGCGATCACCGTGAGGGAGTGGCCCAGGATGTCGTGCATATCCCGGGCCATCCTGCTGCGCTCGGCGGCGACGGCGGTGTCCGCCAGTTCGCTCTGCGCCGCCCGGAGACGGGCCGTCTGCCGGATCAGCCTGGCAAACGCTGACATCATCAGCCCCAAGGACAGCACGATCGCCGGCTGGGTGAACGCCTGCTCCGGATGCACGATCAGCAACTGCGTAGCTAGGGACACTGCGGACAAAACGAAGATCAGGACGAGGTCCAGGCGCCGTGGGAGAGCCGTCATGGCGATAGCACAGGAGAGGAACGGCCACGTCCACAACGCCTCAGTTCCCACCAGGGCAATGATTGCCACGTTCAGGGCCACCAAGATGCATACGGACGCCAGGCCAGCACGCACGCCCCTATGCCAGCTGACCTGGGGAAGGACGGCGTACGCGGCAAAGAACGCGATCAGCGACGCAGAGGACGCTGCTTTCCAGATGGCCGGCTCGTCCACGGACCACACGAGGTTCCAGGTGGGCCAGGCCCACAGGAGGATCGAGAACCCCGCGCCGACAAGCCAGCCGCGCGGTCCGCGCCCGCGGAACAGGATGCCTCGGGACGTGATTGCGCTGTCCGCACTGCCGAGGAAGGCCCCGCGGGCAGTGGCACCCGTGGTGGTGCCGTGGCTGGTCCCGGTACTCATGGTTCCCACCCTAGGGCACCGTTTCTGGGCGCCGCGGCCCGGTCCCCACCCTGTCCATGCCGCAACGCCATGGCCGCTGGTCCCCGATCCCGCTCAGACGCGCTTCGTGTCGCGGCGGAAGGCCATGGCGGCTCCGGCGGCGAAGATGGTCAGCCAAAGGACCACATTAACGATCCAGGCCCAGTCGAATTCACCGGTGATGGGGCTCCTGGCCAGCTGCCCGATCCCATAGGCCGGCGTGAACCTGGCGATCTCGCCGAAGGTCTCCCCCATAACCTCGATCGGCATGAACAGGCCGCCGAGCATGGCCAGGATTGCGAGCGCCGGGCCGAGGATCTGCATGACGTTCTGGCTCGGCATCAGGTATCCGATGAACAGCCCCAGCGCCGCGAAGACCAAGGATCCCAGCCAGGCCACCAGCCCTGCCGTGAGCCAAATCCCGGCGTCCATGGTGACCCCGGCCAGGGCACCAATGGTGAACTGGGCAATGACGGCTACGAGGGACAGGGTCAGCGCGGCCACCGCCTTCACCGCGACGTATGCACCGGGCAGGAGCGGCGTGAGCCGAAGCTGCCGGCTCCACCCTTGTGCCCGCTCGACCGCCACTTGGCTGCCGGCGGCAGTGGCCGCGGTCATGGCCGCGTACACCGTGAGACTGATGAGGATGTACTGTCCGTAGTTGTGTCCGTTGGGCAGTTGCTCGTCCCTGTTGGACAGGCCGAATATGAAGAAGAAGACGGCCGGCATGAACACCGTGAAAATGATGGTCCGGCGGTTGCGGAGCATCCGCTTGATCTCGATCCACAGGAACGTGCGGTTGACGCCGCCGGCGGAAGGCTGCCGGCTCTGGATGGCAGTGGCTGCGCTCATACCAGGTCTCCTTTCAAGGTGCGCCCGGGCTCCGGGGCGGCATCGTCTCCGGTGAGCGCCATGAAGGCTTCCTCGAGGTTGTTGGAGGCTACCTCGACGTCGTGCGCGGCGGTGCTGTTGAGCAGGTAGCGGACGACGGCGTCGGAATCGCGGGTGCGGACCGTGACGCGTCCGCCCTCGAGCGCTACGCTGTCCGCCGCCGGAATTGCCGCAAGCAACTCCCTGTCCCCTTGGGGAAGGGAGGCCTTGACGGTCCGGCCGGACGCGAGGTTCTTGATCTGGGCTGCGGTCCCGTCCGCCACCACACTGCCTTGCCGGACCAGGACGATCCGGTCCGCGTACGCGTCGGCTTCCTCAAGATAGTGGGTGGCGAAGATGACTGTCCGTCCGCGCAAGGCATCGGCACGGATGGCGGTCCAGAAGTCACGCCGTCCGGCCACATCCATGCCCGTGGTGGGCTCGTCAAGGATGAGGAGCCCTGGGTCGGAGACGAGGGCCATCGCAAAGCGCAGCCGTTGCTGTTGGCCTCCCGAGCACTTTTCCACTTTGCGGTCGGCGATGTCCAGGATGCCCGCCCGTTCCAGGACTTCGTCCACGGGGCGGGAGGAAGAGAACATGGCGGCATTGAGCTGAACGGTTTCACGCACGCTGATGTCACGCAGCAGGCCTCCGGTCTGCATCACTGCCGCCACTTGGCCCCGGGCGATGGCCCCTCGGGGCGTGTGGCCGTAGACAGCGACGCTCCCTTGGTCAGGCGTGCTCAAGCCCAGGATCATGTCGATCGTGGTGGTCTTGCCGGCACCGTTGGGACCGAGGAAGGCCACCACCTCCCCCGGTTGCACGGTCAGGTCCAGGCCGCGGACGGCATGAACCTTTCCGAAACTCTTGTGCAGTCCGGCGGCATGGACCGCCGGAACACTCGTTGTTGTCATGGCTCTCCTTGACTGATGGTTGCTCTCCACTCCATCAAAGCCGCGATCGGCCGACTGAGCCGGGGCCGCGTGTAACCGATCAGGAATGACAAATGTCATGCATCAGGTGCCTGGACCGGAACAGGCGCCATGGCAGGTGGCACAAGGTGCCGGGTGCCGTTCTATCCTCGGTCCGCCCTGCGGCCCCTGCGGGTGGCGGGAGCGTCGGAATTTTCATACGTTGCGTGAGTGGACCGGCTGCTGGCGGCTGCCGCTGCGAGCGCGCCGGTGTCGCCGACCTCGTCCGGGTGGACGGAGTGCCCAACACGGCCTTGGTCTCCAAGGCTGCCACTGCCGGGCAAGCCGTCTGACGTCGCTCCTGCCGTCCGGATGCCCGTGGCCTTGACCACAAGCACGGCAATCAGGGTGGTGACGGGGATGGCGAGCACCAGTCCGATGGAGCCCACCAGGGTCCGGATGACTTCCTCGGACAGTTCGGCGCTCGTGATGGCGTCGGCCAGCGGACGGTCATACAGCATCACGATGATGAGGATGGGCAGGGCTGCACCGGCGTAGGCGAACGCTATGGTGTACACCGTGGAGGCGATATGGTCACGGCCTATGCGCATGGCGGACGTGAACAGTTTGCGGGCGCTGGAGTCCGGGGCGAGCTCATAGAGTTCCCAGACAGCGGACGACTGGGTGATGGTGACGTCGTTGAGGACGCCCAGCCCGGAGATGATCAGGCCGCAGAGGATCACGCCGCTGATGGAGATGTTGGCGGACGTATTGATCAGCGTGGCGGCGTCATGACTGCCAACTCCGGCGAGGTTGGCTGCATCAGTGGCCCAGGCCGCGAGCACCGCCGTGATGGCCAGGCCGAACATGGTGCCCAGCAGCGCGGTGGAGGTCCTGGCGGAGAAGCCATGGGCGAAATACAGCACGCCGATCATGATCACCGTGGCACCCACCAGAGCCAGCAGCAGCGGGGGCTTTCCCTCCACCAGGCCGGGCAGCATGAAGCTGCCCAGCACAAAGTACGCTCCCACCAGCCCGATCAAGGCCCGGAGGCCACGCCAGCGGGCGACAGCAATCACCACCACCGCGTACAACAAGGCCAGCAGAACAATGGGCAGGGTCCGCACGAAGTCCACAAAGATGTAGGCAGGGGATCCCTGCGAAGCCGACGCCCCCGGGGCCTGGGAGAGATTCAGGTACCTGATCTGGTCCCCAGGCTTAACGCCATGGGATTTGGCCACGTCCGGATTGATGACCACCTTGACCGGGCTGCCTCCCTGGTCCGGCTCAGTGAAGGCGAAGGTACAGTCTGTGCCCGGCTGACCCTGCTGATTGTCGGAGCCTGAGGACGGACCGGCGGCGGATCCCTGCATGCAGCTTTCCACCACAACACTTTGGATTTTTCCGGTGTCAAAGGTCACGCCGGGCGCTGCTGAATACGGGTTGGCGAGGGTGACCCCCTCCTTGCTTCCGGACGGCCACAGCATCGCCATGGCGACGACGGTGAGCAGCGTGAGCGGCACCAGCACTGCAGCAAGGATGCGGTTGGCCTTCCTGCGGGCAGCAACCGCCCCCGCCGTCGGCTCCGAATGTCCTGTGGAAGTGTGGGAGTGACCGGACCCCATCAGACGTTAGACCTCATACGTTGAACTCTAAGGCCGGCGCCTTAGGGTTGGTAAATGGACCAGGAAGTCAGAGGAACCCGGAGGGACCCGGAGTGACCCGGCGCAGGACTGAGGACAGCGGAAAGCTTGGCACCGGCGGGGCGGCGGAGCGCCCGGCACATCAGGCCGTGCTCACGGTGTTGGAGGCCTCAGGCCCCACTCTTGGGGTAGTGCTGGTGCTTCACGGCGGCCGTTCCTACAGCTATGCGCCGGTCACCGCACGCCATGTGAGCCCCGCCAGGATGGTTCCCTTAGCGCGGCATCTCCATCGCGCCGGCAAGCGTCACGGACTGGCTGTCTGGTCCCTGCGGAACAGCGTGCGCGGCTGGAACGGAGAGGACATGACACCGCTGCGGGATGCACGGTGGGCCCTAAAGCAGATCAGCGAGCGGCACCCAGGGGTTCCCGTCTATCTGCTGGGTCATTCCATGGGAGGACTGACGGCGGTGTGCGCTGCCGACGATCCGCAGGTGGATGCGGTGGTGGCGCTGGCCCCTTGGCTCAGTGCGGACGCCCCCGCCTCACGGGTCGCTGGCCGGAGGGTGCTGATCGTTCATGGCACCGCCGATCACCTGACCAGCCCGTCAGAATCCCTGAAGTTTGCCCAACGGGCAGCCGGAGACGCTGCGTCCATGCAATACGTCTCGCTCAAGGGGGCGGGGCATTTCATGGTCCGCCGGGTCCGGTTATGGCAGGCACTGGCCACCGGATTCGTGATGAAGGCGTTCAGCGACCGGACCGGCGCCAACCTGCCGGCGGCGCGGGTCATGGATGAGCTGGTGCCGGTATCCGCGGTCCATGTGACCCTCTAGGCGAGGCGGGGTGGCGCAGGCCGCCGTCGTTCTGAATCAGTCCGAGACGATGAGCGTCTCCGCGCCAGCCAGGCGTGCCTTGCCCCTTTCCAGCAAAGGCCCGACGGCGGCACGCAATGCAGTCATCGAATCGTCCAGTTCCAGCATGACCGGGTGCTGGTAGGCAATAAGCGAAAGCATGTCCCGGACCGCTTCGGCAGCATCCTCCGCCGCCAGGCCAGGCTCGTGGCCGACAAAAACATCCGTTGCGGCCGGGCCCTGGGCTGCTGCGTCCTGGGATACTGCGGCCTGGGATACTGCGGCCTGGGCAGCCTCCGCATAACTCACCGCGAAGGCACGGATCCGCCCTTTCTTGCTCGGGGCGACACCCGCGCCAAATGCGGACTCCGGCTCGGCGCGCAGCACGATGGCGCCGTGGGCGCCGGTCAGATCGTCCAGGAACAGTTTCTGCACCTGTCCCATGGAAAGCACACCAGGAGAATCCCAGCCGTGGATGGACGTGTAATACCGCCCCACCACATCCGTCAGCTCGACGGAGCCGGTGGCGAGATCCATGACCACATCCGAGCCGGCGTTCTCATCATTGGCCGGCCTCCCGCCGTCGTCCTTTGCGGGAAACACGGGCAGCTTCAGGGCACCCGGCTCCACGACCACAAGGCGGGACCGCTGGATGGGCGAAAGCCCGAACGCCTCGGCGAAAGCGGCCCCCGGGGTGCCGGGCTGCACTTTCGCGCGGAGACTCGTAACCCCTGACGGGGACCGTTCGGCTTCGCGGCGCAGCATCGTCAGGAGCGTGGCGCCGATGCCGGAGCGGCGGTGGTCCCGCGCCACCTCGATGTAGCTCCACAGCCGCTCGGGATGCAGGGACGCCTCGTAGACGACGCCGGCTGCAACGGGGATGCCGACGCCGTCCAGGACGTCCTCGGCCACGATGCAGCGGCGCCATGGTGTCCCGTCTGTGCCGTTCGACGAGACGGTCAGGGCGCCGCGGAACTGGCCGGCCTGGAAGGTGTCCGGATCCCCCCAGATTTCCAGCAGGGCCAGGTCGTCACCGTCACGCCATTCACGGTATTCGATGGCCATGCTCAGGCCCCGATCAGGCGTGCGGCCAGGTAGCCTTCCACCTTGTCCAGCGAAACGCGTTCCTGGCTCATGGTGTCGCGCTCACGGATGGTCACGGCCTGGTCCTCGAGCGTATCGAAGTCCACGGTGATGCAGAACGGGGTGCCGATCTCGTCCTGGCGGCGGTAGCGGCGGCCGATCGCGCCGGCGTCGTCGAAGTCGATGTTCCAGTTCTTGCGCAGCTGGGCGCCCAGTTCCTTGGCCTTCGGCGAGAGGTCCTCGTTGCGGCTCAGCGGCAGGACCGCCGCCTTGACCGGGGCCAGGCGCGGATCCAGCTTGAGGACAGTACGGACGTCGACGCCGCCCTTGGCGTTGGGCGCCTCGTCTTCCGTGTATGCGTCGATGAGGAAGGCCATGAAGGAGCGGGTGAGCCCGGCTGCGGGTTCGATCACGTAGGGGGTGTAGCGCTCGTTGGTGGCCTGGTTGAAGTAGCTGAGGTCCGTGCCGGAGGCCTTGGCGTGCGTGGAGAGGTCAAAGTCGGTGCGGTTGGCGATGCCTTCAAGCTCACCCCATTCCGAACCCTGGAAGCCGAAGCGGTATTCGATGTCCGTGGTGCCCTTGGAATAGTGGCTGAGCTTCTCCAGCGGGTGTTCGAATAGGCGCAGATTCTCTTCCCGGATACCGAGGCCGGTGTACCAGGACATTCGCTCCTTCATCCAGTACTGGTGCCACTCTTCGTCCGTGCCGGGCTCCACGAAGAACTCCATTTCCATCTGCTCGAATTCACGGGTGCGGAAAATGAAGTTTCCGGGGGTGATCTCGTTTCGGAAGGACTTGCCGATCTGGCCGATACCGAACGGCGGCTTCTTCCGCGAGGTGGTAAGGACGTTGTTGAAGTTCACGAAGATGCCCTGGGCCGTTTCCGGGCGGAGGTAGTGGAGGCCTTCGTCGTTGGCAACGGGGCCCAGGAAGGTCTTCAGGAGTCCTGAGAACTCCTGGGGTTCGGTCCATTGACCGCGCGTGCCGCAGTTGGCGCAGGCGATGTCCTTCAAGCCGTTTTCCGCCGGGCGGCCCTTCTTTTCCTCGTACTCTTCCTCGAGGTGGTCTGCCCGGTAGCGCTTGTGGCATGACAGGCATTCAACCAGCGGATCTGAGAAGACCTCCACGTGGCCGGAGGCTTCCCAAACCTGGCGGGGAAGGATGACGGAGGAGTCCAGGCCCACGACGTCATCGCGTCCGCGGACCATGGACTGCCACCACTGACGCTTGATGTTTTCCTTCAGCTCCGCGCCCAGGGGCCCGTAGTCCCAGGCAGAACGCGAACCACCGTAGATTTCACCGGCCTGGAACACGAAGCCCCTGCGCTTGGAAAGGGAAATGACCTGGTCGAGAACGGATTTTGCTGCCATGGTGGAACTCCAATTTCTACAGGGCCGCTGGGTGCGGTCCGCGGTTTCTGGCCCCGATGACACCATTGGTGTGGCACCACTGGTTGCCGGGCGGGGCGGGCGAAGGAAGTAGATGCAGAAAGCTGCGTGTCCTAGCCTACCGGCCACTACCTCCGGAAGGCGCCCCGCGGCCACGGCAAGGTTGCCAGAATGATGGCCGCCAGGGTGAGCAGGGTGCCCAGGACGGTGGCCGGCGCCACAATGGAGCCCGGGGCGGGCACCAGCAGGTCAAGGCCAAGGGACCCCAGAAGCTGCCCGGCGATCATGCCTAATCCGGTGACCAGCACGCCGAGGCTCCGGACCAGCATTGCGCCCAGCCCAATAAACACACAACCCATCGGGCCGCCGAGGTAGTACCACCACTCCCCTGGCAGGGCATTACCGGCCCCCAGCCAGGCCACCTTGAGGGCCCAGGCAATCCACAGCACCACACTGCCCGCCACAAAGTTCACCAGCGTGGCGGCGATGGGCGTCCCGTAGGTGACAGTCGCGGTGCCGTTCATGGCCTGTTGGAAACTCATGAGGAAGCCGGCCAGGATGGGAAGCAGGAGTGGAAGAATCAGCGTCGCCGGCCCGCCGGACCCGGCGCCATCCGGGCCGGCTGAAGCACCAGCGCCGTCGAACCTGGGCGAAACCGCCCAGGCCACGGCGGCAATGGTGAGCACGCAGCCGATGACCCTGATGCCGGTCACGGATTTCTTGCCGGCCGGGCCGATTCCCAGCCGGTCAACCAGCAGCCCGCTCACCGTCTGGCCCGTCACCGTCGCGACAGTGAACAGCGCCACCCCCAGCAGCCCCACGGTGAAGGATTGCGCGAAGACAAACAGGGCACCGATCCCGCCGGCCAGGACGTACACACGGGGGAAGGCGCGGCTGCGGACCGCGGGAACGATCCGGGCCAGCCCGGCACGGCCCGCGGGGAGGATCAATGAGATCAGGATCATCAGGACCAGGCCGGTGCTGAAACTTACTACCGCCGCGGCAATGCCATCGTTGAGACGGGCTCCCAGGGCACCGTTGATACGCCCCTGGACCGGGATCGCGAGCCCTGCTCCTACCGCCAGCGGGAGCCCCGCGAGCAGCGGCAGCCGTGGGGTGTGGGTCATTGAATTCACCTTACGTCAGGCATCATTGGTTGTATGAGCAACCAGGACATTGAAGAGATCCCGATCCGCGACAGCATGATCCGGCTTGGCCAGCTCCTGAAGCTCGCCAGCCTCGTGGAGGACGGCGTCGAGGCCACCGATCTCATCAGGAACGGGCTCGTCAAAGTCAACGGGGAGATCGACGACCGCCGCGGCCGCCAGCTGCACAACGGCGATACCGTCACCGTCAACGGGCAGACCGTGAGGGTCGTGGCGCCGGCAGCCTGATCCGCAGCGGCCTCCCCCTGACTGGCCTCCTCTGACCGGCCTCCGAGGAGCGGTGTGTCCGACGGGCTTTTACTTCTTCAGCACCTCATGGGTCAGGAACTCGGAAACATGCCCGATCTCCTGCTGATTGATGCCGTGCCACATTCCGGTGTACAGCACCTTGGTGAGCTTGACGTGTTGGCGTACCCAACCCATGGTGTAGTCAATCTTGTCCGGCGTAATGACCGGGTCCTGCTGGTCCCTGCCCCAGAACAGAGGGACGGAGCCATCCAGTTCATGGTCCCGGAAGGTGGGATCGTCGCCGGCATCCACCACAAACCCCGACAGTCCGACGACGGCGGCAAAGTCCGTGGGCCGCTGCCGGAGCAGCGTGGTGGCCATCGCCATTCCCATCGAAAACCCGAGCAGCGTCACCGACGGGTGTCCGGCTTTGATGGTGTCGATCCAGTCCAGCACGTAGCCGGAAGCCTTCTTGACGCCGTCGAGTGAATAGTCGATGGACGCCGTCAGCGGGAACCAGGTAAATCCCGGGCCCATCGCCAGGGGTGCACGGACTGAGGCCACGGCAAAGTCCCCGGGCAGCATGTCCGCCAGGCTCAGCAGGTCCTGTTCGTTGGCGCCGTAGCCGTGCAAGAGCACCAGCAGCGGCTTTCCGGCACGCTGGTTTTCAGGCTGGGACCACAAAACAACGGGGGCGGGAAATACAAGGGCATCAGTCATGGTTTCCATTGTTACAGTTACTGGCGAGCAGGAAGGGGCAGGAACCTACGGTGGCGTAGCTTGCGACAGGGAAGGCAGGATAGGACCGTGAGTGAAGCAAGAGCCATGCAGAATCCCACGGCAGCCGTGGAATCCCACCCCTGGAGCCGGTATGTAGCCCTCGGGGATTCCTTCACGGAGGGCATCGGCGACCCCGAGCCCTCAAGCCCCGGCGGCTACCGCGGCTGGGCGGACCGGGTGGCGGAAGAACTGGGCCGCGGGCAGAGCGATTTCGCGTACGCGAACCTCGCGGTCCGCGGCAGGCTCCTTCAGCAGATCGTGGACCAGCAGCTCGCCCCGTGCCTGGCTCTGAAGCCGGATCTGGTGACCCTTTCGGCTGGCGGCAACGACCTTATCCGGCCCGGCGGCGACCCCGATGCCCTGGCGGAAAAGCTCGATTCGGTGGTCCAGATCCTTGGCATGGGCGGCGCCACCGTGGTGCTGTTCAACGGTCCCGATACTGGTTCCTCCGTGCTGGGCCGGGTCCGCAGTAAAGTGGCCATCTACAACGAGAACCTTCGGACAGTTGCCGCCCGTCACGACGCCGTCATCGCGGACATGTGGTCCCTCCGGCAGCTCAGCGATCCGCAGATGTGGGACGAGGACAGGCTGCACTTCTCACCACTGGGCCATCACACCATCGCAGCCATGGTCCTCGACTCGCTCAACGTGCGCCACAGCCTTGAACCGCTGGTGCCCAAGCCTTTGCCGCAGCGGACCTGGCGGGAAGCCCGCACCGGCGACCTGGTGTGGGCGCGTGAATACTTCGTCCCCTGGGTGGTACGGCGGCTGCGCCACCGCTCGTCGGGTGATGGGATCACGGCAAAGCGTCCGACGGCGGGGCCCGTGTTCGGCCCCGGTGTCCCGATGGGATCCGGCGAAGGTCCGCTGGGCACTACCGACGCCCACCGCTAGCGCGGACCTCAAGGCAGGAAACCACATGACGCGGAGTATGGATCCGGACGAGCCCGGTATGGATCCGGATGAGTTGGTACGGCTCCGGCTCCGGGCCCAGATGCTCCGCGGGCCAGCGGCGGCCTCCCCCGAAGACTCCCTCCGGAACCTGCTTGCCGTGCAGGCGCAGGAATTTCCCTATGCCCGCTGGAGCCTGGCCCAGCGGACATCGTCCGCCACCGCGGCCGATGTGGAGCAGGCTGTAGCCGACGGGCGGATCCTGCGCACGCATATCCTGAGGCCCACCTGGCATTTCGTCCACCGGGATGATCTGCGTTGGCTGATGGCGCTGTCCGCACCCCGGCTTCACCGGGGCAACGCAGGTATGTACCGGCGGACCGGTATTGACGCGGCAGCCGCCTTCCGGGGAGGGCAGGCCATGGCCGAGGCTGTCAGAGGCGGACGCCATCTGACCAGGGAGCAGCTCGCGGCCACTCTGCAGGACGCGGGTTTCGAAGCGAAGGGGCTCGAACTGGTCTACCTGATCATGCATGCGGAGATCACCGGGGTCCTTGCCAGCGGCTCACCTGTGCGGAGTGCGGGCGGAGCGCTGAAGCAAACGTACGCCCTCTTCGAAGAGCGGGTGCCGGCCGGGCCGGCGGTGCCCATGACCCGGGCGGAAGCCCTCGCCGAACTGGTCCGGCGCTACTTCACCAGCCGCGGTCCGGCCACCATCAAGGACTGTGCCGACTGGTCGGGGCTGACCATGGCCGATGTCCGGCAAGGCCTGCAGCATGCCTTGGACGCCGACCCGGCTGTACTGGCCACTGCGGTGATTGACGGCGTCGGGTTTTATTTCGGACC
Source organism: Arthrobacter sp. ISL-48 (assembly GCF_018613805.1). Lineage (GTDB taxonomy): Bacteria > Actinomycetota > Actinomycetes > Actinomycetales > Micrococcaceae > Arthrobacter. Next base: position 175,313 of record NZ_JAGGPL010000001.1, read on the forward strand.
GGGGATGGATGCTGGCGATCCCACCGGCCAGGCACGGCCCCGCATCGACCTGGTCCAGTGCTACGACGAATACGTCATGGGGTACTCCGCCACCAGGCACTACTTGGGCGGCAGGGCACCGGCCTTGCCCGTGGCTGACGCCCCCATCCATGTGGTGCTGCTGGACGGACGGATGATCGGATCGTGGCGGCATACCCTGCTGCCCGGCCGCTGCGAAGTGGATGTCCGGCTGTCCGCGTCCGCTGAGCCGCTCAATGCTGCGGTGGAATCTGCGGTGGCAAGATACGCGGCCTTCCTGGGAATGCCGGCCGTGCGTGTGCAGCCCGGGGCTAAGCTGGAGGCACACATATGAGAGGCGCGGCACCGTGAACAGTCTGTTTTTCTGGATCATCGTTTTGTCGTTCGTGATTCCCATGGCGATGCGGATGTACCGGAAATCCGTCCACCGCCGGAACCAGGAACAGAGTTTTTCCGGCCGCTATCCGGAACAGTTTCCGGGTGCGGACCGCGGGCCGCAGAGCAGCCAGCCCCGTGACGGCTACACGCAGCAGGACTACATGGCGGGCGGCTTCCGCCAGATCGGAAGCCCCCAGCCGTTGCCGCCCGCCCAGCCCCTGCCGCCGTCAAATGAGCCGTTTCCGCCGTATGACCAGCCGATGACTCCCCAGGAGCAGGCACCAGAGCAGGGAACGCCGCAGCAGCCGGCAGCCCCCGTGACTCCCCCGCCGCCGTCGGCGCCGCAGGGCTACCGCGCCCGGAAGCTCGCCGAACTGGACCAGCAGTACAGCAACGGCGAACTGGCGATGGAAGACTACATGGCCCGCCGCGCCGAAATCATGAACGGCTAGTTCCTTGCTACGGCAGGGGCCTTATGACAAAAAGGGCTAAACCAGGAATGTCTTCCGGAGCTGGCCGCCGAGCTGTCCGATCTCGGTGAGGAACCCGTCGTGGCCGATCGGCGCTTCAATCAGGTGCACGTCCACGTCCCCCGGCAAGGCAGCAGCGAGCTCATGTGACTGGGACGGGAAGTACAGCCGGTCACTGTCTACGGCAGCCACGAAAAACCGTGCGGTGGCCCGGCCGAGCGTCTCGTCCAGGGAACCGCGCCCCCGGCAGACGTCGTGGCTCATGAGGGCCTCTGTGATGGCGATGTAGCTGTTCGCGTCAAAGCGCCGGACAAGTTTCGTGCCCTGGTGGTCCAGGTAGCTTTCCACTTGGTAGCGGCCACGGTCCGCCAGGGACCCGGCCTGCAGCGGCGTTTCCGTCGGCTGGGCCGACCGTCCGAAGCGCCCGTCGAATTCCTGGGCCGAGCGGTAGGTGATATGGGCGATCCGCCGCGCCAGCGCCAGGCCGTCCTCCGGGAAGGGACCGCCGTAGTAGTCGCCGTCGTTGAAGTTGGCATCCTGCCGGATCGCCAGGGTCTGCGCCTGAGCAAACGCGATCTGTTCGGCGGTGCTCGCGGCTCCAATCGAAATCACGGCGCAGCGCCGCACCCGCTCCGGATAGGTGACCGCCCACTCCAGGGCCCGCGCGCCGCCCATCGAGCCGCCCAGGACCGCGAACCAGCTCTGGATGCCCAGCTGGTCAGCCAGCCTGGCCTCGGCCACCGTGCTGTCTCGGAGGGTGACCAGGGGAAAGCGGGAGCCCCAGGGCCTTCCGTCCGGCGCAGGCGATGACGGCCCGGTGGATCCGTAGCAGCCACCCACGATGTTAATGGAGACGACGAAGAACCGGTCCGTGTCCACGGGAGCCCCGGGGCCGGCCAGCTGCTCCCACCAGCCGGGCTCGTCGCTGTCGCCCCGGGTCACGTGCGTGCTGCCTGTGAGGGCGTGCTCAACGAGGACGGCATTGGAACGGTCGTCGTTGAGCGTGCCCCACGTTTCGTAGGCCAGTGTGACGTCCGGGAGGTAGCCGCCGGCTTCGAGCGACAGCCCCCCGATGGTGGCATAACGGAGCACGCCGTTTTCGGGTACGGCGGTGCGGGAGACGGTAATCGTCATATGAGGACCTTTTCTACGCGCTTGCCTGCCGTCAAATGACCGGCAGGCCAGGTCTTCACCCGGGGCACCCCACCGCGGAAGGAGGGTTGCCGGCCAGCAAGCCGGGGCTGTCACTGGCACTCATGACCTCCCTTGAGTGTACGAAACAGCCGACGCCTATGGCCAAGAATGTGACTGGTTTATGACTTTCCGGCCTTTGGAAACGTCGACCGGTCTTTTGTCAGCATCCACGCTGCAGTTTCATTGGATTCGCGCAGGTTCCGCAACATCCGCGCAGGATCTTCTGAAATCCGTCCGCAGCATGCCGCCCCCGCTAGATTTAGGTCTGGGAAATCATTGCCCAGCTTCATCCTGACCGCACAGAAAGACCGAGATTCCCTTGCCCCAGTTTCTGCGTCTGGCCCGTCATGCTGTCGTTCTCCTGTCCTCCGCTGCCGTTTGCTCCACCTTGCTGGTAGTGGGGACCGGAACCGTAACTGCGGCATCCGCAGCCCCTCAGGTCAGTGCGAGCGGGCGCTACCTCGTCCGGTTCGCTCCTGGGGCGGATGTCCCAGGCGAGGCGAGGGCGCTGCGAGCCCAGGGGATCGGCGTCACCCGCACGTTTGAAACGGCGGTGCAGGGTGCCTCCATCAAGGCGAACGCGGCGCAGGCTGCTGCCCTTGCCGGCTCCGGAAGGGCTCTATCGGTGGAGCCGGACCTGCCGGTCACGGTTTCCGAAACCCAGCAACCCGCCCCCTGGGGACTCGACCGGTCCGACCAGCGGACCCTGCCCCTTTCCGGGTCCTACACGCCTCCGGCGTCCGGACTGGGCGTCAGCGTTTACGTTCTCGACACCGGAATCCTCTCCTCACACGCCGACTTTGGAGGCCGGGTTGCCTCCGGGTGGTCTGCGATTGCCGACGGTACCGGGTGGAGCGACTGCAACGGGCATGGGACGCACGTGGCAGGGATCATCGGTGGAGCTGTCTACGGCGTGGCCAAAGCCGTCACCCTCATCCCCGTGCGCGCCTTGGGCTGCGACGGTACGGGCCTTTATTCTGATGTCATAGCCGGGCTGGACTGGATTGCCGGTAACCACAAAGCCGGAACTCCGGCGGTGGTCAACCTCAGCATCGGCGGCCCAAGCAGCAGCACCCTTGACGCCGCAGTCCAAGCCGTCATCGACGACGGCGTCACTGCAGTCGTCGCCGCAGGCAACAGTGCTACCGACGCCTGCACAGCATCCCCGGCAGACACGCCGAACGCCCTGACGGTTGCGGCCAGCGATTCCTCCGATCGGCAGGCCTCATTCTCCAATTTCGGTACATGCGTGGACATCTACGCTCCAGGAGTAGGGATTAGTTCCGATTGGAACACCTCGTCGTCTGCCACGGCATCACTCAGCGGTACGTCAATGGCCACCCCCCATGTGGCTGGCGCTGCAGCGCTACTTTTGTCCCAAAACCCCCTCCTGACCCCTGCCCAGGTAACGGACGCAATACTTTCTTCTGCCGACACGGGAATGATCACAGGCGCCGGTAACGGAACCCCTAACCGGCTGCTTTACATTGCCCCAACGGCGGGAGGAAGCGACTCCCCTGCTGCCGGAGCGTTTTCATCCCAGGCCCCGTTCCGGCAACTGGACACCCGCGACGGCACCGGCGGCGTCACCGGAGCCGTCGGACCCGGGGCGACCATCCGCGTCCAGGTCACCGGCCGCGGCGGGATCCCCGCCACCGGCGTCTCCGCCGTCGCCGTGAACATCACCGCCACCCAAGGCCAAAAACTCGGATACATCACCGCCTACGCCAGCGGCACCGCCCAACCAGGAACCTCCAACCTGAACTACCTCCCAGGCCAGGACATCCCCAACCTCGTCATCGCCCCCGTCGGCGCAGACGGAAAAATAGCCCTCACCAACACCTCCACCGGCACCGTCCACCTCATCGCCGACACCGCCGGCTACTACCTCGCCGGAACACCCACCGCCGCCGGAACCTATGACGCACTAGCCCCGTTCCGGCAACTGGACACCCGCGACGGCACCGGCGGCGTCACCGAAGCCGTCGGACCCGGGGCAACCATCCGCGTCCAGGTCACCGGCCGCGGCGGGATCCCCGCCACCGGCGTCTCCGCCGTCGCCGTGAACATCACCGCCACCCAAGGCCAAAAACTCGGATACATCACCGCCTACGCCAGCGGCACCACCCAACCAGGAACCTCCAACCTGAACTACCTCCCAGGCCAGGACATCCCCAACCTCGTCATCGCCCCCGTCGGCGCAGACGGAAAAATAGCCCTCACCAACACCTCCACCGGCACCGTCCACCTCATCGCCGACACCGCCGGCTTCTACCTCGCCGGATGAAGGCCTCCTGTGATGCTGCCGCCGCACCCGCATATGCCGCACCCGCATATGTTGACAAGAAAGGGCCCCCATCCAGTAAGGCAACCCTTAGCTGAGAGCCCGATCACAAAGTGCCAAGATGTTGGCATGCGCATGGATCACGTCTCTTACGCCTGTGAACACGATGGCCTCGCGGCCACTACCGAACGTATATCTTCTGCCCTCGGAGTTGAGGCAGTGAAGGGAGGGGTGCACCCACGTTTCGGAACCCGGAACATGATTATCCCGCTCGCCGGCCACAAATATCTTGAAGTGGTCGAGGTGCTCGACCACCCCGCCTCGGACAAGGCCCCGTTCGGACAAGCCGTCCGGGCACGCTCCGCGGCCGGCGGCGGATGGATGGGCTGGTGCGTCGAAGTAGACAACCTCGCCCCCTTCGAACAGCGGCTGGGACGCGCGGCAGTCAACGGCAACCGCAAGTTCCCTGACGGCCGCGAACTCGTCTGGAAGCAGATCGGAATCCTGGGTCTCATTGCTGACCCGCAGGTTCCGTACATGCTGAAGTGGGAAGGCGACCCCGCCCTCCACCCGTCCAACGCCTACACGAGCAACGTTAAGATGTCCTGCCTCACCATTGCCGGATCGGCCGAACGGGTCACCGAATGGCTGGGCGAACCTGTCGAAAAGCCCCTTGAGGACGTGGCCGTTGACTGGGTGGCTCCGCATGGAACACCTGGCATCCTGTCCGTCACGTTCGAAACCGCCACCGGAGCAGTCACCATCTGATTCTTTCTCCGGGCGGATTCCCAGCGGGACTCCGACCATCCCGGGCGACGATGCCCGGATAGCCGTCCAATCTTCGGCCGCCATCAGCGGGTGCCAACGACGTCACCTACCGATGGCGGCCGAATTACTTTAAGACAGCCGCGAAGCCAAACCCACTGGCATCGAACCCACGGCCGTCAACCCAGGCCAACGGACTTGCCAAAGAGGCTGAAGCCCACGAAGGCCACGATGTCCAGCAGGGAATGCGCGATGACCAGCGGCATGACGCGCTTAGTCCTGGTGTAGATCCAGGCGAAGACCACACCCATCACGGCATTGCCGATGAACGGTCCGAAGCCCTGGTAGAGGTGGTAGCTGCCCCGCAGCATGGAACTGGTAAAGATCGCCAGGGGCATGCTCCAGCCGAATTTCCCAAAGCGGTCAAGGAGGTAGCCCACCACTATGACTTCCTCGACCACAGCATGCCGCACCGCCGACAGGATCAGCACCGGAATGGTCCACCAGTAGGAATCAAGCGCGCTCGGGATGATGGCGGTGGTGATCCCCAGCGCCCGGCCGGCGGCATACAGTCCCAGGGACGGAATTCCGATCGCGGCGGCCAGGCCAATACCCTGCAGGAGGTCACGCCCCGGCCTGGCGAAGTTAAAGCCCAGCTTCCGGAAGGCCGAACCGCTGTGGGCTCCGTCCCCCGCACCTGGCTGCCGCTGATCCGTGAGGAAATAAATGACCAGCAGCACCGGCACCAGGGCGAAGATGATGTCCAGCAGCTGGTACGTGAGGTCGAAGTATTCACGGGTGCTTTGCGACGGGTTCAGCGTAGACGTGCCTTGCGCGAGCGGAGCGCGCGTCATCTTATCGAGCAGCTGAACCACGGAGTAGACAGCGGACTGCCCCAGTGACAGTCCCAGTACTATCCAGACTTCGATGCGCAGCCGACGGCGTGAGGGAACCAACATGTTCCCATCTTGCCTGCAGTTTCTGGTTCTTTGCTGAGGCTCCGCCTTTTGGCAGGCTTCAGGCGATGTGGGGCGCCACGATGACTTCCGTACCTGAAGCCTCGAAGGCCGCCTTGTCCTTGGCGGATATGCCGGCATCCGTAATCAGGCGGGTGAATTCATAGCCGTCCATCGTGGCGAAGGCCCGGACGCCCACCTTGGATGAGTCGGCCAGCACGTAGGAGACCCTGGCCCGGCTGGCCAGGAGGGCGTTCACGGAGGCCTCGCCTTCTCCTGTGTTGGTGGGCCCCACCTCGGGGTCGATGCCGTTGACACCGATGAACGCTATGTCCAGGACCACCTTCTGCATAATGATGTCGGTATACGGCCCCACCAGTTCATAGGAGCGCGGATTGAGGATGCCGCCGGTCACCATGACTTTGATGTTGGGGCGTACCGCCAGTTGGGCCGCGATGTTGATGGCGTTGGTAACCACTGTCAGTGTGGGCTGGTTGGACGGTGAATTGAGGTCTTCACGGGTCGCCAGGATCTGGGCCAGGGCCGTGCTGGTGGTGCCGCCGCAGAGCCCGATCACCGAGCCGGGGGCGATGAGCTCGGAGGCAGCCCTGGCAATGTCTTCCTTGGCCTGCCCATGGTCGTCCCTGTTGTACCGCCCGGGGAGGTCGTAAGCCAGGGCGCCGGTTGTGGCGCCGCCCCGGGTCCTGGTCAGGAGGCGCCGTTTGGCGAGGCTGTCCAAGTCCCGCCGAGCGGTGGCCGGTGAAACGCCGAGGCTGCCGACGATCTCCTCCACTTCGACCTGGCCGGTCTTGGCCAGGAGGTCCAGGATGGCGGTCAGGCGGTCGGTGCGGGTCATGCGGGCCTCTCGGGTTTCAAGAGTCACCAGGGAAGTGACGTTTTCTGATCATAACAGAGGTCAAACAATCAAGTAACGTCATATAGCCGGTTGGCGTCAGCGCGCCCGGACTCCTGCCCGCCACACAGCGTACGTGAGCGGCATGCCCGGACGGTAGGCGAGGTGCGTAGCGGACGGAGCATTAAGCATGTGCAGGTCCGCGCGGTGTCCGACGGCGAGGGAGCCCACCGCCCGTCCGCCGTCGACGTCGTTCCCGGTGTCGCGGTGCAGCGCCAGCGCGCCGCCGTACGTCGCGGCCCGTACCGCCTCGTGGACGGTGAGCCCCATCTGCAACACTGCCGTGGCCACGCAGAATGCCATGGAGCTGGTGTAGGAGGTGCCGGGGTTGCAGTTGGAGGCGAGCGCCACCTGCACCCCCGCGTCCAGGAGCCGGCGTCCGGGAGCGAGCGGCTGCCTGGTGGAGAGGTCGCAGGCCGGTAGGCACGTAGCCACCGTGCCACGGGGTCCAGCGCCCGTGCCGGGGTTCCAGCCGGACCAGCTGCCGGCGAGCGCCGCCACGTCGTGGTCAGATAAGTAATTCACATGGTCAACGCTCGCGGCGCCGAACTCCACAGCAAGCCGTACCCCGGGGCCTTCGCCCAGCTGGTTGCCGTGGACGCGCAGGCGCAGCCCGGCGTCGCCGCAGGCCTGCAGGACCTGGCGGGATTGTGCTTCGCTGAAAGCACCCTCCTCGCAGAACACGTCCGCCCAGCGCACATAGGGCCGGACGGCGTCCAGCATTGGCCCGCAGACCAGTTCCGTGTACGCATCCGCATCCCAGCCTGCCGGGACCAGGTGTGCTCCGAGGTAGGTCACGTCATCCGCAACGGTGGAAGCGATGCGGGCACTCCGGGCCTCGTGCTCGACGTCGAGTCCGTACCCTGTCTTTGTTTCGACATAGGTGGTTCCCTGGGATACCGCCTCTGCCACCCGGCCCATCGCCAGGCGCGTCAGCTCAAAATCCGACGTACGGCGCGTGGCGTCCACGGTCACGGCGATGCCTCCCGCCGAGTACGACTCGCCTGCCATTCGCGCCTCGAACTCAGCGGTCCGGTCTCCGGCGAAGACCAGGTGGGTGTGGGAGTCCACCCAGCCGGGCAGCAAGGCACGGCCTCCCGCGTCCACTGCGTCATCAGCGGCCGGGGCACTGCTGGCCGCCCCGATCCAGGCAATCCGTTCGCCCTCGACCACCACGGCGGCGTCCTTCAGGATCCGGTGCTCCAGGTCCTGGGTCATCAGCTCGGCAATGTTGGTGATCAGGGTGCTCATGAAACCATTCTTCAGCGCCGGATGGACCAGCGGGTGGCGGCGAGGGCCTGCTCTGTCCGGGATGCCGGACGGTTGGCCGCATCCGTGGTCTGTCCCGCCAAGATCTGGGCTGCCGCCAGCTCCGCCATGGCCGCGGAAGTCTGGAAGCCGTAGCCGCCTTGGCCGGCGAGCCAGTAGAAGCCGGGAGCCTCGGCGTCGAATCCTGCCACCGGGATGCCGTCGGCCGCCTCGGTCCGGAGCCCGGTCCACGCCGTCCGGACGCCGCGGATCCCGAGCGTGGTCACCTGGTTGAGCTTCGCCACCAGCCGCTCCACATCCCCGGGGCGGGGCCGCGCGTCCTCCGGCCCGCTGGGAACCGCCTCCGACGGCGATATCAGCACATCGGCGCCTTCGCGGCGGAAATAGAAGGAGTTGTCCGCAGCAGCCACCATGGGGCTATGCTCCGGCAGCGGATGTTCGACGTCGACAATCGCCGCTGTGCGCCGGTACGGCTGCAGGCCCAGCTTCTCCACTCCGCTGGTCACCGCGAGTTCGTCCGCCCAGGCACCGGCTGCGTTGACCATCACGCCGGCCTGGAATGCTTCCGGCCCTGCCCCGATCTCCCAGCCGGAACCCAGCCTTTGGCCCGAGTGCACGCGGGCGCCTGTGATGATGTCGGCTCCCGCTGCTTCCGCCCGCTGCCTGTGGTCAGCCAGGAGCAGCGGCGCGTCGCAGCCAAAGGAACCGGTATCCAGGCCGGCCGCAGAGAAAGACTCAGGAACCAGCTCGGGGCACAGTTCCAGGGCTTCGGCATGGGTGATGATGCGCATCTGCCCACTGGCCTCCGACCGGACTGTTTCCTCGGTGCCGATGAGCATGAAGCTCCGCGGGGCCAACACGGGTTGCGGCAGTTCCGCGTCCCGGGCGGCAATCAGTTCCAGGGTCCGGGCTGTCAGCTCCTGGACCACAGCGGGGCCAAAACTGGGGATCAGCTGGCGGGCGGAGCGCGAGGACGTATGGTAGCCGAGCTCCTGCTCCGCTTCCACGAGGGCCACACTGCAGCTGCCTGCGAGCGCCGAGGCAAGGGACAGGCCGGCAATGCCGCCGCCCACGATCAGGACATCGTACCGTGCTGTCATGGCTCCATCCTCGCAGAGTCCGCGCTGGCAGAGCCGCCGCGTGAGCAGTTGCCGCCCAGCGGCGTCGGCGGATTAGGCTGCCACTGCCGCCCGGCTGGCGACGAAGGCATTCACGCACGCTTCGACGTCGTCCGCCGAGTGCGACGCCGAGAGCTGCACCCGGATGCGGGCGGCACCACGCGGAACCACAGGGAAGCTGAAGGCGGTGACAAAGACGCCATGCTGGAGCATTTGGTCAGCCACCTTGGCGGCCTGCACAGCGTCGCCGAACATCACCGGAACGATCGCGTGCTCGCCGTCCAGGAGTTCAAATCCTTCCTCCGTCATCCGCCGGCGGAACAGCCCGGCATTCTCGAAAAGCCGGCTGCGCAGCTCGCCGGAGTTTTCCACGAGGTCCAGTGCCTTGATGGTGGCAGCCACGATGGCCGGGGCCAGGGAGTTGGAGAACAGGTAGGGGCGTGCCTTCTGGCGGAGCATTGCCACCACCTCACGGCGACCGGAGACATAGCCGCCAGACGCACCGCCAAGCGCCTTGCCGAACGTTCCCGTGTAGAGGTCCACCCGGTGTGACACTCCCGCGTGTTCGGGCGTCCCTGCTCCGGTTGGGCCCATGAAGCCGACCGCATGCGAATCGTCCACCATGACCAGGGCGTCGTGCTTTTCCGCGAGGTCGCAGATGGCTTCCAGCGGGGCGAGATATCCGTCCATGGAGAAGACGCCGTCGGTCACGATGATCCTGCGCCGGGTATCCTTCGCCGCCACCAGTTGGGCCTCAAGGTCCGCCAAGTCCCGGTTGGCGTAACGGAACCGCTGCGCCTTGCAGAGGCGGATGCCGTCAATAATCGATGCGTGGTTCAGGGCGTCGGAGATGATGGCATCCTCCGGCCCAAACAGCGACTCGAACACTCCCCCGTTGGCGTCGAAGCAGCTGGAGAACAGGATGGTGTCCTCGGTGCCCAGGAATGTCGAGACCCTGGCTTCCAGTTCCAGGTGCAGGTCCTGGGTGCCGCAGATGAAGCGGACGCTCGCCATGCCGAATCCCCGCTCGTCCATCGCGGACTTGGCGGCAGCAATGATGTCCGGGTGGTCGGCCAGGCCCAGGTAGTTGTTGGCGCAGAAGTTCAGAACATTGGCGCCCGGGCGGCCGATCTGCCCTGCCGTGATGTGGCTGGACTGCGGTGAATTGATGCTTCGTTCGGTCTTGAAGAGTCCGGCGGAGCGGATCTCTTCGAGCTCTGCCTGCAGTTGGTCCTTGATCGAGGTGTACATGGTGCTCCTTAGAATTCGGTCCAGTCGAGGACAACTTTGCCGCCCAGGCCGGCGCGGGCGATGTCGAAGCCCTTTTCCCACTCGGCGGCCGGCAGCGTGTCAGTGACCACCGCCGAGACGGCTGCGTGCAGCACCGGATTGGAGGAGAGCATGGCGCTCATGGCGTACCAGGTCTCGAACATCTCGCGGCCGTAGATGCCCTTCAGGGTCAGCATATGGGTGACAACCTTGCCCCAGTCGATGGTGATGGACTCGCTGGGCAGGCCGAGCATGGCGATGCGGCCGCCGTGGTTCATGTTGTCGATCATCTCAGGCAATGCGGCGGGGTGGCCGGACATCTCCATGCCGATATCAAAGCCCTCACGCATCCCGAGTTCCCGTTGCGCATCCCGGACCCGAGTGGTGGACACGTCAATGGCAAGGTCCACGCCCAGCCGGCGGGCCAAGTCCAGGCGCGGCCGGGAAACGTCCGTGATGGCGATTTTGCGCGCGCCCGCGTGGCGGGCCACGGCAATGGCCATCAGGCCGATGGGGCCGGCACCGGTGATGAGGACGTCCTCGCCCACGAGCGGAAAGCTCAGGGCGGTGTGGACGGCGTTGCCGAAGGGGTCGAAGATGGCACCGAGCTGCGGAGTGACCGACGCGTCGTGGTGGACCCAGACGTTGGTTTCGGGGATCACGACGAACTCCGCGAACGCGCCGTCGCGCTGGACGCCCACGCTCACCGTGTGGATGCACATCTGTCTGCGCCCGGCGCGGCAGTTGCGGCAGATTCCGCAGACGACGTGGCCCTCACCGGACACCCTGTCGCCTACCTTGACGTCGCGGACGTCCGCGCCTGTTTCCACCACTTCGCCGTAAAACTCGTGGCCGGCAATGAGCGGGGTTTCGATGATGCCCTGGGCCCAGGCATCCCACGCCTGGATGTGGAGGTCGGTTCCGCAGATGCCGGTGGTCATGACGCGGATTTTTACTTCGGCGGCGCCTGCCTCGGGCTCCGGACGGTCCACCAGCTCGAATCCCGCTTGCGGGCCGGCCTTGTACAGAGCCTTCATCGGCTTCCTCACTCTAGAAACGCTAAACCTTCGGCAACGTGCTGCCCGTCCCATTACAACGAGTAGAAGGCATTAGCACAACGGCAATCTTCTCAATCGACGATGTAGAAACAGCTAAAGGATAGGCTGGTCCGATGGAAATTCATCAGCTGGAGATTCTTCGGGAGCTCGGCGCCCTGGGGAGCGTTAAGGCGGTGGCGGAAACCCTCATGGTCACGCCCTCGGCTGTGTCCCAGCAACTGGCCCTGCTGCAGCGGAGTGTGGAAGTTCCACTGACCCGGAAGGACGGGCGAAACCTGGTTCTGACCGAAGCCGGCCGGGTACTCGCCGACGCCGGTGCCGCCGTCGTCAGCGCCATGGCGGATGCCAGGACGGCGATCGGCGCGTATCACGGCTCCCCCGTCGGCCCGGTGAAGGTCAGCGGCTTCCACAGCGCCGGGCAGGCGCTTTTCGCTCCGCTCGCCAGGATGCTCGATGCCCCCGGCCAGCCTCGGCTCCAACTGTCCGACGAAGACGTGGCACAGCACGACTTCCCCGCGCTCACGGCCAGGTACGACCTGGTGCTGGCGCACCGCATGGACCACAGCCCGCGCTGGCCTGTGGAAAGGGTGGCGGTGATCCCGCTGGCCCACGAGCCGCTGGACGTGGCCCTGCCGGCCGGGCACCGGCTGGCAGGCCAGGCTGCAGTGACCGCTGACGACGTCGTCGGCGAACCATGGGTGACCAGCCACACCGGTTACTCCCCCGCGGACGTATTGTCCGCCGTCGCCGCCGTCTCCAGTAAGGAGCTGAACATCGTCCATCGGATCAACGACTACTCCACCGTTGCTGCCCTGGTGGCGGCCGGGGGCGTGGTGGGTCTGCTGCCGCGGCACACGGCGCGGCCTGTTCTCAATCCGGACATCGTGTTGCGTCCCCTGGAGGGCATCAGCACCCGCCGGCGCATCGATATCCTGGCACGGCCGGAGAACCTGAAGCGCCGCTCGGTCACGATCGTCTGTGAGGCGCTGCAGGCAATCATGACCGGACTCGTCCACGACAGCTGAAAGGGGTGCGCGGACCTCGCCCGGAATACGGAGCCGGTTCAGTCGTCCGTATCGCTTTCCTTGGGCTTGTCCGGTCCGTGGCCTTGCCCCTTCCCGAGGCCCAGCCCCTTGCCGAGGCCCTTGCCCAGTCCAAAGCCGTTGCCGGGTCCCGCAGCGGCACCCTCCACCAGCCGGCGGGCGGTGACGTCGCTGCCGTTCTTGACTCCGGAAACCCTGACAGTGTCGCCGGTGGCGATGTCCTTGATAGTGGCCTCTGAGGGCTTAAGCCGCTTGCCGTCGTCGCCCTTTGCCGGGGAGCCGTCCGCTGCCGCAGCCGGGACCTTGACGATCCTGGTGTCGGCGTTGACGGCGTAACTCTGCGTGAACCCATCCTCGCTCTTGACGGTCACGGAAGTTTCGCTGACTGCATCCACGGTCCCTTGCTGGCTGAGCTCCGTCTCGAACGTGCCGTCGGCCTTCTTTACGGCGCTCTCGCCGTGCAGGTGCTGCGGGCGCTGTGCCTTGTCTTTGCCGTTGGCCTTTCCGGAGGCGGATTCCGATGGTGAAGGTGAAGGTGAGTCCCCGGCGGACCAGGCAATGGCCACCCCTGTCCCGGATAGGGCAACGGCCACAGCACCGGCCAGCAGTGCTTTGCGGATTCTCAGCGGCTCTCGGACTGACATGGCGATCCCTCTCGCACGGCAGGGCACCGGTGCCCTGGAATTTCAGTGTACGGCCGGCAGCGGCCCCTGCACACGAGTACTTTGCGGGGCCGGATGTGAGTACTTAAAGCCCAACTGGGTCGCAGTTGATGTCGTATGAGCGCTCAAAACGACATTAACTGCCACCCAGGTGGGTTAAAACAGGTATTCAGGCGTTGACGCCGAGCCTCTCCATGATCAGTTCACGGACGCGCCCGGTGTCGGCCTGCCCGCGGGTTGCCTTCATCACGGCGCCCACAATGGCACCGATGGCCTGGACCTTGCCGCCGCGGATCTTGTCGGCCACGTCCGGCTGCGCCGCAAGGGCGGCATCGATGGCTTCCAGCAGGGGGCCGTCGTCTGACACCACGGCCAGGCCACGCTTCTCCACGATCTCCGCCGGCGTGCCTTCTCCGGCAAGCACATGGTCCAGCACTTCCGTGGCCATCTTGTTGTTGATCTTGCCGTCTTCCACCATCTTGGAAAGCTCCACGATGGTGGCCGGCTCCACGCCAAGCTGGCCGGGATCCACGTCCGCGTTCTTGGCGCGGCCCACGATCTCGCCCATCCACCATTTGCGGGCCACCGACGCCGAGGCACCGGCGGCGATGGTTTCCTCGATCTCGTCCATGACGCCGGCGTTGACCACGTCGCGGAATTCCAGGTCCGAGTAGCCCCAGTCGGCCTGCAGCCGCTTGCGGCGGGCGGCCGGCGGTTCGGGCAGGGTAGCCCGGAGTTCCTCGACCCATTCGCGCGACGCGACCACGGGAACCAGGTCAGGCTCCGGGAAGTACCGGTAGTCATCGGCGTCGGACTTGGGACGCCCGGACGTGGTGGTGCGCGTGTCCTCGTGCCAGTGGCGGGTTTCCTGGACCACCGGGATGCCGGAGTCCAGCACGGCGGCGTGCCGCTGGATCTCGTACCTGACGGCATGCTCGACGGCGCGCAGCGAGTTCACGTTCTTGGTCTCGGAGCGGATGCCGAAGCGTTCGCGGCCGTGCGGCCGCAGCGAGACGTTCGCGTCGCAGCGCACGTTGCCGCGTTCCATCTTCGCGTCGGAGACGCCCAGGTTCTTGACGATCTCCCGGACGGCAGCCACGTAGGCCTTGGCCAGTTCGGGCGCCCTGGAACCGGCACCCTCGATGGGCTTGGTGACGATTTCCACCAGCGGCACACCGGCGCGGTTGTAGTCCACCAGCGAGAAGTCCGCGCCCTGGATTCGGCCGGTGGCCCCACCCATGTGGGTCAGCTTGCCGGCGTCCTCTTCCATGTGGGCGCGTTCGATCTCTACCCGGAAGACCGTGCCGTCCGAGAGTTCGACGTCCAGGTAGCCGTCGTACGCAATGGGTTCGTCGTACTGGGAGGTCTGGAAGTTCTTGGGCGTGTCCGGGTAGAAGTAGTTCTTCCGGGCGAAACGGCAGGCTTCGGCGATCTTGCAGTTCAATGCCAGGCCGATCTTGATGGAGGACTCCACCGCGGCCCTGTTCAGCACAGGCAGGACGCCGGGCATGCCCAGGTCAACCTCGTTGACGTTGGTGTTGGGCTCGTCCCCGAAGACGTTCGGCGCGGAGGAGAACATCTTGGTCTTGGTGTTGAGCTCCACGTGGACCTCGAACCCCAGGACGGGATCGTACTTCTCCATCGCCTCTTCGAAGGTCAGGATTGCGTCTGTGCTCATTATTTTGCCTCCTGGGTATCAAGGGCCGGTGAACCGGCCAGTTCGGGGGCCTGGGCAAGGAGCGGGCCGCCCCACTTGGCCTCGAGCAGGGACTCCAGGACGGCACCCACCCGGTAGAGGCGGGCGTCTTCGCGGGCTGGAGCCAGCAACTGGATGCCGACCGGCAGCCCGTCCTCGTCCGCCAGGCCGCCCGGCAAGGACAATCCAGGGACGCCGGCAAGATTGGCCGGGATGGTGGCAACGTCGTTGAGGTACATCGCCAGCGGATCGTCCAGCTTCTCCCCCAGCCTGAAGGCCGTGGTGGGCGCCGTGGGCGAGATCAGGACGTCGGCCACGGTGAAGGCGGCGTCGAAGTCGCGCTGCACCAGGGTGCGCACTTTCTGGGCCGAACCATAGTAGGCGTCGTAGTAGCCCGCACTGAGAGCGTAGGTGCCCAGGATGATGCGGCGCTTGACCTCGTCACCGAAGCCTGCGGCCCGGGTAGCTCCCATGACGCGTTCGATGGTCATGGGCCCGTCCTCGGGCAGGACGCGCAGTCCGTACCGGACGCCGTCGAACTTGGCCAGGTTGGAGGAGGCCTCGGAAGGCATGATCAGGTAGTAGGCGCCCAGGGCGTACTGGAAGTTGGGGCAGGAGACCTCGACGATTTCCGCGCCGGCCTCCTTGAGCAGCGCCAGGGCATCGTTGAAGCGGTTCTCGACGCCGGCCTGGTAGCCCTCGCCGTGCAGTTCCTTGATGATGCCGATCCGCATTCCCTCGACATTGCCAGTGCGCGCGGCGGCCACGAGGTCGGCGAGCGGTTCCGGCAGCGAGGTGGAGTCGCGGGGATCATGCCCGCCGATGACCTGGTGCAGCAGCGCCGAGTCCAGGACAGTCCGCGTAACAGGGCCGATCTGGTCCAGCGAGGAGGCCATGGCAATGGCGCCGTAGCGCGACACGCTGCCGTACGTGGGCTTGACGCCCACGGTGCCGGTGACGGCGCCGGGCTGGCGAATGGAGCCGCCCGTGTCGGTGCCGAGCGCCAGCGGCGCCTCAAAAGCGGCCACGGCCGCGGCGGAACCGCCGCCGGAGCCACCGGGGATCCGGTCGAGGTCCCACGGGTTGCGGGTGGGACCATAGGCGGAGTGCTCCGTGGAGGAGCCCATGGCGAATTCGTCCAGGTTAGTCTTGCCCAGGATGGGCATCTTTGCGGCCCGCAGCCGGGCCACCACGGTGGCGTCGTACGGGCTGTGCCAGCCCTCGAGGATCTTTGATCCGGCCGTGGTGGGCTGGCCGACCGTGACAATGAGGTCCTTGACCGCGATGGGCACACCGGCGAGTTCGTGAAGGGCTTCGGCTTCTGCACCGCCGGCGGCACGGATGGCGTCCACCTCGGCGGCGACGGCGAGCGCTTCCTCGGTGTTGACGTGCAGGAACGCGTTGATGCCGCGATCACCGCCGTCCACCTGGGCAATCCGGTCCAGGTAGGCCTGGGTGACCTCCACGGAGGTAACTTCGCGGGCGGCCAGTTTCGCGGCAAGCTGTGCCGCCGACAAACGGATCAGGGTTCCGGCGTCGGTTCCGGCGGGGTTCAGTTCAGTCATGGTTATGCCTCATCCAGGATTGCCGGGACCTTGAAACGGGACTCGATCGAATCCGGGGCCCCTGAGAGTGCCTGTTCCGCGGTGAAGGTGTGGCCCACGACGTCCTCGCGGAACACGTTGTTCAGCGGGATCGGGTGGGAGGTTGCCGGGACGTCGTCACCGGCGGCTTCACTGACGGATTTGACCGAATCGACGATGACGGCAAGTTCGCCGGCCATCCTGTCCAGCTCTTCAGCACTCATCTCGATGTGAGCGAGCCGCGCGAGGTGCGCGACGTCGTCACGGTTGATCGCAGCCATGGATCTCCCCTGCAAGTTCGAATTGTTTTCCGAACCAGTCTAGTGGGGAAACGTCGGTGCCCGTCTGACGACCCCCAGCGGGCGTCAGACGGGCACGTCGGTGCCGTGGTCCCGGCCACGAGGGCCAGCCACAGGCAGATCCAGACTAGCCGATGCCGATGGCTCCAGTCAGCATCCCCACGCCGAGCATGACCAGGGAGATCACCGCGGTACGCCACAAGACCTTCTTGTGGTGGTCGCCGAGGTCCACCTTGGCAAGGGAAACCAGCAGCAGGATGGCCGGAACCAGCGGGCTCTGCAGGTGGAAGGGCTGGCCCGTGATGGAGGCCCGGGCCATTTCGGCGGCGCTGATGCCATAGTGCCCGGCGGTCTCGCTCAGGACCGGAAGGACGCCGAAGTAGAAGGCATCATTGCTCATGAAGAACGTCATGGGGATGCTGAGCACGCCGGTGATGACGGCCATGAACGGACCCATGCTGGACGGGATGATCTGGACCAGCCATGCGGACATGGCCTCCACCATCCCGGTGCCCTTCAGGACTCCCGTCAGGACCGCGGCGGCCATGACCATGCTGACCACGGCAACGATGGACGGCGCGTGGGCAATGAGCTGCGCACCCTGTTCCTTGACCCTGGGGAAGTTCACCAGGAGGGCGATGGCGGAACCCACCATGAACACAAACGGCAGGGGCACGAGGTTGGCGACGAGCATAACCATCATCGCGATGGTCAGTCCCAGGTTGAACCAGAGGAGCTTGGGCCGGAGGGTGCTGCGGTTGGGATCCAAAGCTGTGTCGGCCATGGCGGTGTCCCGCTCGTCAACGAGCGTTTCGGTGCGTTCGAGCAGGGCGAGTGGTGAACCGGCAATTTCGGCTCCGCCGACGGCGGGAACTCCCGTGACGGGAGAAGGCGTGGGGCCGGAACCCTTGCGTCCGCGGCCCGCACCGGATGTGCCGGCGGCAGTGCCGCCGTCGAACTCTCCAGCGGCGAACTGCTCAGCCGTCGACGGCGTTCCCCAGATCTCGGGAGCGGCGGCGCGGAGGCGGTTGCGTTCCTGCAGGCCCAGCAGCCAGGCGAAGACAAACACCACAACCAGGCCGGCAATCAGTGACGGGACCATGGGAACGAAGACGTCGTTGACGTCGATCTTCAGGGCGGTGGCGGCGCGGGCGGTGGGACCGCCCCACGGCAGGATGTTCATGGTGCCGTTGGCCAGGCCGGCCACGCAGGTCAGGACCACGGGGCTCATCTTCAGCCGGAGGTACACGGGAAGCATGGCGGCCGTGGTGAGGATGAAGGTGGTGGAGCCGTCGCCGTCCAGCGACACGGCCGCGGCCAGGATCGCAGTCCCCAGCACCACCTTGGCGGGGTCATTGCCCAGCTTGCGGAGGATGAACTTGACCAGCGGGTCAAACAGCCCGACGTCGATCATCAGGCCGAAGTAGATGATGGCGAACATCAGCAGGGCCGCGGTGGAGGTCATGGACTTCATCGAATCCAGGACCATGTCCCCGATGCCAAGTCCGGCACCCGCAAAGAGACCAAAAACGGTAGGGACGATGATGAGCGCCAGCACTGGCGTCAACTTCTTCGTCATGATCAGCACCATGAATACCGCGATCATGGCGAATCCAAGTAATACCAGCACGGCCGGCTCCTTCTTGTGAACAGCGCCACAACGGTGTGACGCGTGCTACAGACGTTATAGTGGCGCCCGTCACGGCAGTGCCTTTGGTTCAATTGATTGGCATACTGCTTATTGGGAGCATTTTGCGCATTGTGCTCACGCTGGCCCAAAGCACTGAATCAAGGAGGATCATGCAGCGTTCCGCGCCCCGGACGCCCCTGCGGTTCTCCACCCAGACCCTGCTCCTGCAGCTCGGGGTGGTCCTGCTGGTGGTTCTGCTCAGCGCGGCCGTCCACGCTTGGCTGACCTACGACAGGGTGGGCCGGGAGGCTGAAAGCCAGGCATTGACACTGGCCCGGGCCGTCGCCTCGGATCCGTCCGTGCAGGCTGACGTCCTGGCCGTCAGTGAACGGCAGGGCACTCCCCCGCCGTCTGAGCTCCGCGCCGGGCCCCTGATGGCGGTGGCCGAGGGAGCCCGGATCCGGACCGGAGCGCTTTTCGTCGTCATCACCGACGAAACCGGCCTGCGGCTGGCGCACCCCGATCCGGCGCGCCTGGGCGAGAAAGTCAGCACTGATCCTTCGGAGGCCTTGTCCGGCCAGGAGATCACCACCCGGAACACCGGGACCCTGGGACCCTCCGCCGGGGCCAAGGTGCCGGTGTACGCGCCGGGCACCGGCAACGTGGTGGGCGAGGTCAGCGTCGGCTACTCCATGGAAACCGTGGGCCAGAGTGTGGCCCGGGACATCGGTCCGGTGGCGCTGACCGCCGCGGGTGCCCTGCTGGCCGGCGTCCTGGCGTCCTTCCTGCTGCGCCGCCGCCTGCAGCGGCTCACCCTGGGACTGGAGCCAGAGGAGATCAGCACCCTGGTCCACGACCAGGTGGCCGTGCTGCAGGGCGTTGACGACGGCGTCATCGGCGTCTCCGCGGATGGCCGGATCAGTGTATTCAACGCCGCGGCGCAGCGGCTCCTGGGGCTGCCGGACCTGTCCGGAACGCCATGGGCTGACGCTCCGGTGCCGGAGCAGCTGAAGTCCCTGACACGGCCCGACGCGGGCGAGGCAGACGCGCAGGAGCTGGTGGCCGGGGCACGGGTGCTGGTGGCGAGCGCGCGAAAGGCCCTGCACCGGCGTGAGGACCTGGGCTGGGTGGTGATGCTCCGCGACCGCACGGAGCTGCAGCAGCTCACCCGGCAACTGGATGCCGTGGGGACCATGTCCACCGCGCTGCGTGCCCAGCGCCACGAGTTCGCCAACCAGCTGCACACCATCGCCGGCTTCATGGGCATGGGCCAGCATCAGCAGGCGCGGGACTACCTGGCACGCCTGGCCGCCACGGGCCCGCTGAAGTTCCCGGTGGATCAGGCAGAGCTGCTGCAGGACCCGTACCTTCAGGCCTTCGTGGGCGCCAAGGGCGTGGAGGCGGACGAACGCGGCGTCACGCTGCGCATCGGCCCCGAGACCCTCGTCCGCGGCCAGGTCACAGAACCCCAGGACGTGACCACCGTGCTGGGCAACCTGATCGACAACGCGGTGAACGCCGCCGTCGCCGGCTCCTCGCCCGACCGCTGGGTTGAAGTGGAAGTCCTGGATGAGCAGGCCGACGGCGGCGGGACCCTGCACATCGTCGTCGCGGACTCCGGCGATGGATTGGGAAACGCAACGGACCCCGAGGCAATATTTGCCGAAGGATTCACGACCGCGTCCGGTCCGGTGGCAGCAGGTCCCCTCCGGGCCGGCGGCCAAGGGCTTGGGCTGGCACTTGCCCGGCAGCTTGCCCGCCGCCGCGGCGGGGACGTCCGGGTTCTGGAGCCCGGCTCGGCCGGCGGACCGGGGGCTGTCTTCATGGCATCGCTGCCGCGTACGACGGCCGCCAATTTAGCTGGAAAGGACAACGATGCCTGAGGATTTCAGGGTGCTGATCGTGGACGACGATTTCCATGTGGCCAAGCTGCACGCCGCTTATGTGGACTCGGTGGCAGGATTCCTGGCCCTGGCACCGGTGGGCTCGGCGTCCCTGGCGCTGCAGGCCATTCACAGCCTGCGCCCGGACCTGGTGCTGCTGGATGTCTACCTGCCGGATGCGTCGGGACTGGACCTCCTGCAACAGCTGGACGTGGACACCATGATCCTCAGCGCGGCATCCGACGCGGCCTCGCTCCGGACAGCGTTCCGCAGGGGTGCCCTGGGATACCTGCTTAAACCCTTCACGGCCGAGTCCCTCTCGCAGCAGTTGCGGTCCTACGCCCGGTACCGCCGCATCCTGGGCCAGCCCGGAGTACTGGACCAGGACTCGGTGGAGCGCGCTAAGCGGGCACTGATCCCGGGAGACGTGACGCCGTCGGCCAAGCCCCGTTCCGCCACGGAGGCTGCGGTACTGGAATCACTTCTTCCCGGCGAGCAGTACTCGGCGGTGGAAGTGGCCACTCGGGTGGGCGTCTCCCGGGCCACGGCGCAACGGTATCTGTCCTCGCTGGCCGATGACGGCGCCGTCGACATCCAGCTGCGCTACGGAACCACCGGACGCCCCGAGCACCGCTACGGCCTCCCCGCGCAATAACCTGCCGCCCCCTGAGCCACCAACCCCCCGGCGCGAACTGGCACGTAATCCCCTCAAAATGCGGATTTGAGGTCATGACGTGCCAGGTCGCGCGGGAGCGGGAGTGGGAGAGGAACTAGCTGGCGCTCTTGTGGGCCACGACCTCGATCTCCACCAGCATCTTCGGGTCCAGGAACGGCAGCACGTGCACCAGAGACAGGGTGGGGCGGGTTTCGCCGAAGACCTCTCCGTGTGCCCGGCCGGCCTCTTCCCACTTGCTGATGTCCGTCAGGTACAGCTTTGACTGCACGACGTCGGACAAGCTGAACCCGGCATCGGCCAGCACCGCCCCGAGCTTCTGCAGAATGTACTGGGTCTGCGTATAGAAGTCATCGCCCACGATGCCGTCCTCACCGCTGGCTGCTGTGGCGGAGATGTAAAGCGTGTTGTCCACCTGGACTGCCCGCGAATAGCCTAGGGTCTGCTCCCACACGGAGCCGGTGCCGAACGTTTTGCGCATGATGGGCCTTTCACTGCCGAAATGAGTCGGCACCACTTTAGGGTGGCTAAACCTCCAGCCGGTAAACCAGCAGCTTTATGTCGGTACCGGGAACAAACCAGTCACGCTCCGGGACACGCTGGAACCCGGTTTTCCGGTACAAGCCATGGGCACTCTCCCAGGTCTTGCCTGTGGTGAGGGCCACCGCCTTGGTGCCCTTGAGCGACTTAGCGTGCTCGATGATGGCACCCACCATGGCCCTACCGGCTCCGCTGCGCTGAACCTCGGGATCCACCACGAGCATGCGGAACTCCAGCTCATCTTCAAGGGCAATGTCCGCATATGGCTCTCCGGCCACGGCCAGCGTCACCGAACCCACCACCTTGCCTGCGCGCTCGGCGACCCAGATGGTCGCCATAGCCGCCCGGCGGGCAACGTCCTGGACCTGCACCATATAGGGATGGTCCGGGCTCTCGAAGTAGCCGGCAGCCAGGTAGGAGTCCCGGGTGATCCTGGCAACGGCGTCGAAATCGGCTTCAACAGCGGGACGGATGGTTATCTGCGGCAGCACCAGACAATGCTAGCGGCGGCCACGGCAGGCGCCGCGTAAAAGAGCGCTTTCCGTGACTGAACTATCACTCCGGACGCAGCCAAGAGCGATCAGAGCGGAAAACGGCCGGAGAACTCGATACTGCCGGCACAGGTCCAGGACGCCAACCGCTCGGCATCCGGAGGGCCGCCGTCCAGAGGGCTGGTGAGCCGGGGCCTGCGGACCCAGCAGCCGGCTTCCTCCGCGATCAGGGCGCCGGCGGAAAAATCGTGTTCGTTGAGTCCGCGCTCGCCAAAGGCATCGTGGGTTCCGTCCGCCACCATACACAGGTCAAGCGCGGCGGAGCCCAGACGCCGGACATCGGCGAAACCGTCCATCAGGCCGCCGAGCAGCAGCGCCTGCTCGGCGCGGACTTCCGGATCGTAGCTGAAGCCTGTGGCCAGTATCTGCCCGGTGCGCCCGGTCACCGGGCCGGTGAGCCGGGCCTGGTTGCCCTGCTGTTCCAGCCAGGCGCCGTGTCCCCTGGACGCATAGTAGACGCGTCCGAGCGCAGGGGCGTTCACGACGCCGGCAAGCCAGGCGCCGTCGGGATCGACGACAGCAACTGACGTGGCGTAGTAGACGATGTTACGGATGAAGTTGGTGGTGCCGTCCAGCGGATCAATGGACCAGCGGTAGCCGCTGGGCTGCTCCGGGAGCGTGGTGCCGTGTTCCTCGCCGGTGATGGTATCCCTCGGCCGTGCGGAAGTGATGACTTCCCTGACGGCGTTCTCGGCGGCGATATCAAAGGCTGTAACCCAGTCCCCTGCTTCACCCTTGTTACTTGCGTCCAGCGCAGCGCTGTTCCGGGCGGCCAGGACGGCGGCGCCGGCAGCTGCCGCCGCCTTGGCCAGGTCAAGCAGCTCTAATGGATCCGGTTTCATGCGGAACCCTCCGCGGCGTCGGTGATGGCTTCAACGTCCAGGGACCCACCGGAATCCGGGGTCTTCGCCGGCCCGTTGGCCAGAAGCTCGCGGAACCCGTCCTCGTCCAGGACAGGCACGCCCAGCTGCTCCGCCTTGTCCAGCTTGGTGCCAGCGTTCTCACCGGCCACCACATAGTTGGTGTTCTTGGATACCGAGCCGGCCGCCTTGCCGCCCCTCATCAGGATGGCCTCCTTGGCTTCATCCCGGCTGAAGTTCGGCAGCGAGCCCGTGACCACGACAGTCAGGCCCTCAAGCGTGCGCGGCATGGATTCGTCGCGCTCGTCCGCCATGCGGACCCCGGCTGCCTCCCAGCGGTCGATGATCTCGACGTGCCAGTCCTCGGCGAACCACTCCTTGAGCGCCGCTGCAATGGTGGGTCCTACGCCGTCGACACCTGCAAGCTCCTCCTCGGACGCCTGCCGGATGGCATCCATGGTGCCAAAGGCGGTGGCCAGCGCCCGGGAAGCGCGGGGGCCCACGTGCCGGATGGACAAGGCCACCAGCACGCGCCAGAGTGGCTGGGTCTTGGCTTTCTCAAGTTCCCTGAAAAGCTTCTCGGTTGAAGCCGTGGGCTTCGACGGTGACTTGGCGGTGCCCTTGCTGTAAAAATACGGGACCAGTTCGTACTCCCCGGTGGCCACGCCCTTGGAGCGCTTCTCCCGTCGGATCCGGACATCCGCCAGCCGGTCCGGGGTGAGGTCGAACAGTGCCGCCTCCGACGTCAGCGGCGGCACCTCCGGCTCGGCAGGCTGGGTCAAGGCGATGGCCGCTTCCCAGCCCAGTGCCTCAATGTCGAAGCCCCCGCGGCCGGCCAGGTGGAAGACCCGCTCACGTAGCTGTGCCGGGCACGAAAGGGCATTGGGGCAGCGGATGTCCACATCCCCTTCCTTTGCCGGAGCCAAGGGGGTGCCGCAGGAAGGGCACACGGTGGGCATGACGAAATCCCTTACCGGCGGACTCTGCTGGTCCCGCAGGGCGAGCACGGGACCAACGATTTCGGGGATAACGTCGCCGGCTTTGCGCAGGATGACGATGTCGCCGATTTTCACGCCTTTGGCCTTGACAACGTCCTGATTGTGGAGCGTGGCCATCTCCACGGTGGAGCCGGATACCTTTACGGGCTCCATCACCCCATACGGCGTCACGCGTCCTGTACGTCCGACGTTGACAGCGATGTCCAGCAGCTTGGTGTGGACTTCCTCCGGCGGGTACTTGTAGGCCACCGCCCAGCGCGGCACCCGGGACGTGTAGCCAAGGGCGCGTTGGGTGGCGAAGTCATCCACCTTGACCACAATGCCGTCGATTTCGTGCATGAGGCTGTGCCGCTTCTCGCCGTACCGCGCGATGAAACTGAGGACCTCCTGCAGACTTCCGAGGACCTCGAAATACGGGCTGACGGGCAGGCCCCACTTTTCGAGTTGCTCATACGTCCCGGACTGGCTCACGGTTCCGAGGCCTTCACGGGCACCGATTCCATGGACGAACATCCTCAGCGGCCGCTTGGCTGTTTCGGCAGGGTCCTTTTGCCGGAGGGAGCCGGCCGCCGCGTTGCGCGGGTTGGCCAGCGGCGCCTTTCCTGATTCAATCAGGGCGTCATTGAATTCCGCGAAGGCCTTCGAGGGAATGAACACCTCGCCCCGGATCTCCATTTCGGCGGGAAATCCCGTGCCGCTGAGTTCCTGCGGGATTTCCTTGATGGTCAGCACATTGTGGGTGATGTCTTCGCCTGTGGTGCCGTCACCGCGCGTTGCTGCCCGGACAAGTTTCCCGTCACGGTAGAGCAGGTTGACGGCAAGGCCGTCGATTTTCAGCTCGGTCAGCCAGGCCGGCTCCAGCGCGCCGTCGCCCAGCCTGCCGATGCCGGCCGTGGCCTTGTTGATCCAGGCTTCCAGTTCTTCCAGGGAAAAGACGTCCTCAAGGCTGTACATCCGCTGCAGATGTTCGACGGCGGCAAACGCCGACGAGACTTCGCCGCCCACTTCCTGGGTGGGCGAGTCATTGGCCACCAGTTCCGGGTGCAGCGCCTCGATCTCCTCCAGGCGCCGGAACAACGCGTCAAATTCTGCGTCCGAGACCAGGGGATCGTCCTCCTGGTAGTACGCAAACCTGTATTTCCTGACGAGGTCAACCAGGTTCTCGTATTCCTCACGCACCGACTCAGACGGCACCACTTCCGGTCCCGTGAATTCCTCTGTGCGGGTTGCTGTCTCTTCTGCGGGGCCGGGTGCTGTGCTCACAGACCTATCTTGCCCTACACCCCGGACATTGTGCTGGCTCTTTGCGGAGCTGGTGTGGCCAGCCGGTGTCAGTGGGAGGAGAGACGGTTTCGGCTCCACCAGGCAAAGGACAGGCCTCCGATGCCAACAAGCAGCAAACCCGCAGTGACAGGCAGCAGCCGTCCGTTTCCGAACCCTGGTCCGTCACCTGTGGACGAGGCGGCCGCCTGGGTGGGCTTTGAGGACTTGGTGATCGGCTTGTTCCAGTTCGATTCCGCTGACGGGCTTGCGGGGGGCGACGTGGCACTCGGGGCGCTCGCGGTCGCCTCAGCCGATGGCATTGCGGCATCGATGCTAGGTTCCGGAACGAGACTCGGGACAGGCACAGGGGCGGGAGCCGCGGGTGGCCGAGCTGCCGGAGGCGCGGGCGGTGCCGGGGCGGGGACGGCGGGCTGCCCGGAGCCTGGAGGATCGGGCGGTGGTTTCGGCTCGGGTTTTCGCTGGACGTCGGGGACGCCAGGATCAGTCGGGCCCTGATCAGGCGAGGGTTCGCAGGACCCTGCGCATGTTGGAGTGGGGTCAGTCGTGGGCGATTCCGCACGCACCTCCCCCGCCGCTGAAAGGCCAATCGAGAGCGCCAGGACCGCAGCTCCGGCCGTCGCCGAAACAGCGCGGAGTACGGACGCGAGCAGGGTCATGGGTTACCTTTTCGACGGCGGGCGGCCCCCCTCCGCAGTGAACTGGTGTTCCACGGTAGTCTGCTACAACACGCCCGGAAGCCGCAAATCCCCCGGACTCACCGCCCCGTGCGCATGTACCCGCACCCGCCTGTCTTCGAGGGCGGCGACCGCGGCTTTCCTTAGTGCATGAAGTGGCGGTTCCGGCTCCACCAGGCGAAGGCCAGGCCGCCGAGGCCCACCAGCAGCACCCCTGCCATGATGGCCAGCAGCCCGGGGTTGCCGAAGCCCGGACCGTCTCCCGTCGAAATTGCGGCGGCCTGGCTGGCCTTTGCGGATTTGGTGATCGGCTTATTCCAGTTCGATTCCGCCGACGGGCCCGCCGTGGACGCAGTGGTGCTGGGAGTAGCGGTTGCGTCCGGGGAAGGGGTCGCCACAAAGGCGGCGTCGCTGGATTCCTGGGCAGGCGGAGGGACCGGGTCAGCGGCCGGCGGCCGTGGCGGTGCGGGGGCCTGCGTCGGCGGTTTCACCGGCGCGGAAGGTTCCTGCGAGGTGGGCTTCGGGCTGGGACTGTGCGGAACCTCGGGTTGGGGTTCCGCTGGAACCGGAAGGCAGATCAGTCCGCAGGGCGGTGGCGGTTGGGATGTTTCCGCGTTGGCTGGCGCCACTCCGGAAAGGTTGGTCGAGACCGCCAGAACCGCTGCTGCAGCCGTCGTTAACATGGCACGGAGCACGTACGGGGATCGGGTCATGGATACCTTTTCGAGAGCGCGCGGCCCCCTCCGCACCGAACTAGTGTCCACGGTAGTCTGCTACACGTGTCCCGGCTGGCCCGCCCCAACACGCCGAGGGGCCGAAAATCCCGGATTCACGGCCACCCGGCCCGGGCCCGCTCAGTCCCTGTTTTCGGGCGGGAGCGCGATCTGCAGTTTGCGTGCTTTGCCGCGGCCCACGATGTAGCCACGACCCGGGATGAAGTCAGGGCTGACCCGCCCCAGCGAGGTGTTGAGCAGGCTGTCCCCTTCGATATCGCCGGGGTTGATCAGCAGGCCGCGCCTTCCGGATTTGAACGGCTGCGACAATGACCATGCGGACGACCAGGTGGACGTTTCGGATTCCCCGATGACCCACTGGTCGGCCTTGATGGAGGCCGCTACAAGCTGGGCCACCCCCGATTCAGCGACCGTGTCCGTGAACTCGGTCAGGCCTTCGATGAAGATCGCCAGTCTGCCGGGATTTCCGGAAGAGTGCTCAGTCAGGTCCTCGATGACATCGGACACGTCATCGGCTCCCACTACCGAGCGGTTCCAGATGGGCAGCGAGGCGACCGCGGACCGCCGCGAGCCTACGTAGATCAATTCCGTCTCCGGGTTGGATTTCCGCAGCGCGTACGCCAGGGTCACCAGCGCCACGGTCCGGCCCGCTCCCGGCGGACCGGCCAGGAGCAGCGTGCCCTTGGCCATGATCTCCGCTGGCCGCAGGGTTTCGTCGTCGACGCCGATCACCGGCAGGTCCGGCCTGCCGGCAGGAAGTACGTCGAGCTCCACCTGTTCCGGCAGCCGTTCGATCCCCGGTGCCCTGTCCAGTCCCTGGCGCAGCATCGCTTCGCTAAGTTTGTGGACCTCACGGGCCTGCAGTGCCAGGTTTGAGTTACCCCCTAGCACCGCCAGCTGGACTTCAAAACCGCCCAGCAGTCCGCGGCCGGGAGGCGACGTCGTGCTGAGGACATCTTTGGGCACGTCCATGGAGAGGTAGTCGTCTTCGGACGAGAGGCGCAGCACCAGCCTGCGCTGAATGGACGCAAGCAACGACGCCGGAACAGAGTTGGGGCGGTCACCGGTCACCACGAGGTGGATACCGAGGGGACGTCCGTCGGTTGCCAGCTGCAGGAAGATGTCCCACAGCGCGGACAGGCGGCTGTATTCGTACGTCTCGCGGAAAGCGGACATGCCATCCACCAGCACAAAGATCCGCTTTTCGTCAGGCCGGTCCGCGAGCGTCCGGAAGTCGACGATCGTCGAGGCCCGGACCTCGGCGAAGCGGGCGGAGCGTTCGTCGGCGATATCCCGCAACAGGCGCAGGAGACGCCCGACGCGTTCCACGTCGTCTCCGTTGATGATCTCGCCGACGTGTGGCAGCTCCTCAAGCATCTTGAGCCCTGAGGATCCGCAGTCGATGCCATAGACATGGACGGGGCCGCCGCGGGGCGTGACCGCCGCGGCAATCGCAATTCCGCGCAGCGCTGCCGATTTACCGGACCCGCCGGTGCCGTAGATGGCCATGTTGCCGTCTCTGTCCGGTTCGTAGAACACCGTGGGCTGGTCCTGGCGGCCCGGATCGTCCGCAACTCCCAGGAGCAGCCGCTCATCGGTCCGCGGATTGGGCAGCTTCGACAGGTCATAGGTCTTGGCGAGCTCGTCCAGCCAGGGCTTCCGTGGTGGCTCGATGTTAAGCGAGTCCGCCGCCCTGACGATGTTGGTGGTCATCCTGGCGATGTCGTTAGGGCCGGCCGGTTCTTCCTTTACCGGTTTTTGCGGAGCAGGCGGCTCCCAGCTCGGCCCGGACCCGAACGCCATTTCCACAATGTCCATCTGCGGCCGCTGCGGTTTCTCCGTGGTCCAGCCGCCGGCATATCCGGTCTGGAATCCCTGGATCCTGCCGGGGCCTGTCTTTGCGGCTCCGCGGCCGGGGATGGACGGATCAAAATACGCCGCGTCAGGTACTCCCAGGATGTCCGTCGCATCCTCTTCGTCCGCCATCCGCAGGGCCACGCGGAGGTTGGTGTTGGCACGGAGGCTGTCCTTGATCACGCCCGCGGGGCGCTGGGTGGCCAGGATCAGGTGGAGCCCGAGTGACCGTCCCCGGGCAGCCACGTCCACAACGCCGTCGACGAATTCTGGCACTTCTGTGGCCAGCGCTGCGAACTCGTCCACGATGATGACCAGGTACGGTGGTGCGTCCGGATCAGCCTCACGTTGCAGTGCCAGCAGGTCCTTGGCCTTTTTTCGGTTCAGCAGGTGCTCGCGGTAGCGGAGTTCAGCCCTGAGCGAGGTCAGGGCCCGGCGGACCAGGTGCTGGGAAAGGTCCGTGACCAGGCCTACGGTGTGAGGCAGGTGGAGGCAGTCGGCGAACGCCGCTCCGCCCTTGTAATCCACAAACAAAAAGCTGACCCGGTCCGGGCTGTACGCGGCGGCCATCCCCATGACCCAGGACTGCAGGAACTCGGATTTTCCGGCGCCGGTGGTACCGCCCACCAGGGCGTGCGGGCCCTCGTTCTTCAAATCAAGGTAAAGGGGTTCGATGCCCTTGGATCCCACCAGGGCGCGGAGCGTTCCGTTGTCCTTGCGGTTGGCCACCGCCGTCGCGTGCACAGAGTTGTTCTCTGTCCAGCGTTCCGCGACAGCCTGGGGGTTGTCCAGGAAGTCCTTGCCGATCAGGGTGGCGTAGGACACCGCCCGGGGCAGGTCCGAGTCGTCACTCATGGGCTTGCCGACGTCCACCACCGGCGCGAGCATCCTGGCCAGCTGGGCAGCGAGTTCGGCATCGAGGCTTTCGCAGCTCACCGGATAGCTGTGGCGGCCCAACCGGACGTGGCCTGTGGTGGTGCCATGATCGCCGTCCACCACCATGAAGTCCCGGCAGGCGGCGGGAAGTGCCTGGATGTGGGTGGCCACCCACATGACGTGGACGCCCGAATCCGGACCGCGTTCCGCGAGCCGCGTCAGCCTGCCGCGGTCAACGGGGGCGTCGTCCTCCACGATGACCAGGACGGCAGGAACCACCGGTCCCGGGATTGCATCCTTGGCGGGGTCAATGTCCGGCCTGAGGTCCGGCCCGGACCGCCGGGCTGACGCTTCCCTGACGTCAAGCAGGTCCTCCAGGCGGGCCAGCAGGGACGACCCGCTGGCGGAGCCAGCGGCCAGATGGTCGCCGCTGAGCGGGGTGTGGCCGGACCCTACGTGGGGCAGCCACTGCAGCCAGTTCCACCGTTCCCTTGACTGGGCGGAGGTGATGGCGGTGACAACTGCCTCGGCCGGCGAGTGGAGTCCCACGAGCTGCAGGACCATGCCACGGGCAACGTCGTCAACGAGCCCCCGGGCTCCTGCCACACCGAACGATCCGGCCGTGCGCAGCTGGGAGACCACAGGCACGCCCTCGATGTCCTTGAACTGCTTCAGGCAGTCCTGGATCTCGCGCATGTGTTCAACTTCGGTTTCGTTACTTGCCGGCTCCTCGAGGATGATGCGGGAGGGGGCCGTGCCCACCCCGAACCGCAGGCCCAGGAAGCCGGTGTGCTCGGGGCGGTGGGTCCAGAGCAGCGGCCCGAGTTTGTAGATGGAATCAACGGTGTCGCTCACTGACGGCGCTTCCTGCAGGCGGACGGCGCGTTCCACATGCTGCAACTCAGTGATGTCCTGCCGGAAAGCGGCCATGGATTCCCGGAAGTGCTTAAGTTGTTCTTTCTGCTGGCGCTTGGTCTGCATTTTGTGGTCTACGTAATGGCCCACAATGAAAAGTGGCATCATCATCATGAACACGACGGACAGCAGGTTCGCGGTGACGGCGAACATGATGCCGCCCATGAGCAGAGGCGCCATCAGCATGATGTACGGAAATGGCTGGTGGTCCGGGCGCTTCGGTCCCGCAGGCAGCACCCGCTTGGGCGAATCGAAGCGGGGCACCACGCGCGGCGACCTGTTGAAATCGACAAGGGGCGACGACGGCGCTGCCGCGTGGTTCCGCGCCAGCGGAACCACCGTGACAGTGGTGTCGCCAAGGGTCACCGTGTCTGAGGAATTCAGCGTGGCCCGGGTGACCGGGAGGCCGTCCATCAGCAGGCCGTTGGCCGAGTTGGTGTCCACGATCTCCACGCTTTCGCCCACCGTGATGCGGGCGTGGCGTTTTGACGTCATGGGATCGGAGAGGCGGATGTCCACGTCACGGTCCCGGCCGATGTAACTGGTGCCGGATGGAAGCGAGAACTCCTGGCCGACGTCGGGCCCGGAAAGGATCCTCAAGGTGGCAGCGGCGGGGCCGCGGTTGGCGCCGGGGACGTCAAAGTGGTCGCTGATCTGGGTCAGCGACACCACGGAGCCGGGGCGCAGTCCCGATTCCAGTAGGTTGTCAGTGCGGGTCAGGACGTTGCCACGCATCCCGCCGGCCACAAAGGCTTCGTCAATGCGCAGGGAGAGGTTCTCCGGCACGGGCGTCCCCTTCCGGTCCGGGTCCGCGGCCCAGAGCTGGGTGGCGATGTCCGCCACGGTCGCAAGTCCATCCACGGTGACCGCAAGGTCCTTCGTTTCTGCCGGGTCCCGGCGCAGTGTCAGCCGGATCCTCATCCTTCGTCCGCTCCCCGCATCTTTTCGAGCAGGTGCAGGTCATCAGCGGTGACCAGGTGGGACGTGACGGCATGTTCCACGAGTCTGGCTCGGCGGTTGGTGGCCAGCTTTCCGCCGCCGCCGCGCAATCCCACAACGCCTACCCGGTCCAGCTTGTCGCAGACGTTGTCCAGCTTCCGGTTGAAGCGCGTGAGCGCCCAGCCGAGGGTTTTGGCGGCAGCCGCGGAGGACGGGATGGCGCTGAACCCGGTCCCTTCGCGCCGGAGCATGGGTTCGGCGAGCGCGACGATCAGGGCCTTCTGGGAGTCAGTGAAAACCACTGGGCCGATGGTGGTGTCCCCGTTGCTGTCGTCGTCCCGCGCCCCCTGGCGGAAGGCCGGAGTCTTGAGGTGGACCGCGAACTCGTATGTGGTGGGGCCCGCGGTGAAGATGACGCTGGTATGGCTGAACACCAAGGGTATCCGTGCCCCAGGCGAAAGCCAGGCCTGCATGCCGCCCGAGCCGTCCGCCACGGTGGCCGAGAGCATGCTGCCCACGTTGCTGAGCCACCAGATCCCGTCGTACCGGGCCACCTGCAGGAACTGCCGGTGCAGATAGGGGTTGTCATCCACTTCGAGGTCGCCTTCGCGGCCGATGTTGAACACATCCTCATCCGACGGTTGGTACCACTCACCACAGAAATCTATTGCTAGATCCCCCATTTTCCGTGCCTCCTTGTAGGGCAGTTACCCATGCGTTTTGCGTGCCTGCTGTGCCGTGCCGTCCTCAGTTACGGATGCAGCCGATCGAGTCTTTCTCCAGGGGCGAGGACGATCCGTCGCTCCTGATGATCATCACCTGGATGCAGGTGGGTTCGGTCGGGTTCACGGCCACCTGGGCGGTGGGACTGGGCGTGGATTGGTACTCGCCGCTTCCGCCCACTGTGTAGACCCGCCACTTGTAGGCGTCGCCGGACTTCGGCTGAGGGTTGGTCCACGTGAAGGTCGCCTTGCCGTTTCCGTCGATCTTGCCCGCCAGGCCGGCGACGTCCGGGACGGTCCCGTTGTCCAGGGCATCCGCCGGAGCCTTGCTGACCTGGTCGGTGGCCACCGCCTTCGGCGGCGGGGCTGACGTTCCCAGCACGATGCCCACGATGATGGCAAGCACCAGCAGGGTGCCGCCGGAGATGGCAAGCCACAGGTTCCGCCTGCCGTGGTCCGCAGCGGTTTCAGGCGTGGCCGCTTCGGCCGCTTCGGCACGGGCCGGCCGGCTGACGGTGGCGTCCAGTTCCGGTTCGGCACGGCCAGTCAGGCTGGCCGGCGCTTCCTGCCGTCCAACCTGACGCAGCGCGTCCGGAGGCAGGGCAGGTCGCTGAACTGTTGCGTCCTGAATGAGTGCGTCCTGGATGACTGCGTCCTGAGCACGGGCATCCTGAGCCGAGGCATCGTGAACCGGGGCATCGTGAATGGGTGCGTCCCGGACCAAGCCGTACTCTGCAGCCGGTGCGCTGCCCCGGAGCATGGTGGCCTGTGCCCACTCCCCTGAGGTGTTCCCGCCAGACCTGTGCGCGCCGGGCTGCTCTTCCGTGAAGGGTTGGCCTGTGAAGACGTGGCCCGGGAGTTGCGGCCTGGTCCTTGCGGGGAAGGTGGGGGCGCTGCCGGTCCGCTCCGGATCAATGGCGGCAATGTTCCGCACGCGGGTCTCTTCGAAGCCATCGTCGGGGTGGTTTTCCTCGTGGCGCGGTTCTTCGAGTACCTCAAACGGGGTGACGGACAGGTTGAGTTCGGCCTGGGTCCTCTGCAGGGCAAGGGCGAAGGCATGGGCGGACGAATACCTGGACACTGCGGACTTTGCCATGGCCGTGGATAGTGCCAGTTCGAGTGACTCCGGAACGTCCGGCCGGCCCAGTCGCGGCAGCGCCATGGTGGTGATGCGGGAGATGAGCTCGCGCTGGGAATTATCGGCGCCGGGCATCACAAACGGGGAGCGGCCTGCCAACAGTGTGTAGAGCGTGGCCCCGAGCGCCCAGACGTCCACCAGCACGCCGTCGATGGCGCCGCCGGTGAACTGTTCCGGAGGGGACCACGGAATGGACATCCCGGCGTCCTCGTCGGCATCGCTCCCCAGTGTTCCGGAAATGCCGAAGTCCGTCAGTGCCGGGCGGTTGTAGTCGGTGACCAGGATGTTTGCCGGCTTGATGTCCCGGTGCGCAATACCGGCCCTGTGGGCGGTCTCGACGGCGGACGCCACCTGAATGCCCACGGCCAGGACCTCATCCACGCTGAAGCGCTGCCGCCGGTAGCGGACATCAAGGCTGGGGCGGGAGCAGTACTCCATCGCCAGGTAGGAATGGCCGGCTTCGGTCACCTCCGCCTCGAAGATGGTCACAATGTACGGGTGGGAGGAGAGCTGGGCCATCAGGTTGGCCTCTGACTCGAACCTGCGCCGGGCGCCCTCTGTCTTGAGGTCGGACAGCAGGACCTTAACGGCCACCTTCCGACGCGGCCGGTCCTGCTCATAAAGGTAGACGTCGGAGAACCCGCCGGAGCCGAGCAGGCTGACGTAGGTGAACCCCGGGAGGTGGGGCGGCGGGGCGGCCGGCCGTTTGAAACTCAAAGAATCTCCTCAAAACGCAATGAGATGTCGTCACCCAGTTCGGCGATGTCGCCGTCGAGCAGGATAGCCATTTCATTCTGGGCCAGGCGCCGGGGCGGCTGGCCTTCGCGCACGAGGACGGTGCCGTTGGTGGCTTTGAGGTCGCAAAGCATCACGTGCCAGCCCTCGAGCCGGACCTCCACGTGGGACCGGGAAATATCTCCGCTGGGACTGGATACCTGGACGAGCCTGGGCATCACGCCGCCCTGTACGCGGGACACGGATGGCTGCCGTCCGATGACCAGTGACTGGTCAAGGTCCACCAGTTCGCCCGTGGAAACCCGCATCCGGCCCAGCCGCGGCCGCGCCACCTGGACCGCATCGGACGGTAGGGGCAGCCCGCACGTGGCGCACTTCGCATGGGTGGGCGGACTGGCGTGGCCCTGGCCGCATATACGCGCCAACACCAGGGGGCCCCTGGCGGCATCCCCATTCGGCGTTGCCACCGATACGGGTCGAGCGGTCAATCCGGCGAGGTCGGCCTTCATGACCGTTTGACCGTCATGGTCTCCGTCGAATCCGGAGGGTTCCCCGGCCACAGGCTCCCCTCTTGCCTGCTCCACGGCCGCAGCCTGGGACTGGCTTCCGGGACTTTCGGCCGGGCCGGGGACAGAAACGCTGAACGACGGCGGAGTCTTGGCATTCGGAGCTCTCTCACCCCCAGTCCGCCACGGGATTGAGTCGATGAGTCCGCCACCGGTCACGCCGCCGGTTGGCGGCGCCGCTGCTGCCTGAGCCGCTACACCGGGCATCGGGGGCGTCGTGGGCGTCGGGAGGACGGTCATGCCAGGTAGGACACTACCTGTCTGTGGCTCCGCTGCTGCGGGCGATTCAAGTGCTCCCTGCTCGTCTGCGTCTTCCCGGGCCGACGCAGGCACAGCTGGTGCGTCGGCGTCCGGGGCCTCCGGATCCTCGCGCACTGCGGCATCTTCGATGTTACGGACCACGGTGCGTTCCCAGAGGTGGTCGTAGGTTCCGGTGAGTTCGTGCGCAGGTACTTGGTCGGAATCAGGCAACTGGTCCGGCTGCGACGCGGGTTCCCCGTCCTGGGGGGATTCAGGCATTTCGGTTGTGTGGCTGGACTCGTCATCAAGAACACCGATGACCGTCTCCGCAGAAGCACCGTGTTCATCTGTTGCCTTTTCCTGTTCAAGCACAGGCTCCGGTTCAACGGGCTCCGGTTCAAGCACAGGCTCCGGTTCAAGCACAGGCTCCGGTTCAACCAGCTTTCGTTCAACCGGCTCCGGTTCAACCAGCTTTCGTTCAACCGGCTGTGGGTCAATGGGCTGCAGTTCAGCAGCAGGGCGGGTCAGGGCCATGGTCAGGGACTGCAGCAGGACCACACCGTCCCCAAGGGGCAGCTCCGGGGCGGGCCGCATGCCTTCCGGGACGGTGAGGCGGAACCATTCAGGCCCCACAAAATGGCGCTCCGTCCACGTGGTCACGTCGCGTCCATTCAAGTCCACGGATGCGCCGGGCAGGCGGACCGTCAGATCCAGGTCGCCGCGCAGGAAGACCCGGAGCGGACCACGGAAGTCCACTATTCCGAAACACGGAATGTTCGCAAGTGAAACACCAAAACTGCTCGTGACCGCGGACAGTACTTCGTGCGCTTCCGCCCCGTTTTCGAGGAGTTCCCACAGTGAGTGGACCATTGCGGGTGGCGTATCGGATCCTAGAATGACGGCAGTCCGGGACCGGACAATCCCGAGCCAGGTCCCGGGCACGTAGCTACCGGCTGCCATCTCCGGGCTCCCCGCTTTCTTCGTCGTCGGATGATGAGTCGGAGGAGGACCGGTGCACGTCCGCAACCTGCGCCCGGGGCAACGTCGTTTCTTCTTCCGCGTCCGCGGCGGTGCGCGGGGCGGTGGTGGCGATGCCGCCGTCGTTCATCACGTTCCTCGCGTCCACCACAATGACGGTGACGTTGTCCCTGCCCCCGTTACGGAGCGCAGCCTGGATCAGAGCATCCACGGCTTCCTGGGGGTCCAATACCGTGCTGAGGATGCGGAACATGTGTTCGTCCGTCAGTTCAGCATTGAGTCCGTCAGAGCAGACAAGGATGCGGTCACCTTCCTGGACAGGCAGCAGCCAGTAGTCGGCTTCCGTCTCGTCGCCGGTCCCCAAGGCCCTGGTCACAACGTGGCGCCGGGGATGGACGGCTGCCTCCTCAGGCCTGATTTCGCCAGCGTCCACCAACTCCTGGACCTCGGAGTGATCCACGCTGACCTGGACCAGCTCTCCCTGGCTCAGCAGGTACGTCCGGGAATCGCCAATGTTCATGACCAACCAGTACGGCATGCCCATCTGTTCAACTACCACGGCTCCGGCCAGGGTGGTTCCGGCGCGTGCCCCGGTGGCCTGCCGGATGGAACTGTCGGCCCGGACCAGGTATTGCTGCAGGACCGCGGCCGTGACGTTCCGCTCGCCGGTGGCCACCTGTGGCATCGCCGCCAAGGCGCGGACGCACATGCCGCTGGCGATCTCGCCGGCTTCGTGGCCCCCCATGCCGTCAGCGACGGCAAAGACAGGGTCTGACGCTATGAAGGAATCTTCATTGAGTTCGCGGCGCAGGCCCCGGTCCGTTCCGTAGCCGTAACTCAGGCTTAGCCCGGGTTCATGGCCGGCGGCAGGGGAAATACTGGCGGGCTGGGAATTCATGCCTGTCCTAGGTGGAAGGAGCGGTCACCAAAATGAACAGTGGATCCCGGGTTGACAAAAGCGGGCACGCCCGGCAGCAAGGGCGTTCGGAGCCCGTCCGGCGTGGTGACGGCGCTCCCGTTGGTGGAGTTCCTGTCAGTCACCCAAATCCCGGGGCCGTCGGTCAGAAGGTGGAGGTGTGTTTTGGAGATCGTGCGGCCGGGGTCGGTGACAGCCAGGAGTTGGGCCTGCTGCTCACCTGCCCGCCCTACCGGGTTCCTCCCCAGCAGGACGTTGCGGTCGAGCTGGAAGTCCCGGCCGTCGTCGAGCTTTATCCGCAGGACCGCGACTGGAACGGGCTCGCGGCCGCCTCCGCGCATCTGCGTGCGGTCGTGATCGTCGTCGGGATGGACCAGGCTCAATGGCGCAGGGGCGCTAACAAGCTGCGGCGCCTGGGCATGAATAACCTGCCGGCCGTCGATAACCTGCGGCACGTCACTAACTTGCGGCGCGGCACTGACCTGCGGCTTGGCGGCACCGACCTGCGGCTTGGCGGCACCGACCTGCGGCTTGGCGGTACCGGCCATGGGTGAGGCCACCTGCTGGACCGGCGGCAGGTCAAGGGGCGCAAAACTGTACGGGCCCTGGATGCCGCCGGAGGTGACGGGATTGCGGCCGGCATTAATGTCGAACACCAGGGTGCCGGGGGCGGTATCGTTCCAGCCGCGGAGGCCGCCGTTCTTGTCCCAGGCGTTGGATACCACCACAAGGATCGCCCACACGGCGCCGAGTAAGGCCAACGGCCCAAGGATTATGAAGGCCACGTCGAACCACTTGAAAATGACCACGACGATTGCTGCCACTATCGCCAGGAGGATTCCTGCGCCGGTAATGAGTCCCCGAAGGAAGACGGCCCCGACGCCTGGTGCGTAGCCGTCCTTGTCGGCGCTGCGGATGCCCATGAGCCGGTTGCCGATGGAGTTCCCGGAGCGGCCCTCCATACCCAGCAGGACAAACACGTAAACCAGTGTCAGTCCGGTACCGATGCCGCCGAACAGGACCAGCGATCCGGTGTCATAGACGATGAACCCGCCACTTTGGGTTCGGGTGACGCCAGCGAGGCCGATGGTAAAGGCCACCACCAGGACGGCGACGGGAGCCAGCCAGTCGAGCACTGCTGCGCCGAGCCGCTTCCCGGCAGAGGCCGGAACCAGCTCAAGCTTTACTGCCATTCCTGTTCCTCCCCCTGGACCCTGACCCGCCAGCTGTTCAGCCGCCGGAGCCCGTTGTACTACCGGGATAGTACCGGGAATCTGCTCCACATGCTCAGCCCCTCCACCCATCAGCGCCCTCTGCGTGTGATCAATATTGCGGACAGTGCGGGCGGCCCTATTGGGCAGCGGAGCTCCGCAAGCCAGGCAAAACGTAGCCCCCTTGCGGATCTGTTGGTGGCAGCGCTGGCAGCGTTCGGCGTCGTGTGTCATGGTTCGCTGTGGTTCTTCCTGCCGGGGTTGCCGGGGTTCTCGGGGTTGCCGGGAGCAGTGGGCCCGCCAGGCTCAACGGTTCCCCGGCCGGTCTCCACACTACCGACGGCTCGTAGCCCAGGCCGGGCGCCCCGCAGCTTAAGGGCGTTACGGCCGTCAGCCAGCAGGGACCGGGGCGAAAACCGTGCCTGCTGCCTGCGCCAAAAGCCCACAGTCGCGGTCATTTCCTTCAGTGAGCCGTCCACGATCGTCCAGTACTCCTGAACCTCTTCCTCACTCGGCTGGCCGGCGCCGAAGATGGAGGCATCCGCCCGCTGGGCAAGCATGACGGTGGTCGGCCCGGACCGGGGGAAGGCGTCAGCAACCACCGTCGCGCTTTCACGCCTGGTGGAGCGGGTGTCGATTCCGGCTCCCATGTCCGTCGCCAGGCTTACCACTTCATTCCAACCGCCTCCCACGCGCTGGGCAGGGTGGCCCTCGGTGAAACGGGCCTTCCGACGTCGGGATTTGAGCAAGGCGATGAGCAGGAGCGGTAAGGCAAGGATCGACAGCGGAACAAGGGCAACTCCCAGGGCTCCGAGCAGTGCTCCCCAGAAGAGCCAGGGATTGTTCTTCTTCTGGTCGGCGTCCAGGGCGTCCGGGGAGGAGTCCGGCGGCAGGTCCGCCGGCTCCTGGGGCGGGGGCGGCGGCTGGAGTACCTGTGGCTTCGGCTTGGACTTGGTTTCGGGATCCGGCGGGATGGGGACATTGTCCTTTGGCGGAGTGGGATCGAAGTTGACCCAGCCCACCCGCTCGAAGGCCACTTCCACCCACGCATGGACGTCCTTGCCCGTGATCTTGACTTCGCCTGCACCGTTTTCCGGACTTGTGGGCTCCGGGTAGAAGCCCATCACCACGCGCGATGGGATGCCCAGGTGGCGGAGCATCAGGGACATGGCCACGGCGTACTGCTCGTCGTCGCCCAGCATTTGCTTGGCGGTCAGCAAGCTCTTGATCCTGGCGGAGCCGTGCCCGGAGACGCTGGGCAGCTGCCCTTCGGTGACCAGCCCGTTGCTGAAGGCGCCGGTCTTCTGGAAGTGGGCCTCGATCTGGCGGACGCGGTCAATCGCGGTGGGGGCATCGGCCGAGAGGTCATTGGCCTGGGAGTCCACAACCGGGGGAACGTCCTGCGGGTCCGGAAGGATGATTTTTGCGAAGTCGTACTGTGTCAGCTGCCCGTGCTCAAGCTTGACGGGGTCGGAGACCTGGACGCTGTAGGAATCTCCTTTGGACAATCCCTTGGTGGTGACGGCTGTGTCCGTGCCCGAATTGAAGTAGAGCCCGGAAGCAGCTGTCGAGGAACTCTGGTCGAAGCTGATGCCTGTGGTCTTCCGCCCCCCGGGGACGAAGTAACCCTGGTAATCCTCGATGGTGATGTCCAGCGAATAGTCGTGGGTCGGCACGATGCCGGAGGTATCCGCGAGAGTGTTAATGGACTTGGTGTCCCCCACCTTGCTGAAGTTGCCGGAGCCTTTGGGGTCCATGTTGTAGTTGGTGCCGTTGAAGGCGTCCAGTGCACCCAGCCTGACGCGGCCGTCCCGGGGCAGGCCGTTGACAACGAAGAGGGTGTCGTCTTTCTTGTCCTTGACGAAAGTCCGGAAGCTCGCCAGCGGCGTGACGTAGTCCTTGGGATCGAACGGTGGAACCACCAGGTTTCGGAGGACCTTACGGTCGTCACTGGCTGTGACCAGCGGTGCTGCCACCGCCGTGATGGCCACGCTTGCCGCGATGACGGCCGCTGCCGTACCGAGCCGGCGGACCCTGGCACGTCTTGCGGTGGCGGTATCACCCTGGGGACGGTTGACAGACACCTTCCGGGTGTCGCTGCGCCGGAGTGCATCCCGCCGGAAGGTTGCCCAGGCGATGGCCACGACCGTGAGGCCTATGCCGCGCTCGACGGTCAGGAAGGCGGCGTTGGTACTGAAGGCGATGCCGGTGACAAACAGCGCCAGCACCGGCAGCAGCGGCCAGTAGGGTCCCTTCAGCCGCCAGATCAGGATCCCCGCGACGAGCGAGGTGAGCAGTGAACTCAGGAACGGGACAATCAGGACCCCGCCTGAAGTTCCCACGGGCACGCCGACAGTAAGCATGTCCTTCCAGGCCAACACCACACCCAGGAGCAGGGTCCGCAGCGAGTCGAGGCTGGGAAGGAATCCGGCGATGGCCGAATCAGGCACGGCCAGTGCTGTCCCGAACACCAGATACGCCGCCAGGGCCATTGCCGTGGTGATCAGGAGCCCCAGCCGCAGATGAGCGTTGCAGGCGGCTACTGCGAGTCCCAGGAGGATGCCTCCGAACCCGGAGACGAGGTAGTAGGGATCGCCGCCGAAGCTGAGGCTGAAGCCCAGGACACCCAGCCCCAGCAGGACGGTGAGGGCGCCGGCGTCGAGCATGAAATGCCAGATGGGCTGGCCATCAGCAAACGCTGATTCTTGCTGCAGGCGCTGCGTCCGCCGCGGGCGGAGGCCGGATGCGGAGCTCATGCGGCCGCCTTTCTCAGGACGATGGCAAGATCGGAAAGATCGCCAAGCGTCAGGACGGTCAGGTCGCCGATGTTGGCACGGGCCGGGGCCGCGCCGGGCTGGAGCCGGACGGCAAGGCTGCGGACCCCCATCGGCACCGAGGCCGAGGCGGAGCGAAGCTGGGTGGGCGTCACATAACTGCCCACCACCATGAAGACCACCGAGGCGTTGGGTACGGCGTCAGTGAGTGTCCGGGCAAGGTCGACGGCGGTCCGGCGCATGGGTGCTCCCACGATTCTGGTCATGTCGTCCAGCATGGTGCGGCCGGTTTCGCAGCGCAGCGGGCCCTTTTGGGTGAGGATGTCCAGCTCGCGCTGGTCACGGATGGCCTGGCGTCCGATCGAGGCGGCCGCGGAGATAGCCATCTCGAATTCCTGCTCGGAGCCGTATTCATCTGTGTTGATGGAGAGGGAGATTGCCAGGTGGGCGCGGCGGGTTTCCTCGAACTGGCGGACCATCAGTTTGTTGGTCCGCGCTGTGGTCTTCCAGTGGATATGCCGCCGGTCGTCCCCCGGCACGTAGTCACGCAGGGCATGGAAAGAGACGTCGGCGCTGGAAAGGTCCGTGGTGGGCATGCCTTCAAGGTCGCGAATGAAGCCCGCGGCTGATCCGGCCAGGGCCACGGTGCGTGGATGAACATAGAGATCTTCGGGCTCCGTCCACAGAACCTGGCGCCGGAGCAGGTGCAGGGGGTCTGCCCGGACGGAGCGGACCGGCCCCACCACGATCACGGCCCGGCGGGCGGTGGGAATAGTGAAGAGGTCCTCGTGGACCTGCTGCGGCTTCATCCGTGGCAGGTGGAAGATAGCGGTCGCGGTGCCGACCGGAAGTTCCAGGGCGGCCGGGAGCAGCGGCCGGGCAGAGGTGTTGGCGACGGCGATGCTTCCGACGGCGGTGTCCCCCACTGCCACCCTGGTCCGGGAGAGGTCCAGGACCACGCCGTAGGAGGAACGGCCCAGGATGAAGCCGATGGCAATGACGAAGAGCACAAAGGCCGCTATTGCCGCAGCCTTGGCTTCCTGCCAGCCGAAGGCCTGCCCGGCTGTCCACAGCAGGACAGCCGCGCCCAGGACCGACCAGCCCAGGACGCTAACCACCGAGAAGACCGGCCAGGCATACCGCAGCCAAAGGTCGCGGGTTTTCTGCCAGGCCGGGGCTAGTGCGAGGCCGGCGGCGCTGGTGGCTTCGGCCCAGACGGCCGAGGGCTGGAGCCTGCCGGAGCGGAGCGCGCTGGGCCGGCCGGCCCGGAGGAACGGCTGCCGGAGGCGGTCAGCAAGCCGGGTCAGCGGGGTGCCGGTTGACATATGGGTGCCTTCGATCGAGCTGGTGGTGGTCTGATTAAGCCCGGGGTCAGGCGTTGGCCCGCTGCTGCGGCGCGGCAACGTCTGACAGAACCCGGGCCAGGACCGCCTCTGCTGTGGCCCCGGAGAATTCGGCTTCGGGGTCCATGACGAAGCGGTGGGTCCACACCACCGGGGCGAGCTCCTTGACGTCATCCGGCAGGACAAAATTCCTCCCCTGGCCGGCCGCCCAAACCTTGGCGGCCCGGACCATGGCCAGGGCACCACGCACGGAGACCCCCAGCCGGGTTTCAGTGGCGTTCCGGGTCTCCTCGCAGAGCCGGGAGATGTACTCAAGCACAGCAGTGTCCACGTGTGCGGTGGCGGCGAGGTCAGCCATGTCCGCGACGGCCTGGGTGGTGATGACGGCTGAGATTTCCTTGGAGCGGTCCTTCAGATTGGCCCCGCCCAGCAGCCTGACCGTTGAGGCATGGTCCGGATAGCCGATGGAGGTCTTGATCAGGAACCGGTCCAGCTGCGCCTCGGGTAGCCGGTAGGTACCTGCCTGCTCGATCGGGTTTTGCGTGGCCATCACCATAAAGGGCCTTCCGGCCTCATATGTCACGCCGTCAACGGTCACGCGGGATTCCTCCATGACCTCCAGCAGGGCCGACTGCGTCTTGGGCGAAGCGCGGTTGATTTCGTCGGCAAGGACGATGTTGTTGAAGATGGGTCCCTTGTGGAACTCGAACTTCTGCGTCTTCTGGTCATAGATGGTCACACCGGTGACATCCGAGGGCAGCAGGTCAGGAGTGAACTGGATGCGGTTGTTGGATCCTTGGACGGTGGCGGCCAGGGCGCGGGCCAATGATGTCTTTCCGGTTCCGGGGGCATCCTCGAACAGCACGTGGCCCTCAGCGAGCATGGCGGTGAAGGTCAGGCGGATGACGTGTTCCTTGCCGAGCACCGCCTGCCCCACGTTGGCAACC
Organism: Arthrobacter sp. ISL-48; assembly: GCF_018613805.1. Lineage (GTDB taxonomy): Bacteria > Actinomycetota > Actinomycetes > Actinomycetales > Micrococcaceae > Arthrobacter. Next base: position 218,269 of record NZ_JAGGPL010000001.1, read on the forward strand.
AGCGTGTCTAAGGTGCCTGCAAACCATACGGCCTGCTCGGTTGTCATGGTCATGGAGTGGGTCCTGTTCTGTGTTCGGGTGAAATGATCGGGATGCGCCAGTTTCATCCGGCAATTAGTTCAACTGCATCCGCCGGGCTTCGGGCCCTTGAGAGTGACGGTCGTGGACTTCACGTACCAGCCGCTTTTTGCCGACTCAGTGAGCCTGTACCAATCGGTGCCGTTGCCGTAGATCTCTTTGGTGCAGTCAACGTTTAGCCAGCCCCAAGAGCGTTCGACCCAGCCGACGCCACATGTCGGGCCGCTCGGATTGTAGGTATCCGTCTGGCCGGGCTTGCCGGGGCACGTGCTGTTGTCCGCTTGGATCTGGGACAGGGGCGGGGCGGGGTCCGCGCCGGACGTGGAGCGGGCCGACCCGTCAGCACCGTAGACCACTGTGAACGCCCTGACTTCGAGAGTACGCGTGTTGCTCCAGCCACCACCCGAGGCGTCGAAGCTGTTCGCCTTGCCCACGTCCCGCCACGCTCCGCCGTCAACCCGGACTTCATAGTGGTTCAGCGGGCGTCCGTTGGTATTGGGGTTGTTCCAGGTCCAGTGGACTTCACCGTCACCCTTCGAGGACGTGCCGCCGTCCACGTTGGGCGCGCTTGGCGGACCGTACGGGTTGCCGGTGCCGATCGCACTGGCGTCACCGGAGATGTTGTTCTTGGTGGACGTGGCAATGATGGTCACCGTAATGTCCCGGCCGTTTGTCATCCCACCTATGGTGGCGCCGCCGGCCGGGATACTTCCCGTTTTTCCGTCCGCGTTGTAGCTGTAGCGGATTTCGTTTTCGGTGGAACCATTGCGCTGCGCCTGCGTCAGCGGCGTGAACGTCACCTTCAGTTGGCCGCTGACTCCTGTGTCCGCCACCGTCCCGCTGCTCACCCGGTCCGGCTTTCCGGCGGCGCGGATGGGTGCCGACGGGTTACTGGTCCCGCTGGTTCCCGCCTTGTTGGTCGCGGACACCGTGAACGTGTAGTCGGCCTCCGAGTTATCCACCGTAATGTTCTGCGAGGTTCCGCCAGTCACCGTCTGTGTGGCGACGACAGCGCCGCCCCGGATCGTGTTGAGCGTGTACGACGTAATTCCGTCACCGTTGTTGTTCGGCGCCGCCCAGCTGACCTTCAGCTGGCTTTGGGGTCCGACGGGCCCGGCTTGGGAGGCCGCCGGTGCCGCTGGCGTGGCGGGAGCACCCGCCGGCACCTCCGCCGCCGAATAGGCGCTCCACTCGGAAGGTTCCGGGGCATTGCTCCGGGCCAGGACACGCACCTTGTAGGACACCCCGTTCTGAAGCCCCTTCCAGACGTAGCTGACCGCTGTCAGATTCTGGATCTGCGCGTTCTGGCCGGCGGGAGCGGGAGAGATTTCAAGGTCGTAGGACTTGACCGGTGATCCCTTGGTGGCAGGGGTCACCCAGTTGACTGCAAGCTCCTTGTCGCCGAACTTCAGCGTGGGTGCCAGCGGCGTATCCGGCTTGGCGTCGGGCCTGACTTCCGCCGAGGCGGGGGACCTGTCGGACTCATCTATGGCGTTGGTGGCCGTGACCTGGAAGTGGTACTTGGTGTCGTTGGTCAGGCCGTTCAGGGTGCAGGTGTTTGCCGGGCAGTCCTGCCGGAAACCGGCTTCGCCGAACACCGTGTACTTAGTGATCGGCGAGCCCCGGTCTGCGGGGGCGGCCCAGGTCAGCAGCGCCGTACCGTCCCCCACACTCTGCGCCTGGGGGGTCGTCGGTGCCACCGGCTTGTCCTTCACGGTCAGCCGGATCCGGGCCGTAGCGTTGCGGGACTCGTCCCCCGTCTTGTCCGCTACGGTGTAGGCCACAATCATGCTTCCGGTGAATCCCGCGGCAGGCGTCACGGTCACGGAATCCCCTGTTACTTCGGCGCCTCCTTGCCCTGTTTCGGTGGACGCCGAAAGGATCTTCAGGGCGGACTCGGGGAACGGGTTGGAGTCGTTGGCCAGGACTTTGACGGTGACCGGTTTCCCGGCCGCAGCGTCAGGCTCCAGGTCATCGTTGGCCACCGGTTTTGGCCGGTTGGAGGCTGTGACGGCCAACTGGTAAGTGGCCGTTGCCTCCAGTCCGCGGGAGTCCTTGGCCTTGACCTGGACCGCCCCGGTCGTCCCGGAGCCGGTGCCGTCGGCAACGGAAACCTTCAACGATTTGCCATCGATGGTCGCGTTGAAACCCGAGGGCGCTCCCCCTGTCACCTCGTACTTCATTTTCTCAAGATCGTCGCGGTCCGGGTCTGCCGTCAGCTTGCCCAGATCGGTGCTGGCCGTATCGCCCTTAGGCACGTCGATATTTGCGCCCAGCAACGTCGGCGGGTTGTTGCGGTTGGGATCGGGCAGGACCTTGGTGCGGATGCTCAGGGTCGATTTCAGGCCGGCCGGATCATCCGGGCCGGTGCCGTCTGTCACTTCGAAACTCAATGAGCCAGGACCCACATAATCCGTTCCGGCGGTGTACTTGAGGGCGGCGCCGCCCCCGGAAACGGGGTCGCTGCCGTCCGAACCGATGAGCTTGATGTGGTCTGCCTGGCTCAGCCGGGGTGAGCGCCCTTCACGGACCTTCACCCACTCGTTCAGGTTCACCGTCACGGACTGCCCGGCAATGACCTCAATGACGTCATTCTTGGCCAGGGTGGGCACCTGTTGCCCGATGCCCGGTACCCAAATGATGGCCGTGGACTTCTGACCGTCCACGTCTTCCACGGCGTACGGGATCAGCTGGGGCTGTTCGGTCAGGTCCACGATCATGTTGCCGTCGGCGCCGGGACGGGCCGTAGCGGACTCAGTGCTGATCTTGAGGTTCTCGCCCACGCCGTCGGGATCCTCATCGTTCTTCAAAACAGGAACATCCACGGCAGTTTTACCGAGCGTCTGGGCAGACGTCACCCTGTCGTCACGGGCAATGGGGGCCTGCAGCGGAACGTCGTTGTCCACCACCACGCGGATGGTGGCCTGGGCCGAAGCGTCCCGGTCATCGGCGACGGTGTACCGGACATTGACCGTTCCGGCTGCGTCCGGGGCCAGCAGGATGATGCGTCCACTTGCTTTGCTGACGGTGGCTTGCAGGGCCGGGTCCGCGTCGATGCCGTCGCTGAGGATCCTGATCAGGTCGCCGTCCGGATCAGTGTCGTTACCCGTCGCGTCAACAGCGATCTGCCGGCCGGGACGGACTTTCACCTCGTCGTCCACAGGCGTGGGTTTCTGGTTCGTGTCACCGCGCGGGGCGATGCCCACCGTCACTGTTCCGGTGTTCACAGCGCCCTGGCGGTCCACCACCTTGTAGCGGAAGGAGTCAGTTCCGGCGCCGTCCCCAGCCGCGGTGAAGTCAATGAAGCTGCTGCCTACAGTGGCAGTTCCCATGGCGGGCGTGCTGTCGATTCCTGTGAGCTGCACCGAGTCGCCGTCGGGATCGATGCCGTCCAGCGGAACCGGGATGCGCACCGTTCCGGCAGCCACGACGCGGGCAGTCAAGTTCCTTGGCTGGGGCCTGGAGTTCTCGGCTCCCTCAAGCGGCAGAATGTGGATGGTCACTGCGGCGGCGCTCTTCTGCCCCTGCGGGTCCACCGCGTTGTAGATGGCCCTGACGGTCTTGGGCTGCGGTCCGGCAATGAACCGCAGGGTGTTCTCCGACACGAAGCTCTTGCCGTCGGCTTCGTCCACAGCCTGCGGCAGGACGGGGTCGACGGTCAATTTCTGACCCTGCGGGTGCGTGTCGTTGTCCAGCACCGGAATGGTCACGACGTCGTTGACGCGGACGTTCACTTCGTCGGGTTTGGGCTGCGGTGCTTCGACGACGGCGGGCGCGGGGACGGGGACCACCGACACGCTGCCGGTGGCCGACTTCTTGCCGTTGGACATGGTGTATTCGAAAAGGAAGGGATCCTTGGTGCCCAGGATGTCGGTAATGCGCAGCACGCTGTGGTCGATGACGCTGACCGACGCCGTGGTGTTGTCCGGAAGTTTCACAGACTGCAAAACCAGCACTCCTCCGGACGGATCGGAGTCGTTGGCCAGCGGATCCAAGAGAACGCTGCCGCCCACCGGCATCAGGGCGACGTCGTGCACGGCAACGGGGTCGCCGGCATCATTACCGGATTCCACATCGACGCGGATGAGGCCTTGGCTGCTTTGCGGGCCGTTGCTCGCGATGTAGGTCAGGTACACGGGGCCGGGGGTGATGCTGCGGAACGTGAAGGTCCCGCCGTCGGTGACGGGTCCGAGCTCGGCCGGCCCGCTGGCTTCCACCTGGGCGAGGCGCAGGGCACCGCCGTTGGGGTCGACGTCGTTCTTCAGGGGCGCGATCACCATGTCCTGGCCCACCACGGCTGTCACATGGTCGGCGTTGACGACGGGTGCCAGGGCCCCTGGCGGCTGGACGTTCACCACAACTTTGCCGGTCACCGTGGCGCGGCCGTCCCAGATCGTGACGGTGACGTTCTTCTTCCCCGCGGTCGCGCCGGAGTCCTGGAAGGTCAACAGTCCATCGCGCCGGACTTTCACCTGGTCCTGCTCATTGTCCGCCTTGGCATCCATCAGGACCAGGTCGTCGCCGTCGGGATCCACCCAGTCGGTGAGGATGTTCTGGCTGACGGTCTTGCCTTGTTCGACCAGCATGGTGGTGGCATTGCCACCGCGCTTGAACTGCGGCGGACGGTTTTCATCCGGGCCCACCACGCTGAGGGTGACTTGTCCGCCGGCGGACAGGCCCCGGCCATCAGCCGCGTTGTAATCGAACGTCTCAGTGCCCGGCTTCGCATCCGCCGGGACGGAGATCTGGAAGGCCGTGCCCCCGTAGATGCTCTCAAGGCTGCCTGCCTTGGGCCCGGCGTTTCCGACGGCTGCCGTCAGGACATCGCCGTCGGGATCGGAGTCGTTGTCCAGCACGCTGAGGACGGTGGTGCGTCCGGGCCGCACGCCGAGCGCATCCGGTTTGGTTTCCGGCGGCCGGTTCGGTTTGGTGCGGTCCGGGAGGACATTGATGGTGTTGTTGTCCGCCGACTCCTGGTCCTGTTCATCGGACTGGTTCTTCGGCGGGATGACGTCGTCCCAGTTGTCCACGAGCTGCATGTTCTGGTTCACCAGCCACACGTTCCCGGAATTGACGTCGTTCAGGACCACCAGGTCACGGTTGACCCGGAAGACATACGACGGCGAGGCGCTCGCCTTGGGAACGTCCACGTTCTTGTCATCGGCGTCGTTCTTACAGTCACGCACATACTTATTCGCGCCGGACCACGCCGCATGCACACAACCGCCCAGCTGCACCGGCGCCGCCGGCACACCCTCCCCGCCGAACGTCACTGTCTTCGCAGTGGAACCGTCCAACGGCTGTTCCAGCAGCGCCTTTTTGGTCGAGATCGCCACGAAGTCACTGGCGGGGCCGCCCTGCTGCAGTTTCGCGTCCCCTGCGCCGTCAAGCTGCAGGCGCTTGCCGCCAGGCAGGAAGAGGCTTCCGTTAGCCGCGTCAAGGACCACCGGCTTATCCCCCACCACCGCCAGTTGAAGATCTCCTGCGCCTTTGAGCTCCCCCCAGGTGCTGGACTCCGACGACGTGACCTCGCCATTGGCATCCACGGCCGTCACCGTCACCGCTCCGGACTTCGGATCGGCAGAGTAGATCCGGTTGTCCGCGCCCACTCCCGAGACCAGGCCCTCCGAGCCCACCATCACCGGTTCGCTGGATTCCTGGTCAAAACCGTTCACCGTGGACGGTGACACTGCCCAGACCTTCCCCGACGCCGGGTCCGTCACCGAAATGACCTGCGAACCGAAGCTCACTTCCGCCGCTCCCGGCAATTGCTTATCCCCGCCCAGGCGCATGTTCGCAGGAGACACCTGGTTCAGCGTCGAACCCGTCTCATCATCGACAAACACATTCCCGGCGTTCTGCAAAATGTCGAACGTCGTACTGGCCGGGGTCACCGCACCGTCCAGAACGCGCGACGGATAGTTCAACCGCCCCACAGCATTCCTTGACTTACTGACAACCCACACACCGCCGTCGTTCAGGTCCACCTCTGTGGTCTTGAACCCGGGGTACAACACCGCGGCAGTAGCCAGCACCACCGCTGCTGCCCCAAAGGCAGTACCTGTTATGAGTTTGTTGTGTCGCTTCTTCAGCCCAAGCTTCCCCAGCAGAGTTGTCACAGCGTTACTTTTCCCCTGAAATCACCGCTGCCCGGACGGCAGCTACTTCGCCCCCGGCGCACGCCGCGGACCGTAAAATTCCGCCACTCCCCCATAGAGACGCCGGAACACTCCTGATCGGCAGCTTACCCAGCCCCGCGTCCTCCCGCGATGGGGAGCACTCCCCACCGGGGGCACTACCGTTCGCCACCACATCGAACTATATCGCTGCACACCAACAACTGGATAAACCCACTAGGCCCGAAAGCCCAACGCCGCCGCCCCACCAGCAGTTGACTGGTCCTTTAGCCGGTACGCCGCCCCCGCCACAGACCTGCACCCTAGGATTAGGGGCAATAAAACCTTGACTGGGAAACCTTGACCCAACGGGCAGCCTTCAAGGCGCGCAGTTCATCCCGCGACAGGAAACCTCAATAGGTAGCCTTCGAAAAGGCCTCAGCGGAAGGCACGGGAAAGAACCTGGCTTTTTCATTTGAGGACAGCTAGGCTCCTGACAAACTATGGGGGCTAAAATGGTAAACCGATTAAGCATGATGCCGTCCTGGGCTCGCGTTATTTCAACGATTACCGCTGCAGGTAGCATCTTTTTCATTTGTTCGGCCATATTGTCATTGTTCGTTGGAGCTGGCGTGACAGATGTCTTTTTCGACCTTATTGCAGCGGGGGCATTGTTCTTGCTGACCGCGGCAGTCGCTTTCAAGGGTAATCCATCCGTATTTAGGAGTGGCAATAGCTCTTATAAGCGCCAGGGTCCATTGCATTTTTAGCACCCTCATCCGTAAGAAGCGGCCGGGTGACTCTCGATGAAAAGATGGCAGCTGCCTATGATCACACTGCTTTTCGTCGCGGCAGTTGTGATTCTCTATTTCAACGGGCTTTTAGGAAATACGGCGGTTCCCTAGTCGGCACCTGCCCGTTCCGTTTGCTCCGAAAAGATCCTTTCTCTACGCGACCACTTGCGCTGGATGCGCTATTGACTTCCGTCTTCCCATCCGGATGCGGGTACCTCCGGTCGCGCACCAGAAATCTCCACCTTCATGTCGACCGGCCCTGAATACAGTCCGGTGGAAACTAGCGGAATCCTCAGCGACAAGTCCGGCCTCTCGCCACGCATCGACGCCTGCAGGCCAGCTAAAGGGTCTACCGGGGGAAAAGGCTCCATCACGAAATCCACGACGCGGCCCGACGCACTGATGACGAAGGCTGCCGCGTCGATCACAGATCCTGCCTAGGGCGCGGAGTCCACCACGGACGTCCGCACGGAAGTCCAGGACATGACGGTTCCGGCGGGTTCGCCTGGGTAATCTTTCACAAGGATGTCCCGTTCTCCGATCACGAGGCCCGAGGTGGGATCGATGATGATGTCCTGCCGGGAACCTCCTCCGGGAATGTCCATGCCGATGGCTATCCCGGTCCTGCCGTCGACTGTAGCCTGTTTGTCTGCCACTATGACGCCGGTGATGAGCGCGGCCGCCTTGTAGAGGGCGGCGCGCAGATCTGCGGGGACAACACCTGTGCGCAGGCCATCCGCGATCGTCACGAAGGCCTCCATTTCAGGAGACTTCCCGGCCCCCTTCGTCCGCTCAAAGATGAGATCCAGGAGGGCCCGCGGATCCCGGGGCAGGCTGCCGGCCTCGCTCAGGGGCGTGCCGATAATGACTGTTGGCTCGTTGCCGTAGAAGGCGCCCTTTAAGGCTCGCTGATCCTCGTACGGAGACCGCCCTTCCGGTCGTGCCTTCCGGATTTCGGCTTCTGCGGCCTTGGCGGCTTCACTGGAGAACTGAAAAGGGACGCTATCTTCGCGGTTCCAGAACCATTCCCCATCCCGGTCTGCCGGGATATAGACCTGGCTACCGGTCTTCTCCAGCCACGATGCGTGGCTTCCGTCCGCCGCATCGGTGCTTGCGCCGTAGACGGCCGTCGTTTCGATCTTCAGGTACTGGCCGGGTCCCACCACCGGGTCGGAGGTCCGGATGGTTGCAGCCGCGGCGTCGTTCAGGAACTCGGCAGCCTCGGCGGTTGCTCCCGGACGGTCGGGCATGATGACGTCAGCGGCCACGATGACGCCCACGAGAAAAGCCGCAGCCGCCGATCCCATCACAATACGGCGCCGGATGCGCATCGGGTTGGCTTTGAATGAGGTGTGCAGCGGAGTGACCAGGTCGAGATGAGAAGCTGAATCGACCTTGGACTCGGCATCTGAATTCAGGAATGAAAGCGATCTGGCCCGGCTCTTGGCCAGTTCAGACTCGCTGACGGAGTCTGCGGGATCGACAGCTGAAAGCAGACGTCCGATGCCACCTGACGTGTTGGTTTTACTCATCTTTCTGCTCCCTCTGGCTGTGGCTCTGTGTTTAGCAGGCGGCTAAGTGCCTTGCGGGCTCGGTGTAAACGCATCCTGACCGCGGTGGCGCTGGTGTTGAGCAGGTCCGAGACCTCGCTGGAGCTAAAGCCGTCCCAGTAGGTCAGGAGGAGGACTTCGCGGTCGTCGGGACCGAGTTGCCTCAGTGCCTCACGGATCGGGGATTCATCTCTGTGGCTCTCCTGGTCTCGTTCGAGCTGAAGAGCACCGAGGAGACTGGCGAAGCGAAGGGCTGACCGGTCATGGTTGCGGAGCACGTTTTTCGCAATACCGAAGAGAGTCATGACCGAAAGGCCGTCGTTGTCCCCTGTCTTTTCCCAAGCGATCCTGAAGACTTCGGCACAAAGGTCCTCAGCGGTAGCGGCGTTTTCTGTTCGACGGCGGAAATAGCGGTAGATGCGGTCGTGGCCGGCGGCATGGGTGGCCAAGAAGCATTTCTCCCTCTCCAAGTCCCCTCGTTCCTTCCGGACAGTTTGTAAGCTCATGCCCTGTTAATGTCCGGCAGCCCCCAAAGTGTAACCAAGCGACCCAACTAGACTTTCGCTGTCCTTCTTATCGGACGTTCCGCAGCGTCGACGCCAGACCGGATTCCTAAGCTCTGACGTCTGTTGGCTACCTCTCGGCGGTGATCGCTTCGAAGCAGGTATTTTGGGTCCGGAGCAGAGTCCCTTTGAACGGACCCTGCACCGTGCAACGAACCTCACACGACGAAGGACCGGGCGCTATGGCTTCTTGGAATCAAAGCCACCGCACCCGGTCCCTCTTTCGGACTACTTACGATCGAAGTCGGTCACTCACTCAGATTTGCGTCGCTTTGCCGAGCGTGCCATGAAAGCGATCACGATACCTGCGAGCAACGCGATACCGGCCCAAATGGCCAACGACTCAACACCACCGGCACCGGTGTAAGCCAACGCCTCCTGGTTGCCACTATCGGAAAGGGCACTCGCTGGAACCGGCAATAGCGAAGCAGCGGTTGGGTTCGCGTTCGCCGGCGTTCCAGTATTGACGCTGTTTGCGGCAGGGGTGTTGATGTTCAGTGATGCGGTGATGTCTGTCGGGGAGAACCCGGCCGGTGAGTAGCGGAATACGCCGCTGCCGCCGGTAAGGGCGGCTCCGGCGGGTGCGGCCGCGTCGACCGTCACCGTGGGATTAAACCGTTCCAGTACTGTCGGGTCCCAACTAAGGTTGTTATAGCCGGCCGCACAGGTCAGCGTGTGACCGGCGTTCGAAACCGTGCAGCCACTCACCACGATGTTCGACAGACCCCAGGTGGCGCCGTCATCGGAAGAAAACTGTGCAGGCACACTCGCCTGCACCGGGAACGTCGTATTCACGGGAGCGGTAAACACCACCGTGTCGCCGACAACCCCGCTGCCGTAGCTGTTGACGGACGTGTTCTTCAGCGTCCAGGGCACCACAACAGACTGCCCCGGAGCAGCTGTCACCGCGGACGGAACGTCCACCAGACCTGAGACAGGTTGAAGATCCTGGACGTTAAGGGCGAACGGATCCGACACCACCGTGTTATCGGTCTGAGTGACCGCCGCCGTCCCGGAAATTGTTCCCGAAGCCGCCGAATTGCCGACACTGACACCCAGGGTGATCGGACCGTTGTAGATCGATGGTCCGAGGCAGGTAACGCTGGAGGTTGGCACGACAGCGCCTGGACAACCATCGGCACTAGTAATCGTCACACCCCCCGGGGCGTCAAAGGTTTGCGAATTCACTGCCCCTGTTGGGACGGGGTTGAATGTCACGGATCCGGTTCCGCCGCGAACCAGGTTCGGAACGGACTCCTGCACCGAATGAACAGGGTCCGTTACCGCGTTGGCCGCTACTGTACCCGACAGCGTCAGCCCGACAGCGAGCAACGCAACTGCCGTGAATCTCAGATCTTTGAATCTCAAATGCCACCTCTTTCAGTCTAAATTCAACAAAATGCGAACGGTCCCACATGAAACTCCTTCAGGCTCCAAAGACCAGGGCATACCAAACAGTTGCGCGTCGAGGTTCTCCTCCTGCATCGGAGAATCACCGTGTCCGCGCAACCCTCTCCCCTGGCCTATGGCAGACCTGCAATCACAGGTGAAGGGCGGGACCTCCCGGCCCCGCCCTTCACCGCTATGCATGATCCCGCGGAACCGAAACGGACCATCTAAGGGAGTCAGTTCTTAAACCGCCGACATCGGGAATCGTGACGCGGGTCTCCAGCCCGCTGCTGGCTTCGGTCCCCATGAAGCAAGGGTGAGTCTTCAAGCGCCAGGAGCCCGGGTAATGGCCTTGACGCTCACGACGTGACCAGGCAGGAGATCGCAGACTTTGCTGCCGGATCTTCTGCGAGGATTTTGCAACCACCCACGTTATCCGGCAGGCCTGCGCGATGGACCCCTTTTGATCCCCGCCTTGACCTGATCCCGCCAGTGCTCTTCCTCGGGTGGACCCTTGGTTTAGACGGTTGGTTCGGCGTTCCGTTTGCTGTTGCGGCGCCGGGTGATGGCCGTGAAGATCAGTCCGAGTGCGAGCAGGGCAGCGGCGATCCAGACGAGCGGCTGGGAATTTACTCCGGTGTACGCCAGGGCCGCCTCGGGTGCCACTGCGGGACTCGCGGCTTGGCTGGAAGTCGCAGTCGGAACCGGAGCCGCCGTCGTCGCAGTCGCAGTCGGAACCGGAACCGGAGCCGCCACCGTCGCAGTCGGAACCGGAGCCGCCGTCGTGGCCGGCGCAGTCGGAACCGGGGCCGCCGTCGTGGCAGTCGCAGTCGGAACCGGAGCCGCCGTCGTCGCAGTCGGAACCGGAGCCGCCGTCGTCGCAGTCGGAACCGGAGCCGCCGTCGTCGCAGTCGGAACCGGCGCAGGCGTGATCGTCGCGCACGTCTCAATGAATCCGCCGAACGGGAAGTAGTGTTCTTCGGAGCCGCCGAGAATGGCATCGCCTACGATTGCGGTCCCTTGAAGGTTCGCGCTGGTCTTGGTGTAGGCGGCGCGAGGAGCGAGCAGCGATCCGTCGATTGAATCTCCCCCCTGTGTGATGGATGAGGCATCGGGGAAGTTGTAGAGAATTCCTCTGGGATCCCTTGCGCCCGCCAGTGTGAGGCTAAGGTCGGCCGGTCCGTTACCCGAGACGTTGATGATCAGGGGGTTTTGCGGGCTGGGAGTGACGGGCCCGCCGAAGGTGACCTCGTCCAGGGATGACAGTTCGGCTGTCGTTAGATTCCAGTAGTTCGCACCCGGCGCCATCGCCAGCGAGACACGACCATTCACGATGGGGGTGGTGAGGACGTGTTCAGCGTTACAGGTTCCGGTCGCTGCTGCCGAGACGAGGGCCGCGGCGGCGATCGCGTCAGACTGTGCGAAGGTCCCTGCGAACTGCCCGGGAGCTGAGACCGTCGAGGCCGCCTGGCGGTGGTTGGAGACGACGGCGGGGTTGCTCCCGTAAGGGCTGCCGGCTTCTACGACCTGTGTGTTGACGGCGGCGTTGTTCTGGTCGGTGTCGAGCACGGTGGTTCCGGTGAGATCGCCGATCCTGATCGCGCCTTGGCTGAGGACCTGCAGCGTTCCGGTGGACTGGGAAAGATCTACTTTCCCTCCGACCAGCAGCGCGACTGCAGTGCTGGTCTTGAACGCCACATTGGTTCCGGAGAAGCTCAGGTTGCCGCCGACGGCGACGGGTCCTTCGCTCTCCGCGTTCATGGTGACATCGCCAAACGAGACCACATTCCAGTCGGAATAGGCGGCCAGCGGATTAATGGGTGTTGTCGCGGGGCCGGCGACCGCGGGGCTCATGGAGAGCAGGCCAGCGGTGAGAGCGGATACGCCTGCTAGGGCGAATGAGATATTGCGGAGCCGTCCGTTGCGGTCAGCGTGGGTTGAGGGGGCAAGGGTACGCAAAATATTTATCCTCTTGTGAAAAGTGTGTTTTGCTCCATCCTTGGGCCGCGGTGTGACCTATTCGATCGGTGCGGCTGTGAAATGGAGCCGGGAATGCCGGCCGGGCAAGGACTAGGTCCAGCTTGATAACGGGGCCGGACGGTTTCATGACGCGGCGAGCAGAAACTTTTTTTGGCGGGGCGAAGGACTTGCACATCGAGTGAGGGTCTGGGGGCGCCGGAGTGTTCGCCGGGCCAGTCAATGTTGATGGCCCGGGCCTGTCAGGGCAGCGCCCGCTGGCCCGCTCGTCCTTACTTGTTTGCCGTCCGGTGGCAGGAGGTCATCCGCCACTGCGCGAGGCTTATCCCGCCGAATATCTTCGCGGCACTAGAGATTCCCTTACCCGGATTCGAAGCACCGTCTGGCTAATTGTCAGCCTTAGTCGTTGGGACCGTCGCTGCCGGCGAGTACTCACTTCGTCCCCCTATGACACGAAGCCCCGCAGCGGCTAAGGCCACTCCCCGGGCGGATGTGAACGTTACCTGTTCCATCGAGTAACGGACGCACGCATCGTGCGGAAATCTGTCAAGAACAGTGCATCAACAACGCTGAATCAACATCCGAAGAGAAAGGAGCAGCTGGGGCTAGCCGTGGCCGTCGCTGTCGGGGCGCTGCTCGCGCCCGGACTTGGGGTCGGCGATGAAGTCAGGGTGGATGTACTACTCGGGACTGGCGTCGTGGCGGAGGGTGTTGGCGTGGCGGAGGGTGTTGGGGTTGGCATCGGTGAGATCAGGGTCGTCGCAGGATTGGGCGTCTGGCCGGTCGTGGGGGTTAGCGTGGGGAAACCCGGAATGCGGATGCTTGGCGGAGCTGCCGGCGTGATGGTTTTGGGCCTGCCGACGCTAGGGCCCTGGATGGGCACTCGGATGGGTCCGGCAGGAAGCGTCAAGGGTTCAGCTTCTGAGGATGCGGCAGGGAGCGTTTGAACCTGTGGCGCCGTTCCGGGTGCAGAGGGTTCCAGCGAGGCGAGAGCAGCGGGCGGTTCCGCGGCAGGGGCCGATGACGATTGATTCGGCGTAATGGAACTCGAAGTCCCGGCGGGCGTGAGCACCACGATCCCGCCAACGGCCGCGGCCGCCACTAGTGCGACGCCGGCGAGCCACAGCCCGGAGGAGACTGACACCGTTGCGTGTGATCCGCGACGGTTCAGCCAGGAGTAGACCCCTTCCAGCATGGAAACCGGAACGGACCCGGGAACAGGAGGGAACAGGGGCAGGCCAAGGAACAATGGTGCGATGGCCTTGCGCATGGTGGAACGGACATCTTGAAGCTCCAGCAGGGCTTTGGTGCATTTGAGGCAACCGTCCGTATGCGCCTCGAGGCGGGCCCTATCCCGCGAAGCCAAGCGTTCCGTGGCGGATTTGGACAGCAAGGGCAGGGTCGGCTGGCACTCGGGGTCCAAGGACCCGGCTACATATGCCTGCAGATAGGCCTGACGCAAACCCTTCCGTGCGCGCACTGCGACGGCGGAAACAGCGTTCGGTTCCAGGCCCAGCAGGGGTGCCACACGACGGGGCGGCTCGCCTTCGACGTCCACATGCCACAGCACGGTCTGCCAGCGCACGGGCAGACTCGCGAACGCGGACCCTGCGAGGGAGTGGTCATCTGCGTTTAGGACGGCAGCAAAGCCTGCATCTTCGTGTGGCGGGGCTTCGATCTCCTCGGTCGGGGTCTGCCTGGATTGCGCGACCCAGTGATCGGTGGCGCAGGTCCGCACGGCCCGGAACAGGTAAGGGCGGAACGGGCCCTGGGGTCCTTTGCCCCGGCGGATGGCCGAGACGACCTTGACGAACGCCTCGGACGCGATGTCCTCGGCGTCAAAGGTATTGCCCACGAGCCTCTTGGCGAACCTCAGACCAGCTTCCCAATGCCTGGTGTAGAGCAGCGCCATCGACTGGGACTCTCCATCCTGGGCCGCTGCCAGGACCAGGTCTTCGTCAGATATTTCCAGGCTTTCAACACTCACGGGCACCGCATCCTTGGCAACGAAGGATGCCGCCCGTGCCCCGCGGGAGACCCAACCTGAACAGTGGCAGCAGCTTGCCCCTGACACCCCAAATTGCCATCATCTAAAGACCTCACGTCTCGATACACCCCGACCCCGTTGTCACTGCCCGCCCGGCTCAGCAAAAACCTGATACGAATCTCTCGACAGTCGGCTTCCTATGACTATTACCGGCGAGATCGTAAATCGTGACGCGGTTTGAACGCAGGGAGGTTTGCCGGCCGCGACGTCGATAGTCCAGCGGGACCTTGCCGCGCCGAGGAATTGCCCTCCGGCCCACGGTCAACTGAAGTGCAGGGCCGTTTGCACGTCACGAAATACCGAATGGGCTGTTAAGCACATATGCAGGAGAACAACCGCCCGGACTCATATTCCCCGGCCCCGGTCACCCTGGAGCGCACGGAGCCAACAACCGCCGAAAGGATCAGGACCACCATGCGGTTTGACGAGATTGTGACCCCGGTCTACAGAAGAGGGGATCTTGGGTCACGGGCCAGTACTCGTCCACTGGCAGGAGAGTCGCGTGAACTGCTTGAGACGGATTTCATCCCCGACCGGAAACTACTGGCCAAAGTCCTGGCCAGCAATTTTGGTGACTATATGAGCCTTGCGCTGTTCAGCCACCTCGTCTCCGGCCCAGCCCCCGTGTCGGCTCCCCGTCACCGCACCAAAGCCCTGGACTACTTGGGCCATATGCTTAGCGAAGGCTATCTGACCATCGGTGACGTGCACGAAAACGGATTCGTTCCGTGGGATTGCGGGGCTGCCGAGGCCTTGTCATGGGTCTGCATTCAATGGGGGCCGGGCCAAGGAGCGCGCACCCGCGATAACCTCCGGGAGATCGCATGGCTTGGCAACACACCCCATGGGAACGACCTCGCCACCTCGCTGAATCGGCGGCGGAACCGGCGATTGTTCTGACACAAGCCCTGCCGGATGCGGCGCCCCAGTCCTGGCCGGGGTGAAGGAAAGCGCACTAGGTTCCACATGCACTCCGGCCTCGAAGAGCGCCCTGGCCGGGATCTCGGTCTTCCACCCAGTCGTTGCGGCTTTACTCAGGCCCACCGGGTACCGCAGGGGAGCCGCTGTTTCCGCACATGGTGGCATGCACTTCCCGCATGGACTCCAGGGTGGCTGGGCAGTGCGCGCACGTAACCAGGTGCCTTTCCAGGGACTTCGCGTCGCGGGTCCCGGCTGTGCCGGTGAGAGTACGTGCCATGACCGAACTGTACTGACGGCATTCCTCATGGTGACCGGTTGCCGTGTATTCGGTCAGGTATGCCTCCCGCAGGCCCGTCCGGGCCCGCCTGAGCAAAGCAGAGACCGCGTTCGCCGCTATCCCTAGAACCGGAGCGAGCTGCCGGGGCCGCAGCCCCTCGACGTCGGCATGCCAGATGGCCCGCTGCCACCTTTCGGGCAGGGAAGCCAAAGCCCTGGCAGCCAATTGCATGTCCCATGCGTCCTCGACTCTTGCCAACCCCGGGTCCTCAACGCCGGTCTCCGGAAGCTCGTCGGTGGATTGCTCGCGCCTGGCACGCACCCAGTGATCTGCCGCGCAGGTCCTGATGCTTCGGTACAGGTAGGGCCGAAACGGTCCCACAGGTCCCTTCCCTGCCTTGATCGCGGCAAGAATTTTCACGAATGCCTGCGCTGTGATCTCCTCAGCCACGAGCTGGTCCCTGACCACCTCGTAGGCAAATCGGACACCGGCGTCCCAGTGCCACCGGAAAAGATCCGCATCAGAGCCGCCGTGAGGCTTGTCATGATCAGCTACGGGAACTGCAGCATAGGTCCCATGTTCGAAAGCAGTCCCGGGATCACGTAGAAGCTGGCGGGATGCAGCATCTGTCCCCCTGTTCACCACGCTCACTTCAGCCCAAGGCCTGATTCTGCTTAGCGGCGGGAGCAGGAAAGCCCAGGGTGCGGCTGGCTTCTGGTATGGACGGACGACAGACGGTGTTCATATGGATCCCAGCGGTGAGAGGCGTGTCTTTTTCCAGCACCTATAGCCGATTGTTATCGCTAACAATTTGAACATACATGTCGGTTCGTTTATCTGCAAGACCGGGTTCGGGTCGTCAGAACGCAATGACCGGGCATTGAATGAGCATGTCCCGCCACTGACAGTCGCCGGAGCAGGAGCAGGAGCAGGAGCAGGCGTGCGGTGAGGCACTCGAGAACCAAGGCCCGTAGACATGCAACCTCAGGCATGCGGCTGGCTTCGCCGATTCGCCGGAATGGCGGAACCGGCGAAGCCAGGTGCATCTTCTATTGGCGCGTCCTGCGGCGCCTTCCGAAGATCAGGAACAATGATCCTCCCAGGAGCAGGGCCAGTGCCAGTGGGACCCCGATTAGCGACGCACCGGTGGAGGCAAGATCAGCAGGTGCACCCGGTGCCGGTGCTGGTGCCGGACTTGACGGCGACGGCGTCGGAACCGGTGTGGCTTGCAATTCGACTACGGCTGTACTCCTTTGCCTCGTCAGATCGTTAGGCTCCGCGCTGGACGCCACTGCCGTGTTGGTGACGTGTCCGGCATCAATATCGGCCTGGGTGATCGCGTATGTGGCGGTAGCGTTCACGGTCTGTCCGGGCAGGAGGGTTCCCGCGGTTCCGGGCCAGGTGTAGACCAGGGGCGAGAGTCCGGCCATCGTGTCGGTGATGGCCACGTTCGTCAGTGTGACGTTGCCCGTGTTCGAGGACGCGAAGTTGTAAGTGATGACCTGCCCGGCCTGGGCCGGGGATGTCACCGCCGACGCGTCAGCAGTCTTCGTCAACGTCTGTCCCGGTGCCGGGGGCAGCGGGGTGTCCGTAGTAGGCGGTGCCGGCGGGATGACCGCCGGTGAGTTCGGCGGAACATCAGCCTCCACCATGGCGGTGTTGGTGACGTGTCCGGCATCAATATCGGCCTGGGTGATCGCGTATGTGGCGGTAGCGTTCACGGTCTGGCCGGGCAGGAGGGTTCCCGCGGTTCCGGGCCAGGTGTAGACCACAGGCGAGAGTCCGGCCATCGTGTCGGTGATGGCCACGTTCGTCAGTGTGACGTTGCCCGTGTTCGAGGACGCGAAGTTGTAAGTGATGACCTGCCCGGCCTGGGCCGGGGACGTCACCGCCGACGCGTCAGCAGTCTTCGTCAACGTCTGTCCCGGTGCCGGGGGCAGCGGGGTGTCCGTAGTAGGCGGTGCCGGCGGGATGACCGCCGGTGAGTTCGGCGGAACATCAGCCTCCACCGTGGCGGTGTTGGTGACGTGTCCGGCATCAATATCGGCCTGGGTGATCGCGTATGTGGCGGTAGCAGTTACGGTCTGGCCGGGCAGGAGGGTTCCCGCGGTTCCGGGCCAGGTGTAGACCACAGGCGAGAGACCGGCCATCGTGTCGGTGATGGCCACGTTCGTCAGTGTGACGTTGCCCGTGTTCGAGGACGCGAAGTTGTAAGTGATGACCTGCCCGGCCTGGGCCGGGGACGTCACCGCCGACGCGTCAGCAGTCTTCGTCAACGTCTGTCCCGGTGCCGGAACCACAGGAACCAGCGCTTGCGAGGGTGGGCTAGTGACCGACGGGCTACCCGGCGGAGTGCCGGTTGCTGTCGCCGTGTTGCTTACCTGACCGGCGTCAACATCCGCCTGAGTCAGCGTGTACGTCGCCGTACAAGAGACCTGACCGCCGACCGGGATGGTGTCCGCCCCGGCCGGGCAGTCGATCGGGGACAACGTTCCCGTCCCCGAAAAAGTAGAGTCATCAATGCTGACCGCGGCCACTGGCACGTTGCCGGTGTTCGTTATGACGAATGTGTACGTCACGACCTGGCCGGCGTTGAACGATGCCGGATCCGAAGGCGATGCCGACTTCACGAGCGACAGACCCGGCGCAGGCGCCGTCGTCGAGGTGTGCGTGACCGACGGGGAGGACGTAACCGTGATGTTCGTCCCGGTCGCGGTACCAGATACGGTAGCGGAGTTATCCACGCCGCCCGCTGTCACATCCGCCGCAGTGATCGTATAAACAGCCACCGCTGTGCAGGTGATCGAGGCCCCGGGAGCCAACGCTCCTGGCGCGCACGTCACCGCGCCAATTTTCGGGTCAGTCACTCCGGGATTCGTGATTGGCACGTCACCGGTGTTGCTAACAGTGAAGGTGTACAGGATGGTGTCACCGGCATCGGTGACTCCGTTGCCGTTCACATCGGTAGGTGCGGCATTCTTCACGAGAGTAAGTTGGGGGTTCACCACGGTTACGGGGTAGTCCTCAACTTCACCGCCGACAGCGTTGCCGGTGGGTTGCGGGTCAGCAACCACAGCGCCATAGACGCGGAATCGGGCATGGGAGGCCGAGGTGACTGTGCCGGCAGGGAAGCTAAGCGTGTAGCTGGCCGTTCCGGAATTCGGCGGCACCGTAGCGGTGGCCCGCTCGGCGCCCTGGAACTGTCCGTCCCCATTCAGGTCTATCCAGCCAGCGAGGGTTAGGGCCTGGCTGGTGTTGTTGGTAGCGGCAACAGAAACGCTTGACGCCGTACCCTGGGCGATCACTATCGGTGTAGCGACACCGTCCTCATCGGCGCCATCGCCGGAGGCACCAGCGTTCGGCTGCCCATCCGCTTCGATGTCAACCGTGGATCCGAGCATGACCGGCGCGGTTTTCGTCGCCGGGGCGTAACCCGAAACGACATGGCGTGCCCCATCAGCAGCAAACGTCGTGCCGTAAGTATCGGGCGCATCGCCGAAGTCCTGGCACGGTCCACTTCCGGCGAAGGTGAAGTTATCGATAAACAACCCCGTGTTTTGTGCCGCCGGCGCGACCACATTTTGCAGTCGAATTGTTGCCGATGTGCCTATCGCAGTAAAGGTGTTCGTGTACGTCGACCAGGTGACCGTGTAATCCCTCGTCGAAGGCAGTCCATTGGTGCCGTTGAAAACGGCGTCCACCGGCGGAGTCAGCGAGGCCAACGAGGCGAAAGGCCCACCCTGGCTGAGTAACACGGAAGCACGAGAGGCCCCCGCTTGGAGGCCGCTGTAATCGATGGAGAACGTGTACTGGTTGCCAGGGGTGAGCCCTGTGAACGTCTGCTGCATCGTTGCGGGCGAGCTGCCCCAAAGATCGATGCTTTGATCTCCGTCGCTGGCATTGCTGTAATAGCGGAGAATGTCGACCGTGCCGGCGATCGTGCTCCAGCCGCTGATCGTGGGTTGCCCAGTGCGAAACATGTTGTAGTTGCCGATGTAGGCGTCGGACGCCGTCCGGTTTGCCGGGTCTTGAATATCCGGCGACTCGAAGGAGCCGTTGCTAGCCACGCTGCACTCACTCTGCGCGCTGACCGCCGCCTGCACAGGGGCAGCAAAGGCCAACGACGTCAGTCCACTGACCATGAACCCTAATACCAGCGCCAGGACCAGCGACCCGGCTATTGTGGCGTTGACACCGAATTGCCTCAGCAAAAAGCCGCCCAGCGGTGGTGCCAGGGACCGGTTTCGCCCCGTTTGCACTTTTGTCAATTTGTTCCCCTCATTTTCGTCCGGCTCAGGGAAAGCGAGACCTCGACCGGGAAAAGGAGCCGGCCGCCGGATCAAGACGCCATCAAAAAGACGCCTCGAGCAAACCCTGGAGCCGTAAGTTCAGACGCAAAGACTTCCCCTGCGCCGTGTCTCACACCCGGATAACCTGCGCGGCCTTAATTCGTGACGCGGGGTCTAGCTGGCCCTAGGGTTTACGGAACCGCAGGACAACCAGGACAACCAGGACAATTCTTGGTCGCCGTGTCGCGAAGGGCGGACCGGATACTTACGCTCACTCGCTTGCCCTTGTGCATCAGGAACGGCCGCTTGACGAATACAGAAGCATCCATAGGAACCGAGCCCGTCAGTCCAGGACCAAGCCCCTGCCGCGCCCCCGTGCGAGCAGGACCGGGTGGATCTCACCGAAGCCGCGGACGTTTTCCGCCGGCTGCGGGAGCAGCACAAACCTGTCATCCTGGTCGAGTGCCGAAGCAGTCATCGAGTCCACCAGGACAGTTCCCGGGTCCGCGAGGGTGGTGAGCCGCGCTGCGAGGTTCACTGTGGGCCCGTAGATGTCCCCGAGCCGGGACAAAATCCTGCCCCAGACCATGGCCACCCGCGCCTCCGGGAGGATCTCATCCTCTGTGAAGGCCTGTGCCAGGGCCAGGGAAATCTCAGCGCCCGCGGCAGGAGTCTCGGCGATGTAGAGCACTTCATCGCCTACGGTCTTAACCAGCCGGCCGCCGCCCACGGAGATGATCTCGGCGCACTTGTTCTCGAAGCGCTGGACCAGCCTGGCGAGCGTCTTTTCGTTCATCCGGCGGGACAGGCTGGTGTAGGACACCAGGTCTGCGAAGCCCACCGCACGCGCCAGTGGCAAGGGGGCGTCATCCTCGTCGCCTTCGCGGCCCTCTTCGCTGGCCTGCAGGCCCGCTTCGGCCCGGACGGCCAGCCGCTGGACGCCTGCGTTCAGCTGGCGCCGCCATGAGTAGACCAGCATGTCCTCCAACGCGTCCACCAGGGCGGGAAGTTCATTGACGAGTCTCTTGCGCGCCACGGCATCACTGACACCCTGCTCATGGACCATGTCCTCAACTAACGCCTCAATCTGCCAGACCACCATGCGGTCCGTCATCTGGCCTATGGACCGGGTCACGGAAATCGCCGCCTCTTCGGTCAGCATCCCAGACCGGACCAGGTCAACCACGGTGGAGAGGGCAGCCTGGTCACGTTCGGTGAAGGCGACATCCTCATCGCCGAAATTGGGAAATCCGAGGGCACGCCAGAGCTTGCGCGCTGAAAGGAGGGAGAGACCGGCGCCAGCCGCAACTTCCCGACGGCGGAGCTTCCGCTCGCCGCCCAGCAGCCTTGTTTCAAGGGCCTTGGCAGCCAGCCGTTCAGTGGACAAGGTGCCAGTTGCGGGGTGGGCAGAGCCAGGGTTGGCAGGCGCAGGGTAGGCGGGCGGCGGGCTGGCAGGCTCAGCGGCGGTGGGAGCAAGGGTTCCCTGGTGCTCCTGCGGGTCCTCATCGTTCATCTCGTCCACCTTCTCTCAACTCCCACGGAAAAGCTTCGTCGGTGTAGTCCGACATGTCGTCCGTCCCCGGTTCCGCATGCTCAGGAAGTTCGTCGATCGCATCCAGAACGAAGCCCCGGAACCGCACGGCCTCCGGCACGTCCTGGAGCGTGACAACAGCCTGATATCCGGTCTCCAAGGATATATTCCCTGACCGCAATATGCGTTGCAGGACCGACTGGTGGACCGTGACTCCGCGCACAGCCGCCAGGTTCACCTGCTGGTCCCGCCGCCTCAACATGCCGTACCGGGCAACTATCCTGTGGCTAGTAAGCGTGTAGCGGGTGCCCTGCCACCGCAGCAGCCGTGGAAGGCAATATGCCAACCATATCCACGCGGCGGCGAGGACGCACCCCGTGACCAACCAGGGTGACCAGGCTGTGGACACCGCAGGCACCAGACGGGCGGCCTCACCGCGGATGATCCACGCGCTGGTAAACGCCGCGGCGGCCGGGGCTGCTACGAAGGCTAGTGCGGCGCCAACCAGCTTCCTCGGCTGCGGGCGGGTGGTCACGATGACCTGCTCACCCGGCGCGAGGTCTTTACGCATAACCGCCTTCGCCGCCCTGGCCCGGCGGGGTCCAGGGCCGCAGGTGGACCACGTCGCCGGCCGTCACCACATGTTCGCGCCCGTCACCGTCCACCACCAGGAGCGAACCGTACTCATCGAGTCTGGAAGCATGTCCGATAATCTCGTGGTCGCCGGGCAACTGGGCTCGGACCGGTTTGCCCAGCGTCACCATGACTGCCTCGACCCGCTTGTGCAGGGACGGGCCGCCGGCCAGCCCGGCGGAGGGGTCGCCGTCGGCATTGCAGAAACTGCGGTAGAGGACTGTGAACTGAGAGAGATAACTCTTGAGCAGCAGGGTGCGGTCAATGGTACGTGGCTGTTCCAGGGCCACGGACGTGGCCGTGGGGACTGGAAGTTCAACCGAACTAAGGGTTACGTTCAGGCCGGTACCCAGGATCACCGGGGGCGCCAAGCCGTCGACCATGGGTCCCAGCTGCGCCAGGATTCCGGCAATTTTCCGGCCCCGGACAAGGACGTCGTTGGGCCATTTGAGCTCCGCCGGGATGCCTGCCGTTTCCAGCAGCATCTCCCTCAGCGCCAGAGCAGCCAGCAGGGACAACCAGGAGTAGCTCTGGGTGGGAAGCGGCCTGCCCTCGGCATTGGCGGGCCGTAGAACAAGGGAGACCGATATGGAACTCAGGGGAGGAGCTTCCCAGCGCCGGTCCAGGCGGCCGCGGGCAGCCGTCTGGTATTCCGCCGTCAGCACGGAAAGATCCGGCCACGACGCAGGTTCCACCGACGCAGAGCGCAGGAGATCGGCATTGGTGGAGCCGGTGGAGTCCACAACTTCGAGCTTGGAGATGCCTGTGGCAGAGAGAAAATCCTGATCCGCCAGGGCTCCGCGGTTTAACGGGGCTCCTTGGGCTCCTTGGGCGTGTGCGTCATCCATAGTTGAATCCTATCGACTTGCACCTGAGTGTCTGCTGACCTCCGCGTTCAACTTCTCCCGTCCAAAGCGCTTAGCCACGGCCCGGGGCGGCTCAGAGAAAGATGTCCGGAACCAGCTCGTCCTCGGAAGCTCCAAGGCTGTAGGGACGGAAGTCGGTGACACCCGCGGCCGCCAGCACCTGCTCGTCTGTATAGAAGTTGCCGGTGGGTGAACCGCCGGGAGCAGGGTTCCCGGCCAGGTTGCTGCCCGTGAGTACGGCGTGGGCAGCGTCCGCCATGATCTGCGGCCCACGGGCAGCCTGGACCATGGCCTTGCCGCCGGGCATGTTGCGGATCGCCGCGGTATCAATCAGGGTGCACGGCCAGAGCGAGTTCACGCTGACTCCGTCCTCCCTGAGCTCCTCGGCCAGGCCAAGGGTGGTCAGGCTCATCCCATACTTCGCCATGGTGTACGCCAGGTGCCTGCCGGCCCATTTTGGATCCAGGTTCAGGGGCGGAGACAGCGTCAGGATGTGGCCGTTGGCCGACTTGCGCAGAGCCGGCAGCGCAAGCTTGGACAGCAGGAACGTGCCCCGGACGTTGATGTCCTGCATGAGGTCGTAGCGTTTCATGTCCACGTCGTCAGTCTTGGACAGGTCAATAGCTGACGCATTGTTAATCACGACGTCGATCCCTCCGAAGCGCTCGGTTGCGGCGGCAACAGCGCCGGCAACGTCGTCGTCGTTGCGGACATCGCCCACCAGGGGAAGCGCCTGCCCGCCCGCCGCTTCCAGCTCTTCGGCCGCACTGTAAACAGTTCCGGCGAGCTTTGCGTGCGGCTGGCCCGTCTTGGCCATCAGCACAATGTTGGCGCCATCGCGGGCGGCCCTGGCGGCGATGGCCAGCCCGATGCCACGGCTGCCGCCGGACATCAGGATGGTGCGGCCCTGAAGGGAACCGGCGGCCTGGTACGGCGCTGCAGCGGCACCCGAAGCATCGTTGCTCGAAGTCATGGGACAACTGTAGCCGAGTTATGTTACTGGCGAGTAACTTTGTGCTCTCCGTCGCGGGAGGCACCGAATATTGTAGGTTTTCTACAGCTGTCCCCGTCACAAGCCTCACTAGACTAGCCAGCAGGGTTCGTCCTTTGTGTGGAAGCTACTTAATTCCGCGCCGGGCGGACCGACCACGAACGCAGCACCCAAGTACGAGCATTACATTCTTAAAGCGCCAATCTGCTACAGAGCCGGAGACACTTGATGAGCCACGATCTGACAACGACAGCGGGAAAGATAGCCGATTTCCGCGACCGCCAGGCCCGTGCAGAGCAGCCCTCCGGCCCCGAAGCCATCGAAAAGCAGCATTCGCGCGGCAAGAACACGGCACGCGAGCGCATCGAGCTCCTGCTCGACGAGGACTCTTTCGTGGAATTCGACGCGCTGGCCGTACACCGCTCCACCGCCTTCGGGATGGACAAGAAGAAGCCGCTCGGCGACGGCCTGGTCTCCGGCTACGGAACCGTGGACGGCCGCCCGGTGGCCGTCTACAGCCAGGACTTTACGGTTTACGGCGGCTCCCTGAGCCAGGTCAACGGCGAGAAGATCGTCAAGGTCCAGGAGTTCGCCCTGCGCAACGGGTGCCCGGTTGTGGGAATCCTCGACGGCGGCGGCGCCCGGATCCAGGAAGGCGTTGCCTCGCTGGCGATGTTCGCGGACATCTTCCGGAACAACGTCCATGCCTCGGGCGTAGTGCCGCAGATCTCGCTGATTATGGGTCCGTCCGCCGGCGGCGCAGCCTACTCCCCCGCCCTCACCGACTACGTGGTGATGGTGGACAAAACTTCCCACATGTTCATCACGGGCCCGGACGTCATCAAGACAGTCACCGGCGAGGACGTGGACATGGAAACACTCGGGGGCGCCCGCCAGCACAACGCCACCACGGGAACGTCAACCTATCTGGCCTCGGATGAAGCGGACGCCATCGAGTTCGTGCGCGAACTGCTGGACTTCCTCCCCTCCAACAACCTGTCCGAGGCGCCGGTGCTGGAGCACCAGCAGGAGCTGGAGATCGACGACGACGACCTGGCACTGGACACACTCATCCCGGACTCCGCGAACCAGCCGTACGACATGCGCACCGTCATTGAGCAGATCGTGGACGACGCCCACTTCCTGGAGATGCAGGCGCTCTACGCCCCGAACGTGATGATCGGCTACGGCCGGGTTGAAGGCCACACCGTAGGGATCGTGGCGAACCAGCCACTGCAGTTCGCCGGCACGCTGG
Organism: Arthrobacter sp. ISL-48; assembly: GCF_018613805.1. GTDB lineage: Bacteria > Actinomycetota > Actinomycetes > Actinomycetales > Micrococcaceae > Arthrobacter. The sequence continues at coordinate 243,546 of NZ_JAGGPL010000001.1, forward strand.
ACATCGCCGCCTCCGAAAAGGCCGCACGCTTTGTCCGGCACTGCGATGCGTTCAACATCCCCATCATCACCCTGGTTGACGTTCCCGGGTTCCTGCCGGGCAAGGACCAGGAGTTCCAAGGCATCATCCGCCGTGGCGCCAAGCTGCTGTACGCCTATGCCGAGGCGACAGTTCCCAAGCTGACAGTTATCACGCGGAAGGCCTACGGCGGCGCGTACATCGTGATGGGTTCGAAGAAGCTTGGCGCGGACCTGAACCTCGCCTGGCCCACCGCGCAGATCGGTGTCATGGGCGCCCAGGGCGCCGTCAACATCCTCTACCGGCGCGATCTTGCCGCCGTGGCGGAGGCAGGCGGCAACGTGGAAGCCCGGCGGACCGAGGTCATCCGGCAGTATGAAGAGGAACTGCTGAACCCCTACCAGGCCGCCCAACTGGGATATGTGGACGCAGTCATCGCCCCATCGGAGACGAGGCCCCAGATCATCAAAGGGCTCAGGGCGCTGCGGGACAAGCGGGCCAGCCTACCCACCAAGAAGCACGGGAACATTCCGCTGTGACCGAGCCGACCAGCGACGCAGTGCAGCCCGAGGCGCCACTGTTTTCTGTTGTCAAAGGGCAGCCGTCAGCCGAGGAGCTCGCAGCCCTGACCGCCGTCGTGCTTTCACTCGGAGGTACGGAAAGTGCGGAAATCCGGCAGCCAACCGTCCGCGACTGGGTGCGCCGCCAGCAGCTGAGGCTGGCACCCACACCTGGACCCGGGGCATGGAAGCGGAGCGGCCGCTAGCGAAACGCGCCGCCTCCATGGTTTCAAACCAGAACAGCCGCCGTTAGTCTCGTTGGGTGACTACAGAGATTGCACCTGCCGCCCGACCGCACACCCGCATCGACGCCGTGGCGGATGACTACACAGACACGCTCATCCGCCTGAATCCCTCATTTGCAACGACCCTCGGTCTGCCGGGGCACGAGACCGAGTACCCGGACTACTCCCCCGCCGGAATTGCGGAATTCGCCGAGGCAGCGCGTGGAGCGCTTACCGCCCTTGACGGCCTCGAACCCCAGGATGACGTCGACGCCGTCACACTGGATGCGATGCGCGAGCGGCTGGGCCTTCAGTTGGAAATCCACGACTCCGGCTGGGATGAAGCAGAGCTCAACAACATTGCATCGCCGGCGCAGGACATCCGCGCCATCTTCGACCTCATGCCCACCGAGACCGGCCAGCACTGGGAACACATCGCCGGCCGCGCCCTCAACGTTCCCGGCGCACTCAGTGGCTACATCGACTCGCTGCGGCAGGCCCGCGACGCCGGTCATGTTTCGGCAGCGCGCCAAGTGTCCATCGTCATCGAGCAGGCCACCAAGTACGCTGCCGCTGACGGATTCTTCGCCAAGCTGGCATCCGGAGCGAAGACTGCCAACGGACCCCTCGACGCTGCCATACAGGAAAGGCTCGACGCCGGCGCTGCCGCCGCCCGGAGGGCCTATGCGGAGTTGGCCGGTTTCCTCCGGGCGGAGCTGCTGCCCGCCGCGCCACAGAAGGACGCTGTGGGCAGGGAACGTTATGCCCTGGCCTCGCGGTCCTTCCTGGGTGCCGCCGTTGACCTTGAAGAAACGTACGACTGGGGTGTGCAGGAACTCGACCGGCTGATTGCCGAACAGGAACAGGTGGCAGCCGCCATCAAAGCCGGTGCCACCATTGCCGAAGCCAAGGAGATCCTGAACAACGATCCCGCCCGCCAGCTCAAGGGCACCGACGCGCTCCAGGCCTGGATGCAGGAACTCTCGGACAAGGTGGTAGCCGAGCTTGCAGGAGTGCACTTCGACGTCCCGGACGTCATGAAGAAACTGGAGTGCCTGATCGCCCCCACCGACGAGGGAGGCATCTACTACACCGGCCCCTCCGACGACTTCAGCCGACCCGGAAGGATGTGGTGGTCGGTCCCCGCTGGCGAGGACACCTTCACCACCTGGGCCGAAACAACCACCGTTTTCCACGAAGGCGTCCCCGGCCACCACTTGCAGGTGGCCACGGCGACCTACAGGCGGGAGCTGCTCAATAACTGGCGGCGCAACGTCTGCTGGACCTCCGGCCACGGTGAGGGCTGGGCCCTTTACGCGGAAAAACTCATGCAGGAACTGGGCTACCTGTCCGACCCGGGTGACCACATGGGCATGCTCGACATGCAGCGCATGCGTGCCGCCCGGGTGGTCTTCGACATCGGCGTCCACCTGGAACTGGAGCTCCCGGAGCGTTGGGGATCCGGAACGTGGACTCCGGAGAAGGGCTACGGATTCCTAAGAGAGAACCTGCCCATCAGCGAAGGCCAGCTCAACTTCGAGTTCACCCGTTACCTCGGATGGCCGGGGCAGGCCCCCTCCTACAAGGTGGGCCAGCGGCTCTGGGAACAGATCCGCGCCGAACTCGAAACCCGGCCGGGCTTTGACCTCAAGGCTTTCCACACCAGCGCCCTGAACGTCGGCTCCGTAGGGCTCGATACCCTCAGGCGGGCGCTGCTTTCCTAACAACCCTCGAGCAAGGGAGGGCAGACGCCCTCGGCGAGACATTTGCCACACCCCGGCCGGGAATACTTAACAATGGTCTCGGAAACTGTTGATTCTGCGCGGATCGTGGTCCCATCTCGAACCAGTGGCCACGTAACATTTCTCAATGTTCGTTCGCGGTGGTATATGCGATGCCTCTAGCGTAGTCAGGTGACCACTCAAACCCGCACCCCCGATTCCGCAGGAAAGACCGGTTTCCAGCTGCCCAAGTGGGCTGGCTCTTTCGGCTTCCAGATCATCGCCGCCCTCATTGTTGGCCTGGGCCTCGGCCTGCTGGCCAAGTACACCGGCAGCACCAAGGCCAGCCCGAACGGCCTTGGGGCCACTCTCCAGACCATCGGCTCCAGCTACGTGTCGTTGCTGCAGACCGCCGTGGTGCCGCTGATCTTCACCGCCGTCGTCAGTTCAATCTCCAACCTGCGACAGGTGTCCAACGCCGCGAAGCTGGCCTGGAACACCCTGCTCTGGTTCGCCATCACGTCACTGATCGCCGTACTGATCGGCATCGGACTGGGCGTCCTCCTGCAGCCCGGCGCGAATACGGGAATCACCGAGCAAGCCAAGTACGCCGGCAAGTCCGGTGACTGGTGGTCCTTCCTGGTCGGACTCTTCCCAAAGAACTTCCTGGGCCTGGGCGCCAGCACCACCGTGACCGAGGGCGTGGCCACCACTTCCGTCAGCTTCAACGTGCTCCAGATCCTGGTAATCGCCATCGCCGTCGGTGTTGCAGCGCTCAAAGTGGGCAAGGCAGCCGAGCCGTTCCTGAACCTCAACGCCTCAGCCCTGGCCGTCATCCAGAAGGTCCTGTGGTGGATCATCCGGATCGCACCGTTGGGGACCGTGGGCCTCATCGGCAACGCCGTGGCCGTGTACGGCTGGGACACCATCGGTTCCCTGGGGAAGTTCGCCGTCGCCATCTATGTAGGCCTGGCCCTTGTCCTCTTCGTCGTCTATCCCGTGCTGGTCCGCACCCACGGCCTCTCCGTGAAGCAGTACTTCTCCGGTGTGTGGCCAGCCGTTCAGCTGGCCTTCGTGTCCCGCTCTTCGGTGGGAACCCTCCCGCTGACCCAGCGGGTGACTGAACGCAGCCTGGGTGTTCCCCGCGCCTACGCATCCTTCGCGGTACCCCTTGGTGCCACCACGAAAATGGATGGCTGCGCCGCGATCTACCCCGCTGTCTCCGCGATCTTCGTGGCCCAGTTCTTCGGCATCCAGCTGGACTTCAGCCAGTACGTGCTCATCGCCCTCGTCTCGGTTCTGGGTTCCGCGGCAACTGCGGGCACCACCGGCGCCGTCGTCATGCTCACGCTGACCCTCTCCACGCTGGGACTGCCGCTGGCCGGCGTCGGACTTCTCCTGGCGATTGATCCGATCCTGGACATGGGCCGTACTGCAGTCAACGTCGCAGGCCAGGCGTTGGTCCCCACCATCGTGGCCAAGCGTCAGGGCATCCTGGACGAGGCGCTTTACAACGCGCCCCGCAACGGGACCCCCTTTGTGGATGACGACGCCGATTCCGCCGCTGCTGATCCCTCAGCGGCCGCGGCTCCCGCGGCAGGCCGCGAGCTGGCCGACGCGAAGTAAGGTCACGGCCCAACACGCCACAGCGCAGGAAGTCCCCGGGAATTTCCCGGGGACTTCCGTGTTTGTGGCGGCGTTCGACGGCGGCGGGCCAAGGTTCCGCCTTAGCTCTTAGCGGCCGCCTCCCCCGATCACCCCGCTCTGCACGGCTTTGGTCACGGCGTCGGCTTCAGCCTGGGTCAGCTTGCCATCCGTGACTGCCTTGTCCAGCCTGGTCTTCAGGGCCGCGGCCCGCTCTGCCTGTTCAGCGGTGCGCAGCTCATCCAGCGCTGCGGTGACTTTGGCTTCGTCGATGCCCAGCGAGGCTGCGAGCGACTTTGCCAGGGCAGCCTGGGTGGCTGCCGGGTCTGGCCGGGTTCCTTCCGCCGGACTAGCCGGTGGAGTAGCTGGCTTGTTGGCATCGCGGAATGCCTTGAGTGCGTCGGTGACCTTACTCTCGTCCACTCCAAGCTTGGCGGCCAAGTCTGCTGCCTTTACACCGCCGAAACCGCCGCGGCCGCCGTGCCTGCCCCCGCCGTCGGCCGGAGCGGTTCCATCCGGTGAGGCAGTGGAGCTTGCGCTCGGGGCAGGCGTAACGGTGGTGGTTGCCGAGGCCATGCCTGCAACTCCGATCCCGGTGCCCAGGGCGAGGGCCGCGGCCGAGAGGCCGAGGGTGATTCTCTTTTTGCGTGACATACCTTGTCTCCTGGATCTGCCGTCTGGTGACGGCGGCTCGTCGTGACGGACCCTTTCGGGATAGTCCAAGTCTTCAACGGCAGGATTTCGAGGAGCTGTCGGGAACCTTTCATCTTCCTGTGAATGCGGGCGCCTACACCTAGTCCACCCAGCAAGAATTGCGCATCGTGCAAAATTGCACATAGTGTAAGAAAATGCAGTCAGACTCACTGGAGTCCGGAACTCCCGGCACCTCACCAACCCCGCCGTCGCGTCGGGAAAAGAACAAAGCGGCCACCCGCCAGGCCATCACTGATGCAGCCCTGGCGCTGCTTCGCAGCAAGGGCGCCGGAAACTTCACCGTGGAGGACATAGCGGACTCCGCGGGCATCTCCCGGCGAACGTTCTTCAACTACTTCGGCAGCACCGATGCTGCACTCGCGTCCATGACTTATGGCTTTCTGGACAGCGCCCTCCAGCAGTTCCGGCGGCGCCCGTCCCGAGAACCCATCCTCGAGTCCGCCCGGGCCGCACTGCTGGAACTGGCAGACCCCATGACTGTTGCCCCCCTGGCGGAGCTGTTTACCCTCATCCAGCAGAACCCGCAGCTGTCCCGCTCAGAATTGGAGGCGTGGGACCACTGCACCGAACAGATCATCACCGCTGCACGGGAACGCTTCGCTGCAGCTCCGGGCGCCGTGATCGATGAACTGTATCTGCGCGCCCTTGCAGGGTCAGTGATTTCCTGCGGCAAGGCCGCTATGGACGTGTGGTTTGCGCGCGGGGGTGCTGACATGTCGCCAGCATCACTCTCCGTGCTCCGCCAACTGCTGATCGATGCCATCGGCCACCTTGGCTCCGGCTTCGACGGCCACGCACTCTCCGAATCCACTCCCCTCGAAGATCGGCACTGACATGGCTCTATTGCTGTACCGCCTCGGCAAGTTCTCGTACCGCCACCGGTGGCTGGTCGTTTCAGCGTGGCTGGCCGTGCTCGTCGCCGCCGGAGGCTCAGCGGCCGCCTTCCATGGCACCTTGTCGAACAGTTTCCAGATCCCTGGTACCGAGACCCAGCAGATGGCGGACAAGCTCAAGAAGGAGCTGCCCTCATCCTCGGGCGGGTCCGCCAGCATCGTGTTCGAAGCCAACGGTGCGCAGTTCACCCAGGCCGGCAGGGATGCTGTATCCGCGGCCCTGACCAAGCTCAAGACCATCCCAGATGTGCAGGGGACTGTTGATCCGTTCACCACCCAGGCCCAGCTGGACGAGGCCGGCCAGGGTATTACCGACGGCGAGCAGCAGATCGCGGCCGGCCAGGCGCAGCTTGACGCGTCGCGCGCCCAGCTCGAGGCCGGAACAGCTCAACTCACGGCCGCCGAGCAGCAGCTTGCGGCCTCCGGCGCCCCGCCGAGCGTCATCGAAGCCCGGCTCGGACAACAGAGGACCGCGCTCGCGACGGGACAGCAAAAGCTCGACGCCGGAACGCAGGAGCTTGCAGCCGCCAAGGCCCAGCTGGAGCTCGGCAAGCGCCAGGCCGGGTCGTCTGCCGGGTTGCGGTTCGTCTCCGAGGACGGCAAGGCGGCCATCGCGCAGGTCCAGTTCAAGACCTCGATCAACGGCCTCACGCCAGAGGTCCGCCAAGAAGTCCAGGACATCGTCAAGGAGGTCTCCTCCGCGGACGTCACCGCACTGCCCAGCAAGGAGATCAGCGAGGACATCTCCGAGCTCTTCGGCACTGCAGAGATCATCGGCATCGCCGTCGCGGCCCTGGTCCTGGTCCTCATGCTGGGTACCCTGATCGCCGCCGGGCTTCCGCTGCTGATGGCCATCGTCGGCGTCGCCGTGGGGGTTGGCGGTACCTTCGCCCTGAGCGGCGCCGTGGACATGAGCTCGATCTCCCCGATGCTGGCCCTCATGCTCGGCCTGGCCGTGGGCATCGACTACTCCCTGTTCATCGTCAACCGGCACCGCGGCCAACTGCTCGCCGGTATGGACGCGGAGGAATCGGTGGCGCTGGCCACCGGAACCTCCGGCAATGCAGTCCTTTTCGCCGGCCTGACCGTCATCATTGCACTCGCAGCCTTGGTGGTTCCCGGCCTGCCCTTCCTGGCCGTGATGGGTCTATCTGCCGCCGCCACGGTGGCTGTCGCCGTCGTCGTCGCCCTGACCCTGACGCCAGCCATCCTCTCATTCGTGGGCCGGAAGCTGATTTCCAAGCGGGCGTGGGCCAAGGCGGAGAAGCACAACGCCAGGCCTTCCCATGACGAGGAAGACCGTGCCAAGGACGAATACCGCAGCAGCCACGGCTGGGGCGGCATGGTCACCAACCACCCCTGGCTGGCATTGCTTGCCGGCGTTGTCCTGCTCGGCGTCATGGCCCTGCCCGCCAGCCAGCTGCGCCTCGCCCTGCCGGACGCCAGTTCCGAGCCGGTCGCCTCGCAGGCGTTCCAGGCCTACGACGTCACGAAGCGCAGCTTCGGCGAGGGCATGACCGGACCGATCATCGTCGTCGGGGGCCTCCCGGAGGGCCTGAGCGCAACCGAGGCGCAGGCCAAGCAGTTCGACGTCGCGGACATACTGCGCGGGACGGAGAACGTCGCAGCCGCGGTGCCACTGGCACTCAGCCAGGACCGCCGCACTGCGGTCTTCCAGGTCATCCCTCGAGAGGGCCCAGCCAGCGCCAGCACCGTCCAGGTGGTTTCCGAACTGCGCGCCGAGAAGGGGCAGATCAAGGACACCACTGGCGTCAGTATCGGCCTGACCGGCCAGACCGCCGGCAACGTGGATGTCTCCACCAAGCTCGGCAACGCCCTGCCGCCGTATTTGGCGATCGTCGTCGGACTCTCCCTGCTCCTGCTGCTGCTCGTCTTCCGTTCCATCTGGGTGCCGCTGTTGGCCACCGGTGGCTTCCTGCTCTCGCTCGCCGCCTCCTTCGGCGCCGTCGTCGCGGTCTACCAGTGGGGCTGGCTCGGAGCCATCTTCGGCGTGGAAAACCCGGGCGCCGTGCTGAGCTTCCTGCCCATCATCCTGATCGGAGTGCTTTTCGGACTGGCCATGGACTACCAGGTGTTCATCACGTCCGGCATGCGCGAGTCCTATATGCACGGCGAACTGGCCAGGCACGCCGTCCGGACGGGCTTCAGCCACGCATCCGCAGTAGTCACAGCCGCCGCGATCATCATGGTCAGCGTGTTCTCCGGCTTCATCTTCAGCCATCTGAACATGGTCCGGCCGCTGGGCTTCGCGATGGCGTTCGGTGTGCTGATCGACGCTTTCGTGGTCCGGATGACCATCGTGCCCGCCGTGATGTACCTGCTGGGAAGCAAGGCCTGGTGGCTGCCGAAGTGGCTGGAGCGGATCCTTCCGGACGTCGACGTTGAAGGCGCCAAGCTGCGGCAGGGCACCACCGCCGCACAGTCATCGACGGAGCTGGTCCACTAGGCTGCAGCAGGCCTATTAAGCTGGAGCCGTGACCCGCCTCATCCTCGCCTCCCAGTCTCCCGCCCGCACCAAGCTCCTGGCCGACGCCGGTATCAGCCACTCCGTTCTGGTCTCCGACGTGGACGAGGACGCAGTCCAGGCCCGTTACGGCGTCACGGATCCGCACGATACCGCACTGCTGCTGGCCCGGGCCAAGGCGGAGGCCGTCGCGGCGCTGCCGGACGCCGAGGGCGCCCTGGTACTTGGTTGCGACTCCGTGTTCGAGTTCGGCGGCGAGGCGCACGGCAAGCCCTACACTGCCGGCGTCGCACGCGAGCGGATGCTCAGGATGAGCGGCAACAGCGGCGTGCTGCACACCGGGCACTGGCTGGTGGACTGCCGGGACACCATGCCCGACGACGGCGATGCAGCGCCGGGGTCCGGCGCCACTCTGGGGGCCGTCACCTCAGCCGAAGTCCACTTCACCGAGATGGAGCCGGACGAAATCGACGCGTACATCGCCACAGGCGAGCCGCTGCACTGCGCGGGGTCGTTCACCATCGACGGCCTGGGAGGTGCGTTCATCAGGAAGGTGGACGGCGATCCCCACGCCGTCGTCGGGCTGTCCATCTCCACGCTCCGCAGTCTCCTGGCCCAGGCGAACGTTCGCATCACGGAGCTTTGGCCCGCCCGATAAAGGACCCAATTTCGAAGACATTTGTAGCTTCCCTACAAAGCCTTCGCCGTTTACACGCGGAATCCGCAAGTAAAATCGGCTGAACCCTCAAAATCGCGCTAGGCTCCCACAAGGAAAGAAGGAGACGCCTTGTCAGCAAATTTGGAGCAGTCCGCAAGTCCCGTGCAGTCGAACCTCACAAAGGTGCTGATCGCCAACCGTGGCGAAATCGCAGTGCGGATCATCCGCGCAGCACGTGATGAAGGCATCGCCTCAGTGGCTGTCTACGCTGATCCCGACCGCGATGCACTGCATGTCCGGCTTGCCGACGAGGCCTACTCCCTGGGTGGCAACACTGCTGCCGAGTCATACCTGGTCATGGACAAGATCATCGACGCTGCCCGACAGTCCGGCGCCGACGCCATCCACCCCGGCTACGGCTTCCTCTCAGAGAACGCCCAGTTCGCCGCCAAGGTCATCGACGCCGGCATCACCTGGATCGGCCCTTCCCCCGAGGCGATCTCCGCCCTGGGCGACAAGGTCCAGGCCCGCCACATCGCCGAGAAGGTGGGCGCACCGCAGGTTCCCGGCACCGCCGACCCGGTGGAGTCCGCCGAGGAAATCCTCGACTTCGTGGACAAGTTCGGCCTGCCCGTGGCCATCAAGGCTGCCTTCGGCGGCGGTGGCCGGGGAATCAAGGTCGCCCGCACCCGCGAAGAAATCCCCGAACTGTTCGAATCTGCCGTCCGTGAGGCCGTCGCCGCCTTCGGCCGGGGCGAATGCTTCATCGAGCGCTTCCTTGACGCGCCCCGGCACGTCGAAACCCAATGTCTGGCAGATGCGCACGGCAATGTGGTGGTCGTATCCACCCGTGACTGCTCGCTGCAGCGCCGCAACCAGAAACTCGTCGAGGAAGCCCCCGCACCGTTCCTCACCGAGGAGCAGAACCGCCGCCTCTATGAATCCTCCAAGGCGATCCTGAAGGAAGCCGGTTACCTGGGCGCAGGCACGTGTGAATTCCTGGTGGGCCAGGACGGCACCATCTCCTTCCTGGAGGTCAACACCCGGCTCCAGGTGGAGCACTGCGTCTCCGAAGAGGTCACGGGAATCGACCTGGTCCGCGAGCAGTTCCGGCTGGCCCGCGGCGAGGAACTCGGCTATGACGACCCCGAGGTCCGCGGCCACTCGTTCGAATTCCGCATCACCGGTGAGGATCCCGGCCGCAACTTCATGCCGGCACCTGGCACCGTGCGTGTACTGAAGAACCCCACCGGCCCCGGAATCCGCATCGATTCCGGGATCGAGCAGGGCGATGTCATCAGCGGCAACTTCGACTCCATGCTTTCCAAGCTCATCGTGACCGGAGCCAGCCGCCCCCAGGCGCTGCAGCGCGCCCGCCGTGCGCTCCAGGAAATGGTGGTGGAAGGGATTCCCACGGTCATCCCCTTCGACCTCGCCGTCGTTTCGGACCCGGCCTTCGCCCCGGTGGAGGGACCGTTCAAGGTCCACACCCGGTGGATTGAAACCGAATTCGTCAACAACCTTCCCGCCTGGACCCCGGACGGAGCCGGACACACAGATGACGACGCCGGGTCGCGGCACCGCGTGGTGGTTGAAGTCGGCGGCAAGCGCCTCGAGGTCGTGCTGCCTGCCTCCCTGGGCTCCCTCGGGTCGGGTTTCGGCGCCGCTGCAACGAAACCCGGAAAGTCCAAAAAGCGCGCGCGCTCGGGCGGGCCGGCCGCCACTGCAACCGGTGACGCCCTCACCTCACCCATGCAGGGCACCATCGTGAAGGTGGCCGTGGCCGACGGCGATGTTGTCTCTGAAGGCGATCTGGTGGTGGTGCTCGAGGCGATGAAGATGGAGCAGCCCCTCACCGCCCACCGATCCGGGACCATTACCGGACTCAGCGCGCAGGCCGGTGAGACGGTTTCGGCCGGCGCCGTCATCGCCACGATCGAAGACTGATTTACTGCCGGAGGCACCCATGATTGCACCAAGTTTTGAAGAAGAAGTTGACCGTTACCACCTGGCCGTTCCGGAGATCACCCGAGGTAATCCCGCCCCGGTCAAGGAACTTTATTCCCGGCTCGACGACGTGACCCTGGCCAACCCGTTCGGCGGCATCGCCCGAGGGTGGGCACAGGTGGAGGCCCGGCTTGACCAGGCTTCCCGGCACTATCATGAGGGCGAGATGCTCGGCTTCGACACCGTCACGTCCTACACGGCCCGTGACACTGCCTACCTCGTTGAGACGGAGCATTTCCGCGCACGCCTCGACGGTGCCGCGGTCGCGGAGGAGTTCGCACTGCGGGTGACCAGCATCTTCCGGCGCGAAGAGGGTTACTGGAAGCTCGTCCACCGGCACGCGGACCCGGCTGCCCAGCCGCAGTCGCGGCGGTCACTGGCACCAGCTGCCGCTCTCTGATCGCCGCTGTTGTTCCGGCACGGCCCTGGGTCTGCCGTCGGGCCTCGGGCGTCGCCCTCTGGCATCCCGACGGGGCCCCGGGCAGACTTAGCGTGTGAAGCCTTTCCTGCTCCTGGCATCCCGGGCCGAAGACGCCGCCGCCGAGGATGAGTACGCGGCATACCTGAAGTACGGTGGCCTGGCGCCGGCGCAGTTGCGACGCATCAGGCTGGAGGCCGCTCCCCTGCCCGAACTGGAGCTGTCTGACTATGCGGGCGTGATCGTGGGCGGCAGCCCCTTCACGTCCAGTGACTCGGACGATCATAAGAGCCCTACCCAGCACCGGGTGGAAGGCGAGCTGTCAGGTCTGCTGGACCGAATCGTGGCCGCGGACTTTCCCTTTCTGGGCGCATGCTACGGCGTGGGGACGCTCGGGGCGCACCAGGGAGCCGTTATCGACAGGACGTTCGGAGAGCCGCTGGGCGGAGTGGAAATTGAACTGACGGAGGCCGGGCTCGCCGATCCTCTGCTGCAGGGGATGCCCCGCCGCTTCACGGCCTTCACCGGACACAAGGAGGCATGCACCTCGCTGCCGTCCCACGCCGTGCTGTTGGCAACATCCAAGGCCTGCCCCGTGCAAATGTTCCGGATCAGGGAGAATCTGTACGCAACCCAGTTCCACCCAGAGCTGGATGTGGGCGGCCTGGTGACCCGGATCGACATCTACCGCCATGCCGGGTATTTTCCGCCGGAGTCCGCCGAGGAACTCATGGAGAACGCGCGGCAGTTCACGGTCACGGAGCCCACCAACATCCTGAAGAATTTCGTGGCCAGGTACGCCGTCGGCTGAAACTGCGGTGCGTTCCTGCCCGGTTACCTGGCCCCGGACAGCCAAATGCCCGGCGTACTCCCCCGAATCACAGAGAGAACGCCGGGCACTTTGGCCACTAACCGGGCTGGAACGTACAGACTGTCAGTAACAGGATAAAGCGTCAGGCGACGTTGTTCTCGTAGTCCAGGTCCCTGGTTTCCTTGCTGACGAACAGGGCGATAAGCGTCAGCACGGCCATGACAGTGAGGTAGACGCCCACCAGCACCGGGCTGCCCTTGGCCGATTCCCACAGCCAGACGGCGATGAAGGGGGCAACCGCTGCACCCAGGATGCTGGACACGTTGTAGCTGACGGCGGAGCCTGTGTACCGGACGTTAGTGGGGAACAACTCCGGCAGCAGGGCACCCATGGGTCCGAACGTCAGTCCCATCAGGGAGAAGCCGATGATCAGCAAGGCCATGGTGCCGACGAACCCGCCGCTGAACAGCGGGACGAACAGCAGGCCGAAGGCGAAGATGCCCGGAGTCACGGCGATCAGCATCTTCCGGCGGCCATACTTCTCGGCGAGCGGACCCGAGACCAGGGTGAAGATGCCGAAGAAGACGACGCCTGCAATCAGCATCCAGAGGAAATCGTTGCGGGTGTAGCCCAGGCCGGGCACGAACGTGGCGACGGCCGCCTCGGTCATGGGCTTGCCGGACTTCTCTGCCGCTGCCTTGGCGGCGTCCAGGCTGGAGGCGCGGGTGCCGTAGGTCAGCGTGAACGTTGTCATCAGGTAGAAGAGCACATAAGTGGCAAGCATGATGAATGTACCCAGGATGAGCTGGCGCCAGCTGGACCTGAAAACACGGCCCAGGGGCAGCTTGGCCACCTCGTTGGATTCGATCACCTTGGTGAACGCGGGAGTCTCGATCAGCTTGAGGCGGACGTAGAGGCCGATGATGACCATGACGGCGCTGAGCAGGAACGGCACGCGCCAGCCCCAGTCCGCGAAGGCGGCCGGTGAGAGTGCGTAGCTGAAGACCAGGAAGATCACGTTGGCGATGATGAAGCCGATGGGAGCGCCGAGCTGCGGGAAGGTGCCGTAGATGGCCCTCTTGTTCGCCGGAGCGTTCTCGGTGGCCAGCAGGGCAGCACCGCTCCATTCGCCGCCGAGGGCGAGGCCCTGTGCGAAGCGCATGACCACCAGCAGTGCCGGAGCCCAGAATTCCCAGCCCGGGACAAGCGCGGTGGGCAGGCAGCCGATGAGGAAGGTGGCAATACCCATGGTGAGCAGCGACGCCACCAGGGTGCCCTTGCGGCCGAACTTGTCTCCGAAGTGGCCGAAGACGATGGAGCCAACGGGACGGGCAACGAAGGCGACGCCGAAGACCGCGAAGGAGCTCAGCAGCTGGGTGGTTTCGTTCTGGCCGGGGAAGAACAGCCTGGGAAACACCAGGACGGCGGCCGTGGCGTAGACGTAAAAGTCGTAGAACTCAACGGTGGTGCCTATCAGGCTGGCAACAATCACGCGTCCGCGCGAGTTCACCGCCTTGGCAGAGCCTGGCTCCGCCGAAGTTTCAATGGATGGCATGTGGGGCACTTTCGTGAAGACCGGCCGGACACAGCAATGCCGTGTCTGGAAAGGAATAGTTAGAGTTCAATATTAGTTCCGGACGTCCAGTCAATGGACAAAAGGTCCGCTATTTGGACCCGAGCGATCCGTCTCATTTTCGGCTCCTCACGCCGTCCCGGAGCCTCCGATAGGCAAATGTCACAGCGCGTTAACAATCCGCGACCATCCGCGAAACGCGCCTTCCCTACCGTGGTAGTACAACATCCCCCCAGAGGAGGTACACCGTGACTGTTGACCGCACCGCAGATGCCGGCACCGGCAATTCCGTAGATCTTGACGTTGAACCCTTACACGGAGGCGTGCCTGCATCCGCCAGCGCCCAGCTCGGCTCCACCGGTACAACCACCGCCCCCGCCCTTGAATTCCGCCCCGGCCGCTGGATCGCCAACTGGGATGCCGAGAACAAGGAGCAGTGGGAATCCGCAGGGCGCTCCATCGCCCGCCGCAACCTTAACTGGTCCATCTTCGCCGAGTTCCTCGGCTTCGTGGTCTGGCAACTGTGGTCCATCGTCGTGGTCCAGCTCCCCGGGGCCGGCTTCAAGATCGACACCAACCAGATCTTCTGGCTGATCTCCATGCCCAGCCTGGTAGGCGCCACGCTCCGCATCCCGTACACCTTCATGGTTCCGCGCTTCGGCGGACGGAACTGGACCATCGTGTCCGCCCTCCTCCTCCTGATCCCCTCGATCGGACTGGCCCTCTGCGTCTCCAACCCGGAAACCCCGTTCGGCGTCATGCTGCTGGTGGCGGCCCTGGCCGGCTTCGGCGGCGGCAACTTCGCCAGCTCCATGGCCAACATCACCTTCTTCTACCCGGCCCGCGAGAAAGGCTGGGCCCTGGGCCTGAACGCCGCCGGCGGTAACATGGGTGCGGCCATTGCACAGCTTGCCGTCCCCATCGTTATCACCCTGCTGGCGGCAGGAAGCGTCAACCTGCCCATGGCAGGCTGGATGTGGGTGCCCTTGATCCTGATCGCAGCATTCGGCGCCTTCAAGTACATGGACAACCTCTCCAGCGCCAAGGGGGACGTTGCCGGCTCGGTGGCTGCCCTCAAGGAACCGCATCTGTGGATCATGGCCCTGCTGTACATCGGCACCTTCGGCTCCTTCATCGGCTTCGCCGGCGTGTTCCCCAAGCTCATCAAGGACTACTTCCCCGCGTTCTCCTCCATCGGAGTGGGCACCGTGGCGCTGTCCCTGGCCTTCCTCGGCCCGCTGGTCGGTTCCCTCGCACGGCCCTATGGCGGCCGCATGGCTGACCGCATGGGCGGCGCCCGGATGACCGTTGCAGCCTTCGCTTCCATGGCCGTGATTACCCTGACCATGATCTGGACCCTTCCGCTGAAGAACTTCTGGCTCTTCCTGGTCTTGTTCCTGCTCCTGTTCACGGCGAGCGGCTTCGGCAACGGCGCCACATACCGGATGATTCCGATCATCTTCGCCACCTCCAGCCGCGCCGCCAAGTCCGGTGCCAGTACTGTAGCCACGCAGCGCCTGGCATCCTCGGCACTCGGCCTCATCTCCGCCATCGGCGCCTACGGCGGGTTTGTTATCCCGCAGGTGCTGAACGCGTCCAACACCGCCAGCGGATCCTACACGCCGGCCTTCTACGGATTCGTCGGAGCCTATGTCCTGATGCTGGTTGTCTGCTGGGCCTTCTACATCCGCAACGCCAACCGAAATGCGATGGGACACGTCTAACATGACCAAAAGCGCCGACACGCACTGCCCTTACTGCGCCCTGCAGTGCGCCATGACGCTCAAGTCTCCAGCGGAACTGACCCCGGCTTCCCAGCCGGGGTCAGTCCCCGTGCCGGCTGAATCCGCCGCAAACGGCACTGCCCTTGAGGCGCCGCTCCTGGAAGTCAGCGGGCGGGAATTCCCCACCAACCGTGGCGGTCTCTGCCGCAAGGGCTGGACCTCAGCCACCCTCCTGAACCACCCCGGCCGCGTCACCGAACCGCTCCTGAAGGGGCCGGACGGGATCCACCGGCCCATCGGCTGGGATCAGGCCCTGGCACTGGCCACCACTGCCGTTAAGGCCGCCCGCGCGAAGTACGGGGCGGACGCCGTCGGAGTTTTCGGCGGCGGCGGCCTCACGAACGAAAAGGCCTACATGCTGGGCAAATTCGCCCGCCTGGCCCTGGGCACGTCCCGGATCGACTACAACGGCAGGTTCTGCATGTCCTCCGCTGCGGCCGCCGGTATGCGCGCCTTCGGTGTGGACCGCGGACTCCCCTTCCCGCTTCAGGACCTGGACAACGCCAGCACCATCATGATGCTCGGCTCCAACGTCGCCGAAACCATGCCCCCATTCGTCCAGCACCTCAAAGGTGCCCGCGACGCCGGCGGGCTGATCATCGTCGATCCCCGCCGCTCCGCAACCGCTGCCTTTACGTCCGACGGCGGCGGCATCCACCTGCAGCCCCAGCCCGGCACCGACCTCACCCTCCTGCTGGGCTTGTCCCACGTCGTCGTCCATGAAGGCCTGGCCGACACCCGCTTCATCGAAGAACGGACCTCCGGCTACGAGGCCGTGGTCCGCAGCGTGAACTCCTTCTGGCCCGAGCGTGTACAGTCCCTCACTGGTGTCCCGGCAGAGCTCATCCGCGAAGCCGCCCGCAGGCTCGCCGACGGAGCCAGCAAAGGCGGCAGCTACATCCTCACCGGCCGCGGGGTGGAACAGCATGTGGACGGAACAGACACCGCCACCGCAGCCATCAACCTCAGCCTCCTCCTCGGCCTGCCCGGTTCGGGCCGCAGCGGCTACGGCACGCTCACTGGCCAGGGCAACGGCCAGGGCGGCCGCGAACACGGCCAGAAGGCCGACCAGCTTCCCGGGTACCGCAAAATCACCGACCCCGCCGCGCGCGCCCACGTGGCCGGCGTCTGGGGCGTCCCGGAGGAATTGATCCCGGGCGCTGGCCTGCCCGCCGTGCAGCTCCTGAAATCACTCGGAAAGCCCGACGGCGTCCGTTGCCTCTTCGTGCACGCCTCCAACATCGCGGTGGCCTCCCCCGACGCAAACTCCGTCATCGAAGGTCTCCGCAGCCTGGACTTCCTGATGGTTTGCGACTTCTTCATGTCCGAGACGGCTGCCGAAGCCGACCTCATCCTGCCCGTGCTCCAGTGGGCGGAGGAGGAAGGCACGCTGACCAACCTTGAGGGCCGCGTCCTGCGCCGCCGCCGTGCCCTGCAGCCGCCGTCCGGGGCACGCAGTGAGCTGTGGATCATGGCGCGGCTGGCCGAAGCCCTGGACGCCCCGTCCACCTACAGCGAGGACCCGGAAACGGTGTTTGAGGAGCTGCGGCTCGCCTCCGCAGGCGGGCTGGCCGACTACTCCGGGATCGACTACGCGATGCTGGACCGGGGCGAGGCCGCCTACTGGCCGTACCCCGCGGGCAGCACCGGGACCCCGCGGCTCTTCCTGGATGCCTTTGCGCACGGCGACGGCAAGGCGGTCATGACCCCGGTGACCCCCCGCCGCCGTCGTACTCCTGCCGCCAACCCCGACCCCGCCGCCAAAACCATGACCCTGATCACCGGCCGCCTCCTGGAGCACTACCAGTCCGGGGCGCAGACCCGACGGGTAGCCGAGCTGCTCGCCACCCAGCCCGAGGCGAAGATGCAGATCCATCCTGCGGCCGCGGCCGGAATGGGCATCACGGAGGGGTCCTTTGTCTCGGTGGCCAACGAGCGCGGGGAGGTGGTGTGCCGGGCGGAACTCAGCACGGCCATCCGACCCGAAACAGTCTTCCTGCCCTTCCATTTTCCTGAGCTGGAAAGCGCCAACCGCCTGACGGAGGCCGCCACGGACCCCATTTCCGGGATGCCCGAATTCAAGTTCAACAAGGTGTGGGTGCGGCTGGCCGCGAGCCAGACCCAAAATTCGCCCCAGAACAGTGTTCTTCAGACGACGGAGGCCTCATGAGTGAGCAGATTGTCATTGTGGGCTTTGGCCCGGTTGCCGCCCGCCTGGTCGATGAGCTGATGCCCGCGGTCCGCGACGGACAGGTCCAGCTCACGGTTGTGGGTGAGGAACCAGAGGCAGCGTACAACCGCGTCCTGGTGGCCGACCTCGGGGTCGGACGCACCACCGCCGATGCCCTGGCACTGGCCGATGCGGAAGCGCTGGCAGCCGTTGGCGTCGACGTCCGGCTCGGGGTCCGTGTGCGCCGCGTCGACCGTGCGCGCCAGCAGGTGGTCCTCACCGACGGCTCCGCGGTCCACTACGAGCGCCTGGTGTTTGCCACGGGGTCGCGTCCAGTCATCCCCAACCTCACAGGCATCAACCCCGACCCCACCTCCCCTGTGCTTCCGGCAGGGGTCACGGCTCTCCGCGACCTGCGCGACGCCGGGTTACTCCGGCAGGCCGTCGACGGCGGCAAGCGCGTGGTGGTGCTGGGCGGTGGCGTCCTGGGCCTTGAGACAGCGCTGGCCGCGGCCGAAGAAGGCGCCACCGTGACGGTGGTCCATAACGGCCCGCACCCCCTGGGCCGCAACATCGACCGCGGCGGGGGCGCGGTGCTGGCCGCCAGCCTGCGCCAGTGCGGTGTGCGGATGGCCGGCAACGCCAGGTCCACCGGCGTCGAACATAACGCTCCCGACGGCGGGTTCTCGGCTTTGCTGCTGGACGACGGTTCGGCGATCGACGGCGATCTCCTGGTCATCTCCTGCGGCGTCCGGCCACGAACCGAGCTCGCCGAAGGCTGCGGCCTCTCCACGGCCACGGGCATCCTGGTGGACCACCGGCTCCGCGCCCACCACGAGCCGCACATCTTCGCTATCGGCGACTGCGCCGAGGTCCGCTGCCCTGATGCGGCGTGCCCCGAATGCCGCACCGCCAAGGGCCCGTCAGGCCTGGTGGGGCCCGGCTGGCGGCAGGCCGAATGGCTTGCCGAGTACCTCACCCTGCTGGCCACCGGAACGCAGGAGGAAGCGGACACCCTGCCCGCACTCCCGCAGGAGCAGGCCGGCGTGATTGTGCTCAAGGCCCGGGGCCTGAACATGGCCGTGGCCGGCGAGAATGGCGCCGAGCCGTGGGACGAAGACGCCCTCACAGCGGGCGCCGTTAATGGCCGCGCCCGGCTGCAGGTCGCCCAGTGGTCCGATCCCGAACACGGCCGCTATGTGAAGATGACCACCCGCGGAGGGGTGCTGGAAGGCCTCGTGTCCGTCGGCATGCCCCGTACTGCTGCGGAACTTGTGGGCCTCTTCGAACGAACAGCGGAGCTGCCGGCGGACCGTTCGCTGCTGCTCCGCCTGGACGGCCCGGACCAGCTGGTCTCCGGCCCCGCCGACCCGCAAGGTACTGTCTGCCGGTGCGCGGGAATCAGCGGGGCCAAGATCCAGGGCGCGGTCGAGGAAGGCTGCTCCACGGTGGCGGAGGTCTCCAAGGCCACCCGTGCCGGAACAGGCTGCGGCAGCTGCCATGAGGACATCAAGGGGCTCATCGAAAAACACTTCCAGGCGGCTCCTGCCGCCTGAGTGAGGCTAAATAAGTCTTGCCACGACCGGGGTCTGCCCTACTCCCGAGCTCTGGCCTCCACGCCGGTTCCGGGCCTGGTCAGCGGTGGATGGATCGGACTCCGCGTGGCTGTGAAAAGAGCTGCAGGCGCCCCGGTTGCAGCTCTAGACTTCCGTCCGGTGTCCTGAAGGTGGGGCATCATCTTCCGTGTGAAGTTACCTGCTGCCAGGCGCGTATTCCATGTTGCCTCGTAGACCGTGCGGAGCTGTGTCATCGTGAACTCTTCGGGCACCAACTGGGCGGCTACGGTACTGTATTCCATCTTGCCTGAAAGCCGGTCCAGGCCATCCCGGAGGATTATGGCGTGGTCGAACGCCATGGTGCTTTCAAGTACCTGATGGACGGGGTGCCACGCGGCGGCAGCTGCGTCTGAGCCCGCCGACAATGCCGGCAGGATCCGGCCGTCGGTTGCCAGCAGGGCCAGATGGGCGACGGAGACTACCCGCATCCGCGGGTCCCGGTCCGGGTCGCTGTATGTAGCCAACTGCTCGACGTGCACAGGCATCCGGCCAAGGTCCAAACCGGTTTCTTCTGCGAGCTCCCTGTATGCCGCCTGCCCTGTGGACTCACGTGGGCCGACGAACCCTCCAGGCAGAGCGAGACCGCCCATGAACGGGTGCATGCCTCGGTGGACCAGAGCCGAGTGCAGCGCTCCCTCCGCCACGGCCAGAACCACCAGGTCCACCGCCAATGCAACGGAAGGGTAATCGTTCGGCGCATAAGCCTGGAGGAAATCCTGCTCTGCATCCCAGTCCCTACTCAAAGTGGCGCTCCTTCCAGGACGGTACGCCTGGCCCATGGCGGCGAGTCGAAAGCGTGCCTTTGGGCCAGAATGGCGTCGATGACGTCGATCGATGTGCGCATGCGCCGGTCCGGGGTTCCCGTGACCAGGATCCACGAGTGCCCTTCCTTAGTGAGGGTCTCCTTGCACCATTCGGTCATTTCGGCCCGGCGCCCTACGCCTTCGCGCCAGCCGTCGTCTTCGAAGTCCACTCCCTCATGATCGGTGACCAGGTAAAGGTCGCGACGAGGCAGGCGGCCAGCTGCGGCATAAGAGCCATAGCTTCGTTCGCCCATGTAATAACGTTCCCACAGCGTAGTCGCCAAGGCGTCGGTGTCGGCGATAACCAGCGGACAGGCATCGGCCGCGTCATTCTCCATCTCGTTTTGCCGTGCCCCGATGAGTCCAAAATCCGCCGCAGTCCAGACCATCTCCGCCAACACGGCGTTCGGCCTGTCGGCGCGGAGGGCATCGAACTTCTCATAGGTGTGCTGTCGTCCGTATTCCGGCACGTCGGCGATGTGAGGGAACCTGTGCCGGTAGTGGTCTGTCAGCGCCCTTGCCAGAGTTGTTGTGCCGGTGGATTCGGCACCCACAACGATGATGCGGGTGCACATGTCCTGCCTGGCAGAGGGAATGATGGCGGGCCACGCAGCGCTAAGATCCTCACGGCATAGGGTCCCGCTGACCGGGTAGGTGGACCGGGCAGGGTCCACGGAGACATGCTCGGCGCCGAAGGCGGCAGCCAGCCGGGGTCCATACTCCTCGGAGCTGAACACCGCGTCGATGTGGTTAACGCCGCGACTCTTTAGAGCAAGGCGCATCAGCTCGGTTTCTGCTTTCCAGATCTCGTCAGACCCGTAGTCCTCCGGGCAATCATTGCGCATGCTGAGTACCTGTATCGCAGCGTGGCCAGATAGTTCTTCCTCAAGCCACCGGGTGCGTTCCGCCACATCCAAGGATTCGAACCTGCTACCGAGGACCACGACAGAAACCCGCTTTGCCTGTGCTGCGGCCGTTGCGATGAGATGGACGTGGCCAGCGTGGGGCGGGTAGAACTTTCCGATGACCATGGCGTTCGTGTACACGTCAGGCTCCTGCGGTTACCGGTGCAGGAAAAGGAGCCGGAGCTTCGGCCGCATAGGCGCGCTTCCAGCCAATGAGCCCGTAAATGCACAGGAAAAGGAATCCGATATAGAGGACAGCGGTCAGCGTAAGCCCGCGGCTGAAGTACAGCGGGACTGAGACCACATCGATGAGGATCCAGACGTACCAATGCTGGAAAATCTTCTTTGCCTGCCCGTAAGTGGCCACTAGGGAGGCAGTTAGGACAAAGGCGTCAGGCCAGGGAACCGCGGAGTCTGTGCCATGGGTGAGCACCATTGCGACGGCGGCGGTGCCCGCGGCTGTTGCGCCGAAACCAACGAAGGCCTCTGTCCATGAGGCGTGCCGGATAGGCAGGTCGTTCTTACCGGCAGTCCTCGCGTTACCGCGGATCCAGTTGTACCAGCCGTAGCATGCGATGGCAGCAAATATCACTTGGAGAACTGCCTCACCGTAGAGCGCAGCGCCCAGGAACAGAATCATGAAACAAGCGTTGTTCAGGATACCTACGGGCCAGTTCCAAAGTTCTTGCCGGGCGACTCCGTACACACAGGCCGCGCCGGTGAGGAAGCCTATGACCTCGATCCAGCTGACCGGAGCGTTGAAAAGTGTGAATGCTGGGGAGTTCATCCACGCGATCAGGTGGTCCATAGCGGTTCCCATCGTTATTATCAAACTGATAACAGCACCATAGCAGGCTTTTTATCAGTCAGACAATAACCGGTAGGTCCCCGGCGGTTGACCCTTATTTTCGGGCCTTTGGGGCCCAGTCCAGGGTCTAAGCAGGAGCCTTGGGGATCATGATCCACAGCGCAATGTAGACGAGCTCACCAACGCCCACCACGCCAAAGATCACAAAGCCCAGCCGGACGAGGAACTTTGGAACCCCGAACCGTGCTGCCAGCGCTGCACACACGCCACCGATGATCTTTCCACTGCGCGGCCGCTCAAGAGCTGTAGTCATGCCGCCACGGTACCCCGATGAGCCGGCTGCCACCAGCGCTCTTGGCACCGGCTCACAGAAGGCTACAAGTGGACGTGCAGGCGCCGTGCTGCCTCGGAGATCGAACCGCTCAGCGACGGGTAGACAGTGAAGGTGCTGGCGACGTCGTCGACGTGGAGTTTCTGCTTCACGGCGATGGAGATAGCGAAGATCAGCTCGGACGCGTTCGGTCCCACCACGACACCGCCGATCACGGTGCCCGACCCCTTGCGGGCGAAGATCTTGATGAAACCGTCCTTGTGGTTGCGCATCTTGGCCCGGGCGTTGCTCTTGAGGGATAGCTTGACGATGTCACCCTGGTACTTGCCGGAGTGGATGTCGGCCTCGGAAACGCCCACCGTGGCGATCTCCGGCGAGGTGAAGATGTTGGACGCCACCTGGTGCAGCTTAATGGGCGTTACGCTGTCGCCCAGGTAGTGCGCGATGGCGATCCTGCCCTGCATCGCGGCGACCGAGGCCAAAGGCAGCACGCCGGTGCAGTCGCCCGCGGCGTAGATGTTCGGCGCAGTGGTGCGCGAAACGCCGTCGACCTTAATATGGCCGCTTTCGGTCAGCGCCACCCCGGCTTCCTCCAGGCCAATGCCGGCCGTGTTGGGGATGGAGCCCACGCAAACCAGGCAGTGGCTGCCGGTGACCTTGGAGCCGTCACTCAGCGTGACCACAACGCCGTCGTCGGTGCGCCCCACTGTCTCCGCGCGTGAGCGGGACAGGACGGTCACGCCCCGGCGTTCGAAGACCTCTTCCAGCACCACCGCGGCGTCGGTGTCGGAACCGGGGAGCACCTGGTCTCGGCTTGAAATCAAGGTGACCTTTGAGCCCAAACCGTTGTAGGCGGAGGCGAACTCTGCACCGGTAACGCCGGACCCCACCACGATGAGTTCCTCTGGAAGCTCGTCAAGGTTGTAGATCTGGGCCCAGTTCAGGATGCGTTCCCCGTCGGGCCGGGCGGTGGGGAGCTCACGTGGGTGCGAACCGACGGCAAGCAGAATGGTGTCCGCTTCGATGGTTTCGGTGCCGTCCACAGTCAGCACCTCGATGGTGTGGCTGTCGATCAGCTTGCCTGAACCGATCAGTATCCGGACGTTCTGGTGTTCCAGGGCGGTGGTGATGTCCCTGGACTGTTGGCGTGCAAGGCCCAGCAGGCGGTCGTTGATGTGCTTGAGGTCCGCGCGCATCACGGGAACAAAGTCGCCGCCGTCGACGTCGAACTTCACTCCCAGCTCCCCCGCCTCACCGACGCGGGTCATCAGGTCCGCTGTCGCGATGAGGGTCTTGGAAGGAACGACGTCGGTCAGCACCGCAGAGCCGCCCAGCCCGGCGCGTTCGATGATGGTGACCTGCGCTCCCAGAGAGGCGGCGACCATGGCGGCTTCGTAACCGCCCGGGCCACCTCCGAGGATTGCGAGCCGGGGTGAGCTGAAATCAGGATGCGTAGTCACAATCATCCATTCTCGCCTATCCGGCGCCGCACCACCAATAAGGGAGTGCAGCTCCGGTCCCGCTGCCGGTTCGTCCGGCACTGTATCCGGCGCTGTGCACAATGGCAGCGGCACGATAGCTTGTACCAGTGAGTAATACAGATTTCCTGACCACAGATCCTTTCGCCGCCGCGCGCGCCGCCGCCGACTACATCGCCGAGGAGACGGGGGTGGACAGCCATGACGTCGCCCTGGTCCTGGGCTCGGGCTGGGGTGAAGCGGCAGAGCTGATCGGTGACACCACCGCCACGCTCTCCGCGGACGAGGTCCCCGGCTTCCACGCCCCGGCGGTGGAAGGCCATGTGGGCACCATCCGCTCCGTCCTCACCAAGGAGGGCAAGCGTGCACTCGTGCTGGGGGCCCGCACCCACTTCTACGAAGGCAAGGGCGTTCGCGCCGTGGTGCACGGCGTGCGAACCGCCGCCGCTGCCGGCTGCAAGACCCTGGTCCTCACCAACGGGTGCGGGGGCCTCAATGAGAGCTGGACTCCGGGCACTCCGGTACTCATCAAAGATCACATCAATCTCACCGCCGCGTCGCCGCTGGAGGGCGCCACGTTCGTTGACCTGACAGATCTTTACTCCTCCCGGCTCCGTGAGCTGGCCCGTGAAGTGGATTCCTCGCTGGACGAGGGCGTCTACGCGCAGTTCACCGGCCCGCATTATGAGACCCCCGCCGAGGTGCAGTACGCCAAGCGGATCGGCGCGGATCTGGTGGGCATGTCCACTGCATTGGAAGCCATCGCCGGACGTCACGCGGGCATGGAGGTGTTCGGCATTTCGCTGGTGACCAATCTGGCCGCGGGCATCAGCCCCGTACCGCTCAGCCACCACGAGGTCATCGAGTCAGGCCAGGCCGCGGGCCCTCGAATCTCCAAACTGCTGGCGGAGATTATCGCCAGGCTTTAGATCCAACGCGGGGTGAAAAGGTAACCCGCCCGGCCCGATCAGCAGGTTTTTATGGATCGAAACCCATCCGCCGGCTTCCAGATCGTGCTTGTCGAACTGGTCCGGAACCAGGAGCGCCTCCCGGCCAGAGGGATCTGAAAGGCGGGTCACCTCGTCCCTCCCATCGACGAGCGGCGCACAGGAGGCTCGCCACGAACCGCCGCCGTTAACTGGTTCGGCAACGAGGCAGAAGGTTCGCTTGGCATCGGAGCTCGGCGACGCGTAATAGTTGGTGTTCCCATACATGGCAAGAAACCGGGCATTCTCCGGCTCCACGTGCCCGGCTGTCTTCGAATATTCACCGGTCAGCACGTCCTGCTCGGACCCGGCCCGGTTCAATACGTCCAGGGTGCCCGGCTGCACGATGAACATGGCACTGAAGAAGCCGAGGGCGACGCAGGTACCCACACCAAGGACTGCAGCGAAAGCGATGACCAGCTTCCAGGTGCCGGTCAAGGGGGCCACCTTGTGCGCGGTCATCTCTTGTGGGTCATGGTTCATGCTGGCCCCTCAGGCTGATTGATTTTTTTGAAGGCTACACTGTGATCCCCTTGGGCCCGCTATTGGGCGCATACATTCGGAGTTTCGGCTGTATTGGGCGCCCATGCCGCTTGCTGTTCCAGCGGTATATTCAAGCGATGAACTCTCAGGTACGCGCGGCTACCTTGGCGGACACGTCAGGCTGTCTAGAGCTGGCGGCCGAGGTTGAGGATCTCTTTGGGCCGATGCCTCACTTCGACAAGCAAGTCCGCAACTCAATCGGGCGCGGCGTCGTCCTGGTCGTTGCCTGCGAAACCAAAGTGCATGGTGCTGCTTTACTCAGCCGTGACGATCAGCCTCACCACATCAACTGGCTGAGCGTGCGATCAACGTCGCGCCGCACAGGCATCGCTTCACTCCTCATGGAGGGTATTTTGAATCGGTGGCCTACTGATGCTATCGAAGTAGTGACATTCGGATCAGATGTCGCCGGTGGTCTGCCGGCGCGCCGGTTCTACGAGCGCCACGGATTTCGGAGCCTGGGACCTGCGCAACCAGCGGAGGACGGAAGCCCGCGCGATCGTTTCGTTAGGCCCGCAGAATTTTTTATGGACTGACTCCCGCGATGCACCACGCATTGGCCTAGATGGTCCGGGCTTCCTGCCGGCCCCTGACCCCGGTGAGCTGCCTAACGGTTTCCTCACGGGCGTCCGGGAAGCGCCGTTCGATGGACTGGGCGATCCCGGCGATGGTTTGCCGGGAAAGCTCCGTCCGCCAGGTCACCTCGGCGTGGCGCATGGTCTGCGAAATGAGGCAGGAGCGGGCATAGTCGGCCTCCATTGCGCCGTCGGGGGCGTCCTTAAGGATGCCCCCGCACCGGAAGGCGTCGTCTTTTCCTTCGATTGCAAGGACCACATCCAGAACGGAAATCCTGTCCGCCCGCCGGGCGAGCTGGAAGCCGCCCCTTGGTCCTGAAACGGAGGCCAGGATTCCGGCACGCACCAAGGCCTGCAACTGCTTGTTCAGGTACGCTGCCGGAAGCTTGTAGAAGGCGGCCAGGCGGACGCTGCTCACAGCCTCCCCCACTGGTGTCCAGGACATGTTGACACAACTGTGCAACGCCCACTCCACACCCTGCCCCATCTTCATATCCGCGACATTACTTGTCCAGAAAAAACCATGTCAAGGAATCGGCGCGCTTTTCCGGGTCACGGCGGTGTTCGAAGGAGTTTTCAGGGAGCAATAACGATAGCGTTGTGCCCATGACCTCCTCCGATGCCGATTTGCGACTCTTCAGCCAGGCCCGCGAATGGGCTGCCCACGACCCGGACTCGGCGACCTCCGCTTCCCTCACGGAACTGCTCCGGCGCTCGGAGGACGGCGTCCCGGCGGCGCTGCAGGAACTGGCCGACAGCTTCAATGGAACCCTGCAGTTCGGCACCGCAGGGCTCCGCGCAGCATTGGGTCCAGGCCCGAACCGGATGAACCGTGTGGTGGTGCGCCGCGCTGCGGCCGGGTTGTCTGCATTCCTGCTCGAGGCGGTCGGTGAGGCAGCGCCAGGAACCCGGCCTCGCGCCGTCGTCGGCTATGACGCCCGTTATAACTCGGACATCTTTGCCGAGGAAACTGCGGCGATCTTCACAGCCGCCGGGATCGAAACGTTCCTGATGCCTGCCGCGCTGCCCACGCCGCTGCTGGCTTTTGCGGTGCGGGCACTCGATTGCGATGGCGGCGTGATGGTCACCGCGAGCCACAATCCCCCGCAGGACAACGGGTACAAGGTCTACCTCGGCCGCCATGCGGTGGAGGAAAGTGGCAGGGGTGCGCAGATCGTCGCCCCGTACGATGCGAAGATTGCCGGCAAAATCGACGCCGTGGGCTCCCTGGACTCCGTCAGCCTGGCGGCCGGAGGCTGGACCGTCCTGGACCCCTCGATCGCCGCGGACTACAAGCGCGCGACGGCGGCACTCGCCTTTCCCGCCGGCTTTCCCGCGCGTCACCTGCAGATTGTCCTCACGCCCATGCACGGCGTCGGCGGGGAAACGGCGGTGGCTGTGCTGAATGAAGCAGGCTTTGCCGATGTCACGCTCGTGGCCGAACAGGCCGCGCCGGACCCTGATTTTCCCACCGTAAGTTTCCCCAACCCGGAAGAACCCGGTGCGCTGGACCTTGCGCTGGAAACGGCCGCCGGCGTGGGTGCGGACATCGTGCTGGCCAACGATCCGGATGCGGACCGGGCTGCCGTTGCCGCTAAGGATCCGGACTCGGGCACATGGCGCATGCTCCGCGGTGACGAGGTGGGGGCTCTTCTGGGGGCTCACATTGTGGCGCGGCTTGCGGCCCAGGATAAGGACAAGGCTGGCGGTGAGGAAAAAGCCGCTGGTGTGTTCGCTAATTCAATAGTTTCCTCGCGGCTGCTCTCGCGGATAGCCGCCTCGGCCGGTTATGAGCACAAGGAAACGCTGACAGGGTTCAAGTGGATTTCCCGGGTGCCCGGGCTGCTGTACGGCTATGAGGAAGCGCTGGGTTACTGCGTTGCGCCTGAACTGGTCCGGGACAAGGACGGCATTTCAGCGGCCGTCCTCATCGCGGAACTGGCTGCCACAGCCAAGGCGGAGGGTAAAACCATCTTCGACACCTTGGATGAGCTCTATCTGCAACATGGCCTGCATGCCAGCGACCAACTCAGCATCCGGGTGGCCAACCTGGGCCTGCTGGACGCCATGATGAACCGGCTCAGGGTCAGTCCGCCGGAGTCATTCGGTTCATCCGCCGTCGAGACCCTGGTGGACCTGGCCAAGGGCAGCGACCATTTGCCGCCGACCGACGGACTTCTCTTCTTGACCAGGGACTTGACCCGGGTGATCATCCGGCCCAGCGGGACAGAGCCCAAGCTCAAGTGCTACCTGGAAGTGATACGTCCGGTGGAGTCCGCAGCCCAGCTGCCGGAAGCAAGGCAGGCAGCCCGCGCCGCCCTGGACCACGTGCTGGAAGACGTCCGCGAAGCGCTGGGTCTTTAGGGGTTACAGCTCGACTTCGACATAGCCGTCGGAAATGCGCGTGCTGAAGGTGTCCAGGCTGAGCCCTGCAGTTCCAAAGCATTCACCGGTTTCAAGGTCGTAAACCTCTTTGTGCAGGGGTGAGGCGATGGTGGGACGGGTGCCACGCGAACCGATGATGCCGCGGGCCATAACATGGGCCCCTGTGGCCGGATCCTCATGTGCCACCGCAAAAACCTCACCGGGACCGGTGCGGAAGAGGGCTACCTGGCGGCCCCCGATGAGGGCTGCCTCGCCCCAGGCGAGCTCCAGCTCGTCGAGTGCGCAGACGCGGTGCCAGCCGGTAACGGTTCCGGTTGCCAGTTCCTCAAGTTCCACTGTTGCCGTCATGTCGGCTCCTCTCCCTGTGCTTCAAATTGCCTGTGCTTCACATACTTCGCAGGTGCTCACTTGCCACCTCCGTGGCCGTATTACCAAACTAGGCGGCAGGTGTTTCATCGGCATGCAGTGAATGTGTCCGGCGCGTAAAAGAGACCTCACCCGCCCGGAAATGCGTTCGTGATGCAGAAGTTAAGTTCACGAAACAATTGGGAAACTGAAGCGAAACTGCGGCTGCCTAGTCTGGATGTACACCTCGTCAAAGAGAAGGTCGCGGAGCACCGTCTGCGGCCCATGCGAAAGGCCCACAGTGACCGAACAGACTTACAGCACAGAGAACCCGCGCCGCATTGTCGTCGCCGGCGGCGGCCCGGCAGCCCACCGCTTTGCGGACGCGATGCATGCCCGTGGCCTCGATGGCTGGCACGTCACGGTCCTCACTGAGGAGGCTCACCTCCCCTATGACCGCGTGGCCCTGAGCAAGGCCCTCACGGAGACGGACTACGACCTCACCCTGGGCGAGGCGTCCATGTGGGACCACGCGGCCCTGGATCTGCGCACTGGAGAGCGTGTAGTAAAGGTCAACGTCGAAGCCAAGTCCGTGGAGACCGCGGCCGGCAACAGCTATGCCTATGACGCCCTCGTGGTCGCGACGGGTTCGAATGCGGCCCGCCTGCCGATCCCCGGCGCAGAGCACACACACGTCTACCGCACGCTCGAAGACGTGTGGGCCATCAATAAGGCCATCGCCGAACTCACGGAAAAGCTTGGCCGCAAGGTCAAGGCAGTCACCATCGGCGGCGGCCTCCTGGGACTGGAGTCGGCTGCCGGCACGGAGCAGTTGGGTGCCAGCCCGATCGTCATCGACGGCGCACAGTGGCTGATGGCCACGCAGCTTGATGAGGGCGCTGGCCAGGCGATGGGCCGTCTCATCAAAGCCAAGGGCTTCGAAGTCCACAGCGGGGTGTTCCCCTCAGAAGTACTGTCCGACGACGAAGGCCAGGTCACCGGCGTCCTCATGGCCGACGGCCGCATCATCGACGCTGATCTTGTGATCGTCGCGATCGGCGTCAGGCCGCGCGATGAGCTCTTCCGCGCCGCAGAGGGCGAGGAACAGATCTTCTCGCTGGGCCAGCGCGGCGGCGTTGTAGTTACCGACGGTTGCGAAACCGAGATCCCGGGCATCTTCGCCATTGGTGAAGTGGCCAACTTCGGCGGCATGTGCCTGGGCCTGGTTGCCCCGGCCAACACCATGGCGGAGATCGTCGCTGACCGCCTCCACGGCGGTGAGGCCACCTTCCCGGGCTTCGACACCGCGACCAAGCTCAAGCTGTCCGGCGTCGACGTGGCGAGCTTCGGTGACGGATTCGCCAAGACCGAGCACGCCCTGGAAATCGTCTACGCCGACCCCGCCCGCGGCGTTTACCAGAAGATCGTCACCACGGACGATGCCAAGACCTTGCTGGGCGGCATCTTCGTCGGTGACGCGGAGCCCTACACTAGCCTGCGCCCGCTCCTGGGCCGCGAACTCCCAGCCGAGCCCGGAGCGTACCTGACGGCAGCCGGTGGCGGCGACGCCCCGGACACTGAACTCCCGGACGACGCAACCCTGTGCTCCTGCAACAACGTGACAGCAGGAACCATCCGCGACACAATCAACGGCTGTGGCGCCTGCGACGGCAATGCGCCCGTCCGGGAACTCGGCGAGCTCAAGGGCTGTACCCGTGCCGGAACAAGCTGCGGTTCCTGCGTGCCGATGCTGAAGAAGCTGCTCGAAGGCGAGCTGACCAAGTCCGGCATCGAGGTCTCCAAGGCTCTTTGCGAGCACATTGAGCTGTCGCGCCAGGAACTCTTCGACGCAATCCGAGTTCTGGAGCTGACCTCCTTCGAGGAGATCATGGCCAAATACGGCACCGGCGCCGGCTGCGATATCTGCAAGCCGACCATCGCCTCCATCCTGGCCTCCCAGCACAACGCCTACGTCCTCGACGCCGGCCGCGGCACCCTGCAGGACACCAACGACCGCGCCCTCGCCAACATGCAGAAGGACGGCACCTACTCGGTGGTCCCCCGCATCGCCGGCGGCGAGATCACCCCGAAGAAGCTTGGCGTCATCGCCGCGGTCGCGGAGAAATACAACCTGTACACCAAGATCACCGGCGGCCAGCGCATCGATATGTTCGGTGCCCGGCTGGAACAGCTTCCGGAAATCTGGAAGGAACTGGTTGACGCCGGCTTCGAGTCCGGCCAGGCCTACGGCAAGAGCCTGCGCACCGTGAAGTCCTGCGTCGGTTCCACGTGGTGCCGCTTTGGCGTCCAGGACTCGGTTGCTATGGCCATCCAGCTGGAACTGCGCTACCGCGGGCTGCGCAGCCCGCACAAGCTCAAGATGGGTGTTTCCGGCTGCGCCCGTGAATGCGCCGAGGCCCGAGGCAAGGACGTCGGCGTGATCGCCACCGCGGACGGCTGGAACTTGTATGTCGGCGGCAACGGCGGTGCCACCCCGGCGCACGCCCAGCTGCTGGCAAAGGACCTCGACGACGAAACCCTGCTGAAGTACATCGACCGCTACTTCATGTACTACATCCGCACCGCCGACCGCTTGCAGCGCACCGCGCGCTGGCAGGAAGAGCTCGACGGCGGCATCAAGCACGTCGAGGACGTCGTGGTGCACGATACCCTGGGCATCGCCGAGGAGCTCGAGGCCGCCATGGCCAAGCACGTTGACACGTACGTGGACGAGTGGGCGGACACCCTGAAGGACCCCGAGCGCCTGCGCCGGTTCCGCTCCTTCGTCAATGCCCCCGATCAGAAGGACGATTCCATCACCTTCGTTTCGGACGAGCGCGGCCAGTTCCGTCCGGCCACGGCCGAAGAGAAGGCGACAGCCGTTCAGCAGCCAGTACTAATCGGGGCTTCCATCCCGATGAGGCCCCGCGATGAGAACGAGGTATAGGCATGCAGCTCAGCATTGATCTCACCGGCCGCGAAGTCCTGGTCACGGGTTCGGACCACGCCGCCCGCCAGGCGGTCCGCCGCTACCAGGCCGCCGGCGCCGTCGTCTACCGGCTCAGCACGCCTCAGGGTGCCGCGCATGACGGCGCGCTGCCCGAGCGCCCTTTCCTGGTGGCAGCGGTTGACGACGGCCAGCCCGGCTGGGGAGCCCTGCTGGACCGGTGCCGTGAAACCGGCATTCCAGTTTCCAATGAGCCGGCAGCCGGACCCGTCGGCCATGTGACCCTCGTTGGCGGCGGCCCGGGCACCACCGAACTGCTGACCGTGGCGGCCGTCAAGGCTCTGCGCGATGCCGACGTCGTGTTCTTTGACCGGCTGGCGCCCTACCAGGAGCTGCCTTCCCTGACGTCGGCCGAACTGGTGGACGTGGGCAAGAAGCCCGGCCATCACAAGGTCGGCCAGGCCGACATCGAAAAGCTCATGGTGGAAAGTGCCCTCGCCGGGAACAACGTGGTCCGGCTCAAGGGCGGGGACCCTTACGTCTTCGGCCGTGGCGGCGAGGAAGTTGCCTCCTGCGTCGCGGCCGGCGTGCCCGTACGCGTGATCTCCGGCGTGACGAGTGCCATCTCCGTTCCGGCGGCCGCCGGGATCCCTGTGACGCACCGGGAAGTCAGCCACATGTTCACCGTGGTTTCCGGCCATGCCCCCCTGACAGAGAAAGAGCACATGCATCTGGCCGGCCTCGGCGGCACCATCGTGGTGCTGATGGGCATCGGCACCCTGCACCAGCTGGCAGCCGGCCTGCGCCGGGCAGGGATGCGTGCGGACATGCCCATGGCTGTCGTTGAACGTGGCTACCGGCCCGGCCAGCGCACCACCATCGCGGACCTGGGCACCATCGCTACCGCGGCCGCTGGCTGCAGTAACCCCGCCGTCCTGGTTATTGGCGAGGTGGTTCGGGTGGCTGAAGCCAACCGCGGGCATGCTGAGGCCGCCGCCGACCTGGACAGGCTGGCGGCCTCGCTGCTGGGTTCGTGAAAGGATTGAACCCCATGAATGCACTTGCACCGGCCGAAACGCCGCAGCTTGAAGAGGTACCGGGGCAGGAGGCATCGGACTCTCCGCTGGAAGGTTTCCGCATCGGAGTCACCTCACACCGGCGCTCCCGGGACCTCATCGAGGCGCTCGAACGCCGCGGCGCGGAGGTCCTGCATGCCCCCGCACTGAAGATCGCCCCCGTGCAGGAGGACATCCGCCTCATTGAGGACACCAGGGCCATCATCGCTGCCCGCCCGGATCTCTGCATCGCCACCACCGCCTACGGCATGCGCCGCTGGTGCGAGGCCGCTGATTCATTCGGCATCGGCGAGGAACTTTTGGAGACCCTTGGGGCCTGCCGGATGTTCGTCCGCGGGCCCAAAGCCCGTGGGGCCGTCCGCGCGGCGGGCCTTGCCGACGTCGGAATCAGCAGTGACGAAACCACAGCGACTCTCGTGGACATGCTGCTCGCCGAAGGCGTGCGCGGCAAGACCGTAGCCGTGCAGCTGCACGGCTACACGGACGTCCGCCAGCTGGAGCGCCTCCGCATGTCCGGGGCCACCGTCCTCACAGTCACCCCCTATCGCTGGGTCAAGCCCGACGGCGAGGACCGGCTTCCCCGGCTCATCGAAGCGGCGTGCAGCGGCAACTTGGATGTGCTCACCTTCACGAGCGCCCCCGCCGTGGATGCCATGTGGAGCACCGCCCACGAAATGGGCGTCTACAAGCAACTGATCGAGAGCCTCAAGACGACGGTGACCACCGCCGTGGTGGGCCCGGTAACGGCACAGCCGCTGCTCGACGCCGGTGTGACGCCCCTGATACCCGAGCGCTTCCGGATGGGCGCGCTCATCCGGCTGGTCTGCGAGCACCTTGCCCTCAACCACGTCCGCCGCCTCGATACCAGGTCCGGCAACATCGAGCTGCGCGGTCGCAGCCTCAGGATCGACGGCCAGCCCGTGGAACTGGCGCCCGCGCCGCTTCTGCTGCTTCGTGCCCTGCTGGGCGCGGGCGGGGCCGTGCTTTCCCGGGAGTCGCTCTCCGATCTGCTGGAGCTCAGGGGCTCAGTCCATGCCCTGGACATGACCGTCAGCCGGCTTCGCTCCTCCCTGCCGGACGGCCGGCTGGTGGAGACGGTGGTCAAGAGGGGTTACCGGATTCGGGTCTAGCTGTCTTAGCACGCAGCCAGGGACCGGACAGGCTCCCCCGTGTCATTAGCCGTCGGGATGAGACGCAGGTCACCGGATCTGTTACCGGCCGGTAAACGTTGGCGAACAAGGACCGTCCTGACGGCAACAGCGGGGAAACACCACGGAAAAGGCGGACGCCTACGCTGGGTTCATCACGAACTTCCCGGCCCGTGCACCACACACGGCCGCCAGCGAAAGGGCCAGCACATGTCCGCTCCGGCACCATCCACTTCCTCCTCCCCCGCTACCCGCATCGTCATCGCCGGCGCCGGGCCGGCGGCGCAGGCCCTGGTCAGGCACCTGGAGCGTGCCCGCTTCAGCGGGCACATCACCGTGCTGAGCAACAGGGACGACGCGCCCGAGGAGCTGCTGGAACTTTCCGGCCTGCCCCAAGTGTCGGTCCGGTTCGGCCAGCCGGCCAGCTTCATCGATTCAGACAACCGCCGAGTGATCACCGCGGATGGCATGGAGTTCAGCTACGACCAACTGGTGATCGCCACCGGCTCCACGCCTGTTGCGTCCCCCGTCGAGGGCGCAGGCCGGTGCCTGAGCTATTCCACGATCGATGACGCCACCCGCATTGGTGAGGCAGTTCAGGAAATCACCAAGGAACTTGGCCGGCGTCCCCTGGGAATCCTTGTGGGCACCGGCGCATCAGCGGGTCAGGCAGAAGCGGTGCTCCGCGCCGGCGGTGTCCGGCCGGTCCGCACCACCGTCCGGCCCACCGCGGTTGTCCCGGCCATTTCAGGATCAGGCCTTGCAGCGTCCGGCATCGTCTTTGAAGACGGCAGCAGCATGAACGGTGACCTGGTGGTGTTAGCAGAGGAGAGGGTTTCCCGCGACAGCCTGGCTGCCAGCGGCGGCCTCCGGACCGCGCCCAACGGCGGGATCGAGATCGGCCAGGACTTCCGGACCTCGGTCCCGGGCATCTGGGCCATCGGCGATGCAGCAGCTTTCGACGGCGTCCGGCTGGGACTGCTGGTGGCGGCCGCCTCCGCCGCCGGTGCCTGTGCCACCCAGCTGATGACGGCATCCTCGGCCGGGCAGCCTGTGCAGGTTGCCGCCTGAGCCCTGGCTCCAGGGGGCCAGGGCTCAGGCGGCACCATGCCTGCCGCGACGTGGCAAGATGGTCATCTGAAGAGCCATGGACGTCGTGGCGCCTGCGGCCCACAAGGCCCAATGAAAGGCCTCCTGAGAGGCCGCCCGGAAGGAACAATATGAGCAACGAAGCCACTCCCGCCGTGCAGCCGGCCGCCGGAACCGAGCCCGTGCCCGGCGACATCGCCTCCTTCATCGACCACACGCTGCTGAAGCCGGAGGCCAGTGAGTCGGATATCCTCAAGGTCTGCGCGGAAGCTGCCGAGTACCACTTCAAGTCGGTGTGCGTGAACCCCATCTGGGTAAAAACCGTCCAGACGGCCCTCAAGGGAACCGGCGTGCTGGCCTGTTCTGTTGTCGGCTTCCCTCTGGGTGCAACGCCCAGCGACGTGAAAGCCTTCGAAGCCCGGGGCGCCGTGCTGGACGGTGCGGATGAAATCGACATGGTCATCAACATCGCCGCGGCCCGCGCCGGAGACAAGGGTGCCCTCGTGGAGGACATCGCTGCTGTGGCGGAAGCCGTCCACGCGGGCGGGGCCATCCTGAAGGTCATCATCGAAACGGCGCTCCTGGATGATGCCCAGAAGGTCCTCGCCTGCGAGGCCGCAGTGGAGGCGGGCGCTGACTTCGTCAAGACCTCCACCGGCTTCAATGGCGGCGGTGCGACTCCTGAGGACGTGGCGCTCATGCGCCGCACCGTGGGACCCGGCCTGGGGGTCAAGGCCTCCGGCGGCGTACGGTCCCTGGCCGACGCTCAAGCTATGATTGCTGCAGGTGCAACACGTATTGGTGCCAGCTCCGGGATTGCCATCGTCAAGGGTGAACAGGGTTCATCCGCCTACTGACCGCAGCCCCATGCCGCCACAGTTTGAGCCCCGCGGGGCCGAGGAGGAACGAATGTCCAGCAAGACCACAGCGACCAGCACAAACACTGTGCAGACACCGGAGAACGAGAACAGTCCCGTAACGAGCATCGTCCTGTTCGTCGTCATGATGGCGCTGTTCCTGGGCGCCATCTACTCCCTCTCCTTCCTCACCCTGGGCAACCCCTGGCCCATGGCCGTTTGCCTGGTTCTCTTCGCCCTCGCGTTCTGGATCCCGCAGACCATCCTGGGCCGCTCCGACTCGGCCGGCGAGCACTAGGACCAGTCACTAGGACCAGTCAGGACGTCAAGAAGTCTGACGCCCCGGATATTCCGGGGCCTCAGGTCTTTAAGTCCGCATTATTTGATGCCGCTCCGGTTCAGCCCGAGCGGAACAGGCTGCTGACCAAGGTGCTGCCGAGAGCAAGGGCGGACGGAAAATGCGCCTTGGCCAGTGCCCACACCGCGAGGGACATCCCCACCATGGCGTAGGCGCTCACAGGAATCAGCACGAGCCACTCACGGCGGGAGCCGGCTTTTCCCAGCAGCGGCAAGGAAAAGGCACCGTTGGCCTTCCAGACATCATTGAACACCGGCAGTTTCCGCAGGAACCTGGGTGGCTTGATCACCAGTGGCCACAGCAGCGGCACCCCTCCGGTGGTGATCATGTCCCCCACGATATGAACCACCACCCCGGTCAGCATCGAGACAGGGAGCCAGGTCCACTGGTCCGGCGCGAACCAGGTGACCAGCCCGGCCATCGTCAGGGCGAAGATCCAGTTGCTGACAAAGCCTGATTTTGGAAACAGCTTCAGGGCCTTGGCCGCGATGTTGATCATGAACATGCACAGCAGGCCGGCACCCACCGACAACAATCCCCAGTCCGTCTGGAGCTGGAATTGTCCGGCCATGGTGGCGAGCACCACGAAAAAGGCAGCCCCGAGCACGGAGTGGGTTCCTTGCCGGTGCCCTCCGCTCGCG
Organism: Arthrobacter sp. ISL-48; assembly: GCF_018613805.1. Taxonomy (GTDB): domain Bacteria; phylum Actinomycetota; class Actinomycetes; order Actinomycetales; family Micrococcaceae; genus Arthrobacter. The sequence continues at coordinate 280,117 of NZ_JAGGPL010000001.1, forward strand.
TTCTCGATCCCCACGGCTATGGCATTGGACAATGGCGGCAGAGAGTGGGCGACCGTGCTATGGCGGTGGTCCCAGTCGCATACCAGCGCCGTTCCGGCCGTGGCCATCCCGCCGATCAGGATGCCGGTGGCGTCCAGCGGATACCAGCCCAGGGTGTACGGCCCCGTCGACGCGACAGCCACCCACGCCGCGGCTCCCGACGCGGCGTGGTGTCCTCCCATCACGTCAGTTCACCGAGGGTGAGACGGCAATAGGCGCGTCGGAGAAGATGTTGCGGATGACCCCATTGGCCCACTCCAGGATGTCGGCGTCCTGCAGGTCCCGGCCGCCGATTTTCGCCGTCTTCGGCTTGGGGATCAGCACGGCGTCCAGCGCAGGCTTGGACTGGGCACCGGGGTACATCCGGGCCAGGCGCATGAGCTTGGACTCCGGGAGCTGCGCCGGAGAGAACTTGATGAAGTTCCCCTGCAGTGCGACGTCGGACAGGCCTGCCTCCCGGGCACCAACCCGGAACCGTGCCACGGAGATGAGGTTCTGTGCCGGGAGGGGAAGCTCGCCGTAGCGGTCCACCAGTTCGGCCAGCACCTCGTCGATGGCCTCGTAGGTCAGCGCCGAGGCGAGCTTCCGGTAGGCCTCCAGCCGCAGCCGCTCCCCCGGGACGTAGTCGTGTGGCAGGTGCGCGTTCACGGGCAGCTCGATCTTCATTTCGGCGGCCTTCTCTTCGGCATCGCCGCGGTAATCGGCCACGGCCTCGCCCACCAGCCGGATGTAAAGATCAAACCCCACCCCCTGGATGTGGCCCGACTGCTCGCCGCCCAGCAGGTTGCCGGCCCCGCGGATTTCGAGGTCCTTCATGGCCAGCTGCATGCCCGCCCCGAGTTCATTGTGCGCGGCCACGGCCTTGAGGCGCTCCAGGGCCACCTCGCCCAATGGCTTCTCGGACGGGTACAGGAAGTAGGCATAAGCCCGCTCACGCCCACGGCCCACACGCCCGCGGAGCTGGTGAAGCTGGGACAGCCCGTACTTGTCCGCTCCGTCAACGATAAGGGTATTGGCATTGGAAATATCCAGGCCGGTTTCGATGATGGTGGTGCACACCAGGACGTCAAAGCGCTTCTCCCAGAAGTCCACGATGATCTGTTCCAGCCGGCTTTCGGACATCTGTCCGTGGGCCACTTCCACCCGGGCCTCGGGGACCAGCTCGCGGATCTTGGCGGCGGTTCGTTCAATGGTAGACACCCGGTTGTGGACGAAGAAGACCTGGCCTTCGCGCATCAGTTCACGGCGGATGGCCGCCGACGTCTGCTTGTCCGTGTACGGCCCCACGTAGGTGAGGACCGGATGCCGTTCCTCCGGCGGCGTGGCCAGGGTGGAGGTTTCGCGGATACCAGTCAGGGACATCTCCAGGGTCCGGGGAATCGGCGTGGCGCTCATGGCCAGCACATCCACGTTGGTGCGCATCTTCTTCAGGGCTTCCTTGTGCTCCACCCCGAAGCGCTGCTCCTCGTCCACGATCACCAGGCCAAGGTCCTTGAACTCAAAGTCCTTGGACAGCAGCCGGTGCGTCCCGATCACCACATCCACGGAGCCGCTCTTCACACCCTCCACCGTCTCCTTCGTTTCCTTTGAACCCTGGAACCGGGACAGTGGCTTGACCCGGAGCGGGAATCCAGAGAAACGCTCAGTAAAGGTCTCATAGTGCTGCTGCGCCAGCAGGGTGGTCGGCACCAGCACGGCCACCTGCTTCCCGTCCTGCACCGCCTTGAACGCAGCGCGGACGGCGATCTCGGTCTTGCCGTAGCCCACGTCTCCGGAGACCAGGCGGTCCATGGGGATCTCACGCTCCATGTCAGCCTTGACCTCGTTGATGGTGGTGAGCTGGTCAGGCGTTTCCACGTAGGGGAAGGCCTCCTCCAGTTCACGCTGCCACGGCGTGTCCGGCCCGAAGGCGTGGCCCCGGGAGGCCATCCGTGCCGAGTACAGCCGGATGAGTTCGCCGGCGATCTCCTTGACGGCCTTGCGGGCCTTGGATTTGGTGCTGGCCCAGTCGGAGCCGCCCATCTTGCTGAGCACCGGCGTATCTCCGCCAACGTAACGCGTCACCTGGTCCAGCTGGTCGGTGGGGACAAAGAGCCTGTCGCCTGGCGCACCGCGCTTGGACGGGGCGTACTCCAGCACCAGGTACTCCCGCACTCCTTCGCCACCGCCAGCTACCTTTCGCTGGATCAGTTCAACAAACCGCCCGATGCCATGCTGCTCGTGGACGACGTGGTCGCCTGCGATGAGCTGCAGCGGGTCCACGGCGTTCCGCCGCTTGGACGGCATGCGGCGCATATCCTTGGTGGACCCTGCGGATGTCCGGCCCAGCAGGTCCGCTTCCGTCAGCAGCCCCAGTTTGAGGTTGTCCAGGACAAAACCGCGTCCGACGGCGGCGGTAGTGATCTCGATGATGCCCGCCTGGGGTTCCTGATCCAGGGTGTCCACCCGGGCGCATGGGATATCGGCGTCGTGGAACAGTTCGGCCAGGCGCTGCGCGGGCCCGGGGCCTTCGGTGGCTATCACGATGCGCCACTGGTCGCGGACGTGCGTGCCGATGAAGTCCATCATTTCGGCCACATCGCCCTGGTAGCCGCGGGGTTCGCGGGCGTGGAGGGTCAGGACGTCGATCTCCGGGAGGAGTTCCTCGTCCTGGGCAAGCGAGGTGATGGACCACCACGAAACGTCATGCGCAAGGGAGGAGCTGCGGGTCTCGGTCAGGGAGCGGAAGCTGGCCGAGTGGAGGGCCGCAGAGGCCTGGGAGCTCAGATCCAGGGGCGCGGTGCCCCCGTTAGACGCCGTGGACCACGCAGCTTCCAGGAACTCCTCGTTGGTGGCGGCAAGGTCGTGCGCGCGGGTGCGGACCTTCTCGGGCTCGATCACCACGGAAATAGATCCGGCAGGAAGCTGCTCCACGAAGGGGACCATCGAGTCCACCAGCACGGGCGCCAGGGATTCCATGCCTTCCACGGCGATGCCGCCCGCGATCTTTTCCAGCATGTCCGCCGCCGCGGGCAGCTGCGACTTCAGTGTGGCGGCGCGGGACATGACCGACGGTGTGATCAGGATTTCGCGGCATGGCGGGGCGTGCAGCTCGGTGGGATGATGGACGCCCGGCGCGGACAGCGAGCGCTGGTCAGCCACGGCGAACCAGCGCATCTGATCCACCTCGTCGCCGAAGAAGTCCACCCTGATGGGGTGGTCCTCAGTGGGCGGGAAGATATCGAGAATCCCGCCGCGCACCGCAAACTCGCCCCGGTGAGTGACCATGTCCACGCGTGAGTAGGCTGCGTCCGCAAGGCTCCGCACCACGTCCGAGAAGGGCACCTCCTGGCCTACTTTCAGCGTGACCGGAACCAAGTCCCCGAGCCCTGCCACAATCGGCTGGACCACGGCGCGGACGGGAGCAACAACCACCCGCAACTGACCCGCCGTCGAGCTTTCCGGGTGCGCCAGCCGGCGCAGGACGGACAGCCGCCGGCCCACCGTGTCGGAGCGGGGCGAGAGCCGTTCGTGCGGAAGGGTTTCCCAGCTGGGAAATTCTGCTACCGAATCGGCGGGCAGGTAGGCCCGGAGAGCCGCTGTCAGGTCTTCAGCCTCACGCCCGGTGGCGGTGACGGCCAGCACCACAGCCGGCGTCCCGCCGTCGGGCGTCCGGCCGTCCCCCACCTGGTCCGCGGAGAAGGCCGCCAAGCCTTCTGCCATTTCCGCGAGGAGCACGGCCCGTAGTCCGGCGGGCGCGCTGATCTGGTAGTCCTGGCCGCGAACGGCAAAGCCGCGGGCAGCCTCTGCTTGGACGCGGGCGAAGGTCTGGTCCGCGGCGAGGACGCGGCGCAGTCCGTCAAGCGATGGACCGTGTTGGGACTGGCCGTTGCGGCTCATGGCAGAAGCTCCTGTGGTGTTCATGGGGATCGCAGGCAACACGAAAACCCGAAATCCGCAAGAATTCCAGGTGCTTCCAGCCTACCCCTGCCTCGGGGAAGCCGGTTCCAAGAAGATGCTGACGTCCCCGTAGGATGTGGGAAGCAAAAAGCGTACTGACCCCGAATCACTGGAGGATCCATGGCACTGAGTGCAACCACCACCCTTCCCCACGCCGTCGGCAGCGTCGCAGCTGTCTTCGCCGACGAGGATTTCCAGCGGCACACGAGTGAGCTGGTCGGGGGGACGCTGGAGTCCTTCGCGGTGGACGGGGACACCACCGGGGCCTTCAGCACCACGTCCGTCCGTACACTTCCCACCACCCGCCTGCCGGAAATTGCCCGCAAGTTCGTGGGGGAAAAGCTCACCGTGACGCAGGTCGAGAACTGGGACGCCCCGGCGGCCGACGGGTCCCGCCAGAGCAACATCACCCTGAAGATCGCCGGCGCCCCCATCGATGTGACAGCGGTCCAGCGGCTCGTGGCCGAGGGCGGGAGCACCCGCGTTGAGCTGGAGGGCAACGTGACCTCGTCAGTGCCGTTCCTGGGCGGCAAAATCGCCGAGGCAGCGGAGCCCATGGTGGCCAAGGCCCTGAACATCCAGTCCCAGCAGGCCCAGGCCTGGCTGGAAAGCCACTGAAACCATGCAGCTTCCCTTGTTCGCATCCTGGATCCTGATCATCGCCGGGGCGTGGTCGCTCGTGGTCTGGCCGCAGTTCCTGCGCCGCGTCATGAAGGACCCGCGGGCCCGGGACTCAGCCGGCAATGCGACTAGATTCCTCACGGTGCACATGGTGCTAGTGGGCATCTCGATGCTGCTGGGGGCCGCCACCGCTGCCATCGGTCTTATCGCCCTGATGGGCTGACCTGCGGCACGTCCCGGCTAGACTGGGGGCAGGTGCGCCGGGAAGTCTGGTCGGCAAGAGTTTTGACGACCCCTCAGATACCAGGAGCCCACATGGTCAAGCGCCCTGCCCGTCCAGCCCTCACCGCCAGGGTCCTCAGCCGTTCGAGCTACCCCGAGTACCTCCGGATCACCGAAATCCTCCGCTTGGAGACCGTCGGCGGCGCCCTGCTCCTGGTTGCCACCGCGGCAGCCCTCATCTGGGCCAATTCTCCGGCGGCGGGAGCCTACTTCGGGCTGCGCGACCTCGAACTGGGGTACGAACCGTGGCACCTCAGCCTTTCGCTGGGACACTGGGCCTCGGACGGGCTGCTGGCCGTCTTCTTTTTCATCGCCGGCCTGGAACTTAAGCGTGAGTTCGTCTCTGGCGAGCTGCGCAGCTTTTCCAAGGCCGTGGTGCCGGTGGCAGCGGCTGTCGGGGGTGTGGCGGTTCCGGCGCTCATCTACACCCTGGTCAACGCTGGCCAAGGCGCGGAAAGCCTGCGAGGCTGGGCCATCCCCACCGCGACCGATATCGCGTTTGCCCTGGCAGTGCTGGCTGTCATCAACACGCACCTTCCTGCCGCCCTCCGGACCTTCCTGCTGACGCTGGCCGTCGTGGACGATCTCCTGGCGATCGGCATTATCGCGTTTTTCTACTCATCGGGGCTCCAGCCCCTCCTGCTCCTGGCAGCGTTGGTGCCCCTGGGCGTCTTTACGGTGCTCGTCCAAAGGAGGATCCGGACCTGGTATCTGCTGCTCCCGCCGGCCGTGGCAACCTGGGCCCTTGTCCATGCCTCCGGGATCCACGCCACGGTGGCCGGAGTGCTGCTCGGTTTCGCTGTCCCAGTGCTGGCCTCCCGAAAGCGGGGCGAAACGGGGACAGGCATGGCCGAATCCCTGGAGCACAGGCTCCGCCCGTTGTCGGCCGGGTTCGCGGTGCCGGTGTTTGCCTTTTTCTCGGCCGGCGTCGCCGTGGGCGGCTTCGAGGGCTTCCGCTCGGCGCTGGCGGATCCAGTGGCACTGGGGATTGTGGCCGCACTCGTGGTCGGGAAGACGCTGGGAGTGTTCGGCACCACCTATCTGGTCACCCGGACAACCCGTGCAGAGCTCGACGACGGCCTGGCCTGGATCGACGTCGCGGGCCTGGCGCTGCTGGCCGGAGTGGGCTTCACCGTCTCGCTGCTCATCGCGGAACTGAGCTTCGGCTCCGGTTCAGTCCATGATGGGCACGCGAAGGTGGCCATCCTGGCCGGTTCGCTGACCGCGGCACTGCTGGCCGCCGTCGTACTCCGCCTCCGGAACCGGCACTACCGTGCCCTAGAAAAGGCAGAACAGCGTGATGCCGACGGCGACGGCGTTCCGGACCTATTTGAAAGCAAGCCCTGAGGACGCGAGCCTGAATCCGCCGCAGACAGAGCCTGGCTGCGCCGTTTGTCTACGAGGCCTGGTTCAGGGCATCCTCGGCCGCAACCCACGAGATCATGGCACATTTGACCCGCGCCGCGTAACGGGCCACGCCTTCGAAAGCCGCGGCGTCGCCCAGGATCTCAGGGTCGGCGTGGATCTTTCCACGCGAACGCAGGACTTCCCGGAATTTCCCGATCACCTCATGGAGTTCTGCGACCGACATTCCTTCGGCCAACTCGCTCAGGACGGAGGCCGACGCCATGGAGATGGAACAGCCCGCGCCGTCCCACGAAATCTGCGCAACTTTGCCGTCCTCAACAGCCACCCGGAGGGTGACTTCATCCCCGCAGACGGGGTTGAGCTGGTGCGACTGCCCCGTTGAAGCGCCCTCAGGGGCAGCGATCCCGGCGAGTCCACTGCCGTGACGGGCCTTGGAGTGGTCAAGGATAATCTGCTGGTACAGCTGGTCAAGACTCATTGTTCACACACTTCCAGGGCCGCGTTACACGCGGAAGTAGGAGCGGACGCCGGCCACGGCATCCAGGAACGCATCGACGTCGTCGGTGGTGTTGTAGAGGTAGGCGCTCGCCCTGGTGGTTGCGGTGAGGCCCAGGCGGCGGTGCAAGGGCTGGGCGCAATGGTGCCCCACCCGGACGGCGATGCCCTGCGCGTCCAGGAACTGCCCGACGTCGTGGGCGTGCACCCCGTCCACGTCGAAGGCCGCCAGCCCGATCCTGTCCAGCCCGGCTGCAGGCCCGAGGACCCGGATTCCTGGAATGCTCTCCAGCCCTGCCACCATCCGCTGGCCGAGGTCCGACTCCCAGCGATGCACGCGCTCAAGTCCCGTTTCGGCGAGGTAGTTCACGGCGGCGGCCAGGGCAACCGCCTGGGAAATGCGCTGGGTGCCCGCCTCGAAGCGTTGCGGCGCCTGCAGATACTCGGCCCGCTCCATGGTCACGGTGGTGATCATGGACCCGCCTGTGAGGAACGGCGGGAGGACGTCCAGGAACTCCTGCTTCCCGTACAGCACTCCGATGCCGGTGGGCGCGAGCATTTTGTGGCCGGAGAGGACGGCGAAGTCGACGTCCAGCTCCTTGACGGCCAGCGGAAGGTGCGGGGCGGACTGGCAGGCGTCGAGGACCACGAGGGCGCCAACCTTCCGGCCCAGTGACACCAGTTCCTGCACGGGGTTGATGGTTCCCAGCACGTTCGAAGCGTGGGTAAAGGCCAGCACCTTTGTCCGCTCCCCCAGGATGTCCGGGGCGAGGTCCATCCGCAGGGCGCCGGAATCATCGACGGGGATGTAGCGAAGTGTAGCGCCGGTCCGGAAAGCGAGCTCCTGCCAGGGAATCAGGTTGGCGTGGTGCTCCATTTCCGTGACCACAATCTGGTCACCTGGACCAACGGCAAGGTCCTTCAGCCTGGCATCACCGCGTCCCTGCGCAGCCCACAGCGCCGCGTTGGACAGGGCATAGCTGATGAGGTTGAGGCCTTCCGTGGCGTTGGACGTCCACACTGTCTCGGCAAAGTCCGCCCCGATGAAGTCCGCTACCGTCTGGCGGGCGTCCTCGAAGACCTCCGTGGCTTCGACGGCGAGGTAGTGCGCGCCGCGGTGCACGGCCGCGTTCCGCTGCTCATAGAATTCCTGCTCGGCCTCGATCACGCTGACCGGGTTCTGCGACGTCGCGCCGGAATCGAGGTAGACAAGAGGCCGCCCGTTCACGAACTGGTCCAGCACCGGGAAGTCGTTCCGGATCCGCAGGACTTCAGCGTTATCCATGGCCGGCAGTGCGCGTTCCAGGGTGGCAGGCGTTGATACTACAGCCAAAGCTAACTCCTTGAGATGCCAATGGATTGACACTCAATTGTCCCACAGCACGGCTGTGGCGGCGTCCCCGGGGGGAGCCGCCACAGCCGCTCCGGGCTTCAGCCGTCGGAGCTGAGGGCCGGCGACGGCTGGGGGGAGAGCCTCGGTCTCAGAAGACTCTGACGTCGCCGGCCCCGTCTGGCATCCGGCCCTTGCGGACCGGAAGTTGAAATACGAGGAGGCCTGTTATGTTCGGGTGGCTTGGTCTTCAGCCCCTTGGACCGCTTCCTTTTGCCTCTCCTAGTAAATCGCGTGTGGCAGCTGAGTACACGAGTAGGCGGTACTCGTCTTTAATGCCCCATAGCTACGGGGGTACCCACCCCGCATACGCGTATTTGGACTGCCACCACTTGGAGGTGCCCTCCGGACGCCGGGCAGCGCCGTCGGCGGGTTGTCAGGAGGGCAGGAGTGACAGCACAGAGGGCAGTGCCGCAGGGCTGGTGCAGGGCTGGTGAGGGCTCGAAACGGGGCTTGCCGAGGCTACTTCGGCAGCGCGGAGGAGAGCTCGTCGCGGCTCCGTACCCCGAGCTTGACATAGGTACGGTACAGGTGGCCCTCCACCGTACGCACCGAGACCATCAGCCGCTGTGCAATCTCGCGGTCCGTCAGTCCCTGCAGTGCGAGTTCCACGATGTCCTGCTCACGGCGGGTCAGATGCACAGCAGGCGCGGCGGCGATGAAGTGTCCCTCCCGGAAGCGCTCGCCCAGTTCATGGTCGCATTTCTCCCGCAATGCGACTGCCTGCCTGGAGCGGCGGCGTTCACCGGCCTGCTCCAGCAGGGTGCTTGCCTTGGCGTATGCCTCCCTGGCCAGGTTGACGAATCCGGAGGCCTCCAGGTCGGCAGCCGAAATCATCAGGTCATCGGCGTCCTCGGACTCCCAGTTCTTCGCCAGCGCCAGCATCGCGGCCGCCCAACGGCCTTCGACGTCCCTCGCCAGGGAGTGCACGAGTGAAATGACCGAGTGATCGCCCAGGTCCCAACAGAGGGACAGGAACTCGAGCAGGGTTCCCGCCCTGGCGGATACCTCAGGGGTAGTGGCCAGGGTGTGAAGCGAAGCCAGGCCTTTTCCGTCGCGTGCAAGGTACTCTGACGCCGCCGCGGCATAGGCCGCCGACAGCAGTTCGTAGGCTGGCCCGTGGGTTGAGTCCTTATAGTCCTGCTCCAGCCGTTTCGCCTGGGCGGAGTCCCCTAGCCTCGCCGCCACGTAGAAGCCCAAGGCCGAGCCGAAGCGTAACAGCTGCTGCGGGTCGTTGAGCCTTAGTGCTTCCACGGCCGGCAGGATCATCTGGTAGGCGCGTTCCATCCGGCCTTGGCGCAGCAGCGAGTAGCCGCGCAGGATCTGGACGCTGCCGCCGAACGTGGCGGCTGCCTGCGTCTGCTCCGCGGCGTAGTTGGCCAGCTCCCGTTCGGCGGACTCCCACTCGCCCATGGACAGGTAGCCGGTGACGAGCCTGCCCAGCACGTATTCGTTGAAAAAGAACAGGCCATCCCGAAGCGCGGGAAGTTCGGAGGCCGCCAGAAGCGCGGCATCCAGCCCCTGGACGGATCGTCCGGCGGCTGAGAGTGTGTGTGACAGCAAGGCCATCCCAACAGCCCTGAGGGCGTCGTCGGCGGGTCCTCCGGGGTTGCGGTTCCTCAGGTCGTGGACTTCGGTTGCGAGGGTCTCGTGGTCGCCGGCTGCTCCGAGTTCCAGCAGGTAAAGCATCTGGTCCTGCCAGGACCTGGCTCCCGCCCCGGCGGGGTGGCTGTCAGTTCCGCCGGCAGAAGAGCCAGGCGCCTGAACAGTGAGCCCGGCACGGTGGAGGAGCTCCCGTGACTCTGCCGCGAGCGCTTCGAGGGATTTGCCAAGGGCTTGATGGCACGAGGCCCTGAGCATCAGCACGTGGGCAGCGTCGGGGCTGTCCGCAAGCTGCAGCCAGGCTCCGTCCAGGATCGTTGCCGCCTCCTCGTACTCGCCCTGGTTGAACAATGCACGGGCCTGCACGGCCCGGGCGTGCGGTACGAGGTCCGGATCGTGCACTCTGGCCGCCATCGTCCTGGCACTCAGGTTTCTCAACCGCCCGACGGCGGCGCGTGCTGCTTCGAGCAGGTCGGCGTCCGGGACCCGCTGCCCACATTCGAGCGCCCATTCCACAGCCCTCAGCCGGCCATCGGCCCCAACATGTGCAACTTCACCCTGGCTGCGGATCCTTTCCAGAAGCTGAAGGCTTCGTGAGACGGACACATTTTTCCTCAGCGCCTCGCCGATCAACGCGTTCCACATCCGGAGCTCGGCGGGGTGCCCGGAGCTCTCAACGATCATTTGCTGGTCCAGCAGGGACCTGACCACGTCGGCTCCGTTGATGTCCTCGATGACCTTGCGGGCTACGGGTTCGGCCAGGGCAATGAGTTTGAGGGCATCCTGTTCCTGGGGACGGCGCCGGAGGAGGTCCTTTGTGAGAACCGCCGTGAGCCTGGCGCCGTCAGAGGGCAACGGTCCCAGCAGCACCCAGATACCATTCCGCTTGGCCAGCACTCCCAGCTCGGCTGCGTCATGGAGCAGCGCGTCGAGGATCCGCGGGTTACCGCCGGAAGCGATCCAGATTGTGTCAACCGTGCCGGAAGGAACCGTTCCATCAAGAACATGGGAGAGGACTTCCTCGATCTGTTCCCGGTTCAGCGGCCGAAGGTCCACCCGGTCCGCCAGGCCGTCATACCAGAGCTGAGCCAGCGGCTGTGGCAGTCCCGGACGTGGCCTGCCGGCCGCGACCACGCTGACCCAGCCAGCCGAAATCATGTCCGCCACGATGCTCGCTGTTGCTTCGTCAAGGTGGTGGGCGTCATCAACCACCAGAAGGAGCGGAGTGTCTTTGCCGGCCTTGAGCTTCTCAAAGTAGGCCCACACGGACCTCAGGACTGCCACCGGGGAAACTGAGTCCTCAGCAGTCAGCTCCGCCGTGTAGGGGGCCAGGACACCGAAAGGGACCGCCGACAAGGATGAGCTTCCATGCATCTGCACGACGATCATTTCCGCTGAAAGGCGCTCGGTAATTGCTTCGGCCAAGGCGGACTTCCCGACGCCGGGCCCTGCCATCAGGAAGACGGCCTGGCTCGTCCGGCTGCGGATGATGTTGCAGGTCCGGTCCAGCGGCTCGCGCCTGCCGGTGAGCAGACGCGATGCCGGTCCCGCTTTCGGGTTGTGGCCGTTAGACGAGTCCAGTCAGATCACCCCTGGAAGTTACACCTAGCTTGGTGAAGACCTGGTACAAATGGCCTTCGACTGTCCGGACCGAGACGCCCATCTCCAACGCGATGTCCCGGTTTGATGCCCCGCGGCCTGCGAGCCGTGCGATCTGCCGCTCCCTGCTGGTCAGGAGAGGGCTGCCGCTGCTGGGCACGATCGGCAGGCTGGCCACGGTGGCAGCCAGCACATCGAGCCGTGCCTGGGCTGTCCTGGCGGAGGCGGAATCTCCGGCCTGGCGGGCGTAATCCACTGCCAAGGCCATACATCTGGCCTCCACAGCATCGAGTTCAAGCGTCGCGGCGAGTTCCCCGCCTGCCAGGAGGGTTTTGGCGTCCTTGGTCCTGCTGCCCACGGCGATCAGTCGCGAGATTTCCGCGAGCGGGCCCTGACGGTGACCCGCGACGTCCTCCATGAGCCGGAAGTCGGCCTCACTACCGTTGACGGTGGCCCCGAGCAGGCTGATCCCGGCCAGGGTGTATCTTCCAGCCGCGATGTTCCGCCGCGCCGACTCTTTCAGGCGGGCCGCGGCGTCGGCCTCACCCAGCCAGCGGCCGGCCATGTCCGCGCAGAATTCGATGATGCTGCGGGTGGGGAAGCTGCAGGGCCCGACGGGCCTCCGGAGCTTCTCCAGATACTTGCGGGCCTGCCCGGCATTGCCGATCTGCGCATAGGCCAAAGCGGTGGCGGCATAGGCTGCATGAAGCGAACTATGGACGGGCCGAAGCTCCAGTTGCGCTGCTGCGGACAACAGGGAATCCAAGGCGGCCGCACCACGGCCGGAGTAGACGTAGGCGATTCCCGCTGACAGCTCGGCAGCGGAGCTGCGGTACGGCAGCCGGTGCGCTTCCCGGGTAGCCGGCGGATCCAGGAGGTCGATGCACCGGTGCCATTGTCCGGCCGTCAGCAGAACTGAGTATGCCTCGGCAGCAAAGTGCTCACGGAGGCCTACGATGTGGCCGGCGTCCGAGATTTGGCCTCCGAGCTGCCGCATGAGGCGCAGCGCGTCCATTTCACGTCCGGTCAGGGACAGGGCGGTCATCAGAATCACAGCGGAGTTCATCCGGAACCTGGTGTCCGGGTTCCGGACGGGATCCGCGGCGGCTTCGAGGGCTGGAATCATGGAGGCGTAGTCCCCGACGAATGCCTTGTACTCGAACTCGCTAAGACTGATGCGGTTTGCGGCCACAGCCAGCGGGGCCGGCCAATCCTCGGCCACCCCCGCGTTTGCTCCAAGCCGGCTCCTTGCCTCCCCCAGCAGGGCGGGAACCCGGTCGGTGTGCTCCGGCAGCCACACCATCACCCGGGACTTCGCGGCTATGACATGGGCGTATTCGTCCACGCCCAGGCTGTCCAGCTGCGGCCGGGAGATGTCGTCGAGGGCCGCCATCGCCTGGATGGGAAGGTCGAGCAGCAGGTACGCCGCCGCTTTCTGCCGCTGGGCGGGCACCCACTGGGGGGCATCCCGCTTGAGCGTGTCTGCGTAGGTGAGGGCGAAATTCGGGTCAAAGAGCTGTACCGCAGCCTCGGCGGCGGCCAAAGCCATGTCCGGGCTCAGTTCAGCTTCGCATTCGTGGGTCCAGGCAGCGAAGGCCATGAGCTCGTCCACCGTCATGGACGAAGGATCCGGCTCCGCGCCCTCCAGGAGCAGGTTCCGAAGCTCCCGGCGCCTGGCGATGCTGAGCCAGGAGCGGACCACATCCCCAACGTACTTTTCCCGGAGTGATACCCAACGGCTGTCCGAATCGTCGATGTCGAGCAGGCCGGCGTCCTCCATGTCAGCCACGATCCCGGCACCGTAAAGCGTGGTGAGCCTGGAAAGCTCCACGCTCCTGGCGCAGGACAGCATCTCGATGACTTCCCGGGTCTCGGGAGATTTCCTCGCCCAACGAGACCGCACGATATCGTCCAGGCTGGCCGCTCCGTCGAGCACCACCTTGTCGCGGAGGGTCCATACCGAGTCCGCGAGCACCAGGTTTCCGGATTGCTGCTGTTCGGTCACCAGCGCCTTCAACAGCAGAGGGTTTCCGCCGACAATGCTGTGATAGGTGCTGACCAGGGAGGCGGAGACGCGGTGCCCCAGCAGGGACAACAGCACCTGGCGGGTCTGAAGCTCGTTCAGATTGTCCAGCCTGACTTCGGTCAACCGGCGGTCTGTAAGGAGCCAGTGGAAATCGGCGGGAAGGTCGCTGCTCTTCGGTGCCACTGCCACGATGCGTGCTGTACCGGTGAGGAGGACGTTCAGGAGTACACCGGCGCTCATGTCGTCGATGCTGCCGGCGGTGTCCAGGGTGATGATGCACTGGCGTCCGGCTGCATCGCTCTTAATCAGGGATGTGATACCGCGAAGAATTGCCGTGGGGGAACCCATGTATGCCTGGGGAAGCCGTGCCAGCAGGAAAGCGAGGCACCCGTAGGGGGTTGTCGCAGCGGCGGGCCCGCTGCGCAGCTGCAAGGTCCAGACGTCGGCGCCAAGTTCAGCAACAGCGGTCCGCGCCAGGGAAGACTTGCCGACGCCGCGCCCCCCGGTGATCACCACGCCCAAAGATTCCTTGCTGGTGAGTGCTGTGCGGACGGCTTCCAGGTTGGCGCTTCGGGCTGGAACAGACCAGCGCTGAAGCTCTGACGTGCCGGAGGTGTCCGTGTTCGACTCAACAGCGTTGAGCGTTGACCCACGTCCCCAGCTGAGTGGCTCGATTGACATGAACTTATCCCCTACATCCCGCTATAACGGGATAAAGCCCCATCGCTCCCCCGCTTACGAAGAAGACTACCCCTTGGCACAGACAGTAAAACAGGGAAGCCGGGTATTAAGTTTTTTCCTAGAGCTCTGACTTCGCGGGATGGAACTTCTGCTGGGCCGCCGTCAGCCCGTCCCGGACCAGTACGTCTACGGCGTCCGCCGCCTCGTCCAGCAGGAACGGAAGTTCCTTCCGCTCGGTCGCCGCGAAATCGCGCAGTACATAGTCAGCGGTGTCCATGCGTCCCGGGGGCCTGCCCACCCCGACCCGCACCCTCAAATAGTCCTTGGTAGCGAGGGCCTTGGATATGTCCCGGAGCCCGTTGTGGCCGCCTTCCCCGCCGCCGCTCTTCAATTTCACAGTGTTAAAGGGGATGTCAATTTCATCGTGCACAGCCACGATGTGGTCGGGCGCGATGCCATAGAAGTTGGCCAGGGCCGACACCGGGCCGCCGGAGACGTTCATGTAGCTCATCGGTTTGGCCAGCACAACCCGGGGTCCGCCGATCCCCAGCCGTCCTTCAAGTACCTGGGCGCGGGCTTTATGGGTCTTGAAACTGGCGCCCAGCCGGCCCGCGAGTTCATCCAGAACCATTTGGCCGACGTTGTGCCTGTTGCCTTTGTATTCTGCTCCGGGGTTTCCGAGGCCAACGATCAGCCAGGTGTCAGTCATGGGTTAATCCTAAGGTGGTGCTGAAAACGGCAGCGGCCGGACCCCAACAGGGATCCGGCCACCCAGCCAGCGGCTGTGGATACTCGCGTGATTACTCGGCTGCGGCTTCGGCGCCAGCTTCAGCGTCTTCTTCAGCCGACTCGTTGGCCTCGGAGATGTTGACGACAAGTGCCTCGGGCTCGGCGAGCAGGATGGAGCCCTTCGGAAGGACCAGGTCGGAAGCGTGGATGTGCTGGCCAGCGCTGCGGCCCTCGATGTCGACCTCGATGGCGGTGGGCAAGTGGGTTGCCTCGGCCTCAAGGGAGATGACGGTGAGTTCCTGGTTGTAAACGTTGCCCGGAGCAAGTTCGCCGACAATATGGACGGGGATGTCCACCGTGACCTTCTCGCCCTTGCGGACGGTCAACAGGTCGACGTGCTCGATGATCTGCTTGACGGGATCGCGCTGGATGTCCTTAACCAGGGCAAGGTGGTCTTCACCGTTGATGTCCAGGGACAGCAGCGCGTTGGCGACGCGCACAGCCAGGGTGGTGGACCTGGCCGGCAGGGTGATGTGGATCGGCTCGGCTCCGTGGCCGTAGATGACAGCCGGGATCTGGCCGGCGGCACGGGCGCGGCGAGCAAAACCCTTGCCGAATTCGGTGCGTACTTCTGCTGCGAGCTTCTGCTCAGACATGTGTATCTCCTCGGAACTAAAACGGTGTTCAGCAAGGGCGGAGGTCTGTTTGCGACCTTCAACGCCGGACGGCCCGCAGGCTGTCCTTCACGAAGGGAGATTCAGACCCAGTCGATAACGGAGACCTGCAATCCGGTTTCCGTGTGTGCGGCAACCAGATGCTCTCCCTCGCCAAGGTATCGTCAAGTAGCTTACCAGCGCCCGGCCTGATTACTGAAAACGGGCCGGGGCGCCGGAGCTGCGGGTCGTCGTCCGGAACGGTTCAGGCGTTGCCATCGAACAGGCTCGTGACGGAGCCGTCGTCGAACACTTCACGGATGGCACGCGCGATCAACGGCGCGATGGAAAGCACGGTCAGCTGCCGGAACTGCTGGGATGAGTTGATGGGCAGCGTGTTGGTGACTACGACTTCCCGTGCCCCGGATTCTGCGAGCCGCTGGGCGGCAGGATCGGAGAACACGGCGTGCGTCGCAGCGATGATGACATCCTTGGCTCCGGCGTTCTTGAGCACCTGGACGGCACCGGAGATGGTTCCACCGGTGTCAATCATGTCATCGATCAGGACGCAGGTGCGTCCTTCGATCTGGCCCACCACGGTCTTGGAGATGGCCTGGTTGGGAACGGTCAGGTCGCGGCTCTTGTGCACGAACGCCAGCGGCGCGCCCCCCAGGCGCTCAGCCCACTGCTCCGCGACGCGGACCCGCCCGGTGTCCGGAGAAACCACGGTGATGTTTTCAGCGTCCACTCGGGTGCGGATGTAGTCCGCCAGGAGCGGGATGGCCATGAGGTGGTCTACGGGTCCATCGAAGAAACCCTGGATCTGCGACGTGTGCAGGTCAACGCTCATGATGCGGTCGGCGCCCGCCGTCTTGTAGAGGTCCGCCACCAGGCGGGCCGAAATCGGCTCGCGCCCGCGGCCCTTCTTGTCCTGGCGGGCGTACGGGTAGAACGGCGACACCACCGTGATGCGCTTGGCGGAAGCCCGCTTCAGCGAATCGATCATGATCAGCTGTTCCATGAGGTGGTTGTTCAGCGGCGCAGGGTGGGCCTGGATCACGAAGGCGTCCGTGCCTCGCACGCTCTCCCCGGCCCGGACGTAAATCTCGCCGTTCGCGAAGTCGTAGGCATCAATGGGCAGCAGTTCTGTTCCGAGCTCTTTGGCGATCTCCCGCGCAAGCTCAGGATGGGCCCGCCCAGCGGCAAGCACCAGCTTCTTCTCGCCGCGCGCCGTTATTTCGGTCATTATTGCTTGCCCTCTTCTGTAGGTGCGTGTTCTGTGGGTGCATTGTTACGTGAGGAATCCGTGGAGGCAGCCTGGGCCAGTTCGGCAGAGCGGGTGCCGGGGCGGTTGGCCTGGACCCAGCCCTCGGCATTGCGCTGGGCGGTAAGGGACAGGGCAAGGGCACCGGCCGGGACATCCCTGCGGATCACTGCGCCGGCGCCGCTGTAGGCGCCGTCCCCAACGGTGACCGGCGCAACAAAGACCGTGTTCGAACCCGTGCGGACGCCCGAGCCGATCACCGTGCGGTGCTTCTTCTCGCCGTCGTAGTTGGCAGTGATGTTGCCGCAGCCGATGTTGGTGTCCTCGCCGATTTCGGCATCCCCGGCATAGCCGAGGTGTGAGAGTTTGGAGCCGCGGCCGATGGTCACGTTCTTGGTCTCGTAGAACGCACCGATCTTGCCGGTCTCACCCAGCACGGTGCCGGGCCGGAGGTACGTGAAGGGTCCGACGGCGGACTCCGCGCCGATGACCGCCCCGGAGCCGTGCGTGCGGGTCACCGTGGCTCCCGCGCCGATGCGGACGTCGGTCAGCGTTGAGTCGGGTCCGACGACGGCGTCCCTGGCCACAGTGGTGCTGCCGTGCAGCTGTGTGTTGGGGAGGATCCGGACGTCTTCCTCGAGGGCCACCGTGGCGTCGATCCAGGTGGTGGCCGGGTCCACCACGCTAACGCCCGCGCGCATCCAGGCCTCCACGATCCGGCGGTTCAGCTCGGCGCCCAGGGCGGCCAGCTGCACCCGGTCGTTGGCGCCCTCGACCTGCCAGCGGTCTTCGGTGACGACGGCGGCGACCCGCCCGCCTGCCTGCCTTGCCAGTCCGAGGACGTCTGTGAGGTACTTTTCGCCCTGCGAGTTGTCGGTGGTCACATGGACCAGCGCGTCACGGAGGACGCCTGCGTCGAAGGCGTAGATGCCGGAATTGACCTCACGGATAAGGCGCTCCGTTTCTGAAGCGTCCTTGTGCTCTTTGATGCCGGTCACTGAGCCGTCTTCGCCGCGGAGGATCCGGCCATAGCCGGTGGCGTCATCGAGCAGGGCGGTGAGCACCGTGACCGCGTTGGCTTCCCGCTCGTGGGTGGCCACGAGTTCGGCCAGCAGGGCGCCGGTGAGCAGCGGAACGTCGCCGTACGTCACCACGACGGTACCTATGAGAATTTCCTGTGCGTCCAAGGCGTGGAGCGCGACTTCCACTGCCCGGCCCGTACCGGGAACGTCGTCCTGATCGACGATGATGGCGCCGGGGTCAAGCTCGGCGACGTGGCCGGCCACAAGGTCACGCTCATGACGGACCACCAGGGCCAGCTGCTTCGGATTGATGCTGCGGGCCGCCAACAAGGCGTGTCCCACCATGGAGAGCCCGCCGATCTCGTGGAGGATCTTGGGGGTACGGGATTTCATCCGGGTACCGGCACCTGCTGCCAGAACGATGACGGCGGCTGGGCCGGTAGTCTCGGGGATCACGTACGGCCTCTCCTTGCATGGTTGCGCATTGCGCCGGGCGCTGTGCCATCCGGACCAGCTGCCCGGCGCGGCACCGCATCAATCCTACTTGACGCTCATCGCACAGCAGTTCCGCCCATAGGATTCGAACCTATACTCCACGGCTCCAAAGGCCGGGGTGCTGCCGTTACACCAGGGCGGACCATGCCGCTGGCACGAGGCCCGGGCACAAGTACCTATTTTGCCACGGGTTCAGGCCAGGAAGCGACACGGAAGGGAATCGGGCCACGTCAGCCCCTGCGATGTCCTTCAAACTCAGTAGGGCATGATGGAAATGTGAGCAACAACGTTCCTCGGACCCGGATGACAGGCATGCAGCGGCGCAGCCAGCTGATCGAAGTGGGACGTGGCCTCTTCGCCGTCCGTGGGCTCGACGGAACCACCATTGAGGAAATCGCCGCCTGCGCCGGCGTCTCCAAGCCCGTGATCTACGAACACTTCGGCTCCAAGGAGGGCCTCTACACGCAAGTGGTGGACTTCGAGTTCCGGATCCTGCTCGACGCCATCAACGCCGCCCTTGCCGAGGAGGCCAAGCCACGTGTGCTGGTGGAACGCGCGGCCCTGGCACTGCTCACCTACATTGAGGACCGTACGGACGGCTTCCGGATCCTGATGCGGGACGCGCCGCCCTCCCAGCCGGAAGGCGCCTTTTCTACGCTGCTGTCGCACGTCACTGCACGGGTGGAGCACATCCTGTCGGACGAGTTCCAACGGCGTGGCTTCAGCTCCGAGGACGGCGCCATGTACGCCCAGATGCTGGTCGGCATGGTGGCAATGACCGGCCAGTGGTGGCAGGACAGCCGCATGCCCGACAAGCACACCGTCGCGGCGCACCTCGTGAACCTCGCATGGAACGGCCTGACCGGGCTCAAGAAGGATCCGGAGCTTAAGAGCGAGGGCTAGCTACTCCCTGTGGTTCCGTTCGCGGCGGAGGGCCGTCCTTCGAAGATGAGCTTTACTCGCCCAGAACCTCCAGGGCTTCGAGCCATTCGAGTTCCAGGGCCTCCCGTTCGCCCGCGAGGTCCTTGAGCTTTTTGTTCTGCTCGGCCAGGGCGTCGAAATTGCCGTCAGCGGTGCTCTTCACCATCTGGTCGTGGACCTTCTTTTCCTGCTGTTCAAGTTTGCCCAGCTGGCGTTCGATCCGGTTCTTGGCCTTGCGGGCATCGCGCTTTTCGGCTTCGGATGCTCCCGTAGCAGCTGGAGCGGAACTCCCGCTCGCAGCGGTGACCGGGTTGCCACCTCCGGTGACGGTGGAACCAGCGAGGGCGGATTCGCGCAATTCAAGGTACTGGTCCACGCCGCCGGGCAGGCCGCGGATCTTGCCGTCGCCCAGCAGGGCCATCTGGTGGTCCGTGACCCGCTCCAGGAGGTAGCGGTCGTGACTCACCACCACCAGCGTGCCGGGCCAGCCATCGAGCACGTCCTCCACGGCGGCGAGTGTGTCGGTGTCGAGGTCGTTGGTGGGCTCATCGAGCATAAGCACGTTGGGCTCGCCCACCAGCAGGCGCAGCAGCTGGAGGCGGCGGCGCTCACCGCCGGAGAGGTCCTTGACCGGGGTCCATTGTTTCTGGTTGGTGAAGCCAAGCTGCTCCACGAGCTGGCCCGCCGTGAATTCCTTGCCGCCCACGTTGAAGGACCGCTTTTCGCGCTCGATGACCTCGATCACCCGCAGGTCCGCCACGTCGTCGAGCTCTTTCACCTCTTGCGTGAGCACGGCGGTGACAACGGTCTTGCCGCGCTTGACTTTGCCCGAGCTCGGCTGGATCTCGCCGTTCAGGAGCTTGAGCAATGTGGTCTTGCCTGCGCCGTTGACGCCCACGAGGCCTAGCCGCTCGCCCGGTGCAAGCCGCAGCGTGATGTTGTCGAAGAGTTTCTGCCCTTCGGCGCCGCCGAGGAAGTCCAGCGAGACGTTTTCAAGGTCCAGGACGTCCTTGCCCAGGCGCGCGGTGGCCATCTTGCTCAGCGCCATCGAATCGCGTGGAGCCGGGACATCGGCAATGAGCTCGTTGGCTGCTTCAATACGGAACTTCGGCTTGGCGGTCCGCGCCGGTGCGCCACGGCGGAGCCAGGCCAGCTCCTTCTTCACGAGCTGCTGCCGCTTGGTTTCCATGACGGAGGCCGAGCGGTCACGCTCCGCCCGGGCCAGCACGTAGGCGGCATAACCGCCGTCGAACGGGTCCACGATGCCGTCGTGGACCTCCCACGTCTTGGTGCACACTTCATCCAGGAACCAGCGGTCGTGGGTGACCACCAGAAAGGCTCCCTGGTTCGCGCGCCAGCGGGTCTTCAGGTGCCGGGAGAGCCAGGCCACGCCTTCGACGTCGAGGTGGTTGGTGGGCTCATCAAGCATGATGACGTCGTGGTCCTCGATCAGGAGCTTGGCCAGGGCCACCCGCCGTTTCTGGCCGCCGGAAAGGGCATGGACGTTTGCGTGCCAGTCGACGTCGGAGACCAAGCCGCCCATCACCTCGCGGATCTGCGGGTTTCGGGCCCATTCGTAGTCTGCCTGGTCGCCAACAATGGCGGCGCCAACCGTCAGGTCGCCGTCGAGGACGTCACTCTGGTCCAGGTACCCCACGTTGACGTCACCGCGCTTGGTCACCCGGCCGGAATCAGGGGTGGCGCGCAGGGACAGCAGCCGCATGAGCGTTGACTTGCCATCACCGTTCCGGCCTACCATGCCGATCCGGTCACCCTCCTCGAGCCCGAGGGTGATGCCGTCCAGGACGGTGCGCGTTGCGTACGAGACGGTGAGGTTCTCGCCGCCAAGAAGGTGTGCCAAGGAGACTGCTTTCTGCTGCTGAAGATGTACCGGGGATCTTAAAGGAGGGTATCGGAGATGATGCGGGCCCCGTGCACCGGCCCGTGAACGGCGATGGCCGTCAGCCCGTAGTGCAGCAGGTCCTCGGCGAGGCTTTCGGCGGCCGCAGGGCTGTGCGTCAGCAGCGCCACAGTTGGCCCTGAACCGGAGACGATGCCTGCGATGGCTCCGTGGGATTCGCCGATTCCCAGCGTATCGCGGAGCGCCGGTGCAAGTTCAATGGATGCCCGCTGGAGATCGTTCACCAGGACGCGGCTCAGGGCATCGGCGTCCCCGCTCCGCAGAGCCTGCAAGATCTTGGGATCCACTGCCTCCGGCTCGGGTGCGTCCACGCCTTCGGCATCGCGGAGACGGTCGAGGGTGTGGTAGACCTCGGGCGTGGGCAGCCCATAGTCGGCCGCCACCAGCACCCAGTCCGTCTGGGCCTTCGCCAGGGCGGGTGAAAGCTCGTCGCCCAGTCCGAGCCCCACCGCGGTTCCCCCGAGCAGGGAAAAAGGGACATCAGCGCCGAGTTCAGCGGCCAGGTGCGCCAGCTCGTCCCGGGAGAGTCCGCTGTTCCAGAGCGCGTCGCACGCCACGAGTGTGGCCGCCGCGTCCGCCGAGCCTCCGCCCATTCCGCCGGCCACCGGAACGCGCTTGGTGATCTCCAGGTGGACGCCGGTGGGGTGTTCTGACACATCTGCCATGATTGCTGCTGCCCTGTACGCAAGGTTTTTTTCATCCAGCGGGATGTCCACGCCGTCAAGGTCCAGCGTGCTGTCCTGGCTGATGCTGATCGTGATGCCGGGGGCCTCCGTGCTGGTTGCCGCCACTTCCTCGTAGAGGGACACAGCCAGGTAGACACTGGCCACGGAGTGGTACCCGTCAGGGCGCAGCGGGCCCACGTCCAGGGAAACGTTAACCTTGCCGGGCGCCTTCACCCGGACGGTCCGGGCGGCAAAACGGCCGGCCAGTGCATTCATGCCCTGGCCTCGTGGGCTTCGGCAATCCGGGCGAAGGCCGCAATGTCAATGACTTCACCCCGGGCCGTGGGATCGACTCCTGCTGCAAGCAGGCACCGTTCGGCCTCGGTGGCGCCACCGGCCCAGCCGGCAAGGGCGGCCCTCAGGGTCTTGCGGCGCTGGGCAAACGCAGCGTCAATCACGGCGAACACCTGCTCGCGGGTTGCCGTGGTCACGGGCGGTTCCCGCCGTGTGAAGGACACGAGCCCGGAATGGATCTTGGGCGCCGGCCAGAACACGTTCATGCCAATCACTCCGGCCTTGCGCATGCTGCTGTACCACGCCGCCTTTACGGACGGCACCCCATACGTCTTCGATCCGGGGCCGGCGGCCAGCCTGTCTGCCACCTCGTCCTGGACCATCACCAGTCCATGCCGGAGGCTGGGGAAATGCTGGAGCAGGTGGAGGACCACCGGAACGGCCACGTTGTAGGGGAGGTTCGCCACGATCGCTGTGGGCTCCACCGGCAGGGCTGTCACTTTCATGGCGTCGGCCTGGACGAGGTGGAAATCCCCTGCGGCCTCCGGTCGCCATTCGTTCACTGTTTCGGGCAGTTTGGCGGCCAGGACGGGATCGATTTCGACGGCGACCACCGCCTTGGCGGCGTCAAGGAGCCCCAGGGTGAGCGAGCCGAGGCCTGGCCCAACTTCCAGGACGGTCTCATCAGGGCCGATGTTGGCGACAGAGACAATCCTGCGGATCGTATTGCCGTCGATGACGAAGTTCTGGCCCAGCGTCTTGGTTGGGCGGATGCCGATTTCCTCCGCCAGCCGGCGTATGTCGGATGCACCGAAGAGGGGCGCGGGCGCGGCGGAGTTCGGTTCAGTCACCTAGGTATCCTATCCCGCCCGCCCTCACGGGCCGCGCGGGTTAACGGCAGCGGCCGGACCCGGAAATTCCCGGGTCCGGCCATTTATGCCCTTGATCATTGCCCTTGCGCGGCCGTCGTCAGCTGCCACGGAAGGCGGACTGCTTGCCTTAGCTGCTGGCAGCCCAGCCGCAGCCCCAGGGCTGCAGTCCACGCTGGGCGTACACGCGGTTGGCGATGTCGATCTGCTGGGCTTTGGTGGCAAGGCTGGCGTTCGGGGCATAAGCGCCGCCGCCTGAGCCGATCCAGGTCCTGACATCGAACTGCAAGCCGCCGTAGTAGCCATTGCCCGTGTTAGCGGCCCAGTTTCCGCTGGACTCGCACTGGGCGATCTTGTCCCACATGGCCTCGTTCATCATGGCAGGAGCAGCAGCACCGGTGTTGGTTCCCGCCGGGCTGGCCGCAGCCTCGGCCACGGGCTTTGCCTTGGTGCCCACCGTGACTTTCTCCGTCACAGGCTGGACTGAAACTGTTTCGGCAACCAGGGTCCGGGAAGCTTCGCGTCCGTCCACCAGCACCAGCTTGAAGGTGCGGTCCACCTTTCCGGGTGTCCCGGCCTGGGTCACTTTCTTATCGCCCTTGAACAGGTCGGCGCTTTCGGTCGTCAGAGTCTCGAACGGGACGTTCTCGGAGGTGGCGTCAGTCTTGCCTGTGTCCACGCGGGACACCTTGACCACCATGTTGTTGACCACATTGGCATTCCCCGGCTGGGAGGTGCGGTCGTTGGCGCCGAGCGTCACACCGGCGTCCTCAAGCACCTGGGCGACTGTTCCCGCCGTCGTGGTCGCCGTGGATGCCTTGCCGTCGGCAATGATGCTGACGGTCTTCGGCGTCGAGATGGACACAAACGATCCATCCACTGCCAGCTGTGCGTCTTTCGGGACCGAAACGGCTGAGGCGCTGGCCACGCCGAGTTCGGTCACCAGGCCGGCAACATCCGGGGCCGTTGTGCTGACGGTCTTTTCCGAACCGTCGAGACTTACCTTCACAGCCTTTGCCATGTTGACGTTGATGACTGTGCCGTTCTCCAATGTGGCGTCCACCGACGGCGATACCCGGTCAGCGGGCTTCAGGTCCAGCTTGGCGCTCTTCACCACTTGGCCCACAGTGCCGCCAAAGGTCTGGACCGAAGTCACTTTCCCGTCGACGTTGAGCGTGATGGTTTTGTTATTTCCGACGAAGGCGACGAGTCCGACAACCAGGGCGCACAGCACCACCAGCTGGGTACCAACCTTGACGAAGCTGAGCTTGCCGTCCGATGTGAAGAACTTGACCACGATTGCCCGTAACTCTAGGACCATCCGGGCACGGGGAAAAACACAGTGAAATGCCCGGGGCATGACCCACGAAGGGGCAGCTCCGGGCACCATTGCGCCGCCACACTCGTCGCGCAGGCGCGCAGGGCCAAAGCCCTTGCACAGCCTGCTGCGATGAAGTGAAATTCTCCGAAGGCCTTCCCCGACCCCGGCTAATAGTTCTCCACTGTAACCGTAGCGTTATAAACTGGCCAAGAATTCTACATACCGGGTATTTCGCCGCGGCCTGGCCTCACGCCCCTCAGGAGTCCCAGGAACCGTATGCCTTCACGGTATTCTCACTGATCCTGCTGCACAGCTCCGCCAGGTCCGTGCCTGTCAATTCGGCCATGGCGCGCACGGTATACGGCACCATGTAGCTGGCATTGGGGCGCCCCCGGTGCGGGTGGGGCGTCAGGAAAGGCGCGTCGGTTTCGACCAGCACGAGGTCAGGGTCCGCCATTGAGAGCGCCGCACGCAGGTTCGCAGCATTCCTGAAGGTCAGCGTCCCGGCGAAGGACATGTTCCAGCCCGCCTCATTGCAGATCTTCGCGAGTTCCTCATCGCCTGAGAAGCAGTGGAAAACCACCCGTTCGGGCGCCCCTTCTTCGCGCAGTACCTTCACAACGTCCTCGTGGGCGTCCCTGTCATGTATCTGCAGGGTCAGGTCCAGCCGCTTGGCAATGTCAATGTGCCGCCGAAAAGAGTACCGCTGGGCTAGCAGGCCCTCCCCTTCTGTGCGGAAGAAGTCCAGCCCGGTCTCGCCGATGGCACGGATCCTGGGATGGGCGGCCAGCTGCTCAATCTCCGCCAACGCGTCGTCCAGCTCTCCGCGTAAGGCGTACTCCGGGGCGTCATTGGGATGAAGAGCCACGGCTCCCAGCAAACGGCGGTCCAGGCCAACGGCCTCGACAGTGAAACGCGAGGATGCCAGGTCGCAACCCACCTGTACAGCTCCCTGGACCCCCACGGCCTGGGCTGCGTCAAGCGCCGCGGCCACTCCCACCGGCGCCTCGCCGTCGGGGAAGTCGAGGTGCGTGTGGTTGTCCATCACGGGTACCGGCAACGGCTCGGGCGCAGGCGGAAAATCCCGCTGTCCCGGACGCCCGGCTACGGCAGTGCCCTCCGTCCGCGAATCGCGATAGGCGGCGGGAATCAGCGAATTGCACATCCCCCTAGCCTAGCTTCGGCGGATGCCCGCAGAATTACTGGAACTCTCTGTCAGGCATGGCAGTTGTGTTAGTAGTCTGGTTACGAACAGTATGCGAACGCCCACCGACGGGCGAAGGCAGGCCTGCTGTCCCGTCCCAGGTGATACCCGGGCTGAAAGGTTGCCGATGGATACCCAGCGACGTACCGCCGTCAATGAAATTGAACCTGCCAGCCGCAACTTCGCCGAGGTCACGGAACCGGTCAGCCAGTTGAACGGGCACAAGGCGCCGGCCATGGACGCAGCATCATTCCATTCGGCCAGCCAGCGCATCCTGGACGCGGTCAACACCGTGATAGACGGAAAATCGGAAGCAGCCCGGCTGGCCCTGACCGTCCTGCTGGCACAGGGCCACCTGCTGCTCGAAGACGTACCCGGCGTGGGCAAGACCCTCCTGGCCAAGACGTTGGCAAAGACCATCGACTGCACGGTCAGCCGCATTCAGTTCACCCCAGATCTGCTGCCGTCCGATGTCACGGGCGTTTCCATCTACAACCAGTCATCCCGGTTGTTCGAGTTCCGTCCAGGCGCGGTGTTTGCCAACATCGTCATCGGGGATGAAATCAACCGTGCCTCGGCCAAGACGCAGTCAGCCCTGCTTGAGTGCATGGAGGAGCACCAAGTTACGGTGGACGGCAACTCCTACAAGCTTGACGAGCCCTTCATGGTGGTGGCCACCCAGAACCCCATCGAGATGGAAGGCACGTATCCGCTCCCCGAGGCCCAGCGTGACCGTTTCATGGCACGGATTTCCATGGGCTATCCGGATAGAGACTCGGAAATCGAAATGCTGGAGACCCACCAGGCAACGTCGCCTCTGGCCAAGGTCTCAGCGGTGGTCACAGCGGCCGACGTCGCCGCAATGATTGCCACGGTCCAGCAGATTTACGTGTCACAGGCAGTCAAGGAGTACACAGTGTCCGTGGGCAGGGCCACGCGTCAAAGCCCCCTGCTCCGTCTGGGCGCCAGTCCACGCTCCATGCTTCAGCTGCTCCGCGCCGCGAAAGCCACCGCGGCACTTGACGGACGCGACTTCGTGCTCCCGGACGACGTCTCCAATGTGGCCGAATCCGTGCTGGCCCACAGGATCATCCTGGACCGCAAGGCTAGCAGCGCAGGTGAGACCCCGCGCAGCGTGCTCCACGGCATCCTGTCAAGGCTTCCAGTGAGCCAGGACCTGGCGGATGCCCCTGCCCGGTCTGCACCCCGGACGCCTCCCGCTTCCCGGCTGCGCGGGAACCACTAGGCAAGAAACCCCATGGCGCTCCTGGACCGGCTGCCTAGGCACATCTTCAGCCAACGTGGTTGGGGACTCCTCGCTGCCGGCGCTGTGTCCCTTCTGCTGGCCCAGGTCATGGGCCGGCGGGACCTGCTAAGCCTGAGCGTCCTTCTCATCGCCCTTCCCCTGGTTTCGTTGGCCGGAATCCGGCTTGTCAAGCCCCGCTTCCGCGTTTTTCGCGAGTTCAACCCGTCACCTGTGGAAACGTCATCTGCCACCAGCGTGCGGCTGGCGGTGGCAAGGACCGGGAATGGTGCGGGCCGGGCGGCGATGGAGGAGCGGCTTCCCCCACGGTTCGGGGAATCTCCGGCGTTCCGGTTCCCGGCACGGTCGGCCACCGGCGGCACCAGCAGGTATGAATACCAGCTGCGCTCGGCAAAACGCGGCCAGTTCGTCATCGGCCCGGTAACGGCAGAGTTCACGGACCCCTTCGGGCTCGCCCTGCATCGCCAGGCCATCGACGACGGCGATGTGCTCACCGTCACACCGGCCGCCGTCGAGCTCCCCGTCACGGGCCTCGCCGGAGCGCGCGGCAACGACGGCGTCACAGCCACCAGGATCCGGGCAAACCCCAGCGACGACGACGTCATGACCCGGGAATACCGCCACGGCGACCCTATGCGCAGGGTCCACTGGGCTGCGACCGCCCGGCACGGTGCGCTGATGGTCCGGCAGGAAGAATCCGTGACTACGCCTGAAGCCACCATCATCCTGGACCAGAGGTTCATGGCATTTTCCGGCGGGTCCGCGTCCGGCTTCGGTGGATACGCAGGGGCGGATGGCCACGAGATGGTCAGCAGCGACGACTTTGAGTGGGCCGTGGTGGCCACCATGTCCATCAGTGCCCACCTGGCGGAGCGCAACTATGCACTGCGCCTGCTGGATGTCCGCGGCGATGCTGCTTTCCTGCGGTCGCCGTCGGCGCCGGAACCTGAGACCGAGGAGTACTCGGGCACGGGAGGGCTGCAGTCAATTGCAGAAAGCCTTGCGGCCATCCAGCTCTCGGGACCGCATCATGGGCGCCGCGGCTCCGGCCACAGGGACGCCAGTGGTTCCGGCCGGGAGCACGGCGGTGCGCAGGACTCCGGTCCCGCGCCGTTCGACGACCACCTGATGGACAAGCTCTCGGCGCACCGCATGCGCGGGCCACTCATCGCCGTCCTCGGCCAGATCCCGCTGGCTGAAGCCACCGCGCTTGCTCCGGCGGCCGGCTACGGAGCCAACGCCTTCGCCATTATTGTTGCCGAGCGGCCTTCGGAATTCGAGGATGTGCTGGAGGCGCTGCGGCAGGGCGGCTGGCGTGCCGTCGCGGTGGCACCGTCCGTTTCCGTCCCCACGGCGTGGAGCCACTTTGACCAGGGCGGACCGGCCCTGGCCGCGGCTGCGGCTGACGTCCGGCGTGGTGCGGGGGTGGCGCGGTGACACTTGCACCTGAACGGAATGCGTCCCGGACACAGCCTGAACCTACCGTCGGCACTGAATTGGCGGCCAGCCGCGGGCGGGTGGGGGCGTACCCGTGGGCCATGGCCGGGGCCATCGCACTGTCCGTATGCGGCGCCGCGCTGTCCCTCAACGGGGTCCTCAGGGGCTGGGCATGGTACTTTCCGGTCCTGACCACCGTCTTGGTCGTCTGCCTGGTCATGGCTGCCCTGCGCGCCGTCAGGGCTCAGCCCCTGATGGTCACCGCCGGAGGTTTCGCCTCCCTCGCAGCCATCCTGACCTTCACCTTCTTCCGCGGTTCCAGCATCGCCGGGTTCATCCCCTCCGGGACTACCATCGAGGACCTGCAGCGTTTCATCCGCCGTGCCAGCGAGACGGTACTGGCGGAAAGCGCACCGGTAGCCCCGAACGCAGGGATAGTGATGGTGACGTGCGCCGTACTGGGCCTCGCCGTGATCCTGGTCGATGCCCTGGCTGTCCCACTGGGCATGCCTGCAACCACAGGGGTGGGACTCCTGGCCATCCTTGTGGTTCCCGCGATGGTTAAGCCGCAGAGTGCTGGCTTCTGGGGCTTCAGCGCCACCGTGGCCGGCTACTTGCTGATCCTCGCGTGCAGCCAATGGTTTACTCCCGATGCCCGGACCCCCGCGGACACCGCCCGCAACCCCGGCCAGCTGAAGCGTGCTGTACTGACCGGGGCAGTAGCGCTCGTTGCCACCCTCATTGTTCCCCTGGCCATTCCGGGCTTTGACCAGGGAACATTTCCGCAGGGCTCACGGATGAATCCTTGGGGTACATCCACGGGCCTTAATCCCATGATCACGCTGGGTAACAGCCTGCGCACTCCATCAGGGAGCGGACGGATCACCTACGCCACAAACGCTGCCACTCCGCTGTACCTGCGGTCAGTCACTGTGGACAATTTCGACGGCGACTCCTGGGGCCCGGACGACCGAGACGGGACACGGTTACCCCTGGCGGGACAGATCGAGACCGGTTACGAGATCCTCGCCGAGGAACAGCTCCGCCAGGTCACGGCGGTGGACACCGGAACCTTCACGAGTCCCTATCTTCCGGCGCCTTACGCGCCCGAATCCGTGGGCGGGCTCAACGGCCGCTGGACCTGGGACCCGGCGACCCTGAGCATCAAGGCAACTGACACCAATTCAAGGAGCCAGCAGTACATCGTGGTGTCGTCCGTCCCCAAGCTCACGGCAGCGCTCCTCGCGCGTTCCTCCGGGGCGGTGCGCGGCATCTCCGAGGACTTCACCAGGATTCCAGGCAACATGCCGGATATCGTCCGGACCACCGCCGATTCGGTGACCAGCACCAGCGGGACGTCCTATGCGAAGGCAATGGCCATCCAGAGATATCTGCGATCTGCTGAATTCAGCTATTCCCTCCAGTCCCCCGTCCAGGGCGGCTATGACGGCAACGGCCTGTCGGTACTCGCGGACTTCCTGACACAAAAAAGCGGGTACTGCATCCATTACGCGTCTGCCATGGCAGTGATGGCGCGGCTCGAAGGCATCCCCAGCAGGATCGCGGTCGGCTACGCACCGGGCAGGCTGACCGGAGCTACCGTCACGGTAGCCGGGCAGGGAGCTCTCAAGGAGTTTGAGGTAGATGCCCGGGACGCGCACGCGTGGCCGGAGCTCTATTTCCAGGGCCTCGGCTGGGTTCCTTTTGAACCCACGCCTTCACGGGGCGTGGTTCCGGACTACGCTACCGAGTTGTCCGCGCCGGATTCCACAGCAATTCAAAACAACGACGACCTGTTCCTGTCGGACGCAGCTTCCGCGAGTCCGGCACCGAGCACTACGCCGCTCCCCGTGCCTGGCGCCGGCGGCGGCAGCGCCGCAGGGCCGTCCCAGCTGCTGCCTTGGCTGCTGGGGACGGCAGGCTTCCTTGGCCTGATGCTTGTTGCGGCATCCCCCCGACTGGTCCGGGTGGGTGTGCGTGCCAGGAGGCTGAGACGCCGGGACCCTGGCGCCAGCGACCCGGTTCCGCCGGCCTGGTCCGAACTCCTGGACCTTGGCGCCGACTACGGACTCCCGCCGGGCCCCAGCGAGACGCCGCGAAGGTACTCCGAGCGGCTCCGCAGCTCGTCGCTCCTAGGCGAAGCCCGCGGAATTGACGACGCCGGGCACCAGGCTGTGAGGTCGCTCACCGCCGAGTTCGAACGCCGGAAGTATGGCCCGCCTTCCCGGCAGGATGCACCGCCGGCCGGTGGGACAGCAAGTGACGGGGCAGCAGCTGGTCCGGCGACAGGCCGGCAGGCTCCAGCTGTCGCCTCCGGCGGGGAAGAAAGCATGGCCCTCCGGATCGCAGCGGTGCAACAGTCTTTGCGGGGCAATGTCCCGCTGTCCCGGCGGCTCCGTGCCGACTGGCTTCCGCCGTCGATCATGGGCCGGTGGGGACGGATCCTGACCGCACCGTTAAGGGCGCTGGGCCGGCAGTCCCGGCGTACGGCGCAAGCCGCCGCGCGGGCGTGGTCCAAAGGGCTCAACGGGTTACGGCACTTGAGTGAAGGCTAGCCTGATGTTAGGGGCCAGCAGTGATGGACCCCTTGCTGCGGTCAGCCAGCGTACGGGTCGGCGATGCCGATGTACTGGGTGTAGAGGTATTCCTCAATGCCTTCGAGTCCGCCCTCGCGCCCCAGGCCGGACTGCTTGACGCCGCCGAACGGTGCGGCAGCGTTGGAGATCACGCCGGCGTTGAGGCCCAGCATGCCGGTCTCGAGCCTCTCGCCCATCCGCAGTCCCCGGTTGAGGTCCTTGGTGAAGACGTAGGCCACCAGCCCGTACTCCGTATTGTTGGCCAGCCTGATGGCCTCCTCCTCGTTGGTGAAGGTGGTGATCGGGGCGACGGGGCCGAAGATTTCCTCGGACAGGATGCGGGTGCCCTCGGCCACGCCGGCGAGGATGGTTGGCTGGTAGAAGTAGCCCGGCCCGTCCACGGGTGCGCCGCCCAGGACGGCCCGCGCGCCGGAGGCCACGGCGTCGGAGACGAGTTCGTGGACCTTGTCCCGGCTCTTGGCATCGATCAGCGGCCCCACCTTGGAGTTTTCCTCCGTGCCACGGGCGGTGGTCATTGCCGCCATTTTCGCGGCGAACTTCTCCGCGAACTCTTCTGCCACGGACTCATGGACGACGAAACGGTTGGCGGCGGTGCAGGCCTCTCCCATGTTCCGCAGCTTCGCCAGCATCGCGCCGGCGACGGCGGCGTCAAGGTCGGCATCCTCGAACACGACGAAAGGGGCGTTGCCGCCGAGTTCCATCGAGGTCCGCAGGACGGTCTCCGAGGCGTCCGACAGCAGGCGCCGGCCCACCTCGGTTGAACCGGTGAAGGACAGCTTGCGGAGACGCGAATCCTTGATCAGCGGGCCCGTGGTGGCGCCGGCGGTGGAGGTGGGGATGACGTTCAGGACACCGGCGGGCAGCCCCGCCTCCATCATCACCGCTGCGAAGAGCTGCGAGGTCAGGGGCGTCAGGTTCGCGGACTTAAGGACCATGGTGCAGCCAGCGGCCACGGCCGGGGCGATCTTGCGGGTGGCCATCGCCAGCGGGAAGTTCCACGGCGTAATCAGGAGGCAGGGGCCAACCGGCTTCTTTGTCACGAGCAGCCGTGACTTCCCGTCCGGGGACACGGAGTAGCGGCCGAAGGCGCGGACGGCTTCCTCGGAAAACCAGCGCAGGAACTCGGCGCCGTAAGTGACCTCACCGCGGGCTTCGGCCAGCGGTTTGCCCATCTCGAGGGTCATCAGGAGCGCGAAATCCTCGGCCCGCCCCGTAACCAGCTCAAACGCCCGGCGCAGGATCTCCCCGCGCTCACGCGGCGGGACCTTCGCCCAGGACTCCTGCGCGGCGGCGGCGGCGTCGAGAGCAGCAGCGCCATCTTCCGGGCCGGCGTCGGCAAGGCTCAACAGGACCTTGCCCGTCGCTGGGTCCTCAACCTCGAAGGTCTTCCCCGAAGCAGCGGGCCGCCACTCGCCGTTGATCAGCAGGCCGGTGGGAACGGAGGCCAGCAGTTCGCTCTCGCGCTCTGCGGTAACAGCTGGCAGTGCAGTGACAGTCACGATGACTCCCTCGTCAGTAAGGTTAATTGCAGCCTCGTGTCGTGGACCGAATGGTCCGCCAAGTGGCTGATTAACTGCCAGACTACTGCCGCACCCGCTCAGGGTCTACGCCTGGACGCACTACGGAATCCCGGGACCTTTGTGCAGCTGCACAGTAACGGCGGGGGTCTTGCGGACGGTTTGTCCCACGGTTTTCAGAGGTGAGTCAACGCTGATTTCAGCGCGCCGCCAGCACCGCCGAGTAGAGCTCACGCTTGCTCACGCGGACGTCTTCCGCGACGGCGGCCACCGCTTCCTTGAGCCGGATTCCCTGTGATACCAAGTCATTCACCGCCGCGACATGGTCTTCCGGCGTGCCGGGGGCCTGCTCGGGTGCACCGCCGAGGACCACTGCGATCTCCCCTCGGACCTCGTTGCCTTCTGCCCATAGCAGCAGGTCACCCACGGACCCCCGGATGACCTCCTCGTAGGTCTTGGTCAGTTCACGGCAAACTGCGATCCTCCGGTCCGTGCCGAAGCGCTCCCGCAGTGCCCGCAGCATTGATTCAAGGCGGTGTGGCGCTTCGAAAAACACCATCGTCCGGCGCTCCGCGGCGAGATCCGCGAGACGCGCTGCCCGCTCCCCTGCTTTGCGCGGAAGGAATCCTTCGAAACAGAACCGGTCGGTGGGCAGGCCGGACAAGGCGAGGGCAGTCAGCACAGCCGACGGGCCGGGGACCGCCGTCACAGTGAGCCCGGCAGCCACGGCGCCCTCCACCAGCCGGAAGCCGGGGTCCGAAACTGAGGGCATGCCGGCGTCGGTGACCATGACCATCGTTTTGCCGGTCCGCACCTGGTCCAGCAGTTCCGCCGTCTTGGTGGCCTCGTTGTGCTCGTGGTAGCTGATCACGCGGCCGCCTACGGTTACTCCCAGGCTTTGAACCAGCCGATGCAGGCGCCGGGTGTCTTCCGCTGCCACAATGTCCGCAGTGGCCAGCAATTCAATAAGGCGGGCGGACGCATCCCCGGTGTTCCCGATCGGTGTAGCCGCCAGCACAATCCGGCCGGGGCCGGAAGATCCTGTTGCACTGGAGGAGTTTGTTGCGCCGGAATCGGGGGAAGTGCTCGGGTTAGGTTCCACGCCACCAGCCTACTGCTGGCAGGCGGTACCAGTTGCAAAAGGTAGCATGGGGCACGTGACGCAGACCTCCACGCGGCCTGCCGAGGCCGGCCAAGCCGCCCCGGCCGCATCCCCCGGCTCACGGGAAACGGCAGCCCAAGGAGGCAGCCTTGGCAGCCGGCCCTGGATCAGCCGCCCGGACCAGGCTTTCTCCGCCGAAGCCCTCCAGGAGCGGCTTGTCGGTTGCATCCGCAGCTGGCGCGACTATCCGCCGTCGTTGCGGCTGTGGTTCTGGCTGGTGCCCGTCCTGACCACGGTGATAGGCGGAATTCTCCGCTTCGTCAGACTGGACACACCGCACAGCCTGGTCTTTGACGAGACCTATTACGTCAAAGATGCGTATTCGTTCCTTATCAGCGGTTATGAACGGAGCTGGCCCGACAAGGCCAACGACTCCTTCAACGCCGGGAATCCGGCCGTCCTCTTGAACACGCCCGAATACGTGGTCCACCCTCCAGTGGGCAAGTGGATGATCGCCGGCGGCATGTGGCTCTTCGGCGCCGACAATCCGTTTGGCTGGCGTTTCGCTGCGGCGCTGGCGGGCACTGTGTCCATTCTCCTGCTCACCCTCATCGCGCAGAAACTCTTCCGTTCGCTTCCGCTCGCCGCCGCTGCAGGCCTGCTGCTGGCCGTTGACGGCCATCATGTGGTGATGTCCCGGACGTCGCTGCTGGATATCTTCCTGATGTTCTGGATCCTGGCTGCGTTCGGCGCACTGCTCATGGATCGCGACGACGGGCGCCGCCGGCTCGCCGTCCGGCTGGGCCGGCAGGCGGCTGCAGCCAAGGACGGGCGACCCTCCCCCAGACAACTGCTGGCCGGCCCGTGGCTCGGCGTCCGGTGGTGGCGGATTGCGGCGGGTGTCTGCCTTGGCCTTGCCGTGGGTACCAAATGGTCCGGGCTGTTCTTCCTCGCCGGGTTCGGGCTCCTCACTGTCCTGTGGGATCTCAGCGCCCGCCGCGTCGCGGGCATCCGAGGCTGGACCAGTGGCGGCATCATCAAGGACGGGCTACCGGCCTTCCTGAGCATCGTGCCGGTGGCCGCGTTGGTGTACATGGCAAGTTGGACGGGCTGGTTCCGTTCGGACGGTGCCTACTTCCGCCACTGGGCCGAAAGCAACCCCTCGGCCGAGTGGGGGTGGCTGCCAAATTCTCTGCGCTCCCTGGCCCACTACCATCTTGAGGCGTACAACTTCCATCAGGGGCTCAGCGCGGACCACCCTTACAAGGCCAGCGCGTGGACTTGGCTGGTGATGGGCAGGCCGACCTCGTTCTTCTACGAATCGCCGCAGCAGGGAACCCCGGGCTGCAACGTAGCCAACTGCACGTCTGCCATCCTCTCAGTGGGAAACCCGATCGTCTGGTGGAGCGCAGCGATCTCCCTGGTGGTGCTCCTCTTCTGGTGGGCCGGGCGCCGGGACTGGCGGGCCGGGGCGGTGCTGGCGGCCGTGGGCGCCGGCTACCTGCCGTGGTTCATGTACCCCGAACGCACCATGTTCTACTTCTACGCCGTGTCCTTTGAACCATTCCTGGTCCTGGCCCTGGTGTATTGCCTGGGCCTTGTCCTGGGCCGGGATACTGATCCGCCCTGGCGCCGGCGCTCCGGGCTCTACCTCGTGGTGCTTTTCGTGGCCGGCGCGGTCCTGCTGTCCGCCTTCTTCTACCCGGTATGGACCGCCGAAGTCATCCCCTACCAGGACTGGCGATACCGGATGTGGATGCCATCGTGGATCTAGGCCAGGACGGCATCAGACCGCGGGCACGGCCGTACGGTCGATAACCAGACCCCGCCGGCGGCGCGTGGGCCACGTGAGGATCAGTGTCAGCACTGAGGCAAGGAACACCAGCGCGCCGATGACGATTCCCGCGTCAACCCAGAACTGCCCCGGGAACAGCCTGATGAGCGTGTCGTCCAAGGAGAACGTCCATGTCCCGTTGGCGAAGAAAATATGGTGGAAGTCCGTGAAGAACTGCTGCCAGCCCAGAACAGCCAGCGTGCCCAGGCCCAGGATGACCACCAGGGTAACGATGGAACCTGCGAACAGTCCCCGGCGCACTCCGCCCGTGCTGCGGCGGTGAAGGTAAACGATGGCCACGATGCTTAACAGGATCAGGACCGCACCGGCGCCGAAGGTGGACAGGATCACAGACTTCACGTCCGCCATGTGGCTGACTTCGCCATCCTTGAAGAGCTTGTCGCCACTGCGGTTGACCAGTTCGCCGAGGTAGCGAGGCCCTGCCCAGTTGCTCAGGTAGTCAACGGAGTACGAGCCGTAGGTCATCCTGTCATCGGTGCTGAAGCCATAGCCGTCACCGGGAAATCCGGGCCGGGTGTATTCCGCCCAGAGAAACAGCGGGCTGGTCACCGCCCGGACCGCCAGCACCAACAGGATGACCGGATAGAACACGGCCAGGAGGATCTGCATGATGCGCGGGGCGATTGGCTTGGCGTTCGCAGCACTTTCACGCTGGGCATTGCGCCGCTCCACTTCCTCCTGTGGGGGACGTACCTGCAAAGCCGACGTGGGGAGCGGCTCGTTGAACGGCTTACTTCCATGCCTGGCAGGTCCGGGAGCGCTGCCAAGTCCGGTGGTGCCGGAAGGTTCAGAGGCGCCGGAAGGTTCGACGGCGGCCTCCGCCGCTTTCCGGTCGGCCCGGCTTTCAGACTGCTGGAGCGTGGCAGAGTCTGCATCGGACACTGCGTCGGAAGGGGCGGCTCCCTGTGAGGCGCGGGGGCTGCCGGAGCTGCTGGTGGCGTTCATCCAGGCGAACGCGGGCTCTTCCGTGTCCGCCGGGTTGTCCTGGTCGGGATCCGGCTGCGGTTCCGCGCGTTTGGCAGGTGTCGAAGAATTGTCG
Source organism: Arthrobacter sp. ISL-48 (assembly GCF_018613805.1). GTDB lineage: Bacteria > Actinomycetota > Actinomycetes > Actinomycetales > Micrococcaceae > Arthrobacter. The sequence continues at coordinate 316,328 of NZ_JAGGPL010000001.1, forward strand.
TTCACTGCAGCGTCACTTCCGTTGGGGTCCGCGCCCCGGCTCAAGTCCGGCAGCGCCAAGTATCTGTTGACGAGCCTACCGTCCGGCCCTCGGGGACGGCGAGGTGCCACACCCGAGGCTTCGGATTCAGGCAGCTATTTCGGTGTAACCGGCGTCCCCGGCGCCAAGGTCCCCGCGGGCACCGGCCAGGTAGGCACGTCTGCCCCAGACCAGGACATAGAGCCAATACACAGCGAGCACGATGGAGCCAATGCCGATTTTCGCCCACACCGGGAGCGGGCTGGGCGTGACGAATCCTTCAACGAGACCCGAGACGAACAACACGAGTACCAGCCCCAGTGCCACGGTGATCAGGGATCTGCCTTCCTCGGCCACGGCCCGGCCCCTGGTGCGCGCACCGGGCGAGACCATGGCCCAGAAGATCCGCAATCCGGCAGCGCAGGCAATGAATACTGCGGTCAATTCCATCAGCCCATGCGGCAGGATGTAACTGTAAAAAACATCAGATTTGCCTGTCGCAGCGAAGATCCCGGCAGCGATCCCCACGCCCTTGGCGTTGCTAAACAGGATCATGGGCACCCATATCCCCGTGATGCCCAGGGCGACCGCCTGCGCGCTGATCCACGCATTGTTAGTCCACACCGCACCTGCAAAGGACGCCGCCGGGTTTTCCGAGTAATAGCCGATGAAGTCCTCCTCCACGTACTGCCTGACGGAGGAATCGGAAGCCAGGGAGCGCAGGGCATCCGGGGAGCTGCCTATCCACAACGCATAAGCGCTGCCGACCAGGATGAACACGGTTCCACAAGCCAGCGTCAGCCAAGTCAGCCGGTACAGCGCAGCCGGCAGCGCGACCACGAAAAAGCGCGCCAGGTCCGCCGTGAAATTCGATCGGGCACCCGTGAAGCGGGTCCTCGCCTGCGCGAGGGTAGCTGACAGCGACGCGGACAGGCCGCTTTCCGGTTCGAGCGACCTGATGAGAGACAGATGCGCTGATGTCGCCTGGTACAGCCGGAGCAGTTCGTCGGCGTCCGGGCCGCTGAGCCGCCGTTTGAAGGCGAGTTCACGCAACCTGGACCATTTGTCCGCGTTCACTGCGGAGAAGGCATCCATATCCACGGCATCAGCCTAGCCGCACCCCACTAGACTGTGAGCGTCCGCAGGATGAATCGCGAGGAATGGGAACCTGCCTTGAGTTCAATCGTCACGGGCGAGGCCGTTGTCCTGGAACTGCGCCCCGCGTCTTTCGCCGCCCGCGCCTTAGGCCTTCTGCTGGATGTCCTGGTCAACGTCGTGCTGCTGGTGCTGGTCCTGATAGGCCTTGCCGCTGCCGGCCCGGAACTTGATGACGCCGCTGCACGCGCCCTGGCGCTGGTCAGTATCGTGTTCTGTTTCGTGATCATCCCGGTGGCCGTAGAGACCCTGAGCAGGGGGCTCTCGCTTGGAAAACTGGCGGCCGGGCTGCGGGTTGTCCGTGACGACGGCGGGGCCATTCGCTTCCGGCATGCCGTGATCCGTGGGCTGACGGGCTTCCTGGAAATTTACCTCACCCTCGGCGGCCTGGCCATTGCAGTGGCTCTTTTCAACGACAGGTCCAAGCGGCTGGGCGACATCCTCGCCGGAACGTACGCGCTGCGCTCCCGCGTGCCGGTCGAAGCTGCGGTGCCGGTTTTTGTCCCGCCGCGGCTGCGGCCATGGGCAGCGGCCGCGGACATCGGGCGGATTCCTGATACGACAGCCCGTCAGGCCTCCCAGTTCATTCGACAGGCGAGCCGGATGTCTCCGCTGTCGCGGGCGGGAATGGCCAACTCCATTGCCTCCGAGCTCGCCCGGCATGTGGCACCGCCCCCGCCGCCGGGAACGACCCCGGACGACTATCTGGCGGCTGTCATCGCGGAGCGGCGCAACCGCGAACTGACGAGGCTACAGCATGCCCGCCGCCGTAATTCCGCAACGGGTGAACGGCTGGACCGCCTGCCGTTCGGATCCTGACGCTAGTTGTCGTGCCCGGTCTCTAGTTGTCGTACTGAGCCCAGGGGATGTTCCAGTCGCCGTAGCCGTCGTCATAGGCGGCGTAGTCGCCCTCGGTATTGATGACCTGAACAACGTCACCTGTGGTCATGGCGTCGAAGACCCAGGCCGCCCCGTCCGGGGCGAAGCCGATGCAGCCGTGCGAGACATTCGTGTTCCCGATGTAGGGGAACGCAGAGTCCAGCGCTTGGTGGATATAGGCCCCGCTCAAGGTGAGACGGATGGTGTACTGCACGTCCACTTCGCCATAGTAGGCAGGGTCACCTGGCTTGAGCCCGATACTGTCGGCCACGAAGTGGTCGTACCGGTGTTTGTCCATCAGCACCAGGTAGCCGCGGGCCGAGGGAAAGCGTGTGGACCCCATGCTGACAGGGACTGTCTTGACCACCTGGTCATTGACGCTCAGGGTAAAGGTGTGCGCCGCGGCGTCGGCAACGGCCACCCGTTTGTCCCCGATGTGGACGTTGACTTTCTTGTTGAAGTTGGCGATCTGTCCGTTGCCGAGGTCAACGCCGAAAAGCTGCATGTCCATGGTAACGGTGGAGTTTGCCGCCCAGAATGCCTCCGGACGGTAGCGGACCATGGTGTCGCTGAACCAGTGGAAGGCACCCGTCTGGCCGGAGGTGGAGGTGATCTTGATGGCATTTTCCACCGCGGCCCGGTTCACCACGGGTTCGCTGAAGATGACCTGTAGCGGCTGGGCAACTCCCACCTTCATGCCGTCAAGGGGGTAGATGGCGGCGTCTGCTTCGTGGGTGCTGGAAACGGTGCTGAATTTGCGCGTGGTGCTGGTTTCACGCGCCGCGCCGTCCGTTACGACGTAAGTGAAGCTGTAGTCCGCGTTGAACTTCAACGGGCCGGCCGCCGACCAGGTGGTGCCGTCTGCACCGAAGGCACCTTGAACCGCTTCCCCGGCCATGCTGGTGAGGGTCACACGTTCAATCTTGCCGTTCGCCACTGTGAGCGATACCGGCGCCGCCGGGTTGACCTGCTTTGCGCCGTCCGCCGGCGAGACGTCCAGCTTGACTGGCGCAACTACCGGAGACGCCACACCGGGGGCCGAACGGACGGCAGACCCTGCTTCCGACTCCATGGACCCGCGCGCAAACCCGGGGGCGACGGCAGCGAACACGCCACCGCCGGCAGCAAGGATGCAGACCGCGGCCAGGAGGGCAATCTTCTTGAAAGTTCCCCTGCGGCGCGGTGCTGGCCCGGACGTTGACCCGGGCTTAGACTCAAACTCCATGCAATGATCTTAAGCCTTGCTGCAGGGCGCCCCGCACCGGCCTGGGTCCTGGGGCGTCACGCCTCAATAACGATAGTGCTCCGGCTTGTACGGGCCGGCCACGTCGATATCGAGGTAATCCGCCTGATCCTTGGACAACTCAGTGAGCTCAACACCCAAGGCATCGAGGTGCAGCCTGGCCACTTTTTCGTCCAGGATCTTGGGAAGCACGTACACCTGGTTGCCGTACTCGCGGTCGCCGTCGGGCTGGTCTTTCTTGGTCCACAGCTCGATCTGCGCGATGGTCTGGTTGGCAAACGAGTTGCTCATCACGAAGGAGGGGTGGCCCGTTGCGTTGCCCAAGTTCAGGAGGCGGCCTTCGGAAAGGACGATGATGGACCGCCCGGGGCCTTTCGCGGCGTCCCCGTCGAATACCCATTCATGGACTTGCGGCTTGATCTCCACCTTCCGGATCCCGGGGATCCTCGCCAAGCCGGCCATGTCGATTTCGTTGTCGAAATGGCCGATGTTGCCCACGATGGCCTTGTTCTTCATCGCGGCCATATGCTCGGCCATGATGACGTCCTTGTTGCCAGTGGTGGTGATAAAGATGTCGCCCTGTGCGAGCACTGACTCAAGTTTGGCGACCTGGTAGCCGTCCATGGCGGCCTGCAGGGCGCAGATGGGATCAATCTCCGTGACGATGACACGTGATCCCTGTCCGCGCAGGGCCTCTGCCGCGCCCTTGCCAACGTCGCCGTAGCCGCAGACCACCGCGACTTTTCCTCCCATCAGGACGTCGGTGGCCCGGTTCAGTCCGTCTGGCAGGGAGTGGCGGATACCGTACTTGTTGTCGAACTTGCTTTTGGTCACGGAATCGTTGACGTTGATGGCAGGGAACAGGAGTTTCCTCTGCTCGGCCAATTGGTAAAGGCGGTGCACGCCTGTGGTGGTTTCCTCGCTCACGCCCTTGATGCTGCGGGCGGCTCGGGTCCACTTCTGCGGGTCCTGCGCGATGGACTTGCGCAGGACTTCCAGAAATATCGCGTATTCCTCGGAGTCCGCCTCGTCTGTTGCGGGGACTGCCCCTGCGGCCTCGAATTCGACACCCTTATGGACCAGCATCGTGGCGTCTCCGCCGTCGTCCAGGATCATGTTGGGACCAAGCTCCGGATTGGTCGCGGCACCCGGCCAGGTAAGGATCTGCTCGGCCGTCCACCAGTACTCTTCCAGCGACTCACCCTTCCAGGCGAACACCGGCACACCCTGGGGATCTTCGATGGTTCCCTTGCCGACAACGACGGCGGCGGCCGCTTCGTCCTGGGTCGAGAAAATGTTGCAGGAGGCCCAGCGGACCTCGGCTCCAAGGGCCGTGAGGGTTTCAATGAGCACTGCGGTCTGCACCGTCATGTGCAGCGAACCGGCGATACGAGCGCCCTTGAGCGGCTGGGTTGGGCCGAATTCCGCACGGAGGGACATCAGGCCTGGCATCTCGTGTTCGGCTAGACGGATCTGGTGGCGGCCAGCCTCTGCCAGCGAGATGTCGGCGACCTTGTAATCAAAAGTCATGGGTAATCCTTTGCTCTGTCCGATGGAGGCGACGTCATTAAACGTCGGCGGTAAGTCGTGGAGGTAGCGCTCAGGCGGTTTCGGCCGGACGGGCAACAGCGTCGTGCTGGGCTGGGTCGTGCTCGGCAGAGCTGGCAGCGTTGGCAGCCTGCAGCAGTTCCGGAGGCAGGAGCAGTGGTATGCCGTCCTCGATCGCGTAGCGCAGTGGGACGCCCGACTCCCCTGCCGCCGTCGAGACGAGTTCGTCGCCCTCCTGGACCAGGGGCGAGCCGGTCACGGGGCACCGCAGGACGGACAACAGTTCAGGACTGATCTTTGGCATGGATGATGCTCCCTGACGGGCGCGATTGCGCCGGTGGCTGACTTATTAGCAGCTTCCAGCCTACCGCCAGAGGGCCTCAGGACGGTTCACGCAGGACGCGCAGGTGGCCGCGACGGGTGCCTTCGGTCCCTGCGGGCGCTTCCAGGACTGAGTGGACGGAGCGCTGGGTCTGCGAGGGCTGGGCGTCCGCGGGAAGGGCGGCCGCTTCACGCACTGCGTTGGCGAGGGCAAGGAGGTCATCAGGCCCTGGCTGCTGGGGTGTGGTCGGCAGGGCAAGGCGCAGGACCTCCCACCCCCGCGGCACGGTCAGGGACCCGGCATGCTGCTCGCACAAATCGTAACAATGCGGCTCAGCGTAAGTGGCCAGGGGCCCCAGCACGGCTGTGGAATCGGCATAGACGTACGTCAGGGTAGCCACCGCCGACTGGCGGCAGGCTGACCTTGAACATTCACGGATAGCTCCCACGACATCCCAGACTACTCGGTGTCCCTTCAGGTTCGGCGTATTTGCCCGCCTTACGCCGCGCCACTGTGTGTACGTGGATTGTGTCGCGTAAATCTTCCGCCGGGTTTAGAGTCAATGTATGCAGTCATCGAACCACGATTCAGCTTTTTCGGTCCGGTTGGCTGACCCGGGTGTCCCCAGTGACGGCACCGGTTCGGGCACGTTGGGCAAAAGCTTTGCGATGCGCCGCCGCAACCGGCACGGCCGTGGCCTGCGTGGCGAACTGATGCTGCCGACGCATCCCGGCTACCGCACCCGCTCAGACCGCTTTGACGACATGGTGCTGGACTCCGCACAGCGCCTGCACGATATCTGGGGCAAGACACTGGACGGCGTACGGTTTGCCGTCGACGAAATTCCGCCGCAGCTGGAACAGCTCGTGGCCGATGCCCAGGCGGCTCCGATGGGTTCCTACACCCCGGCAACCGCCGACGAAGGACCGGTCATCACCTTGTACCGCAGGGTAGTGGAACAGGGCTGCGCCAGCCGCGAGGAACTGCAGGACCTCGTCCATGACGTTGTCGTGGAACACACCGCCGAGATGCTCGGCGTGGCGCCGGAAACGCTGGATCCGGTCTACAGGCGCCGTTACTGACGCAGTTGCAGCGGTATTCACATCTCGAGCACGAACTGCTCTATAACCCGGAGCCCCACCAACCCAGCGCCTCGGTAATGCCGGGACTCAGTAACCCAGCGTGACGGGGACCTTCTCCTGGCCTGAAGCCGCGGGCATGAATGCAAGTGACGAGATGTCCTCCCGTCCGCCTTGCTCAAGGAGCAAGGCGCCGTAGGCGGCGTCGCCGGAAGCGGACACCACGTACCCCACCACCACTGACTCATCTACCTTTTCCGGCACTGTGATGGACGTGGTGGTTTCCCCCGCGATGTCCGCTGATGCAGCGGGGTGGATCTTGCCATCCGCGGTGATGGCTGCATACGAGATGGTGGCCCGGCTGTCCAGTGCACCGAATACCAGGATGCGTTCCCCGCCCTGCGGCACCGGCACCACATGCTGGCTGCCCAACCTGCCGCCGGATGCGGACCAGGCGACGTCGGAAGGCCCGTCACTCTTAACTCCGCGCGTGACCCGTGCCGCAGCCACAAATGACACGTCAGAGCTCGCGGAAACCGTGTAGTGGCCTGCTGGAACTCCGGCGAGGGAAATCTCAGTCACCGCCCCTGCCTTTGCCGTGACCACACCGCCGCCAGGAAGGGCCTCCTGGCCTGCCCGTCCGAACATTTTGACCTCCACTACAGCGTCCGAGGGCCCCGGGACGGTCAGCTGGAGAGCAGGACCGGCATCCGCAAAGCCTTTCTGTCCGGTCATTGCAGCGATACCGCCGGCATCCTGGATATCCACTCCGGTCATCACCTGGCGAGCGGCCGGGCCTGTCCCGGGCGCGATGAAGTCAACGCCGCCGGCCGTGAGTCCCCGCAGGACGCTCTGTTGGATGGTTGCAGCAACCGGACCGCCCGTGCTGCGCACATGGACACTGAGCTGGGCCTCTGCTGGTGCCAGGCCGGCCAGGACAACGGACCGGGTGGTCCCCGGGGCAACCAGCAGACCCCGGCTTCCGGGAGCCTGGACCTGGCCTTTGCTTCCAAAGAGTTCCAGGCTGACGGTGGCCGGGGTACTGGAAGCGTTGCTGAGGACCAGGACCGAGGTCCGTCCCACCGTGGTGCTGGCACCGGCGAGCCACAGGTCGTTGGACGGCTGCTGGCAATTGGCGGCCGCCGAACCCTGCAGGTCCCCGTCGGTGGCTTTGTATTCCATCAGGGCGGCAGCAGAGGGTTTCTGGTTCGACTGGGGATCGGCCCTCAGGACGCTGACGCCGTTTACGGCTTGCCCTGCGACCACCCCGGCAAGCATCTCCTGCGGACCGGCAGCCGCGCTTTGCTGGCCGTTGTCCTTGGCGATTTCGACGGCGGTTGTGCCGTCCAGTGCAGACAGCCGGCTGCCCGGCAAGGTGCCACCGGCGGCGCTTAGGACGGCGCCCGTGACGGCGCTGGCGGCCGTCGCGGACACAGGACTGAATTGGGGATCAGTTCCTGCCTCGGTGCCTTCAAGCAGCCTGGCGGGCCCGGGACAAACGCCCACGCTGGAGCCCGCCGGCACTGCGGCCAGCGCGGGCTGGATGCTGCGGTTTCCAAGCGGCTGCGGTGCAAGCGATCCAGCAATCGCCACTCCCCCGGCGGCAGCCAGGATCGCCACAGCCGACAGGAGGCCCGTGAAGACCCCCCTGCGCGCGGCCGTGCGTCCTGCCGGACGGTTCTTTGCCCGGGCATCCGTGTCTCCAGCGTCCGTCTGAGTTCCATCGATCTGGGACTCATCAGTGCGGGCGGTGTCCTTATGCATTCTGGTGTTCCTTACGCAAGGAGCCCTCGTCCCTTGACAGGCCTGTATTGGGCCTGCGGGCAGGCATCGGGATCGCGAGCATGACCGTGAGTGCGATTACGGTTACCTGCACGATTCCGGACCACAGCGCCCATGGGTTTTCGTAGCGGATGGTCAACTGGCCGGCGGAGGGTGGCAAGGTGAATGCCTGGGCCCAGCCGGACGTTGTGGCTGTGAGCTTCCGGCCGTCAAGCCAAGCGGTCCAGCCGGGATCGGCCCGTTCGGCAAGCACAACCAGCCGTCCGTCCGATCCCGCCGGAACCGCTGTGTCGACGTCGTCATATCCTGACGGGAGCAGCGCGACCGGAGCTCCCTTGCCATCGACTATCCGTACACGATGGGCCACGTCGGCGGCCTGGAGCACCGGCTGCTTCAGGGGCGTTATCCGCCAAAGCCAGCCGACATCCGTCAGCCCCACGGCGACGAGCCCGGGCACGGCGTCCATCCTGCTGGCAGTCAGCTGGGCGGCGGTGTCAGCCGAGCGAAGGACGACAAACCCAATGCCCAGCTGTTCAAGCTCGGGCCTGGGGTCAACGCCCTGCCCAGCTACCAGGGTGGCAACGACAGTACGGATGGCGGACGTTGCGTCGTCATCCTCCCTGACCGTTTCATTTCCCGGTTCCCCCAGGATGTTCCGGGCGGCTGCAATGGCAGACAGGCTGTCCAGTGTGGTTCCGGCGCCGCGCATCAGGGCCGCGTCAAAGGTCCCGTTTTCCCTCGTGGTGATGATCAGGGTGCGGGTCTGCTCAGGTCCGGTTCCGCGGTCAATGGCCGTGGCAGGGAGGGTCCGGCTGCCGCCGGCCTGAACCAGCCGGGGCGTGCCGAGTGCTTCCTGGCCCGCTGCCTGCGCCGGAGGGTCCGCGACGGCTGAACGTAACAGATTCTGCGCGGACCAGGCGGCCATACCGGCCAAAGGCCCGGCCAGCAGGAGGACCATGGACAGTGCGACGGCGGAACGAAGCAGAACGTTCCGCCGCGAGCTTGTGGAGGAGGCACGGTCCGCGAAGCCGAGCAACCGTTCGGCACCGATGAGACCGGCTCCGAGCAGGGCGAATCCGGCGGCGGAGACCGCAGGTCCGGTGAAGGGCGTCACCAACGTATCCGCGCTTGCGCCGGTGGCAACATGACCGGCCAGCCAACTGCCCGTGAGGATGATCAGCGCGGCGACCCAGAGGGCCCGTGCGGTCCGGATCCGTTTGCCGGGGATAAAGAGGGCCACGGCTGCGAGGAGCAACACGGGAACCCCCACCAGCAGCGCCAGCAGGAGGGCCCAGGGTACTGGCTGGCCGCTGAAATACGGCAGGCCCGCCAGGCCGCCGTCGGGGGTGAAGGGAAGGGGCCGGCCCAACATTTGCTGCCACAGCGGCGCGGCGTCGAACCCGAGCGGAACGCCGGGATCGGCAAGTACCGCACGCGGCCTGTCGAGAACGGACAGCGTAAAGGGGATGAACAGCGCTGCCGCGGGAAGTAGCGCCCACCACACCGTTCGGCCACGGCGGCCAAGCGTGACTCCGCACAGGACGATGATGACAGCCGAAGGGATCAGTAGCGATGGCGCCGAGGCGCAGACAACAGCCAGGGCCAGGCCGGCAGCTGCAGCCGCGGTCCAGGACGGCATGCCGTTGATTCCCGGCCTGGCCGGCGGCTTATCGGCAGATCTCCGGTCTGCGGGGGAAGGCAGCACAAACCTGCCGTGGCCCACCGCGGTCCCCGTAGCCCGCAGCAGCGCCAGTACCAGAAGGGGAAGCATGATGTGGGCCAGCATTGCCCCCACGCGGCCCTGGTTCAGCGAAACCTGCAATGCGGGTGCCGCAGCCCAGAACAGAGCGGCGACCAAGCGCAAACGGCGCCGCACGGTCAGCGCCCCTGCTGCGAACCAGGCCGTAAGCGCGGCCAGTGGCGCAGCAAGCAGGAGCAGCCAGGCCATGGCGCTGTTGGCGTCGCCTCCTCCGACGAGGCCTAAGATCCACAGCACATAGCCAAACGGGTCTCCGCGACCGGGAAGCCCGGCACCCAGGCTGATCCACCAGCTGGAGGCATGGTGCCAGATTTCACCGAGCGTTGACGAGACCGGGATGAGGGCACCGCCGGACACTGCCTCGGCCCGGAACAATCCGGAGAGCCCGAGGAGGGAGGCAACGGAGGCGATGAGGAGGGCAGCCAGCGCACCGTTCCCCACCCAACCCCGCTCGGTGGTCGTCAGGGCCGCGAAGTCATCGGCCGAATCGCCGCTGGGCTGGTCTGCGAGGGGATCCTGCTCCAAGTCATCGGACGAGTCATCGGCCCCCAGCGCTTCGATCAGCGACCGGCGGTGGTTCCAGACATCGCGCCTGGGGGTCTGCAACTTCCTGATCACGGAGCGCCGGATCCGCCGCGTCCTCGCGGCTGCGCGCCTGGCCCTCGCCACGGCCGCGGGACGCCCCAGAGCCGCGAAGGTGGCAACCAACTGGGTGAAGCCATGCCCGGGATCCTTGACCGCGATGCTGAGCACGAGTTTGAAGATACTGCCCAGCAGCGCCCCCACGGCATGGAGCGGAACCTTCCATAGTGGCGCGTGCTTGAGCCGGAGATGGACCTGCGCCTTCCGGGCTGCCGAGGCGCTGCCCAAGGCATGGGGCCGGTGCGCAACATGGAACATCCGCGCCGTGGGCACCACCACCACCCGGTGTCCGGCCAGTCGGTTTCGCCAGCAGAAATCGACGTCGTCGCCAGTCCCGGGCAGGGCCGGGTCAAAGCCCTGCAGGTGCTCCCAGACGTCCCTGCGGACCAGCATGCCAGCTGAATTCACGGCGAATGTGTCACTGCGGCCGTCGTATTGACCCTGGTCAAGCTCATCGGCATCTATCAGGGTGAGGCGTTCGGCCCAGCCGCTGGTGGAGAGGCCGACATCGATGAGCCGGCGTCCGGCGTGCCAGTCCAGCTGCTTGCAGCCGGCGACGGTCACAGAGGGTGCGCGCTCGACTGCGCCCAAAAGCTCAGCGAGAGCCTCCGGGGCAGGGGCGGCATCGTCATGGATAAGCCAGATCCACTCGGAGACGGCAAGCTCGGATTGACCGGTCCAAGGCGCAAGCGCGTCAAGACCGGCGCGGACAGCGCCTCCCATACCGCCTTTGCCGTGCGCGACGTTGATGACGTTCGCTGGGCCGAGAGCCTGCTCAAGGAGGACCGCGGAATGGTCACGGGATCCGGTGTCAATACCGATGACAGAGTCGGCCGGCCGGGTCTGGCCGGCCAAAGCAGCCAAGGTTCTGGGGAGATAGCCACTGCCGTTGTGGGATACCACAACGGCAGTAACGTGCACTTCCTGAAGAATCAGATCGCTCGCTTCCTTAGCCGCCGGCGCTCGCGCTCGGAAAGGCCTCCCCAGATGCCGAACCGTTCGTCGTTTGCCAGCGCGTACTCAAGGCATTGTGACCGCACGTTGCACGCCCCGCACACCTTCTTGGCATCGCGCGTCGATCCGCCCTTTTCGGGGAAGAAGGCTTCCGGATCTGTTTGTGCGCACAGCGCGTCAGTCTGCCAGCCGAGTTCGCCCTCGTCGTTAAAGTCCTGCCCGAAAGGCAACCCGATCCACACCGGCTGGGAGGTCCCGGCGTTGCGGGTCTGCAGTTCCATGGGCGGATCCAGGTCGTCCTCGTCCGGATCATGTCCGCCATCAAGGAGGGCTTCGTGCGCCGCGAGGAAAGCCGTAGCCTGATCCTGGAGGGAGTCCTTGTTGCGGTTGTACCGCTCCGCAGCGTCAGGATCCGCGGGATCCACGTACCAGTCGCTGGGCACTCCCCGTGCACGGTATTTTGCTGTTGCCTGTCCGGCAACGACAGCATCTTCATGGATACGCTCTACGTGCCCCAATGCGACCCTCCTGATGTTGCAGCCCTTGCCTGAATACTTCGACGCTCGGTTGTGTGCCGGTTCTGCGCAATGGCCTTCGATGTCTAATTACACGCGTGTAACTAGCGGTGAGTCAAGCCGTGGCCGGAATAATAATCAACTTCTCCGGCCAACAGGGGCACGCCACGCCCGAATATTTTTCCGCGGCCCCCGCATTCCGGCCAGCCGAACTCTGGTCGTCGCCGCCGAAACCTACGGATAGCGGGGGAAACTACAGCCCCGGTGACTATAAGGCAAGCGAAAGGAGAAAAGTCTGTGACTAGAATCACAAGGTTTTCGTGAAGCCATGGAGTCTCAGGGCGGCCCCCTGTGAGCGATGGATGCCGGTGACCGCCGGCGGCCACCGTGGCAAGATGTAGCCATGAGCATCCCGGCGATCGAACTGATGACAACCCTGCGCTCCGGCCACTCCACATCGCCCCGCTTAACCTGGTACGGGCCCGAGGCTGAGCGGGTGGAGCTCTCTGGCAGGGTGCTGGACAACTGGGTGGCTAAGACCAGCAACCTACTGCAGGACGAACTGGATGCCGAACCAGGGATGCGGGTGCGCCTTGACTTGCCCGTCCACTGGAAATCGTTGATCTGGGCCCTTGCTGCCTGGCAGGTGGGCATGGAAACAGTTCTCGACGGCGGCGAGGCGGATTTTCTTGTCACTGATCAGCCCGGCTCCACGGAAGGAGACTACGACGCCGTCATTGCGGTTGCGCTGCCTGCCCTCGCCATGCGGTGGCCTGGAGATCTGCCGGCCGGCGCGATTGACTATGCCTCCGAAGTGCGCTCCCATGGCGACGTGTTTATGGCCCACGCCGAGCCTGCCGCAACCACCTGTGCCGTGACCGGCCGTGATGGCCAGCAGCACCTCCACGAGGAACTGCTGGATGGGTTCGCTGCGTCCCACGAGGAAGGAGTCCGGCTCCTTGTCCCCGCGGCAGACGGCCTGGAAGCGGCCCTGTCCGACTCACTGGGCGCCTGGCAAAGCGGCGGTTCAGTGGTCCTTGCCCACCCCGACGTCCAACTGACGGACAAACTCCTCGCCGCTGAACGGATCCATGGCGACTAAGCCTTGAACGCTAAGCCTTGAACGCTACGGGCGACCGGGGCCTTCCGGTGCACCTTCGCGCGCACCTTCAGGCGACCGCACGTCCTGGCCCGCTGTTGCGGCTGGGTGATGGTGATGGAGCTCGATGAGCTCGTGGTCGTGGGAGAACTCCGGTTCCTGGTCCAGCTCCTCGTTGAAAACCCAGAACCGGTAAGCGAAGAACCTGAAAATGGTGCCAAGCACAAGGCCCACCACGCTGCCGGCAACAAACAGCGAAGGCTTGTCGTTGAGGTCCAGGATGTACTTCGCGAACCAGACGCAGCCTGAAGCGATGAGGAGCCCCACCAGGTTCATCACGGCGAACAGGACCGCCTCGCGAACCACATTGGCCTGCTTCCGGTGGCGGAAGGTCCAGAACCGATTGGCCACCCACGAGAAAATGCTGGCCACGACGGTGGCCAGGGCCTTGGCCCAGACTTCGCTGCCGTGCATGGGCCCGGTGAACAGCCAAATGTAAACGGCAGAGTCGATGACAAAAGCCACACCGCCCACGGCTCCGAATTTGGCCACCTCACGCCAAAAAAGTGAGGCAAGCCCCCGGATACGATCTGCAAGTGCGCTAAACATGACCCTCCATGGCCGTACGAGTTGTGGGCCACACGGCCACAGGCCATTTTAGCCCTGATTTCTGTGGACCAGCCCATGGACTCCCTGTACTCCAGCCCCATAAACCGGGAAGTAAGGGGCCGGACTACCGGAAAAACGGCCCGGATGGCGGGCGAAAGCAGGGAACGCGTGAGCTTTTCGGTAGGCTGGCTCTTGTGACTTTTCCAGTAATCGGTGTGGTTGGCGGCGGCCAGCTCGCGCGCATGATGGCCCCCGCCGCCACCGCCCTTGGCTTTGAACTCCGCGTCCTGGCTGAAGCAGAGGATGTTTCAGCCGTTTCGGCCGTTTCCACCTCTCCAGTAGGCGACTACAAGGATCTCAATACCCTGCTTGAGTTCGCCGAGGGCCTGGACGTGATGACCTTCGATCACGAACACGTGCCCACCGGCCACCTCCGCGCTCTTCAGGAAGCAGGGGTGAACGTCCAGCCCGGACCGGATGCCCTGGTCAACGCCCAGGACAAGCTGGTGATGCGCGCCGCCGTCGACAGGCTGGAACTTCCCAACCCGGTTTGGGCTTCAGTTGCCGATGTGGAAGCCCTCATCAGCTTTGGCGACGAGACCGGCTGGCCCGTCGTCCTGAAGATGCCCCGCGGCGGCTATGACGGCAAGGGCGTCCGGATCGTCGGATCCGCGCAGGATGCCGCCGCCAGTGCAGAATGGTTTGAGGCCATGAGCCCTTTGCTTGCGGAGGCCAAGGTTGAGTTCAGCCGGGAGCTGTCAGCGTTGGTGGCTCGAACGCCCGACGGTGAAGCCCGCGCCTGGCCTGTCGCGCACACCATCCAGGTTGACGGAGTGTGCGATGAAGTGATCGCACCTGCCTTGGATATCCCCGTGGAAGTGGCCGCGGCCGCTGAGGAAGCGGCACTACGAATCGCCAATGAACTCGGCGTCACCGGAGTCATGGCCGTGGAACTTTTCGAAACTCCAGGAAAAGGTGCCGGATTCCTCATCAACGAACTCGCGATGCGCCCGCACAACACGGGCCACTGGACGCAGGACGGCTCGGTGACAAGCCAGTTCGAGCAGCACCTCCGGGCCGTCCTCAACCTCCCCCTGGGTGCCACGGATATCCTCGGCCCGGTTGTGGTGATGAAGAACTTCCTGGGCGGGGATAACCAGGACCTGTTTTCGGCCTATCCCGCCGCATTGGCCAGCGAACCGGCCGCCAAGGTGCACTGCTATGGCAAGTCCGTGCGCCCGGGCCGGAAGATCGGCCACGTCAACCTGGTGGGAACTTCAACAGCAGACGTCGACTCCCTGCGGGAACGCGCCACCCGGGTAGCGGGCATCATTCGGGACGGCCGGGTGCCGGCCGAAGAATCACCACGGATTTCAGAGGAGAACGCATGACCGCCGGACCCACCCCCGCCAGCAGTTCTCCCCCCAGCCCGATAGTGGGACTGGTCATGGGCTCCGATTCAGACTGGCCTGTGATGGAAGCGGCCGCAGAAGCGCTGGCCGAATTCGGGATTCCTTTCGAAGCCGACGTGGTTTCGGCGCACCGGATGCCCACCGAGATGATCCGTTATGGCCAGACGGCGCACCAACGTGGCCTGCGGGTCATCATCGCCGGAGCCGGGGGTGCTGCCCACCTGCCCGGCATGCTCGCCAGCGTCACCCCGCTGCCTGTCATCGGCGTCCCCGTCCCCTTGAAGACCCTGGACGGCATGGATTCGCTCCTGTCCATTGTCCAGATGCCTGCCGGGGTTCCTGTCGCCACCGTTTCAATCGCCGGCGCACGCAACGCCGGTCTCCTCGCGGTGCGCATGCTCGCTTCAGGGACTGACGAGCTGGCGGCCTCCCTTCGCGCGGACCTCCTCGAGTTCGCCCAGGACCTCAACGACGTCGCAACGCGCAAGGGCGCCAGCCTACGGCAGAAGGTCAGTGAAGTCTTCGCGGACGGCAACGGCGTCTTCCGGGGCAGCCGCTAAGGCCCGCGACATGTCCAGAAGCGAACTGCAGAAGGCCAGCCCCGTCAATGCCATGACCGACCCCGTCAGGTATCCTGCGGGCGCCTCCTTCCCTGTCAGGACGAAGCGCGCCTTCGTCCTGCTGCTCATGACCCTCGTGGTTCCGGGCAGTGCACAGATTGTCGCCGGCGACCGCAAGCTGGGACGAATTGCACTGCGGGTCACCCTGTGCGCCTGGGCGCTGCTGCTGCTGGCCCTGCTGCTGCTGGTGGTTAACCGGCCGCTGCTCATCAACATCGTTACCAATCCCTTCGCCTCGCTGCTGATTGTCCTCCTGCTGACCGCCCTGGCCGTCGGCTGGGCAGTCCTGTTCATCAACACCCTGCGGCTCATCCGCCCGGTACTGCTGGCACCGCCGATGCGTCCCGCCGTCGGCATTGCACTAATCCTGGCGCTGGTACTGAGCAGCGGATCGCTGGGCTACGCTGCCTACCTGCTGAACGTGGGCCGGAACGCTATCGGCAGCATATTCAACGCAACCGGGCCCTCGATCGAGCCCGTTGACGGACGTTACAACTTCCTCATGATGGGCGGCGACGCCGGCGCAGACCGCACCGGCCGGCGGCCGGACAGCCTCTCGGTGCTCAGCGTGGATGCCAAGAGCGGGCAGACCGCGATCATCGCCGTCCCCCGGAATCTCCAGAACGCCCAGTTCAGCGAAAACTCCCCCATGCGCAAGATTTATCCCGATGGCTACAACTGCGGCGACGACTGCCTCATCAATGCCATCAACACAGAGGTCACGAACGAACACTCTGACCTGTACCCGGGTGTTGCGGACCCGGGGGCGCAGGCCACGCTTGAAGCGGTGTCCGGAACCCTGGGCATCACGGTGCAGGCCTACGTCCTGGTGGACATGGACGGTTTCGCCAAGCTCATCGACGCCATGGGCGGCATCAGGATCAAGGCCGGTGGCTGGGTGCCCATCAGCGGACCCACGGTGGATGAGGCCAACGGTATCCACGGCATGCCTGAGGGTTGGATTCCCGCCGGCGAACAGAAGCTGGACGGCTTTCACGCCCTCTGGTATGGCCGGTCCCGGGAATTCGTTGACGACTATTCCCGCATCCAGCGCCAGCAATGCGTCCAGCAGGCCATGCTGAAGCAGCTCGATCCGGCCACGCTCCTGTCCAAGTTCGAGGACATCGCCAATGCCGGCACCAAGGTCGTGGAGTCGAATATCTCCGCCACCCAGCTGGGAAGTTTCGTGGACCTGGCCATCAAGGCTAAAGGCCAGGACATCAAGCGGCTCACGATTGGGCCGCCTGATTTCCCAGCCGCCTTCTCCACTGTCCCTGACTTTGACGTCATCCATGACCGGGTGGACCAACTGCTTGCCTCGGCATCGTCGGCCCAATCGGCGGGTGCCCCGGCAGATACTGTCGTGACGCCCTCTGTCTCCGCCGGCCACCTTCAGGCGTCAGGACCGCGGCAGCCTGCTTCCCTTTCGGCAACCGTCGGAAGCCAGACGCCTGCTCCGCCGTCGTCGTCGGACTTCACCCCGGTGACCACCACGCCGGACGGCGAACCGATCACCGAGGCCATGCTGAACCAGCTCAAGAGCCAAGGCAACGAACAGGCGATCCGGGACCTCGTGGCCACCAATGGCCAGTGCGCTCCCCTCTAGGCCCTGAGAGCCCGCCCGTTGGACCAGTAACCTGCAGACCTGCAGACCTGCAGACCGAAGAAATGGACATGGCTGTGTACGAGATTGAGAACGTCCTCCGCGATTACGCCTGGGGTTCGACGACGGCGATCGCCGGGCTCCTTGGCCGGACGGAGTCTGGACGGCCGGAAGCCGAACTCTGGATCGGTGCCCACCCTGACTCCCCCTCCGTCGTCCGCCGGACTGACGGGTCCGAAATCCCGCTGCACGCCTTGATCGCCGAAGACCCGCAGCATTACCTGGGCGGAGCATCTGTTGCCGAATTTGGGCCCCGGCTCCCGTTCCTGGCCAAGATCCTGGCGGCAGCGCAGCCCCTGTCGCTGCAGGTTCATCCCAGCATCGGGCAGGCTAGGGCCGGCTTCGCACGGGAAAATGCTGACGGTCTCGCACCGGACGCCACCAACCGGAACTACCGGGACGATAACCACAAGCCGGAGATGATCTTCGCCCTGACACCGTTCGAGGCCCTGTGCGGGTTCCGTCCTCCGGCCGAGACCAGGGAGATCCTGCTGCACCTGGCCGCTTGTCTTGATCTGGTGGAATCAGAAGTCCCGCAACTCGTCAAAGACGTGCTCGAAGACCTCGCTGATGCCGACGAAAGTGCCGGGCTGCGGAAGGCCTTCGAACGGCTCATCGCCGGCGGCCAAGCCGTTTCCGAGGCCACCGCACTGGTAGCGGCCGCTCTGATCTCGGGTGCCCAGCTGGCCCCGTACCAGGCCGAGCTGTCCACCGTGGTCAGCCTCAACGAGAAATACCCGGGGGATCCGGGTGTCCTTATTTCGCTGCTGCTCAACAGGATTTCGTTGTCACCAGGCGAAGCGGTCTACCTGCCTGCGGGCAACGTGCACGCGTACCTGCATGGGCTGGGGGTGGAGGTCATGGCGTCGTCGGACAACGTCCTGCGCGGCGGGCTGACGCCGAAGTTCATCGACGTTCCGGAACTCCTGCGGACCATTGAGTTCGAGCCGGTCGGCGTGCCCATGGTGTCCCCGGAAGTTTCGGGCCTGGGCCAGGAGCTGTACAAGCCGCCCTTCCGTGAGTTCCAGTTGCAGCGGATTGAGCTGGTGCCTGGGGCGGCTCCGGTTCCGTTGGCGCAGTCAGGGGCCGCCGTCGTGATTGTGGTTCAAGGATCCGTGTACCTGGACTCACCCAAAGGCGACCTGCAGCTGTCCCGGGGCCGCAGCGCCTTCCTGCCCGCGTCCGAAGCACCAGTCAACGTCCATCCTGTCGCCGGTGCCCCGGATCCGGCCGTGGCTTTTGCCGTGACCACCTCCATGAAGGGCTGAGCGGTGGAATATTTCCTGCAGACGCAAGCGTGGGCGGACTTCCAGGCGTCGCTTGGCCGCAGGGTCCACCAGGAGTCGGGGCCCGGGTGGAGTTTCCTGGCTGTGGAGGAAAGGAACCCGGCCGGCAAGGTGCTCTACTCGCCCTACGGCCCGGTGGCCTCCTCCCCCGAAGCGTTCGACGCCGCCCTTGCCGCCCTTGCAGGAGTGGCACGGTCCTGCGGTGCGGTGTTTATTCGGATCGAACCGGCCTCCGCCGGTTTGTCGATGCCTGGTGTAACGGAGGAGCTCCGGCGCCGTGGCCTGCAGCCGGCACCCGTCAACCAGCAGCCCGAGCTCAGCTGGGTTGTTGACCTGGACGGGGATTTCAAGGACGTCCTGGCGGCTATGAAGCCGGTGAACCGGAACCTGTACCGGAACATCCACAAAAAGGGTGTCACCTTCCGCAAGTCGCAGGATCCCGATGACATCCGGATCCTGCTGAACTTCCTGCACATGACCGCCAGGCGCAACGGGTTCAAGCCCCAAAGCGACGAATACCTGACCAAGGTGGCCGCTTCGCTGATGCCTGCCGGCGCCGCCACGCTCTTTGTCGCCGAACTGCACGGCGGCCCCATCGCCGCCGCCCTGGCCTACGATTCAGCCGACACGCGCACCTACGCCCATGCAGCCATGGACGATTCCCACCGGAAGCTCAGTGCCGGGATCCCGCTCCTCGTTACCCTGATGGCCGACGCCAAAGACCGCGGCCTCAAGCATGTCGACCTCTGGGGTGTTGCGCCGGCGGACCAGCCGGACCACAAATGGGCAGGCTTCACCGCGTTCAAGAAGTCCTTCGGCGGCAGGGAGGTCTCTTATCCCGGGACGTGGGACCTGCCGGTCAAGAAGCTCCGGTATGGGGCGTACCAGCTCGCCCGCAAGCTGCGGACCAAGCTCCTTCCCCTCCGGTCGCGAACTGGCAGCTAATGCCCTCAAATTCGCTTCCTGGCGTCAATAGCTGCCAGTTCGCTGCGAATCTGTCAGCGCGGACACGCCGCTGACAAATGCCCTCACCTCGATATTCCGGGTAAGCAGCATCAGGCCACACCACCGGATGGCCGAGCCCGTTGCGTAAGGCACCGTTCAAGAGAGGCTCAGGAAGCCCAGCCTGCACCAGCGCCAGCCTCATCATCGTCTCTGGAGCCGAATCCTCCCCCACGCGGATCAGTTCCAAGGCCAGCCCGGCCTTTTTCACACCACGCATGCCCGGGTGCTGACCGACCATCCTCCGCAGATCGGCGATCGAAGCCAACTGTTGCCGTGGCGCCGGAAAATCATCCCCGTGTTCAACGACGATCGAATCACCGGCCGCAACGAGTTCTTCGAGGCTCAACATCGCGGCAAGGTCGAGCCAAGTGCGCGCAGGCGAAGTGATGCGAACGCCGTCACCTACCATGACCTCCCCACGCTTGAACGACAGTTGGTGACCCACCACGTTCCGGCGGCGCGGCTTAGAACTGTCGGCGGGGCGGGAAATATGAATGCGCCAGTCCTGATCCAGCCAGGAAGGCAGGCAGATGCGACATATTCTGGCGCTGGTAGAGTGCGTCAGAATGCAGCCTGGGTCCAGCTGGCTGTAGGCGCGAACGTTATCTGCCACGCTTCCCTTGCTGTTCAGCGGCAGCCTGATCCCGCGCGACGGCGTAAAGATCCCCTCACGGCTGAGCTGTTTTCGGGTCAGGCCCAGCACGTCTGCATCAGCAACGAGAAATGATCCATGCGGTATCTGGGGAGGCAATTGCGTCCGGGACATGGTTCATTCTGGACCGGGATCGTATGCTCTGGCGGGTTATCCACAGGACCGATTGCGGAGTAAACGCGAACTGGCAGCTAACGACGCCAAACCTGGGATTTGGGGTCATTAGCTGCCAGTTCGCGCCAAACTAGGGGACTAGTTCTTGCGGGCGTAGCCTTCCCACTTGCTGGCCTGGTGCTCGCCGTCCACAAAACGGATGGTGCCGGACTTGGACCGCATCACGATGGACTGGGTCAGGACCTTGTCCTTGGAGTACCGCACACCCTTGAGGAGGTCGCCGTCGGTGATGCCGGTGGCGGCGAAGTAGCAGTTGTCACTCGTGACGAGGTCGTTCGTGGAGAGCACACGCTCGAGGTCGTGGCCGGCGTCGATCGCCTTCTGCTTCTCGTCGTCGCTGGTGGGCCACAGACGGCCTTGGATCACGCCGCCGAGCGACTTGATGGCGCATGCCGCGACGATGCCTTCCGGGGTGCCGCCGATGCCCATCAGGGCGTCGACGCCGGTGCCGGAACGGGCAGCCGCGATGGCACCCGCGACATCGCCGTCCATGATGAACTTGGTGCGCGCACCGGCTTCGCGGATTTCCTCGACCAGGGGGCGGTGACGGTCGCGGTCAAGGATCATGACGTTGAGCTGGTTGACCTTGACACCCTTGGCCTTGGCAATGAGGTGCAGGTTCTGCTTTACGGGCAGGCGGAGGTCAACCATGTCGGCTGCCTCGGGGCCGGTGACCAGTTTCTCCATGTAGAACACTGCGGAGGGGTCGAACATGGAGCCGCGCTCGGCCACGGCCAGGACGGCAAGGGCGTTGTTGATGCCCAGGGCAGTCAGGCGGGTGCCGTCGATCGGGTCCACGGCGACGTCGCATTCGGGGCCCGTGCCGTCGCCGACGTGTTCGCCATTGAACAACATGGGGGCTTCGTCTTTTTCGCCTTCGCCGATGACCACAATGCCGTTGAAGTGGACCGTGTGAAGGAAGGAGCGCATAGCGTCAACGGCTGCACCGTCGGCCTTGTTCTTGTCGCCAAAGCCAACCCAGTGGCCGCCGGCAATGGCCGCGGCCTCGGTGACGCGGACGAGTTCGAGTGCAAGGTTGCGGTCCGGCTCGTCGAGGCCGACAGCCAGTGACGGGGAGAGTGTGGAGTACTTCTGGGTCATGGACGCTGGTGACACGTGAACCTCTTCTTTGAGTGGCGATCATTGAACCCGCTCCGCCGGATTCAGCAGGCGGGGTGATTCCTCTGCTACTGATCATAGTCGGGGTGCCGGCGTCCGGTGATGGGATGACGCGGCCGCGCAATCTGGCTGCCGGTCCCGTGGGCTGCCCCCGAATGTGAGTAGGAGCCCCGCATGGGCGACTATAGAGGGGTGAGTGATATGCAGGAAAAGAGCAGCCAGGGGCCTGAACCCTCTGATGGCGAACGACACGGCAGCCCCTCCGGGACCGGCGGCCAACCCCCCGTACGGCCTGTTATTGCGGCGGCGGCCGCGAAGCGTGCCAATGCCTCGGTGATCGGCATGATCATTGCGCTGGTGATCAGCATCGCTGCTTTTTTGCCCATCATCCTGATGAATCCCTCGCCCAAGAGCGACGGTTACAGGCCGAATATTGACGTCGCTGCCGTGGCCCGGAACGCCACCGATGTGGCAGGATTCACACCCGTAGCGCCGGACATGGGAAGCACGTTCACTTCCAACTACGCCCGTTGGGAGTCCGGGAGCGGGAGCGGCGTGCCCGCCTGGGAAGTCGGATACCTGACGCCCAAGGAGTCCTTCATCGGGCTGGTGCAGACGAGCCAGGCCAATCCCACCTGGCTGCTGCAGCAGACCAAAAGCGCCCCTGTCACGGGAACCCGCAGCGCCGGCGGCCGGGAATGGGAACTGCGCGATACAGGCAAAGGCGAGAAGAGCATGGTGCTCGCCTACCGGGGCACCACCGTTGTCCTGACTGGAACAGCTCAACTGGACGAGTTCTCCGTCCTGGCAGCCGCCGTCGTCAAGTCTCTTGACAGCAATCCGGCCGTAACGATTTCCCCCTCACCCAGCACCTCACCGTAAAGTAGCGGCGTGGCTACTTACCTGACTCCCGCCCTCGCCTGGCGTCGTATGCGCGACGGCAACGAACGCTTCGTTGCCGGAACATCCTCGCACCCCAACCAGGACGCCTCCCGCAGGTCCTCGCTCGTGGAAAACCAGCACCCGTTTGCCGTGATCTTCGGCTGCTCGGATTCCCGGCTCGCTGCAGAGATCATCTTCGACCTTGGCCTTGGCGACGCCTTTGTGGTGCGCACCGCCGGCCAAGTCATCGACGACGCCGTGCTTGGCTCGCTGGAGTACAGCATCGGTGTGCTCGGAGTGCCGCTGATCGCCGTCCTGGGACATGACAGCTGCGGTGCTGTCAGTGCCGCCAAGGCCGCAGTGGACACCGGAGAGATGCCGAAGGGCTTTATCCGCGACCTGGTGGAGCGCATCACACCGTCCGTTCTGAGCTCCATGCGACAGGACAAGCACGAGGTCAACGACATGGTAGTGGAGCACGTCAAGCAAACTTCCCAGCGGCTCGTGGACAGCTCGCGTGTGATTTCCGACGCAATTGAGAGCGGACGCACCGCCGTTATCGGTCTCTCGTACAGCCTGGCCGAGGGCCGCGCCAACGTTGTTTCCGGGATCGGCGAGCTCTAGGTTCAGCCCCGAACACAGCCCGTAGCATGCGGTTCACGGTTTTCGATGGGGTGCCGAATCGCCCTAAGCTAGCCCCATGACTTCCACTGAAGAATTCCGCATTGAACACGACACGATGGGCGAAGTCCGCGTCCCCGTGAACGCACTGTACCGCGCGCAGACGCAGCGGGCAGTGGAAAACTTCCCCATCTCCGGTAAAACCCTGGAACGCGCGCACATTGAGGCGCTGGCCCGGGTCAAGAAGGCTGCCGCCCAGGCCAACGCAGAACTGGGTGTGCTCGACGGCGAGCTTGCCAAGGCAATTGCCGATGCTGCCGATGAGGTGGCTGCCGGCAAGTACGACGGCGATTTCCCCATCGACGTCTTCCAGACAGGTTCAGGCACGTCCTCGAACATGAACACCAACGAGGTGATCGCCGAACTGGCCTCGCGTGCCCTCAAGGCCGCCGGAAGCGACAAAGTTGTCCACCCGAACGACCACGTCAACGCCTCGCAGTCCTCCAACGACGTTTTCCCCACATCGGTCCACGTCGCCGCCACCTCCGCCCTGATCAACGACCTTATTCCCGCGCTGGGCTACCTTGCCGAGTCGCTGGAGCGCAAGGCCCTGGAGTTCAAGGACGTCGTCAAGTCCGGCCGGACCCACCTCATGGATGCCACCCCGGTAACCCTGGGCCAGGAGTTCGGTGGCTACGCGGCGCAGGTCCGTTACGGCATCGAGCGAATCAACGCCTCACTCCCCCGTGTGGCCGAGGTGCCGCTGGGCGGAACGGCCGTGGGAACTGGCATCAACACCCCGGCCGGGTTCCCTGAACGCGTCATCGAGCTGCTGGCCACCGACACCGGACTCCCCCTGACCGAGGCCCGCGACCACTTCGAGGCACAGGCCAACCGCGACGGCCTCATCGAGGCCTCCAGCCAGCTGCGCAACATCGCGATCTCCTTCATGAAGATCAACAACGACCTCCGCTGGATGGGCTCCGGTCCAAACACCGGCCTGGGCGAAATCGCCATCCCGGACCTGCAGCCGGGTTCCTCGATCATGCCAGGCAAGGTCAACCCCGTGATCTGCGAGGCGTCCATTATGGTGGCCGCCCAAGTCATTGGCAACGACACCGCCATCGCCTGGTCAGGCACCAACGGCGCCTTCGAACTGAACGTCGGCATCCCCGTCATGGCCGCGAACCTGCTCGAGTCAGTGCGCTTGCTGGCCAACACCAGCCGCGTGATGGCAGACAAGATGATCGACGGCATCACCGCCAATGTGGAGCGCGCCCGCTTCCTGGCCGAGGCTTCCCCGTCCATCGTGACGCCACTGAACAAGTACATCGGCTACGAAAACGCAGCCAAGATCGCCAAGAAGGCCGTGGCCGAGGGCCTGACCATCCGTGAGACCGTCGTCGCCATGGGCTTCCTGGAGCGCGGCGAAGTCACGGAGGAACAGCTGGACACCGCCCTGGACGTCATGTCCATGACCCGCCCCCCGCACAAGGCTTAGTTTTACTGAACGCACGACGGCGGCCGTCCACCTTCCCAGCGAAGGCGGGCGGCCGCCGTCGTGCTCGCGGAAGCGGAAACCAAAAGTTGCACTTTATGTAAGTAAGTGCAAAACTTTACTTTGTGACTCAGAGTGCAACTTCAGAAAGCGGACTTCGCGAGCGTAAGCGAGCCGCCACCCGCATGGCCATTACCGCCGCCGCGCGCACGCTTACGGCAGAGCGAGGACTGAACGGCTATACCGTTGAGGAAGTCTGCGAAGCCGCAGGGATCTCCCGCCGCACGTTCTTCAATTACTTCCCCGCCAAGGAGGACGCCATCATCGGCCACGTGGACGATGATGTTCCGGAAGACATCCTGGCCGAGTTCATCGCCGGCGGCGCTTCCTCACCAGCCGGGGAAATCTCCCCCACCCTGTTCCAGGACCTGATCCGGTTCTCCCTCCGGCTCTCGGAACAGATGGTCGCCTCCGAGGAAGAGACACGGCTGCTGATCCGCGTGATCCGCAAGGAACCGCAGCTGATCCTTCGCATCATCGGGGCCACGGAGCAGCGCGAAAAGCAGTTTGCCAAGGACCTGGCCCGCCGCGAGGGTGTGAAACCGGACCACCCCGTAGTGCAGATGGCAGTGGTACTGCTCACCAACATCGCCCGGAAAAGCAGCATGACCTACTTTTCGGACGGCAACACCCGCCCCTACAAGGACCTGCTGATGGAGAACATCTCCGCGGCCAGCCAGCTTTTCTCCCAGCCTTTTGAGTTTGAAAAACCCTTATCCAGAGAAGGAAGCCGATGAGCACCACTATCAGCCCCAAGGCAGCCGGCGGCCCGCTGCTGCTGACCCAGAAACGCATCTGGATCATTTTTTCGGCGCTCATTGCAGGAATGCTGCTCTCCAGCCTTGACCAGACCATTGTCTCCACGGCCATGCCCACCATCGTGGGCAAGCTTGGCGGGGTGGAAGACCAGGCGTGGATCACCACCGCCTACCTGCTGGCCACCACCATCGTGATGCCCATTTACGGCAAGTTCGGTGACATCCTGGGCCGCCGCAACCTTTTCCTGGTCGCCATTGCCCTGTTCACGCTCGCCTCCGTGGGCTGCGCGTTCGCCACCGATTTCTGGGGCTTTGTCATCTTCCGCGCCATCCAGGGCCTGGGCGGCGGCGGCCTGATGATCCTCTCGCAGGCCATCATCGCGGACATCGTGCCCGCGAAGGACCGCGGCAAGTACATGGGTCCACTCGGCGCTATCTTCGGCCTCTCGGCGGTGGCCGGGCCCCTGCTCGGTGGATTCTTCGTGGACCACCTGACGTGGGAATGGGCTTTCTACATCAACATCCCCATCGGCATCGCTGCGTTCGCCATCGCTTGGTTCACGCTGACGCTGCCGAACAAGAAGGCAGAGAAGCGGATCGACATCCTGGGCGTGCTGCTGCTGTCCGCCGCTACCACGTGCCTCATCTTCTTCACGGACTTCGGCGGGAAGAAGGATGAGGGTTGGGATTCACCGCTCACCTGGGCCTTCGGGGCCGGCCTTGTGGTCGCGGCGGCAGCATTTGTCATGGTGGAACGCCGCGCCGAGGACCCGATCATCCCGCTCAGCCTTTTCAGGAACCGGATCTTCGTCAACGCCACGGCCATCGGATTCACCCTGGGCCTGGGCATGTTCGCCGCCATCGCCTTTGTCCCCACCTTCCTCCAGATGTCCTCCGGGACATCCGCCGCCGTGTCCGGGCTTCTGATGCTGCCCATGATGGTTGGCCTGATGGGCACCTCCATCTACTCCGGCATCCGGATCTCCAAGACCGGCAAATACAAGATGTTCCCCATCCTGGGCGCCGCCCTGACCATCGCTGCCATGCTGTGGCTGACCACGCTGACTGCGGGCACGCCCATCTGGGTTATCTGCGTCCAGCTGTTCATCTTCGGCTCGGGGCTTGGCCTGATCATGCAGGTCATCGTCCTGGTGGTGCAGAACTCCGTCCCGCCGGAACAGATCGGGACGGCGACCAGCACGAACAACTACTTCCGCGAGGTGGGCGCCTCCCTGGGCGTCGCAGTCTTCGGCTCGATCTTCACCAGCCGCCTGGCAGAGTCCCTAACGAGCGCCTTCACGGGTGCCGGGGCCTCTGCCGAGCAGGCGTCACAGTCAACCAGCACGCTGGACCCGCAGGCCCTGGGCCAACTGCCGGAGCAGCTGCGGGACGCAATCGTGAATGCCTATGCTGAGTCCCTGGCTCCCGTCTTCTGGTATCTGGTCCCGTTCATCGCGGCGGCCCTGATCCTCGCCATTACCCTCAAGCAGATCCCGCTCTCGGACACGGCCGGAATGGTGGCCCGCGGAGAAGCCGTGGGAGGCGAAGAGGCCGAGCGTCTTGAAGCCAAGCTGCAGGCCGGAACGGCGGAACAGAATGCGGAGGCAAATGTGGACGGCAGCATCAAGAACGACGACGGCGAACTGGTCTCCCAGCGCGGCTGACCGCCGCCGCGACCACGGCAGAACCTGTCTGCTCGCCGACATAAGTCGGCAGGGGTGCCGCAACCTTGGGGGTTGCGGCACCCCTGTTGCGTCCGGGTCAGGGCTCGAAGTGCGCGGCCGCCTCGGGTGCCAGGGCACGTCGGATGGCGGTGAGGTGGCCCGGCATGAGTACCGGCAGCTCGTCCGGGCCAAACCATCCCACGGCGAGGGATTCGTCGTCGTTGACCCTTGCTGAACCGGACACGTAGCGGCAGCGGAAGACGACGTCCAGGAATTCGCAGACGTCCCCGTTCGGGTAAGTGAACGGTCCGACCGCACCTACCGACACCACGCGCTCCGGCTCCGCGACGACGGCTGTTTCCTCAAAAATCTCACGTACGAGTCCCCGCGCCGGGTGTTCACCGGGCTCCAGCATGCCCGAGATGAGGGCCCATTGGCCGTTGTCAACACGCCGGGCCAGCAGTACGCGGCCCTTGCCATCCACGACCACCCCGCGGACGCCAGGGACCCACAACGGGTCGTTACCGATTTTTTCGCGGAGTCGAAGGATGTAGTCAGGAGCCGGCATGCTGCCAGCCTATCCGAGGTTCTCCGGCGGGTAAGGTCTACAACGCCCCGGACGTGTGGCGCTTCCTGGATCTCACGCGGGCAGCAGCATGGCGGCGGCAGCGCCTGCGAGCATGAACGGGCCGAAGGGGATGGAGGACTTCAGGGTGCCGCGGCGGGACGCCAGGAGAGCCAGGGACCACAGTCCGCCCAGCAGGAAGGCCGCGAATGTCCCGGCAAACACGTGAGCCCAGCCCAGGTAGCCAAGGTACATGCCCAGGACCCCGGCCAGCTTCACGTCGCCGAAGCCCATCCCCGGCGGATAAACCAGCCGGAGGACGAAGTAGAACGCCCAGAGGACGGCACCTCCCGCGAGGATACGAAGGGCAGGAACGCCCAGGAATTCGGCGGCACCCTCCGGCATGGCCCGCAATGCTCCTGGCCCCGCGACACCGTGTACGATGACCGCCGCGAGCAACAGGACTCCCGCCACTGCATAGGAGGGGAAAACGATCCGATTGGGCAGCAGATGGTGGCGCACGTCGATAACAGCGAGACGCACCGCCATGACGGCAAAGTAGGCACATGCTGCCAGCACCAGCCAAAAAGCCAGCGGCGTGGCGCCCCAGAGTTCATCCAGTCGTCGGATCACACCTCGGATGCTACTGGATTTCGCGTCGGCGCCGCAGGGCCCACGCGTAAACTGTGGATATGGCGACATGGGACACCAGGCACAGGCCGGATCCGGACAGCAGTGCCGGCTCCCCGGAGCTAACCACCGTGTTCCGGAACCTTTGCAGATCCTCCCCGTGGAAATGGCAGTCCCTGCGGTTCGAATACTGGGATGAACCATTCGCGGAAGCCCCCGATCCCGCAGCGCCGCTGGTCCGGGCCTGGCTGCGGCGTCCGGGGGCACTACGACTGGAGACCGCGGAGGGACTTGTCCTCCACAGCACCACGGGGATCAATGACTCCAAGGACGGGTTCTACGTCAGTGCCACCCGGAAGTCATGGCTGCTCCCGCCGCATTTGGTGGCGCCCGTCTACGACGGCGGCCTGGTCAGGCGCCGTCCCGAGGCCGCCTATGGGGAGCCGGGCTTCGGCAACGGCCGTTTTTCCGCCGCCCTCGACCCCGTGGAACTTGCGGGGAACGCCCCTGTCCCGCTTGAGTTCCCTGGCAGCAATGCCGTGGAGCTCGACGGCGTGCGCCGCGTTGACCACGACGGCCGGCCGGCGCTTGAGGCAGTTGTCATCCCTACGGCTGCCTACCAGCCCGCAGACTCCGGCGCGCCGCTGTGTTTACCGGGCAGCAGCCGTGTGCGGATAGACCTTGGAACCGGGGTCTGCGTGTCCAGCCAGTCCCTTGAGCCGCCCACGCAGGACCACGGGCACTGGCTGAGGATCATTGCAGTGGATGAGTACATGCTGGATGACCTCTTCCTGGCGGAATCCATGAACCTCACTGACGTCCGCCGGCACATCAGCTGGGACATCCCCGCCTGATCCGGAGTTGTGACGGAGTCTGAGGCGGGGGGCAAGCCCCGAGCTCGGCTAGGCTTCCCTGATGACCGAACTGACTTCCATCTGGCCCCTCTTCGACCTCACCCTGACCACGCCACGGCTGGTCCTCCGGCCCCTCGCCGACGAGGACTTCCCTGCGGCCGTGGAGGCGGCCAAGAGCGGAATCCATGATCCTGGGAAAAGTCCGTTCAGCACACCCTGGGCAGAGGCGCCGTCGGATGAGCTCGCGCCGAACATGGCCCGTTGGTACTGGCGCTGCCGGGCCGAGTGCACCCCGGAGTCCTGGATGCTGCTCCTGGGTATCTGGCATGAGGGCGAATTCATCGGCTGCCAGGACATCGGCGCCAAGGGCTTTGCGACGCTGAAAACAGTCTCCACCGGCTCCTGGCTTAAGCAGTCCGTGCACGGCCAGGGACTCGGCAAGGAGATGCGCGCCGCCGTCGCGCTTTATGCTTTCGACTGGCTCAACGCGGAGGTTGCCGAATCAGAAGCAGCGGTCTGGAACGCGGCCTCCCTGGGCGTTTCCCGTTCGCTGGGGTACGAGCTCAACGGCGTCACCCGTACGGCATGGGGCAAGAAAGTCGAGGACGTGCAAAAGGTCCGCCTCACCCCAGAAACCTTCAAGCGTCCGGACTGGACCCTAAAGGTAGAAGGCCACGAAGCAGCAGCGAAGTTCCTGGGCGTCGAGAGCTGAGTGCAGTGGCTGGGCTCGTGCCCGGGTCAGCCTTCCGGCAGCGTGCGTAAAAGCGAGGAGCGAGCTAGCACGCAGAGGAAGGGTGACCCGGGCGCCGCTGCTCCTAGATCTCCGCCCCTTCGAGCAGCTCCGTCACCAGGGCGGCGATGGGCGAACGCTCCGAGCGGGTCAGGGTGATGTGGCCGAAGAGCGGGTGTCCTTTCAGGGTTTCGACGACTGCGGCGACGCCGTCGTGCCGTCCGACGCGCAGGTTGTCACGCTGGGCGACGTCGTGGGTAAGGATGATCTTGGAGTTCTGGCCAATGCGGCTCATCACGGTGAGGAGCACGTTCTTCTCCAGTGATTGTGCTTCGTCGACGATCACGAACGCGTCGTGCAGGGAGCGTCCGCGGATGTGGGTCAGCGGCATAACTTCCAGCATGCCGCGGTCCATGACCTCCTCCACGACTTCCTGGCTGACCAGCGCGCCCAGGGTGTCGAACACGGCCTGCGCCCAAGGGTTCATTTTTTCGGCTTCGGAGCCGGGCAGGTAGCCGAGTTCCTGGCCGCCAACGGCGTAGAGGGGACGGAACACGATCACCTTCCGGTGTTCCCGGCGCTCCAGGACAGCTTCGAGTCCGGCACACAGTGCCAGAGCGGACTTGCCCGTCCCGGCCCGGCCGCCAATGGACACGATTCCGACCGCGGGATCCATCAGCATGTCGATGGCCAGCCGCTGCTCGGCGGAGCGCCCATGCAGTCCGAAGACGTCGCGGTCGCCCTTGACGAGCCGGACCTGCTTGTCCGCTCCCACGCGGCCGAGGGCTGATCCCCTGTTGGAGAGGAGCACCAGGCCGGTGTTCACGGGCAACTCCGCGGCCGCCGGGATGAACACGGGCTCGTGGCCGTACAGCGTGGAGATCTCCTCCTCTGTTGCCTCCACCTCCGCCACCCCAGTCCAGCCCGAGTCCTTCACAAGCTCGTTGCGGTACTCATCGGCCGTGAGCCCCATGGCTGAGGCCTTTACGCGCATCGGCAGGTCCTTGGAGACAACCGTGACGTTGCGTCCTTCGTTCGCGAGGTTCTTGGCCACTGCCAGGATCCTGCTGTCGTTGTCGCCGCTCCGGAATCCCAACGGAAGCACCTCCGCGGAAATGTGGTTCATCTCCACGAGGAGCATGCCGCCGTCGTCGCCGATGGGGATGGGGCGGTCCAGGCCTCCATGTTTGACGCGGAGGTCATCGAGGAGCCGGAGTGCCTTGCGCGCAAAGTAGCCCAGTTCGGGGTCGTGACGTTTCGCCTCCAGCTCGCTGATGACCACGATCGGAACAATGACGTCGTGCTCAGCAAAGCGCAGGAGCGCCCGCGGGTCCGAGAGCAAGACTGAGGTGTCAATCACGAAGCTGTGAATGGTGGCTTCCCTTCCGGAGACAGCAAAACCGGCCGCAGCTTGTTCATCTGCCGGACCGGTCTTTGAGGTGGCTCGCGTGGCGCGAGAGGTAGCTTTCTGTCCCTCGTCGTAAACGACCTCGGGCAGTTGTTCAGAAATAGCCACATCGACTCCAGCCCCGGGCGCACCCGGAATTGTTATTGGTGAGGCGGCTCGGCCCGAAGGCCGGACTCGGCCTCCCATACAACCGGCGCGAAAATTCGCTCCATGTACTGGCCTCCCCGATCAGCCGGCGGTTTGCCTGCTGATAAATACAACGTAAATCCACGGCCGGTAATTTCCAATTCCCTCACCCGGCGATTCCTGTTGCGGCGTTGTGAATTTGGTGTGAACGTACCCTGAAAAAGGTGGGTTCAGGCGCCGAAGCGCCGCTGCCTGCCGGCGTAGTCGCGCAGGGCGCGGAGGAAATCCACTTTGCGGAAGGCAGGCCACAGTGCTTCGCAGAAGTAGAACTCGCTGTACGCGCTCTGCCACATGAGGAAGCCGGAGAGCCGCTGCTCCCCCGAGGTCCTGATCACCAGATCCGGATCCGGCTGGCCCCTGGTGTACAGAAAGCGCGAAATGTCATCCACCGACAGAGTGTCCGCCAGCTCGCCGATGTCCGAGCCTTTGGCGACAGCGTCATGGAGCAGCTCCCTCACTGCATCCACGATCTCGCGCCGTCCGCCGTAGCCGACGGCCACGTTCACATGGATTTTCTCGCGCACCGGGGTGCGGGCGGTGAGCTTGTTGAGCCGCTCAGCCAGGTAGTCCGGCAGCAGCTCAGGGGCGCCCATGGCATGGACGGAGATGTTCGCGTCATCGTCCAGCCGGTCCAGGGTGTTTGCGATGATCCCCATCAGCAGGTCGAGTTCCTCGCTGGACCGGTTCATATTGTCCGTGGACAGCATGTACAGCGTGACCACCTTGACGCCCAGTTCCTGGCACCAACCGAGGAACTCGTGGATCTTGTCGGCGCCGGCCTGGTGGCCCTGGCTGGTGGGCGCGTTGAACTGCTTGGCCCAGCGGCGGTTGCCATCCACCATCACACCGATATGTCTGGGGATGCGGTCTCCGGCCAGGCCCCTGAGCAGCCGGCGCTCATAGAAGCCGTAGAGGAACCCGGGCAATTCCACGCGGAGACTCACCTGACTTCCTTGCTGTACGACGGCATTGCACATCCTAGGCTACCGTCCGCAGTCGGCGGGAGCGCGCCAGCGGAATCAGCGAGAGGTGGCAAGGGACATTACCAGCAAGTAACTTAGTTGGACGTAGGTTATTCTGGGTCCATGACCGGCGAGACTCCCAAAGGCCCCAAAACCGGAGCGGAGCCCGGGCGCGGCGCAGTCGAGGATGCGGCGGTACGCCTGGCCGAACTCCTGATGATCAAACCCAAATGGCGGGGATGGATCCATACTGTCACGGCGCCGCTGGCACTTATTGCGGGCATCGTCCTGGTTGTCATCGCGCCGTCAACGGACCGTAAGATCACTTCCGCCATTTATGCTGCCACCGGCATCCTGCTCTTCGGTATTAGCGCCATCTACCACCGTGGCAACTGGTCCCCGGGCGTGAAGATTGTCCTGAAGCGCCTGGACCATACCAACATCATGCTGGTCATCGCGGGCAGCTACACACCCCTTGCCTGGTCGCTGCTGGACCGGCCCAAAGCCGTCCTGCTGCTCTGGATCATCTGGTCCGGAGCAATTCTGGGAGTCCTGTTCCGACTTCTGTGGACAGACGCCCCGCGCTGGCTTTACGTGCCCATCTACATAGCCCTTGGCTGCGGCGCCCTGTTCTACCTCCCGGATTTCTTTGCGGCCAGCGTTCCTGCGGCCATCCTGATCTGCGTGGGCGGCGCCCTTTACATCGCCGGCGCCGTTTTCTACGCCCTCAAGAAGCCCAACTTCAGCTACGAACACTTCGGCTTCCATGAGCTGTTCCACGCCCTCACCGTCCTGGCCTTCGGCGCGCATTTCACGGCGATCTCCATCGCCGTCCTCAGCTGACAGCTCCTTCCCCCTGGTAGCCGACAGCGGTTAGCTAGTCATGGCTTCCAGCCGCTCCCGGAGCTTTTCCGGCGTGCTGACAGGAAGGTCGCACACCATGTTCCGGCACAGATACACCAGCGGGTCACCACCACGTCCCGGCGGCCTCTCCCTCAGCAGGGGAACGCGTGTATCCCCGAAAGGCGCGGCCGACGGCGGTACCGACGAAACGCCGTCGTCCTCCACCGCTATCACCAGCCCGGGGCTGGGCGAGTTGAGCAGTTCGCGGTGCAGCGCAGTCCTTTCAGGACTGTCAGGCCCGACGACGGCGGCCTCCACGGGTCCCGCCAGGGCAGCCTGCGCGGTGGCCAGCAGCCAGCCGGCCACGCGGGGCGCCCGGCTGGCGACAGGAGGCAGCAGAGCCAGGATATGGGCGGCCAACGCGCGGTGTTCTGCCGATCCCGAGAGGGCTGCGTAGCTGAGGAGAACGCCCGCGAACGCCGCGGCACCGCTCGGGGTGGCATTGTCAAAGGGGTCCAGGCCGGGCTCCCCGCCCTGCGCGGAGCGGACCTGACCGGAACTGTCGGAAGTGTCCGCCAGCCTGCCCGCCAGGACGAACCGGCGGCATGCCGCCTGAACCAATTGTTCGGCGAACTCATACCAGTGGGTCCTGCCGGTGACGGCATAGAGGGCGAACAACCCTTCGGCACAGAACGCGTAGTCTTCCAGGAGGCCGCCGATCCCCCGTGCCGTCCCGGCGTGTGATACACGGACCAGCACCGGCGAACCGTCGTCCGCCGCTCCCGGGCCTGTGGTGCCGGCGGGTTGCCAATGGACCCGCTCCAGGTAGGCAGCGATGGACCCGGCTGCGGCGACAAAGTCTTCGCGGCCCAGCACAGCGCCGGCTTCGGCAAGCGCCGCGACAGCCAGCCCGTTCCAGCCGGCCACGATCTTCTCATCCCTGGCCGGCTGCGGGCGCTCCCGCCGCGCCGCCAGCAACACGGGACGGGCGTGGGCCCACAACTCAGCTTCGGCGCTGTCCAGGGCCCTGGCAGGGTGCAGCGGCGAGCCGTAGTCAGACACGGTTCCTTGCACGCCCACGTTCATCATGCGGGCAACCGCAGCCCCGGCGTCAGCACCCAGCACCTCCTGGAGCCCCGGAATGGTCCACAGATAGGCGGCACCCTCATGGTGTTCGCCGTCCACCACCGAATCCGCATCCAGTGAGGACGCCAGCGCGCAGGATCTTTCGGGCGTGGCCGGTTGGCCGGCCTGGTCCGAACATGCCAGGCCCAACGACCCCATCATCCACTCCGCGGTGAGGGCGGCCACCTCCGCCGCCTCGGCCGCCGAGAAGATGCCGTTCCCGCCGAGCCGTACCCAGTGAACGTAGACGCGCAGCAACTGGGCGTTATCATACAGCATCTTCTCGAAGTGCGGAACAGACCAGTCGCCGGTGACGGAGTACCTGGCAAAACCGCCATCCAGCTGATCGAACAATGCGGACCGCGCCATGGCGGCCAACGTCCTCCCGGCCATGTCCCCGGCCACGCCTGCAGTGCCTGAATCGTTGCCGGCATCTCCGGCGGCAGCATGCCGGATCAGGAATTCCAGCACCGCCGACGGCGGGAATTTGGGGGCGGCCCCAAACCCGCCGTCGGCCTGGTCTTCTGAACGCGC
Organism: Arthrobacter sp. ISL-48; assembly: GCF_018613805.1. Lineage (GTDB taxonomy): Bacteria > Actinomycetota > Actinomycetes > Actinomycetales > Micrococcaceae > Arthrobacter. Next base: position 351,183 of record NZ_JAGGPL010000001.1, read on the forward strand.
CAGGGACTGCACAGCCAGCGGCAGGAGGTCCTGATCACCGAGTGGAGCGGGACCGTCCACCGTGACGGCCGCAGCCAGCTGGGCTTCGCCCATGCTTTGCGCCAGCGCATGGGCGTTCTGCTCGACGGCACCCCGACGCTCCTGCCACGCTTCCGTCACCGCCTCAAGGACCTGGCGGAAGGAAGGCCTGCCGGGCATCGGGCGCGGCGGGAAGTACGTACCCGCATGGAAGGCCCTGCCGTCGGGAGTCAGGAACACGGACATCGGCCAGCCACCCTCGCCACTGATGGCCTGGGTGGCCGCCATGTAGACAGCATCGACGTCCGGACGCTCTTCCCTGTCCACCTTGACAGCCACGAACTGGGCATTCAGGTAGTCCGCAGTGTCCGGGTCCTCAAAGGATTCGTGTGCCATGACGTGGCACCAATGACAGGCCGCATAGCCGATGGACAGGAACACGGGCACGTCACGGGCGGCAGCGGCAGCGAAAGCCGGGTCGCCGAACGGCTGCCAGTGAACGGGATTACCGGCGTGCTGGCGAAGGTACGCCGACGGCTCCCGCCCCAGCAGGTTCTGCGCCCCCAGGTCCGGCCGCTCGGATCCGTTTTCGGCTGAGGCGTCCCCGGCAGCTTCTTCAGCCCTGGGTGCGTCCTGCATCGCCGTTCGATTCGCTGTGGGATGGCTCAGCATTTCCGGAGGTTCGGCCGTAGCCCTGACCTGGGCCGCCGTCCTCTGCCTCGACGTCGGCCGCTGCGGCCGCTGCCATCCGTTCCTCCTCCACCTGGGCCCGGTAGCGGACACGCCGGATTCGCCGCACCATATCAACGATCAGCAACGTGGTGGCCAGAACAAAGAAGGCGGTCATGATGAACCCCCACAACCCCGGCGTGATCTGGTCCTCGGACATACCGTCACGCAGTGCGGGCGTGGGCAGGGGCGACGGCGTGGTGGCCAGTGACAGGAGCAAGTGGTGCACAGTTCAAACCTTCTGTGGAAAATGATGGCAGCCGGCCGTTGATTCCGGGCACGGGCCACGGACCCGGCTCATCTTCTACGTGGCATAGAAATTGCCTGCATTATCTATCTTAGCCCCGCGAAAAGATCCCTCTCCGGTAGCTGGGCGGGGACCCTTGACTGGATCAGGGAGTAGTCCTCCCAAGGCCAGGCGCGGCGCTGCATTTCAGGCGAGACGGCGAAGAAGAACCCCAGCGGATCCACTTGGGTCCGGTGTTCGCGGAGAGCGTCGTCGCGGACCTCAAAGTAGTCACCACAGTCCACCTGGGTGGTGGTGGGGTGCCCGGCAGGAGGCGGCGTATGCCCCTCGGCGTCGGTCTCCAGCCAGGCGGCGAGCCGCTCCGCATAGGGCGACTGCAACCCCGCCTCTGCCAGGGCAAAATGGAGTGCCCGGAAGCGCTCGGGACTGAAGGCCCGGTCGTAGTAGAGCTTGCCGGGCTCCCAGGCTTCGCCCGTTCCGGGATAGCGGTCAGGATCCCCCGCCGCGTCGAACGCCTCTACAGCCACCCGGTGCGCCATGATGTGGTCCGGGTGCGGGTACCCTCCGTTTTCGTCATAGCTGATCATCACGTGCGGCTTGAAGCTGCGGACAAGCCGCACCAGTGGCGCTGCTGCGCGAGCCAGGGGCTGCGTGGCGAAGGAACCGTCGGGCAGGGGCGGGAGCGGATCGCCCTCGGGAAGCCCGGAGTCAACAAAGCCAATCCAGCGCTGCTTGATGCCCAGTACCTTGGCAGCCCGGTCCATCTCGAGCCGCCGGGCGCCCGCCATGTCGCGCTTTGGATGCGGTTCCCCCTCCACCGCAGGGTTCTGGATTCCACCCCTGGATCCGTCCGTGCAGGTAGCCACCATGACATCCACGCCGGCAGCGGCATACATCGCCATCGTGGCCGCACCCTTGCTCGACTCGTCATCAGGATGCGCGTGCACGGCGAGCAGCCGGAGCGGGGCCGGGGGTGTGCTGGACGCTGTCATCTCGGACGGCTCCTTTTTCTCGTGTAGCTGCCGTCCGGCAGCTTTGGCCGGGCGGTCATATAGGGGTACGGCATTGAGCGGGGCAGGGAATCCGTAGCCCGGAGAACCGTCTCCCGGATCCGCACTAAACTGAACTGGTGACTTCCCAGGATCAGCCGGCCGTTTCCCCGCCAGCAAGCACTAGCCTAGCCAATCGTTATGGCGGCCAAAAGCGCCGGCTGTCCGGCAAGGCAAAGCGTGCCATCGGAATTGGGGCGCTAGCGGCGGGAATCGGCTTCATGGCCTGGGTTTCCACGTCCTCAGCCACCGGCGGCGTGACGTCCAAGGACATTGGCTTCAGTGTTACGGACGCCACCCAGACGGAAGTCGATTTCCAAGTGACCCGGGACCCCGGTGTGGCAGTCAAGTGCGCCGTGAAGGCGCTGGACTCCAAGTTCGCCATCGTTGGCTGGAAAGTGGTGGATCTCCCGCCAGAAGAGGCGGACGGTACGGCCGACAACGGGCGCACCATTTCCCGGCGGGTGGTCCTGCAAACGGAGTCACTTGCTGTCTCGGGACTGGTGGACAGCTGCTGGATTCCTGACGGCTCCAAATAGGGGAATGTGATCTGCACCGCTTCCTTGTTGGGTTTAATCCACAGGATTGACTACAATGGAGCAATACCTTTACCCCGCTGAGCTGGTTACTGAGTTCCACAAGTGGCCACCGTGGCGGGGTCTTTTGCTGTATGACCCACAAGAGGAGAAGTCCGTGTCTACCACCAACAGCGCGCCTGCAGCCTGGCTCACCCAGGAAGCTTTTGACCGCCTGAAGGCAGAGCTGGACCACCTTTCCGGCGCTGGCCGTGCGGAGATTGTCCAGAAGATTGAAGCAGCCCGCCAGGAAGGCGACCTCAAGGAAAACGGCGGCTACCACGCAGCCAAGGAAGAGCAGGGCAAGATCGAGGCCCGGATCCGCCAGCTGACAGCCCTACTGCGCGATGCCCATGTAGGCGAAGCTCCCGCGGATGACGGGATCGTAGGGCCCGGCATGATCGTGGTGGCCAGGATCGCCGGGGACGAAGAGTCCTTCCTGCTCGGATCCCGTGAAATTGCCGGTGATTCGGACCTCGATGTCTTCAGCGAAAAGTCGCCCCTCGGCGCTGCGATTTTGGGCCACAAAGAAGGCGACAAACTCAGCTATACGGCACCCAACGGCAAGGACATCACGGTGGAGATCCTCTCTGCCAAGCCCTACGCCGCCTAGGGCACCTGCCCTATCGGAACACTTGCCACAACGGAAACACCGGTTGCCTTCAGGGGCGGCCGGTGTTTCCGTTACGGCGTCTTAGCAGCATGGCGGCGGCCACGCCACCCAAAGCTCCGCCCAGATGTGCCTGCCAGGAAATGTACCCCGCCACGACCGGCAACACACCGAGAAGGATGCTGCCGTACACCATGAACAGCACGATCGACAGCAGTATCTGCCCCCAGTTGCGATTCAAGAATCCCCTCACCAACAGGAAAGCGAACAGCCCGAAAACGAGCCCGGAAGCGCCAACTGTGATGCCGCCGTCGCCGATCAGCCAGACAGTCAGCCCGGAGCCCAGCCAGCTGAAGCCCAGCGCGGTCAGGAAGACCCTGAGCCCGGAAAGGAACACCAGGAACCCGAAGATGATCAACGGCAAAGTGTTGGACAGCAGGTGGTTGAGGCCGGCATGGAGCAGGGGGAACGTGAAAATATCCAGCAGGCCGTCGGCGCTGCGCGGCCGGAGACCGAAGGTCCTGTTCAGGGCGTGCAGCGTGAGCATGTTGACGATCTCGATCGCAAACAGCACCAGCACGAATCCGCCAACCACCAGCAGCCCGCCCTTTGCACGCGAGGCAGTGGTCACCCGACTTCTTGGACTCCCGTCCCCCATGGCGTCGAACATTACCGCCCCTAATGGACCACGATGGGCTGGAAGCCCTCGGCACGGAGCGCGCTGAGGACCTGCTCGCAATGTTGATGGCCCTTGGTTTCGAGGTTCACGGTGATGGAGACGTCCCCCATGCTGATGGAGCCTCCGACGCGGGTGTGGTCCAAACCCGTTACGTTCGCATCGTTCTCGGCGATGATGCGGGCGATCGTAGCCAGTGATCCCGGACGGTCATCAAGCATCATCCGTACTGTCATGTAGCGGCCGGCGGCCGACAGGCCCCGCTGGATGACCTTGAGCATAAGCATCGGATCGATGTTGCCTCCGGAGAGGATCACGGCGGTGGTGCCCGGATTCTCGATTGTCCCGTCCATCAGGGCCGCCACTCCGACCGCGCCGGCAGGTTCGACAACCAGTTTTGCCCGTTCCAGCAGGAAGATCAGGGCCCGCGCAAGGGAATCCTCGCTGACGGTCACCACATCGTCCACGAGTTCCCGGATGATGCTGAACGGCAGTTGCCCCGGACGCCCGACGGCGATGCCGTCCGCCATGGTGGACACCTTCTTCAGCGGGACCAGGGCGTCCGCCGCCAGCGACGGCGGATAGGCGGCGGCGTTCTCGGCCTGAACGCCGATGATGCGGATTTCCCGTCCCAGTTCCTTGGCCCGTGCCTTGACCGCGACGGCAACCCCGGCGAGCAGGCCGCCTCCGCCAACGCCCATGAGGATCGTGTCCACGTTGGGGATCTGTTCGAGAATCTCGAGGCCTATGGTTCCTTGGCCTGCCACGACGTCCACGTTGTCGAACGGGTGGACAAAGACCGTGCCGGATTCGTTGGCGTAGCGCTGCGCCTCCGCAAGCGCCTCATCGACGTTGTGGCCGTGCAGAATCACCTCCGCACCGTGGCTGCGCGTGGCCGCGAGCTTGGGGAGGGCCACGCCCAGCGGCATATAGATGCGGGCTTTGATGCCCAGGCTCTTGGCGGCGACGGCCACGCCCTGGGCATGGTTGCCGGCGGACGCGGCAACAACGCCGCGCTTTTTCTCCTCGGGGGAAAGCCTCGCCATCCGGACGTACGCTCCACGGACCTTGAACGACCCGGCCCGTTGCAGGTTTTCGCACTTGAAGTAGACGTCCCCGCCGACCAGTCCGCCCAGGGCCCGCGACGATTCCACCGGTGTCCGCGCAATAATCCCCTCGAGCAGCTTCTGCGCCTCCAGGACATCGTCCAGCGTGACGGGAAGGGTTTCAAGGATGTTCACGAACTATTCTCCTTTGGCGGATTCGGCTCCGGCGCCCGGTCCCGCAGGTCCGGTCCGGGCGTCCTGATTGTATGCATCTGTGCTGGGCGGGGCACCCTTGCCGCGCCAGTACTTGGCGCGTGGCAGGCTGACGTCCTTGAAGGTGTCGTCGTGGCCCGCGCCGACTGTCATCGCCGCTCCGGGAGCTGCCAGCACCTGTTCATGTTCCCACGTTCTGCCAGCGATGTAGCGAATTGCCGAGTTTGCTACGGCAAGGATGGGTACCGAGAACAGGGCCCCCGGGATTCCCGCCAGGTATGAGCCTGCCGCCACGGTGAGGATCACCGCCACCGGATGCAAGGCGACAGCTTTGCCCATCACCAGGGGCTGCAGGATGTGGCTCTCCAACTGCTGGACCAGCAGGACGATGGCCAGCATGATCAGGGCGTTGACCGGCCCGTTGGCCACGAGGGCCAGGAGGACAGCGATGGCACCGGTCACCAGGGCACCTACCACCGGAATGAACGAGCCGATGAACACGAGCACGCTCAGGGGCAGCGCCAGAGGCACCCCGATGATGGCGGCGCCGACGCCGATGCCCACCGCGTCAACAAATGCGACAAACATCTGGATCCGGGCGTAGCTGACCATGGAGGTCCACCCCCGGCGCCCGGCGCCGAAGGTTGCTGCGCGGGCCTTCTTAGGGAGCAGCCGGACCAGGAAGGCCCAGATCCTGTCCCCTTCAAGGAGGAAGAAAATCAGGATGAATAGAGCCAGCACCAGGCCGGCGGCAAAGTGTCCGGCAGTGCTGCCGAAGGACAACGCACCACTAAGGATGCTGCTGCTGTTGTTCTGCAGGGCGGCGGTAGCATCCTTGAGGTACTGGTCCATCTGGTCCGCGGTCAGGTGCAGCGGGCCGTCCGCCAGCCAGCCCTGGACCTGCTCCACGCCCTCCAGCGCCTCGGTCCAGAGTTCTCCGAAGCCGGAAACCAACTGTCGGCCCACCAAGGCAAGGGACCCGGCAATCAGGCCGATGAAGGCCAGCACGGTGATTGCCACGGCAGCACCGTTGGGCAGCCGGCGGCTCCGTAGCCAGCCCACCACGGGATTGAGGAGCCCGGCCAACAGTGCGGCCACCATGACCGGGATAATCAGGAAGCTGACCCGGCCCAGCAGCCAGATCAGTGCACCGCCAACCACGAGGATCAGCCCAAGCCTCCACGCCCAGGCCGCGGCGATGCGGACGCCATAGGGGATGTCCTGTTCAAGCTCCCTGTCGCCCATGACCGGCAACGGCGCTGCCTGTCCTGCCGTCAGTGCGGTCTCAGCAGTCAGGGCAGTCTCGGCAGCACGGGAGGCCGCGGCTGCTGCGTCAGCATGCGGGTTGGTGGCAGGTGGGACCGTGGCAGGTGGGACCGATGGTGTGGCGTCCTTGGCTGGCGTCATAGCCTAATACTTCCCCAGCGGCGGCCTTATGGGAAACGGCACGCTGCGTCTCCCAGCGTCGCCTCGATCCCCCACGACATGGTGAAGGAGTCCCCAGGTGCAAGCCACCGGAGCCCGTCTCCTGAATTGAAGGCATTGGCAGGTCCGGTCATCGGCTCTATCGCCACCGCCCTGGCCCTGTCCGGAAATTCCGTCGTTACAAAAACGTGCACGAAGGTGCATGCCTCGTCCTGCCACAGCGAGACGGTCCGGCCGGCCGGGGCGCTCAGCGTGTGACGGGCCACGCCGCCGTCGAACCTAATATCTGTGAGGGCAACGTCGACGGCGAGGCCTCCCACTCGCCGGCCGGCGCGCAGATCTGTGTCTCCGCTGACGGGTTCCGAACTGCGTGGGATCAGGCGTTTGTCCGCCACGAGCCTTGTCTCCGCCGCAACGGTCAGCGTCAGCTCGTCCATGTCGAGGTCCCCCAGCCTCAGGTAGGGATGTGCACCCAGGACGAAGGGTGCCGGCGTCGGCGAGTCGTTGATGAGGGTCTGGTGGACCACCAGGCCCTGGTCCTCGGCCAGGAGGTACTGCACGCGGTGGCGCAGCAGGAAAGGGAAGCCGTGCTGCGGAAAAATGGTCGCCTCGAGGGTCACGGAGTGCTGGGACTCGTCGACCAGCCCATACGCGGCGTTGCGCAGCAGTCCGTGGCTCGCGTTGTTTCTCGAGACTTCCGTGATGTCCAGCTGCTGTTTCTTCCCGTCCAGATACCAGACCCCGTCCTCCACCCTGTTTGCCCACGGCGCGAGGGTGATGCCGGCAGCTCCCGGCGGAATATCCGCGTCCCCGTATGTCTCGGTGAGCAACACGCCGGAACGGCTGTATAGCCGCAGGCCTGCCGCGAGCTCGGTGACCACGGCGAGGGCGTCTCCGCGCCGGATTTCATACTGCCGCCCTGTGGCGTAGGTCCTGAATCCGTCGGGAAGGCCTGCTGTCGGGTCTGGGCTGGAAGTCATGAGCACCACCGTACATGGCCGGAGGACGGCGGAGCCATCAACCTCCGACTGTTGTCTTTTGTTTGAATCTATTCTTTTCTGAGCGGAATATGTAACAATTGGATGGCCGCAGTCATCACTATCGAAGGAGGAATCCGTGCTGGCAGCCCAACGGCAGCACCTGATCCTCCAGGAGGTCCAGGCCCAGGGAACGGTCCGCGTGGCTGTCCTCGCCGAACGCCTCGAAGTCTCCGAGATGACCATCCGCCGGGACATCGATGCGCTGGACGCCGACGGCCTGCTGCTCCGGGTCCATGGCGGGGCAGCACGCACGGACAGCCTAAGTGCATTGGAGCCTGCTTTTGCCAGCAAGTCGGCCCGGCAGCTCGGAGCCAAGAGGGCTATTGCGGCGGAAGCCGTGCGCCTTGTCGAACCTGGGATGACTCTACTCATCTCGGGCGGCACCACCACTTTTGAACTTGCAAGGATCCTGCCCCGGAACATGGGCCTCACCGTGGCCACGAACTCCATCATGGTGGCCAATTCGCTGGCGGCAGGGAGCTCAGCCGACGACGACGGCGGTATCCGGACCCTGATTCTGGGCGGGGAACGTACTCCCTCCGAGGCCCTGGTCGGCCCGCTGGCAGCCGAGGCCGTCAGAACAATGGACGCGGACCTGTGCTTTATGGGCGCCCACGGTATGGATCTCCAGGCCGGGATCACGTCTCCGAATCTGCTTGAAGCCGAACTCAACACAGCAATGATCGAAGCCTCCAGGAAACTCATCGTCCTCGCCGACGCCACCAAATACGGGCTGGTGGGCCTGGCCGGTATCTGCGCCGTGTCCGACGTCGATACTTTGATCACCGACAGCCGCATCAAGGAGCTCCCGACAGGCCGCCTGGCCGCCCTCCGTGAGGCGGTCACCGACGTACGCGTGGCCGCGGTCCCCGCTGGCCGGGACGGGCCAACCGAACACACCGCCGTAGCCACAAGCCCGCCAGAAGCCCTGAAGCTTCCCGTACCAGCATCCAAAGGACAAAAGCCATGACAGGTATCACCAGCACCAAGCTTGCCGACGGCCGGGAGCTGATCTATTTCGACGACGCGGAAACACCCAAGTCCCGCACCGCCGAAACAACCACTGACCACCGCGACCTCCCGGAACGCGGAGAGCCCGGTGAAGTCCGGTTCGATGCGCTGACGGGAGAATGGGTGGCGGTAGCCGCACACCGGCAGACCCGCACGCACCTTCCGCCCGCGGACCAGTGCCCCATCTGCCCCACTACGCCAAACAACCCGTCGGAAATTCCCGCGCCCGACTACGACGTTGTCGTGTTTGAAAACCGCTTCCCATCGCTCGGACCAGCCACGGGCACTGTTCCCGAAAATCCCGCCTGGGGCACCACCGGCCCCGCCTACGGACGCTGTGAAGTAGTAGCCTTCACCCCCGAGCACACCGGATCATTCAGCGGCCTGAGCGAAGCCAGGGCCCGGACCGTGGTGGAGGCCTGGGCCCAACGCACCGAAGCGCTCAGTGCGCTGCCTGGCATCAAGCAGGTCTTCCCGTTCGAAAACAGGGGAGCCGACATCGGGGTCACCCTCCACCATCCCCACGGACAGATCTACGCCTACCCCTATGTCACGCCCCGCGCTGGCGTGTTGGGCGCGGCTGCGCGGAAATTCTACGATCAAGCAGACGGTGCGCAGACCCTCACGGGATCGCTGCTGCGTGCCGAACGTGAGGACGGCAGCCGGATGGTGATGGAAGGGGAGAACTTCAGCGCCTATGTGCCCTTCGCCGCGCGCTGGCCGCTCGAAATCCATCTGGTGCCGCACCGCCAGGTTCCCGACCTTGCTGCCCTGAGCGGCGACGAAAAGGACGAGCTCGCCCATGTTTACCTGGATCTGCTCAAGCGTCTTGATGCCTTATACCCCACCCCAACTCCGTACATCTCGGCCTGGCATCAGGCTCCCCTGGATGACGTGCTGCGGCCTGCAAGCTACCTGCACCTGCAGCTGACATCGCCGCGCCGGGCAGCGGACAAGCTCAAGTTCCTTGCCGGTTCCGAGGCCGCCATGGGCGCGTTCATCAACGACACCACTCCGGAAAGCGTGGCTGAACGCCTCCGCGCCGTCGTGGTCCCGGATTCCACCCCCTCCCCCGCCGCCACTAAGGCGGCCATACCCGAAGGAGCACGCGCGTGAGTGCCGCACCCGACCCGCTGACCTCCCAGGCAGTCCCGCCCACCACGGCGGAGCTTACCGCCCGCTTTGAGCGTGAATTCGGCCGGGTCCCGGACGGCGTGTGGCAGGCGCCGGGTCGGGTCAACCTGATCGGCGAACACACGGACTACAACGAGGGCTTTGTGCTTCCGTTCGCCATCGACAAGACCGCCCGGGTGGCTATCGCGGCCCGCCCGGACTCCACCATCCGGCTGCTGTCCACCTACGGCGACCAAGGGGTCTTCAGCACAAACCTCCGAACGCTGGAGCCGGGGGCCGCCAAAGGCTGGACCAAGTATCCGCTCGGCGTCATCTGGGCCCTTCAGCAGCGTGGAATCACCGTTCCCGGGCTGGATCTGCTCCTTGATTCCAGCGTGCCGCTGGGTGCCGGGCTGTCCTCCTCCCATGCGATCGAGTGCGCGGTGGTGTCAGCACTGAATGAGCTGACGGGAGCTGACCTGCGAGCTGAGGACATGGTCCTGGCCACTCAGCAGGCGGAAAACGACTTTGTGGGCGCCCCCACGGGCATCATGGACCAGTCGGCCTCGCTCCGGGGGGCAAAGGGCCACGCCGTTTTCCTCGACTGCCGGGACCAGAGCGTGCGCCTGGTCCCGTTCGAGGCGGAACCTGCCGGGCTGGTGATGCTGGTGATCGACACCAAGGTTTCGCACTCCCATGCCGACGGCGGCTACGCGTCGCGCCGGGCCGCCTGCGAACTGGGCGCAGAGGTGCTTGGCGTCAAGGCCCTCCGCGACGTCCAGGTGGGCGAGCTCGGAGAAGCCAGCGGGCTCCTGGACGAGGTGACCTTCCGGCGGGTCCGTCACGTGGTCACCGAAAACGACCGCGTACTCCAGACGGTGGACCTGCTGGCCGGTGAAGGCCCCGGGTCAATCGGTGCGCTGCTCGACGCCAGCCATTTGTCCATGCGCGACGACTTCGAGATCTCCTGCCCGGAGCTTGACCTGGCCGTGGAAACCTCCCGCGCCAACGGCGCCATCGGAGCCCGGATGACCGGCGGAGGCTTTGGCGGGTCGGCGATCGCACTGACTCCGCTGGCCGCTGAGCAGCAGGTGCGCGCCGCCGTCGAACGCGCCTTCGCGGAAGCTGGCTTCACTGCTCCGGACATTTTCACGGTGACCCCCGCTGCAGGAGCCATGCGGATCTCCTGAGGACAGAAACGCACAAAAGAAGAGGACCCCCGCCTGTAACTGCATGTGGCGGGGGTCCTCTTCCGTTTCGAAAGTATGGCCCGGTTTCGAAGTACGACGGCGGAGGCCGGCTTGGGTGCTAGTCGTCTCCCCGCAGGATAGCCAGCAGGCGGATCATCTCCACATACAGCCAGACCAGCGTGACGGTGAGGCCGAATGCCGCGGTCCAGGAGAAGCGCTGCGGCGCCCCGCTCCGGACGCCTGCCTCGATGCTGGTGAAGTCCATGATCAGCGAGAAGGCCGCCAGGCCGATCGCCAGGACGCCAATGGCGACCCCCACAATGCCGTGACGCAGCCCGAACGGTTCAGTCTGCAAACCCGTCATCATCATGACGAGGTTGACTACTGAGAACAGGGCGTAACCGACCATGGCGATCATAAAGAACTTCATGGCCTTAGGGGTTGCGCGCACCTTGCCGCTCTTGAATAGGAGCAACGTCACGGTGAACACGGACAACGTGCCGATGACAGCCTGCAGCCCAACTCCCGGATACATCAGGTCGAGGACGCGGGTGAGCCCACCCAGGAACAGTCCTTCAAGCCCGGCATAGGCCAGGATCAGAGCCGGGGATGGCTGCTTCTTGAACGTGTTGACCAAGGCCAGCACGAAGCCGCCCAGGGCGCCGACGATCATCAGCATCATGGCGAGGCTTTGGCCGACGAAGAGTGTCACGGCCGCGCCGGCAACCAGGACGCCGAGGCATGCTGCGGTCTTGACAATGACGTCGTCAAAGGTCATCCGGCCGGTATCGGCGGGGCCCGCCGCCGGCTGGTTGTACATCTGCTGCAGCTGCTCATTGGTCATGTTCTGCTGCTGGGGCGCCCAGGCTCCCTGGCCATAGGGCTGCTGCCCGTAGGGAGCCTGGCCGTAGGGCTGCTGCCCGTAGGCAGCCTGCGGTACAGGCGGGGCCTGGGTGGCTCCACGGAAATTCTTTCCGTTGAAGATCGGGTTTCCGCCAAGTGCCATTGCGGGTGTCCTCCAAATAAAGGGATGGATACTGAACTTAAGGTTCACGTTACCAATTTCCACGCCCCGGGGCCGCTGAAAGTTCCCGCTCCGGGAGTCGCAACCCAACTGTGACATGGCGTTTTGCGGTTAGCCCACTCCCAGGTAGGCCTCCTTGATAGCCGGGTTTGCCATCAGTTCCTTTCCGGTGCCGCTGTGCGTGATTTCACCAGTTTCCAGGACAAAGGCCCGGTGCGCCCCCGCCAGGGCCTGGTTGGCGTTCTGTTCGACCATGAGCACCGTGGTGCCCTGCTTGTTGATCTCCTTGATGATCTTGAAGATCTGGCGGATAAATTGCGGAGCGAGGCCCATCGACGGTTCGTCCAGGAGCAGCAGTTTCGGATTGGACATCAGGGCCCTGCCGATGGCGAGCATTTGCTGCTCCCCACCTGACATGGTGCCGCCGTACTGCTTCTCCCGTTCCTTCAGCCGCGGGAAGAGGTCGAACACGCGCTCCAAATCCTGCGGAACACCGTTTCTGTCCTTGCGGCCGAAAGTACCCATGTCCAGGTTCTCCATGACCGTCATGCCCGGGAAGATCCCCCGCCCTTCCGGAGCCTGGGAGATGCCCTGGACCACCCGGATGTGGGCCTTCATTTTCGTAATATCGTCCCCAGCGAACGTGATTTTGCCGCTGGTGGGGTTTAGCAGCCCCGATATCGTCTTCATCGTGGTGGTTTTGCCGGCCCCGTTGGCACCGATCAGGGAGACAACCTCCCCCTCGTTGACGGTGAAGGACATGTTCCGAATGGCCTGGATCCGTCCGTAGTGGACGGATACGTCTTCGAGTTCAAGCAACGTCATCTTCGGGCTCCCCCAGGTAGGCCGCGATCACGCGCGGGTCTTCACGGATCTCGCGTGGCAGCCCATCAGCGATTTTCTTGCCGAACTCCAGAACAACGATCCGGTCGGTCACCCCCATGACCAGCTTCATGTCGTGCTCGATCAACAGCACCGTATAGCCTTCATCGCGGATGGTGCGGATCAGCGCCATCAGATCTTCCTTCTCAGCCGGGTTGAACCCCGCTGCGGGCTCGTCCAGGCACAGGACCTTGGGATCCGTCGCCAGGGCGCGGGCAATCTCCAGGCGGCGCTGGTAGCCATACGGCAGGTGCCGGGAGAGGAAGTGCGCGTGATCCGCGATGCCCACAAAGTCCAGCAAAGCCATGCCCCGCTCTATCGCCGATTTCTCCTCCCGAATGTGGGTCGGCAGTCGCAGCAAAGCTCCGCCCACACTGGTGCGGTGCCGGGCGTCAAGGCCGACGACGACGTTCTCGAGGGCGGTCATCTCGCCAAAAAGCCGGATGTTCTGGAACGTGCGCGACAGTCCCAGCCTGGTGATCTTGTGCTGCTTCAGGCCGTTAACGGACTGGCCTTCCAGGACCACCTTCCCGCTGGTGGGCTTGTAAACCCCGGTCATGGCGTTGAAGCATGTGGTCTTGCCTGCACCGTTAGGTCCGATGAGGCCAAGGATTTCGCCGCGCTTAATGTTGAAGCTGACGTTGTCCAGGGCAACGAGGCCGCCGAACTTGATCGTGAGGTTCTGCACCTCGACGAGGTTGTCTCCCACCTTGACCGCAATGTCACGGTCAGGGGCCACCTTCTCGGCCAAGTCCAGGTCCACGCCGGCTTCCGCCAGTGCCGCCACGTCGATTTCAGCGGGTTCAGCGGTGTCGCTGCCAACTTCCGTGCCTGGATTAGCCCTTCTGCCTGGCTTAGCAGATGCTGTGTCGTCGGTAGTCATGCCTGGACTCCCTTCCCGTTGCCTTTGCCCAGCCCGGAACGGCCGGCCGGCGGCACTTCGCCTCCTGGGATTGCGCTGGATTCCTTCTTGGCGACCTTGTTGTAGGCGGTCCGCCCATAGGCCAGCAGGCGCTGGCGTGCGGGCAGCAGGCCCTGGGACCGGAATATCATGATCAGCACAAGCGCGATGCCGAAGATGAGGTACTTGTACTCGGCGATGGCCGTGAAGCGCAGGGGAATGTAGCTGACCAGCGCTCCGCCGACGATGGCCCCGACTTTATTGCCGGCTCCTCCCAGCACCACGGCCGCCAGGAACAGGATGGAGGTGGTGACGTCAAACTTCTGGTTGTTTACGAAGCCCACCTGCCCCGCGAACAACGCCCCCGACATGCCGCCGATGGCTGCTCCGATGGCGAAGGCCCAGACCTTGTACTTGAAGGTCGGAACGCCCATGATCTCGGCGGCATCCTCGTCTTCCCTGATGGCGATCCAGGCGCGCCCCACGCGGCTCCGCTCAAGGTTGCCGACGAGGAGGGTGATGACGATGATGATGGTCAGCGTCAGCCAGTACCAGGGCACTCCGTTGGAATTCGAGAAGATGGGAGTGCCGTCCGCTTCGGTACCGGGCGGGTGGCCCACGTTCTGGAAACCCACCTGGCCTTTCATGGCGGGGATGATCGTGGCGAGGATGCGGACAATTTCACCGAAGCCGAGCGTCACGATCGCCAGATAGTCGCCCCGCAGACGCAGTGTGGGAACTCCCAGCACCACGCCGAAAAACATGGTGACGGCCATCGCCACCGGGATGGTCCACAGGTAGGGAATGTGCAGGAACGGGGAGTCCGGGCTCGTCAGCATCGCCGCGCAATACGATCCCACGGCGAAGAAGGCGACGTAACCAAGGTCCAACAGGCCGGCGTATCCCACCACCACGTTCAGTCCGACGGCGATCAGTGCGAAGCGGGCCATGTCGAAGCACGCGAGGGCAAAGTTGTTGCCGGGCTCCGTGGTGATAATGGGCGGGTTGATCAGCGGCAGCATGTAGGCAAGGACCACAACGACAATGAGGAAGGCCCATTGCTGCTGGCGCGGCAGGGCGTTCCAGCGCTCGCCAAGGGATCCGAAGATCCCGCGGCCGCCCCGTTTTTCCGGAGTGACGCTGGTGCCGGGCCCCGTGGACTTGGCTTCACGGTCCTCGGCCGCTTGTTCAGCGGCGGCCTCGGGAAGCGGCGTGGGTCCATCGACCATGCTCATGCTTTGCTCCTTCCAAGGGAGGTGCCCAGAATACCCTGCGGACGAAGCAGGAGAACCAGGACCAGGACGACGAAGGCGACGACGTCCGTCCACTGTGAGTTGCCCAGCAGGATCTGCCCGTAGTTGCCGATAAGGCCCAGGAGCAGTCCGCCCAGGAGCGCGCCGCGGACGTTGCCGATACCGCCCAGTACTGCTGCCGCAAAGGCCTTAATGCCCAGGACGAATCCGCCGCTGTACTGGACGCCGGAAGGAATTTTCATGACATAGAACAAGGCAGCGGCGCCTGCGAGCACGCCTCCGATCACGAAGGTGGTGATGATGATCCGCTCTTTGTTCACGCCCATCAACGTGGCAGTGTCCGGGTCCTGGGCTACGGCACGGATTCCGCGGCCGGTCCGGGACTTGCTGATGAACCGCTCCGTGGCCACCATCATGATGATGGCCGCGATGACGATAACCACCTGCTGCGAGTCAATGATGGTGCCGAAAACGTCAAAGATTGCCAAGGGGCGGAACATGGTGATGGCAACTTCCGGGCTCGGCCCGCGGACGAGGTAGATGATGTACTGGATGGTGAAGGATGCACCGATGGCGGTGATCAGGAAGACCAGCCGCGGAGCGTTGCGCTTCCGCAAGGGCTTATAGGCCACCCGTTCCAGCAGGAAAGCTGTTGCTGCGGACGCCGCCATGGCCAATACGAGCGCCAGTACAAGGTTTAGGATGATCGCCGTCAGCCCCAGCCGCGGCACTGAGGGGCCAAAGCCCAACGAGGTCAGTGTGAAGACAACGGCGTAGCAGCCGACGATAAAAACCTCGGAGTGGGCGAAGTTGATGAGGTTGAGGACACCGTAGACGAGGGTGTAGCCCAAGGCCACCAGCGCGTAGATGGCGCCGAACGTCAACCCGTCAAAGGTGGCACTCCAGAAATTCTGCATGAGGGAGGGTACATCGAAGGAAATCCAGTCGTTTTCCATCGGAGGCAAGGGGACAAGCAGGGGAAGCATTGGCACATCCTGATCCAGTCGGGCCCGTCAGTTGGGGGCGGTGCCGACACTCGTACTTTGGTGCTCTGTCGGTTGCAATAGGGCCGCTATGCATAGCCGCCCGGTCAAGAAGGAACCCGGTCAAGAAAAAGCTGTGGGGTCCGCGTTAGCTGACCCCACAGCCTGTTCTGTTCGGGCCCGCTACTCGCCGACGGGGCCGATCGGAACTATCTTCGCATTTTCTACCTTGTAGCCATAGACCGTGGGCGCCTGAAGTTCGCCCTTGGCGTCCCACTTGTAGTGCTTGCTCAGGCCGTCCTTGTCGTAGGTCTTGACCCAGGACAGCAGGTCAGCCCTGGTCTGCTTGCCTGCATCGATGCCGGAGAGGAGAACCGTCGCGGCATCGTAGCCCTCGATCGAGTAGGTTCCGGGCTCAACCCCCTTTGACACCTCTTTGTAGGCGGACGCGAAGTCAGGAATCAGTTCGCCGGGGATGCAGGGGCAGGTGAAGTAGGCGTTGCTGGACGCATCGCCGGCCTGCTTGATGAACTGGTCATCCTTGACACCATCCGGCGCCACAAACGTACCGGTGAATCCCTTGCCCGAGAGCTGCTGGTCGAAGGGCGCTGCCTCAGCGTAGTAGCCCGAGTAGAAGACCGCATCGGCCTTCGAGTTCATGATCTTGGAGATGACGGCGGAGAAGTCCTTCTGGCCGGTGGTGACCTTGTCGGAGCCTGCGAGGGCGCCGCCCAGGGCAGCCGTTGTTGACGTGCCCAGCCCGATGCCGTAGTCCGAGTCATCCTGGACCAGGTAGACCTTTTTCGCGCCGAGCTTGCCGGTCAGGAATTTGGCGGCAGCCGGTCCCTGGACCGCGTCGTTGCCCAGGCCACGGAAGAATGTTGTCCAGCCGTTTCCGGTCAGGCCCGGGTTCGTGGCAGAAGGAGTGATGTGTACCAGCCCCTTCTGCTCGAAGATGTTGCCGGTGGCCTTGGACTCTCCCGAGAACGGAAGGCCGATGACGCCGATGGTGTCTGGCTCGCTGACAACCTGCGTTACCGGACCGGTGGCCTTGTTCGGATCACCTTCGGTATCAAACTTCTTGAACACGACCTGGCACCCCGGATTGGCCGCGTTGTGCTGGTTGATCGCAAGTTGGATGCCGTTGAAGATGTTGATCCCGAGCTGGGCGTTGGGCCCGGTTTGGGCCCCGGCGTAAGCCAGCGTCGTCGTTGCAGGGCAGGTTGCCTTGCCGTCGCCCTTCGGAAGGACTGCCCCGGAAGGCACATCGATCTTGGAAACTGCCGGGATGTTCACTTTATTAGTGGCCCCCGACGTGTCATTCGTGGTGGGGCCGGCCTGATTGGCGCAAGCCGACAGCAGCAAGCTAAGTGTGGCTGCCGCTGCCAATGAAGTGAGGACGTTCTTTCGGTACATTTATTTGCCTTCCGAGCCGGATCCGTAGCGTGGTGCGACCCGGTGGGACCGGGTGACCACGCCTGCTTCCGAATATGTTTCCTGAGACTACTACCAACTCTGTGTCATGGAGCACACGCCTTTATTCAGGGCTTGGCCAAAACATGCGATGCGAGGGATGGATCAGGAGTTCCTGATTCAACCTTCAAGCTAATGCAAATCCGGGCGGAAAATAAGTGACTATGGTCACATACTTATAACAGTCGTTGCATATTCGGAATCAGAGACCAGGACGCATCCCCATGGATCGGCGCGATGCGGTCGCCACGGGTCTGCAAGGTGGACGCTGTAGCGACTCAGGAAGCGGCGAAGGAGAGTTTTGTGCCCCAGGCGAGACTCGAACTCGCAACACGCGGATTTTAAGTCCGCTGCCTCTGCCAATTGGGCTACTGGGGCGCCGGGTCAATGGTATCCCGTCACATCCGCGCCAGTGGTCCGGCATACCGGAAGGTGCCATGAATTCCCCCCGCCCACACGGCGAGCGGCAAAAGCTGGAAGTGCTCAGCCCAGCCATCTTGCGGAGGCAACACGCCCATCGACGAGGCAGGGACGAAGCCGAACCGGGAATAGTAGACCGGGCTCCCGAGCAGGGCTATCCCGTACTCCCCCGCGGCGTTGGCCCGTGAGATCGTTTCATTCATCAGCGCCGTGCCAATGCCGTGCCGCTGCAGCCTGGGAGCCACGCTGATCGGCCCGAGCCCGAGCAACTCGTGGTCCTCCACCCACGCCCGGGTGCTGATGACGTGGCCCACCACTTCGCCGTCGATAACCGCAACGACACTGAGCTCCGGCAAATACTCCTCGCAGTCAAACAACTCACGGAGCATCTTCACTTCCACCGGCTCGCCGACCGCTGGCTGCCCGGTGGCAGGAGAAATGGCGAAGGCCTCGGCTGTCAGGCCAAGGATTTGTTCCCGATCGGCCGGCGACTCCGTGCGGAGAACCAGCTCAGGCCGGGGCTCATGTCTGCTCTCCGCGGACAGCTCGGCCAGGGCCTCAAGCGCTCGGGCAGCATCCGCCACTGGCACCAGCAGATGGTCATGGTGGAAACCCGCCAGTACATTGCAGCTGATCCTGGCATCGGTCAGGGCCTTGCTCACGGCAGCGGTCAACCCGACAGCCTCCAATGCGGAATGGACCTCGAGCGTGATCCAGGCGGCCACGAAGTCATAAGGGAGGCCCAGGTTGTCAGCTTCCGCCCGGGGCAGGACTACCGTAAGCCCCTCAGCCTCGCGGACTGCAGCCTCGATCCCAGCTTCAAGCGGCCTGCCGTGCGGCCACAGAACGTAGACGTACTCCCCCTCACGCAATACCGGATGGATAGAGGCCAGCAGGGTCTGGAGGTTCATTTCGCCCGTCATTGTGCCAGTCTAGGATGCTTCAGCCCGCGGTTAGGGGCATTACCGCCACCGGTTGCCACACCCAACACAAACGGCGGCCATCCCGCTCAGGGGATGGCCGCCGCCGGCGTTACTGCAGGTCAGGCTTAGGAACCAGACTACTTGGCGTGCGCCGTGACCGATTCCTTGGGATCGAAGCTCGTAGCGGCCGCCGATCCCGGCTTGGCAGACTCAGGAGCCTCGACGGGCTGGGCCGCGGCTGCCGGCTTGGGCGCCGGAGTGGCCGCGGCCACGAAGGCGCCGCGGGGATTGTCGAGGTCGATCAGCTGAGTGGTGTCCCGGCCCAGGAAGAACGCCAGGATCCAGCCAAAGATCACACGGATCTTGCGCTCCACGGTAGGCATGGCCATGCCGTGGTAGCCGCGGTGGGCCAGCCAGGCAAGCGGACCCTTGAGCCCGATGCTGCCGATCAGGTTGATGTTGGCAACACCCTTCCATTCACCGAAGCCGGCTACCGCACCGAGGTTCTTGTGCTTGTAGTCCTTGAGCGGCTTGTCCCAGCGGGAAGCCCACAGGTTCTTGGCAAGGCGCTTGGCCTGGCGCAGTGCGTGCTGGGCGTTCGGGACGCAGGTCCCGTCCGGGAGCCCGTTGCCGGTGAGGTCCGGAACGGCCGCAATGTCGCCGGCAGCCCACGCGTTGTCGATGATGCCTTCGTCCCCGGCGATGCGGAGATCAGAGAGGACCCGGACCCGTCCGCGCGGCTCCAGCGGGAAGTCCGACGAGCGGATCATCGGGTTGGCCTGCACGCCGGCGGTCCAGACCAGGGTGTCGGCTTCGAACTCCTGGGCAAGCGTCTTGTCCGGGAGGTTGATGAGCTTGAGGGAGCCCTCGGCGCTGTCCAAGGAGGTGTTCAACAGGACTTCGATGCCGCGGCTGCGGAGGTGCTCCACAACCCATTCGGCCTGCTTGGCCGTGACCTCGGGCATAATCCGGCCCATAGCTTCGACCAGGACGAAGCGGACATCTTCCTGCCTGACGCGCGGGTTGTTCCGGACTGCCGCGCGGGCGAGGTCTTCCATCTCGGTGATGCATTCGATGCCGGCGAAACCGCCGCCGACCACTACGAACGTCAGCGCCTTGGCGCGTGCCGCCGGATCGGTGAGCGTGGACGCGGCTTCAATGCGGTCCAGTACCTTGTTCCGCAGTGCGACAGCTTCTTCAATGGTCTTCAGGCCGATGCCTTTGTCCGCCAGCCCCTTGATGGGGAAGGTGCGGGTGATAGCGCCCGCGGCAACCACGACGTCGAAGTATGGAATTTCGATGTGCTCGCCGCCATCGGCGGGAGCCACGACGGCAGTGCGGTTGGCGTGGTCGATGGACGTAACGCTGCCCTGGATGAGTTCCGTCTGCTTCAGGTGCTGGCGGTGCGAGACCACTGCATGGCGAGCCTCGATGTTGCCGCCTGCAACTTCCGGCAGGAATGGCTGGTAGGTCATGTAGGGCAGTGGATCCACGAGAGTGACGATGCCACCGGCGTTCGCGATCTTCTTCTGCAGTTTGAGTGCTACGTACAGGCCGACGTACCCGCCGCCGACGACGAGTACCCGGGGACGGTCCTGGAGCTCTGGGGTGGTTGCCATGTTTTAAGAGTACAGCACTTTGTGAAAATCTTCACTAACTACCCGTTGGCACCCAAATCGACCGTATCTAACGTCCCGGTGTCAGGCTCTTCGCGGGCCAGACGGGGGTTCCGCGCGGCCCTGCGGAGCTGGACGACAGCAGCCGCAATGATGGCCAAGAACAGGACGGTAAAGCCAATAACGACGGCGGCGCCGAGGGCACTGTCACGCTGCGAGGGCGGCTCTGCCGCCGGCACGGTGGCGTCGGGCAGCGTAGCGACGGGGCTGGGCACTTCGGTGGCAGGAACAGGCACGGGCGGCGCTGCCAGGTTGCCGCGGCGGTGGACTCGGATCCAGTCCGAGATGGACCCCAGGGGGTTGCTCGCGGCCTCGGGTACGGGATCCTTCAGGGCACCTTCGGCGTTGAGCACCCCGAAGCCGTAGAGCGGGTCCTTTCCCGAGGCACCGGCGTCCTTTGCGGTGCTGACGATCCGGTTGATGACCTGCTTCGCACTCATATCGGGCCATTTGGACCGGATGAGGGCGGCGACACCGGAAACGATCGGGGCAGCTCCGGAGGTGCCTGCCCATTCCGCATAGCCGCCGCCGGGAGTTCCGCCGAGCAGGTTTTCCGCAGGAGCCGCCACGCCGATGCTGATCCCCTGGGACGACGCGTCAATGCTGGCGACACCTTTCCGATCCAGGCCGGCAACGGTGAGCACGCCCGGGATGGTCGCCGGGGCGCCCACCTGGACGTTGCCCCCCACCCTGTTTCCGGCGGCAGCAACAATCACCACGTCCTTCTGCTCCGCGTAAAGGAAGGCTGCGTCCCAGCTTTGGGGCCACTGCGGGGTGGTGCTTCCCAACGAAATATTGATGACCCCGGCACCGTTGTCCACCGCCCAGCGAACAGCCTCCGGGATCTGGTCCTGGTCGCTCTTGCCAGCAGGGTTCGGCGAGCCAAGCCACGTGGAGACAGACAGAATCTGGGCCTCGGGAGCCACTCCCACAATGCCATCCGGGCCTGGGCCCGATGCACCGGGGCTGGGCGAGGCCGTGGATCCAGCAGGCTGGTGGCCGCGGCCGGCCAGCATGGTGGCCACCAGTGTGGCGTGTTCCGGCTTTCCGCCAATGCTCTTCCGTCCGTCCGGGCTCCCGGAGCCCGACACATCGAAGCCTCCCACCACGGCGCCCTTGAGGTCGGGGTGCTGGGCGTCCACGCCGCTGTCGATCACGGCAACCTTTACGCCGGCCCCCTTGGAGACCTCCCAGGCCTTGGTGATGCCTGACTCGGCCAGCCAATACTGCTTGTCCCGCCAGGAGTCTGCTTGCGCCGGCGGCGCCGCCACCAGGCCGGCAGCAAGGCTGCCACCGGCCAGGACCATCGCCAGAAGAGCGGAGGCGGTCCGGCGGAACCGGGCTGTTGCTCTGGTCATTTGGGGTCCCATGGTCGGCTAGCTGATGCTCAGGGCAATGCCATCAAGAATATCGTGTTCACTGGCTGTGGCGGTGACGATGCGTCCGTCGGTGAGCTCGTTCAGGCGCTCCAGGATGCGGCGCCACACGAGCCCGCCTGCGCCGATCACGTCCACCCGGCCAGGATGCATATACGGCAGCTCCGCGCGTCCTGCCTTTGTCATTTCCAGAAGGTCAGTGCCGGCCCGGCGGATCAGGTCGATGGACAGCTCGGTTCCGTGGATGGCGTCGGGGGAATATCGCGGCAGTCGCAGCGCATGGGCCGTGATGGTGGTGACCGAACCGGCTACGCCGACGACGGCGGTGGCACGTTCCAGCGGAACGTCCAGCTCCACGAGGGCGATGGCGGCGTCGACGTCGGCTTCTGCGGCGGCGATCTGTCGCGCCGTTGGCGGGTCGTCCACGAGATGGCGCTCCGTCAGCCGGACGCACCCGACGTCGACGGATTTGGCGGCGGTCACGCCGTCGGCCGTGCCAAGGACGAATTCCGTGCTCCCGCCGCCGAGGTCAACCACCAGCACCTGGTGCCCGTCGAGAATGGGCAGGACGCTGCTGGCCCCGGCAAATGACAACGCGGCTTCCTCGTCGCCGGTGATGACTTCCGGTTCAACGCCGAGCAGGTCCCGGATCCCGTCCACAAAGGCCTCGCGGTTGCGCGCATCCCTGCTCGCGGACGTGGCAACAAAGCGCACAGCACCGGCACCATGTTCGCGGATCAGCCGGGCATAGTCGGCAGTGGCGGCGAACGTGCGTTCCAGCGCCTCAGGGGCCAGTTCACCGGTGGCATCCACACCCTGACCCAGACGTACCACGCGCATTTCGCGGACAACGTCCCTGAGCTTTGCCGCCCCGCTGCTGCGGTCGACGTCGGCAATCAGCAGGCGGATGGAGTTGGTACCGCAGTCAATGGCAGCAACACGGGTCATTCGCGGGCCTCCACATTCACAGCCTCTGCCGTGCCGGCGGCCTTGCGGACGGGAGCGGGCCGGCCCACGATCTCCGGCAGGCCCTGCGGACCGTGCCGGCTCAGGTCCTTGGACGGGGCCTCCCCTGCGGTGTCCCAGGCGCCGTCGCAGTAGCAGCGCTCGGCGGTCCACCACTCGCTAATGCCGGCGATTGCCTCGTCTCCCAACGGATTGACCCCGGGCCCGGCAGCCAGGGAGTGCCCCACCAGGACGTGCAGGCATTTAACCCGGGTGGGCATCCCGCCAGCGGAGATGCCGTCAATCTCGGGGACCGCACCGATGCCGGAACGCTCGCCGATGGCTGCCCGGGCTGCGAGGTAGTCATCGTGTGCTGAACGGTAGGCGGCAGCGAGCCGCTCATCAGCGACGAGGCGGTCGTTCATGTCGTTCATGACTCCGGCGGCCTCCAGGCGGGAAACCGCTGAGGTGATGACGGGATGGGTCAGGTAAAACGTGGTGGGGAACGGCGTGCCGTTGCCCAGGCGTGGCGCCGTGGCGGCCACGAGGGGGTTGCCACAGATGCAGCGCGCCGGGATCTCCACCACGTCGCGGACCGGCCGTCCCAGTTGCCGGCTCAGTACGTCGAGATCATGCGCTGATGGCTGGCGGGACATCCCCGGCGCAGTTGCCGTGTTTTCTTCCACTGGCGGCCATCCTTCCTCTAGGGTTCAGTCTGTGGCCGCACGCCTGATGGACTCCCACAGGGAATCCACCCACGGCAGGTCGGCGGGGTCTTGTGCTGCTGCGCCGGTCTGGCTACTGGTTGTTCCGGCCGGCAGGTCGCCGCCGAATACCCAGTAGCCGGTTTCCCCCGGCATAACCATGTTAATCCGGTCGCGGGCCTGCTGTTTCACATAGTTAGGGTCCTGCCAGCGCGAGATTTGCTGCCTCAGGCCGTCCTGTTGGGCCTGGCTGGCGGCGATATCGGCGTTGAGGGCGTCAATCTCGGCTTTTTTGTCGAAGAAGATCTTGACAGTGGGCGCCAGCATAATAGTGATAGCAATCATGACGACCGCCAGCGCCAGCATGCGGCCCGAGAAAGCCTTGGCCGGTACCGGGTGGGCCATTTCCTCGGCTTGGGCGTCCCGGGACTGCCCGGCGGGCACCGCCTTTTGCGTGCTGGCTCTTCCTGACCCGGCCCTGTCCCGGGCGGCCTTGTCCCGGGCGGCCTTGTCCTGTGCGGCCTTGTCCTGCGCGGAATTTTGCCGGGCTGCATTTTCCTTGGACAGGTTTTCCCTGCCCCCGCCAAAATCGGGGCGGATGACGTCGGCGCTGTCGAGGGCTGGCTTCGCTGTAGCTTCCTGCCTGGGGGTGGCCCTGGGAACTTTTGGACGGCGGGTAGCCATGTCACTCCTGAAAACGGCCGGCCTGCCTGTGGCCGAACCTGTCTGCGCTGAAACACATCTGCGTTGAACAAACCAGCCTGTAACAGACCAGGCTGAAACAGAAAACCGGTGGCTATGGTCTTTCAACCATAGCCACCGGTCAGCTGTTTAAGTGGCTACTAGCCCTTGAAACGCGGGAACGCGCTGCGGCCGGCGTAGCGTGCGGCGTCGTCGAGTTCCTCTTCGATCCGCAGCAGCTGGTTGTACTTGGCAACACGTTCGGAGCGGGCCGGGGCACCGGTCTTGATCTGGCCGGCGTTGGTGGCAACGGAGATGTCGGCGATGGTGGTGTCCTCGGTCTCGCCGGAACGGTGCGAGGTGATGGTGGTGTAACCGGCGCGCTGCGCCAGGCTGACTGCATCCAGCGTCTCGGTCAGGGACCCGATCTGGTTGACCTTCACAAGCAGCGAGTTAGCGGTCTTGGTCTCGATACCGCGCTGCAGGATGGACGGGTTGGTCACGAAGAGATCGTCGCCGACCAGCTGCACCTTATCGCCGATGGTGTCGGTAAGGGTCTTCCAGCCGTCCCAGTCGTTCTCGTCCAGCGGGTCCTCGATGGAAACCAGCGGATAGTCGGCAACGAGCTCGGCGTAGTAGGCGCTCATCTCTGTGGCGCTGAGTGCCTTGCCTTCGAACTGGTAGGCGCCGTCCTTGAAGAACTCGGAGGAGGCTACGTCCAGGGCCAGGGCGATGTCCGTACCCGGGGTGTAGCCCGCATTCTTGATGGCTTCCTGGATCAAATCCAGGGCTGCGCGGTTGGACGGCAGGTTCGGCGCGAAGCCGCCTTCGTCGCCGAGGCCGGTGGAGAGGCCCTTTTCCTGGAGTACGGCCTTGAGTGCGTGGTAGACCTCCACGCCCCAGCGGAGGCCCTCGGAGAAGGTTTCCGCGCCGAGCGGAACAACCATGAATTCCTGGATGTCGACGTCGGAGTCGGCGTGGGAGCCACCGTTGAGGATGTTCATCAGCGGCACGGGGAGCACGTGGGCGTTCGGGCCGCCCAGGTACTTGTACAGGGGCAGGTCGGCGGAGGCGGCAGCGGCGTTGGCCACCGCGAGGGAAACGCCCAGGATGGCGTTGGCGCCGAGCTTGCCCTTGTTGGGCGTGCCGTCCAGGTCGATCATGGCCTGGTCGATGCTGCGCTGGTCGGTGGCGTCAAAGCCGGTCAGGGCCGGAGCGATCTGGTCGATGACGGCGTCGACGGCCTTTTGGACGCCCTTACCGAGGTAACGGCCCTTGTCACCGTCCCGGAGTTCAACGGCCTCGTGCTCACCGGTGGAGGCACCTGAGGGAACTGCAGCGCGACCGATCTGGCCGTCGGAAAGCAGTACTTCAACTTCTACGGTCGGGTTGCCACGGGAATCGAGGATCTCGCGGGCGTGGATGGCATCGATAAGCGCCATGGATGTGCTCCTTATGGTGAAGCGATTTACTGGGAAACTTGCGGAAAGAGTTGACGTCCTCGTCAGGGTCTAGCGTAGTCGAGAGTGGCACAGGTTACGGAAACCTATCCGTCCCCCGGACGTCATGATGGCGCTATCCGGCCCTGTCGTTGGTCGGGCCTGCGCTCCTGCTACCGCTCCTGGCACCGCCGGACAGCACCGCGGAGGGCACGTTCGGCGTCGAAACCCCTGGCACGTGCGGAGCCGACGATGGCGAGCAGCAGCTCACCGAGCTCCTCTTCAGTGTCCGGAACCGGCACGCTTCCCGTTGACAGGCCACCGGTAAGCTTGACGCCGGCCCGTTCGGCGCGGTCCAGTGACTTCTGCGCCCGGGCCAACGCAGGCAATGCCTCCGGGATCCCTTCAAACGGGTGCTTCCGTTCCGGACGTTCTGCCTGTTTAACGGCGTCCCATTTCTGCACGATCTCCTCCACCGTGGCGGGGAAGCTGTCCTGCAGGGTGCCGTCCGGCCGGAAGACGTGCGGATTGCGCCTGACCATCTTGGCACTCAGCCCTCGGGCGACATCGTCGAAAGCGAACGACCCCCGCTCCTCGGCGAGCCGGGCGTGCAGCACCACTTGGAGCAGCACGTCACCCAGCTCGCCTCGAAGTTCGGCGTCATTCCCTCCGGTCTCGATGGTTTCCGCAACCTCGTAAGCCTCCTCGAGGAGGTATTCCACAAGGGAGGCGTGGGTAAGTGCACCCATCCAGGGGCAGTGCTCGCGGAGGGAGGCGACAACGTCGACCAGCTCCTGGACGGGAGGCCGGTTTGCATCGAGGGACTGTTGGTTAGCCAAGGTTGGCGTAGGCGTCGTTGATGTACTCCACCAGGGCTTCCTTCTCCTCGAGCGGAAGGAAGGATGCCTCGGCGGCGTTGAGCGTGAGCTCGAGCAGGTCATCGAGATCGTAGTCGAACGTCTCCACGAGGAGTTCGAACTCGTCCGTCAGGGTGACACCGCTCATCAGCCGGTTGTCGGTGTTGATGGTCACGTTGAAGCCCAGCTGGTAGAGCATGTCCAGCGGGTGGCTTTCGATGCCCTCACCGAAGCCGGCGATGGCGCCGGTCTGGAGGTTGGAGGATGGGCAGATCTCCAGGGCGATGCCGCGGTCCCGGATCCAGCTGGAGAGGTCGCCCAGGGTGACCAGGCCGATGCTGTCCTCATCGCCTTCGGCACCAGCGTTGTCGTCTTCGTCGTCGAATTCCACCAAGATGTCCTCCGCGATCCTGACCCCGTGGCCCAGGCGCAGCGCGCGGCCGTCCACCAGGGCGGACTGGATGCTCTCCAGCCCGGCGGCCTCACCGGCATGGACGGTGGCCGGGAAATTGTGCTGGGCCAGGTAGGTGAAGGCATCCTTGAAACGGGCGGGCAGGAAACCGTCCTCGGCACCCGCAATGTCAAAGCCGACGGCACCCTTGTTGCGGTGACGGACGGCCAGTTCGGCGATCTCCTGGCCGCGGTCGGCATGCCGCATGGCCGTGATCAGCTGGCCCACCTGGATCTCGCGGCCGCTTTCGGTTACGGCGTCGACGCCGGCGTCAAGGCCTTCCTGCACAGCCTCCACTGCCTCGTCCAGGGAGAGGCCCTTCTGGAGGTGCTGCTCAGGTGCCCAGCGCACTTCGCCATACACCACGCCGTCATCCGCCAGGTCCTCCACAAATTCCTTGGCGACGCGGAACAATCCTTCTTTGGTCTGCATGACCGCAACGGTGTGGTCGAAAGTCTCCAGGTAGCGAACCAGCGATCCGGAGTCAGCCGACTCGCGGAACCACTCCCCCAGGGCCACCGGATCGGAGGAGGGAAGGGTATGTCCAGCGGCCTCGGCCAACTCGATGATGGTAGCCGGCCGGAGCCCGCCGTCCAGGTGGTCGTGGAGGGAAACCTTGGGAAGGCTCTTCAGGTCGAAATCGATGGCAGGGGCAGCGTCAACAATAGGCTCAGTCACGTTCCAACCTTAGGGTTGGCGGGCGCCTAACGCCAGCCGCTACTTTGCCCCGGGCTCGCTGTCTCCTGCTGCGGACGCCAGGATCGATGACGGTCCTGATCCGGGGGCGCTGGCAGCAGCAGGGCCGCCGTCCAGCCAGTCATCAGCGCGCTCGGCGTCCTTGCGGGCGAGGTGCTTGTGCCACAAGCGCAGGCCATGGTCGAGGAGGACTCCCAGCACGATGGCGAACACCACGGCGATGCCAGCACTCAGCAGCGGGTTGTGGTGCAGCCACGGGAAGGAGCTGGCCAGGAAGCCGATGCCGATCGAGTACCCCACCCAGGTGAGGCAGGCGAAGGCATCCAGCAGGAAGAACCGGCGGTGCGCGAACCCGCTGGTGCCGGCCACGTAGTTGACGGCCACCCGGCCCCAGGGAATGTACCGGGCGGTGAAAATCAGGACCGCACCGCGCTTTTCAAGCTCATACCGGGCCCAGCCAAAAGCTTTCTGGACCTTGGGACGGCGCATCCACTTCCACCGCTCCAGGCCGATCTTGCGGCCCAGCAGGAAAGCCATGTTGTCACCTGCCATGGCGCCGACGAGGGCGGTCAGGCCCAGGATCCAGAGGTTCGGCTCACCGCTGTGCCGGGAAAATGCCGCCAGCGCAACGATCAGGGTCTCACTGGGCACCACCATGGCGAAGCCGTCCACAAAGAAGAACACCAGCAAGACGGGGTAAATCCACCACTGACCAGCTGCATGGAGCACAGCCTCATTAATAAACTCCACGCGGTCTTGCTCCTAGACGAAAATGACGCAGCCAAAAGTGACGAAAGTCGCTCTTCAGTGTCCCACGGCCGGGGCGTGGTCCGCTACGCCCCGGCGTCGGGATCCTTCAGCCGCTCCACCACCGGAACCTTGCCGCGGATGCGGTTGATGACCAGGTCCACGACGATTCCCAAAGCGACGGCGCAGACAATAGCGATGACCGCGCCCAGAAAGTGATTGTTTTCGAACCATTGGCCGAAAAACAGGCCGATCGCCACCGAGTATCCGGCCCAGAGAGTGGCGGAGAGGACCGTAAGCCCCATGAAGCGAAAGTGGTGATAGTGCGTCACTCCCGCCGTGAGATTCACCGCCACCCGTCCGATCGGAATGAACCGGGCCACGAGGATAAGGGACGCGGGACGCTTCCGCAGTTCGTCGCCGGCCCAACGGAAGGCAGCCTGCATCCGTGGACCACGCATCCAGCGCCAGCGGCGGATCCCCACCCTGCGCCCAATCAGATAGGCGATATTGTCCCCCGAAAAAGCCCCCAACGCCGCAACAAGCGCCAGCAGCCACGGATTGGGAACATCCGCGGTGGCGGCGACGGCGGCCAGGCCCACCACCACGGACTCGCTCGGGATCGGCGGAAAGAACCCGTCAATGACGCAGCAGGCAAGCACCAGGAAAAGCACCCAGGGCTGCCCGGCGGCAGCGAGGATGAAATCGTTGATGGCCTGCATGGCCCTATGCTATGCGGTCTATGATCAGTTGCTGGGCAGGCCGCGAGCCTTCCGGCGCTATCACCACGGCGTGCTCCAGCGATTCTTTGGCACGCGCGAACTTCTCCGGAGTATCGGTCAGCAATGTCATCAGCGGTTCACCGGCGCGGACCACCGCACCGGGCTTCGCATGCATTCGGATCCCGGCGCCCGCCTGGACTGCATCCTCCTTGCGGGCACGGCCGGCGCCCAAGCGCCACGCCGCCACGCCCACGGCCAGGGCATCCAGTTCGACCAGTACCCCGTCAGCCGGCGCATAAATGACATCGGATTCCTTGGCCACCGGCAGCTCGGCGCGCGGGTCGCCGCCCTGCGCCTCAATCATCCTGTTCCACACATCCATGGCCCGGCCATCTTTCAGGGCGGCGCGGGGATCGGCGTCGTGAACGCCGGCGCAAGCGAGCATCTCCTCGGCCAGCCGCACCGTCAGCTCCACCACGTCGTCAGGGCCGCCGCCGGCCAGGACCTCTACGGATTCCTCCACTTCGATCGCGTTGCCGGCCGTGAGCCCCAGCGGGGTGCTCATGTTGGTGAGCAGTGCCACCGTATTGACCCCCGCATCCTTGCCCAGCGCCACCATGGTTTCGGCCAGTTCCCGGGCGCGGGCCTCATCCTTCATGAACGCCCCGCTACCCACCTTGACGTCCAGGACCAGGGAGCCTGTGCCTTCCGCGATCTTTTTGCTCATGATGGACGAGGCAATGAGCGGGATTGCCTCCACCGTGCCGGTGACGTCGCGCAGTGCGTAGAGCTTTTTGTCCGCCGGAGCCAGGCCTGCGCCTGCCGCGCAGATCACGGCTCCCACGTCCTGCAGCTGCGCCATCATTTCGTCGTTGCTCAGGGCTGCACGCCAGCCTGGGATCGATTCCAGCTTGTCGAGGGTGCCGCCGGTGTGGCCCAGGCCGCGTCCGGACAGTTGGGGGACCGCGACGCCGAATACGGCCACAAGCGGTGCCAGCGGCAGGGTGATCTTGTCCCCCACACCCCCGGTGGAGTGTTTGTCGCTGGTGGCCTTCGCTCCGCCGTCGGGCCGCCGGAGACCGGAGAAGTCCATCCGCTCGCCCGAGGCGATCATGACGGCGGTCCAGCGCGAGATCTCGGTCCGGTCCATGCCGTTCAGCAGGATGGCCATATTGAGGGCGGCCATCTGCTCGTCGGCAATGACGCCGCGGGTGTAGGCATCGATGGTCCAGTCGATCTGTTCGGGACTCAAAACGCCTTTGTCCCGCTTGGTGCGGATGATGTCAACGGCGTCAAAGGCTTCGGTTTTTCTTGTATTTCCAGTCATCGGGGCTCCTCCAGGTGTTGGGGACCGAATGCGTCAGGAAGCACCTGGTCCATGGTCTTTATGCCCTGAGTGGTCATCAGCTCCATGCCCGGGGCGCGGAATTCATAGAGCAACTGGCGGCAGCGACCGCAGGGCATCAGGACGTTTCCGGCAGCGTCAACACAGTAGAACGCGCGCAGCAGTCCCCCTCCTGTCATATGCAGGTTGCCCACCAGCGCGCATTCGGCGCAAAGAGTCAGTCCATAGCTGGCGTTTTCCACGTTGCAGCCACTGATGATCCGGCCGTCCCCGGTGAGAGCCGCGGCCCCCACCGGGAACTTCGAATACGGGGCATAGGCGTTCTGCATCGCGGCAACGGCGGCAGTCTTGAGCGCTTCCCAGTCGACGGCGCTCTCAGCGCCGCCCGCGCCTGAAGCCTTGGCTTGTTCCACTGCCGTCACCCCTTGACGTACGGTATGCCGCTCGCCGCCGGCGGCCGGGAGCGGCCCACGAGTCCGGCCACAGCGATCACCGTCAACGCGTAAGGCAGCATCGCCATGAACTGGCTCGGGACCGGTGAGCCGATGATCGTGATAATGCTCTGCAGGTTATCGGCGAAACCGAACAGGAGTGCGGCAAGGAACGCCCCGATCGGATTCCAGCGGCCGAAGATCAAGGCCGCCAGGGCAATGTAGCCTCGGCCGCCGGACATGTCCTTGCTGAAGGCATCCACGGAGACCAAAGTGAAGAAGGACCCGCCGATGCCGGCGATCGCACCGCCCATGAGCACATTGCGAAAACGCGTACGGTTCACGTTAATGCCAACCGTGTCCGCCGCCTGTGGGTGCTCACCCACGGCCCGCACGCGCAGGCCCCACTTGGTGTGGAAGAGGCCGACATAGACCACGATCACTGCGGCGTACATCAGGTACCCGACGAGAGACTGGTGGAACAGGATGGGGCCGATGACAGGGATGTCAGCCAGGAAGGGGATGTCCACGGGATCGAGCCGTCCGGGCTTGTTCAGGTGCTCCGGGTCAGCTGTCAGCAGCGTGGAGAAAAGGAAGCTGGTCAGTCCGCTGATCAGGACGTTCAGTACCACGCCGACAATGATCTGGTTCACCAGGTATTTGATGCTGACGACGGCGAGGACCAGTGACACCAGAGCCCCGGCTACCCCCGCGGAGATCAGGCCGAAGTAGACATTGCCGGTCACGGTAGCCACAACGGCTGCCGAGAAGGCTCCCAGCAGAAGCTGCCCCTCAATGGCAATGTTGACCACACCGACCCGCTCGCACAGCACGCCCGACAGTGAACCGAAGACGAGGGGCACGGCGAGGGTCACTGAACCTGCCAGCAGTCCGCCGAGCGAGATCGACGGCTCACTGTCGCGCCCGCCGGCAACGATCCAGACCAGGAAGCCGACGAGGAATACGACGGCGAAGACTCCCCCGACCCAGCGCGGTGCGGGCCGGCGCTGGGTTGTCAGGAAGATAGCGTAGCCCGCCAGGGCCAGGAGGACTGCCGAGCAGATCCAGCCCACGGCCATCGACGGAGCGGCAACTTTTTCCAACCGGGCGACACCCAGGGCAGCCAGTCCAAGGACCACGACGGCCGCCAGCGCAGCCGCCGGAATCCAACGGTCCACTGGTCCGCCCTGTCGTCGCCGCGCCGCCCAGAGGTAGGCCAGATAGGCGGAGGCCGCGAGTGCTACCGCCAGCGTCACCCATGCGGCCACGGTTGAGGCATTCGGGTCGCGGGCCTCCGCGATCCTGAAACCGGCCAGCTTGTCGTTGGCAAGCAAGCCAAACAGGACGGTGCCCAGAACAGCCAGCAGCCCGAGTCCGATGCCGGCCTTCCAGCTGACGAGTTCGGAGGCTGCTTTGGCATCGCCTTTCGACAGGGCAGCGTCGGCGTCCCGCTGGCTGGCCGGAGGTTGGATCGTGGCGCTCATGCTGCCGCTCCGCTCTTCACGCCGCTGGCCTTTGAACCGGCGGTCCCACCCTGGGTGGGCTTCTTCTTACGGGGGTTGAGTCCGAATATCGCCCGGACCAGCGGAGGCGCCGCGATGAACAGCACGATCAGCGACTGGATCACCAAGACAATGTCGATCGGCGTCTGCGTCTGGGCCTGCATGGCCACGCCGCCGGCGCGGAAGGCACCGAAGAGGAGACCGGCGAAGAAGGTCCCCCACGGCGTCGACCGGCCCAGCAGCGCAACGGTTATGGCGTCAAAGCCGATGGAGGCCGCGACACCGCCTGAGAGGTACTTTTCCGTGCCCGATACCTGGGTGATGCCAGCCAGGCCGGCCAGGGCCCCGGCGATCGCCATCACCAGGATGGTGCTTCGGGCAACGTTGATGCCCGCGGTCTGGGCGGCGCTGGCGTTGGCACCGACAGCGCGGAATTCAAAGCCGACTGTGGAACGGTTGAGCAGCCACCACACGAAGGCCGTGGCCAGGACCGCGACCAGGAAGCCGGCGTGCAGCCGGAACTGCGGACCGAGCAGTTCGGGGAACAGCGCATTCTGGTCCAGGAAGGGCGAAATCGGGTTCGTGGAGCCCTTGCGCTGGAAGGCCGGTGTGGTCAGCAGGAACAGCAGCAGGAAGTTTGCGATGTAGTTCAGCATGATCGTCACGATCACCTCGTGCGCGCCTGTGCGCGCTTTGAGCAGGCCCACAACACCACCCCAGACGGCCCCGCCGATCAGTCCGGCAACAATCACCACGAGCAGGTGCAGCCCCACCGGAAGGTGCCACGTAAATCCGATGTACGCCCCGAAGAGGGCACCGAAGATGATCTGGCCTTGGGCGCCGATGTTGAACAAGCCCGCGCGGAAGGCGAGGGCAACACCCAGGCCAGCACAGATAAGCGGGGTGGACACGGTCAGCGTCTCCGTAATCGGATACAGCTGTGCGGCGGTATCGGTGCCGGCCCAGTTGAAGATCGAGCCCTGCACCAGGGCGGCGTAGGGCCGGAAAACTTCCGTCAGCAGGTCGCCCGGCTGGGCGAAGAAGTACCCTGCCGTCGCAGCGACCTTGGGGTTCGTGACGGCCATCAGGATGCCGCCCAGGACTATCGCGAGGACCACGGACAACAGCGAGACCATGGCGTTGCCGGTGAAGATCTGGCGCAGCAGGGAATCGCCTGGGCCGGGCCGGATGCTGCCGCTCTGGCTGGAACTCGGGACGGCCGACGGCGGGATATTGCCGCCGGCGGTGTCGATGACCACGCCGGAGGCCACGTCCTCCACCGGGGAAGCCTGCATTGGGCTGTCCGCGGCTGGTTCCTTCGCCGCATGTTTACCGGCGGGTGCGGCCGGTTCCGGGGTCGTCTTCTCAGACATCTGATTCTCCTTCTCGGCCGGCGGCTTCCGGGACGGCATGGGGGTTCGTCCCCGCGTGCGCTTTGACACTGGCTTCCGCTTCTTCGGCCGGGACCCCGGCCATCATCAGGCCCAGGACGTCACGGGACGTTGTCGCAGGCACAATGCCCACGAGCCGTCCCCGGTACAGCACGGCGATCCGGTCTGCCAGCTGCACCACCTCATCGAGTTCCGTGGAGACGATCATCACCGGCGTTCCATGGTCACGTTCGGCAATGACGCGTTTATGCACAAATTCAATGGAACCCACGTCGAGGCCGCGGGTCGGCTGGGAAGCGATGAACAGCCGCAGCGGCCTGGACAGTTCGCGGGCCAGCACGACTTTCTGCTGGTTGCCGCCCGAGAGCGTACCGACGGCGGCCGTAACCGACGGGGTGCGGACGTCGAATTCTTCAACTTTCTTCGCAGCGTTTTCCGAGATCACCGACGGCTTCATGCCCAGTCCGCTGGCGAAGGGTGCCTTGTCGTAAAGATCCAGGATCATATTCTCGGAGATCGAGAAGGTGCCCACGAGCCCGTGGACCGTCCGGTCTTCGGGCACGAACCCCACTCCGGCGCCGAGGACCTGCTTGACGCTGCGGCCCAGCAGTTCCTCGCCGTCGAGCGTTACCGAGCCTGAGGCATGCGGCTGGACGCCGAGAATGGCTTCGGTGAGTTCGGTCTGGCCATTGCCCTGGACGCCGGCAATGGCCAGCACTTCACCCTTGGCGATGTCAAAGGAAAGGCCGTCCACGACGCGCTGGCCATTGGGGTTGACCACCGTCAGGTTGCGGACCTTGAAGGTGACGTCCCCGGTCCGGGGCGCTCCCTTCTCAAGCGTCAGCCTCACCGCGCGTCCCACCATGGCGGAGGCAAGCTCAGTGGTGGACGCCGTGGGCTCCGCCTGGCCGACAACCTTGCCCCGGCGGATAACCGTGATGATGTCCGAGATCTCCTTGACCTCGCGGAGCTTATGCGAAATGAAAACAATCGACTTACCGTCCCGCTTGAGCTGGCGGATGATGTCCAGGAGCTCGTCGGTTTCCTGAGGCGTGAGCACCGCGGTGGGTTCGTCCAGGATCAGGATCTCCGCGTCCCTTACCAGGGCCTTGATGATTTCCACCCGTTGCTGAACTCCCACCGGGAGGTCTTCGACCATGGCGTCCGGATCGACGTCGAACCCGTACTGGTCAGAGATCTGGCGGATCCTGCGCCGGGTCGCTTCCACGTCCAGGAAACCCCCGGTCTTGGTGGTCTCGTTGCCCAGGGCCACGTTCTCGGCCACGGTGAAGACCGGGATCAGCATGAAATGCTGATGGACCATCCCGATGCCGGCGGCCATCGCCTGGCCCGGGTCTTTGAACACCACGGGCTTTCCGTCGATCAGGATTTCGCCCTCGGTGGGGTCGTAAAGGCCGTAGAGGACATTCATCAGCGTGGACTTACCGGCGCCGTTCTCCCCCAGCAGGCAATGCACCTGCCCCGGCTCGACCACCAGGTCGATGTGGTCATTGGCTACCAGGGACCCGAATCGCTTCGTGATCCCTCTCAGTTCGAGTTTCAAAACCCCAACCAATCTGTGTGTGTATGGATCTGCCCCGGAGTTGTTGGCGGCAGGGCAACGGGTGGTCCCAGCCTAGTGTCCGCCGTCGCGCTTGGGCAGTATGCGCTGGTGGAACGCGACAAGGCGCACTGCCCTTCAGCCGATGTACCGGCGGAAGGGCAGCGCGCCCCGAGGTGTGGTCCTACTTCGTCGGGCTGGACTTCGATTCAACCTTGACGGTTCCGGAGACGATGTCCTTCTTCAGCTGGTCCAGCTCACTCTTCATGTCTGCCGGGACTGCCGGGTCCAGATCGTGGAAGGGCGCCAGTGCCACGCCGCCGTTCTCCAGGGTGCCGACGTACGGAGTGGCGTCGAATTTGCTGTCCTTGTCGTCTTTGATGACCGTCTCAACGGCTGTCGCCATCGTCTTCTGGACAGAAGAAAGGATGACCGACTTGTAGTCGGGGGCCGTGACGTAGCCATCGGAGTCAACCCAGATGAGTTTGGCATCCGTTCCCTTGGCCTTGGCCTCGAGGATGGCGCTGCCTGCACCGGCTCCGACCGGCCCGGCCACGGGCAGCACGATGTCAGCGCCCTGGTCCAGGAATCCTTGGGTCAGGACCTTGCCCTTGTCCACCTGCTTGAAGTCGCCGACGAAGGTGCCGTCCTGCTTGTCCTTGTCCCAGCCGATGAGCTGGACGTTCTTGCCCTTCTTCTGGTTGTAGTACTTCACGCCGTCGGAAAAGCCGTCCATGAAGATCGTGACGGTAGGGATGTTGACGCCGCCGAAGGTCGCGACCTTGCCGGTCTTGGATGTTCCGGCAGCCAGGTAACCGGCCAGGAACGCCGCCTGGGCGGTGTCATAGACGATCGGCTTGACGTTCTTGGGGAAGGTGGGGTCGTTGTAGTCGATGATCGCGAAGTGGCTGTTCGGGTTTGCCGTGGCGATAGCCTTCGTGGCGTCGCCGAGCAGGAAGCCGACAGTAACGGTGAGCTTGCAGCCCTGCTGGACCATGGAGCGCAGGTTGGGATCGTAGTCGGTGTCAGCCTTGGACTGGACGTGCTTCTCCTGGATGCCCAGGTCCTTGACGGACTGCTGGAGACCTTCATAGCCGGACTGGTTGAACGACTTGTCGTCGAATCCACCGGAGTCGGACACCATGCAGGCGGTGTAGTCCGACTTCGCGGCGCCGCTTGAGCTGCCGGATGAGGATGGGGCTGCGCCACAGCCGGTCAACAGGAGTGCCGTCGCACCCACAGTGGCCACGCCGGCCATTGAACCGCGCTTGAAATTAGCACGCAGTGATTTCTTCAATTTTCCTCCAGGATGAAGAGAGTGGCGCTGCGATTCGATTCCAATGAGTGTCCGTTTCTGCACTGAAATTCTGTTTTCACTGACGGCTTCGCAGCACTGCGCCGAAGCGCACTGATGTAAGCAACATTAGTGGTCTGCGACACGCCCCTACGCCGGATCCTGAACATCGTTGAGAACTTGTTACCAATCAGTAGGGCGGCGGCCCATCGACCCGGTCTGCACCGCTTGCGTGGTTAGAGCCGGACCAGCATCTTGCCGGTGTTCGCGCCGTCAAGAAGGTCCATAAACGCCCGCGGTGCGTTCTCCAGCCCGTCCACGACCGTCTCGTCGTAGCGAACCGAACCGTCGGCGAGCCAGGCTGCCATTTTTTCGGCAAACTCGGCGCTGTGCTGGCGCTGCCCTCCCACGAGGAAGCCGCGAAGGGTCAACTGCTTGCCGATGGCGAGCATGAGGTTCCGCGGAGCCGGGGTCGCTTCGGTGGCGTTGTACTGGGAGATGGCTCCGCACATGGCCACCCGTCCGCCCACGTTCAGTTCGGCGAGGGCGGCCTCGAGGTGGTCGCCTCCGACATTGTCGAAGTAGACGTCGATCCCCTTGTCACCGGCGGCAGCCTTGAGCTGTTCCCGGACAGGGGCGTCGCGGTAGTTGAAGGCAGCGTCAAAGCCCAGCTCCAGGAGCCGGGCAACCTTCTCCGGCGTGCCGGCACTGCCGATCACCCGGGACGCACCCATGGCCTTGGCGATCTGCCCCACCAGGGACCCGACGGCACCGGCCGCTCCGGAGACGAAGACGACATCGCCCGGCGTGAATTCGGCAACCTTGAGCAGTCCCGCGTATGCCGTCAGCCCGGTCATGCCCAGTGCGCCGAGGAACGCCGACGCCGGTGCCAGATCGGTCCGGGCCACCGTGGTGGCATTGGCATCCAGGACGGCGTATTCCCGCCAGCCCAGTGAATGGACGACGGCGTCCCCCACCTTGCGTGCGTCCGACCTGGACGCAATGACCTCGCCAACCGCGCCGCCGTCGAGCGCTTTATCCAGGGCAAAGGGCGCTGAGTAGGACTTGGCATCGTTCATGCGGCCCCGCATGTAAGGGTCAACGGAGATGTAGAGGTTACGCACCAGGATCTGGCCGTCCTGGAGTTCGGACAGCGGTGATTCGGCCAGCCTGAAGTTCTCCTGGGTGGGACGTCCCTCAGGGCGGGATGCGAGGCGGATCTCCCGGGTGGTTGTCGGCAAGGCGGTTACGGTGCTCATGCTGCGAACTCCAGGATCTTGATGTCCACCGTCATGTTCCCACGGGTGGCGTTGGAGTAAGGGCAAATCTGGTGGGCCTTGGCCACGAGCGATTCGGCAGTTGCGAGGTCCAGGGCCGGAACAGCGATTTCGAGTTCCGCAGCGAGGCCGTAGCCTTCACCGCCGTCCAAGGCGCCGAAGTGGATGCGGGCTGCTACCGCTGAATCCGTGAGGTCGGCCCTTTCCTTTCGTCCCACGAGGCGCAGTGCCGAGTGAAAGCAGGCTGCGTAGCCGGCGGCAAAGAGCTGCTCAGGATTGGTGCCGTCGCCGTTACCGCCCAGTTCCACGGGGCTGGCGAGATTCACGTCCAGCTTGCCGTCTTTGGTGCGTGCGTTGCCGTCGCGGCCTTCGCCCGAAGCCAGGGCCTCAGCAGTGTAGAGGGTCTTCACGGTGTGTCCGTCCTGTTGGAATGTATAAGGAATATGGGTTTGTCTCAGTGCACGCTGGTCAGTGCGAGTCGTGGAGGGCGGCCGTGAGCCTGCCCAGGGTTGTGCGGAGCTGCTCGAGTTCGTCTGGCGAGAGCCCTGCGGCATCCGCCAGATGCTGGGGAATCCCGGTTGCCCTGCTGCTGAGGGCCCGCCCGGCTGCTGTCAGGTGGATGGCCACCCGGCGTTCGTCCTCCCCCGACCGGCGCCGCTCCACCAGGTCCAGGGCCTCAAGGCGCTTCAGCAGGGGCGAGAGTGTGCCGGAATCCAAGCCCAGCTCCTCCCCCAGTTCCTTGACGCCCCGCGGCTCGTTTTCCCACAGGACCAGCATCACCAGATACTGCGGGTAGGTCAGGCCCAGCCCTTCGAGCATGGGCCGGTAAACCGCCGTCGCCGCGCGCGATGCCGAGTAGAGGGCAAAGCACACCTGGCGGTCAAGGCGGGGAGCGTCGGTCATGACTAACACGCTAGTGCACAATTCAGTTGTGCACAACTTACCAACCCTAAGACAAGCGCGAACTGGCAGCTAATGCCCTCAAATTCGAGATTTGCCGGTGTTATCTGCCAGTTCGCGCCGGGCTGGGTGGTGCGTTCGGGTGGTGGGACTCAGAGGTCTCGGATGGTTCGAAGCGCTGCTGCCGTGAGCACCTGGACGCCGAAGCCCAGGGCCCGCTCGTCCACGACGTAGTCGCCGCGGTGCAGGTCATACTCTTCGCCGCCCGGGGTCTTGGTGCCAAGGCGCATCATCGCTCCGGGACGCTCAGCCAGGAACCAGGCGAAGTCCTCGCCGCCCATGGACTGGGGTGTAAGCATGACGGCGCTCTCCCCGATTTCGGCTCGGGCCGCAGCCTCGATCAGGGCCGTCTCATGCTCGGAGTTCACCACGGGCGGGACTCCCCTGATGTGCTCCAGGCGGACCTCCACACCGTAGGGAGCCGCGACCTGATGGACCACTTCGTCCAGGAGTTCGCCGGCATCCTTCCAGGCGTCGCGGTCCAGGCACCGCATGGTCCCGGCCATGAAGCCGGTACCGGGGATGGCGTTTGGTGCCGAACCGGCGGAGATATGGCCCCACACCACCGAGACGCCGCTGCGCACGTCAACCCGGCGGGACAGCACTGCCGGCACATTCACGGCGATCTGCGCCAGCGCGAAGACGAGGTCTTCGGTGAGGTGCGGACGGGAGGTATGGCCGCCACGGCCGCTCAGCTCGATCCTGATGGTGTCCGAGGCAGAAGTGATGGCGCCGATGCGCGTCCCGATACGTCCGACGTCGATCCTTGGATCGCAGTGCAGCGCCAGGATGCGGGGCACACCGTCCAGGACGCCCTGCTCGATGCAGGACAACGCACCGCCGGGCATGGTCTCTTCGGCGGGCTGGAAGATGATCCGCACGGTGCCGGCCAGCCTGGATTCCAGGTGCATGCTCTGGAGGACCAATGCCACGCCAAGCATGGTGGCCGTGTGGATGTCATGGCCGCAGGCATGCGTGACGCCGTGGTTCTTTGAGGCAAACGGAAGGCCCGTCTCCTCGATGATGGGCAGGGCGTCGATGTCCCCGCGAAGGGCCGTGGCGATGGGCCCTTCACCGATGTCCACCGTGAGGCCTGTGCCCTCAAGCCTGCGGGGCTCGAGGCCCGCTGCTTCGAGCCGTTCCACGAGCTTGTCTGTGGTGCGGAACTCCTTGAAGGAAAGCTCCGGGTGCGCATGCAGGTCCCGGCGGAAGTCGATCAGTTCCGGAAGGAGCGGCTCCAGCCACGGCCCCACCAACGCGGTGGGCTCAGCTTCAGTAGTGTAATTACGCACAGATTTACTCTAGCGAGGCTCCACGGAATAGCGGCATCACAGTCGGCGCGTTACGGATTTGCCCGGTTTGCCAGCCACTCAGGTTGCTAGAGAACGTCAAAATCACCGCTGGCCTTCAGCGCATCCACGGCGGCCTTGACCCGCTGGGAGTGCTGCTTGGTGGTTACCAGCAGGGCGTCCCCGGTGTCCACAATGACCACATCCTTGATGCCGATCAGTGCAATCACGCGCTTTGTGTCTGAAACGACCACTCCGCTGGCGTTTTCGGTGAACACGCGGGCGCCGTTGCCGATGACGGTGACGTCATCCACTTCCCGCGCACTGTTGAGCCGGCCCACAGAGGCGAAGTCCCCAACGTCGTCCCACCCGAAAGTGCCAGGCACGACGGCGACATCGCCTGCCGCGGCCGCGGGCTCAGCCACCGCATAGTCAATGGCAATCTTGGGCAGGGTGGGCCACACACGGGCAGTGACCTCGTCGCGCTCAGGGGTGTCCCAGGCACGGGCGATCTCCTGCAGTCCTTGGAAAAGCTCAGGCTGGTTGGCCTCCAGGTGCTTCAGCATCAGGGCCACGGGTGCCACGAACATGCCGGCGTTCCAGACATACTCGCCGCTGTCCACATACTGCTGGGCAACTTCTTCGTCCGGCTTCTCAACAAACTCCACCACAGCCTGCGCACTGGGGGCGCCGTCGATGTGGAGCCCGCGCCCGGCACGGATGTAGCCGAAGCCGGTGGAGGGGTGCGTCGGCTTGATGCCAATGGTCACGATCTTTCCGGCGGCAGCGGTGTGGATGGCCTCCCGGACCGCCTCCTGGAAAAGATGGTCCGGGCTGATCACCTGGTCGGCGGCGAAGGAGCCCATGATGGTGTCCGGATCGCGCTCATGCAGGATGGCCGCGGCCAGGCCGATGGCGGCACCGGAATCCTTGGGTTCGCTCTCGAGGACCAGGTCCGAGTCCTGAAGCTCAGGCAGTTGGCGGCACACGGCAGCGCGGTGTGCGGTCCCGGTGACCACCAGGACGCGTTCGCCCGCGAGGGGCTCCAGCCGGTCATATGTGGCGCGCAACAAAGTGCTGCCCGAACCCGTGAGGTCGTGAAGGAACTTGGGAGCTGCTGCACGTGACAGTGGCCAGAGGCGGGTCCCCACTCCGCCTGCCGGAATGACCGCCATAAAACGGTTCAAGGGTGAATCCGGGCTTGTCACTTTGTCTGTACTCATCACCGCTACTTTAGCCGAACCGCCGCAGAGTGACCTCTTGGGACGGTTCGGCACCCCCCGAACAGCCAGATCGTGTGGCGTTCGTCTCAAACAACCGAAAATCCGCCACTGAGAGGGTCACCAAGGAACTCCTAAATTGAATAAGCTGTGAGCGAAGCCTAGATTTAGGCCTGAGTCATGAGTGCTCTCGCAGCAGGCGTTCCCCCCGCGTGGATCCCATGCCAGCGCCGCTGTGTTGCAGGGAGGTTTATTCAGTGCCGACAAAACCAGCTGGCACCTTGTACCGCGGCCGTGAAGGCATGTGGTCTTGGGTAGGACACCGTATTACCGGTGTTGTGATCTTTTTCTTCTTGTTGGTCCATGTGCTGGACACCTCATTGGTGCGCGTGTCCCCCGAGGCCTACACGGCTGTTATCGGTACCTACAAGAACCCCCTGATGGCCCTGGGTGAAACGGGCCTTGTTGCCGCGATCGTGTTCCACGCCTTTAACGGCCTGCGCATCATCGCCGTCGACTTCTGGAAGAAGGGCGCGAAGTACCAGCGGCAGATGCTCTGGGTGGTCCTGGCTCTCTGGATCGTCACCCTGGCGGCTTTCGCAATCCGCCACCTGTCCCTCGCCTTCGGAGGTCACTAAGTTATGACTGCAACGATCGACTCCCCGCGTAGCGGACGAAACAGCAGCGGGAAAAACAGCAGTGGACGAAACAGCAGTGGAAAAATCGCGCCCCAGTACCGCCGTACCGGCGGATCCAGGGGCAACTTCGAGATGCTGGCCTGGCTGTTCATGCGCCTGTCCGGCGTGGTCCTGGTGGTGCTGATCTTCGGCCACCTCTTTGTGAACCTCATGGTGGGCGAAGGTATCCACGCCATCGACTTTGGCTTTGTGGCCGGCAAGTGGGCCGACCCGTTCTGGCAGGTCTGGGACCTGGCCATGCTGTGGCTGGCCATGCTTCATGGCACCAACGGTGTGCGCACCATCATCAACGATTACGCCGAGAAGGACTCCACCCGTCTCTGGCTCAAGATCGTCCTCTACGCCGCCACCACCGTGATCATCGTCCTGGGCACCCTGGTGATCTTCACCTTCAACCCGTGCCCCGTGGTGGACGGTGTCCCGCTGCCCGGCGGCTTCTGCCCTGCTGCGTAACAGATTCATCCACAGCCCGCGGCGGATCGCGGAAAGAGTTTTGCGGAGCAGGCTTCGCCGGCCCGTTGTTTTATAGCGAATTTTGAGAGAAAGAGCGTCTGGTATGCAGGTCCATAAGTACGACGTCGTCATCGTCGGTGCCGGTGGCGCTGGCATGCGCGCC
The DNA here is from genome assembly GCF_018613805.1 of Arthrobacter sp. ISL-48. Taxonomy (GTDB): domain Bacteria; phylum Actinomycetota; class Actinomycetes; order Actinomycetales; family Micrococcaceae; genus Arthrobacter. The sequence continues at coordinate 393,862 of NZ_JAGGPL010000001.1, forward strand.
GCGATCGAATCCGGTCAGCGCGCCCGCACAGCAGTACTGACCAAGCTCTACCCGACCCGCTCGCACACCGGTGCGGCGCAGGGGGGCATGTGTGCGGCCCTTGCCAACGTCGAGGAAGACAACTGGGAATGGCACACGTTCGACACCATCAAGGGCGGCGACTACCTGGTAGACCAGGACGCCGCAGAGGTGATGGCGAAGGAAGCCATCGACGCGGTGCTGGACCTTGAGAAGATGGGCTTGCCGTTCAACCGCACGCCCGAAGGCAGGATCGACCAGCGCCGTTTCGGCGGCCACACCCGTGACCATGGCAAGGCCCCGGTCCGCCGGGCCTGCTACGCGGCAGACCGTACTGGCCACATGATCCTGCAGACGCTCTACCAAAACTGCGTCAAGCACAACGTTGAGTTCTACAACGAGTACTACGTCCTGGACCTCCTGACCGTCGAAGAGGACGCGGTCCGCGAGGACGGCACCCCGTACAAGCAAAAGCGCGTGGCAGGTGTGGTCTCCTACGATCTCGCTTCGGGCGAACTGCACGTCTTCCAGGCCAAGTCCGTCGTGTTCGCTTCGGGTGGCGCGGGCAAGGTCTTCAAGACCACCTCCAACGCCCACACGCTGACCGGCGACGGCATGGGCATTGCCTTCCGCCGCGGCATCCCGCTGGAGGACATGGAGTTCTTCCAGTTCCACCCGACAGGCCTCGCCGGCCTGGGCATCCTCCTCTCGGAGGCGGCCCGCGGTGAGGGTGCGATCCTCCGCAACTCCGAGGGTGAGCGTTTCATGGAGCGCTACGCCCCGACCATCAAGGACCTGGCGCCGCGCGACATTGTGGCCCGCTCCATGGCCAACGAAGTCCGCGAAGGCCGCGGCTGTGGCCCCAACAAGGACTACGTCCTCCTGGACCTGACCCACCTGGAGCCGGCGCACATCGATGCCAAGCTCCCCGACATCACCGAGTTTGCCCGCACGTACCTTGGTGTCGAGCCCTATACGGAGCCGGTCCCCGTGTTCCCGACGGCGCACTACGCCATGGGCGGCATCCCCACGAACATCACCACGGAGGTGCTGCAGGACAACGACACCATCGTGCCCGGCCTCTACGCGGCCGGTGAGGTTGCGTGCGTGTCCGTCCACGGTTCCAACCGGCTGGGCACCAACTCGCTGCTGGACATCAACGTGTTCGGCAAGCGCGCTGGAATCGCCGCCGCCGAGTACGCCAAGACGGCTGACTTCGTGGAACTCCCGGAAGATCCGGAGGCCTACACGATCCAGCTGCTCGACATTGCCCGCAACGGCAGCGGCGACGAGAAGGTGGCTGTGATCCGCAAGGAACTGCAGGACACCATGGACGCCAACATGCAGGTGTTCCGCACGGCAGACACGCTGAACCAGGTCCTCAAGGACATCGCGTCCTTCGAGGAGCGGTACCGGCGTATCAGTGTTCAGGACAAGGGCAAGCGCTTCAACCTTGACCTGCTCGAAGCCGTTGAACTGGGCTTCCTCCTGGAGCTCGCCAAGGTCATGACCGTGGCGGCGCTCCACCGGGAGGAATCCCGCGGCGGCCACTTCCGGGAGGACTTCCCCGAGCGTGACGACGAAAGATTCATGAAGCACTCGATGGCGTACAAGGACTACCACGCCCCGGCCGACGGAACTGTAGCTGCGGACGCCGCAGTTACAGCCGGAATCCGCCTGGCCACCAAACCGGTTGTCTTTACCCGCTACGAGCCGATGGTGAGGAAGTACTAAGATGTCCGCCGAACTTGCTGAGCCAGCCTCAAAGATCGAGCTGCCCGCCCATGTGGGAGGCGGCGGCGAAATCCCCACCTTCGACATCACCCTGCGCGTCCGCCGCTACAACCCCGAGGTCTCCGAGGACGCCACCTGGGATGACTTCAAGCTGACCATGTACGGTACTGACCGTGTGCTGGACGCCCTGCACAAGGTCAAGTGGGAGATTGACGGCAGTGTTTCATTCCGCCGCTCCTGTGCCCACGGAGTCTGCGGCTCCGACGCCATGCGCATCAACGGCCGCAACCGCCTCGCCTGCAAGACCCTCCTCAAGGACCTGGACACGTCCAAGCCCATCACCGTCGAGCCCATCAAGGGTCTGCCGGTGGAGAAGGACCTCATTGTGGACATGGAACCGTTCTTCCAGTCCTTTCGTGAGGTCATGCCGTTCCTGATCAACAAGGGCCATGAGCCCACCAAGGAACGCCTGCAGTCCGCCGAGGACCGTGAACGCTTCGACGACACCACCAAGTGCATCCTCTGCGCCGCGTGCACCTCCTCCTGCCCCGTGTTCTGGACCGATGGCCAGTACTTCGGGCCGGCGGCGATCGTCAACGCCCACCGCTTCATTTTCGATTCCCGTGATGACGCGGGCGACATGCGCCTGGAGATCCTGAACGACAAGGAAGGCGTCTGGCGCTGCCGCACCACCTTCAACTGCTCTGAAGCATGCCCCCGCGGCATCCAGGTCACGCAGGCCATTGCCGAGGTCAAGCAGGCAATTCTTTCCCGCAAGATCTAGCAGCCGTTCCCAACGGACGTTACAGCCGACGACGGCGTCAGTCACCACCGCGGTGAATGGCGCCGCCGTCGTTTTTCCGGCAAGACCCGCACCCACGAAAGGGGCGTCCCGTGTCACGTTCCGAAAAAGTCACCTTTGAAGGATCCACCGGCGAAGCCCTCTCAGGCATCCTGGACGTCCCGGAAGGGCCCGTGAGGGGCTGGGGGGTCTTCTCCCACGGCTTCACCCTGGGCAAGGACAGTCCCGCCGCCTCACGGATGTGCAAGGCCCTGGCGGACACCGGCATTGGCATGCTCCGCTTCGACAACCTGGGGCTGGGCGATTCCGCAGGCCGCTGGTCCGAGGGATCCTTCAGCCACAAGGTGGCGGACACCGTGAAGGCCGCCGAGTTCATGCGCGCCCAGGGCAAGGGGATCTCCCTGCTGGTGGGACACTCCTTCGGTGGTGCCGCCGTGCTTTCAGCCGCCCGGCAGATTCCCGAGCTCGACGCCGTTGCCACCGTCGCTGCCCCCTTCTCGCCCAAGCATGTGGCGCACGTCTTCGACGCCGCCCTGGACAAGATCCTCAGCGAGGGCAGCGCCGAAGTGGATCTCGGCGGCAAGCGGGTGGAGATCCGCAAGCACTTTGTGGAGGACCTGGAGAACGCAGACCTCACTGACTGCATCAGGCAGCTCCACAAACCACTGATGGTGCTGCACTCCCCCACGGACAACACCGTGGGCATCGAGAACGCCAGCACCATTTTCCAGACGGCCCGTCATCCGCGGAATTTCGTTTCCCTCGAAGGCAGCGATCACCTGTTGACCGGGAAAGGCCAGGCAGTACGGGCAGCCCGGATCATCTCTGCCTGGGCCGAGCAATACCTCGACGCCGGGAAGTAGCCGGCCGGGGTCCCTCAACGTGAGGCGGTACCTTGCCCGGCTGGACCTGGCGGGCCCCCCACCGCGCCTTTTCCTGAGCCGCGGGGGCGATCTTCAGGTCTCCCTCGCGGATAGTGGACCAGCCACACGCCACCAGGTACACCTGGCTGACCAGGTTGAACCAGATCAGCAGGCCAATGATGATGGCGAACGGGGCCAGGATGGGGTTCCGTCCGGCGCCCGCCAGGAGTTCAGTGCTGAAAACCTGCAGCACTGTAGTGCCCACCGCGGCGAGAATGGTCCCCTCCAGGAGTGCCTGCCGGGGCAGTTTGAGGCCTCCGGCCAAGCGGAACATGATAACGGCTGTAGCCCAGTTGAGCGCCAGCGGGACACCGATTTTGATGAGCGTGGTGAGCGGCCCCGCCACAGCCGGATCAAGATGCAGGAAATCGGAGACCCAGCCCGCCGCGGTGCCGAAGACCAGTGAAGCGCCGGCGCTGATCACCAGGGCGACGCCCAGCAAGAGCAGGGTACCGGCGTCGCGCAGCTTGAGCACCAAGGGATTCACCTTCAATGGCGGCAGCTGCATGACGCCGCGGAGGCCGTCCCGCAGGCCGCCGATCCAGCCCAGCGAGGTGATGACTGTGACTATTGCCGCGATCACCGCGGCCCAACCCAGCCCGTCCGGATCCAGCAGGTCCTTCGGGTCGATCAGGCCTTCACCGCCGTCCACTTTCAGCAGACCGGGTGCGCTCCGCGCCACGCTGCTGACGATCGTGTCCAGGAGGGCGGGCTGGCTCCGCAGGACCAGGCCCGCGACCGAGAAGCCGGTGGCCAGGAGGCCGGTGACGGAGAAAAACATCCTGAAGCCGATCCCGGCGCTCAACAGGGGCCCGTGCTGGAGGTTGTAGTGCTGCCAGGCACGCATCGGACGCAGGACGTTGAGCCTTGCCTGCAGCCATTGGAACATCGCCGGAATGCTGGCTATGGGGCCGCCGTCGGATCTCCTGGCCTTACCCCAGTCCATCCTCTTCTGGATGACGGCGAGCTGGAGGCCTGCACGGTCAGTGGGGAGCGGTGGCTCCGTCTGCCCTGGCGTCGGCGTCCGCGGCCCAGGTGCCGGCGTGGTTATCCGTTTCGCTTCCAAAGTCCAGCTCTTCCCGTAGCTGCCATATGCCGTTGGCATCGTGCTCGTAAAGACCCATGCTAACCACAGGGAACGTTGCTCTATAGTCCTTGAGCACCGTTTCGGCTTCGTCGAGGCTTTCCGGGGCAACATCGTGGGCGATGGTCACGTGGGGGTGGTAGGAGAATGGCAGGTCCCGCTCAAGCGGGCCGGCCTGGAGCTTCTCGTGGAGATCCACGCAGGCACCGAAACCGTCTTCCACGTTGATGAACACCACGGGCGAGACCGGGCGGAACGTTCCGGTTCCGGCGATGGTGACCATGAACGGTGTCTGCTTGCGGGCCACCTCACGGACGTGGGCGCGCGTCGCCTCCCAATCCTCCGTGGGCGTGGTGGTCACCAGCGTGATGTGGGCAGGAATAACGCCCGCCATGGGGTCCCCGAAGGAAGCCCGCCATCGCTGGAGTTCCTCGGAGATGGCAGGGGGGAATCCCAGAATGACGCCTACGCTCATTCCTTCGCTGGCCTTGCGGGAAACCGGCATTGGGCTAGCGGACTCCGGCAGCGCCGCCGTAGGGCAGGAACCCTACCCTGGCATAGACATCACTGAGGGTGGCCGCGGCGATCTGCCGGGCCTTGTCCGCCCCGTGGGCAAGGAGCCGGTCCAGTTCTGCGGGATCTCCGAGCAGTTCGTTGGCGCGGTCCCTGATGGGAGACAGGTGGGCCACGACAGCGTCCGCAAGATCCGTCTTGAGGTGGCCGTACATCTTGCCCTGATAAGCCGCCACGAGCTGCTCCACAGTCTGGCCGGTGATCCCGGAGAAGATGGTCAACAGGTTGGAGACGCCGGGCTTGGCCTCACGGTCGAAACGGACTTCCGTCTCGGCGTCGGTGACCGCTGACTTGATCCTCTTGGCCGTGACCTTCGGGTCGTCCAGGAGGTTGATCAGGCCGGCCGCTGATTCCGCCGACTTGGACATCTTGGCCGTCGGGTTCTGCAGATCGTAGATCTTGGCGGATTCCTTCTGGATAAAGGGCTGGGGAACAGTAAAAGTCTGGCCGAAGCGGGAGTTGAACCGGGTTGCGAGGTCGCGGCTGAGCTCTACATGCTGCCGCTGGTCCTCGCCAACGGGAACGCCATGCGGCTGGTACAGGAGGATGTCCGCGGCCTGCAGGATGGGGTAGGTGAAGAGCCCCACGCTGGCGAAATCGGAACCCTGTTTCTGCGCCTTGTCCTTGAACTGGGTCATCCGCGAGGCCTCGCCGAAACCAGTGATGCAGTTCAGGACCCAGGCCAGCTGGGCGTGCTCGGGCACCTGTGACTGGACGAAGAGCGTGCATTTTTGCACGTCAACGCCGCCTGCGATGTACTGGGCTGCGGTGACGCGGGTGCGGCGCGCCAGCTCCGCGGGATCCTGGGGCACGGTGATGGCGTGCAGGTCCGGGATGAAGAAGATGGCGTCGTACTCGTCCTGCATCCGGACCCAGTTCACCAGCGCGCCCAGGTAGTTTCCCAGGTGCAGCGAGTCTGCGGAGGGCTGCATGCCGGACAGGACACGGTGCCGTACACCGATGGCGGGCTGGCCGATCACTGACAGTTCCGCCTCGGCAGAGGCCTCGGCGGGGGCGTCGGCAGGGACATCGGCAGCCGCCGAAGAGGTCCCGGTCACGGTGGAAGAAGTGGTCATTCGTTGAACGCCTTAAAACTAGAGCTGGTAATCCACTACCAGCGGGGCATGGTCGGAGAAGCGTGTGTCCCACGAGGCCGCGCGGTCCACGACCGCCGAAATGGCGGCAGCAGCCAGGGCCGGGGTGGCGAGGTGATAGTCGATGCGCCAGCCAGTGTCGTTGTCGAAGGCCTGGCCACGCTGCGACCACCAGGTGTAGGGGCCGTCGACGTTGCCCGCCAGGCCCCTGTGAACATCCTTCCAGCCGATCTCTTCACCGAAGAAGCGGTCGAAATACGCCCTCTCCTCGGGAAGGAAGCCGGCCTTTTTAACGTTGCCCTTCCAGTTCCTGATGTCCACCTGGGTGTGGCCGACGTTGAGGTCACCCACCACCAGGGCGTGGTCGCTGTGCTTTGTGAGCTCAGGCAGGCGCGTGCTCATGACATCCAGGAAGCGGAACTTGTCCTCCTGCTTTGGCGTGCCGACGTCGCCGGAGTGCACATAGGCACTGGCCACCGTCAGCTGGACGGGGTTGCCGGCGGCATCGGGGAACCGGAAATCCGCCTCCACCCAGCGGCCAGCCATGGCGAAGTAGTCATGACCGATGTGGGCGCGGGTGGCAAGTGGCTCCTCGCGGGAGGCGATGGCCACCCCCGCGCGGCCCTTGGCTTCCGCCTCAGCGTGGAGAATGTGCCAGTCGTCACCCAGGAGCTGGCGGACAATAGCGTCCGGCGCGCGGACTTCCTGGAGGCAAAGGATATCCACCCCGCGCGGCTCCAGCCACTCCGCCATGCCTTTTTTGTAGGCAGCGCGGAGGCCGTTGACGTTTACCGATGCGATGCGAAGGTGGTCCTTCTTCAATGCCGAGCTCACCCGCTCCACTCTAGTCGATGATGGTTCCGCTGACCGGGTCCCCTGCCCCGTCTGAGGACTTGATCATGTCGCGGGCGTTGGTGGCAGTGATTTCGATGGTCTCCAAGGCGCGGCGGATGGTGTCCTGGTCAGCCGCCTCTCCTTTGGCGCGCTCCTGCTCCACCACGCGGATCTGCACCTGCACGATCTTGAAGGAATGGTCCAGCTTGAGGTCGCGGACTTCGTCCGCTTCGGTCCGCTCGGACACGATGCGGGTGCCGCCATGATCGGCGGAGGACGACGACGGCGCCCGGCCGGCCGCTGCGTTGAAGGCGTTGTGTGCCTCGCTGAGTTTGGCCCCTGCCTTCTTCGCTGCCCTCTGGATGCTAAACACCACGAAGGCTGCGAGTGCGAGCCAGAAGGCGGCGATGCCAGCGACAACCCAGCCGACGACGTCGTTCTGGTTGGCTGCAAAGATGACCGCCACGACAAAAGCGATGACAAACACCATCATTCCCGGGCCGCTGATGCGGAGCATGGAGAATCCGCCCTTTCGGGGGAGGGAATGTGACGACGACTTGGAGCTGCCCAGAGATTGCATGAGGCTATTGTCTCAAACGCCACGGCCGGCCGAGGAACCTTCCACCCGCGGCGAACAGCTTGCCCTCCCCATGTAACTCGCAGTTAACGCGCTCAGGGCCGTTTTCCCGACGTTTAACTGCGACCTCGTTGGGCGAGGGCCCTATTTGAGGAAGAGTTTGCGCAGCCTCATGGTGGTCAGCAGCATCCCGAGGACCGTCATCACCAGGTAGTAGCCAATGTGGATCACCGTGGCCGCAGTGAACGTGCCCACGCTGATCTGGCGCAGCAGCTCAACCGCGTGCCAGAGCGGCATGGCCTGGATGAGCCACTGGATGTACTCGGGGTAGACGCTGAGCGGGTAGAACGTGGCGCTGAACAGGAACATGGGCAGCATGATGAAGTTGATCCAGTCCATCTGCTGGAACGTCTTCAGGAAGCTGGTGATGCCCATGCCGATGCTGGCGAAGCCAAAGGCTATCAGCACGGACGCCGGGATCATCAAAATGGCCCAGGGAGTGGTGATCAGGCCCATCAGACCCATCACGGCCGTGAATCCGGTGGCATACAGGAGCCCTCGCAGGAGCGCCAGGAAAATCTCCCCCAAGGCAACGTCCAGCGGCCCCAGCGATGTGTAAAGCATGCCCTGGTACAGCTTGGCGAAGTTCATCTTGAAGAAGACGTTCCACGTGGAGTCATAGACTGCTCCGTTCATGGCGGAAACAGCCAGCAGCGCGGGGGCGATGTAGGCGGCGTAGCTGATTTCTTCCCCGCCCGGTCCCTGCACAGCTCCGACGATGGCACCCATCCCCACACCCATGGAGAAAAGGAACAGCACGGGCTCGAAGAAGCCGGAGAGCATCACCAGCCAGTTGCTGCTCCTGGTGGCCATGAGGCCGCGGGATATCACGGCTTTGGCGTTGCCGGAATACAGAGGCCCGAACGTCCTGTTGCGGGCCTGCTCCGTGACGCTGTGGTCGCCAGTGAGCACGCTCATTGGCCCATCCTTTTAACGAACTGATGCTTGGTAAGGAACCAGCCCAGGACGGCGAGCGCTACCAGCACAAGCACATGCACAACGGTGAGCAGCAGCGGTTCCTGGTAGCCGTAGGTAAAGACGCGGCCGAGCTGGGTGCCGTGCCAAATCGGCGAGATCCAGCCGATCCAGCGGACGGCCAAGGGAAGTGTTTCAAGTGGGAAGAACGTGCCCGAGAAGAGGAAGAGCGGCATGACGACAAACCGCATCACCAGCGCGAATTGCCCTTTGTCCTCGGTGATCGACGCGGAGTAAGCCATCAGCGGCAGGCCGAAGGACAGCCCTGCCAGCGTTGCGACGAGAATGCTGACCCACCCCCAGCCGCCAGGCGATGCTCCGAACAACGCCACGGCCGCAAAGTAGATGGCAGCCTGCAGGAGGAGACGCACCGTCACCGCAATGATGTGCCCGGCAGCGATTTGCTCCGGCGTCAGGGGCGAAGCGTGCGGACCGTAGTAGGTCCGGCGCCACTTGAAGCCCCCCATCACCGGGAACGTGAACTCATTGGCCGCTGTCATGACGCCGGCGGACACCAGTAGTGCCGGGGCGATGAAAGCCAGGTAGCTGACACCGCCGAAAGCCGCTGCGCTGTCAACCAGCGTTGCCAGTCCCACCCCCATGGCGAACAGGTAGGCCACAGGCTGGCCCACGCTGTACATCAGGATGGAGAAACCGTAGCCCCACAGCACCCTGAGCACCTGTTCCGCGTAGTAAAAAGCACCCCAGCGGCGGGCTTTCGCTGCGGAGGTTTCGGGGCTGTGCGCCCGGGAAGCAGTTTCGGTCAACCCGGCAGTCTCACTCAACGAGGCTCCTGCCCGTCAGCCGAAGGAAGACGTCCTCCAGCGAGGACCTGCGCACCAGCGATGTCAGTGGCCGCAGGCCGCGGGAAGCCACCTGCTCAAGGGCCGCCTCGCCGTCGTGCGCGTAGATCAGCACCCGGTCCGGCAGAGCTTCGAGGCGTTCGCCGATTCCCCCCAGCTCAGCTCCGATGGTGGTATTGCGTTCAGAGCCGAACCTCAACTCGAGGACCTCCCGGGTGGAATATTCCCTGATCAGCTCTGCAGGGGAACCTTCCGCCATGATCCGGCCTTTGTCCACCACGATGAGCCGGTCGCAGAGTTGCTCGGCTTCGTCCATGTAGTGCGTGGTGAGGATGAGCGTGACGCCCTGCTCCTTGAGCCGGAACAGCCTGTCCCAGAGGATGTGCCGGGCCTGCGGGTCCAATCCGGTGGTGGGTTCGTCCAGCAGCAGGATGCGTGGTTCGTTGATGAGCGAGCGCGCGATGGTCAGGCGCCGCTTCATGCCGCCGGAAAGGGCATCAACTTTGGCCTTCGCCTTGTCCGTCAGCTGTGCAAACTCGAGCAGCTCGTCGGCCTTCGGCTTCAGGTAGCTCATGGGCAGGCCGAAGTAGCGCCCATAAACCAGGAGGTTCTCCCGCACCCTCAGTTCCTCATCCAGGTTGTCCTGCTGCGGCACCACGCCCAGGTGCGCGCGGACCTCAGGCCCGTGGCTGTCCGGATCCAGGCCCATGATGCTGAGGGTTCCGGACGTCCGCTGGGTAGTGCCGCCGATCATCCTCATGGTGGTGGACTTGCCGGCCCCGTTGGGACCGAGCAGCCCGAAGGATTCCCCTGCGGGAACACTGAAGGAAATTCCGTCGACGGCGGCAATGTCGCCGTAGCGCTTGGTCAGGTTCTCCGCCGAGATCACTGTCTGCTGCTTCATCTGATTGCCGGCTGACGCGGTTGAGGACAGGATGGCTTCATTGTGCACCTCAGCAGACTAGTGCAGCACTCCGGAATGTGGAAGAGGTTTGTGTGAACGTTCACGAGACGCACGCCCTGCCGCCGGTTTATCAGTTCGAATTCAAGGGTTAAAGTCTGGCGGCGGCACCCACGCGGGTGCCGCCGTCGGACTTGTTACTCCTCAAGGAGACGTTAGGCGATGCCTGACGCGTTTTTCTCCGCCACCTGGCGTTCTGCGGCTTCGACCACGTTGGTCATGAGCAGCGCCACGGTCATCGGTCCGACACCGCCGGGGTTCGGCGAAATCCAGCCGGCTACCTCGGCAGCGGCGGGATCAATGTCTCCGTGGACCTTGCTTTTGCCGGTCTCGGGGTCGGTCTCACGCGTAACCCCGACGTCGATCACCGCGGCGCCCGGCTTCACGTCTGCAGCCTTGACGATGTGCTTGGCGCCCGCCGCGCCCACAATAACGTCCGCCTGACGCAGCAGCTCCGAAAGGTTCTCGGTTCCGGTATGCGTCAGGGTCACGGTAGCGTTCACGGCCCGCCGGGTCAGCAACAGGCCGATCGAACGGCCGATCGTGACGCCGCGGCCCACCACGACGACGTGCTTGCCCGAAAGGCTGTAGCCGTTGCGCTCCAGCAGCTCGATGACGCCGCGGGGCGTGCACGGCAGCGGCGAGGTGATCTCGTCATTGACGTTCAGCACCAGCCGGCCAAGATTGGTCGGGTGCAGGCCGTCGGCATCCTTGGCCGGGTCGATCCGCTCGAGGATGGCGTGCGTGTCCAGATGCTTGGGGAGCGGCAGCTGGACGATGTAGCCGTGGCAGGCGGGGTCCGCATTGAGATCGTCAATGAGGGCCTCAACCTGGGCCTGGGTGGCATCCGCCGGAAGCTCACGCTGGATCGAGTTCATCCCGATCTCGACAGACTGCTTGTGCTTCATGGACACGTACAACTGCGAGGCCGGGTCCGCACCCACAAGCACTGTGGCAATGCCCGGAGTCACGCCGTGGGCCTTCAGGGCGGCGATACGCTCAGTCAGTTCGGACTTGATCGCGGCAGACGCTGCCTTGCCGTCAAGGATCTGTGCGGTCCTAGTGATTTCCGTCATGGATTACCACTGCTCGTGCTGCGGGTACAGCGGGAAGTCCGCGGCGAGCTTGTCCACCCGGGCCTGCAGGGCGTCCACATCGGTGGCAGAGCCGGACTTCAGCGCGGTGGCGATGATGTCCGCTACTTCGGTGAACTCCTCGGCGCCGAAACCACGGGTGGCAAGGGCCGGGGTGCCGATGCGCAGGCCCGAGGTGACCATCGGCGGGCGGGGGTCGAACGGCACCGCGTTGCGGTTGACGGTGATGCCGACCGAGTGCAGGAGGTCCTCTGCCTGCTGCCCGTCCAACTGTGAGTTGCGCAGGTCCACCAGCACCAGGTGCACGTCGGTGCCGCCGGTGAGGACTGAGACTCCGGCGTCAGCGACGTCGGCCTGGTTGAGGCGGTCGGCAATGATCTTGGCACCTTCCAGGACACGTTCCTGGCGCTCCTTGAATTCCTCGGTGCCGGCGATCTTGAAGGCCACGGCCTTGGCGGCGATGACGTGCATGAGCGGGCCGCCCTGCTGGCCCGGGAACACGTTGGAGTTGAGCTTCTTGGCCCATTCCTGCTTGGCCAGGATCACGCCGGAGCGGGGACCGGCGAGGGTTTTGTGCACGGTGGAGGTGACGACGTCGGAGTGCGGCACCGGGCTCGGGTGCAGGCCTGCTGCCACCAGTCCGGCGAAGTGCGCCATGTCGGTCCAGAGCAGTGCGCCCACTTCATCGGCGATGGACCGGAAGGCAGCGAAGTCCAGGTGGCGGGGGTACGCAGACCAGCCGGCAATGATGACCTGCGGCTTTTCGGCGATGGCCTGCTCACGCAGCTTGTCCATGTCCACGCGGAAGTTGTCCGGCTCAACCTGGTACGCGGCAACCTGGTAGAGCTTGCCCGAGAAGTTGAGCTTCATGCCGTGGGTCAGGTGGCCGCCGTGCGCGAGTGACAGGCCCAGGATCTTGTCGCCCGGAGTGATCATGGCTGAGAGGGCTGCGGCGTTGGCCTGGGCACCGGAGTGCGGCTGAACGTTGGCGTACTCGGCGCCGAACAGTTCCTTGACGCGGTCGATGGCCAACTGCTCGGCGACGTCCACGTATTCGCAGCCACCGTAGTAGCGGCGGCCCGGGTAGCCCTCGGCGTACTTGTTGGTCAGGACGGAGCCCTGGGCTTCCATGACGGCACGCGGGGCGAAGTTTTCGGAAGCAATCATTTCCAGGGTGCCGCGCTGGCGGCCAAGTTCCTGGTCGAGGACTGCGGCGATCTCGGGATCGAGCTCGGCCAGCGACTGGTTGCTGACGGCGGCTGTTGTGGTGGCGGTAGTAGTCACGGAAAACTCCTGGCTAGGGATACGGGCACTGCTAAGGTCAGGTTACCGGCTGGCGCACCACACAGCCTGTTGATGACAGGGCGTGAGACTGCGCAGAAAGTCGCGACGCCACAGGGGCGGGCAGCTCATTGCCGGCAAAACATGACCCTCGGCCCAGGCGTACGATCCGTGGTCTTCGTGATTGCCGCTCCCTGGTGGTAAGCCACCCAACGCCAGTTGCGACCCCACAAGACTACCAAACGCCGGCGCCTGGCGCGGGTAGGCTGGTAGGCGTGAATGAAGAGCAGCCGAACCAAGCGTACGTAGTAACCCTGTCCTGCCCGGACCGCCCCGGTATCGTCCACGCAGTGGCCGGAGCCCTCTTGGCGGCGGGCTGCAATATTACGGATTCGCAGCAGTACGGCAGCCCCTCAACGGGGAACTTCTTTATGCGGGTGGAAGTCACGACGACGGCATCCAAGGCCGAGCTGCAATCCGCGCTGGAGCCCGTGGTCCAGTCCTTTGGAATGCGATGGAGCCTCAACGCCGTCGGCCAGAAGGTCCGCACACTGCTGATGGCCAGCACGTCCGCGCACTGCCTCAACGACATCCTGTTCCAGCAGCGGTCCGGCACGCTGCCCATCGAGATCCCCGCCATCGTCTCGAACCACCAGGACCTGGCCGCGCTGGCCGAGTTCTACGGAATCCCTTTCCACCACATCCCGGTTACCCCGGACACCAAGGCCCAGGCGGAAGACAAGCTGCGGGCCATCATGGCGGAGCACGACATTGAACTAACGGTCCTGGCCCGCTATATGCAGATCATTTCCGACGATCTCTGCGCCGAACTGACCGGTAAGGCCATCAACATCCACCACTCGTTCCTGCCGTCCTTCAAGGGTGCCAAGCCGTACCACCAGGCCCATGCCCGCGGTGTGAAGCTGATCGGCGCCACCGCCCATTACGTCACGGCAGCCCTGGACGAGGGCCCCATCATCGAGCAGGAAGTGATCCGAGTGGACCACGCGCGGACGCCTGAACAGTTCGTCCAGATGGGCCGGGACGTGGAAGGCCGCACACTCGCCCAGGCAGTCCAGTGGCACGCCGAGCACCGGGTCCTGCTGGACGGCAACCGCACCGTGGTATTCAACTGACGCACCATGGAAGCTGCTTCGCGGGACGGTGTGGAGGAGCAGGGCAGCGAGGCGCGCCTCGCGGCATTCTACAACCGCCGCGCGGCTTCGGGTACGGAACATCCCTTGGCTCCCCGACGGGCGGAACAGCGCGAGCGTTTCATTAGCCTGCTCAAGTCTGAGGGCCGCCACGACGTCCTGGAGATCGGTTCGGGCACGGGCCAGGACGGCCTCAGGTTCGTCCAGGCCGGCATCCGCTACACCGGCGTCGACCTGTCCGAGGGAAACGTCAGGCTCGCCAGGACCAAGGGACTGGAAGTCTCGGTTGCCAGCGCCCGGAGGCTGCCCTTCCCCGACGGTGCGTTCCCCTCGGTGTGGTCCATGAGCACGCTGGTGCACATCCCCGCCAGCGACATCGACGGCGTCCTGCGGGAGCTCGTGCGGGTGGCGGCACCCGGGGCACCCATCGCCGTCGGCCTCTGGTCCGGTGAGGACGAAGAGCTGCTCAACCCCGAGGACGACGTCGAACCCCGGCGCTTCTTCAGCCGGCGAAGCGATGAGACGGTACGGCGCGTCTTTGGCCGCCATGGTGCCATCGAGGACTTTGTCATCTGGCCCGAAGGCCCGGGGCCCGAATCCGGACCGGGCGCCGGGAACTGGACCCAGCATTACCAGTTCCTCATCCTCCGGACCCCCGCTTCACCCAACTGACCAGCAATTAACGTCGCGAAGTGGCGATTTCACAACATTGACTGCCAGTCACCTGGGTGGGGCGTGGTCGGCCGGGGATGGCCCTATTTAGTCGGGCAGGCCGTCTGGTTCGGGATGTCCTAGGCTGGGCCCATGGCACCTCTCTACTCTTTCGCCGGCAGCACCCCGGCCGTCCACGACACCGCCTTTGTCGCTCCCTCGGCGTCGATCATCGGCAACGCCAGCCTTGCCCAGGACTCCAGCGCCTTCTACGGCGTCTCAGTCCGGGCCGACACCGCTGCCATCACGGTGGGTGCGGGAAGCAACCTGCAGGACAACGTGGTGCTGCATGCTGACCCCGGCTTCCCCTGCAGCGTCGGGGCGCGAGTCAGCGTGGGCCACGCCGCCGTCGTCCATGGCTGCACTGTGGAGGACGACTGCCTGATCGGGATGGGCGCCACAGTCCTGAACGGGGCGGTCATCGGCACCGGCTCACTGGTCGCGGCGGGGGCAGTGGTCCTGGAAGGAACCGTCGTCCCGCCCCGTTCGCTGGTTGCCGGAGTACCCGCCAAGGTGCGGCGGGAACTCAGCGACGACGAGCTTGAGGGCGTGAAGCAGAACGCCGCACGCTACGTGGACCTGGCCCGCGCACACCGGGAGCTGCACGGCATCGGGGCCAGCGGCCAGGCGGTCTAGTCGAGGCTGACCGGACCAATCGCGTCCAGTAGTTCGCCGGGCCCCGGGTTGCCCGGCGCAGACGAACCGCCCAGATGGTTCACGACGCCCCACACAGCATTCAGGCCGGTGGTCACGGCGCCTTCAGCCCAGCCCGCCGTGAAGGACACGTCATCCCCCGCAAGGAAGATCCCACGCTGGCCCTCCGGCAGCCTGTCCTGCTTGAAGTGCGTGAACAGTCGCTGCTGGTAGCGGTAGTGCCCCGGCAGGTTGGCTTTGAACGCCCCCATAAAGTTGGGGTCCGCTTCCCAGGAGACCGTGATGGGCTGGCCGACGATGTGACTGGCGATGTCCACACGGGGGTAGATCTGCTCCAGCGAATGCAGCATCAGCTCAACGCGCTCGTCCGCGTCCAGCGCCAGCCACTTGAGGGCGTCGTCGTTCCAGGTGTAGGACAGCAGGATCACCGCAGGCTTGTCCGGGCCGTTGTCCAGGAGGTACGTGGCCCGGTTGAGGCGGTCCGTCAGGGTCATGGACAGCACTTCGCGGCCGGTCTCCGGATCGATGTCCTTCCAGAACGGCCGGTCCACCATCACGAAGGTCTTGGAGGACTGCATGTAGTGAGAGCGCTCGATGGCGGTCCACAGTTCGGCGGGGAACAGCGCCTCCTCGGTGTGGATGCGGGTGGACAGCAGCCAGGACTGGCACGTGGCTACCACTGCAGGGTAAGTCGCTTCCCGGCCCCAGCGCTCACGGATGCGCAGGTCGCCCCCGGGATCGCGGCTGATTTTTCCTACCGCGCCGCGGGGCGAGCCCGCATGGAGCGAGGCCAGTGATGTCCCTTCCGGCCAATGCGCCATGCCCGACGGCGTGTGCTGCCAGAGCGCCTCGGGCAGCCGCTGCGCTCCCCCGCTGATGAGCCGGTGCTGGTCATCGGCGTCTGTGTAGACAACGCGGAGGATTTCGAGGATGGAGTTGGGGAAGTCGGTGTCCCAGCCGCCCGTGCCGAAGCCCACCTGGCCGAAGGCCTCCCGGTGCGCGAACCCCGCCTCCTTGAAAGACTCGCTTGCGGCGATGAAGCCGTAGAACGTCTGTTCGTCCATCAGGGGCAAGAGTTCGTTCCAGATTTTTTTGATCCTGGCGGTGTCCCGTGCCCGGATGGCGTCCTGCATCTCGCGGAACTTTGCGCCGTCGTTCACGGCGGCCTTCCAGGCATCCGCCACCTCGCGGAAGAACGGCGGCAGATCCTGGGCAGTGGCGGCGTAGTGCTTCTGCCCGGCAAGTTCGATCACAGTGCTGGAGGTTACGGGTGCCAGCGGGTTGGGGAAGTCCTGGGTCTCCAGGCCCAGCAGATCCACGTAGTGGTAGAACGCCTTGCCGGACACCGGGAACCGCATCCCGCCCAGGTCCGCCACGACGCCCGGGGCCGAGGGAAAGCTGGCGGTGCGCAGGCGTCCGCCGATCTGGTCCGCCTCGTAGACCACCGGGCGGAGCCCCAGCTTCATGAGCTCGTACGCCGTCACCAGCCCCGAAAGCCCTGCCCCGACCACCGCAACCTCGGTGCCGTAGAGCTCAGGCGGCACAGCACCCATGCCGGCCGGGTGGGCAAGGTAGTGGTCGTAGCTGAACGGGAAATCCGGATTCAGCATGCTGATGGGGCCGGCCTGGCCGTCAAGAGGTACGGGTGCTTCCAGTACTGCAGCAGAGGTGCTGGAGGGATCGGAGGCCGGCAGTTCGGTGGCGATGGTCATAAAATCTCTGCCTTCGTCGGTTCGGGGGTGGACAGTGCTGAAGATTCCCGCCCGCTCAGTTCACGGTATTCCTCGTTGCTCAACGCCGCCACCCGGGAGTTGCGGCGTCCAAAGCCGAAGTAGGCTGCGAACCCCACCAGCATCCAGATGCCGAAGGTCACCCAGGTGTCCAGACCGAGGTTGGCCATCAGGTATGCACACATGAGCGCCCCGAGGATGGGTGTGAGGGGGAACAGGGGAACCCGGAAGGTCCGCTTGAGCTCTGGCCGGGTGCGGCGCAGGTAGATGACGGCGATGTTCACCAGCGCGAAGGCGAAGAGGGTTCCGATGCTTGTGGCGTCAGCCAGGGCGCCGAGCGGGACCAGGCCCGCGGTGAGTGCCACCAGCGTGCCAACTATGAGGGTACCTGCCACCGGGGTGCCGGTCCTCGGGGACACCCGGCTGAAGATCCTGGGAATCAGTCCGTCCCGGGCCATGGAGAGCAGGATGCGGGTTTGACCGTACAGGACGGTGAGGACGATGCTGGCGATCGCAAGAACCGCTCCCACAGCGAAGACCAGGGCGATCCACGGCTGTCCCGTGGTTTCCTCGAGGATCTTGACCAGGGCGGCTTCATTGCCGTCGAACCATCCCCAGGGCCGGGCGCCGACGGCGGCCACGGCCACCAGGACGTAAATGGTGGTGACGATCAGCATGGACAGCATGATTGCCCGCGGGAGGTCCCGCTTGGGGTTGCGGGCTTCCTCGCCGGCAGTGGAGGCGGCGTCGAAGCCGATGTAGGAGAAGAAGACGCTTGACGCTGCGGCTGAAACACCGGCGGCGCCCATGGGAAGCAGTGGCTCGAAGTTGCCTGCGTTGAACGCCGTGAAAGCCACGGCGCAGAAGAAGACCAGGATGCCTATCTTGATGAGGACGATGGCGGTGTTGATCCAGGCGCTTTCCTTGGCGCCGCGTACCAGCAGGACCATGGCCAGCACCACGATGACCATGGCTGGAATGTTCATGACGCCGCCGTCACCGGGCGGCTGGGAGATGGCATCGGGAAGCACCTGGCCAAACACGGAGAGCGTCTCGTTGACATATTGCCCGGCGCCCACTGCGACGGCCGCAACGGAGACCGCGTATTCGAGCACGAGGCACCAGCCGCAGATCCAGGCCATGCCCTCGCCCAGGGTGGCGTAGCTGTAGGAGTAGCTGGATCCGGCCACCGGAACAAGGCCAGCCATTTCGGCGTAGGACACCGCGGACAGCAGGGCGGCCACACCGGCGATGGCAAACGAGATCCAGATCGCAGGGCCGGCCATCGGCACGGATTCGCCCAGGATCACCAGGATGCCGGTGCCCAGGGTGGCGCCGACGCTGATCATTGTCAGCTGCAGGACTCCGAAGCTGCGGACCAGCTTGGTGCCGCCGTGGCCTTCCTCAGCCTCGATGACCATCTGGCCGATCGGCTTGCGGCGGAGCAGTTGCGCGGTCAGTCCCGGACGGCCCGCGGCTGCCGGGGGCCGCTGTCCGGTGAGGGTTGGCACAGTCATCGTTGACGTCCGTTCAGAAGTAGTTGTCAGTTTCCCCGAGAGTCAGCTTAGGCGTGTGAGACATCTCTCATAGGGTGCAAAATGACCTATAGTGTTCTGGCATGAGACATTTTGCACAAGCCACCAGCATTGCTGGCAAGGTGCTTTCAGGGCAGGTCGGCGTGGACCTGTCTGCATCTTTAGGGAACGTCCGCCGGCTCCGGGAACTCTTCCAGGACACCCCTGAAGGCGAACACCATGTCGCCTGAGGCGGCAGCGGAGGGGCTGGGCGCTGTCACACTGCAGCAGTTCCTGGAGCAGTTGCCGCCGGAGCTGAAGGTCCTGCATGACGGCGGCAACCGCACCCGGGCCCTGCGATGGGTGGAGCCAAGCGAGCTGGAGGACCCAACGCCATATCTGCTCGACGGCGAGTTTCTCCTCACATCCGGGCTGCCGTTCGCGGGCAAAGGGGGCACAGCGGCTAAAAGGGTTGACGCCTACGTCGAACGCCTCGTTAACGCCAGGGTCGCGGCTCTTGGTTTCGGCCTGGAGCCCTACTTCCAATCGGTGCCCGACGCAGTGCTTGAAGCATGCGCACGCCACAACCTGACCCTCGTGCAGGTTCCGGACACAGTGCCGTTTGCGGCGCTGGGGCTCAAGTTCTCACAGCTGCTGGAATCGGACAAGGCCAAACTGCTCAGGCACCTGGCGGACACCAACCGGCAATTGATGCGGGCAGTCCTCTCGGCCCGGCCCGAGCACGAGCTCCTGGCCGTACTGGTAGAGCGTGTTCCCGTTTGGGCCACCTTGGTGGGGGCAGACGGACGCGTACGCACGCGCGCCGGAACAGGCCCCGAATCGGCCAGCCTTCAGCCTCTGCTCGCACGGCTCCTGGCTGGGAGCGGTCCGCGCGTTGAAACGGATGCGCTGGACCTGCCGGGCTCGGCCCTGGTCATTGGCCATCCCCTCCGCAGTACGAGGGATGCAAACCTGGGCGCCCTGGTCCTTGGCAGTGACGCCGCCCTGACTCCTGCGCAGAACAGCGTGGTGTCATCCGCCGTCGGGCTCCTGGAACTGCTGGCACGCCAGCGCACCAGCGGCTCCCTTGCTCCGAGCCAGTTGGCCACTGCCCTGCTGCTGCACCCGGACAGCATGATGTCGGGAGGAACGGGGCACGTCAACGCCCTGAGGGACCTGCTGGCGCAAAGTACGTCCTCCTCCCGTTCCGCGCCGCTCCGAGTGGTGCAAGGAATCAAGGCCGATGCTCCCGCGTGGCCAGCCGGCGATAGCCCTGTGCGGGAACTGCTGCAGTGGCGGCGGATGTTTGACAGCAAGCTCGTGGAGATCACGGACTATGGTTTTGCGGCAATTACCCGGCTCAAGGTTGACGACGGATTGCTGGCCGAGGTTGAAAAGATGGGGTGGAGTCTGGCCGTCGGGGATGCCACCGAGCTAACCGGACTCGCGGCCGCATACCAACGAGTAACCTCCCTCCGGTCCCGGGTCAGGGCAACGGGCAAGAGCGCCAGGGTGGACGAGGTCAGCTGGTCGGTAACCGGCCTCCTGGGCCGGGACGCCGGAACCATGCTGGCTGCCCGGCTCCTGGAACCTGTCCTCCAGCAGGACGCAGGGCGCCGGGACGCCCAGCTCGAGGTACTCCGGACATGGCTCGGCGAGAACGGCAGCTGGGACGCGACGGCGAAGTCGCTCGGCCTGCACAGGAACAGTGTGCGCCGGCAGATCAATGCCCTGGCGGAATTGCTGGAGATGGACCTCAATGAGGCCCAGGTGCGCGCGGAGCTCTGGTTTGCTCTGCAGTTTGCCGCTGACGTTTCCGCGGTTACTGCTGCTTCTGCTTCAGTTCAGGCTTCAGTTCAGGCTTCCCAGGAGCGGTAAAGATCAGGCCTGCGCTCGGCCAGGTAGGGGACCGCATGCCGGGCCTGCCGGGCGGCGTCGGCGCCGACCTCCGCGAAGAGGAGATCCGGGCCGGTGCCGGCAGAAGCGAGCAGCGATCCGTCGGGGCCCGCAATGACGCTGCCGCCGAGGAATGCGCAGCCGTCCTCGACCCCGGAGTGGTTGGCGTAAGCGATCGTCAGCTGGCTTTCCAGTGCGCGCGCCCGGAGAAGGACCTGGGGAACGGCGTCGAAACCGTGTGCCAGCGCGGTGGGAACCAGGAGCAGCTCCGCCCCGCCCACCGCCGCAGCCCGGACCGTTTCCGGGAACTCCACGTCGTAGCAGATCACCATGGACGTCCGGATTCCGTTGAAATCGACGACGGCGGGTCGCGCCTCACCCGGACTGAACGCCGCGCGCTCCTCCGGGCCAAACAGGTGCACTTTGGCGTAGGTCAGAAGCTCGGCGCCCGCGGGATCCACCAGAGTGGACGTGATGTGCCAGGCACCATGGGCTGTCACGGCAGGAAGGCTGTAGACCAGCCCGATGCCGTGGCGGCGGGCGATATCGGCGAGGCGCTTCCGGAGGGGTGGAAGCACAGCGGGATCGAGCTCCGCACGGAGCCGCAAAGGGGCGTAGCCCACCGGAAAGAGCTCAGGCGTCACGAGGACGGACGAACCGGCTGCGGCCGCAGAACGGGCGGCGGCCTCGAGTGCCACACAGTTGGCGTGGACATCAAGGACCGCAGAGTTTGCCTGCATCAGCGCCAGCAGCACCATTACCACCTCACAACATCGGGGCGTCCGCCGGAATCAGCGTCCGCTTTTTCCAGCCTAGCCATCCGAGCATCCGCCGCGCGGGTGCATTTGCACCGCAAAACAGCCCTGTCCGGACGGTTCGTCCTCCAACGCGGCGACGCAATAGTACGATGTTTGCGTTAACTTCTTGACGACAAGTGGCAACATAAGGCAATCTTCTTTGCATGTCCGCAACGCCGAGCTCGACGAGGAGCAAGCCCAAAAATCCAGGTTCCCAATCCGCCCTGAGGCAGCTTAATCAGCAGCGGATCATCGAGACCCTGATGAGCGGCCCCTGCACCCAGGCCGAGCTCGCCCGCCAGACCGGCCTCTCAACTGCAACGGTCTCCAACATCGTTCGCATCATGCAGGACGCAGGCCTGGCATCCACCGAACCCATCACTAGTTCAGGCCGCCGGGCGCTCAATGTCAGGCTCAACAGCAATGGCGCCGTAGCCGTGGGGATCGACTTCGGCCGCCGGCACCTCCGGGTAGTGCTGGCGTCCCTGAGCTACCACGTGATAGCCGAAGAGTCCGTCATGCTGCCGCTGGGCCACCAGTCCGAGGAAGGCATCCAGGCGGCGGTGGTGCTGCTGGAAAAGCTGCTGCGCGAAAGCGGTGTGGACCGGACCGCCGTGGTGGGTGCCGGCGTCGGAATTCCGGGCCCCATCGACCGACGGACCGGCACGGTGGCGCAGGGCGCCATCCTGCCGGAATGGGTGGGTATCAACATCCTTCCCCACCTTGAGGACACCCTCAAAATCCCCGTGTTTATTGACAACGACGCCAACCTGGGGGCTTGGTCCGAAGTGACCTGGGGCCAGCATTCAGGTGTCAGCAACTTGATGTTCCTGAAGATCGGATCGGGCATCGGCGCGGGCCTGATCCTCAACGGCGCCCCTTACTACGGCAACGTCGGAATCACCGGCGAGATCGGCCACGCCACCATCCATGAGCAAGGGCTGGTGTGCCGCTGCGGCAACCGCGGGTGCCTGGAAACCATCGCCTCCACCACCACCATGATCGAGCTCCTGGGCCGAGGTGAGGACCGGCCGTCCACACCCGCGGACATTGTCCGCAAAGCCCTGGCGCGGGACTCCGCGACCCTTCGCGTGGTAGACGATGCAGGCCTGGCCGTGGGGCGCGCACTGGGCAACGTGGCCAACCTGATCAACCCCGAGGTCATCGTGGTCGGGGGTCCGCTGGCTGGACTCGGCAACCTCCTGCTGGACCCCATCAGGCGCGGCCTGGTCAGGCACGCCGTGCCAGTCATCGGCGAGACCACCACACTCACCATGTCCTCCCTGGGGGACCGCGCCGAAGCACTGGGAGCGGCCGCCCTGGTGTTTCAGCACGCCGGCATCCGCCGCACCTAGACCATTTCGTTATCCAGTAATTGCGTTAAAGACTTGACGACAACATCTGTGATCCAGTTTACTTTTTCATCAGACGGCCTTGCGTTTTGCAGGGCGGACAACGAAGTCATGCATTGGAGGCGTAAGGGCAAATGACGGTCCCCACCACGCAAACCGACCCGGTCATATTGGAGATGCGTTCCATCACCAAGGAGTTTCCCGGCGTCAAGGCACTGTCGGAAGTGAGCCTCCGGGTCAAGGCAGGCGAGATCCACGCAATTTGCGGCGAGAACGGCGCCGGAAAGTCCACGCTGATGAAAGTGCTCTCCGGCGTATACCCGTACGGCAGCTACGACGGAGACATCGTGTACCAGAACGAAATTCAGCAGTTCAGGGACATCCGTGCCAGCGAGCACGCGGGCATCGCGATCATCCACCAGGAACTGGCGCTCATCCCCGAACTGTCCATCATGGAGAACATTTTCCTGGGCAACGAACCCACCAAGCGCGGTGTAATCGACTGGGCGGAGGCCCGGCTCCGGTCCACGGAACTGCTGGCAAGGGTAGGCCTAAGGGAGAACCCGGACACTGCCATCAAGGAAATCGGCGTGGGCAAGCAGCAGCTGGTGGAGATCGCCAAGGCCCTCAACAAGTCAGTCAAGATCCTGATCCTGGACGAGCCGACGGCTGCGCTGAACGAGTCCGACTCACAGCACCTGCTGGATCTGATCCTCGGGCTGAAAGGCCGCGGCATCACCTCGATCATCATCTCGCACAAGCTGAATGAGATCGAGCAGATCGCAGACTCCATCACCATCATCCGGGACGGCAAATCCATCGAGACCCTGGACGTGAAAGCCGACGGCGTTGACGAGGACCGCATCATCAAAGGCATGGTGGGACGCACCCTCGAATCCCGCTTCCCGGACCACACGCCGAAGATCGGTGAAGTGTTCTTCGAGGTCAAAAACTGGAATGTGGCACATCCGCAGATCCAGGACCGGATGGTCTGCAAGAACTCGAGCTTCTTTGTCCGCCGCGGGGAGATCGTCGGGTTTGCCGGGCTGATGGGAGCAGGCCGCACAGAGCTTGCCCGCTCCGTGTTCGGACGTTCCTATGGCCACTTCGTCTCGGGACAGGTTTACAAAAACGGCAAGGAGCTCACTCTCAGGAGCGTTCACCAGGCAATCGACGCCGGCCTCGGCTACGTTACCGAAGACCGGAAATCCCTGGGTTTGAACCTCCTTGACGACATCAAAACCACCACCGTCTCGGCCAACCTCGAGAAAATCAGCAAGCGCAGCGTGGTGGACACAGACAAGGAATTCGCGGTTGCGGAACACTACCGGAAGTCTCTCCGAACGAAGGCCCCCTCGGTGCAGGAAGGAGTGGCCAAGCTCTCCGGCGGCAACCAGCAAAAGGTCGTCCTTGCCAAGTGGATGTTCACCGATCCGGAGCTCCTGATCCTGGACGAGCCCACCCGCGGGATCGACGTCGGAGCCAAGTTCGAGATTTACGGCATCATCCAGGAACTCGCCAACCAGGGGAAGGGCGTCATTGTGATCTCGTCCGAGCTACCTGAACTGCTGGGGCTTTCGGACCGCATCTACACCATCTTCGAGGGCACCATCACCGGCGTTCTCGACAAAGAGGAAGCGAGCCAGGAAGCCCTGATGAAGCTCATGACCTCCACTCGGAAAGCCGCATAACTCCTCTGGTGCTTTCCAGAACCTTCCAGAACAAGGACTGAAACAAATGAACGCGCTCAAGAAGCTCTTCGGTGGCGACACCCGCCAGTTCGGCATGATTTTTGCCTTGGTGGCTCTGATAGTTCTCTTCCAATGGCTCACAGGCGGCATCACGCTCACGCCGGGCAACGTCATCAACCTCTTCAATGGCAACTCGTACATCCTCATTCTGGCCATCGGCATGGTGCTGGTCATCATCGCCGGCCACATCGATCTTTCGGTGGGCTCGGTGGCGGCTTTCGTCGGGATGGTAGTTGCCATTGCCATGCGGGACTGGGGCATTCCGTGGTACCTCGGGATACTGCTCGGTCTCGGCCTGGGCGCTTTGATCGGCGCTTGGCAAGGCATGTGGACGGCTTATGTCGGCATTCCCGCCTTCATCGTTACGCTGGCCGGCATGCTCATCTTCCGCGGCGCTCAGCAGTTCGTTGGCCAGTCGAATTCGATCCCTGTCCCCCGGTCGTTCCAGTACATCGGTGCAGGCTATCTTCCGGAAGTCGGGCCGAGCACCGGGTATAACAACCTCACGCTCCTGATCGGTCTCGCGGCCGTTGTCTACGTAGTCTTCAGCGAGGTCCGCCGCCGCCGCGCCGCCAAGGCGCTGGGAGCTGAAGTTGCCGAAACCTGGGTGGTTGTCCTCAAACTCGTCCTGATCTGCGCTGCCATCCTCTATGCCACCTACCTGTTCGCCACGGGGCGACCGGGAACCTCTTTCCCCATCCCGGGCCTCATCCTGGCTGTGATGGTTCTGATCTACGGCTTCATCTCTTCCAAAACAGTTGTAGGACGCCACATCTACGCAGTCGGCGGCAACCGCCACGCGGCGGAGCTCTCCGGTGTGAAGTCAAAGAAGATCAATTTCCTGGTCATGATGAACATGTCCATCATTGCCGGACTGGCTGGCATGATCTTCGTCGCCCGCTCAACGTCCGCGGGTCCGTCGGATGGCACCGGCTGGGAGCTGGACGCAATCGCGGCAGTCTTTATCGGCGGCGCCGCTGTGACGGGCGGTGTGGGTACCGTCATCGGATCCATCGTGGGTGGCCTTGTCATGGCCGTGCTGAACAACGGCTTGCAGCTCCTGAGCGTTGGTGCCGACTGGCAGTCGATGATCAAGGGTCTGGTGCTGCTGGTCGCCGTAGCCATCGATGTGTACAACAAGTCGCAGGGGAGGGCATCGATTATCGGGCTAATGATGAAGAACTTCAGCCGTCCATCCGGTGGACCCGGCACACCGCTGCAGCCGGACGAAGTCACCTCCACAAAAGAGACCATTTCCAGGGAAGCCTGACGGCAACAGGATCCTGACCTAACCCCGAAGAAGAAAGTGGACAACAATGTTTGGTAAAGCAGGAAAAGCAGCAGCGATTGCTGCAATCGCGGCATTGGCCCTGACGGCCTGCGGGCGGTCCGACACCGGCACCACCGGCAGTTCAAGCGGCGGTGAAGCGTTCCCGAAGGACTCCGCCATCGGCGTCGCACTTCCCAAGAAGACCAGCGAAAACTGGGTTCTGGCGGAGAAACTGTTCAACGATGGTCTGACCAGCGCCGGTTTCAAGCCCACCGTCCAGTTCGCCAACAACGGCGTGGCCGAGCAACAGAACCAGATCAGCGCCATGATCTCTAAGGGCGCCAAGGTGATCATCGTGGGAGCCCTCGACGGTTCCCAGCTGGGAACCCAGCTCCAGCAGGCCAAGGATGCTGGCGCCACCATCATCGCTTACGACCGCCTTTTGCTGAATACCGCGAACGTGGACTACTACGTGGCCTACGACAACTTCAAGGTTGGCGTACTCCAGGGCCAGGCACTGCTGGACGGGATGAAGGCCAAGAAGCCCTCGGGCCCGTACAACATTGAACTTCTGGCCGGTTCGCCGGACGACGCCAACGCCAAGGTATTTTTCGACGGCGCCATGAGCGTCCTGAAGCCGAAAATCGACGACGGTACCCTGAAGGTCCTCTCCGGCCAGACTTCTTTCGAGAAGGCCGTTACCCAGGACTGGAAGGCTGAGAACGCCCAGCGGCGGATGGATACCCTTCTGACCGGCTCCTACGGAACCGCGCCACTGGACGGCGTCCTGTCTCCGAACGACACCCTCGCCAGGGCCGTCATCACGTCCGTCAAGGCGGCCGGCAAGCCGCTTCCCGTGATCACGGGCCAGGACTCTGAGGAGCTGTCGGTGAAGTCGATTCTGGCCGGCGAGCAGTACTCCACCATCAACAAGGACACCCGCAAGCTCGTTGAGCACGCGATCGTGATGGTCAAGGATCTCCAGGCCGGCAAGAAGCCTGAGATCAACGACGACAAGTCCTACAACAACACGGTGAAGACCGTCCCGGCCTTCCTCTTGCCCCCTGTCATCGTGACCAAAGACAACGTGAAGACGGCCTACGTGGACGATCCGGTCCTCGGCCCGCTGACCAAGTAGGACCTGCCACTAAGTAGGACCTGCCCACCAGGCAGCGCCGAAAGAATGCCCCGGCTCCCTCAACAGGGAGCCGGGGCATTCCGCATTAACTCACTACGACTCAATTACGACGCCGGATTCGCCACCCTCAGGACGCCGGGTCCTGTGAAGTGCAGGGCATGGTTCCGCACCGACTCGGGCGTGGTGAAAGCCTTGTAGCTGTAAACACCGGCGGGGTTCCAGCCGACGTCGGTGGTGAAGTCCCTGGCACTCCAGTCGGGAGCCGTGGTGCCACTCCCCTGCGCCTCGGCCAGTGCTTCCGCCTTATGCCGCTCGAAGGAAGCCTGTGCCACAGAGTCCAAGTCAGCCTCTGCACCGTTGAACCATGAGCCGGTGTCACTGAAGCGGTTGCCGTTGTAGCTGCTCACGGTGACCGTCTCATCCGCTCCCGGCCCCGTGTAGTCAAAGGCGTTGTACTCGGAGTAGATCCTGGACTCGTACCCCGCCCCGAGGAAATAGCTGCTGCCACCCTGGGCCTCGCTCACCATGGGATACCGGGGGTCATCGGTGCTGCCCACGAAGTAGTTGTTCACCACGTGGACCTGGCCAAACCTGACCCGCGGCCCGCGCTGCTGGATGTTCTCCATCAGGTTGCCTACGTACGTTACCCGCAGTTTGCCGCCGTCCTTGTCCACGTGCTCGTCGCCAGAACCGAGGAGCATGGTCTTGTCGTGGTCGTGGAGCCTGCTGTTGGAGATAGTGACGTAGTCGGTGCCGTCCTTCAGGTCCAGCAGGCCGTCGTGCCGGTTGGCGTGTTTGCCGCGGAAGCCCACCGGAGCGTCTGTGTCCGGGAAGCGTCCGTCTGTCAGGTCGACGTGGTCGATCCAGAGGTGGTTGGAAGTCACCGAGGACAGAGCGTCGAAGCGCGCGTTCCAGGCGCCGTCGCCGTCGTCCGGGGACCAGGAGGTGAAGAAATCCACCGGTGCTTCGACGCTCAGGTTCCGCACCACCACGTTCTTGGCGCTCAGGAATACGATGTTGGCGCCCACAAACCCAGCATCGTCGCCGAGGCCGATCAGTGTGGTGTTGCTGGGCAGACTCACCTCGATCTGGCGCTTCATGGCGTTGCTGCCCGTTTGCCTGAGCTGGCGCATGGACTTGCAGTAGTCGAAGGTCTGGTCGCTCCAGGTCTTTCCCTCCGGCCCGAAACAGGACATGTACTTGTTGATGTCGTAGCCGGGAGCGTAGTCCTGCTCGCCCAGGATCCTCCCGTCGAGCGTCAGGTTGCCGTCCACCGTTCCGCGGACGTAGATAATCTTGGGCGCCGTGGGTTCGCCGTGGTTGGCCAGAGCAGTTTTCAGTTCGGCGAGGTTGCCCACTTCGTATTGGTTCTCATCCGGCGCTCCGGCACCGCCGTTGGTAACGCCGTCGACGGCGGCCCACCCGGTGGGTGCCGCATCATCCGGGTGGATGACGCCTCCCCCGATAAGGGAAGGACCGGCCGTTCCTGGGCCCGCCCCCGCCAAGCAGACTGCCAGTGTCAGTAGTGATAAAGACGCAGCCATGCTGGTAATCCTGCGGAGGCGGTTGAATAGTTGAATTCGGTTTCGGGACGTCATTGGCCTTTTTCCCGGCATGCCAAATAGACCACATGCCTTGTCGCGGTGCGGGTAATAATTGGAGGATCTTTTGCTGAGAAAGCGTTTTCTGAGCCGCTACTATTCTTACGTCGACGGCTACTAGGCTGTCAAGAGCCTCTGCGCGGACTTCACAGCGGAAACATAGCTTTGGCCCGTTTCCTGCACAGCCAATGAGGCGAGCCTTGGATCAATAGCCAGCCTTTCCGCTGGCCTAGATCCCTAGGAGTACAGTTGAGCGTCCTCGCCCGGAGTGTAGGCAATGCCTTCAGAAACAAGGTCCGAACGGCCGCAGTGGTCGCGGTGCTGGCCGTCGCCATCGGACTAGCACTGGCCATGCTTGTGGCCAACCAGGCAGTTGCAGCGAAAGTCCAGGAGCTGAACGCGTCCGTTGGCACCGTGCTGACCGTCAACCCGGCGGGCGGCCAAGGCTTTGAAGGGGGCGGCGAGCCGCTGACCTCCGCCGAGGCCGCCACCGCGGCCGCCGTACCCAACGTCACCGGCGTGGTGGGCACCAAGGCCCTCCGGCTCAGCAACGCAGCCGAGACCGCCGCAGGACAGACGGGCGCAGGACAGGGCGGCCCGGGAGGTGGCCAGGGTGGCCCCGGCGGGACCTCGGCCACAAGCGTCACCACCAGCCTTACCGCCGCAGTCG
This sequence comes from Arthrobacter sp. ISL-48, assembly GCF_018613805.1. Classification (GTDB taxonomy): domain Bacteria; phylum Actinomycetota; class Actinomycetes; order Actinomycetales; family Micrococcaceae; genus Arthrobacter. The sequence continues at coordinate 422,913 of NZ_JAGGPL010000001.1, forward strand.
ACGCCGGCACGCTGGGCAACCGGAACCAGGCCGCCAGCGGTTCCTCGACTACCGCCCAGGCAGCACCGGCAAGGTCCCTGCCCATCACTGCCACCGGAATCGGTGCGGAAGTGGACAGCACCGGCAAGGCCCTGGTCCTCACTGCTGGCGCAGGCCTCGGAGACTACACGGCGGCCTCCACCAACGCGCTGCTGGGGACCACGCTCGCGGAAAAGAACAACCTCACAGTGGGGTCCACGTTCACTATCAAGGACCAGACCTTCACCGTGGCCGGCCTGTTCGACGCCGGGACCGCCTTCGGCAACAACGCCCTCTACGTGACCCTGCCCGCCGCCCAGACGCTCGCCGCACTCCCCGATGAGCTGTCATCCATGATTGTCACGGTCAACAGCATGGAGAATGTGGACGCTGCCAAGACCGCACTGCAGGACGCGCTCGGTACGGACAAGGCAGATGTCACGCAGGGCCAGCGCAACCTGGAAACGGCTGTCAGCTCCCTGGACAGCGTCAAGAACATCTCCCTCATCGCCTTCGTGGCTGCCCTTGGCACCGCTGGCCTGATCATCCTGCTGATCATGGTCATGCTTGTCCGTGAACGCCGCCGGGAAATCGGGGTCCTGAAGGCGATCGGCGCCCCTAACCGCACCATCGGCACACAGTTCGTCCTCGAGGCCCTCGTGCTGGTGGCCATGGGCAGCGCAGTAGGCGCCGCCGTCGCGTCCTTTGCCAGCGGCAGCATCGCGACCGCCCTGATCAGCACCAACAGCACGACGGCAGCCACAACCGCTGCCGGCCGCGGCGCGGGCGGAGCCGGCTTCCCCGGAGGCGGTTCAGGCTTCCCTGGCGGGAACCCCCTCGGCGGGGCCTCACAGCTCCTTACTTCTGTCACCGCCAGCGCCTCCCCCAGCGTCATTGCTGCCGGCATTGCGGCGGTGTTCGGCGTGGCCATCATCGGAGCCCTGGTCCCTGCCCTGCTCACGGCCCGCATCCGTCCCATCGAAGTCCTGCGAGGAGAATAGCCATGATTGAAGTCAAGAACCTGGTCCGCACCTTCAACTCCGGTGACCGCACCATCAAGCCTGTGAACGACGTCAGTTTTGAACTGGAGCAGGGCACCCTGGCGTCCATCGTGGGAAAGAGCGGCAGCGGCAAGAGCACGCTGTTGTCCCTCCTGGGTGCGCTGGACAAGCCCACCAGCGGAGACGTCGTCGTCAACGGCGTGAGCGTGGCCAGCCTGCCCGACGGCAAGCTGACCGAATACCGGCGGCGGGACATCGGGTTTGTTTTCCAGCAGTTCAACCTGATCCCCAACCTCACAGCCGTGGACAACGTGATGCTGCCCATGGAGTTCGCGGGAGTGCGCAAGGCCCAGCGGGTCACGCGTGCCAAGGAGCTTCTGGAGCAGGTGCAGCTGGACCCGGACAAGCATGTGCGGCGGATCAACAGGCTCTCTGGCGGTGAGCAGCAGCGCGTGGCGATCGCCCGGGCACTGGCCAACGAACCCCAGCTGATCCTCGCCGACGAGCCCACCGGCAACCTGGACGAACAGACAGGCGACCACATCATCGAGCTCCTCAGCTCGCTCAGCCGGGACCACAACACCACCATCCTGGTGGTCACCCACGACAGGGCGCTGGCGAACAAGACGGAACGCCGCTTCAGGCTCCAGCAGGGCAAGCTGACCGAGGATCCGGTGCGCGCCAAAGCCGGTGTGGTTGCAGCCTCGGCCTAGGCCACCAGCTGAGGGAGGGCTCCCCAAACCCTCTCTCAGCTTTCGCACTCTTCTTCCAAACGCTCTCTCACCTCCTGCAGGTAATATCCAAGCGCTCTCTCACCTCAATGAGAAGATGGGCACCATGAGTGCGCCCATTGCCAAGCCATGGCTGTCCAGCCAGTCCGATCAGGACCCCCGTTCCGCTACCGGAGCTCCCTTGCGCTGGGGCGTCATCGCCACCGGCGGGATTGCCCGGTCTGTAGCGCAGGACCTGTCCCTGCTGGCCGATGCGGAGCTTTACGCGGTAAGTTCCCGCGGTCAAGCCACCGCTGATAATTTCGCCGCAACCTACGGTTTCGCCAAGGCTTACGGGGACGACGACGGCGTGCACGGCTACCAGCGGCTCCTCGCCGATGACGCCGTGGACGTGGTGTACGTCGCCACTCCGCACGCCCAGCACCACCAGATCGTGCTCGCTGCGCTCAATGCAGGCAAACACGTCCTGTGTGAAAAGGCCTTCACCATCAACGCCAGAGAGGCCGCTGAGCTGATTAACCTCGCCCGGGAGCGGAACCTCTTCCTGATGGAGGCCGTGTGGAGCCGCTTCCTGCCGAGCATGCAGCGGGCTTTCGAGATTGCTGCCTCCGGAGAACTCGGCGAAGTCCACTGGGTGGCCGCTGATCTCGGATTCCCCGCACCATACTCGCCGACCGCCAGGCTCTGGGCGCGGCAGGACGGCGGCGGCGCACTGTTGGATCTCTCCGTCTACCCGCTGCTGTGGGCCCTCGGAACATTGGGATTCCCGCAGATCGTCAGCGCTACCGGCTTTGTCAACGACGACGGTGTGGACGCACAGAATGCCATGACACTCGGGTACCGCCACGGCGCACAGGTGCAGCTCACGTCCTCCTTGTTGGCGCACGGTCCGCGCACGGCAACGGTAGCGGGAAGCCTGGGCTACCTGCAGAGCGTCGGGTCAATCAACAACCCCCGCGAGCTGGCGATAGGCATCGGCCGAGAGGAGCTCCGCAAGGAGGTGTTCGACGTCGTCGGCCTGGGCTATACCTATGAGCTCCGCGAGGTGACGCGCTGCATCCAGCAGGGTCTGACGGAGAGCCCGGTGATGCCGTTGGAGGATTCACTGAACACCATGCGCCTCTTCGACGGGGTACGAGCCCAACTGGGTGTCAGCTACCCCAACGACGCGCACTGACAACAGAGCTATATCAGTCACTTTTATCCAAAACGGCATCTGTAAAGGCTGACCAGTAATTACAGGGTTTGTTCCGCCCAGTGACAGTGTAAGTAAATTTGATGGCTTTATCTTCATTTCAGTAGACGTGCTGCGCAACCCAGTCCTACGCTGTAGAAGCTGAGATCTCAACTGTTGCTGGGGGTGGTACGCATGGCTAAGGCTCGTCTGCCAAGGCGTCTGCTCCGGCCGGTTTTGCTGGCTGCTGCCGTTACCCTCACGTGGTTGACGCTTTCCACCTCTGCCGCCATAGCTGACTCTTCGACAGACTCTTTGCTCCGCGGAGACGTTGACTGGGACAGGGGACCCCGCGCCCGTTGCCGCAATCCCGGTCCCCAATCCAGGGTCTCCCTCCTCTGGACTTCTTCAGCCCGTCGTAGGAAGCCTCGCAGGTCCGGCCGATCAGTTGGTTGCCAGGCTTCCGATAGCCAACCGCGTGGCACCGTCGGACACAGTCTCCACAGTCTCCGACCTCGTGGCCGCGCTGGTCGACGATGCCGCCGCGGGCTTGGTGGACGCCATGACCCCTCCGCTCGTCGAAGCGATGCCGAAGCTTGAACCCGTTCTGCAACCAGTGGCGGAGCTCGTGAACGGCAATGTGCCGCCAGTGTCGTTGCCTGAGCTCGAATCCGCTAGTTTCAACCCCGCAAGTGCGCTTGCAGGAGATCCAGCCGGATCCCCCGCTAGCCAGGGCGGGGAAGCCTCTGTCAGCCCTGCCGCTGGTGCAATGGCGCCCCAGCAGGACCGGTCTGGTATCGCCTTTGGCGATTCTCTGGCAAACACCGGTTTGGCGTCATCGTGGGCGGGGATGCTCCTGCATGACGATCCTTCGCCCGTCCCTGCCCCCGCGCCTCCAGGTCCGTCTTCAGGATCCGGGAGTGGCGCCTCGCCAGCAGGCTCCCCCGGTTCAGCCGCCTGGCTGGACACGTTTGATTTTTACCTTCCGCTTGCTGGCGTTGTCCCGCTCGGCGGTTCCTCTGAGCATGCCCCTTCGCCGGTCTCGTTCGACCCCGGCTCTTCCCCTGACTAGTTGAGCCCTTTTCTGCCCCTTCGTTGGCAGACAACGGCCATCCGGGCTGCTCTCGTGCGCCCAACATCAACTTCTCAGGAGACAACATCATGCATTCCAATCTTCGCAGGGGGCTGCTTAGCACCCTCTTCGCCGGAGGGCTACTTGCTCTCGGCGCCACTGCAGCAAGCGCTGCGGATACAACAAGCGGAACGGATCTCTCCGCCTCCGCCATGGTCTCAGCGGCGACATCCGCTAATCCCACGTCGTTGAGCCTGCTGGGTGGCTCAACGCCGTCAGGAAGGGCGGATGTTGCCGCTGCAGTAGACGTCGCCCTGGGCACTGCCGGCACCGGAACCGGAGCCGGCAACACAGTTCTCGCCGCGGCAGCCGACGTCGCAGTCGGGCTCGGCAACGTGACCGGCACCAACGGGACTGAGGGCACAGCTGCCGGCCTTGCTGTCGCAGCCGACGTCGCAGTCGGGCTCGGCAACGTGACCGGCACCACCGGCAACCCCGCCGCCGACCTCGCAGCCGCTGTCGACGTCGCAGTCGGGCTCGGCAACGTGACCGGCACCAACGGGACTGAGGGCACAGCTGCCGGCCTTGTTGTCGCAGCCGACGCCGCAGTCGGGCTCGGCAACCTGACAGGCACTGGCACCAACGGCAACCCCGCCGCCGACCTCACAGCCGCAGTCGACATCGGGCTGGGACTCGACACCTCCGCTCTGCTGGAAGACGTGACCACCGGTATCGGTGGATCCGTCGTCATCGGCGGTGGCGCTGACGGAACCGGCACCCCTGGCACAGACAACCCGGGCACCGAGACTCCGGGAACCGGAACGGGCAACAACGGGACAGTTGGCGGCACCGACCCGACCGGCACCACCGGAACGGGAACCAACGGAACCGGAACGACCGGAACCAATGCGGTGATGGGCACCGGCAATGGTGCTGCTGGCATCACGGTTGTTCCTGCTGGATCAACGACGGCGCTTACAGTATCGGCCGCGGGAACCACACTGGCCAACAGAGGCTCCACTCCTGCCCAGGGCAACAACAACGCGCTGGCTAAGACCGGTGTGGACATGAGTCTGGTCACCGCAGCCCTGCTCGCCATGGTTGCCGGACTGCTGCTGCTTCTCATCCGGCGGCGCAGGACGTCCTGAAATGGCCTGACGCTGGACCTGCAAGACATCAGCTAGCGCTCTGAGCCCCTGCCGTTCGCGGCAACCGGCCACACTCTCAGGGAAGGGAGGTGGGCTCCCCGAACATCCACGTACAACCAGCACCTGTCCATGTGTCGGTGGTCCGGCCCGAAGGTCTCATCTGACTTCGGCGCCGGGCCGCCGGTGCGGCTGCTCGGGCAGTTCCGGCCGTTGCGGCCGTTGCGGCGACCCGTCCCCCACCGCCGTATCAGAACCGGTTCAGGCCCGCGCCCACAACGTGCCCAACACACCCTCTCGCCCGTATAATTTGGGTAGAAAGTGCCGCAGCGCACCGGGAGGAACAGGTCATGGTAGCGGATTCGCCCAGCTCCATCAGGAATGAAGTGGTTGGCGGACGCTACCGGCTTGGCGAGGTGATCGGCCGTGGCGGAATGTCGTCGGTCTACTGCGCCCGTGACGAAAATCTGGGCCGCGACGTGGCCTTGAAGCTCTTCGCGCCCCAAGCTCCGGATGCGGACGAGCTTAAGCGCCAGGAAGCCGAAATCCAGCTGCTCGCAACGCTCAACCACCCCGGCCTGGTCACGCTGTTCGACGCCGGAATCGACACACGCATCCCGGATGAACCCCGTCCGTTCCTGACCATGGAACTCGTCGACGGACAGGATCTGCGGACCCGGATCGGGCTCGGCCCAGTTCCGTTGGATGAGCTTGCCGTCATCGGGGCCGGCATCGCTGATGCGCTTGCCTACGTGCACGGCCTGGGCATCATCCACCGCGATATCAAGCCTGCGAATATCCTGCTGGTGCGGATCCGTCCCGGTGAGCCACTGCGACCCAAGCTGACAGACTTCGGGATCGCCAGGATCGCAGACTCAACGCGCCTCACCGCCACCGGGACCCTCGTGGGAACGGCAGCGTACCTTAGCCCTGAACAGGCCATGGGTTCACCACTTACGCCGGCCTCCGACATCTACTCGCTGGGACTTGTCCTGCTCGAATGCATCAAGCGCGCGGTGGAATATCCGGGAAACGCCGTGGAGTCGGCTGTCGCCCGCCTGCACCGTGCCCCGGAAATCCCAGATGACGTCCCTGCTGAATGGGCAGACCTGATCCGGTCCATGACTGATGTCGAACCGCTGCTGCGTCCGGAAGCAGGCGACATTGAAATCGCCCTGCGCCAGGCCCTGGTCTCGCCGGCGTCCACGCCGGGCGAGCTGTCGCCGGAACCAACTCTGGTGCTTCCCGCCATGCCTTTCCGGCCCCCGTCCATCTCTTCCGCCGAACCTGCCCGGGAGGCCGCCGTCGCCTCCGGCGGGGATACCCTGACCATGACCGACCAAAGGACGTCTTCCCGGCTCCCGGCAAAAAGCCATTCCAGGCCACGGCTCCCACGCAAGCGGAGAGGCAAGGGCAAAAGCAAAGGCGTCGCCGTCTGGATCTGGCTCGCCGCGATGCTGGTGACGCTTGCCATACTGGCCGGGGCAGCGGCACTGACAGCAAGCCTGTCCAGATCCTCAACACCCGACGTCGTCCCTTACCCGACCGTCACCGGCACCTTGGGTGATCACCTCAAGGAACTTCAGAAGAGCGTGCAACCGTGACCCGGCCGAAGGACAACCACCCGCGATGGGGGCGGCTGGTCGTGGCTATTGTGGCTGCAGTGCTGATGCTCACATCAGCTCTGGTAGCTTGCGCTCCCGCAGATTCCGGCCTGCATCGCGACGCTGCCCGCCACCTTCAGGCACGCGTTCTTGGCGTGAGCCAGGCGGCGGCAGGCAACGATCCGGCTGCAGCCTTGGCGGCTCTGGACAGCCTGGAAGCTGACCTGGCTGCGGCATCGTCCAGCGGCCAGGTGTCCGAGGACCGCCGGCGAACAATCATGACCGCAGTCGCCGCCGTTCGGGCCGATCTGACAGCATCGAAGGCCGAGGCCGACGCCGCAGCCGCCAAAGCGGCAGAGGAAGCAGTTGCCGCCGAAAAGGCCGCCGCGGACGCGGCAGCAAAAGCCGCCGCGGATGCCGCAGTGCCCCCGATGCCCGCCGCGCCAGCGCCAGCGGACAACGGCAAAGGCGGCAAAGGAAAAGGCAAAGACGGCTGACACAAGGTATTAGCCGCCTACTTACAAAGCGGCATAAAGGCGGCGCCCCGGTTGCCCGGGACGCCGCCTCCAGGATGGCCGGCCGGTAAGCGGCCAGCCGTGAACCCCTAGCTCAGGGTCCCAATGACCTTGTTCAGTGTGGCGGAGGGACGCATCACCGCGGAGGCCTTGGAATCATCCGGGCGGTAGTAGCCTCCGACGTCCACCGGAGAGCCCTGGACTGCAGCCAGTTCATCCACAATGGTTCCCTCGTTGGACGCCAGCGCCTCGGCCACCGCTGAGAATGACGCTGCGAGCTCCGCGTCCCCGGACTGCTTGGCCAGCTCCTCCGCCCAGTAGCGGGCCAGGAAGTAGTGGCTGCCGCGGTTGTCCAGTTCGCCGGCGCGGCGGCTCGGTGATTTGTTCTCCAGCAGGAAAGTACCTGTGGCCCGGTCCAGGGTGTCCGCCAGGACCTGGGCGCGGGCGTTGCCCGTGGTGGTGGCGAGGTGCTCGAAGCTCACGGCCAGGGCCAGGAATTCACCCAAGCTGTCCCAGCGGAGGTGGTTTTCCTTGAGCAGCTGCTGGACGTGCTTGGGTGCGGATCCCCCGGCACCGGTCTCGAAGAGTCCGCCGCCGTTCATCAGCGGAACAACAGACAGCATTTTGGCGCTGGTGCCCAGCTCCAGGATGGGGAACAAGTCCGTGAGGTAGTCGCGCAGCACGTTGCCCGAGACCGAGATAGTGTCCTCGCCCTTGCGGATGCGCTCCAGGGTGAACGCGATCGCTTTGACCGGGGACATGATCTCGATCTGCAGTCCCTCGGTGTCGTGCTCCTTGAGGTACTCCTTGACCTTGCCGATCAGCGTGGCATCGTGGGCGCGGTCCTCGTCCAGCCAGAACACGGCCGGCATCTGCGAGGCCCGGGCGCGTGTGACGGCCAGCTTTACCCAGTCCCGGATGGGGAGGTCCTTGGTCTGGCAGGCGCGCCAGATGTCGCCCGGTGCTACCTCGTGTTCGACCAACACAGCACCTGAGCCGTCAACGATCTGCACCGTTCCGGGTTCCTGGATCTCGAAGGTCTTGTCGTGGCTGCCGTACTCCTCTGCGGCCTGTGCCATGAGCCCTACGTTGGGGACCGTTCCCATGGTGGTGGGGTCGTAGGCGCCGTTGGCGCGGCAGTCATCAATGACGACCTGGTAGATGCCGGCGTAGGAGCTGTCCGGAAGGACTGCCAGGGTGTCGGCTTCCTCGCCGTCCGGTCCCCACATGTGGCCGGAGCTGCGGATCATGGCCGGCATCGAGGCATCCACGATGACGTCGCTGGGCACGTTCAGGGTGGTGATGCCCTTGTCCGAGTCGACCATGGCCAGGGCCGGACCGTCTTCGAGGCCCTTCTTGATGAGAGCCTGCACGCCTTCGCGTACATCCTCCGGCAGGTCCTCGAGGCCGCTCAAGATGGCGGCAAGGCCGTTGTTGGGGCTGAGGCCGGCGGCGGCGAGCTGCTTGCCGTAGGTCTCGAACAGCTCAGTGAAGTAGGCCTTCACCACGTGGCCGAAGATGATGGGGTCCGAGACCTTCATCATGGTGGCCTTGAGGTGGGCGGAGAAAAGGACGCCTTCCTCTTTAGCGCGCGCAACCTGGGCTGCCAGGAACTCGTCCAGGGCTGCGGCGCGCATCACGGTGCCGTCGATGACTTCGCCGGCCAGGACGGGGAAGGCCTTCTTCAGGACCTTCACGGAACCGTCTTCGCGGACCAACTGTATGGCGATGGTGCCCTCTGACTCGATGACCACTGACTTCTCGTTGGAGCGGAAGTCGTCCTTACCCATGGTGGCCACGTTGGTCTTGGAGTCCGGGGTCCAGGCGCCCATGGAGTGCGGGTTCTGGCGCGCGTAGTTCTTGACCGACAGCGGCGCACGGCGGTCCGAGTTTCCTTCACGAAGGACCGGGTTCACCGCGGAACCCTTGATTTTGTCGTAGCGGGAACGGACGGCCGTTTCCTCGTCGGAGGAGGGGTTGTCCGGGTAATCCGGCAGGCTGTAGCCCTTGCTCTGCAGTTCGGCGATGGCCGCCTTCAACTGCGGGATGGACGCGCTGATGTTGGGAAGCTTGATGACGTTGGCTTCGGGCGTCTTTGCCAGTTCACCCAGTTCAGAAAGGGCGTCACCGATCTGCTGCTCGGGCGTGAGGTAGTCACCAAACACTGCGATGATGCGGCCGGCGAGCGAGATGTCACGGGTCTCTACCTCCACACCTGCGGTCGAAGCAAAAGCCTCGATGATCGGCAAGAACGAATAGGTAGCCAGCATCGGCGCTTCGTCGGTGTGGGTATAGATAATCTTGGACATGCGCGGGCGTCTCCCTGGAGGTCGGCTTATTTTGGAAATCCGGTCTTATTTCACCACGTCTAACTTACCTGAGGACGAGGCTCCGGACCCTACCCAAAATGCCTGGACTCCCTTGCGTTACCGCCCGATTACAGCAGAGCGCGCCCGACGGCGGTGCCCACCTCAGGGCGGCCAGCCGCCGTCGGGCTTTGCCTCCGGAGAAATGGCCGGCGACGTTACTTGCTCAGTCAGCGGCGCTTGTGGGGAATATCACTGGGCCATACCTGGACGTATTTGGGGTCCTGGCGGCGCAGTTGTGACGTATCGGTGAACGCGTGGACAGGATCCACGTCACTCTCCTCGGAGCGGCTGCAGCAAAGGGCCCACTGTTCCGCCCCAGAATGCCTCGGCTGGACCCGCCCGCGGGCCCCTACATGAGTGGTCACTCCTATTTACAAAGCTGTCATATCCGGATAAATTCTAGGGGTCACCATGCGGGCCCAGGAGCCCTCCCCAACCCGTTTAGACAGGACAACGATGACACGTACCAGGTCTCTGGCTGCCAGCCTTTTGAGCCTCTCGGCAGCAGCCCTTCTGGCACTTGGTGCCGCTGGTGGAGCCACGGCTGCCCCTGCAGGACCGGACGACCATAAGGTCCCCTCAGTGACGAGCGTCACCGTGGACAGCTCCGGGGTCGCAGACTACTGGACCGCTGATCGCATGCTCAATGCCATCCCCGGTGATGTCCTGGCCGGAAAAGCCCTTGGACGTGACAGAACCACAAGCGCCGCCCCAGTGGAGAGGGGCTCCAACACCAAGGTCACGGCTTCGAAGGCCAAGCCCACCATTGCCGTTAGCGAGTCCCCGGTGGACCACATTGGCAAAGTATTCTTCACCCTGGCCGGGGTGAACTACGTCTGCTCCGGCAACGCCGTGACGTCAACCAACAAGAGTACGGTTACCACCGCAGGCCACTGTGTCAATGAGGGGCCGGGCGCCTTCGCCACCAACTTCGCATTTGTACCTGCTTACCTCAATGGCACTGCGCCCTACGGCAAGTGGACCGCCAGAGCCCTGTACGCACCCACGCAGTGGAGTTCGAACGGTGACATGCAGTATGACACCGGCTTTGCGGTGATGAACCAGCTGAACGGGAAGTACCTCTCCGACGTCGTCAACGAATCCGGAGTGCAGTTCAACGCCCCGCGCGGCCTGGCCTACAAGTCCTTTGGCTACCCCGCGGCGTCGCCCTTCAACGGCGAAAGCCTCAAAAGCTGCACAGGCACAGCCACCAACGATACGAACAACCCGCAGTTCAACACCCAGGGCATCCGGTGCGACATGACCGGCGGATCATCCGGCGGCCCATGGCTCATCCAGGGCAGCACCCCGGAAACGAGCGGTTCGAACGGCCTCCAGAACTCCATCAACAGCTACGGCTACAGCGGGTCATCTGTAATGTATGGCCCCTACTGGGGGTTGGTCATCCAGCAGACCTACTCAAGTGCCGCGGCATCCTAAGGAGCCCTCGCACGGCGAGGAATCCGTCAGCCACAGCGACCTTGCCCGGACGCACGATGAGATCCTCGAGTACTGGACTCACCAGCGCATGGCAGACGCCAGGCCCCGGGAGCTTCGGTTTCCGGAGGAGGGTCCGCGTCTCAAGCAGCGGGGCGCGGACAATCAAGCAGCTGAGTCATAGGTAGCACGTTAAAGCCCGACGGCGTCTCTCCCCTCAGGGGACAGACGCCGTCGACGTTTAACCGCCTAGTGGAAGAAGTGGCGGGAACCAGTGAAATACATGGTGACGCCCACCGCGTTGGCTGCGGCGATGACTTCCTCATCCCGCACAGAGCCGCCGGGCTGGACCACCGCGCGGACTCCGGCGTCGATCAGGATCTGGAGGCCGTCAGCGAACGGGAAGAACGCATCGGAGGCTGCCACGGCGCCGCTGGCACGCTCCGGCGCATCGCTCGGGTCAGCGCCGGTAGCACCGCCTGGGGCATCGCCCCCAACAGCATCATCGGACGTTACGGTAACACCCAGCGTGTTGGCCCGCTCCACCGCCAGGCGGCAGGAATCGAGCCGGTTCACCTGTCCCATGCCGATCCCCACTGCTGCGCCCTCGGAGGCCAGCAGGATGGCGTTGGACTTGGCGGCACGGCAGGCGGTCCACGCAAAAGCGAGGTCAGCCAGTGTGGCTTCGTCAGCGGCTTCGCCGGCGGCAAGGGTCCAGTTGGCCGGGTTGTCGCCGTCGGCGTCCACCTTGTCCGTTGTCTGCACCAGCACGCCGCCGGAGACCTGGCGGATTTCAGCCGGGTAGCGGTCGTAGCCTTCGGGCAGGGCCAGCAGCCGGATGTTCTTTTTCTTGGACAGGATCTCCACGGCCTCGGGCTCGAATCCGGGGGCAATGACCACCTCGGTGAAAATGTTCGCCACGGTCCGGGCCATGCCAGCAGTGACCGTGCGGTTGGCCGCGATGACTCCGCCGTACGCGGAGACAGGGTCGCAGGCATGGGCTTTGGCGTGGGCGTCGGCGATCGGGTCCGCGGCGTCCGCTGAACCCACTGCGATCCCGCACGGGTTGGCGTGCTTGACCACGGCAACGGCAGGGCCGGAGAAGTCGTAGGCCGCGCGGAGGGCGGCGTCTGCGTCAACGAAGTTGTTGTAGCTCATGGCCTTGCCGTGCAGCTGGTCCGCCTGCGCGATACCCGCGGGGGCTGCCTTGTCTACGTAGAGCGCGGCCTGCTGGTGCGGGTTTTCGCCGTAACGGAGGACCTCCGAGCGTTCCAGCGCCAGGCCGGCGTAGGCTGGCCAGTCAATCACGCCGTCGCCGTCTTCGTCGAGGAACTCACTCGCCGTCCAAGTGGCCACGGCGTTGTCATACGTGGCGGTATGGGCAAACGCCTTGGCGGCCAGCCGGCGTCGGGTCTTCAGGTCAAAGCCGCCTTCGGCAGCCGCCGTGACCACCTCGCCGTAGAAGGCCGGGTCAACAACGATGGTGACGGCGGCGTGATTCTTCGCAGCCGAGCGCACCATGGCGGGGCCGCCGATGTCGATCTGCTCGACGACGTCGTCCTGCCCGGCGCCGGACTTCACGGTCTCGACGAACGGGTAAAGGTTCACCACCACAAGGTCGAAGGTCTCGATGTCCATGTCGGCAAGGGTTTCCATATGCGCCGGGACGCGGCGGTCAGCCAGGATGCCGCCGTGGACGCGGGGGTGGAGGGTTTTCACGCGTCCGTCCAGCATTTCCGGGGAGCCGGTGACTTCCTCGACTTCCTGGACCGGGATGCCGGCCTCGGCGATCTTCTTGGCCGTGGAGCCGGTGGAAACAATCTTCACACCGGCTTCGTGCAGGCCCTTGGCGAGCTCCTCCAGACCGGTCTTATCGTAAACCGAGATCAACGCCCGGCGGATGGGAACACGGTCTATGGATACACGGTCAAGCTGCGTGAAGCTCACAAAAGTCTCCGTCTTATCGCGCGGTTCAAGCCGCGGTTGGTGGGGATACGGCCAGTTTATCGTGTTGGCGGGGCTGATCCTCCAGCGGGCTGTCTACAGGCCGGAGTGTGAACGCCCTTCCGGCAAGGCTAGAGTTTTTGGCAGGAGGCTGAGATGAACACATATACCACTGTGCCCAGCGGCGAACAGGTGGTCCAGGAACTGCCATGGCGCTGGAAAGTCCAGGGCAGGATCTTTGTGATCGGAGGCCTGGGCTTCATGTTCGATGCCTGGGACGTGACACTCAACGGCATCCTGATCCCCCTGCTCTCCACGCACTGGGCCCTTACCCCGGGCGAGGCGGGCTGGATCGGCACCGCAAACCTGATCGGCATGGCCTTGGGCGCGTTTGCCTGGGGTACCATCGCGGACACTATCGGGCGCAAGAAAGCGTTCACGGCCACGTTGCTGATCTTCTCCCTCTTCACCGTCCTGGGCGCGTTCTCTCCCGACTTCATCTGGTTCTGCGTGTTCCGCTTCATGGCCGGCTTCGGTTTGGGGGGCTGTATTCCCGTGGACTACGCCCTGGTGGGCGAGTTCACCCCGCGGAAGCAGCGGGGCAGGGTCCTCACTGCCATGGACGGCTGGTGGCCCGTCGGTGCTGCGCTGTGCGGTTTTGTCTCCGCCGCACTTGTGGCAGCGTTCGCCGACTGGCGGCTGACCATGCTGGTGATGGTGCTGCCCGCGCTCCTGGTGTTCTGGATCCGCCGCAGCGTGCCCGAATCCCCGCTCTTCCTCATCCGGAAGGGCAGGCGAGAGGAAGCCGCAAAGGTCATCGATGACCTGGTGACGGCCACCGGCGCCGAGCCCCGGGCGTACAGCCTGCCCGACGCGCAGACCGTCCCACGCCTGTCAGCCGGCAGCGCCTGGCAGCAGCTGCGCCTGGTGTGGCAGTACAACTGGAAGATCACCACGGCGGCCTGGTTACTGTTCTTCAGCATCCTGCTGGTGTACTACCTGTCACTGACCTGGATGCCGAGGATCCTCATCGGCGCCGGGTTCGCTGAATACAAGGCGTTCGTAACCACCGCGTCGATGGCCGCCGTCGGCCTGCTGGGCGTGATCGTGGCGGCGCTGCTGGTGGAACGGGTGGGCCGCAAATGGATCCTTGCCATCACTGGTCCGCTGTCCGCCCTGACGCTGGTGATCGTGGCCTTTGTGGTGGACATTCCCACGGCTGCCGTGTTCTGGCTCCTGGTGTTCGGCTTTGTGGTGCAGGTGGCCATCCCCGTGCTCTACGCCTACGTGTCCGAGCTCTATCCCACCGAGCTGCGCGGTACCGGCTTCGGCTGGGCCTCGACGTTTTCGCGGCTGGGGGCCGGCTTCGGCCCGCTCATCTTTGCCAGCTACTTCTGGCCGGAGCTGGGTCTCGCCACGTCCTTTGCCCTCGCCGGCGGGCTGGTCCTGGTGTCCGTGCTCTGGATGGCCCTGTTCTCCCCGGAGACCAAGCAGCGCCGTCTCGAGTAGCAGGTTGGAGGCGGGCGGGGGCAGACCGGAGGGGCGGGAGCGTGGGCTAGGAGTGCGAGGCAGCAGCGAGGGATGCCAGGGTGGAGACCAGAAGGCGTCGCTCTACCGCCTTGATGCGTTCGTGCAGGGATTCCTCGGTGTCCGAGTCCTCGATGGCCACGGCTTCCTGGGCGATGATTGGACCCGTGTCCACACCGGCGTCCGCCCAGTGCACCGTGCACCCCGTGACCTTGACGCCGTAGTCCAAGGCGTCCCGCACTCCGTGGGCACCAGGGAAGGCGGGCAGCAGGGCGGGGTGGGTGTTGATGTATTTGCCGTTGAACGCGTTGATGAACTCTGGGCTGACAATCCGCATGAACCCCGAGGACACCACAAGGTCCGGCTCAAACGCCGCCACGGCCTCGGTCAGGGCGGCATTCCACTCAGCGCGGTTGGTGTACGCCTTGAAGTCCACCACAAACGTGGGGATGCCTGCTGCGGCGGACCGCTCGAGCCCGTAGGTGCCCGGCCGGTCCGCGCCCACGGCAGTGATCTCCACGTCCAGCTCCCTTTCCTTCACGGCGTCGATGACTGCCTGGAGATTGGAGCCGGTACCGGAAACGAGGACTACGATGCGCATGGGTCTAGCTTAGGGTCAGGCTCGCGTAGGCTGGAAAACATGAACACCACACCGGGGCCTGCTGGGCAGCAGCGGACTGATACGCCGCTCAGCGAAGCAGCCAAGAGCTCCCTGAGCACCACACACAATCTGTTCAGGATCTTCGTTCTCACCGTGCTGGGCTCGTTTTTCGTCCTCCAGCTGGACCTCAATTACCTCTGGCTGACGGCTATCCTGACCACCGCGAGCTTTGTCCTGGGCATCCTGCTGCTGATCAGGGCCGCGCAGCTGAAAGAATCCAGGATGGTCCTCTTCGGCACTATTTCTGGGCTGGTGGTTTCGCTCGTCATGGTGCTGGTGATCCTGGCAGTTTCGGCGTTCTTCAACGAGTTCCGTGATTTCCAGGATTGTACGCGAGTGGCCCTGACGGACCAGGGCATGTCCCAGTGCCGTATCCAGCTGGAGAAGTCCGTGCCGATGCAACTGCGCTGATCCGGTGTGATTTTGCGCAGAATGACGCCGCGCTAGCGCGCCAGTTCCACTTCCTCCTCCACCTGCGGCTGGCGTTCCAGCCAGGGCCCGGCGGCGTAACCGATCACGACGCCGATGCCCACTTCCGCGGCCACCCATACGGCCGTCCACAAAGGGTCAGGACCGATGTCAGTGAGGCGGCCGAGCCCGGCCGAGCCGCGGGCAACCCACGCCAGACCCGCAGCCAACAGGCCGGCGGCGATGCCCGCCAGCACACCCAACGCCAGCGTTGATGCCGGGGCCGTAAACCAGCGGGCGGGTATCTTGATGGCGAGCCATTCGTCGAAATGGTTTTCCCCTTCGCGCAGGAACCACCACCCCGCCAGCACGCCGGCCAGGACCGGGACCACGAGTGCCACGAAACCGTAGTCCAGTGACCCTGGGGGGATGGCCGCGAAGACGGGGATGGACGGCAGCGGCCCGGTGGCGGTGCCCAGCGGGCCCACCTGTGAACCCACACCAAGGTGGAACCCGGCCCCGGAAACCCAGGCCAGGGCAAACACGGCGAGGTTGGGGAGGAAGCCCAGCTGTGCGATGGTGAGGGCAGCACCTCCCACAGCACCGGCGTCGAGCGCTTCATAGACGGCGATCACCAGGTTCCAGTGGATGAAAAAGTCCACCGCCAGCAGCACGCAGGACAGCGCCAGCGCGGACATCACAGCCACAAAACCGGCCTTCGCGGCGGAGGCGAGGTACGATCCGGCCCAACGCGAGTGCTGGCTGGTGCGGGCGATCCAGGCCACAGCGTCCACGCCGATGAGCCGGCTCCAGGAGCCTGCCTCGCGCCGGGCGCCCGTCACCATGCCGAGGGCAAACGGGATCAGCGGTATGAGCATGGCGTACCAGAGATTGATCACGACGTCGGCCGTGCGGCATACGAAGCCGGTGGCCGCCCCAAAGGCGGCGTAGACAACCCAGGACCCCAGGAGCGCCTGCCATAGCTGGTCGGTGTAGGAGGCGCGCGCAAGCCGTCGGCCAGCTCGCCAGGCGAGCAGGAACGGGATGAGGGTGAGTCCCAGCGGAGTCAGCGTCAGTATGGCCGACCCCGCGCTGCCCGCCGCTCCGGATCCGGCGGCGGCCAATTGCAGCGGCACACCGTGGATCAGCAGCCACGCCTGACCTGCGAGGCGTGCCAGGACGTCGAAGGCGGAATTCTGGAAGCCAGCCGTTGCCCACACCGCCGCGATGGGAGCCATTACCACCAACGCGGAAATGATGGCTGCCTGTGCCGTTTCCAGCGCCCCCTGCAACCACAAGGGCATGGGAAGGCCACGGTCTCCGGTCTGATCAGCGCGCAGTTTCATCGCTTTCCATGGTGTCACGGCCGGGCCCTCTACCCTGTCCGCGACAGGCTCAATGGGCCCGGGAGACTGATCATCCGTCGCCGCGAATGGCGCGGTGCCCAGCGCCCCACCCCGGCGCTTTTTCCACACGTCCGCCGTAAAATTGGAATGTCCGTAATCAGTGGTTGGAGGCAGAAAATGACTACCGCGTCCCCACATGCACACGGCGTTCACTTCGGGCGTGCAGACGTTCAGAACGCTGGCATGGGTGTGGGAATTGTCTTGATGGTGGTGGGTGTCCTGGGCTTTGTCCCCGGCATCACCACCCGCTACAGCGAATTGATGTTCCTTGGGCCTGATTCCCACGCCATGTTCCTTGGCTTGTTCCAGGTGTGCATGCTGCTGAATATTGTGCAGCTGGCCATCGGCGCAACCGGCTGGGCCATGTCCCGCACCGAACATGGCGCACGAAACTACCTCATGGGCGCCGGGGCGCTGTACATCATCCTCAGCATTTTCGGGCTCAGTGTCGGAGTTGATTCGGCGGCCAATTTCCTGTCGCTGAACATGACGGACAACTGGACCCACCTCGTGCTGGGTGTCCTGATGATTGCTGCTGGCTGGCTGTTTTCACGGAACATGGCCGGCGAGAGGGAATAAACCCGGACATAACACGCCGGGAAATAGGAGCCGCGAATGAGGAAAGATACATAAGTTCTGAATATTCGTCCTACTGGCTGGTGCAGTTGACGCGATCCCGCGAACAGCTGCACCGGCTTTTTCGTGCCGGGGCTTTCAACTGCTAGCGCCGGGTGTCGTCGATACCGTCCGTTTCGATGCGTTCCTTGCGGACTTCCTCATTAATGGTGACGTCATCCGCGACGGTGTCCTTGTCCAGGCGTACACGCTCCACAGGCACGGTTTCCTTGTCGACAACAGGGCGCTCCTCGTGGAGAACCACCTCGTGCTCCTCGTCGCTGAGATCTGGCCCGGCCATTGCTGCCCCGCGGTTCTCGTCGGTGATGGGCTCGCGCTCCAAGCGGACTTCCTCCCGCTGCACCGGCACAGTCTGCTGGACGTTCTCTGTGGTGACGTACTTGCGCAACCGCACACGTGCCATGGCCTGCCGCTCGGTGCCCACATTCAGGCGTTCCTCTGAGCGGGTCATGGCGTCATCGGTGGTGGGGCCCGAAGTGTCCCGTCCTGCTGCTCCCGCAGCCGCACGTCCGCCCGCGTCCTCCTGGTAACCGGCGTCGGTCCGTGCCTCGGAGTACGTCCGGCTTCCTTCGCTCTCGTAGTGGGCGTACAGGCGGTCCTCTTCCTCCGGCTCCAGATGCCCGTCCGCGTCCACCCGAGGGCCATCCTTGACGAAGTCCTTGGTGTACGGAACCACCAGGTCGTCGCCTTCTATCCGGGCTGCCTCGACCGGAACGAAGGATTGCGAGGCTCCGAACAGTCCGGTCTTGACAGTTATCCAAGTGGGCTCGCCGGTGTCATCGTCGGCGTACAGCTGGCCGATGGAGCCGATCTTCTCGCCATCCAATCCAATGACATTTCCGCTTCTGTTGAGCACGCCTTCAATGTTTTCCCTGTTGAGCATGGCTTCTCCCTTGATGCGCCTTTGCGCTGGGCTGGGCTAGCGGTGGATGCGACCGTGCTGCCGGAAAATCTCCTCCGGCACGTCGGCAACCGCCCCATTTTCTTGAGGTTCCGCTATAGCTGCCTCTACATACTAAGGTTGCTTAGCATTAAAGAGAAGGGTGATTCTCTTGTCGCCCGGTGAGGGTTGGCGAGAACTGACTCTGGACGAACAGGAACGCCAGGCGTACCGTGATGTCCCATCGGCGAAGGGGTGTGCACAGGATGGGAGCAGGACTGCTGAAACCGTGCCTTCTTCCCGCCCGCCCTGTGTTGCTGGCGCTCATGACGGTTTTCGCCTGGCTTATCTGGGGCGCCGCAACAGCTCAGGCTGCCGTTCCTGCACTGGACACCGGTGCTCTCCTGCAGCCTGCGGCTTCGTCCCCATATGCTCGGTCTGTCCCACTCCCCGGGCTTCCACCGCTTCCGACGCCGGCACCTGGCTCTGTGCCGATGGCGGCACCCAGCGTACTGGCGTCGGACGTGGCGCCCGAAGGCGATTCAGCCCTGGGGCCAGCTTTGGACCCCGGGCAGGGCACGCTGGCCGCCTTCGTTGCAGGTGTCCCACTGCCGACCGACGACGCCGGTGCCCCAGGCTCCGACTCGAGGTTCGGCTTCGCTCCCGCCCGTGATCTGCCCGGCTCTGGCGCCCGTCCCGCAGCAATGCGTGGGCCGTCCGTGCCTTTCGACGTACCGGCTCCGCAAGACTCCCCCCGCATTTCGGCGCTGCCCGCCCATGCAGGGCATGGCCATTCCGTATCCTCCGGCGGATCCGGGTCCGGGGATATTGCCGAACTCTGGCCAGGACTCCCGGCCACCACCGGTGCAATCATCCCGCCGTTGATAGCGGCACTTCCCGCCGGCCCCTCCTTCGATCCCGGGTCTTCTCCCGACTGAACAGGTCGCCCCTGCCCTTTTGAGGCAGGCCATGACTACCGTGCGCCGCCGGCGTATGGACGCAGCATTCAGCCAGGAGAAACAGCCATGTCCCTCAAAATCGATGAGTTACACCGTGCCCCCACCTCTTGCGTGGGCAACTGGCCCGACCCCGTGCGGGGGGTCCGCTAAGGGGCGCCGGATTTAGTTGGCGGGGAGGGCTGTGGTGGTATTCCACCGCCCTCCCCGCCCAACCCTGAGGTGGCTTTGGGACGGCTCCGTCCACGGCTATGCAATGCGTGCCACCGTCGGGTGTCAATACCGTTGCCACAGGCAAATATCGCCCAGACTCTGGACTCTTTGGAGGGAGCCAATCAGACTGACTACAGCAGCTGGCCCGACGGGGCGGAAATTCCGCGTTCAAGCCGGCAGGGATTGAACAGCTGCATTAATTGGGGTGTGGCCGCGATGCCTGTTCCATAACCTTGAAAGGGCTTGGTCATGCCGGACTTCTCAGCTTTCTTCCCGTTCATTGCCGTGATAATCGGGGCAATTGCCGTCATTGCCTTTATTTGGGTGGCGGTAAGACTGACGTGGAAAGTGGCCGAGCCAAATGAGGCACTCATCATTTCCGGTCTGACGCGCGGATCCCTGGAAACCCGCGAAGGCATGGACTTCAAAATCGTCACGGGCAAGGGTGCCCTGGTTTTCCCAGGGCTCCAGACTGTCCGGACGCTGTCGCTCACGCTGAACGAAACGGAGCTCAAAGTCTCGTGTGTGACATCACAGGGCATCCAGGTGATTGTGGAAGGCGTGGTGATCTACAAAATTGGTGATGCTCCGCCCTTTATTGCAAATGCGGCCAGGCGCTTTCTCGGCCAGCAGCCCAAAATGGAAAGCCAGGTGTACAACGTCTTCGAGGGGCACCTGCGGTCCATCATCGGCAGTATGACCATGGAAGAAATCATCCGCGAGCGGGACAAGCTGGCTTCGCAGGTCCGTGGCGCCAGCGGCGTCGAAATGGAGAAGCTTGGCCTCGTGGTGGATTCGCTCCAGATCAAGGACCTGCAGGATCCCACAGGGTACATCCAGAACATCGCCAAGCCCCATATCGCCCAGGTGAAGATGGAGGCCCGCATCGCCGAGGCCACGAGGAACCGGGAGGCCGCGGAGAAGGAGGCGGAGGCCGCGGCGCTCATCGCCGACGCCCAGAGCGTCTCGGCTATCAGGCAGTCCGTGGCACAGGCCAACGCCGAAAGGGCTAAGGCGAATGCCGCCCAGGCCGGTCCGCTGGCCGATGCAACAGCACGCCAGCAAGTGGTGGTCCAGGAAACGGAAGTGGCCAAGCTTGAGGCTGACCGCGAGGAGCAGAAACTCCAGACCACCGTGCGGAAGCCTGCCGATGCCAAGGCCTACGCCAAACGCACCGATGCCGAAGGCCAGAAGGCTGCCGACATCAGTGCCGCCGAGGCCCTGGCGCGCCGCACAGAACTTGAAGCCCAGGCCAACGCCCGGCGGACGGAACTGCAGGCCCAGGCGAATGCCACCGCTGCGGCAGCCGCTGCCGGAGCCACCAAAGTCACAGGCGAGGCGGAAGCCGCAGCCACCAGGGCCAAGGGTGATGCAGCGGCATCCGCCATCAAGGCCAAGGCCCTGGCCGAAGCGGATGGCATCAAGGCGCGGGCGGAAGCCCTGGGGACCAACCAGGACGCGGTCATTTCGCAGCAGCTGGCCGAGAACATGCCGGCCATTATCGCCGCTGCCGCAGAGCCGTTCTCCCACGTGGGCCAGATGACCGTGCTGAACGGCGGCGACGGCGTGAACCAGATGCTCGGCGGAATCCTGGCGCAGGCGGGCGACTACCTGCCGACCCTCGCCTCCGCGCTGAAGAACGGCAGGGAAGCGAAGCGCCCACCGAAAGCTCCAGAGGCCTGAGACTGGCATGCCTAAAAACGCCGATGCACACGGCCTGCATGCATAGGGACTCGGATGCATAGGGACGTCGACCGAAGCCTGACCGGCAAGATCGGGCGCGTGACGGGCCGCATCGGTCCCGGCACCATCGGCGAAGTGATGCTGCCCTACCTGGGCGGGACCAGCGCTTTCCACGCCCACCCGTTCGACAAGACAAGCGTGTTCGCTGTGGGTGAGGAAGTGCTGGTTATCTTCTTTGAGCCGCCCCAAACCGTTTATGTGGATGAACTGCCGGAGGTGCTGCAGCACCGCGAGGGCAGCTCCCGCTGACGCCAGCCCTGGCACGCCCTTGGATCGGTTTCCCTCGATCAACCAGCATGTGCAGGCGGGCGCTGCCCTCCCTGCTTTTCCCCAGATTGCCCGTCTAGGCTCACGGTAGCCGCGCCGCACGGGGCGCACCATATCGGAGGATTATGAGCACCTCACTGCTTGTACCCGGCGCCGAGCTGCCCATCTCCGGAAAGCCCTTTGGCGACATCCCTGCCCTTGATATCGATTACCTCCGCCGCCGTATACGGCGCAAGGCCCTCAACGCCACTCTCGTTCTCCCTGTCCTCTTTGCGCTGGCGTTCGCCATCTTCTGGCATGTGGGCCAGCCCTTTTGGGGTAACTGGCCGCAGGTCGATGCCACGGTGACAAGCCATTACGAATATGTCACCAAAGGAGTCCGCTGCAGTCTGGGGCTCGATTACCTCGTGGATGGACAGCGACTTCACGGCGACTTCTCCGTCACACTTCCCTGCGACGGG
Source organism: Arthrobacter sp. ISL-48 (assembly GCF_018613805.1). Classification (GTDB taxonomy): domain Bacteria; phylum Actinomycetota; class Actinomycetes; order Actinomycetales; family Micrococcaceae; genus Arthrobacter. Next base: position 445,081 of record NZ_JAGGPL010000001.1, read on the forward strand.
GCTCCGGCGGTGGGCTCCGTGGTCAAACTCGGCGTCTCTCCGGAGGACCACGGGTGGGTGGCGGTAGCCGGATATCCCGGGCTCCCGACCTTCCAGCTGCTTCTGACCGGAATGGGCCTCGGATTTCCCGTGTCCGGCTGTGCACTGTTTACCTTCTTCGCGATCCGGCGGCTCCGGAGAGTGGTGCGGCTCGGTGCCGGTCCATGGCAGGCGGTGACCGGCACAGTCCTGGCGTCGTTGCCGAGCTCCAACGGGCTGTGGCTCGCCCTGACGCTGGCCGTTTCCGGGTCACCTGACGTCGAAGTGGGTTTTGGCCTCAAGGGCATTGAATTTTTCCCGCTCCCCGCGGCAGGGAGCACTTTTACACTTCACCTGGCAGGTGACGGGAAGGGCAGGGTCCTGGTCGGTATCCCCGGACACTGGGGAGAGTCTGTCGGCACGATCAGGGCACTGCCCGCTCACAAGCTGGCCGCAGAATGAACACGGTACTGCTGGCACCAGGACTCGAACTGCCGGTCACCGGCATGCCCTATGGCGAGACCCCGGTCCTGGACGTCGATCATCGTCGCAGGCGCCTGATTCGCAGAGTCTTTGTTCGCACGGGAATGCTGATCACGATGTTCGTTGCGGCCGCCTCGTTGTTCTGGCACCTTGGCCAGCCATTGTGGGGCAATTGGCCACAGATGGATGCGACCGTGACCAGCCAGGACGAATACGTATCCCGGGGTACGCACTGCAGTCTCGGTCTCAGCTACACCGTCGACGACCAATACTCCACACCCATTACTCCGAGTTCGACCCGTGCGGCGAGTCATTGGCCATCGGTTCCGTGGTCAAAGTCGGCGTCGACCCCGGCGACCACGGGCAGGTAGTCGTGGCCGGTGTTCCTGACCCGATCATCGCGCAGCTGTTCGCCACAGGTGCGGGGTCGTTCGTCCCTTTGTTCTGGATGAGTATCTTCGTCGGCTTCACCTGGCTGCACTACCGTACCGTCACCAAGCTCGGGAGCGGTCCGTGGCACGAGGTGACGGGCACCGTTGTGACCAGCTCGATCACCAGCAACAGGCGCAAAGCGGTCATCAAATCCACCGAGGGCCCTGCCTTCCGGGTCAACTTTGGGCTCAGGGGGATCACCTACTTCCCCGTACCCCGCGCCGGCAGCATCACGACACTTCGACTGGAGGGAGATGGGGCCGGCGGGGTGATGGTCGGCGTCAAAGGGCTCGTCGGCGACAACCTGGGCGTTATCGGACCGGTCGGGACAAGGCAGGAGGCAACCCGAGTTAAATTGTGAGGGCATCGACGGCGGCCGGCTGCTTCTCCACCCACTCTCGGGGCGCGCCTCGATGGCAGATCGCCGTCAATCATTCCGGAGACGTTCCCGGAGGCAGATACTCCCCCTGACCCCCGACCCCGCTGTTAACCCAACCTTTCACTGCGCGTAACACCCCCTCCCCCGTCACGTCAGGCACGGCGCCCACCGTGGAGGTGTGAGGATCGCAATTGTGGCCGAATCATTCCTGCCCTTGATGAACGGGGTGACGCACTCCATCCTGCGGGTGCTGGAGCATCTTCAGGACCGCGGCGACGAGGTGCTGGTGATCGCGCCGTCGATGCAGGCAGCGACGGAGCCCGCAGGTCCTGAAGTGGTCCACGGTGCGCAGGTCCACCGGCTTCCTTCTGTGCCGCTGGCCGGCTACACCAATGTCCGCGTGGCGATGGGAGGTGTGTACCGGGTCAAGCGAATCCTTGCCGAATACGCACCGGACGTCGTCCACCTTGCCTCCCCGTTTGTGCTCGGCTGGCGGGCTGCGCAGGCAGCCTACCAACTGGGGATCCCCACCATTGCCATCTACCAGACAGAGGTCCCCAGCTACGCCGCACGCTACGGGGTGCCGTTCCTGGAGAACTGGGCGTGGAACCGGGTTGAGAACATCCACCTCCTGGCGACCAGGACGTTGGTGCCGTCCACGTTCGCCCTGAACCAGTTGCGCGGCCGCGGGATTCCGCGGGTGGGGATGTGGCGGCGCGGGGTGGACACCACGCGGTTTTCGCCCGAAAAGCGCGACGCCGGCTGGCGGGCCTCCGTCGCTCCCGGCGGTCAGAGGATCATCGGCTACGTAGGCAGGCTCGCCATCGAAAAGCAGGTGGAGGACCTGGCTGTCCTCGCCGACGTGCCTGACACCAGGCTGGTGATAGTAGGCGACGGCCCGCAGCGTGCCGCTCTGGGGGAAGTTTTGCCGGAGGCTGTGTTCACGGGATTCCTCGGCGGCGAGGAGTTGGCCCGCGCCATGGCGTCCTTCGATCTCTTTGTCCATCCAGGCGAGTTCGAGACGTTCTGCCAAACCATCCAGGAGGCCATGGCATCGGGGGTGCCGGTGGTGGCCACGGGGCGCGGCGGCCCCTTGGACCTGGTGGAGAACTCCCGCACCGGCTGGCTCTACGAACCCGGGGACCTGGCCGGACTGCGCGCGCGGGTCATGGACCTGATGGGCGACGACGCCAAGCGCCGCGCGTTCGGAGCAGCAGCCCACGCTTCGGTCCAAGACCGGACCTGGCCGGCGCTGAGCGCCGAACTAGTGGAGCACTACCGCGACGTCATCACAGCTCCCAGGCTGGCGGAAATGCGTAACTCTTAAGGGACCGGGTGCGGCAGGAGTCCGTAACCCCGCAGATACGAAAGCCTTGCGGACGCTAAACTTACGCCTTTCCGCTGCCGGCAAAGAATCGGCACCTTTCGTATCCGGAATCCTTGCGAAATAGTAAGCACACTGATTGAATTGGATCACCGGGGTGACATCGGCACCAATTATCGACAAGGAAGTGTGATCATGGGAATTCTCGGATTTCTCATTTTGGGTCTGATAGCCGGAGCTATTGCGAAGGCCATCCTGCCCGGAACGCAAGGAGGAGGCTGGCTTATCACCCTCGTCCTTGGCGTCGTCGGAGCGGTCTTGGGTGGATGGATCGGATCCCTCATCTTCGGCGGAGGACTTGCCGAATTCTTCGACCTCCGCACCTGGCTGCTGGCGATCCTGGGCTCGATCATTGTCCTGCTGATCTACGGCGCAGTGGCGGGCCGTGGCCGAAGCCGGGTCTGACGCACAAAGAGCTATCAGCCAAAGCGCCGTCCCCGTTCACGAGGGGCGGCGCTTTTGCCTGCGCCTGACATAGTCCGGTTGTCCAGGACCCGAATAGTAAACGATTCCTCCCGGCCGCATTGATATCGCGCAACTGCACTTTATGATGTGCCTGGGGGGTGGTTGCGTTATGGGGGATTCTCGTCACAACGACGAGCTGGCGGCACGCGAGTTCGGCACTGACGCTGGCGCAGCGGGGACATCCGATGCGGGGTCCTCCGTTCGTGCGCGGGGCGATGGGGTAAATGATGCACTCCTTGACGCAAGCCCCGATGCGCTGCTTGGCATTGCACCTGACGGCACCATCAGTATGGCCAACGCGGCAGCCACCCGCCTGTTCGGCGTCGCCCGGGATCAGCTGATCGGCAGCGATCACCGGAGACTGCTGAAGAAGGGCTTCAGGAACGAGATCGTCCAGATCTACAGGCACCTGAAAGAGCGGCAGGAGGAACCCGTGCCGCCGCGGGAAGTGTACGGCGTGCACAGCAACGGCACCGAGTTCGCTGCCGAAGCTGCCGGTGCCTTGCTGGAATCCGGCAATGAGACTCAACTGCTGGCTTCCATCCGGAGTATCTCCCACAGAAAAGCGGATACCGATCTGCACGAGGCACTGTCCCTGCTCACGGCAACACTTGAATCAACTGCGGACGGCATCCTGGTCATCAGCAGGGACGGCAAGCTCTCCGGGCTCAACGAACAATTCCTTAAGATGTGGGGCATTCCCCCGGAACTCGTCCAAGGCTCCGAGGCCGCGCCTGTCATTCGCCTGGTTCTGGAGCAAGTGGCCGACCCGGACGCCTTTCTGGCCAGGATCGCCGAGATTGATAACGATCCCGCCTCTGAGAGCCACGACGTCCTGGATTTCAAGGACGGCCGGACGCTTGAAAGGTACTCGCGTCCGCAGAGGGTGGGCGACCGGATCGCGGGCAGGGTATGGAGCTTCCGCGACGTCACGCCCCGCCGTCTCGCCCAGGAGCAAGCCCAGCAGGCCATGACGGACCTCGCGGCGCAGGCTGAACAGCTACGGGCCCTGGCCTTTCGGGACCCGTTGACGGGGCTAGCCAACCGGGCGGTGTTCAATGACGGGTTGGCTGCTGCTCTGGGCGCGCCCCGGCTCAAGTCAGTCGATGTCCTGCTGATCGACCTGGACGACTTCAAGGAAGTCAACGACATCCTTGGCCATCAGGCGGGAGATGACATGCTGGTTGAGGTGGCCCGGAGGCTCCGCCGCTGTGTGCCCACTGCCGATGTCGTTGCCCGGCTCGGCGGCGACGAGTTCGTCGTGTTGTTGACGGACTGCCCGGACGCCGACGACATCGCTGCCGACATTGTCCGCTCCCTGCACGTACCTGTGACCATCAGCGGCACCGTTCTGCGTCCCAGCTTGAGCATGGGCCTTGCTTCCATGGGCCACGAGGAAATCGGCACCAACGAGCTGCTGCGGCACGCGGACATCGCCATGTACGCGGCCAAGGCGGCGGGAAAGAACCGGTTCATTCGGTTCCACCCGGACATGATGACAGCCCTGGTGCAGCGGACGGACATGTTGACCGGGCTGCAGCTGGCGGTGGCCAGGCGTGAGATCTCCGTGGCGTTCCAGCCCATCGTGTCTCCGAGGATGGGCCAGGTGGTCCAGTTCGAAGCCTTGGCGCGCTGGAACCGCGACGGCGAACGCATCCCGCCGTCCGTCTTCATTCCCATGGCGGAGCGCAGCGGCCTGATCGGGGAGATCGGGGCGGAAGTGATGGCGCGCAGCCTGGTGCGGCTCGCGCCGTGGCTGAGCGAAGACCCGTCGCGGTCCCTCGCGGTGAATGTGTCCGGAGTCCAGCTGCAGGAGCCAGACTTCGCCGAGGGTGTCCTCGCCCTCGCCGAGGCCAGCGGAGTAGGCGCCTACCAGTTGGTTCTGGAGGTCACCGAAAGTGTATTTTTCGACCCCGACAACAACTTGATCAAGCAGCTCGCCAGCCTGCGGGAGACTGGAGCCCGGGTGTCGCTCGATGACTTCGGTACCGGGTACTCGTCCCTGGGCAGGCTGCAGGACCTGCCGGTGGACGAGGTGAAGATCGATAAGACCTTTGTCTCCATGGTACGGACCGGCCGGGAGCGGCTGCCGATTCTGAGTTCCATGATCAACATGGCCCATAGCCTGGGGCTGAGGGTTACTGCTGAGGGTGTCGAGACCGCCGCGCAGGCCGATTACCTGACCGCACTCGAGTGCGATTCGTTGCAGGGGTACCTGTTCTCACTCCCCGTCACAGGCAGCCGGATGGAACTCGCCATCCAGCAGGCGAACGAGGCCATCCAGGCGCTGAAGGGACGTTAGCGTCCGGCGCGCTTCAAATCGAGGACAAAACAGCCAGGAACGCGGCGGGCGAGGACAATGGCTTCTATGGACGTCGTCGTCATTGAAACACCGCCGCTTGGGGACCGCAGCTACCTGGTCCACGACGGGCAGGTGGCGCTGGTCATCGATCCGCAGCGGGATACGGACCGGGTGGAGAGCGCCGCCGCGGAGGCAGGCGTGCGGATCACGCACGTTGCCGAGACGCACCTCCACAACGACTACCTCAGCGGCGGCCTGGTGCTGTCCCGGGCCCATGACGCGGCCTACTTGGTGAACGCGGCCGACGCCGTCGGGTTTGAGCACCAGCCAATAACTGACGGCGCCACGGTCCAGGTGGGCCGGCTCACCGTGAAAGCGCTGGCCACGCCGGGCCACACCCACCATCACCTCTCCTACGTGGTCACCGATGGCCAGCAGCAGGCAGTGTTTTCGGGCGGAAGCCTGCTGTACGGATCCGTGGGCCGCACGGACCTCGTGGACCCGCACGACACCGAGCAGCTCACGCACGACCAGTATGCCTCCGTCCGCCGCCTTGCTGAGGAGGCCGGGCCGAATGCTGCCCTCTACCCCACGCACGGATTCGGCTCCTTCTGTTCGTCAGGGCCCGCGTCGGGTGCCCACAGGTCAACCATCGGCCAGCAGTTGGAAACCAACCATGCGCTGACGGACCCGGATGAGGACCACTTCGTCCGGGAGCTCATCGCCAACTTCACCGCGTACCCGTCCTACTACGCGCACATGGCCCCCGTAAACAGGAACGGCCCGGGCCCAGTAGACCTCACGGTCCCGGAATCAGTGGACCCTGCCGAGCTCGCGAGAAGGCTGGAGGACGGCGAGTGGGTGGTGGATCTGCGCAACCGGGTGGCCTTCGCCAGCAGCCACCTGCAGGGCTCGGTCAGCTTCGAATACGGCCGCGGCTCCAGCTTCACCTCCTACCTGGGCTGGGTACTCCCATGGGGCCAACACCTGACGTTGGTGGGCGCACGGGCCGACGTCGAGAAGGCCATCCGGGACCTCTCGCGCATCGGCATCGACTCCCCCGACGCTGCGCTCGGAACTGAACCGGCGGCGCTTGCCGCCGGCACCGCCGTCGTGCATTATCCCCGGGTGGGCTGGGCTGAATTGCTGGGCCAGCGCGGTGCCGGGGACGTGGTGCTGGACGTGCGGCGGACGGACGAGTACGACGACGGCCACCTCACGGGGGCTGTGAACGTCCCTCTGCATGAGCTGCTTTTCCGGATGGACGAGGTCCCCGCCGGGAAGGTCTGGGTCCACTGTGCGTCGGGCTACCGGTCGGGGGTGGCAGCGAGCCTGCTGCACCGGGCCGGAAGAGACGTGGTCCACGTGGACGCGAGGTACCAGCCCACCGCTCCTTCTTGAGGCGTGAGGGATATCATAGCCTTGCGTCTGCACCCAGGTCTCGGGTAACTCAAGTCCGGTATCCCGGCTTTGGGTGAACGGCGTACTTTGGGGGAGGACTCGCATGTCTCAGACTGGTCTCGTTGAGCAGCGGCACGCCATCGGTAGCAGCAAGGCCCCCCTGGGGTGGCTGATCTTGCTGGGTGCTGTTGTGGTAGCCGCGCTCGGACTGTTTTTCGCTGCCAACAGCGGCACAACCCCGGCCCTCGTGACCAGCGACTTCTCCGTTCTCGTGTCCGTTCTGTTGGCTGGCGCCAGCTGCGCCCGGGCGGCGCTGCGTAATGGAGGCGATGCCAGGGCATGGGCGTTCATGTCCGGGGCCGCTTTCACCTGGGCGGCGGGCCAATCCGTCTGGACCTTCTACGGGCTGGCCTACGACCACGTTTACCCCTTCCCGTCCCTGGCGGATGCCTTCTTCCTTATGTATGTGGTACCGGCCACGGTTGCGCTCTTTAGCTTCAAACGGCGCGGTGGGACCCGGGTGGCCATGTTCAGGACATTGACGGACCCCGCGGTCATCGCCGGCTCGGTCCTGGTCATCAGCTGGTACGCCGCACTGGGGCCCGCGCTTAGCTCCGATGGCGGCGACCTCCTCACACATCTGACGGGATTGGCGTACCCCGTAGTGGACGTGATCATCACGTCCCTCGTGCTGGTGCTGGCGATGCGCCGGCAGCCGGGTGAGCGGCTGCCATGGCTGTGCTTCGGCGGCGGGCTGCTGATCCTCACCATCACTGACAGCATCTACGTGCGGCTGACGTTGGAAGGCGTTTCCGGGGTGACCGGTTCGCCCCTGGCACTGGGCTGGGTCGTGGCATTCCTCCTGATTGCCCTGGCACCACTGGTGCCGTTTGCAGAGAATCCACATCCGGACCGCAAAGCCTTTGCGCTGGGGCTGGAACTCCTGCCGTACGTGCCGATCCTGGTCTGCGTCTACTTAATCGCAGCACCGCACGCTGACGAACTGGGTCCCTTCCTGCTGGTGGTCACAACGGTAACGGGCATTATTCTGCTGGTGCGGCAGGTGCTGATCATTATAGAAAACATCACCCTCACCACCGGCCTGGAGCTGGAAGTCGCGGCCCGTACTGCCCAGCTGGAGGGACTGGGGGCGATCGTTAACTCTTCGTCCGACGCGATCTTTGCCACCACTCCGGTCGGTGTCATCACGAGCTGGAATCCGGGCGCGGAACGGCAGTACGGGTACACGGCCGGGGAAGCGCTCGGCCGCGATGGGCGGTTCCTCCTTACGCCCGGCAATCTGGACCGGGATATGGAGGCGTTCGGGCGGCTTGATGACACGGATGCCATGAGCTACGAAACGGAGCACCTGAAGAAGGACGGGAGCGTCATTTCCGTATCCCTGACCGTTTCCGCAATCCGCGAGGGCGGGCAGCTCCGTGGCACGGCTACGATCGCCCGGGACATCACCCAGCGCCGGGCCGAGGAGAAGGAACTGCAGGCGGCCCGGGAGGCGGCGCTGGAATCCAGCCGGCTGAAGTCGGAATTCCTGGCCACCATGAGCCACGAGATCCGGACGCCTATGAACGGCGTCGTGGGGCTGACGGCCCTGTTGCTGGAGACGCCCCTGAACGAGACGCAGCAGCAGTACGCCCAGGGCGTCAAGAGCGCCGGTGAGGCCCTGCTGGCGCTCATTAACGACATCCTGGACTTCTCGAAGCTGGAAGCAGGAAAGGTGGACCTGGACGTCAGGCCTTTCGACCCGCGGCTCCTGGTGGAGGAAGTGGCAGGCCTCCTGGCCGAGGCGGCGCAGGCCAAGCAACTGGAACTCATTGCCTACTGCGATCCGGCTGTTCCGGCACTGCTGCAGGGCGACGCTGGCCGGATCCGCCAGATCGTCCTGAACCTGGCGTCCAACGCGGTGAAGTTCACGGCGTCCGGGGAGGTCTCCATCCGCGTGCGGGCGGACCACAGCGATGGGGACGGCCCCGGGAAGGGCACCAAGAAACAGGGCACGGCCAACGTGCACTTCGAGGTCCGCGACACCGGCATCGGCATCGATCCGGCCGATCATTCGCGCGTGTTCGAGTCCTTCTCGCAGGCGGACGCCTCTACCACCCGGCGTTACGGCGGCACGGGCCTGGGTCTGGCCATCTGCAGCCGGCTGACCGAGGCCATGGGCGGAGAGATCGGGCTGGAAAGCCTCCCACAGCAAGGCAGCACGTTCTGGTTCCAGATCCCGCTGCCGGTCGCCCCGCATTCCACCGCCCCTATCCCCGCCGCCGGCCTCCTGAACGCGCTCCGGGTGCTGGTGGTGGACGACAACGCCACCAACCGGCTGGTCCTGGAATCTCAGCTCCGCGGCTGGCGGCTCCAGCCGGAAGCCGTACCTGACGCCCGGTCCGCCCTGGCCCGGGCGCGCGAGGCAGCCGCTGCCGGCGAGTCCTTCGACATCGCAGTCCTGGACCTCTGCATGCCCGACGTTGACGGCCTGGAGCTAGCCCGCGAGATCAAGGCCGACGCCGGGCTGGCGGACCTCGAGCTTATCCTGCTGACCTCCAGCATGGAGGTCAATGCGGCGGAAATGGCCGACGCCGGTGTGCGCGAATGGCTCATGAAACCTGTCCGAAGTTCCGAGTTCTACAACCGCCTGGTCCGACTGATGTCCACCCGGGTACCGGCAGTTCCGGCCGCGAAGGCACCAGCCGCGGCTCCCTTGGAGGCGGCCCAGACTGAGCCGTCCCGCGGCCGCATCCTGGTAGTGGAGGACAACGAGGTGAACCAACTCGTGGCACGTGCAACGGTGAAGAAGTTCGGCTACGCCGTGGATGTCGTGGCGAATGGCGCGGAAGCGGTGGCCGCCACGGCGTCCGCAAGTTACGCGGCAGTGCTGATGGATTGCCACATGCCGGTGATGGACGGCTTCGAGGCCACGAGGGTCATCCGGAGCCGGGACGTAAGGCACACCCACCTTCCCATCATCGCCATGACCGCCGGAGCGTTGGACGGCGACCGTGAACGCTGCCTCGCCGCGGGCATGGACGACTACCTCTCCAAGCCGGTGGACGCGGCGGAACTTAAGGCGGCGCTGGCCCGCTGGATTCCCGAACAGGCCGATGCAAGGGAGCGCCCGCCCTCAGTGGATCCGGCGCGGCTGGCCATCCTGCGCGAGCTGGGTCCCGAGGATGGCATGGGTCTGCTGCGCGCGACGGCCGAGGCGTTCCGCCGGGACGTTCCCGCCCGCCTGGCGGCACTGCGCAGGGCAATCGACGACGGCGGCGGGCTGGCTTTGTCGCAGGCAGCCCACGCGCTGAAAGGGGCCGCGGCCAACATCGGGGCCACGGCTTTGGCCGGTCTGTGCGGCGAGCTTGAATCGATGGGACACAACGGAAACCACGACGGCGGCCCGCAGCTGGTCGGCCGGCTGGAGCGGGAGCTGGAACGGGTGGACGCGGAACTGGACGAAGCCCTGACGGTGGTGCGGTGAAAGTCCTGGTCGCGGACGACGATCCTGGCTCGCTCCTGGTGGCCAGGGCCGCCGTCGAACGTTACGGCCATGACTGCATTGCGGCCGCGGACGGCGACGAAGCGTGGGCGCTGTACCTGGAGCACCAACCCGATGTGGTGGTCACGGACTGGATGATGCCAGGGATGGACGGGCTGGCGCTGTGCCGGGCAATTCGGGCGCGGGAGGCGGACCTATACACGTACATCGTCATGCTGACCTCGCAGGGGTCCCGGGACGATGTGCTGGCCGGGCTCGAGGCCGGCGCGGACGACTACGTCACCAAGCCGCTAGACCCCTTCGTGCTGCACGCACGGCTGCTGGTGGCCCTGCGGGTGACCACGCTGCATGCCGATCTGGCGCATTACCGGAAGGTGCTCTCGCAGCAGGCGCGGACGGATCCGCTCACAGGCCTGCTGAACCGGCTGAAGCTCTCCGAGGACCTGGAGCAGCTGCATGCCCGCAGTGAGCGGTACGTCGAGGAATACTGCCTGGCCATGTGCGATGTGGACAACTTCAAGAGCTATAACGACATTTACGGCCATCAGGCGGGCGACCTCGCGCTGCGGGCAGTGGCGGCCGCCTTGGTGAGCCAGGCGCGGAAGAGCGACGGTGTGTACCGGTTCGGCGGAGAAGAGTTCCTGGTGGTCCTGCCCAACCAGACGCAGGCCGACGCCAAGGCGTTCATGGAACGGGTGCTGGGCAGCATCCGGCAGCTGGAGATCGAGCACATAGGCGACCCGGCCGAGTATCTGACGCTCAGTGCCGGGATTTCGGCGTTCACCGCCGGGCACGCAGTGGAGGCTGAGCAACTGCTGGGTGAGGCCGACGCCGCTTTGTACGCGGCCAAGGCGGCCGGCCGGAATCGCGTGGAACTGTCGCTCTAGCTCCTTGGCTCTACCTTTTTGGCACTAGCTTTTGCCAGCGCGGCTACGCTGCTTCTTTGCGGGCCTTTGTCTGGGCAGGGTGGTTCTGCGTGGGCTTTTCCTGTGCGGTTTCGGGAACCGGCGTGTCCTGGGCAGCTTCCTGTGCCCACTCAATCTCGACCGCGTGGCGGTTTCGGTGCCAGCGGCGGACCAGGTCGACGGTGGCCATGAGGCCGGCGAGTGGCGTGAGGACGGCTGCCGCGTAGACGAACAACATCCATGTCAGCGTGGCGATGGGCGGATTGTTGTCGTTGAGCATGGACAGGCCGCCCAGCAGGCCGGCGGCCCAGAAAAGCAGGACCGCCGCCAAAACCGCAGCTGCGGGGAAATACTGGTTCTTCACGATTTTCTTCAGGGTTTCCATGCAAATCCTCCTGCCTGTCCGGGGGCGGTCACCGTTCAACACCAGTATGCGGCTGCGGGGACCCATGGACCGTGCAACACGCAGGGGGTTGTGATGAACCTAACTCAGCCCGGCGTTTTGGTCTTCCCCATAGCAAGCCTTCGGAATACGGTGGAACTGTCCCCTTACTGCCCGGTAGCTTGATCCAGGTCTGCCGGTCCATATGCCTTGGAGATCCTTATGCGCAAAGTTACCGCTGGCCTGTTCCACTCCGTCGACGGCGTGGTATCCGAGCCGAATCTGTGGCAGTTCGACAGCTTCGACCAGGAAATGGGCCAAGGCATGACGGCATTCATGGAGCGGTCAGACACTGTCCTGCTGGGCCGGGTCAGCTACCACGAGTGGGCTGGCTACTGGCCGAACGCCGCGCAGGACGACGACTTCGCCGGCTTCATCAACCCGGTGGAGAAGTTCGTGGCCTCCCGCACCCTGACGGGCCCGCTGGAGTGGCAGAACTCGCACCTCATGGACGGTTCCCTGGAGGACTTCGTGGCAGGGCTGAAAGAGCGCGACGGCGGCGAGATCGCTGTGTGCGGCAGCATTTCCTTGGTCCGCCAACTGCTGTTCGCCGGGCTGCTGGATTCCCTGACGCTCATGACCCACCCGGTGGTGGCCGGGAGAGGCCGGCGGCTGTTCGAAAGCGACGACCCGATTACGCGGCTCAGCCTGCAGGACCAGTACCGGACCAGCAAGGGCAACGTCATCAGTACCTACGGGCTGCTGGCCGAATAGCTGCTGAAAACTGTGGTGCCGCTACTGTCGGCGATGCTTAGGACCGGTTCCGTTCCAGTGCCTGGCCGATAATCCGGGCGCCTTCAGGGAAGGCCCCCGGGTTGGACCCGGAGTAGTTGAGGCGGATGAACGGGCCAGCAGGTTCGGCCGGGAACCACTCGTCGCCAGGGGCGATGATGACCCCTGCGGTTTCGCAGTCGCGGGTCAGCCGCCCAAGATCCGTGCCATCAGGCAACCGCGCCCACAGGTTCAGGCCGCCCTTGGGCACCTGCTCGAGGTGCGCCTGAGGCGCGTGCTGGCGCAAGCTGGTGACCAATAGGTCGCGCCTGGACTCGAGCTGATGGCGGAGGGTGCGCAGGTGCGTCTGCCACCCGGGCTGCGTCACGACGTCGAGCGCTGCCGCCTGGAGCAGCCCGCTGACATACATCGACTCGGCGGCCCGGTTTGCGAGGATGCGCTCCCGCGCCGGACCGCAGGCGATCACCGCGGCGACGCGGATCGACGGCGACACACTCTTGGTCAGCGAGCGCAGGTAGACAACGTGGCCGGAGTCGTCACGGGAGGCGACGGGTACAGGGTTGGACGTGATGCCGAAGTCGTGGGCCCAGTCGTCCTCCACCAGGAACGCACCCTTCGCACGCACCACGTCCAGGACCTGTTCACGCCGATCGGTGGCCCACTGGGCACCGGTGGGGTTGGCGTAGTTGGGCTGGGCGTAGAACAGCCGCGCGCCGGACTCTTCAAATGCGCGGTCCAGCTCCGCCGGGTCCGGTCCGTCAGGACCGCTGGGCACCGGGACAACCCGCACACCAGCCTGCGCGGCGGCCAGGATGGCGCCCCAGTACGAGGGCGATTCCATCAGCAACGGCTGCCCGCTGCCGGCGAGAGCGCTGAAGATGGAGCTCAGCCCGCTCTGGCTGCCAGGGAGTACGACGACGTCGCTCGTGTTCGGAGGGGTGGTCCCGGCCGGCGTCGAAGCGCCGAGTTCGCGTGCGAACCACGACTGCAGTTCCGGCAGGCCCGCGGCGGGCGGACGGCACAGGGCTGCGTCGCCGCGGGCCGCGCGGGTGAGGGCGGCCCGCACCAGCCGCTCGGGCAGGAGCTCGCGGTCCGGGTAACCGGAGTGGAACCCGATGGCATCGTTGGCCACGTTCCGCATGGTGCTGGAGGCCAGGGGCAGCGGCGCCAGCGGGGAGCGGAGAGCCGCCGTCTGCCAGCCATAGTCCGACGGACGCGCGGTCCGAACGGCCCGCACGAACGTGCCGACGCCGGGCCTGCTCTCGATGAGCCCCTGTGCCGTCAAAGCCTGCAGGGCCTTCTGCACCGTCACCGGACTTGCCCGGTATTCGGCCACCAGTGACCGGGTGGAGGGCAGCTTGGATCCCGGCGCTGCTTTGCCGATCCATTCGCGCAGTCGCACTGCAATCCGTGAACTGCTATCGTTGTTCATGAGAGACAACAGTAGCGCTACTACGCTAATTCGGCCAGTGATACCGTCACGTCGGCCTACCGGGCTCTGGTGGGGGCTTCTCGGAGTAGCGGCATTCTCGTTTACCATTCCATTCACCAAGCTAGCCGTCGCCAGCCTGTCCCCGCTGTTCATCGGGTCCGGCCGCGCTGTCGTGGCCGCCGTACTGGCCGCGTCCGCACTGGCACTTGCCCGGCAGCGCCTCCCCCACGGCCTGCAGTGGGCGCGCCTCGGGATGGTGGCCGCCGGCGTCGTCGTCGGGTTTCCCCTTCTCACGTCCTTCGCGCTCTCCACTACCCCGGCCAGTCACGGTGCCGTGGTCGTTGCCCTGCTCCCGGCCGCAACGGCGACGGCGGCAGTCCTCCGGGGGCGCGAGCGTCCCCGGCTGGCGTTCTGGTTCATCACCGGAGCGGGCGCGCTGGCGGCCATCGCCTTCGCTTCCATGCAGTCCGGCGGTTTCGGGCAGCTGCACTGGGCGGATGTGCTGCTCCTCGGCGCCGTGGTGGCTGCTGCCATCGGCTACGCGGAGGGTGGCCTGCTGGCCCGCGAGCTCGGCGCGTGGCAGACCGTGTCCTGGGCGCTGGTGCTCGCGTCGCCGCTGATGGTCTTCCTGACAGCCATCGCTATGGCCCAGCAACCACCGTCAGCCACACCGGTCCAGTGGGCGGCGTTCGGCTACCTGGGCGTAGTGAGCATGTTCCTTGGCTTCTTTGCCTGGTACCGCGGCCTCGCCATCGGTCCCATGGCCCAGGTCAGCCAGATCCAGCTTACCCAGCCGGTACTCACCATCTGCTGGGCAGGCCTCCTGCTGGGCGAGGCCCTGACCTGGACCACCATCATCGGCGGCTTCGCGGTCATCCTCTGTGCCGGAGCGGCGGTGCGGGTCCGGCTGAAGCCGGCCCCGGCTGAGCCCTCACGCCTCCCCGTTAAATCCCTCCAGTCTGCAGAGGATTAGCACCATGTACATGCCAGCCCATTTCGCCGCAGGCCCCGAAGCCATCCGGAGCCTTCTCACCCGGCCCGGCGCAGCCAACCTGGTCACCATGACATCGCAGGGGCTCCTGGCCACCCTGCTCCCCTTCGCCTACGACCCCTCGGTGGGCGAACACGGCGCCCTGCACGCCCATGTGGCCCGGAACAACACGCAGTGGTCCGAGCCGGCCATCGGAGAGTCACTCATGATCATCCAGGGGGCCGACGCCTACATTTCGCCGTCCTGGTACGCATCCAAGGCCGAACACGGACGCGTTGTGCCCACGTGGAACTACTCGACGGCGCACGTGTACGGCACCCTTGTTGTCCACGATGACCCGGAGTGGGTTGCCGGCCAGGTCAGGCGGCTCACCGGCATAAACGAAGCCGCCTTTGACCACCCGTGGAGCGTCGAGGATGCGCCGGAACGCTACGTCGAAGGCCAACTGCGCGCCATCGTGGGACTGGAACTGGTCATCACCAGGATCGAGGCGAAGGCGAAACTCAGCCAGAACCGGCCCGACGCGGACATCGAAGGCGTGGTGGCAGGGTTGAGCGCCCGGGGGTTAGTGGAGAGCGCCGCCGACGTCGAACGGGCCAGGGCCGACGGCGATTAGCGCGCCACCAGCGCTTCGCTGGCCTCCCATAGGCCGCGGGCCAGTTCGGCGTCGTAGGCCTGCGGGTTCGCCTTTGCCAGGGCACGCTTCGCGTAGTAGGCGCCGGAGACCCAGTCAGTGACGGCGGTTCCGTTGATGAGCCACAAAAGGGTGTCGGCGCCCTGGTCCGGGCTGAGCATGAAGCGGTTCACGACGGTCTTGTAGGCATGGCGCCAGGGACTGGTGGAGTCCGCCGCGAAGTTGGTGGCCACCACGCCTGGGTGGAACGCCGCCGTCGTGATTCCGGCATCACCGAAGCGGCGGTGCAGTTCGTTGGTGAAGAGGATGTTGGCGAGTTTGGCCGTACCGTAGGCGCGGTTGGTGGAGTACTTGTGCTCCGCGTTGAGGTCGAAGAGGTCCAGCTTGCCGAAGCCGTTGGCGCCGCTGGAGGTGTTGATGATCTTGGCGCTGCTGGCGGTGAGGACGTCCATCAGTTCGCTGGTGAGCAGGAACGGGGCCAGGTGGTTGACCTGGAAGGTGGACTCGTTCCCGTCCACGGTGAGCCGGCGCGTGCCCATGATGCCGCCGGCGTTGTTGGCCAGGACGTCGATCCGCGGGTAGTTTTCCTTGAGCTGCGCGGCGAGGGTGCGGACCTGGGCCAGTTCGGCGAAATCGCTGACGAAGTAGTCGGCGTCGAGCTCCTTGGCGACGGCGCGCGTCTTCTCCGGCGAACGGCCGACGACGACAACCCGCTCCCCTGCCTTTGCCAGTGTCCGCGCGGCTGCTGCGCCGATGCCGTCACTGGCTCCGGTGATCACGATGGTGCGAGGGGTCAAGGGGTGTCCTTTGGTAAGGGAATCGGGGCGAAGTTTTCCGATGGGCTGCCGCTTGGCACAACGACGGCGGGGCGTCAGGTGTTCCCGTTCAGGCGTAGGGCGCTCCGCTACCCAAGCCCTTTCCCGAACCGGTATTCATGGGTAATCTGAAGGAAATCACGGCCTCGGAAAAGGTCATTCCGGGTTGATGATAGGTGCTCATGCAAAGGGCCCAATGGCGCCGTCCGGACGAGGTGAAAAATGGCCATCACAGGACGTTCATCTGAAGGGGTAGCCGCCACGGCCGCGCCCGCAGTGGCGCCGCGGCGCAAAGGCAGCCTCATCGTCACCTGGATCACCTCCACTGACCACAAGGTCATCGGGTACATGTACCTGATCGCATCGTTTGTGTTCTTCATGATGGCTGGGGTGATGGCCCTCCTCATCCGGGCTGAACTCTTCGAACCCGGCATGCAGATCCTGCAGACCAAGGAACAGTACAACCAGCTGTTCACGATGCACGGCACCATGATGCTGCTGATGTTCGCCACCCCTCTCTTCGCCGGCTTCGCGAACGTCATCATGCCGCTGCAGATCGGTGCCCCCGACGTCGCTTTCCCGCGGCTGAACGCGCTGGCCTTCTGGTTCTTCCTCTTCGGCTCAAGCATTGCCGTCTCGGGTTTCATCACGCCGCAGGGCGCGGCGTCCTTCGGCTGGTTCGCCTACGCGCCACTGAATAACACCACGTTCACCCCCGGAATTGGCGGGGACCTGTGGGTGTTCGGCCTGGCGCTTTCCGGGTTCGGCACCATCCTTGGCGCCGTCAACTTCATCACCACCATCATCTGCATGCGCGCCCCCGGGATGACGATGTGGCGCATGCCGATCTTCACCTGGAACACCCTGGTCACCGCGATCCTGGTGATCATGGCGTTCCCGCCGCTGGCTGCCGCCCTGTTTGGCCTTGGTGCTGACCGGCGTTTCGGTGCCCACATCTATGACCCGGAGAACGGCGGGGCCGTCCTGTGGCAGCACTTGTTCTGGTTCTTCGGCCACCCGGAGGTCTACATCATCGCACTGCCGTTCTTCGGCATCGTGTCCGAGATTTTCCCGGTCTTCAGCCGCAAGCCGATCTTCGGCTACAAGGGCCTGGTCTATGCGACGATTGCCATCGCTGCCCTGTCGGTGACCGTGTGGGCACACCACATGTACGTGACCGGCTCGGTGCTGCTACCGTTCTTCGCCTTCATGACCATGCTGATCGCGGTACCCACCGGGGTGAAGTTCTTCAACTGGATCGGCACCATGTGGGGCGGTTCGCTGACGTTCGAGACGCCCATGCTGTGGAGTCTTGGCTTCCTGGTGACGTTCCTCTTCGGCGGCCTGACCGGCATCATCCTGGCGTCGCCGCCGCTGGACTTCCACGTGTCTGACTCCTATTTCGTGGTGGCGCACTTCCACTATGTGGTGTTCGGCACCGTGGTGTTCGCGATGTTCGCCGGCTTCTATTTCTGGTGGCCAAAATTCACCGGAACCATGCTCAACGAACGCCTGGGCAAGATCCACTTCTGGATGCTGTTCCTGGGCTTCCACGGAACGTTCCTGATCCAGCACTGGCTCGGCGCAATGGGCATGCCCCGCCGGTACGCGGACTACATGCCGCAGGACAACTTCACGTGGATGAACCAGTTCTCCACCATCAGTTCCTACCTTCTGGGAGCCTCGCTCATCCCGTTCCTGTGGAATGTCTACACCACCTGGCGGGCCGGCGAGAAGGTCACCGTTGACGACCCGTGGGGCTTTGGTGCCTCGCTGGAGTGGGCCACGTCCTGCCCGCCGCCGCGGCACAACTTCACGTCGCTGCCGCGCATCCGTTCCGAGCGCCCGTCCTTGGACCTGCACCACCCGGAGATCCGGGTCCGTGAACACGAGCCCGTGCACAGCGCGGCCGCCTCAGCCCTGGGTGCCGCCGACATCGGGGAAAAGGACGTGCGGGACCCCAACCCGGACAAGTAGCCGACCGGCGCCCCGTGCAGTGGTGCGTTAGTGGCCCCGGGGACTGGCGGTGGTGGCAGATCCGGAACGTACCGCAGGGCGCCAGGTGCTGAGGAGGGCAAGGCCTGCCGCTGTCGCTGCGCTGAGTACCACCGCCCCCATCCAGAGCGAAATGGGCCAGCGGATCCCGTCCACCAGCGCGAAGGCCACCAGCTGACCTGTCCACACCAGCGCCGCCAGTCCGGCTGTGACTGCTGGTAACCGCCGGCCCAGCCAGACTTGTGGCAACAAGGCAAGGAGCACATCTGCCACCACCGCCGCCACCGTGGCTCCGGCCGCTCCGGCGATCGTCGTGGGGCGGAAGCCCACCATCCCGGCGGGCAGCCAGGCGACAGTTGCCACCAGCATGGTGACTATCCCGCGGGCGGGATGCCTCGCCACGGAGAGCGTGAAGAGAAAGGGAGCTACGATCAACGCGGTGGTCAGCAGGTAACTTGCAAGGGTGATGATTACCGGCATCTCCGACTGTATCCGGCCAGGGCTGCCGATCGGCATCGGAATGAAAAAGGCAGTCGGCCCTGGCCGGACGAAGGCCGAGCAGTAAATGAGAAAGAATGCACCCAGCCCGGTCATTAGGACCACGGCCAGAAGCCCCGCCGTCGTCAATTCAAAGTTGCCGGCCCCGCTGGCAGAGCGTGCGCTCCGGACAGCAGTGCCCAGGATGAGGAAGAGGCTGAACCCCAGCAACAGGTGGGTCGGGCTGACCAGGGCATCGAGGGAGATTTCGATCCCCAGAAGTTCGTGCCATACCAAGTCCAGACCGCCGGCAACGGCAAAAAGGGCAATACCAACCACCGTCCCCCGGTAGCCGGCCGGAATGGCCTCCGCGAGCGGCTGCCGGGTACCCGGTTCCTCCAGATCACCGCAGCCGTCCACAGCGCCATAACGGCCAGGCCGGAGTAGAGGGCCCCGTGCCACGGCGTGAAAAACGTCTCCAGCCCGGGGAGGTTCAGGTGTGCCCAGCCGTCCAGGAAGACGGCCAGCAACAGCCACAGACCTAGCAGCTGCGTCACCAAGTCCCGGAATCGGTTGGTCTTAAGGTCGCCGCGTGTCATGTCAATCATCGTCGTCTTCACCCCGGACTATTGCTGCCAATCATCTACAGCTTGACCCTCAATTCGTCCGGCCGCCAGAGCCCCTTTGGAAGCAGGTGTCTACCCCTGCCGCAGACCCTAGCCGAGCGGCTGCGGGTGAATGTGCGTCCAGTCCCGGGTGCTCCGACCCGGGCACGGGTAGGTGTGGATCACGCCCTTCTTACTCCCGGTTCATCCAGCTTGCTGGCTTTTCCCCCAACTTGCCAGTCCGGCCCGTGACCCAACTGCCAAATGTCTGGAAGCACACCTGGGTTAACAAAAGCAGGACCGGTCAATGACCGGTCCTGCTTTGAAAATGAAACCCTAAGGCCCCAGAATCTCTAATGAATTAGAGTGCCTGGATGTTGACGGCCTGGGGACCCTTGGGGCCCTGCTCGGTTTCGAAGGAAACCTTCTGGTTCTCTTCGAGTGAGCGGAAGCCGGAAGAGGCGATCGCGGAGTAGTGAGCGAAAACGTCCTGTGAGGAGTCATCGGGGGAAATGAAGCCGAAGCCCTTTTCAGCGTTAAACCATTTGACGGTACCAGTAGCCATTATTTTTGTCCTTCGTGAAGGTGGAGGAAAAGTCCCGACTTTCGGGTCCTCCGGTGTGGGGTGTTCAAAACCGCTACTTCAGAAGAACGCGGACTTTCGACCGCGCGTACTGCCTGAACTACGAACTGCTAAAAACACAACAACAGAAACGACTCTACACGAGATTTAGCGGCCGTCTGACCATCACCCCCGTCTGGGCCCATTGTGAGTGGAACTGCCCCCGCGTATCGTGACAAATGCTGGGGTCTTTTCAAAGGAGAACAGATCATGAGCAGTGGCAAATTCATCCGGATCAGAAGCCTCGCAGCACTCGCCGCAGTGGCCGTACTTGCCACAGGAAGTGCGGGCATCGTCACGGCGGCCCCGCCGGGAGTTCCGGCCATCCCCCTGAATGCCGGACAGGAAACGCCCAAACCGAATTCGGGCGCCAACGGTTTCTTCAGCTACACCGTCGACGGCACCTGGTTCTGCTACACCCTGGAGGCACAGAACCTCTCGACCCCTGCGGTTGCCGCCCATATCCACCTGGCACCCCGGAATGTTGCCGGCCCCGTTGTCATTCCGCTCACCGTGGGCTCCGGAACCACCTGGAGTGTCAGCGACTGCACCACCGCCACTGCCTCCCTGCTTGAGTCGGTAGCCGACAGCCCGGGCGACTACTACGTCAACGTGCACACCACCGCCCACCCGAGCGGCGAGATCCGGGGGCAACTCAAATAGCGACGACGGGCCGGGATGGTGCCACCCCAGGGACTCGCCTAGGGCTGTCCGGAACAGCTGACCGGGCGTAGGGTTCGTTTCATGGATCGGATACGGGCCATCCTTCTCCCCGGGAGCGTGCTCCCCGCCCAGCCGGCGTATGGCGCCCTCATTGCGGCACTGGGATCCGACGTCGACGCTGTTGCCAAGGATTTGGAACTTTACGCGGGCGACGAGCCGCCGCCCGGCTGGAGCCTGGACACAGAGATCGACGGCGTGCTGCGCGAAGCCGACGCGCGGGGATGGGAGTCGTTCCATCTTGCGGGCTATTCGGGTGGGGGCGCGGCGGCGCTGGCATTCGCCGCCAAGCATCCGGACCGGCTGCTGAGCCTGGCCCTGTTGGAGCCTGCCTGGGCCGGGAACTGGGACTGGAGTCCCGCGCACACTGAGTTGTGGAAGGTTTATGACCAGCTGGAGGACCTGCCACCTGAGCAGTTCATGCCCGCCTTCATGAGGCTGGGAGTTAAGCCCGACGTCGTCCTTCCGCCACCGCCGCCGGGTCCCCCGCCGCCGTGGATGGCCAAACGGCCAGCGGGCATCAGGGCGTTCCTGCGGACCTTCAAGAGCTATGACCTGGAGAGGGCGCGTTTGGCGGCGTTTCGGCAGCCGGTGTTCTTCGCCCTCGGCGGCCTGAGCAACCCGGATGACTACGGCGAGATTGCCGGCCGGCTGTCCAGGGTGTTCTTCCCGGACTTCCGCCTGGAGGTGTTCCCCAAGCGGCACCACTTCGACCCGCCACACCGGATCGAGCCCGAGCGGCTGGCTGAGCTGCTGCGCGGTCACTGGGAGCGGGCGCAACGGGCGGCGGTGAAAGGCGGGATGCCCGCCTCGTGAGGGAACGCAGAGTGCCAGGCCTCTTCGAATGCACCCCTAAAACCCGTCAGGGAGCAAGCAGTCCGTCCGCGACGACCGCGAGCATGGGTGCCACCGACTCGGGGGGAAGCTCACTGTTGTCTGCCACTGCAGCCAGGCCGCCCACCAGCCGGCTGATCTGCATTGCCTCGACGCCGGGGCGCAGGGCTGAGTCCAGTCCGTCAATCAAGCGCTGATTCGCATTGACGTAGGTCCTGCATTTTCCTGCGAATGGAGACCCGGGATCGCCCAGCGCAGCAGTGATCCGCGCGGCTGCACCCTTGTTTTCTGTCAGCATCGCCGCATAGTCGGTCAGCCACGTCATCAACTGCTCCCGCGCGGAGCCGTTGAGCGAAAGCGCCCGGTCGACTGCTGCATTGACCTTCTCAGCCCAAGACTCCAGGACCGCGTCGTACAGCGACTCTTTGGTCGGGAAATGCCGGTACAGCGTGCCGGGGCCCACCTCCGCCCCTTTGGCCACCTCGTCCATCGAGACGGCGTCGAAGCCTTTGGCACGGAAAAACGCACGTGCAACCTCCACGATCTTGTCGCGGTTGCGTTGAGCGTCAGCGCGCAAAGTAACACCTCTCAAAAACTTGTTGCCAAACGGAGAGTGTCTCCGTATAGTTCTAACCGGAGCATCTCTCCTCTTAGTGTACGTCAGCCCTTCGGCTAGAACAGGACACCACCCCATGACATCCACCATCGCCACACGGGCGACCGCCGGGATCGCGACAACCGGCAGCCGCGCCGGCAGCATCGGCCTCTGGCTGGTCATGCTTGCCCAACTCATGCTTGTCCTCGACGCGACAGTTGTGAACGTCGCGCTCCCCCACATCGCCGCCGACCTCCATTTCTCCCGGGCTGAGCTCAGCTGGGTCCTGAACGGCTACGCCGTCGCCTTCGGCGGACTCCTGCTGCTCGGCGGACGGATCGGAGACGTCTTCGGCCGCCGCCGCACTTTCCTGGTGGGCGTGGCCGCCTTCACGCTCTTCTCGCTGCTCGGCGGCCTGGCCACCTCACCTCTTCTCCTCGTCATCGCACGCGCGCTCCAGGGCCTCGGTGCCGCATTCGCCGCCCCGAGCGTGCTCGCGCTCATCACTACTACTGCAAAGGACGACGGCGCACGGAACCGGGCGCTGGCATTGTTCTCTGCCATCGCCTCGATGGGCGGCGCGCTCGGACTCATTCTTGGCGGCCTGCTCACCGACATGGCCAGCTGGCGGTGGACCCTCTTCATCAACGTGCCGATCGGCGTCGTCGTGCTCCTTGCGGTGCCGCGCCTCGTCGCCGAAACTCCCCGCAGGCCCGGGCGCTTCGACGTCCTCGGAGCGGTGACCGCTACGGGCGGCGCCGTCGCCATCGTGTGGGCCCTGATCCAAGCCGGCGACGTCGGCTGGTCCAGCCCCCGCACCATCGGCGGCCTCCTGGTCGGCGCAGCGCTGATCACCGTTCTCGCCTTCACCGAGCGGAGAGTTGCCCACCCCCTGCTCCGCCCGCAGCTGCTCCGCAGCCCGAGCCGGGTGGCGGCTCTGGCGGCGATGGCGGCCACCTACGGCGGGATGCTGGCAATGTTCTTCCTCATGGTCCAGTACCTCGAAGACGATCTGCACCTCTCGCCAATGGTGACGGGACTGGCGTTCCTGCCCATGCCCCTGAGCATCTTCGCAATGTCGCGGATTGTACCGCGGCTGGTGGAGCGATTCGGGGCCGTGCGCCTTGTCATCGTGGGCGCAGCCCTCCGCGTCATCGCCTTCCTGCCGCTCACGCAGCTGGGTCCGGACACGCCCTTCGTGGTGGTCCTGATTGCCCTGCTGTTGACCGGAATCTCAGCCGGCATGACGTTCATGCCGCTCACGACCCTCGCGCTTCGCAACGTCGAACCCGAGCACGCAGGGTCCGCCTCCGGGCTTTTCCAGACAATGCAGCAACTGGGCGGCGCCGTCGGACTGGCCATCGTGGCTTCGACCTATGCGGCCTTCGCTACCCCTGGCGACTTCCTGACCGGCGGACGGGCCGGGTTCTGGTCGGCGACCATCCTCTCCGCCGTCGCACTGGCAGCTGTTCTGTCGCTGGTCATGAGAAACCGGAAGGTGGCATGAGGGCATCCGTTCGCTGAGCGCCCTTACTCCTGCCCGGCGCCGTCCAGCGCCGGGCTGTAGGCCGTGAATCCTTCCCGAAGCCGCACCGATTTCTCGCCGATCATCGCGATGTCCTCCCACATAACCAGGAACGAGCCCCGGTGCCGCCACTCCAGCATCTGGGCCAGCGGCCAGGGCTGGTTGACGCCCGTCCGCTCGTAGCCGAGGAACGAAGATACGCTGTGCGGGCTGACAACCAGCCCCAGCAGGCGGGCTTCGGCCATGAGCTGCTGCGGGGCGCCGTCCACCACGAACCGTGCGTCGGCAACCCGGCCCAGCCGCCCTCCGTCGCTGTCGTACACCGGGGTGCCCAGGAGGTCACCGAGGATCATGGCGGCCTCCCGGGATGCGGGCGATGATCTTGTCCCGGATCCAGCGCTCCACCCAGCCGGCGTCCAGGCTGTCGCCGCTAACGCCGAGCTTGATGACCACGCCGACGTCGGCAACGTCCTTCCAGGGGATGCGGATCAGCCGGGACGACGGCGGCCTGCCGCCGAAGATCCGGGTGCCCAGCACCGGTCCGGTGAGCAGTGCCGTCAGAATAGGGGCGGGGGTCCCCTCAGGTATCTCTGTTTCCAGGGCGGGTCCGCTGAGTTCGAGGTCGTCCACGGTGGTGACCGGGACGCCGTCGTTATCCAGTGCCTGCCGGTCCATCAGATGGAGCTGGGCGTCCAGGGTGCGGCCGGCGATCGGGGGAACCGGCGCCAGCGTGCTCGGGAATGGGCGATTCATGATCCGGCTCCTGTCACGATCATCAGGGGTATTGCGGCGATGGACGCCACCAGGATGACCACCAGGTAGACCATCGACAGCACGTTGACCGCCCGGCCGTTGACGTGTTCACCCATGTATTGCGGATCGTTGGACACAATGAGGATGGGCAGGTACGTCAGCGGCAGCGCGATCGCAGAGAACACCACGGAGTATTCGGTGACGAGCACGGGATCCACGCCGGTGGACAGGACTGCGATGCCGATCAGCAGGCAGATGATCATGGACAGGTGGAAGCGGGCGGCCTGCGCGGGGCGGCGGAACTTGCCCCAGGACCAGCCGAAGAACTGCGCCAGGGTGTAGCCGCTGGAGAGGGTGGTTTCCAGGGCTGCGCCGAAGGTCGCGGCCACGATGCCCACCAGGACAAAGGCGAGGCCGAGTTTTCCTGCGCCCTCCGCGACAGGCAGGATCACCTGGGACAAAGAGGTGACGGCGATTCCGGCCGGAAGGAGCACGACGGCGGCGCACCCGGCGATCGCCACGGACAGTATCCCGCCGAGGGGGAAGCCGACCAGGACGTTGATCCGTGACTGCACCAGGTCCTTGACGGACCAGCCTTCCTCCACGGCGCCGGAGGAGAAGAAGAATACCTCGTACGGTGTCATGGCGGCGCCGAAGAGGGCGATGGCGTAGTACCAGTAGGAGGAGGCGGTTTCCTCGCCCGGGATGGCTGGTGCCAGGGCCTGCCCGGCCAGGTTGCCCCAGTCGGGTTTGAGCAGGAAGAGCGCGACGACGAACACGATCAGCGTCAGCCCGAGCATCCCGGTGACGTTTTCCATGATGGAGAACTTGACCCGCCAGATGACAAGCCAGACGGCGACCACCGCCACCGGGATCCACAGCAGGTAGTGGACGCTGCTGGCCAGCTGCAGTGCCAGGGCGATGCCGCCGAGTTCCGCGGTCACCGTCATCAGGTTGATGAGGAAGGATGCGGACAGGTTGGCGAGCCCGGCCCGGGGGCCGAGCCGTTCGCGGATGACCTCGAAGGTCGCCCGGCCGGAGGCTGCGGCCACCCGTCCGGACATGTTGGCGAACAGGCAGATACCGACGACGCCGACCCCCACCACCCAGACCAGGGACAGTCCGAAGCGGGAGCCGACGACGGCGTTGGTCACCAGGTCCCCGATGTCCACGAACCCGCCAATGGCGGTGAGGACTCCGAGCGCGACGCCGAGAAGCCGCTTCACTTGTCCCCCACCTTCGCCTTCAGGTTTTTCAGGGCGTCCTCCGCCGTTGCAAGGGCGTGGTCGCCGTCGGACAGCGAGGGGCCGCCGTCGTCTGTGGAGACGGCGTTGCGGGCGGTGTTGAAGCCGGCGGAGCAGCTGTCCAGGGCTGCCAGGGCTTCCTGCTGTGCGTCGCGGTCTTCAGGCGTGGCAGGCGATAGCTTCAGGACAGTGTCCCGGCTGGTCTGCACCTCCTTGAGGGCGTCGTCCAGCGCGGTGGAGGTGGCGGCCCGGGTCAGTTTGCCGGCCATATCCTGTGCCATGGCCAGGCGGGCGGTGGCGACGGCCGACGCGCTGTCCTTGACAGCGGTGGTGACGGTCTCTGTGACGCCACCGCTGCAGGCGGTGAGGACTGCGAGCGCTGCGACGCACGCGGCGAGCAGTGGTCCTCGTCGGGCGGGCCGGGCCGTGGCCGCCCGTGCTCTGCCTGGTCCGATCAGCACTGCGCCTCCAGCCTCCGGGAGGTCCCGGTGGTTGCCATCGCCCTTCTGCAGACAGGCGAAAATTTAGTTGCCTTGAGCTATATATAGCACTACCCATGGCTGCTGTCTTGGAAACCGGCGAAGGTATTTCCTCAGGTGGTAGCCCGGATTGCCCACCGGGCGTATGATCCCGGCAAGGAACGGCCCCGCCCGTCCCTGCCCTTTGTGTCGTCCTGCTTTCTGGAGAAGATCACCATGGAAATGCCCAAGCCGTCCGAGGCCGACAAGGAACGCTTCCGGTCGGTGGTGCCGGACCGTCCCGACGTCGTCATCAAGCCGATGTTCGGCAACCTCGGAGCCTTCGTGAACGGCAACATGTTCGCCGGGCTGTTCGGCCCCACCATCGGCATCAAGCTGTCCGGTGAGGACCGGGAACTGCTCGAATCCTCTGAGCGGACCGTGCCGTTTGGCCCTGCGGAGCGGCCCATGGGCGGGTACACCGGGCTGCCCGAGGTGTGGAACGAGGAGGGCGACGGCGACGACGCCCGGGCACGAGCGTGGACGGAGAAGGCGTTCAATTACGTCGCCACGCTGCCGCCGAAGGAGCCGAAAGCGCCCAAGGCCAAGTCCTCACAATAGGGCCGGCGCCGCGTCAACCCATCCCGATCCCCCCGTGATCCGAATCACTGTTGGCCAAAGAGATCCCCTCCTTGGCCAATGACAGAGGAGTGGACCGTGAAAAGGTATTCAATGGTGGCCCTAGGGGCTTCCGCCGTGGCTTTGATCGCAGCAGGCACCCTGGGGGCAGCGCCTGTACTTGCGCAGGGCCAAAAGACGGCTGACAAGAGCGTCACCCTCCGAGCGACACTGTCGCAACTAAACGGATCGGGCGCCTCAGGCACCGCAACCGCCATCGTCAAGAACCAGAAAATAGAGCACATTGAAGTGCACGCCCATGGCCTGACCCCCAACGCACCCCACGCCCAGCACATCCATTACGGCGAGCAGGCCCTCAACGAGTGCCCCACCCTGGCCTTGGACAGCAATATGGACGGACGGCTCAGTACCGTGGAGGGAATTCCGGCCTACGGACCCGTTGTGGTGTCCCTGAACACCACCGGCGATACCACCCCCGCCAGCTTCCTGGACGTGGCACGCTTCCCGGTATCATCGGCTGGCAGCTATGACTACAGCCGCAACAACATCGAGTTCACCGACGTTGCGGGTACCGGTTACCCGGGCAACGGGGGCACAGGCACAGCCAAGCAGATTGCTGATGCCATCCGTGACGGCGAGGGCGTCGTAGTGATCCATGGCCTGGACTATGACGGTAACGGCACCTACAACTTCAGTGATCCCGAAGGCGCCAGCGAGCTCACCCCGAACCTGCCGGCGGAGGCTACGGACCCCGCCGCCTGCGGAGTGCTTGAGCTTCACTAACCCAGGCTTCGTTGCATCTGGTATGCATGTCCGCTTGCCTGCTGAACAGGCCAGCCCCGGCCGATGACCCGCCTCTGAGAGGCGGGTCATCGGTATTTCGGGCTCCAGACTGACGAAAACCTGAATGGGGCACCTGTACCGGCGTTAGGCTTCAAGCCGCTTGCGCAGGAGGCAGAACTCGTTGCCCTCAGGGTCGGCCAGGACGTGCCATTGCTCGTAGCCGGTCTGCCCGACGTCGGCGGGACGGGCGCCGAGGGCGAGCAACCGTTCCAGCTCGGCGTCCTGGTCCCGGTCGATAGGGTTGATGTCGATGTGCAGAGGAGGCTTTGCGGCCCGGGGGTCGCTGCTGGGACTCAGAATGATGGTGGGCTGCAGGCCACCGAACCCGGCGACCGGCGGACCTATCTCGATCGCACCATCCTCCCTGTCGAGCTCGACGTAGCCGAGGACCTCGCTCCAGAAATGTGCGAGCCGTTCGGGGTCGGAGCAGTGGAGGACCAGTTCACTGATACGGGATGCCATGGAACTCATGGTACAGAGACGCTCGGCGAGGACGTGTGAGTCAACACGGCCGTTCTGTCTTAAGTGTTCAGCGACCGTGGGGTGTCTAGTGGGCTACCGACTCGGGCGCCTGTGCACTAACCCGCGTGTCGGCCTGACGGTGGACAAGCAGCCATTCGTTGCCGTCCCGCCGGTAGATATTCGTCGTGCGTAGGGCCACGTCGTCCAGGTCGGCCCGTCCGGAAACCCGAACCCTGAACCGCTCGATCAGTACCACGTAGGCAAGGTCTCCGACCACGGCGGTGGCACAGTTCTCCAAGGACACAACTTCACCGTCCCGGTAGATCGCCGCTGCCTTGGCGATGCTGGCCGCGACGTTGTCCCACCCTTGGGAGACACCGCCGAGGGGGTTGGCCAGGGTCACGTTGTCGGTCTTTGCGAACAGCGCTTGAGAGGGCGCAGGATCACCCTTCATGAGCTCGGCAAGTGCGGCACGCAGACGCTCCACCACGCCGTCGAAGTTTGAACCAACCATCACCCTCACCACTCCCATGGGATCACGCGTTCTGGCGCTGCCCCCAGTATGCGCCCCGCGGTTCCGGATGGCGCCTCGAACAGGAACTGATCAGCTGGGACTGGGCGTCCGAGCGGCTGCCTGATCGGGCCAGGGTTGTTGTGCCCATCGCCAAATGCAGCGCAGCTGTGAAAGCATTCCGTGTGGGCCGGTCACCGAGGCCCTTCATGAAAACTGGGGGCAACATGGATCGCCGAACGAAACCGCAGTGGCTGCCACATGTGCCGGCGGCTCTCCTGGTGATGGGGGCGACTGTCATGGCTGGCTGCACAGCACCCGATGGCCCCGTAACGAAGCCAAGCAATGCCCCGGTTGTCACCGTGGCCCCCGTGTCGGTGGCGGAAAGCTTCCCTAAATACGATGCCCTGCGAGCGGAGATTATCGCCGCCCTGGAAGAGAAAATGCCTGATATCAGCTGGACCGTGGACGAGCCGGCCACCCTGGCCAGGCTGAAGGATGGCAGATGCATGCTCTACCCGCAGACCATGAAAAGCAGCGCCGACATCGTGGAGCCGTCAAACCACTTCGCTGACATCTTCTCCGCAGGCGACCCCGTCCTGGCGCAGCACGGCTTTCCCGCGTTCGACGGAACAGACCCTGTTCCCGGCGGCTGGATGGTAACCCGCAGCACGGACCCGGCCGGAGCCACCCTGACCGTCGAGTCAAAGAGTCCTGCCTATATGCGCATGAGCGTCCCGGTGGATTCCCCGGCCTGCGATCCGAAAGAGATTCCCGCAGGCTGACGGGGAAGTTCTCCCCATCGCGGCACGCACGGCAACCGGAATAGCATGACCTTGGCTTGAAGCTCAACTAAAGGGGGACGAACGGATGCCTGGATTCTATGGCGGCGACATTGAACAGCTGCGGGCACTCGCAAAAACGATGGCGCAGCATTCCGAGAAGATGACCTCGCTGTCCATGGACCTCGGCCAGCTGCTTTCCCGTGCTCCCTGGGATGGGCGCGACGCCGCCAGGTTCCGGGCGGCCTGGGATTCGGAACACCGGCCGATGCTGAAGCGCATCGCCGCAGAACTCCAGAGCCAGGCACAGGAACTGACCCGCAACGCGGATCAGCAGGACAAGGCCAGCTCGGGGGCAACGGGATCTGACAGTTCAGGAAAGCCGGACTCGAACCCTCCCGGAGATCCAGGGCCGCTGGATCCGGACCGCCCCGACGTCGTCGTACCTGGCGACGTCCGCGAGGACCCCAACGCCGGCGATCCCGGCGATATCCAGCAGGGGCAGATCGGCGACTGCTGGCTCCTGGCAGGCATCGGCTCCGTTGCCCAGACGCTCGAGCAGCAAGGCAAACTCGATGAATTCCTCGCCGAGCACATGCGCCCTGTTGGCGATCCGCCAACGCATTGGGTGGTGACCCTGTACGAAGACGGCGAGCCCGTGGACGTCACCGTCGAGGCCAAGTCCACCGATGGCGGGGTCCGGGGTGCGGACGGCCAGCCAAACTGGCTTTCCATCTACGAACGCGCGGCGGCGGAGCAGCGGGGCGGTTCTTATGACGACATCGACGGCGGATACAGCAGCGACGCGATGGAGCTCATGACGGGGAAGTCCGCGGACAAGGACGGGGAGCTGGACCTGGATGAGATCGAGGAAAAGCTCGGTGATGGCCAGGCCTTGTCCGTGGGCAGTGAGGACACCAAGGACGACGATTTTGACTGGGTCTGGGAGTCAGACGAAGTCAACCGTACCGATGTTGTCCCCAACCATGCGTACATGGTGGTGGACGTGAAAACCAACGACGACGGCGAGAAAGTGGTTGTTCTGGCCAACCCCTGGGGTCCAGCCGGTGGTCACATGGCCGGCGACGATGACCTCAAGTCCGGCACGCTGGAACTGACCGAGGATGAGTACAAGGAAAACTTCGACTCCGTGTACTCCGTGGACACGAAGTAAGGATGGCCGTGGAACAGCTCGTAACAGTCAAGCAGGGCATGCAGCCCAGGTTCGGCGGTGTCCTGGTGGGCATCGTGAAGATCGGCGTGGCCGACGGCGCCCCGGCCATTCAGGTCTGGATCCGGACCGCTGAGCAGGAGCGCAAGCAGGCCTTCCGTGAGGGCCAGTCCGTCGCCCTGCCAGGCGCCGGAACGTTACGGATTGATTCAATCCGGCCTGCTGAGGCCAGCACCGCGGCGTCGGCCGTCCTGGCCTACGACGCCGGCAAGGACTGACTTCCGTACTGCAGTCCCCCTCCTGACGCAGTACCAACCGCCGTGAGTACCGCACTCTCGGCAAGCCCGGAATTACCAGTTCCGAATTTGTCACTCCATAGACCCATCCGAAATGCGATGGCGCCCGAATAAATGGCGTAACCCCTTGGGTCAGCAGGCATACGGCCGATCCATAAACAGATCCCGCATTCAGGAGAGCATCATGGCAACACACACCAGCACCGGCAACGCAACCCGCACCAACGTCCAGAAGGCAGCAATGCTGGTGGGCGCAGTGTTCCTCCTGGTCGGTGTCCTGGGCTTCGTCCCGGGCATCACCAGCAACTACGGCGAGCTGCAGTTCGCCGGCCACCATTCCGAGGCCATGCTGCTGGGCCTTTTCCAGGTCTCAGTGCTGCACAACATCGTCCACCTCCTCTTCGGCGCCGCCGGCCTGCTACTGGCCCGCGGCGCCACCGGGGCCCGCTCCTTCCTCCTCTACGGCGGAATCGTGTACCTGGTCCTGTTCGTCTACGGCCTCGTGTTCGACCAGGAATCGGCAGCGAACTTCGTCCCGCTGAACGGCTTCGACAACGGACTGCACCTGCTGCTCGGCGTCGGGATGATCGCCCTCGCACTGGTGCTCACCAGGGGCCACGCGAAGGCCCGGGCTTAAGGAGCTCCCGCGGCGGCGGGTACGGGCGCTGATTCGACAACTTGTCACGCCGTTAATCAATCATTCACGCCCTCCTCAGGACCCGTCCAACCGGCTTCCCTAAGTTCGAAGCCATGGACAACATCACCCGCAGATCCCTCATTTCAGCCGGCCTCGGGGCTGGCCTCATCGCCGCAATGCCCAGTGCCGCCGTCGCGTTTTCCACAGCGGACGACGCCGGTCTCCGCACCGATCCGTTCATGCTGGGCATCGCCTCCGGCGAGCCGTGGCCGGATGGCTTCGTCCTGTGGACCCGTCTGGCCGTGGACCCGGTGGCCGAGGACGGGCTGGGCGGCATGCCGTCCCGGCAGGTACCAGTCGCCTGGGAAGTGGCCGAGGACGCCGGCATGCGCACCGTGGTGTCACGCGGCGTGGAGCAGGCCCGGATCGAGAACGCCCATTCCGTCCACGTGGAGCTGCGCGGCCTGAAGCCGGGCCGCGAGTACTTCTACCGGTTCCGCAGCGGCCGGCACCTCAGCCCGGTGGGCCGCACCCTTACCAGCCCCGCACCGCACGAGACGCCAGCCGCGCTGGCCATGGCGTTCGCCAGCTGCGCCCAGTACGAGCACGGCTACTTCACCGCCTACAAGCGCCTGGCCGAGGACCACCCGGACCTGGTCCTGCACCTGGGCGACTACCTGTACGAGTACAAGAAGGGCAGCTACGTGATCGGCGGCGGCAACCCGCGGGACCACGAGGGCCCGGAGACCGTCACGCTGGACAGCTACCGGCAGCGGCACGCGCAGTACAAGGCCGACGCCGATCTGCAGGCCGCGCACGCCATCGCACCGTGGCTGGTGGTCTGGGATGACCACGAGGTGGACAACAACTGGGCGGACGACGTTCCGGAGAACACCGACCCCGCGCAGCTGAATGACACCACGGAACATTTCCGGCAGCGCCGCGCCGCCGCGTTCCAGGCGTACTACGAGAACATGCCGCTGCGGCCGTCCTCGGTGCCGGCCGGGTTCGACATGAAGATCTACCGGAAGGTCCAGTGGGGCCAGCTGGCCAACTTCCACATGATGGACACCCGCCAGTACCGCGACGACCAGCTCGCCGGCGACGGTTGGAAGAAGAACGTGGCCGAACGGCTGGCCGAGGACCGCACCATCACCGGCGCCGAGCAGGAGAAATGGCTGCTGGACGGCTTCCGGAACTCCACCCAGCGCTGGGACATCCTTGGCCAGCAGGTCTTCTTCGCCGAACGGGACCGCGACGCCGCACCGGAGATCGACGACGTCTCCATGGATGGTTGGGATGGCTACGCCGCGTCCCGCCGTCGCATCACCCAGGGCTGGGTGGATTCGAACGTCCGCAACGCCGTCGTCCTCACCGGCGACGTCCACCGCAACTGGGCCAACGACGTCAAGGTCGACTACAAGGACCCCGCCTCACCGGTGGTCGGCTCGGAGCTGGTGTGCACGTCCATCACCTCCACCGGGAACGGCACAGGCTCCACCACCGACCCCACCATGGCATGGAACCCGCACCTGAAGTTCTACAACGACAACCGCGGCTACGTGAACACCCGTATCACCAAAGCCTCCCTGCAGGCGGACTTCCGGGTGCTGGACCGCGTCACGACGCCGGGCGCACCGGCTGCGACGAAGGCTTCCTTTGAGGTCCGGGACGGCGTGCCGGGGCTGCAGGTCCGTTCCTGACGGTGCAAGTACCACGACGACGGCGGGGTGGCCGGCTTTCCACTGCCCACCCCGCCGCTGTGGTCAATTCGAGCGCGGGTCAAGTCGAGCGCGCCCCTAGATGCAGCTGGGCTGGTAGGCCGGATCGGCCGGGCCGGAAGCCTGCCCCAGTGCGTTGGCCACGAGCCGGTGCACCACGGGGTCGTTCGGCGTCTGGTCGTGTTCGAAAAGATCGGCCGGGCACTTGTCCTGGATGGTGATGTTGGTGACCTGCCGTGCCGGGCCGTTGAGGAACTGGCTGTTGTAGGGGATCACCACTTCGTCGTGGACCGTGGAAATGACGGTGTAGGAAGGTCCGGCTACGGTGTCGCCGATGGAGTTGAGTTTCTGCATGAATGCCGATCCTGCCTGCTGGTCGGAGCAGGCAGCGCAGCCCAGGCCGGTGTAGGGCGGATCAGGGACAAAACCCGGCGGCGGGACGATCACACCTTCCGTGCCGTGGTTGGAAGGTGCGATGCCGACCAGTTGGTGCACATACTTAGCTCCGCCCAGGAAGCCCATGTAGTAGCGGGGCATCATGCCGCCCTGGCTGTGGCCCACCAGATCTACTTTCTTGGCGCCAGTTGCAGAACGAACCGCGTCCACGAACGGGGCAAGTTCCTTCGCTGAGTCGGTCACTGGCGCGGTGGCGTACACGCCGTTCGTTTCGCCGTAGTTGAGGGTGAAGACGCAGTACCCGGCGCTTTTGAGGTAGGGCGACAGGGTGGACCAGTTCTTCGCCATGCTCTCGAAGGTCCCCGGGACCAGGACCACCGGATAGGGATGCGCGGCGCTTGGCTTGCAGGACCAGTCGTTGGCTCCGGGCGGCGAAATCCCGACGACGTCCGCCTGGGCGGGAGCTACAGCCAGGGAGCCGGCGAGGAGGAGTGCGGCCGCAGAGATGGACAGGGTTCGGGTGAGCAGTGACATAGAAACCTCATTGTTCGTGTGTCAGCAGGATGGGTCCGGCCTGAATGCTGGTCGCTTGGGCCAGCCAAGCCCGGGGGTTCCAACATGCTAGGCACCGCGAACGCACTTGCGACACCGTTTGCACGGATGTGCGCATGAAAAAGGGCTCCTCAGCGGAGCCCTTTTTCCTTGCCGGACGTTCTCTTCACAACATTGTTACTGGTGAGTAGCTTTTAGGGTTCGGGGGGCCGGAAGGACGCCCGGAAGGGCCTGCACAAATGTGCACTGCCGCCGGACCGGCCCTACGTTACCGTTTGGCGTAGTCAGCAAACCCCTGCCAGTCGATCACCACACAGGGTTCATCTCCCACCACCCATGCGTCATGACCCGGGGCCATGGTGGCGAAATCGCCCGGTCCATACTCCATCTCTTCCCCGTCGTCCATGACCACCTTCATTCGGCCCGAAACGAAGTACCCCATGTGGGAGGCCTGGCAGCTCTCCGTTTTGGCGATCGGTTTTACGTGCTGGGACCAACGCCATCCGGGCAGGAATGTGGCGCGGCCCACGGGGCCTTCTTCCATATTGACGAGCTGAAGCTGGCCGGTATCGCCTTCGAACGGCCGGGTCTCCTCGGGCGAATCCAGGCTTTTGCGAACTAAACTTGGCATGTCAGTTTCCTATGGTCGGTAATGCTGCGGTTGCGGCGGTTGCGGGGCTGCTCGAAGGCCCCCACGAGCACGTGGGAAGTTGGGGGCTGCAGCCTCGGCTAATGCGGAGACACCCCGGACAAGGCACCCCCGATATGGCGGCGGAGGTGCGTTGATGTTCATGGATATCTCCTGAAATGGGGTTACTGAGAGGCCCCGATATCCACGACGGAGATATGGAACCCCGCCAGTGATTGACATTCTCCGCTTGCCCAGTGCCGCCCGCAAGAGGGCCGGGAAACTCCCGAAATGCACGCGGGCAATGCCCTGCATTGCCCGCGTTTTATTCGACCAGAAGTGGAATTCCCCCTGTCATGGTCCGGCTACAAATATTTCCTCAATGGCATCTTCGCAACCTGGCATGTGCGTGCCAGCATGGACCTTCGCGAATCGGCTGACAACTTGGCCGGAGTTATCGAAACCAAAGAATGCAGCAGCGTCCTTGAGCTCGTTAATGATGTCGGGAACTGCCCCGGGGCCGTCCAGGACGGCGGCGTGATCCGAGATGCCAAGACCGGTGCAGGCAGCGTGGTGGTTGGCAACATCGGCTGATGCAGGGACAGCCCCTGCATAAAGAACGACCAGTACGGCGGCGGCAACGGTAGCGGAAGTGCGCTTGATGTTCATGGATATCTCCTAAATTTGGGCTACGGCGAAGCCCGATATCCACGGCGGAGAAGGATATGGAACCCCGCCAGTGAGGACATTCTCCGCTTGCGCGATGGCGCCCGCAAGAGGGCCGGGAAACTGCCGAAATGCACGCGGGCAATGCCCTGCATTGCCGTGAAGTCTCCAGAACCGAAACAGTCAGCGGGACGCCGTCGTGACTCGTGGGGCCTCAGAAAATACGCCTAGGTTCCGGTCGCAGAAGACTTACCTGGTACGGCACGGCGCAGGGTGACGGCGTCCCCGATCCGCAACGTTCCCGTATGGACAGTGTGGGCTTGCAGGCCGAGCTCCGTGTTGTTGTGTGCACCGAGGAGCTTCAGGGTCTTGGGCTCGGCAGAGACCTTGGTCTGAGGCTGATCGACCATGACGCACCGGGGCATGCCCTGCCCCAGGCGTATGACCACCTCGCCGCCGATGGCCAGTACGGCGCCGGCCCAGTCCTCCTCGTGGAACATCGGTTCGGTCCCGGTGTCGATGACGATGTTGGCGCGGAAGCGCCGTTCGTCCACGGCCGCACCGGAGAGGCTCTCAAGAGCGGCGAGGGAGGATGTTGTCACCAGGTGCAGCGGCGTCTGGTCGTAGTGCTGCACGGTGGTTTCACGCCGCAGGGTCAGTTCCCGGCCGAAGGCCGCGGTGAGTGCCTGCGATGCGCCGGGGCTGTCGGCTCGGTATCGGAGGCCTTCAGGACTGACGAGCACAGGTGTGTCACCGCTATCCTCAACGCTTGAGGCCCATTGCATCAGGCCGGCGTTTCCTCATGTGGCATTCCGGCATCGTCTCACGCGCCAAGCGTAAATCCGCTAATCAGGCTGCTGGTTGCAGCTCTAAACGTAGGCTGACTGGATGAAGCAGCAGACTGAGGTGGTGCTCGTCCATGGCTTGTGGCACCAGCCGGCCCATTTCGACAAGTTGGCAGACGGTCTGCGCCGCCTCGGCGCCAATGTCCATGTTCCTCGTCTGCATAGGGGTTCGCTGGCTGCGGACACTGCAGTAGTCCAAGAGACGGTCGATGGATGTTTGGTATCGCCAGTCGTCCTGGGCCATTCGTATGGCGGATCTGTCATTACGGGCCTGGAACGGGTCCGGCACCTCATGTATGTTGCGGCGTTCGTTCCGGCAGCGGGTGAAAGTGGCGCCATGCTGGGTGGTCCCTCGGCACTGGTCAACGACGCCGTCCGGCACCACGACGATGGGTCAACCAGTATTCAGCCGGAACGGGCTCGCGAGGTTTTGTACGCAGATTGCTCCGCCGCCGATATTGCATGGGCCACCTCGCTCCTGGTACCTCAACAACCTGGTCATGGTCGCGGGGTGCCCAGCCGCATTGCCTGGGAAACCACCGAGAGTACCTATATCCACTGTGAACGGGACAAAGCGCTTAGCCCTGTCCTTCAGGAACGGATGGCTGGCCGATGTACCAGGGCTGTCCGTTTGAGCTCGGGCCACTCACCCTTCATCAGCCAACCTCAGTGGCTCACGAATCGAATCGTGGAGATATAGACGCCTCGTCGGCCGAAACCAGGCACCCGTGAGCCGAAATCGCTGCGGCAATATGGGACGTTTCCCTTGATGACGCACGGGTGGGCATGGCGTCCAGCACGCTGCTGGCCGGCCAAGTCGTGCCCGACCCATGTGATCCGGTCGCAAGTACCGTTGAGTAATGACGATAAATTTTGACGTGCGTCGGGCTGAGCCCGCGGACGCGCCAAGCATGGCTCGAGTCCACGTGGACACCTGGCGCGAAAGCTACCGGGGGTTGATGAGCGACGATGTGCTGGACGACCCCGCGCTCCTGAGCCGGCGCGAGTCATTCTGGGCCGCGGCCCTGACCGATCCAAGGTACAACCAGAACTCCGTCGCCGTCGCGTCGTCTGAAGGCGCGCTTATCGGCATTGCAATGTCGGGCCCCTCCCCTGAGGACGCCGACGGGCCGCGGCAGTTGTACCTCCTCTACGCATATGCCGCATACCACGGTTCGGGGGTGGGTACGGCGCTCCTCAATGCAGTCATCGACCGGACGGCATCTGCTGCGCTCTGGGTTGCCGACCCTAACCCGCGCGCACAAGCCTTCTACCGGAAAAATGGCTTTGTCGCCGACGGGGCGGTAAAAATCGAAGACGAGGTGCGGGCCGTTCGAATGATCCGAACGATCAGATAAGCGCGACGCGGTTGAGTTTCACACGGCGCGGCAGCCACGGCTAGCCATTAGCCAATGCGTCAGCTCGTCAGTGACATGGACTTGCGCCGGACACGATCCAATCGCGTGCCGAAGTTCACCGGCACTTGAGATGGCAACTCGTTGATCGGAAACCAGCTGACGTCCTCGCTTTCATCACTTACCGCGATCTCGACGTCCGGGGCGATGACCGCGGCGAACCCCACATCCCAGTGGGCGGTACATGAGAATCCCGCATGCAGATCGTGCCGGTCAAGATCCAGAATTCCGGTAGAAAGCAGGACAAGGTCGCCAACTCCGGACTCCTCGCGGGCCTCCCTCTGCGCTGCTTCCGCCACCGATGCGTCCTTCGACTCGATGTGACCGCCGAACTGCACCCAGAACTGCCCCTTGCGATGGAAGCACAGGAGGACATGATCGAATGCAGGCGAAAAAACGAAGCAGGACCCTGTGACATGCTCCGGGCCGCCATCTCGACGCAATGCCGCGTCCCGCGCTGATTTCACGAACCGGAGATATGCGTCTCGCGGTCCTGACTCAGGAAGTTCCCTGAGGGTGGTAAGCAGATTTTCAACAGGCATCCTGCCATCTTGCCGCACGCGGCAACGAACAGCTCAACGCCTCGACTAAGAGCCCTAGTGCCCCTGCCGATCCGCGGCGTTAGCAAGTCCTCAGCGCCACGTCGGCGTGCGTACCAGCGGCTGCAGCCGCACGACCGGCAGCGCGCCCAGCCCGGCGGCGTAGGGCCAAGTTAAGTTTGGCAGAATGAGGGCATGACGGAACCAGTAGTGCGAGTAACTCTCCTCGAGCAGGCCCTTGACGACAAAGTCACTGCAGGAATGCACATCCGCCGCATCACCATGCAGCCGGATGTTATTGGCGGTCCGCATCATCACAACGGGCCGGTGTTCGGAGTCATTGAAACTGGTTCGGTTCTGTTCCAAGTCGACGGAGGGGATGAGACGATTTTGCGCGCTGGTGACGTGTTTTACGAGCCTGCTGACGTCCTGATCGATAAATTTAATGCCACGTCTGAGGGCGTAACCTTCCTCGGCTATTTCCTTACCGGTCCAAATCAGAATCCAGAGCTGATCCCGGGACGCCCGAACGTCTGAGCTGTGAGAGGCCGATGCACGGTCAGCGGTCGGTTGTGCGGGCGTGGAGTGGTCTCTGACCGGCTGATCCCCCGCCGTCACCCGGACAGGCAGGCGTTGTCCAACAAACACGTCAGACCTTCCAGTAGGCTGGAAATCCCAGACCCACTAAGCGAGGCATATCGTGCACGAGGACGCCGCCCGGTTCCTGTCCCAGCCGGTGGCCGCCCAGCCCGGCTCACCCCTCCGCGTGGCCGTGTACTCACGGATCGCCGAAGCCATCCGCAACAACCTCCTGAC
Organism: Arthrobacter sp. ISL-48; assembly: GCF_018613805.1. GTDB lineage: Bacteria > Actinomycetota > Actinomycetes > Actinomycetales > Micrococcaceae > Arthrobacter. Next base: position 484,148 of record NZ_JAGGPL010000001.1, read on the forward strand.
GCCCGGCTCCATGATCCCCACGGAGGCCGAGCTCGGCGCCGACATGAAAGTCAGCCGGACCGTGGTCCGCGAGGCACTGATGCTCCTGGAAGAAGACGGCCTGATCAGGGCACGGCGCGGTGTGGGCCGGTTCGTCTCCGATTCCCTCCCCCGCATCGGCATCGAACGCATCCGCCCCTTCGAGGAAGTCCTCGGCAGCCCCGGCCAGCAGGTGGAAGTCAAACGCATCCTGGTCGAACGGCAGCCCGCCTCGGAATTCGTCGCCCCAGGCATCGGGATCGAACCGGGCAGCGACACCTGGCTCTGGGAATCGGTCCTGATGCGGGACGGCGAGGCCATCGCCCACCTGCAGGAAAACGTCTCCGCCCAGCCCGTCAGCCTCGGCGGCAGCTCCGCCGTCGAACCCCTGGAAGTGAAGGACGACGGCGGCGCCACCTTGCTTGCCGTTCTCACCAGAATGAGCGGCCGCGTGCCCGGCCCGGGTGAGTGCCAGATCAGCCTCAGCCAGGTGGGGCCCACCCGCGCGAAGCTGCTGGACCTACGGCCGTCGGACCCGGTGCTGGTCCTCACCCAGTACGTCCGCCACGGCAACCGGCCGTTCTACCTGGCCAAGTGCCTGATCGCCGCCCGGGCGGGCCACCTCTCGATCATGCAGTCGTTCCAGTCCTGACGCCCCGCCCCCGGCAGGGGCAACCCCGTTTCGCTCCCCCACCAGCGAACGGGCCACTTCAAATTCAAGATTCCAGGCCGTCGTCACAGCATCGACCAGCATCTGACTTCCCCCCCCGGATGCCGCCTCTTTCCTGTACTCACGGAATCATCTTTGTCGATGTCCAGGTTCAGATGCCCTGGAGACTGCTGGTCTTCAATCTACTGACGCCTGACGGGGTTCGTGAGCGCCAGCTGATGTTGGTGTTCGTGGAGTTGGGAGGCACGTGTAGCCCGGACGAATGGCAGGACGTGCTTGGGGTTGCTAGCCGGGCCGAACCGCGGCGTCATGAAATGCCACCTCCGAGGTTATGCAGGAGTGAGGAGTGCGCACAGGCGCCCTTTTTGCGCAAACGAACTTTTCGCGGGATGGCCTTCCGCGCTGGATTAGGGTTTGCGCCGCTCACTTGGGTTGGCGAATTGGAGAAGACATGATTTGGGACCGAGCAGGGCGTCGAAGGGTGTCTGAATCAGCCGGGAGTTCCGTTCCTCGTGAGGGAGGACGGAGGAGTCTCCGCGCCTCCGCACGTCAGGAAAGCAGCTTCGCGGCCTTGCTGTCGTTGATGGCCGGGGTCTTTCACAGCTTTCGTGGTCTCAGGTCTCTCATCTCCGCGCTGGTCGCAGCCCTGATCCTGGGCTTCAGGTCCTTTGTGGCTCGATTTTCTGTCCGCTCCCGGAACGCCCGGGCGGCAGCCCAACGGGCTGGAACCGGGACGTTGAGTGCTCTGATGTCAAGGACGCGGCATAGGCTAAGCCGGCGCCGCGCCTTCCGGGTGGTTGCGGGAAGTCTTGCGCTGGTGACCGCCATCGGGGTGCTCTCCACTGGTGGGGGGGCGTTTGCCGCTACCACGTCAGTGCATGAAATCACTGCCAACTGGGGTGGGTCCCCGGCCCCGACGTCGGCGCCGTACGGGCAGGCGTTGACTTCTGAGTGGCACATCAGCACGAATGATGCGGCGAATCCGCAGGCCAATAGTCCAGTGAGCAACGTGCGGGCCACCCTCGTCGCCACCAACGGCGTCTTCGCGAGCATTCCCGCCGTCTGCAAAACGACTGGTGTCACGCCCGTTTCGTCGATCTCGTCGAACGGTTCGACCCTGGTCTGCAACCTCGGCACGATCACCGAGGGGACGGCGTCGGTGATTCAGGCGCCGGTGCGCGCTACCGGGCCGGTCGGATCGAAGATCTCCGTGTCGGGAACCGCCACGTCGGATTCGGCCACCGCTCCGACAGCGCCCGCGGCCACGCCCCAGCTGCCGATCTCCGGCAGCCACGGCATGGACCTGGTACTGAGCGCCCCGAACCAGAACTACCAGCAGGCCACCATCGCCAGCCGCAGCGGTGGAAACCGCCCCTCGGTGGTGGTCGACTACGGTGTCGCCATGACGACGGGGAGCATCCCGGGCCCGGCCACGTACACTTTCACGGTAGACATTGCCGTGTCTGTTGCTGGCCAGTTGCCGGGCCTGCAGTGGGAGGGGTGTGCCCCGGTCGACGAATCCGCGCAGGCCACCGGCATTCCCTACTCCGCGTCCACGGTCACCAACCGTACGAATGCCCCGACGTGCTCGATCAGTGGCAGCGGCACGCACTACACGGTTACCTTAAGTGGCCTGGACTACTCCCTGAAGAACGTTCCGACCGTTGACAGCCTCGGCAACGCGATTCCGTCGACGAGCACCTTCATCGCGTCGGGAAAACTCAACTTCAGCTACACCACACCGATCACGGCGAGCACGGGTGTGACGTTCGGGGCGACCCCGAGCCAGTTCACCTTCATTGATGGTGTCACCCAGCCCGAGACGAACGCCACCAACGATGTCTCGGGCACCTCCCTTGTTCTGCCGGGGGTGTTCGCAATCAACTGGCAGGGCGGCCCAGCCGCCGGACGCACGCCGTGGGATGCCAACCTGTGGGCCGCGCCCGGAACGGCACAGGACAAAACCTTTCCGTGGCCGGCCGCCGGATCCTCGACCAACCCCGGCCCTTACACGATCAATGATCAGCCCCTGGTGAGCGTGTCCGATAGCGTGACCTGGTCGACCTACACCGGCCCGGGAGGAGCTGACATGGCCGGCTCCTGCAACATGATCCAGAACCCCGCCGCGTTCACGCCGCGGTATGCGGACTTCGTAGCACAGGACGGCGCTTCCCAATCCAACATGACCACCGCGCACCTCTGGTACCGCACAGATGCGCTGAACACCAAGACCGAGACCTGCGGGCAGCCGGTTGGTGTGGCAGGCAGTCCCTGGATCTCGGCCCCGCTTCCCGCTGGTTGCAGCACGCAGACAGCTAACATCTCACCGGCGTATTCCGATGACAAGTGCATCGTGAGCCTTCCCGCCGGCGTCACGGCCGTGAAGATGACCTGGAACCCGGCCGTGGACAAGCAGTTCCATCACATGCTGCGGGTGTGGGGCTACGTACCCCCGACCGCACCCATCGGGGCCGAGTCGTGGACGGTCGGTGCGTTCAACGCGCCCTACAACACCGCCACGGCTTTCCCGGGTTTCCCGACGCTCAACAACTACATCAACATCAGCACCAACCCCAACGTCATCGCGGTGATCCCCGGCAGCACCTACGGGCCGAACACCAACGGCCAGCGTGACGCGATGCGGATTCAGGGCCCGACGGGCGTCATCACCAAAACCACGCCGAGCACGACGGCGCAGCCGGGCGTGCCGGTGACATACAACATCAAAGCCGAATCCGACCTTGCCGTGCAGAGCCCGCCGAACCAGACCTTCACCGTCACCGACACCCTGCCGACCGGCATGAGCTACGTCGCCGGTTCCGGCACGCCAACGCCGCTGATCACAGTGAACGGCTCGGGCCAGCAAGTGCTGACCTACACCTTCACGAACGTGCCCGCGAACACCCCGCAGCCGATCACCTATCAGGCGCAGATCCCCGCGAACAGCCAGGTCGCGCCCGGCACCGTCCTGACGAACACGGCGCAGGTTGATGTGCCTGGCGACAACCGCCCGGTCGCTGCCCGGCAGGCGGCCGCGAGCGTGAGGGTTCCGAACAACGGCGCAACCAACCTGGGTAAATCTGTCGAGGCGAACGTGCTCTCGTTCTACGGCGACAGCTCGGCGTGGAATCTGACAATCAATTCTCAGGACCCCGTCTCGAACTCCTTCACTGACACCATCGACATCCTTCCCGCCGTCGGCGACGGGCGTGGCACCAACGTGGATGGTACCTACTCGATTACGGGGGTGACCGCTCCTGCCGGTTCCACCGTTTATTACTCCACTGCACCGCTGGGGTCGCTGAGTAACGATCCGAGGGCGTCCTCCAATGGTGGAACGCCGGGCAGCACCACGGGGAACACTGTGGGGTGGTCGACGGTGAAGCCGGCGAACCCGACGGCGATCCGGATCATCGGCCCGGCACTGGCGCCGGGCGCGACGCAAACGATCCGTGTTGCGTTCACGACACCGGCCGGAACGAGTTGCACGGCACCGGCGACCACCGATAACAAGCCGGGACAGGTTCTGGTGAACTCGGCCCTCTCCTTCGCCGGTCACACCGCGTTGCCGATGCTCTCCAGCGCGACGACGACCATCGGTGACTGTTACGCCCTGGACCTGAAAAAGTACGTGCTGGCCAAGGGCGGCAACCCGGTCCCGTCCGACCCGGCAACCAACCCGTCCTGGTTGGATGCGAACACGGTGGCGCAGTATGCCCAATACGCCGCGGGAGACACGGTTCCGTTTGAGGTGATTGCCTCGAACAAGGGCACCGGTGCGTTGACCAACGTAACAGTCTCTGACCCGCAGGCTCCCGGCTGTGGGGGAACCATCCTCAGCCTCGCACCGGGCGCGACCCAGGTCTTCACATGCCAGCTCACCGCCGGAGTCGGAACCACGGTGAACACCGCATCAGCCTCCGTGAATCCGCCGTCCGGTCCGACACTGACCGCGACCGACCCGGCCGGTTTCGTCGTGCCGGCACCGTACACCGTCGCCAAGACTTCGGATGCCGGCGCCGCTGTCTCACAGGGCGCGGTCGTCCATTACACCGTGACCGTGACCGAACCCGCCAACAGCGCCGCTCCGTCCCTAAACCCGTCGATCAGCGATGACCTCTCCAGCGTGCTGGATGATGCCACCTACAACAACGACGCTGCGGCGTCAGCGGGAGGAACCCCCACCGTTACCGGGAACACGCTTGCATGGTCCGCGGCGAGCATCATGCCCGGGCAGAGCATCACCATCACCTACTCGGTGACCGTCAATACCCCCGACACTGGTGATAAGGCACTGAAGAACACCGTCGTCACCCCACCGGGAGCCAGCAACTGCCCCGATGGAAGCACCGACCCCGCGTGCACCGTCAATGTCCCGGTGCAGATTCCCGGAATCGCCCTGGTGAAGTCGGTGGCTGAGACGGAGCTGACGTTGGGTGAGACCCTGCATTTCAGCTTCGTTGTGACGAATACCGGTAACGTGAGCCTGGCCAACGTTTCGGTGGCCGAGACCGCGTTCACTGGCTCGGGCACGGCACCGGCGGTCACGTGCCCTGCGGGTGCTGGGTTGCTGGCTCCGGGCGCCCAGCTGACCTGCACCGCGACCTATGTCGTGACCCAGGTTGACGTGGACGCCGGGAAGATCAACAACACTGCCACGGCAACCGGCACCCCGGCCTCGGGCCCGGCTGTCACCTCACCTCCATCGAACGCGGCTGTTCCCTCGACCCCGGCACCGGGCCAGTCCTTCACTAAGACAGCTGATGCCTCCGCGGTGGGGAACCCGGCCAAGGTCGGAGACGTGATCACCTATCAGTTCTCCTCTACGAACACCGGGAACGTGACGCTGACGAACGTGGGCATCACCGATCAGCTGGCTGGTCTGTCGGCCCTGGCCTACACCTGGCCCGGAACCCCCGGCACCCTGTTGCCGGGCCAGAGCGTCACCGCGACCGCGACCTACGCGATCACCCAGGCAGACATTGACGCCGGGCACGTGGCCAACACCGCACTGGCCGCCGGCACCGACCCGTCCGGGAAAACCACCAACACACCCCCATCCCAGACAGACACCCCCCTACCCCCCGCACCGGGCCAGTCCTTTACTAAGACGGCTGATGCTTCGGCGGTGGGGAACCCGGCGAAGGTCGGGGACGTGATCACCTACCAGTTCTCCTCCACGAACACCGGGAACGTGACGCTCACGAACGTCGGCATTACCGACCAGCTCGCTGGTCTGTCGGCCCTGACCTACACCTGGCCCGGAACCCCCGGCACCCTGCCACCGGGTCAGAGCGTCACCGCGACCGCGACCTACGCGATCACCCAGACAGACATTGACGCCGGGCACGTTGCCAACACCGCACTGGCCGCCGGCACCGACCCGTCCGGGAAGAGCACCAACACACCCCCGTCCCAGACGGACACCCCGCTGCCCCCGGCACCGGGCCAGTCGTTGACTAAGACGGCGGATGCCTCCGCGGTGGGGAACCCGGCGAAGGTCGGAGACGTGATTACGTATCAGTTCTCCTCCACGAACACCGGGAACGTGACGCTGACGAACGTGGGCATCACGGACCAGCTCGCTGGTCTGTCGGCCCTGACCTACACCTGGCCCGGAACCCCCGGGACCCTGCTGCCGGGCCAAACCGTCACCGCGACCGCGACCTACGCGATCACCCAGACAGACATTGACGCCGGGCACGTGGCCAACACGGCACTGGCCGCCGGCACCGACCCATCCGGGAAAACCACCAACACACCCCCGTCCCAGACAGACACCCCACTGCCCCCCGCACTGGCGTTGTCTTTGGTGAAGTCGGTGGCTGAGACGGAGCTGACGTTGGGTGAGACCCTGCATTACAGCTTCGTTGTGACGAATAGCGGTAACGTGAGCCTGGCCAACGTTTCGGTGGCCGAGACCGCGTTCACTGGCTCGGGCACGGCACCGGCGGTCACGTGCCCTGCGGGTGCTGGGTTGCTGGCTCCGGGCGCCCAGCTGACCTGCACCGCGACCTATGTCGTGACCCAGGTTGACGTGGACGCCGGGAAGATCAACAACACTGCCACGGCAACCGGCACCCCGGCCTCGGGCCCGGCTGTCACCTCACCTCCATCGAACGCGGCTGTTCCCTCGACCCCGGCACCGGGCCAGTCCTTCACTAAGACAGCTGATGCCTCCGCGGTGGGGAACCCGGCCAAGGTCGGAGACGTGATCACCTATCAGTTCTCTTCTACGAACACCGGGAACGTGACACTGACGAACGTGGGCATCACCGATCAGCTGGCTGGTCTGTCGGCCCTGGCCTACACCTGGCCCGGAACCCCCGGCACCCTGTTGCCGGGCCAGAGCGTCACCGCGACCGCGACCTACGCGATCACCCAGGCAGACATTGACGCCGGGCACGTGGCCAACACCGCACTGGCCGCCGGCACCGACCCGTCCGGGAAAACCACCAACACACCCCCATCCCAGACAGACACCCCACTGCCCCCCGCACCGGCGACCACTCCGCCTGCGACCACCGCCCCTCCGGTTACCGCCCCGGCATCAGAGCCGCCGGCACCGGCCGGACCGGCGAGCCTGGCGTACACGGGGGCGTGGATGCTGGGGCTGCCGCTTGGTTTGCTGCTCCTGCTCGGTGGCGGATTGTTCCTGATCGCGGCTAAGAGGAGGCGTGCCAGCCACTAAGGATTGATCGGTGGGTACTCAGGTTCCTCTGAACCTGAGTACCCACCACCCGGGCCCACGCCTATAGACCAGATCTGACCCGGTACGGCGCAGCCACGGGTCGCGACGGGTTAACTCGGCTAGGGCCTTTTGAATGCCGTTCCTGGTAGCGCAGGCCCGAACCAGGAAAGAAGAACGGGCGTCCGCTTCGCGGCCGGCTGTTGGGTCCAATGCCGTCCGTCGCAGAGCTTCGGCCGTCCCTGGCAGCTAAAGTATCAGGCGGCCAAACCCGCCAAACCGAATGCCGCCGTCGTGTGTTCCGGGAAGGTAAGCAGCGTCTCCACCCTGTCCCGCAATCGGGCTCCTCCTATGAATTAGCTTTCTGTCCGCTGCCTGGGTTTTGTGCTTGGTCCTCTGCGGGTGCGCGGCTTCCTCAGGACTACGGTGCGGAACGCGTACCCGTGTCCGTGCTCGGCCCCGACGTTGGAACGAAGTTCCAATCGAAAGACCCGTCGTGCCGCAATGTCAGGCGCAGGAAACCGTAAGTGTCGCTGAACCGTTTCACGATGTACGCCGACTTGCTGGTGAAGGAGCGCAGACCGGTGCCTCCCGTGGATACCTGGAACGCTGTCATCCCGTCACCGACGCACTGGTCGGCGTTGTTCAACGGACAGGACCGTTCGTAGTTATGCTGAGACCCCGAAAGGGTCAGCCGGACCCGGTGCTTCCACATCACGTCGATCCACGGCTTGTGCTCAATGGCCCGCGTATGTTCGTCGGTGTCTGACGTGAAGTAAAGCTCGTGGTACACCACTGCCAAGTGCTTACCAGCCGATTTGGCACCGGCCAGGTCGTTGTCGAGCCACCCCGTCAGCTCCTGGGCCCGCTCGGGATCGAAACGCCAGAGTGCGGACGGTAGGAAGGCGAAATGCCAGTTCCCGAAGTCCTTCGAGTATGGTGCCCCGTTCCTGATGAAGCCGCGCTCCTGGTTGATCGCAGACTTTGCTGAAGACCCAGGGCATTGGCCATTCATGAAGTTGTCGAGTACTTCGTTGCGGCCCGGTTCCCAGTCGTGGTTTGGGGCGGACACCCAGTACAACTTTGGTTTCGTACCACCCCACAGCCGCTCCCAGTACCTTACGTAGTCTTCGCAGCGCGCCGTGGAGTACTGGAAGTCCCCGAGCCCCATGAATTCGTCAATCTCGTTCTTCTCCACGAGCTGGGTAATCGCCGCACCGTTCCTGCCGGACGGGCTGTCGGGGCATCGTTCTTGGGGTTGTTCATGTCACCCACAGCAGCGATCCGGACTTCCGGAGTGCTGCTGCAACCCGCGGCAGAGAGCGCCAGGAGGGTCGCGGCGATGGGGGCAAAAATCCGGAAGAGTCTCAGACTTGAGAGGGCTGACTGCATCCGATACCCCCTTCAAGAAAGCCGGACGGCTTGTCGGCCTGCGAGAGACAGCCGGGCACGCACCGGCCCCCTTGATACTCCTGAGGACAGAAGAGGCTGTCAAGGGTGCGATGCTTATGCAACCGGCCATCTGCCTCGGCAAACGCCTGATCGCGGACCGGGCAAGGCACCTGTCCATCATGCGGTCGTTCCAGACCTAACCTCCCGCCTCACGAGGCCAACCAAAAATGTCAGGCGGCCGAGCCCGCCAAACCGAGTGCCGCCGTCGTGCTTTCCGAGAAGGTAAGAAGCGTCTCCACCAGGTGCGCCGCGAAGTCGCCCTCCACTTCCAGCACCACCCGGCAGCGAGCGCCGGGCTGTTCCGGGTAGCCCATGTGCACGCCGCGCAGGTCGCAGATGGTCTGCCCGCGTCCGGGCCCTGAAGAGGTATCGACGGCGGCACGCACCACGGGCGCAACTGTTGCCTTAACAGCACCCACCGCGAGCGCCGCCGCCAGCGGGTCGTGCATGGCGGAGCATGGCCGGCCGAAGATGCCCTCGTAGAACCGGAAGTAGTAGCCCAGCATCTCCCCCAGCGCCCGCGGCACAGGAGCGGAAGAGGACAAAAGCTCCTGCCGGTGGTGCTCCTCCAAAACAGACGCCATGGTCGCGTCCAGCGGCACCAGGGTAACGTTCCAGCTGGCGGCGAGGACCTCGGCAGCGGCCTCGGGGTCGTTGTGGATGTTGGCCTCGGCCACCGGGGTGATGTTGCCCGGGGCGAACGCGGCGCCGCCCATGATGGTGATCTCCTCCACCAGCTGCGGTAGCGCAGGTTCCAGCCGCAGGGCTTCGGCGATGTTGGTCAGCGGGCCGATGGCCAGCACCCGCAGCGTGCCGGGGTGTTCGTGGGCGAGCCGCACCAGCATTTCGGCCGCGGTCTCGGGCGCCAGCTCCGCAACAGCAGGAGCAAGCGAAACGCCGCCGATCCCGTTGTCCCCGTGCACCCACGGCGCCCCTCCCCCGAACGAGCCCGCCTGGGGATCGTGCGCGCCCAGCGCCACGGGGATGTGTGCGTGGCCGGCCAGCTGCAGCAGATCCAGGGTATTGCGGGCGCCGACGGCGGCACTGACGTTCCCGCTGACGGTCCCGATCCCCGCCACCCGGGCGGTGGGCGCGGCGAGCAGGTAGGCCAGGGCGAGGGCGTCGTCGATGCCGGTGTCGCAGTCGAGGTAGAACGGGTGGCGGGGAGGGACGGTCATGGTTCTTCTTTCAGTTGGTGCAGGGACGGGGGTCAGAGGGTTTCGCCCTTGGGGGCGGCGACGAAGAGGCTGACGATGAACGCGGCCGCGGTGATGGCCACCGAGATCCAGAGGGCGGTGGCGTAGCCGGCGGAGGTCGCCTGCGCGGCGAAGGGCGCCACGAGGACGACGCCGAGGCTCGCGCCGAGGCCGAAGGAGGCACCGTTGATGCCGGGCAGGGCTGCCGGGGCTTCCTTGGGTGAGAGCAGCACGGAGAGCCCGTTGATGGCGGTGAGGAAGAAGCCGTTGTAGAAGATGCCGAGGGCAGCGACGGCGATCAGCACCGCCACCTGGTTGTCGGGGAATGTGGCCGCCACGATGGCGCAGGCCAGGCTGAGGCCGGTGCCGGCGCGGAGGGTCTTGATCCAGCCGCGGCGGTCGGCGAGCCAGCCGGCGAGCGGTGCCGCGAAGACGCCGATGAGGGCGGCCGGGGTGAGGAACAGCAGGGCGGACAGGGAGGCGCTTAGTCCGAAGCCGTGGAGGGTGTCCTGGCTGAGCAGCACCACGGTGAAGTTGATGATGGCGAAGATGCCGGCCAGGGTCAGGACGGTGGTGGCGATGACCGGCCAGACCTGGCGGGAGCGCAAGTGGTGCACGGCGATGAGCGGGTTGCTGCGCCGCTTCTCGATGATCCAGAACACGGCGAAGGAGGCGATGGTGGCGGCCAGCAGGGCCAGGGTGCTTGGCGCGGTCCAGCCCGCGGCGGATCCGCCGGAGACGAAGTAGGTGGCGAACACCAAGAACAGCGACAGGGACCCGGCTCCCCACCAGTCCATGGCGCCCCGGACGCCGTCGGGCTTTCCCTTGGGGACGATCTTGATGATGCAGGCGGCGGCGATGGCGGTCAGGACGAGCACGACGACGAAGATGGACCGGAAGCCGAGGGTCTCGGCCATCAGGCCGCCCACGTAGCCGTCCACTCCCCCGATGCCGCCGTTGATGGCGGCGATGATGCCCACGGAGGTGCCGAAGACTTTGGCGTGCAGGTTTTCGCTGAGGACGATGTAGGCGAGCGCGAAGACGGCGCTGGAGACGCCCTGCAGGAACCTGCCGGTGACCAGCAGCGGCAGTGTGGGGGCCGCGATGCAGAGGATGGTTCCGGCGCCCATGATGCCGAGGACCAGCAGGAGTGCGGCGCGGCGGCCGATGAAGTCGCTCCACCTGCCGATCACGGGCCCTGCGATGGCGCCGGCCAGGAAGAACATGGACTGGACGGGGGCGGCGCTGTCGGCATTCAGGCCGAAGCTTGAGGCAATCTGCGGCAGGGCGGGGGTGACCATGCTGGCGTTCAGCTGGAAGGACAGCACGCCGAGCAGCAGGGTGGAGATCAGTAGGGCGGCGCGGCGGCCGGACAGCTTCGCGGCCTCCAGGCTTGCTGCGTGGGCCGGTTCGACGGCGGCGGAGGCCGGAGGCGCTACGGGCGCCGGGGCTGGGGTGTTCACATCAAACTCCTTTGTTCGAGCAGGATCGCTTCAATGGCGATTCGAGTTGTTATACAACCATGTATGACTGACAAGTACAACCATGGCGTACACTATTTCCTAATCCAGCCGCGTCCCGGCTCCACTCCGATAGGACTTTCATGAGCAATCGACTTCCTGCCGTCACCGTCGTCGGCAGCATCAACCTGGACCTGATCGCCACCGCCGAAAGGCTCCCCACCGCCGGCGAAACTATCGGCGGCGCCGTGCTCTCCGAACAGCCGGGTGGCAAGGGCGCCAACCAAGCGGCGGCAGCTGCGAGGCTGGGAGGCAGCGCCCGGATGGTCGGCGCGGTGGGCAGCGACGCGCAGGGGCGGCAGATGCTGGATGCGCTGGCGGCGGCCGGAGTGGACACCGCCGACGTAGCAGTTCTGCCGGAGGCGACCGGGACTGCACTGATCGTGGTGGACCGCGATGGCGAGAATCAGATCGTGGTGTGCCCGGGCGCCAACTCCCACCTGTCGCTGGACAGGGTGGAATTTGGCCCGGACGAGACGGTGCTGTGCCAGCTGGAGGTGGGCCTGCCTGTCGTGCTGGAGGCCGCCCGGAAGGCGCAGGGCTTCTTTGTGCTCAACGCGGCGCCGGCCATGGACCTGCCCGCGGAGCTGCTGGAGCGCTGCGACCTGGTGATCGTCAACGAGAGCGAGTACGCTCTGATCCCTGCCCTCGCGCAGGCCAAGCTGGTGGCGGTGACGTACGGCGGGGACGGGTCGGCGATGTTCGAACACGGGCAGAAGGTGGCCGAAGCCCCGGCGTCCGCCGTGACTGTAGTGAACACCGTCGGCGCCGGCGACGCGTTCTGCGCCGCCCTGGTCCTGGCCCTGGGCGCCGGACTCGACTACTCCGTGGCGCTTGCCGTGGCTAACGCAGTAGGTGCGGATGCCGTGGGAGATCCGTCGTCCCAGCCGGCGCTCGCTCCGCTGGAGGAGTATGTTGCCCGAGTGGCTGAAGCCGGGGCCGTCAGGCAGTAAATCTGGTTGTCAGGTGAGCAAGTCCGCCTGATTGGTCAAGAACTATGGCGACCCCCTGATCCTGGAACATCCCCGGCGCAACGATAGATCATGGCCAGCACGTTGACCGGCCGGCCGTTGACGTGTTCGCCCATGTACTGCGGATCGTTGGCCACGATCAGGATGGGCAGGTAGGTCAGCGGCAGGGCGATCGCGGAGAACACCACGGAGTACTCAGTGACGAGCACGGGATCCACACCGGTGGACAGGACCGCGATGCCGATCAGCAGGCAGATGATCATGGACAGGTGGAAGCGCGCGGCCTGCGCGGGGCGGCGGAACTTGCCCCAGGACCAGCCGAAGAACTGCGCCAGGGTGTAGCCGCTGGAGAGAGTGGTTTCCAGGGCTGCGCCAAAGGTCGCGGCCACGATGCCCACCAGGACAAAGGCCAGGCCGAGTTTTCCTGCGCCCTCCGCGACAGGCAGGATCACCTGGGACAGCGAGGTGACGGCGATTCCGGCCGGAAGGAGCACGACGGCGGCGCAGCCGGCGATCGCCACGGACAGTATCCCGCCGAGGGGGAAGCCCACCAGGACTCCGCAGGCGGGAGATGACCGACGGAAAACCCCCAGACACGGTTCTACGCGAGGTTTCCATTAGGGACGCCGGCCCCCTTGACAATGCCGCCTGGGAGCCATAAAGCTTGGTAATGGGCCCATTTGCCCTCAGATTTTTCGATCCCGAATTTCCCTTCGCGGGACCCCTGCGCTGACTGCTGAAGTGCACTGGTCGCCGTCCTCCATACGGCTAGAGCTTGGGCCAGCCGCCTCACCCTTACCGTGGCCATCCACGTCCATGGCCACCAAGGAACGTGCCATGTTTAGACATCTCCGGCTGTTTTTGGCGTCCCTGCTTGCCCTGGCGACCATCGGCGCTTTTGCCTTTCTCAGCGGCGGCCCTCGGGTAGCCGCCCTTTCCCCCACAAGCGTCACTCTCAATGCGGTGGCCGACTCTTATCTTTCGGCTGCCTCCCCGAACAGTAACTTCGGCGCTGCGACATCTTTGGCCGTATCCCACAGCAAGTACCGTGCGCTCATGCGGTTCGATGTTTCGCTCCCTGCCGGCAGCATCATCACCAGCGCGAGCCTAAGGCTCTATGCCACAACGTCTGTCAATGCGAGCGCGATTGTGCACCCTGCGAGCAGCGCTTGGACCGAGACCACGTTGACATACGCCAACCAGCCTCCCTGGCAAACATCAGAACTAGCACGTACAGGGCTCCTGCGCGGCGGCCAGTATGACAGTGCATCATTGCCCACCGGCTCCGTTCCCAGCTCCGGCAGCGTAAGCTTCGGAATCAATACGACCACTGGTGCGCAGGCCAGCCTGTCCTCGCGTGAAAGTGCGTACCAGCCGCAGTTGCTCATTTCCTATGAATCAGCGTCCAGTACAACGAGTACTCCAACGGCAACGGCGACAAGCACCTCAACCACAACCGCAACGCCCACGGCAACGCCCACCGCACTTGGTGTCCCCGCCTTTGACCACATCGTTGTGGTGATGGAAGAAAACACCAACTACACCAACATCATTGGCAGTACCAACGCCCCGTATATCAACAGCCTTGCCAATACGGGGGCGAACCTGACCCAGATGTACGCGGAGACCCACCCTTCCGAACCCGACTATCTGGCCTTGTACGCCGGCAGCACCTTCGGCATCAGCAATGACAACTGCCCGCAACCGCTCGCTGCCGCCAACCTCGGCGACCAACTGAAGAACGCCGGAAAGTCCTTCATCGGCTACTCGGAGAACCTGCCGTCCGATGGCTGGACCGGTTGCATTTCCCCGGATAACCAGTACAAGGCCAAGCATGCGCCATGGACCAACTTCCCCGGCGGCTACGCCTACGGGCACATGTTCAGCGAGTTCCCAACCGACTACTCCACCCTGCCCGCGGTTTCCTTCGTGATCCCGAACATGTGCGACGACATGCACGACTGCTCCGTGAGCATCGGGGACACGTGGTTGAAGGACAATATGGACGGCTACGCCCAGTGGGCGAAGACACACAACTCCCTGCTGGTGGTCACGTGGGATGAGGACGACACCACCGGCGGTAACCATATTCCTGCAATCCTTTACGGTGCCAACGTGGTTCAGGGAAGCTACTCGCAGATAACCAACCACTACGGCCTGCTCGGGATGATCGAGGACGCAAACATGGTTCCCCGCATCGGTAACGCTGTAGGTGAGCTGGCGGTTCTTGCGCCCTTCGGGCAGTTGACAGGCTAGGTTCAGCCCGGAACCGGACGGAGGGCACGAAGCTCCTCCTTCAAGAATGCCGCGCTCCCGCTGGCTCACACAGGTCAGCCACCGGAGGGCCGCCGGCGCAAGTGCCGCCGCGGGGCCACCTTGCCGAGGACCAACCCGCCACTTTAACCAGACTGAAGGATGGCGGAACGCGTACCCGAGTCCGTGCCCGGCCCGGTTGTTGGGACAAAGTTCCAGTCGAAAGACCCGTCATTTCGCAGTGTCAGCCGAAGGAACCCGTGAGTGTCGCTGAACCGCTTTTCGATAAATCGCGGGCTGCTGGCGAAGGAGCGGAGCGGGACACCTCCCGTGGAAACCTGGAATGCCGTCATCCCGTCATGGACGCAGGTGCCGGCGCTGTTCACCGGACATGACCGTTCGTAGTTGTGCTGTGACCCTGACAGGGTCAGCCGGACACGGTGCTTCCACATCACGTCGATCCACGGCTTGTGGTCGGCGGCCTGCCCATGTGCGTCAGTGTTGGACGTGAAGTACGGCTCGTGGTGCACCACTGCCAGGTGCTTGCCCGCCGCCTCGGCGGCAGCAAGGTCCTTGTCCAGCCACGCCGTAACTGCCCGGGCTTCGGCAGGGTTGTACCGCCAGAGTGCTGACGACAGGAACGCGAAGTGCCAGTTCCCGAAGTCCTTTGAGTACGGTTCCCCGTTCGGGATGTACCCACGCTCCTGGTTGATCGCAGCCTTCTCCGGAGACCCCGGGCATTGACCGTTCATGAAGCGGTCGAGGTCTTCGTTGCGGCCGGGTTTCCAGTCGTGGCTCGGGCCGGACACCCAATACAACTTGGGCATCGTGCCTCCCCACTGGGGCCTCCAGTAGTTCACGTAGTCGTCGCAGTGTGCAGCGTCGTACTGGAAGTCCCCGACCCCCAGGAACGCGTCAATCTCGTTGTTCTGCACGAGCCGCGTAATCGCCGCACCGTTCCGGCCGGACGGGCTATCAGGTTCAAGGTTGTTCGGGGGGTTCATGTCGCCGACGGCGGCGATCCGGACATCAGCCGCAGGAGAGCCGGACTCGTGCGGTTCCGGCGTGCTGGTGCAACCCGCGGCAGGGACCGCCAGAAGGACAGCCGCGGTGGCTGCCAGGATCCGGAAGGGTCTGAGACGAGGGAGTGCTGACTGCATCCGACAACCCTTCGAGAAGCAGGACGGCATGATCGGCCAGCGGGAGACAGCCGGGGCGCACCTGTACCTTTGATATTCCTAAGGGCTGGGCGTGCTGTCAAGGATGCGCCATGTTCACGAAAGATAGCCACCACCGGCCTGGCTAATTTTGCGTCAAGTTGCCTAGGACTCGGATGGTCGTAGCCATCGCATCACCGTACTTGTCCACCAGTCCCACGATACGGTCCAAGTGATTCTGCCTGTTCTCGGGTGACATGGGGTCCTCAAGCTCTTGCTCAAGCAAATCGGCGTGCGTCTTAAGGCGAGCAGCTACGCGGGCGTCGGCGGCAAGTTCTGAGTCCAGTCTGAGGGCACGTAGCAGTGTATGCAGCTGCTCAACATCGGTGGTGGAATTTTGTTGCGCGACGTCCTGAACTTTCAGCTTCACGTCGCGTCCGCCCTGGGCGACGCCGAGTACATTGCCCCCGCCCGTGCTGATGGAGTTATTCGTATCATGACTGTCCACTGTCAGTATCATCCTTTCAATCAAAATCTGACGACCGTCCATTCTGCTGTTAACCATGAGAAGCCAATCCCGGTCACTCAGGACCAGGACCTTAGGTGGCAGGCAAAAGAACGCTTTCCAAGCCTCACCTATGAAGGAGAGGAAGTCATTCGAGTATGTTGGAGCAACTTCTCCAACGACGCGGGCATCAATGAGTTCGCTGATGAGGGCCGTTCGGACCGGCCTCGGTACATTCCTGCCCTTCCAGAAGCCTGCTGTGCTCACAGGTTGCCTCTGATTTTCACTGAAGAATTGAATGTGTTCGAGCAGTTTGGCCTGGAGTGCGTGAGCATGATCCTCGTCCAGTGCGATCTTCTCCCAGGCACGCTTCAATAGCCGGCGCCGGCGGAGTTTACTCACCACAACGATGAGGACAAGCACTACTGCGGCAGCGATGACTATCCCCGCGATAGTTATCGCCGCGCCAGAAAACCCTGTGGGCAGATCCTTCATTGATGACTCCATTCCGTTGGTTTCAAGCTTTCAGATAGCGATTTAGGGTCAGTGGGACGGCCCTGACCTTTCCTGGAATGGCCCCGCAGCAGCGGAACGGAACACCTCTTCTGCTTTACTGCATTCGCTGGACAAACCCCAGTAGACCATGGGTCCTGCCTTCTCGCCACTTTTTGGGGGCGTGACGTATATTTTTTGTTCGGATGCACGACCGCGGCCAGGCGGAGTAGCCACCCGTATGACTTTGGATGTCAATAAAGATGTGTTAGCTTCCTCGCGGAGGACGATGCAAGGTTGTCCTCATTAATTGATTGGGGAAATTAATGCAGCTCAAGATCGAAAAGCCCAAGGAACAGAAGATCGACTTCGCCGTTCTTTATGGCGGAAAAGCAACCACCATCTAGGTCCCTTTGCAGGGGTGCCGGTCATGGGCCGGCACCCCTGCCTTGGCTACATTTAAGGGATTGTTCTGCGTTAGCGCCTCACCCCACTCCCCCATTTCATTCGGCGTTGTGAAAGCCGTCCTGCAACATTTCGGCGTGACTCCGGACGCGCACCCGGACGACCTATCCCTGAGCCTTCGGCTTCTCTATCCCCTGGACACCAAACTGGCAGCCAAAGTACGGGCGGGTTCGACCAGCCTTACTGATGCTGCGACGTCCAACGAGCAGATCCGGTTCTTCCAGCATCAGCGAGCACGACGAAGCTACATCAAAATTGCTCAATACGTCCGGCGAACCTTTGGTCCCATTGAAATCCAGGTGACAGATGCCCTCGCCTTGGACCGGCCCAGCCGCGATTTCCTGGACGCAGCAGTTCGCGTAGGTGGCTGGTCAGTACAGCTCCGTTTCGACAGCGATGTCCAAGCGTCAGGTCCTCTTTTCCTGGCCGAGGAACAGGCCTTGCTGGGCATGCTGCCATCGTCATCGAGGGGGGACCATACGGGACAGATCGCCTCTTTGGCGTTCGATTACGTGAACTCAGGAGATGCATGGACAGCGCTCAATCTCGGGCAGCTGTTGCAGGAGGTTGAGCAGTCACCTCGGGTGTGGAACCTTATGGCCCTTGCCCACGCCATGGTGGATGAGACAGTCCAGGCCGAGTTCTACTACGACCGTTGGAGCACGTCCGGAGAGCCTCTCGACGCAATCCGGGCCCTCTACGGAAAAGCCATGCTTTATGCCCGCCACCACCCTGCCGGCCTTCGGAGCCTGGACCGCAGCGATGAGTTGCTGAACGAGGCCTATACGCTCATTCAGCAGCTGGATCGCCAAGACCGCGACGACGACGCCGTCGTCTTTGACGAGGTCTTCAACAGGAACGGCTACGCACTCATACTTTTTCGCCGTGGCAACGTAGACGAGGCCATCCGGCTCCTTCGCTGGGGCATCGAAACCCTCACCCAAACCGGCGAAAAGGTGGCGATCCACCGGTCCGTACTCATCTACAACCTTGCCCAGTGCTATAAGCAAATCGGAAATCTGCCCGCGGCCATTGCAACCTACCTTGAGCTCCTGGACGTCGACCCCCATATGCCCGAGTACCACTTGGAAGCAGCGAAATGCCTCGCCTCGGGCGGCGAGTTCACTGCTGCTCTGAAGGCCTGCCGGCGGGCCGTGGAACTGGATGACACCTTGGCTTCCGCATGGGGCCTGATCGGAGTGTACGAAGGGGAACTCGGTTCACACGAGGCAGCCGCACAGGCCCATGCACGGGCAGCTTCGCTGGATCCCGCGTCTTACGCGCATCCCACTAACCTTGTCTACAGCCTCATCCTGGCGGAGCGCCTGGATGAAGCCGTCCATCACATTGACGGCTGGATCCACAGCGCCCTGCCAAGGGAAGAGGCCGAACGCAGGGCATCGCTGAGCGCCGAGATCTCAGTCCGGCAAGGCCGCTACACTGACGCTTTGAAACCGATAGAGGTAGGACTGGCATTGTTCCCGGACTCCGACGTTCTGGCAGCGAACCGTGAAGCAATTCTGAGCATTCCCGCATGACGCTCGGATTGCGGCGACAGCTCGGGGTCTTCACCGTTCTCTTTGCTGGTGGAATGTGGATGTCAAAGGTCGCACAACCACTCTATTTCGAACAACTCGATGCATTGGTCGCATTCGGCATCGGCTACGCTGTTATGGCAGTCGTCGGGGGATTCTCATTCGCTTGGGGTGCCTTTGCAGATCGCTTTGGCGGGCTCAACTCAGTTCGTCTGGGCACGCTTGTTTATGGAATTGGAATTACCGGTCGCCTGTTTACGGATGTTATTCCAGTGGTTATCTTCTCCGCTGTTGCAGGTGCAGGCGCCTCCCTGGTTCTCGTAGCGATCAGGCCGTGGGTGCGGGCCACGGCATCCGATGAGGAGATCCCCCAGATCGTGGGAGCACGGAGCCTCGGGAACCAGGCGGGCCTGCTGCTTGGCACGGTCGGGGCGGCATCGATCTTCGCGCTGGCGGCAACCCAAGGGGATGGGGCGAAGACGGCTTTGCTGATTGCCCCCGCACTCGTGGCAGCAGCATTTGTGTGGGTGCTGCTCTCGCCGAAACCCGCGGCGGCCAGCAGTCTCCCAAGTTCCGTGCCACCGGCGGTGGACGTGGCCGCCGATCGGCGGCGCTACAAGGCGTTGGCCTTAAGGCTGGCCATCATCGGCTTGCTCTCCGGCTTTTATGTCAGCCTGGTGGCACCCTATTTGCCACTGATCCTGACCAACGGTGGCGCCACCGCAGCACAGGCGGCCTTGATAATGGCGTTCATGAGCGTCGCTCAAATGGGTGCCACCTGGCTCTTCTCCCGCTATAGCACCGGCAGCCGGCCGTTCGCGCTGTTCGCTGTGTCTGAAGTCCTTACCGGAGTCATTACGCTGGCGGCTGCTCTCGCTTTGGGGCTCGGAGCTCCGTGGATAGCGGTCATTTTCATCGTCCGGGCGGCTTTTGTGTCGCTTGCGATCGCATCTGAGGAAACGATCCAGTACGCCGTTATCCCCGCCCAGGCAACAGGTTTGATATTCGGGATCTCACAAACTGCGTTCCTGGTTGGAGATACGCTTGGTGGCGTGCTCGGCGCACCTCTTTGGCTCAACGTGGGTCCGGAGGGGCTGCTGCTCACCGCTGGCGCCATTACGCTGCTCAACGCCGTACTTCTGCCCGTGCTGCTCCGCAACGTCCGGAGCGAGTCGATGGTGAAGGTAGCGTGACCATGCCTGTCGCGTCCCTCTTCGATGAGGATCACCTCATCCCCATCGCACTTGCAGACACAACCCTCTTTGCCTTCAGCCAACTCGAGGGCTGCCTATACCGCATTTCGGGCCAGGGACGGGGTGGCACCGGCACGTATGACCCGGTGCCGCTCACCGGCTTTGAGGCACCCTTTTGTGTACCTGGCCGCCCTTTTGTCTACGACCTCATCCATGCTTTTCCCACCATGACTGTGAAGGAGTTTCCCCTTGTCGCGACGGGCCTGGGCCAACCCCGCGAGCGCGCCCACCCGTCGCCACCAGAAGGGACCCACCATATTGCCAGCCTCATCCCAGATGCGGAAGAAGCCACACTCTGCCTGGTTTTCGAATCGCTGACAGCGGCGGGGCCCACTCTCCTCATGGACATGCGGTCCGGGAATCTGCGGCCGGCAGCGCCCGTCCAAGGCACACCCAAATGCATCCTCACTGACGGGACCCTTGTTGCTGAATCGGAGTTCGGCTGGAGCATGGTCCGCGATGGGAAGCAGGTAAGGCATGGCGTCGGTTCGATCATTGCCGCCGCATCGGAGTTCGTTGTGGTCAAGCGGTCAAATAAGTCCGGAGCCCGATTTTCCATAGTCCGCAGCACAGGAGAAGAGGATATCTCCTCCCCCAACGGCTGGTCCCTGATTTCTCTTGCCGCGTCCGACACACGCATAACGGCCTATGGCATCCATGCCGAACTGGGACAACGGCTGCTGCATATGGAACCCGGCGGCGAGTCCTTCACGTTCATGGACACTCCCTGCGGAACGTCCCAGGTTTTCGCCATGGGGGCCGCCGTTGACCCGGTGGTCCGCTCCGCAGGTCTGGTGATCGGATCGTCCTGGCGGACCCAGTGGGGCGTCATTGCCGGGATCGCCGCTGAAAGGAGTGATCTAAGGGCCGATCACATCACCCCGGCAGGCTTGCCGTGCATTTATGTGCACGGTCACCAGCCGCGGGGCCAGGAACTCGTGGTCTGTCTTCACGGTGGCCCAGACAGCCATGAGCTCGACGACCTCAGATACGGCGGCACTTACCGAGCTGTTCTTGACGCCGGCTTTGACTTGCTCATCATCAACTATCCGGGCTCCGCAGGCTTTGGCTCCTCCTTCCAGGAGCGTGCATGGCAGAACTGGGACACCGCGGTCCGGGAAACGGCAGAGGCGATCGCTGGGGTTTCTGCCACGCGCGGAACGTCCGAGGTCTCCATCTTCGGCGTCAGCTTCGGCGCTTGGGTGGGACTTCAGCTTGCCGATCACGTCGACGCGAGGCAGGTGGTCGCCATGTCTCCCATACTCGACCTCCCAAATCACATCCAGCTACACAAGGACGACCCGGAGTTCCGAATGTGGGCTGCAGCTCGGTTCACGCTTGCCGAGGGAGGTTCCGACGACGGCGAACAACAGGTCCGGAACTGCAATACGCCTGTGGTGGTCATCGCTCCGGATGAAGACGAAGTGGTAGTACCGAGTTCCACCCGGAATTCCACGAGTGTTGCAACAGGGCTGGGACGGAAATGGTCCATAGTGCCGGTCCCAGGGAATCACTATCCCAAAACCTCTGCCGCAGCCGAGCATCGTTGGGGTGCGTTGTTCAATGCCATTGTTCACCGTCCTCGTTAACTGCCGCTCAGCGCCATCGCGTCAGTGCCGGCCAAACTTGGCGGAGGAACCTTGGTGCGACAGCCCGGATGCACCACTCCCGTTTGAGGGTGTCCCTATGCTCATCGTCACGCCGCCTGAGCAACAACACGGCCTTGTATGAGGGAGTCCACTCCCCCGGCCTGTGCACAACGCCCCAATGTCCGGCTGACTGAAGCACAGCCACAGTGAGGTAGAGCCATTTCGCTTTCCTCGAAGGGCCCCGCGCAAGCTAGGTGTCGGCCGCAAGGCAAGGAAAACGAAGTTGAATCGTTGGTTCATGTTCCTGCGCCAAAGCTGGGAAGAAACTGCGGAGGCATTGAGGCAGGAGGATCAGGATTGCTCCCATGGTCCTGCTCTTCCTGCGCTCAGACAAAGCACTTCCCGTGCTGACTCAACGACATACTTGGCCAGGAATTTCACACGGACTCCACCGCTGGTCGCAGCTAACAGCCGGTACGTGGCGATGATCAGATCCCGCAGCATGACAACGGAGTGCATCTCAGATGATTTTGGGAAAGCTCATGACCCCTTTTGCTTCAGGCTACGGGGTTGCACTCGGCGAGCAATTCGCATCTATCTAAATAATGGGGCAATAAGTGAATACACATTCTCGAAGCAATCAACCGCGAAAGCCGGTCAACAATGAGGTTGACGACGTGGTCGGGACCTCGCTGCGTACATGGATTTCTCGACGTCGGCTGGCTGGTGCGGCTGTAGCTGTCGCCGTACTCATTTCAGCGACGGCATGCGGCCAATCGGCCACCTCGTCCAAGGCTGCTGTTGCCAGCGAGTCCCCCTCCTCGATGGCTACGCCAACACCCACTCGAACTGCTCCGGCGTCTTCCTCCTGCATCACCGAAAGCGCGACCGAGCCGTACCCGCCCAAGGTCTTCATCTGCACTAAGAGCGACGCAGGGACTCTGCTGTGGATGGAGCAGTCGGAATCGAAACGGGTGTTGGATGCCCGAGCGGCGGCTGCGAAGGTGGCTGCTGAGAAGGCAGCTGCGGACAAGGCAGCGCAAGACGCTGCGGCGAAGGCAGCCCAGGAACAGGCCGCTGTGGAGGCGGCCCGCCAACAGGCTGCGGCCGAGGAGGCGGCGCGCCAGCAGCAAGCCGCCGCAGCGGCGGCAGCGGTAGCGGCGGCGGCGCCAGCGCCGAAAGTCCAGGCGCCCGTACAGCCTGCCGCCCCCGCGGCTCCTTCCGGATGCGATCCAAACTATGCGGGCCCCTGCGTGCCGATTGCCTCCGACGTCGACTGCGCCGGAGGAAGCGGCAACGGTCCCGCGTACGTGAGGGGACCCGTCACCGTCGTCGGATCTGACATCTATGGTCTCGACAGGGATGGCGACGGTGTGGGATGCGAGTGATGACCTGCCATCGAGCAGGTCCGTCTCCCCGCGCTCGCTGTGCTTAGAGCCGGATCTGGCAGTAACGCTTGACGATACTTACTGATGCTCCAAACGATATGGGGGACGACTCGATGGTGGAACTGGGCCGCATATATTGGACGCGTCAGGGCCTACGCCTGGCGTACTCTGCGGTGATGGTGTGGCTCGCTCTCTCCTTGGTAACCGCACTCATGCCACAGGCCATACACATCCCTGGTACAAGCCCCTCCACTCCCGGGGAGGTTCTGCGGGGCTTGGCGGACGGCGTCGTCGCCGCGGTCACGCTCCCCGGTCTGGCCGTCGTTGTGCTCGGCATTCTGGCCGCCGTCGTCAACAGCCGGGACGTCCGACGCCGGGATCCCGTCCGGCGCTTCACCCGCCAGCAGCGCCGCGAGGGGATGGTGAGGGCCGGCGGCGGCTGTGAACTGGAGGTGGGGTTCGGCCGCCGCTGTGGCCGTCCCGCCGAGCATGGTGACCACTTTTATCCATGGTCCAAGGGCGGCTCCTCCAGCCTGCAGAACTTCGTGGCTGCCTGCGCCAGGTGCAACCGCACGAAACGCGCCCGGATCCCGTCTCCGGGGCAGCAGCAGAGGCTGGAACGACGACGGCGGGAGTACGTCACGTCCGCCACTTCCGTCAGCGTCGGCGAACGGCAGCCGCTCCCCTAGTTAGCTGTACCCAACGTCCGGATGACGCTGGCCCGGCTCAGCGCCTTTCGGTACCACCTGATCCAGACGAGCAGGTAGCCACCGAGCAGAACGACGAGCACGCCCACCCCTATCAGCCTGCCGTTCAGCTGGCCCTGGACGTTTGCGTAGTCAGGGTGCCCGGGAACAACGTCACCGGACATCAGCCATGCGGCAAGCAGGGAAATTTCCCAGCCGAAGGTGATGAGCAGGAAGATCAGCGGCAAACAGATGGCAAGGGTTGGCAGCCAAAACATCCAGTGGACCCGCCGGCGCACCCGGGCGCACGCGCCTCCTGATTGATCCGCGCCGGCAGTTATGTCTGTAATCATTCTTGTCCCCCAAGTGATGCCCGAGGATTCTGGCCCCGGCTTCTGGCAGCCTAGTCTCGCAGACTGCCGCAGACCATGATCGCTGCCGCCACAGCCTCCACGGCGGAGCGAGGGCTAGTAAGGACGGGTGTTGCGAGGCCGGTCAGGAGGGCCACAGCGGGTTCCATGCTGGCTTGGGCTAGGACGACGACGTCGGAGCGGCTAGCGAGCGTGTCCGCCGCCTGCGCGATACTAGGCTCCCCACCGCGGGCGAAACCATCGGCGGCGCCGTGCTGTCCGAACAGCCGGGCGGCAAGGGCGCCAACCAAGCTGCCGCAGCTGCGCGGCTGGGCGGCGGCGCCCGGATGGTCGGCGCCGTGGGCAACGATGCTCAGGGACAGAAGATGCTGGACGCCCTGGCGGCTGCGGGCGTCGACACCGCAGGTGTCGCGGTCCTTCCGGAAGCCACGGGAACGGCACTGATCGTGGTGGACCGCGACGGGGAAAACCAGATCGTGGTGTGCCCGGGCGCCAACTCGAGCCTCTCTCGACGGGGTCGAGTTCGGCCCGGACGAGACGGTGCTGTGCCAGCTGGAGGTGGGCCTGCCGCTGGTGCTGGAGGCCGCCCGGCGAGCGAAGGGCTACTTTGTGTTGAACGCGGCGCCGGCCATGGACCTGCCGACGGAGCTGCTGGAACGCTGCGACCTGGTGATCGTCAACGAGAGCGAGTACGCCCTGATCCCTGCCCTCGCGCAGGCCAACCTGGTGGCGGTGACGTACGGCGGGGACGGTTCGGCGATGTTCGAACACGGCCAGAAGGTGGCCGAAGCACCGGCGTCTGCTGTCAGAGTCGTGAATACGGTTGGCGCCGGGGACGCCTTCTGCGCCGCCCTGGTCCTGGCCCTGCGGAGCGGACTGGACTACACCCGCGCCCTCGCCGTGGCCAACGCCGTCGGAGCCGACGCCGTGGGCGACCCCTCATCGCAGCCGGATTTGGCACAGTTGAGCCATTACGTGGAGCGGACCTCGCCGGCCACGGGCGTTCGGTGACCGTCCACTGAGGCGGGCGGCGCCGTTGGATTTTCCCGAGGTCCGCCGCGTCACCCGCGATGCGTACCTCGGCGCCGGTCACTTCCAGGCAGACCATCCCTACATGAGGGTGCTGGAGGACGTGGAGCACCGCGCCGAGCATCCAAGGGTGTGGGTGGCGGAGCCTGCGGGGAAGGTGGTGGCGGCGGTGGCGCTGACGTTCGCCGGCCAGTCGTACAGCAAGATCGCCGCGGACAGGGAGCTGGAGTTCCGGATGCTGGCGGTGGACCCGGCGTACGCACCAGGCAGCGGAGTGGGGCGGGCCGTGGTGCGCATGGCGGTGGAGCACACCCGGCAGCTGCGCGTCATCGAGGCGACCAGCATCACCAACGCCACGTTTTATGGAGCGTGCGCACGGCCTCTAACGGTCGGTGGTTGATAAACTTCAGAGCGCAACTTCGGTCAGCATCCCGGGTATGGTTTATAACAAAGGCAAGGACGAGCCGTTCGCGGCATCGCAACTGTCGGCCAGGCTGGTCCGGATGATCCCTAAAGCGTTCGAAATGTCCTGGGGTCTCCACGGCGCAGCAAGTATTTCAACTCTACTGACACCAAATGTCTGAACGAGCACAAGGTCGCAGGAATCAGCCCGTTGCCGGAACAGGGAGTATCCCGGATTTAGGGCCGGTAGGGTTTGAGGATGTTCTGCT
Source organism: Arthrobacter sp. ISL-48 (assembly GCF_018613805.1). Taxonomy (GTDB): domain Bacteria; phylum Actinomycetota; class Actinomycetes; order Actinomycetales; family Micrococcaceae; genus Arthrobacter. The sequence goes on from NZ_JAGGPL010000001.1 coordinate 510,057, forward strand.
CTACTATGCAAAGCCCCGGGTGTGGCTCCGGAATCAAAGACTCCCGGCATCTATGACGGGGCTGAAGCGGTCGGCTCCGGATCCCGAATGGGTGCAGATGTACCAGCAAGGCATCACGACCGGGAAGATCGCCGCCGGCGCCGGGGTGGCTGAAACTACCGTCCGCTATCACCTGGCCCTTGCGGCCGGGCTGGAGCCTTCCATCAGGGACGAGCACCGCGATGCCGTCCCCACCTCTCCACGGATCACCTCCGCAGGGCGGCAGAATCTGGAAGACGTCCTCGCCCTGTATAGGGCAGAGGGCCGCCTCCCTACAACCTCAGGTTCCTCAGCCCGAGAACGGGCATTGGGTGTCTGGCTCCACCGGCGGCGGCAAGAAGCCGTGCGGGGGATCCTCTCCCCTATCTACAAGGAAGCTCTGGACGGCATCCCTCGATGGCAACAAAACCCATCGACGAAAAAGGCCGATGACGAGGCGCGCTGGAAGCAGCGCCTGACCGAAGTGGCCGACTACCTGGCTGCCGGAAACGATTGGCCCCGGCACAACAAAACCGATTTGAAGGAAGAACGCGTCCTGGGCGTGTGGCTCCACGGCCAGCGCATCGACCGCCGGGCGGGCCGGCTCGACTCGGCGAAGGAAGCCCGACTGGACGCTGTTATCCCCGGCTGGAGAGAGGGCCGGGCCCGCGGTCGCAGACGCCGCCAAGAGACGAACCAGCCCGAGGGAACTTGAGTAGACCGGCATGGGATGAAGAACACTCACGATGGCTGGACCTATGCTTCCATTCCGTGACGAGGCCGATCCTTACCCCGGGACGCAACGTTTGCCCGTAGCTTGTTTTAGTATCGCGTGCGGTGGCACCGGCCTAGGGTCGAGGAATAGAGAAGGAACAAACCCCGCGAGCTAGAGGGGCGGACCTCGGTCAACGGCTTGCTAGACACGCCAACCGGAAACCCATTCATATGGCCGTACCGCTCCTGGTACCAGACCCGGCCCGGTGAATTCAGGCGCCCCGTCCTGACCGCATGCAACGGCGGTGACGGTGGGATCTGAACTTTCGCAGAAGCACAGGCGGCAGAGCGAAATCGTTGAAAAGTCGCGCATTTTGATGCTCCCTAGGCGCCAAAAATATCTGCTGATCACATCAGATTGCGCTCATCGATCACGCACTAGATCTTCACCCAGCGGGTGCCCATCTTCACATTGGCCATCCAGAAGTTCATCCTGGCCTCGGGGTTAGCAGCTCCTGAACGAAGTGGTCCCATGTGATGGTCTCGGAGCCCCCATTCAGGGCACAACTGCTTAGTTGTCTTGGATTCGATATTCATTGGAGAAGACTACAAACTCGTGAACCCGTGTATCTCAGGCGCAGCGTGTTCATTTTTGGTCCGTGGCGCGGGGTCGTTCTTGCTAGGCCATATTCAGCGGGTTTAGACCCCGGAAATTCCAGGCGACAGACCGAACCCATGTAACCCACTGAACTCGTGTGAGAACGGGTTGCAAACCCGTGTACCCGTTACACATATACGGGTACGGGGTGGTAGCGAGAATGGAAGCTACTGTACATCTATGGACTTACAGCCGTGGATGCCCTTGTTTGCCCTGCTCGGAGGAGCCGTTGGTGCCGCGGTCATCAATGGCTTTTTCGGCTTCAAGAAGCAGAAGTCCGACCGAAATGAGGAACACGCACGGTGGCTGAGAGACAAGAAACAAGAATCTTATGTCGAGTTCTTTGAGACTTCGCGTGTAGTCCTCAACCTCGTGTATCACACCGAGTCTGAGAAGAACCGATCACGGCTGACTGATGCCGCCGACGTCGTGAAGGGTTCGCCCATTCGACTTCTTGCCCCTCGGGAAATAGTCGACCTGTTCGACAAGGCGCAGGAGGGCATGGGGAAATGTTTAGCCGTCGCGCTTGATGAGGATATATCGCCTGAGGCGCGGGCCGCTAAACTTGACGGGCTTCGTGGCGATGTTGAAGGAACTCGCATCGATTTGGCAGCCATGTGCCGGGCTGACCTTATTGAGAGCGAACAAGCAGTGAAGGAGCTCATGCGAAAGCCACCCACGCAGGTAGTGCGGGTAAGCCTTCGAACTCTCGACTTTCCAACTCCGCAAAGAGATCCCAAATCGGACGAAAGTGAATGATTATCGTTTGCCCAGACTCGTGCATTTGCGAGCACCCGAACGCACCGGGAGGAATTAGGTGCCCGGAGGGAGGGGGTGTCGACCCCATGTCGTCGTGACGATGCAATGGCACGGGCGGCGGTCAACAGCACGCGGCAGACACGGGAGACAAAGCATCAGACGATCGTTCACGCGTCGTGCACGATCACGCGTCGACGCATCGGCAAGGCACGTCAGGGCGCATCAGTCTGTTAGCGGCCATGAAAAACT
>NZ_JAGGPL010000019.1 GCF_018613805.1 Arthrobacter sp. ISL-48
CAGAACCGGGGGCAGTCCCCTGATCCCGGTGGCCGGGTCGGTGAAGCGCAGCGGCGGGCAGAGGTAGCGGGTCAGGATGCGGTGGACCGTGGAGACATTCAGGTGCAGGTGGTAAGCGATCCGGGCCGGGCCCCAGCGCCGGTTCACCCGCAGTCCCAGCACCCGCCGCTCCGTGCGTATCCGGGTCTGGTAAGGGCAGCTCAGGGGCCGGCTCCGACGGTCCTCCAGCCCGGCTTCGCCCAGTTCCCGGTAGCGGCGTGACCAGCGCACCGCGGTCGGGACCGAGACATGAAATCTTTCGGCGGCACGACGCAACGGCCACCCATCAACCACGATGCAGCGCGCCAGCTGCAAACGACCCGAATACGCCAAAAACGCGTTACGGTGGGACACGAGGACCTCCTGGTTTGCGTTCGCTCTTGACAAGCACCACACAACACCCGGAGGTCCTCTTATTGCGTCAAATCAATCCCCGTGTCACCAACCTGCCGGGACAGTACATCTAGGTGCCTGAAGCTCGCTCCTCTTCCTCCGGGACCACAGGCAGCTCGATATACGACGGACGGCTGGCGTCGTGGTAGAGCCGCTGATGCGCGGTGACGAACTCCGTCCCCCTTTGGTCACCCGTGTTCAGGTTCCGGTCCCACCGCGGGAAGCAACTGTTGGTGACTTGCACCCTGATCCTGTGTCCCGCCAGGAACACGTTGCTTGTTGACCAAAGATCGATCTCGATCTCCTGAGCCTCGTCTGCACCGCTGTCTATGCGGAGGATTCCATCGGTCAGGTTTAGAGACCGCCCGTCAGGGTCCACATCGCACAGGCGGGCGACCCAGTCAGTCGAGGGTGCTGTGCTCTGCACGTGCAGGCGTACACGGATCCGTCCTGTTACTTCCAGGTTTTCCTCAAGGACCGCGGAGGTGAAGGTGAGCACGTCAGGTCGTGACTCAACCAATGTTTGGTCAATTGGTCCCCGTCCGGGGCCGACGCCGAGGGTCCCGCCATGCGTGGGGACCGGGTCGGCAGGGTCGTAGTCGATCTCACTGGGTTCCGCCCCGAGGGGCAGTTCCGCTGCGCCAAGGCCACCACCGGGGTGCAGGTTCCAGCGCACGTCGCGTGAGCGCTGGAGGGGCCAGGCGTCCTCGTCGCGCCATTGGTTGAGTCCCATGACGAATATACGCACCGGCGCTGAGGTAATTGCAGGTGCATCATCGGTGAGGTGGCGGCGGAGAAACGCCAGTACCTCATCGCTCCAGCTCCCATTCGGATGGGCCCCCGCGTTCCGGCTGGACATAATTCCGAAATCTTGCGCGCCGATCCGGTTGCCGAAGTCTTCGTGGGTCCATGGGCCGATGATCAGCCGTGACTCCCGCCCGAGGTCGCGCATTGCTGTGAAGTTGTCGATGGTTCCCTGCAGGCAGCTGTCGTACCAGCCTCCACTGTGCAGGCTCGGGACCTGGACACGCGGGTGGCTCCCGCGCACGCGCATGTGCTGCGTGGCATCCACATCAGTGGCTGCGCCGGGCTCCACGAACACGGGCGTACCGTACCGTCGCAGCACGGGGAGGTCCGTGATTGGTAGTCCCCAGAAGCCGTCTGACTCGAGACCATCGAAGTCTTCAACCAAGGAGGCGACGCGGTCGGTCATCTCCTTGTCAGTCAGTCTCTGACGTGACAACCAGTCGAACCCGGCAGCCAGAGACCACGACGTAATGACCGATATTTGGGTTGCACCACCCCGGGCGACCAGGGCTTCACTCGGATCCGTCCATGTCATCAGGGGAGTGATCGCCTTCAACGCGGGCGGCTGCTGGATCGCGGCCTGCCATTGTGTGTTCCCGCAGTAACTGCCACCGACCATGCCGACCCGGCCGTTGGAGCCGGCGAGCTGGGCGGCCCAGGCAATCGTGTCGAAGCCGTCAGGACCCTCGTGGCGCAACGGTTCCCAGACACCGTCCGACGCATAACGTCCACGGACATCCTGGATGACCATGATGAACCCGCTTCGGGCCACTTCGGTCGGAGAGAAACCATTCCAGACATTGTCAGCGGCGCCGCCCTTATTGTAAGGAGTGCGCACGACCAAGGTAGGCCAGGGCCCTACCCCGGAAGGCCGGTAGACGTCAGCCCGCAGCACGACACCGTCCCGCATCCGCGCTGGGACATCAAAATCCACCTGCACAGACGCCGTGGCGTCCATCTCAGCGTTCATTACACTGCTCAATTCCTGTGCCTTGGTATCCACTGTCATTTGTCTTCAATCTGGTCTCGGAAGATCCATCGGAGTGTCTCGGGGAACACCGCGCCGGCGTGCCCGAGGGTGTGTCCGGCGCTGCCGAATACGAACATGGAATCGTAGCGGCGGTACTTCAGGGCGGCGTCGAGGTCGTGGTTGGCGATGGGGATGTTGCCGTAGATGATGTCGACGTCGCGCGTGCCCGATTGGTGCCAGACGCGGATTGGCTTGCGTGGGGTGCGCCGGACCATGCTGGGCAGGTTGTGCGCACCGCGGATGTTGATGAAGCTGCCGCAGTGAGAGATCACGTTTCCGAACTCGTCCGGGCGGTGGAAGGCAGCGGTGAAGGCGCCGGCGCCGCCGGAGCTGAAGCCGCTGATGACGCGGCCCCTGGGGTCGTCCGTGAGCCTGACTTTGGTCCGGATGACAGGAAAAAGCTCCTCCACGAGGTAGCGGGCGAAGTCCTCGCTCACTGTGTCGTACTCGACAGCACGGTTGGTGCTCCCGCCATAGATTGGGTAGCCAGGTCCGGTCTCGCCCGGGTTGTGGAAGAGGCCAACGGTCATGGGGATTTCGCCTGTGTGCACGAGGTTGTCCAGCACCGTGGTGGCCCGGCACTTCTCTCCGGCGTACTCCAGGCCGTCCAGGCAGACCATCAGGTTGACCGATTCAGCCTCTTCAGCGCCGTGGGGCAGGTACAGATAGACGCTGCTGGTGACGCCCGGATATACGGTGTGACTGGTCCACCTGAAGTGGTAGTACTTCCCGGCAGGAACGCCGTCCTGAGGAAGCGACTCGGACGTCAGGTGGTACTCGGATACCGTGTCGTTTTCTGATAACTCGTAAGTGGCAATGTCCCGGCTCGGCAACGTGTTCGCCAAGTCTTCGTCGCTGGTCATCATTCCCCAGTGGTCGAGATCCACCAGTTCGAGTTCGGTTGCAGCTACCTGTGGATGGGTCATGGTGAAACACCCTTTCTTCTTCTCAAGGTGGTCGAGATCTTCTCTCGAGGTCGTGAATACTTGGCCGCCTCGGTGGGCGCTGAGCTCGAAACGTGAAGTTTTGACGCTCTGCTGGTACAAGCACCAAGAAACCAACTCCGTGCACTCTGACGACGGCGGCTGCGGGCCACCGTCAGAATCGGCTTACGCGCCCCGCTGGCTCCATTTGTAGGTCAGGTGGTCTCCTTGGGTCGTAAGGTTTCGACGGCTGTGAACAAGTGGCCTCTAAGAGAGGTACTTGCGTGACTTTGGCGCTGCCGACTCCATGACACCAAGCCCAAACCGTCAATTCAGCAGCGTGCATTGATGTTGCCTTAAGTGTGATGCTTCAGATAGTGGTGGTTTAACCAATCCCCGAGCAAGGATTTGGTCTTGTTTCAATGTCCAAACCACTTTCAACGTAGCCTCCGTCACAAGCAGCAACTGTTTGCGCGGGTCAATAGTCGAGGACGGGACTGTCTGAATAACGGTGTGTGGGGTCCGGCCTGATCCGAAAGGAGATGGCCGTGTCAGAGTCCACGACCGCAATAGCAGGTGTGATGATCGATCCTGTGACGGGAGAGACCATCGATCAGAAGGAGCTTGCGGAGCAGTTGCTCGCGCAGGCCAAGGAACAGGGCGTGAGTCTGGTGGGCCCCGGTGGGCTATTGAACCAGCTCACGAGGAATGTGCTGGAGACCGCGCTGGAAGCCGAGCTGACCGAGCACCTCGGGCACGAGCATGGCCAGAGACCGCTCGCAGCCAACATGCGCAACGGCACCAGATCAAAGACCGTGCTAACCGAGATCGGGCCGGTCGAGATCGAGGTGCCGCGGGATCGGGACGGCTCGTTCGAGCCGGTGATCGTGCCTAAGCGGAAACGGCGTCTGGACGGGATCGACCAGATCGTGCTCTCGCTCTCTGCCCGGGGGCTCACCACGGGGGAAATCGCCGCGCACTTCGAGGAGGTCTATACGGCCAGGGTCTCTAAAGACACCATCAGCCGCATCACGGAGAAGGTCACTGGGGAACTGGCCGAATGGTCGGCCCGGCCTTTGGATCCGATCTATCCGGTGCTGTTCGTTGATGCGGTCGTGGTCAAGGTTCGTGACGGGCAGGTGCGTAACACCGCGTTCTATGTCGTCATGGGGGTCACCACAAACGGGGAGCGGGAGATTCTGGGCATCTGGGCCGGCGACGGTGGCGAGGGTGCACGGTTCTGGCTGCAGGTATTCTCCGAGCTGAAGAACCGGGGTGTGGAGGATGTCTTGATCGCCGTCTGCGATGGGCTCAAGGGCCTGCCGGAAGCGATCACGACCACGTGGGAGCGAACGGTGGTGCAGCAGTGCATCGTGTACTTGATCCGCAACAGCTTCCGATACGCCGGGCGCCAGCACCGCGACGGCATCGTCAAGGCACTCAAGCCCGTCTACACGGCCCCGTCCGAGAAAGCGGCAAAGGACCGGTTCGCCGAGTTCACTGCCGAATGGGGCCAGCGATATCCGGCAATCGTGCGGCTTTGGGAGTCCTCCTGGGCTGAGTTTGTGCCATTCCTGGAGTACGACGTGGAGATCCGCCGGGTGATCTGCACGACGAACGCGATTGAATCGATCAACGCCCGCTACCGAAGGGCAGTAAGGGCCCGCTGGCACTTCCCGAACGAAACCGCCGCCCTGAAATGCCTGTACCTCGTCACCAGGTCCCTTGATCCAACCGGTGGCAGTCGGGCACGCTGGGTGATGAGGTGGAAGCCAGCACTAAACGCGTTCGCTATTACCTTCGCCGGCCGGTTCGAAAGAACTATCCACTAATGAAAACCGCCGGAGCCTACACACCGTTTATCGGACAGTCCCTCGAGGACAGGAGTGTCTTACTCGTTAAGGGGCTACTAAGAAGTAGGTAACGTGCCTCTATGGTTTTCGTCAAGCGGCTGAGGGCAGCGTTCTCGGTTCGGGGTCTTGGTAGAGCGTTCCGTCGCGGAGCATGGCGAAGAGGACGTCTGAGCGTCGGCGTGCGAGGGCTATGAGTGCCTGGTTGTGGCGTTTCCCTTCGGCTCGTTTGCGGTCGTAGTAGGCCCGCGACGGCGGGTGGTGAAGGGCCGCGAAGGCGGAGAGAAACAGGGCGCGTTTGAGTTTCTTGTTTCCTCTCCGGCTGGTGTGTTCGCCGCGGATGGAGGTTCCCGAACGTCTTGTGACGGGGGCGATCCCGGCGTAGGAGGCCAGGTGGGCGGCGCTGGCGAAGTGTTTGCCGGTGACTTCTGTGAGGATTCGTGCGCAGGTCCTGACCCCGACGCCGGGCATCGAGGTCAGGACCTTGTGAAGAGGGTGGGCCTCCACGAGGGCCTCGACCCGGGCGGCGATGTCGTCCCGCTGGTGGCGCAGGGCCAGAAGCTGCTCGGCCAGTCTCGGCAGGACGATCCCGGCCGCGCTGGTGCCCACGACCACCACGGACTGCTGGCTAAGAGCAGCGAAGACTGCTTCGGTGAGGCGTTCGGCGGCGCGTGGGGCGTGTTTCCTCAGCCGGGCCCGGAAGTGTCCGCGGCCGGCCGTCTTCAGTGTTGCCGGGGTCGGATAGCGGGTGAGTAGATCGGCCACCGCTGGGTGGTCCAGGTGCGGGCCAAGCGCCCGCTCCAAGGCTGGGTGGATCTGGGTCAGCAGGCCGCGGATGCGGTTGGACGTTGCCGTGATCTGGGCGGCGAGGTCGTCATCGAAACCACAGAGGACACCGGGTTCGGCCAGAGTCTCGTCATCCACGGCGATGCTCCGTAGCGTGTGCGGCATGGTCCGGGCGGCTTCTGCAATGATCGCCGCGTCCCGGGCATCGGTCTTGGCCTGACCAGGATGGAGATCAGCGATCCGGCGCATGGCCAGGCCCGGCAGGTAACCCACCGCTGCGCCGGAGGCCTGGGCGACCGCGACCGGGAGTGCCCCGATGGTGGCCGGCTGGTCCACGACGAGCAGGACTTTCCCATGCCCGGACAGGGAACTGAGGATCTCCCGCAGTCGGGCTTCGTCGTTGGGCAGGGCCTTGTCGAACAGCTTCTTGCCCGCCCGGTCCAGTGCCACGGCGTGGTGGCCAGATTTGCCGACGTCCAGGCCGATGAAAACTTCAATGTCCTGCTGATCCAGAATCACCGCCATACCCGCTCCCTCGTTCGTGCGTCCCCTGTCGTGTGCTGGCTGGTCAACGGCGGCAGGAGTCGGCATCCACGTTACGAAGGACCCGTCGTCGTGCCTCTATCAGCGATCAGCTGCCGCCAAGCCGGTCCCGGTGACAACACCCCCCGGCTCATTGATGACTGGGGGCAGAAACCATGCCGGGACCGACCGGCCAACACACCCTTCATCCTGCAACAGGACCAGGGCTACGAAAAAGGTAACGGGGCCGGTACAGGTCTGGCCTCAGGATTTAGAGCTGGGTCGACCAGGAATATGGCTAAGAATGGACTTAGAGAAGCCACCATCGACACAGATGTCTTGCCCGGTGACATAACCCGATAGCGGGCTTACAAGAAATTCGATCACGTTCGCAATGTCCATGGGATCTCCAATTCTTGACAACGGGATAATGTCTTCTCTTGCCTTTTTGATCTGGGGATCTTCATACATTTTTTCAGTCATCCGCGTATGCGTCATACCCGGGGATACCACATTTACACGAATTCCTTCAGGTGCCCATTCCAGCGCAAGTGTTTGGGCCAGCATCGTCAAGGCGGCCTTGCTGGGGCTGTAAGCACCTGATCCGGCATGTGGTAGCTGGCCAGACATTGAAGAGGTAAAACAGGCGGAACCGCGGCTCTGCCTCAAATGCGGGTAGCTTGCTTTGGCAAGAAGCCACGGGCCGCGGAGGTTAACGGAGAACATGCCGTCCCAGTCCTCAATGGATAGGTCACAGATTGCGCCCGGGTTGGCGATTCCAGCGTTCGCTACCAACGCGTCCAGGCCACCGAATTCGGCTACCGCAGCTTCTACTAGTTGACTTGGCACCTCGGGATTACCGAGGTCGCCCGTCAATGCTATGGCGGTACCTCCCATTGACTGGATTGAACGAACAACTTGCTCTTGGCTGCTGTTCGATTCGTGTCCACACACGGCAATCATCGGGTGCACGCCACGTGCAAGAGCCGCCTCTGCGAGTCTCAGGCATGTAGACGCGCCTATGCCGCTACTTCCGCCACTGACCAAAGCTCTCATTGCATACACTCCTTTTACAGGGATTCACGTGGGAATCATTTTTGACTACCAAAATGAGGTAGTAAATCATGGGCTGCGAAACACGGATCGATTTGCAGTTCAATTCGCAAAGGAAGCCGATTTCATTGTTTTCTAACAACCATCGGTTGATGGGGCGCGGCGTTCAACCCGGGAGTTAATTGCCTAGTTCCCAGCCGCGATTTTTGAGATCATGCATCGCCTTCTCGAATTCTTGCACGGGGTTCTCCTCGCGAATGATCTCAAGGACGACGTTGTTGACACCGCACGTTTCCCTGACAGCTTTGCCCAGTCCGTTCCAGTCGATCACTCCGGTGCCGATCGGATCGTGGCCCCAAGTGTCAGTGCCTGTATCAGAAATGTGTACCAATCCAATGGATTCGTGATGGGAGAGCAGGCTTTCTACGGGATCCTCGCCTATGTAGGCAGCGTTGGCGACGTCGTACACGATCTTGACTGAGTCGTCGTTGATCGTGCTTACGACTCCTGCCAAGTCCTGGATGGTGGGCGTGAAGCAATAGGGGGTGTTTTCGAAGAGCAGTCGCGTACCGGCCTGTTTGGCCAGCGGGATGAGATTCTCTAGGCTCTCGTACATCCACCCGTAGGTCTTTTCAAGTGAAGGTGAGATCATCGGGCGTCTTGTACCGGGGGATATCACGACTTCGGGGACCTCCCAGGCTGCGGCCAAGTCAATCACCGATTTGATGTGCTCGATGCTTTTGCGACGCATGTTAGCACCAGGGCTGGCCAGGTTGATGTCATATCCGCCGGCGTTCAGTGACCTGATTTTTGCGCCGTATTCATTGAGTCTTGCATGAGTTGCCGAACGCTCCGGGCCGGATAGTTCGTCCGGCCAGCAATGTGGCGAGCTGATCGGAACTTCAAAAGTGTTATACCCGCTGTCGACCAATTCAGCTATTGCATCAATGGCCGTAGATGACCATAAATAGGAAAATGTATTAATAATCATTTGGTTCATTTGAAGGCATCCTCTCTATTCTTCGCTTATGGAAAAAGACTATTCACTTACGCAATCTGAATTATGATCCTGCGTACGGGATCGCAGGCGCGCGCCGGGCGGCTCGACGAGACCTCGGCGGACACCACCTCTTCTTGCCTGGTCGAGCCAGCACGGCTTACTTGGTACCAGCGTGCCTACCGGGAACGCGTCGGTTCTTCGGCGGACCGCGGAGTGCTGAGGAGCAGGCGTTCGCCTTCGAGTACCTCGGGGTCGGCGGGAGCTACGGTGGCCCGGGCGGCGCGGCTGCCGGTCTCCGGGAGGGTGAAATAGACGATAAGGCTGAGGGCGACAATGGCGATCATGTAGACCGCGACGAGCATCGGCTGTCCGGCGCCGACGAATGCGGCGGCGATCAGGGGCGCGGTACCACCGAAGACGGCAATCACGATCTGGTGTGCAAAGCCGATGCCCGATACACGGACGGATGCTGGGAACAGCTCGGCCTGGATGGTCGGATAGACCGACTGCCAGATGCCGAGAACAACCCATCCGGACGCCGATACCAGAACGTATACCCAAAAGCCCGGCTGGTTCAGCAGCAGGAGCATGGGGTAGAAGAGAACGATCATGCCGATGGCGCCGATAATGGGAAAGATTTTGCGTCGGCCGAGTCGATCAGAGAGCGCGCCGCAGACCGGCACGATGATCACAAGCAGGGCCAGCCCGATAACGCTCCCGGCAAGGGTGGAGGACAGGTCGCGGCCGGTGGTCAGCTTTGCGTAGGTGGGAAGGAAAGTAGCCCAGGTGTAGTAGGCCACAGCCGGGGCAGAGAGCGCTGCTGCCTGCAGCAGCGCCTTCGGGTGTTCGCGAAGCAGGTCCATGAGGCGGGCCGCGGCGGACTTTTGATCGACGAGGGACTCTGCCTCAAACTCAGGGGTCTCTTCTGCGCGTGCCCTCAGGAGCAGGCCGACGATGCCGAGGATGCCTCCCACGACGAATGGGATGCGCCAGCCCCAGGCGGCGAGGTCGGCGGGCGAAAAGGATGATGTCACCATCGCCGCGGCGCCGGTCGCTGCGAGGGTCGCCAGGCCGCTTGCCATGTTGGTGAACGAACCGAACAGGCCCCTGCGGTTCGCGGGAGCGTGTTCGACCATGAACGCAATAGCGCTCTGGCCCTCGCTGCCGGCCGAAATGCCCTGGATAATACGTGCAACCAGAAAGAGAACAGGCGCGGCATAGCCGATGGTCGCAAAGGAAGGCGTGAGGCCGATGATGAGCGAGCCGAGCGCCATCCCGGAGACGGACAGCGTCAGGATGAGCCGTCGGCCGAAACGGTCGGCCAGTGGAGAGACGATGATGCCGCTCAGGGGGCGTACAACAAACCCGACCGCGTAGGTGAGCAGTGCCGCGATCAAGGAGGCGAACGGGGAATCACTTGGAAATATCTGTGATGAGAACACCGCTGCTAGCAGCCCGTAAATGTACCAGTCGTACCACTCCACGAAGTGGCCGATCGTGCCTGCCACGATGTTGCGGAGGCTACGAGCGGGCGCCTTGAGACGATCGGAAAGGCCCGGGCCGGCGAGGGCGTCTTGTGAGGTCTTCATTGAACTCTCCATATTTTCACGTGTACTGAGGAGGCGTATTGGAATATTCCCGGACACCTGAAACGGTGTGCGGGTCTCGCCCGGCTGCAACTCGGCTGGACGGGACAACTGACTGCCAAGGCCAAGAACCGGCGCAACGCATAGGCGCTGCCTGACTTGCAGTGGGAAAGAAGCTGATTCAGCCTCCTCATTCTTAATTAATGAGATCGGTTGCTGAGATCGGTTGCAAGCAACGATACGGATGAAATGTGATCCTTGTCAACGTCTTGTGCTCGCGGCGCAGATATCGAAGGTAGGCCTCCGACTCGCTGCCACTAATCGCCCGACGCGGTTCACGTCAATCGACCGGAAGGGGCGCCTCATTGTTGAAGTCTTGGAAATTCACTCCGGACCAAGCGCACTCCAGGCTGCCATATACCGACCAGTAGTCATCCCAGTGGGCAAGTTTCCACTGGTCTCGCTCCAGTCCGCGGCGGGTGAGCCGCGTACGTAGAAGGTCTTGAGGTACCCGGACCCGTATGACGGTGATCGCGGGCGACGGCCATTGGAATTCTTCTGCCACACGACTCAGGTAGTCTGGGTCTCCGAAATAGGCTCCAAAGGGAGCATCAAGGACCACTGACCGGCCGAGACGCAGGTTTATCCCCGCCACATCCATGAGAGTCTCGTACTCAAGGGGCAGCAAATTGTCGCGATAGTAGTCGTTGGATTCGCGGTCGGTGGGAGCATGCCCGGTAGCGGTCAGCGCGAATTCGACGAAGCGGCCACTGACCCGGTCCTTGTCCAGGTACGCAGCCCCGTACTCTTGTGCTGTTTGCTGGGCAACCGTTGTTTTCCCTGAGCCGGCAGGACCGATGACAATGAAGACTTTGGGGGCCGTCATTGGCGGGCCTCTGCCACAGCTGACAGGAACTCCTTGGCGGCCTCGGTGACGCGGGAGAAGTCGCCATCGGATTGCCATGCTTTCGTCACGTAGCTGCCTACGCCGACGCCCGCCACGCCAGCCGCGAACCATTCGCCCACGTTCTCTACGGTTACGCCGCCAGCCGGCATGATCGGCAGATGTGCGAGCGGGGCGAGGACTGATTTCGCGTAAGGGATGCCGCCGGCTTCGGTGGGGAAGAGCTTGAGGATGTCGGCGCCTGCCTCGGCGGAGTTAACAAGCTCAGTGGGTGTATAGGCGCCGCTGATTGTCGGCACCTGGTATCGGTTCGCGGTACGGATCATCGCGGGGTTCAGCTGAGGACTGACCAGGAACTGAGCGCCGGCCCGAATGCATTCGTACGCTGAGTGCTCGTCCAGCACTGTTCCGGCACCGATTGCCACGCCGGTTGAGCCGTGTTTGGCGGCGAGCCGACGGATCACGTCGACAGCGCCTGGAATGGAAAGTGTAATCTCGAGGGCCCGGAAACCGCCTGCGATGGCAGCTTCCGCAACGCGCTCGGCAATCTCCGCGCTCTCCAGCCGCACGATAAGGACGGCCCCGGACTCGTCGATAGTTTGCAGGGTGCGAAGTTTCTTGTACATGTTGGCCTCTCTCTGGCCGGGTATCTCTTACTTCTTGAGCTGCCCGACCCTTGCTGGTGTTTGGTTGTCGTTGACAAACTCTCCCACCATCCATAGTGTTATTGCAACCGATCTCAGCAATCGATCTCATACAAGGGGGTATTGCGGTTGACTCACACACGCACAATCATTCTTGGTGCTTCCCATTGGCATGTTCCGCTCTGCGCGCCGGCCATTGCCGAAGAGCACGAGGTGATCGGAGTCAGTGACGACGACGTATCCCGCGTGCAGGTGCAGGAGCTGGCCGAAGGCTGGGGGGCGCCGGTTGAAGCCGACTGGCAGAAGCTGGTTGATCTCCCCGACGTCGGACTCGCATATGTCTTCGGCCCCCATGAGGGGATGGCTGAAAAGTGTCTCGCCCTGATCGCGCGCGGTATTCCGTTCGTCGTGGAAAAGCCATTGGGCACTTCCCTTGACGAGCTTTCTGCCGTGCGTCAGGCGGCCGAGGCAGCTGGCGTGCCTGCCACTGTCCCCCTGGTTCAGCGCGGCGGACCCACAGATCAATGGCTTGCCAAGGCAGGACGGCCCGCTTACCAGCGAACCTCATTTATTGCTGGTCCACCATCCCGGTATCTCGACAATGCCAATCCCTGGATGCTCGACCCGCTCAAGGCGGGCGGGGGTTGCCTGGCCAATCTGGGTCCGCATTTTGTCGATCTGTTCCTCAGGGGCAGTGGCGAGACTGCAGCACATGTGGACTCCCGGCTCTCATCGGTTCTTCACAGCCAGGCTGTTGAGGATCATGCCAGCCTCATCATCACGACACCGGACGGTCGCGAAGCCATCGTGGAAGTTGGCTACGCATTCCCTGGCTCGCCGCTCAAGCGCTACTGCAGCTTTACCTCGGTCGGTGAGGCAGGATTCGCCTCTGTTGATTCGGACGGTACAGCTACGTTCACGGCATTGGATGGCACCACGGAGGTCGACAAGATCAATGTGGATAGCGACCCTCTTTACGATCCGTTCGTGCGGAGCGTCGCCCGGACGCTGGATGATGGATTCCGGGGCCTGCCGACGCTGGCCCAGCTCGAAAATGTCATGCGCCCCATTTGGCAGGCCTATGACGACCAGCACGGAGGAAGAGAACATGCCTGATCTGAGTATCGACGTCGTTGCAAAAGCTGCCGGTGTCCATCGGTCAACGGTCTCCCGGGCGTTCTCACGCCCTGAGGCGGTGAAGAGTGAAACACGCGAGCACATCCTCCGGGTCGCCGAGGGACTCGGCTACACGATGAGTCCACTCGCCCAGGCGCTTCGCCGAAAGACCAGCACCTTTATCCCGCTGATCGTCCCTGACATCACGAACCCGTTCTTTGCAGAACTTGCCAAGACGATGACCCAGGCAGCTGACGACCGCGGATACCAGCTACTGCTCTGCGTCACCAACGGGGACCCGGCCAAAACCGACGGATACTTCACCGCCATGCAGGCCATGTATGCCCCCTTTGGCATCGTCGCGCCGTCCACAAAGGTCGATACCGAGGCCATGAAACGCTTCGACTTCGGCCACAAGGTCGTGGTGATCGACCGGGTTGAAGGGGACGATGCCGTCCCAACGGTCACCGTCGACAGCCGCCGCGGAATCAAGATCGCTTTGGAGCACCTGCACTCTCTGGGGCACACCTCGATCGGCTACGTATCCGGCATCGCCGGAACGCACACCGCCCAGGACCGGATGGACGCCTATTTGGAGCTGTCCGCCGAGAGCGGCATTGCACCTGTCGTGCTGGACAGCGGGTCGGATCTGGATGCGGGCACGCGCGGGGCAGAACATTACCTCGAGATCGACAATCCTCCAACGGCAATCATCGCGGCCAATGACATGGTGGCCTTTGCGGTCATCTCGGCACTCGGCCAACGTGGCGTACGGGTACCGGAGGACGTGTCGGTCATCGGCTTCGACGGTCTCGCTCTCGGCGCCCGGTTCAACCCTCCTCTGACCACGGTTCGCCAGCCGATCGCCGACATGGGACACATCGCCATCGAACTGGCTGAGAAGCAGAACATTGACGGTTCCGTGGACCACATCGTCCTCGAACCTGAACTTCTGGTCCGCGGCTCCACCTCTGGACCACGCAAATGACCAGGGGACAGGAATCAACGCTCCGGCGTCTGCCAGGGCTCCAGCACACAGACCACGTCGGCCTGACAGTGCCAAACCTAGAGGAAGGCATCCGCTTCTTCGTCGAAGTCCTCGGAGCTGAGGAGCTCTACCGCTCCGAACGCGGGCCCGACGAAGAATTCATGCCCACAAACTTCGAAGTCCCGGCAGATGCCAAGCTCACGCTCGCAATGTTGCGCCTGCCACCAAACCTCAACATCGAGCTTTTCGAATGGAGCAGCGCTGAGCGGCGTGATACCCCGCCGCGGCACTGCGACGCCGGCGGCCACCACCTGTGCTTCGTCGTGGACGACGTCGACGAGGCGATCGCAGTACTGCAGGCAACACCTGGAGTACGCGTGCTCGGTGAGCGCAAAGAAGTCGCCGGCGACAGCCCCCGAGTAGCCGGCAATCGCTGGACATACTTCATCACCCCTTGGGGATTGCTGATGGAAATCGTGGATCGATCCCGCGTCGCAGCCCCGCCCCGGCTGGTCGGTCCCGCGGACTGGGCAGCACCTCCAAACACTTCAGAAAGGACATAAACAATGCGGCTAGCCGGTCACACACTAGGCACCCCGGACCACACGGTTCCCCAAGCACTTGATCTATTCCGAGCCGCAGGGCTCGATGCCGCCGAAGTCATCTACCAGAATGACTACAAATCAGGATTGCCATTAGGCGACCGGCGTGCCGCGATAGAGGCAATGAAAGCCGCCGAAACCGCAGGGATACCCATCGTAGGTCTGACGCCTTACACGACCGCCATCAACTCGCTGGATGACGCGGAATGGCGCACAGCAGTCGATGAATTCCGCGGCGCCATAGAAACCGCACACCTGCTGGGCGCTGACCGGGTCCGTGTCTATGCTGGTTCGTGGCACCCTGGGGACAACCATCACGCCGCGCGTTGGGGCAAACTGCGTAAGGCGCTGGAGGCCCTCGCGCCCGAAGCCGGCCAGGCCGGCGTTCGCCTTTGCGTGGAAAACCACTTCGGCACCATGACCCAGACCGCGGCAGACACCGCTGCCCTTGTCCGGGAAATTGCCCATCCGGCCGTCCGCGTTCTCTATGACCAGGCGAACCTGACATTCACGCACGACGAAACGTACGAACAGGCCCTCGCAGTTCAAGGTGACCTGATCGGTCACGTTCACGTGAAGGACCTCGTCTTCACGGATCCCAACGCGGCCTTCCGCGCCACGGAAACAGCCCGAGTCAACGCTTCCGAGCGAGCCGTCCGATCCCGCGTCGTGGGAAGCGGCGTCGTTCCATGGTCGGACATCCTCGCCGCGTTGCTGCAGCATGGCTACGACGACGTGCTGAGCATCGAACTCGAGTACCGTTGGCACCCGCAAGACCTCCCCGCGCCCGAGGACGGATTCCGCGAATCCGCCGCCGTCCTACGCTCAATGCTCTCTGAAGTGAGGAACGTCTGATGACCACCAACCGTCTGCGCGTCGGAGTTGTCGGCGCGGGCAATATCGCTACGATTGCCCAATTGCCCACTCTCGTCCAACGCGATGATGTCGAGTTGGCCGCTCTGGTGTCCCGGCGTGAGGATCCAGGCAATCTGGTCCGGCGCTGGGGCTTCAACGCCGCCTACAAAACGGTGGAGGACATGCTGGATTCGCAGGAGCTGGATGCAGTTTTCGTCCTCACGCCGCGGTCCGAGCACGCCCATGCCGTCCAGCTGTGCCTGAACCGTGACGTCGACGTGTTCTGCGAAAAGCCGTTGGCTCCGGCAACCGATGAAGCAGAACGTCTTGCAGATCTCGCCGACGAGCGGGGCCGCATCCTGATGGTGGACTTCAACCGCCGCTATGCGCCGGTCTATACGGCCGGTCGGGAAGTCTTTGGTGCCAAAGGCGCCACCTTCTGCGTTGCCCAGAAGAATCGCCCTGGATCGGAATACCGTGCGACATTCGAGAACGCCATTCACATGGTCGATCTCCTCCGCTGGTACTGCGGCGGCGAACCGGAGGACGTCGCCGCCCACGCCGCCGGTGATGACCCTTGGGAAGAAGACGGCGTCGCAGCAACTATCCGCTTCAGTACCGGGAACACGGGCGTCCTGATGGCAGCCCGTACGGCAGGAGCATGGAACGAAAAACTGGACGCCTACGGCGACGGAAAGACCGTCGAAGTCAGGGCGCCGGAGACGGTTTCGACCACTATCAAAGGCGTCACCACCTCGCGGGAACTGAGCGCCGAGGCGTACGGTTGGGCTACAGCCACCGAAACCTTGGGGTTCTCGGCGGCCGTTCATCATTTTCTGGACCGGGTTGCTGACAGGGCGCAGCCACTTACCTCAGGCCGGGAAGCTGTCCATACCCAACGCCTGCTCGACCGGATTCTCGCTGCCGCCGGTTTGCCGACAGAAGAGCAAGCCGGCCGGGAATGGGCCAGCCACGCAGTAAACGGAAGCTAACAACCAACCGAGCTCGCCCATTCTCAACTGCACTTCCAGTCCTTGATGCGCGCACTGTGGAACCGTGGCCTGAACAAACCTGCGGAAAATAGGAGGTGCCAACATGGCTCGACTTCGCCTCCGTCAGGGCAGCCCATACATGGGGGGAGCGGGGAGACAACCGTTCC
The DNA here is from genome assembly GCF_018613805.1 of Arthrobacter sp. ISL-48. Classification (GTDB taxonomy): domain Bacteria; phylum Actinomycetota; class Actinomycetes; order Actinomycetales; family Micrococcaceae; genus Arthrobacter. Next base: position 16,258 of record NZ_JAGGPL010000019.1, read on the forward strand.
GCGGCCGGCTCACCGCGCTCGCCGGCATCCTGCTGGTCGCGTTCAGCGCCAGAGAAGCGGTTTCGGCGGTGTCCCCGCTCCTTGGTCCCATAAGCGAGGACCTTCCCCTCGACGCGGTGACGACAGGGATCCTTGGGATGCTGCCGACCGCCGGCTTCGCAGTGATGGGCTTCCTGGCTCCGCCGCTCCTCCGGCGTATCCAGCTGGAACACCTGCTACTGGTTGCGATGTTGCTGACAACACTTGGTCAGGTCGGCCGCGCACTGGGATGGAACATCCCGGCCTTTTTGCTGTTCACCTGGATCGCCATGCTCGGGATCGGCGTGGTCAATGTCGTGATTCCGCCTCTGCTGATGAAGTACTTTCCCGACAAAACCGGGATCCTCGCAGCGCTCCACATAACCCTCCTGGGCGCCAGCACGGCCATGGCCGCCCAATTCGCCATACCCTTGAGCGATCCTTATGGCTGGCGGTTCTCCATCGGCATTTGGGCGGCCCTCAGCGTGGCCGCTGCGATGCCTTGGCTGATTGTTCTTGCAGGCAAGCGCACTGTTGCCCGCTCCAAGACATCACCAGCCAACGATAGGCCATCTCTCCCTACGAACCCGATCAAACCCTGGAGATCATCAATTGGCTGGGGTGCAGCACTGATCTTCGCGGGTTGCTCAAGCAATACTTTTGCGGCGCTCAGTTGGCTTCCGGTTGTCCTTATCGACAGAGGAATGAGTCAGGAAACCGCTGGATCAATGCTGGCGCTCTATTCAATCCTTACCGTGCCTGTCGCCTTGATTGCGCCTCTGGTAGTAGTGAGAATGCCTCGCCCGCTACCCGTTGCAATCCTGTTTGTCCTCGCATTCGCCATCGGTTACGGAGGCATCCTCTTTGCTCCACCACGCTCTGCAGCGGTCTGGGTCGTCATAGCCGGACTTGGCCAAGGCGCGTACGCCTTCGCGTTCACGATGATCAATAAGCGAACACGAACGCAATCCGGCTCAGGGATCCTATCGGGGTTCGCCCAGGGAGTCGGTTACGCCCTTGCAAGCGTTGGCCCGTTCTTTTTTGGTCTCCTGCATCATCCGGGGGACGGCTGGCTGCCCTCGTTCGGCATGCTCGGAGCGTGGCTCCTGGTGCTTTCGGCAGGAGCGATGATGGTCAACAAGCCGCGCTTGCTCGAAGACGCCTTCCTGGTGGTACAGCCAGACGCCAAAGAAGCAAGAAACTGATGCAGAGCCTGACTGCAGCAGATAGACAGACTGAAATCAGTTTCGCTGACAGCCGAGACCGCCGGGCCCGGGAAGACCTGAACCACGTAGATCCTTGACAGACCCTTTTTGCGACCCTATGTTTATTGCAACCGATCTCAGCAATCGATCTCACTGACACTAAAAGAACGTCACCGATCTCAAGGGAGGGACTTTATGGTCACCTGCTTCGTCCCTGGCAGCATCTTCGGCGGCCCGACATCATGACCGTGACGGCACATGCCCCGCGCGTCGCCGTCGTGGGAGCGGCCGGCTGGGCCGGGTCACGGCACGCCCGGGCATTCGCCGCGGCAGGTGCCAAGGTCTCCATCCTTGCGGAGAAGGACGAGCGCGGCCTCGCCCTCGCTCAGGAGCTCGGCGCACAGTTGGTGCCCAGTACAGCGGATCTCCATCCCGAACACCTTGACCTGGTAGTCGTTGCACTGCCCACCACGATGCAACCGGTCATATGCGCAGATCTGCTAAACAGGGGATTCCGAGTGTTGACTGAAAAGCCGGTGGCCGCAGATGCCGAAGGTGCTGCCGTCCTGGCTGCCGCTTCCGGGTGCACGGGAGACTCATGGTTGGGTATACGCTCCACCACCATCCCGCCGCCGCACTGGTCTCTCAATGGATCAGGAACAAGGACGTGATCGCCGTGTCTGTCCGTTCCGTCGCCCACAAACAGAACGTCCACTCATGGCGCGCTGACCCGAAAGAGGGCGGCGTCGCTGTAGTGAATGGCATTCACGCCATCGAATTAGTCTCATCATGGTTCAACGGCGACCCGAAAGTACTGGCCACCAGCGCCAGCAGCAACCTCTTTGGGTCGCCGGTGCCGGAGCACGTCGTCTGCACCCTCGAATTTCCTGAGGGCGTCATATTCACCATGCAGAGCTACTGGTCTCCCTGGCAGGAGCCTCAAGGACTCAATCAGGGCGACTGGAGCCTCACCATCGACGTCCTGGTCACTGAGGGCCGGATGTTATGGTCCAACGACTCCCTTCACGTGTGGGAGCGTGAGGGCGGCCAGTACGTAAAGACCTTTGACCCCTCCGACCTCTTCCTTCGCCCAGCAGAGATGGCGCTGAAGTCTTGCAAGGGTGGAACCCCGGCAGTCACATTCGCCCAGGCACTCCGCGCGACAGAAATCGCCGATGCAGTCCTGGCAGCGGCACCTTCCCGCGCTGAGGATGTGGTCTCCCCGCAACATCCCAAAAACCTGACCGTCGACTGAACAACCATAACTAAGGAATTAGACATGAAGCGAGCAACCCACGGCCGGACCGCAGGAGAACCGCGGAGCAGCCGCATCCAGAGTGGGGAGAACCGATGAGCCTCAAAGACCAGGTGGTTCTGGTAACCGGATCGAGCGGGGGAATCGGCGATGCTGCTGTCAGCGCATTCGTAGCCGCAGGAGCCGTCGTCGTCGGCGCTGATCGTTCCCCCAAGGAGGACCAGGCGCTGGGGGCCTTCTATCCCCTCGACATCACGTCCGAGCAACAATGCGCAACGGTTATCCAGGACATCAAAGCCAGATTCGGCCGCATCGACGTCCTCGTCCACGCAGCAGGAGTGCTCGGCACCACACCGGACATCATGGAGACAACCACAGAAGAGTTCGACTCCATTCTGAGGATCAATGCCTCTGCAACGTTCTCGATGGTACGAGAGACAGCAAAGTCAATGCTTGAGTCCGGTACTGCCGGCGCCATCGTGGTCTTATCCTCCGTCGCGGCCAAAGAAGCACGCCTGAACTACCTGCCCTATAACGCGAGCAAGCTCGCAGTCCTACATATCATGTGGTCATTCGCAGAATTACTCGGGCCTCAGGGCATCTCCGTCAACGCCGTCGCACCAGGCCCGGTGAACACACCCATGTGGGCGCAGTTTGCCAAAGATTCAGGCCCGGATGCGGCTGCCAACCGGGCGAAGAGGGCAGCGCAACTGCCGATGCGCCGCTTTGCCGAACCGGACGAAGTCGCCCGCGCCATCCTTTTTCTGACCGATCCCGACAACCGCTACATCACCGGAGTGTCTCTCGATGTGGCCGGCGGAGCACACCTGGGAATAGGAACCTGAACCCCTGCACGGTGCCTCTGAACACGCGTAACCATAACCCAGCACCGACCCCTCAAGGCTGCTCTGACGTCCTTACTGTGACCCAGCAACCCAAGCAAAGTTGAAGTCCCAACCTACTGAGGAGACAACGATATGTCCGTTCTTTTTGTCCAGTTCAAGCCCCTCGGGAATGTTTAGGTGGGAGAAATGGAAACTGCAATTCGACATCATCACACTGCCCTGCACGTCACGGACATAGAGTGCACCGCTCGGTTCTACGTGGAAGGGCTTGGCCTTACCCGCGTGAAAGAGTGGACGTCCGGCCCATACATCGGCGAACTCTACGGCCGTCCCAACGTCAAGGTCAAAGCTCTGATGCTCACAACGGGTGACGGGGACTTCAACCTGGAACTGGTCCAGGTGGAGGATCCGCCACCCGCCGTTAACCCCTCAGAGGCGCAGCCTGGAACGGCACATCTTGCCTTTACCGATATCGACGTGCGCAAGGTCTACGCCAAAATGACAGCGCTTGGGTATAAGGCTCTGTCCGAACCGGTCGCGCCTGCCTCGGGCCCAGTTGCAGGAGGCCTGCTGATCTACATGCTCGATCCAGACGGCAACCGTGTGGAGCTAATTCAGACGCCAGACTGGCAGCCAAGCGACCAGTCTTGAGCCACCCCGCACCCAGCAAACATGCTCGGAATGTTTAAACGCCACCTGACCATTTTGGGCAAGTTAGGGGACATGTCGCATGGAAGCAGGAGCGCGGCTTTAAGGTTCCGGCCGGCAAGGGCCGCCGTCATCAAACGAGACCTGCGTCTCCTCGACAACAACGAAACTTCCGCCGGGAAGTCGATCCAATGGGACAAGTCTGAGGCAAGGACTTGCTGGGCCACCTGATGGTTTGGCTAACGGGGGCCCTCCCAAGAGTGCCCGACATTCAGCGCCCGGCACGCCAAGGAGCACCAAATCCTGTCCTATAGCGAGGAAGGTTGCACGGGCGCGGATTGCAGACTTGTCCTCAAAGCTTAACGATGAGACTGCCGGCGAGGTCGAGGCCCCTGTTCGGGAGCCGCTCGGGCGGAACACAGACGGCCCCTGTGTTCCGCCCGAAGGCTGTTGATTCCTGATCAAGCTCTTCGTAGCTGAGGGAATCTCCCCGGGCGCGAGCAGCGACGTCGTCGCCGACCAAATGCAGGAATGGTCCGGGTGGGAGCACTGTCAGGCTTCGCGCAAGACATTGGGTACCACTGGCCGGTGGGCAGGGCGTTCGGGCGGTGCGCCGCCCGGGTTGCAGTTGGATCCCATCGTGTGGGGGTGAGATCTGGTTGCTCGTGGGGCCGTAGCAGCGGCCTTGAGAAGCATTCTCGTATGCTCGGGTCCCTAATGAACTCTGCCGCTTCGTAGCGGTTCAACCATTGAGTTACGGGCTGCAGATGATCCTAACCTCAGCAGTGCGGGTGAGGTTAAGGCCTGCCGAAACAGCCGAACAGGGTTCATAGCTGGAGTGGATGCCTGACTTAAGGCCCAGGACCTTTTTGAACTGCCTTTTTGTTTCGCTTGGCAGCAGCCCACACAGATTCTCTCGCTCGAGGGCGAATTCGGTGGCCACGAGCCCAGCGCCGACCCTCAGAGGTTCAGTGAACAAACGATGGTCAGGCCTTCCCTGGCAAATGGGGCGGCCTTTGGTACACGACTTCTTTGATATGGGCGACCAAGTGGTCACTGGCGGTGGCGAGCCGACCACCGACTGGGATTAGTCGGGGTTGAAAAGACTGATGCAGGTCGAAATAACTTCCCCCAATATCGTTGCCGGCGTGGCGGAGAGCGCCTATGGCCGCGAGATTGCCGTTACCAGGCAGTTCAACAACGTAAGGGACTTTGCAATTGCCGGTCCGCCCCTCAAGGCAACGGGACACCCCTCGTTTCCGCAAATACACGGAAAATCTACGCTGCGTTGAATGGGGATGTGTCCAATGGCGTCCAGCAGTGCCCTTCATTCCGCGAAGCAGAGTGCCACGGTCAATCAGCCCCGCGCCAATGCCGGTGGAAGATTCAACAGCGATCATTTTCGTCGCGGCAGGCCTCAACAGGTGTTCGCCGTCCCCCAAGAGCGGGAGCCGACGCTGGCTTCGTGGCGGAATTCGAGCCCATACCAGCGCCAGGTCTCCAGACGGTCTCCGGACACGGCGATTTAAGGGTCGTCGTAGCCCCATCCCGAGGCGAGCTTGCCGTCTTCGTCGAGGGGAAGATTGGCCCACTGGCCGGTGGGCAGGGCGTTCGGGCGGTGCTTTGGTCAGGCTCCTTCGTTGGCGTTGGTGTTGAACGAGCGCATTCAGCCCCCGCGGGTACTTATGGCGCGGGCTGAGGGGCTTGTCAGAGTTTAGGGATTGCAGTTCCGGTGAGTTGGTCGCGAAAGGGCACGCCACATGACCGCTTGGAAGCGGTCATGTGGCGTGCTTTCTGAGTTGTTGGGAGAGTGCGGCAGAACTGTTGCTGTAGTTATCCCTTGACGCCACCGGACGTCATGCCGGCAACAAACCAGCGCTGGAAGGCCAGGAAGATTGAGAGAACGGGGATGAAAGCAACGACGATGAATGCAGCGAAGAGTCCCCAGAAGCTACCGAAGCCAGTGGTTATATACCGCACGATGCCGTTCTGGACGGTCTTCATGTCTTCTGTGGTGGCGAGGACGGTGCCTACAAGGAAGTCGTTCCAAACGAATACGAAGATGAAGATAGCTACAGCAGCGATGCCGGGACGGATGAGCGGGAGGATGATTCGCCACAAGATCTGTATCCGGGAGCAGCCATCGATTGCGGCCGCTTCTTCAATTTCGACGGGTATGTTCTCGATGAAGTTGCGAAGAAACAGAATGGTCTGTCCACAAATGATGGCTGTGTAGACGACGATCAGCATCGGATAGGTGTTGATTAAGGCTGTTTTAACGAACATGGAGTACAGGGCGATGAAGACCACGATCGCGGGAACCATCGATAGCACCAGGATTCCGGTCATGAGAGTTTCCATGCGGCGGCTTCGGTACCTGGTGGCGACATATGCTGCCGGAATGGAAATCGCCAACGCGAGGGCGATAGAACCGCCAGCGTAGATGAGGGAGTTAACAAAAAACCGGATGTTCGGTGAAGTCAGCAGACCCGCATAGCCCTCGAATGAGATCGGGTCCGGAATCCATCTTGGCGGGAACTCAAGGGTGTCCGATGCGGTTTTCAGCGAGGTGGATACGATCCATGCGACAGGCGGTAGAACGATCGCGGCTGAGAGGGTGACGTATGCCCAGGCCGGAACCGCCCGAAGGGCCGCGCCGACGCGGCCTTGACGACGTGAAGTTGTGGTGCTCACAGGCTTTCCTTCCGTCGGAAGCGAATCGCGACAAGAGTGAGGACAATGTTTACGGCAAAAAGGAGGATAGCCGTTGCTGATGCCCCGGAGAGATCGAACTTGTCGAACATCTGGTTGTATACCCGCATTGACAGCGTCTCGGTCGATCCGATGGGACCACCTCGTGTGGTCACCAGGATGATGGTGACCATCTGTACATAGAGCATGAGTAGAACGACCACCACGGAGACGATGGTGTTGCGCAGGTGAGGCAACGTGATGTTGACAAATGCGTGCCGAATGCCCCCGCCGTCCACTTTGAGGCTTTCGTACAATTCCCCTGGAATGGTTTGTAGGGCGCCGAGAAAGAGAAGCATGGCTTGCGGGTAGGACCACCACGCCGTCATCAGAGTCACGGCAACGAGCGCACTGTTCGGGGACGAGAAGACATCAGTAGGACCGAACCCAAGGGATTTGGTGATAGCTGAGGCCGGCCCGTAATTGGGGTTCAGAAACCAAAGCCAGATTGTTCCTGCTGTGGCCTGGGACATGAGCCACGGCAACAGGAAGAGACTGCGGACTGAGCGCTTGAATCGATGCAGGTTGTTCAGCACAAGTGCAGACAAGAGCCCCGCGGGCAATGCAATGACCAGCGCCCCGAGCGAAAATACAAGGGTTGTCCAGATGCGGGCTGGCAGATCGGAGTCCGAGAACAGCTTGGTAAAAGAGTTCAGACCGGAGAATTTTCCGATCTGGTAATACGAAGTCTCGTGAAGCGCCGTCCATGCCGTGTAGATGAGCGGTCCAACAAAGACAAAGAGGAACACGGCAGTGACGGGGACGACGTACAACCAGACCATGCGGTCCTTACGAGCCCGGCGGGAAGCCTGGATGCCTGTGGGTGGAGTGGCCGTCTGAGATGAAGTGCGGGTCCGGCTGTTTGTTGACATTATCTCTCCCTTCCGTGGGGAGCCTGATTTCTCAGGCTCCCCACGGACGTTGGGGGGCTATTTCTTGTTGGCCGCATCCTGGGCGGAACGGATAAATTCGCTGCCCGAAGTTCCGTTCAGGGTCAGTTTCTGTCCGGCCTGGGAGAGCCCGGTGGCCAGCGAGGTCCAGTTATTGGAGTATGTGCGGGGTTTGCTGTTGCTCTTGACGTAGGCGGCGATGTCGTTCACCGTTTTCGCTTCGGGCGTGGAGAAGAATGGCTGCTTATAAGTGGCAGCGCGTGTGGGGACCTCACCGCCGGTGGCCATCTTTGCGCCGGCTTCGGGACCGGTCATGTACTCGATGAACTTCCAGGCCGCCTCTGTGTGCTTGCTTCCGGAGCCTATTCCCAGAGTCCACCCGATGGTGGTGCCTGTAGTGTCGCCAGTAGATGCCTTTGGCAGGGAGGTCCACTTGAGGTCCGGGTTCTGCGAGGCGAAGGAAACGGCTCGTTCCGTGCCGAGGACCGCCATCGCGACAGTGCCGCTGGCCATGCCGTCTGCTACGGTGCCGTACGTATCGGAGACGACATTGCTACCCAGAGCCTTCGCGCCCCGGAGTGCGCTCAGGAAGTTGCCAAACTCCTCGCCCTTCTTTGTCGCAAAATCTGCCTGTCCGTCCCCAGTCCATATTTCCTGATCAACCTGCGTCATGAAGCAGTTGAAGAAAGTGCTGATGATGGCTGAATTGTCAGTGTCCGAGAACCCGGTTCCGAACCCGGTGAACCCAGCGGCGGCAGCTTTTCGTGCAACGTCGACGACTTCCTCGTAGGTGGTTGGAGTGGCCGCACCGATCTGAGAAAGAATCTTCTGGTTGTAGTACAGCGCGCAGGTGCGGTATTCATAGGGCACCGCGACCTGCTTGCCGTCAGGTCCAGCGAGAGTGTCGGTGGGGCGAAGCCAGTCAGTGACCTTGGACGCAGCATCAGGCAGCGGCGAGTAGACGCCGGCGCCGGCCATTTGGGGGACGAGCGGGGTGAACATCTTAAATACATCCGGCGCCTGACCGGCCGCTGCTGACTGCGGCAGCCTGTTCAGCATATCGCCCAGAGAAACCACCGAGAGATTGATCTTAATGTCAGGGTTTGCCGCCTCGAAATTGGCAATGTTTTCCTTCAGGGCTTTTGAGCGCGGATTCGCCTGGCTGGGATCGAGGAAGTCCCAGTAATTGAGCGTCACCGGCCCCCCGGATTCCGGAGTTGAGGGGGAGCAGCCGCTGAGGGCAAGGCTGGCTACGACTGCTGTGACGAGTGCCAAGCCCCATCGCTTCTTGATCATGAATCTCTCCTGTGTGGTGGGTTGCTGATGCGGGAGCATGCCGTACTCAAAACGACGCCTGCTGAATGTGGGGCTACCGAAGGTCCGGGAATGAGCCAGTTAATCATCGAGTCTCTCCTTTGAGATCGGTTGCATTGACGAGCAGTGAGATCGGTTGCTGAGATCGGTTGCAATAAACATAGGACTGCAGGAAGACTCTGTCAAGGATTCTTTTAGTGCGGATCTTGGGGGTCCGGAGTTCTCGATCGTCATCGAATATTTCTGGGTTGTGTTCTGCGATCGGGCTCGGCATCCGTTTCTTGCTTCCTTAGTGCATGGCTGTACCACCTTGGAGCTGTCTTTAAGCACGCGCGGCTTGTTGACGATCATGGCCCCTACAGAAAGCACCAGGTAGGCAGCGAAGAGGACGGTGTGGAGAACGAGATCAACGAGCAGCTCTACCACACAGTTGAAGACGCACTGGCCACCGTTGAGGCACTCGGCGCGGGTGAGCACGGCCGCTACATCGCGGCCCTGACCTTCGGCAACGTCCACGGCGTGTACAAGCCCGGTGGCGTGAAGCTCCGCCCGAAAATCCACAAGGACGTCCAGGCCCAGGTGGGTGCGAAATCAATCCCGTGCGACCCAAGCCGGGCGACATGGAAGAAGTTTTACAGGCTCCGACGACGGCAGGAGATGGCATACTAACGTAGCCGAATGGCCTCGTCTGAAATGGCCAAAGTAGAAGACGCCTGCTTGTGGCAGGCGATGATGTTACGGGTCGCCCATTCCACGAAAAGGAGCAGAACCATGCCTGAGACGATGCGCGCAATCCGGCTCACGGGCCCCGTCGACATCGACGGCCTCATCGCCAGTGACGTCCCGATCCCAGAAGTGCGCCCGCGATGGGTGCGTGTTCACGTGATGGCGTTTGGGGTCAACGAGTCCGAGGTGACGAGCCGCAAGGGTGAATCCGGTCCCGACTTCTCCTTGCCCCGGATCTTGGGCATCGAAGCCGTCGGTGTCGTGGACGCCATCGGCGTCGGCGTCCACCTCGCTCGCGGGCAGAAAGTCGCCACCCTGATGGGTGGTCTCGGCCGAACCATCGACGGCAGCTACGCCGAGTACACCGTCGTCGACGCAGCGAACGTGATCCCGTTCGACACGGACCTGGGATGGGATGTCATCGGCGCGTTTCCAGAGATGCTGCAAACCGCGCACGGGGCGATCACCACCGGGCTGCGGCTGGCGGCCGGACAGCGCATCCTCATCCACGGTGGCACCTCCACCGTAGGGCTCACCGCGATCGCGATCGCCCACCAGCTGGGTGCAACGGTCATCGCGACCACCCGCGCTCCGGCTAGCATCGATTTGTTGAAGCGCGTCGGCGCCGACTACGCCCTGATCGACGACGAGGGACTTTCGGAAACGGTGGCCGAGATTGCTCCGACGGGAGTCGTGGGGTTCTCGAGTTCGTTAGCGCCCGCTCTCTGCCTGCAATGCTTGCCCTCGTCCGCACGGGTGGGACAGTGTGTTTTATCGGCTCTCTCGCCGACGAGTGGACTATTGCGCAGTTCTCCCCGTTCGAGATTCCCAACGGTGTCCACCTCACCAGCTACGCAGGCCGCGCCTCGGACCTCCCCGCAGACGCACTCGCCCGCTACCTCGCGGCGATCGAAGCCGGGACCCTGGAGATCGTCATCGCGGGCGTGTATTCGGGACTCGACGACGTGGCAAGTGCCCATCGGGCCTTCGAGGGCGAACGGCGACCTGGGAAGAATGTCGTCGTTCTCGCCGCCACCTGAGTAGGTGAACCCCGATCCCGCACTCTTCCATCAAATGGGGGAAGGGTACGGGATCGCTTTCGTCCCGGAGCAGGTTCTGGTCAGGCCTTCTCGATGGTCATGGTGAAGGGATCACCGGCGGCCGCGATCAGGTCCAGGCCAGTGGTGATGGTGCCCAAGTGAACGATGCCCGGCTCCGGGATCGAGAGATCCCCGGTGTCGGCGTAGAAGAAGACGATGTCCTGGCTCGGGGCCCAGTAGGCGATCTGGCCGACGGTGTACGCCTCGACGGTGTCGGCGACGTTCGCGAGGGCCTCGGGCAAGGGGCCCATCTTCTCGCGCTCGAAGAGGTCTCCCATAGTAAGTGTGAGCGGGAGGACGCTGGAGAGTTCTCGGCCAGCGGGCGAGTCGATGATCTCGCCCGTCGCTTCGCCGTTGGGAAGGGTGATGCGGATGTTCACGGTGGTACTCCATTGTCGGGTGTTCGTTGATGTCGGCGAAATTATCGTCAGCTGAGGATTCGCGGCGATGGAGCGTGCCTGTCGTTTCTGCGCCTCGTCAGCTGGTTACTGCCATTCGGCGGTCATGCCGACGGGGAACCGGGAGCCGAAGCCACCGGTGGGGAGGATTTCCTTTACACGGTCGAGATCTGCCGGAGTGAGGGGGAGGTCGGCGGCGCCGATGTTCTCCTGGACGCGCGTGGCGCTGCGGGTGCCGGGGATCGGGACGATGTGCTCGCCCTGCGCGAGCAGCCAGGCGAGGGCGAGCTGCGCGACGGTCGCGCCCTTGGAGGCGGCCAGGTCGCTGAGCTGGCGGGTGGCGTCGAGGTTCTTCTCGAAGTTGCCGGGCTGCCAGCGGGCTGCGGTGTGGCGCATGTCGCTCTCGTCGTACTCGGCTCCCGGCTTCGCGGTGCCGGTGAGGAAACCGCGCCCGAGCGGCGAGTAGGGGACGAAGCCGATGCCGAGCTCGTCAAGGACCGGGAACAGGGCCTCGACTTCGCGATCGAAGAGGGAGTACTCGGTCTGCAGGACCGAGACCGGCTGCACCGCGTGCGCGCGGCGCATCGTGTCGGAGCCGGCTTCGCTCAGGCCGAAGTACTTCACCTTGCCGGCGTCGATGAACTCCTTCACGGTCCCGGCGACCTCCTCGATGGGGACGTTGGGGTCGGGGCGGTGCTGGTAGAGGACGTCGATGTGATCCATGCCGAGGTAGCGGAGGCTGTTCTCGACGACTTCGCGGATGTGCTCGGGGCGGCTGTCGAGGCCGAATTCGGGTGTGAATCCGAACTTGGTGGCGATGACCACGTCGTCGCGGAAGCTCTTGACGGCGCGGCCGACGATCTTCTCGTTCTCGCCCCAGCCATACATCTCGGCGGTGTCGAAGAACGTTACGCCTAGCTCGTACGCCTTCTGGATCGCAGCGATGCCCTCGTGCTCCTCGCCGGGTCCGTAGAACGAGGAGATCCCCATGGAGCCGTAGCCGAGGGCGGAGGTCGTGAGGCCTTGCTGGCCGAGTGTGCGTGTCTTCATGGTGTGTCTTTCTTCTCTGTAGTGATGCGTAGCGCGACCAGGTCATTTGGGGCGCCGTGTGGCAGTCTAAGTCTGGAACGTCAGAGTCTGACAGAATATTCCTGGTGCTTGGGCCCGGCAGATAGTGAGAGGCTTGTTGGGAAAAGCCGTGCCAGGCGGGGTGTTCGTGGCGCGGGGTTCTGCTGTCGTGACCCACGAGGTTCAGCGTTAGACGTGGGCTCCGCGGGGTGCGATCCCCTCGATCTGGGCGAGGTCGCCGGGTGTCAGGGTGAGCTCGGCGGCCGCCGAGTTTTCGGTCACGCGCTCCGGGTTTCGGGAGCCGGGGATGGGGACAATGTAGGGCTTGCGGGCGAGCAGCCAGGCGAGGGACAGTTGCGACAAGGTCACTCCCCGCTTGTCCGCGAGAACCTGCAGCTCGTCGGCGATCGCGAGGTTCGCTTTGAAGTTGCCGGGTGCCCACCAGGGGTTGTTGCGGCGGAAGTCACCGGCCGGGTAGCCCTCGAGGGGTTTCACGGCACCGGTGAGAAACCCTCTAGCCAGTGGGCGGTAGGCGATTAGGCCGATCCCGAGATCCTCAAGCACGGCAAATTGCCTCTCGGACTGGCGGTCGAAGATCGAGTAAGAGGCCTGCACGACGCTGATCGGGTGGACGGCGTGGGCCTTCCGGATGTTCTCGGCACTGGTGTTGGACAGGCCCAGGTACTTGACCTTCCCGGCGTCCACGAACTCCGCCATCAGTCCCACGATGTCCTCGATGGGAACTGCTGGGTCGTGGATGTGCTGGTAGAGCACGTCGATGGTATCGACGCCGAGGCGTCGGAGGCTGTTGTCCACGACGTCCCGCACATGGTCCAGGCGCGAGTTCGGGGTGAATGCGGGCGTGAATCCGAATTTCGTCGCGATCGTCACATCGTCGCGGATCGGGGCGAGGGCTTCGCCGAGCACCCGCTCACTCTTGCCCCAGCCGTAGAGCTCGGCGGTATCGAAATGTGTGACGCCGGCTTCGTGAGCGCGGCGTATCGCAGAGATCGACGCTGCGTCGTAGTCCGCGTCGTTCCCGAGGGCAGTATCCATCGCGCCATAGCCGATGGCGGAGGTGGCCAGCCCTTGCTGGCCGAGGGGGCGTATCTTCATGTGAAATCCTTTCGCGAGGCAGGTAAGTCATACTATGCCATAAGTGTCAGAGTCTGACACGTTTGTCAGATGTAGAATGTCTCCATGAGCCATCAAGACGCCCCACGTGGAGGACTCCGCGCCGTCATTCGCGACGTGGTCAGGCAACGGCTTTCCGATGTGGCGGTCGACCTTTTCGCCGAGCGTGGTTTCGAGGGGGTGACCGTCGAGCAGGTCGCAGCAGCTGCCGGTGTGTCCGCGAGGAGTGTGCACCGGTACTTCCCCGCGAAAGAGGACATGGTCGTTGGTACCCTCGCCGATTACGGGGAGCGTGTGGCCGAAGCGTTCGCAGCCCGAACGACTGACGAGCGCGCCATCGAGTCGCTGTATGCCGCGTACGCCACGATGCTCGGCACCCGCGAGCAGACGGACCGTGACAAGATCGCGATCCGGCTGCTCTCGAGCACACCCTCACTCCGCGCGCGCAACTTCGAGAAGCACCTGCAGTGGGCCGAAATCCTGACCCCCGTTGTCGCTCAGCGGCTCGACGGTGACCACGCTCTCCTACGAGCGAAGGTCATCGTCCAGGCCAGCCTCTGCGCCTTTGACGTCGCCCTGGCAACCTGGGCCGAGACCGACGAGATGCAGGGCCTGCAGGAGATCCTCAGCACCACCTTTGGGGCGCTCGAGCCCTAATCCGCAGCCCTGCGACTCCCGGCAGGGGCGTGACGCTTCGACGCCATGGCGACACGACTCGATCCCCTCCGGTGCACTGACATAGCCGAGGGACGCTAGTAAATGAGGCTCCTCACCATCCGCACTGAAACCGGAACCCAAGCCCGCCAGGGCCAACCAAGCTCACTCCCTGTTCCTTGGCCTGCGGGAGCAGCTGCTCCGCAAGCTCCTTCTGATCGATGATTTCTCCCGTCACAGGATCGATCATCACCCCTGTCATCTCGGCCGTGGATTCTGACACGGCCGTCTCCTTCGGATCAGGCCAGACCCCACACACCGTTATGCAGAGAGTTCCACCGGACGCGTCATCCGCCGGTGTGGGTGGCGGATGGGTTACACCACGCTGAGCAAGGAGGCGCCAATAGGCGGTGCCGGTGGTCCGTGACAGGCCCTGGGGTGGCGGCCGGAATCCGGGTTCTTGGCTGCCAGACTGTCACGGACACCCATTGACCGCGGCGGGGGCCGATCATGACGCCCAAGCCCTGCCCGGTTCGCGGTCCCATGGTGGCTGTTACAAGGCGCCCATGGCGGCGTAGGTCTCGCGGAGCCGGGCCAGGGCGCGGGTGCAGTGGGGGCATTTGTCCAGGTGTTCGTAGAGTTTGGTCCGTTCCCGGTGCGATGCCGTTTGCAGTACCTCCCGTGCCAGGAGTTTGCCGAGCGGGACACAGTCATCCTGCGCTGGTTCGTCCAGGCTGAGGGTCAGGTACGCTTCCCGGAGCCCGCGCCGTGCCCGGCCGGCCAGCGCTGATACGGCGTTCGGCCTCATCCCGAGGATGGGTGCTGCCTCCGCGGGTTTGAGTCCCTGGACATCGAGGAGTTCCAGGCCGTGCCGCCACCGGGAGGGCAGGGCGGTGAACGCGCGGGCTGCCAGTTCGTGCTCGCCGGACTCTTCCACGAAGGTGTACCCGGCCCCCCGGTCCGGGAGGTCCCCGACCTGGCGTACTTTGTTGGTGGTGTTCCAGTGACCAACGGCGCTGGTACGAATCACCCGGTACAAGTACGGGCGGAACGGCCCTACCGGGCCCTTCCCGGCACGGATCGCCGCAAGGATCTTCAGGAAGGACCGCGAGACCAGGTCATCGGCATCAGCGTGGTGCCGCACCAGCGAATACGCGAACGCCAGACCACCATCCCGGTGCTCTTCAAAGAGCTCCGCGAAACCCTCGGGAACCTCACCACGGGGCCGATCTCCGTGTCCGGCTGGGACGGCAGTACCCGCGGCTCCGCGCCGCACACGTTCGGGCGGGGATGCTGTGGAGGTTTGCGCCCCGCAGGCGAGCATGGGAGTGGCCGCAAATCCGGTGGCTTCAGGTTCAGCGTGGATGCTTTCCATCGGGTCGATGTCCCGGTTTAGTTGTAATGCTGCCGGATGAGCCCAAAGGGCACTGCCGGGTGTGCCCGGACGATGTAGCGGCCAGCGCCGGTTCGGGTGATCATGATCCCGGTCTCGTGGCGGGTGGCCGCGGCTTTACAGTCTCAACTGCGTCCTTCAGGGCATGGTCTACCTGTGAGGCGTTGTCAATGCTGACGTCAACCATTCCCGGTGAGGGATATGTTTGTGTCGGGTCACCGTAACTGCCATTCGGTAGTCGCCGGGCGTCGTCACCAACCTCGGCGTCACGCACGGCGTCACGCATCTCGGAGTTTGGCCGTCGTTCTGGCCTCAGCCAGCTCTTTCCTGGTTTGCCTTTGCCCGGTCGCCATTCTGGGATGTCGTTGCCGTAGCGGACTAGTCGCCATGCGGAGTGCGATAGGACAACGTGGCAGATTCTTGCTCGATCAGGTACTGATGACCTCCAGCCCCGTGCGGGCGCCCGAGTCGACGAATGGGGCAGCGAAATGGGCAAAAGAAGGGTGTGCACAATGTGCACACCTTGGGCTTCGGATCGGGTCGTATATCGGTCGGACTGGGCCGGATTGGGGATGTTTGCGGGAGTTCCCAGCGTTGGCGGGGGCCGGAGTCCGGTTCGAGTCCCACCTCGGGCATGTGTTTTCCCTGTTCAGGGGCTTGTGGGCCTCTGAGTGTGCACAAATGTTCACGTATGGGCCCCTTCGGGGGCCTTTTTGGTCGCAGATACCTCCTTCCTGAAGTGCGGCGGGCGGCTTCGGGCCTAGTTGCTCTTCATGGTTTTCGCAGGCCTCCACGACATAAACGTTGTGGATTTGGAGCGGCATGTCCAGTGGTACCGGTTACGTGGCTGGTTCTTCATATACATTCATTGCCTGTGTGTTGGATGACTACATGACGGGAATGGTGAGACGCCGACGTGGCCTCAGCGGAGGGGCGGTGCCGTGTCCGTGTGCCGGCGCGAGCACGAGCGCGCGACCCCGAAGCTCCGCCGCAAGCCGATAAGAACCCTCTTGTCGTTCTTTCCGCGCCATTGTGACGGGGTCTGGCTGATCAGTCGCACGCGCCTCGACATTACATCAGTGCTGGGACGTCCACCCTCGCCCGAAACGTTGCGGACCGAACTTACCTGAGACTGACCACGGGAAGCACCGCAAGTTGCGCGTGCGAGGCGGCGGCCGGCGCCGCCGAAGACACCACACACGATGGACCGTATGGAAACCGTGAGAACAGATTGGTGAAGGGCGTTTAAACCTGCTTATGTTGGCATCAACTGATGGACCGCCAGATTCCTGGCAGCGTCATTTGAGAGTCTGCTGGCTCGGTCTGAGATCACTGAAAGGAGGAATCGATGCATGAAAGTTCCCGAAGCCGACCAAATCGATCGTCCCGTCCAACCGGGCCCGGGTTCCTGCTGTCGCCGAGGTTGTCCAGGAACACACAGACCTGCTGATTAGGCTGCCTAGCTGGAACCACCAGGACTTACCAACTGATGCTGGACCTCCATATCCGGCACGTCATCGGCCACATTCCGGTGGACAAGCTCGACTACCGGCACCCTAACCACTGGGCCAAAACCACTGGGCGAAGTCGATGATAGCCAAGGGCAAGTCCCCGAAGACGATCCACAACGTTCACCGTTTCTTCTCCGCAGCGATGAACACTGCAGAAATGCTGCAGTAGGTCCCCCGAAATCCCTGCCGCCGGCCGCGTTGGCGACGAGCTTCTGTTTAAGACGCCGAATGGGGAGCGGATCATTCACAAGCTTTATTGGCATCATTATTGGGTTCCGGCGGTGAAGGCTGCCCAATCTCATGGATTGAAAAATCTCCCCGCTTCCACTACTACCTCGGCGGGCGATCCGGCCTGTTTGTCTCAAGGCCCGCCAGTATCTGACGAAGCGCGTGTGATCCTCAAGCGCCTCCGATTCCACCGCCGGCCGGGATCGAGGGTCCGTCAGCAACTGCGCGCTGAAGCGGGCGAACCACGTGGGTGTGCCCAGCGACTCGAGGTGCTCAGTGCGGGGCTCACCGCCAGTGTTTGAGTTGTTCGCGAGCAGTTCGTCCGGTTTTGTCATCCCGTCGGCTACCCACGTGGATACACCACGCCGGGTGGACGACTTCACCCTTTGCCTCCCGAAGGGGCGCCCGTGCCGTCCCAGCATTTAGAGTTGCGGCGGTTCCAGGAGCTGTCTTGCCACGTCGGCGTCCGTTATGAGGACATTGATCCATCCTCCGGCGACGGCGCCGCGGATGGCGCCTAGTTTGCGCATGCCCCCGGCGACGCCGATGCGGCGGGGTACCCGCAGCATCGCTTCGGCCTCGATAGAGATCATTCGCTCTTCAATGGCGGGCTTCATAGGCTGGCCATCAATGTCGAAAAAGCGTAAACATATCTCGCCGACGGCGCCGGCTCGGGAAAGTTCCCTTTCTTCCGCTCTGCTGAGGGCGTTTCCGCTCGCCTGCCATAGTGGAGACGCCGGAAAAGTTCCAATGCCGACCAGCAAAGTGGTCAGGCGGTCCCAAGCTTCAATGGACGTCTTCACGGCCGGATCGCCGAGGAACGCCTCGCGGATCTGCCGGTTCGCCACGAGCCCGGGGCATCCCATGTAGTAAGGTTTGGCCGATGTCAGTTCGGCGAGGTGCGAGACAAGGCGCGTGGCCTGTATCTGTGCCTGCGGACTGCCTACGCCACCGATGAGTTGGATCACTTCATTGGCGATTTTTCTCGGCCGTGAGCGCATCGCTTCCACGGTATGCAGGAGCGTCGTGCTCCATGAGGAGATTCCCACGTAATCGTCGGCGTCGATTGTGGTTTCGAGGTAGGTCGCCGCGGATGAGCCCAATCGCATTCCCAGTGAGGCGCCGTCCATGACATCGACCACCACAACTTCGCGGAGTTGATATTTTTCCTCGAGCGCCTTCTCCAGTCCGACGTAGATGCCTGCGGGCTGAACTATCGATGTGCGGACGATTCCGAGCTCAACAGCGTTCTTGAGATAGCGCGAAACCCTTGCCTGCGAGAGATTCAGTCGCTGGGAGATTTCGCCCTGCGACATACCTTCCTCGTGGTATAGCACGGCGATCTTGGTGAACAGGCGAAGCTGCTCCGTGCTGGCTGAAAGGAGGGACGACTGTGTTGTGACCTGCGTCATGTTTCGTCACTTTCGGACTGGCTATGAATATTCATTCACGTACGAATATAGCCTCATTTGGCTTTCCATGTCACGGCTCCGGCAACTCGGGGCCTTCGTGCCGCAAGGCGGCGCTGGACGGCAAATGAGGAGGCTCCTGAATCGATATTCAGTAGTGAAAGATTCCGGATCTTGCTGCCATGACACGGCCGAATGCCTCGTAGACTTCCAACATCAGCCCAACTTCAGAGCCGAAGTTCCGTCAGGAATTTCGATCGCCGTCCATGCGGGCCAAGCGGCCTGCTCGATCGAAAGCGAACACAAGTGACCGACATCAAATACTCCACCCGACTCAATTCCTTTGCACTGGGCAAGGGCAAGAAATACCCCAGCGGCGAAGATTCCGTGATCGACCTGATCGCCCTGGCCGGAAGCGTGAAAGGGCTGACATCGCTCGAACTGAACTACCCGGAGCACTTCGGCCAGCACGCTGTAGAGGACATAAAGGCCGCTTTGGACACCGCCGGCCTGGACGTCCGCGGCATCCAGCTTCGCTGGCCGGCGCCCCGGTTCGCCAACGGAGGTTTTACTAACCCCGATCCAGCGCTCCGGGAAGCGGCCGTCGGAATGGTGAAGGAAGCCATCAGCCTGTGCCGGGAATTCGGCTCGGACCACGTACTTCTGTGGCCCGCCCATGACGGGTATGAATACCCGCTTCAAATGGACTACATGAAGTCCTGGAACTGGATGGTCGAAAGCCTGCAGGCCGTCGCCGACGTCGACCAGGACATCCGCATTTCGATCGAGTACAAGCCTGCCGAGCCACGTGGACGCACTATCCTCAACACCACCGGCGCCGTGATGAACCTCATCAAAGACTGTGACCGCCCGAACCTCGGGGTGACCCTGGACTTCGGTCACCTGCTTATGGCCCGGGAGAATCCGGCCCAGTCCGCCGCCATGTGCCTGCGCGAGCAGAAACTGTACGGGCTGCAGCTCAACGATTCGCACGGTGTGGCTGACGACGGCCTCGTGGTAGCGTCGATCCACTTTGCGGAAACACTGGAACTCGTGTACTACCTCCTCCGCGAGGGATACGAGGGAACGTTCTATTTCGACACTGACCCGGTACGCGAAAACCCCGTCTCCGAATGCGAAATGAACATCGAGAGGATGGGAACCATCATCGACAAGGCCCGCGAACTGGTCCGGGACCATCCGGACCTGCCCAACGGCGATGCACTGAACTCATCATCAGTTCTCTGGTCGAAAGTCGTGGGTGTCTAGATGCGCTCAACCAGTATCTGCGTGGTCGGCTCGCTCAACGCGGACCTTATCGCGTACGTGGGTGCAGAGGGGAGCGCGGCGAGCTACGCAACCGGGTCCAACTTCGAAATGGCAGCCGGCGGCAAGAGCCTCAATGCCGCCATGAGCATCGCCTCGTTGGACCCGACAGTCACGCTCGTCGGACGCGTCGGGTCGGATGATCTCGGCAACTTCATCGCCGGGACACTCCGGGCACGGGGCATCACCACAGACGGAATAATTCGCGATGATCGGACCTACACCGGTGTGGGGCATGTACGAGTCAACCCGGAGGGCGAGTACGACACCGTCGTCGTCCCGGGAGCCAACGGCAATTTCTCGGCAGCCGATGTCGACGCCTACCTCAACGGCCATGAACCGCCCGCCTTTGTGGTTCTAAACCTCGAGGTCCCGCTTCCCGCCGTCCGCCGGGCCGCGACCCGGTTCCGTGAACTTGGCTCAACCGTGGTGCTGAACCTCTCTCCGGTTCATTCAGAGGCCAGGACTCTCCTCCGGCTCGCCGACGTCGTGGTCATGAATCGCAGCGAGGCGTGTCACGTACTGGACGTCCCGCCAGACACCGACGAACATCTGCTACTTACGGCTCTGCGCGAGGCCGGCGCCAAGACCCCCGTGCTGACACTAGGCGACGGCGGGGCGGTGGCCCTGGACGGGAACCACCTGGTAGAGGAAAAGGTCGAACCGATCCACGTCGTGAACTCCATCGGGGCGGGGGATAGCTTCCTGGCCACCATGGTGCTGGCGATGGCCAACGACCACCCGTTCGCAGTAAGCCTTCGGGCTGCCAACCAGGCCGGCCGGCTCGTCTGCAGCCGCTCCGAATCTTTCCTGACTTCCGATGACATCCGGCAGATCGAAAACGTCATTGGCGTTCCCCTCTCCAAGGGCTCCATTACAGCCAGTCAAGCGTCGGAGAGCATCCGTCGCTGAGGACACTGTCGACACTCAACTTCAACCGCACTCCACAGGATGACGAAACCTGGGCGCCGTTCCTCTCATTGAGACTGTCGCCCACAAAGTCGCCCACAAACAAAAAGCCTGAATCCCGCACGCGCGGGGCCTTCCAAAGACGAAAGGAATACAAAGATCATGAACAAAATTCCCAAGGCAGCGACCCAAATTGCCGCCGCCGCAGCCGTGGCGCTCCTGGCAGCCTGCAGTGCCACCCCTGAGGGTTCTTCAGGGCAGTCAGGCCAGGCTGCGGGTCCGGTCAGTCTGGTCGACGCGGCAACGAAGACACCCATCAAGGAGCTCACGGCCAGTCTTGGGGCGCCCGCAGGGTCAGCAGACACCAAGCTTTGCTACATCACTCGGACTCTGTCCAATGAGTTCTGGGGCTTCGAGAGGGACGGGTTTGAAGCTGAGGCAAAAAAGCTCGGCGTCAAGTACCAGACGTTCGACGTGACGGATGAGTCTTCGATCACGGAGCAGTTGGACAAGGCGAAAAGCGCGGCGAACCAGGGCTGCAGCGCCTTGCTCGCCTCACCAATCTCCGCAACGGGCCTCGACACCGTCTTCAACGATGCCTTGGCCAAAAATACTCCGGTCATCATTCTCAACGACGCGAAGGGCACCGTCCCCGGAACTGTCTACGTTGGCCCCGATGCCAAGACGATTGGACAGACCGCAGCGGACTATATCGCCGCAAAGCTGCCGGAAGGCGGCAAAGTGGCCATGATTGAAGGCGACCCCGGGTCCTCGAACGCCCTTAACCGCGGAGAGGGATTCAAAGCCGGTGTTGCAAAGCATTCCAACATGCAGCTGGTTGCATCCCAGACCGCCAAATGGGATCAGACCAAAGCACAGGAAATCGCCTCTGCCATGCTGACAGCGAACCCCGACATTAAGGCGTTCTATTCCCAGAACGACGGTATGGCTCTGGGTGTCTCGGCCGCCATCGCCGCGAAGAACCTCACGGGCAAGGTCCTGCTGGTCGGCACCGACGGCATTCCCCAAGCCAAGAAAGAAATCCAGGCCGGCACCATGACCGCCACAGTGAGCGAGCAGCCAACCACTGAAGGGGCCAGCGGTGTGGACGCTGCACTCTGGCTTCTGGCCGGGAAAAAAGTCCCGGGATGGGTCGACGTTCCTGCCTTCATCATCGACTCCGCCAATGTCGGGCAGTACCCGACCGGCATGCCGTAGGGGGCGTTGCGGATCATGGTTGCACCGCTGCTTGAACTGCAGAATATCGCCAAGTCCTTCCCCGGTGTCCGAGCCCTGAACGACGTCAACTTCACGCTGGAACGCGGCGAAATCTGCACGCTGGCTGGAGAAAACGGGGCCGGCAAAAGCACCTTGCTCGCCATCCTCGGTGGCTCGCTCGTCCCCGACCACGGTTCCGTGATCATCGACGGAATCCGAAGGGCGCACTTCTCACCGCGGCAGGCACTGGCTGAGGGCGTGAAAATCGCACACCAGGAACCGGCCATCGTGCCGCAGCTGACCGTGGAACAGAACCTGCTGCTAGGCCGGACCTCACGGCAGCGCCGGGAAGCCGCGGCGGACATTGATCAGGCCCTGGCAGACGTCGCCCAGATGGGGTTTCCGCTCAACGCCAAGGCCCCCGTGCAGGGATTGAGTCCGGCACAGCGCCACGCCCTGACCATCGCCCGGGCAATGGCATTCGGCGCAAAAATCGTAGCGTTGGACGAACCCACGACCAGCATGCTCGAACATAACGTCGAGGGCGTCCTCACCAGGGTCAGGGAGATTGCCCACACCCGCGGTGTGGGGATCATCTATGTTTCGCACAAAATGCCCGAGGTCATGAGCGTCTCCGACAAAGTGGTGGTCCTGCGCGACGGCACCGTCAACTACACAACTGCCATCAGACAGACATCTGAACAGGACATCGTGCGGAACATGGTCGGCCGGGAATTGCTCGCGTTCAAGCGGCAGCACCCTATGCAACCCAACGCCCCAGTCATCTTCTCCGCTTCGGACGTCACCCACCCCACGGGCGTCAAGCCCCTCTCCCTGGATGCTCGTGCAGGGGAGGTCGTGGGCATTGCCGGCCTGGTCGGTTCTGGGCGCACCGAATTCCTGCGCGCGATCATCAGGGCCGACAAAGGCAGCACGGGAACGGTGCGCATCGACGGGAAGAAACGTAAAATCCGTTCGCCTCGTGACAGCCGCAATGCCGGCATTGCGTTCATCCCCGAAGAACGCAAGCACCAGGGGCTTGTCCTGCAGGTTCCGGCATACGCAAACGTGGCGCTCACCGCAGACAGGCAGTTCAACGGCTTGGGACCGTTGATCAGCAGGCGCAAACAGATAGCCGCGGCGGAAGAGGCCGCGGCGCGAATGTCACTGCGCCCCGCCAACGTGCGTCTCAACGCCCGCCAGTTCTCCGGTGGCAACCAGCAAAAAATAGTCATCGCCAAGTGGACTTGGCGCAACACCAAGGTTTTCCTCTTTGACGAACCGACCAAAGGTGTGGACGTCGGAGGAAAAGTCGAGATCTACGAGCTCATCGACGCGCTGGCCCATGCCGGCAGCGCCGTCATCGTGGTCTCCTCCGACCTTCCGGAAATCATCTCACTCAGCGACAGGGTCAAAGTAATGCGGCAGGGTCAATTCGTCTCCGAACATACCGGGGACGACATCAACGAACACAGCCTCGTGGCCAACGCCATGGGCATCGCCGAAAGGACGACGACATGAGCCAGCCCACGCTGCCCAAACATGATGCGGGCGAACACGACCCGAAAACCGTGAATCAACAACAGGACGCCACCGCCAAGCCCCGCACCCGGCCGACCCTTAACCTCCAGGCGCTGGGTATTTACATCGCGGCCGTTGTCATCTTCCTGATCTTCGGAATGCTGAACGGAAACTTCCTCACGGCTGGCAACCTCAGGGACATCGCCATCTCCGCCAGCGTCAACGCCATCATCGGCCTCGGCATCACCTTCGTGGTCATCACCGGCGGCATCGATCTCGCCGTGGGCTCCATCGCGAGTTTCGTCGGGATCGTCTCCGCCACTCTCATGGTCAACGCCGGGACCTCGCCCTTCCTCGCCTTGCTCGCCGGCATCGCCCTCGGCCTGGTATGCGGTGCCCTCAACGGCGTGCTCATCACTAAACTCAAGCTGCCGCCCTTCATCGCAACGCTTGGAACGATGAGCATCTACCAGGGTTGCGCATACGTCGTCACCAATGGCCGCCCCGTCTACAACGTGCCCAAGGACTTCGTGTTCATGCTCAACAGCTACATCGGTGGCGTTCCGGTGGCGGTCATCCTCGTCGCGGTCCTGGCCGCGCTCTGTTGGCTACTGCTTCGCCGCACAGTTTTCGGACAGAACGTCATCGCCACCGGCGGCAGCGAAGAAACAGCCTGGCTCTCTGGAGTCCGTGTCGACAGGGTCAAAATCGCCGTCTACGCCCTCTCCGGTATGCTGGCCGGCGTCGGCGGACTGGTCATCGTCGCCCGGATCAACGCCGCACAGACCGACGCCGGCAGCCCCTACCTGCTGACGGCCATCGCCTCCGCTGTGATCGGCGGAGCCAACCTCATGGGTGGTGAGGGCCGCATCGCCGGGACCCTGGTCGGAGCCTTGATCCTTGGCGCCCTGACTAACGGCCTTGTCCTGCTCAACGTCCCGAGCTTCTACGAACAGATCGTCACCGGACTCGTCGTCGTCATCGCCGTGGCACTTGACCAGGGCAGCAAGGGCTGGCCGATGATGAAAAAGCGGTCCCGCGAGAAGTCCGAGAAGAAGGAGGTAACAGCCTAATGGCGTCCGCTCTGCTTGGGAAGGTCCTGGCCGCTACGACCGTCAGTCCCTCCGCGGAACAGCTGGCGGCCACCAGTGCACGAACAGCTGGAACTGATGCTTGATCTGGACATCATCGACGCGCACCACCATCTTTGCGACTTTTCGCAGTCATACCCCTGGTTGGAAGGCCCCGCGGAGCCTTTCCGTTACCACGGAGACGACCGTCCGCTCCGGAGAAGTTACCTCCTCAACGACTACCTTGCCGACGCCCAGGGCTTCAAGCTGGCCGGCTGCGTCCACATCGAAAACGGCGCAGCCGACCCGCTCTGGGAGGCCGGCTGGGTGCAGGGGGTACACGACAGCCATGGCCTGCCATCAGCTCAGGTAGCCAAAGCCTCCCTGAGTGATCCTGCTGCGCTGCCCCATCTGGAAAAGCTTGCCGCCGTTCCGACAGTGCGGGGGGTGCGGGACATCCTCAATTGGCACCCCGACCCGCGATACACACACACGGCCCGGCCTGACCTGCTCAACGACCGGGCATGGCTGAACGGATTCTCGCACCTTGCGCCACTAGGGCTGTCCTTTGACCTGCAGGTCTTCCCCGATCAGCTGGAACAGGCTGCACGGCTGGCCGCGGACCACCCGGAGACGCTGATCATCCTGGACCATGCGGGGATGCCGATCCAACGAGACCCGGAGTCCCTGAGGCACTGGCGGAAAGGCATGTCTGGAATGGCGGCCCAGCCAAACGTAGTTACGAAGATATCGGCCCTCGGAACGAACGATCATTCCTGGACCGCCACGTCAATTCGCCCGATAGTCCTGGAAACCATAGACGCCTTCGGGCCGAACCGGACCATGTTCGGTAGCAACTTCCCAGTGGACAGCCTCTATTCCAGCTTCGCCGCCCTATACACGGCATTTGACGACATAACCGGCTCGATGTCCGTCCACGAACGCCGTGAATTGTTTGCGGAAACCGCACGGCGGACCTACCGCCTCGCACCCGACGCCACCACAGGCAACCCGGAGAGGAACGGAGCCGCTGCGCCGATCTAGGCCAAGACGACAAGGACGGGCTTCATCACAGCGTCCCTTGGTGCTCGGTTCCTGCGGGAATCGGAGAGAGCCGCGTAACGTCGACAGGTTCCTGAAGGAGGCCCTCAAGCGAGGCATTGAGGCGTTTGACGGCCTCTCCCTCGCCATGGGCATCGAGCAGTTCCGCGGATTCCCACTTTTCAATCATGATGATCTGGCCGTTCGGCGCTTCATGGATGGCGTACAGCTGGCATCCGGGTTCCTCGTGCACTTCAGCAATGGCGGGGGAAAGGGCGGCAGCTACCTTGCTAAACGCCCCTTCCATGGGCGTGAAGACTGCAGTAACAATGACGGTCATGGGGATTCCTTAATTGATGGTGGAGAGAGTCATGGGTGAGCAGCTGCTGCGTGGGACGAAGTCGGCGTTAACCTCAATCGTGCGGGGGGCGGGAGGAAGCCGTCCCTGCATCCTCCCCAGCACCAGCTCCAAGGAGTGCACTGCCAGCATGTCGATCGGCTGACGAATCACGCTCAGAGGCGGGCTGGTGAGTTCCGTCCAGGGATTGTCGTCAAAGACTATGACCGACAGATCGTCAGGTATCCGCACGCCGATCTGGACGAGGCGACGAACGGAGCTCTGGACCTGGGCCGTGTTGGCCACAATGAGCGCGGTGGGCCGCTCCCGCAGAGTGAGAAGAGATCCGACTGCGTCACCCCCGCCGTCTCCCCGAAATGGTACATCCCGGATCAGCTGGGGGTCGACGCTGGCCGAAAAGTTGTTGTGAGCCCTCTGGTAGCCCTCGATCCTTGACCTACCCGTAGAGGTGCTGAGGGGCCCTGAGATGAGGCCAATACGCCTGTGTCCGAGACCAAGCATGTGTTCGGTGGCGCGTCGGGCCGAATCTACGTTTTCGATGCTCACAAGGTCGACGGCTTCGAGTTCCGGAATGGTGCGGTCGACGAAGACGACATTTACGCCCAGGGCCCGGAGACGCGCCCACTTTTCGATGTTTGCTCCCGTGGGCGTAGCAATGACGCCTGCTACGGAACGGTCAAGGAGTGTCTCCAGGGATTCGGCTTCGAGGTGAGGGTCTTCCTGGGTGGTCATCACCATCACTTGCACGCCGTGGCTGCGGGCCTCCCAGACCACGCGGTCGGCCAGCTGCGCGAAGAAGGGGTTTGCCAGGTCTGCTACCACCAGGCCAATAGTGGGGGTATGGCCGACGCTGAGTTCACGGGCAGCGGCCCGGGGCCGGTACCCGAGTTCATCGATGACCCTCAACACCGTTTCGCGCTTGGCCGGCGCGACCGGGCCCGAGTCAGGGTTGAGGACACGGGACACGACGGAGACTGAAACGCCGGCCGCCGACGCGACATCGCGAATAGTTGGTGCCTTCTTCACTTCTTCTCCTCCTCGAGGGTCCTGTCTCGGCAGGTGATCACCCCCGCTGTCCATCTGGCTTGAGACCGTGCCTGAGAACCTTCGATTGCGTTCCGCTGTGACTGTTGACACAGCCTATCAGCAACTGGTACAAAAGTGGAACCGGTTCCACTCCGGTCTTAAAATTCCAGTTTGCGACGAAGAGGTTGCTCCGCCACTCAGGTAAAGGGTCCTTCTCGACGCGGAACGCCAAATCAGAGAGATCCCCATGAACCTCCACAAACTTCTTAGCGACCGCGAGCAGGAAGGCCGCCCAGTCCGAGTCGGACTCATCGGAGCTGGCCGCTACGGCACCATGTACCTGGCCCAGGCAAATAACATTCCGGGCATCCACGTGGTCGCTATCGCCGACATCAACGTCAAGCGCGCCGAGGGCGCATTCGAACTGGTCGGATGGCCGAAGAGCCAGATCGCGCCGGACATCGCTACCGCCTTCAGGGACCGTTCCACGACCATCGTGGCCAACGCGGACGAGCTGTTTGATGTCGACATCGACGTCATCGTTGAAGCGACGGGCAACCCGATCGTCGGGGTGAAGCATGCACTGCGTGCCATTGAGACGAAGAAGCACATCATCATGGTCACCGTTGAGGCAGACGCCCTGGCAGGCCCGGCCCTGGCCAGGCGCGCGGAAGCCGCTGGCGTGGTCTACTCGATGGCTTACGGTGACCAGCCGGCCCTCATCATGGAACTTGTGGACTGGGCGCGCACCAGCGGCTTCGACGTTGTCTGCGCGGGCAAGGGAGCAAAGTTCCTTGAGCACTATCACGAGATGAACCCGGACAACGTCTGGGAAAACTGGGAGTTCTCCAAGGAACTCACCGATTCCGGGCAACTGAACCCGAACATGCACACCTCCTTCCGTGACGGTACAAAGGCCTCTATCGAGATGGCAGCCGTTGCCAACGGAGCCGGGCTGGTGCCTTCTGACACCGGGTTGACGTTTTCGCCGGGGGATGTCGAGGAGATCGCCACAATCTGCCGTCCCGCCGATGTCGGGGGAGTCCTCGCCCACGAAGGCACCGTCGACGTCATGTCCAGCGTCAAGCGTGACGGCACGTGGATCCCGCACAACACCCAGGAGGGCGTCTTCGTCGTGGTGAAGGCCACCAACGCTTACGTTTCCGGCTGCTTCACTGAGTACCCATGGCACCCGGACCCCACCGGCCAGTACGCCGCGCTCTACCGCCCCTACCACTACGTGGGCCTCGAACTGAATATGTCCATCGCCAACGCTGCTCTCCGCGGGATCGCCACGGGTTCGCCAATCGGGTTCTTCGGCGACGTTGTCGCGACCGCCAAGAAGGACCTCAAAGCCGGTGAATTCCTCGACGGCGAAGGCGGGTACACGGTCTGGGGCCAGCTCGTTTCGGCCAGGCACTCCGTCGCAACGGGCGCCCTTCCGGTTGCTTTGGCCCACCACGTGGAGCTGCGGAACGACGTAGCCAAGGGCAGGATCGTCGGCTGGGACGACGTCATCATGGACGACTCCCTGGCCCAGGCCCTGGAGGTTCGCCGGGAAACCGAAGCGCTCGTGGCGGAATCCGCAATCAACGCCTGACCCTCCCCGCAGCAAACGGGGCGCGGCAATGAACTTCAGCCGACGTCGTTCACGCCCCGGAACAAGACTCCTTCCAATGAAGAAAGGCATCACATGAAATCCAAGACCCGCGCCCTCACCGGAGTGCTGGCCTGCACCCTCGCAGCCTCAGTCCTCGCCGGATGCGCCTCTGGGGCCTCCGGCGGGGCTGGAGCTCCGCCAGCCAAAATCCAGCTCTCCATCCCTGACCCCCTCACGTCCTCCGTCGGCGTCTCTGCACAGCATTTCGCCGACCAGGTCAAGAAAACATCCAACGGGTCCGTGACCGTCACCGTGGTTCCCAACGGAACCAGCTTCAGCGGAGACCAGAACGCGGCTGTGACACGCCTTCAGGGCGGTTCCCTCGACGCGCTTATCCTGTCGACGTCCGTCTACGCCGCTGTCGTCCCTGAAATGAACGCCATCAGCATTCCGTACCTCTTCAAAGACACCACCGAGGAAGCGGCGTTCCTGGCAGGAAAGCCCGGGCAAGCGCTGAAGGAGAAGCTCGCCGCCAAAGACACCGTCGCGCTTTCCTTCCTCACCCGGACCGGCCGGGAGATCACGAATTCCGTTCGCCCGATCGAGCAGCCCTCGGATCTGAAGGGACTAAAAATCCGGGTCCCCGGCAACCCGTTGTGGACCGACTACTTCAGCAAGCTCGGCGCGAGCCCCACCACTATGGCGTTCTCCGAGGTATTTACCGGGTTGCAGACCGGAACGATCAACGGCCAGGAAAACCCCATCGAGGTGCCATGGACCAACAAGTTCACCGAAGTCCAGAAGTACATCTCGATGACCAACCACATCAACGACGCCTGGGTGCTCGCCCTGTCTTCGAAGAAGTGGGACACCCTCACCGATGACCAAAAGAAGGTCCTCACGGAGGCTTCTACGGAAACCGCCACCTTCAAGACCGGGTATGACGCCGAGCAGTCCAAGAAGCAGCTTGAGGAACTCACCGCCAAGGGAATGAAATCCAACGAGCTCAGCGCCTCCGGCCTGGAGGAATTCAAAGCGGCCTCAAAGAGCCTCTACCCGACCTTCTCCCAGCTGATCGGCAAGGACTTCTTCGACCAGGCCATCGCTTTCACCACCACCAAGTAGCCCCGCCGGCCCGGGGAGACACCTGCTCCCCGGGCCGCCCGCAAGGAAACGCCCCCACTCTCAATGTCGACAGTCTGGAAGCCCATGAAACACATCACTACGACCGAGGAACTCGAGGAGGTCCTCCCCTCGGACGCGGAAGAGATCCTCCACCACGGCCACGTCCCCCCGCGCTGGAGCGGTGCCGTCTGGCTCGACAAGACACTCGAATGGGTTGTGGGAGCGGCAATCCTCGCGGAGCTAGTCGTTATCCTGCTGAACATCACGGTCAGGGTCATCACCGGCGATTCGGTGCTCTGGACCCAGGAAGTCTCAGAAATCGCGCTGCTGACCATAGCGTTCATCGGCGGCGCCATCGCGTATCCCAAGGGCGCGCACATGTCCGTTCAGGCCCTCATCATGCGCCTTCCCGTAGCATGGAAGCCCTATCTGGCCGCTCTGGTCGACTGGCTAGTCTTCGTTATGAGCGCCGGGGCTTTTGCGCTGTTCGTTCCGACGCTCGTCCAGCAGATCGAGGAAAAAACCCCGATCCTGCAGCTGCCCGTTTTCTGGGTCTCACTGCCCTTCTCCGTCGGCATGGTGCTGATCGCCTGGTTCGCACTCCTGAAGCTGTGGCGCCAGGAGCGCCGCCCTGCGCTCACTG
Source organism: Arthrobacter sp. ISL-48 (assembly GCF_018613805.1). Classification (GTDB taxonomy): domain Bacteria; phylum Actinomycetota; class Actinomycetes; order Actinomycetales; family Micrococcaceae; genus Arthrobacter. Next base: position 46,642 of record NZ_JAGGPL010000019.1, read on the forward strand.
CAGCGGGAATCGCGGCAATCCTGATTGTTCTCGTCCTTTTGGCCCAGCCGCTTTTCTACTACGCCACCCCAAACCTCCTTCTCGGCGTCGTGCTTCTGCTGTTGTTCATGCTGCTGTTCCTGGGCCTGCCCATCGCATTCGTTCTTGCACTGGCATCCGGGATCTACCTCTATCTGGGCGGCATTTCGGAGGTCAGCGCCATCCCAATTGGAATGGCTTCCGGGGCTAAGGGCTTCGTCCTTCTGGCCATCCCGTTCTTTATCCTTGCCGGCACGGTCATGAACTCCGCCGGCTTGACCCTCCCGCTGGCCAAGCTCGTCGACGCGCTGATCGGGCACCTGCGCGGCGGCCTTCTCCAGGTGGTCGTCGTGACCGTGTACATCTTCTCCGGCATCTCCGGCTCCAAGGTGGCCGACGTCGCAGCAGTGGGCACCACGATGCGCGGCATGCTCGAAGAACGCAAGTACCCCCGGGGCGAAGTCGTCGCCGTCCTGTCGGCCTCGGCCATCATGGGCGAAACCATCCCGCCGAGCATCGTGCTCCTGATTCTCGGATCCATCACCACCATCTCCACCACCACGCTCTTCCTGGCCGGATTTGTTCCCGCCGCCTTCCTGGCCCTCTGTGTCATGGCACTCGTCTTCTTCCGCGCCCGTAAACAGGGCGGCGTCGCCAGCCCCAAGTCCAGCTGGCGTGAACGAGGGTCGGCAACCTTCTTCGCAATTCCGACTCTTCTGCTTCCTGTGGGCATGGTGGTGGGCATCCTCAGCGGGTTCGCCACACCCACCGAAGTGTCGTCCGTGGCCGTCGCCTACGCCTTCATCCTCGCCGCCGCCTACCGGCGCGGCAGCAGGCACCTGCTTGGTGACACGCTGCGGGAAACGACGACGACGGCGGGAATGGTTCTGTTCATCATCGCGGCGGCGTCCCCGCTGGCCCAGACCCTCGCCCTTGCAGGTGTCTCCCAGCAGATTCACGACCTCATGTCAGGGCTGGGCGACTCACCGCTGCTCTTTATGCTGTTCACCGTTGTCCTGCTGATCATCATGGGCCAGCTGCTGGAAGGCCTTCCGGCGGTACTGATCTTCGCGCCCCTGCTCCTGCCGATCGCCGTCGACTTCGGCGTCAACCCTGTGCAATACGCCATGGTGCTGATCATTTCCATGGGTATCGGCTCATTCGCACCGCCGGCCGGCGTCGGCTTTTACGTAGCTTGCGCAACCGCACATGAAACCGTGGAGAAGAGCCTGAAGCACTTCTGGCCCTATCTGATCGCCGTGTTCCTCGGACTCCTCGTGCTTGCCGCAGTCCCGTGGTTCAGCACCTTCCTTCCCGCCCTCGCCGGACTCATCCCTTTCTAAGCACATGACAACACCGACAACTATTGATGAAGAAATGCCCGGCTACTCTGGATCTGTGGCCCTCATTGGCACAGGGCCCATGGGTGCCCCGATAGCCCGGAACATCCTCGCTGCCCAGGTTCCTCTGACTCTTTGGAACCGCACACCGGAAAAAGCCCGTGCGATTGGGGGAGGCACGGTCGTAGCCACTCCGGCCTTGGCCGCAAGAGAAGTCGTGCTGACTGTATTACCCGACCTCCCTCAGGTTGCGGCTCTACTTCCTGGCGAGGACGGCCTCCTGAAAGGATGGAAAACCGCAGGGATCGAACACCCCATCCTCGTGATTCACGGAACGGTGTCACCGGTGGTGGTCGCAGAGTTAGCCGACGACTGCCTGCGCAACTGGGGGGTGACGGTCGTGGACGCACCCCTTAGCGGCGGAACTATTGGCGCCAAAGAGGGGCGGCTGAGTATCATGGTCGGCGGACCTCCCGACGCAGTGGAACGACTGACCCCGCTCTTCGAGCTATACAGCTCAACAGCCGTTCATTTCGGCAAAACCGGCGCGGGATCAACGGTGAAGGCCTGCAACCAGATCGTCGTCGCCGCCACGGTAACGGCCCTGGCCGAAGCGATGGCCCTCGCTACCACTGCCGGACTGGACCTTGAGAAAGTGCAAACTGTCCTGGCCGGCGGTCTTGCCGACTCAGAAGTACTTCGCCAAAAGGGACGACGCTGGATCGACCAGGACTTCGACGGCGGCGGATCAGCTAAAAACCAGCTCAAAGACCTCAACTTCATAGCCGAGATTGCGACGGCACGCGGGCTGAACCTGCCGCTCGCTAACAGCATCCGGAACGCCTTCCAACTCATGATCGAGGAGGGCTACGGCGACTTGGACCACACGGGGATCTACCGGACCATCCTCGGCTAACCCGCAACCAGGTTCAGGAATGCCATCTCAATGTCCCCAGCGGACGCCAGCTTGTCGTAATCACTGCTTTCGGTGTTCGGCTTCGGGACGATCAGCTAGGTTCCAACCGACCGCAGAATAGTCTTTCGAGGCTCTGGGGGCAGCTTTACTTGTACGCGACGGGGCAATGTTGTGGTTGAGGTGGAAGAAGTTCTCAGGGTCGTAGCGGGACCATAGAAACCAACCATGCGTCCTGTACATCCTGCAAGGAGGATCACTGCCCAGCAGAGTGGAGTCGCTAGGGACTATGGGCCAGGAATGGCGATTCACGGGACGGGGGCCCGGTTTTGGCATGTGGACAATGTCCACACTTCGGGCTTCGGATCGGGTCGTACATCGGCCGGATTGGCTCGGATTAGCGATGTTTTCAGGAGTTCCCAGTGTTCGCAAGGACTGGAATGCAGTTCGAGTCCCACCTCGGGCACGTGTTTTCCCTGTTCAGGGGCTTGTGGGCCTCTGAGTGTGGGCAAAATGTTCACGTTGGGCCCCTTCGGTGGCCCTTTTTCGTTGGTGGCCGTTGCGGTGGCCTGGCGCTCCCTTCGACGACGGTTCTGGGCTTGATACTCCTTCATGGTCGTTCAGGGTCTGGGCAACATGACCTGATCGGGACTGGCCGAGGGGACTGCGCCGGCCAGCTATCTGCGAGTCTCTTCGTGGCTTTCATGGCGTGAACCCGGGTCTACTGCATGATCACGTGAGCGGTTCCATGTTCCTTCTCCTTCAGCGACTGGCGGGCACCGTGCGTGTCTGTCAGGTCTTGGCGTCGTTCTGACATGAAAATAAGGTGCCCACGGCTGTGCGGGACCCGGGCGGGAGCGACATGACCTTGCTGGGCTGGGGGGGGGGGCGGGGCGCGCCGGCTTCTGCGGTCATGACTGTTCATGGGGTTGTTGGTGGGTTGCAGCGTGACTACCGAGCCTGTTCAGCCTCCTTTTTGAGGGGCTTGATGCCAGCGGCCTGAGTCAAGGACGGGCAGGTTGAAGGAACCGGAATCATGGAACACCGACGATCGATCCCTCCGCGCACCTGCTTAGCCTCATCGCACACGACTGTTAGCCTGGACTGCTCAGCGCAGGCATCAACCACAGCTGATGCCGCCATCATTTGCCGGCGGCGATGGCCGACCCGGGTGCAATTGCGGGCAAACCCATTTGCGAAATCCAAACGGGTGACGGTTGAGGTGGGTCTTATCGTGCTTCTGGGAGTGGTTCGATGGTGACTTTGTAGCCCAGGGATTCAAGTTGTCCGATCGCGCGGGCCTTGGTTTTGGTCGGTGCGCGGAGGTTGAAGTAGTCGGCGCCGGGATCCTGGTAGAGCGCGCCGGTGGTGAGCATGTGCCAGGCAGCGGTGAGCATGGCGTGTTCGACGGCGACGATTGCCTTGAGGGGTCCGCGCCGGGAAGCGATGCGCCGGTATTTGGCGGCGAAATACGTGTTGTTGGATCGTGCGACCGAGAGGGCGGCGATGCCCAGGGCTCCCTTGAGGTAGGGGCTGTCCGGCCGGGTTTTGGTGGATTTGACCCTGCCGGCGGATTCATTTGGAACCCGGGCAGATGCCGGCCCAGGAGGCCAATTGCCCGGCGGTGGGAAAGACGGCCATGTCGGCTCCGGTTTCGGCGATGAAGATCTCGGCGGTGGTGGTGCTGAAACCCGGGATGCTCACGAGGATCTCCCGGGCGAGGCGAAAGGGTTCCATCGCCACCTCGATCTTGGCGCTGAGGTCGTTGATGTCGGCGGTGTGGGCATCGATCCGGCGCAGGTACATTGCCGTCATGTAGCGGTGGTGTTCGCTGAACCGGCCCGTGAGCGCCTCGGTGAGCTCGGGGATCTTGGAGCGCATCCGGCCCCGGGCCATTTCCGCGAGTGCCTGCGGTTCGGTCTGCCCGTCGATGAGGGCCTGCAGCATCAGCCGCCCGGAGACGCCGGTGATCTCCGAGGCCACCGAGGAGAGTTTGATGCAGGCGTCCTCGAGGAGCTTCTCCAGGCGCTGGATCTCGCGGGTCCGCTCCCTGGTGATGATTGTGCGGGCACGGGTGAGGTCCCGCAGTTCACGGATCGGCGGCGGCGGGACAAAGGAGGCGCGTACCAGCCCGTGGGCGCCCAGATCGGCAAGCCAGGCCGCGTCCGATACGTCGGTACGTTCCTGGCATCCCGGGCGTTCACCAGCATGATGTCCAGCCCTTCGTCTTCAAGCAGGTAGTAGAAGGGGCGCCAGTAAGCGCCGGTGGCCTCCATGACCACCAGGCTCACATGCTCGCGGAGCAGGTAATCCTTCAATTCCAGGACCTGCCCGGTCATCGCGCCCCACGTCGTGACCGTTGACGCGGTGGCCCGGCTTCCCCGGCCCTGGATGCGGACACAGACCTTCGCGTCCTTCTTCGAAATATCCACACCCGCGCAGCGCGGGTGAATGACCTCCATGGCAGATCACCCTCCTGGGTTTGTTTGAACTGAAATGTGTCTGTGTTCCGGGGAGGGCGGATAAACAACAAATCTGACATTCGTGCTCAAGGGCAACATTCCACGGTCCCGCGGGACAAAATGCTGTGCCCTCCACCACCAAACTGATAGTCAGGCTCACTGGCACCATAGAACGATCGGGGTTGACCGGAACACACTGATCAAGTCTGCCCCTGCGCCCCCGAAGAGCACCAGCGATGCCCGCAGGCGCCGGTGCCGGACGATCTATTTTCCCTCCCCACGGCGGAGCGAAGCCCCTCGGGAACTGATATCGGAGTCACCGCTGGGTTTCAGGGTCCGGAGTGCAATTTGGGGAACCGGGAGCGATCCAAAATTCCGCGAGGAATAACGAAGGAGGAGCGCCGAACGAAATTTTGGATCCTTCCCGGCGCGTAGCGCCCTGGTTGCGCGGAGGACCCGCCCAGCGATGATGGACGATCAGAATGACAAACAGCGAAGGTGCTTCTGGTGGTTCATAGATGTGGTGGAGCGGGCGGCATGACGCGAAGAGATCCTGTGGGAATGCCGTTGTGGCGCGTCCGCTGGCCGCGAAAACTCTGGCTGTCAACACCTGCTTCGTGATCTAGGTGGACTACGGCCATCGGCCCGCGTCGGCCCGGCGACAACGCAGCCGTGGAGGTCGTCGCGCTGCAAGGGTCCGTGGTTGATCTGCAGCTACCTGACAGAACCTGTGGACTGGAAACCACTATTGGTTTTAAGGGAAGCAATGTTCGTGGAAGAACCGGTGATGGTCTTGTGCCCGACCACGTGGGCCGTTGCGGCACTCTTCTTCGAAGCTATCCCCTGCGTCCTGTCCGGTGTCGCCGTGCTCTTTGCCCCCAAGCCCCAGCATGTTGCAGGCCCGTGCACATCCGGCCGTCGTCGGGGGAGCCCCGGCCGTCGAGTCAGCCCACTAACACTTCTGCCGGCAGGTCTCAGGTCAGTCAGGAGCCCATGGGAACGGTCCGAACGGTACCTACCTGCCTTTCTCCACCTTGTTTACCTGAGGGTGTCTCGTAACAGCGACGCACACGGCACCCAACGACAACGGCATGATGCACCAGCAGTTCCTCGCCAAGCTCGGCATCCCCTTGGGCGAACTCTGGCAGCTCGGCCCCCTGAGCCGACACATGAGGGTCACCGGAAGCTGGGACGCTCATCACCATCAAATCACTGAACATCACGGGAGCTACGGGCTCGCCAGGCAATACCACGGTGGCTTTCTATTGTCGCAAAGGGTTCGAAGCAGTCATGTGACCGGGCGGTTCGGCCAGCAGCTCAGTATTCGAAAGCCGCCATTCTGAACTAACAGTCACAGCTCATCTGACCGTCGTTCTGAGACCCCTAGCATGGCGGACTTCCGGTGGCCGACCCTCGCCGCCGAACACCGGAAAGCCGACGACATCGTCCACGATCTGGGCGTTCTGTTCTGGTCCCACCTACCGGCGATGCTTCGAAGCCACCTGCGACGCGGCCAAGCGCGACGTCGTGGTCGAATCAGGATGCACCATAGCCAGCCGCTACCGTGAAGCCGGCTGCTACATGCCCAGCTTCCGGCAGCCGGACGACCTGTTCTTCGACATCGTGACGAACATTCACGTGCCCCTCAATGCCGCACAACAGGCCGGGGACCAGAACATGGCGCGCAAGGCCGTCCACCACTGCCTGACCACCTGCCGTTTCGTGATGCGTGGTGACGGATCCGCCCCCCACGAAGGCAATGTTCGACCTTCTAAAACCGGGGCGTTCCTGATGCAGGCCACCCAACAGGGCTCCTCCGACGACGGATCATGGGCATTACTGCAGTGCTGCGGAACCCCCTCCCGAGGTTCCGCAGCACCTGATATTGCTACAGCAGGGGCTACTCGTACCGCAGGGATTCAATGGGGTCGGCGCGTGCTGCGCGGGCGGCGGGCAGGGTACCGGCTACAAGGGCGATGCCCATCACGACGAGCATGATGACGGTGATTGACATCGGGTCGAAGGCGATCAAGGTCAGCCCCGGCAGGTTTGCAAAGAGAGAGGACCCGAGCGCATTGCCAACCAGGCTTCCCGCGACCATCCCGAGCCCGACGCCGATCGCGCTGCCCAGGAAGCCAATGAAGACGGCTTCGAAACTGAACAGGCCGAACACTTTGCCTCCGCTCATACCCATGGCCTTCATCAGGCCAATCTCCCTTGTTCGCTCCTGGACGGACATCAGCAAGGTATTTACGATGCCGAAGCTCGCAGCAAGCAGGGAGATGACGGCGAAAGCGTTGAGGACCAGCACGATGGCGTCAATGACCGACTGGAAGGTGCCCAGCTGCTCGGCAACTGTGGTCGATTCGTAGCCGGCGGCCGTGAGGCGGTCCTGCAGGGCCGTAACCTGCTCAGGCGTGTAATTCGCGGCGTCGAACCAGATGGTCGCGGAAGCATAGTTGGTGGTCGCCGCCCCGGTGAGGCCAGCGTTTTGGAGCGCCGAGAGTTCGTCGCTGAGAGCCGTGTTCGGTATGGCGTTGCTGCCACTTACCCCGATCCCGGCTTCGCTGACGGCTACAACCTTCGCCGTGACGGTGTGGGCGGTGCGGTTGGCGTCAGTGACCCCGAAGTCAATCGTGCTCCCGATCGCATCCTCGTTGCTTGCGTAGCCGAGGGATTCAATGAACGAGACGGGTAATGCGACCTGCAGTTGGCTCGAGGTCTGGTCAAGTTGCGTGCCGGAAGCGAGTTGAAGGGTTTGCCCGGAGACGAAACCGCCGATGCCGATCTGATACTTGGTGCCGCCGTCGTGCTGGACGTAGTCCACTTTGACTGTCTTGTTCGGCTGTACCGAGAGGACTCCGTCTATGGCGCTGAGCTCTGTGAGCCGCTCCGGTGTGATGGGGTCAACTGTGGCGTTTTGCTGGCCAGTCCCAGAGGTGACTTTCGCGTTGGAAGAAACTTGTTCGGGGTCATACTTCTTTGGTCCGTCGGTAGTGGATTCTGCGTTCTCCGCCTTCTTGGTTACGGTCATGACGTCGTCGGCGCCAATGGCGGAAACGGTGCTGTCGATGTATCGGTTAATGCCCGTTCCAAGCCCGCTGGTGATGGTCAGGGTGAACGCGCCGATAAAGATCGCGAGCACGGTGAGCGTGGTGCGCATCTTGCTGCGGAAGGTGTTGTTAACTGCCGAGCTGATCACGTCGATGTTTTTCATGCTGCGATCCTTGCGTGGGATTCGGCGAGGACGCCGTCGCGGATGTAGATGCGGCGGTCGCAGCGTGCGGCCAGCTCTTCGTCGTGGGTAACGATGACCAGGGTGATGCCCTGCTCCTTGTTGAGGTCGAACAGGATGTCCTCGACGAT
>NZ_JAGGPL010000020.1 GCF_018613805.1 Arthrobacter sp. ISL-48
CCCGGACACCCTGTACGTCACGGAACTCGTGGCGCCGGGCGTCGTGAACACCATGCCGGAGAAGACCCTGGACGCCACATTCGACCACGGCGTTATCACCGGTGACACCGTCTCCGGGACGTATGCGGACGCCAACGCCACCCTGGACGCGCTTGACGCGCTCGGCATCTCCTACAACGATGTTGTGGCCATCCTCGAGTCCGAGGGCCTGGACAAGTTCGTGGCCAGCTGGAAGGAACTGCTGGCCGACGTCGAAGGTGCCCTCGCTTCCGCACGGAAGGCTTCCTAGTCCACGATGAGCACTCTCAGCTACGACGCCACCGGCGCCGCCCAGCAGGCACTCGAGCAGCACCTGCCCGTCCTCGTCAAGGACCGCATTGCCACCCGGATCTTCGCGAAGGACCATACGCTCTGGGGTCCCGATGCCGAGTCCGAGTCGGCTGTCCGCCTCGGCTGGGTGGAGGCGGCCACCGTCTCGCAGCAGCTAGTACCGGGAATCCTTGAGCTCCGCGATGCCCTGCGGTCCGAGGGCGTCACCCGGATCGTGCTTTGCGGCATGGGTGGCTCCTCGCTGGCCCCCGAGGTCATCGCCGGCACCGCTGGTGTCGAGCTGACTGTGCTCGACAGCACCGACCCAGACCAGGTCGCCGCTGCCCTTGCTGACCGGCTTGCCGAAACCGCCATCGTGGTTTCGTCCAAGTCAGGTTCCACGCTGGAGACTGACTCTCAGCGCAGGATCTTCGAGCACGCCTTCAATGAGGCCGGACTCGACGCGAAGAGCCGGATCATCATTGTCACGGATCCAGGTTCCCCGCTCGACAAGGCGTCCCGCGAAGCCGGCTACCGTGCAGTCTTCAACGCAGACCCCAACGTGGGCGGCCGCTACTCGGCCCTCACCGCCTTCGGCCTGGTCCCTTCGGGCCTGGCCGGCGTGGATATCCAGGCCTTCCTGGACGAGGCGGAGGAAGCGGCCGAGGTCCTGAACGACGACGCCCCCGAGAATATCGGGCTCGCCCTCGGAACGGCCCTCGGCGCAACGAATCCGCTGCGGAACAAGATCGTCATCGCGGAGGACGGTTCAGGGATCGTGGGCTTCGCGGACTGGGCAGAACAGCTCATCGCGGAGTCCACCGGCAAGCTCGGCACCGGGGTGCTGCCCGTTGTCGCTGGACCCTCATCCCCGGAGGTCTCCTCCGGTGCCGACGACGTCCTGGTGGTTCGGCTGGTAGCCGCCGATGCCGACGTCGAACTCGGCGAAAACGAAGTTGCCATCGCTGGTGGCCTGGCCACGCAGATGATGGTGTGGGAGTTCGCCACGGCTGTCGCCGGGCGCCTGCTGGGCATCAACCCGTTTGACCAGCCGGATGTGGAGGCTGCCAAGGTCGCCGCCCGCGGCCTGCTGGACGCACAGCCCGAACCGACTCCCGCAGCGTTTGTCGACGGCGCCATCGAGGTACGCGGCGGTGGCTGGCTCGGCGATGCATCCACGGCTGAGGACGCGGTGAACGCCCTGCTGGAGACTCTCGCAGGGGACGGCTACCTCAGCGTCCAGGCGTACTTCGACCGGCTCGCCTTTGCCCAGCTGGAAGGCATCAGGGATGAGCTGGCCGCGGTCAGCGGCCGTCCGGTCACCTTCGGCTGGGGCCCGCGCTTCCTGCATTCCACCGGCCAGTTCCACAAAGGCGGTCCGGCCATTGGGGTCTTCCTCCAGGTCACGGCCGCTCCCGCACACGACCTCGCGATTCCGGACCGTCCCTTCACCTTCGGGGAACTGATTTCCGCACAGGCGGCCGGTGATGCCCAGGTCCTGAGTGAGCACGGCCGTCCCGTGCTTCGTCTGCACCTGACCGACCGCGCCGCCGGCGTGGCACAGCTGCAGGGGATCATCGCAGCGCTTGCCACCCGGTCAGCATCCGTCACCGAAAGCTAAGGCACAACAGCAACCATGCCAGAAACCGAATACGGCAGGAAGTCCGCGACGCGTTCCGGAAGGTCGGGGCGTAATCCGCTCCGGGATCCGCGGGATCGTCGTTTGAACCGGATTGCCGGTCCTTCGTCGTTGGTGCTCTTCGGGGTGACCGGGGACCTTGCCCGCAAGAAGCTGATGCCGGCTGTTTATGATCTGGCGAACCGGGGGCTGCTGCCGCCGAGCTTCGCGCTGGTGGGTTTCGCCCGCCGGCAGTGGGACAACGAGGATTTCGCGGCGGAGGTGAAGGCCTCGGTGAAGGCGTATTCCCGGACTCCGTTTGATGAGGCGGTGTGGAACCAGCTCTCTGAGGGCATCCGTTTTGTCCAGGGTGAGTTTGATGACGACGGCGCCTTTGAGCGGCTCGGTGAGACCATTAAGGAACTCGACGACGTCCGCGGCACCCGGGGCAACCACGCGTTCTACCTCTCGATCCCGCCGAAGGCTTTCGAGCAGGTCTGCCGGCAGCTGTCCAAGCACGGCCTGGCCCAGGCTGACGGGGACAAGTGGCGCCGGGTGGTGATCGAGAAGCCGTTCGGGCATGACCTGGAGTCGGCGCGGCAGCTGAATGACATTGTGGAGTCGGTGTTCCCGCCCGACGCGGTGTTCCGGATCGATCATTACCTGGGCAAGGAGACGGTGCAGAACATCCTGGCGCTGCGTTTCGCGAACCAGTTGTTCGAGCCGTTGTGGAACGCGAACTATGTTGACCATGTCCAGATCACCATGGCCGAGGACATCGGCACGGGCGGCCGGGCGGGGTATTACGACGGTGTGGGCGCGGCCCGGGACGTGATCCAGAACCACCTGCTTCAGCTGTTGGCTTTGACGGCGATGGAGGAGCCCATTTCTTTCAACGCGGATGACCTGCGCGCGGAGAAGGAGAAGGTCCTGGCCGCGGTGAAGCTCCCGGATGATCTGTCTACGCATTCGGCGCGGGGGCAGTTCGCCGGCGGCTGGCAGGGCGGGGAGCAGGTTCAGGGGTACCTGGAAGAAGAGGGCATCCCGGCTGATTCGACCACAGAGACGTTCGCAGCGATCCGGGTGGACATTAACACCCGGCGCTGGAACGGCGTGCCGTTCTACCTCCGCGCGGGCAAGCGCCTGGGCCGGCGGGTGACCGAGATCGCCGTGGTCTTCAAGCGCGCCCCTAACCTGCTGTTCCGGGACCACGGCGAGGATGACTTCGGTCAGAACGCTGTGGTCATCAGGGTCCAGCCCGATGAGGGCGCCACGATCAGGTTCGGTTCCAAGGTCCCGGGCACGCAGATGGAAGTCCGTGACGTGACGATGGACTTCGGCTACGGGCACTCCTTCACCGAGTCCAGCCCGGAAGCCTACGAACGGCTGATCCTGGACGTCCTGCTGGGCGAGCCGCCGTTGTTCCCGCGGCACCAGGAAGTGGAACTGTCCTGGAAGATCCTGGACCCGTTTGAAGACTACTGGGCCGAGCAGAACGAACAGCCCGAGCCCTACGCCCCGGGCAGCTGGGGCCCTGCCTCGGCCGATGAGCTGCTGGCCCGCGACGGACGAACCTGGAGAAGGCCATGATTGTAGACCTGCCGGACACCACCACCTCCCAGATTTCCAAGAAGATCATGTCCCTGCGCGAGCAGGGCGGCGTGATCGCGCTCGGCCGGGTACTGACCCTGGTGGTGGTTACCAAGTCCGGGCTGGAAGAGGAAGCCATCGAGGCAGCCAACGAGGCCAGCCGCGAGCACCCCTGCCGGATCATCGTCCTGGCCGACGCCGGCGCAACGGCCCCGGACCGGCTGGACGCCCAGATCCGGGTCGGCGGCGACGCCGGGGCCTCCGAGGTCATCGTGCTGCGCGGCTACGGCGAGCTGTCCCACGAGAGCGAGTCCCTGGTCGCGGCACTGCTGCTCCCCGACGCACCGATCGTGGCCTGGTGGCCCCACGGAGCGCCTGAGAACGCCTGCGAAACCTCGATCGGGCGGATCGCGCACCGCAGGATCACGGACTCCGCCAACGAGGCCGATCCCCAGGCCGCGCTCGAGAACATCCGCGCCACCTACAGAGCCGGGGACACCGACCTCGCCTGGACCCGGCTGACCAACTGGCGGATCCAACTCGCGGCCGTCCTGGACCAGGTGGACCCCTCCCCCGTCACCGCCGTGGCCGTGGAAGGCGCCTCCGATTCACCCTCCACCATCCTGCTCGCGGCCTGGCTCACCCTGTCCCTGGACGCGCCGGTAACCATCGTCGCTGACCCCGCCGGCACCGGGATCCGCCGCGTACGGCTCACCCGGCCCGGCGGGGACGTGCAGCTGTTCCGCCCGGGACTGTCCGTCGCCGAACTCACCCAGCCAGGACAACCCGCCCAGCGCATCTCCCTCCCACGCCGCAGCCTCAAAGACTGCCTCGCCGAAGAACTCCGCCGTCTGGACCCCGACGAGGTCTTCGGAGAAGTGATTACTATTGGACTGCCACGTACCAATCTAAGGAGTGTCCGGCCCAGTGAGCGTTGACCCACGAGTAAGCATTCATCCTGATTCGTCCGTCCTGATGGCCGCCATCGCGGCCCGCCTCATCACCAAGCTGGTGGATGTGCAGGATAAATACGGGGAGGCCACGGTGGTGCTTACCGGCGGTACGGTCGGCATCGGCACGCTGAAGGCTGTTGCGGACTCTCCGGCGGCGCCGGCTGTGGAGTGGTCAAAAGTGAACTTCTGGTGGGGCGACGAAAGGTTCGTGCCCGCCAACGATCCGGACCGGAACACCGGGCAGGCGTTCGAAGCGCTGCTCTCGCACATCCCGGTGGATCCGGAGCGCATCCACCAGCCCGCGTCCTCGGATGATTTTGACACTCCGGAAGAGGCTGCAGACGACTACGCCCGCCGTCTGGGCGAGGCGGCCCAGGCAGAACATGCTGCGGACATGTCCGATGACCGGCCGGACAACCCGGGAATGCTTCCGCGGCTGGACGTCGTGTTGCTGGGCGTCGGCCCCGATGCCCACGTCGCGTCCCTGTTTCCCGAGCAGGGCGGGATCCGTGAAAAAGAGCGGATGGTAGTGGGGGTGCGCAATTCGCCCAAGCCGCCACCGCAGCGGATTTCACTGACACTGCCTGCCATCAATACTGCAGCCGAAGTCTGGATGGTGGTTGCCGGGGAGGATAAGGCCGGGGCTGTTGGCCTCGCGCTGGCCGGTGCGAACCCCGTCCAGGTGCCGGCAGCAGGTCCAAGCGGAACATCCCGCACTCTCTGGCTCATCGACGAAAACGCGGCCTCACGGGTCCCGCAGCAGCTCGTCCGGAAGGACGCCGCGGGCGCGTAACTTTTCCAGCGCTCCGGCCAGGACGTCCTCGGCGTCCTGGCCGGAGCGCCTTTCTTTGACGTATTCGAGATGGCTCTTGAAGCCCTCTTCCACAGGCTCGAGCAGCGCTGCCTCCTGACCGTCCCTGGACGCGGGAGTACCGCACCTGCGGCAATCCCAGACCAGCGGGATCTGGTTCTCCGGCAGCTTAAGAAAAACAGGCCGCGTCTCGTGTCCCCTGGCACACCAGTAGGAAACACGTATACGCGGCAGCCTCTCCCCCGGGAAATCGTCGGACTCGTTCCTGGGGCCGGCTCCTTCCGTGACACCCACACGGGTACCACGGAACCCTGACGCACTACGTACCATCGGCACTCCTGCTGCTTAAACTGGACTGTGGCTGTTGGGAGCCAACAGCCACAGTTTAGTTCGGAGTTTCCCTTCGCGGCAGTGCCGGCCCGGGATCAGTAGTAAGGGCTACGAGTCGCCCGCGCCTGTGAAGCGCATGATCAGGCCAAGGGCAATGATCACGATGCCCCACGTAACGCCGAGGATGATGGTGAACCTGTTCAGGTTGCGCTCGGCGACACCGGATGAGCTCAGGCCCGAACTCATGCCGCCGCCGAACATGTCCGACAGGCCGCCGCCCCGTCCTTTGTGGAGGAGGATGAGCAGAGTCAGCAGAAGGCTGGTGATACCCAGGAGAATCTGCAGAATGACATGAAGAACGTCCACGACGGCCTTTCAGAAGATTGGAATTACGGGAGTCTTGCGCTGCGTCCGGACTACTCCGTCAGCAGGTGACTCTCGAACCTGACAATACTAGCAAATTCGGCAGGGTCGAGGCTGGCCCCGCCCACCAACGCGCCGTCGACGTCCCGCTGGTTCAAAATCGCGGCCACATTGTTGGCCTTGACAGAGCCTCCGTAGAGCAGCCGGATCTTCGTTGCGACATCGTCACCGAAGATGGTGGAGAGTTCGGTCCGGATGGCTGCGCACATCTCCTGGGCATCTTCCGGTCCCGCCACTTCGCCGGTACCGATGGCCCAGACGGGTTCGTAAGCAACAACGAGTTCGGCGGCCTGCTCCGGGGTGAGTCCAGCGACGTCTGCGCGGAGCTGCGCGAGGGTGTGGTCCACATGGGTTCCGGCCTGGCGGATTTCCAGTCCTTCTCCAACGCAAAGCACCGGAGTCACGCCGTGCCTGTAGGCAGCCTTGACCTTGGCGTTGAGTACATCGTCGGCTTCGTGATGGACGGTGCGGCGTTCACTGTGCCCCACAAGCACGTACTTGCAGCCCAGCTTGCCGAGGAACTGGCCGGAAATGTCGCCAGTGTAGGCTCCGGAGTCGAACTGGGACAGGTCCTGGCCACCATACGCGATGTCCAGTTCGTCGCCCTGGACCAGGGTCTGCACGCCCCGAAGGTCGGTGAAGGGAGGGAAGACTGCCACCTCGACCCGGTTGTAGTCGTGCTTGGCGTCGGACAGGGTCCAGGCCAGCTTCTGCAGGAGGGTGATGCCCTGGACGTGGTCCATGTTCATCTTCCAGTTGCCCGCGATGAAGGGCGTGCGGTCAAAAGCGCCGTTCGTTGACGTAGTCACGTGTTCTCCAAAAGTATTTGATATATGTGCGGCCGGCAGGGCGCCCGCGGGCACCCTGCCGGCCGGAGACTTTACAGTCCGGATAGCTAGCGGTCCAGGACGCTCAGTCCCGGAAGTTCCTTGCCTTCGAGATATTCGAGGCTGGCACCTCCGCCGGTGGAAATGTGGCCGAACTCGTCGTCCGCGAAACCCAGCGTCCGTACGGCGGCGGCTGAATCGCCGCCACCCACTACGGTGAAGGCGTCGGCCGCGGTGAGGGCCTGGGCCACTGCACGGGTGCCGGCGGAGAATGCTTCGAACTCGAAGACTCCCATGGGTCCGTTCCAGAACACGGTCTTGGCACCCTTGATCCGGTCTGCAAAGGCGGCCGCCGATTCGGGACCGATGTCCAGGCCGATGCCCGAGGCGCCGAAGCTGCTGCCCTCGATGTTGTCCGCCGCTACGGTTTCGTGGGCGGAGTCGGCAGCAAACTTCGCCGCCACCACGACGTCGGTGGGTACAACGAATTCCGTGCCGGCCGCTGCGGCGCGCTGCAGGTAGTCCTTGACCACCGGGATCTGGTCCTCTTCGAGGAGGCTGCCGGCCACTTTATGGCCTTCTGCCGCCAGGAAGGTGAACAGCATGCCACCACCCACCAGAATGGTGTCTGCCTTGCCGATGAGGTTGTCGATGACCGCCAGCTTGTCCGAGACCTTCGAGCCGCCGAGCACCACGACGTAAGGGCGCTGGGTGTCAGCCGTCAGCTTCCGGAGCACCTCCACTTCAGTGCGCACCAGGTCGCCCTGGTAGGACGGGAGCCGGGTGGCGACGTCGTAAACACTGGCGTGCTTGCGGTGGACGGCACCGAAGGCGTCATCCACGAAGGCACCGTTGCTGCCCGTCAGGGCCACGAGCTCATCGGCGAATTCGCCGCGCTGGGCGTCGTCCTTGCTGGTCTCGCGGGCGTCGAACCGTACGTTCTCCAGAACGAGCACCTCGCCGTCCTGGAGGGAAGCAGCGAGCTCCTTTCCGGAGCTGCCCACGGTGTCCCCGGCAAGGTGAACCTTGAAGCCGGCGAGTTCCGCCAGCCGTGAGACGGCCGGCTTCAGCGAGTATTTTTCCTCCGGTGCACCCTTGGGGCGTCCGAGGTGGGCTGTTACCAGCACGCGGGCACCGGCGTCCGTGAGCTTTCCCAGGACCGGAAGCGAGGCCTTGATGCGGCCGTCGTCAGTCACTGTAGAGCCGTCGAGCGGTACGTTCAGGTCACTTCTGACCAGAACGTACCGCCCGCGGACACCTTCAGCGATCAGTTCGTTGAGGGTGTGAAATGTCATGTGTCTAACCCTAGCCCAGCTTGGATGCGACGAGCTCCGTCAGGTCCACCAGGCGGTTGGAGTAGCCCCATTCGTTGTCATACCAGGAAACAACCTTGACCTGGTTGCCGATGACCTTGGTCAGGCCGGAGTCGAAGATCGACGAGGCCGGGTCGCCCACGATGTCCGAGGAGACGATCGGTGCGTCTGTGTACGTGAGGATTCCCTGGAACTCGTCCGCTTCGGATGCCTTCTTGAGGGCGGCGTTGACTTCCTCCACGGTGGTCTCGCGTGAGACGGTCACCGTGAGGTCGGTGGCGGAGCCTGTGGGAACCGGAACGCGGATGGCGTAGCCGTCCAGCTTGCCCTTGAGCTCAGGCAGGACCAGGCCGATGGCCTTCGCAGCACCCGTGGAGGTGGGGACCATGTTGATGGCGGCAGCGCGGGCGCGGCGGAGGTCGTTGTGCGGGCCATCCTGGAGGTTCTGGTCCGCGGTGTAGGCATGGATAGTGGTCATCAGGCCGCGTTCGATGCCAAAGGTGTCGTTGATGACCTTGGCGAGCGGGCCGAGGCAGTTGGTGGTGCAGGATGCGTTGGAAATGATGTTGTGCGCTGCAGAGTCGTACAGTCCGTCGTTAACGCCCATCACGATGGTGATGTCCTCATCGGAGGCGGGAGCCGAGATCAGGACCTTCTTGGCGCCTGCGTCGATGTGCTTCTGAGCGGCGGCGGCCTTGGTGAAGAAGCCAGTGGACTCGATGACGATGTCAACGTTCAGGTCGGCCCAGGGAAGGTTGGCCGGATCGCGCTCGGCAAGAACCTTGATGATGTTGCCGTCAACAACGATGTTGCCATCCTTGACCTCAACAGTCTCTTTCAGGCGGCCGCCGACGGAGTCGTACTTGAGCAGGTGCGCCAGGGCCTCGGGGCTGGTGAGATCGTTGACGGCAACGATCTCTAGGTCGGCGCCCTGTGCGAGTGCTGCGCGGAAGTAGTTGCGGCCGATACGGCCAAAGCCGTTGATACCAATACGGGTCGTCACTTTTTCAGTCTCCTTGGTGCTTGTAGAAGCACAACTTAGTCGAGCAGGCGTTCAAGCCAACTAACAGATCCCGCACGCCATTGGGCAGAGATAATTACCAGATCGGAGGGCGACCAGCCACGTTGCTGAAGGCTAACCGCCTTCCGTGACCTATCTTACGTTTAACTGGGTCTGCCCCCGCAAGTGCGGGGGCAGACGGTCCACATTCCGGCCAAAATGCGGCTAAATGTGAAGTTTGTTACATTCGCGTGTACCGCAGATCACTACGGCAGGGTGATGAGGGCCGTCGCGCCGGAGCGGGCAGCATCGAAGCGCTTGGCAACATCCGCCCAGTTGACGATGTTCCAGAACGCCTTGACGTAGTCGGCCTTGACGTTGACGTAATCCAGGTAGAAAGCGTGCTCCCACATGTCCAGCATCAGCAGCGGCGTAGTACCGAGCGCCACGTTCCCCTGCTGGTCGTAGAGCTGCTCGATGACCAGGTTGCCACCAATAGGCTCGTAGGCCAGGAAGCCCCAGCCGGATCCCTGCAGGCCCAGGGCGGCGGCCGAGAACTGGGCGCGGAAAGCGTCAAACGAACCGAAAGCGTCGTCGATGGCCGCGGCCAGCTCACCCTCAGGCTTGTCGCCGCCGTCCGGGGACAGGTTGTTCCAGAACACGGAGTGGTTGACGTGGCCGCCGGTGTGGAACGCCAGGTCCTTGGACAGGCGGTTAATGTTGGCGAAGTCGCCCTTGTCACGTGCATCGGCCAGCTGGGCCAGGGCGTTGTTGGCGCCCGTTACGTAGGCTGCATGGTGCTTGCTGTGGTGCAGCTCCATGATCCGCGCCGAAATGTGCGGCTCAAGGGCTGCATAGTCGTAGTTGAGTTCTGGCAGTACGTACTCGGTCACAAAATCCTCCAATATCGTGGACGGTCTGTCCGGTTGGTAACTCTCGGATTGTGCATCCGGATGACAGGCACCCGGAAGATTGCGGTGGCGGAAACACCGGCGGCCAGGCCGCTACTGGCGCATAACCAGCAGTCCGGGCCGGGTATTCCGTCACATGGTTTGATTCTAGGGGCGCTGCTACTCGTCCAGCATTTCAGGCGTCACATTGGCGTCGGTGCCGGGGATCCCCAGGTCGATGGCGCGTTTGTCCGCCATGGCCAGCAGCCGACGGATACGGCCGGCGATCGCGTCCTTGGTCATCACAGGGTCAGCCAGTCGCCCAAGTTCATCCAGGCTGGCCTGCTTGTGTGCCACCCGCAGCTCACCGGCATATTTGAGGTGGTCCGGAACATCGTCGCCCAGGATCTCCAGGGCACGGTCAACACGTGCCCCGGCCGCGACGGCCGCTTGGGCGGAGCGGCGCAGGTTGGCATCGTCAAAGTTGGCAAGCCGATTGGCCGTGGCACGGACCTCCTTGCGCATCCGGCGCTCCTCCCAGACCATGAGGGCATCGTGGGCGCCCATGCGGGTCAGCAGCGCCGCGATCGTGTCGCCGTCGCGGATGACCACGCGGTCCACTCCCCTGACCTCCCGGGCTTTGGCCTGGATGCTGAGGCGGCGTGCGGCGCCCACCAGCGCCAGGGCCGACTCCGGGCCCGGGCAGGTGACCTCCAGTGAGGAGGAACGGCCCGGTTCCGTGAGCGAACCGTGGGCCAGGAACGCGCCGCGCCACACGGCCTCGGCGTCTGCGGCGGAGCCGTTCACGACTGCGGACGGAAGTCCCCGCACGGGCCGGCCGCGGCCATCGAGGAGTCCTGTCTGGCGGGCCAGGGCCTCGCCGTCGCGGACCACCCGCACCACGTAACGGCTCCCCCGGCGCAGCCCTCCCCCGGAGACCACGATAATTTCACTCTGGTGCCCGTAAACTTCGGCAATTGCCGCCCTCAGGCGGCGCGCTGTGGATGCCAGGTCCACTTCGGCCTCGATCACGATCCGGCCCGAGATGATGTGCAGGCCGCCGGCGAACCGGAGCATCGCGGAGACTTCAGCCTTGCGGACCGATGACTTCTTGATGTCCAGACGGGACAGTTCTTCCTTGACCGATGATGTCAGTGCCATGGCACCTTCCTAACTGTTCCCGAAAATGTCGTGGTACGCCGCTGCCAGACGCAATGGGTCATGGACAGGCCGGCGGCCCGACGCCCCTACTTTACCCAAGACAACCTCGGCACCGATCATCCCCGCTGCTTTCTCGAATTCCGGCCGGTCCGGCACCGACGCCGGGTCCGCGAGGACGACGTCGACGCTGAAGTCCGGCGCATACCGTCGCAGTGCCTGGAGGTGGTCCGCAGCGGACATCCCGGTGGTCTCCTTGGTGTCCATGGCCAGGTTCATGGTCAGGCAGCGCTTCGCCGGCGTGCTGGTCAAAGCCTGCCGCATTTCAGGGAGCAGCAGGTGCGGCAGCACGGAGGTGTACCAGGAGCCCGGCCCGAGGATGACCCAGTCCGCAAGTTCGATGGCCGTCAGGGCCTCGACGCAGGCCGGCGCGGCCTCGGGCAGGAGCCGGACCTGCTCGAGGGAACCGGCAACAGCGCAACGTGCCTGGCCGCGGATGGTCTGGACGGCGGCCCCGCCGTCAGGGGCGGTGACGCGGATATCGCCTTCGATGGTGAGCGGCACGGTGGACATGGGAAGCACCTGGCCGCGCGCGCCCAGCAGGGCCCCAGCCCATTTGAGCCCTGCCACGGTGTCCCCAAGCAGCTCCCAAAGTGTCACGATGAGCAGGTTCCCCATGGCGTGCTCGTCCAGCGACCCGCCGCTTCCCTTGCCGGGCTGGAACCGGTGCTGCATCACGTCACGCCAGGTACGGCCCCAGTCGGTGTCATCGCACAGCGCGGACAGCGCCATGCGGAGGTCCCCAGGCGGAAGGACGCCGTACTCCTCGCGCAGCCGCCCGGAGGACCCGCCGTCGTCAGCCACCGTCACAATGGCGGTGAGTTCCGAAGTGAGCAGCCTCAGGGCTGACAGTGAAGCGGACAGGCCATGGCCCCCGCCAAGTGCCACAACGTTGGGGCCCTTGTCCTGCTGGGCGCCTGCCGTTCCTCCCGAAGGAGGGATCAACGGCAGCGGCCCCGTCAGCATCCCCATTATTCGCGGCCCAGATCCCGGTGGGTGGTCGTCACGGTGACCCTGGGATATTGGGCCAGTATTTTGGAAAGCTCCATGGCGACCGCAACGGACCGGTGCTTGCCTCCTGTGCAGCCGACGGCAATCGTGGCATAGTGCTTGTTTTCGCGCCGGTATCCGTCCAGGACAGGCTCGAGAGCCAGCACGTAGCGGTCGATGAAATTCTTCACGCCCTCGGCCTCCAGGACGTACTCGCTGACGTCCTTGTCCAGGCCCGTGTGCGGGCGCAGCTGCGGCACCCAGTGCGGATTGGGAATGAAGCGGACGTCGGCCACATAGTTGGAATCAACCGGCAGGCCGTACTTGAAGCCAAAGCTCATGATGTTCAGGCGCAGGGCGACGGGCCCGGTTTCGCTGAACAGTTCCGTGATGGCGGTGGCCAGGCCGTGGACGTTATAGGCGGAAGTATCCAGTACGACGTCGGCGCTGTCCCGGAGTTCCTTGAGCAGTTCGCGTTCGGCTGCTATGCCGTCCAGGATGCGGCCGCCTTCCTGGAGGGGGTGGGGCCTGCGGCCCTGTTCGAAGCGGCGGACCAGGACGTCGTCGTTCGCATCGAGGAACAGCACCCGGAACGTGACGCCGCTGGCGGCCAAGGCTCCCAGGGCGGCACGGATGTCCGCAAACAGGCCTTTGCTGCGTACATCCATCACCACAGCCAGCCGAGGAATGGACTGCGGCGCATGCGACACGAGCTCGGCGAGTGTGCTCAGCATTTGCGGCGGCAGGTTTTCCACGACGTACCAGCCGTGGTCCTCCAGCGCGTCCGACGCTGTGCTTCGTCCCGCACCGGACATTCCGGTGACCACCAGCAGTTCCGCTTCGACGGGCTTGACGGGCCTGAGCCCGTCGTGCTCCGTCGGGGATTCCGCCGTTGAGTCTGCCATTAAATCCGCCCCGTTTCTGTCGTACTGTTGGCCAGCAACCGCATCCGCGGAAACCCCGTTCCTTACCCTAGCTAAGTTTCAATGATTTCGCCGGTGGCCATGTTCACAGCCGGGACAATGTCCGCTTGCGGGCCGTTGGCGCTGAAGTGCTCCACAATGGCGCCGGCCAGTGCAGGGCCGATGCCTTTGGCCGCAGAAAGCTCGTCCGCGGACGCCGCCTTGACTCCCTTAACGGAGCCAAAGTGGGCGAGCAGGGCTTTGCGCTTGGACTCGCCCAGCCCGGGGACTCCGTCGAGGGCAGACACGGTCATGGCCTTGCCGCGCTTCTGGCGGTGGAAGGTAATGGCGAAGCGGTGGGCCTCGTCACGTATCCGCTGCAGCAGGTAGAGTCCCTGCGATGTCCTGGGGAGGATGACCGGGAAGTCACTGTCCGGAAGCCAAACCTCCTCCAGCCGTTTTGCCAGCCCCACGACGTAGACATCATCGATGCCGAGGTCAGCCAGTGCCCGGGCTGCCGCATTGACCTGCGGCTTGCCACCATCCACCACCACCAGGTTGGGCGGGTAGGCGAACTTTGCCCTCGGAGCCGGCGTAGTGGTGTCCAGCACGGCGGCGTCGGCGGCTGCTGTCAGCGCCGCCTGGTGTCCGGCGAGTGCGGACGCCTCCACCTGGGCCACCTTGTCCTGCAGATAATGCCGGAACCGGCGGGTCAGGACGTCATGCATGGCGGCCGTGTCATCCGCCGCGGCCGCCCCGGTGACTGAGAACTTCCGGTAGTCGGACTTTTTCGGCAGGCCGTCCTCCACCACCACCATGGACGCCACGACGTTGGTGCCCTGGACATGGGAAATGTCAAAGCATTCAATGCGAAGGAGCGCCACCGGCAGGTCCAGTGCTTCCTGGAGTTCCTGGAGAGCCTGGGACCTGACGGTCAGGTCTCCAGCCCGCCGGGTCTTGTGAAGTTTCAGGGCGTGCTCGGCATTCTCCCGCACCGTGGACATCAATGCCGCCTTGTCTCCCCGTTGCGGCACCCGGATGTCCACTTTGGCTCCGCGCAGGCCGCCTAGCCACTGGGCCAGCTCGGTGGCGTTGCTGGGGGCAACCGGCACCAGCACTTCGCGGGGCAGCCTGCCGTGGCTGTCGCCGTCTTCGCCGTAGACCTGCTGGAGGAGGTGTTCCACGAGGTCGGGGAGGGTGGAATCCTCGACCTTTTCAACGACCCAGCCACGCTGGCCCCGGACCCGGCCGCCGCGGACATGGAATACCTGAACGGCGGCCTCAAGCTCATCCTCGTGCAGGGCAAAGACGTCGGCATCCGTGTCCTCGGCGAGCACCACGGCGTTGCGCTCGAAGACCTTCCGCAACGCTGCGATGTCGTCACGGAGCCGGGCGGCGTGCTCATAGTCGAGGGCGGCGACCGCCTCTCCCATCTGCTTTTCGAGTTTGGAGATGAAGCGCTTGGCCTCGCCGCCCATGAAGGCACAAAAATCCTCTGCCAGGGCCCGGTGTTCCTCCGGGGTCACGCGTCCGACGCAGGGAGCGGAGCATTTGTCGATGTAGCCGAGCAGGCATGGCCTGCCGCTGGCCTGAGCCCGTTTCAGCACACCGGGGCTGCAGCTGCGGACGGGGAAGACCCGCAGGAGCGTATCCATGGTTTCCCTGATGGCTCCGGCCGTGTAGGGCCCGAAGTACCGGGTGCCCTTCCTGCGGTCCCCGCGCATCACCTGGACCCGCGGGAGCTTCTCGCTCATGGTGAGCGCCAGGTACGGATATGTTTTGTCATCGCGGAAGACGACGTTGAAGCGGGGCTTGAATTCCTTGATCCAGGTATATTCGAGTTGCAGGGACTCCAGCTCACTGCCGACGACGGTCCACTCCACGCTGCTGGCGGCGTGGACCATCGCATAGGTTTTGGGCAGCAGTCCGGCCGGGTTCGCGAAGTAGGAATTCAGGCGTGAGCGGAGGCTTTTGGCTTTGCCTACGTAGATGACCCGCCCATGGGGATCGCGAAACCTGTATACCCCGGGGTTGGTGGGAATTTCACCCGTCTGGGGCCTGTAACTTGCTGGATCTGCCACGCTTCCAGTCTACTGAGACCGCAGGGACGCCAGTGCCACTGCCTACTCGGCTGCCTTGCTCTGGTTATAGCTTGTCGAACGCTCCTGGCCGCTGAGCTGCGCAATGGCGTCCATGATGCGGTCCGTCACCTGCCGCCGGGCGGGCAGGGAATGGTCCGGGCCCGTCTTCTCGAAGTAGAGGGGCTCGCCCACTTTCATGGTGAAGTGCTGCGGCTTGAAGCCCTTCTCGCCGGCTGGCTGCAGGTTCTCAGTGCCAATCAGGCCCACAGGGATCACCGGAGCTCCGGTGGTCAGTGCCAGCCATCCCACGCCGGTACGTCCGCGGTAGAGGACGCCGTCACGGGAGCGCGTGCCCTCCGGGTAAATCCCGATGCCCTTGCCTGACTCCAGGATGTCCAGGAGAGTCCTCAGCGCCTGGACGCTGGCCGCTTGTTCGCCGCGTTCCACCGGGATGGAGCCAACCGATTCGAAAAAGGACTTCATGAATTTGCCCTTGATACCCCCGGTGGTGAAGTACTCGGCCTTGGCGAAGAAAGCCACGGGGCGGGGCATGAGGGCCTGCACAATGACACTGTCAAAAAAGGAAAGATGATTGGGGGCCACAATGAACGGGCCGTCCTTGGGCACGTTCTCCAGTCCGATGACCGTAGGCCGGCACGTGCCGGCGATCAATCCGCGTGTAGTCCAGCGGACGGCGTCAAACAGTGCCATCGTTTTGCACCTCGCTCATTGCTGCGGCGTGGATGGCTTCCAGCCGTTCGATGGCTGCGACTAGATCAGCCGCGGAGTCAACGACAGTCACGGCCCCCGCATCCTGCAGCTCGCCGTCGGGGGCGAACCCCCAGGCCACGCCGATGCAGTCAAGTCCGTTGGCGATGGCACCCGCCACGTCCTGCGCACGGTCCCCCACCATCACGGCATGGTGGGTGGAGAGATCCCCCAGCGCGGCAGCGATGATGCCGGTCTTGCCGACGGGCCCTGCAGCGGCCGCGGACTCATCGTCCGAGGAACCCCTGATGGACTGGAAAAGGCCCACGATGCCGTGGTGCTCCAGCACGGTCCGTGCCAGTCCCTCCGGCTTCTGGGTGGCCACAGCCACTGGCCGGCCCGCTGCCGCGAAGCTGTCCAGGACGTCCTGTATCCCCGGGTAAAGCCGGCCCTGGCTGATGCCGGTCGCGAGGTAGTACTGCCGGTACAGGCCGATCACGTCATCAAGCACGTCCGCTGGAACCATCGCGACATTCAGGAGCGCATCGCTCAATTTCGGACCGATCATCGCGTCCAGCAGGTCCTGGCTGGGAACGGGGAGGCCAAGCTCCGTGAGGGCCGCTGCAATTCCGTCTGTTATTCCGCCGGCCGGATCGACAAGAGTGCCGTCCAGGTCAAAGATAACGGGCACTGTTGTTTGAGTCACCGGCTTAGTTTCTCACGACACCACTCATGCCCGAAACTCGCATACGTGTCTGGGAATACTTCAGGGAATACGTTGGCGCACGTTCGCGCCGTTAGCCCAGGATCTCGGCAAGGAAGGCCGCGGTGTGGCTTTCCTCAGATTTTGACACCTGCTCCGGCGTTCCTGTGGCGACGATCTGGCCGCCGCCCGACCCGCCGTCCGGACCGAGATCGACAATCCAGTCGGCGCTCTTGATGACGTCCAGGTTGTGTTCGATGGTGATTACGGTGTTGCCCTTGTCCACAAGTCCCTGGAGGACCATCAGGAGTTTCCTGATGTCCTCGAAGTGCAGGCCAGTGGTGGGTTCGTCGAGGACGTACACGCTGCGGCCGTTGGACCGCTTCTGCAGTTCCGCGGCCAGCTTGACGCGCTGGGCCTCCCCGCCCGACAGCGTCGTAGCGGGCTGTCCCAGCCGGACGTACCCCAGGCCGACGTCCACCAGGGTGTTCAGGTGCCGGGCAATGGGTGAGAACGCTGCGAAGAATTCGGCGCCTTCCTCGATGGGCATGTTGAGGACATCGGCGATGGTCTTGCCTTTGTAGTGCACTTCAAGGGTTTCCCGGTTGTAGCGCGCGCCGTGGCACACCTCGCAGGGCACGTAAACGTCCGGCAGGAAGTTCATTTCGATCTTGAGTGTGCCGTCGCCCGAACATGCCTCGCAGCGCCCGCCCTTGACGTTGAACGAGAACCGGCCCGGCAAATAGCCCCGCACCTTCGCTTCGGTGGTCTCGGCGAAAAGCTTCCGGATGTTATCGAACACGCCGGTGTAGGTGGCCGGGTTGGAGCGCGGCGTGCGGCCGATGGGGCTCTGGTCCACATGAACCACCTTGTCGAGATGCTCGAGGCCCTGGACGGACTTGTGCCGCCCCGCGACCTGCTTTGCACCGTTAAGCTTGTTGGCCAGCACCTTGTACAGGATCTCATTGACAAGGGTGGACTTGCCGGAGCCGCTGACTCCTGTCACGGCAGTAAACAGGCCCAGAGGGAAAGCGGCATCAACATTGACGAGGTTGTTCTCTCGTGCGCCCACCACCTTGAGCTCGCGCTTTTTGTCATACTTGCGCCGCTTTTTGGGGACATCGATCATCTTTCGGCCCGACAGGTAGTCGCCGGTCAGGGATGCCCTGTTTGCCAGCAGGTCCTTGTACGAGCCGGAGTGCACCACCTGGCCACCGTGCTCGCCGGCGCCGGGACCGATATCCACAATCCAGTCAGCCTCCTGGATGGTGTCTTCATCGTGCTCAACGACGATGAGTGTGTTGCCCAGGTCCCGAAGCCGGGTCAGGGTCTCGATGAGCCTGCGGTTGTCACGCTGGTGAAGCCCGATAGAGGGCTCGTCCAGGACATACAGGACGCCGACCAGGCCGGAACCGATCTGGGTGGCCAGCCGGATCCGCTGGGCTTCGCCGCCGGAAAGCGTGCCGGAGGGCCGTTCGAGATTGAGGTATTCCAGGCCCACGTCAAGGAGGAAGGTCAGGCGGGCCTGGATTTCCTTAAGTACCTGGTGCGCGATCTGCGCCTCGCGTCCCGTCAGGACCAGGTTGTTCAGGAAGTCGGCGCAGACCCGCATGGGCATCGCGGCGACGTCGGCGATCGACTTGCCGTTGATGAGCACGGACAGCGAAGCAGGGTTCAGCCGGGCACCGTTGCAGGCGGGGCAAGGGATCTGCCGCATGTATTCTTCGTAGCGGTCTCGGGCCCAGTCGGAGTCTGTTTCGCCGTGCTTGCGGTGGACGTACTGGATGGCGCCTTCAAAGCCGGTGCTGTACTTGCGCTCCCGGCCGAAGCGGTTGCGGTACTGGACCACCACCTTGTGGTCCTTGCCGTGCAGCACCGTCTGGCGCACGTCATTGCCCAGCTTCTCCCATGGCGTGTCCATGGCGAATCCCAGTTCTTTCGCCAGGCCCTCCAGCAGACGGTTCCAGTACTCAGTGGTGGCGGTGCCTAAGGACCACGGGGCGATGGCCCCCTCTGACAGTGACAGTTCCGGGTTGGGGACGATCAGTTCCTCGTCAACTTCAAGCCTGGTGCCAATGCCGCTGCAGGCCGCACAGGCGCCGAAGGGATTGTTGAAGGAGAATGAGCGGGGCTCGATCTCATCGATAGCCAGGGGATGTTCATTGGGGCAGGCGAGGTGCTCGGAGAAGGCGCGCAAACGGTCCGGAGCATCGGCGTCGAGGTCCACGAACTCGGCCACCACGCGGCCCTCGGCGAGGGACAGTGCCGTTTCGATGGAATCCGTGAGGCGCTGGCTGATGCCTTCCTTGACCACCAGCCGGTCCACTACCACCTCGATGGTGTGCTTGAACTGCTTTCCCAGCTTGGGGGCTTCGCTGAGCTGGATCAGTTCCCCGTCCACCCTGGCACGGGAGTAGCCCTTGGCCGTCAGCTCCTTGAAGAGGTCCACGAATTCGCCCTTGCGGCCCCGGACCACCGGAGCGAGGACCTGGAACCGAGTGCCGTCTTCAAGCTCCAGCAACTGGTCCACGATCTGCTGCGGCGTCTGCTTGGTCACCGGTTCACCGCACACAGGGCAATGCGGGCGCCCCACCCTGGCCCAGAGCAGGCGCATGTAGTCATAGATTTCGGTGATGGTGCCCACTGTGGAGCGGGGGTTCTTGCTGGTTGATTTCTGGTCGATGGAGACCGCCGGGGACAATCCCTCAATGAAATCAACGTCCGGCTTATCCACCTGACCCAGGAACTGGCGGGCGTACGCGGACAGGGACTCGACGTAGCGCCGTTGTCCCTCCGCAAATATGGTGTCGAAGGCCAGGGACGACTTACCTGATCCGGACAGGCCAGTAAAGACGATCATGGCGTCGCGCGGCAGGTCCAGGTCAACGTTGCGGAGGTTGTGCTCGCGCGCACCCTTGACCACCAGGCGGGACAGGTCAGGACGCGAGGGCTTGGCGGTGGCAGGCGCGGGGGTGACGGGAACGGAATCGACTGCTGTTTCTTCAGCTACGGCTTTAGGCACCCACTAATGCTAATCGAAAACTTCTTCGAATATCCATGCGGCGGCGCTACTCGGCGTCGTAGGCCGCCGCCAGCAGCTGGACAGCCTCTGCGAACGACACTCCCTGTGCCCTGGCAGCCGCCGCGTACAGGCCAGCAGCGACAGCGAGGGCGTCCGACCGTTCGTCCCGCGCGCGCACCAGCGTGCCCTTCCTGCCGCGGGTGGCCACCACACCGGCTGCCTCAAGTTCCTTATACGCACGCGCCACGGTGTGGGGAGCCACATCCAACCGCTCAGCCAGTGCCCGGACTGCCGGCAGCCTGGTGCCCGGCGGCAGGGCCCCGCTGTCCGCGAGCTTGATCAGGTGCAGTCGCAACTGTTCAAACAGCGGCACCGTGCTGGCCAGGTTCGGCTTCCAGGCGCCCGGAAAGTCCTCCACGCTGCTCATATTCCGGCTTCCAGGGCCCCTGGCTTGCCCGTGCGTCCGGCAAACTGGGCGGTGTAGAGGCGGGTGTAAAAGCTGTTTGCAGCCAGCAGACTCCGGTGGTTTCCCTGCTCAGCGATGCGTCCATGATCCATGACCAAGATTAGATCAGCGTCGCGGACCGTGGACAAACGGTGGGCTATCACGAAACTCGTCTTCCCTTGCCGCAGCCGCTGCATGGCCTGCCGGATCAGCACCTCGGTCCGTGAGTCCACCGAACTCGTGGCCTCGTCCAGGATGAGGACGCTGCGACCCGCCAGCTGCGCCCGCGCGATGGTGACCAGCTGGCGCTGTCCCTGGCTAAGGGGATCCCCACCGTTATCCAGAATGGTGTCATAGCCGGCGGGCAGCGACCTGACGAAGTGGTCCACATGGCTGGCCTCCGCGGCCGCAACGATTTCCGCGTCACTTGCTCCGGGCCTGCCATATTCGATGTTTTCCCTGATGCTTCCGGCGAACAGCCAGGCGTCCTGCAGGACCACGCCGAAGCCCGCACGGAGGGCCTCCCGGGGAATGGCTGCGATATCGGTGCCGCCCATGGTGATCCGTCCCGAGTCCACTTCGTAGAAGCGCATGAGGAGATTGACCGCCGTGGTCTTTCCGGCACCGGTATGACCGACGATTGCCACCGTCCGGCCCGGATCAACGGCAAATGAGAGGCCGCTGACCACGGGGACTGATGGCTGGTACCCGAAGGTGACATCCTCGAAGACGATGCGGCCTCCGGGCTCCGCCGCGGAACCCGCTGCTCCTGGTTCCGCCCGAATCTCCTCAGCGTCCAGGAGTGCGAATACCCGCCGGGCAGATGCCACACAGGACTGCATGACGTTGAGCATGCCGCCGATTTGCCCGACAGGCTGGGTAAAGAGCCGGCTGAACTGGATGAACGCCTGGATGCCGCCGATGGTCATGGCCCCCGCAGTGACCTGTAATGCGCCAACTACGGCAACGGCGATGTAGTTGAGGTTGGAGATAAGGACCATCAGCGGCTGCACCATACCGGATGCATACTGCGCCTTCGCCGATGCCCTGGCGAGCCGGTCGTTGCTGGCTCCGAAAACGGCGGCAGCCTGTTCCTGGTGCCCGAAAGCCTTGATGACCTCATGCCCGCTGATGAACTCTTCGACGTGCGCATTCAACTCGCCGGTCTCCGTCCATTGCAGGGCGAACTGTGCCTGCGAGATGCGGGCCACCAGGACGGTGATCAGGGTGGATAACGGAACCGAGGCCAGGGCAATGGCGGCAAGGAGCGGGGAGATCCAGAGCATCATGGCCAGGGCGCCGCACAGCATCAGGACCGACATTATGAGCTGGGTGAGGACCTGGTTGAGTGCCTGCGAGATGTTGTCTATGTCATTGGTGGCCCGGCTGAGTACATCTCCCCTGGACTGTTCGTGGAAGTACGAGGACGGGAGCCGGTGCAGCTTGTCCTGCACTGAGGCGCGGAGGCGGTACATGAGGCCGTGGACGGAACTCGCTGCCAGCGAGCCTTGGATCCAATTGAAAAGTGAGGCCCCGACGTACATCAGCGCGACTGCGGCCAGGAGCCTTCCCAATTTCTGCTCGTTGAGGAGTCCGCTGAAGACACCGGCCACGACGACGTCGGTGGCGTCGCCCAGATATTTCGGCGCGGCGACATTCAAGGCGGCAAAACAGCAGGTGACCGCGACGGCGACGAGCATCTGCCATCTGAACGGCCGCAGCAGTCCGAGCAGCCGCCGGGCCGTGGGCCAAAACATTCCCGCAGCCGCAGCCGCATCCTCGGACAACGGCGGCGTCATGGCAAATCCTCCAGCGCCAGCTGAGACTCCGCAATTTCCCGATACGTGGGTGAAATCTCCAGCAGCTCACGGTGGGTGCCTTGCGCCACGAGGCGGCCGTCGTCGAGCACCAGGATCAACCCGGCGCCGGCGACGGTCGCAATCCTTTCGGCCACGACAATGACGGCCGCCTCGTCCAAGGCAGCCTCCAAGGTCTCCCTCAGGCGGGCGTCGGTGGCGTAGTCCAGCGCCGAGAAGCAGTCATCAAAGAGGTAAAGGGGGGCGCGCCGAAGCAGCGCCCGCGCAATGCACAACCGCTGGCGCTGCCCGCCGGAGAAGTTCGTCCCGCCCTGTCCCACCGGAGCCTGGAGGCCCAGCGGCAGTTCACGGACAAAACTGGCCGCCTGAGCCGTCCCCAGTGCCTCCCACAGCTCGTGGTCCGTTGCCCCCGGTGCAGCGATTCGCAGGTTGTCCGCGATGGTTCCGGTGAAAAGATGGGAGCGCTGCGGAACCACAGCCATGTTCCCTCGCAGGGCATTCAAAGGGACGGACCGGACGTCCTGGCCGCCGACCGTGATCCGCCCGGACGTTGAATCCAGGAAGCGCGGCACCAGATTGAGGAGGGTCGACTTTCCGCTGCCTGTCGAGCCCACGATCGCGGTCGTGGTGCCGGGCACGGCGGTGAAGCTGATGTTCTCCAGCACCGGGCTTTCAGCGCCGGGATAGGTGAAGCCCACATTATGGAATACAACGACTCCGCCGTCGAAAAACTGTCCCGCGCGGCCGTCCGGAAGTCCGGCGTCGTGACCATCTGCCCGGGTACGGCTTTGGTCCTGCCCGTCCCGTACAGAGGGCACCGTGTCCAGCACGGCCCCGATCCGTTCCGCGCAGACGGCCGCCCGTGGTGCTGTCATGAGCACGTACATGGCCATCATGATGGCGAGCAGAATCTGCAGGATGTAGGCGACAAAAGCGGTCAAGGCTCCGATCTTCATCTCCCCTGCCTGGACCCGGTGGCCGCCAAACCAGACAACTGCCACTGAGGAGAGGTTCACCACGATCATGATCGAAGGCAGCATGGCGGCCACCACCAGGGCGGACTGCAGGTTGTTCCCGGTCAGGCTTGCATTCATCCGGGCAAAACGGCGGGTCTCGTGGTGTTGCCGGCCAAAGGCCCGGATCACATTAGCCCCGATAATCTGTTCGCGGAGGACGCCCCCGGTCCGGTCAAGGAGTTCCTGCCCTTCCCGGTACAACGGCACCAGGCGCCGGACGATGAGGTACATGATGAGGAACAGGGCGGGCACGATGATAATCACCACGGACGAAAGCGCGACGTCCTGCTCCAGTGCCAGCACCACTCCGCCGACGCCCATGGCGGGTGCGGCCACCAACATGGTGAACACCAGGACGGCGAAGGACTGGATTTGCTGGGTGTCGTTGGTGGCGCGCGTAACGAGGCTTTGGGTGCCGAATACCGCCACCTCCCGGGATGACAGCGACTGGATCCTGGCAAAGAGCTCCCGCCTGAGCTGACGGCCCAGCTGCATGGCCACAACGGCGCCCAGATACCCGGCCGAAATCGCCGCTGCTGCCTGGAGGGCTGCGATGCCGGCCATGACTGCGCCAAGGCGCAGGATCGCGGGGGTATCCCCAGCCACGATGCCGTCGTCGATGATGGCTGCATTGACCGTGGGCAGCAGGAGGTTGCCGGCGGTCTGGACCAGCTGCAGGAGGACAATGGTTGTCACGGGTGCCTTGTAGCCGGAAAGCAGCCGGAGCATCAAGCCAAAAAGCACCACACCTCCTCGAAGAGTTCGGGAGGCCCATCACGGCCGGGCTTAGCGCCTCCCCAATGGCCGCTCCGTCATTGTAAGCCACCTCACATTCAGTTTCCCGTCACACGGCATGACTCGCGCCGTAAAACCCCTTCCGTTTCCCCAATCCGCAAAGACGCCCATCGAATCGGCCCTGGCTCTAGGCCTTCTTGCGAGCGACGGCGAAGATCCTGCGGAACGGAAACACCGTCCCGTGCCTTCCCCTCGGATAGGCGATTTTCAGGGCCGCTGCGTATTCCGCCTGGAAGACCAGCGCGTCCTCCTCGGAAAGCGCTGCCAGCACAGGCCGCAACGCTGTTCCGCGCACCCACTCCAGAACCGGATCCGGTCCGGGCAGGATCTGCTGGTAACTCGTCTCCCACGCGTCGGCCAGGCATCCCGTGTCCAGCATGATGTTCAGGTATTCGGCCGGCTCGCCCACAGAATCCCCGCCCCGCAGGACCCCCTTCAGCTTGCCTGCCCAGCGTGGCGAGTCCGCCAACTCCCGCATCAGGACGTGGGAGGCCGAATTGAAGTTTCCGGGGACCTGCACGGCGAACCAGGCACCGGGCCTGAGGGCCTCCAGCCATCGGGCCAGCAGGTCCTGATGCCCGGGAACCCACTGCAGGGCAGCGTTACTGACCACCACGTCCGTGTCCGCGGAAGGCATCCAGTCCGCGATATCCGCGAGCTCAAAAGCCAGCCGCGGCTCGTCACTGGACTCGGCCGCGGCTTTGGCGAGCATCTCCAGTGAGGAATCAATCCCCACAACATTCGCGTGCGGCCAGCGCCGGGCAAGCGTGGCCGTCAGGTT
The DNA here is from genome assembly GCF_018613805.1 of Arthrobacter sp. ISL-48. Lineage (GTDB taxonomy): Bacteria > Actinomycetota > Actinomycetes > Actinomycetales > Micrococcaceae > Arthrobacter. Next base: position 24,543 of record NZ_JAGGPL010000020.1, read on the forward strand.
GCCCGGGCCGCATCCGAGGTCCACCACCTGGCGCGCGCCCTCGGCATGGACGCGGCCGGTCAGGTCAAAAAACGGCCGGTCCCGGTAGTCGCCGAACTGGACGTACTTTGCTGGGTCCCATTTCACATCTGTCTCCACGGTCTGGTGCTATCTCCGGTACCGCGAAGCCTAACCCGGCCATGCACGGTTATCCGGCACCGGTTGGGCACTAAGCTGGAAATCAATGAAACTCGTTGACCAGCTGCCTGTCATGTCCGCACCAGGCCTTTCAGGCGCCGGCACCGACCCGGACGCGCTGTACACCCAGTTCCTGGAGTGGACCGAAAGCCGGGGGCTGGCGCTGTACGCCGCCCAGGACGAGGCCATCATTGAGCTCGCGAGCGGCGCAAACGTCATCCTGGCCACTCCCACGGGCTCCGGAAAGTCGCTCGTCGCCATCGCCGCGCACTTCCAAGCCATGGCCCGGGGCCAGCGCAGCTACTACACAGCCCCAATCAAGGCACTGGTTTCCGAAAAGTTCTTTGCGCTCTGCGAGATCTTCGGCGCCGAGAACGTCGGGATGATCACCGGGGACTCCGGTGTCAACCAGGATGCTCCCATCGTCTGCTGCACGGCCGAGATCCTGGCCAACATCGCCCTCCGAGAAGGCGTAGGCGCCGACCTTGGCACAGTCATCATGGATGAATTCCATTTCTATTCCGATCCGCAGCGTGGCTGGGCCTGGCAGGTGCCGCTCCTGGAACTGCCGCAGGCCCAGTTCCTCCTGATGTCCGCCACGCTGGGCGACGTGAGCCGGTTTGAGGACGGGATCACGGAACTCACGGGCCGCCCCACAACCACCGTGAGTTCGGCCGAGCGGCCCATACCGCTGCACTACTACTACCACCAGACGCCGGTCCACGAAACGCTGGAAGAACTGCTCTCCACGAAGCAAGTCCCCGTCTATGTCGTGCATTTCAGCCAGATCGAGGCCATTGACCGCGCCCAGACCCTGATGAGCATCAACGTCTGCACCCGCGAAGAAAAGGACAAGATCGCGGAGCTCATCGCCAACTTCCGTTTCGCCGCGGGCTTCGGCAAGACCCTCAACAGGCTGGTCCGGCACGGTATCGGCGTCCACCACGCCGGCATGCTCCCGAAGTACCGGCGCCTGGTGGAGCAGCTCGCGCAGGCCGGCCTGCTCAAGGTCATTTGTGGGACTGACACCCTCGGTGTGGGAATCAATGTGCCCATTCGCACCGTGCTGCTCACAGCCCTCAGCAAGTACGACGGCGTCCGCACCCGGCTGCTCAACTCCAGGGAGTTCCACCAGATTGCTGGCAGGGCGGGCCGGGCCGGGTACGACACTGCGGGAACGGTCGTGGTCCAGGCTCCGGAGCATGTGATCGAAAACGTTAAGGCCATGGCGAAAGCCACTGCCAAGTTTGGCGACGACCAGAAGAAGCTCCGCCAGGTGGTCAAGAAGAAGCCACCGGAAGGATTTGTCTCCTGGGGCGAGCCCACGTTCAAACGCCTGGTGGAATCGGTACCCGATCCCCTGGGCTCCAGTTTCACCGTGACGCATGCGATGCTGATGAACCTGATGGAGCGGCCGGGTGATCCGTTCGCCGCAACGCGCCGCCTGCTGACCGAGAACCACGAGACCAGGTCCTCGCAGTTGCAGCTCATGAAGAAGGCCCTCGGCATCTACCGTGAGCTGCTGGCAGCCGAAGTGGTGGAACGCATCCCCGCAGACCAGCAGGGACCGGACGGACGCACAGTGCGGCTGACCGTCCACCTGCAGGCCAATTTTGCGCTCAACCAACCGCTGTCCCCCTTCGCCCTGGCTGCGCTGGATCTGCTTGATCCGGAGTCGCCGTCGTACGCCCTGGACGTGGTGTCCGTCATCGAGGCAACGCTTGAGAAGCCCCGGCAGATCCTTTCCGGCCAGCAAAAGAAGGCACGTGGCGAAGCCATCGCGGCGATGAAGGCTGATGGGATCGAGTACGACCAGCGCATGGCCATGCTGGAGGAGGTCACGTACCCGCAGCCGCTGGCGGAGATCCTGGGCGAAGCCTTCGAGGTCTACCGCAAGGCGGCACCGTGGGTGGGCGACTTCGAGCTGGCCCCGAAGTCCGTGGTCCGGGACATGTACGAAAGAGCCATGAACTTCGGCGAATTTGTCCAGTTCTACGGCCTGGCCCGCTCCGAAGGGATTGTGCTGCGGTACCTTGCTGACTGCTTCAAGGCGCTCCGCCAGACGGTGCCGCAGGACCTGCTCCGGGAGGACCTTGAGGACCTCATTGCCTGGCTCGGTGAGCTGGTGCGGCAGGTCGACTCAAGCCTTCTTGACGAATGGGAGGAGCTGACTTCCGGCGCCGCGCCCACGCCGCATGACGCGCCGCCTCCGCCCCCGCCATCGTTGACCTCCAACATCCGCGCCTTCCGCGTCATGGTCCGCAACGAGATGTTCCGCCGCGTGGAACTGTTCGCCGACGAGAACGCATCCGCGCTGGGAGAGCTCGACGGCGGCGCCGGCTGGGACGCCGACCGCTGGGAGGACGTTCTGGACGAGTACTTCGACGAACACAACGACATCGGCACCGGACCTGACGCCCGCGGGCCAGGGCTGCTGATCATCACCGAAGAGCCCGGCGTGTGGAAGGTCCGCCAGATCTTTGACGATCCCGCGCGCAACCATGACTGGGGAATCTCGGCGGAAGTGGATCTGGCCGCTTCCGACCAAACAGGCACCGCCGTGGTCCGCGTGACCGAGGTCAACAGGCTCTAGCCGCTTGTAAACTCGGATAATGAGTGTAATCCGCCCTGCAACAGCGCAAGACGTTCCTGTGATCCTCCAGATGATCCATGACCTGGCCATCTACGAAAAGGAACCGGACGCCGTCCGAAATACCCCCGAGAGGCTTGCCGAGGCGCTGTTCGGCGAGAACCCGCGGGTGTTCGCCACGATGGCGGAAAATACTGCCGGGCTTGTCCAGGGCTTCGCGCTCTGGTTCCTGAACTATTCCACCTGGGAAGGCGTCCACGGCATCTACCTGGAGGACCTCTACGTCAGCCCCGACGCCCGCGGCGAAGGCCACGGCAAGGCACTCCTGCAGCACCTGGCGGCCACCGCCGTCGACAACGGCTACGCGCGGGTCGAGTGGAGTGTCCTGGACTGGAACGAGCCGTCGATCAACTTCTACCGGAACCTCGGCGCGTTCCCGATGGACGGCTGGTCGACGTTCCGGCTGACGGGCCCGGAGCTGGAACACTTTGGCAGCAATGCGCCAGCGGTCATCCATGGCTGAATCAGCCGCACCCACGACGGCGGCACGCCCGGCACCACCCGGACATACGGTCAATGCACGCCACGAGTTCCGCGGAATGCGCACGGCGGAGCACTATTTCACCGTTCCGTTGGATCATTTTAGTCAGGACGAGGCCTGCAGCAATGACGCAGCGGGCCAGGACGGTGAAACCATCACCGTCTTTGCGCGCGAATACGTGTCTGCCTCCCACACTCCCGAGGAGGCGGAGGACCTTCCGTGGCTGCTGTTCCTCCAGGGCGGCCCGGGCGGCCGCGGCAACCGGCTTGCTTCACTGGGCGGCTGGAGCAAGGCTGCAGCCAAAGACTTCCGTATCCTGATGCTTGACCAGCGCGGAACCGGTCTCTCCTCTCCGATCGACCGGAACACCCTGCCGCTGCGTGGCACCCCCGAGGAGCAGGCCGCGTACCTGGAGCACTTCCGGGCTGATTCAATCGTTGCCGATGCAGAACTCATCCGCCAGGCATTGGGCTCCGGACCCTGGAGCATCTACGGCCAGAGTTACGGCGGGTTCTGCGCGCTCAGCTACCTGTCCTTCGCGCCTCAGGGGCTCAGGGAGGCACTTATTACTGGCGGATTGGCGCCGCTTTCCCGCCCGCCAGAGGACGTGTACAGGGCCACCTTCAGGCGCGTCGCGGCGCGGAACGCCGAGTACTTCAGCTGGTATCCCGAGGACCGCCTGACAGTGGAGCGGATCGCCAGCCACCTGCGGTGCACGCCCGAGTTCCTTCCCGACGGCGCGCAGCTCACCGTGGAGCGCTTCCAGATGGTGGGTGCGTTCCTGGGCGGAAACACCAGGGTCGACGGCCTCCACTATCTCTTGGAAGATGCTTTCACGCGAACCCCGCAAGGCTGCAGGCTCTCCGACGCCTTCCTGGAACAGGTCCAGGGAATCGTGTCCCGCCAGGCCAATCCGCTCTACGCACTGTTGCACGAATCCATCTATGGGCAGGGCGAGGCGACGGACTGGGCGGCCTGGCGGGTGCTGCGGGAGTACCCGGAGTTCCGCCCTGAGGCGGAGCCGCTGCTGCTGACCGGTGAGATGGTGTACCCGTGGTACTTCCAGCAGGATCCTGCCCTGCGTCCGCTGCGGGAAGTGGCAAGTTTGCTGGCCGCCAAGCCAGATTGGAAGCCGCTCTACGATTCCCTCCGCCTTGCCGCGAACAGCGTGCCTGTGGCCGCGGCCGTCTACAGTGACGACATTTACGTTGACCGCAGCCTTTCACTGGAGACAGCCGCTGCGGTCCGGGGACTGCAGGTGTGGGAAACGGGAGACTTCCACCACGACGGCATTGCCGACGACGGCGAGGCGATCTTTGGCCGGCTGCTGGGCATGGTGCGTTCAGCCCGTGGCTGACGGGCCGACCGGGCGTTCGACCGGCGCCGTATAAACCCAGACCACAGCCACCACCAGGGCAGCGATGGCCAGCGCGAACATATTCAGTCCCTGGTAGCCGATCCAGCTCATCACCAGACCCGATGTGCCGGCGCCCACCGCGCCGGCGGCGCTCATGAGAGTGTCCGAGACACCCTGGACCAGCACACGGTGGTCCGCACCCACGCTCTCCGCCAGCAAGGTGGAACCCGAAATGGTGGCGGCAGACCAGCCGAGACCCAGCAGCACCAGTCCGGTGGTGACCAGTGCAGAGTGTGCAGCGCCGAATCCCGCACAGCACGCCGCCGCCAGGATGAGCCCGTGCCCCAGGATCATGGTGAGGGTTCTGCCTGCCCTGTCCGTGAGCCAGCCCATCACCGGGGAGAGCGCATACATCCCGGCAATATGCAGCGAGATCGTGAAACCTATCAGCACAAAAACGTCCGTGCTGGCCATATGGGTATGGCCTGTCCCATCGGCAGTCAGCGGGCCCTCGCTCAGGAGCTGCAGGTGCAGTGGGGTCATGGACATGACAGCGGCCATGCAGGCATGCGCCGTGACGATGCCCAGCAGGGCCAGGCCTGCCCCCGGGGATGACCGGATGGCTGCCAGGCCCCGGCGGAGGGAGCGCCGGCGAGGACCCGGCAGAATGGGCGCGTCACTGCTCCCGGCGTGGGCCTGCCGGATGGCGACGGCATGGAGCAGCGGGTCGGGGCGGAGGCCGATCAGCAGCAGGAGGGCCGCGAGAGCGAGTCCCGCTACCGAGAAAATGAAGGGGCCCGCGATGGCGGGCAGGCCCAGGGCTTCCCCTACTGCCGCGCCAGGCCTGATCAGGTTCGGGCCGGCAACGGCTCCGGCGGTGACGGCCCAGACCACGATGGAAAGGGACCTGCCCCGGTGCTCCGGCTCCGCCAGGTCCACGGCCGCAAACCGCGCCTGGAGGTTGGCAGCTGTGCCGAGCCCCAGGAGGGCGGCCCCCGCCAGGAGCACTGGAAACAATGCGGAGACGGTTGCCGCGATCACCAGGACTGCGCCGAGCATGCCTGACAGCACCCCCGTGACCAGGCCCACCCTGCGGCCGCGCCGTTCGGCGAGACCGGCCAGCGGCATCGCCGCAACCGCGGTGGCCAAGGTCATGGTGGTAGTGACAGAACCGGCCCAGGCGTTGGAGCCCGAGAGCTGGACCGCGAGGAGGGACCCCACGGAAAGACTGGCGCCGCTGCCCATCCCGCTGAGGAGTTGCGCAAGGCTGAGGATTAAGACAGTACGGCGCTGGACCCTCTGGGGGTCCAGCGCCGTAGTGGTAAAGGAAGTCACGCTCCGAGCATAGCCAAAAGACTAGTCGGCGTCGCTGAGACTCTTCTTGGCGTCTTCCTCAAGGCGTGGATCGAGTTTGGACTCCTGCGCCTTGGAGCTGGCCAGGCTGGCGATCACGGCGATGATGATGGTGCCGATGATCACGCCGAGGGAAACGTAGGTGGGGATCTCCGGAGCCCACTCGATGTGATGGCCGCCGTTGATGAAGGGCAGCTCATTGACGTGCATCGCATGCAGGACCAGCTTCACACCGATGAACGCCAGGATGACGGACAGTGCGTGCTTGAGGTAAACAAGCCGGTTCATCAGTCCACCCAGGAGGAAGTACAGCTGGCGGAGACCCATGAGCGCGAAGATGTTGGCGGTGAACACGATGAAGGCGCTCTGGGTCAGGCCGAAGATGGCAGGAATCGAATCTACGGCGAACAGCAGGTCGGTCATGCCGATCGTGACAAAAACAATGAGCATCGGGGTGAAGACCTTCTTGCCGTTCACCACGGTCCGCAGCTTGCCGCCGTCGTATTTGTCCGACATTGGAATCACCTTGCGGAGCTTCTCGATGATTGGGTTTTCTTTGTCCTCTTCGTCTTCGCCCTCATCCTGTGCCTGCTTCCAGGCGGTCCAGAGCAGGAAGGCGCCGAAGATGTAGAAGACCCAGCTGAACTGTTCGATGACGATGGCGCCCAGCATGATGAAGATGCCGCGCAGGATGAGCGCGATGACGATACCCACCATGAGCACTTCCTGCTGGTACTTACGCGGTACCGAGAAGCGGGCCATGATGATGATGAAGACGAAGAGGTTGTCGATGCTCAGGCTGTATTCGGTGACCCAGCCGGCAATGAACTGGCCGCCGTACTCCGGGCCGGTGAACAGGAACATCGCCCCGGCGAAGACCAGGGCCAGGGTCACGTAGAAGGCGACCCACAGGCCGGCCTCCTTCATGGAAGGTTCATGCGGGCGGCGGAGCACCAGGAGCAGGTCAAGAGCGAGGATGATGCCGAGGACGACGAACGAGCCGACCTCGAACCACAGGGGAAGTTCGAGCACAGGAAAGCCTTTCGCAGGGTACAGAGAAGCGGTGTAAGTCTCTCCGGCCAGCCTGTGCACTTGGTGCTGAAGTGGTGGCCCGCTACGCCCGGCCAGGCAACCATGCCTGGCGTGTTGACGATCGTAGCGCTCGGGATACTCCCCTACGTGACATTAACTGTACCCCAGCAGCAGCGGTGCGCGCCGCACGCCATTCTCTGTGGACCCGGTCAGGCGTGTCCGGCTGCCTGCATCTGGCGGAGTTCCTTCTTGAGTTCGCTCACTTCATCACGGATCCTAGCAGCCACCTCGAACTGGAGTTCCGCGGCCGCACCATGCATCTGTTCGGTCAGCTGCTCAATGAGGCCCACGAGGTCCTCAGCAGGCGCCGCCGCGAGGCCGTCCGCCCTGACCTGGGCGGCACCCTTCGCGCCGGACTTCCCCCGCTTGGCTCCCTTCGCAAGCCTGTTGTTGTTGAGTAGCTCCTGGGTGTCGGCGTCCTCCCTGGCGAGCTGGTCCGTGATGTCCGCGATCTTCTTCCGGAGCGGCTGCGGATCCACCCCGTTTTCGGTGTTGTACGCGACCTGGATGACTCGGCGCCGGTTCGTTTCGTCGATGGCCTTGGCCATGGAGTCGGTGATGCGGTCAGCGTACATGTGGACCTGTCCCGACACGTTGCGGGCCGCACGTCCGATGGTCTGGATCAGCGACGTGGCCGAGCGCAGGAAACCTTCCTTATCGGCATCAAGGATGCTGACCAGTGAGACTTCCGGCAAGTCCAGGCCTTCCCGGAGCAGGTTGATGCCAACCAGCACATCGAAGCTGCCCATCCGGAGTTCGCGGAGCAATTCCACGCGCCGCAGCGTGTCCACATCCGAATGCAGGTACTCCACCTTGATGCCATGGCCCAGGAGGTAGTCCGTGAGGTCCTCGGCCATGCGCTTGGTCAGGGTGGTGACCAGGACCCTTTCGTCCTTTTCAACGCGGGTCCTGATCTCCCCGAGGAGGTCATCGATCTGGCCCTTGGTCGGTTTGACCACCACTTCCGGATCGATGAGGCCCGTGGGACGAATGATCTGCTGGACGAAGCCGTCCGCCTTGCCAAGTTCATACTTGCCCGGCGTAGCGGACAGGTAGACCGTCTGGCCGACGCGCTCCAGGAACTCGTCCCATTTGAGCGGTCGGTTGTCCATGGCGGAGGGAAGACGGAAGCCGTGGTCCACCAGGGTCCGCTTGCGGGACATGTCACCTTCGTACATGGCCCCGATCTGCGGCACAGTGACGTGGGATTCGTCGATGACCAGCAGGAAGTCGTCCGGAAAGTAGTCGATAAGGCAGTGCGGGGCGGTGCCGCCGGCACGGCCGTCAATGTGCCGTGAGTAGTTCTCGATGCCGTTGCAGAAACCCATCTGCTGCATCATCTCAAGGTCATAGGTGGTGCGCATCCGCAGGCGCTGGGCTTCCACCAGCTTGTTCTGGCCCTCCAGCATGGCCAGACGTTCGGCCAGCTCGTCTTCGATCGCCGTGATGGCGCGTCCCATCCGTTCCGGCCCCGCCACGTAATGCGACGCAGGGAAGACGTACATCTCGGTCTCCTCCCGAAGGATCTCACCGGTGACCGGATGCAGGGTGTAGATGTTCTCCACTTCGTCCCCGAAGAACTCGATGCGCAGGGCGAGTTCCTCGTACATGGGGATGATCTCCACGGTGTCGCCGCGGACCCGGAAGGTGCCGCGGTGGAAGTCCATGTCATTCCGGGTGTACTGCATGGAGACAAACTTGCGCAGGAGACGGTCCCGGTCCATCTGCTGACCCTTGCGGAGCGTGACCATGCCGGCAATGTACTCTTCCGGTGTACCCAGTCCGTAGATGCAGGATACGGTGGCCACCACGATCACGTCCCTCCGGGTCAGGAGGGCGTTGGTGGCCGAGTGGCGGAGCCTTTCCACTTCCTCATTGACGGAGGAGTCCTTCTCAATGAAGGTGTCCGTCTGCGGAACGTAGGCTTCAGGCTGGTAGTAGTCGTAGTAGGAGACGAAGTATTCCACCGCGTTGTTGGGCAGCAACTCGCGGAATTCGTTGGCGAGCTGGGCGGCGAGCGTCTTGTTCTGCACCATAACCAGAGTGGGCCGCTGGACCTGTTCAATGAGCCAGGCCGTCGTGGCGCTCTTACCGGTACCGGTGGCACCCAGCAGGACCACGTCCTTTTCACCGTTCCTGATGCGCTCCGTCAGCTCCGCGATGGCGGCCGGCTGGTCACCGGCCGGCTGAAATTCGCTGATGACTTCGAAGGGAGCTACAACGCGGTTGATCTCCTGTGCAAGGCTCATGAATCTAATCTACAACCGCGGGCCGACAGTAAGAGTCTCCATCCGGTGGGCCGGGCTGCAGTCACGACGGGTCAGGATTCGTACGACGGCGGCGACCACCCCGAGCGGGCGGCCCACAGTTCCATGGGTTCTTCGGCTGCCGCGAACCAGGGCTCCTTGTCCGCTGCATACCCTGCCGTGGAAGTCTCGTGCGAGTGCAGTTCGGCAAGGTGGCGTTTCAGCGCGAGGTAGTCCCCCCGGGCGGCCGGTTCAGCACGGAGCCAGTCCCGGAGGCAGAGAGCGAACCGCCATCCCGGCGAACCCGCTGTCCGGACGTGGAGGTTGACGGGCCGGCCCGGATCCGCGCTGGCATGGAACCGCTTGACCCAGCCGGCGCCGTCCGGATGGGACGCCTTCGGCACATCTGAGGTGATGCCCGGGACACGGGGGAACCCGGCGGAGCCCAGGGCAGTTTCAAGCCCTTCAGCGGCGGCCACGTCCCGGACCGTCAGCTGCAGGTCAATGATGTCCGTCGCATCAAGGCCTGGTACGGAGGTTGATCCGATATGGTCCAGGCCGAGGAGCACGCCTTCGCCGGCACCCTGGAGGGATGCCCGGATCCGGTCCATCAGCCGGCGGGCTTGGTGCGGCCACTCGGGTCGCGCCGGCTTGAGCACCGGGCCGGTCCTGGCCGCTGCCACGCCGGCTTCAAGGTTCCCGGCGAACGGCACCAGGCGTTCCGTCCACAGCAGGTCCACCTGCTTCACAAGCTGGTCCAGGGTACCGGAATTCTCCAGGACCGCGTCGGCGGCTGCCAGCCTGGCTTCGCGGGAGGCCTGCGCCGCCATACGGGACCGGGCCTCATCCGCGGACATCCCACGGGACTCCAGCATCCGCTTGATCCGTAGATTGTCCGGGGCATCGACGACGAGCACCAGGTGGAAGTTGCTGCCCTGGCCTGTCTCCACGAGAAGCGGAATATCCTGGACCACGATGGCCCCCTCTGCCGAGGAAGCGATGATGCCGGCCGCGGCTTCGCGGACCAGCGGATGAATGATCCCGTTCAGCACAGCCAGGCGCGACGGGTCACCGAAAACAACGGAACCAAGCTTTGCCCGATCCAGCCTGCCATTGCCATCCAGCATGTCGCTGCCGAAGGCTTCGACGACGCCGGCCAGCCCCGGCGTGCCCGGCTCGACAACTTCCCGGGCCAGCGCATCAGCATCCACCACGACCGCACCGAGCCCGGCAAGCCGTGAGGCAACCACTGACTTCCCTGAGGCGATGCCGCCCGTCAAACCGATTTTCAGCACCCCACCAGCCTAAACTGAACCGGTGGCAGATTCGGCGGAGGACCAGGACAGCAGGACGACGGCCTACACCACACTTGCCGTGGGTCCGGACTTTCGCCATGAGATCGAGATCAAACGGTCGAGGTTCATCACTGTCCTGCGCCGGGCAGAGAGCGAGGATTCCGCCCGGGAACTCGTGGCCGGGCTGCGCCGCGAGTTCCACGATGCGCGCCACCACTGTTCGGCCTTTGTCCTGGGGCCGGACCGGGACATCCATCGTTCCAACGACGACGGCGAACCCTCCGGCACGGCGGGCATACCTATGCTGGAGGCCCTCCTGAAAAGGGAAACGGCGCCCGGGATGACGGACCTCAGTGACGCCAGCGCCGTCGTCGTCCGTTACTTCGGCGGAATCCTGCTCGGTGCCGGAGGGCTGGTGCGCGCCTATTCCGAATCTGTCTCCTCGGCGTTGGATCTCGCACCTCTGGTCCGGCGCCGTCGCCTGCGGATCTGTTCGGCGGCGGTCCCCCATGCTGCCGCGGGACGTTTGGAAAACGACCTGAGGGCGGCCGGATTTGTTATGGCGGAAACGGGCTATGACGCCCATGAAACTGTCCTGCGCCTGGCACTGCCCGACGATCCGGCGGACATCTCCGCTGCCACCGAACGCCTGTTGGCCTTTACGTCCGGAAGCGCACACCTCACGCTTGGTGGAACGGAGTGGATCGATGTCCCCCTCCCCTGATGTCGCGCTTGTGGATGTCAATGAGGCCATCCTGGAGCAGCTGCTGGTCCTGGCCGTTGAGGATGCGTCCCCTGACGAGGTGACCCCGCCGTTGGGCACCGGGCCAGGGTGGGACGCGGAACGCACTGCCTGGTTCTACGCATACCACCGCGCCGCTGTGGGCCTTGACGGTCCGGCACAGGAGAAAAGCTGGGCCGTCTTGTGCGACGGCAAGGTTGCCGGGTCCATCCGGCTCAAACGCACCGCTTCGCCAGATAATGCAGGGGAAGCCTCCGCAGAGACGGGCATCTGGCTGGGACGGCACCACCGCGGACGTGGAGTCGGGACCGCCGCTTTGCGCCTTGTCCTGGAGGAGGCACGCGGTGCAGGCATGGAGCGGGTGGTGGCCAGCACCATGGCGGGGAATCTTGGCGCCCGGGGCATCCTGGCTTCGGTGGGTGCCGTCCTGATGTTCGAGGGCGACGGCACCGTTAGGGCCGGCGTCGACCTTTAGCGGCCAGCCAGACCGGATTGCGTAACTTTAGCGGCCCACCCAGTGTGCACAGCCCGGAATACCAGGGCTGGCCCCAGCTACTCGGGCTATAAATTACGCATTTCCGTCCAGTGGGCCTGGCGTTAAGCACAACGGGCCCCTGCTTTCGCAGGGACCCGTTGTGTTGGCCCGGAAGCCGGGCCAATGGCGACTAAGCGCCGGTCAGCTTCTCACGCAGTGCTGCAAGAGCCTCGTCCGAAGCAAGCGTGCCTGCACCGGTCTCGGCAGCAGCCGGCTCGGAGGAGTAGCTTGTGGTGCCGGAATCGCTGTCACCGGACGTTGCAGCTGCAGCGTCGTCGGCAGCGTGCTGGGTAACCTGCTTCTTGTGTGCTTCCCAGCGGGTCTGGGCGTCAGCGTACTGCTGCTCCCAGGCTGCACGCTGGTTCTCGTAGCCTTCAAGCCACTCGTTGGACTCCGGGTCGAAGCCCTCCGGGTACTTGTAGTTGCCTTCTTCGTCGTACTCAGCGGCCATGCCGTAGAGAGCCGGATCGAATTCGGTGCTCTCGGCGTCGACACCCTCGTTGGCCTGCTTGAGGGACAGCGAAATACGGCGGCGTTCGAGGTCGATGTCGATGACCTTGACGAACAGCTCGTCACCAACGGAGACAACCTGCTCGGCCAGCTCAACGTGGCGCACGGCGAGCTCGGAGATGTGGACCAGGCCTTCGATGCCGTCTTCGACGCGAACGAACGCACCGAACGGAACGAGCTTGGTGACCTTACCCGGAACAACCTGCCCGAGGGCGTGGGTGCGGGCGAAGGTCTGCCACGGGTCTTCCTGCGTAGCCTTGAGCGACAGGGAGACACGCTCGCGGTCCAGGTCGACCTCGAGAACCTCGACGGTGACTTCCTGGCCGACTTCGACGACCTCGGACGGGTGGTCGATGTGCTTCCAGGACAGCTCGGAAACGTGGACCAGGCCGTCTACGCCGCCCAGGTCCACGAAGGCACCAAAGTTGACGATGGAGGAAACGACGCCGGGACGGACCTGGCCCTTTTCCAGCTTGTTGAGGAACGTGGAGCGGACCTCGGACTGGGTCTGCTCGAGCCAGGCACGGCGGGACAGCACAACGTTGTTGCGGTTCTTGTCCAGCTCGATGATCTTGGCTTCGATCTGCTGACCGATGTACGGAGCAAGGTCGCGCACACGGCGCATCTCGACGAGGGATGCGGGCAGGAAGCCGCGCAGACCGATGTCGAGGATAAGACCACCCTTGACAACCTCGATGACGGTACCGGTGACGACACCGTCTTCTTCCTTGACCTTCTCGATGTCGCCCCAGGCGCGCTCGTACTGAGCACGCTTCTTGGAGAGGATCAGGCGGCCTTCTTTGTCTTCCTTGGTGAGCACCAGGGCTTCGACCTGATCGCCAACGGAGACGACGTCTCCGGGATCAACGTCGTGCTTGATGGAAAGCTCGCGGGAGGGGATGACACCTTCGGTCTTGTAACCGATGTCGAGCAGAACTTCATCGCGGTCGACCTTGACGACGGTACCTTCGACGAGGTCTCCGTCGTTGAAGTACTTGATGGTGGCGTCGACTGCTGCGAGGAAGTCCTCAGCGGTACCGATGTCGTTAATGGCGACTACGGGGGTACCGGGCTTCTCGGTGGAGGTGATGGTCATGTAGTAGGGGCTCCGTTGTGGATAGTTAGTCGGTCAGGTAAAACCACCATGCCCGCGTTATGGAACGCAGGCACGGGCATCGGCACACCGCGCGGATGTGCCGGGTCATCCTGATTTTGTGGATTAGTGTTTCTCTAACTGCAGAGAAACGTGCACGTAGTACACGCCCGTTTATTCTAGTCGCAGCGGCCAACGTCGGTCAAAAGCGCCTGCTCAGAAGTGGGTAAGGCAATGGGTGGGCCGCTCCACCGCAAACATCTGCCGTGCCTTGAACGCCGCACCGTGGAAGTTCTCACGGATCCGGCCGGCTGCCGTGAGGGTTACGGGACAGACGGCGCCCAGGTAGATCGATGACAGCGCCGAGACGTCCAGGGTCAGGTCCGCCTTCCCCTGCGGCGTCTCCGTCACGACGGCCTTGCCGCCGCTGACTTCCAGGGCAAACGTTCCAGCTGTCAGGTCGAGCGGATCGAGCACTTCCAGGACCAGCCGTCCGTCCACTGGATAATGCCTTGCCTGCAGGGCCTTTGGGACATCCAGGATACGCAGCCACAGCATGTCCCTGCTGTCGGAGGAGTCGATGCAGCGGGGGTCCCCGAGCGCCCAGGTGAGCGGGTCATCCAGCGGCGCCTCCTCCCAGGTCACGCGCTCGACGAGGTCAATGGCCCCCAGGAACTGCCAGAGCTCCAGGTAGGCCTCATTGGTGGCGGCTACCAGGTCCACCACCTGGACGGTGTAGGGCGTGGTGTCCCAGCCGAGGAACTTGTAGGACACATACCCGTCGACGTCCCCATCCGGCCCGTAGTGCAAAGCCACCTTGACGGCGGGATCTTCCTTGCCGTCCCGCCCGAGGGAACCTGACGCCACCTGGCGGTACCACTCCTGCCGCCCGATGGAGCCAGGGGTCTGCCGGTGCACCCGGTCGAAGATGTCCGGGGCCAGGTCCAGCAGCACCTTGGGCTCGGCGATGTCCACGGTACCCACTGCCGCGTGGCTGATGCCGAACCGGGCCGTGGTGTCTACCTTCACGGTGCGTTCAAAGCTTGCCACGCCGTAGCCGAACCGTCCGTAAATTGTTCCTTCCGATGCGGTCAGGGCAGCCATCGCCAGACCGTCCTTGCGGGCCAGTTGCAGGTCCTCGGACATCATGCGCCGCAGCAAACCCCTGCGTCGGTGGGGGGTGCGTACAGTCACGGCGGTGACCAGCTGGGCTTCCAGCATTCGCCCGAATCCGATGTTAAGGGTCTTGCGCAGCGTGCCGAAGGTGGCGACGGGCACGGCGGACGGCAGCGATCCCGCGGCCACTTCACGGGTCTGGTAGGCACCGGTAAACATGCGACGGTCTGCGCTGTAGGTGTCAAGGGATTTTGCTACATGCTCAGGAGTCCGTGTGGATTCGTGGAAGCCGAAGGCAACGGCCTTGAGCCACGATTCGGCCTCCGCATAGCCCGGTTCGCCCATTGATACCGCGCCGAAGCGCCGGATTTCGTAGTCCCCACTCAGATCATCCACACCGCTGAGCCTAGCCAATGCGCGGCAGGGATGGCCAGCGCGGACCCATCTTGCGGGTGGGACGTGCTGCATCCAACTGCAACTCATTGGTTGCATTCTGAGCGATCGCATGCAACCATGAAGTTGCACCATTCAAACTGAAGGGAAAGATGACAATGACAACTACCGCAAACCAGCCCTCCGTCGTCGACATCGGCGAATTCGTCGTGAAGCGCACCATTAGTGTCGCGGCACCCATCGAAAAAGTCTGGGCCGCTGTTACGGAGCCCAAGCACATCGCGCAATGGTTCGGTCAGGGGGCTGAGCTCGACGAGGTAGCGGTCGGTGGCCGCGGCCTTTTCTCCTTCGAGGGCTACGGCGATGTCCCGGTGCGGATCGAGGAGCTCGATCCGCCGCGGATGATCGCCTACCGGTGGAGCAATGAGTTGAACAACGTGGATGATCCCAGCCAGCTGGACCCCGAGCACTCGACGGTGTTCAGG
Source organism: Arthrobacter sp. ISL-48 (assembly GCF_018613805.1). GTDB lineage: Bacteria > Actinomycetota > Actinomycetes > Actinomycetales > Micrococcaceae > Arthrobacter. The sequence continues at coordinate 40,068 of NZ_JAGGPL010000020.1, forward strand.
TTCACCCTGGAAGCCGTCGACGGCGGCACACAGCTCACAGTCGTTGAAGCTGGCTTCGGCGCCCTTGCGGACCCAACCGGCAGCATGGAGAGCCACCGCGGGGGCTGGGACTCGGAATTGGACGAGCTGGCCGCGTACCTCGAGGGAGGGTCGTGACCACAACCGGCACCCTCGTTCCGGTATTTGCCGCGCTCGGCGACGAGACCCGGTGGAACATCCTGGCGGCGCTCGGCGAGGGCGACGCTTCGGCGTCGGCCCTCGCGGCCCGGTTCCCGGTCACCCGCCAGGCAATCGCCAAGCACCTCACAGTGTTGCAGGGGGCCGGACTCGTCGAATCCTTACGGGTTGGCCGCGAGCTGCGTTACCGGGTGCTCGGCGCGCAGTTGAGCGAGACCGCGAGAAAGCTGGACCGCATCGGCGCCGAGTGGGATCGGCGACTGGCAGCGATCAAGCGCATTGCCGAGGATCTGTAGCCCGCGCAGAGTCCCGCAGGGTGGGGTCAGGCCGGTGGCCGGTATCGGCCACCGGCCTGACCCCAGCGGCGCCTAGGAGCCGTCCCTGACCTCGGTCAGCGTCTTCGTGTCGAAAGCGATGTTGCTGAATGTCGCCGTCGTTCCATCCCCCGACGGAGACTGGGCCACAAATCCTATTTTCACTGTTTCCGGGGCCGGATCACCCAAGGCGAAATAACGGACCATGTTCCAGCGTTCGCCGTCGGTTGAGGCGTGCAGGGCGAAGGCCGGGCCCAGGCGGGAGATCCGCAAGTACGTGCCCGAACCGTCGATCGGCCAACTGTCGCAATCGTCTGATTTGCCGTCCCTGGTGACCACTGAGACCACCCGCGTTGTTCCACTTGGATCCAGCTCGGCACAGAGTTTGAACCAGTTATCCGGGTCGACATAGCCAATCAGCACTCCGGAGTCGAAGTCGCTGACAAACACGGGGCTCACGAAGGCGCTCAGCCGGAAGTCGCCGCTGATGGGTGCAACAAACCGCTCTGCATCGGCCGTGCCTGGCGCCCCGACCGGGTCAAGGAACATATCGGCCCCGGCGTCAGCGGTCAGGACCAGCCGCTTCCCGTCAAGGAGCGGACTGGTCTTCGATGGCGGCCCTTCGCCGACCAGGGGGAAAGGCAGGGATACGATGTCCAGGGTTCGAGGGTTGTTCACCAGCCAACCCTATCCATTCCGCCTTGTTCCACCAGGCCTAGTGGCCGGCGTCGTACCACGTGGTGCCGACGCCGATCTGGACGTCCAGGGGCACACTGAGGTCCGCAGCCGAGCCCATCTGTTCGGTCACGAGCCTTTCCACGGCTTCCCGCTCTCCGGTGGCCACTTCAAGCACCAGCTCGTCATGCACCTGCAGGAGCATCCGTGACTTCAGTCCCTGGACCTGCAGCTCATGATGCACGCCAAGCATGGCCCGCTTGATGATGTCCGCCGCGGAACCCTGGATAGGCGAATTCAAGGCGATGCGCTCCGCGTTTTCGCGAAGCTGGCGGTCGGTGCTGGTGAGGTCCGGGAGGTAGCGGCGGCGGCCCTCGATGGTGGCCGTGTAGCCGTCAACGCGTGCCTGGTCCACTACGCCGCGCAGGTAATCGCGGACAGCGCCGAACCTGTCGAAGTAGTCCTTCATCAGGGTCCGGGCCTCGTCCACCGAGATCTCCAGCTGCTTCGAGAGCCCGAAGGACGTCAGGCCGTAGGCCAGGCCATAGGACATCGCCTTGACCTTGGACCTCATGGCGCTGGTGACCTCCTCGGTAGGCACATGGAAAATGTTGGAGCCCACGAAGCGGTGGAGGTCCTCCCCCTCCTTGTACGCCTGGATCAGTCCCGCGTCCCCCGAGAGGTGAGCCATGATCCGCATTTCGATCTGCGAGTAGTCAGCGGACAGCAGGCACTCATAACCGTCACTGACCACAAAGATGCCGCGCACACGCCGGCCTTCCTCGCTGCGGATGGGGATGTTTTGCAGGTTGGGGTTGTTCGAGGAGATACGGCCCGTGGCAGCAACGTTCTGGGCGTAGGTGGTGTGGATCCGGCCGTCTTCGGTTACGGATTTCTTGAGCGTCTCAAGCATCTGGCGCAGCTTCGAGGATTCCCGGTGCGCCATCAACTGAACCAGGAATTCGTGTCCCGTCTTTTCCAGCAGGTTCTTCAACGACGCCGCGTCGGTGGTGTAGCCTGATTTGATCTTTTTCGTCTTGGGCAGCTGGAGTTCGTCGAATAGGACTGTCTGCAGCTGCTTGGGCGAACCCAGGTTCACCTCGTGGCCGATCGCGGCGAAGGCGAGCTCCTGAGCATTGTCAATGACCTTAGCGAGATCGGCCAGCTGCTCGTCCAGGCGTGGCATGTCGATCGCGATTCCGGCCAGTTCCATGTCTGCAAGCACCCGGCTGACCGGAAGCTCCAGGGTGGAGAGCAGGTCCGCGGCCTTGCGTTCCGCCAGTTCCGATTCGAAGAAACGGCTCAGGGCCTGGACCACAGCGGCCGCCTGGACCAGTGCCCCGGCAGCGGCGGCGTCGTCGCCGTCGAACGACAGCTCGAGCTGGCCGGCCTTCGCGGTCTCGGAGGAGATGCTGATATTGAGGTGGTGCTGGGCCAGCTCGGCGAGTTCGTACGTGCGGCGGTCCGGCTGGATGAGGTACCCGGAAACTGAGGTGTCGTCCACCACCCCTTCCAGGGCCAGGCCACGGCTGGACAGGGCCTTCAGGGCAGCCTTGTAGCCATGCAGGACCTTCGGGGCCTGCCCGTCCCGCAGCCAGTCCGCCAGGACGTTCTCGGCTGCGGCGTCCTGGGCGGCGAGGTCGATATAGACGGCGGCGCCGTCACGGACGATGGCCACCGCGGCGGCGTCTTCGCCGATCCTGCCGGGCACCAGGTCAACGGCGACGGCGGAACGCTGCCCGGCTCCTGCCTCAAGGAACGCGCTCAGTTCGGCTGAACCGGAGGGCGTCACGTAGTCCGGTACGTCTATGGTCTCCCGCTCAGCGGACTCCACTTCGTCGCTGCCGTAGAGGGCGAAGAGGCGGGTACGGATGGTCTTGAATTCCAGCTCGTCGAACAGCTGCTCCAGGGCGGCCTGGTCCGGACGAGGTTCCGCAAGGTCGTCGAGGGTTACCGGGAGCTCAAGATCGGTGTGCAGCCTGTTCAGCCGCCGGTTGCGCTTGACGTCCTCGACGCTTTCGCGGAGGGCATCCCCAACCTTGCCGCCGATCGCGTCGACGTTTTCCAGGACTCCTTCGAGCCCGCCGTAGAGGTTGATCCATTTGGCTGCCGTCTTCGGCCCCACCCCCGGGATGCCTGGGAGATTGTCCGCCGACTCCCCCACCAGCGCGGCAAGATCGGAGTACTGCGGCGGTGTCACAAAATACTTCTCCTGGATGGCAGCAGCGTCCAGCCGGGGAATATCGCTGACCCCCTTCCGGGGATAGAGCACAAAGACGTTGTCGGTGATGAGCTGGAACGCGTCGCGGTCGCCCGTGACGAGCAGTACCTCATAGCCTGCCTTCCCTCCCATGGATGCGAGCGTTGCCAGGATGTCGTCCGCTTCGTAGCCGGGCATCTTGATGGTCTTGATGCCCCATGCGCCCATGACCTTGTCGATGAGGTCGATCTGGCCGCTCATCTCGCGGGGCGTCTCGTTGCGGCCGCCCTTGTAATCGCTGTACTCGGCCTTGCGGTGCGTTGTCTCGTCCGAGACATCGAAGGCTACGGCGATGTGGGTGGGCTTCTGTTCCTTGATCAGGTTGATGAGCATGGACGTGAATCCGTGGATCGCGTTGGTGTGCTGCCCGTTGGCGGTGGAGAACTTGTCCGCCGGGAGGGCGAAGAACGCGCGGAAGGCCATGGAGTGCCCGTCCAGCACCAGGAGGCGCGGCTGGTCCGTCAGGGGAACGACGGGAGCTTCCGTGGCTGAAACCGATCCGCCGGCTGGCGGTGGAACCGTCACATCCTGCAGGGCAGCGTCATCCTGCAGGGCTGCGTCGTCCTGGAGGACGGCTGTTTCGGACGGAAAGGGGGCCGGTTTGGTAGTTTCACTCACAGGTGCCAGCCTAGTTCCCATGATGGACAATTTCACGCCGGGCCCCTTCACCGACGAGCTGCGTACCGCCGGCATTCCGGACCACCTCCACGATTGGCTGGGCGCATTTGGCGTCGGAACCCTGGTGGTGAAGATGGGGATCCGCTTCCTCGAGATGAGCCCGGAACGGACGGTCGCCACCATGCCGGTGGAAGGCAACACCCAGGTCGCAGGCATCCTGCACGGCGGCGCACACGTGGTGCTGGCTGAAACCCTGGGATCCTTTGCTGCGGGCATGCACGCAGGGGCAGGCCGCCACGCCCTGGGCATCGAGGTCAGCGCCACCCATCACCGCGCCATTGCCGGCGGAACCGTAACGGGGACGTGCACTGCCATCCATCTGGGACGCACCGTGGCAACGCACGAGATCGTCATGACCGACGAAAAGGGGCGCAGACTGTCCACCGCACGGATCACCAACCTGCTGCGAGACAACGACGCCACTGCGGCGGGCTGATTGCCGGGTCCAAATTCAACCGGCGGCGCCTTCAGGCGCCGGCTGCACCGGCCTTCGAGCTAAACGCATAACGCAGTTCCACAATCCCCCGTCCCAAGGTGCGCGAGGCGGTCAACTCAAGTGGCGGCGTCGGGCCTTCCAACGGCAGCAGCCGCTTTCCGTCCCCAAGGACCACCGGGATGACTGAGACGATGAGCTCGTCCAGCAGCCCGGCGTCGGCGAACTGGGCGGCCAGGTTGCCGCCGCCCACCACCCACACGTTCTTGCCCGCGGCGTCGTCCTTGAAATCCTGGACAAATTCGCGGACGTGGCCGCGCACGAAAGTGACGTCCGATCCGGGCGGTGCGGCATGCTCATGGCGCGTGAAGATGTAACAGCGCGTTGAAGGGTAGGGCCAGTTTTCCGGCTCGTGCTCCATCAGCCAGGCGAACGTTTCCCCGCCCATAACGATGCAGCCCACGCCGTCCATGAACGACTCGTAGCTTTCCTTGCCACCCTCGAAGCCGTCAAACTGCAGGAGCCAGGCCAGGTCATCGTTCGCGGTGGCAATGAAACCGTCGAGGGATGAAGCCACAAAGTACTGGATACGGGACATGAGTCCAGCCTAGCCAAGGGCCTGGGCGGTGCCCAGAAGCTGAACCCGCCGCCGGGCTACTTGCTGAAGTACGGGATGATCAGGTACAGCCCGTACAGCACGGCCAGGCCGCACAACCCGAAGCAGACGTACGCCAGTGACCGCGTCAGCCGCGGCGAGGCCTGCTCCGCGTCGCCGGCAATGGCCGTAAGCCGGACGGCGAATGAGTACAGGACCACCACGGTCACTGCGGCGACCAGGGTTGCGCCGCCCACTGTCAGGAGTTCCAACCACTTCATCGCTGAGTATCCTTCGGCTTGTTCGCTTTTGCCCTGGCCCGGGCAAGGGCTTTCTTCTTGGCGAAGCGGACGGCCTGCCCGGCTTCCTCGACCTCCACGGCATTGTGGTGGCCCACGTCCGACTTACGGGAATAGAAGAACATGAACAGCACGGCGGCGGTGCCGACGACGGCGGCGATCACCACACCCACCACGCCCGTCTTGACGAGCAGCGCCGTGAGCGCGCCGACGATGCCGGCAGCGGGGAGCGTGAAGAGCCATCCCAGCGCGATCTTGCCCACCATGTTCCAGCGCACGGTGGTGCCCTTGCGGCCCATTCCCGAACCGATGACCGAACCTGAGGCCACTTGAGTGGTAGAAAGCGCGAAGCCCAGGTGCGAGGACGCGAGAATGGCGGAGGCCGTGCTCGTCTCGGCGGCGAAGCCCTGTGCCGGCTTGACCTCCGTGAGCCCCGATCCCATGGTGCGGATGATGCGCCAGCCGCCGGCATACGTGCCGACGGCGATCGCCAGGGCACAGGCGGCAATAACCCAGAGCTGCGGACCGGTGCCCGTGGGCTGCGTGCCTGCAGCGATCAGGACCAGCGTGATGATGCCCATGGTTTTCTGCGCGTCGTTGGTGCCGTGGGCCAGCGCCACGAGGCTGGACGTGAAGATCTGCCCGGTGCGGAAACCGCCGCGCTTCTGGGTGAGCTTACTGCCCGTCTCCGGGTCATGACGTGCGGTCAGGGCATAGGCGAGACGTGTGCAGATGTAGGCCACAGCGCCAGCAATGACCGGCGCAAAAACAGCCGGCAGGATGACTTTCTGAAGCAGGACCTCCAGATTCACGGAGCTGAAGCCGATGCCCGCAATAGCTGCGCCGATCAGCCCGCCGAAGAGGGCATGGGATGAGCTCGACGGGAGCCCTTTAAGCCAGGTGATCATGTTCCACAGAACGGCCCCCATCAGGCCTGCAAAAATGATGTCCGGGGTGATCTGGACACCGCCGGACCCTTCCCTGATGATGCCGCCGGAGACAGTCTTGGCCACCTCCGTCGACAGGAAGGCGCCCACCAGGTTCAGAACGGCCGCGAGCGCCACTGCAGTCTTCGGTTTGATGGCACCGGTGGCGATGGGCGTAGCCATCGCGTTGGCGGTGTCATGAAAGCCGTTCGTGAAGTCGAAAAATAGTGCCAGTGCGATGACCAGCGCCACCATTAAGGTGATATCCACCTGTTGCCCAATCTGCAGAGTCGACGTTCAGCAGTTTCTTTCTCCGCCTGTCTTGCACAGCATAATTCACCCGGTGTTCGGGTGGAATGACCTGTGGTTGTTTACAGAACCGGCTTGAAACCTTATCGATCGTACGCGTCCCGGGCATGAGGTCAAAACACCGGCTGTTCCAGGAATGACCGGACAGAGGAGAGCTCACGGGGCGAGATTCCCCGCCGCGGATCGGGGGACACGAGGAGTATGCGCCGGCCCAGGAACCTGGCCCATGCTTGGGCCTCCTGTTCAAAACGGAGCTGGTCGTCAATCCACACCAGGGCGTCGGGACCGGAGGCAGCCACGTCTTCCTGGATTGCGCGAAGTTTCCACCAGCCTTCTCCCGTCGTTTCGCCGTCGGCGGTCAGGTAGGGCCAGTGGCCGGCGTGGAGGTCAATTGCCGGGCAGAGATATTCCGGCGCCAGGTCTTCCCAGCTGGTGAGCCACACGCACCGCAGCCCTGCCCGACTGGCAAGGCTGTTCAATCCGTCAACCAGCTCCTGCGCGAAGGCCACGGAGAGCAGCCCGGCGTTGGCGAACCGCCACTCAGAGCCCCACTCGCTCTCGCCTACGGGACCGAATGGACAGACCACGCCGTCCACGTCCAAGTAGAGGGAAGCCCTGGTCATGGCCACTGCCCTGGCGGGTCAGCGCTGAGGGAAGTCCGAGGAATGGCCGGTGTCCAGCATCGGCGCGACCCTTTCCTCGAGGGCGGCTACGGTTGCGTCCGGGAGGACGATGAGACCGTCAAGTTCCCGGCGGGCTCTCTTGTACGCGGCCTGCCGCTCGGCCGGTGTGGCGGCGTCATTTTCAGCGAGCCGCAGCAGTTTCCGGGCGGTAGCCAGCCGCTCACGTTCCGGCCCGGAAAAGTTGGTGTCCCTGATCCGCCGGGCTTCCCGCTCGGCAACTGAGAAGGCCACTTCAAAACTGTTGACTGCTGCCCGGTAGGCCTCAAGCCTCGAGGGGGCGGCCAGGTCTTTGGCCGAGGGAGGCCGCAATCCGTCCGCCTCCCGCTTGGCCCGCAGGAAGGCCACGGTCAGCGGTTCGCGGACATCAGTCATGAGCGGAAAATCGATGAGCTTGCCGACGTCCAGTTCATAGTCCAGCCACCGCCGGTTCACCGCATCGTGGGCGGACATGAGCGACTCCACCTCGGCAAGGGCCACCTGTTCGGCCTGCACCGAATGGTTCCGGAGCCGGTAAAGCTCCACCCTCCGCTGGTGCCGGCGTTCAGTGGCCTTTTGCCACGACCGGGCCCAGCCGCCCATCAGGCCGCTCAGGGGGAAGACCAACCACCAGTTATGGGCCAGGAAATCGAAGAGGGGCTGCACGCTTCCATCGTCGCACCGCGTGCAGCCCACCTCAAGGACGGGCCACACCGTGAGGGCCTCAGGCCGAAAGCAGCGCGGTCCGCGTATCGCTGGGCTTTGCCGGTGTTCCCGGCTGGTCCACGCCGTAGAGCCAGTCGTTGTACTGGTAGTCGCCGTCCTTCCGGCTCTTGAAGAGCAGGTTCCGCAGGGTCCGCGATAGTCCGGAGACGTGCCAGGACTCGCCCCAGATGCGGGCCGTGCGCTGGACGCGGGCGGTTCGGGCGGCGCGCCGGGCGTTGAACTCTCTGATTGCCCTGTCCCAGGCGCCGGTGTCCACGCCGCCGTCGGTGAAGACAGTCCCGCGGCTGACATCCTGGAGAACAGCTGCGTCTTCGAGAGCCTGGCAGGCACCCTGGGCAAGGTACTGCAGCATGGGGTGTGCGGCATCGCCCATCAGGACCAGCCTGCCGGCCACCCAGTTTTCGATCGGGTTCCGGTCGTACATAGGCCAGCGGACGCCCGTGGCCAGGTTCTTGAGGGCGTCCTGGACCGCAGGCACGCAATCCTTGTAGGCGGCCTCCAGCTCATCCACGCCGCCGTATTGCTCCTCGCCCCGCTCAAAGGAAGGGGATTTGAAGACGGCAACAGTGTTGAGCAGTTCGCCTTTGCGGAGCGGGTACTGCACCAGGTGGCAGTCCGGGCCGAGGTAGACGATGACGTCCTCGAGGTCGGCCGTGGGAGTTTCCGCGGTGATGGGAACGGTTCCGCGGTAGGCAACGTACGACGACGAGACGGGGCCGTCCTGGGCAACAGCGGACCGGAGGGTGGACTTGAGCCCATCGGCGCCGACCACAACGTCGGCCTCATACACTTCGCCGCCTGCCGTGTGTGCTACGCCGCGGCCGTTCACCGTTTCCACTGACTCCACCATGACGTCGTTGACGAGGCGGACTCCGGCGTCCTGGCAGGCCTCGAGGAGCACCCGGTGCAGGTCGCTGCGGTGAATCACGACGTAGGGCGCGCCGTAGCGCTCCACGAACTCGCCGCCGAGCGTCTGGCGGGTCAGCTCCTCACCGGTAACCGCGTCGCGGAACACCAGGTGCTTGGGTTGGACGCCGACTTCGAGCGCCTTCTCCAGGAGGCCCCAACGCTTGAGGACACGTGAAGCGTTGGGTGCCATCTGCAGCCCTGCGCCGACCTCGCCGAATTCCGGGGCACGCTCGACCAGGGTCACGTCGGCACCGTTCTCGCGGAGGGCCAGGGCGCCGGCCAGGCCGGCCATTCCACCTCCGATAACGAGGACATCGGTGGACACTTTGGGGTCAGACATTGTTGTCTCCTACTCCGGTTGGGGTTTTGGACGTGATTTTGATGCTGATGGCGCCGAGCAGGATGGCTGCGACGGCGGCTGCCGCGGCGAAGGCGAGGAAGTTTGAGCTGACGCCCAGTCCGGCTGCCAACAGCAGCCCTCCGGCCTGCGGCGCCGCAACGGCGCCGATCCGGCCAACGCCGAGCGCCCAGCCGAGGGCGGTGCCCCGGAGGTGCGCAGGGTAGTGGCTGGCCACGGCCGCGATGACCAGACACTGGGTGCCGTGCGTTCCGACTCCGGCCAGGACCAGCATCAGGTAGACCACCGTGACTGGCGGCCCGGCGACGAGGACCCCCAGGGCGACGGCGGCGACGGCGGCTGCCGCTATGGCGGCCGGCACCGGTCCAAAGCGGGTACCGGCCCAGGCAGTGATGACGGAGCCGGCCACCGCACCGAGGTTCAGGGCAAGTGCAAAGGTCAGGGCCGATCCTAGGTTGTATCCGGCCAGCTGCATCAGGTTGGGCAGCCACGTACCCAGCCCGTACCAGGCGAAGAGCGTCACCAGCGTGGCGAAGGCATACAGGAGGCTCATGCCAAGGAACGGGGCCCGGAGCAGGGAACCGAAGCCGGCAGGTTCCTTGGCCTGGTCACCGGCACGCACCGGGGACAGTGTCTCGGGCAGGTAGCGAAGACCCAGCGGAATGACAACGAGCAGTGCCAGGACCGCGATGAGGAACATCGCAGGCCAGCCGAAAGCGGGAATGAGCGGAATGCCCGCCGACGCTGCAATCGAGCCACCGATCGGAACGCCGGACATCATCAGGGTGGCAATGGTGGACCGCCATTTTGCGGGCACCAGTTCGGCCACCAGCGCGTTGGCCGACGGAACCAGCCCGCCCAACCCAATGCCGGCCAGCAGCCGTAGTCCGCCGAAGACGGGGGCGTTCGGAGCAAAGGCGCAGAGGATGGTAAAGATCGAGAACACGATTGCGCATCCGAGGATCGTCCGGCGGCGCCCGAAGGCGTCGGACATCCTGCCGGCGAAGATGGCGCCGATCATCATGCCCAGGAAAGCCATGGAACCGACGGTGCCGGCGGTAGCTTTGGTCAGCCCCCAGCCAGTGTCATTGATGAGCGAAGACTGCACGGTGCCATAGACAATGAGGTCATAGCCGTCAAAGACGACCAGAAGCCAACAGACAAGGACTGCAATAGAGGACTGCCTGGTGAACCGGGAGTTGGCCGCGGCCGGACGGGTCACGCCGTCGAAGGGCCGCTCCGGCGCTGCAGCGGAAGTTAGGTGATTCATTCCTCCACTGTCGTGGACCCCACACGGACCGGCCCATATAATTCTGTCATGCAGAACTTGCCGGTCCACAAGAAGCCCGCGTACTCCATCGAGGCGGTAGACAACGCATTGCAGCTGCTGCAGCTGTTGCGCGATGGCGGGAGCCTGCGTCTCAAGGATGCAGCCCGGGAGCTCGGCGTTGCGCCCTCCACCGCGCACCGGCTGCTTGCCATGCTGGTGTACCGCGGCTTTGCGGTCCAGGACGAGTCCCGGCGGTACGTGCCTGGACCCGCGATGGGCGGAGGACCGGCAGGCGTCAGCTGGACCCGCCTGCTCCGGGAAGTGGCCCGGCCCCACATGGAGCTGTTGTGCTCCCGCGTCAATGAAACCGTCAACCTCATGATCCGGGTGGGAACCAAGGTCCGGTTTCTTGAGACAGTGGAGAGCACCAGCGTGCTCCGCGTGGGTGACCGGCAGGGAACGGTCCTTCCCGCCAACAAGGCTTCCGGCGGCAAGGCGATGCTGGCCGAACTGGAGCCCGCCATGATCGAGCAGCTGTTCCGCAGCCAAAACGCGGGGATCGGCGGTGACAACATTCCCGACGCCGAGTACCCCGCCTTCCTGCGCGAACTGGATATGGTCCGCAGCAACGGCTTTGCAGCCAACTTCGAGGGCACCGAAGAGGGCATCAGCGCCTTGGGCATGGCCTTGCGCAACCGAAGAGGCGAAGTGATTGGGGCGCTGAGCGTTGCCACCCCCACGGGCAGGTTCCGTGGACTGTTCGACGCCGGACTCGTTGGCGTCATGCTGGAGACCCGGCGACAGCTGGAGATCGACATTGCGGCGAACCCGGCAGAGGAAGACTGACAGCCAGCCCCTAACCTGGCGGGGCGCAAGCCGTCGCACAAATTCTGGTGTACAGAATTTGATGGGGATTTAGTTGAAGTTGTTCCTAGAGTCTGTGGTACGCCCTATCGCTATCCGCACTCACCGAGGAGGCCCCGTGTCCATCAGCGCCGGGAACACGACCCACGATTCAGTTGCCGCAGGCCTTGCCGTTCCGGAGCCGACGCGTGAAGAGGCCATGCAGCTTGAGCAGCTGTACCGGGATTTCGAGAGCGGCAACCTGATCCCGTTGTGGACGGAGATCGCGGATCTGATGCCGATGGTCCCCTCCCCCAAGGCCGTGCCTCACATCTGGCGTTGGAGTGACCTCTACCCGTTGGCCGCCCGTGCCGGAGATCTGGTTCCGGTGGGCCGCGGTGGGGAGAGGCGGGCCATCGCGTTGGCGAACCCGGGCCTGGGTGGTACTCCGTATGCGACGCCGACCTTGTGGGCCGCAATCCAGTACCTGGGCGCCCACGAGACGGCGCCGGAGCACCGGCATTCACAGAACGCCTTCCGCTTCGTCGTTGAGGGCGACGGCGTGTGGACGGTGGTCAACGGCGATCCCGTGGCGATGCGCCGCGGGGACTTCCTGCTGACTCCGGGCTGGAACTTCCACGGCCACCACAACGACACCGACCAGCCGATGGCCTGGATCGACGGGCTGGACATCCCGTTCGTGCACTACGCGGACGCGGGGTTCTTCGAGTTCGGCACTGAACGAGTCACTGATGAGGCCACCCCCGACATTTCCCGGTCAGAGCGGCTGTGGGCACACCCGGGCCTGCGGCCACTGTCGGGCCTTGATGACACAACAAATTCGCCCATCGCCGCGTACCGGTGGGAACACACCGACCGGGCTCTGGCCGAGCAGCTGCTGCTGGAGGATGAGGGCCACCCGGCGACTGTGTCCCAGGGCCACGCCGCCGTCAGGTACTCGAACCCGACCACGGGCCGGGATGTGATGCCGACCATCCGGGCGGAGTTCCACCGGCTCCGCGCCGGCGCCTCGACTCCGGCCCTGCGGGAGGTTGGGTCCAGCGTCTGGCAGGTCTTCGAAGGCACCGGCACCGTGGTGCTCAACGGCGAGGCCAAGGAACTGGCCAAGGGCGACCTGTTTGTCGTCCCCTCCTGGACCGAATGGTCCCTGCAGGCCGGAACGGAATTCGATCTGTTCCGGTTCAGTGACGCCCCGATTTTTGAACGCCTGAACTTTAACCGCACCTATATCGAAGGACGCAACACCCGATGAGACTCCTCACCCTCCGCCTTCCCGCACGGGAGACCACAGAGACCGTGGCGGTCCGCCAGGACGGCGGCACCCTGACCGAGATCGACGGGTTCGCCGACGTCGGGGCCCTGCTGCAGGACCCCGCCTGGGCAGAAAAAGCGCAGGCTGCCAGCGGCGCCACGCACCCACTGGACGGCGCGGACCTCGCCGCCGTCGTGCCCTCTCCGGGGAAGATCATCTGCGTGGGCCACAACTACCGCAACCACATCAAGGAAATGGGGCGGGACGTCCCGGAGTACCCCACCTTGTTCGCCAAGTACGCCGAGTCCCTGATCGGGCCCCACGATGACCTGGCCCTGCCGCAGGAATCAGACACGGTGGACTGGGAAGCCGAACTCGCCGTGATCATCGGCAAAAAGGGCCGCCGGATCAGCGAAGCCGACGCCAAAGACCACATCGCCGGGTACGCCGTGCTGAACGACGTGTCGATGCGGGACTACCAGTTCCGCACCGTCCAGTGGTTGCAGGGCAAAACCTGGGAGAAGTCCACCCCGTTCGGGCCCGCCCTGGTCACCACCGACGAATTCAGTGCCGGCCCGCTGATGACCTCCGCCGTGGACGGCGAAACCATGCAGCAGACCCCCACCTCCGACCTCGTGTTCACCCCCGAATTCCTGGTCTCCTACATCTCCACGATCATCACCCTGAACCCCGGCGATGTGATCGCGACCGGCACCCCCGGCGGAGTGGGCCACGCCCAGGACCCCAAACGCTACCTCCAGGAAGGCCAGCTCCTGCTGACCACCATCGAAGGCCTGGGCCAGCTAAGCAACCGGGTCATCAAGGAAGCCTGATGGCCGCCCGCACCGACCAGACGGGGGACCCCAAACTGCTCGAGCAGCTGCTCCAGGCCCGTCGCGGCACCGCATTCTTCGCCCGGAAACTCAACGAACTCACCGACGCCGATCTGGACGGCGCATCGCTGCTCCCCGGCTGGACCCGCCGCCACGTCGCGGCGCACATCGGCTATAACGCCCGCGCGATCGCGCGGCTCATCGACTGGGCCGCGACCGGGGTCGAGACCCCCATGTACGCCTCCCCGGAGGCACGAAATCAAGAAATCGAATTCGGCGCCACGCTTTCCCCAATCGCTCTCCGGAACCTGTTCGACCACTCCGCCGTGCACCTGAACGTCGAATGGCGGGACCTGCCCCCCGATGCCTGGCACCACAAGGTCAAAACCGCCCAAGGCAGGGTCGTCCCGGCCGAGGAAACCGTCTGGATGCGCACCCGCGAAGTCTGGGTCCACGCCGTCGACCTCGACAGCGGCGCCACCTTCGAAGACATCCCCGCACCAGTACTCGAACGGCTCCTCAAGGACATCACCACAGCCTGGGCAACCCGCGGCACCGACGCCGGGCTCCTGGTCCGGGTGTCTGGTCAGGAGGCAAGGCAGGAATCTGGCGATTCCCGTGCCGATGGACCGGTGGCTGTTTCGGGCCGCCTCGCCGGTGTGGTCCAGTGGGCCACGGGCAGGGGCACCACGGGCGTCACCGCCACGGAGCGAAGCGCCCCGTTGGACGAAATTCCGGCAGCGCCGAAGTGGATCTGAGCCTCTGGGCCGGCCTAACTGGCTAAGAGGTGGGGGGTGCCTGCCCGCTGTTGACATTGACCAGCCACGCGACGCCGAACCTGTCGGTGCACATGCCGAAGATGTCCCCCCAGGGGGCCTGTTCCATCGGGACCGTCACGGTGCCGCCGTCGCCGGCCAGCTTGTCCCAATAGCCGCGCAGTTCACCCTCGTCGTCGCCGCTGAGGGAGACCGAAATGGTGTTCCCCGGCGTGTAGTCCATGGAGTTGGGGGTGTCCGCCCCCATCACCACCAGGCCCTGGGTGGTGGTCAGCATGCCGTGCATGATTTTGTCTGCCTCCGCGGGGTCCTCGCTGGCCTGGAACTCACCGAACGTGCTCAACGCCAGTTCACCACCGAAAACCGTCTGGTAAAAGTTCATCGCCTCCCGGGCGTTGTCGCGGAAGCCAAGGTAGGGATTAAGCGTCGTAGGCATGGCCTGTTCTCCTTGTTGTGCGGGACGGAAGGGGGAAGGACAGTCAACATACTGCCGCAAACAGGTCCTCGTTGATAGGGGTCATGGCAGCGGGTTTAGTTCGACGGCGGGCGGCCTGCCTTGCGTGCGCTATCCCCCTGCGGGCCGTAGGCTCGTGGGCATGGCCAGATACTTTGACGTTCACCCTGAAGACCCGCAGCCGCGCGCCATCACACAGGCCGTGCGCATGGTCCTCGACGGCGGGCTCATCGCGTACCCCACGGACTCCTGCTATGCACTAGGGGCGCAGTTGGGCAACAAGGACGCACTTGACCGGATCCGGACCATCCGCAAACTGGACAGCAAGCACCACTTCACGCTCGTCTGCAAGGACTTCGCCCAACTGGGGCAGTTTGTGAACATCAGCAACGACGTCTTCCGCAGCATCAAGGCTGTCACGCCCGGCAGCTACACCTTCATCCTGCCGGCCACCAAGGACGTTCCGCGCCGGCTCCTGCACCCGAAGAAGAAAACGGTTGGCGTACGCATCCCGGATAACCGGGTGGTGCAGGCGCTGCTGGCCGAGCTGGGCGAACCGCTGCTCTCCAGCACCCTCCTGCTTCCCGATGAAGAAGATCCGCTGACCCAGGGGTGGGAGATCAAGGAGCGGCTCGAGCACGAGGTGGATGCCGTGATCGATTCCGGCGACTGCGGGGCCGAGCCCACCACTGTGATCGATTTCTCGAGTGGTGTGGCCGAGGTGGTACGCCGCGGCACCGGTGACCCGTCCCGCTTCGAATAACCTGGCTAGTCCTGCTTGCGGGCCCGGCTTGGCTGCACCCGCGGTGGTTCCCCGGGCATCTTCGGATAGTCGGGCGGGAAGGGCATCTCAGCCAGGCCATTCTTGACGTCCCGCTCCCACCATTCCAAGAGGGCATCGATGGTACCGGGGTTTGCGTCCATGCCAGCCCACGGATCCCCCACCGTCTTGAGGCGTTCGGGCACCGTGAGGATGGTGAAGTTCTTGGGGTCGACGCTGCCCAGCTCGTCCCACGTGATAGGGCAGGACACCGGTGCGTGGGGCAGGGCCCGGGGGCTGTAGGCGCCGGCGATGGTCCGGTCACGGTTGGCCTGGTTGAAGTCCACGAACACCCGCTGGCCCCGTTCTTCCTTCCACCACGCAGTGGTGACTTTGTCAGGCATCCGCCGTTCGAGCTCCCTCGCCGCGGCGATCACCGCGTGGCGGACGTCCAGGAACTCCCGAGTGGGTTCAATGGGTGCGTAGACGTGAAGCCCCCGGTTTCCGGACGTCTTGATGAAGGTGTTCAGCCCTGCCTCCGCCAGCACCTCTTTCAGCGCCACTGCGGCGGGGACGGCATCGTCGAAGTCCGTCCCGGGTTGCGGATCCAGGTCGATGCGCAGCTGGTCCGGATTATCTGTGTTTTCTGCGCGTGAAGGCCACGGGTGGAACACGACGGTGTTCATCTGGACCGCCCATACGGCCGCGGCGGGTTCGTCCAGGACAAGCTGCGGGTGCGAGCGCGCACTCGGATAGACCACCTTCACTGACCTGACGAAGTCAGGCGTTCCCTTGGGCGGGTTCTTCGAGAAGAACATCTCTCCGTCGATGCTGTCCGAGTACCTCTGCAGCGAAACGGGCCTGTCTCCGTTTGCAGCGATGAAGGCCTCCCCTACTTCGGCAATGTACCGGGCCAGGTCCAACTTGGTGAGCCCCAGTTCCGGCCACATGACCCTGCTGGGACTCGAGATGCGCATCTCGCGCTCGCCCTGGGGGCCCTGGACAGAGAGTGTGGTGTGTTCGCTCGCCATGGAGACAACCTACCCCGCGCCGCCCGTCGCGTCAGTACCTTGGCCGTTCGGAGGCCCGCCAGGGAGGCCCGCCAGGGCGATCCGGCATCATTGAGTCATGACCGTTACCGAATCCCCTGTCACTATCACTGTCGGCGATCTCGAAGTCTCCGCGGCTTATGGCCGGCCGGACAATCCCTTCGCCACGCTTGTGGTGGCGCACGGAGCCGATACGGGCATGGAACATCCGTTCCTGGGCGGCTTTACCCGCGCACTTAACGACGACGGCGTTGCCACGTTGCGCTTCAATTTCCCCTACCGCGAAGCGGGCAGGAAGTTCCCGGACCGGCCGCCGGCTGCCATCGCAGCCTGGCGGGCCGCCCTTGATGCTGCCGCCCGGCTGGGTGAAACCCACGGAGACAAAGGTCCCGTCTGGGCAGCTGGCAAGTCCTTTGGCGGGCGCATGGCGTCCATGGCCGTAGCAGAAGGGATGGACGCCAGGGGGCTGGTCTACCTCGGGTATCCGCTGCACCCGCCGGGAAAGCCGGAGAAACTTCGGGATGAGCACCTGTACGGGCTGACGGTGCCTATGCTGTTCCTGCAGGGCACCCGCGACACCTTCGCCACCCCGGAACTGATGGAGGGGGTGGTTTCCCGGATCGGTCAGTCCGCCGTGCTGGAGTGGGTGGACGGCGGTGACCATTCCTTCGCCGTCGCAGGAAAGAAGCGCAACGCAGAGGAGATCGGCGCATCACTGGCTTCCCCGGTCGCGCGCTTCATGCGCGCCCACGGCTGATGTGGAGATCAGGTGTTGGCGGCACCCGCGGTCGCGCTCGCAGGCACCGGCTCGTGGCGCAGGTAGCTGCGCCGGAAGTGGCCGGTTCCGGCCGTGAGTCCACGTAGCTGAACGGCGTAGCGCAACAGCTCGCCGTCGGGCACCTCGGCGATGACCGCCGTGCGTTCCCCGCCTGCCGACGTCGTTCCTGTCACCCGCCCGCGGCGGGACGACAAGTCACTCATGACGGGGCCGACGTACTCGTCCGGAGTGGTGACGGTGACAGACGACACGGGTTCCAACAGCTGGATGCGGCCAGCGGCGGCCGCCTCCCGCAGGGCCAGCGCGCCCGCCGCCTGGAAGGCAGCGTCTGACGAGTCGACGCTGTGTGCTTTGCCGCCGACCAACGTCACCCTGATGTCCACCACCGGGAACCCTGCCGACACGCCCCTCTGCATTTGGGCCCGAACCCCTTTCTCGACGGAGGGTATGTAGTGGCCGGGAACCACCCCGCCGACGGTCTTGTCGACAAACTCGAACCCTGCGCCGCGCTCCAGGGGCTCGACTTCGATGTCGCAGATCGCGTACTGGCCGTGGCCCCCGGATTGCTTGACGTGCCGTCCGTGGCCGGAGGCTGGTGCGGCGAAGGTTTCCCTCAGCGGCGTGACCACCGGAACAGTCTCCAGTTTCACCCCCTGGTCCCGCAGCCGGTCCAGTACCACTTCACCATGGGCCTCCCCCATGCACCACAGAATCAACTGGTGCGTTTCGGAATTACGTTCCACGCGAAGCGTCGGATCCCCGGCCGCCACCTTCCCCAGGCTCTTGGCCAGGGCATCTTCGTCGCTGCGAGAGGCGGCTTCCACGGCTACGGGCATCAGCGGCTCGGGCATGTCCCAGGACTCCACAAGCACCGGGTTCTCCTTGGCAGAAACGGTGTCGCCGGTCTCGGCGTTGGCCAGCTTGGCAATCGCGCAAATGTCCCCGGCGATGCAATATGGCACCGGCCGGAGGCTCGCACCAACCGGTGAGTAAAGGTGGGTGAGGCGTTCGTCGCTGTCGTGGTCCTCATGGCCTCGCTCGGACAACCCGCGGCCGCCGACGTGTACAGCCGAGTCCTCCCGCAGGGTGCCGGAAAAGACCCGTACCAGGCAGACCCGTCCCAGGAACGGGTCGATGGTTGTGCGGACCACCTCCCCGGCCAGCGGGCCCGCCGGGTTACAGGTTAGGGGGCCGGCCGGAGTCCCGGCGAGGTCTGTCACTGCTGGCAGGGCGCTCTCCGCGGGCGTTGGGAAGGCTCTGGTCAGCATCTCCAGCAGTTCCGTTATGCCGAGTCCAGTCTCCGCCGCGCTCGCAAGTACTGGAAAGAAGGACCCGCGGGCCACTGCCGTCTCCAGGTCATCCACCAGGACGTCGACGTCGATGTCCTCGCCGCCGAGATAGCGGTCCATGAGCGTCTCGTCTTCGCTCTCCGAAATGATTCCTTCGATCAGCGTTCCGCGTTCGGCCTCCGATGCTGCGAGCTCCTCCGCCGTGGCTTCCCGCGCTCCCGGCGCCGGTGCTCCACTGGTGTAGTCCGAGACCTTCCCGGACAGCAGGCCGAGCAAACCGGTGATGGCCTGCCCGGTGCGCACCGGGAGATAGGCAGGCATCACCGAGTCACCGAAGGCGCGCTGGCATGCGGCGACCGTCGCCTCGAAATTTGCGCGCGGATGGTCGAGCCGGCTGATCACGACAGCCCGCGGCACACCCACCAGGTCGCATTCAGCCCACAGCGCTGTGGTTGCCGCATCGATCTCGTCCAGGGCGGACACGACGAAGAGAGCCGCATCCGCCGCCCGCAGTCCGGCGCGGAGCTCACCGGTGAAGTCCGCATAGCCGGGCGTGTCCAGGAGGTTCACCTTGATGCCATCGAACACCAGCGGGGCCAACGACAGGACGACGGAGCGCTGCTGGTGGATCTCGGACGGTTCCGCGTCGCTCACCGTGCTGCCGTCTTCAATTGATCCCATCCGGGATATGACACCGGTGGCGGCCAGCAGGGCCTCAAGCAGCATGGTCTTCCCCGCGCCCGAGTGGCCCACGAGCGCAACGTTGCGGATCTTATCCGGGGCATCGGCCTGGACCGCCGCCGAGGCATCAGTCCGCCGGAGATCGGAACTGCCGCGGCCCGGAGCCTTGCCTCGGGCATTGGCGCCTTTCATGGACATGGCCATCTCCAGGTGTACTAGTCGTCAGCCGCCACGCAGCCTTGGTAAGACGATTCGACACCCTGAGGCGACTGGACAGCAATAGGCAGAGCCATGCCATCGTGAAACCGGGACCGGCCTTGAGCCGGCGGAATGCAGCCCGCGCGCTGTCGGCTAAGCGGCGTCCTCGTGCCACCAGCCTTCCCAGGCGGCGGAGGTCAGTTGCCCTGTGGGGAACCCGGTCTTGCCGTTCTTCCCGCTGTACGAATGGTTGTCGCCGTTTCGGCGGGCATCAAGCAAGAGGTTAAGGCTGTTCAATAGCAACATCTTTGCGTCCTTCCAGATTATGTGTGGACGTCGTTGTCCAAGTGATCAAGAGCCTAACGGGGAGTTGTTTCAGCACATCGACGCCACGTTTCATCTGTGTATCGGAGTTCTCACCCGGCATCGAAACCCGATCAAGGTTTCCCTTCCCGGGGTCACTTTCGCCCGCTGGTCCGTGCGGTCGGGGGTGCAGTCCAAGGGTCTTCGGGCCAGGGATGCTTGGGATACCGGCCCCTCATCTCGGCCCGGACCTGCCTATAGGGTCCGGACCAAAAGGACGCCAGGTCGTCCGTCACGGCCACGGGACGCCGGGCCGGAGAGAGCAAGTGGAACAGCACCGGCACCCGCCCGCTGACCAGCCGTGGCGTCTCTGCCCAGCCGAAACACTCCTGCAGCTTGACCGCCACCACAGGGCGGCCGTGGCTGACTGCATAGTCGGACACGTCATAGTCGGACAAGTCAGGGTAGTCGATTCTCACCCTCGAACCGCTGGGCACTTCAAGCCATTCGGGTGCCAGCTCCCCCAGCCGTTGCGGCGGGCCACGGCAGCAGCCGCCGCAGCGGATCGGTGAGGTCGATTGCACTCGTGGAGGCGCCGCCCGCCAGCGCCTCCAGCTCCGGCCGCAGCCACGTGTCCAGCCGGGCCAGCAGCGCCGGCTCGGAAACGTCCGGCCAAGGGTCGCCGAGTTCCCGGCGCAGCAGGGCGAGGCGGCGGCGCAGGGCATCCGCCGCCGTCGACCATCCGATCGTTCCCAGCCCTTCACTTTCCAGTGCGCGGGCGACTGCGACGCGCCCTTCCTCGGCGGACGGCCGCACCGGTGTGGACGTCAGTCCAATTGCGCCAAGACGGCGATCCCGCCGGGCCATGACGCGGCCTTGATTGAAGCGTGCTTCCACGGTGTCGGTCAGCAAATGCCGGGCCGCTGCCTCAGCGGTGTCCGAAGTGATCGGGGCGGCGCCACGGATGACCGCCCCGGTCCCGGCAGCGTCGCGTCCCTGGGCCCGCGAAACATCCGCGACTGCAAGCCACTCATGCCCGGACAGGGAACTTCCGGCTGGCAAGCCTGCCCGGGTGCCTGACGACAACAGGTACCGCTCCGGCCCCTCGCCCGCGACGCGGCGCGCCACCCGATCCGGGAACGCCAGGGCGACGATGGCTCCCATGGCCTCCGCCCCCGTCACGGGAGCAGCAAAGACGGAATGTCCGGCGCCGGAAGCCTCCTGGCGTGCGATGTCCTCCATCCGCCGGACGTCGTCCAACCACCGACGGGAGGCCGGGTCGGTCCCGGACCGCAAGGTTGCGAGGAGCCTCGTGAGATCTGCCCCGGGCGCACGCTGGTCCCCCGAGACCACGGCGACGGCCTCCGCCGCTGTCCGGCGGCCCACCGCTGCCGCGCCGTCCAGGAGGGCGCGGGCCAGCCGTGGATCCGCCGGGACCCTGGCAAGGACCCTGCCAAGCTCCGTGGCGGAGCCGTCCGGACCCACGGCGCCCAGTTCCCGTAACACCTCCACTGCCTCCTCCATGGCCGGCCGCGGTGGGGAGTCGGGAAAAGCCAGCCCCTGCCCGCCAGGTGATCCCCAGCAAGCCAGGATCAGGGCGGCGCCCGTCAGGTCCGCCACCGTGATCTCAGGGGTCACATGGGCGGGCGCCGCGCCAAACGTCTTCTGGTCATAGCAGCGGACTACCTTCCCGGGTCCCTGGCGTGCGGCCCGGCCGGCCCGCTGCTCCGCCGACGCGCGGGAGCAGGAGACGGTCACCAGGCCGGACATGCCGCGGCTGATGTCCCGCCGCGGTTCGCGGGTCAGGCCCGAATCGATGACCAGTCGCACGCCCGGCACCGTCAAGGAGGATTCCGCGAGGTCGGTGGTAACGATGATCCGGGGGCTCTCCCCCGGCCGGCGCCCGGACACGGCGCGGTCCTGTTCCGCAGGACTGGCCTGGCCGTGAAGCTCCAGCACCTCGGTACCGGAACCGCCACGGCTCCGCAGGCGGGAGGCGACCTGGGACACTTCCCAAGCGCCGGGGACAAACACCAGCGCGTCGGTTCCCGCACTGGACTGTGTATGCGCCGCCGCGGCGGTATCCGCCACGTGGTCAAGGAACCCGCGGCTCACACCCCTGCCGTCCAGCCGTGGCACCGCTGCCGGCGACCATTCAACGTCCAGGGGGTACAGTGCGGACGGACAGTCGACGACGGGAGCCGGGCCGCCGCCGTCGTGATTGCCAATAAGGGCGGCGAAGCGGGGCGCATCCACGGTGGCGGACATGGCAACCAGGGTGAGGTCGCCCCGCAGTTGGCGGACTTCGGCGAGCATGCCAAGCAGCAGGTCGGTCTCAAGGCCGCGTTCGTGGACTTCGTCGAGGATGACCGCGCCGATGCCCTCAAGCCCGGGATCGGCCAGCAGGCGGCGCAGGAGGATCCCGGGCGTGACGAACTCCACCAGCGTGCCGGCGCCCGCCTTGTGGTCCCCCCGGACTGTATAGCCGACGCGGTCCCCCATACGGCTGCCATCGAGGGCGGCAAGGCGCCGTGCCGCCGCTCGGGCAGCCACCCGGCGCGGCTGGGTGACCACAACGCGGACCTCCCCTCGCGGGCTCCGCATCGCCAGGTTGGCGAGCAAGGGCGGAACCAGCGTGGTCTTGCCCGTTCCGGGTGGAGCCTGCACCACTGCGGATCCCGCACGCCCTCCCGCTCCGAGAGCCGCCGTAAGGTGGGACAGTGAGTCCGTAAAGGCGAGGCCCGCCCCAATGGCCTCCAGATCGAAGGTTTCGTTCATGGGGAACCGATCCAGGGGGTTGCTCGGTGGCGTCATCCGTCCATTGTGCCCATAAAGCAGGTCTGCCTATCCAAGCCTGAAGGCCGGGATAGGCCAGACTGGAGATCATCGAACAGGAAAGCGAGACCAGCAGTGATTACCCTCCGGCAGGATTCCCAGGGCTTTATCCGGATGAACAGGCATTTTCCGGCCAGCGCCGCCGTGTCAATTACCTTCACCGACGGGACGCAGGAGGTCCTCACCGGGAAGCGGCTCAACCAGGTCTACGACGAGGCCCTTGCCGCGTACCGGGCGGAGAACCAGCTGGACGCCAAGGGCTTTTCCCGCGGACCACGGAAAAAGGTCCATCCCGGAATCGAGTTCGTGGCGGTTCGGCCAGGGATGGCCGAGTAGAAACAAGCGGAGACGTATCAGACAGTGGTTCCGGGCTCGGCCAGAGGGTATTCGCGCTGGATCTGCGCCACCTTCGGGTCGTTCTCGTCCGCTCCGTAATCGGAGTGGCGGGTGATGTCCTTCCCGTCGGGAAGCTTCATGGCCCGGAAGACCAGAGACAGGACGACGGCGACGATGAGGTTTATCGCAAAGGCCACGACAGCGATGTAAACCTGCACATCGGTGCCGGGGATAGCCGCAATGGAGCCGCCGAAGTTTGCCTTCGTGACCGGGTTGACCACGTTGTAGGCGGCGATGGTGCCGTAGAGGATCCCGGCGGCCCAGCCCGCGAAAAGCGCCCACCTGTGGAACCAGCGGGTGTAGAGACCAGCCACGATTGCGGGGAATGTCTGCAGGATCCAGATACCGCCCAGGAGCTGCATGTTAATGGCTGTCGACTGGTCCATCGCAATGACGAAGATCAGCGCCCCGAACTTCACCACGAGTGAGGCGATCTTGGAGACGCTGGCTTCCTGCCGGGGGGTGGCCTCAGGCTTGATCAGGTCCCGGTAGATGTTGCGGGTGAACAGGTTCGCGGCGGCGATCGACATGATCGCGGCCGGAACCAGGGCACCGATGGCGATGGCGGCCAGCGCGATCCCGGCGAACCAGGCCGGGAAGTGATCCAGGAACAGTTGCGGCACCACCAGCTGCGGGTTGACAGCACCGTTCAAGTCGATGGGCTTGGTTCCGGCGTAAATGGCCACGTAGCCCAGCAGCGCCAGGAACCCCAGCATCAGCGAGTACAGCGGCAGCACTGCGGCGTTCTTTCGGATCGTGTTCCGGCTCTTGGTCGCCAGGACGCCGGTGATCGAGTGCGGATACATGAACAGCGCCAGGGCCGAGCCGAGGGCCAGCGTCCAGTAGGCCGAGTAGCTCGCCGCGCCAGGAATGAAGACCCCCGCGGGTTTGCCGGTGGCCGGGTTGACCGCGCCCAGTTTGGTCTGCGCTGCGCCGAAGATGTTGTCCCAGCCCCCGAACTTGATCGGCAGGTAGATCACCGCAACGATCACGGCCAGGTAGATCAGCAGGTCCTTAACGACGGCGATCAGGGCTGGAGCGCGCAGACCCGACGTGTACGTGTAGGCGGCCAGGACCACAAACGCGATGATCAGGGGCAGGTCCGTCAGCAGCACGTTCTCTGCACTGCCCAGGCCCAGTACCGTGAGCACAGCCTTGATGCCGACCAGCTGCAACGCGATGTACGGCATGGTCGCAACAATCCCCGTGACCGCGACGGCAAGGGTAAGCGCCCTGCTGCCATAGCGGCCGCCAACGAAGTCTGCCGGCGTCACGAACCCATGCCGGTGGGAGACGGACCACAGCCGGCTCATCAACAGGAACACGATGGGATACAGCACGATGGTGTATGGCACAGCGAAGAAGCCGCTCACGGCTCCGGTGGCCCACATCGCCGCGGGCACGGCCACGAATGTATAGGCCGTGTAGAGGTCGCCGCCGAGCAGGAACCAGGTCACCCAGGTGCCAAAACCGCGGCCTCCGAGGCCCCACTCGTCCAGGCTGTGCAGCCCTGTCTCCTGCCCGGCGCGCCACCGGGCAGCCACGAAGCCCAGAGCGGCAACCGCGACGAAGAGGATGATCACGATGGTCAGAGCGACGCCGCTTACCGGCCGGTCCGGTGCGGCCAGCGGCACGGCAAGGCTGTTCATGACACCTGCCCTCCGTTCGCCGTACCCCGCACGGTCTCGCGCCGCCGCCGGTCCTCCTTGCTGACCAGCCAGTACGAGATGCCCACGAGGCCCGCGGTGATCGGAATCCAGGCCATCTGGTACCAGTAGAAGAACGGAATGCCGGCAAGCCGCGGCTTATCGAACGAATACGCGGGGACAAACAGCGGAACCACGACGGCGATGGCCAGGAGGACACCGGCGATGATATAAGGACCGGGCCGGGCGGGTCCGCGGGTTGGCACATCAGGACTGGACATGGACGCCTCCTCATCGAGACGGCCCCCGGAGCGGGAGGAATTCCCAGGACGTGCCGGCGGCCTGAGGACCGGATGTCGTACCGGCCTATAAACAGAATAGACACCGGATTAGCTCTCCGACAGATGCTGGGAAACTTGGATCTTCCGCTGGGACCCGCTTGCGGGTATGACAGGTATAGGCGGCCCGGCTACGAGGACCCACTGAGCGCATGAAAGGCAATTTCGATGACCGAACAGCAGGGCCAGGCACCGGCGCAGATGACCACCGCTCAGACCGGCATCATCAGAAGCCTCGCCGCACAGCTGCGGGTGGACGCCATCCGGTGCAGCACACAGGCCGGCTCAGGCCACCCCACCTCGTCCCTGTCCGCCGCGGATCTCATGGCCGTTCTGCTGGAACGGCACCTGCGTTATGACTGGGACCAGCCTGCGCTGCCAAACAATGACCATCTTATTTTTTCCAAGGGTCATGCGTCCCCGCTCCTGTACTCCATGTATCGGGCCGTAGGCGTGGTCAGCGAGGACGAACTGATCAATACTTACCGGCAGTTCGGAAGCCGGCTTCAGGGCCACCCCACACCCATCCTGCCCTGGGTGGATGTGGCCACCGGCTCACTCGGCCAAGGGCTGCCTGACGCCGTGGGCGTTTGCCTGGCCGGACGCTACCTGGACCGGCTCCCGTACCATTCGTGGGTGCTCTGCGGGGACAGCGAGCTCGCCGAAGGCTCCATGTGGGAGGCATTGGATAAGGCTGCGTACTACAAGCTTGGAAACCTCACCGCCATCGTGGACGTCAACCGGCTGGGCCAGGACGGGCCGACGGAACTCCAATGGGACATGGACCGCTATGCGCGGCGTGTGGAGGCCTTTGGAGGCCACCCGCTGATCATCGACGGCCACGATGTTGCCGCCATCGACGACGCGCTCGCGGAGGTGCGGTCCCACCCCGACCAGCCCACGGTGGTTCTCGCCAAGACGATCAAGGGCAAGGGCGTGCCCGAGGTAGAGGACAAGGACGGCTGGCACGGCAAAGCCCTTCCGCAAGACATGGCCGAACGCGCCGTGGCAGCCCTCGGCGGTCCCGGAAGCCTGCGGATCACCACGGCCCTGCCCGAACCGGGCACACCCGCCATCACCCCCAATCCTGAGGCGGCCGTCAGCCTGCCCAGCTGGGAGGTTGGCGAAAAGGTCGCCACCAGGGCCGCCTTTGGCGCTGCGGTGTCGGCGCTGGCCGCCCGTCCCGAAATCGTGGTCCTGGACGGCGAAGTCGGAAACTCCACCCATGCCGGCGAGTTCAAGGACGCCGCCCCGGACCGGTACTTCGAGATGTTCATAGCCGAGCAGCAACTCATCGCCTCCGCCGTCGGACTGTCGGTCCGCGGCTACGTGGCATTCGCCGCAAGTTTTGCCGCCTTCCTCGTCTCCCGGCCCTTTGATTTCATCCGGATGGCAGGAGTATCCCAGTGCAGCATCCGGCTGGTCGGTACCCACGCCGGCGTCGAGATCGGCCAGGACGGTCCGTCCCAGATGGCCCTGGAGGACATCGCCGCCATGCGGGCTGTGCACACCTCCACGGTGCTTTACCCAGCCGATGCGCCATCCACCGCGCAACTCGTCAAGACCATGGCCGACACCCCCGGAATCTCTTACCTGCGGGCCACCCGCGGTGGCTACCCGGTCATCTACGGTCCGGACGAAGAGTTCCCGCTGGGAGGCTGTAAAGTCCACCACGCCGGTCCTGACGACGCCGTGACACTCATCGGCGCCGGGGTGACCTTGCACGAGTGCCTCACCGCCGCCGGGCAGCTGGCCGAGGGCGGCATCAACGCCCGCGTCATCGACCTCTATTCCCTCAAACCCATCGATTCCGAGACTCTGCGCACAACCTGCCTCGACACCGGGGGAAGGATCGTCATCGCAGAAGACCACTATCCAGAGGGAGGCATCGGCTCAGCCGTACTCGAAGCGCTCGCCGGCACCGACACCCCTGAGCTCCACGCCGTCTTGCTTGCCGTCAAGTCACTGCCCACGTCCGGCACTCCCGAAGAGCTGCTCGACGCTGCCGGAATCTCCGCCCGCCACATCGTCGCAGCGGCCCGGCGCCTCTTGGTGTCCTGAGCAGAGTTGAGCAGACATAAACACCTGGCCTGCTTGCGGAATAACTGTGGACATCCCCGGCTGGCGGTGGGACTATGGCCGGACCGGAGTCGTGCCGCATCCATGCGTCGGCCCGGACGCGAGGCTGGAGGAACCGATGTCCGGATCCGATCTCGATCTGGCCGTGGAGCACTACCATCAGGCCCTCGATGCGTTCGTCATGGGAGATGCCGCCCCACAGAAGAAGATGTTTTCAACAAGGGATGACGTCACTCTCGCCAATCCGCTCGGTCCGCCTGCCCGGGGCCGGAGTGAGGTCGAGAAAACCATGGACCGGGCAGTTTCACTGCTCAGGGAAGGCGAGCCCACGCGTTTTGAGAGAATTTCCGCGTACGCCGGCCCAGATCTGGGGTACATCGTTGAAATCGAGCGAACCCGGGCGAAGGTGACAACCATTTTCCGGTTGGAAGACGAAGGATGGAAGGTTATCCACCGTCATGCGGATCCCATAACTTCTCCGCGGCCCATCGAGACGGTCGTCCAAACGTAGCTCAAGAACGCGCAAAAAAGGGAGGCTCCGCCGTGAACTGGTCACTGTCGTGAACCAGTCACTGTGCAGAGTCTCCCTCTTGGCGGGCGCCTAGACTTTTTCGCTGATCCGGTCTGGCTTCAGATCGGCGCTTTCCTCCAGCTTGGCGATGTAAGCCCACATCCTGGATTCCTCCGCCTGAACCTGAGGCTCCGGGGCCTCCTTGGCACCCGTTTCACCGCGCTCTTCAGCTTCCTGCACGGCGTCCTTCCGGTAGTAATGCCATCCTTCGCTCGATGAATAGCACATCACAGACCTCCTTAAGTGGCTGTCCCTAAATCCTCCTACCAATGAAGACCCAAGTCGACCCCCAGCTCCTCCCGCATTGAACCAACGGCACGTGTCTGGACGCCTGTCGGGCCGTTGACATATCGTGGGGGAACCGGTCACAATCGACGGCGGCGCTCCTTAACGGAGGTATCTGATGGGCATCATTTCGTCCGGTTTTCATGGAAGGCGCCAGGCCGAGAATCCGGCAACACCTCCGGGGCAATACGAGACTGGAAGCTTTCCCGTGCTGACGGCTGGCCCTGCGCCTGATATCCCCACCGAGGACTGGGAATTCTTCATCACTACCGGGGAGGGGCAGCGCCAAACGTGGTCCTGGGAAGCGTTTATGGCGTTACCCCAGGCTGATATCCGGACCGACATTCACTGCGTGACCAGCTGGTCCAAGCTCGGCACTTCGTGGCGCGGCGTCTCCCTGGACACTTTGTTCGAGGATGTGCAAACAACTTCAGAGTTCACGACGGCCCATTCCTACGGTGGCTACACAACTAACCTCCCGCTGCGGGACCTTCTGGATGGCAGGAGTTGGGTTGCCTGGGAATTCGACGGCGCGCCCCTGGAGCGCGCCCACGGCGGGCCGGCCCGGCTGCTTGTGCCGCACCTGTACTTCTGGAAGAGCGCCAAGTGGATTAACGGCATTGAGCTGACGCAGGAGGATGTCCCGGGGTTCTGGGAATCCAACGGCTATCACATTCACGGCGATCCGTGGCGTGAGGAGCGGTACTCGTGAGGCTGGTTTCGTGAGTACCCTGTGGCGCGTCGCCGACGTCGTCAGCGGCTATCCGGAAACCGAAACGTCCAGAACCATCGGGCTCCGTGTGGACGGCTTGATGGGCAACCTCCCCGGCCAGCACATCGATATCCGCCTCACGGCGGAGGACGGTTACACCGCAGTGCGCTCCTACTCCGTGGCCTCGGCAGGCAGGGACGAAATCATGGAGATCACTGTCGACGAACTGGCCAACGGGGAAGTCTCCCCTTATCTGGTCAGGGACCTGGCAGTCGGAGACCAACTGGAGATCCGTGGGCCCGTGGGTGGCTGGTTCGTCTGGCGTCCCACGGACACGAACCCGGTTCAGCTGATCGCAGGAGGATCGGGCATCGTGCCGCTCATGGCCATGATCAGGGCCCATGAAGCATCGGAGAACACGTCACCGTTCCGGCTTCTGTATTCCCTCAAATCACCAGAGGCGGGGTTCTACCGGGAGGAGCTGCTCACCTTGAGCGAGAAATCCCGCAAGCTCACCATCGACTATGTCTACACACGCAAGGTGCCGCAGGGCTGGCCAACTGCTCCGAAGCGCCTCACGGCAGAAACGCTGCTGGCGAACATCCTGCCGCCGGACTTCTACCCGGAAACCTTCATCTGTGGTCAGACAATATTTGTCGAAACGGTCTCAGAATGGCTCGTGCAGGCAGGCTATCCGGCCGCTTCGATCAAAACTGAACGCTTCGGCGGAACGGGAGGGACCCGGTGACCGGAAAGAACGGCTCCGCTTCGCCGGACGCTGAAGACCCGCGCCCCGAGGATCAGGACATCCTAGGTAGCGCCGGCAATCCGATACCTCATCTCGACGGAAACGCAGCGGCCGGGCCGCTGTGGGAACTGTTCCGTATCGATGTCATCGCGGCTATAGGCCGTTGTAAGCACTGTGGCGCTGTCCGGGCCTTCGGCGAGGCAAAGGTCTATGCTGACGGCCCTGGAATCGTTGTGCGCTGCAGCTCCTGCGAGGGTGTCTTGCTGCGATTGGTAGAGACTCCCACCCAGTTCTGGCTCGACGTGAGCGGGCTGAGCTATCTGCAGATTGACCGCGAGAGCTAAGCCCGTTCTGGAGGGTGGGGGTAAATGACGGTCCTGAGCGCGGGGATTTTGCTGTACCGCCGTAGCCCCACAGCGGGGTTGGAGGTGTGGATAGCCCATATGGGCGGGCCGTTCTGGGCTCGCAAGGATGCCGCCGCCTGGTCCATCCCTAAGGGCGAATACCTCGACGATGAGGACCCGCTGGTAGCGGCGCAGCGTGAGTTTGCGGAGGAGATTGGCGCTCCCCCGCCCGCCGCCGACTATAGCCTGCTGGGAACTTTCAGGCAGCCCTCGGGCAAGATCATCACGGTGTTCACGGCAGAGTCAGACTTTGAGCCCGGAGGTGTCGTGAGCAACACGTTTCCACTGGAATGGCCGAGGGGATCAGGCACAGTTCGGAACTACCCTGAGATCGACCACGCCGAATGGACTAACGAGCCCGTCGCCCGCACCAGGCTGGTCCGAGGCCAGCTGCCGGTCCTCGACGGGCTCATCCGTCACCTGCAGGGCGGCTAACGGTCCTGGGTCAGCGGTTTGAGTACCAGCGCGGAGCCGCCCCCGCGCCTTTCGGGCTCAGCCGCGGCCACCATGCTCCCGTCCGGCAAGAACTCGATGGCGGTGGCCGCGCCAATCTCCGCTGCAGAGGTGAACGCGTCACCCGACGGCGTGAACTGATGGCCGTAGGGTGCCAGCTCGGTTCCGTAAGCCGCGATGAAAGCCGGCTCGGCCGTGACCTTTGCCGTGTTCCGTTGCGATGCACGCGGTGCCGCGATCGCCTCGGAGATGCTCATGCCCAGATCCACCCGGTTCACTATCGTCTGCAGGACGGTGGTGATAATCGTCGACCCGCCAGGCGAGCCGAGAGCGAGGAACGGCTTGCCGTCCTCGAGGATGATGGTTGGCGACATCGAGGAGCGCGGGCGCTTTCCCGGCTCGATCCGGTTCGGGTCGGCCGGGTCGTAAACAGTCGAGAAGTCGGTCAGCTCGTTGTTGAGCAGGAAGCCGCGGCCTGGGACCACGATGCCGGACCCGCCGGTCTGCTCGATCGTGAGCGTGTACTCGACTACGTTCCCCCACTTGTCCGCGACCGTCAGGTTGGTGGTCGAGATGTCCTCGGTGTCCTTCTCATCGGCGAGTGGCGCGGCGGAAGCCGGGCACACGCCGTCGTACGCTGACACGTCACCTGCGGGGACGGGCTTCACGGCGGCCTGGTGCGGATCGATCTGGCAGGCGCGCTCCTTGCCGAACAGCGGGTCGGTTAGCGCGGATGTAGGGACGTTGACAGACGCGGGGTCGCCCACGTACTTGCCGCGGTCGGCGAAGGCAAGCGCGCTGGCCTCGAGGTAGTGATGCAGGGCGTCGGCGCGG
This sequence comes from Arthrobacter sp. ISL-48, assembly GCF_018613805.1. Lineage (GTDB taxonomy): Bacteria > Actinomycetota > Actinomycetes > Actinomycetales > Micrococcaceae > Arthrobacter. The sequence goes on from NZ_JAGGPL010000020.1 coordinate 71,194, forward strand.
GACATCTCAGAAATGTTGAATGTGTCCAGGATGTTCAGCGACTCGCCGACTGTCGTCCCCCCGCTGCTTGACGGCGCCATGCCGTAGACGTCCAGGCCGCGGTAGTCAACGTGCGTGGGCGCCTGGTCCAGCGCGCGGTAGGCGGCGAGGTCCGCCGTGGTCATGTGACCGCGCGGGACCGGCAGCGTAGTGGTGGCTGTCTTCGGCGGAGCCTGGACAGTTGCCGCGATTTCGGCCGCGAGCGGGCCGGTGTAGAACGCGCTGGTCCCCTGCTTGGCAAGGAGCCGGTATGTCTCGGCCAGGTCGCGGTTCTGGAAGACACTGCCGACGGCGGGTGCGTCGCCGCCGGGGAGGTAGAGGCTGCTCGTCGAGGTGAACGCCCCGAACCGGAGTTTGTTGTCCAGGGTCTGCTGGCGGAACGTTTCATCCACGACAAAACCCCGAGTCGCCACCTTGATGGCAGGCCTAAGGGCGTCGCTGAGGCTCAGTGTGCCCCAGCGCTCGAGTGCCCGCTCCCAAGTGGCCGGGGTGCCAGGGACTCCGACGGAAACGCCACTCGTGACGAGCTCAGGCGTGAAATTGTAGGCTTTGCCGGTTGCTGGGTTGATGAACGCGTCCTGCGGCATCGCTGCCGGTGCGGTCTCCCGGCCGTCGATCGTGCCCACCTGGCCGGTCTTCGCATCGTAGAACACGAAGTAGCCGCCCCCACCGATTCCGGCGCTGTACGGCTCCGTTACACCGAGCGTTGCCGCTGCCGCGACTGCGGCGTCCGCCGCGTTGCCGCCCTTGCGCAGGACCTCGATGGCGGCAGCGGATGCCTCGGGGTCCACGGTGCTTACCGCGCCGCCGTAGCCGGTGGCTGTCGCGGTCTTTTCCGTTTCCCGCGGATCGGCGAACGCGGGGCTGGCCACGGCGCCGCCCGTCACGCTCAAAGCCACAGCCGCCGTGACGGCAGCCAGTTGACGTCTCATAGATGGCATGGTCGCTCCCGAGTGAAGGTGGTGCGAGTTGAAGGTGAGGGTCACACTACTCCGCCGCCGTGCGACTCTCAACGCCTGCATGCTTTGCCTAACTGGCAGGCGTCACGACGTCCTCCAGCATTGACCGGTCGAAGAATCGAACCTCGCCCGTTGCCTCAAAGAAGACCGGAACGACCGAAGTGCTCGGGTCCTTCGAGGTCTCATAGATCTCGGGCGCGCCCCCGTGTTTGCGTGCAATCGTCCCAATCAGGTCGGTGCCACGAACCCGGACAGTTCGGTACTTGTAGCTCATCTGGACCCCTTCGTCGGCTAAAGCAAACCCTACTCCGTGAACGACTGCGGGCACCGGAGGGCGCGCGGTTCGATGGAGGTGTCAGGTACGGTACCGATGCTTCTGCCGGCGGAACGTAGGCGGCGGAGGCGGCGGGACTGACCAGGTGTCATCGGGATGCCGACGGCGGCGGAGCTCCAGGGCGAGGCTCTCCTGGCCGCGGGCCATTGCCCAGCGGTGGTTGGCTGCGAAGGCAGGTTTCAGCAGCCAACTCAAGCGCCGCAACAGCGGTTTGGCGGTACTGACCCGCCAGTCGTACGTGATGACCGTTTCCGGCCCGTCCTGCTCGAACGTCCACCGGCCCGTTCCGTTCAAGTCCCCGGCGGCAGTAAGAGCGAAACCACGGTTCGTAACAGGTTCGGTGAGGGTCAAGGTCCAGCTGAGAGTGTAGGGCAGCCAACCTTTGGTGTGAAGGCGGACGGGTCTGGGGATGCCTGAGGGCAGGTTGTGCCCGGTGGTCTCCGGAGCTGGCTCGACGGCGAGGTAGACCGAGGGCCACCAGCGGGGAAGGGTTGTGCCATCACCCAGGACAGCGGCGACTTCCTGTGAAGAGCCAGCGACGCGCCAAATGGTCTGGAATTCGTAGTCAACGCTGCCCATGGCCGCCTCCTGGTCCCATCGACGCTACTCTTCCGTACTCTCATGAGGCAACAGGGAGCCCACCGCGGGCGTGGTCGTCCGGTCGAACCATCTGGCACGCCTCCGGACATCGGCGTAGATTCAGCTCAGTTCAAGGTGCTGTTTTCACGAGGAGCCTGTCATGGCTGGATGGAATGCGGACAACGCGGCCGGATCCACGGGGCAGGGAGCCGTCACCCTGGTGGCGGGATCCTCCTTCTGCATCTCGCTGCAGAACGGCGACGTCTTCCCGCATCATCCTCACGGCGTTTTCTATCGGGACACCAGGATCCTCTCGCGCTGGGCGCTCACCGTGAACGGGCAACCGCTGGAACCGCTGGGGGCGTGGACCCCCTCGCCATACCAAGGCACGTACGTCGGTAGGGCTGCACGGTCCGACGGCCGCGCGGACAGCCCGCTGACCGTTGAACGGAAGCGGGAGGTTGGTGCCGGCATCGTGGAGGACATCAGAATTCACAACTATTCCCTTCAGCCGGAGCCGTGCGAGATAGCGCTTGCGGTGGATGCGGACTTCGCTGACCTTTTCGAAGTCAAGGACGGACGATTTCACCGGGTCTGGGACCAGACCCGGCGCTCCAGGTCCGGGTCGTTGACGATCGAAGCGGCCTGGCAGGGGACGCGGAAGGGGATCGTCGTGCGGGTGCGTGATGCCGAGCTCACCGCCGAAGGCCTCATCCTGCGCATGACCGTCCCTGCTCATGGACAGTGGGATGTGCGGGCAACTGTGCTGCCGCTGACAGCCGAAACCGACGTCGATGCCGGCCTGCCGACCGTCTCCCTCTCAGCCGTCATGATCTCTGCACAAGAGCAGCGGCAGAAGGCATGGGAGGCGCAAATTCCGCTTCCCCACGTCGGCGATCCGTCCGTCGAACGAAGCCTCCGGCGCAGCCATGACGATATCGGAGCCCTGCGCATCGTTGACCCCGACCATCCAGACCGTATGGTGGTCGCCGCAGGAGCGCCATGGTTCATGGCGCTGTTCGGACGGGATTCGTTACTGTCGTCCTTCATGGTTCTGCCCGTCGATGCGACGCTGGCGTTGGGCACCCTGCAGACGCTGGCCGACAGGCAAGGGGTGAAGGTTGATCTGCTGACCGAAGAGCAGCCGGGCCGGATTCTGCACGAGGTTCGGCTCGACGTCGGGACCGGTCTGGCTCTGGGCGGCAGATCAGCCTACTACGGCACCGCCGACGCGACACCCTTGTTCGTGACTCTGCTCGGCGAAGCAACCCGCTGGGGACTCGGCGCCGGGGACATAGCCGCGCTGGTGCCCCATGCAGACCGCGCCATGGACTGGATCAGGGACTACGGCGACCGTGACGGGGACGGGTTCGTCGAGTACGAGCGCCTCAACGACCACGGCCTCATCAACCAGGGCTGGAAGGACTCCTGGGATGGAATCAATTTTGCCGACGGCCGCCTCGCCGAGGCCCCTATCGCGTTGTGTGAGGTGCAGGGCTATGTCTATAGCGCCTACAACGCCCGGGCGTGGATGGCGTACGACGCCGGAGACCGGGCTCTCGCTGTTGATCTCCGCGACCGTGCCCGGCGGCTGAAAAGACAGTTCAATGATCAGTTCTGGCTCCCGGACCGCGGGTACTACGCAATCGCGCTCGACCGGGACAAACGGCCGGTGGACGCCTGCGCGTCCAACATGGGCCACTGTCTATGGTCCGGCATCGTGGATGAGGATAAGGCACCACAGGTGGTGCAGCGGCTCATGTCTCCGGAGATGTTCAGCGGCTGGGGAGTTCGGACCCTGGCAACGGACATGGGCGCCTACAACCCGGTCAGCTACCACAACGGCTCCGTCTGGCCTCACGACAACGCGCTCATCGTCGCAGGGTTCATGCGGAACGGCTTCGTCAAGGAGGCTCAGCAGCTCTCCTCCGCGCTCATGGAAGCCGCCGAGTACACGGACAACCGGCTGCCCGAATTGTTCTGCGGGTTCAGCCGAAGCGACTGCCCCGAACCTCTCCCCTATCCCACCGCCTGCTCTCCCCAAGCATGGGCATCGGCCACGCCTGTTTTGCTGCTCCGGAGCCTCCTGCGCTACGACGCAAACGCCTCCCTGGGCGCCCTGTGGATAGACCCCGCCTTGCCGGAAGCGTGGGGAAACCTGCACACCACCAACCTGCCTGTGGGCGGGGCACGGGTCACGATCGACGTGTCGGGGTCCCGCGTAGCAGTGGAGGGGTTGCCGGACGGAATGGTGTTCCACCAGGCAACAAGGCCGCTGCTGGCCGATCTCCTTGCCGATGTCCTCGAGATGGACGGCCGCGCCTGATCAAGAGCCCGAGTCAGAGGGCGTTAGCGGCAATCAGGATGGCATGTTCGGGGTTGAGGTTTGGCATGGGTAACCCGACGTGGGCGAGGAATTGTCCCGTGGCCTCCACTCCGTCGAGGCTCCAGGCGGAGGGAGCAGCCTGGGTGAAGGTAGTTTTGGCAGTCGGGTAAAGCACCTCCACCCGGTAGCGGGTTTTGGCTTCCAGTCCCGGAAGACAGACTGGCCCGGGCATCTCGGCCCGGGAGGTGGCCAGTGCAGCCAGAGTGAACAGTCCTTCCCGGGTGTCCTCGGATATCACCCCTCGCAGCAGCAGGGAAGGATCGGGGTGGTCACTGTTGATTGCCCTTCCGGTGTGGATGAGGTGACGGTACTGCTTGTACAGGCCGATGACCTGCTTAAGCTCCTCCCGTTCCTCGCCGGTTACTGTGCGGACATCCCATTCCATGCCAAAGTGACCGAACAGCGCCGTCAGTGCCCTGAAGGAGAGGCTGAGCCTGCGGTGGGTTGTGTGCGACGTGGTGGGTCCGACGTGGGCGCCCACCAGTTCCGGCGGAATGATGAGCTCGGTCCAGCGCTGGATGGTTTGCCGTTCCAGGGCGTCGTTGCAGTCGGATGTCCAGATCCTGTCGGTGCGTTCAAGGATGCCGAGGTCCACGCGGGCCCCCCCGGAGGAGCAGCTTTCAATTTCGACGCCTGGGTGGGCGGCGCGGAGGGTGTCCATGAGCCGGTAGACGGCCTTTGTCTGGGCATGAACCGAGGGTTTTCCGCCGTGGCCCATTTCTGTCAGGTCGCGATTCTGGTCCCATTTAAGGTAGCTGATGTTGTTATCGTTCAGCAGGGTGTTGAGCCGCTCGTGGATGTAGTCCCAGGCTGCGGGGTTTGCCAGGTCCAGCACCTGCTGGTTCCGCCATCGTTCGGGGACGCGGGCCGGCCCGTCGGGATCAGCGGGTCCGGAGATCCAGTCGGGGTGCGCCCGGATGATGTCGGAGTCTTCGTTGACCATCTCGGGTTCGACCCAGAGTCCGAATTCCATGCCGCGCTCGGTCACCCCGTTGATGAGCGGCGTTAGTCCGTCCGGCCAGACGGCCTCGTCGACGTACCAGTCGCCGAGGCCCTTGGTATCGTCACGGCGGCCCCGGAACCAGCCGTCATCGAGGACGAAGCGTTCGACGCCGAGGTCGGCGCCTGACTCGGCGAGTTCCATGAGCACGTCCAGGTTGTGGTCGAAATAGACCGCCTCCCACGTGTTCAGGACCACCGGGCGTGGACGTGCAGGGTGGTGGGGCCGGTTGCGGAACCAGCCGTAGAACGATTCGGTGATGCCGTCCAAGCCCCGATCGGAGTAGGCGGCATAGAGCCAGGGCGTTCGGTACGAGGAGCCGGCTGCCAGTGTCACTTCCCCGGGCGCGAGCAGTTCGCCGGCGCCGAGGACTGTGTGTCCGCTGGCGAGGGTGTCGGCGAAGGTTTCGTGGTTCCCGCTCCAGCCCAGATGCAGCGCCCACACCTCTCCGGCACGGTTACTGAAGCCGGCGGAGCCGGCGGCCAGGACCAGGCTGGAATCATGGCCCGTCCGTCCGTGGCGTCCTGAGCGGACCCAGGTGCCTTGCTGGAGGGGCCGTCGCTGGGGGTGCCGTTCCCGGCACCAACGGCCGGTAAGATCGAGCAGCTCCGCGGCACCGGGACCAGCAGGCAGGACCAGCTCCAGGCCTTCGAGCCGGTAGTCCAAGCCAGTGTCGTTAGTCAGTTCGTGGCGCAGTTGCAGCAGGCCGCCGTCGTTCAGGAGCAGTTCGGTACGCACGCTCAAGCCCACTCCGGGGTCCGACTGGGTGATTACGCAGCCGGCTGCTGCGGTGCGTTCGGCGGAAACCAGCCGCAGCCGGGGCGAGAAGTCCCGGCCGTCGCGGCTGCCGCGCAGCCCGGGCCGCCCCCGCCAGCCCGACGAGGCCTGCGGCAGGAGCCCCATCCGGACCGGGATGTCCAACGACGACGGCGGGACGGGGTCCTGCAGCAGGGCCAGCTCAGGCAGTTCCTCTCCGAGGTCCGCGCCCCAATGGATGAATGCGGGCTCCGGCGCGGAAAGATCGATCAGCAGGCTACGGCCGGCTGAGCGCAGGTACAACGACTCCAAGGGGCTCCTCACATGTGTGCGGCGTCAGCCCTTGCTGGAGCCGAGGGTAAGGCCAGCCACAAAATGGCGTTGCAGGATGACGTAGATGATCAGCGTGGGGATCGCTGTGATCATGGCACCGGCAGCGATCAGGTTGTAGTTGGAGAGGAAGTTACCCTGCAGGTTGTTGATCGCGGTGGTCACCGGCAACCTGTCACCGCTTTGGATGAACAGGAGTGGCCAGAAGAAGTCGTTGTAGATGAAGATGACTTCGAGGGTGGCCATGGCGGCCAGTGCCGGGCGGGTGAGCGGCATGATGATGGACCAATACTGCGTCCACACGCTGGCGCCGTCCACCAGGGCCGCCTCGGTCAGGTCGGCGGAGAGGGCTTTCATGTAGTTCGAGAGGACGAAGGTGACGAAGCCTATCTGAAAGGCCATGTCGACAGCGATGACGCTGATGTAGGTATTCAGAAGGTTGCCCGAGTCACTGAACCAGTACGGCAGGTTGAAGTGCTTAAACATCTCGAACAGGGGTGCTGCCAGCACCTGCGGGGGCAGCAGGTTGCCTGCGGTGAACATGACCAGCAGCGTGATGTTGAACTTCCAGTTGAAGCGGCTGACCGCGAACGCCATCAGGGACGCGAAGAAGAGTGTCAGCAGGACCGTTGGGACGGTGATCAGCACCGAGTTCCAGAAGTACCTGGAGAATCCGCCCTGGCTCCAGGCCTGGATGAAATTGTCGAAGTTGAACGTTCCTTGAAGGCTGAAGTAGCCGTATTTATCGGTGTCCGCCTTGGGCCGGAGCGCCGTGAACAACGACCAAACCAATGGGATGAGCCAGATCACCGCCATCACCGTCAGGAAGATGTGTGTGCCGTAGTGCCTTTTTCGTTTGCTGCCCACGGGTACGGCCGCGTGGACCGTTTCAGCTGGCGTGGCTACCGGGATGCTCATTCCGCCGCTCCCTTGTTGAATGTGCGGGCCAGGTACCAGGTGATAGGCACCAGCGAGATGACAAGCAGGATGACCGCCAGGGCTGAGCCGACGCCGATGACCTGCCCTTCACCGACAAGGTTCTGGATGACCAGGGCGCTGATGAGTTCAAGGCCGTTGGTTCCGCGATTGATGACATAGACGATATCGAAGGCACGCAGCGATTCGATGATGGTGATCACGATGATGACGATGTTGACTGGGCGCATCGCCGGGAAAACCACCCTGAAGAAAGTCTGCGTGGCATTGGCTCCGTCGAGTGCGGCGGCCTCGCGCAGGGACGGGTCCACCCCCTTAAGCCCGGCCAAATACAGGATCATGACATAGCCGGCATGCCGCCAGGTTGCAGCGAACAGGGCGGCCCAAATGTTCACGCTCGAGTCGCCGAACCAGTCCACGGCGGCCGGCGTGCCGGCGGTGCCGAGCAGGAAGTTGAGCAAGCCGTTGTCGCGGTTGTAGAACAACTGCCAGATGATGCCGATCAGCGCCAGCGAAAGCATCACGGGAGTGAAGAAAATACTCTGGTAGATCTTGCTCCCCTTGATCTGCTGGTCGAGCAGGACCGCAAGCAGCAGGCCGAGGGGCGTCGCTATGACGGCGAGGAAGACCAACCATAGGACATTGTGCTGGACAGCTGGCCAGAACGGTGGATAGTCCTCGGCCACGAACTGGTAGTTGGCGGCCCCTGCTGGTTTGATGTCAGCGAGGTCAAGGCCGTTCCAGCGGGTGAAGGAAAGTGCGATTGACAGCAGTGTGGGGATCCAGACCAGTGTCAGCTGAATCAGGGTTGGCACCGCCACCATGATGCCGAGAACAATCCTGTCCCGTCCCGTAAGGCGGCGTACCCGCCGGTTCCTGGCCGGCGCCTCCGTGGCGGCGCCGGCTGCGGACGTTTGCGTTGAGGAGCTCATGAGGTGATTCTCTTTCGCGCGCAATCCTGCATCACTGCGCGGCGTACAGTGCCTTGGCCTGGGACTCCAGGTTCTTCACGTCCACACTGCCATCCTTGATGAAGCTCTGCAGGGCAGGGATCATGACATTGTTGGCCATCGCGGGAAGGGCGTCCCGGTCAAAGAATTGACTGATGCTCTTGGCGTCCGCGATCATCTGCGCGCACTTCTTGTTCAGGGGTGTGAACTTCGAGGTGTCGGAGCCCTTCGCTGCCTGGATATTGGAAGGGTCCACAGAGGCGTACACGTTCTGGGCCTCCGGCGTGCCCATGTAGGCCAGGAAGTCCTTAGCCGCCTGGTTATCTCCGCCTCTCTTGGAGAGCATGAGCCCGTCAATGGGGGCCTCGACTGCGTCCATACCCTCCATCGCGAGCTCGGGGAACGGGAACATATCAATGTCGTCCAGCACGGCTTTGTCGGTGAACTGCTGGGTAACGAAGGAACCAAGCAGATACATGCCGGACTTCTGCCCGGCGAGGCTCTGCGCGGAGTCCTGCCAGGTCATACCCAAGGCGTTCGGGTTCTGGAAGGGCAGCAAAGCCTTCCAGGTGTCGAAGACATCGCTGACCTTCTTCTGGTCCCAGGATTCCTTATGTGCGGTCAAGTCCAGGTGGAACTGGTAACCGTTCAGCCGCATATTCAGGTAGTCGAATGTCCCCATTGCGGGCCATCCGTCCTTGTCCGCGAATTCGATCGGGATCAGGCCATCGGCCTTCATCTTGGCCGCGAGGGTCTTGAGCTCGTCGAAAGTCTTCGGAACCTGGTACCCCTTCTGCGCCCACAGGCTCTTTCGGTAGAAGAATGCCCAGGGGTAGTTGTAGTTGGGGACGAAGTACATCTTGCCGTCGTCACCGGTTGATGCCTTCTTCATGGCGTCCGAGAAGTTGCCGCCGATCTTCTCCCAGACATCGTCGATTGGGGCGACCAGACCCTTGCCTGCGTAGTAGCGCATCCGGTAACCGGAGAACCAGGTAAACGAGTCGTCCGGGCTTCCCTGCAGGTAGCTGTTGATCTTGTTCTGGAAATCGTTGTGCGGGACCACGTTGGTGGTCACGGCGTTCCCTGTCTTCTTGGTGAAGGCGTCCGTCACAGCCTGGTAGGCCCTCTTGGGCACGTCATCAGAGGCGTTGGACCCGAACGTCAGTGACTTCGAAGAGGAGCCCCCGCCGGAGGGAGCGCTGCCTCCGGTACAGGCCGCGAGCAGGGGGGCAGCGGCAATGCCGGCAGCGCCGATGCCTAGGGTCTTCAGCAGAGTCCGGCGGTTCAGGTCGGCCTTAGCAGTGGCGAAAAAAGCATTGTCATGGCTGGGCATGTCTACTCCCTTGTAAATCAGCGTGGCGGGGCTCACAACATCTATGTCCGGATAGTATCGAAAACGAACATGAAAGCACAGAGGGCACCGTCAAAACTTCGAAAACTCTCAGGCAACTGGCAGCTGTCACGAAGAGTATGCGCCCTGCTCCAACGAATTTCTGTACCTAGAGCTACTATGTTTGAGACCCTTCACATCCAGGTACAGGAGTGTCGGTGCGGATTGGTAAAGACCTGGTGGCGGCCTCAGCCACGCCGCTTGTGCCTGGCATATTGTGCGAAGGCGACCTGTACGGCTATGCCATCCTGAAGCGCGTGAGCGAGTTGTCGAGCGGCGGCATGCAGTGGACCGACGGGATGCTTGACGCCGCGATCGTTGTTTTCCCGCCCCTGTTTGGCTTTTAGCGGTCCCGATGCAAACGCTTCCGCGCATCACGGTGGAGATGCCGATGCTCAGGATAGGACAGGGCCCCTCTGACTACGAGGCCCTGGGCAGCTACGTTAATGCTTTGCGCAGGCCGCAGGGGCTGCACCTGACCCTGCTGCATATCGGGATCCTGCTGGACTTCTCCCAGGACGTCGCGGAGTGGACCAACGGTATTACCAGCCCTGGCGCGGCGGCGGCAAGGACGGTCAGGTGGTTGCAGGCACTGCCTGTATTGGATGGCTTTTCCGGAAGGACGGAACGGCTGATCGTCCTCGGAGGCGGAAGCATCGCCGGGCTTGAAGTGGAGGTGCCTCACCACGTGTATGACTACCAGGTCTTCCTTGTGCAGGGCCTGCACCAGCTGCTGCACGAGCTGCTCGTGGACGACGTGGACGACTTCATCCTCAGCTCACGCGCACTCGGCTTCAGGTACCCCCGCTGGGTGCCGCACGTAGCCGTAGGCCGCCCGCTGGCCAGGGACCGGGAACCCCGGCGGTTTCCCCCGCTGAACGTCGAATTCGGCGAATCTCGGATCAGGAACGGCCGGTTCCTGCCAGCCGGCCCTTAGCCCCCACGCGCCTTCCTGGTGGCGGCGTCGTTGGCCTTCTGCAGCGCTTTGACCAGTTGACCCTTATCCATTTTTGAACGGCCGTCAATGTTCAGTTCCTGGGCACGCCTGTAAAGGTGCTCCTTCGAGGCGTTGGCGTCCACGCCCCCAGCGGTGGGCTCAGATGATTCAATTCCCTCCTCCGCATGTTTGTCGGAAGGGCCCGGCTCCTCCTTCGGCTCCCAATGGTCGCCCACCTTCTCGTAGCTGTGTTTCAGCGATGCATAGGCTGCACGCGCAGCACGGCCCTCGTCGTTGTCGTAGGACTCCAGGGCAGAATCGTACGTTTTGGCGAAAGTGTCCTGGGCCTTCTGCTCAGAGCGCTGCAGGGTCGAGGGAAGCTCTTCCTTGCGGGCGTGGTCATTCTTGCCGGTCTTGGGCATGGCACCCATCCTCCTTCCATCAGCAGGCTGATCATCCGGATGGAAACCAGCTTAGTCATCCCTACTTCACGTGCGTGCGTCGAGCGCCTCGAGGAGCCGTTTGACCGAGCCGCCGAGGTTCCACTCGGTGCCGAGACGCTCAAGTTCGGCGCGCGAATCCCCCATGACGGAGCGCAGTTGCGCACCCGCCTCCTCAAGCGTTGGCAGTTCCAGGTCACGCACGATCTTTACGACGGTGGGCGCGACGCTGAGGTAGTCCGTGGCCGCGGCGAGTTTCGCGCGCACTGATGGGGACAAACCACTTCCCGCATCTGCTGCCGCCGCGAGCAGCCCGTCGAGCGTGCCGTACTCCCCGAGAAGGACCGCTGCAGTCTTCTCGCCGATGCCGGCCACCCCTGGCAGACCGTCCGAAGCGTCGCCTCGGAGGGTCGCGTAGTCGGCGTACTGTTCAGGCAGCACCCGGTACTTGCCCACGACGACGACATCCGTCACGATTTCGAGGTTCTTCATGCCGCGGGCGGTGTAGATCACCCGTACCTGGCGGGCGTCGTCGACGACCTGGAAGAGATCCCGGTCCCCCGTTACTACATCAACCGGAGGCCCGGCATGGCTTGCATAGGTGCCGACGACGTCGTCGGCCTCATGTTCGGCGGCCCCCACGATCGCGATGCCGGCGAGATCGAGCACCCGGCGGATCATCGGAATCTGGGCCTCAAGCGCGTCCGGCACCACCTCCACGTCGGGGGACCCCACCACAATGTCCGCGACCCGATGCGACTTGTAGGTCGGGAGGAGGTCAACCCGCCACTGCGGACGCCAGTCGTCGTCCCAGCAGGCCACAAGGTGCGTCGCGCCGTATTCGGTGGTGAGCCGCGCGATCATATCCAGCAGGCCGCGAACGGCGTTCACCGGTGTGCCGTCGGCGCGGCGGATCGTGTCAGGCACACCGTAGAAGGCACGAAAGTACAGCGACGCAGTGTCGAGCAGCATCAGACGGTCGGGCATAACTGATCCTCTCAGACGCCGACGCCGCCATCAACGAAGACTTCGACTGCCACGACGTGGACTTCCGTCAGGCCCTGGGCCGGCGTCGTCTTCTCCAGCAGGACCGGCCGGTCGTGATGTTGCGCCCACTCGCGCGCATCGGCCCCGAGCACATCATCAATCCACACGACGCCATCCCAGTCCGCTTCACCCAGGAGTTCCATCCTGCTCAGCCACCGGCTCACCTGCCGGAGCTTCGGTGTCGCGGCATCGGACTCACTAATGGCCCGTGACAGAAGCGGTACCCGGAGCGGTTCAACGGCCAGCTGCAACTGCCTCTCCAGTCCGGCCGTCTGCTCCGCAGGCAACGTCGAGACCCACGCGATCCGTCCAAGGGCTGCCAGCCTTCTGACCAGGGCGACCCTGGTATCGGACATGGCGAGTTCCGGCTCTTCGCCGGGACCGGCGTCACGGGGAATGGCGTTCAGCACGCCATCAATGTCCAGGAGAATCAGCAGCTTCATGAGAATGCCCCTGTCCATGTTCCGACTGAAAAGCCAGCTTACCCGCCGGCCGAGCAGTTTGGGATGGTGCGGGATCCGCATTGCCCGCTCCCGCCCTTACAGCTTCTGAGCCTGACTGGATCAGAAATGGCTGAGGTCAGAACGTGCCTGCGTCGATGACAAAGCGGTACCGCACATCACTGGCTAGCACCCTTTCATAGGCGTCATTGATTTTGCTGGCCGGAATGATTTCCACCTCGGCCCCCAGCCCGTTGGCGGCACAGAAGTCGAGCATTTCCTGGGTCTGCCGGATGCCGCCCATCTTGGACCCGGCCAGGGTGCGGCGGAATCCAACGAGGGACCATGCACGATGCGTCAGCGGCTTCGGAGGCAGCCCGACGAGAACCATCGTGCCGTCCAGAGCGAGCAGGGAAAGATACTCGTCAATGTTGATATCGGCGGAAACGGTGTTGATGATGAGATCGAACCGGGATGTAAGGATCTCGAAGGTGGCAGGATCGGACGTGGCGTAATAGTGCTGTGCGCCGAGGCGGAGCGCGTCTTCCTGCTTCTTGAGGGACTGGCTGAGGACTGTGACCTCTGCGCCCAGGGCTGCTGCGATCTTGACCCCCATGTGGCCGAGGCCGCCCATGCCGATGATGGCCACGCGCTTGCCCGGTCCCGCGTTCCAGTTGCGCAGCGGTGAGTACATCGTGATGCCGGCACACAGCAGGGGTGCGGCGGCAGCTAGCAACATGCCGTCAGGAATCCGCAGAACATAGTTCTCATCCACAACGATGCTCGTGCTGTAGCCGCCGGCGGTCTGCAGACCGTCCCGGCCCACGGAGTTGTAGGTGCTTGTTGATCCGGCCAGGCAATACTGCTCCTCCCCTGCCAGGCAGTTTTCGCAGTTCCGGCAGGAATCCACGAAGCAGCCGACTCCCACTCGGTCACCGACCGCGTGGCGCGTCACGTTGGATCCGGCGGCCTCGACAACGCCGACAATTTCATGCCCGACGACGACCGGATATTTGACCCCTGACCAGTCGCCTCTCGCGGTGTGGATGTCGGAGTGGCAGATCCCTACAAATCCAATGGCGATACGTACCTCGCACTCACCGGGCTCGCGACGTTCGATAACGCCGGGCTCCAGTGGGGACGTGGCCGACGTGGCGAGATAGGCCCTGGCAATGGTGGACATCTTGTGGCTCCTTGGCTTCACGGATGGGCTCGGGCAGCCGGGACAAAGCCCAGGTCTTTGTCCACGATGTTCTCCAGCGGTTCATTCCCGCAGTACCGCTTAAGGTTGTCTACAAAGAGCCGGCCAAGATCATCAAGATATTCCTCGGTATCGCCGCTCATATGCGGAGTGATGATGACGTTCTCCATGCCCCAGAGCGGATGCCCTTCCGGCAAAGGTTCTGGATGGACCACGTCCAGTGCGGCACCGGCAATTGATCCTGACGTCAGCGCGCCAGTCAAAGCCCCCGTGTCAACAAGTTCACCCCGCCCCACATTGATAAGACATGCAGAGGGCTTCATTGCGGCAAGAACTGCGGCGTTGACGAGCCCCCTGGTTTCGTCCGTCAGCGGCGCGGCGAGAATGACGTAGTCGTAGGCAAGGACGGTGCCGGACAACTCCCGGGAGGAGTGGATCTGACCAAAATCAGTATCCCCCGGCCGGCATGTACGGCCGGCACCGTCCACCTCCATCCCCACGGCGCTCAACAGTTTCGCGACTTCGCGGCCGATGGAACCTGTGCCCACCACCAGTGCGCGTTGGCCCTGGATCTTGCGGCTGACCCGGTGCTGCCAGCGCTGATGCTGCTGCAGCCTGAGCGACCCCTGGGCGTCCTTGGCCATATCCAGTACAAAACCGAGCGTGAACTCCGCGATGGACCGGCTCAGCACTCCGCGGGAGTTCGTATAGGCAACGTTGCTGCGGATCAATTCATCGAACAGCAACTGGCTCACACCCGCAGCCGAAACGTGAATCCACTTCAAGGTGGACGCGGCACTCCAGTTCTCCTTCAGCGCGGGCGAGAAGGAATGCCACTGGTACAGCACCTCTGCACCGTCCATCGCCGCTGCGAGGCCGTCAGCCTTGGTCAGCCGGACCTCTGCAAGGGCCTCAATTTCCGGCAGGCGGGGCGGCAATGCCTCCCGGTAGAGGACGGCGACGACGGGCCGCGTGCTTTCGGCTGCACCCGTCATAACACCGAGGTAGCGGCGCTCGCCGCCTGGTGAGCGGCCACGACATCGATCGCGGACAGGACGGCTGCCGTGAATTCCGACGTCGACGAGGTTCCCCCGACGTCGCGGGTGCCATGACCGTCACGCAGGGCCGACTCGAACGCTGACTGAAGGTGGGCGGCGGCCCCCGGGTGGCCGAGGTGCTCAAGCATCATGGCACCCGACCAAATCTGTCCCACAGGATTGGCCAGGCCCTTGCCGGCGATATCCGGAGCCGAGCCGTGAACCGGCTCAAAGAGTGACGGGAAGTCACGTTCCGGGTTCAGGTTCGCGCTGGGTGCCAGGCCGATGGAGCCTGTGACCGAGCTGCCAAGGTCCGACAGGATGTCACCGAAGAGGTTTGAGGCCACAATGACATCGAAGGTCCAAGGCTTAAGGACGAGGTGCGCCGCCAAGGCGTCCACGAGCTCGCTCGTGAGGGCGACATCCGGGTACTGGCGCACCGATTCTTCGACGATTTCGTCCCAGAACGGCATGGTGTGGACTATGCCGTTGCTCTTGGTGGCGGAGGTGAGGTGCCCCCGGCGGGAAGACGCGAGGCGGGCGGCGTAGTGGGCGGCACGCGAAATGCCGAGCCTGGTGAAGATGGTCTCCTGGACCGCACTCTCCTGCGGCAGGCCACGGTACATCCGGCCGCCGACCTCCGAATATTCCCCTTCGTTGTTTTCCCGAACGATGAGGAGGTCAATCGGGTGCTTGGCCGCAAGAGGCGAGGTAACGCCGTCGAGCGTTTTGACCGGCCGCAGGTTGATGTACTGCTGGAATTCACGACGGATCGGGATCAGCAGGCCCCACAGTGATTCGGTATCAGGGACCCCAGGCGAACCCACCGCGCCCAGGAAGATGGCGTCATGCTTGGCCAGCTGCTCCAGCCCGTCAACGGGCATCATCCGGCCATGCCGGCCGTAATAGTCCGAGCCCCAGTCGAAGTACGTGAACTCCAGTTCCAGGGAATGGAGTTCCGCAATCCGCTCGAGGCAGGCGATTGCCGCGGGGACAACTTCGTTTCCTATGCCATCACCGGCAATAACCGCAATGCTGTGCGCGCTCATGGTTTCCTCCGCTCCGGCAAGTGGGCCAGCGGTTGCCAGCTTGGTGCCGATTCTCCTACGTTGATAATGGTGCTCTTGGGTTCTGTCATCTCAAGCACGGCGTACTGCACGCCTTCCCGGCCTACGCCGGATTTCTTGAACCCGCCAAAGGGCATGGAATCTATCCGGACATCGCTTGTCTCGTTGATGACCACAGACCCCACCTGCAGCCTGTCGGCAATGGCCAGGGCAAGATCGATGGATTGCGTGAAGACGCCTGCCTGGAGCCCGTATTCTGTGTCGTTCGCCGCGTAGATGGCATCCGAAACCTCGATGAACGGCAGGATGCTGACTACTGGGCCGAAAACTTCCTCCCGGATCACGCGGCAATCCGCCGGAACATCAGTCAGCACCGTGGGCTCGTAGAAGGCGCCCCGGCGCCGGCCTCCCGCATGGACAGTCGCGCCAGCTGCCTTGGCTTCTTCGACCCATTCCTCAATCCGGCGAGCCTCCGGCTTGGAAATCAGGGGGCCGACGTCGGTGGCCCGGTCAAGCTTCGGCCCGGTCTTCAGCGCCCTTGTCCGGGCCGTGACCTGCTCCAGAACCTGGTCGAACAGCGAAATGTGGACATAAACCCGCTGCACGGACAGGCAGTTCTGGCCTGCCACCCCGAAGGCCCCGGCCACAATTGCTGCGGCGGCTCTTTCAGGATGGGCGTCGGCGCAGACAATCGTGGCGTTGTTCCCGCCCAACTCGGACAGGATCTTCTTCGCCCCCGCTGCCGCGGCGATACGATCGGCCGTGGCCGGGCCGCCCGTGAAGGAAATCAGGTCTATCCGGTGATCGGTGATCAGGGCTTCGGAGACCCCCGGTCCGGTGACGACAGCCGCTATCCGACCCGAAGGGACGCCTGCCTCGAGCAGCAGCTTGACGAACGCAAGCCCCGTCAAAGGAGTCCGGGTGGAAGGCTTGAGCACGACGCCGTTACCCCCGATGAGGGCGGGGCCCAGTTTGTGTGCCACCAGATTCAGCGGATCATTGAACGGCGTGATCGCCGCAACAATCCCCACTGGCTTCCGGCTGTACCAGCCAATCTTGCTCCCGCCGGCCACGCTGTCATCAAACCCCAGCGTCTCCCCCGTCAGCTCGCTCGACGCGGCAGCGGAGAGCCGTAAGGTCTCCATGCAGCGGCGAACTTCGCGTTCCGCCTCGCTGATGGTCTTGCTGCTCTCGGCCGCGATGATGTTGGCGAAGCGCTCAGACTGCTCACCCAGCAACACAACCGCCCTCTCCAGCGCCTGCCGCCGGGCACGCAACGGCCATTCGTCAGCCTGCAGATGACGGTGGATGTGTGCAATCGCCCGGCGGACATCCTGGGGCGAAGATGTGCAGACCCGCCCCAGCAGGAGGCCGTCCTGGGGGTCCCGGACCTCCAGGTCCAGGCCAGCAGTCTGCCACTGCCCCTCGAAGAAGGCACCCCCGGGGAGATTGGCAAACTGTGACCGGTCGTCCGCTGTTTCCGGGCGCGCCTCATCGAGGAATGTTGATGGCGACATGTGATCCCTTGTCTAGGTGATACGTCTAAGTGATTCGAAGCTGTCCACCTGATTCGGCTGACCAGCTGGTTTCGGCATACTGGCTGAGTCGGCCGGCTACTTGATCCGGTCGATGATTTTGGCTGCTGCGCCGATGAAGGGCAGGAACCAGGGCGGACCGAAGTGGCCTGGCACGGGCGGGTTCTTCAGGTCTTCCCAAACGTTCGCGCTCTTGTCGCCGGCCATGTAATGCGCCATCCTCTTGCCCATGTGTGCGGCCATCTGCACGCCGTGCCCGCTGTAGCAGAGGGAGTAGAACAGGCCGTCATGCTGGCCCGCATGAACCATCTGGTCCATGGAGAGGTCCACCAGTCCGCCCCAGATGTAGTCCACCTTGGCGTTGGACAGGTAGGGGAACAGCTCGAGCATGGCCTTACGCAGGATCTCGGCGCTCTTGACGTCCGAGTCCGGGCTGGACAGCGCAAAACGCGCCCGGCCACCGAACAACAGACGGTTGTCCGGCGTGATCCGGAAGTAGTAGGTCAGCATCTTGCTGTCCGAGGCCTGGCGGCGGTTCGGCAGGATGCG
This sequence comes from Arthrobacter sp. ISL-48, assembly GCF_018613805.1. GTDB lineage: Bacteria > Actinomycetota > Actinomycetes > Actinomycetales > Micrococcaceae > Arthrobacter. The sequence goes on from NZ_JAGGPL010000020.1 coordinate 89,106, forward strand.
GTTGACCACGTCTTCGGGCAGCGGGTCAGTCACAATGATGAAGCTGCCTACCGGAATGACGCGGCGCTGCAGCCACGGCGTGACACCACTTGTGTAGCCGCTGGTAGCGACCAGGACCTGCTTGGCCCTGGTGATGCCCCGGGTGGTGTGCACGTCGTGCACGGTGCCGGTGACCTTCTTCAGCTCCGTTACTGCCGCGTTCTCGCAGATTTCCGCTCCGGCGGCAACAGCCACTCCGGCGAGGCCATGCACGAACTTGCCCACGTGCAGGCCTGCCCCGAGCGGGTCAACCATCGCGCCCTGGTAGAAGTCCGTGCCGATTTCGCTGTGGATCTCGGACTTGGGGATAACGGTCACATGGTGGTCGGCCAGTTTGGCCAGCTTCTCCTGCGACTTCAGGAAGCCCTCATAGTGGGACTTGTGGAAGGCCAGCGAGAGCTTTCCAAAGCGGTTGTAGTCGCAGTCGATGCCGTTGTCGTGCACGAGCTTTTCGATGGTATCGATGGCGTCGTTGTATTCCTGGAACATCTCTACGGCACGCGTGGCGCCGTAGCGCTTCACAGCGGTGCTGAAGCTGATGGCCAACCCGGTGGTCGCCATTCCCCCGTTGCGTCCCGATGCGCCCCACCCCACGGTGTGGCGTTCGAAAACGGCAACGCTCGCGCCTTGCTTGGCAAATTCAAGGGCTGCGGAGAGCCCCGTAAATCCGGCACCGATGATGGCGACGTCGACGTTCTCGGGCACCGGAGTCTGCCGGTAGTCTCCGGATGCTTCGGCTGTGTCCAGCCAGTAAGGAATGAGTTTCACGGTTTGGCCTTTCGCCTCGACGTCGGTTTAGAGACCGAGGTGCTTGTTGATCTCGTCCAGGGACTTGGCAGTGTTGAGGTCGTAGCCCGGGCCAATGGGGTCGTAGCCACGGTCCAGCATCCAGAGGTTGCGGAAGCCCATGTCGTGCATCGGATGTATGTCGTAGCGGGTGTGCGAGGAGATGTGCAGGAAGTCCTCCGGCTTGGCGTTCAGGGTATCGAGCATGTACTCGAAGGCCTGGTAGCGCGGCTTGTAGGCCTGGGCCTGCTCAGCGGTGTACACGGCGTGGAAGTCTGCGCCGAGCTTGGGGATGCTGATGTCCAGGAAGCTGGTGTCTGCGTTGGACAGAGCCACGAGCTGGTAGTTGTCGCCCATGAGCTTCAGCGGAGCCGGTACGTCCTCGTGGGCGACCCAGCCGCGTACAGCGTCAGCGAACGCTGCGCCGGCACCTTCGGTCGGTCCGATGCCCCAGCGCTTGCACACCCGGTCAAAGGAATCCTGAAGGATCGCCTCGTAGGGCTTGTAGTCGCCACAAACCTCGTCGAACCGGTACCCGCGGAACTGTTTCTTGAAGGCCGGCCACTGCTCTTCTGAGATGCGGCCATCGAGCAGGCGACGCGTGGTGGGATCGATGTCGAAGTTGATCAGAGTGCCGTAGATATCAAAAGAGATGTACTTCGGCCGGTTGGAGTCTGCCATGATTCGTCCGTTTCATTCGGTCTTGAACGGGAGGCCCGGAGATGTGGCCTGCCGCCTTCCTTTAAGTCTGCGCCTGCGGAGTCCATCGGGTATTCAGGCTCCGATGCCCGCTGTTCTGACTCTAGGTCTGCTGATTGTAGATTGTCAACAGTTCTTTATGAGATTCTTTCGCAACTAGGAAGAGACCAAAGAATAGTTGGTTTATTTATCGTCAATTGTTGACAATCAACGATCCGCCCTGTTGCATTGCCTTAGATGCGGAAACGAGATCCTGATCACAGCCGCATGGAGCACCATCCCCAGCACCGCCTGGCACTTCGCAACAACGGATGTGCACGGAGGGTTCTGCACAGACTGCCCCCATCTCAGCGGATCAACTTCAGCTGAAACCACTTGAAGGGAAGCACCATGAAGAGCATCAACAAAGTCCAGACCGCAACCGCAGGGCTCGCTGTTGTATTGGCACTCAGTGCCTGTGGCGGCGCTGCCACAGGCACACCTGCACCTGACAGCTCCAAGACGTCTAATACGGCGGATATCTCGGAGGGTGTCGGCCCGGACCAGGCAGCGGTT
>NZ_JAGGPL010000021.1:0-144488 GCF_018613805.1 Arthrobacter sp. ISL-48
CCGCGCCGCTATAGACCTCATCGATTCACCCTCGGCAAGATGCAACCGCCGAATAAGCGCCCAATCCTCCACTGTGATCACCCACCCAATCGTTTGGAATGAGTGGCTCAGTTTTCAACCGTCACAATGGCTCAGTTTTCGACCGACACCGACAGGCCCGCAGGGGCGAGTGATTGTGTCAACTTTGTCGGTACCCACCTCAGCGACAAGCTACCGGGACTGCGGTGGCCGTGAGGTGACCCCATGTGTCTTCGGTCATTTCGGTTCATAGACCTGTTCTACCCGAGCCTGGCAGTAAAACGCCGTAGACGAGCATGCGTCCTGGAACTAGAAGACCAGGCCTACGAGACCGCTAATGGGGTAGTTCGATATATGCCACTGGAATAGATCAACAAAGATTGGGATTCCGGGCAGGGGCTCAAGCTTTTGCGTCTATGAGGGTGGTGCCGTTCCTTTGGAGCTCGCTGAGGGTTGGGTCCTCGTGCGGTTGGTCCGTGATGATTCCTGCGATCTCGCTCGTGGGCAGGACCCGGTAGCGGGAGGCAACGCCGATCTTTTCCGCGCTGGCAAGGACGTAGGTGTCGGCAGCCCGGCTGGCCAGTGCTCGCTTCATGGCGGCCTCGTCCACGTCTCCAGTGGTCAGCCCCTCTGTGGCGTGTACGCCGGTCACCCCGAGGAGGAACAGGTCAGCCGAGATCGTCTGCGCGGCCTCGACAGCGGCAGCACCGCAGGTGACGGCCGAATGCTTGAACAAGCGCCCTCCTAGGAGAAAAACGTCTATGCCTGCATGCGAGACGAGCTCGGCAGCGATCGTGGCGCTGTGCGTAACGACCGTGCAAGACAGGGAAGGTGCGAGAGCCCGGACAACGGCCAGGGTTGTGGTGCCGCCATCTAGGATGACTGTGCTTCCCGGATCGATGAGGCGGGCGGCGCAGCGGGCCACCAGATTCTTGCTTTCAGGCTGAACGGCGGCCCGGGCGGCGTAGTCGGCGATTGCCGGCGAGACCGGCAGGGCACCGCCGTACACGCGTTGGCACAATCCTGCGGAGGCGAGTTCCCGTAGATCCCGGCGCACACTGTCGCCGGACAGGCCCAGCTCAGCGGCAATCTCTTTGGCGACCAGCTTGCCTTCCTGTGCCAGGCGCGCGAGGAGAAGAGTATGGCGTTCAGCAGCGAGCATTCGCATTCCTTCCGAGTTTTTCACGTTTCTACACTATTGTAGTGGTCATGAGGACTTCTATGATGATTCTGATAGCCGGCCCCTACCGTTCCGGTACGGGGGATGAACCGGAATTGCTGCGCCGCAATCTCGCCAGGCTCGAGCAGGCAGCGTGGCCCATTTTCCGGGCAGGCCACTTGCCAATGATCGGCGAGTGGGTTGCGCTGCCGGTCCTCAAGAGCGCCGGCGTGAGCGACCTTTCTGCCCCGCTGGCAGCTGAAGTGATGTACCCGACGGCCGAACTCCTGCTGGAGCGATGCGATGCCGTCTTGCGGTTGGGCGGGGAGTCCCGCGGCGCGGACCAGGACGTCGCGATCGCCCGCGCAAAGGGTCTGCCTGTCTACTACCGTCTCGATGAGGTCCCCGGCGTCGACACGGCACCCACGGAAGTGTCCTCGTGAGAGTTAGCCGAAAGGATCTTCTTTCCCGGCCTGGGACGGACGTCCCGGATAGCAGGGGCCGAACCGGCCTGGACAGGATCGGCATTGGTCTGGACCGCAACCCGAATGTGGGTATCACCCGGGTCGAGGTGACATCCGATGGATGGCATGTCCTGCGCCGAACAACCTTCATGTATCGCCGGCGCGATGGGCGACAGGTTGTCCAGCAGCGGGAAACCTACGACCGGGGCAATGGCGCCACGATTCTTCTCTACGATGCTGTCAGGGGAACCGTCCTGCTCACCCGGCAGTTTCGGATGCCCGCCTACGTCAACGAACACGTTGACGGGATGCTCATCGAAACGGCCGCCGGCCTTCTCGACGATGACGCTCCCGACGTGGCCATCCGTCGGGAAGCCAGCGAAGAACTCGGTGTCACCGTAGGGGAACTGCAGCATGTCTTCGACCTCTACATGAGCCCCGGGTCTGTCACCGAACGTCTCCACTTCTATGCCGCCCCCTACGGCCCGAATGACCGGACAACGAGTGGCGGCGGCGTGCAGGAAGAAGGTGAAGACATCGAAGTGTTAGAGATCCCCTTCGATGAAGCACTTGCCATGACGTCCGATGGCAGGATCGTAGATGGCAAGACGGTCATTCTCCTCCAATGGGCTGCCACGGCCCACCTCCTCTGCCCATCTCGCGACATTACCGTCCGCCTTGACGGCAATGTCCCGCAGCCCGCAATGCGAAGCGTGCGTAATCCGGTGCCCCAGTATTAACGTCCAAGTGGTGCAGATACGCGTACCCCGTCCCGGCACGGCGGTTCCGCCGTCCGTTGGCACGTCCCAGGGCGCGGTGTCCGCCGCCATCGGGGGATCCGTCCGAGTTTTCTTGATGTCCACGTGGACCAGGCCCCGGCGTTTTCGTGTTCATAGCGTTGCGGTGCGGGCTTTCGGACGGGCAGTCCGGTGCTCTGGTCCAAACAGGACAGCCCGCGGCATCCGGTACCTGGCCAGAACCTTGCCGCCGGTGGAGCGGGCCAGGTGAAGGTGGGCCGCAATCCGGTGCGGTCCCCACCGACGGCTAAAACGCAGCGCCACAATCCGCCTTTCGGTGCGCACGGGCGTGCGGTTGGGACTCCGTCTCGGCCGGGACGAGGCATCAGCATGCCGTCCTCGCCCAGGGTCCGGTACCGGTCCACCCATTTCTTGGCCGTTGCCGGCGTGCATTGGAACCGCTCCGCGGCCCGGCGCAGCGTCCAGCCCTGCTCGATGACCAAGCAGGCTAGCTTCCCTCTGGCTTTGGGCGTCAGGTCGGCGTTGGCCTGGGTAACGTAGGACAGGAGGGCCTCCTGGCGTCGATAGGAGTGTGGTAACCCCAAATCGATACCGGAGGCCCTCGCCTTTTACATCAAGACATGCTGTTCACAACGTCCGTGGGAATTACACCTAGTAGGCAGAGGGGCGGGCGCGGAGACCTCGGACGATGGTGCGGGCGGCCATCATTTCAGTTAACATTCACTAACTAATGTTCCACGCCAGAACTGGTATCGCCGGGCTGCCGGGCCTTTGCGGCCGGTTCGCATCAAGGAGGATGTATGGACATCAAAGGCAGTGTCGCGCTGATTACGGGCGGGGCTTCCGGACTGGGGGCCGCCACAGCCAGGCGCCTGGTCGACGCCGGAGCTTCCGTTGTGCTGATCGATCTGCCCTCTTCCGCCGGCGCAGCCTTCGCGGAGGAGCTGAGCACTTCTGCCGGCGGTACCTCCGGTGACGATGCCGGCAGGACGGCCACCTTCGTCCCCGCGGACGTGACGAACGAAGTGGAGGTGCAGGCCGCCGTCGACACCGCCGTTGCCCTGGGTCCGCTGCGGATCGTCGTGAACTGCGCCGGTATTGCCACGCCCGGCAAGGTACTGGGGCGCGACGGCGTGCTGCCGCTGGACTCGTTCAGCCGTGTGATCCAGGTGAACCTCATCGGGACCTTCAACGTGCTGCGCCTCGCAGCAGCGGCCATGGTCGCCACGGAACCGGTGACTACCGGCGTCGGCGGTCCTGAGCGTGGCGTAATCATCAACACGGCTTCCGTGGCCGCTTTCGAAGGGCAGATCGGCCAGCCGGCGTACGCAGCCTCCAAAGGCGCCGTTGCCGCGATGACGCTGCCGTTGGCCCGCGAGCTCGCGCGCTCGCTGGTGCGCGTGGTGACCATCGCGCCTGGAATCTTCGAGACGCCCATGATGGCCGGCCTCCCGCAGGAAGCCCAGGAGTCCCTGGGCCGGCAGGTGCCCCACCCCTCCCGGCTCGGCAGGCCCGCCGAGTACGCCAGCCTCGTGGCCCATATTGTGGAAAACGCCATGCTCAACGGAGAAACGATTCGACTGGACGGCGCCATTCGAATGGGGCCCAAATGAGCCAGGCAGGCGTGGATCCGGCCCCCGGAGAGCTGCCCACCGCCGACTTTTTTGCCTTCGAAGCACTGCTCAGCCCGCAGGAGCGGCACAAGCTGGACGAACTGCGGGACTTCCTGGCCGCCGAGATCGCACCGGACGCGTCGGAGTGGTGGAACAAGGCGGAATTTCCCGCGCACATCCTCCCGAAGCTGGCCGCCCTGGGGCTCAGCACGCCCGCGCAGCGCGGCTACAGCCACCTGTTCGCTGGGCTGGTCATCGCGGAGATGACACGGGTGGACACCTCCATCGCCACCTTTTTTCTGGTCCATCACGACTTGTTTGTGGAGTCCCTCTACGCCTTCGGTTCCGAGGACCAGAAGGAGCGGCTGCTCGCGGACGCCTCGAACCTTCGCATCACCGGGTCCTTCGCCCTCACCGAACCCGGCCACGGTTCCGACGTCGCGGGTGGCATGGAAACCCGCGCGCAGCGGATCTCAGGACTGACCGGAGAGGCCGACGCCGGCGGCGACTGCTGGGTGCTGAACGGCGCCAAGCGGTGGATTGGCAACGGGACGTTCTGCGACTACATGCTGGTGTGGGCCCGGGATGAGGCCGACGGCACCGTCCGGGGTTTCATTGTCGATGCTTCGTTGCCGGGGGTGAGCCGGCGCCGGATCGAGAACAAGATCGCGCTCCGGACCGTCCAGAACGCGGACATTGAATTCCAGGACGTGCGCGTCGCCGAGGCCGACCGTTTTGCCGGGATCGGCAGTTTTGACGACACCAACCTTCTCCTGCGCGGATCCCGGATCATGGTGGCCTGGCAGGCGGTCGGGCAGCAGCTGGCGGCGTTCGACGTCGCCCGGCGGTACGCCGTCGAACGCCGGCAGTTCGGGCGCCCCCTGGCGAAATTCCAGCTCATCCAGCAGCAGCTGGTGACCATGCTGGGCAACGCCGTGGCCAGCATGGGCATGATGGTGCGGCTCGCCCAATTGCAGGAGGAAGGCGTGGCCGACATGCCGCAGGTTGCGCTGGCAAAGTCGTATATCAGCGCCCGCATGCGCGAGACGGTGGCGATGGGCCGCTCCATCCTGGGCGGCAATGGGATTGTGACCGACTACCGGATGGCCAAGATCTTCGCCGACGCCGAGGCCATCTTCACCTACGAGGGTTCGTTCGAAATCAACACGCTCATCGTCGGCCGGGCCGTCACCGGGGTCTCCGCCATCGCCTGAGCCTGTCACCCCAGACGCGATGCCCAGACGCGATCCCCAGCCCTGCGCGAACTGGCACGTGTGGTCCGCCCTTCCCAGCGAACTGGCAGTACATGCCTTCAAAACCCCCGGTTTGGGGCGTTACGTGCCAGTTCGCGCCGGAAGGAGGGGCTGCTTTTCGCCGGCTTCGATCTTCGCGTCCAGGCTGTTGTTCTTGACGGGCATGGGGCAGGTTCCATACGGGGTGAAGGCGCTGGGGTAGTTGATAGCGCGGTTGAAGTCCAGGATGACCGTGGCCTTTCCCGACGGATCAATTCGTGGCCTGGCCGTGGAGACTTTGCGCCATTCATCTGTTGTGTCCCCGTTGGTGCCGTCGTGGAACGTGATGGTCAGGGCTCCGAGCTTTTCTTCCTCGGCATGGAGTCGGTATTCATGCGGAATCCCCGGGAGCCGGAAAACAACTTCCCCCACTGAGTCGTGCATGCCGTCCACCAGCGGGTTGGCGGTTCCGATGGGAATAGCCACCGGCTCAGGGTAGGCCTCATAAGCCGCCTCGATCACCAGGTCCGGGTTGTAGTCAAATGTGGGCACGCCGTCGAACTCCGTCAGGACGGGCGAGCCGGAATCCCGGGTTCGGATCGCGTAACGTCCCGCCCGCATGGCAAGCTCCACCACCACCTGCTGGCCGTCCGAACCGCCGAACTGAACCCACATCAGAGACTCCTCGTCTGTGAGGGACGCCGTGATGGTGCCATCCACGGTCTCCCCGGTTTCCACCAGCGTCAGCCCGTCGCGCCCTGCGGCGGTGAGCGCCGCCGTCGTGCCGTCCGTCGACCACAGGCCGGGGGCGAGTTCGACGGCGGATGGCTGGGTATCCAGCCACTGGAAGGACGTCAGCGTGAGCCAGCCGTGGCGGGCCGCGAGAGCCTTGTTCCGGTTGGTTCGGAATCGCTGCCAGCGCTCTAGCTGGGCGGCTGGTGTACTCATGGTTCCTCCAAAGGTCTGCGGTGCCCCGGCTACAACCGTGCGCGCGCCCGGTTCATTCCACCAGCGCGGTCCATTCCACCAGCGCGGTCCATTTCGGCGGGGGCCCACCGCCGGGCCCGGGGACGCTGTGGTGACTCCCCGCTTGCCTGGACGCATGCGGGGAGTAACGTCGGAACCGGGATAGACCTGACCCACTTCACCAGCTGAAAAGAGTAGCCATGAAAATCGCGGTCCTTGGCACGGGAATGGTAGGCCGGACCCTGGCGGGCGCCCTGTCCGGACTGGGGCACGGCGTGGTCGTTGGCACCCGGGATCCCCAGGCCACGTTGGCCCGCAGCGGCCCCGAAGCCACGGGCGCCCCGCCGTTCAGCGAGTGGCACGCCGCAAACCAGCACATCCTCCTGGAAACGTTCGCTGATGCTGCTTCCGAGGCTGAGCTCGTCGTGAACGCGACCAGCGGGACGGGTGCGCTCGCTGCCCTGAGCTCGGCGGGATCCGCCAACCTGGCCGGGAAGGTGGTGATGGACGTGTCCAATGCGCTGGATTATTCCCAGGGCATGCCGCCCGTGCTGAACCCGGTCAACACGGACAGCCTCGGCGAACGGATCCAGAGTGCGTTCCCAGATGCGCGGGTGGTCAAGACGCTCAACACCATGAATGCGGGGCTGATGGTGGATCCGGGCCGGCTTGCGGGAGGGGACCATTCGGTGTTTGTGTCCGGGGATGACGCCGACGCGAAGAAGGCAGTAACCGAACTCCTTCAGGCCCTGGGCCATCGCGACGTTATTGACCTGGGTGACATCACCTCCGCCCGCGGCGCGGAGATGATGATGCCGGCCTGGCTGCGGCTGTGGGGTGTACTTGGAACACTTGACTTCAATTTCAAGATCGTGCGCTGAGGCTGGCGGCAGGGCATCGTCACACTATCTGAGACGATTCCGCGGCGGCGGCCCCCTGCGGGTAGCATCTTTAGCTAGTAACGTGGCTCACAGTATCCAGCGCAGTGTACGAGCCGAGTCCGAACCCTCGAAAGATAGTTTCCATGGCTGACACTGCAATAAATTCCGGAACCGACCTCGCCTCCGAGTTGAGGGCGGACGTTCGGCGCGTCTCCACCCTGCTGGGTGAATCCCTCGTGCGCCAGCACGGGCCGGAGCTCCTGGAGCTTGTGGAACAGGTGCGCCTCCTCACCAAGGAATCCAAGGAAGCGGCGCGCGGCGGCGCGCATGCCACGGGACCTTGGAGCGCGCACGACGTCGTCGCCCAGGTCCGTGAGTTGCTCGGCTCCCTGCCCATTGAGCAGGCAACCGACCTGGTCCGCGCCTTTGCCTTCTACTTCCATCTTGCCAATGCGGCGGAGCAGGTACATCGCGTCCGCGGGCTGCGGACCAGGCAGGAGAAGGACGGCTGGCTGGCCAAAGCGGTCACCGACATCGCCGGGCAGGCAGGGCCTGCAGTTCTTCAGGAAGTGGTCAACCGCCTGGATGTCCGCCCCATCTTCACCGCCCACCCCACCGAAGCCTCGCGGCGTTCCGTGCTGGACAAGATCCGCAAGCTCTCCGACGTGCTGGCCCAGCCCACCAAGGAAGGCACCACCGCGCGCCGCCGGCAGGACCGCCAGCTCTCAGAAATCATCGACCAGATGTGGCAGACCGACGAGCTTCGCCAAGTCCGGCCCACGCCTATCGACGAAGCCCGGAACGCCATCTACTACCTGGGCAGCATCCTGACGGACGCCATGCCGGAGATGCTCGCCGAACTGTCCGAGCTGCTGGGGGAGCACGGCGTGAGCTTGGCCTCCCAGAACGCCCCGATCCGGTTCGGTTCCTGGATCGGCGGGGACCGTGACGGCAACCCCAATGTCACGGCTGCCGTCACCCGGGAAATCCTCCAGATCCAGAACCAGAACGCGGTACGGATCAGCATCGGCATGATCGACGAGCTGATCTCCATCCTGTCCAACTCCACGGCATTGGCCGGTGCGGACAAGGAACTGCTGGATTCGATCGACGCCGACCTGAAGAAGCTGCCGGGCCTGGAGCGCAGGGTGCTGGAGCTCAATGCCCAGGAGCCCTACCGCCTCAAACTGACGTGCATCAAGGCCAAGCTCATTAACACTGGAAAGCGGGTGGCCTCGGGTTCCTCCCACGACCACGGCCGCGACTACAGCGCCACCGACGAGCTCCTGGCCGACATCGAACTGCTGGAACTGTCCCTCCGGAACCACTCGGCGTCGCTCGTTGCCGATGGCGCCCTGGCACGAGTCCGCCGGGCCGTGGCCTCCTTCGGCCTGCACCTGGCCACCCTGGACATCCGGGAACACGCCGACCACCACCACGACGCCGTCGGACAGCTCATGGACAGGCTGGGCGGCCCGGGCCTCCGGTACGCCGAACTGAGCCGCGCGGAGCGCTTTGAGGTGCTGGGGTCCGAGCTCGCCTCGCGTCGCCCGTTGTCCGGCCACCCCATCAAGCTCGACGGCGTCGCGGACGGTACCTACGACGTCTTCCGCGAGATCCGGCGCGCCCTGCGCACCTACGGCCCTGACGTCATCGAGACCTACATTATTTCCATGACCCGGGGCGCCGATGACGTCCTGGCCGCCGCGGTCCTGGCGCGGGAGGCCGGGCTCGTGAACCTGTTCGGTGAGACCCCCTACGCCAAGATCGGGTTCGCGCCGCTGCTGGAGACCGTGGAGGAACTGCGTGCCTCGGCGGAAATTGTTGACCAACTGCTGTCTGATCCGTCTTACCGCGAGCTGGTGCGCCTTCGCGGCGACGTCCAGGAGGTCATGCTGGGCTACTCGGACTCCAACAAGGAATCCGGCGTGATGACCAGCCAGTGGGAAATCCACAAGACCCAGCGGAAGCTTCGCGATGTGGCGGCCAAGCACGGTGTCCGAGTGCGGCTGTTCCATGGTCGTGGCGGGTCTGTGGGCCGTGGCGGCGGACCGACATATGACGCCATCATGGCCCAGCCCAACGGCGTGCTTGAGGGTGAAATCAAGTTCACTGAACAGGGCGAGGTCATCTCGGACAAGTATTCGCTGCCGGAGCTCGCCCGGGAAAACCTGGAGCTTTCCCTGGCGGCCGTGCTCAAGGGATCGGCCCTGCACCGCAGCCCCAGGACTTCGGAGGACCAGCGCGAACGCTACGGGCACGTCATGGAGACTATCTCCGACGGCGCCTTTGACCGTTACCGCAAGCTGATCGATGACCCGGACCTGCCGGCGTACTTCGTGGCGTCCACTCCGGTGGAGCAGCTGGGATCGCTGAATATCGGATCCCGCCCGTCCAAACGCCCTGACTCGGGGGCGGGCCTGGAAGGGCTGCGGGCCATCCCGTGGGTCTTTGGCTGGACCCAGTCCCGGCAGATCGTGCCCGGCTGGTTCGGCGTGGGCTCGGGCTTGAAGGCTGCCCGCGAAGCCGGACACTCCGCTCAGCTGGTGGAGATGATGGAGAACTGGCACTTCTTCCGCTCGGTACTCTCCAACGTGGAGATGACGCTGGCCAAGACGGATTTGGACATCGCCGGATACTACGTGGCCACCCTGGTCCCGGAGGAGCTGCACCACATCTTCCGGACCATCCGCGAGGAATATGAGCTCACCGTCACCGAGATCCAGAACCTCACCGGTGAAAACCTGCTCCTGGATGCCCAGCCCACGCTTAAGCGCTCCCTCGAGATCCGCGATCAGTACCTGGACCCCATCAGTTACCTCCAGGTGGAGCTCCTGCGCCGCATCCGGACCGAGGGAGCCCAGGACGGCAGCATCAGCGGTGCCGAGATCGACGAACGGCTCCAGCGCGCCATGCTGATCACCGTCAACGGGGTGGCCGCCGGCCTGCGCAACACCGGGTAACCCTCTCTCACTTCCTGCACAGATTTCCTAAACCCTCTCTCACCCGTCGCCGTAGTGCACCACCACGGCCCGGCGGGTGCTGTGCCCATCGACAAACTGCATGGTGCTGACACCGACGCCGTACAGCGCCGTGAGCTCCTTCTCGCAGAGGAGTTTCTGGGCGTCGCCGGTTCGGGGGCCGTTGGGGGTGAGAAGCACCGCTTGGTCGGCGAGGTACAGGGCGTGGTCCGGGTGGTGGGTGCTGAGGAGTACTGCCATTCCGTCCGTCATCAGTTCGCGCAGCAGACGCAGGACGCGGACCTGGTTTTTCAGGTCCAGGCCGGTGGCGGGTTCGTCCAGCACCAGGACCGGACAGCCGGCCGCGATGGCCCGGGCGATCAGGACCAGCTGCTGCTCGCCACCGCTGAGCGTGGGAAAGAACCTGTTGCGGAGGCCGACGATGCCCACCCGGTCCATTGCCTCGAGCGAAGCGGCCCGGTCCGCCGCGCCCGGCGAACGGAAGAGGTCGATCTGCCGGGCCCGTCCCATCAGCACCATGTCCAGGGCCCGGTACGCGAACGTACTGCCATGGGCTTGCGGGACATAGCCGGCCCTGGCCCCCCGCGTGACGTTTCCCTCGACCGGGGCGAGCAGCCCGGCGGCGCAGCGCACCAGTGTTGTCTTGCCGCTGCCGTTGGGTCCCAGGACGGCGGTGGCGGTTCCCGGGAGGACCTGGAAGCTGACACCCCGGAACACCCAAGCCGTCCTCGGGTAACCAAACCCCACCCCGTCCAGCTCAAGCACTTTCCCAGATCCTGTCCCGATTCCGGCGCAGCAGGACAAAAAAGACAGGCGCACCGATCAGCGCTGTCAGGACGCCGAGCGGGATCTCGCCCGCCGTCGCGGTACGCGCCACAGTGTCCACCAGCATGATGTAGGCGCCACCCAGGAGGAAGGACACCGGCAGAAGCACCCGGTGGTCCGGACCCACCCACATCCTCGCCAGGTGCGGGATCACCAGGCCCACCCAGCTGACGGCGCCGCTGACCGCCACGGCTCCGGCCACGATCAGTGCCACCGAAACCAGCACCGCCCAGCGAAGCGGGCGGGGCCGGATCCCGAGAGCAGCGCCGTCGTCGTCACCCAGGGAGAGCACGTTGATGCGCCAGCGCAGCGCCAGGAGCACCAGTGCGCCACCGACTACGGGGATCAGCGCCACTGCCACCTTGCCGAAAGTGGCAGTGGCCACGCTGCCCAGGAGCCAGAACACGATGGCCGGCAACGTGGTGTTTGGGTCAGCGAGGTACGTGACCAGTGCAACCAGCGCGGAAAAGAAGGATCCGGTGACTACGCCGCCCAGCACGATCATCAGCAGGGGAGTCCCGCCGCGCCCGGACGTGATCAGGAACAGCGTGGCCAGAGCAACCAGACCGAATGCGAAAGAACTCGTGATGAGCGCAAACGTCCCCAGACCCAGGAGCAGCGCCAGCGCCCCGCCGAAGGACGCACCCGCGGACACGCCGATGATGTCCGGGCTGACCAGCGGATTGTGGAAGATGGCCTGCAGCGCGGCACCTCCGATGGCCAGGCCGCCGCCCACTAACAGCGCCAGCAGCACGCGGGGTAGCCTGACCAGCAGAACCACATTCTGCTCCGTGGCAGTCGCCTCGGTTGGGACCGGGACGACCTGCCCCACGAGGATCTGCACCACGTGCCAGAGGGGAACGTTGTACCGGCCCACGGCCAAGGCCACCAAGGCCACAGCGACCAAGAAGATAGTGCTGATGGCAACCGGCCTCAGGGCCGATAGCCCGTGCCGCCTCTCCCGATCCCGGCCGGAGACCCGGCCGGAGCCCATGGACTCCCGGGAACTGCCGGCACTCCCGGTACCAAACCTCTGGTCGCGGGCGTCATGCAGCATTGAACTGCTGATAGTGGTCCGATTGCCCGTTCGCCGCGGTCCACAGGATCTTGTCCAGTTCGGCCGCGGTGGGCTTGTGACTGTACAGGAAATCGAAGTACTCGATGACTTTGTTCCGGAGCCTGGACTGCTCCTGAGGGAACACGATGTCGGTGAGCCAGTGCCACATCAGCGGCGATTCCTGCCCGGGCGGATCCCAGCGGTAACCACCCAGCGGCACCTTGTAGACGCGCCGGTTCTTGACCGCGGAGACGGTCTGCCAGACGGGGTCAGAGTAGAGATCCTGCGGCATGGCGTTGTCGAAATTCCCCAGCAGGATGATCTCCGGATCCCAGCGCAGCACCTGTTCCACGTCCAGGCCCACCATCCCCGAGCCTTTCAGCGGATCGTCCCCGGTTGCCGGATTGGTGCCACCCACCAGCTTGATGTAGAAATCGTTGTAGCTGTTGGCCGCGGCCACCTTCAGGCCACCGGTGAACCGGTTGAAGTACAGGATGCTGGGCCCGGCGGAGTGCCTGTTGGCCGCCAGATCCTTGATGGTGGCCAGTTCCAAATCGCTCCGGGCCTTGATATCCACGGCGCGTTCGGGCTTGCCCAGCATCGCGGCGAACATGGCTACCCACGCGTCCACATCCTCCTGCTTGCCGGTGTTGGTCAGCCCGATGACGTTCAGGCCGGCCTTTTCCAGCGGGTCGATGAGCTGGGCGTCGGACCACTGGATCACTACGTCAGGGTCCAAGGCACGCACGCTCTCCACATTGGCGGTGAAGTCCTGCGTGGCGATCTCGTGCGGCAGTTCCAGGGCCTTGGGAAAGATGGTGCCCATGATGCCGTCGCGCATGGCCACCCAAGATGCGTTGTGCATGGCAGCGAGATGGTCAGCGGTGCGGTCCACCGCCACGAGCAGCGACGCAGCCGGCATGGGGATGGTCACCACGCGGGTCGCGGGCCGGGTGAAGGTGATGGTTTTGCCGCGCTGGTCGGTGATGCTGATCCCGCCGGTCCTGGCGGTCCCGCTGTCCGAAGAAAGGCCCGACGACGGCGGGACACCGGGGGTGCCGGCACACCCGGACAACAAGCCAGCCGAGCCTCCTGCGGCAAGCAGTTGAAGGACTGTGCGGCGGTTCAGATCAGTAGTTGCCATGGTGTGTGACCCCTATGCCTCGGTCTTCACAGCATCCGCTCGCCGGCGCAAGCTGTCAACGGTTCTTGCCATCCCCGGCGGATAGCCGGCGCCTTCTTCCGCACTTTCTCCGCGGCCTTGTCCGGGACGCGCCGCGGTGCTACGTTCAAGATACCCCTGGAGAAGGTGGCCACGAGATGGTTATCGATGGTGCCCAGTTGTTTGTCCGCTATGGCTACCCGCCCAATTCGCGGGGGAGCTGCGGGCCTCCGGACAGTGACGCCCTGCTGCACTACGGCCAGTCCGGGGTCACGGACCAAGGTCTCCGGGAACTCGCGAAGGGCTTTGCCGGAGCATGGCCGTACCTGGAACTGATTGCCGGTGCCCACGGCATCGCCGATCCGCTCGACGCCCGCGTGGTGGAGGCCTACTGGGTGGGAAACAGCTTGCTGGATACGGTGGGCATCAGCAGCATGGGCAACTCGATGGAAGACCGGTTCCGTGCCCGCACTGGTCGGCAGTTTCCACACCTCGTGGAAGGCGTGCTGGCCGGCGGCGTTCCGCACCACAGCTTCCACGTATTCGAAATCTATCCGTGGCTGGGCCTGTTGCGCGATGACCGTCGGTACGCCACTGCTCTAAATGTCCTGGACCGCTGCCGGATCCGGTGGGGCGAGGTCCTGGCCATCACCGGCGATGAAGCCGTGGTGAAGTCGCGTCCCCTGACTTGGGACGGAACGTCCTTGGCCGTGGGGGAACCCGTGGTGGAGTCCGCCAAGTATGCCGTGAACGGTACCGGTTTCGTTGCCGGGCTCGCGGCGGGCGATGTGGTCTCGCTCCACTGGGACTGGGTCTGTGACCGGCTGACTTCCCATCAGCTGCAGCAACTGAAGTACTTCACCGGCCGGCACCTTAAAATCGCCAACAGCGGCGTCGAGCATCGCGGCGCAGCCATCGCCCTGGAGCGCTGAGCCTGGAACACCGAACCTTGGATCCCTCCGGCTAGGGCGACTGCGGTGCCGCGGAATCGGGATCTTCCGGCGGTTGAATGCCGGTCGCGTCGCGGGGAGTGGATTCACCGGTGGGACGCTCCACCGGGCCCGCGTCGGTACCGGTGCTTTTCCGGCCTGCCTCTTTGCCTTCCTCCTTGATTACATCTTCACCGCGCCGGGTGGTGCTCTCGCCCACCCCTTCCGGAGCCGGGGCGGCGTCCTCTGGAGTTTCATCGGAACCCGGCTGTGCGGGCTCCTTCTGGGGCGGCTCGCTGCCCCAGGCACGGGCGGTGCCCGGAGAGGTTCCCTGCTCCCCGCTGCCTGGTCCGGTACCGCCTGGCTCAGGGCCGGTTGGTTGGGACGGATTCATCGGTGTCATGGCGTTCTCCTTGCTCCTGTAATGCTTGATGGTGGTGGTAGTCAGCCGGCAGGTTCGTCGTTGGGTTGCTGTGGCTGGCCCATCAGTTCCAGGCCGTTCAAGGCCCGTTCCGCACCCGCTGGATCCACCCGCTCGAGCGCAAAGCCCATATGGATCAGGACCCAGCTGCCCGGTGGCAGCGGACCGTCGTCCAGTAGGCCGATGTTGATCTTCCGCTGCACCCCGGCCACGTCCACTAGGGCGAGCTGATGGCCGTAGCCATCAATCGGGCCGATGACCCGGCCGGGGATTCCGAGGCACATGATGGTCCGCCTTAGGTCTTGGAGGTGTAGTGGCTGAGGAGATCGACGACGGCGGCGACCGCCCACGGCAGTGCTGCGGCCACCGGTGGCGTCAGTCCCACGCCCTCGGTGACATCGGCCGGAACGCAGCCCACCACGTAGGTCACGGGAACCTCACCGCCCAGCGTACGGAGCTTGCCCAGGACGCTGGCAGGGTCCATGCCGTGGGGGTCCAGGGAGGCACCGCCGTCGAGATCCTCGCTGCGGATCCGGAGCACCCGGAGGCTTCCCGGAGATGACGGCCGGGACCCGTCAGGCTCTGGCCCAGAGGCTGGCGGCACCGCGTCCACCAGTACCAGCATGTCAACGCCGGCCAGGAGGTCATACGCAAGGTGCATACCGCGGATGCCGTAGTCCACCACTTCGACGCCGGGCGGAAGGGTTCCGCCCGAGGCCAGGCGGCGGGCAACTTCCGGTCCGAAGCCGTCGTCACGCAGGAACATGTTGCCAACGCCTGCAACCAGCACAGTCATTCCGGGATCACATCCGCCGTGCGTTCAAATATCGCTGGATGTCCGGAACCGACCGGATCCCCACATAGACGGCGCCGAGTGCCAACCCTGCCAGCAACGCTACGGTGGCCATTCCTATGATTCTCATGGCGGGCTTTCCTTTCCGTCGGGACCCAGGGGTTCGAGCTCTTCGGGTGAGTAGTAGAAGGATCTGCCGTAACCCTCGTGGAGGTCAGCGGCGGGATCCTGGTCGAGGACAAGGCCAACATGCGTGCTGCCGTCAACATCGAAGTGGACGTTGGTGACGCGGCCTGTCTGCCCGGCGAAGAACAGGTCTTGGGCGTCCGCGCGCCTGCTCGGGTTCACCCGGACCCTGCTGCCCCGGGCCACCGGAACCCCGTTGATGAGGACGGCGTCCAGGTGCGGCTGGACCAGCGCTTCGGCTTCGGGTGTCCACCACGCAGCTCCTGAGTCCCCGGGTGCTGGCCGGAGTTGCGGAATGTCCATGGCATGGGGACTGCGCAGGATGCCGTGGAGCTGCTGCAGCTCTTCGGGGGACATGGCCTCGCACCGGTCGATGATGGCTGCCGCCCGCGGATCCGTTGCGCGGGCCTCGGCCTTTTCCTCTTCGGTGAGGGTCAGCACGCGCAGGGTGAGGATCTCGTCGATTTCGGTGGAGTCGTACAGGGCCACTGAGCTTTCGGGGGCCACGGCGGGGTGGTCGTACAGAATGATCGGGGACACTAGCAGCACGTCCGATTGTCCTTCCGGACCGGCCAGAACGGGCCAGCACCGGTACTGCTCGCTGGCGGCCGCCGCGGCCACCGCTTTGGGCGGTGGCTCCAGCAGGGAGACGAAGTCGGCGTCCTGAAGGCTCAGGAGCAGGTGCGTGCCGATGAAGGATTCGGCGATGGCATCCTGCCTGGTCCAGCCAGTCGGCCCGGCCGCCGAAACGTTCGCCGCCGCATCATCAACCCCGACATTTTCCACCCTGACGCGCAGCCTGACCAGCCCCCCGCCGGCGGGCGCCGCTGAAAGCCTCACCTGAGCGTGAAGCGGACGACGACGGCGGACCAGCCTCCCTGCCAGCCGCCCCGAAGCGTCGCGGAGTTCCTCGGTGTCCTCGCCGCCGGAAACCTTCACAGGCAGAACCGACTCCCACCTGAGCCCCTCCACAGCCAACGGCCCGAGCGTGACTTCCCGTTCCACGGCTTCGTCCCAGCTCAGCCAGCGGGCGGCGCCGACCGCGAGCTCATCCACCGCCGTGAACCCGCCGTCGTCGTCCGTTTCCTCGACCGACCGGCTCTGAAGCTGCAAAAAGCGCAGGTGGACTTCAGCGGCGGCCTGCAGTCCAGGGGTGAGCAGGCAGTCGGCGAACATGTCCGGCTCCTCGCCCGTGCCGGCTGCGGAGGCGCCGGGCGGGCCGAGAATGCCGAACTGCCACCGGGCCTGGTTCTTCTGCGAGGACGCGCGGTACGGGTAGAGCAGGTAGCCCTCGTACAGGACGGCATCGGCCACGGCTCGGGCAAGGCCCAGGCTCATGTTCATGGCACCGGGTCTCCTGACCATGCCGCCGGGGCTACCGCGGCAGGGGATACCACGGCGGCATTTTCCAGCAGGCTTTCCATGGTGGCATCCCAGGAGGTCAGGCCCCGGGCCGCCTTGTAGTGCGACAGCGCAGCCAGCACATCCCGGTCCAGGCGGAGCCAGCCGGTGTTGGGGAAGTAGTGGTCCATGAGCCGGCGCCAGGCGTCCACGGGAAGCCGGTAGGAGGCCTCCAGGTCCCACGGCACCTGTTCCACGCCGAAGCCGGCCTGGCCCTTGGTGAAAACCGTGCCGGAGAACAGCAGCTCCAGCGGAATCAAGCCGCCGTGCAGGGACTGCAGGTATTTGGCGGCGGAAACCTCGAAGTCAAAGGTGCAGGGCAGTGGGAGCCGCACCTCGGTTTCCCCGGTGAAGCCCTGGACCATGGTGCTGCACTGCAGCCAGAGGAAAGACTTGAGGGTGGTGGGCCAGCGGCTGCGCTCGCCGAATAGGTCAAGCAGGCCTGCTTCTTCCTCGGGCGCGTAGCCGCGGCGCTGGGGCAGGATCCGGACCTGGGACCGCAGGGCGATGGCGTGTACCGCGGCACCGGTGGATTCGGTCACGCGCAGCGTCGCGGTGAACTGGGGTGCGGCCGCGTACGGTTCGGGCTGGATGTCCAGGACCTCGAACGCCAGTGCAATCACTGGGGCCCTCCCGACGTTGATTCCCTGATGGTTTCGTGGACCGGCTTGCTGCGGCTGCTGACCCGGTCGAAGAAAGCGGTGAGCTGGTCGCGGGCCTCCTGGCCGCCGTCGAACCCCCGCCACAGGCGCCGCAGGTGGCCCACCAGCTCGTAACAGGCGTCTACGGGGACCAGATGGCAATCGGCCTCGGGGTGGTCGTTGCCGGGTCCCCGGATCAGGAGCGCCTCAGTGTCCGGGGCCGCTATGGACAGGGCGGGATTCCGCGCCATCACGGCATCCCACGCGTCGAGGGGCAGCTCGGATTCGGTGGCGCCGGCAGGGCCAGGATAGAACGCAACCGTCCGCTCCATTCTGGAACTGCGGAAGAAGAACGCCAGTCCCACGGGGATCTCCAGCTCGTCCCACTGGCCCGGGCCAAGCTCAAAATCGGGGAAGGACAGGTACCGGTCCGGCACCGACCTGTACCGGAGGTGGGCGTTGCTGTCCGTGAAAAGCAGGTAGCACGGCCGGCAGGTGCACATCATGGCGTGGCTGTCCAGGTCCACGACGTGCTGATGTTCGGCGGCGATGGGCTCCCCGCACATTTCGCAGCGCTCGCCAGCGGGTGCTGCCGGCGGCGCGGCAGCGATCCGGCGCAACAGCGCAACGGGCAGCCCGGGCGTCTCCACGTCAGCCGCCCTTCCCTGCCGCAACCGGCACGGCTACGGACATCACACCGCTCCGCACAAGCAGCGGGAGCGGGTCCAGGTGCAGGCTCCGGTCTTCAAGGCAGGAGCCGGCCTGGCGGACGTCGAAGTGTGCGCGGCAGGTGGGGCAGCGCAGGAGTCCTGCGCCGGCCGGGGCTGCGAGGGCGCGCTGCAGGGCTGCGCCAGCCATGGACCCGGCGCATCGCGGACAGTAGTCCCGGTATGCATAGACGTCCTGCCCGGTCCGGCAGGCCAGGAGCGAATAGCCACCCACCAGGAACCCGGCCACGTCGCCGGGTTCCAGATCGGCGACTCCGGGGACGGGCTCCCAGGATCCTTCCGGCTGGTCATGCCAGCCGTTGCCCGCGGCGCTTGGGTCAGCGTGGTTCATCCGGACCAGCAGGGCGTCAACCGGGATCAAGGCAGGCGTGGCGGCGTGCTTTTCCGCTTCCATCACTTCGATGGCCGTTACCTCCGGGGCCGCCGTTTCAATCGCCTCCTCGACGGCGAACTTCAGGGTGACGGACGACGACGGGCAGCCTTGGCAGGTGCCGAGCAGCTTCAACCGCACTACACCCTCCGGGCTGATGTCCAGCAGTTCGACGTCCCCGCCATGGGAGCCCAGGTAGGGCCGGACGCTGTCCAGAGCCCCGGCTACCCTTGTCTCCATCGACTCGGGATGCAGCCCGTGGATGATCAGCAGGCCGGACACCAGTTCGTCGGAGGCGAGCGCCGCCAGCGTGCCGTCGTCGAGCTTTCCTTGCTCGTCGAGGATTTCCAGCATGCGTTCCAGCCCCGAGCCGTACATGGCGGTGACCTGGCGGACCAGGTCTTCGGCGCGCCCGCGGGCAACCGCCCCGCCGGCTCCGAGGGCGTCGAGGAGGGTGCCTATCCGTTCGCCGGTCTGTAGCGGCCGGTCCCCGCCGGGCATGGCAGGTTACTCTCCGGTGAGCGCTTGAGTGGGCGAGTGGAGCTTTTCCAGGGTCTGGCCGTTGCCCAGGTACATGTGGACACCACAAGGCAGGCACGGGTCAAAGCTGCGGACGGTCCGCATGATGTCGATGCCTTTGAAGTGCTCGCGGTCGTTCTCCTCGAAGATCGGCTGGCCCTGCACCGCGTCCTCGTAGGGGCCGGAAACCCCGGCCGAGTCCGTGGGGCTGGCGTTCCAGGGGGTGGGCGGGTACGGATGGTAGTTGGCGATCTTGCCGTCGCGGATCACCATGTGGTGCGAGAGGACGCCGCGGACCGCTTCGGTAAAGCCGCAGCTGATGGCCTCGTCCGGAACCGTGAAGGTCTCCCACGTCTTGGTCCGGCCGGCCCGGATTTCCTCCAGCGCCTTCTCGGCGAAGTGCAGTGCCGCTGCGGCCGCGTAGGCCTGGAAGTAGGTGCGGGCCCGGTTGCGTTCCAGGGTGTTGCTCCACTGGGGGATGTTCCATTCGAAAGAAACAGGACCCTTGAGCGCAGTTTTGGGGAGGTTGATTTGCACGCTCGTGCCGGTTGCCTTGATGTAGCCGATGTCCACCAGGCCGGCGAGCGCCGTGGCCCAGAGCCGTGCCAGGGGGCCGCCGCCGGTGTCCAGGGCAAGGTTGTCCTGGCCGTCGAACCAGCGAGGGGACATAACCCAGCTGTACTTTTCCTTGAGGTCCCTTTTCTGCGGCCTGGGGTTGGTGTGCTGGTTCCAGGGGTGGCGGCGGTCCACTGGATTACCCAGCGGATCGTGGGTCACAAACATTTCCTGGTCTTCCCAGTCCTCGTAGTAGGAGGACCCCAGCATGATGCGGATGCCCAGGTTGATGCGGACCAGGTCCGTGGTGACCAGCTTGCCGTCCACCACCACGCCCGGAGTGACGAACATCTTGCGGCCCCACTGGGTCATGTCCTTGTACTCGAAGTTGCAGTAGTCGGGGTCCTGGAGGGAGCCCCAGCATCCCAGCAGCGTCCGGCGCAGGCCTACCTGTTCGTAGCCCGGCAGCGCCTCGTAGAAGAAATCGAAAAGGTCGTCGTGCATGGGGACTACCTTTTTCATGAATTCCACGTACCGCATGAGCCGGGTGATGTAGTCCGTCATGAGCTGGATGGTGGCCACGGTTCCCACCCCGCCCGGGTAGAGCGTGGACGGATGCACGTGGCGGCCTTCCATGAGGCAGAACATCTCGCGGGTGGCCCGGCTGACCTGCAGCGCCTCGCGATAGAACTCCCCGGTGAACGGATTCAGGGAGCGCATGATGTCCGCGATGGTCCGGTAACCGTGGTCGGCCTCGTGCGGGGCGCGCGTATTTTCAGCCTTGGCCAGGACTCCGGGGTTGGTTTCGGAAACCATTCTTTCGCAGTAGTCCACGCCCACCAGGTTTTCCTGGAAGATGTTGTGGTCGAACATGTACTCCGCCGCCTCGCCCAGGTTGACGATCCACTCACCCAGGTTTGGAGGCTTCACGCCGTAGGCCATGTTCTGCGCGTAGCAGGAGCAGGTTGCGTGGTTGTCGCCGCAGATCCCGCAGATGCGGCTGGTGATGAAGTGGGCGTCCCGGGGGTCCTTGCCCTTCATGAAGATGGAGTATCCGCGGAAGATCGAGGACGTGCTCTTGCACTCCACCACCTGCTTGTTCGCAAAGTCGATCTTCGTGTAGATGCCCAGGCTGCCGACAATCCTGGTGATGGGATCCCAGGCCATCTCCACAAGGTTGCTGTTGTCTGTCCCGCTCCCGGACGGCATTGGAATCGTTGAGGTCATGTTCTTCACCTGTCTGGAAAGGGGTGGTCACCAAGTGCGCTGTGCGCCGGTCAGGAGTTCACGCCCGGGCCGGCGCCACTTGGGCTCCTGGTCCAGCGTGTGGGTGGTGATGCCGCGCAACGCCCTGATGGCGGCTCCGTAGGGGCGGATAGTGCTGGTTGAGAGCTTGCCTCCGGGGGGTTCGTCCATAAACGGCATGAACTTGTCCGGGAAGCCCGGCATGGTGCAGCCGATGCAGATGCCGCCAACGTTCGGGCAGCCGCCGATCCCGTTCATCCATCCACGCTTGGGAACGTTGCACTTGACCACCGGACCCCAGCAGCCTAGCTTGACGATGCACTTGGGGGAGCCGTACTCGGTGGCGAAGTCGCCCTGCTCGTAGTAGCCCGCCCGGTCGCAGCCTTCATGGACTGTTTTCCCAAACAGCCAGGTGGGTCGCAGGGCGTCGTCCAGGGGGATCATCGGGGCCTGTCCGGTGGCCTGGTACAGGAGGTAGGTCATCGTTTCGGAGAGGTTGTCCGGCTGGATGGGGCAGCCGGGCACGCAAACGATGGGAATGCCGGCCTTGGATTTCCAGTCGTAGCCCAGGTAGTCCGGGACGCCCATGGCGCCGGTGGGGTTTCCCGCCATGGCATGGATGCCGCCGTATGTAGCGCAGGTACCCGCGGCGATGATGGCGGTTGCCTTGGGCGCCAGCCGGTCCAGCCACTCGCTCGTGGTGATCGGCTGTCCGGTGGCAAGATCGTTGCCGAACCCGCACCAGTAGCCGCCAGCGTCGTGCAGCTTTTCGTTGGGGATGGACCCTTCAACCACCAGGACAAACGGCTCCAGCTCTCCGCGGTCCGCCTTGCGGAACCACTCCAGGAAGTCGTCCGCCCCTTCCTGGGGGCCGCATTCGAAGTCGATCAGGGGCCAGTGCATGGCGATGCGGGGCAGGCCCGGCAGTGCTCCGAGGGCGATCTCCTCCACGCTGGGCTGGGTAGCCGCGGTCAGGGCGACGGAATCGCCGTCGCAGCTCAATCCTGCGTTGATCCACAGCACGTGAATCAGGGTTTCTTCGGCCTTGAGGGAAGTCTCCGTAGGCATCGTTGCCTCTTTCCGCGGCCCGTGAGGGGCTCAGTGTGATTCTGTCAGGGACTCTTCCAGAGACCCTGTCCCGGTCTCTGTCCGGGCGGTGCGGCCGTCCAGCCAGTCATACCAGGCGGCAAGGCCGTCGCCGGTAGTGGCCGAGAGGACCAGGAATTGCGCGTGCGCGTTGAGGTGACGAATGCGGTGTAGGCACTCGTCGACGTCGAAATCGACGTAGGGGAGCAGGTCAGACTTGTTGATGATCACCAAGTCAGCTGCGATGAACATGTGCGGGTACTTCTGCGGTTTGTCATCACCTTCCGTCACTGAGACGACTACTACTTTGGCTGCTTCGCCCAGGTCGAAAAGGGCCGGGCAGACGAGATTTCCCACATTCTCAATGAACACGGTTGAACCCATCGGCGGATCGAGAGCGTCGAGCCCGCGGCGGAGCATATCGGCGTCGAGGTGGCAGCCCGCCCCGGTGTTGATCTGCACCACGGGCCGTCCGGCGGTGCGGATGCGGTCTGCGTCGAGAGAGGTTTCCTGGTCCCCCTCGATGACTCCGGCCCGCAGCCGGTCGCCGAGCTCCGTGAGGGTGCGCACCAGCAGCGTGGTCTTTCCGGCGCCGGGGGAACTCATCATGTTCAAGGCCCGGACCCTCCGTCCAGCAAGCCAGCCGCGGTTCCTCTCCGCGAGCAGGTCATTCTTGGCCAGCAGGTTCTGCTCCAGGGGGATGAGCTCGGGTGCGTGGTTGTTACCGGCAGTGTGCGGATGATCGTGTTCGCGGGAGTGGATGTGTTCGTGGCTGTGGGTGTGCCCGTCATGGGTATGTGCCTGCCCCTGTTCGTGGGTATGCACATGCGCCTGCGCGCCCGGGACTTCGAGCGAGTACACCCTGGGGGCGGCCTCGTCGCCGCAGCCGCACGTGGTACACATTGCCTACGCCACCTCCACCGACATCAGCATAAGTTCGCGCCCGCTGACTACTTCGACGTCCGCGCTGCCGCACGGGCAGAGCAGGAACATGTCCGGGAGCAGGAAGGCGTTGCCGCACGTGCGGCAACGCCCCCGACCCTGCGGCTCATCGATCTCCAGCCGTGCACCAGCCAAGGTGGTGCCCGCGGATACAACATCAAAACAGAAACGGAGGGCATCAGGGAGGACTCCGGACAACGGCCCGATCCGAAGGTTGACACCCGTGACTGCCTGGCCGCCGGTCCTGTCCAGAACCGCGTCTATGAGGCTTTGTACGATCGAGAGTTCGTGCATCGGGAGTGCCCCCTCTCTTGCCAAGATAGGCTCGTCCCGGGTTTAACGCAACCTCATTATTTGACAGCTGTGGATGTATCGGATACGGGCGTATAGTCGTCCCATATTCTGCAGTGTCGCGGAAGTCGCGGAAGCCGGAGGCCCGGAAATGAAGCAGCCGGAGGCTGAAAACTTCAGGCAGCCCGAAGCCCGGTCCAGGCCGTCCCGATCCTCCCTGACCGGCCGGGAACGGGCATCAATCGGTGGAATGGCATCCGTTGTGCTGCTCCTGCATGTCGCTGGCTGGGGAGTGCTGCTGATGGTGGGGGCGCCGGAGAATCTTCCGGCGTCGTCGTCCGGGGTATTCGGTGTTGGCCTCGGGGTTGCCGCCTACACGTTGGGGCTCCGTCACGCTTTCGACGCCGACCATATCGCAGCCATCGACAACACGACCCGCAAGCTCTCCGGTGACGGGCATGAGGGAGACAGGCCCATGTCTGTGGGCTTCTGGTTTTCGTTGGGCCACTCGAGCATCGTGTTTGGACTGTGCGCGTTGCTGGCAGCCGGAATCAGGAGCCTATCGGACCAGGGGGCGGTGGTGGTGGGCGAAACCCAGGTGAGCCTCCAGCTTTTCGGGACGGCGGTCTCTGGGGTCTTTCTCTACCTCATTGGCGTCCTGAACCTTGCCATCCTCGTCGATGTGCTCAGATCGGCACGGCGCCCGAGGGCCTGCGAGGACAACGGCGCCAGCCTGGAAAACCAGCCGGCCACCGGAGGTTTGCTGACAAGGATCTTCGGCCGTCTGACCCGGCTGATCACCAGGCCGTGGCAGATGTATGGCGTGGGTCTGCTGTTCGGGCTGGGGTTTGACACCGCCACGGAGGTGAGCCTGCTGATCCTGGCCGCGGGGGCAGCGGCGTCCGCCCTGCCCTGGTACGCGATCCTCACGCTGCCCGTGCTCTTCGCAGCGGGCATGAGCCTGCTGGATTCGCTCGACGGCTGCTTCATGACCCTCGCGTACCGCTGGGCGCTGTCCAAACCGGTCCGCAGGATCTATTACAACGTGGTGGTGACCGGGCTGTCCGTGGCAGTTGCGCTCGGAATCGGATCCGTCCAGCTGATATCCCTCCTGGTGGACAGCACCGGTATCCGCTCCGGGCCGCTGGCTGTGATCGGCCGACTCGACCTGACCGCCATCGGATACACCACGGTGGCGCTCTTCATCTTCACATGGCTCGTTGCCTTGGGCATATGGCGCTTCGGCCACATCGAGGAACGCTGGTCCGTGCCCGTCCGGGACAGCGGCGCACAGCAGGACTAGGTGCGGCCGGGATAGGGTTGACGGCATGCCGTCGTTCCAGACCCGCCTGAAGATCACCGGCCTCAAGCCCGGGAACCCGCCGGAAGCGGTGATGGCCGCCGCCGTCGAGGCACTTGAGACCCGCCACCACGTGGAGTCCAACCAGTTGGGCATTGCCGGCGGGGTCCCGCAACTGAACCTCCGGTTCCTGGTAGAGCCCACCGGATACAACGTCGAGAACCAGCAGGCGCGTGAGTCTGCGGCGATGATGCGCGACGCCGTCGAACGGGTTGCGCTGACCGGCTCACTCATGGTGCTACGCCGCAAGCGCGGCCGCTGGGCGCCCGTTTAGACCCGGCAACTCAGGCCCCGGTGGGCCAGGAATTCAGGCCGGACCGCCGGGCTCGTCGACGGGCGAGCGGGTGCCGCGCTTGCGCGTCACAATTATTCCGACGACGACGCCGATCACCAGGCCCAGCGCCACACCGATCAGGGAGCTGGCCCAGAAAGGTAGCTTGGTGGCGGACCCGGTGAAGTAGCCCAGGCCTACCAGCCAGCTGGCCCACAACAACGCGCCCAGGCCGGCACACAGGCTGTATCCACGGACGGAAACGTCTGCGATCCCTGCCGCGGCTGATGTCGCCAGCCGGCCGCCGGGGAGGAATCTTGCGCCGATGATGGTCCCGTACGTGGAGGAGCGTCCGGCCTTGGCGATGGCCTGATGGATGCCGCTGTGGACCTTCCGGCCCCAGCGCCAGCGGTCCAGGACATGGCTCAGCCGGCGCTTGAACAGCTGGAACACCACCATATCTCCGATCCAGGAAGCCACCGCGGACAGGGCCGCCACCACGAACACATTGGCCCGGCCGTCCGCGGAGAGCGCCCCTCCGGTGATCACTACCATTTCGGACGGGATGGGCGGGAAAATGGCGTCGCCGAGCACCAGGGGGATGATCCAGAAATAGATCGCGGCTCCCCAGCTGTCGGCATTGCCAAAGTCCATGGCCACAAAGTACCGCACTTCCGGCCGGCAGGCGGAGGCGCCCGGCGGGTTGGCGGGCGGGCGGTTCGCGGTAGGCGAGTCGGCGGCAGGCCGTGCCTGTGGCCGTGTCAGGCTTCGAGGAACCCTCCGGGCGCCGTCGCTTCTTCAGGAACATGGCTAAGGTGCCGGCCTGCGAGGAAGTACCAGTAAGGCCAGGCGACCCAGGCAGCGGCCCCCAAGGCCACCCCGGCTCCGCCAACACCCCAGCGGATCCATGCCGGTGCCTGCTCAGCGACGGCCAGACCGACCAAAGGGAGGGCGACCACCAGGGCTCCGCCGATGGTCTTCCCTAGCTTTGCAAGCCCACGTGGATAGCCGCTGGCCTTCGACAGCGCCCGGTGGGCCAGCAGGAACCAGGCCGCCTGGACGATCATTGCTCCGACCGAGATGGCTGTGGATGTCTTGAAATCGAGCTGCTTGAAGACGAGCAGGAACGAACTGGCGGATCCTGAGGCACAAGCCGTTACCACCAGCCATTTCCCAGCCTCGGAGCCCGGTGTGCGGGGTAGGCGGCGATGGACCTGGACTATCACGGGGATGATGACCACGCTGAAGACACCACCGGTTGCGTCGTTAATGGTGCCGAAGATGTAGGGTCCGTTTCGAGGCACCTCAACGGCGTACATTGCGCCGAGCGTGGCCACGCCGAGGGTGCCCAGGCCCGCTGCGGCGTAGGCGAATTTGGAGGCTGTGCGGTCCCCGGGGATTTCGATGAGCTGGTCCATGATGTTTCCTCACCTTGTGCCTACTGCCGCGGACCGTTCGGAAATCATGCAAATCAGGCCCCGGACCCCCAAGGATATTCCTGCTCCGGCCTGTCATCCAGAGGCCACCGGTGGGAGACTGGCGGCATGCGGACCCGGATTATCCAGGGCGATATCACCACCCGTGCCGTGGACGCGATCGTGAACGCGGCCAACTCCGGCTTGCTGGGCGGCGGCGGAGTGGACGGGGCCATCCACCGGGCAGCCGGACCAGAACTGCTGGCCGCCTGCCGGGAACTCCGAGCTACGGACCTGCAGCACGGGCTGGCGGCCGGTGCCGCCGTCGCCACCCCGGGCTTCCGGCTCCCGGCGCGATGGGTCATCCATACTGTAGGCCCAAACCGCCACGCCGGGCAGACCAACAAGGCGCTCCTGGTTTCCTGTTTCAGCGAAAGCTTGCGCCTGGCGGATGCGCTGGGGGCCCGTTCTCTTGCTTTTCCGGCCGTGGGAGGTGGGGTCTACGGATGGGCCGGGCGCAAGGTGGCGGAAGCAGCCCCCGACGCCGTCACCGGGTTTGCTGCCTCCCGTCCAGGAAGCGCACTGGAGCTGGTGGAATTTGTGCTGTTCAGCCCGGAGATGGAGGACGACTTCAACGCCGTGTGGGTACAGCCTCGCTGAGTTGCAGGCGGCTGCGGTACTCCACAGGCCTGCCCGAGACGGGGTCAACAAAGCGGATTCCGCGGGCCAGGAGCTGCAGCGGCCGTGCGTAGTCGTCCGGAGCCTTGTCCAACAGGTCGGGATAGAACGCGTCGTTCACTATGCCTAAACCGAGTGAAGCCATGTGCACCCGCAGCTGGTGAGTCTTCCCCGAGTGAGGTTCAAGGCGGTACAGCGCGCGGCGGACGGGCCCAGCGGCGGAAGCGCCGCCGTCGAACGTTCCCAACCGTTCGATCCGGGTCTCCGCGTTCGGTTCGCCCTCGATGACCTCGGCCAGCAGGTAGCTGCGGGACTTGGTCATCCGGTTCCGCACCACCACGGGGAAGTCGACGCCGGGATACCCGACGGCCGGCTCCGCGGCGGCCACGCATTCGTATTCCTTCTGCACCTGGCGCTTCTCGAAGAGCACTTGGTACTTGCCGCGCGTTTCAGGGTTGGTGGAGAGCAGCAGGATTCCCGCCGTCATGCGGTCCAGGCGGTGCATGGGGATCAGATCGGGCAGGTCCAGCTGGTTCCGCAGCCGGACCAGGGCAGACTCCTGGATGTAGGTGCCGCCGGGAGTGGTGGGCAGGAAGTGTGGCTTGTCCACCACCAGGAGGTGCTCGTCCTGGTGCAGGATGTTCAGCTCAACGGGGATCCGCGTTTCGGGCGGCAAGCTGCGGTAATACCAGATGAAGGTGTGGTCCTCGAGTTTCGTGGCCCGGTTGAGGGGGACGCCGCCCTCGCCCACTATCTCGCCGGCGTCGAACCTGTCCTCGATGCCCTGCGGGTCAATGTGGCCCCAGCGGTGCATCATGTAGTCCATAGCGGTGGTCCAAGGGCCCTCCTCCGGCAGGCGCAGACGGGTGGCGTTGACGCCGTCGCGCACGGGGAGGGGGGATTGCATCACTGGTCCATTCTACTTTCTGCCAGGCTGGGCCGGGATGCCGCCTTTTTCCGGCCCCGCCCGTGATGCCGACTTCGCTGCGTCATGGCGAACTCGCCGGAAGCCTGCCAGTTCGCCGGAAGCTTCCGGCGAACTGGCAGCGTTCCCACGATTTCATCACCGACGATAAAAAAGTTCTTGACAAATAAAATTGTCGGATGCCATACTCGACGCATGTTGGACATTGAAGTGATCGAGGACCCGGCCGCGGCGGAGGCTTCGCTGGACCCGATCCGCACACGCATCCTCCAGGAGCTGGCCGAACCAGGGTCCGCCACGCAGCTCGCCGCAAAAGTGGGACTGCCCAGGCAAAAGGTCAACTACCACCTCAAGGCCCTGGAGCGGCACGGTCTGGTGCAGCTGGTGGAGGAGCGGCGGAAAGGGAACGTCACGGAAAGGGTCCTGCAGGCCACGGCGGCCTCCTACCTGATCTCGCCCGTTGCCCTTGCCTCTGTGGCCCCGGATCCCCATAGATTCTCGGACCGCTTCTCGGCCTTCTGGCTGCTGGCTCTCGCAGGCCGGACGGTGCAGGAAATGGGCAAGCTGATTGCCGGTGCCGCTGCCGCGCGGCAGAAGCTCGCCACTTTTGCCATCGACGGCGAAATCACCTTTCGGACCGCTGCTGACCGGGCGGCATTCGCCGAGGAACTCGGGGTGGCGGTGACCCGCCTGGTGGACAAGTACCACGACGGCGCCACCTCCCCAAGTGGCACCCCGTCTGGCATCGGTCGCCGTCACCGGCTGGTTGTGGCGCTTCATCCCGTGCTCAAGACCCCAAACAAACCCACTTCTACCAAGGAACAGGACAATGACTGAAAACTGTGAATTTGAGATCGTCTACGACACCGAACTCCCCGGCACACCGGAGCGCGTCTGGGAGGCTGTCACGAATGGCACGCCGGCCTGGATGTTTCCCACGGATCAGTGGCCGGACGTCAAGACCGTCAAGGAATACCCCACTCACCTTGTGTCCCGGATGGATGGCCCGGACGGCTGGTTCAACCAGTTGGAGCACGTTCTGGAACCGCTCGACGGCGGCCGCGCCCGCTTGCACTATGTCCACAGCGGGATCTTCGCAGATAACTGGGACGAACAGTACGACGGCGCCAGCAAGCACACCGGGTTCTACCTCCACACCCTGGGCCAGTATCTGAAGCACTTCGACGGCAAGCCGGTGGTGTTCACGGACATCCAGGGGCCCGCGGCGTCACAGGTGCCGGACGGATTCGTGCAGCTGAAGAACGCCCTCGGCGTGGCATCGGCGGCCCAGGGGTCGGCAGTGGAGTTGGAGCTCGACAGCGTGGGCCGGGTTTCCGGGGAAGTGGACTTCTCCAGCGAGCACTTCCTTGGCTTGCGGACGTCCGATGCGATGTACAGGTTCTTTGGTCGAAATGCGTTCGGTGCGCCGGTGGGAATGACGGTGCACGATTTCAGCGGCAACGGCAGCGGCGCCCCGGAGGCCACCGCCCAGGCGTGGGCTGGCTTGCTGGAGAAAGTGTACGCGTAGGCCACACTCATAGGAGTAGGCCAGCGGCACCCGGCCGGTGCCGCTGGCCACTAGTCCACGCTGAGCCGAGTTGGCCCGTTTTCAGACGCCCCAGCCCCGGGCGACCGCGTCCAAGGCTGACGCAAACACGGCCTCCCAATCGGTATCGGGCGAGCCGACCTGGGCCAGTTCCAGCCCCACAAGGCCGTGGACCTGGCCCCAGATCGCAGTGGCAACGCTCTCCACCGGCGCCACCAGAAGGGTCCCGGCTGACTGGGCCGCAGCGACGGCTTCAAGCAGTGGTTCCATGGCGTCCGCGGCTGCGTCGGGGCTGGGCCGGCAATCGGCATACGCTGCCAGCGCGCCGCCGAACATCAGCCGGTACAGGGCCTGGTGTTCCAGTGCCCACGTCCGGTAGGCCAGGCCCAGTGCGCGCAGCCCGTCCGGGGCTGCGGCGACCTGGGAGTCGCGGAAGGAGCGGAACCCGTCATCCACCACTGCTGTCAACAGCTGGGACTTTCCGCCGAACAGGGAGTACACCGCTGTGGTGGATGTCTGGGCGGCGGTGGCGACGTCACGCAGCGTGACCCGTGCGGGGCCCTCCCGGTCTACGAGGTCTGCCGCGGCGGCGAGGAGTTCCTGCCTGACAGAGTCGGTATGTACTACGGGTCTTGCCATGGGGTCCATTGTTCCATAACCTTGTTTCGTAACAGTGTTATGGAACAAGGTTATGAAACCCAACCCAAGGAGCTCTCATGGCGCAGCAGGTATTTCCGGGCCGCTACACCGCTGACATCGACGGTGAGTCCGTGACCGTCTTCCTGATCGGCATGCGCGCGAACCGGTGGTGGAAGGTCGGAACCGTCGCGAAGGTAGCTGCGGCGATGCCCAGGATGCTCCAGCATCTCGCCAGCGATCCGGCGTCGGGCATGCTGGGCCACGAGCAGTGGTTCGGGCGTACAACGGTGCTGCTCAGCTACTGGAAGAGTCCCGAACACCTCCGGAAATTCGCTGCCGACAGGGAATCCCCGCACCTCGAACCCTGGCGGCGCTTCATGAAAGAGCTTTCCGGAACGGGGGATGTGGGTGTCTGGCACGAAACCTACAAGGTGCCCGCCGGGGGAATCGAGGTTGTGTACAACGGAATGCCGAGCTTTGGCCTGGCGAAAGCAACATCGCACATTCCCATCGGTCCCGGAAGCAACACGGCAAAGCAGCGCATGGGCCGCACCGCAGAGCCCGGCGCGCGGAGCAGCTCCTAAAGGTTCGACGACGGGTGATGCCGCCGGGGGTGCGGGGCCCGTCAGGGGGCGCGTGGCCCGGGGAACTTTCGGGTTTCCTGGTCCGCTGGTCGGTAAGCCACCACCGCTCAGGCGATCGCCACGGCGGGCGCAGTCTTGAGCGTCCGGCGGAGCTGCGGGGCGGCGTCGAGCCTGTCCTGGGCAGATTTCAGGGCACGGACCGCCGTTTCCAGCTGCTGCGGCGGCAAGGTGAACGGCACCCGGAGATAGCGTTCGAACGCACCGCCAATTCCGAAACGCGGCCCGGCAGCCAGCCGGATGCCGAAGTCCGGGGCGATGACGGTCAGGGCCGTGCTGACCGGGGCCGGCAGCCTGCACCATGCGGACAGCCCCCCGGAGGGCCAGGCAGTTTCCCACTCCGGCAGATGTCCGTGGAGCAGCTCCAGCAGTGCCGAGCGGTTGTTCCGGAGCACCTCAAGCCGGCTCGGCAGGGGCTCGTCCATGGCTCGGACCAGGTGTGCCGCCGCCAACTGCTCCATGACTGGGCCGCCCAGGTCCAGCGAGGTCCGTGCCGCTGCGAAGCGCTGGATCATGGGTTCGGAGGCGCGGATCCAACCGGTGCGGAGTCCGCCCCAATGCGATTTGCTGAGTGAGCCGATAGCGACCACCGCGGAGCTGAATGCGGCCACCGGAGTGGTGGCGGCGCCGTCGAGGTCCAGCTCGCGGAGCGTCTCATCCACCACCAGCACCGTGCCTGCGGCCGCCGCCGCGCGGACCAGCTGCCGCCGCTGGGCATCCTTCATGACCAGTCCGGTGGGATTGTGGAAGTCCGGCACCACATACGCAAGCTTGGGGCGCTGCTGCAGCATCGCGGCCTGCAGCGCGTGCATGTTCCACGCATGTACCTGATGGCTGCCCGCTTCGTGATTCCCCGCCGGATCATGCCCGGCCCCGTGGGTGGCTGTGGTGAAGGCGACAGGGACCGGGCGGCAGCCCGCTGCGCGGATGGCATCCAGGGCGTTGGGGTAGCTGGGGTGTTCCACCAGCACTTTGTCCTGGCGTCCGGCCAGGGCGCGGATCACGATATTGAGGGCGTGCTGGGCGCCCGAGGTCACCAGGATCTGCGCGGCCGTAGTCTGGACCCCGGCCGAAGTGTATCGCTCCGCTATGGCCTCGCGCAGGGGCAGCAGGCCGATGGCGTCGTACCCGAATCCCGGCAACAATGCAGGAAGCTCGGTCAGGGCGGCGGCGAATGCGCGGTGGACCACTTCGCCGCTGGCTGGCATCGAGGCATAGGCGAGGTCTATCAGCCCTTCCGGTGCTTCCAGCCCCGGCGCTGCAAGTCTCGGGGACGCCCGTCCAGGAGTGATGAGCCCCTGGCCCATCACCAGGCTGGTCCCCGGAGGCGTGAGGCGGGGGATCCGGGTACGTCCCCGGCTGCCCTGACCGCTGCTGAGGAACCCCTGCTCCCGCAGGTGCCTATAGGCGGCCGTAACGGTGGTCCGACTGATGCCGAGGGTCTCGGACAGTGCCCGCTCGCTGGGCAAGGCGGTATCGAGGGGCACCCTGCCATCCAGGACCAGCAGGCGTACGACGTCGGCGAGCTCCCGGTAGGCGGGCGCGGCACCAGCCTGCCAACTCCCCAGGAGGCGGGCCAGGGCGGAGGGGTTCAAAGAGCCGGACATAAAGCCAGTATCTCAAACTGGCTATGTAAATCAATGCCAGTTACCTGCCAGAGTGAATGAATGATGATCCGCAGACTCCTCCAGCTCTTCACCGGCCTTGCCATGTACGGCATCTCCTTGGCCGTCTTCATCCGCGCCGGCCTGGGCCTGGACCCCTGGGATGTATTCCATCAGGGACTGGCCAGCAAGACCGGCCTGAGCATCGGAGTGGTTGTCATCGCCGTGAGCTTCCTGGTGCTGCTCCTCTGGATTCCGCTACGCCAGTGGCCTGGATTCGGCACGCTGTGCAACGCAGTTCTGGTGGGCGTGTTCGCTGATATCGGCCTGGCCCTGATCCCCGGTGTTTCGCACCTCGGCGGCCAGATCGCGATGCTGGCCGGCGCCGTGCTACTGAATGCAATCGCCTCAGCGTGCTATATCGGTGCACGGTTCGGCCCCGGCGCGCGTGATGGCCTGATGACCGGCCTCGCCCGCCGCACCGGCTGGTCCGTCCGGGTGTCCCGCACCCTGATCGAGGTAGTGGTGCTGGGCGTTGGGTGGCTGCTGGGCGGTTCGGTGGGTGTGGGCACTGTGGTGTACGCCCTGGCCATCGGGCCCCTGGTCCAGTTGCTGCTGCCGCGTTTTATGGTCCCCGCGGCACTTCCCGGCCAGGAGCATGGCGAGAGTGCTGTGGAGTCACGTGCCGTGGATTCCGACAGACGGGACGCCGCTCCGCATAGTTGAAAGGTGGCCCAGCCCGGGCCGCCATCGGCGCAACGCTAAGACAGCAACGGCTGGCACTGTGGGCAGAAATAGATATTCCGCTCTTCCTCGCCGCCGGGTTTGCCCAGGACGCCCCGTCGGATGGGCGTCCGGCATTTCAGGCAGGGCTGGTGCTCTCGCCCGTAGACCCAGTGGCCGGCGCGGCCCGCCATCCTTCCCACGGGCATTCCGCGGGGATTGAGGACGGTCACTCGGCGGCCCGGGCCCAGGTTGGCTTCGAGGAGCTGTTTGGCGTCAGTCATCAGGGTCCTGAGGTCCGGAACGGCCGAAATGGGCGACGCCGGGTGGACGCCAGAAAGGAAGCAGGCCTCGCAGCGGTAGATGTTGCCGATGCCCGCAAGGTTGCGCTGGTCCAGCAGCGCGACACCGATGGGGACGTCCGGTGCGGCCCGGATCCGCCGTTCGGCTTCAGCCGGGTCCCAGCCAGCGCCCAGCAGATCGGGTCCCAGGTGGCCTACGATCGAATCCTCGTCAGCGGTGCGGACCACCTCCACGATGCCCAGGGAGAAGCCGACGGCGTCTGCCGCGGCCGTGCGGAGCACGCACCGGGCAGTAAACCCGGGTTTCCGCCAGCGTCCCCCGGGCGGGTAGACCTGCCACGCGCCCTCCATCTTCAGGTGCGAGTGGATGGTGAGCTTCTGATCGTCCGGCCCTTGTACGCGCATGAGCAGGTGCTTACCGCGTGGGACCACTTCTTCCACTGTCCAGCCCGCCAGGTTGAGGGTGGCGAACCGAGGCACGCGGAAGTCGGTGCCGGTGAGCTTCTGCCCGGACAAGGCTTTGTGCAGCTGGCTGGCGACGCGCCAGACGGAGTCGCCTTCAGGCACGGATTTCCACCTTGAGGATGCTCACGTCACGCACGGATCCTCAGCCCCTTGGGGGTGGAGTAGGCCCCTGCGGCCGCCAGTGCTGTGGCCACCGGGGTGTCCAGGATGCCGTGGCCGTTAACCTTCTCCATGATCAGCTTGTCCACAGCTCCACGGGTTACGACGCCCACCAGGGCTGTGCCCGCGGCCGATAGTACGGCTCCGTCATCACTGAAAGCCAGGAGTGTCTTCCCGCCGCGCTCCACGTACAGGACCAGGGCGCCGTCCACGAGAACCACCAGGGCCCCGGCCTTCCGCCCTGGCCGGTGCCCGGTTCCCGCCTCCTCATTGAGGGCGGGCCAGGGGAGCGCCGCACCATAGGGGTTGGCCGGATCCGTCGCCGCCAGGGCCAGCGCCACCGGTTCAGGCTTGGCCAGCTGGGTGTCCTCCGAGTAGGAGCGAAGCCGGTCCACTGTTGCCGGGACGGCGAATTGCGCTGCCCCCAGGTGTTCGATGAAGTACCCTCGCCGGCAGCGGCCTGCCTCTTCCAGCCGGGCCAGCACCTTGTACATCAGTCCGAAGCCGCCCAGGATCTGCTCTGCCATCACAGAGCCCCGCGTCACGACGCCATACCGGTCCAGCAGCAGCTCTGCGGTGGCGCGGGCGTGGATAGTCGGATCAAGTTCGGGCAGCGGAAGTGCCGCCCAGCGGCCTGCCGCCAGCGGGGGAGTGGCCGAAACTCCGGAGGCCGAGCCGTACCTCCCACCGCCCAGTCCGCCGCCCAGCCCCGCGCTCAGCCCGGCCGAGCCGAGCAGACCGGTGCCGTGCGAGCGGCCCAGCCGGCTCATCCGCGGAGCCCGTGCCCGGGGCGCGCGGGCAACCTGGCGGTGGGCCGTGTGGCCTCCGGCAATGAGGGCGCGCACCGGCGCGAATGTGTCCCCGGTGATCCGTCCGGCCCAGGCGAGGTCCCAGATTACGGACACCGCATCCTGGTCGCTCAGCACAGTGTCCATGCCGCCGGCCACCTCCGTCAGCTGGCGGAAGAAGTACCCGCCGCCGTTGTTCCGGAGGTGGTCGAGCAGCCGCTGCTGAGCGTCGCCCGGTTCGTATTCGATGGCGGGGTTCAGCGTCAGCTCGGCGGAATCTGCCAGATGGAGGCTTACCCAGCCGTCGTTTCCAGGTAGCGCCCCGGCCCCGGACCACAGGACCTCGCCAGCAGCCATGAGTTCGTCCAGCATGGCGGGCTGGTAGTTGGAGACCCTGCTGGCCAGGACCAGCGGCTCCCATGCCGAAGCCGGCACTGGTACCCCGGAGAGCTGATCAATGGCAGTGACAATGCCATCCAGTCCGCGCAGGGCTGGCTGGCCGCGTCCGGCACCCGGCGTC
Organism: Arthrobacter sp. ISL-48; assembly: GCF_018613805.1. Taxonomy (GTDB): domain Bacteria; phylum Actinomycetota; class Actinomycetes; order Actinomycetales; family Micrococcaceae; genus Arthrobacter. The sequence goes on from NZ_JAGGPL010000021.1 coordinate 35,260, forward strand.
CGGACATGCTGCCAGGCGGGCAGGAAGCGACCGTACGCGGTGGCATCCACCGGCTCCACTTCGGCACGCAGCGCAGCCAGGGAACGACGGCGGAGCTTCCGGAGGACCTCTGCATCGCACCACTCGCTGGTGGTTGGCGGACGTGGCGGTTCTTCGTGGAGGGCCTCTTCCTGCTGGTCCTCCGCTGTACGTTCCGGCCCTTTTTGAGGCTGGGCTCCGTGGGGACGGAATTCACCCTCCACCACGCGGCCGTCGGTGGCGAGACGTTTCAGGGCGGTGCCGACGACAGCCACTCCCAGTCCCAGCCGGGCCGCGGCTTCCATGGCGGTGAAGGGCCCATGCGTGCGGGCATACCGAGAGACGAGGTCGCCCAACGGGTCGGCCACGGGTTCGATGAAAGCAAGTGGAACGCCCAGCGGCAGCGGAACACCGATGGCATCGCGAAGCCGGGCCGAGTCCTCCACCGCGGCAAAGCGCTCCACTCCGCCGATGTTCACCCTGATGGCGCGGTTGGCACGCTGCAGCGCGACCAGGTGGGAAGTGGCCACCCCTGTGCTGGCAGCGGGAGGATCAGGTTCTGCCGCGTCATCATCCGTGCCATTGGCGTCGTCGGCTTCGGCCCCGCCGTCGGCAGCCGTCTCCCCCATGAGCCGGGCAGCGACTTCCTCCGGTGCGAGCGGACCGAGGAGGCGGAGCAGATCCGCCACGCCCTCCATGCCGCGGGCGCGGCGGTCCGGCGCGAGGCGTTGGAGCTCGCGTTCCGTGGCTTCGATGACCCTGGCGTCCAGGAGTTCCCGGAGTTCAACCCGGCCGAGGAGTTCGTTCAGGAGCGTCGAGTCCAGGGCAAGGGCGGCGGCGCGGCGCTCGGCCAGCGGAGAGTCGCCCTCGTACAGGAATTGGGCAACGTACCCGAACAGCAGCGACTTGGCGAAAGGCGAGGGCTGCTGGGTGGTGGTCTGCACGATCCGCAGCTCGCGGCGTTCTATGGACGCGGCAATGTCCTTGAGCGCCGGAAGGTCGTAAACATCCTGGAGGCATTCCCGGACTGTTTCCAGGACGATGGGGAACGTGGGATATTTCCGGGCGACGTCAAGCAGTTGGGCGGACCGCTGGCGCTGCTGCCATAGCGGCTGCCGTTTACCAGGGGTCTGGCGGGGGAGGAGCAAAGCGCGTGCGGCACACTCCCTGAAGCGGGAGGCGAAGAGCGCGCTGCCGCCGACTTCAGTGGTGACGATCTGCTCCAGCTCTTCGGGGTCGAAGAGGAAAAGTTCGGCTCCCGGCGGCTCATCCTCCATCATGGGGACACGCAGCACTATGCCGTCGTCGGCGGCCATCGCGGAGCCGTCCAGTCCGTACCGTTGCTGGAGCCGCTGCCCCACTGCGAGCGCCCACGGCGCGTGCACCGGCATGCCGAACGGGCTGTGCAGGATGACGCGCCAGTCGCCAAGTTCGTCATGGAAGCGCTCCACCACCAGGGTGGTGTCACTGGGGACCACCTCGGTGGCAAGCTTCTGTTCGGCCAGGTATTGGATGAGGTTGTTCGCCGCGAACTCGTCCAGCCCGCTCGCCTTGCAACGCTCCCCGGCCGGACCTGGGTCCGCGGCGGACAGTTCCCGCACGAAGGCTCCCAGGGCGCGGCCCAGGTCGACGGGACGCCCCAGTGAGTCCCCTTTCCAGAAGGGAAGCTTGCCCGGCTGCCCGAACGCAGGGGACACCAGCACGCGGTCGTGCGTGATGTCCTCGATTTTCCAGCTTGTGGCGCCCAGGGCAAAGATGTCTCCCACCCTGGATTCGTACACCATCTCCTCGTCCAGTTCACCCACGCGCCGGCCGCCTTTCGCAGGCGATGCCGGGGCGGCAGCTTTGCCGTCACCGCCGGAGGAAGCAGAGCCCTCAACTTCGGTGCCAATGATGTAGACGCCGAAGAGGCCGCGGTCCGGAATGGTGCCGCCCGACGTCACCGCAAGCCGTTGGGCCCCGGGCCTGCCCTCAATGGTGCCTTCATTCCGGTCCCAGACAATCCTGGGGCGGAGCTCGGCGAACTCGTCTGACGGGTAGCGGCCGGCCAACAGGTCCAGGGTCGCATCAAACGCGGAACGGGGGAGGGACGCGAACGGGGCTGACCGCCGGACGGTGGCAAACCATTCCTCCACATCGATGCTGCCCAGGGCAGTAGCCGCCACGGTCTGCTGCGCCAGGATATCCAGCGGGTTGGCGGGGACGCTGAGCCGTTCGATCTTTCCTTCGAGCATCCTTTCCACGGTGATCGCGGTGTGCACGAGATCTGCCCGGTGCTTGGGAAACAGCACACCCTGCGATATTTCGCCTACCTGATGCCCGGCGCGGCCCACGCGCTGCAGGCCGCTGGCCACGGAGGGTGGGGACTCGACCTGGACCACGAGGTCCACGGCGCCCATGTCGATGCCAAGTTCCAGGGATGAGGTGGCCACAACACAGCGCAGCCGCCCGGATTTGAGATCATCCTCAATCAGTGCGCGCTGGTCCTTGGAGACAGAGCCGTGATGGGCGCGGGCCAGCACCGGATCGGCGCCCGAGGTGCTGCCGGCCTGCGCCATCATGTGCGCCGGTGTGGCCGTCGACGCCGGAGCCCCGGCGGCCGGAGAGGGCTCTCGCCGGATGTGTGAGGCCGGATCATCCCATCCTCCGCCGACCGCTATCAGCTGGCGCTCGGCGTAGATTTCGTTGAGCCGGGCCGTGAGTCGCTCGGCCAGGCGTCGGGAATTGGCGAACACGATGGTGGACTGGTTGGCCAGCACCAGGTCAACGATTTTCTCTTCCACATGAGGCCAGATGGAGGCCTGCGGCTGAAGCCCCGAGGCCGGTCCGGAGTCAAAGGCGCCTGCTGCTCCTTGGAGATCGGACATGTCCTCTACAGGCACGGAGACGGAGAGGTCCCAGTTTTTTCGGGAGGCGGGTGCCACGATTTCCACCGGCGCCGAGCCGGCGAGGAACTGCGCCACAAGCTCCCGCGGCTCCACTGTGGCCGAGAGCCCGATCCGCTGGGCAGGTTTGGGCAGCAACGCATCCAGCCGCTCCAGGGAGACTGCCAAGTGGGCGCCCCGCTTGCTGCCAGCCACCGCGTGAACCTCGTCCACGATGATGGTGTCCACCTCGGCGAGGGTCTCCCGCGCCCTGGAAGTGAGCATCAGGAACAGGGACTCGGGGGTGGTGATGAGGATATCCGGCGGATGGCTGAGCAGCGCGCGGCGGTCCGCCGTCGTCGTGTCTCCCGACCTCACCCCCACGGTGATCAGCGGTGCCGGAAGCCCGAGGCGCTTGGCGGTCTGGGTAATGCCGATCAGGGGCGAGCGGAGGTTCCTTTCCACGTCCACACCGAGGGCTTTCAGAGGCGAGATATACAGCACACGCGTCTTGGTCTGGGGCGTGCGCTTACGCCCGCCCTTCTTCGTGGAGGGGGCATCGATCCCGGGCAGTTCCGGATCCGGTGGCGGCGCCGAGGCCAGCAGCCTGTCCAGTGCCCACAGGAAGGCCGCAAGCGTCTTTCCGGAGCCAGTCGGTGCCACCACCAGGGCGTGCGAGCCGGAGGAAATAGCGTTCCATGCTCCCTCCTGGGCCGGCGTGGGTTCGGAGAAGGCGCCGAGGAACCAGTCACGGGTGGGCCGGCTGAAACGGCCCAGTGGCGTTCCCGGGCGGGCTGTTGATCCCGCCCCCGATTTTGCTTCCGCTGGCTGCTCCTCCTGCATGCCTCCATCATGCCCTAACCCGCCGACAGGAATGCCTGCCCTGCGGTCAAGCGGAGTCTGTCCGGGGGAGATCCTTGGTAGCAGGGCCTTCGAGCAACCGCCCGTCGCTGCTGAAACGGGATCCATGAAGGGGGCAGTCCCAGGTCAGCTCGCTGTCGTTCCAATGGACGATTCCGCCCAGATGGGTGCAGACGGCGGAGAGCCGGCATGTTGTTCCGTTGACCGTGGAGGCCGCTATCGGCCGGGATCCCTCGCGGAAAACCCTGCCTTCGCCGTCGGCAGGCCGGACAGCGGGATCCGGCCGGGCGCCGTCGGCAGGCTCATTTACCGTCCCGGGCTCGAGGTCGTCCGCCGTCGTCCCTTGCGTGCTGCCGCCCGCGGCCACCCGTCCGTAGTCTTTGGCCAACTTGGCTGCGACCCCTCCGTTCAGCCCGACGGCGGAGAGGACGCCTGCAGGTGAAGTGACCCGGTGGTGGATGGTGTCCGCCCAGGGCAGTTGGCCGCCGAGAATATCCGCGGAGATGCCCAGGGCCGCGGCCACGGCGTTGGTCATGCCCCACTTGTTGTAGCCCGTGCCGATGAACACGTGCCCGTGGCCCCGCGGCATTTTGCCGAAGAACGGCATGAGGTTGGTGGCCTGGTAGTCCTGCGCCGACCAGGTGTGCGTGGGTACCGCACCCGGAAAATGCTCCGCGGCCCACGCCAGCAGTCCGGAAAGGTGTTCCTTTTCCGACGTCGCCTGTCCCACCGGATGCCCGTGCCCGCCCACCAGCAAAAGTCTCCGGCCGCCGGTCTCGTAATCGCGGAGAGAATGCGTGGGCTGTTCCACCGAGATGTACATCCCGGGCGGTGGCACTTGACCTGCAGGCAGTTCCAGCGCGGCCGCGTAGGAGCGGTTCGGCTTCAGCTTGGCAAAGTAGAGGCCGCGGTTAAGGACTGGGGTCCCCGTGGCGAGCACAACCTCGTTGGCCGTCACGCTTCCCTGGTCTGTGTGCACGGTGGCGGGGCCACTTCCCGTGACGTCCCGGAGCCGCACTCCGCAGACAATGCTTCCGCCCCGGTCCCTGACGTCGCCCAGAAGCGTGTCCAGGACATGCATGGGGTTGATCTGCGCCTGGTCAGGCAGCCGCACGGCGCCATGCACCGCGAAGGGCAGCCCGGCGTCCCGCACGAAGTCCACATCAAGGCCCGCGGTGGCCGCCGCACTCAGCTCTTCGCGGAGGGTTTCAGCGCCTTGCGCGCTCGCGGCGTACGTGTAGGCATCCCGTCGCTGGTAAGGAACGTTGTGCTCGTCGAGGTAGCGGAGCAGCCACGCCTGCCCCTCCCGGTTTGCCTCCACGTAGGCGCCTACCTGCTTCTGTGAGTATTGCCTGGATAAGGCCGACAGTGCGGTGCCCTGAAGCAGGGTGACTTTCGCCGTCGTGTTGCCGGTGGTGACGGCGCCGGGGTACCGGGCTTCGAGGACCAGGACTTTCTGTCCAGACCTGGCGAGCAACAGCGCGGTCACCAGTCCGGTAAGCCCGGCGCCTGCCACTACCGCGTCGTAGCTGCTGCCCGGCTCGAAGGCGTCAGGAGTGAATGTTTCCTCGCGGTCCAACCAAAGTGACTTCATGCACGCTCAACCTGCCTCTGGTCTGTGCGGCCCCTCAAAGCGGCCATTTGTGATGGGTCCGTTATGAACCTGACTGATCACTCAATGATTTGATAAGTATACTTACGATGTCGGTGCTTAAGTCGATGATTGTGGCTCCGCCGGCAGGCAATGTGCACGTTCAACGACGAATAAATCCAGGAGTGATCATGACAACGAACTCAGACGGACGCACTTTAGGCCGGACCACCATCCAGAAAGCAGCGCTTGCCGTGGGCGTGGTCTTCGCGCTGGTCGGTATCCTGGGCTTCATCCCGGGCATCACCAGCAACTATGGGTCGCTGGGCATGGCAGGCCACGAGTCCGGGGCCATGCTGCTGGGAGTTTTCCAGGTGTCTGTCCTGCACAACATCGTCCACCTCCTGTTCGGCGCAGCGGGCATCGCGATGGCGCGCAGTGCAGCCCAGTCCCGAAATTACTTGCTGGTGGGCGGGGCCATCTATCTTGTCCTCTGGGTGTACGGCCTTCTGGTGGGACAGGACAGCGCGGCGAATTTCGTGCCACTCAACACAGCTGACAACTGGCTGCACCTGGTCCTCGGCCTCGGCATGATTGGCCTGGGCGTGGCGCTCTCACGCGGCACTTCACGGGCAGGACGCACCACGACGGCGCACTGACGCAGGACGCTCAAAGCACGCCGGGCCCGACCAGCCGCGCCTCTCCCAGCCGGGCCCGACCAGCCGCACCGTTAGGCCGGCTGGAAGGTCCCGATGGTGAGCAGTTCGATTTCCGCGTTGCTGCAAGCCTTTGTGGGCTGTGGCAGGAATATGGAGGCGGTGTCCTCTGGAGGGTAGATCCGATAGCCGCCGGCATCCACGCCGGTGCAGTCAGGGTAGTTCTCGGCGTGGGTGTACCGGAGCACGGCAGACCCCGACTGGCCCGGCGCGAGCAGGACGTCCGCGGCAGGAGCCGATTCGTCGCGCTTGGCCGGGGCGCCGATGGGTGCACCCGACGCGTCCGCGGCCAGTGAAACGCCGGGGAAGCCACTGAGCAGGCACGGCTCGGCGCCGGTGTTGGTGAGGAGCAGCTTCATGTAGATGCTGCCCGCCGCCCCGCCGCCCGTTGCATCCGTTGAGGCTGAAAGGCTGACCGCTTTGCAGAGCGCCGGCCCTGCGGTAGCGGCAGGTGTGGACGGCGACGACGATTGCGAGGACGCGCTCGACGACGCGCTCGGGGACGCCGACGTCGTGGACGGGCTGGCGGAGCTGGTGCCCGGCTGTGTCGTCCCTTGGCCCTGTGGCTGGGCGGGGCCGCACGCGGTGAGCATGAGCGCCGCCGCGGCTACCGCCGTCGTGATAACAAACCCCTGTGAGAATCGCTGAGACGTCATGGCACAACCATTGCCGCCGGTGTTGCCTGAGTCAACGATGCCACGAGCAACTGGGGAGATTTGATGCCCGGATCGTGATCATCCAGGCAGGAGGACAAACGTCAGCATCCGCCGGATCCGGAGTCTTTCAGGGACGTGGCTGAAACGAGCCTACAATCCTGGTGCACCTGCCAGCAGTTCGGACAAGACATCCGCAGCGGAGTCGTGCCGTATCAGGGGCGCGGCCTGGCCTGCCCACAGGGACATGAGCTCCGTCTTTCCCCGGGACGCGGCCTGCGGGCGGAACCGGCCCGTCAACCAGTTCTGCGCAGGGAAGGGCGCGATCCTGGATGGGTCCGCGAGATCGGCGACGACGCGGTTGGGGATGCCGCGCGCCAGCCGTCCACTGAAGGCCCTGGTGAGCACGGTTTCCCCGGCCGCCGGACTGCGGAGGATGGCACGGTACTCCGGAACGGCAGCCGACTCCCTGGTGGCCAGGAACGCGGTGCCCACCTGCACGGCGTCAGCGCCCAGGGCCAAAGCGGCCCGGTAGCCGCGGCGGTCCGCGATGCCGCCTGCGGCGATCACCGGGATCTTGACGGCGTCGGCTACTTGGGGAACCAGCGCAAAGGTACCCATCAGGGATGTCTCGGCGGGCTTCAGGAAGGAGACCCGGTGTCCGCCTGCCTCCATCCCGGTGGCCACCACGGCATCCACGCCGCCGGCCTCCAAGGCCAAGGCTTCCGTCACGGTAGTGGCCGTGGCCACCACCACGATTCCACGCCGGTGCGCCTCCTCGATGATTTCAGGAGCGGGGACGCCAAACACAAAACTGACGACGGCGGGACCCGTCTCCAGGGTAGCGGCCACCTGTTCGGCGAAATCCGGGAGATATCGCTCGGGCATCTCCGGAAGCGGGAGGTCCAATTCGTCAAGGTAGGGGCGGAGAATACCGACGTAGCGGTCGTAGTCCGCCTGTGCGAGGGGCGTGTTTTCGCTGCCGTCCGGCACCCAGAGGTTCAGGGCGAAGGGCCTGGCCGTCGCTGCCTTGAGCTGCCCGGCGGTCTTGTGAATGGCCTCGGCGTCGTAGCCGTACAGGCCGTAGGAACCCAGGCCGCCGCCGTCGCTGACGGCAGCCGTGAGCTGCACGGAGGACACGCCGCCAAAGGGCCCAAGAATAACCGGAAGATCAATGCCGAAGAGTTCAGTGACCCGGTTGGGGCGGGCTGATGTTCGCTGATCTTGCGCCATTTGGGGGCTCCTTTACCGTCGCGGCTGCATTCGAATCCAGTCTGGCAGGGTTGGGGGCCTGCGCCTAAAGTCAGTCCGTTTCCGGGCCGGGGCAGTAGTAGTGATCATGGCGCAAAGGCTTTGTCCAGGCATCCACGGGCTATGTACCGGGCCACGGGCGGCGCTAGACTGCTCGCATAAGTCGCCAATTACGTCAGGGAGAACACCATGAACTACACGGGGACTGGCAACGAGAAAGCGACGCCGGCCAGCGAACTCAATAGGACCCACGTTGGACAGACCGTGAGTTTCGAGCCCGACGAATTCACCATGGTGTTCGGGAAAATCGCGGCCATTGCCCGCAAGGAGGGCGGGGTGACCATTGCGCTGCAGGGAGTGGATGGCAGTGGGGGCCTACAGTCCAGCTACAGCCTTCCGGGCAGCCAGCACGTGTACCTCCAGCCGGATATGCTCACCAATACCGAATCCACCATCAAGGATCTCTTCGGCAAGGTCCAGGAAAACCTCCGGGGTACCGGCCATAAAGGTGATGACAAGACTGACAAGCTTTGACCCAGTTCTGACCATGTTCTGACTGAGCTGAGGGCTTGAAGAACGTTCATGGCACAGCCCCCGGGAGTCGAATTCTGAACCTCAGGGGATGTTCTCCGTTCTTGAGCCAATACCTCCCTCGTCTATGGCCAACGCTGAGCATGGATGGCTAGCTATGGTGCATCGGCGAGATGGAAGGTGCACCGAGATGACCGTTACTGAGTATGTCTCACGTCTAGCCATCATCCTGGGGTCTTTGACCGCGGTCCTGGCGCTGTCTGCCAGGATTATGCGCTAGGGGTCAAGTCGCTAGATTTCGCGATATCCCGGCCGGGCTGGTGCCAGGCGCATAAGCGCAAGACCTGACCGTCAAGCGCCTGGCGTACGAAGACTTGCGCGGAAGTCAATTCGGCTGATGCCTGTGTGTAGGCCGCTATGTCTGCCCAGAGCATGCCGATGAAGAACACGCAAGCGTCCCCTTCGTTGTCCCACCGGCGGAGATCGTCTTTTGGCCGCGTTGCCCAACAAAGGTTTCCCACATCCCGTCCTCGGCTTGCATGATGCAGGCGTATTCATCTCTAAATTCGCCGATCCAGTAAGCCTCCGGATCGATGCCAGCCTGCTGAAGCGCGTACTCCAATTGCCCGACGTTCATTGGCAGCATCATGGCGTGACCTCTCTTATGAGTCCGAATTCCGGCAGATCGTTTTAGACACTGCACGGCCTAGGCAAAGGAAGGTCACGAGGTGTCCACTCATCAATTGGTGGGCATGCCGTGGCATTCAGGGCAGCGGCTTTGAAAAGATTGTATTGACCTCCATCGCAACGTGAACCGTGAGCCACGGCACGCTAGAGGTTGTCTTTGTGGAGGAGTTGCATCGTTTGTGCCCAGAGCGTGCCCACGAAGAAGACGCAGGCGTCGCCTTCGTCATCCCATCGGCGAAGGTCAAGTTTTTTCCCTCGTTCACCGTTGAACGTTTCCCAGTCGCCATCGGGGGCCTGAACGATACACGATCGATCATCCCCGAATTCGCCTATTGAGTAGCTCGCGGGGCTTATCCGTGTTTGCGCGATCTGATACTGAAGTTCGGAAACAGTCTTGGGAATCATGGTGTTACCTCTCTAATGAACCCTTTTGCCAACAGCTCCCGGATGGTGAGGTTGGTGTAGTACTGCACTGCGCCTCCGCGCTTGTCGATGGCTGGTCCGGCTGGGCCGCCCCAAGCAGGAACGTCGTGAAGGACTTCGTATTGATGGTATCCATCCTGTGGATCGAATTTTTCCAGGCTGAAGTCCGGCAGCCCGCGGTCGGGGAAATTCTCTCCTACTGGAGAGCTGAACCTCCCATCTGGCAAACCGTAGCGGTCGATGAGATGGCCCGGTTGAAGGACGACAGGTACTCTGGATTCCGGCGTGAGGAATCCTTCAGGGTGTTGCTGATCGTCGGGCCAAGCATCGCTCCTGATGCGCGGAGCGCCATTCGGGTAGGTTCCGTCAGCGTACTTTTGGGTGTACTCTTGCCTGGTTTTCCCGTCCCACATCCTGAAGTCCTCCGGTATCTGTCGCTGAACTAGCGGACTGTCGGCTGTCAGACCAGGCTTGGGTCTCTGTCCGGGATAGTTATTGTTTGCAAGGTCAGCGCGCGGGTGGACAAGGTCTCTCGTTGACATAGTGGCACCGCTTGGACCGTAGTGGACGATCCCGATTGAGTCGAGTTCTTCCACCTTAGCTGCTGCATTCGCGACTCGCTGGCCCGCGATCGTCTTGCTCATCTTGCTGGTCCCGGCTACCACGTCGCGGGCGAGCCCCGCTCTCGTTCCGGCTTTGAAACTGTTCACTGCTGCCCCGACACCGACTGTTGAGATGCCGCCGAGGAGGATGTCGTGGGCAATGTTCGTTGGGACGCCGCCGTGCATGGCGGCGTCCATGCCGACGCTGACTCCGGAGTTGAACGCGATCCCGGTCATGGCCCTGATAGGGGCCGGGGCTTTAGTGCCGAGGTAGGTGAGGGCTTTGACGACTTTGATCTCGCGTAGCATCCCGACGGTCCGGGTAATGGTCCCGGTGATTCCGGCCATTCTGGCACCGACGGTGGCTGCGACTTCCACGAGCCGGGCAATCATCGCCGCGACCCGGGTGCCGGTGAGACCTATCCTCGCCATGAGCGCGGCGTTGCCCACGACTTCGGACGCGCCGAAAGTGAACGCCGCGAGAACTGCTGCCCCGACTTCCACTGCCACTGTGGTGATCAGGAGTTCCTGGAGTTCCCGAATGATCGCAGCATGGGCCTCTTCGATACCGTCTGCGTACTCGGTGCAACCCTGTCCCAGCGCGTGCGAGCTGGTCGACAGGTCGTTCAGGTAGCCCCGGTATTGCTCCAGTTTGGCCTGCACCAGGCTGAGCTCGGGGGTTACCAGCCCGCCCAGTGCGGTGCTGGCGGCGTCAACTTTCCCTGCAGCGCTGGACAGGTCATCCCCGGCACGCTGCCATGCGGTCCGGGCGGACCTGAGCTTGCCCGCGTCCCCGTTGGGCCAGACGGCCCCGACCACCGACTGGACCCATTCCCAGCCCTCGGGAACGAAATCACTCCGTCCGCCCAGCGCGGTCGGGGATACCAGCGAGCACGTCCCGGACAAGTCCGAAGTATCGGCAGTACACGCGGCAAGCCCCAGCGGTGCGATCCCGCCCGACGCATAATGCTCAGCATCTGACCAGACATTCGCCGTGTCCGCCAGGAGTTTGGCCAGCACCCCGGCACCGGTCACGGCATCGGTGATTCCGCTGACAAGGTTCTGGGCCGCTTCGTCGTAATCGTTGGCGAACTTCGCGCCGGCGTCATCGTTTCCGGCCATTTGGTGCGCACCGGCCAGGCCACTGCTCAAACCGTCAAGCGCCTGGCGCACGAACACTTGCGCGGAAGACAATTCGGCTGATGCCTGTTCGTAGGCCGAGGTATTGACAACAATGCGCATATTCTCAGATCCAGCCTTGCTTCAGGGCATTTCCAGCCTGGTCGTACTGTCCCTTGGCGTGGGAGACCTGGCTGATGAAGTTGTCTACCTCAGTGACCATTGCGTTTGATTCGTTCTGCCACCGGGCCATCTGGGCTTCGAAGCTCCGGGCCGCGGCCCCGTCCCACCCCGCGGTGACGGTGGCCGAGCCGGACGTGACCTGGTCCAGCAGTTCCCGGGCGTATGTTGTCACGGCCGCGAGCTCTTCCAGGAGCACGGCAATCTGGGATTCGTCGGCCTCGAATGTGGAGCTCATTGGGCACCGGCGCGTTCACGCGAGGGGACTGAGGACGCTGCCGGTGGTGTTGCTGCCACACCTGCGGCCCCCGTCGCTGCGGCGGCGATTTTCGCCAGGCTTTCGTCGGTGATGGTGAAGGTCGAGGCACTCACGCCAGCGAACGTTGACAGGGCGGTCAGTGCTTCCCAAACCCCTCTGGATCCGTGGACCCATCTGCTGAAGGTGCTGTTGAGTTCATCGGCTGTGGTTCCCTGCCATGAACTGCCCAATACCTGGCCTGCGCGGGCCTGCAATGCCAGAACACGGCGCTCCAGTTCTCCCGCGTGGGCGGACAACGACCCGGAAAAGCCCTCCAGGGCCGCGCCATCGACACGCACATCCGCCATGCAGATCACCACCTATGTTCTCGAAAATCAATCGACTCTTAATTTAGCTAGATGATAGTCATATTCGGTCTGGTCACGGCACGACCGTGTCCGACCGCCTGATGACTGGGTTTTAGCGTCGTTTGCGACCGGTTGCGGCTATGCCGTAACCGCCGCCCAGGCCAAGTCCGGCTGCGAGGACGCCGACGAGAATCAGAACCCACCATGGGAAGTCCGAGGTTGCACTTACCTGGGTTGTGGCGGCTGCAGTGGGCCCTTCCGGAGTGGTTGGGGTGGTCTGTGATCCAGGTGTTTGCCCGAAGACCTCAGGGGTGGGGTCTTGGCTGAGAAGGCCACTGTTGGCGGCGTTCGGGGTTGAGGAATTCAGGTCCGGGACCTTGTCCGTGAGCAGCCGCGTGAAGGGGTCTGTGGTGGGTGCTGCGATGATTTGGTGGATCAGGGGGACCGGAGCGGGTGCCGGTGCTTGCACCGTGGGGTCGCTGGGCAACGGAGCGACCGGAACGATGGGGACCACCGGGGTGACCACAGGGAGCCCCGGTTTATCAGGAGTCACCACGGTGGGCTCCGGGAACACGGCGATCCACGTCGCGGCCAGCCGGGCCTGGCCCGATGTAGCTGCGACCTGGTACAACCCGGCAGGAGTGTTCGCCGGGATGGTCACTGATGTGCTGGCCAAGGCACCGTCCTTGACGGCAACGTTCTTCGCCAGCTGCGTGACGATGGTGGTTCCGTCGGAGTTGTAAAGGGTCAGGTCGAGCGCATAGGACCCGGCAGCGAAGCCGGTACCGCTGATCGTGGTGTTGTACCCGCCCACGACGCCGGTGTTGACGGTGGATGCGAGCGAGGCGTTGGCGCGCAGCACGTAAACCGAAAGCTGGGCATTGACACCTGTGGTGTCATCAACGACGTTCACCACATACTGGGCCTCGGGGGTGAAAGGGCTCGGAGTCAGGACGAAATCGAAATTACCGCCGGCGTCCACAGTTGCTGTTCCGCCGGGAAGCAGCAAGCTGCTCGTGGTGAGAGTCACAGTGCCGCCGGGGACGAATGCGGTGCCCTTGATGCTGGCGGATGTTCCCGGAGCGATCGGCAGGTTCGGGCCTGTGACGTGCGGGTCGTAAACAGGGGTCTGCACGACGTAGACAGTGGTTGAAGTGCCCGTTCGGGTTTTGCCCCCGGCGTCAGCCTGGGCTACGACGACGTCGTAGGCACCCTGGGCTTGGTCGCCGGGCAGCGCGCAGGAAAGATCCTGGTTCGCCGGTTGCGGGGTGAGGACGCATGTGGATGTGACCGCAGGCCTTGACGGGTAGGTCCTGGTCAATGTTGCCTGTGCCGGGAACAGGGGATCAAGGCCCATCACGCTGCCGGTGAACGTGCCGCCCGGCTGGGCCGATACCTGATCAACCGTGACCGTGATCGGACCTGAGACGGCCGGCGGCGTCTGGGTCTGGGTCTGGGAACGTGACGGCTGGGCCGTCGAGGGTGCCGCGGTTGCTGTGGAAGCAACTGGGCTTGGCGTCACGGATGCTTGGTCCGGGAGGTTTCCATTCACCGGTGCGCTGGGGGTCGGGGTAGTTGTTCCCGCCACAGTGGCAGATGTCGCTGCCTGCGAGGCGACGACCGGCAAGCCCAAGAGGCTGCTGACGGTCAAGGCTGCCAGACCAATGCGCAGTGCTGTGACTTTTTTTGGCGCGGCTTGTCCCACGATGATCTAGTCCCCTCTAGTTTCCTGTGCGCCGCAGCCCTGTCACTTGGCAGCGAATACTAATATTTCGTTGTCTTTGGTTTTGACGATCGCCCCGCTGGGGCTGATCGCCAAGGGTGTCACCCCGTTGTAGGGCGTCACTTTGTTGGACTGGATAAACACAGGGCCCTCATCATTAGCACCAAGGACCCCGTCGGCGAGAATGCCGGAACGTTTGATGCCTTGGGCCTTGAGGTCCAATACTGGTAATCCAATCGATTGATTATATGCATACCCCGCGAAAGCGGCCCAAACGAAGCCGTTTCCCCGCACCCATGCGGGATCTTCCTCAACCCGCGAGTAGCTGATATCCATGCTGGAAAGCAATTCACCCGTGGATTCCCGGTATACGGCCACTGTCACCGGGTTCTGCGGGTCATGGCTGTCAGGGAAGGCTGACCACAAAATCACGGCCAGTCCATGCCCGGCGGTCACCCATTTCATGACCTGCTGGTTCTCCTCCGGAGCGTTCAGCGGGACGTCTTGGCGCGTTTTCGCGTCAGGACTGCTCAGGGTCAGGGACCCTGAGTATTTGGCGCTGAGGAGTTTGTCCCCGTCCACCCCAAGAGCGATCTTTCCCTCGATGGCTGTCAGCTCGGTGAGCCCTGTTTTGGTCAGCGTCGAGAGTTTCCCGTCACGCGCGGTGATCAACAAATCAGTCCCGGCAGTGGATATCGCCGCATCAGCGGGTATCTTCGCCGTGACTGCAGCTGCCTTGCCCAAGCTAGGCACCCAGCCGTGAAGCGTGTCGCCGATGCGCCAGACCATGCCGGGCTCACCGCTGATTTGTGTTTCCTGGGCAAACAACACGTCACCGTCGATTGCCTGCTCACTAAGGACTGTTCCGGTGGCATTGTCCAGAATCGTCAGGGCACGGTTATCGAAAATGAACGTGCCGGCCTGCGCCGCGGTGGCCTGCGCTGTGGCGCTGAGCGGTTTCCGCCAAACGGGCCCCACCTCGTATCCGGGGAAACCCGTGCCCGCCCCTGCTGTGAGCGGAGGCTTAAGGAGGGCAAGATTAGCGGCGCTGATTTGGTTGGGCCGGGTCGGACGCTCCAAAGGTTGCAGGAACCCGACACCCCAGGCAGAGGTGATAGAGAGTGCACCGATGACGACCACCGCGACGACGCCCTGAACAGCCGGCACCACCCACCGCGGCAGGCGTGGACGCGCGGGCGCTGACGGGGTTGCAACCTGTGGCACGGAAGGCTGCGGTGCGGCGGTTACCGCGGGTCGTGAATGATCCGACCAGACCGGAAGCTTGGGCGGGAAAACCTTCACCATCGCGGCTGTCCCGGGTCGGACCCAGTCCTCGATCACTGGCGAGTAATACGAAGGCGCGGGATTGAGGGGATCGACACCCGCGTTGATGTCGATGACCGTTGACTCGCCCAGCCTATGCAACCAGGTGTCCTGATCGTTGCCCCTTTTCCGGAACTCCACCACGAAGATCAGCGGCCCGACGCCAGCCAGCAACAAACCACCCAGCGAAGCGATGCCACGCTTAACCGTCTGGCCGAAGGGCGCCGGCGCCTTGGCGTCCTCCGCAAGGACCCGCAGTCCCAGAAGCCGCCCACCGGCCGACTGACCCGTTTTGGAGAGCATCGCCGCAAGAACCAGGCCGTACACAGCACCGATTACTGCGATGGTCAGGAGCCCGAGGATTCCCGGTCCCGGTACCGGGATGAAGCCCTTGGGGATCAGGAGCAGAACAGCCGGGCACGCTGGTATAACGAAAACGGCAAGGTCAATGAGGTAGCAGGCGGCACGGCGGGGCAATGACGCGGAAACGACGCCTTCAGGCACAACAGCACTTTCCATTCGCGGACAAGAGGGTGGGAATCCCTTCGAGTGTAGGCGACGTACTCACCACTGGAGGGCCGGGCACGCCCAGCGCCGTTGCGAGGCACCGCGTCGGGTTGCATTGCCGGCAAGGGTTTTCTAAAGTCAATGGTGTAATCATGCTTTTCCCTCATAATCAAGGAACCACTTAATGGCGAACCTCAATGTCACCTTTGATGAGCTCGATACGGCTGCGAAAAGTCTGGAAACAGGTAAAGCGGACCTCGAAGCGAAACTGGGCGAACTTCAGAAGCAGATCCAGGCCCTTGTCACCAGCGGGTACGTCACTGATAAATCCTCCAAAGCCTACGAGGCTGAGTACCAGCAGTTCACCCAGGGTGCACAGCAGACCATCGGCGGTCTCGACGGGCTCTCCCACTACCTCCATCACGCAGCCGAGACACTCCGCAGCACCGACGAGCAGTTGGCCAGCCAGATCGGCAGGTAGCATCCATTGACAAACGGGCCCGGACGCCTCGGCGCCTCCGGCACGTGGAGCCCCCCGATCCGCCGTCGTGGGCCGGGGGGCTCCGTCCGGACGACGGTAACCGGGGGCGGGTCCACGCATAGGGACAGCGGAGTGCCTATGCGCCGAAGCGTACGGTGTTGGTTCCGGCTTAGCGCACGGCAGGGAAGACTTCCTGTCCTGCCAGGATCGACTCCTGCCGCGGAATGGGCCAATGCAGCGGCCCGCTAAAAGCGTCAGAGGGTTTTCGGCAAGATGATGCTTGAACAGCGTTGGACGCAGTCGGAGGTGCCTTGGCGCAAGCCAGCGGGTTCCCCAGCGAAGTACATCACGTCAGCTCCGGGATACCGCCTACAGTCGGCTTGTCGCCAAGGGGGCGAGGAAGTCGCTAGCGCGGGGCGATGGGTCCAGTTACCGAGGCAGTAGCTGTCGACAGTCGCGGCGCGTGACGTGAACAGCACGGATGCGGATTACTCGTCCGGCCCTAGTCGGGGCTGACCGTTGTTTGCAGCAGTTGGTACTTCGCAGGACGGTAGCAGCCACGTTCCAGGTTCTGATGGGCAAAGTTTGATTTAATCGCTTGGCAGAGTGTGCTTTCATCAGCACAGTCATAAGGTACACATGACACCCACAACACTGAAACCCCTTCGACGGCACCGGCCGCGAAGGCTGTCTTCATTGACTCCCGCGACACCATCGATGACTTGCCGTTGGGCCGGGGAGCGCAGTATGGGCAAGGAGTCCCGCAATTGTCATTTCGGTAGGCTTGCGGTGACGCTTCGCTTGTTCATTATTCTATTAGGGGTCTTGTGTATACGCAGTTCACCGTCGTTGACGTTTCAGGTTCCCGTGCAGTCGATATGGTCGTGGAAGCCGAACCTGAGGCCAATGCTTCCCGGGTATTGAGCGCTGCCGCCGGGGATTGGGCTGCTTTCCGGACCGGGGACGGTGCCGTTGCCTGGGCTGAAGCCGGGGTTCATGACGGGGCGGTGATCAGTGCGGATGCCGCTTTGCCTGTGCGGGCAGGGACTTCATCGCCCGATACTGGCACTGTGCGGATTCTCGTGGTTGGCGGTGAGGCCGGGGCGGTTCACGTGGCCGGTACCGGGCGGCTGAGTATCGGCGCTGGTGCTGAATGTTCTGTGGTGCTTGACGGTGAGGGGTTGCCGCCTTTGGCCGCCGTTCTCGATATAGCGGCAGACGGTGTCTGGGTTGAGCGGGCTCATGGCGATGTTGAGTTGGCATTGAATTCCGAGCCGGTCAGGGCGAAGGTCCGCTGGGCGGACGGTGAACTCCTTCGGGTCGGCTCCGTGTTGTTGGCCCTGGCCCTCGCCCCTGTCGAGGTTGCTTCGTTGAAGGTTTCCGATGAACCCGGAAAACTGGACTTCAACAGGCCTCCCCGGTTATTCCCGCCGTCCAGGAATACGAAGTTCCGCCTCCCGGCAGAGCCGCAGGAGGACGGTAAGCGTTCGCTTCCGATCCTGATGGCGATGGCTCCGTTGGCGGTTTCAGCAGGTCTTGCCATTGTCATGGCCCGGCCGATGTACCTGTTGTTCGGGTTGTTGTCACCGGTGTTGATGTTTACCAGCTACTTCCAGTCCAAAAAGGCAGGAAAAGAAAGCTACCGGGATCGGGTGCACGCGTACCGGACGGAGAAACGCACGATTGAGGGCGACGCCCGGAAAGCACTGGTCGCCTTTGAGCAGGAAGCCCGTCTGCTCAGTCCGGATCCCGCGACGGCAGGATTGATTGCCGCGACACCCGGCACACGTTTGTGGGAGCGCAGGCGCAGCAACCCGGATTACCTCTCGGTGCGTCTGGGCGTGGCCTCAATGCCTTCAGATGTGGTCCTGGAGGATCCCAAACAGGTTGAGCACAAGCGGCAGGTTACCTGGGAGGCGAAGGATGTGCCGGTCACAGTAGCTTTGCCCCGGCATGGGATCCTGGGGATCAGTGCTGATCAGGAGAGCGCCCGCCAAATAGGGGCGTGGGTCATGGCCCAATTGGCCGTGACCCAAAGCCCACGGGATGTGCGGTTGTACCTGTTGACTGCATCGGATGCGCAGCCTGCCTGGGATTGGGTTCGTTGGTTGCCGCACGTTCAGTCACCGACTCCTGAGCGCTCTTTTGCCTTGGTGGGTTCGGACCCTGTGAGCATCTCCCAGCGCCTCGGTGAGTTGGCGGCGTTGATTGCCGAACGCAAGCGGGTGCGCGTCGCGGATTCCAGGATCGAATTCGCTGACCCTGACGTGGTGGTCCTCATTGATGGCGTGTGGGATCTTCGGGGCCGGCCGGGACTGTCCCAGCTGCTGCAGGACGGGCCTGCCGTCGGGGTGTACACGGTATGCCTGGACACCCAGGAACAGCATCTGCCACAGGAGTGCAACGCTGTCTTCCGGAAAAACCAGGACGGAGGATGGGCATTGCGGCAGCAGCGTGAGCCGGACCGCGACGCCGTTGCCGCGGACCGTGTCAGCGCCGCATGGCTGGACTGGACAGCACGCCGGCTGGCTCCTCTTCGTGATGCCGGCGATGATGCTGAGAGTTCCATCCCCGCTTCAGCCAGGTTCCTGGAGGTGGCAGGGATCGAACGGGATATTGTCGAGGCTGTCGTGGAGGGTTGGTCTCGTTCCGGGCGGAGCACGGAAGCGCTTTTGGGTGTGGACGCGGAAGGGCCTTTCAGCGTTGACCTGCGCCGTGACGGCCCACACGTTTTGATTGGTGGCACGACCGGGGCCGGTAAATCCGAGTTCCTGCAGACCATGGTGGCGTCGCTGGCGTTGGTGAACACACCTGACTCGCTCAATTTCGTGCTGATCGACTATAAAGGCGGGGCCGCGTTCAAAGACTGCGTAGCACTGCCGCACACGGTTGGTTCCGTCACGGACCTGGATACACACTTGGTGGGCCGGGCCATCGAATCGTTGGGGGCCGAGCTTCGCCGCCGCGAGCACATGCTCGCGGCTGTTGGAGCGAAGGACATCGAGGACTACACGATCATTTCCGACCGGGACACAGGCGTGCCAAAAATGCCGCGGCTGGTGTTGGTGGTCGATGAATTCGCTGCCATGAAAACGGAACTGCCGGACTTCATCACCGGCATCGTCAATATCGCCCAACGGGGCCGGTCCCTGGGGATCCACCTTGTGCTCGCGACCCAACGACCCAGCGGCGCGATCACGGCCGACATCCGTGCAAATACGAATCTGCGGATTGCTCTGCGAGTAAGCGACGTCGGGGACAGCCTGGACATTCTGGCCGCCCCGGACGCTGCGAAGATATCCCAATCCACACCAGGGCGCGCATACCTCCGATCCGGCGCTGAAGCATTGCGCCCGTTACAGGCAGCCAGAGTCGGCGGACGGCGCCCCGGCCAAAACACGCCCGTTGCACCCGAACCCGTGGTGGTACCAATGCCATGGTCGCAACTGGGTCAGCCGCGACCCGCGGCAACGACAGAGCTAAAGGAACAGGAGGAGACCACCGACCTCATGGTCCTGGTCGAGGGTATCGCCCAAGCCGCGCAGCAACTGCAGATGGCAGCTCAGAGCACACCTTGGCTGCCACCGTTGCCGGAAAACCTTACGTTGGCCGATGTCACCGCACCATCCCGGCCCGATGATGCCCCGCCCGGATGGATCCCCCCGATCGTCTTCGGCCTGGAAGACCTGCCAAACCAGCAAAGCCAACTCCCGCTGGCACTTGACCTGCAACATTTCGGTCACCTGTACCTCACCGGATCGGCGCGCAGCGGCCGGTCCCAGGCACTGCGGACGATCGCCGGATCAATCTCCACATCGGCCCTGGTGGACGATGTTCATGTGTATGGGCTGGACTTCGGCAACGGAAGCCTGCTGGTACTCACTGATTTGCCACATTGCGGGGCGGTCGCCACACGGGCGCAGCCCGAACGTGTCGAACGGCTTCTGGATCACCTTCTGGCACAAATTTCGACCCGGCAGCGGGACTTTACCGCTGCCGGCTTCGCCAACCTCACAGAACAGCGGGCCCACACCGGTAGCGCGGAACAACTGCCGCACATCGTCGTGCTCTTTGACCAATGGGAGGGATTCCTCACCAGCCTGGGCGAGGGAGGAACCAGCGCTCTGGCCGAGAAAGTCCTGACCATGCTGCGTGAAGGAGCCTCTGCCGGAGTTCACTGCGTCATTACCGGCGACAAGCAGCTCCTCACCCCGCGGATGTCCTCGCTGGTCGACTGGAAACTCATGCTGAAGTTCTCCGACCGCAGCGACTACACCATGGGCGGCCTCCAACCACGCAAACTCCCGGACAACATACCGTCCGGGCGCGCCTTCGCGGCCGAAACCGCAACCGAAACGCAGATCGCCCTACTGACACCGGACCCTGCAGGGCAAGCCCAGATCCAGGCGCTTCAAGCCATCGCCCTGGAAACACAAGCGTTGCTGGCCAACAGGAATGCCCGTCACCGGCCACTGACGCTGCGCACCCTCCCGACCCGGATCGCCTTCGAGGAAGTATGGAACAACCGGGCCGGGCAGAGCTCTCCACTGACTGCCATGATCGGTGTCGGCGGTGACGATCTCGACACCATCCACGTGGATCTCCAAACCGGCGCGCCCAGCTTCCTTATCGCCGGCGCACCGAGAAGCGGTAGAAGCACCATGGCCCTCGCCGCAGCCGAGTCTCTTCGCCGGAACGGCACAGAACTTGTCATCATTGCACCGCAGAGCTCACCCCTGTGGCAACAAACAGATCAGCCGGGAACACGTGCCGCATTCGATCCGCTCAACCTCGAGGTCGAAAGCCTTACGACCGCGACCGCAGGCCCTGGATGCCTGGCGTTGATCATTGACGACGCCGAGCTGATACAAGACCCAAGTGCCCGCGAATGGCTCAAAACTTATCTACGCTCAGCCCGAGGGACACAACGTGCCCTCATCGCGGCCGGAAGCGTCGAGGACTTCGGTACCAGCGTGTTCAGCGGCTGGGAAATTGACATGAAAACCAACCGCAGGGGAGCCCTCCTCAGCCCTACGGCAACCCTCCAAGGAGGACAAATCGGCGTATCACTGACCCGAACCCACCTCACCCAAAGCGGCATACCAGGACGCGCACTCGTCAACCTCGGCGACGGCACCATCCGAACTATTCAAGCACCCCTCCTCTGACTTGCCGCCGGAAGTACCTTCGGACCAGAGGTCATGCAGTGCGGTGTCGCCTGCGACTTTGCCCGACCAAATAGATGTTAAAGTTTGGTTTTTGCGGCCTACGTGTCCGAACTCATCCAGGCGGGCAATCAGCACGAACATTTCCCCATCATCCTGTTAACGCAAGACCCACGCACATGGCGTGTTCTTCGAAGCGGCGCGCATTCCGCTATCTCAGGAACCGCTACCGGGGTGATACTAGGCAGACTTACAGCCCGGCGTAAAAGGAGGCGAACCGGTTGTGCCGTCCCGTTCGCCCACGTAGCGTCGGGGAGACAACAGAGAGGAAACGCGCATGCCGGAGCTAAAGAGCCGATCGTCCCAAAGCACAGCATTCCTGCCACTCGGGATTGTGTTCCTCGCGCTGGCTGTCGCCATGCTGGTTCTGGGGAACGTGTCCTGGATCGCATTCTTCACGATGGGCATCACGTTCCTTATCGTCGGGTTGCGGGCTCGCGCAAGGAAAGATCAACCACCCAGCGACACCGGGGCGGATGTCTAGCCATCCGCAGGCTGCCTAGGATGGGACTCATGAATAACACCAGAAGAGATACGTTCATATGGTCGCTGGGGGCAGTTATTTTCTCTCTCATCGGCGTATCAGTTGCACTGACCTCCAGTGGAGTTTGGTATTCCGTCGTTTCGGCAGTCCTTCTACTTCTTGCCGGCATCACCTTCGCAGCCCGAGCTATCTTGTCCCTGCGAGCACTCAAACAAACAGACGCGGACGTCCGGACAAGATGACCGGCGGCGTGGTTACCCCCGCCGGGGCAACCGTGCGTCAATGGCATCCTGACAAAGACTAAACATTGCTTGGCCATGACGGAGCAAACACTCGCCGCTTATGACAAAACCCGCCTCAGCCCAGGGGCCCCGCGCACTGCCGGCAGTTGCATGCATCATCACGATGATCGGCCATGGCTAGCTCCGTTCGGCGATATTTCGCCGGCACTCCGCCACGAGCTGCGGGTCCTCGCACGCCCGGGCAAAGGCTTCAATGCGCTTTTCGATCTCGCGGCCCAGCAACCAACTGCCGATCCTCTCCGCCACTGGCCGCAGCCACGCCGGCCGGCAGGAGAAGGTGTACTTCCAGACCGCCCGTGTGCCGCCGTCGTCCGCGGTGAACCGCCACCCGCCGCCAAAGTTTGTGAAAAACCACGGCCCGGACACCATGGTCATACCGACGTTCCGGGGCGGGACGAAGGAGACGTATTCGCTCACCATCACCAGCCCCATCTTCGAGACTGTCCGGGTGCGGACACCCTTGCCGGCGGACAGCGCACCGTCCATCCAGCCTTGCGCCGAGATGAAGGGGTCCCACTTCAGGCGGAACTCGCCGGTGGTCTGGGAGAACGCAAAAGCTGTCTCGGGATCGAGTCTGATGAAGCGTTCGGCGCGTACCTGAGGCATGCGTCCACCCTAGCGGGGTGGCTGCCGTTTCTTTCTAGCGATTCCTACCGATGAGTAATCGGTCCGTCACGATCCGGGATATGCAGCGCAGGTCACTACATGTGACCACCAACGGATTCGCTCATGGAGCACAGGGGGCGCTGCCCGACCAGCAGCGATACCGCGGTCAAGGCCGGTAGCAGTTTTTTCATTTTCCCCATGAGAATTACCAGTGACGACTGAAGAACATACCGGGCGTCCACAATCTATCGACGCTCACGCGCGCGACCCCGGTAAACGGTCAGGAGGGGAGGGACCACTACCGGGAAAGGGGCCCAGGCGCGTGGGGTGCGGAGATTCTGACCGCCCTTACCCTTGCGAGTGCTTTACTCCAGTGGCTCCCATACTGGCCAGTCCCGTGAGGGTACCGGGCCTATTGGTGGCGTTGTGAGATATGCGTCGATGTCCACGGCGCTTACTTCCTCGATGAGGATGCGCAGCATTGTCTCAGCCATCTCCAGAGGCCATTCGCCCTTTGTATCCAAGTAGGCCATCGGGCCTTTATCGGTGAGGCGGACCGGGGATGTGTAGTTGGGTGTGTATTCCGCAGTCGTATGCAGCTCTTCGTCCGTCAGCTCCCTGCCGGATTCAGATACGTGCCCGCACCGGATTATGGCCTTGTACAGGGCTTTCGCAGCTAGGTCTGTTTGGTCTGAAGTGACGATGAAGAAGGGTGACGGACCGGTCCGGCCGCCGCCGCCCTCCCATTCCTCGCCTTGCCCGTCCAAGATGTGCGGGTCTACGGTCACCTTGCCCACGTTGCCCCCTCATAAGGTTTTCCAGTGAGCCACAACCTAACATTCATGGTGTTGCCCCGGTAAGACCCGGCCTCACAATGTGTGAGCGGAGTTGCTCTCTGCCGGGGATAGGTCATCGTAGCGTCGTCGCTGAAGCGGGACGCGGGTAATCCTGGTTGAGCTGTTGCCTGGCATGTTCAATCGAGGTAGGTGTACTCATCGTTCGGATTCACGTATTTGGCGTTGGTTGGAAAGATGCTTTGCTCCATGAACGCCCGGCATGTGCCACCGCGCGCGGCAATTTGCAGAGGCCAGTCGATAACCCTTGTGCTGTCCTCCGGTGCATAAAATCCTTCCCGGCCCTGAAGGGGGCAACTATCGATGAAGCGCCCGCCGTCGCTTCCGTGGTAATCCATGCCATAGTCGTCCGGACGGGCGAGTGCATCTCTGATGTCGAGCGCATCTGAGGGGTTCACAGCCACGGTTCCGGCGTCTACCGGATACGAGTCCGAGAAGCCGGGGTGTGCCGTGAGTTGAACTGAGCCACCGGGAGGGACCTCTTGATCAATGTGGAAATGGGCAAGCTTTACCGCACACCAATCTCCTGCACGTCCTGGCCCAAGAATTCCGTCGCAGATCAGGTTGGGCGACTCCCAGAAGGCGTAAAGCCCGAAAGTGGCTTCCCAGATAGACGACGGCTTGAAGGACAGTGCGTGGTCCTGTGTGGTGTTGATGATTTGCAGGCTGTACTGGGCCTCGATCTGCACCTCGGCCATATGGGAGTTGGCCATCACCAGGGGCCGGCTTTTTATCCGTGCCGGCGCGTAGCTGTAGATGAGATCGAACGTGTAGCCGTTGGAGTCCCGTATGTGAAAGGTACCGGCTGACCCGAGCAGCGGGGCCGGCGTACGAGGCCCGGAAGCGGTTTGCGAGGACACGGTCGGCGAGGGGGAGACAGCCCGGTTTCCCCCGCCCAGAGCAACGCAAGCGGACAACGCAGTTGCCATGACGAGCCCAGTCAAGACTCCCAAAAGCTTCATCCAGGTCCCCGAACACAATCGGCAGCCCCCAACGACCGCGTCTGCTCGGATACTAGCCTGATCAGCGGGATTCGTCACTGACCCGTCAGCAGGAACGGCGGCCCGGCGCTCCTATCCCTCGTCCGGCTCCCAGATTGGCCACTGCCACTCCTCATCGGGGTCTAAAGATGGCGTTGTCAGGTAGGCATCAATTCCCTGGGCGGTCAGTTCTTCCACGAGGATGCGGAGCATTGCCTCCCCCATGGCTCGCGGCAATTCACCTTTTGTGTCCAGATAGGCCATGGGGCCTGCATCAGTAAGGTAGACGGGCGAATAATAGTTGGCGGTGTACTCCTCTCCCGTGGCATCCTCTTCCCGCGTAAGTTCTCTGCCGCTGGTGCCAACGAACTTGCACCGGATTATGGCTCTGTGGAGTGCCTGGGCGGCTTGTTCCGTCTGGTCAGACTGGACGAGGAAGACGGGGGACGGCCCGTTCCAGCCTTCCTCCGGATCCGGGTAAGCCTCTCCCTGGGCGTCAAAGATTTCCGGGTCCAATGTCACATCAACCATGCTGTCCCCTGATAGGTACTGTGCTCGCGCGCTGTTGGGGCAAAGCTAGCATGAGGGCTAGGCACCCGGAAGGAAGGTTCAAAGCAGGGCGACGGGTCTTCCCGGATATAGTCAGCCCATGGGGATATGGGGATGGTTCAAGAAGGCATTCGGCGGCGTCGATGACGGAGAATCCACCAATCCATGCCATGGGGCCCCGAGCCTCCCCGAGGGACAGCCTCCGGAGCCCCTAAGGCATCCCGAACCAGTGGTAACACCCCTGCCCGAGCCGCACCGCCAGTCAGACGCGACGAGCAAATTCTATGAAGCTGAGAAGCGGCGCGCGCAGGCTGCCGGGCAGACAGTGAAGGGCTACCGCGCCGGATATATCCCGGCAGAGGAAGCCAAGACATTGCTGGTCGCCGGACCTGACGGGCTGCCTCCGTTGAGATTGACCTCGTCAAACAACGGCCTCGACTTCACCCTTCCCGACGGGAAGCTGGTGGACTACAAAACCTTGGCCTTGCGCCACTTCAACATCTTTGCCTTTCGCGTCGTCGGCATGGGCTACTACGAGGATCCTGAAAAGCCGTTGAAGTTCCGGAACGGCCAGCGCGTGGCTGTGAATCGTGAATCCGACAACGAGCACGACCCCAACGCAGTCGCCATCATGGCTGGTCGTCCAGAACGAAAGATCGGCTATGTAAACAAGCAGCGCGCCAAATGGGTTGCTGAATTGTTGGATGGTGGGCAGGAACTTGAGGGCCTGGTCATCCAGATGAAATCGTCCCCGCGAGTAGTAGTGACAACGCCCGAGATGCTCGCCCACCTAACTCAGTAGCGCGGGCCTGATTCTGTCAACGGGTCTTGGTCATTGCGAGACTAATACCCATGGGTTCGATTGAAGAATCGGCTACGGCACTTCCCTTGTCACTGACCTTTTCTCAGGGAACAACGCGGAGTACTTCCGCATGACCAAGATCTTCTCCGACGTTTACCTTTAGGCGTGAACGGGAATGAAGGGCGGCGGAGTACCTAGCGTCAGGCGGTTCGGGAATTGAAGGAGGACCTATGGCCAGGGTAGCCATAGACAGGCAGGGAAGCGGACGGGCATTCCCCGAATCACGCCACACGACTTGCGGCACTCGGCCGCGAGCTTTGCCGTTTCGGCCGGCGCGAACGTCAAGGTGGTCCAAAAAATGCTCGGTCACAGCTCGGCTGCCATGACGCTGGACACCTACGCAGACCTGTTTGACGGGGACCTGGACTCGGTTTCGGACGCTCTGGATCACGCCGTCTCACTTTTGAATGTGCCCAAAATGTGCCCACCAGCCTGATTTGAGTAAAGCAAAAGGCCCCGGATCCCTTGCAAACAAAGGGATCCGGGGCCTTTCTACGTGGCGGGGGTATTACGAATTGACCACATCCCAGACGGCAGAAGGAGACTCAAACTGCTGTCCGATCGGTTGGCACAGGCTAAGCGCCAGATTTAGCACACCTCTGGTGAGGAGATTGAGACGTCCCAGGTGGCGCCGCTCGCATCCTCCGAAGGAACCAGCCTGACGTAGAGGGGAAGACAAAGATCATGTGTGTAAGGAGTCGGTTATGGGGTTTGAAGACTCGACGTTGCCAGCTGATTTACAGTTAGAGTCGACGCGTCCTGACCCGATCTGTCTCATGCGGGATAGTCCTATTTGAGCAGGTCAGACGCGCTTTCTGTTCCTCCCCCAGACTGTTCGAATCTGCCTGGTGCTGAGGGGTTTGTCTACTTTTCATCTACACCCAGCCACCAGAGAAAGTCCTCCTTAGCCGCCGGGAACCGCGGTGGGGCGCGGCAGCAGCCGGGTCCCAGATGGTCAAGCACCTGCAGG
This sequence comes from Arthrobacter sp. ISL-48, assembly GCF_018613805.1. Taxonomy (GTDB): domain Bacteria; phylum Actinomycetota; class Actinomycetes; order Actinomycetales; family Micrococcaceae; genus Arthrobacter. The sequence goes on from NZ_JAGGPL010000021.1 coordinate 62,228, forward strand.
CCGACCCGGAACTGCGCTCCGGGCAAGCGCTTCTTCGCCTTGGCCAGGGCGTGTCACCCTACGATTTGGAACTTCTGCTCTTCGAAATCGAGCGGCAGGGCTTAGGAGAAAACATTCGCGTGGATCAGGTCACACCTGACCTCGCAGGACGCCGGATGGCCCATAAGTGCAGGGAGAACAATGTTTTTAAGGGGCTCTCCATCGCTGAACGAATGCAAGGAGCCCGCGTCCCACTCCAGCGGACGATTCTTACGGTCGGGTCGGGTTGGCCCGCTGGAGACTCTTCCCCCATGATGAATGAACGGCGTCTTCGACGCTGTAGGCAATGGTGTGTTCATCTGGGGGAATGTAAATGGAAGATGCGATCGATCGCACAAGGGTTCAAGAAGTCGAGGCGCTGAAACTGCTCGTTGGGCAGGGCTTCAACCGCGAAGCCACCCTGCTTGGCACTTCTCTCGCGGGCGCGGCAACTGGCGAGGGCGATTACGGCCTCCGCAGCTTCCTGTTTGACCTTCAGGTGATGAACGGATGCGCACAGCAGGCCTTGGAGGGTCTCGACCTCGAAGGGGCGCCTGCCGTCGTGTCTCTGCCCGGTGGAATTACTGCAGCGGCCGTCTTCGGTCTGACGATCGCCGACCGCAAATCCGGCGCAGCAGCTGCGAAAAAGCTCCTCGACAAGCCCGATGAAATCACCCCAGCTCAGAGCGTGGCTTCGTGGACGGCCCTTTCCAATGCGGCATGGGACCAAGGCAACCTGTCCAGTGCCTTGTGCTGGGGACGCTACGCTGCCGAAGCTGCGACATCGGAGTTGCCCACTCACCAGCGTCCATATCCTCAGCTAACGTTCGCGAGGAAACTGGGTGAGGCGGGCGCGATCAGCGAAGCAGAAATGATCGTAGACAAAGTGCGCCAAGAGGTGAAGCTTTTTGACATCGTTGCTCACGCAGCGGCGCCCGACATCATTCATTCGCGGATCCTGTTGCGTGCTGGCAGCGTCCGGGCCGCGGAAGAAGCAGCACGACGGGGCGTGGAGGTTTCCAGGAAAAGAGGCACAAAAATGTTGCTGCCTTTTGCGCTCACTGTGCTGGCCCAGGCTGCACTCCGGCGAGGCGACCACGACGAATCGCGCCGCTACCTTGAGACGGTGCAGGACGAACTCCAAGTGGTCTCGTCGCCGTTTCCTTCAGCTCTCTACCGGTGGGTTCAGTTCCGGCACCAGTACGAAACGGCTTCCTCTGAAGACCACACCGAACTGCTGCGTGCTGGCTACCGTATAGCAATTGAGCGTCCTGCCGTGCTGATCAAGGAACCCACAAGCGGACCGTGGTTGGTAAGGGCCGCTATCTCCACCGGTCTGGAAGGGATCGCCCTCCAGGTCTCAAAGACCCTGACCGGCGTGTCGGAAAAGAACCCGGGATATGTCAACCTGCAGACTTCGGCCAAGCACGCGGCGAGCCTGCTCAGCAAAGACCTCGCAGGCGTCGTCGGCTGCATCGCGACCTACACGGACCCCGAGGCGCAGTCCCACGCGTCGACGGACCTCCAGGACTTCCTCGCAACCAGCAGCCACACAGCCGGGACGGTTCTCCCGGTGCCTGCCCCCCAGATACAGGTTTTGGATACGAGCGAGGACCTGGACCCGCGTGAGTTGCTGACGCCCATGGAACTGCGGATCTCAGAGCGTGTAGCGGACGGACTGACGAATAAGGAAGTTGCGTCCGAAATTCAGATCTCCCACCACACGGTGAACTTCCACCTTCGAAAGATTTACCGGAAGCTGGAGATCCGCTCACGAGCCCAGCTCGGGGCAGCGGCGTTCAACCGGTCCACAAGCGATCAGCCGGCCACCGACATCTGAAGCGGCCGAAGTACGCTGCTGGCCGGGGTAACAACCGCGCAGTTGCTTGCGGCATAACTGAGGCACAGATCGTGTTCTTCACGGGAAAAGTCAGCCACACCGTCCGACACGATGAATGGCTGGATGTCCTGACTGAAGGCATCTACGGCGGTCATCAGGCAGCCAACGTGGGCGTAAACGCCGGTGATGATCAGCTGGTCTCGGCCTCCGCCGTCAAGCAGCGACTTCAGCTGCGACTTATGGAAGGCGCTGTACCTCCACTTGGTCAGGACGGTGTCACTGGCGGTCGGCGAAAGCTCTGCCAGGATTTGTCGGTGCGCCGGGCTGACAGTCATGCCAGGGCCCCAAAGGTCCAGCAACAGGCCCCTCTGTTCCCTGCTCATGCCGCCCGGCTGAGCTGTGTAGTACACCGGGATGCCTTCCTTGGCACAGGCTGCCTTTAACTCGACGATGTTGCGCAACACCTCCCGCATCGGCAAACTCTGCCGTGAAAAGGGTGCGACGAAGTACTCCTGCATGTCGTGGATCAGCAGAGCTGCACGCCGGGGATCCACCTGCCATTTCAGCTTCGATTGCGGCAGCTGCTCCGGTACAGGGAGCTCGTAGTCTTCGATGTCAGCGATTGCCATGACTCATCTCCATTCATTTACGACTGTGAAGGCTTGCGAAGGGTTCAAACGTGGATCGCAAAGCGACGTATACGCGCGTTCCAGGTCGTGTTCAGCACTGGGATCATTTACGCATTCGCTGACATGATCCGGCGTCGTCTCCAGATGGAGTCCGCCGGGGGCTACGCCCGCAGCCGCGCAGGCATCCTGGAAAGCATTCACCTCGCGGATGATGGTGCCGACGTCCCTGGTCTTGATGCCGCTGGCGCTCTTATAGGTATTCGCGTGCATGGGATCGCATAACCAGGCGACTGGGAAACCGGCGTCGTGTACGACTCTGGCCATCCTCGTCAGCCGGTCAGAGATGGCATCGGCGCCCAATCTGGAGATGAGCGTCAGCCGCCCGGGTATGCGGTGAGGATCCAGGCGATCGCACAGTGCGAGGAGATCTCCCTCCGTCATAGAGGGCCCGACTTTGCATGCCACAGGGTTGCTGATTGCTGACGCGAGGAAGACGTGGGCGTGGTCCAGCTGCCTGGTTCTCTCGCCTATCCACGGCCAGTGCGTCGATGACAGATAGGCGCTGCCGTCCTCTGCTATCCGGACGAGAGGCACCTCGTAATCCAGCACCAATGCTTCATGGCTCGTCCACACCGGGCTGCGGTCGTCGCCGGTAGAAAGCAACCGGGTATTCCGGTAGGTCTCTGCAGCTGTTCCGAACCCACGAATAAGCCGCCGGGGGTCCGCTGCCCGTGCCTCGTCGATGGGCTCCGGTGAGTTGACCAGCGGTCCGCGGTAGACGGGAAGTTCGACGCCATTCGTTTTCTCAGTCGCCGACGATCTGGGCTTGGCATATTGTCCCGCGATGCGCCCAACCGTAACGACATCCTTGCCAGTATTGGCGGTTATCAGTTCGGCAAGCATGCGTATCAGTGATGTCTTCGCCGCTACACGTTCAAGCGAGGAGTCATCAAAGCTCTCGGCGCAGTCGCCGATCTGCAAGACCAGCGCCTCACCGGAGGCTACGCGGGCAAGCGTCCCCTTCAATTCCTGAACTTCGTGGAATGGGACTATGCCCGGGCCGTCGGCGAGCTGCGCAGTGGCGGAGGCAGTAGCCTCTGCGTCAGGCCATGCCGGCTGCTGCATCGCGGGAGGGGATCGGATTTCCTGCACTTGGGCCTCATTCAAGGGCCGGTCGAGCACGGGCTGGGTCAGTAGGGGTGAAGTCATCTGATACTCCTGTGGTCTGAAAAGGTAGCGGGTGCTAGGAGGCCACGAGAACACGCTCGGCCACTGCGTCTTCAACGGCCTGGGCGATGGAATCGGTGAGTCCCGGATGCAGCAGGTCAGGCAATATGGCGGTCCGGCCAAGGCCCGGCGACGCCAAACGCGCCAGCGCCGACGCCGCTGCGAGCTTCATGGAGTCCGTGATAGTTGCAGCCTGTGAGCGCAAGGTGCCTTTGAAAAGTCCAGGCGAGGCCAGGACGTTGATGATCTGATTTGGGTAGTCGCTTCGGCTGGTTGCAAAGACTCCGGCAAGCAGCGTCCCAAGCTTCGGCTCGATCTGCGGCCGGGGGTTGGAGAGTGCAAAGAGGATCGGGTCATCGCTCATGGAAATTACCTCCTCCCTCGTCAGCGGGGCCGGCGAAAGACCAATGTAGACGTCGGCACCCTTCAGCGCTTCGGCCTGGCCGCCATGGAGTAGATCCTGATTCGTCAGGGCGGCCATCTCGGACTTGACTTCCGTCAAAAAGTCACGGCCGAGGACCAGGATTCCTTGGGAATCAGTAATAACAACATCCTTGGCACCGGCTGCCAGGAGCATCTTTGCGGTGGCGATACCTGCGGCTCCGGCACCTGAGATGACCACCCGGCTGCTGGCTAGCTGGCGCCCTGTAACTTCCAGAGCCCCGGTGAGCCCGGCGAGAACTGCGATCGCTGTCCCATGCTGATCGTCGTGCATCACGGGACAGCCGAGTTCATCGATCAGCATCTTTTCCAGTTCGAAGCATCGCGGGGCTGCAACGTCTTCAATGTTGATGGCCGCGAAGGATGGGCGCAGCACCTTGAGCGTGGCGAGTATCTCGTCGTTGCTTCGGGAGGCAAGTACGAGGGGAACCGCGTTGAATCCGCCGAAATGCGCGAGGATTGCTGCCTTGCTCTCCATGACTGGCAAAGCCGCCTCCGGCCCGGTGTCTCCGAGGCCCAGCGTTGCGGTTCCGTCACTGACTACGAAGACTACGTTCGATGACCAGCTGTGTCGGGCGGCTCCGTCGACGCCATCACGAATTGCCTCAGCGACCTGGGCAACCCCTGGCACGTACATGGCCCCGAGGTCAGCCTGATTGGCAAGCGGCACGCTGGACACTGTTTTGAGGACACCGTTGGCCCGGATGGCGAAAGCCGGTGCATCCAAGTCGTACCCGGGTGTTAGTCCCTGCTGCATGTCGCCCCTCTCCTGTGGTGTGATTCCGAATCCCAACCTATTGCCGATCTCCAGCGCGAGGGGCGACTCATTTGAGTAGGTCTGGATCGAGCAGGCTGGTGCGACTGCTCGGGTGAGTAGTTGTTGGGCCGTGGGTTGAGCGAAAGGCTAGATCAAGCAAGGCAGGACCATCGAATACCTTCTTGGGGGCATGCTGTGAACCAACACCATCAGGCTGGCGCCGGAGCCGAAGGAATGATCGAGAGAATCCTGCAAGACGGCGATCAGCCCGCGTTCGCCCTCATCTCCAGGGCGGTTGGAAGTGGGCAAGCGGTCGATGTTTTGCAGGGCGCCGCAACAGTGCACAACACGCTCAGTGGCATCGCTTCACCTGAACCAGCGGGCTCTCAGCTCATCATCGTTCCGTACCAGCAACTCGCCGAGCGGGGGCTGGCTCATCATCCCGACGGCGCAGAGCTCATCGCCCTGGACGTGTTATGCCGGACACGGCTGACAATCTCCGAAGCCTCGGAAGGGCCAACTTTTAAAGGTTCCGTGGACGGCGACTTTGATCTGGACGACGCCACATACGCGAACATCGTTCAGGCCGTCATTCGCGACGAAATCAGCACCGGGCAGGGCGCCAACTTCGTCATTGCGCGCTCCTTCCAAGCGGAGCTTCCGGGCTTCGACACAGCAACGGCCGTCGCACTTTTCCGTAGCCTCCTGCAACAGGAGACAGGTGCGTACTGGACATTCCTCGTGCACTGGAAAGGGCACTACCTGGTCGGGGCCTCACCGGAGAAGCACATTACGTCGGTCGGAGGCGAGGTGGAGATGAACCCCATCAGTGGAACATACAGCTACCCGGACGAAGGGATCACCGGCGCTGGCATCTTCGCTTTCCTCAACGACGCGAAGGAGACCGACGAGCTCCGCATGGTCGTCGATGAGGAGCTCAAGATGATGTCGCAATTCTGCCCCGACGGTGCAACCGCCTACGGACCTGACATCAAGTGGATGGCCCGCTTGGCCCACACCGAGTACACACTCCGTGGCCGGTCAGACTGGAAATTCAAAGACCTCCTCCGGGCCACCATGTTCGCCCCAACCATCATTGGTAGCCCCCTCGAAAACGCCACGAGGGTTGTTCAAAAGTACGAGCCAGTGGGACGTGGCTATTACAGCGGGGTTCTGGGCTTGGTGGAGACCGACGCGGAGGGTAAGGAATCTGTCGACTCCTGCATCCTTATTAGAGCGGCCCACATCAACGGCGTGGGAGCGTTGAGACTGACCGTTGGCGCCACACTAGTTCGTCACTCAGACCCCATGTCTGAGGTGGCGGAAACCGCCGCGAAGGCCAGTTCGATACTGCACGCTCTATCAGGGAAGGCTGTTTCGGCACGTCTCGGGAAGGCAGTCCCGCCACTGTCCCCGCAGGAGTTCGGAAAAGCCAGGCAGCTGCTGGAAGCAAAAAATGCCCAGCTGTCGACGTTCTGGACCGACCCGGTTCTACGTCAGCCTGCAAACTCCCCGGATGGGCCGAAGGTACTCGTCATTGATGCCGAGGACGCTTTCACCCAGATGCTGAAACAGCAGATCCAGGCGCTCGGGGCGAGTACGGCTGTGATCCGGTACAGCGAGGACTTCAACCCCGGACTCTACGACCTCGTCGTTTGCGGACCAGGACCAGGGAATCCGAACAACGATGAAGATCCGAAAGTCCGTCGGATGACCGAGATCATCCGTGGATTGCTAGTGGGGGACGTCCCCTTCATGGCGGTGTGCTTGTCCCACCAAATCCTCTGCCGGCTTCTCACCCTGAAGGTGGAGCAAAAGGAAACACCCAACCAGGGACTTCAGGCGGAGATAGGACACTTCGGGGCACGGCGGACGGTGGGCTTTTACAACGCCTTCTCCGGAATTGCCCACCCTACCAATCCACCGATCCACCCTCTTGGAACGCAGGTGCACGTGTCAGCAAACCCGGAGACCGGAGAAATTCACGGGCTTCAAGGGGACAACTTCACCTCCACCCAATTCCATCCGGAGTCGATTCTCTCCCTCGATGGGCTGGCCATACTGCAGAACTCTCTGAACTACCTCCTTGACCAACCAGAACCTGAACCACTGAAGGGATAGCCACAATGGGCAATCTGATCATCAGCAACCAGCGAACCGAAGAAATGGTTGGCGACCTCGACCTCCTTGACCCGAAATACCGCGATTACATCGGGAACCAAGCAATGCGCATCGCCTGGTGCCTCCAAGCCGGAGACATTCTCGTGCTGCCCGTCGAACCGCCAGCCGGCTTCCTCAAATACGTCACCTCCTACCTGGGCATCGATGAGCGCTCCATCCAGGTGCTAGTGCCGCAGGCCGGAGGTTCCGGTCGAGGGATGCTCTCACGTGACCGACTGCTGGACAGCACCTTCCTTCGGCAGCTTCGGGCCGCGGTCGACCTGACCGAGATCGACTCTGTTACGCCATTCCACTTCGACAGCACCATCACCGCTCTCGTACAGGAACTCGACCTGATCGACAGCGTCCCGGGCTTCGCATTCTTTGACCAGCGCGGCTCAGAACTGGTCAACAGCAAGTCGACTTTCCGGGCTATCGCACAGGGCACAACCGCCGCCGTGCCCGAGGGGCGGGTCGAAACTGACCAAGCGCCGGCGCTCAAGTACATCTGGTCAAAAATCTCCCAGGGCGAATCGGTGATCCTGAAGCAGGACTACCACGTGGCCGGCTTCGGCAATGAAGTGATCTCACCCGATCCGAAGGTGTTCCCGCTTGGCGCCAAGCAGATGCACGTCGTCAACTCCTGGGAAAGCCTCAAAGACCTCTTGAACAACAAGTGGTCCTGGTTCACCGAGGAAGGCCGCCACAAGGTCGTCATCGAGCACTACACCCCAGAATCAGCTCCGATCTATGCCGAATATGTCGTCCACGACCGTGGCGTGGACCTGACCGGCCACGGTGAAATGCGCATGATGCCCGTGATCAACGGGCTGATCGTGCCTGCGCCTTCCCGCGACCTGCCCGGCTTTGAGGACTTCCTGGAAGGCGGACGGAACATCTGTGGGACCTTGCGGGCCATGGGCTACCGTGGCATTGTGAGCGTCGACGCCATCGTGACGCCTGACAATTCGATCCTTATCAACGAGTTTAACTGCCGCGTAGGCGGATCGACCCACATCCATACACTCGGCCAGAAGGTGGTGGGCGAGGATTACTTCGACACGACCGTACTCATGGAACTCCGTCGGTGCGACTTCCCGCCATTCGAGGACTTCCTCCGCCTGCTCGACTCCGAGGAACTTTCCTACCAACGCGGCGGAAGCGGAATCGTGGTGACCGTAGCTGATGACAGCGGACATGGAGAGTCGGGTGAATACTGCATCATCGCGAAAGATATGGACGAAGCCGAGCAGATCGAGAAGCGACTTGCAGGGATCCTCCAAAGCGCCGGCCAGCCCGCAGGTGCCTGATCGATGACCCTCAAGGCCAAGGAAGCCAGCCGAACCCGGTACTTGGAGCTGCTGCAAAGGGACGTGATCCTTTGGGCAGCGATGTCGCTCATCAGCAAACTCCCAGTCGCAATGGCTCCCGTCGCCATGGTATTCCTCGCCCGGGAGGCGCCTGAAGGCTACTCCCGGGGCGCCGTCCTTGCGGCTGTCTACGTCGCCGGGGAAGTCGTCGGCGCCCTCCTGCTTGGGCGGGCACAGCGAGGCACTTCCCGCGCCGGTGTGGCAGCAGGATTCATCGTGGGGGCAGTGGCTTTCGGAATGCTTGCCCTCCTGGGCTCAGGAATACTGCCAGCTGCGATAGGCCTCGCATTCCTCGCCGGGGCTGCCCCCGCCGCAGCACCTGGCGCTCTCCGTGCTCACCTCACGGGATTGGTGCGCGAGGAGCTGGTGCCTAAGGCTCTCAGCATCGAAACCACGCTGACCCAGATCACATGGGCCGCCGCACCCGCGTTGGTCGTCTTCCTGGCCCTGAACGTGAGTGCAGCTGCGCCAATATGGTGTGCTGCTGCGTTGGCCGCCGGAGGATGCGTGCTCATTTTCGTGACCCGGTCCTTCGGCAACAACCGGCAGCAGGAACACCGTCCTGCCGTGGAAAGCAACGAGGCGCAGCGCTCCCGGGGTCTACTCTCGGGCTGGCCGATCTATCTCATGAGCGCTTCCGCGATGATTATGCTTGCGTCCGTAGAGCTCGTCATCCCCGCCCTGCTTGAGTTCCGGGGCATTGCAGTGTGCTGGGCTGGGCCTCTCCTGGTGGCTTTCGCTGCATCCAGTGCCCTCGGCGCAGTCGGCTACGGCTCGCTCAAGTGGAGCGGTCGGGCGAGCACCCAAAGCCATGTGTTCTTGGCAGTCACCGCGGCAGCCCTCACGGTTGTTGCGCTCGTCGGTGACATCATCGTCCTGGCAGCGTTCCTTGCTATCGGAGGCCTCTTCCAGTCAGGCGTCCTCATTACCAGAAACCTTGCCCTCAGGGAGCGCCTGCCCGCGCATCTCCATGCAGGAGGCTACTCGATGATGTACGCGGTCCAGGGTGTTGGCTACGGCATTGCCGCCAGCCTGTCCGCGGTCATAATGCAAATCGGAACGCCGCAGGACGCAGCTGTCGCAGGAATCGTCGCAGCGGTTGCGCTGACAATGGTGAGCGCCGTCGGGGAAGGTGCTGCACGCAAGAGGATGCCGGCGCTGGTCGGAGCCGAGGCGGCCTCCTACATCAAGTGACGATCGTCGGCTCTGGTCGTCGTTCGATGAAGCTGGACCTTCGCTCGATCACGTCCAGAGCCACGCGTACTTTCGTCGAGAAATCATCCAATCGTTATGTCGAGACACTTGCAGACATTCGGAATTTACGCGGGGTTCTTAGGAGCAACCCCCAGCCCTCGCACGTCAGAACAGCGTGTCGCGCACCCGCAATGGCCGGTAGCCCGTAGGGCCGAGCTGCGCCAGCTCACCTTCGATGTCGACGCCTAGGGCGTCCACGCCCTGCAACCGGCCGGCCCCTCCGAGTCGCCGCGTGGCTTCAGCCCTGACAGCGTCCCAGACGGTGTGCCAGGACACCCCGAGCTGGTGCGCGAGGGCCGAGACGGAGGTGTCGAACCGGGCCAATGCGTCGGTCGCCAAGACCACGGCGCGGGCGGTCAGTTTGGCCCGCGGCCCGGCCGGTTCATGGTCCTCTGTGAACGTGGCCCTTGGACAGTCAGGGTCCGCGCAGCGCCAGACACGTTTTGCCCACAGCAGCCGGACCGGACGGCCGAAACACGGGATGTCATGGAGGCGGACCGGGCGGCGGCCATGGCCTACCGCGATGTCACCGCAGTCCGGACAGCCGGTGCGGCTCTCACCGGTTTCGACCCGCAGAATCAGAGCGGCCGATGATGTGCTGACTGAGTTGATGTGGATGCCCTCGACACCGAGCAGCGCCACCCTAACCACGCTCATCTGCGAAGGGCCAGAAAAGGCCTGATCGGTCGCATCCTTGGCTGGATGTCATTGGCGAATCCATGCTGAACAGGTTAACTAAGGAAAAGCAGGACATTCGTCTCACCTTGGTTGAGCCGAGTGTTGTGCCAATTTCTGCAGATGGCTTGGTCAGGCGACGCCTTCCGCCGTGCTGTCAGATACCTGCGATCTCGCCCGGATCGGCAGCACGACGTGAGATCCACTCACGCTTGAGAGATTCAGCTAACTCTTAGCCGGCTCAACGACCGCATCAGACTCGTCCGCCCGCTCAAGATAGATCCCATTGATCCAACTCTTGATAAAGCCAGTCTTTCCTAGAGCCCTTGAGAGGCCTTGAGAGGCATTAGCCAAGCCTCGCCCTCACCACCGGGGACAGGCGTCGTGCCCAAAAAAGACGTAGCGACCGAGCCGACAACGGGACAGGCGGTGCTGTCCTATTGAACCGCCAACCCCAATAGGAAAGGGGCCACCGACTAGCCACCGCAAGGCACGTGTCGGCGACAAGAGCTTTCGGATGGACGGATGATGTTGTCCCCAGGAGACTTTAGAGTGGCTTTGGAGTAAGCCCAAGGGTCCATGTAAATATCCTGATGCCGCCCAAACTATGTACTAGAAAATGTTTAGAGTAGATTGTCAACATGCCTAGAGAACTAGTTGACCATGCATTGAAAGCGCTACTAGGGGAGCGGGCACGCAAGCTTCTGCTGATGAAGGAAGACCAGTGGTTTGAGCGAAAGAGTTATCGGGTGGATCCGAAGGATGTCGCCAAAGGCCTGATCGCGTTCGCCAACGCAGAGGGCGGCGTCTTGGTTGTTGGCCTCAGCGACGGCGCGGTCGAACAAAGCTCTCAATACGAAGCCAAGGTCAACGCACTCCGCAGGGTGCCTGTTGAGCTCGTTGACCTTCCGATCAGGCACAAAGTCTCAGAAATCGCCGTTCTCGATTCCATATTAAGCACTCAGCATCTCTTAGTTTTCACCGTCGAACCCGGTGAGAGGGTTCATTGTAGTCGTTCTGGTGACACCTACTTGCGAGTTGGTGACTCGAGCATCAAGTTGAGCTTCGATCAGGAACGAGAGTTGAACTATGACCGGGGGATGGCAAGGTTTGAAGCCGAGCCAGCCCGTGACGTGACCATCGAGGATCTTGATCACGGTGGGCTCGCAGAACTGCGGGACGCACTAGGGGCAGATACGGACGAAAGCGTCTTGAACGCTAGGAATCTCTTGACTAGGGATCGGACACCGACGAATGCTGCCGTCCTCCTGTTCGGACAAGATCCGCAAAAATCGTTCAGTCAAGCGTATGTTCGAGTCATCAAATACGTTGGGAAAGAGCGAGGGACGGGAAGCTCGCTAGCTATTGAGGCCGGGAAAGACATCCGCCTCGGCGGAGGGATTCCTAAGGTCATAGAACAAGCCCAGCACCTGGTCGAAGAGTGGATGCCGAAACGCACGGCGCTACTCCCCTCAGGCAGGTTTGGTGACGTTTCTATACTGCCTCGGGATGTGTGGCTGGAGGGTCTGGTAAATGCCGTGGTTCACCGGTCATACAGCCAGATTGGAGATCACGTGCGGTTTGAAATTTTTGCCGACCGGGTGGAAATTTCGTCGCCCGGCAGGTTCCCAGGGCTCGTCGACTTGAACAATCCACTCAATATTTCGAGGTACTCGCGCAACCCGCTAATTGCGCGTGTCTGCTCCGACCTTGGGATCACCCGTGAACTCGGTGAGGGGATCCGGCGCATCTTCGCAGAGATGGCGGATGCGGGGCTTGCAGAGCCCCAATACCGCCAGCGTAGCGAATCGGTGGAGCTCATACTACGAGCTGTCGCACGAATCCCAAGCGAAGTAGTTGCACGCTTGCCCAAGCGGTCCCTTGAGACGCTCCAATTCCTAGAGCAAGCAGAGCAAGCGCTTGGCACTGGTGAGATCGCAGATGCGATGCAGCAGTCAAGACCAACCACGCTTCGTCAGTTGCGCGCTCTACAGGAGCAGCGTCTGGTTTTGTGGTCCGGGAACAGCCAGCGCGATCCGCGAGCTTCATGGGCAGCAATCCGATAATACGAATCTCAGACTTTCGAGTATCTTTCGAGTAAGTCCATTCAGTCCCGGTGCGCAAGGACAGAAAAGTTTAGAGCTTGTTGCGAGTAGTGTTCGCCCAAGACGGGGACATCGACTTCGCGTATCTCTTTGGTACGACGGCTTGGTGCAAGCTGTACGGCGCCCGCAACGCTGTTGAATCGTTCAACGCCGACGTGCGGACGAATAAGCTCAGTTGGCGGCGCGGCTACACTAAGGTCTTCTCGCGACCCCGCAAAGCATTTCCTGTTGGCGGTAACGTTGGCGTCCCTCAACTTCCGGATCGTTCGTGACTGGTGCTTCAAACGGCGAGTCCAGAGCCTCTGGGGTGATCAGCTCTCGGACTACGGTGCAGTTCCAAAGCAACACCGACAACGCAGAACTACAGCTATTGACGATCTGGTGAGTCACTAGCGAGTTCCCAGCGCTGACTACCTCGGAGCCTAACGGCAACGGAGTTATCGGCATGCAAGGCCTTTTTACTTCGACAGTCCGGGCCGCAGATTCCGGACGAATCGTCGTTGCTGCCTGGGACCAGGAAGGTGTCATGTTCGCCAACACCGAGGGCGAGGTCATCGCAGAATACGAGTGGCCACCAGAAGGCACCGGATGCGTCGGGATCAGCAGGTCCCTCACCCGCTTCCGCAAGGCTTCAGGACAGCTGTCACCGATGCCCTGAGACATCAAGTGCCACCGAAGTCGTGAGGCAGAACTGTCACCGAGCTCCCGAGACATCACAAGATCCTGTTAATGTTGGTGTATGTGGGATCGAGATGTTCGTTTGGCGTTGCACGCCGTATTGGAAGAGCAACACGGGCATGAGCGCTCGGAAACTAAACTCATCGACGAACTGAGTCTGGCAGGCGAAGTCCGCGTAGACGTCGCAGTCTTGAACGGTTCGTTCTCGGGGTACGAAATCAAGAGCGCCCATGACACACTGCGGAGGCTCCCCAAGCAGGTTGAGGTGTACTCAAAAATGCTTGACCATATGACGTTGGTGGTTGCTGACAAGCACGTCAGCCATGCCCTGCCGCTGCTGCCTGAATGGTGGGGGGTGGTGACCGCCACCAGTACCGATGAGGGGTTGGTTCTGGCCGAGGAGCGTTCGGCGCGGCCCAACCCGAAGGTTGATCCTTCCTTCCTTGCCACGCTACTGTGGCGCGAGGAACTGCTGGCTGCATTGGAGGAACGTGGCATCGGCAAGGGTGTGCGCTCCAAGCCGCGCCATGTGCTCATGGCGCGGCTTGTTGAACGCACTAGCGCTGACGAGATGCGGGTGCTGGTCCGTGAGCAGTTGAAGGTCAGAGCGAATTGGCGAGGGTGTGCAGCGTAACTTCAATGTGCCGGTAGGTCGCCCAGCGCCGCCAGGTCATGGGGTTGCCCGACGGTCCTCCGGCGGCTGCGGCATCGATCCAGGTTTCCGTCTTTGTTCGGATGGGGGTCCCATACAGCTGATGCTGGGTTAGGGCTTGTAGCGCCGGTGCGACCGCTGCGCCGCCTTCGCCTTTACCTCCAGAGGCTTTATAGAGCCCGCCCCGGACGAAGACCCAATGAGGTTCGGCCGCGTATCGGAAGGTGGCGCTGATGGTCAGCAGTTTCGGGTCGACGCCCAAGGTCGCTTCCGGATTGGCCACCAAGTGGTCAAAGAAGTCCGGCATGCGGGTGCCGTTCCCTTTTAGGCCTCTGTAGCTGTTGACGTATTGGGCTAGTTCGGTGCGGGGGAGGACGAATGTACCCTGCCCCGTTGGTTGGACCATGGGCCAGGAGTGGCCGCCCGCGGTGACGTGACGCCAGCCTGTGGATGTCGCTGAGCGCATCTCGTTCTGAACCCCCGCAATGATCAGCGGGTCGAATTTGGCCTCGAAGTCCAGAAACAAGTCAACATCGGCATGGGAGACACCAATGGCGGTCATCAACCGTGCTGCTTCTGCAGGGTTGATGCTGGGCCAGTCGTTGGTTGTTAAGCGTATTCCGATCCCGCGGCCGTTGGCGGATTGGAGGCTCTTGGCGGCGGTAAGGAACGCTGGGGAGCTCTGTGAAGTAACCAAGGGGATCAAGAGCAGCCCCAGCTTCTGGGCTTCGGTGACCAGCCAGTGCAGCGGGTGTTGGCCGTGGACCAAACCTTCGTCGTCTAGAAGGGAAAGGTCGACGTATGCCTGGCGGTTGCCGCGGGCGCCGTGCAGCTTCTTGGGTAGATCGGCCAGATGGGCTGTTGGGGTCTTGACGAAGACTTCCTGGTCGTAGTCCCAGCCGCGGGCGGCGATGATGAAGACCGGCGTGATTCGGGCGTGGGTAGCAGGCGGCAGATCTTTGTAGGCCGCCAATTCGCCGGCTCTGGCAATGGTAAAGGGTCGATACTGTGGTTGCGCCGACAGAATCGGCTGGACGGAGGCAGTTGGTTCTGTCATGAAATTCCTCGTGGTTGGTTGAAATTTGCATGGATACAAAAGGGATTCTTCGCATCAGGGCGGGGTTCCCAGTCACCGTTTACCTGTCGGAGAACCTTCTCAGTTGGTGGGAGTCAGGACTCCCTTCAGCCATTCCCGCAAACCAGGCCCGGTGTCGTCACGTTCCAGTGCAACTGTCATCACTGCTTTGAGATAGCTCAGTTTGTCGCCGGTGTCGTAGCGGCGGCCACGGAAGATGACGCCGTACACGCCGGAGCCTTCACCTTCGGAGACTGCGAGGGTCTGCAGGGCGTCCGTCAGTTGGATTTCCCCGCCCCGCCCTGGCGGGGTTTGCTCAAGGACATCGAAAACCCGGGGGTGGAGGACATAGCGACCGATGACGGCAAGGTTCGACGGTGCGCGGGAGGGTTCGGGCTTTTCGACGAGGCCACGGATCCTCAGTGGACCGCCGACCTCGCTGGCGGCGATATCGGCACAGCCGTAAGAGCTGATCTGTTCAGGTTCGACCTCCATGAGCGCGACGACGGAGCCGCCGGTCAGATCCTGGATCCGGGCCATTTCTTCTAGGACGCCGTCATGCTCATCTATGAGGTCATCGCCCAGCAGAACCGCGAAGGGTTCGTCGCCTACGTGTGCCCGGGCCCGGAGGACGGCATGTCCCAGGCCTTTCGGGTCGCCCTGGCGCAGGTAGTGAAGGTCCGCCAGCGAGGAAGACTCCTGGACTGCGGCAAGCTTCGCGTGGTCGCCCTTGGCTGCAAGGGTTTGCTCAAGGAACGGTTCACGATCGAAGTGGTCTTCCAAGGCCCGTTTGTTCCGGCCGGTGATCATGACGACGTCGGTCAGGCCCGCACGTACGGCCTCTTCGACGACGTACTGGATGGCGGGCTTGTCGACCACTGGGAGCATTTCCTTCGGCATCGCCTTGGTAGCCGGTAGGAATCGTGTTCCGAGTCCGGCGGCGGGTATGACTGCTTTACGCATGAGGGTCCTTAGGATCGTGGTGATAGAAGTGGTCACTCCCGGCGACAAAGTCTGCCGGACAGTTGTCGTTCATGGCCTCGACACCGGTGGTGGTGTCCCATTGGTGGAAAATGGCGCACGGGAAGGCGTCTGCGAGGACAGTGCGGGAAAGTTCATCGAGGAGTTCAGTGACGATGATGTCCCTGAACTGCGCGAACAAGGCGCCGGAGGAGTCACCGAGTCGCTGAGGCAAGGTCGATGGGACGATCAGGAGGTCCGCTTCGGTTTCCCGAAGGTGTTGAAGCAGGCAATGATCGTGCAGGTTGTCGTAATCGTTGAGCAGATCCACGGTCCCTCCGGCCGCCAGGACCGCCCACGAATCGAGCAGCGACTCTGGGTGCACGACGCTGGTGAGTGCCAGGGAGGTCCGCGTGGAGAGGGTGAACCGCTTTTCCGCAGTCTCAAGGATGGCAATGAACTGCTGCTCATTCATGGGAGTGGCAGGCCGGCCGGCCCTTTGATGCAACCACAGGGACGCCGCCGGCGACGTGTGCCCTGAGGGCGCTCCGGACATAGTGGCAGCCTTGATGTAGTCGCCCTCGGGATGCATGAAACCGGTGACCCCTTTGAGGATGGCGTGCGCAGGTAACGGTTCCTCGGGTGTTGACCGGAAAGGGAGCGCCGCGGCCCCCAGGGCCCATAGCGCCGCCGCGTCGACCATGGTTTCGGGGCCAGGGACTGCATCGAAGGCGACCAGCTCACCTGCCCGGATTCCTTTCAATTGCATTGCCAAGGCGCGGGTGTGAATCAGCCTGTCGAGGGCAGCGTACGGGAAATCGTTGCACCTCCAACGGATGGCAGCCTTGCCCGGATCGTAATTGGCAATGTCATGAATGGCTGAAACGAGAGGATGCACTCACTGCCCCTTCCTTTGTTCCAGCGTCGCTGCGGTCTGTCGACGCCAGTAGCTCACTGGCTTCGGCTATCAGCCGGTAGGAGTCGATCCGGTCCCGAACACGCGGCAACGGGGTGCTGATCATCAGTTCGTTGACGTTCAGGTCCGCGGCAAGGTTTGCGAGTTGGTGGGCAACGTCCTCAGCGGCACCGACAATCAACCGGCTTTCATTGGCTTCACTGCGCCGGCTTTCTTCGACAGACCAACGCGCAGGGTCGGTATTGAAGACGAAGGGTTCGTCCACGCCCAGATCTTTTCGTGCCCTCCAGAGCCGAACAGGGCCGGCCAGCCGTTGGGCTTCAGGGCCGGTTTCGGCAGCTATGACGCGCACAGCGGCAAGAGCTTCCGGAACCCGCCGTTGTGCGCTGGGCTGGAAGTTTTGGCGGTAGTGGGTGAGAGCTGTCTTCCCGCTGCCTGCGTTCAGGAAGTGCGCGTGCGCGTATCCTGCTCCGGTGGCGGCAGCCATGGGGGCTGATCCGCTGCCGGCGCCCAGAAGCCAGATGTCCAGGTCTTCACGGCGCGCTGCCCCTGGGACGAGACCCAAGCGGGCGTGCAGTTCGATAATTTTTTCGTTGAAGGTGCCGGTTCCGCCGCTGCCGGCGCGGCCGACGCCGAGGTTTACCCGGCCCGGGTGGAGGGCGGCCAGGATTTCGAAGGTCTCTGCGACCTGCCAGGGCTCATGCAGGCCCAGTAGGACACCACCCGAGCCGACAGTGATGCCGGTGGTGGCTTCCAGGACGGCCATGGCCATCACGGACGGGGTCGTGCCGGCGAAGCTGGGGGAGTCGTGGTGTTCGGCCAGCCAGAACCGGTGGTAGCCGTAGGTTTCGGCCGCACAAGCCAATGCGATGCTTTCACGTAGAGCCTCGGCTCTGCTTTGGCCGTGGGCGATGGGTGACTGGTCGAGGACGGAAAGTTTCATCGCGTCGACGTGGTGGTGCCGGGCTTGGACGATGGGACGATTGTGTAGTCGGCCAGGAAGACGAGGTTGTGGATTTCGGCCGAGGCGATGGCGCGCAGGATCGGCAGCTCTTGTGCAGCCTGTTCGGTCGTGAACACGTTCAGTGGCCATTCTTTGACGGTCCCGCCCCGCAGATGCGGATGGTGAAAACCACGTCCGTAGTAGGCATGGATGGTTATCGGTGGGATGCCGGCCGCGCGCTGTTCGGCCCAATTGAGGGTCCAGGAGCAGATCAGGCCCGTGTCCGGCGACCTGCCGACACCTGAGGATTCCACGGTCCCTTGCCCCAGCATGAGCACGTCGTTGACTTCATTGAGTGCCTGCCTCGCGTAGGGGTCCAGCAAGTCCACTGCGGAACGAAACAGTTCTTCCTTGTCCTGCCGGCTCACGGCTTCTCCGTGCGTTCCGTCGCGCAGGTCGGCAAAGTGCCTCAGCAGCGCCTTGGTGTATGCGGCGTCGGGGCTGGTTGTTGTGCTCATTTCATGCTCCATCGGTTGTGGGGGGTCGGTTGGTTGGCAGGCTCAGCCGGGTCTGAATCCAATGGTGGACCGGGTTAGCCAGCGAGCTATCCAGGAAATGTCCGTGGGCGACAGCCGGGCTTACTGCCAGGTCAACGGGGACCGAAGAAGCTATCAGCCGCTGCGCGAATTGCTCGACGTCGTCCCGCACCGGGTCGGTCGTGCCGACGATAAGGGAGACCGGACAGAGGCCCGTGAGTTTTGGGGCGTGCAGCGGTGAAAGGTACAACCGTTCCCGGAGGTCAGCGCCGGATCCGGCGTACTCACCCCACGCATCAAGCAGCAGCGACCGGGGCGGGAAGGACCTGGATTCACGGTAGGAGTCTGCGGTGCACTCGGGATCCAGCGGAGGGTAGGCGAGGACTTGCCCGTCCAAGGGCAGGCCGTTGTCCCGGAACCAGAGGGCGACACCAGCGGCAAGGGTTCCACCGGCGCTGTCACCCCCGACCAAGACGGGATGACGGTACGTCTGCTGCGCCCAGAGGGTTGCTGCAGCGATGTCCATGACGGCGGTTGGGTGCAACCATCGGGGAGCGAGCCGGTAGCCAACGCTGAGGATCCGGGCTGTACCGAGGGCGGCCAAAGCGGCGCAGGCTTCGTGCCAGCCTTCTATCGAACCGCGGGTCCAGCTGCCACCGTGCGCCCACACCAACGTTACCGATGGGCGGGCCGCGGGTTCATACACGCGCATCCGGATGTCCACACCGTCGGCCCCCTGCACGAAGGTGTCCGCCCAAGGCACGTCGAGCCGCTTTTCGCGGAGGTACTCTGCCCCGGGCCGTGCAGAAATATCTGAAGTCATGACTTCATCCTCCACGCCATGGCCCATCCGCGCCTGTCCCTGCTCTGCCTATCACTGACAGGGGGTGGATAACTCTGCGTGACACTGCTGATACTTGCTTCAGTGGGACGGTGAGGTGGCCGCGAGAATGGTCCGAACCGCCCCATTTCTTTGTGCCGATCCGTAAGTGCACAGAGACTGACTGATGACATCGGGGGTAATTATGGGAACTGTCCTATTGGAAGAACTGTCCTTCAGCAGCGTGTTGGCTCACGCCACCGTCCTGCGGGATGTGCAGGAGTACGAGGTTGCGGGGCCTACCGTCGTAGTGAACCTGACCGGTAGCGACGCCTTTGTCGGTCATGGACAGTCGTCGGCATTGCCTGGCTTTAGCTCCACCATTCTCCATGGCGGTACCATGACGGGGGCTTTGCTCATGGTGATTTCCGTTGAGAAAGTCCCGAACGGAGAACAGATCGCACGGGACCTCGGTTGGGCCGATTTCTACGGCGGTGAACCCGGCCTGCCTGTTCTGTTGCGCTCCGGGCAGGACACCATTGGCACAGTCCGGCTGGACCCGGCCGTCGTGCTCCACCAACCGGGGCTGAATTCTGGCGAGAAGACCTTCTCCGTAAAAGCTAACTTGTGGTTCAGCCCTGCCGGAACCGACTGCGGGATACACAACCGGCACGACTTCATTGAAGTGCATACCCAGATTTCCGGGCTCGGGCGCATGCAGAAGTTCACCTCACAGGAGTATGCGTCCCTGTATGAGGACCAGCAATTGAGCCCGGGCAACACCAACCCGGTTCCGTTCTGTCTGGAACGAGAGGGCACTTTCATCTACCCGTGGCACCAGTACCGTGCCGACACTGACTGTGTCTGGCTCGCCCTGGAATACCACCCCAGCTAGTCACCCCGTTTCGCGGCCCGCCGGCGACAACCGGCAGGTCCTCCACGCCCATTTTCAGGAGAACAGCACATGAAAACCATTGGAATCGTCTTCGGTACACGGCCCGAAGCCGTGAAGTTCGCCCCCATCATCCACGCCCTGGCCCAGGACCCACGCTTCCGACCGGTCCTGATTTCCACCGGACAGCACCGCGAGATGCTGGACAGCACCCTGGAGGAGTTCGGCATCACTCCCGATGTCGAGCTGCGCATCATGAAGGAGCAGCAAACCCTGTCCCAAGTGACGCACCGGATTCTGGAGGGTCTGTGCTCCGGAGACCACATGGAAGGCCTGGACGCGGTCATGGTCCACGGTGACACCGCCACGACCCTTGCCGGCGCCCTGGCTGCGCTGCACCGGTCGGTGCCGATTATACACGTCGAAGCCGGCCTCCGCAGCGGGAACAACTACTCCCCGTTCCCGGAAGAAGTGAACCGAAAGCTGGTCGCGCAGATCGCTGCCCTGCACTTGGCGCCAACGCCGGGAAACAGTGCCAACCTCATCCGTGAGGGCGTCCGGGAACACTCGATCGTCGTCACCGGAAACACCATCGTTGATGCCCTGCAGTGGGGGATGAACAACCTTCGCGGCTATGGGGAACCGGCCCTGGCGGATCTGGACGATGATCCCCGCAAGGTAATTCTGTCCACCACCCACCGGCGTGAAAGCCACGGCCGTCCTATGCGGGAGATCGCTGCAGCGTTGGCAGATATTGCTAGGCGCCGCGAGGACGTGCGGATCGTTGTACCGCTGCACCTGAACCCGAAAGTCCGCGAAGTCATGGTCCCTGTCCTGTCCGGGCTTCCCAACGTGGACATGGTCGATCCCCTGCCATACCTGAGCTTTTGCAGGTTGCTCCAGCGCAGCGATCTGATCCTTTCGGACAGCTCCGGAGCTGAGGAAGAAGGCCCGGCCCTTGGCAAACCGACCCTGGTGCTGCGCGAAATCACTGAACGCAGCGAATCCATCCTGACCGGCAGCTCCCGCCTCGTTAGCCGCAACCGCAGCCAGATCGTGAACGAAGTAGAGCGTCTGCTCGATGATGCCAATGCCTACATGGAGATGGCCACCGCCATAAACCCGTACGGAGATGGCAAAGCCACCGAACGGAGCATTGCCGCCGTCGCCCACTTCTTCCGGATGGGCCCGGCCGCGATGCCTTTCGTTCCCGGCGCTGACTTCGTACCGGCACCGACACGAACTGCAGCATGACCAAGATGCCCTTGGGCCTGTTCGCCCTCGCGTTGGGAGGTTTCGGCATCGGCCTCACAGAGTTCGTCATCCTGGGTCTGTTGCCAGAGGTGGCCGCGGACTTCGCCGTCAGCATTCCGGTCGCCGGTCATCTGGTCTCCGGCTATGCGTTGAGCGTCGCCGTCGGCGGGGTGCTGGTTACCGCCGCGACTGCGGCCCTTCGACCCAAGACAGTCTTGTGCGCCCTGATGGTGTTGTTCATCCTGGGAAACCTGCTCTCCGCCGTGGCCGGCGACTACGCCACCATGTTCGCAGGCCGGGTCGTAGCGGCGTTGTGCCATGGGGCGTTCTTCGGGATCGGGGCCGTGCTGGCCTCGAATCTGGTCACCCCTGACAGGAAAGCCAGAGCCATTTCCATCATGTTCGCCGGGCTGACCATCGCGAACGTTCTCGGAGTGCCGATGGGCACATTCCTGGGCCAACAGCTGGGGTGGAGGTCCACGTTCTGGGCGATCACCGTCGTTGGGGTGATTGCCCTTGCCGGGCTGGTCGCTTATGTCCCGGCCCAGGACGCAGCCCAACGTGGACCGGGTCAGCTGCGCCGTGAACTCGGGGCCTTCACGTCTGGCCAGGTATGGCTGTCCATCCTGGTCACCGTTTTCGGGTTCGGGGCCATGTTCGGTGCTTTCACCTACATCGCACCGATGCTTACCTCTCTGGCCGGGATGCCGGCCGAGGCAGTGCCGTGGATGCTGGTCGTCTTCGGCGCGGGGCTATTCACCGGAAACATCATCGGCGGCCGGGCCGCGGACGGAAACCTGGACAAGTCCCTGCTGGTCCTCCTTTCGACCCTGACCATTGTTCTGCTGGTGTTCACTATCACGGTCCACAACCCGTGGGGCGCCGCGGTGACACTGTTCCTGCTCGGGGCAGTCGGATTCGCGGCAGTGCCCGGAATGCAGACCCGCGTCCTGTCCTTCGCGCACCGGGCACCAACTCTGGCCTCCGGGGTGAACATCTCCGCTTTCAACCTCGGCAACGCCATCGGCGCCTACCTTGGCGGGACCACCATCGCCGCCGGGCTTGGCCTGTCCTCACCCGTGTGGGTCGGGGCGGGATTGGCCGTAACCGCCGTCGCGCTCATGGGTGCAGCTTCACTTTTGCTGCGCCGAACCAACAACACCCCACCCTCCGGAACAACAGAAACCGCACTAACACCTTCACCCGCACCCGCACTGACACGAAAGGGACTCTCATGACCTCACCGGCACTGCCCAAGACCACACCGACCTTGGACGTCACCGAACCATCCTTCGGGACAGAAACAGTCACGGACTTCCTACGCGACGGCTACTGGCTCGAAGCTGCCGACATCGACGGCGACGGAAAACCCGACCTCGTCGGCTACGGCCTCAAAGTCGGAGAAATCTACTGGTACAAGAACCCCACCTGGGAAAAGAAGCTGGTGCTCGACAAAATCAAAGAACCCGTCGGAATGGACTTCGGTGACATCACCGGCGACGGCACAACAGACCTGGTCGTCTGCTACCAGCTGTACGGTCCCGGCGGGACCATCCACCACGCCGACCCTGAAGGCGGGAAGATCGACTGGCTCGAAAACCCCGGCAACCCCTCGGAAGCAACCGAAAACTGGAAACGGCATTACGTCGGGCGCGCCATCGGCATGCACCGCCTGCGGGTCGGCCATTTCACCCGCACCGACAAAATCCAGATCATCGGATTCCCCATCGTCGCTGTCGAAGACGTCCACGCGGTCCTGCCCGTAGTGCTCTTCACCCCCACCGATGACCCCCGCGCCGAATGGGACAAGGAAATCATCTCCGACTCGGACTTCCGCATGATCCACGGCGTCGCCAAAAAGGGTGGACTCATTACCGGGTCACCGCTGGACTCGATTCTCATGGCTTCCGATGAAGGCGTCACCTGGCTCTACTACGACCAGGACAACGGCCAATGGGGATGGGAGCACATCGGCGACGGCGAGGAAAGCCAGTTCGAGAAGACAACGTTCAAAGGTAGCGGAGACGTTGACGGCGGACGCATCGGCGATGACCCGTTGGCCTACGTCGCCGCCATCGAACCTTTTCACGGCAACACCGTTGCCGTGTATGTCCGCAGCGGGGGAGACGCGGAGGCTGCCGGCTGGACCCGGCACCTGCTGGACATTTACGGGGACCCGAACGAGAACGGCGAAGGACCGGGCCACACCGTCATGTGCCGCGACTTCGATGGGGACGGCGATGATGAATTCCTGATCGGACTGCGAGGTCCCGAACCCTGGCAAGGCGCCTACTACTACAAGGCCGTGGACCTGGCCAAGGGCCTGTTCCTGAAATGGAAAGTCTCCGGGGAGTCCATCGCCCGGATCGTCGCCGGTGACTTCACCGGCAGGGGCGTGGAGGACTTCGCCACGATCTCCTATTCGGTGCAGCATTACTTCGTTGCTCCCAAGGCCGAAATCACCCTGCACCCGAACAACACCGTCCAACGCGAAGGATCCAAGTAATGACCACCACCGAAAAGAGCGGCATCGGCCGCCGCTTCTTCATGGCCGGTTCCGCAGGCACCCTCGCGGCAGCCTCGCTGGCCGCAATCGGAACCGCCAACGCCCCGCAGGTCCATGCGGCCACCGGTTCCGCTGTCGTACCTGATGGCTCCGTCGTCAAAGCCGGGGACTCCCGCTTCGCGGACCTCATGACGGGCAATAACCAGCGATTCGTCTCCAACCCCGATTACGTCCGGCTGATCACCAGCACCAAGGACGCCGAGGACGCCGTCCGGGAAGCCGTACGCACCGGAAAGAAGGTCTCGGTCCGCAGCGGCGGGCATTGCTTCGCCGACTTTGTCTGCAACCCTTCCATCCAGGTCATCCTCGATGTCTCCCCGATGAACGCGGTCTACTACGACAAGAAGGTGGGCGCCTTCGCTGTGGAGCCGGGCGCACGCCTCATGAATGTCTACGAAACGCTGTACAAGAACTGGGGCGTCACCGTCCCAGGCGGCATCTGCTACAGCGTCGGCGCCGGCGGACACATCGCCGGTGGCGGCTACGGCCTCCTTTCACGCTCCTATGGCTTGGTCGTGGACCACCTCTACGCCGTTGAGGTCGTTACCGTCGACGCCAACCGCAAGGTCCGGACCGTGACCGCCACCCGTGATGACGAGGGTGAGCTCGGTGACCTGTGGTGGGCCCACACAGGCGGGGGAGGCGGAAACTGGGGAATCGTCACCAAGTACTGGTTCCGGTCCCCGGGCACCCGGAGCCAGGACCCCGCCGATCAGCTCATCAAAGCCCCCTCCACAGTGCTCGTGAGCGCCATCTCCATCCCATGGGACCAACTGGATGAAACCAAATTCCGACGGCTCATCACCAACTTCGGTGCCTGGCATGAGAAGTACCGTCAACCCGGCACCCCTGAATCCCACCTGAGCAGCCTGTTCAACGTCAGCTCCAAAGCCCACGGAAGCCTGGGCATGTTCACCCAGATTGACGCAGCATCCCCGGATGCCAAGGGCGTCATGGAGCGCTACGTTGCCGCAATCCTGGAAGGGGTGGCCGTCACCCCCGAACCCGTGGAGAAACCCAACGGCGAGATCCCGGCCATGCCCGAGTTCTTCAAGACCCGGGAAATACCCTGGCTGCAAGCGACCAGGCTCGTGGGCACGGACAACCCGGTCATCACCAACCCCACCAGCCGCGGCGCCCACAAATCTGCGTATCTGAACCAAAGGTTCACCGATGACCAGATCGCGGTGTTGTACCGCCAGATGAGCCGGCCCGACTTCACCAACCCGAACACCATGCTCGTCCTGTTCTCCTTTGGCGGGCAGGTCAACGCCGTCGCCCCCGATGCCACAGCAAACGCCCAGCGCCAGTCGGCGTTCAAATTCTGCCTGCAAACGTTCTGGCCGGATGCGGCTGATGACAACTTCTACCTTGGTTGGGAAAGGGAAACGTACGAAGGGATGTTCAAGACCACCGGCGGAG
The DNA here is from genome assembly GCF_018613805.1 of Arthrobacter sp. ISL-48. GTDB lineage: Bacteria > Actinomycetota > Actinomycetes > Actinomycetales > Micrococcaceae > Arthrobacter. The sequence goes on from NZ_JAGGPL010000021.1 coordinate 87,418, forward strand.
TCCCCGTACCCGGCGACCAGTTCGATGGCTGCTACATCAACTACCCCGACGTCGACGTGGCCAGCCCGGATCACAACAGCTCCGGCGTGGGCTGGCAGACCCTGTACTTCAAGGGCAACTACCCCAGGCTCCAGCGTGCCAAGGCCAGCTGGGATCCGACCAACTACTTCACCCACAGCCTCGGCATTGAACTCCCTGCAGGAAGTGGCTCATGACCGCCCCGGTCCCGGAAGCGACAACCGCGCATCCCCGGCTCAGTAAACTGCCGTCCTTGACCGGGCTGCGGTTCTTCGCTGCACTGCTGGTGTTCTTCTTTCACATCACCTTGTCCAACTCGCCCATCCCGCCCAACGACCCGATCAACCCTTTCGCCGACGACCAGCTCGGATCCACGCTGGAATGGCTGGTCAGCAAAGCCGGGTACGTAGGTGTCTCTTTCTTCTTCGTCCTTAGTGGCTTCCTGCTGGCCTGGGCATCGCAGCCGGGCGAGCCGAAACGGCAATTCTGGCGCCGTCGACTCCTGAAGATCTTCCCCAACCATCTGGCGATGTGGGTTCTGTCGATGATCCTGTTCGCGGCCGCGATCAACCCTCCGCCGGGATGGATCAGCAACCTCTTCCTGGTCAACTCGTTCATCCCGGATGCCTCCGTCTACGTCGCGGTGAATCCCCCGTCGTGGACACTGAACAGCGAACTGCTCTTCTATCTGCTGTTTCCGCTGCTGATGGTGCCGATCCGGAAGATTCCAGGGAACCGGCTGTGGGCCTGGGCCTGGATGATTGTGGGTGCCATGATCGCGGTACAGCTGGTCACCACGTACCTGATCCCCGCCACCCCCGTCTCAGCACTGACCCCGATCTCCGAAGCACAGTTCTGGTTCGGGTACATCTTCCCGCCCGCACGGCTGTTCGAATTCATCCTGGGCTCCATCCTGGCTCGCATCGTCCTGTCCGGCCGCTGGGTGCCTTTGAAGATGTGGCACACGCTCGTCCTGTGCGCAGCCGGGTACGTCGCAGCGATGGTGGTCCCGTTCGTGTACTCCTTCAATGTGGCCACCATCATTCCGGTCGCAGCGATCATCTGCACCGTTGCGACCAGGGATATTGCCGGCCGCACAGGCTTCCTCGGCTCAAAACCCATGCTCTGGCTGGGGAACATCTCCTTCGGGTTCTACCTATGCCAGGGGGTCGTGATCTTCTACGGCCGCATCCTGCTGGGCAACGAGGTATATCCGACACCGGTGGCTTGGCTGGTCGTTGCCGGCTTCTTCGTGGCGACCCTGCTGGGCGGATGGGCCTTGTACGCCCTCGTGGAAAAGCCCGTCATGGACCGCTGGGCGCGCCCCCGGCCCAAACCAGTCCAGCCTGAACGCGCGCAAAGCCCGTTGAAGGTCGCCTGAATAGACCTCAAACGGAAGGCCTGGTCCAGTTGGATCGGGCCTTCCGGTTGTTCTGACCGCTGTCAGTAGTGCCTGATTGACCGCGTCGAGTACAGCTTCACGGCCTCGGTCAGCATTGAGTAGGCGAGCTGGGTCATCACAGACATATCGCTCATTCCTGCCGTGAGACGAACCTCAGATACGCCGTTCGCGACTTCACGCAGGAACTGCCGATGCAAGAGGTCCAATGTGGCCCATTCACGTCCATGGGCCATTCCGCTGCACACATTCGCCAGCCTAGCTCCCCGATGTTCTCCGCATCGCACCACGTTTCTCCGTCAACGGGTTTCGCGATGGAGCCGAATGAAGGGACGCCGCCGAGAACCCGGGACCGGTCCCAACCAGCCTCGGCAATGAGGGCTTCGATCCATTCACTCCTGGAGGTTGCCGGTGGTTCCTCGACACAGGAGGCCATGGTGTCCTGGTCCCTGTCATCAGCTCGGGAAGCCAGCACGTACCGGGTGATTCGCTCCTTGCGTTGCTCCGGATTCAGCAGCCACAGGGCATTGATGGCGCCCTCAAGACTGCCCCGAACGAGAGTGAACGGGGCATAAGGGTGCAAGGAGTTGGCAATCTGCAGCGACGCGAAGCGAATGAAGATGGTCGATAGCGATCAAAAGGTTCCGGGTCACGGCAAGGGACAAAGGGAAAGCATTCGTCCTTTTGTCGTCCCCGCCCAAGCAAGAACGGGCTTCCACGGCGCGGAGTTTGATGGCCCCGTCGACGTAGAACGAGTCAATTGAATCGAAGATCTTCGACAGCTCGCTCCCGGCGCGCAACGCTTCTTCGGGCGTTTCGCTGCGCCCGGCGAGCCATGTTTCCTCTTTGCTCTCAGCCATGGTCATCCTCCCCTGGACAGCAGGATATGAAGTCATCTTGGTACAGAAAGCCACGAAAGCTGCCCACCGCCCGTTTGCGTCGGGACGGTGGGCAGCTGCGATTGGTCGCCGTGGCGGCGCGGGTGTTATGGAGCTGCGGTTACCTGGATGGAGCGTGTTCGGTTTCCTCGATCACGCCTGCTTCGCAGGAAGCCAGCAGCTGAAGGGCTTCGGCAGCAGGGGTTCCAGGATCAGCCGTGTACATAAGAATCCGATGTCCGGACTCGTCCGGGGGAGTGAGGACCTCAAAGTTCAGCTCAAGATCGCCGACTTCGGGATGGTGCATGTACTTCAGCCCGGACATGCAGTTCTCGACCGGGTGTCGGGCCCACAAATTGGCGAACTCTTCACTGTTCATGGTCAGCTCACCGACTAGGGACGCGAGTTCCGGGTCATCGGTGGCGCGGCCTGCCACCAGCCTCAGTGATGATACAGCCCGGGTGGCCTCTTCGAGCCAGCTCGCGTATAGCTCACGGGTGTGCCGGTCAAGGAACAACAACCTGGTCATGTTGGGCCTGGTTGAGGGCATTTCGGGCGCGGCGAACTCCAGGTGGCCGGCGACAAGACGGTGACCGATCCGGTTCCACGCCAGCACTTCACTGCGGCGTCCCAGGACGACTGCCGGTGTGTTGGACATCGACTGGATCAGGCGCAATGTTCCCGGCCTGACCTTGTCGGGCTTGGTCAAGGTGCGCCTTTTGGTCGTGCCGGGCCGGGCAAGGTTGAACAGGTGCGCGCGCTCATCCGTATTCAGATTCAAGGCCCGGGCGATGGCGTCGATGACCGCCTCGGAGGCGTTGTTGCTAAGGCCCTGCTCCAGTCGGGTGTAGTAGGTGTTGCTGACCCCGGCAAGCATGGCCAGTTCTTCCCGGCGGAGGCCGGGTACTCGTCTGATGCCGTAATTGAGAAGGCCGACGTCCTCTGGCTGTAGGGCAGCTCTTCGAACGCGAAGGAACTCCCCAAGTTCACTTAGATTACTCATGCGCCTATTCTGCCGGTCTTCCGCGGCCCTGTCCTGTCCCTGCCAGTGACACCCTAAACCCGGCGTCGCATTGATTCTTGTGACATGACAACTGCACCGAAGCACGCTAGGACACGTTTCCGCCTGTCACTGCCAGTGGTAGGCAAGAGGGGGTGTGGTTGATCCGCGCGCGCTGGGTGAATGTGGAGTTGTGAAGATGCCGCCCGCTGGCGGCTACGTCTCCAGAGAAGGATCACCCTATGACCACGCAACCGGATGTCACCACAGGACCCGGCGTTCCACCCGCCACTAAAGCTCACGCAGAAACCGCCCCAGACAGGCGGATGACCGGCCGTCAGCGGCTGGCACTGATCGTTCTGCTCACAGCTAGCTTCACCCTTGCTGTCGACTTCTCCATCCTCAACGTCGCCCTGCCCACCATCGGCTCAGATGTCGGCTTCAGTCTCGAGAACCTGCAGTGGATCGCGACAGCATTCTCGCTCTGCGCAGCTGGCCTGACCCTGTTGTTTGGCCGCGTCGCTGACCTGGCAGGCCGCCGGAAGATGTTCCTCATCGGCATGGCACTGTTGGGAGCCGCCTCACTGATGGGCGGGCTCGCCATCGACCCGGCCGTGCTGCTGATCGCCAGGGTAGGACAGGGCGTTGCCACAGCCATTGTTGTTCCTGCTGCCCTGTCGCTGTTGCTCGGGTCGTTCCCGGAAGGGCCCCTGCGGGCCAAGGCACTGGGCCTCAACGGCGCACTGATGGCCGCCGGTTTCACCACCGGAGCAATCCTCGGCGGTTTGCTGACTGACCTGATGAGTTGGCGCTGGGCGTTCTTCATCAACATTCCCGTCGCGGTCGCTGTACTGGTCATCGCCCCGGTCGTCCTGGCAGAAAGCCGGCCCACCGCCAAAACCCGTCTGGACGTGCCCGGCGCCATCACTGTTACCCTGGGCCTGCTCGCCCTCGTCTACGGCATGACCCACGCTGCTGAGAACTCCTGGACCGACCCGCTGACCCTCAGCTCGCTGGCCGCCGCCGTGGTCCTCTTCGCCGCTTTCGTCGCTGTCGAGCGCCGGGCTGAATTCCCGCTGGTCCCGCTGGCCATCCTGAAGCGGTCCACCGTCGCATGGGGAAACATCGCCGGCATCCTGGCCTTCGTCACCGAAACGTCCCTAGTGTTCCTGCTGACCCTGTACCTGCAGCGGGTGCTGGGATACACCCCGCTCGGGGCCGGACTCGCGTTCGCCGTGTTGGGTCTCGGAACCGTCCTTGGTGGTGTCCTGGGTCCGAAGGTCATTGCCAAGGTCGGTAACAAGCGTGCCATTGTGTACGGCTTCATCGTTCAGGCCATCGCCACCGCGTCCCTGGTCGTGCTCAGTAGCGACCCTGCCGCCATTATCCTGCTGCTGGTCGCGACGTTCGTTGGGGGCGTCGCGAACCTGGTCGTCATCGTCGGGTTCATGGTCACGGCAACTTCCGGCCTTCCTGAAGACGAAGCCGGACTTGCAACCGGCCTGGCCACCATGAGCCAGCAGATCGGCATTACCATGGGCATCCCGATCATGAGCGCCATCTTCACCGCCCAGCTCGTCTCCCTCGGCTCCTCGGACGCGCCAGCGGTACTCAGCGGCGTCACCCTGGCCATCTGGGTAAACGCCGCACTCTGCCTCGCCACCGCCCTGGTGGTGGCATTGTTTCTCAAGAAGCCAGCCGCAGTCGATGCCGCTGCCTGAGTTCCTGTCAGGGAACAGGAAGCGTGGACGCATCTGGCGTCCACGCTTCCTTTTTGTTTTCCGTAGCTATGGCTTTCGGCCAATGCCGGGACTTTTACGGACTCTGAAAATGCGTTACTCGGGTAGATGGTGTCGAAGTCCAGGCTGTACAGGATCGAGTTCCTTGTGCCCGGCGGGTACTCGATGCCCGATCCAACCACAGCTTCACGGAGAAAAGCCTGCCGCCGATGCTGTGACAGGCCAAGGTGTGGTTTCAGGATTGTTGGTTCCGAAAGTAATAGAGAATGTGCCTGAAGCCCTCCAAAGCTAGTGGTTTGCGTTCCTCCAGGGTGGGCGGGTTGTCGAAGCGCGCCTCGCTCCGGCGTGAACCATAGGGCGCCGGGGAGACGTCCAATATGGAGGCCACCTTCTCGATGCCTAGCAGCCACTCCACCGTCTCGGCTTCCACGTCACCAACGGTTATCCATTCATCCTCGCCGGTGCTGCCCATCCCGAGCGGGAGGATCGCGGCGAGGACATCTCCGACGTTCCAGGTCGCTTCCCGGTCAATCAGCGCCCACAGCAGATCCCGGACCTCTGCTTCAGAGGTGAGATCCCGCAAGGCATAAACGTTCCGGAAGGCTCTCTCCAGGTCCCGCCCGTCCGCTGTCGGAGCAAATGCGGCCTTCAAATCCGCCTGAATAAGCTCGGCAACGTGCGTGCGTACCTTGTCGATTAGGTCTCGCCAATGCTGATCCTCTGAGACTGCACGCATCTGTTGCCGGAGAAGATCACATACAAGTGTGAGGCCCTCAGCGGATTCCGTGGAGGCCTTTATCAACGCGACCGCGTCGTCCGGTGTCTCCGAAAGCACGTGCGCGGCAAGGTTTAGGGCGACCCACGAGGGACGGGATGCCTGAATTCCGTGTTCCTTAGCACCCATGGCTTCGTAGGTCCGGGCCAGTAACTTCATCAGCCCCTCCGCCGGCAACTCCGACCCTGGGCTGTTGCGCAAAATCTTTGACACAACCAGTTGAGGGTCTTCCTTCAATTTGGCCTCGACTTTAATCAAAGCAGGACCTGGCGCATCATCGCGGAGTTCTCGAAGGGAGGCTAGAACGGTGCGTTCGGCGATATCCTGCACCGGAACGCCAGTCTGGGTGTACCGGTAGAAGTAGTCAGGATGTCCAACTCCGCGCCGGTTGGCTATATCAGCCATCGCCGCGCTCCCGAACTCCATTTTGTCTCTCGCGCTCCGCAGAGGAACAAACAATTCAGCGAGGAGGTCCGCAACCTTGTTGGGATGCCGAGCGCCCTCGGTGGTGATGCTCTTGATCCAACGGTCCCAACGCTGCTCGTGGGTTTCCTTGGGTTTGACGCCCAACACACTGGCACCGGCCGAAAGAAGTTCATCTGAGTGCCTTTCGACAAGGTCGTAAACCCTTGGTTCGAACGTTCGCAGGAAAGTCATATGGACGAAATCGACGAAGTCGACCTCGCCTTCCACATCCGTCCAGGCTGCGTCGACCTGGGTGAAGAGCCTCTTAGCCGCGCGTGGTTGGTTGATGTAGATGTCCAGGCATTTTTGCCAGCCGACGCTCATGCGCCGCAAATCGCGCGCAGAGAGTCGCATGCGGTGGTTGCCGAGTACCTCGTCCAAGACGGCGTTGACAAGAGTCAATCGTTCGTCAGGGAGCATAGTGGGGATGTCGAGCCGCAGCTGAACCATTTTTTCCATGTACTCGCGTGCACGGCTCTTGTCCTGAGCTACCAGGCCTGTCCGCATGAGGAGGTCCTCTAGGGTCTTTTCGTCATAGGACAACAAGTAGTAGACGTTGGGCAGCCGTCCGAGCAGACGGACAAGTTTGAATGTCATGAGAAGCTCGTCCGGGCCCAACCGGTCAAGATCATCAACGAGCATGAGGACCGGGGTGGAGAGTTCTCGAAGGAGCTCCTCCGCTTCGGCCCGAAGTTTCTCAGGACTGCGGTCACCTGTGACCAGGTCAGCGATAACCTGCGCCGGGCCAGACAAGTTTGGCCCGGCAACACTGCTCAAGTCTCCCGCGGGGGCGAGCCTCGACAGCCAGCCGCCAATTGCCTCTCGGGCCTTAGATCCTCTTGTCCCGGCCGGCAAAGCATTTCTGAGTTCGGAAAAGAACGCCGGCACGGCAGTCTCAAGAGAAGGGTAGGACCAGGGGTTGTATCTGGCGACCTGCCACTCCCCGTCACCCGTCAAGACATCTTCGACCTGAGCCAGGAGTGTGGTTTTGCCGCTGCCCCAGGGACCGACGAGAGCGGCGACCGCGCTGGGCGTTCTGCTTCGAATGACGTTCAGGGAGGACACGACCCGCTTGACTATCCTTTCCCGGCCCAGGATGTCGATGTGGTCCGCGTTGAGGGGGTCGTCTCCGTAAAGAATTGACAAAGCACGTTCCTTCTTGATCTGAAACTACTTCTTCGCATTTACCGCAATGCGCGGCCTGCCGGCGCCTGGCACCGCTCCCGGTTAAGCCTTGCTTCCCGTGCCCGCGGAAACATCGCCGCTTCGCCGCAACCCCCGCAGATACGCACTCAAGATCCGGTGCAGCTGCTCGTGCTCTTCTTCTGGGTTCATCGCAAACCTTCGTTTCGACAGGTCAGACTGCAAGTTCTTAAGGCCCGGTGAGTCGTCCGTCCTCCGGACAACCTTCAATAGATCCGTCTTAGTCTGCTGCAGATAGCCGATCGTTGCCCTGGCCTGCACGATTTTCTGACCCGGGTTAGACAGACCCCGGAAGAGTGCTACGACGGACAAGCCGAGCGCCAGGCAGGTGAAAACCAGGTTGGGCAGGGAAAAGTCAGGCTCCGGGAGCGGTACGTTAAGCCAGCCATCCGCGGTTTGCAGAGCCTCGTTGAGCCATTTCCACACGGGGATGAGGTTGAAACCGGCAGAGGTGACCAGCAGTCCGGCGATGTTGATGAGCGTGTCCGGGTCCGGTTTCGGCATCTCCTTTGCAGGCACCCTGTTGAGAATGCCGAGGATGGCCAAGGGGATGCCGGCCATTATGACGAAAGCAATCAAGTAGGACACCAGGTTGGGTCGAAACGCTTGGGCGAGCATGAGGATGAAGCCCACCCCGAAGGACCCGAATGCTACTGAGACAGCTGCCCTGATCCACCTGCTGCGAACGAGATTTCTTCTTCTACCTTTGCTTAATGCCATTGTGTGTCGCTTCCCCCAATAGTGGCAGCTGTGGCCTGCGATCCGCGGGCCAACTGCATTTGTCTTCGCGGTTCTGGTCCGGTGTCTGTTTATTTCTATCACCCGGCAGCACCCGTGGTGCAGTTATGGCCCGGATAACAGCGCGCGGGAGGATCCTGGCGGCGGCGAGTCGGGTGCCTCATACGGGGTCCGGCGAATCCCGTGGGTGCACCGTTGCGCGGGATACCGGGGCTAACCGCCGGTCCTTGCAACGGTGCAGGGTCATAACCTGATGCGCGATGATGCGGCAGTAGTTTTTTCCGGCCCTTACGGTGAACTGTGGTGGCTCGGGGATTTTCTGGGGGAGCTCTGGAATCTGTAATGTACCGGGCAGCCAGATCCCCTAGTTCTACCAGCGGCAACGTCATGGTTGTGAAGCGCGAAGACGCCCATCTTCGAGTGCCGCCGAACCCGGCTACTGAACATAAACGCCGCAGAATAGTGTTGTCGCCGATCACGTGTTCCTGCTGCCTCTTCCCGAATCGGGATCGCCATCTGATGGAGCTTAAGCGAGCGTTGGTGGCTGCGTCCTACAGAAGCCCGGAGAAATGAACTGGAAGTGGATGTCTACAGTGAGGTCTTCCGGGCATCAGCGCAGGTGGGTGGCTTCGGCGCTGCACGCCGTCTCCTGGATCTCTTCGTAGCTGTTGGTCTGCAAATCCAGTGCGGGAATCTTTTGGAGAGATGAGGAACACCGTCCGTCTTCAACGGCAGTGATTCGTGCGTCAAATTTCATCACCCCCTCCGGTGGACTGCCGGGGCGACGCCAAGAAGTGCCTCCCGCAGCACTGGAGGGTTCACTCCTCTTTGGGATGAATCACGAGGTTGTCATGGAGCGTTACCCACCCCTCGGCTTCCAGCTTCTCGTGTTCGAACTGGTCAGGGACGAGGTAGGCCGTCTCTTTGACAGATTTAAAAGCCTAGCGTTTGCTTGAGGCCGATATACGCCAGGACAAGGGGGCCCGCCAGAACTGCGGCGACAAGAACAAGTTGGAGGATGCCGTCCAGAAGGCCGCAGACGTAAATCCACCCCTTATGCTTCCGGCGCACCATGGCCATGCGCCGTTCGGGTTTAATATCCGGGTATATCCTGTCCGCGTACTGAGCCAGGAAGGACATGAACGGCATGACATGCCTGGCTCCCTGGAGGGCGGCGACGCCGGGAACAACCGCGTCGAGTCCTTGAACGTGAGCCTTGGCTGCATCATCTGCTTCGGAGTCTGAATCGACGGGCGTCTTTCGCTTCACCCGCTTTTGGAGATCCTTCGTTTCCTGAAGTTGCTCCGAGGGCGCGGCATCTCGCGGCACTACGTGAAGTTCTGGATCAGTCACGGGCTCGGAGCCCCAAGACGTTGAGCCGGTGCACCATAGCTTCCGTTGACACTTTGAATTTGCGTGCCAGCGAATATACGTCCAATTCCGTGGCGTAGTACTCGACCTCGTCGCTGGGCATCAACAGTGTAGATGCAAAGGCGTTTGCGAATATCTCCCGGCTATCAGTTCCCTGAGAAGCTAGGTCATCACGGCGATCTACGAAACCATGTTCTGACTTGTCGTCATTACGAACATCCAGCGTATGTCCGAGCTCGTGGGCACACGTGAAACGTCTCCGGTGAATATGGTCCTCAGAATTGATGGTGATCTGCGCTGGCCCTTCGCCTGCAGGCGGGATGTATACGAATCCGGATAGATTTCCTGGCTCGTGGCTCAGGTCCGCCAAGAAAACCTCCGCGCCCATTAACTCGGCGACCCTTGTAGCATCTACGGGGAGCGGGCATTCCCCGAATTCATCAGCCCAATGCTCGTTCAAGACTCGGGCCGCTGCTTCGGCAGCGCGCTTCCTTATCTGGGTAACGGACTCAGGCATACGTCATTCAACCCCCTCGGTTGTTCGAAAGTATATGCGACAAATGGACTCGGGATGGGGCGCTACCCGCACTGCCTGGCATACAGCACCGCAGGTCATATTACCTGGGAAGCCTTATGACCGGCTGACAGGGCAGTTATGAGGTGACTCTGCCAGCACGTAGCGAAAGCTACGGTCCGAGTCCTACTGACCTTTCCCCCTCGATGAGGAGGGGATTCTCGCCGTCGCCGGCATTCCCGAACGCTCGGTTCATGTGAAGGCCAGCAGCACTCAGGCTCTCGATTACTGCGCCTCCAAAAGTGGAGGACTTGAGAATCACGAGGTTTTCAAGTTGTGATGAGCTCACGATATCGATAGGGCTGAGCGGGTCCGTGAGAGCGCTTCGCCCACCGGCTGTGTCAAAAGCCCAGTGCCGGTCCAGGGTGACCAGCAGCCCGACGACGGGGCCGTCCCGAGGAATTAATGTGAATGCAGGGTGTCCCTCGTTGATGCGTTGAATTGTCGTAGCGACTTGCGCTAATCCCTTTTTCATGGCGTCTCGCAGTTTGTTGGCGGCAGACTGTGTACCGATCGTCACGTCCCTCCGTGGCCGGATGGCTTTGCATTCGACGACCACCACAACTTCCGGCAAGACGCATATTTAGTCGGCGCAGGAGCCCTGATTTCCGATGTGGTTGTACATTATTTCTTTGATCACGTCTGCGCCCGGGATGAGTCTGAGGTTGTCGCCTACGTACTCCTCGAACAGGTATCCGAGTTCCACGGCGAACTGGTTTCGGCGGGCCTCAGGGACCGAGTAGAAGATGCCCGTGGGCGACGCCTTCCTGACGATCAGTTGGGAGACTGGGGCTATAAACCGTCCGTCCGGCAGGCCAACAAACGGGCGTGTCCATAGCGGGTTGACCTCATACTTCCTGTATCCGTCTTCCACGCTTTGGGCCAGGGCTTCGTTCGCGGCAGGAAAATCCTCGATATGAAGGGACCAGTCGCTCTTGAACGGACCATGGGCGGAGTCGACTTGGAAGTAGTCGGCGAGAAACTGGTGTTGCGGCTCGTTGAGCCATTGGAGGCGGAACTGGCCTTTGTTGGTGACGGCAAACGCCCAAAGCGTGTAGATCATGTTCATGTAGTTCTTCAGGGGCATGCCGAGTATCTGCTCATCCCACCCAGGCGTGAAGAACTTCGGCGTCCGATCCATCGGAAAGCGGGTGTTGCATAGCAATGCACCCATGCGGGCGAGGTCGACTGAGGGATCGGTTTGATAGGGGAGTTGTTCCTGGGTCAGCCTGATTCCGAGGCGGAGTAAGGCGTCGGCCTCCTCGCGGTATGCGAGGACTGGTTCTTTGATGTGGACGTACAGCCCGCAAAGCCGGATGAGGTCCCGAGCTTCCGGTACGCGTTTTCGTTCATTCCGGTGCAGTATCGCCGTACGTGCGATGTGCGCCAAAGCCCACGGGCTCACGTCTGAAGGCGGGGGCGGGTTTCCTCCGCTGGGATCGGTCCACTCCTCCCAGGTTGCATACTTCGCGCATACCAGCCCGATCAGCTCAAGGAGGCTGGTCGTGGAGTACTTGCTGACCTCGTTGGTGAATTCGGGGTGCGAGGTCATCAGTTCGCCCCGGACGTAATACGGCATGACCTGAACTTATCAGCGGCGCACTTCAGCGCCGTGTTTCGAAACTGGCCCCGTTGCTCGCCAATGCGGGGGATGAGAGGGTGCCCCTGGTCCAATTCTATTATTTCTAATAGAATTCCAGTATGAGAATGGACCCCGTCGCGCCCATTGAGTCGCCTGTCGGCCCCCGGGCTCTCACACGGCACCACCAGGTCTGTCTACCAAGGCGCCTCATGAAAGCGGCAGGTATTCAGCCTAGGACAAGAGTCCGACTCGAGTCGGCACCGGAGGGAATCCTGGTCTCCCCCGAAGCGGGAGAACTGGGTGCCGCTCCGGTGAGGAGTGTTGTCGCCTCGGGCCAGGTGGTGATTCCCAGGAAGTTATTGGACGCACATGCCATCAAGGAAACGGGCAGGGTCTATGTTGCTCAGTCCACGAGGCATCCCAAGTCCTTGGTCATCATTCCTGAGGCGCTTGTTTCCGGGCCGGTACAGGATTCCATGTTGATATGAGTGGCGGGAAATGAAAGGCTGGATCCCTGTTATGGACGGATTGCATGAAGTTGCCACGGCGGCCGCAGCGAAGGCCGGTTGGACGGGTGCAGTCCTGCCGGCCCAACGTGTGTCCTCTTTCCTGGTCTTCCCGGTCGTTGAGTGGCTTCCAGGAGCCGCAGCGCGACTAACTGCCGGGCAGGACGCGCAGCTGGACGCGACGATCCTGTCCATGTGGGAAAGCTGGCCCTTAGAGGACCCCGGACAGCCACCCTCGTCACCCCTTCGAGTGGAGGGGTTTGTGATCCCTCACAAGTGGAAATCGGCGTTGAATGCAGCTGTGTCACTCAGTGGATATGGCAAGGTCATGGCATTGACGGGCGCAAACCGAGAAAAGGCTTGCAGTTCCATGCGCCTCATGGAAGCCGATCTCGCCGGGCTGACTGTCGTCCACGCTGAAGCAGGCAACGTTGAACTCCAGGTGCGCGGACGCGCCGGACGGCATCCTCGAGCCAGACGGTCGGTTTCCGACCGCTATTTTGAGGAACTGTTCTTCGCCAGGGCCTGTACCCCTGCTGTTATGCGCCTGTCCGTGTCGGCGTAACCAAAGACCATTCCCTCAGCACGCTCTTGCCTTCCCAGGTCTCCTCTTCGTTGACCTTCTTTATCTGGTAGTGGGCGAGTTGAGCGTTTTGGCACATTTCCGTCCAGGCTTCCGGGCGGAGGCTTGCCGGTGTGGCGGCAATCGATCGTGCCAGCGCCGACAAGCTGCTCAACGAATGCCCGAAAGCTTGATCAGCGGCCGCGCCATGGAAACGGATCCAGTCGAGGCGGCGGCCACCGCAGTGGAGGCACCGGCACGTCCACAGATTGAGATCCGGGTTCAGCTGGATGGCGTCGCCTACCTTATCGAGCGTGTAATACGTGAGAAGCTCCGGGACGAGAATGCTTGTCATGGCGGGAGCTCCGCTACCGTTCACGATGGGATATACGTGGCGAAGACCCGATTCGGTACCGACGGCAACTCCGCAGGCTCCGTATGCCAGCGCCCCTATCGCCGAGGTGTCTGAGCGCAATAGGAGTATCGGCACTCCCGTAGCGATGAGGGAGCAGAGCCCGGCCGCTGCCCCTTTTTCACCAAGCGGATCGGTCTTGTTTTCCAGGGCCAGAGCCACAGGCCGACCAAACGCTTCCAAGCGCGCCTTCAGTACGTCCAGGTGCTCCGTGAGCCATTTCCAGTGCAGGGGAAGCACCGTGACAACCCGGCCGGTGAGCTTGTCAGCCGCCGCCAGCACGGTATCGAGTGCGGCAACGTCGTGCTCACCGATGTAACCGGAATCGGTAAGGGCATAGGGGAGGGAGCACACCGTCTGTTGAAAGTCCGTCCAGCCCGCTGTCAGGCCTTGGCTTCCGGTTTTGCGGTTCCTGCCGGAGTACAGATTTGCGTCGACCATGATCGGAGCTCGCGGCGCCCTGTGCCGAGTGTAGTCGACGATGGCGCGGGTTTCAGCCTGGCGATTGCGTCTCCGCCTCCCAGGATCCAGGGAGTAGACGACGCCCATGCTCTCATTTACGACCAGGTCCCGGACGAGATCGTGACGAGCCTGGGGAGCCTGTATGAAAACGCTGTTGTCCAGGCCGGGCAAGACACTTTCCGTAAGGATCGGATCGTTGACGTTTTCGCCTTCTTGCATCACTTGACCAGCCTTAGTGTCGTCGATTTCGGCTGCTCTGAAGCAGCTGGATAGTACTTGCACAGTGCCTGAGGCGTCATCTTGGCGATAGCGGCGAGCTCGTCAACACTGTAGTGATGGTCTCGACGGTGGACCTCCAAGACGCTGTCGAGTGTTTGCGGCCGCTCCTCAGGCAGGTTTAAGGGTTCGCGCGTGGTCCAGCCCATCCTGCTCAGCTTGATCCTGAAATCCCGGAATTGCTTGTCGGTGATGCAATCCAAATCCTTGGCTCTTTGAATGAGCGCGGCGACCGATAGACCCCATTGGGCCTTCAGCTCCACCAGACGGGGGAAATCGCTGGGCCGCAGCCCCTCTAGTTGCGGCCTGATTTCCTCGGCCGGCGCAAGGAACTCAGCGGCGAACACATTCGCTTCCCGTTCCTGCTCCGTCCCTGGCATAACATGCATGACGAGGTGACCGAGCTCGTGCGCGACGGTGAACCGCTGACGATCTGCTGACAGGCCAGAATTCACCAACATGATCGGAGGTCTTCCGATTTCATGTGGCCACGTGCTAACGGCGTCCTGCGCGTGCGTCCCGAGAGGACGGATCACGACAAGTATTCCTACAGCCTCAAGCAGCGCGACCATGTTTGTAATCGGTCCGCTCGGAATTCTCCAACGGGCACGAAGAACTTGTGCAACTTCCTCTGCCCCCGCCTCAAACTCTTCTATGGGAAGGCGTTCCAGATGCTCGTCCGTCGCAATATCGATTCCCCGCAAAAATCCTTCTACGCTCACACGGGTTAGATGGGTCAGGGCTTCCACTCTTTTTTTCACTCCTACAGGCATGAGTGACCCCTTACGTCTGTGGTGAAGGCACGTCACTTCCAGGCCGCGGACCGGATGCTCGTCGATCAGCAGATCTACGGGGCAGTCCAGAACGGCCGCGACCTTCTCGAGCTTGTCACCCGTTAGCGCAATCAGGCCGTTCTCCACCTTGGAAACCAACCCCTGCGTCATTTCAAGCCGGTCCGATAGATCGCGTTGGGTCCAGCCCTTGGACTCCCGGACCAGGGTGACCATCCGCGGCGCACCTGCCTTCATTGCGATCCGCCTTGAAGCCCTGGCAGGCGCAACTTCGCTGCCCCTTGCGCCGAACGGATGAGGGGCGCAGACAACGGGAACACCGGGATCTGTTCGGGGGCCGGTTGGACCGCGCCGATCATTGGCAGGTCCATTGCGTAGTGAAGGACGGTACCGACATGACACACAAGTGCCAAGCGCTCTGGTTTGATGCCGGTTTCGTCGAGCACGTACCCCGCTGTCAGGACGGTAGCCGGTTCCAGGCCCGGGAGGCAGGGTTCCCCTAAATGGAAGGACAGCATTTTGGACCGTGCACTGTCACTCGGGGAGAGGCTTAGGTCGCGGCCCAGTTTCCTGAAGCGGATCTGGATTCTGCCGCCATTCAGGCTCACCCACGGATAGCCGTGGCGAAGGTCGACCTCAGCGTCCCAAACGCCCCCAAAGATTCTCAGTGCCGGTTCCCGCACGAAATCCGCGACGAGAAGTCCGCGCGCTGCCGCCCCGAGCTGCGCGAATTCTGCCGGGGACGAGTCAGCGGCCCGGTTGAAGGCGGTGAGCGCTTCGAGCAGCACCTGACTGAGGCGGGCAGCGTGGGGCTCTACAAGGGGCCCCATGACGTCGCGAGGTAAGGGGGCAGTTGCTTCAGTGATGATTGCCGTCAGCATAGCTACCAGAATACCCGACGGTGCAAGCAATTTGGAATATTTTTGCTCAAGATTTGCCCAAGATTGAGTGCCGGGAGCCTCCAGGCACGTGGCCCCACTATTACTGTAAACGGTTCCCCACTGCGTCTGCCCATTGGACCTTGACGCAGGTGAGGTTCTCCCTCGGCCCCAGTCACTTGGAGTACGGGAGCCCGTGTTGTGTTCCCACAAGTTGCTCCAGGCACCGGCCCGAGAGAGTTTGATCAGACCACGGTCTAACGGGCGCAGCATGCGGCGAAGCAGGATCAGGGGGATGAGACGGACTTCAGAATGGAAGGCGTGGGGCCAAAAGGGTGAGGTCTAGTTCGAGGAACTGAGTCAACGTCAGCGCGAACTTCCAGAGATCTTCAGCACCGTTCGGGCTTTTGAAAGGTTGATAGTGCCTGTGCACCCTGCCTCTTGAGGTCCCCTCATGAATGTGGGTCTTGTCAACGACGGTTATGACAGCGGCAATCTTGCTGCTCTGCCGCGTCGCGTCGAAAAGTGCATCCGTATACGGCTCGTCGAGACCGGGGCCTATCCAGGCTGCCGGGATACGAAGAAAAAGGACAGCCTGCTCGCCCACAGGTAGTTGCGAGGATGCCTTCTTGACGGTTTTGACCACGGTCCGTTCGCTGAACGGTGTGTCATCATCCTTGGTCTTTACTTCCACGGGGATTCTGCGGGTGCCCATATTTACAGAAATGTCGAAGTCCTGGCCACGTTTGCCCGCTTCCTCCGTTCGGACGACCTGCCCCGGCATAGCCATGAGGGCCGTGAGGATGTCGGCTTCGAAAGCGGATCCGGAAAGCTGGCTGGTTGACATATGGCTAAGAAACCTGTCGAACCAAGGGTGAGCTTGGAGTTGATGAAGTCGCATGCCCAGCTGTTGAACACGGTGTCTGGAGATTAGTCGCGCGGCCGTTCCTTCCGTGTCAGGGTAGAGGTAACCCCGCGAGGCCGGTCCGATGGAGCGGATGTTGGCTTCATACCAGTCCTGACCCATGTGTGTTCGTACCGACTCGTGTGCCAGGACCTCCCGTAGCGCCGCCCTGGAAACCGTGCCGTCTGCCTGCATTTCCCGGGTGATTCTTAGAATTTCGCCTTCGTACATCGCCCACGCCGCTTCTGGCGGTATTTGTGTTGTCGGCTTCGCTGCGGCATATTCACTAACGAAATTCTCATACGTAGGTAGCAGCGACATGTTTCAAGATTAGTGTTCAAGCTCGTCTTGTCGGGGCTCCAGGATGTAGGGCGAGCCCGACTAAGGGGCTTTCCAGCCAGCTCTCTGCCATTCACCCCCGGATTGGCCCTGAATACCAATGGGGTGCACGAACCGTATTCACGTGACGTCCTTGCGCGGGCGTACGGTCTTGCATGCCGCAGCGCGGTCCCGGGGTGCGGACCGATGCCCTCGTCAGCGAACGGCTTCTACGTCTGTGTCCTCCCGGACCCGCCCGTCGAGCTCGGCTCCCTGTAGTTAGGCTGCCGAGGACGCAGTTTTTGCCTGTTTGAGAGGTGCCGGACTTTCTGTCTGCAGCCTGATCCTGTCCCCGGCTGCGTCGGCCAACCTGCGTCGGCTCCGGTTTCATTGCCGGGGTGCCGTCATCCGCGATGACCGCGCCGTTATCTGCTTTGAGGCGTCAGCCCCATGTCTTGTCCTGACGCTGATAGACGAGTGCTGGGCCTTATGCTTCCCCCCAATGATGCGGAACTATTCAGAACGACGACAACTGCCAGCGGAACCACAGCCATGACTAGGAGGGCAAGTCTCAGGCCCGGCCGGCAAACCGACCTGGAGTTCGGCGGAAGGTTCGTTCCCGATCGTGAAATCGAAACATTCTACTCCGACCACTTATGGCAGTCATGCTGCTCAGCTAATGCGCCAGCTTTGGCCGAGCGCGCAGCTTCTGGACTGGGTAGCGGCAAGCTGAGTAGGTTTGACGTCGATGCGAATACGGGGTCGCTGACACTGTCATCTGAGACTATTTTCAAATCGGAGCTCGGCGGGGAATCCGCACGTCTTGGTCAGGCGTGGGTTAACGGCGCTTGAGTAAAGGGAATGCTACATAGTCCTCTAATCGCGTGCCTTGGCACGAAATTGCGTGGGTTGAGATAACGTCTCGGCATGGACCAGCGTGATCTATGTAGGTTTTTCGATATAAGGGGTGGGGGAACATGCTGACTCGTGTTGCGCTTGATGCCAGGAGGCAGCGTGACAATGGCGTGGCCCGCGTCACGCGGTTGCTCGCTGTGGCCCTATCCCAAGTTTCCGTCGAACTTGTGCTTTTCGGTCCAGGAGAGGTTCTCCGAAAACAGTTTCCTTGCGCGGAGGTGGTTGAATACGGTGCGCCGTTGTTGTCAGACGAGGACCTTTACGGCTTAGATACATTTCTTCAATCACTTCAGATTGATTGCCTAATTGCTCCCCAATTCTACAATTCACCGTGGACCGAGTGCCCTCAGGTGCGGATTTTGCACGACACGTTTCCGCTTGAGACTGGAACGGAACTGACTGATATGAGGAACGTGGAATCAACGTTCGGTCATGCGCGCGTCAGGCGAGTCGTGACGGCCCTTTTGGATAGCGCTACTATCCCAGCCGGCGAGGAGGCCGCCAGACTCTACAAGGCATATTATGACCTTTCTGTGGAGAAGGCGTCGGCACTGTTGACAGTCTCGGATGAATCTTTCCGGAGTATCGTTCATCACTACCCAGGCGCGGCTGACAAACTTGAGATGCTCCCTCTCTTTCCGGATCCTGCTATTGTTTCCGCCAGTTTGCGTGCACCCCGAGATAAATCGCTTGATGCCATTCATGTAAGCAAGTTTGAGCCACGCAAGAATCAACTCACCCTTCTCCGAGCGTGGACGCATTGTTGGGAGCGTGACCGGAGTTTCCGTGCATGCATAGTTGGGTCGCCGAGCACTCTCTACCCTGAGTACACGGCGGAGGTGCTTCACCTGATCGGCGCGGGTCGCAGTGGTGGTTGGCTTGAGCATCACCAGGGCATTGATGACCAGTCCTTGGCCGAGCTATATGGCTCCGCCAAAATTGCCTGTGTCGCCTCAACGGCTGAAGGTTTCGGCTTGCCGGCGCTTGAGGGGATGGCAAACGGATGTATCGTAGTCGCATTGCCAGGAACATCCGTAGATGAGGTATGCGGTGACTTTGTTATTCACGCGAGCAATTCGCCGGAATCGATTGCTGGCACTCTAGCCGACTTACTGTCCAAGCCGGGGGAGATGGACCAACTTTCTCAGGCTTCACGGACGCGGGCAGCCGCAGCGCGATTCACTGTTGCTGCAACCGCCAAAGCTCTTGACGGAGCGATTCGTAGAGCCTCGACCGACCGAAGAGGATAGCACCGGCCTTCTCCTTCCGCCGACATGTTGTAGGCACATGAGGCCTATCGCTCCATACCTTAGTAGTGCTGGACCAGAAGCGGAGGCTTCAGAATGCTTGGTGAAACTGATAAATGATTGATCCTATGGCGGCAGCGGTCTGAAGGCCGAAAACAATCCATTTTGCGATCCGCAGATTACGTTCTTCTTCTTGGGGACTTTTGCGATTTTCGTTCATAAGACTATGACCCCATATCCCTGATGAGCGAGTCACGGTAGGAGGCGAATCGTTGCACGAACCGGCAGGACTTCCTGACGAGGCTGTTTACCAGCGATCTACGATACGAACGAAAGCGATAATTTCGGTCTCAGATGTTGGCTTGATCCGGCGATGGCTGTGGGAACAGTTCAATGTCGTTGAGGCACGTCGGCCACCGCCACCTCGGATCGTCCAGGAAGTGTGGAAGTCAGATCCCGTTGCCTGCGCGCGGAGCCTTCGTCATGCAGTGGCTGCGCTAGTTGAGCGGCATCTCTGCCCGGTATCAGACGCTCTTGCATGGGGGCGCGCGGCGTCCCTCGAGGGACGGAAAATATCAAGATCCGTCATTGAATCCGACTTGGGACTCAGCGCAAGGGCTGTTGACAGCCGTTTGCAACGCGTCGATGCATCACTGGCTACCCTCGCGTCGGAGCGAGGTTTTCCTATAGACCTAGGTGGGACTGATCAGGTGGATTCAATTGTTCTTGGCCTAATCGAATCCGCACTGCTGCGCGCGGATGGGCTGATTGACCTCGCTGATGGATTCTACGCGGCGACAGCTGACTTTGCGGAGCTCAAACCGAAGAGCCGAGCGAGACCCCTTGGCCGGGATAGATCCGTGAGGAGCCGTACCCGAGGACCGGCACGACTAACTATTCAGCTTGCGAGTTCGGCAGAGCGCCGCATGTTACTCATGGCACGTGGAGCGGGGCGGGGCCTGTCGACTACTACATGTCGACTATCCGATGACCCGGATACCGCTTTAGGGGAATTAGAAAAATCTTGGTCCATGGGGGACCTGTTAGCCCTGCCGCTGATGCTCGGCAACGCCATGCAGGTCATACCTGATGCTGCTTCAGGTGGAATGGGACGACGACGCTGGCTTCTCGAATTAGGGTCCAATATTTTTCGTGACGCAGAGTCCCTGACGGCACTCGCATGGACTTCATCCTGGATTGAGGAAGCGCAGGGCGAGGACGTTGAGTCGCTTCGTGCAGCAATTCAGGGGCGTAAGACGCGCGCACACGTTCTGCAGCTGCACGGATTTACTACGGCAGCAGCAGTTGAGCTTGACCAGGCGCTTGCCTCCTTTCGGCATCTGCAACATGACATAGGTGACTACGACCTCTTGCGTGCCGATCTCGTAGTTCGGCGTGCGGCTTTAGACGCTATCGCTGAGGATCCTAAGTCTGGACGAAGTCGCCTGTATCCGATTCTTTCGTCGGAAGTGCCCCCACGAATGCGGCTAAGCGCTCTGCGGTACATGCTCCACCTCGAAAGCGTCGAGGCAGCACGTTATTTGGAACGCAGATCGTTTTCAGGTAGGCACGCTAGCAATTACGAGACCGCGCTCGGGCAGTTGGAGGCTGAACGAATACGAATTCCCGCCGCCGGTCAATTGACGGTGCTAGACACGATTGTGATGGCGGCGATAAGAGTTGGCGACGTGCAGACGATTAAGGAAGGCGTAGATTCAATCGAGTGGTCTGAGGCGGCTGGCTCGCCCAACGTCATGTTTAGACTTGCCGGCCGACTCCGCCTTGCATCACGGTTACCGGGTTTGCAGGCCCTCTCCGACATCAACGTGCCTGTAGCTGAGCATCCATTCCGTGAGTCCGGCCTGATACCCCATCATTTGCCTTTCCTGCTCTAGCATCAGGACACTCTAACCCTCATGTATGGGTGCGAGTTAGGGACTGCCCCGGCTTTTGTTGACTCGGGGTCTTAGTCCGCTGTGAGCGCGGTCCGGTTGATTGTTTCATATTCGAGGGGCGTGAGTTTTCCCAGCCGTCTTGCCTGTCGCCGGCGGTGGTAAGTTTTTTCGATCCAAGTTGTAATGGCCAGCCGGAGTTCTGTCGGTGACGGTCGAAAAGTGAGCCATTGTGATGGTTGAAAACTGAGCCACCTATTCCAAACGATTGGGTGGGTGATCACAGTGGAGGATTGGGCGCTTATTCGGCGGTTGCATGTTGCCGAGGGTGAGTCGATGAGGTCTATAGCGGCGCGGCTGGGTATTTCCCGGAACACTGTCGCGAAGGCCGTCACCCTACGTGTCAGGCTGGAACGGTACCAACGGCTCATAGCAAGTCCGTTTAATCGCGTCGGGCGAGAGCCAGGAATCCAGTAATCATGTCCAGTCCAGTTTTGAGTGCAGTACGAGAAGATAGTGCTGTGAGTAGTAGTAGTAGTAGTAGTAGTGGTTCCGGTCCGCGGGCCGGTGGTCCGCGGCCTCGACGGTCGTTCACCCCGGCCCAGAAGCTCGAGTTTTTGGCCGCGTATGAGAAGGCGTGCGGGAGCAATGAGGGTGGTGCTTTCCTGCGCCGGGAGGGGCTGTATTCCTCGCAGATGACCGAGTGGCGGCGGCTGCGTGACGCCGGCGTCCTGGCCGGGAAGAAGGCCGGGGAATCGATCGGGAAACTCTCCGCGGACCAGGCCGAGAACGCGCGTTTGCGCCGCCAGTTAGAGGTGAGTGAGAGCCGGTTGAAGAAGACCGAGGCAGCCCTGGATCTGATGGGAAAACTACAGGCGTTCTTAGAGAGCGCCTCAGAGGATATGCCGGACGGGCCCCGGTCCAGGAAGCGCTGATGGCCACCTACCGGTCGATGTTGGACCTGAAGATTCCCTCACGCCGGGCGGCTTCATTGACCGGTGTTTCCAGGACGACCGCGAACCGGAAACCGGCCCTGCCGCGGGACCAGACGCCGGTGGTGCCGCGGAACAAGCTCACCGCCGCCGAGAGGGCGGAGATCCTGGCGGCGCTGAACTCACCGGAGTTCGTGGACCTGGCACCCATGCAGGTCCATACGAAGCTGCTGGATCAGGGGATCTATCTGGGGTCCCTGTCGACGTTTTACCGGGTGCTGGAGGCAAACAAGCAGGTCAAGGAACGCCGCCGGCTGGCCACACACCCACCCCGGACGGTTCCCGAGCTGGTGGCCACTGCACCGGGCCAAGTGTTTACGTGGGATATTACAAAGCTCGCGGGCCCGGTCAAGGGAAAGTATTTCGACTGCTACATGATGGTCGATATCCATTCCAGGTTCATCGTCGGCGCGCACGTCCACACCACCGAATCCGGGATGCTGGCCGTGGAAATGATGAAGGGAATCTTCGGGATCCACGGCATCCCCCGGGTCGTGCACGCGGACCGGGGAACGTCCATGACCTCCAAAACCGTCGCCGCGCTGCTCTCGGACCTGGAGGTCACCAGATCCCACTCCAGACCCAGGGTAAGCAACGACAATCCGTACAGCGAGGCGCCGTTCAAGACCCTGAAATACGGTCCGGAATTCCCCGAACGCTTCCCCTCAGTCCACGACGCCGGGGCATTTATCAGCGGTTTCGTGGACTGGTACAACCATCACCACCAACACTCCGGAATCGGCTTCCACACCCCCGCGAACGTCAACTACGGCCACGCCTCCGGCGTCGCCAAAGAACGCTCGGCAACCCTCGCTGCAGCCCGTGCAAAACACCCCGAACGCTTCACGACAACCACTGATCCCAAAATCCTCGCGCTCCCCGGACCAGCGTGGATCAACCAACCCAAGGAAATCACCGAACAGTTAGCCGCCTAACTCCCGTTGGTACCGTTCAGCTTGAAAAATTCCGTCAGCGCTGACGGACCACCAACGTATGTCCGTGTGCCGCAGGATTCCGGGATCAAAGCCGTTGAACCGTTGATCCGTGCGCTGTTAAAGGAGAACCCGCGGATGCCGGCGACGGTGTTGGCAGAGCGGGTGGGCTGGTCCGGGTCACCGGCATGGTTTCGTGAGAACGTCGCCATGATTCGTCCGGAGTATGCTCCGGCTGATCCTGCCGACCGGATCAGTTACGAGGCCGGTGACCAGGCGCAGTGCGACCTCTGGTTCCCCGAAATACGGATACCTGTCGGGACCGGCAAACCCCGGGTTTTGCCGGTGTTGGTGATGGTGTGTTCGCATTCGCGGTTCATCATGGCCCGGATGATCCCGTCGCGGATGACCGGGGATCTGCTGGCCGGGATGTGGGAGCTGATCGGATCCCTGGGGGCCGTTCCTCGGCGGCTGATCTGGGACAACGAGACCGGCATCGGGCGGCGGAACAGCTACGCCGCCGGAGTGGCTGCATTCGCCGGCGTACTCGCGACCAGGATCGTGCAGGTGAAACCCTATGACCCGGAGAGCAAGGGCGTGGTGGAGCGGGCCAACCAGTTCCTGGAGACCTCGTTCCTGCCCGGCCGGACCTTCGAGTCCCCGGCTGACTTCAACTCCCAGCTCGGAAAGTGGCTGCCCACGGCCAACGCCCGACTAGTCCGGCGCACCGGGGCGCGGCCCGATGAGCTTATCGGGCCGGACAAGGCGGCGATGCTGGGGCTGCCGCCGGTTCCGCCCGTCACGGGATTCGCGGCCCGCGTCCGGCTCCCTCGGGACTACTACGTCCGGATGGGATCCAACGACTACTCCGTCCACCCGCAGGCCATCGGCAGGTTCGTCGACGTCACCGCAGACCTGGAAACCGTCACGATCAGCCTGGACGGCAGATCCGTCGGAAACCACCCCCGATCCTGGGGAACCGGCCTGACGATCACCGACCCGGACCATGTCGAGGCCGCCCGGACCCTGCGGAAAGCCTTCCAGAACCCTGCGCCGGCCGCAGACTCGGCCGGGCTGCGGGATCTGGCGGACTACGACCGGGCCTTCAACGTCGTTCTCGATGACGGGCAGGTCGCCTGATGACCGAAGCCAAGGAAACCGTCGGACAGATCGAGTACTACTCCCGGGCGATGAAGGCACCCCGGATCCGGGAAGCAGCAGCCCGGCTCGGGGACCAGGCCCGCGACAACGGCTGGACCCATGAGGAATACCTCGCCGCGGTCCTGTCCCGGGAAGTCGCTGCCCGGGAAGCCTCCGGAGCCGAGACGCGTGCCCGGGCAGCCGGATTTCCGGCCCGCAAATCACTCGAGGACTTCAGCTTCGACCATCAGCCCGGCCTCAAACGCGACATCATCGCGCACCTGGCCACCGGCGCGTTCCTCACCGAAGCCTCCAACATCGTCCTGCTCGGACCGCCCGGAACCGGTAAAACACACCTCGCCACCGGTCTGGGACTAAGGGCCACCCAGCTCGGTCACCGGGTCCTGTTCGCCACGGCCATCGACTGGGTCGCCCGGCTCCAGACAGCACACCAGGGCGGGCGACTGCCTCAGGAACTGGTCAGGCTGCGCCGATACGGGCTGATTATCGTCGACGAAGTCGGCTACATCCCGTTCGAGCAGGACGCTGCGAACCTGTTCTTCCAGCTCGTGTCCTCACGCTACGAGCATGCCTCGCTGATCCTGACCTCGAACCTGCCATTCGCCCGCTGGGGAGACGTGTTCGGTGACCAGGTTGTCGCCTCAGCCATGATCGACCGCATCGTCCACCACGCCGAAGTCATCACCCTCAAAGGCTCCAGCTACCGACTCAAACATGCACAGACAGACTCGCTGCCCTCGACAAGACCAGAAAATACGGCAGAATAGCCACGTCAACGTGGCTCAGTTTTCAACCCACGAAATGGCTCACTTTTCGACCATCGCTGACAAGTTCCTGGCTTGTGAGCCGCCGCTGACGGTCCAGGATATTCTTCTGCAGCAGAGAGAAGAACGACTCCATCGCGGCGTTATCCGCGCACGCACCGACCCTGCCCATCGAGCGGGTCAACCCGTGGTGCCCGGGACGGGGCAGTGTACGCTCAGGATTGTTGACTCCGGAAGCCGGTTCAGCCCAGCGGATCGATGCGTATGGGCACTAGTCAAAGCGACAACCACAGGTTCTATGCATCGCCACCGTACTTTGGCGTGGCGTTTGAGACGAAGCTCAGCGTTGAAAAAACTGGTGCAGATCGAAAACACCGACGGCCGAAGCCAGTGTGGGATCCAAAGCCGAGATCAATGCGAAGGGAAGCGCACGGAGGCGATTCATGGCGAAAAGTTCAAGAGAAAATGGAATAACCATGGTCAACAGCGCCCCGACAAGTGCCATGCCGGACTGTTGGCCTACTGCGGGGCAAGGCGGGGACCGGGGCCGAGGAGTTGGCCTGCAAGAACAACTGGCAACGCGACCCACAGGGCTTTGGACAGCACCACAAGTGGCTGGGACCCGGCCGGCGTGGCCGTTCCGACTCGGAACAGGATCCCGGTAGCCACAGCCCACAGGATTCCTATGAGACCAGCCTGACCGTCGTAGTCGCCAATGAGGAATAACCCAGCCACAGCACCCAAGACCGGTAACCGGACCGCCCAGGAACGCGAAGGCAGGCAGCCGATGCCAGGGGGACAACGAATTCAATGGAAACGGCCAAGGACAGTGTGATGTGTGAAATTGCTTAATAGAAGAAGTTTGCATCAAGCCTAAAACGAAGCCATATGCAATGATCCGGCCTCTGGAAGCCGCAGCGGAGTATCGTGCCAACCAGAGCGCAGGGAGGAGCAACAAAGCTCCGATTCCCACTCTTAGACACGTCGCCATTCCGGGGCTACGGCTTCATTGAGACCAACGGCCACACCGTTGCCGAGTTGGAGGACCGTTAGGCTCGCTGCCACCGCAACCACACCTGCTGCGCCCGGATTCCTCACGCTATTCGCGCGCACGACAACATCCCGCCAGCCGTCCCCCATGCCGCCATACGCGCACATTCCCCAATATGTCTTAGCAATTCGCAATTCAACGCAGACTACAACACCCGCCAATGAACTTCAAAGTCAAAGACCCAACCGCCAGGGCTCCCCTCCCCACGCTGCCGTCGGACTCTTCACTTTTCACAAACCCTCCGTTGAGCGCGCTCGGAGGCCTGCAGGAGCGCAGTGTCGTCATTCCAGGGCATCAACCAAACTTGGCGGCTCACGGCGACTCCAGGAGTACCGGGCCTTAACGCTAATCGCTGTTCAGTTCCTACTCAACCCCGAGATCGGTGTCTCTTGGATAGCGGCAGGTGCCATTGAATGCCGGCGCGTCCCACATGGGCGGCGTCTGAACGCTGACCAAGGCCGAGTCCGCTTGGGAATTCCGCACCCTGCCGCTGCTCGTAGGGGTATCGGGGTGAACTTCTAGCCCATTCGACGTCGGTCGCAGACCTGCGAATGCTCGTTGCGAAATTAGTCAGCCTCCTTAGTTTACTGCTGTCGGTTACGTGACAACTCAAAATCGGTTGTCTGATGTATCATGCGCGACAAAAAACTTAGCCAACAAGAAACCGATTGCCTTCCTTGCTCCTAAAGAGAAAATCAGTGTATGCTCTGCCATGAGCCGGATTCCCTGCTTTTGACCCTCGGAATTGGTCTGGATAAGGACAATCCAACCACTCCGAACGTCATCGTTTCTGACCCTCGATATGTGTCTCTTATGCGGTAGCTGATCAACAAAGAGCTCGAGAGTATTAATCTCGCGCCGCTTTTCTGTCGCGTTTTCCCGAATTACTAAAGACGTAATAGTCTGTAATAGTTGTCCAACTTGACATCGTTGGTTATTGTCAAGATTGCGAACCAATCAATTCCCTTTGGTCGCATCCAATAAAAATAGATGGGGTAAAAATTGAAAAGGTCTACAAAAGCATTTGCGGGTTTGGCTGTAGTCGTCGCGAGCTTCGGCGCGGTGATTCCTGCCGCGAATGCCACCATTCTCTATGAGAACTCGAACTACAACGCCTCAGGTGCGGCACGAACGTATGGCGCGGACAATGCGCCCAACGTTGGAAGCTTCGATAACGCGGCAACGTCTATAAGGAACTTCGGCTATAACGTTCGCTTTTACCAGGATGCTGGCTATCTTGGTACGAACTTCACGTCAAGCTACGACTACAACGACCTGACGTCGCTCATGATGAATCCTTGGTGGAACTGGAACGATGAGATCAGCAGCTACCAGCGCGTCTAAGTTCTGAGGGTCGCCGCTGAATCCAACCTTATTTCGCTGGATTCAGCGGCGCCTGCAGTTTTATCCCTCGCTCCGGCAATTGGTGTTAGCTCGAAAGTTGCCTCTGTGGAATTTGAGAAGAAAAGGTGTCCGGGCATTTGAAAAGGTCTAAATATGCAGTCGTTTCCACCCTGGCGGTTGCAGGTCTGTTGATTAGTAGTTGTGGCGGTGAAGTTAAGCCTGACGAATCGGCCCGGGCCAAAATTGATCAAAGCAATTCGACGATTGTTATGCCATTGGATGACTATGACATTTCCAACATGGGATATGCGACAATATCCTTGGCGCGTGAGGTCGCAATTGGCAAATGCATGGCCAAGCACGCTTTCGTGACCACCCGATCTCCCCAGCTTTCGGTTGCAGAGGATCGGGACTACGGCCTTTGGAACGTAGAGCGTGCAGGTCGATACGGATACGGCATGATCCAGGAAAACCGAGACACGCAGAGTACCGACACAAAGGGCGAGGCCTGGGAAACGGCAAGAAGCCAATGCTTGTCTGACACTTCCAGCGAAGTGGCGGGTTTCACCCCGCCGGACCCTCTCATGACCCGTTCAGCAACGAATGAGGTGCGCGCGGAGGCCCAGCACAACGCCCAGAAAGATCCGAAATGGTCAGAGTATCGCGAAGACTGGTGGCAGTGCTTGAAGGACGTCGGACTCCTCCCGCGCACCGGTGACAGCGATTGGGCAAGTCAGCAGGCGATAGACATTCTCACGCGAATCGATCCGAAGAACCCTTCCCCCGCAGACAAAGAAGAGGAAATTCGTACCGCGCTGAAGGAAGCTAAGTGTAACCAGAGCACCCAGCTGACCCAGCGCCTTGGCGACCTTGAGGCGGGATACCAAGCAACATTGATCAAGGCCAAACAGGCCCCGTTGAATGAAGAAAAGACAAAGAACCAAGCGTACGTTGAGAACGCCAAGAAGTATCTTGCGACCAACCAATAGAAGACCTTCGGTGACCTTGAACGATAATGGTGAAGAGATCCGAGCACAGAGAGTGGCTCATCCGAAGCGCGCTGTGGCGGTCGTTATGTGTGTGCTGGCGCTGCTGGCTTCAGCCTTTCTCGCGGGCCGCTTCATTGGGTCCCCTCCTCGCGACGCTATCCAGTCCGCCCAACAGACAATCGCCGTATGGTCCACAGTTGAAACCAGAGTTGTCGATAACCGCCTCACCTTTACGGGACGAGTCCAACCTGGCACTACGGTCAAGATTGTTGCCCTTTCAGAGACAAAGCCGAACGTTGTAGTGAGGCAATCTTTGACACCGGGAGCCCGAGTGGAACCTGGATCCTTGGCAGGCGTCGTATCTGGGCGTCCCTACTTCCTGCTCTCCGGCCCGCTCCCGCTGTACCGCGATCTCGTACTCAACGACAGCGGCGATGATGTTCTGGCGTTACAGAAATCGCTAGCAACATTGGGCTACTATGTCGAACTGACGAGTGTAGTCGACCGGCTCACCATGAATGCAATAAGCGACATTTTCGCGGCGGCCGACTTCGAGTTGCCGAAGCAACTTACTAAGTCGGACACCGAAGCCGCTCCTCCGAGCTCTGCTGCGAAGACGGAACAGAAGACGGAGAACCTGCCTAAGCCAGCTACCCCGTACATTCCCTTTCGGCAACTTCTCTTAATGCCGGAAGGAAGCGGCCTAGTCACTTCGTCTGCACCGATAGGGGCTGAGGTGGACGTAGAGAAGCCCCTGCTGACACTGCGCACCACGTCCAGCTATGTCGAATTCGTGGCAGAAGTCTCCCAAGCAGATCAACTCAAAATCGGGCAGAAGCTGACTGCCCGAGTCGGCCCAAAGGAGTTCCCTGCGGTTGTGGATAAGATCGGCAATTTTCAGGAGGGAAAGGACGGCACCTTACCGGGAAAACCGGTCGCGCTGACCCCCGCCGAAGCTGGCGACCTCGATTTGCCCGTTGATCAACCGGCGACCATCCAGACCATCGGACAAGTCGAAGAGGCTCTCTCAGTTCCCTTGATAGCCGTTCGGGAAGACGGTTCCGGGCACTTCGTCACAAAACGTTCAGAAACCCGTGAAAGAGAACCCGACGGGGCCGGCGCGGAAAAATCTCCGCCGTCGGAAGTCAGGGTTAGTGTATCCATCCTCCGCTCCGGTGGGGGCTATGTCGCCATCAGTGGCGATCTGCACCCAGGAGATCAGGTCAAGGTTTCATAGAAAATGACGGTACTTGATTCGGACCTTCAGCCAGCTAACACGCCGCTTGACAGCCGTGTCCCCCTCCTGTCCTTGCAAAAGGTTTCCCGTCTGTACCCGGGAAGCGAAACGGCGGCGATCGACGATGTCTCTTTGGACGTTTATCCCGGCGACTTTGTGGCCATAGTAGGTCCCTCAGGATCAGGAAAATCGACTCTTCTAAACATCCTTGGCCTACTCGACAGCCCAACCAGCGGCGACTACCAAGTCCTTGGCATCGATTCCATAGCAATGGATGAGAAGGGCCGCAATCACCTGCGTTCAAAAACCTTCGGATTTGTCTTCCAGTCCTCCCACGTCCTGGGAGACGACTCCGTATTGGCTAACGCAGCGATGGGGCTACGAGTCCAAAGGGTAGCCATTCGCGACCGCGTCAAATGCGCTGTTGATGCCCTTGTCCAGGTCGGGCTCAAATCAAAGATAGACAGCCGTGCCAAGTTGCTGTCCGGGGGAGAGCGCCAACGTGTTGCCATTGCCAGGGCGATAGCAACTTCACCGGCCCTGATCTTGGCCGATGAGCCAACCGGAAACCTGGATTCCGAGAACAGCCGTAGGATAGTTGAGCATTTGCATGCCTTGCATCGCTCCGGGGCCACAGTCGTTGTCATTACGCACGACATGGAGGTCGCCGCAACAGCCTCGCGGCGAGTAGAAATACTTGATGGGAGGATTGTCGAGGACTCTACAACGGCCTCACCTGAGTCTGCGAATTATGTCCCTGGACCTGGTAATCCCCGTCCGAAACAGAAGCGCAGGCATCTAGGCCCTTGGGGATCGCTGGTCGATGACGTCCTTGCCGCCGTATCGGCTCTTTCAACGCGAGGCGTGCGGACGCTCCTGCTAATGGCTGCTTTTGCCCTTGGCATCGGAGGTCTTGTAACTTCCGTAGGGCTCAGTGAAACAGCGTCGGCGCAAATCAGTAGCCGCCTCACTGCCGCTGCACTCGATGAGGTCCGTGTCGATCTCGATCGTCCGTCCGCTTTTCTGAATCCCCAAAGCGACCGTCTTGCTAAGGATCTTGACAAGCTGGCGAATCTGCCTCATGTCCAAAATGCCGGGTTTCTCGCAATGGTTCAGCCTGCTGACACCAAGATATCTCGACTGTATGCCGGTGATGCAGAACCAAGTCAGGCTATAGGTTTGGCCAGCACTTCAAGGTCATTCATTGAACAAGCGGCCACCGAAATCGTGCCGTCAACCAGTACAGAACTACTGGAAGATTCATCTGTACAACCAGTCGCATTGGTTTCAAGAAAAGCTGCGGAGGCTCTAGGTTTTCCTCTAGGCGACGACAGAATGGGATTGACCCCGGGATACGCCGTCTGGATCGACGGAGCCCGGGTTCCGATCGTTGGGTTGTTTCAAGTGGGTGACCGCTTCAGCGAGCTCGAAAGCTCCGTGATCGTGAGTCCCGGACTGCTCTCCCAGAATCCCAGAGTACGGCTGTCCATCGTTATTAAGACCGACATGGGGTTTCCTGCTGCCGTTGCACGGGCCGTTCCGCTTTCCTTGGCCCCCGAGAGTCCAGGCAGCATCAAGACACAAACAGTGGCGGATCTGGACTCATTACGCTTCGGAGTGTCCAATGATCTAGGTCTTTTCGTCGGAATCCTCTCATCAGTTCTCTTGGCCTTGACCGCCGCCAGCGCAGCCACAGTGATGTATCTGACTGTTCAGTCTCGCACCTCTGAGATCGCGCTATTGAGGGCAATCGGAGCGGGTCGAGGATACATCGGACGCCTGTTCATGATTGAAGGTCTTCTGATCTCGTCCATGGGCGGGGCAATTGGGATTGCCCTAGGCGTAGCAGGCACACTATTCGGAGCCTTAGCTCAAGGGTGGACGCCCGTACTGGCTGGCAGCTTGCCACTCATAGGAATGGGTGCATCAGTCCTTACCGGCCTCATCAGTTCACTTTATCCAGCCTGGGTTGCCAGCCGACAAAATCCCGCCACCGCGATTAGAGGCTGAATTTGGCCAAGGTTCTTCCTTAGCTGGATGGACGGGGACTATCCGTTACTAACAAATCCAGATCGCCTGCCGTCGTTTGACAGCCCTGACTTTTGTATACTATGGAGGTCAAGTCCATATGCGTGGTGTAACGCGGTTGCCGTGTGATCCTTGGTTTGTTTAGGCGCTGAGAGCCAGTTCTGTGGGGTTTCCTGCCTCCTCTGTGGTCGGGGTGCCGGCGGCCTGGGCCTGTTGGATGAGGTCAAGGCCGAGGTGGCGGCGGGCTTCGATCCAGTCATCGTGTTGCTCGGCCAGGACGGCGCCCACAAGCCGGATGAGGGAGTTCCGGTCCGGGAAGATCCCGACCACGTCTGTCCGCCTTCTGATCTCGCGATTGAGGCGTTCCTGGGGGTTATTGGACCACACCTGCCGCCAGAGCCCCTTCGGGAACGGCGTGAACGCGAGCACGTCGGCGCGGGCGGCTTCGAGGTGGTCGGCGACCTTGGGCAGCTTCTCTTCCAGTGCGTTGATGACGCGGTCGAACTGGGCGTGTACGGCGTCCGCGTCGGGCTGGTCGTAGACACTGTGCAGCAGGGTTTTCACCCAGGGCCAGGAGGTCTTGGGCGTGAGGGACATCAGATTCGCCGCGTAATGGGTTCGGCAGCGCTGCCAGGACGCTCCGGGCAGGGTCGCGCCGAGCGCCGCCACGAGGCCGGCGTGGGCGTCGGAGGTCACCAGCTTGACCCCGGACAGCCCTCGGGCGGTGAGGTCACGGAAGAATCCCAGCCAGCCGGCCCCGTCCTCGGCCGAGGTCACCTGCAGGCCCAGGATTTCGCGGTGGCCATCGGCGTTGACGCCGGTCGCGAGAAGGGCGTAGACGTTCGCGACCCGCCCGCCCTCGCGGACCTTCAGCACCAGCGCATCGGCGGCGACGAACGGGTACGGGCCGGCATCCAGAGGGCGGGTCCGGAACGCCTCGACCTGTTCGTCGAGGTCCCGGGCCATGATCGAGACCTGGGACTTGGACAGGCGGGTGATGCCCAGGGACTCAACGAGCTTCTCCATCCGCCGGGTACTGACGCCGAGCAGGTAGCAGGTCGCCACCACCGAGGTCAGTGCGGCCTCGGCGCGGCGCCGGCGCTCCAGCAGCCAATCCGGGAAATACGTGCCCTGGCGCAGCTTCGGGATGGCGACGTCAAGGGTCCCGGCACGGGTGTCGAAGTCCCGCTGCCGGTACCCGTGCGGGAGTTCACCCGCTCCGCGGAGGTCTGGCCGTATTCGGCGCCGCAGACGGCGTCGGCCTCGGCGCCCATCAGGGCTGTGATGAAGGTCTGTAGCATCTGGCGCAGCAGGTCAGGAGAGGCCTGCTCGAGCTGCTCGGACAAAAAACGGGTCGGATCGATAGAATAGGGTGCGGTCATCGCGGAGTTCTCCTTCAGGAAAGACATTGGACTGTCATTTCCAAGGATCACGCGGTGACCGCCTTCGCATCCGGCAAAACGCCCGAGGTGGGCCGTTACACCACGCTAATGGACGTAACCTCTATCTGATTCTGTCGCGAGAGTTCTCCGGACGGCTCTTCGCGGAGCTGGCTGAGCCCGGCAACGCAGCGGGCGGCTCCTGAGGGGATGATGAGCTTCGGACGATCAGCTCGAATGGGGTTGTCACGGAAGTGGGCTCTCCGCTGGCCCCGGCGAGCTCATCAAGGAGGATTCGGACGGCCAGAGCCGCTTGATCCGCTGGATGTTGAAGGATGGATGTCAATCCTAGGGGGGCGGCCAGGTCGTTTCCTTCCAAGCTGACAACCGCAACCTGCTCAGGGATTTTTACTCCTCTTCTCGCGCATTCGAAGAGGATCCCAATGGCCGCTTCATCTGAGGGACAGATGAACGCGGCAGGTCCGGATGTCCAACCTGTCCATAGCTTTTCAAAGACCTCCCTAGTCCGGGTGAATGCTTCAAGGGGTGATTCCGTTGCCCTGTGCGACAAGGACTTTCGCACTGCCTCAAGGAGCTCCGGGCAGCCGGTATCCTCTTCGATCCATACGTAGCTGTCTGCGATCAACAGGGCTATGCGCTTATGCCCTGATTGGCGCAAATGGCGTACTGCTGCGGAGAGTATTTGCTGCTCATCCACTCCCACGCTGTGGCCGCGGGAAGCGCGGCCGCCGACAATAGCACAGGGAAGTGTTGAGCCTGTCAGCTCCAAGAGTGCTGTTCCTGACTCGGCGGCGTTGCCGAAGATGAGGAGGGCATCGACATGGCTCGGGCCTAGCGTCGCGATGTGCTTGCAATCGTGCGGATCGGTTACAACGATGTTGAGACTGTAGTTTCGGGCCGCCAGTGCGCGGGAGGCGCCTTCGAGAGCTTTGGAATAGAACCAGTGGCGCACTGTCGGGGTCAGTACCGTTATGATACGGGACCGTCCTGTGGCCAAGGCCGCGGCCGAGGGGGAAATGGAATAGCCCATGGCCGCAGCGATTCTGTTGATTCTGTTTCTGGTCGATAGTGTGACGCTAGGTTGTTGTCTCAGGGCGCGTGACACCGTGGCCGTCGAGACTCCGGCGGCCAGTGCTACGTCTTTGATGTTGACGGTTAAACCCGCTGTCCGCCGCCGTTGTGTTTTCAATGCCGCTCCTTTGATTCGACCTGCTTCATGGGAGGACAGCTGGACCTTCGGCCAGCGTGTCCCTTGGCTACGTACTGTTCGGAATTCACTGGCAACTCATATACGGACAGAAGCACCGGACTTGTCCAACAGAAACCCCTCTTGCACTCATTGCACTTCACGGCGTATTGATGATCCTGCCACTAGCCTTTACTCGATTGGGGATTCAAGGTGTATCGTTACACAGATGATGATCACACGTCGAGTTCGAGTTGGACTGCTCATGCTTGCCCTGGCCGCCTTTGGGTACAACACCTCGGAATCGTTTCCCGTTGGCTTGCTCCCGAGGATGTCGGCTGACCTGCAGGTGGCTGAATCCCAGATCGGCGCCCTACTGACCTTGTACGCCGCAGTCGTGGCAGTCACCGTTATCCCTGTAGTTGTGATGACGTCATCCATTGGTCGCCGCCGCCTAATCCTGGTCACTGTGGCCGCACTGGCCGTTTCCAATGTGGCCATATCGGTCGCGCCCACCTACGAACTACTGCTCGGGGCCAGGCTGCTCTCCGCCACTACGCACGGAATCTTTTGGTCGATGATCGCCCCCACTGCCGCCCTGCTTGTTCCCAGAGGCCGTGAAGGTTATGCCACGGCGATTGCCTTCACGGGGAGCTCTCTGGCGATGGTGGCCGGAACACCGCTCGTCACGGCCTTGGGCGAGCTGATCGGTTGGCGATTGGCCGCGGCCCTTCTTGCTTTCTTGGCAATTGTCACCTTCATCGGACTCCGAGCGGCCCTTCCAGCTTTGGGATCAACGACTTTGGACAGAGGCCACCGGGCGCAGTGGGAGCCGTTCGTCCGGACGATCAAGGACGGGACACTCATTGCGCTGTGTGTGGGAACGGTGCTCGTTGTTGTTGCCTATTTCGCCACTTACACCTATATAGCCGTCTTCCTTGAGCGTTATGCGGGGGTGACGGGGACTGCGCTGTCTATGGTTTTGCTGGCCTTCGGCCTTGCCGGGCTTGTGGGGGTATCTATCGTGGGGAAAGTGACCGACCGCCGCCCCAGGCTGGCGGCTGTCGTGTGTCTGGCCACCTTGGCGGCAGCCCTGTTCGGTATGGCCGTTTTTGCCGACGTGGCACCGGTCGCCGTCATCGTCTCGGTGGTTGCACTCGGCGGAGCATTCGCGGCGGTGCCCGTCTGCCTGCAGTCCGCCGTTATCCGGGTTGCCCCAGGATCTGCGGATGTAGCCTCATCGGTGTACGTCGTCGCGTTTCAGATCGGAATAGCTGGCGGTTCGCTTATTGGAGGATGGATGATCGACCGGGATCAGCTCGCCATGGTCCCGGTTTGGGCAGGAATCATCGCCCTTTTCGCTGGCTTCATAGTGATCCGCCTGCGGCGGGCTTTCACGCCGCTGTCGCTGGAACCAGCCGCTTCCCCTGTTCCTGAACTGGTCGACCGGGCCTAGGCAAGACTCGCATACGCCAGATGCCACGTGGACGAAAGTCAGCGCCTGGTGCTTTGCCTTTCGATGACACTCCAGGATGCCTGCGGCTGATCGGCGGTGAGGCCAGCCGCAATCTGACCGCAGGTCCGCCCCTGCTCATAGAGGGACTGCCGGAGGGTCGTCAGCCCTTCGGCGGCGGCCGCCGGCCCGTCATCCCATCCCGAAACTGAAAGACTGTTCGGCACTACTCGCCCGTTTTCGGAGGCGGTCTCCAACACCCCTACAGCTAGTTCGTCACTCATGCACAGAACAGCGTCCACAGGGATTTGCGCCTCCTTCAAAAGGAGGTCGAAGGTGGTTTTCGCCTCGGTTCTGAGGTTACGGGAAAGCGCGATGACATAGACGTCACTCCAATTGAACCCCGCTGCCTCAAGGCCTTCCCGAAAACCTTGCAGGCGGTCCTGCGTTACGGGAAGTTTGGCCTCAGTTATATCCAAGCCGTATCCCTGGCTAGGGGTGCGCGTGTGATCGAGTGAGAAACTGACAATCACGGGATGGCTTGTTCCCTTCAGGCTCGTCGTGCTCATCGCTCGAGCCGCTGCGCGGTCATCGGCACGCACTCTGACGATCCCGTCGTATTCAGGCCCCCCTTGAATGGCACAAGGGCGGCCGGTCCTGACTGCTGCGCCCAATGTTGGATCATCCATGACCGTAGTCCAGAAGACATACCCGTCCACTGCGGCTTCCGAAACCCGCGAGGCATCCCCAGGGGTCCCTTCGGTGGGAATAAATGTAAGACCCAAATGGCGTTCAACACATATGCTGGCGACTCCTGCGAGAAATTCACTGGCCTGTGGATCGCTGAAGGCGTAGGTCAGGTGCTCGCCAAAGACGACGCCCAGGCTGTTGGACTTGCCGGTTCTCAGCGAGGTCGCCCATGGATTCTTGCCAGCGTAGCCCAGAACCTTTGACGCATTGAGCACGCGCTGGAGCGACTCCTCGGAGACACGGTCAGGGTTATTGAAAGCATACGAGACCGTCATCACGGACAGGCCCGCCTCATTCGCAACGTCCCGGAGGGTCACTCTGCGCTGGTTCTGTTTTGTCACCAATCGAGACTACGTGGGCAACTGAGTTCTATCAAGCGATTTGTGTAACGCTACACCGTCGGCTAGCGTGCTGTGTAACGGTACAGATCGAGCGCTAGGAGCGCCATTTCCGGCCGATGATGCCGTCTCATGTAGAAGCTACCCAATACCGCTGTGCTCTAGGTCAAAGGAATGAGAACACTATGGAAACCTTCCCGGCTGAATCGAAATTTGACCCACGAAACACTTCAGGCGCATGGACAGTGGAACATTCCCACACGATCACGTACGAGGTTCGCATTTGTAAGGGACTGCTCGATCTAGAAAACCCGGTGCTGGCTGAGTCGTGTCTTTCGAGGCAGGACCGGGAGCATCAGGTTCTTATCGTTCTCGATGACGCTGTGAACGAAATTTATCGGCAGGAGATCCACAGTTACTTCGTGCACTGGGGTCTGGTGCCTTCGTACATGGTTCTTGAAGGAAATGAGGGCACAAAAGACGTTGAATCAGCGATGAAAGTCGCCGCCCGGATCGGGGAGGTAGGGCTGCTGCGTCGCTCAGAAAAGGTCGTCGTAATCGGAGGCGGTGTGGTTATGGACGTGGTCGGGATGGCGGCCAGCCTGTTCCGGCGGGGAGTTCCCTATGTGCGGGTACCGACGACGCTCCTTGGACAGGTCGATGCAGGCGTCGGTGTGAAAACAGGCGTGAACTATGGCGATCACAAGAACAGGTTGGGCACCTACTACGCGCCAGCCTGCTCTCTCATTGATCCTACTTTTCTCAGCTCGGTGCCTCATCGTCATATCGTTAATGGATTGGCCGAGGTCGTAAAGATGGCCTTGGTCAAAGATGCTGCGCTCTTCAACCTTCTTGAAAATTCACTGTTGCAGCTGTCCGGCGGCGGTTTTGGGTCCCACTCTCCAATTCACGGCGAGATCATCCGGCGCTCTGTATCTGGAATGCTCGAGGAGTTGGAGCCAAATCTCCATGAATCCAATCTTGAGCGCATAGTCGACTTTGGCCATACTTTCAGCCCTTCCCTGGAGCTCATCGCGGATCCACCAGTTCTTCATGGAGAAGCAGTCGCCATTGACATGGCAGTATGTGTAGCTCTTTCCCATGACCGGAGACTTCTGACGGAACAGGAGGCCGTCCGCGTGTACCGGTTGCTGACGGGCATTGGACTGCCGGTCTCCGACGGACTTTTTACTCCCGAATTGCTTGTCAAGGCGCTGAACGACACCGTGAAACACCGGGATGGCAAGCAACGGCTTCCATTGTTGATCGGGATCGGCAAGGCGGATTTCTTCAACGACGTCAGCTCATTCGAACTCCACAAGGCTGTCCGTTCGGTGAACAGGCTGGAAAAGCTAGCCGTCGGGCCGGTTCTGCCTGAGCAGAGACAGGCCGCAGAGGCATGAGCATTACCTGGCTCACTCCCCACGAGAAGGTGAATGGGCCCCACCGCCACGCCTCAAGCAGCGACACGATACTGGTAGTCGATGTCGGCGGAACTTGGATCCGTTCCGGAATGTGGAGAAGAGGCTTGGGTCTACTGCCCGAGTCGATTCGTAAGGTTCCCACGGCTTCCTACTTGGACAAGGAACACGCCGACCCTTTGGGCTGCCAACTGCTCGGCATGCTCATGAAGTTGGTCCCTCCCGGCACCGTGAGGGCCAGCATCAGCCTGGGTGCGGCCATAAACCACACTCAAGGAACTCTTTATGCCTCTGCACCCCTGTCTGGCTCCGACATGTTGGCGTTCCCGATCATTCAGAAGTTGAGAGAGACCCGCCCAGAGACCGAGTGGCATGTGGTTAACGATGTCACGGCAGCACTTTTGGCATACCAGGACTCTGCACCGGATGCTTCCCGTGACAAGGTTTTGGTGACGACCGTAAGCACCGGTATAGCGAGCAGACTGTATCTTCCCGATCTGGGTGGGGTGCCGCTCGACGCGGCGGGGTTGCAGGGCGAAATAGGTCACTTGCCAGCCGTTAGCGATTCTTGCCTGGAGCTGATGTGCGATTGCGGGGAGCTGAATCACGTCGCCTCATACTCAAGCGGTCCCGGTATAGAGCAAGTCGCTCGGTTGCTCATGCAGGAACGTCCATTGGAGTCAGGGCATTCCATGATGTCCCAGTGGTCGGATCGCTCGGAGTTTGAAGAGGGCTTTGCAGACGCACTTGACGGAGCTGACCCTTTCGCTCTCCTCATTCTCTCGATGGCGACACAACCGTTGGCCGACGTCTTTTCTTACGCGCTCACCATAGACCCTTCAATCGATCGGCTGGTGCTCGTTGGTGGAGTGATCGAGGCAATTGGAAGCCACTACCGGGATGCATTGCTGACCCGTATGACAGCTAAAGGCGTGTACCTGACGTCCGTACTCTCGCCCGACTGGGTTTCCTCGAAAATTACAACGTCGGCCAGCGACTCCAGCACAAATCTTGTTGGCGCAGCATTATCTTCCGAGAACCGACGGTAGGAAAGGGTTCAGTGAGCACCTGCAGCACCGGCGTTTCCACGGCGATCCTCCGATCCCCGTCAAACACCTTCACCCTCGAGCGCAGTATGCCCCCATCAATGAAGGAAGCAGGTATCCATCTTGATGTCTTGTTCGCAGGGCTTTGCGGTACAGACATACAGATAATCCGCGGCATGCGCGAAGAATCGGCGCAGATTCTCGGCCATGAGGCACTCTGCGCTGTGGCCGCGATTGACCCTGGCGCCAAGACAGAACTAGTGCCGGGCGAACTGGTGATCATAAATCCTACATCCGCCGAGGATCCTACGTTCCTTCTCGGTCACAACAGTCCTGGAGTATTTCAGTCACGGTTGTCGATTCCGCAGCGCATACTTGACCTTGGTCAGGTGATACCTCTCAAGGAAGGACCCACGTCAAGGTTAGCAGTACTCATTGAGCCCTTGGCATGTGTACTGTACTCGCTTTCCATAGTGCGCTCAGTAGGTCTGCGGCGCTTTGTCATATTTGGTGACGGAGTCATCGGGAACCTTTATGCGCTGATGCTCCAAAGGTGTGGCTATCCTGCTGCTGATATTCGCGTTGTGTCCCGTCTGGACTTCGACACGATCAACCCGTCTGGCATATTCCCCGACACGGACACTCCTGCCGGAGTGATCCTTGCGACGCCACGAGACTCGACACTGAACTGCTTATCAGCCGCTCTGGATGAGGCACCGCCGGGAAGCCTTATCGATGTGATCGGCGGTTTCCAGCCGCCGGCTCAAGGGCCCTACCTCAGAATTTTTGAGACACGAGCATCAAATGTTTGTGGTAATCCATCCACCGCCAGCACTTTCACCCTCTTGGGCGGAAAAGGAGAACTGTCGGTAACCGGGCACAGGGGCGTATCGGCCAAACATCTGACGGCATCCGCACAAATACTGAAACAGGATCCGAACCGCTTCAAGCAGCTGCTTACTCATTGTGTTTCCCCTATGGCTGCGGTTCGCTATTTCAACCATCTTTCCGAGGGAGGAAGCCGAAACTTGAACGACCGGCCCCTCAAAAAACTTGTAATCGATATGCAGATGGGTCTGGTTTCCGAATGAACCGTGACGAGGATAACAACCGCAATTCGGCCCGCGCCGTTGTGGTGGGAGGTTCAACAGGAGTCGGTCATGGGATAGCCCAAGGCCTGATACGGGCAGGTTACACAGTTGACATCGTCAGCAGAAGCGAGCCGAAAGGTCTCGGCCCCAATGCACGCTGGCACCAGTGCGATCTACGTGATCAGGCCGCGACCTCCCGGACCATGCAGAGCCTTGCAGTCGAGCCACTTGATGTGTTCTGTTTTGCCGCCGCCTACTACGGCGAGGCCCGCAAAAAGATGGCGGAGACGACCGAGCTCGAGTGGGCACGACAAGTGCAGGTGATGATGCACGGATTGTGGACGGGGCTTCATAGCTGCCTTCCGGCACTGCTGGATGGGGGCGACGGCTTATTGATCAGTGTTTCCTCGGAGGTCGTTTACAACTTCGGCCCGGACAGGAGCGGTTACGCCGCGGTGAAAGCCGCAGCGTCCGCACTCGTTCGGTCTGTTGCCCAGGAATACGACGCGAAGGATTTGCGCGTCGTGGAGTTGTTGCCCTCAGGAATGGTGGATTCACCAGGTATCAGGAGCCGGCGCCCGTCCCAGTTCGACTACACGGGCTATATGACCCCGGATAAATTTGGGGCGATCGGCCATCACCTTGGCACGACCAAGGGCAGGACCGACGCGGGGAAGGTTTTGGCGGTAGCTGCGGACGGTACCTGGACAGAAGTTACCGAAGGGTCAATGCCTAGCTCCCAGAGTGGCAGCCGATGATGGGTGCGGACAAGAAGGTTCCACTCGGATTGACTTCGTGGCGTCTACCTGGAACCACGTTCGGCGCCCCGAGCATTGCCGCGCAGGCTGGCGTCAAGCGTCTTCAGATCGATGTTGGCGGGGGATCCCGGGGACCTGTTCTGCATTCGGCGGAGCACATAACCACGCTTCAGGACCACGCAAACTCGGCCGGGGTTCAGATCACTGCCGTGGCGGTCAATCGGCTGAATGACCTGGGGATTAATAGCGTTGACAGTTCTGCAGTTGCGCGGGCGGTGGATTTCGCCAAGATGTCCCTGGGCACCGCCCATGCCCTCGGCGTCCAGACGATTCTTATCCCAAGCTTTCGGCAAAGCTCAATAGATACGGATGACGACCTGCTACGGACTGTCGATTTTCTGCGCATCATCTGCGATGAAGCTGCATCCGCGCGCATTGAGGTTGCTACGGAAAACGTCTTGACGGCACCACAGCTAGTGAAGCTTCTGCAGATGGTCGGCCGCACCAACCTCAGAGTGCAGGGAGATGTTGGCAATCTTGCACTCCACGGCGTGGATCTTCCTTCCTATTGCGAGGCAGCGCGAGCGTCATTGCTGGGCGAATGGCATTTGAAGGATTTTCCCAAGTCGCCGCTGGAAAATTGCCAACTAGGGGCAGGGATGGCAGAAGTTGCTGGGGCGATGGCAACACTTCTGCGCCTCAAGTATGCCCGATCGTTTGTCATTGAAACGGATCATCGACACGCAACCCTCTCCGAGATCCGTGAAGACATTACCTGGGTGCAAAACACCCTTACTCAACTAGAAAGGTAGGACCAGATGCGAACACAATTCGATGCAATCCTGTTCGATATGGATGGCACTCTCGTAGATTCCACTGCTGTCGTGGAAAGGACCTGGAGGAACTTCGCGGCATTTCACGGTCTTGACGACGAAACAGTCATAGGACACGCACACGGGCGTCCCACAGCGGAAACCGTGTCATTCTTCATCGGGAATCCGGAGCTAGCAGAAAGCGAAACCGCCCGAATCACACATGCTGAGAGCATCGACACCGACGGAGTCACTGAAATCCCCGGTGCGGCTGCAGTCCTGGAGGCTCTTGCCGACCAGAAATGGGCCGTTGTCACCTCCGCTGGCACTGACGTGGCGAGGGCCCGCATGAAGGCATGTGGGCTAGTGCTGCCGGAAGTTTTTGTCACCGTCGAGGACATCAAGGTGGGCAAGCCGCACCCTGAAGGCTACCTGCTGGCATGCACGCGCCTTGGAGTTGACCCTCAGCGCTGTCTGGTATTTGAGGATGCCGGACCTGGGATCGCGGCGGGGCTGGCGTCTGGCGCGTCGGTGGTCGTCGTCGGCGGCTACCAGGGGAGCGAAACGGCCGGACTACACACCATCTCCGATTTCACGGATGTAGTTGTCGAACCCGGAGTGGTGCGCCTGTCTCAGGAGAACCGTTCCGACCTCTATCGCAAAGTGGCGTCGGTGGGATGACTCAGACAACCGCAGGCCTGCGATGGCACCGGAAACCGGCCAGCCGCGACAAACCGTGGGTAGTGCATGTGAACACCACTGCAACAGGCGGGGGAGTGGCAGAGCTGCTCGAAGTGCTGACAGTTGACGAGCGGGACAGCCCGTATGAATCAGGGTGGCTTCTCCTTGAAGCACCTGCGGAGTTCTTTCACTTCACCAAGAATCTCCATCACTTGTTCCATGGAGGCGGCAAACCCTCTCTCCTCCAAAGCGAATCCGCCGCTATTTACAGAGGGGTGTTCCTCGCTCCGTTCAGCGATCTGCTTAGTTCTCTTCAGCCGGGGGATACCGTCGTGCTCCATGACGCCCAGACACTGGGCCTGGCGAGTGCTCTGACACCTTTCGGCGTCCGAATTGTCTGGCACTGCCACGTTGGCTCTGCTGAGGATGGACCAGCGAAAGCTGCACTGTGGTCATTTTTCGCACCCGATCTGGCGAAAGTCGATGCCATTGCTGTTACCCGGCGGGAATATCTTTCGGGGGCAGGTGTGGACATAAAAATCCGCGAGGTATCACCAGCAATTGATCCGCGGTCCCCCAAAAATCGTCCCCTGCCCAAGTCGACGCAAAAAGAACTCCTAGACGGTCTGGGGCTCCACGGTCCTTGCCGCAGGCCCGTGGGCTACAGGCTGTGGCAGGAGGAACCCCTGCCCCAGGACGCCTCAGTTGTCCTCCAAGTATCAAGGTGGGACCCGCTCAAAGACATGATAGGAGTCTTGGGTTGCGCCCACGCACTCCCCGCAGAAACTCATCTCATCCTGTGCGGCCCGGATCCTGACGAAATCTCCGATGACCCGGAGGGAGGGGAACAACTCCAACTTGTCCTCGACGCACGCTCAGGGTTGGAACCTCATCTGAAACGCCGGGTGCATGTGCTGGCGCTCTCGCTCCAAGACAGCACCCTGAACGCGCTACGTGTAAACGCCCTCCAGCGCCGAGCCGACGTAGTGGTGCAAAAAAGCATCCAGGAGGGCTTCGGCCTGACAGCCACCGAAGCAATGCACAAAGGAAAGCCCGTCGTCGCCACCCGGGTTGGCGGGATGATCGACCAGATTCAGGACGGTCAAAACGGGATCCTGATTGATCCCGCTAATGCAGAAGAGTTCTCCTCGGCGGTGCGAAGACTCATTGACGACCCGGGCATCCGCGCTGGCCTCGGCCAAGCCGCGGCCCGATCAGTAAGTGAGCAGTATTTGATGCCTCGCCTCGTGGAGGACTACCGACGTCACCTCATAGCAAGGAAGAAAACAATATGACTGGGTCAAGATCCGCAATCATCACCGGTGGCTTCGGGCAGATAGGTGATGCTATTGCCACCGAGCTTCTGGAATCAGGGTTAGTTGATCAAATTTGGTGCCTTGACAGTCGAGTGCCAGATGTTGGAACAGATCCACGCGTGCGGTATATCCAAGTGGATCTGTCCGGGGAACAAGAGATGGAGCAGGTCAGGGCTCAACTCCCGGACAGGATCTGCATGCTTATTAATGCTGTGGGAGGTGAGCGACGTCCGTCCGTTGCTGCCGTCCAGGATAAGAGCTGGCCTCCCTCAGCCGTGTGGGACGACATCACAGTCCTGAACATGGGCCTCCCATATCGAGTCACCGAGCGGCTTCA
Source organism: Arthrobacter sp. ISL-48 (assembly GCF_018613805.1). Classification (GTDB taxonomy): domain Bacteria; phylum Actinomycetota; class Actinomycetes; order Actinomycetales; family Micrococcaceae; genus Arthrobacter. Next base: position 131,410 of record NZ_JAGGPL010000021.1, read on the forward strand.
TGACCGTATCGAGGACGGCGGCACCATTTGCAACATCAGCTCTATTGCCGCGGGGATGCCTTGGGTGGTGTCTCCTGCATACGGGGCCGCGAAAGCTGCACTGGAGCACTGGGGTAAGTCGCTCGCCGTTGTATTAGCCCCCCGCGGGATCCGCGTCAACGCGGTCCGGCCCGGCTTCGTCTGGAGCAGGCAATGGGCGGAGGTGTCCCGTCAGGAATTCGACGAGGTGGTAAGGGACAGAGTCCCCTTGGCACAGGTATCAACAGGCGAACGCGTTAGCAAGGAACAGACGCCTGGGGACATAGCGAAGGTCGTCGCCTTCCTATGTTCCAGTGCGGCGAAACACCTTACAGGGCAGACACTCGATGTAGACGGTGGTGCGGCTCTTGCGCGCGCACCGCGGTGACTCTGAAATTCGGGTCAAAACCGGCAACCGTCTGGGCCCACTAGGCACATGCACAATCCCGCGTCCAGCCTCCATCGAAGTACACGCTATATGTCGGCGCAGCAGCCTACCCATGCTGAGAGATGTCGAGAAGGCTGACCATGACAACACAAAATAGTCTCCTCGTTGAACAATGGCAGTCTTACCGTGGAGAGGGGGTGCGGCTGTTCGACGGTGCCAGTTCCTATATCGACTGCGCTTCGGGCACCTTCAACCTTTCACTCGGCTATTCGAATGCGGAAGTGACGAGCGCGCTCCACGAGCAGATCGATCGCTGTTCCCACCTTTCCTCGGAGCTTACAAAGGAAAAGACTTCGGCCATTTTCGAGTCGCTGAAAGAATTTTTACCCCCGCACATTGCGGCGTTCTGGTTCCGGGACATTATCGGTTCTTCGGCCACCGAATGTGCCATTAGGATCGCCCAAAAAGCCACCGGCCGTTCGGGCATTGTGTCGTTGTTCCTGTCACATCACGGACAGACTGTAGGAGCAGCAGGCGTTTCGGGAAATGCTTTCCGGCAGGCAAGCTTCTCCCTTCCCTTTGTCGGTTCTTTGAAGATACCGGCACCGGACTGTTTGAACTGTTTCTATGAAAAAAACCCCGACTCATGCAACATGCTGTGCGCCAGAAGGCTCGACGATTTTCTTGAATATGCCTCTAATGGTCAAGTAGCAGCAGTAATCATCGAACCTGTTCTGGGTAACGGCGGAAACATTGTGCCTCCTCCGGACTACTTCAAGACGCTCCGGGAAGTATGCGATCAGAACGAGATACTCATCATCGCCGACGAGGTACAAACTGGGTTCGGCAGAACGGGGAGCTTCTTTGCCAGCAACGGTTTTGCCAAGGATCTTCGCCCCGACATCATTACCTTCGGGAAAGGCGCTGGCGGAGTGGGTATCCCGGCAGCCGGAGTGGTCATGCGCGCCGAACTAGACGTGCTTGAGCCATGGGAACACTCGACAACCTCCGGCGCAAATCCGCTAGCCCTCGCCGCGATGGATGCGACTATCGCCTACATCAAGAATCATCACGTGCTCCAAAACGTGCAAGTCGCTGGATCGGCCCTGAAACAAGGACTGCATGAACTCGAGACCGAATACCCGATTATGCGAAACGTCCGCGGCGTCGGGCTCATGCTTGGTTTCGATCTTCCAAATTCAGAAACAACATCCCTCTTCATCAGCATTGCGAAGAGCCACGGACTGATCCTTCGCGGAAGCCGCTACGGATTCGGACACACGATCAAAGTCAGACCACCGCTGATCATCAGCAACGACGAAGTCGACGAAATCCTCGTCTCCCTACGATCGGCCCTGGCCGACCTCTCGATAAGGAAAACGGCATGAGAGCACTGAAATACGCGGACCCCTGGGACCTTCGGCTGGTTGAGGTGGAAACCCTTCACGCTCTCCGGCCACACGATGTGGTTGTCGACATCCATTACTGCGGTATATGCGGGACAGATCTGGGAATCGCTTCCGGATTCTACCCGGTCGCCCAGCAGGGAGTCACGATCGGGCATGAAGCAACTGGCATAGTGGCCGAAGTTGGCGAGAAGGTCACAAACGCCAAGGTCGGTGACAGGGTCGTTATTAACCCGACACCGTTCTGCGGCGCATGCAGAATGTGCGAGAGCCGCCGCACGAACCATTGCACCAACAAGATGGGCACGGAAAGTGGGGTGAGCTACGACGGGGCATTCGCTGACCGATTCCTCACCACCCAGGAATATGTGCACGTTCTACCGGAAGATGTGTCTCTTAAAGCAGCAGCGCTTACCGAACCGCTGGCTTGTGTCCTCGGGGGTGTCCGGCAACTTGACCTGAGCTTGCCCAGCCCGTACACGTTCGTCTTTGGCGCGGGACCCCTGGGCCTGTTGTATGTATGGGCTCTGTCCCTGAGAGGCGTTCTCCCAATCGTCATTGAACGTTCCGAAGCCCGGCTTCGGTCCGCGGGCCCGCGCCTGCCCAAGGGAGCGAAAATATACCGCTCACTGGAAGAAGCGCGACGATCTCACTTCCACGATCCTGAGGCCCCGCTCGATCTCGTCATCGACACCACATCGGGCATGTTGATGGAGTTGTACCCTCAGTTGGCCTGCGGCAGCACTTTCCTATCAGTGGGCTTGAAAACACAAGACGCGACCATTGATGCCCTCCAGCTCGCCGACCGCAGCCTTACCATCCTCGGATCCATTGATTCCCGTGATGGCTCCTTCTCAGAAGCTTTCAACCTCATCGCATCGGGGCTCCTTCCGGCGGAGAAGCTGATCAGCGACGTGATAAGTCTCGAGGATTATGAACGGGCCTTCTCTACGCTTGGATGTGACATCAGAAATCAGCAGCTAGGCCCTGCCCCCGATGCCAGCTGCAAGGTTCTCTTAAGCATTGGAGGAGAATGAAATGGGCGCAATGAAGTTCAGCATCGTCATACCGTACAAAGACCGGCTGGCCAACATGAGTTTGGCGCTAGAGTCCCTATCACATCAGACTCTCCCCACTGATGAATTTGAAGTCGTAGTCGGTGTCATGGAGAACTCGCCGCAATATGCCCAGCTGTGCAGAAAATTCGAGAACCGTCTCAACATTGTCTCTGTCGTCAGCGCGAAGAAGTGGCAGCTGGGCCTGGCCCGCAATATGGCGATGCGCCTATCCTCCGGGCAGATAATTGTCCTGCTCGACGCCGACATGGTCCTGCCGGACGAGTTCCTCGTCCGCTTATGGAATGAGCATTACTCAAACGGGGAGAACCAATGTGTTGTCGGCCAGATGATCGATTACTCGAACAATGACACAGACGTTACCGTCGTCGACCATCATCCCTACAACCACTACAAGGACCGGCTCGAAGCGGTGCAGGCTAAAGGCCCTGGCGAATCGGATCTTCGACTTCAATTCGACCATATAATTCCTTGGGCCTACGCGTGGACCGCCCTGATCGCGCTGCCACGCGAGAGTGTCGAGCGCCACGAGTTAACCTTCGACCTCAACTTCTGGGGCTACGGTGTCGAAGATCTTGAATGGGCCCATCGGATCAGCGCCGCCGGAATCCCCATCGTGATGAGCCGAAGTGCGTTTGGCATCCACCTGCCGCACGTCAGGAGCTTGGCTGACAATAAGAAGGCTGAGGCCGTTAACTATCGATATTTTGTAAAAAAGTGGCCATCCATAGAGGTGGAGCTCGCAGCGTGCTTCGGGGACTTCGAGGCAAACCAGCTCATCAACCCCCTGAGACAAGAGCTGGATCAACTCCTGGAAACCGGTAAGTCTTTCGCCTCAGTCTGCGCCACCCGCGGAGAAGTCCGAAGTCTTTACCTCGGCGCCCTTATTTCCGCTGATGGGAGCCTTGAAGGCCTTCCCGAAGCAGAGCCGAACGAAACCAGGGAAGCCTACCCGCTGATCGGTCTTGCACTACCGTTTGGCGATAAGTCCTTTCACGATGTAATTACCCTGGCCCCTGTCCGAGGCCTTTCCCATAATTACCGGAAAGCAGTGCAGTCGGAGGCCATCCGAGTCTGCGAAAAGACAAATGCAACGGAACTAAACTTTGCTGCACACACTCATTCACTTTAGCCGGAAGAGCCTAATGAGGAGACAACAGATGCACTCGGATATGCAATGGATAAACGAACCAAAAAACTGGCGGATGAAGGGCGAAGTCCTGCACGTCGAGACCGGTCAAGGCACAGATTTCTGGAGGAAAACATTCTATGGATTCACCAGAGACACAGGGCATTTCTACTTCAGGACGGTTTCAGGAGACTTTACCGCCACTGTCACAATCGGGGGAAATATTTCCTCACTCTACGACCAGTGCGGCTTGATGGTGCGAGCAAGTGACACAACCTGGATCAAAACAGGAGCGGAATTTGCCGACGGGGTGGTCAACCTGAGTACCGTCATCACCAACGGGTTCTCCGATTGGTCAGTTCTTCCTCTGGCCGCTGTTCCGCAAGAAGTCACCATCCGGCTGACCAGACACGGGGAGGCAATACGGGTTCAATATTTGGATGGTGAGGGGATCTGGCAGTTACTGCGGCTGGGCTATCTCGACTTGTCAGAGAGTTGCCAGGTCGGCGTGATGTCCTGCGCTCCGGAACGGGCGGGATTTGAAGCGACGTTCCGAGACTTTCAAATCTCAGACCCCATATCGCGAGACCTACATGACTGACGGGGGAGAGCGGGCCAGAAGTAAGGAATGGTTCCTGAATCTGGCCACACAGGCAGCAGCCGCAGGGGCAGCGGAAGTAGTCTCGCGTGTCGCCATGCCAGGTGCAGTCGCAACGAAGTCCAGCGCCACTGACCCGGTCACCGAGGCGGACCGCGCGAGCGAGGATGCCATCGTTGAGCTAATTCGACGCTACCGCCCCAGTGACGGAATTATCGGCGAGGAACGCGGCCATCGATCTGGCTCAAGCGGATACAGGTGGGTGATCGATCCCCTCGATGGCACAGTAAATTTTCTCTACGGAATACCTGCCTTTGCCGTTAGCGTTGCGTGCGAGATTCTGCGCGACGGGAAATGGGTGCCATGGGTTGCGGTAGTTCACGACATTGGAAGGGAAGAAACCTTCAGCGCCGCGGCCGGCATGGGCGCCAGAATGAACGGGGCGAACATCCAGGTGGGTTCGGTTGAGGACCTGGCTGCAGCGTTGATTACGACAGGGTTCTCCTACGACTCCGCCTCACGCGCCCGACAAGCCACGGCTTTATGCTCGCTCCTGCCTGCTGTCAGAGACATGCGAAGTGGAGGCAGTGCCGCCATCGAGCTGTGTTGGGTCGCTTCGGGGCGCTTCGACGCATATTTCGAGGATGAGTTGGCAATATGGGACACGGCGGCGGGAAAGCTGATAGTGGCAGAAGCAGGCGGGCGTACCACAAGGCTTGGTGCCACCGGCATCATTGCGTCTAACACTGCCCTTCACCACGCGCTGAAGACGCGCCTGTCCGATGAGGTTGCCCAATGAACAGGACAGCGCTGACTGAAGCCGGCACGGCCATGAGGTCCACTCCTGGGAAAAACGGTAGAGCCTATGCCGTAATCGCCCTACTCGCGGCATCCACTTTCACGTTCATAACCGTCGAGAACATGCCCATTGGTCTTCTTACGCTCATGGCGCCATCTTTCGAGACTCCGCCTGCCATGATCGGGTTGCTCGTAACGGGTTATGCGGTGATTGTCTCTCTGGCCTCAATCCCGCTGACCAAGCTAAGTATGGGTATTCCTCGTCGGCGACTGCTTTGCTCGGCTATCGCCCTCCTTGTTTTGGCGACTCTGAGCACCGCATTCGCGCCCAACTACTACGTTCTCCTCGGCGGCCGCATCCTAGGAGCCCTGGCACATGCCGTTTTCTGGTCCATTGTCGCCACTACCGCGGTGTCGCTGTTCGACCGGCCCAAACATGGCACAGTAATTTCCATCGTCTTCGCGGGTAGTTCATTGGGAACAGTTCTGGGAATTCCTGCCGTCGTCTGGATCGCTAACCAGCAGGGGTGGCGCCCAACGTTCCTAGTAATGTCCGCACTGGGTATATGCATTTTCATACTTTTGAGCATCCTGCTGCCGGGTGGTTCTCGCGACGATGAAGACACGTCATCGGGATCAACACCGGACCGGCGAACGTTTCGCGCTATCATGCTGACGGCCGCGGTGGGAGTATCAGGCATATTTATCGCGCAGACGTACATCACGCTATTCCTGACGGAGGCAACTGGTCTCAGAACCTCTGAATTGAGTCTGGCGCTTCTTGCAGCAGGCATCTCAGGCGTTTTAGGTGTTTTTCTGGGTGGCTGGCTGGCACCAAGAAAGCCCAATGTAGCGATTGCAGGACCGCTTGCCCTCATCTCCGTGGCCATGTTTTGCGCCTACGCGGGAGCGGCCAGTGTGATGCTGGTGGTTGTGATGTTCTCAGTTGTCGCCCTCGGCTTCAGCGCCTTTGCCGCCGCGGTACAGGTACGCGTACTCATCGTGGCGCCTGGCAGCACGGACATCGCTTCGGCCACCAGTTCGACGATGTTTAACATTGGTATCGGATCAGGTGCGCTTATTGGTGGCGCAGTTGTAGAAAACCTCGACGTCCGCACCACGGCGCTGGCTTCTGGATCATTGGCCGCCATCGCCGTGTTTGTCTTCCTGCTGGGACTCAGTCCCGCTGCCCAGCGACAAGTTGGAATTCGACGGCGAAACTTAAAGAAGGTCCCCCTCGAACCAGGAAATATGCAGTAGTTTCAACGCTTGGCCCATAAGGTGAGTGGTTCCTGCTCAGCTCACCTGCAATCAATGTTGTAGGCGTAGCGCATGATCCCGGAGCCGTGAAGACAGATTGGTTGATTGCCAGTAGCTCTGCGCTGGCCGGCGCTGCCAGCTCCATGAGGTTGGGCCAAGCAGGACCGGATCGAAGTGTTTCAACGTGTGCTCGGTCGTAGCCGGAAAGATCGACATTGACGATCTCGACCGCAGCGTCAAAGTCACCGCTACTGACCGCCGCTGTCACGCGCGGAAGCGCCTCGACAACGAACGGGTATGAGCAAGGGAACCATCCGTCTCATCCGCCTCAGCGTCAACGGCGGCATGGACTACAAAGAGGTTGCCATCAACGTAGTCACAGCGACGTTTCCGAACCCGCCGGTGTCTGAATGGCCTGACTGGCGGGTCCCCGAGTTGGAGTGGACGCCGACCCAACCATTGTGGCCTGAAGGTCTGGGACCCACCCCCACCCCGACGCCGTCTGCCTCGCCGAGCGGGCAGGGAACGCCATGAGTGTCTATCACGCGCACGTACGGGCCGGAGCATGAACGGATCTGGAATAGCTGCTGACACGGGGGGCAACCCACAGCGCACGGCAGAGGTATGACCGCGACGAATGAAAGCAAGAGCCCATGACCCAGATATGCACCGCGAATAGACCGAAGCCTGCCACGGAGCGACTGCGTGACGAACTGTCCCGCTATCAATGGAAGCTCCTCAAGAGGGTCTTTCCGGCTTGGATACTTAGCTCGGTAGTCCTCTTCTATTTCTGGCAGGTCGCCGATTACCCTGAGGATGCCACAGAGGTTAGCCTCCGGTCAGTTTCCGGCAGCATCATCCTCTCCGGCTTCGGTGTGCTCGCAACCCTTGTGGTGGCCATTCAGGTTCTCGCCCGGTCGACCAGAAGAAATCACAAGCGCAGCAGACCAGGGCCGGTTGAATTCCTGGGCTGGGCATGCTGGCTCGTACTTCTCGCCGATACTGGCTTGACGACGCTGGCAATGCTGCAGTCTTTTGATCTCAGTAGGTGGCCAAACAGGGTTGCAGTCGATGCGACGCGGGCGATGGGAAGTCTCGTTTTTGGGGTTTTGATCGCGCTGTTCGCCAGTGATGCCGCCGAACACGCGGAACGAACCGACGCCTATCGCAGGAAGGAAATCCAGGACAGCGAAGACGTCCTGGCAAGGATGCCTCTGGGGCATCCGACAAGAAGACAGCAAACAATACAAGCCTTTGTTCTGCTGGCAGGGTGCCCCGCGATTAGTGGGATTGCGGCGTTTTGCTGGTTCACGCCTTCGGTCGCGCTGGCTGGGACCGTAGTGTCGGCGCTCTTAGGTGTGGTGGCGTTCTACAGCATCCGAACGTTGTGCGTTCTTCACTATTTGAGAAGGCCATGGGCATTGCTGAGGCACTTGGCGGTTGGGATCCTCTTCTGGGCACTGTTCGGTTCGGCTTTCCTGGTTGGGATCTTTCAGGCCATTCTTGGAGGCGCGTTCGGTACCGATGACACAGTTGTCGCCGAAAAACTGTTCCGCTACATCGCCTTCTACGTGCTGGTGACAATTTCGCCGTTCTACGCAGCCACCTGGATGTGTCGAACCTTCGGCTCCAAGCGTCTGCGCGGGCTTGTCCTCAACTCAGCAGCCAGAGGGCAAGGACGCAAGTTGCTCAAACTGCGCTGTGGACGGGCAACATCCTCGGTCGGCTATTCCGTAGTGACCAGACACATCAACAGTTGGTTGAGGCAGCACGAAAAGGCTCACAAGTATCTTCACAAGCTGCGAGACAATCTGCCCTTCCTTGGTCTGAGCGGAGCTGGGGCACTGATCATTGCCGTCCTCATATGCTTGATCGCCCTGGGGCCATCGATTCTTATCGCACAGTTCCCGCGGGAATGATCCGTGCCAGCAGATATGACTTTGGCAAGGAAGATTTGCTTTGTAGCATGCTGTGCAACTTCGAAAGGGAAAAATGTCGGTGAGTGATTTTGGTACGTCGTGGATATCCCGCGCACGCGGAACGGGCTCGAACGATCCGTTGAACTTTTGGTTGGGGGTTGAGGCGTTCTCCCCTCAGAGCGTTCCTGAAAGGTCCCGATCCCGCAGCGAAGTGCCGTTCGTAGCGGATTACAGTGTTGCCATGGCTGTGCCATGGGCTCCGGAGGCGGATTGGCCTCAGGCCCGCAAGGGGTTTATGTGGCGGCACACGGTGTATCTCGGAGTGTTTGATCTGGAGTCAGCATGGGATGTTCTTGACCCTGCACCGACTGAGGATTTCGACGCCCGCCCCGGGCCTCAGAGCGCCGTCGCGATGGTCACTGTGGACGAAGATGGGACATTAAGCCAGGAAAGTGCGGTCCTGTCGCAGTGTGTCTGGGCGGCAGGCATGCATCGTCGCCGCGGGCGTCTTGACGATGTTTTCGCTGATTTTGCCGCGGATGAGGCCCGGTGGCGTGAGGATCTTGACGCTCTGATTGTTGCCCGGGGCATCCGGGTTGGGGCGGATTCTTCTGAAGGTTTTGCCAGCCGCCCGGTCTCGCTTGACGATCTCAGCGTTATCCTCGGTCTGTTTTTGAAAAAGACAGGAACGACGGGATTGCTCACGTTCGATGGGGCTCCAGCGGGCGGGATCCGGATCAAGAGCGAACAGATCTCCATGAAAAAGCGCGATATGGAGGCCGAACCGGGCTTTCTGAACAGTCTATTCTCAGCGGACCTTTACAGCTTGTCCCGGCAGACGGCACTTCCAGGTGCCGCAGCCCAGTATCTGGGCCGAAGCGGTGGACAGAAACAGGTTGACGTCCGCCAGGACTTGACCACGGTCTATGACTCGGTAGCCCCGCGTTTGATTCCCGACGGGCGTTGGCCAAGCGACCCCTGTCATTCGTTGGCGTTGTCTCAGCAGTTCGCGGTGAATCGTGCGTTGGAAGATCTTGGCGGCGGGGAGGGTATCTTCTCGGTCAACGGGCCTCCCGGGACGGGGAAGACCACGATGTTGCGGGACATGATCGCGGCGTTAACGACACGGCGTGCTGTCGCGTTGGCGGCATTCGCCGACCCCGCCGGGGCATTCGTGGCCCGGCATCAGCTCAAATCAAGCACAAAGTTCTCACGCACTGTCCATGAGCTGCATCCGAGCCTGCGCGGATTCGAGATGGTGATCGCCTCGTCCAACAACGGAGCGGTTGAAAACATCAGCCTGGAAATTCCCTTGAAAGATGACGGCGTCATCGCCAAGGAGTTCCAGGGCAACTCAGGCTACTTCACGGGCATTGCCACGGAGCTGTTGAACGACGGGGACCGCAAAGACCGGCGGGAGGACGAGCCCGATAAGCATGCGTGGGGGCTTGTCTCGGCAAAACTGGGGAACTCCAAGAACAGGACAGCGTTCGTTTCGGCGGCCTTGTATGGCGACAGGGAAGCCCGCAAAGACCGTGAAGCCGTGCCTGGACTGATCCAGCTTTTAGAGAACCCGCCGGGGCCAGAAGTGTCAGGTTGGCCCGAGGCCAGGGCATCGTTCCTCGCGGCCAAGGCCAAGGTTGATCGGCTCCGGACAGCAAGGCAGACCTGCCATGAGGAATTCCGGGAATTGCCGGCACTGCGTACGGAGGTTGCGGAGCTGGAACAGGTCCTCGCTTCGGACATGGACTCCTGCGCCGTCCAGGAAGAACTCATCACCGAACAAACCCGGGAGTTGGCGGAGCTTCGTCAGCTGGAGTCAACAAGGCGGGCTGAGCTGGAGGCTCATGCTGCTGCGAAGCCGGGACTGTTGGAACAGATTCGCACCTCGGGCGAGATCATGACGCAGTGGAGAGACAGACACGACCGTCTCACGGGCGAGATTGATCAGATCCGCCGCTCCTTCGCGGGCCTGAAGATGATCCTTGCAAACTCCCGGAACGCGGCCGAAGAACTACAAGGACGGTACAAGCAAACCGAAACAAAACTGAGCCACCGCCAGAAACAGTGCGAAAAGTTTGACGAAGCGCAGGCAAGCGGATCGTTGCCTCCTGATGATTGGTTCGACCCGGCCAGCTCCACGCGGGAGAAGTCCTCGCCCTGGCTCGATGAGGAATTCAACCGGGCACGGTCAGCGTTGTTCCTGCAAGCGTTGAAGCTGCATGAAGCGTTTATCTACGCCCAGAGAACGGCCATGCGCCAAAATCTCCTCGCAGTCCAGGACGTACTGAAAAACGACGTTCCTGCAGAGACCACGGCATCCGTGGTGAGGAACGCATGGGAAGCGTTGTTCATGGTCGTACCGACGATCACGACAACCTTCGCGTCAGTCCCACGCCTTTTCGCCTCGCTAAAGAACGAGCAGCTGGGCTGGCTCTTCGTGGACGAAGCAGGCCAAGCCGCCCCACAACACGCACTCTGCGGCATCGCACGAGTCCGCCGCTCTCTCCTTGTCGGGGACCCCCTCCAACTCACCCCCGTGGTCAATTTGCCGGACAAGTACCAGGCCCGGCTTCTGGAGATCACCGGGGCCGGCCAACAGTGGCTGCCAGCCCATAACCCTGCCCAGGTTCTTGCTGACCGACACACACGATACGGGACAACCATCCAGCCGCCGGGGGCCGATGAGTTATGGGTTGGGGCACCGCTCCGGGTCCACCGGCGCTGCGATAACCCCATGTTCGACGTGGTGAACAAGGAAGTCTACGGCGGGCTCATGATCCACAGCGAGAAGGAACCACATCGGCCCTTCCCCAAAGACAGCCCTGTGCCCGCACCGGACTCTGCCTGGTTCCACGTGCAAACCAGCCAATGGAACGGTCACGCATCGCCCCAGGAACTCACCAAGCTGGACGAGCTCCTCGGAGCCCTGCAACAGACCGGGTACGACATGGACGATGTCCTCATCGTCTCGCCCTTCCGCCACGCAGCAAACGGCATTGTCAGAGTCGCCAAGAAGCACAAAATCGATACCGGCACACGTTCTGGTACTGTTCACCGTGCACAGGGCAAAGAAGCCAGCATCGTCATCGTCGTTCTCGGAGGCAAATCCCGAGGCGCACGCAACTGGGCCGTCGGCACACCCAACCTCTTCAACGTCGCCGTCAGCCGCGCCAAACGACGCCTCTACATCATCGGCAACCACCAACACTGGACAGAACTGCAGTACTTCAAGGCGCTCGCACCACGGCTGAAGGTCTGCCAACAGGACCAAACGGTCGCGGACCTTTTCATGCCGGCACCTCCCGAAGCGGACGCGCTTGAGCAAGGCCAAACGCAGGAAGCCAGGGCGCCGGAAACCGACACCGATCCCACGTCTTTTCCACCACAAGCAGTCGTGTACGACGAGCATGTAGTTGAACCGCCGGCTGCCCCCGTGGGGCGAGAATTCCTTAAAGCCGGAACGGACCCGGGTGGCAGCCCTGGCCGACATGGTAAGGACTGGGAGTACTCCGACTACGAAGCCCTCATCAGCGGCATCCGTTACGGCTACAGCGACGAGGAACTCGCGATCCATGTCCGACGAACCATCGGTGGGATACGCGCACGAGCACCATGGCTCCTTCCAGCGGGAACGGAAATCAGCAGCCAGAAGGACGCCTTAGAAAAACTCCGCGAGGCCGCGCTCGATGAATCCTTCAACTGGCAAGCCCATGTACGCGAAGCTCACAGCAGCAAACAAAAAGCCCTCTGGGATTCAGAAGCGGACCGTGCCCTTCTCTCTGCCTGGGAGAATGGGGCCCCGTCCCTTCCAGTGCTTTCCAAATCCCTCGGGATAGACGAAGAATCTATCGCTCGACGGCTCCTGATGCTTGACTACGCCGAGAACAGACTGGCTATCATCGACCGACTCGGATGTACCCCAGGAAGCGTCCTCGACGTAAACGCCCGGCTAGCCAGAGACAAAGCATCCGTACTGATCTGGGTTCTCACGGTCATAGACGAACAAGGAACAATCCAGCATCTCTCCCTGCATCCAAACGAGGAATCAGCCTTCCAAGCCAAAGATGAAGCAGTGCTCGGTGACCGTGATCAGGTTGGCTGGGAGTGGACGGTAGCTCAACGTGTCATCGGGGAAGGGTCCGTCAGGTCCTCGATGACTGGGCTATATGCGGAATCGGTACGCCCGTGACAGCACGAGGTGCGATCGAAAACGGAGCTCATCACCCGGTTCCTCCGTGAGTGTCTCCTATGAGGCAGGTTGGGGTGTGCAAATCATTGCTTAACGTCTGGCAAGCCTGACGACGGACCGCTAAGCGCCCAGTGATACCAAAGGGTTCAAGGTTTCCTGACTAACCCTTCAGGGCGAGACGAATACGGGTTCCCGGTCCAGCAGCCGGTGGACGTGATCCCGCCACTGCCGCCATTCTCACATGCGCGGCGTCGCAGTCACCAACCTGCATTGGTGTCAGCGATGGTCGAAAAGT
>NZ_JAGGPL010000021.1:144677-144914 GCF_018613805.1 Arthrobacter sp. ISL-48
TGACCAGTTCCTGAGGCAGTCGCCCGCCCTGGTGTGCTGTCTGGAGCCGGGCGACCCAGTCGATGGCCGTGGCGAACAGGACCCGGTGACCGAGCTGGGTGGCCCTTAGTCCCAGACCGGTGGCGAGGTGTGTTTTACCGGTTCCGGGCGGTCCGAGCAGGACGATGTTGGAGGCTTCGGTGAGGAACGCGCCGGTGGCCAGGTGCGCGATGATGTCGCGTTTGAGGCCGGGCTGGT
>NZ_JAGGPL010000022.1:0-110339 GCF_018613805.1 Arthrobacter sp. ISL-48
ACCGTCCGCGCTGACCGCTTTCGCGACAGTGTTCCGCGAAATACCCAGCCGCGCCGCTATAGACCTCATCGATTCACCCTCGGCAAGATGCAACCGCCGAATAAGCGCCCAATCCTCCACTGTGATCACCCACCCAATCGTTTGGAATGAGTGGCTCAGTTTTCAACCGTCACAATGGCTCAGTTTTCGACCGACACCGACACGTGCTCGGACGGACTGAGGTTCAACGAGCTCCGGCACCTACAAACCATCGATTTCGCCACCAACCCGCAGGCACGCAGGTCCGGGAAATCAGGGGTCTGCAAGGTCCGCTTCGGCAAGTCCCGCACGGGCCCCCCTCACAAACCCCGCAGCGTCCTGACGATCTTCGACTGGACCGCCGGAGCCAATGGATGGCCTGGATCTACACTCGCTGCGACGCTCCGACGCAACGCACCTTCTGGAGGACGGATGGGATCCTAGATTCGTGATAACAAATGGGCCACGAACACGCCTCCACTATTGGGGGTCTACCAGTTCGTCAGCGACGACTGCCGCAACTCCACCCCTCGGGCGGCCCTGGACCCACCATGGACGAAGTCCTAAGCGTGCAGATGAGAGGACAATGGTGAGACGCGAAGTCCAATACAAATGGTGGCTTTCTGAACTCATGGCAGCGAGGGGCCTTCACAACACCACCGACCTCATCCGCCTGCTGGCCGAGCGCGGCAACCAGAAATCAGAACGCGTCACAGTGCCGGCGTCCTAGGCCTTCAGGAATCCTGCGTAGAAGTCACGAAGTTCATCTCCGCCGTTCTTCTTCCAGGTGGCGACGGCCGCATCAAGGTCCGACATGCTCTTGCGTCCACGGAGAATGTCCTTGGAGAGGTCGTCGAAGGGTTTCGAGAGGGACCCGAACTTGCTGGGTTCCTGGATCTGCAGGCCGTAGAAGAGGGGGTCAACCACGTACGGGGCCTGGCGGACTTCCCAGTCCGTCTTGGTCTTCACGAAGCCGGGGTACTGGACGGAGTTGTTCACCGGGGCGGAGTTCACCAGGAATGCGTACGTGCTGGTGACTTCCTCCTTGCCCTTAGCTGTGGCCTGCGGAGCGTTCTGTGCGTCGCGGGTGTAGTGGACGCCTTCAACGCCGTTGTTGATCAGCATGTTCTCTTCCGTACCGAAGGGTGCGGCTGCGAAGTTGGCCAAGGCCAGCATTTCCTCAACCTTGGCTGGATCATCCGTTTTCTTGATGAAACTGAAGATGGCGGCAGGTGATCCGCGGAACAACGTTGGCTTGCCGCCGTCAGGGGCAAAGAAGTCCATGGGCTGCATCTGGAACTTGGGGTTGGACGGCAGGACACGGCCCAGGGCTTCACCCCAGCCACCCATGCCGTCGCCGGTTATTAGGGTGGCGCCGGATTCGAAGCGCTGCTTTGCCTTCTGGGTGTTGCCGGCCACAGCATCGGGGTGGACAGCGCCTGAGGCGAAGAGTTTCACACCCCATTCCAGGGCAGCCCGGTATTCGTCGGACTCAACCCTGTTCTGGAGCTTGCCGTCCACCAGTTTCCAATTGTCCACACCGTGCATGATCTGCGCGGCAGTCCATACATCGTCAGAACCCCAGCGGTTCTTGGCCGGGTCCGTGATTTCCTTGGCCACGGCGATGTATTCATCGGCGGACTTTGGCTGTTCCAGGCCCATTTCATCGAACAGGTCCTTACGGTAGAAGAAGGCGTTCCCGATCCCCCCAGACGGGTACGGCAGCCCGTACAGCCCGCCTTCGAAACAGCTGTACTTCCACGCAGAGGTGGGGATATTTGCGAGGTTGGGGTACTTCTTGATCTTGTCACCGGCAAGGTACTCGGAAAGGTCCGTGAAGAGGCCCTTGACTGCCTGGCCGAACCGCGGCGGGAGGTTCCAGGACGGGATAACCACCCAGTCCGGCACGTCCTTAGGTGAGGCCAGCACTGTCTGGATCTTGTCCCCGTAGGTGTTGCCATCACTGACCTGGAAGTTCAGCGTTGCGCCCAACCGTTCGTTCACGGCCTGGTAGTAGCTGTTGTCGGCCGGCGGGATTGCCCACCAGGCCGGGGTCATGACTGTATAGCTTCCGCCTTTGCCCGGAATACCCTGCACTGATTTGACCAAGGTTGAGGGGATGCTGGTGAAGCCGGGCGCCGTTCCGTTAACACTCGGGATGTCCGGTTTGACGGTTTCCAGCGGGATGTAGCTGGGCACGAGCTTGGACGTGGCGTCGGCCATTCCCGCGGAAGTGGTGGCCTGCGGGGCCCCACCGCCGCTGCTACATGAGGTGAGCGCAGGGAGTGCGGCAAAGGCCACGGCACCACCCATGAGGCCCAGGAACGACCGGCGGCCTACTCCTGTGCGGCCGAGCTCCTTCAGGGACTCGCTGAGTTCCGGTGAGGCATTGGTTCCAAGCATGATCTGCACTCCTTCGTGTGGACTTCTGTTGGCCTGACGCAGGCTTATCGCCGGGCTGCTGCCGCTCGGCGCAGCTCTGCGACCGGGCAGCTAGGCCAGGAAGATGTCGAAGCGATTCGATTGCCCCAGCCTAGATGACGACCCAACCAGACCGCAAGCTTTTCTTGTGTTGCAGCTCACATGGCTAAATGCCGCAAGGTTTGTCAAGCATCCGACGCGCAAGCGTTTAAACAATTTGGCTCCAAGAACGGACCACCATGTCAATTACCCCTACGCCACCACTCCCAAGCCGTGCTGGCACTACTCACGCTGGACCAGAAGGAGAAGCGTCAGCTCGTCGAGCGGCCAGTTTTGCGCTTCGAACGCCGATAACAGCGCATCTGACAATTTGAGGCCGCAGTTCTATTTAGCCCCTTGCCGGATGCAATGTCAGGGCGCTGCCCGTCCTCCGCGTCCCCTGCCGCGGGCGTACGCAATTCACGCCGTCCGGAGGTAGCCGCGGCTCCAACATATGGCTGCCGGTTTGGCTAGGTCCCCGGAATGATGGGGAGCGGTGCGCCGATGGTGAGGTCGACGCGGACGGCGTACGTCCCGTCCGGCTGTGGTGGAGTGTGGCGGGTCTCGAGCAGCACGACGGTTCCTTCGACGATACCGATGAACGGTTCCCCCGTCAGCCGGGCGCGGTCGAGTTGCCTTTCCACTGCGGAGCGGACTGTGGGTGTCAGGAAAGTTAGGCCCTGCGGAAAGCCCCATTCGGCGATGCTGGTGAGACCCTGCCCGGGTTCGCTGAGGCCTCCACCCATTCCGACGCTTGCCGTTAGGATCTGGTCTGTTCCGTTCCGGATCGTGTAATTGACCTGCTGGTTACCCGCGGGCCGCGTGCACGGGGATTGTTCCGGGCCGTAGCAGTCGAACCCTCCCGCTTCCAGACCCGGTGCTGCAGCGGTCGTGGTCGTTGCGTAGTGCGCTCCGCCGTATGGCCAGCTGCGGTCTTTTGCGACCTTTGTTGTCACAGTGAGCGTCAGCACGGGCGCCCCGCTGACGGTGATCCCTTCTCCGAAGTACCGTCCTTCGCCCACCGAATAGGTGGCGTGATCGGTTGTGATGCTTTCCCGGGCCGGAGGCCTCGGATCGTCCCTGTCTTTCCCGAGGCCCGTTCCTGGGTTCGCGACTTTGTCCACCGCGCCGCTGACCGGTCCCGTGTCGGCGGGCCACAGCGACAGAACGGACGCATTAAGGACCGACATCAGGCTCTTGGCTTGTTCTGGGTCCCAGGTGATTCCGGTCGGATCCGGAAGGCCGATGTGGGCATATTGGAGCCGACCGTCAAGGGCGCTGACAAGGTCGACATGGGTAACTGCCGACTGGCCTGGATCACCGTTCTCCGAGGGGGAGGTTCTGCACCAGATCTGGCGGGAAGTGTCGTTGGATCTCACCTGCGCGCAGAAGAAACCCGCCAGCTTCAGCGAATGGGCGATGGTTCCAGCCTCTCCCCCGCTGGCGACTGGAACCGCAATCGACGTCTCATTCATCGGTTCATGGGCGAAGGGCTGCAAGGGACCCCACCCAGTAGATGTTCCGTCAGGCGCACTGCAGCCGCCGAGGACCGCGGCCAGCAGGACAAGCACCGCCGGTAGGCCCCGGAAACCCGGTCTGAAGAAGTGAGCGGCCATGATCAGATGAGCTCAGAATCTGGTGCAACAAGCTGTTGCACAAAGTTTGAGGGCGCCGCTCCGGTCCGTTCCAGAGTCTTGTTCATGATCATGTTCATGTTCATGAGAACGCTCCGGGACCATTTGAACGCGAAAGGCCTCTCATTTCAGGGAACTCCGCCCGAAGGTCATCCGCCAACCGTCCGATGACCCCACTCCCCCAGCTCTCCACCTCCTGACGTTCCAGGATAGTCCGGCCAATGGACCAGTACAGCGCGATGAGCTGGCTGTTAACAGTCCTTATCGCCTGGGTCCGCGCAGCTCGTACCCGGTTCTTGAGCTCGCCGAGAAGATCGGTGTAGCCGGAGGGGAGAGCGAGGTCAGGGGAATCAGTCATGATTTTGATCCTATCGACCAAGGTATATCTGACCGCGGCAGAGGAATCGTCCGCAGACCCTTGCGCAGACCACTACCACCTCTAGGACTCGGAGGGGAGGCCTGAATTGGGCGGGGCGTAGGGTGGAAGTCGGAAGATAGGAGCACTTCATGAAGAAAATTCTTATGGTACTGACCAGCGTTTCCGAGATCGGCGATACGGGAGAGAAGACCGGCTACAACGTGGCCGAGGCTGCGCATCCCTGGAAGGTCTTCAAGGATTCCGGGCATTTCGTGGACTTCGCGTCCATCCAGGGCGGCCAGCCACCGCGCGACGAGGTGGACTTAGAAGATCCCATCCAGGTTGCCTTCACGGAGGACGAGACCACGCGTGCAGGTCTCTACAACACTGCCCGCGTCGACGTCGTTGATCCCGCACAGTACGACGGAGTTTTCCTCGTGGGAGGCCACGGCACCATGTGGGACTTCCCGGACAGCGAAGGCTTGCAGAACCTGGTGGCCAGTGTCTATAACGCCGGCGGCTTGGTGGGCGCGGTCTGTCACGGACCAGCCGGCCTGTTGAACGTGGAATTGGAGAACGGGCTTCGGCTCGTCGAGGGCCGGAAAGTGGCCGCCTTTACCAACGCCGAGGAGGTTGCCGCAGGGAAGGACAAGGTGATCCCGTTCTTTTTGGCAGACCGGCTTGAGGAACAGGGCGCCACCCACGTCTCCGCTGATGTCTTTGAGGAGAAGGTCGTGGTTGACGACCGGCTGGTGACCGGCCAGAACCCCGCCTCAGCCGCCGGCGTGGCCAAGGAGATGGAGAAGCTCTTCGCAGAGGTCATCCACCAGGAAAAAGCCGAGGAACAGCACGACGCGGAGGCTCTGCGCGCCCAGAAGGACGCCGGGAAAAACGCCAAGAAGGCTGCCGCAGAAGCGGATCACTAACACCAACAGCGCACTGAAACTGCCGGCCACCCCGACAACGGGGTGGCCGGTACGGCACCTCAATGCCCAGCAGGAAGACTACGGCACCCCAGCGTCGTCAACCCGGCCGAAATGCCGGCATCCCCAACAACCACGGCATTTGGGCTATGCCAGCTGCGCGCCGTCGCCGCCCCTGACGAGATCGAGTACTGCCTGCCACGCCCTCTGCGCGTGGGTGGCGTGATAGCCCACGCCGGGCACGGTGCGTTCGGCGGGCGCATCGCCCGGTCCTGTGCTCTGCTTCGGGCGCGCCCAGAACGCATGTTGGGCTCCGCCGTAGATGTTTGCACGCCAATCGATACCGGCATTTTGCATGGTGTTCCCTAGATCCAACAACTGGGTCGGAGTGCAGAGGGGGTCGTCAGAGCCGGTGCACAGTAAGTATGTCGCGTCGGCATCCGCCCACTCCTCGGACTGAGTGAGCGGGAGACCAGGGTGTATGACGGCTACGGCCTTGAAGCCGGCTCCTGCTCTGGCAAGTTCCAAAACAATTCGGGCACCTGCGCCGTAGCCGACTGCGGCGATTTGACCGGGGTCTGCGCCCGGCTCGGCTAGCAGCACATCCAACGCAGTTCGTCCGATCGAGAGCATGCGATCGGTGTCAGCCATCATGGGCATGACCCGGTTCAGCATTGCTTCAGGCTCCCCGAAGAAGGTGCGACCTCCGTGGTAGTCCATAGCGAACGTCAGATATCCGTGTTCGGCGAGATCATCGGCTCGACCACGCTGATAGTCGTCGAGACCAACTCCGTCGTGGCCGAGAAGAACCACGGGCCACGATCCCGTGCCTTCCGGTTTGGCGAGATACCCCACCATCGTCTCGTTGCCGACGTCGTACGTAATGTCTCGTGTCTCGATCACGCTTCTGACGTTAGCTCGCTCGTCGAATGGATGGGAAGTGTCAGTTGAGCTTAAATACGGCCTTAGGGCTGGTCTTCGAGCCGAGCTTGGCGGTGAAAACGTAGTACGCGCCGCCTGCCCCGGGCTTGGCCTGGACGGGCTGGCAGCCTTCCACGGTGCGGTTCCGCGGCCAGGGGAAATTAGCTGTCTCGCTCGCACCTGGCTGGATGGTCTTTACCAAGTCCTCGCTCTTCGCCTGGCAGTCCCTCGACGAGAAAATCCTGTCCGAGCCGCTGGTCACCAGAAACTCCATCTGCGACGTGCCGATGTTCACGTCGCACGGCATCTGCCCACCGTTGGTCACCTTGAGGGTCAACAACGGATTCTCCTCCGGGCCATAGGCGGCTTTGTCGGTGGAGGCCGCGACGGTGACCAGGTTCTGGTCGCACGTGGGGGTGGGCGCCGGCGTCGGGGTGCTGCTGGCCGTCGGCGTGCTGCTGGAGCCAGCGGACGGAGAGGTGTCAGGGGCGGCGCCAGTCGTGCCCGTCGCACCAGCAGCAGCACCGGTGGAGGAGACCTTTTCGGCGTTTCCGCTGAAGGCACCGGCCACTGCAAAGCCGCTGAAAACCACGGCTATCGCTATCAGCAAGGCTGCCCCTACAAACAGCCGACGACGGCGGTAGACAGCGTCGCTTGGCCCCCGCACTTCGCTGGAACCTCCGCGGGAAGCTGTGCGGGGACGCGAGTTGGATGCTGTCTTGCGTGGTGAATTGCCTTGCCTGCCCATCCTTCTAGGCTAAGGAACCCCCGGGGCTCTGATGGCCCACCACGCCGGATGCCGGGCCAACGCTATGGTCACGGTTTGTTCCCGGGCTCCCGATCCAGTTTTTCCGGCTCCCGGATCCCGTCCACTGCAGCACATCAATTACAGTGTTGGGATCGACGCTACAACCAAGTCCCCAGCCATGCCCGCCAGTACCCGCAGCCCCGGACCCGCACTGGACACCCTCCATCGCAGGATCGTCCACTGGTTCGGTGAGACTGCCCGCGACCTGCCCTGGCGCGATGCCAACTGCTCACCCTGGGGCGTGCTGGTTAGCGAGATCATGCTCCAGCAGACCCCGGTGGTGCGGGTCCTGCCCGTCTGGGAGGAGTGGCTCACGCGCTGGCCAAACCCTACGGCCCTGGCCGGTGAACCTGCCGGCGAGGCGGTCCGCTCCTGGGGCAGGCTGGGCTATCCCCGCCGCGCGCTCAGGCTCCATGCTGCTGCGGTAGCCATCGTGGACGATCACGGCGGGAAAGTCCCCGACGCGTACCCGGAGCTGCTGGCCCTCCCGGGCGTAGGCAGCTACACGGCCGCCGCCGTCGCCGCGTTTGCCTTCGGACGCCGGGAAACGGTGGTGGACACCAACATCCGGCGCGTGCACGCCCGGCTCATTTCCGGCGTCGCCCTTCCGTCGCCGTCGCTGACCGCCTCAGAGATGCGGCTCGCGGCGGAGCTGTTGCCGCATGACACCCAGACCTCCGTCCGGTGGAACGCAGCTGTGATGGAGCTGGGGGCGCTGGTATGCACGGCGCGGGCGCCGAAGTGCGCCGCCTGCCCCGTCCGTGACGCCTGCGCGTGGCTGGCGGCAGGTGAGCCGCCGCCGTCGTACACCCCTAAAGGGCAGGCCTGGCACGGCACCGACCGCCAGGTCCGCGGAGCCGTGCTGGCTGTGCTGCGGCTCGCGGACACGCCAGTGCAGCCGGAGATGTTCCACCAGGAGCCTGCGGACCTTGGCTTCAGGGCTGAGGGAATCGGCGTGCCGCTGTCTGCGCTTCACCGGCTGAATTCGGCGCCCGAGCAGCTGGAGCGTGCCTTGGCCGGGCTGCTCAGCGATGGCCTCGCAGAACTTCACCACGGCGGCTACCAGCTTCCCGCCTGATCCCGGGTCTCATTCCGGCAGTCTTTGGCGCGGGGGCATAACAATGTTTACATCACTTCCCTGGCGCCCGCGGGGCTCAGCCATAGCCGGCCCTACGCTTAAGTATGGGCAAGCCCGGGGTATTGCTGACACTAACCACGACGGCGCTACTCACCTCTGCCTGCTATCCCTACGCAGCGCCATGCCCGGCGATCGCTCAGGCGTCGGTGGTGTCCGTGGCGGTGGCACGGGACTATGTTCCCCACGTGAAGACGCTTCGCCTGAAGGCTTGCCAGGACGGCGCCTGCAAGGAAGCGGAGTTGGAACTCTTCCCAGGCTCTGTATCCGTGGACCAGGGCTGCAGGCCGGACGGAATTTGCTCCGCCACCGTTTCGCCGGACGGGACCATGATGGGGATGCTGATGCTCGACACCCTCACAGAAGCGCCCATGGCGCTGACGGCCACCGGAACAGCGCCTGACGGAGCGGCCCTGCCGGTGCGCACCCTGGATTTCCGGCCCCGCGGTGCCTACCCGTACGGCGAACAGTGTGGCAGGTTTGTGACCGCCTCAGTGAAGCTCGACGCCGGAGGGCTGCGTGACGTTTCCTAATCGGGCCATTTTCCGGCAACGTAGGATGAAACCGTCGATCTACTACTGAGGGAACCATGAAGAAACTCACTACGGCCCTGCTCGCCACCGGGCTCATCCTCTCCGCGTCGGCCTGCGCCGCGGAGACCAAGCTGTCCACGGCGGAAACCTGTGACCGGATCAAGATCGCGGTATCGAGCCCCGCCAACGCCATTGGCAAGACCGGGATGACCCGCCTCGCCAACCAGATCCGGCCAATCGAGGCCGTAGCCTCGGATGACTTGAAGGCAGCGCTGCAGTCGATCATCGAGTTCACTGACGAATCCGCGAAAGAGACCCCGGACGCCGAAAAGCTCAGCACACTCCAGGACGGCTACCAAGAGGCCGGCAGCACCTACCAGAAGTTCTGCGGCCAGGGCTAAGCCAGCCGCCTTGAAATCGCCCGCTCTGAACCAGCGGGCCTGAGCCACCCGCAAGGCCCGAACTGGCAGCAGATGCCCTCAAAACTGCTTTTTCAGGTCATCTGCTGCCAGTTCGCGCCGATTCCGCGACGTCGTTGCCCTTGCCGGCCATCGGTGCGCCCCGCCCTTAGGGATCTGCGGGCGGAGCTGTCCCGGCAGAAGGCGCATGGACGTCGGCCTGGCCGGAGGCGGATTCACGCACCACGGACGGCATGGCGAGCACCGCCGCGACGGTGAGTACGGCAGCCAACACTACGGCCAGGAACACGGCGGTGGAGGCGGCCACAACGGCATGCGGGTTTGTGTGGCCATCGGGAACGCCCGCGTAGATAGCATTTGCTACCGCGCCGAATACGGCTACGCCCAGGGCGCTGCCGATGGACCGCGCGAAGAGGTTGGCGCCCGTGACTACCCCGCGTTCGTTCCATTCAACGCTGGACTGGGCGGCGATGAGGGTGGGCGTTGCAACAAGACCGAGGCCGAGTCCGACGATGAAGCAGCTGGCAGCGACGAACACGGGGTTGGGTGTGTAGGCGGTGAAGGCAAGGATCAGGGAGCCGACGACCGTGACCGAGATTCCGATCAAAGCGGTGGTCCTGAACCCGAGCCGAAGATAGAAGCGTCCGGACTGGGAAGCACTGATCGGCCACCCGATCGTCAGCGCAGCGAGTGAAAGCCCGGCGATAACCGGGGAGGTCGCAACGGCTCCTTGCAGGAACGTCGGAACGTACGAGGTGAGGCCGAGTATCACTGAACCGACGCCGAAAGAAATAGAGGTCGTGGTGGCGAGCAGGCGCCGCGACAGGACCCACGGCGGCAGGACAGGCTCGGCCGCCCGCCGCTCTACCAGGAGGAAGATGGCCAGCAAAACAGCTCCGACGGCGAACGCCGCGATGCTGATTGGCGAGTCCCAGGCCCACGCCTGGCCGCCTTCGAGGGCTCCGAGGATAAGCAAGCTCAAGGAGATGGTCAGAAGCACCGCTCCGAGGTAGTCCACGCGGTGCTTGGTGCGCTCGATGTCCTCGTGGAACGTCCGAACCAGCATCCATCCGGCCAGGAGGCAGAGCGGCACGTTGACGAGGAAGATTCCACGCCAGATGCCGAGGGAGGAGAACACCCCGCCGAGCGTGGGACCGACGACGGACGAGACCGCCCATACGCTGGCCAGATAGCCCTGCACCTTTGCACGCTCGGCCACGGAGTAGATGTCACCGGCGATGGTTATGGCAACAGGCAGGACTGCTCCGGCGCCCAGGCCTTGCACCACACGGAACGCGATGAGCGCCGGCATGCTCCATGCCAATCCGCACAGAATGGAGCCAAGGAGGAACAGGCCGATTCCCGTGAGGATAATCGGTTTGCGGCCTGCCATGTCGGAAAGTTTCGCGTAAACCGGCACGGAGACGGCCTGGGCAAGCAGGTATGCGGAAAAGAGCCACGGGAAGGACGAGAACCCGCCAATGTCACGCACTATCGACGGCACTGCCGTGGCGACGATCGTGGCGTCTATGGCGACGAGGCCGCTCGACAGCATCAGGGCGATGAGGACCGGGCCCCGCTCGGAACGGAAGCCGACATCTTCAGCCCGCGTAGTCATGAGATGACCTCGTTTCGGTCCGGCCAAGCCTGGCGTAAGCAACCCGGAATCAACTCTACGGTTCGCCGAAGCCCGCCTGCACCAGCCCGCCCACGTAGTTCACGGCGCGCTCGGCGTCAGCACCCCAGGCCTCCACGTGGAGTACTGATCCTTTCCCCGCCGCCAATGTCATCAGCCCGGTCATTGAGGCACCGTCCACCCCGTTAACCTTTACCTCTGCGTCCAGGGAGGAGATGCCGCCCGCGATCTTGGCAGCCGGGCGGGCATGCATGCCGGCCTGGTTGATCAGCTCAAAATCTCCAGTGAACTCCGGGCCGCCACCAGTGACAGAGCCTTCCGAGACAGTACTGGCGGGCGCCGGATCGGCTCCGGAGCCAAGGGCTGAGGGGTAGGCGGCCTCGGCGGCGCGCTTAACGGCCTCCGCGTCTGCCCCGCCCTGGGCCGCGACGGCGGCGGCCACCGCACCCTCCACCAAGGGCGCATCGGCCAGCAGCACCTCGGCCGGATCGTCCGCCAGTTCCATCGCCGACTCTGCGGTCATCACGGCCGAACCAAGATCCGTCAGGACCACCACGCCGTCCCCTCCCGAAGCCTGGTCCAGCGCAGACATAACCTTCTCCAGACTCGTGCCGATCCGGCCGTCAGGGGTGCCCCCGGCTGCAAGGATCACGACGTCGGGCGCCATCTGGGCAGCAAGCTCGACGGCGCCGTCGGCTATCTTTTCGCTATGCGACACCACCACGATACGGACGGTCACGCCGCGGCCCCGGCGGCAGCGCGGAGGATCAGAGCGCTGGAAGCGGCGCCGGGGTCACGGTGGCCCGCGCTCCGCTCCCCCAGGTAGCTCGCCCGGCCCTTGCGGGCCACCAGCGGATCGGTCGCCACGGCACCTGCCTCGGCGGCCTCCGCGGCGGCGACCAGCACAGCGAGGACGTTGCCGCTTCCGCCGGCGGCAACGGCCTGGGCCGCCTCGGCGGCGGGTGTCCACGCATCCACCATGGTTTTGTCGCCCGACTCTGCCTTGCCCCTGGCCACGATGCCGTCACGTGCAGCCAGCAGCGCTCCGGCGAGCGCCGCGGGATCCACCTCGGCGGCGTCACCCAGAAAAGTGGACGCGCGGAGGAATGCCGTGCCGTACAGAGGGCCTGCTGCCCCGCCCACCTTGGACATGAGGGTCATCGCCGTCAATTTGAGGGCCGCGCCGGGAGTTTCAGGCGGAGCTTCGGCCAGCTTGTCCAGGACTGCCTGGAAGCCGCGGTCCATGTTCTCGCCATGGTCCGAGTCCCCGATGGCGCGGTCCAGTTCAATGAGCTCGACCCGGTGCTCCGCCATGGCCTGCGCGCACATCGTCAACCATTTCACGGCCCACTTCACGTCCAGCATCATGGCTACACGCCCCAACGCAGTGCAGCCGTGTGGACGGGGGCATCCCAAAGCTGCGTCAGCTCGTCGTCCAGGCGCAGCACGGAAATGGAGCAGCCCTGCATTTCCAGGGCGGTGATGTAATTTCCCACCAGCGAGCGCTCCACCGTTGCACCCCTGTCCGCAATCACCTGCGCCGCCCGCCGATAGACGATGTAAAGCTCACTCAGGGGCGTGCCGCCCATCCCGTTGACGAACAGCAGCACTTTGTCGCCCGACGCGATGCCCAGGTCGCCGAGTACCGGTTCCAGCAGGCGGTCCGTGATGCCGTTCGCGTTCTCCATCTGGATCCGGTGCCGGCCCGGCTCGCCGTGGATGCCAATGCCGATTTCGATCTCGTTGTCCTCCAGGTCGAAGCTGGGCGTGCCGGCGTGCGGCACGGTGCAGGCCGAGAGCGCGACGCCCATCGTGCGGACATTGCCGTTGACCCGGTCGCCAATCGCGGCAACCGCGTCGAGGCCGTCTCCGCGTTCGGCGGCGGCGCCGGCAATTTTTTCCACCAGCACTGTTCCGCCCACCCCGCGCCGCCCGGCGGTGTACAGCGAGTCCTCGACCGCGACGTCGTCATTCACCAGCACCGTGCGGACCTCCACCCCTTCCGCCTGCGCCAACTCGCCCGCCGTTTCGAAGTTCAGGACGTCACCGGTGTAGTTCTTCACGATGTGCACGACCCCGGCGCCTGAGTTGACGGCGAGCGTCGCCGGAAGGATCTGGTCCGGCGTCGGTGAGGTGAACACTGCCCCAGGCACCGCGGCGTCGAGCATTCCCATCCCGACAAAGCCGGCGTGGAGGGGTTCATGCCCGCTTCCGCCTCCGGAGACCAGCCCCACCTTTCCTTCCACCGGCGCGTCCTTGCGGGTGATGAACGTGGGATCTGCACTGACGGTGACGAGGTCCGCGTGGACCAGGCCGAAGCCCTCCACCGACTCGTCAACCACTGAACGGGGATCATTGATGAGTTTTTTCATGGCGGAGCTCCTGGCTGTGGGTGCTTCCTGGAGGATGTCACTTTGACCCTACTACCGCCACGGGGACGGCGGAAGCTCCGGACCACATGCCATGGTCAGTGTGCGAAGCCCGAGCTCACTGGCGATCGTGCACTGTGATCGCGTATCCCTCCGGGTCGAGGAAGGTGAAGGTGGTCCCGAAGGGTCCCTCGAAGGGCTCCTGCACCACTTGCGCCCCGGCCCTGACGACGGCGGTGTGAAGCCCTGCCGTGTCCGGATCGTGGAACCAGAGTCCCATGCCAAGTCCGGGCCGCGGGGTCGAGTCAAGATCAATGCCAGGCACGGCGTCACGGACGGCAAAAGGGATGGGAGAGGTGTTGAAAACCACCGCGTGCGGTGGTGAGGCCTCTGCCCTGGTCAACCCCAGGACGGACTCGTAGAACGTGGCCGCCCTCTCGAGATCGCGAACTTGCAACGAGATAAAATCCGGTCCGGTCCTTGCCTGCGGTTCTGACCTCCGCCGGAGCGGAACTGCTCGGCCACGCGCAGGCTTTGGTCGACGACGTCGAAACACGGATGCTCTCCGGGCTCACAGAACACGAGACGGCGGCGCTTGGCCAGGCCCTCGGTGCGTGCGCCGCCGCCTTGGAGGGGCCGCCTTCACCCAGTTGATGGTGTGGCGGGGATTCTCCTCAGAGGAACTTGATCATGCGGGTATTGCCCAATGTATTGGGCTTGACGCGAGCCAGGTCCAGGAACTCGGCCACACCTTCGTCATGGGAGCGAAGGAGTTCCGAGTAGACCATCGGGTCCACCGCCGTCTGGTCAGCCATGACCTCGAAGCCGTGGCGCTTGAAGAAGTCCACCTCGAACGTAAGGCAGAAGACCCGCGCCACGCCGAGGGCGCGTGCCTCCTCCACGAGGCTTTCCACCAGGACATGGCCCACCCCCTTCCCGCGCCAGGCATCTGACGCAGCAAGGGTGCGCACCTCGGCCAGGTCCTCCCACATCACGTGAAGGGCGCCGCAGCCGATGACTTCGCCGTCGTCGGATTCGGCGATCCGGAACTCCTGCAGGCTTTCGTAGTAGGCAACCGTCTCCTTGGCCATGAGGATCCTCTGCTCTGCCAGCGGGGCCACCAGTCTCTTAATGGCGGGAACATCGCTGGTGCGGGCAGGACGGATCTGGAAGGAGTCTGAGTCGGTCACAGAATCCATCCTACGAGGCGAGGGCAGTACTAAAGACCCAGTTCAGCAGGAACGGGCAGCTCCTCATCCAGCACATTCCTGGCCAGGAAGCTCTCCACCACCCCGTACCAGACCTTGGCGTGCTGCGGCTGCAGGACCCAGTGGTTCTCATCCGGGAAGTACAGGAAACGGTGCGGGGTCTGGCCGTCCTGGTCAGCCGCCAGCCGGGACCTGGACAGCAGCTCATACCAGAGCCGCAGCCCCTCGCCGATGGGCACCCTGTAGTCCTTGTCACCGTGGATTACCAGCATGGGTGTGCTGATCTTCTCCACATGCAGGTGCGGCGAATTGTCCGTCGCCATCTGTTCGGTCATTTCCTTGAGCCAGTATTGTGAGGCATCCGTGGTGGGGCCGAACTGGTCCAGTGCCCACAGGCTGGCGTGGGTGACAATGGCCCTCCCACAGCGCAGTGGCGAAGTCAGTGCCCTTGCCGTTGAGCGTGGACACGGTGGTCACCAACCTGCGGCCGTCGGGACTCAAGGCCAGGCCGCTCACCCGCGGGATGGCGAGGTAGTGGTCAAGATTGTGGAAGGGGGTTTCAGGTTGCTCGCCCAGGATCGCCGGGTCATCGGTTGCCATGCCCCGATTCAACACGGTTTATGCCCCACAACCCGGTAGGCGCGGCGCCTCTGGCACAAGCAGCCCGGAACCGCACGAACGGTGCTGCCCACAACCGTCTATGCGGTCACGGGCCACGCATGCGCCGAAAAAGGCGAAAGCCCCGCCTGTTCCCTTTCGGGAGCGGGCGGGGCCTTGGCGGTCCAGAAGCGTCTAGACGCTTGGTGCGATTTCCGGAATGCGCGGCTTGGCGTTGCCGGCGAACGTGAACTTGGCGTCGTCGCCTTCACCGTCGACGTCCACCACAACGATGTCACCGGAGTGGATCTCGCCGAACAGGATCTTCTCGGAGAGCTGGTCCTCAATCTCGCGCTGGATGGTGCGGCGGAGCGGCCGGGCACCCATGGCGGGATCGTAGCCGCGTGTTGCCAGGAGAACCTTGGCCGCGGTAGTGAGCTCGATGCCCATGTCCTTGTCCTTGAGGCGCTTCTCCAGGCGTCCGACGAACATGTCCACGATCTCGATGATCTCGTCCTGGGTGAGCTGCGGGAACACCACGACGTCATCCACACGGTTCAGGAACTCGGGGCGGAAGTGCTGCTTGAGCTCCTCCGTGACCCGGGCGCGCATCCGGTTGTAGCCGGTCTGCGTGTCCGTGCCCGACTGGAAGCCGGTCGCAACGCTCTTGGAGATGTCCCGGGTACCTAGGTTGGTGGTCATGATGATAACGGTGTTCTTGAAGTCCACCACACGTCCCTGGGAGTCGGTCAGGCGGCCGTCTTCCAGGATCTGCAGGAGCGAGTTGAAGAGGTCCGCGTGGGCCTTCTCCACTTCGTCGAACAGGACCACGGAGAACGGACGGCGCCGGACCTTCTCGGTCAGCTGCCCGCCTTCCTCGTAGCCGACGTAGCCCGGAGGCGCACCGAAGAGGCGCGAGACCGTGTGCTTCTCCGAGTACTCGGACATGTCCAGGGTGATCAGGGCGTCCTCTTCACCGAACAGGAACTCGGCAAGCGCCTTGGCCAGCTCGGTCTTGCCGACGCCCGTGGGGCCGGCGAAGATGAACGAACCACCGGGACGCTTCGGGTCCTTCAGGCCTGCACGCGTGCGGCGGATCGCTTGGGACAGGGACCTGATGGCCTCGTTCTGGCCGACCACGCGCTTGTGCAGTTCGTCTTCCATCTTCAGCAGGCGCGAGGACTCCTCCTCGGTCAGCTTGAACACCGGGATACCCGTGGAGTTGGCCAATACCTCGGCGATGAGATCCTCATCCACCTCGGAAATATCGTCCATGCCGCCGGACTTCCAGTGACGTTCCTTCTCTGAACGCTCTGTGATGAGCCTCTGCTCCTTGTCCCGGAGCGAAGCTGCGCCTTCGAAGTCCTGCGCGTCGATGGCGGATTCCTTCTCCATCTTGAGCTGGGCGATCCGCTCGTCCATGGCCTTCAGCTCCGGCGGGGCAGTCATCCGGCGGATCCGCAGCCGTGCACCGGCTTCATCGATCAGGTCGATCGCCTTGTCCGGCAGGAAGCGGTCCGAGATATAGCGTTCGGAGAGGTTCGCGGCCGAGGCGAGGGCGCCGTCGGTGATGGTGACGCGGTGGTGTGCCTCGTAGCGGTCACGCAGGCCCTTCAGGATCTCAATCGCGTGCGCAACCGAGGGTTCCTTGACCTGGATCGGCTGGAAGCGGCGCTCCAGCGCGGCGTCCTTCTCGATGTGCTTGCGGTACTCGTCCAGCGTGGTGGCACCGATGGTCTGCAGTTCACCGCGGGCCAGCATGGGCTTCAGGATGGACGCGGCGTCGATGGCACCTTCGGCGGCTCCGGCACCCACGAGGGTGTGGATCTCGTCGATGAAAAGGATGATGTCGCCGCGGGTGCGGATTTCCTTGAGGACCTTCTTCAGGCGCTCTTCGAAGTCACCGCGGTACCGGGAGCCGGCCACCAGGGAACCGAGGTCCAAGGTGTACAGCTGCTTGTCCTTGATAGTCTCCGGGACGTCCCCACGCACGATCGCCTGGGCCAGGCCTTCGACGACGGCGGTTTTGCCGACGCCGGGCTCGCCGATCAGCACCGGGTTGTTCTTGGTGCGGCGGGAAAGGACCTGCATGACGCGTTCCATCTCGGATTCGCGTCCGATCACCGGGTCCAGTTTGTTCTCACGCGCAGCCTGGGTCAGGTTGCGGCCGAACTGGTCCAGGACCACGGAACCGGCGGGCGTGCCTTCGGGCTGGCTTGAGCCGACGCCGGCGCCGGTGGTTTCCTTGCCCTGGTAGCCGGAGAGGAGCTGGATGACCTGCTGGCGGACGCGGTTGAGGTCTGCGCCGAGCTTAACCAGCACCTGGGCGGCAACACCTTCACCCTCGCGGATGAGTCCCAGCAGGATGTGCTCCGTGCCGATGTAGTTGTGGCCCAGCTGGAGGGCCTCGCGCAGCGAGAGCTCCAGGACCTTCTTGGCGCGGGGCGTGAAGGGGATGTGACCGGACGGGGCCTGCTGGCCCTGACCGATAATCTCCTGCACCTGCTCGCGGACGCCGTCGAGCGAGATGCTCAAGGACTCGAGGGCCTTGGCGGCAACGCCCTCACCCTCATGGATCAGACCCAACAGGATGTGTTCGGTTCCAATGTAATTGTGGTTCAGCATGCGTGCCTCTTCTTGGGCAAGCACAACTACGCGACGGGCACGGTCCGTAAATCGCTCAAACATTTCGCCACACTCCTAGCTACGACGTACTTTGATGCTACGTGGCGGACCCGGCATTGTGGAGCGTGTTCGCCACGGGGGAAACCGTGGCTGGCCCGGGAATAGACCGCGGGGGCCCGGACAGGGCGCCGCAGCCGTGTTCCATTGGCGCCGCCGGGGCCACACCGGCTGGAAACGGGTGGGGAAAATTCGCGTGGACTTTGTCGTCTGCGACCCCAGGGAGCTGCGAATGCGCGAAGGTATTCCATACCACCGCAGCGGCGGGCGAGCATAAACTACTTTGCGCCAAAAAAGCCCTGCCTTCGCCAACAGACGAAGACAGGGCTTAAAGGGACGTCCGGAAGCCCGCTACTACGAATTTGCCTTTTGGTAGGCTTCCTGGATTTCGGCCTGAATTCGGCCGCGGCTGTTAACCGTGTAGCCATTCTCGCGCGCCCACTGACGGATCTGCGCGGAATCGTTGCCTCGCGCTCCTGTAGCCGGTTTGGTCCGGGTAGGGCGGCCCGTGGATGTCTTACGGGCAGCGGCCACAAACCGCTCAAGTGCGGAACGGAGCTCGGCAGCATTAGGCGCCGACAGATCAATTTCGTAGCTGACCCCATCGAGGCCAAAACGGACATTCTCGTCCGCGGTTCCCCCATCCAGATCATCTACGAGGATGATGCTTACTTTCTGTGCCATTAAATTGTCTTCCTCTTGGAAAGGTACGGGGTTTCACAAAAGCGGGGAATCGTAAAAGCAGGATGTCCTGTAAAAAGTATGACCCTCTTTATGGCAACGCGTCAAAGCGACGAATGGTTCCTGTGGATATTCACAGTAAATTCTTTCGTTTTATAAATCGGAATCCGTGCCAGTGCCGTTCGATGGCTCTGCGCTGCGCGCATCTGCTTCTGCCTTGGCTCGCGCTTCCGCCTGCCGCTCCGATTTATCGGCATTGAAGATCGACTTCATCGCGAACCAGAAGAGCAGGCCCACCACAAGCGACGGGAGGAGTACGGCGACATATTCCATGGTCAGTGCCCTTCAGGCTTAAGGAGCGGAAAGAGGATGGTCTCCCTGATGCCGGCACCGGTGAACAGCATGACCAGCCTGTCGATGCCCAGGCCTATGCCGCCCATGGGAGGAGCACCGTATTCGAGGGCCCGGAGGAAGTCCTCATCCAGCTGCATGGCCTCGTCATCGCCCTCGGCAGCGTGCCGGGACTGCTCGGTGAGCCGTTCCCTCTGGATGACGGGATCGATCAGTTCCGAGAAGGCCGTGCCACGCTCCATTCCGCCGATGATGAGGTCCCAGGCCTCGATCAGCCGGCCGTCCTTACGGTGCGGGCGGGCCAGCGGCTGGGCGGACGGCGGGTAGTCGTACACGAAGGTGGGATTCAGCAGCGTGGGCTCCACGATCTCGCCAAACAGCTCCACGGCCAGTTTCTCGGCGTCCCACTTCGGATCCACCTTCACCTCATGCTTTGCGGCGATGCCCCGCAGCACCTCAAGCGAAGTGTCCGGAGTGACCTCCTGGCCAACGGCGTCGGAAAGCCCGGGGTAGACCGACAGCCAGGCCCAGTCGCCGTCGAGGTTGATCTCCCCGGCGTCCGTCTGCAGGGTACGTCCGGCACCTACTGCATCCGCGGCGTCCAGGATGATTTCCTTGATGCGATCCGCCATGATGAACTGGTCCGCCCAGGCCTCGTAACACTCAAGGGTGGTGAATTCGGGGCTGTGGGTGGAGTCCACGCCTTCATTACGGAAGACCCGGCCCATGTCGTAGACACGGTCGATCCCGCCCACCACGGCGCGCTTGAGGTAGAGCTCCGTGGCGATGCGGAGGGTCATCTTCTGGTCGAACGCGTTCATGTGCGTCTCGAACGGGCGGGCCAGGGCGCCGCCGTGGACCAGCTGCAGGATGGGGGTTTCCACCTCCACGTAGCTGTGACGGTGCAGGCTTTCACGGATGGAGCGGGTGATGGCGGCGCGGGTATAGACCATCTCGCGGGCTTCATCGCGCACCATCAGGTCCACGTAGCGCTGGCGGACGCGGGTTTCCTCGTTCAGTTCCGCGTGCAGCACCGGAAGCGGACGCAGGGCCTTGGAGGCCATGGACCAGGACTCCGCCATGACAGACAGCTCGCCGCGGCGTGAGGAGATGACCTCACCCTTGATAAACACGTGGTCGCCCAAGTCAACCAGTGCCTTCCAGTCCGCGAGCGCTTCCTCGCCGACGTTGGCTAGGCTCAGCATGGCCTGCAGCCGGGTACCCTTGCCGTCCGTTCCGCCTTCCTGCAGAGTGGCGAAGCAGAGCTTGCCGGTGTTGCGGACAAACACCACCCTGCCCGTTACACCCACGAGGTCGCCGGTGGTGTCATCGGCCTCAAGGTGCGCGTACTTTTCGCGGATCTCGGTGAGGGAATGCGTGCGCTCCACACCCACCGGGTACGCCTCGGTGCCGCGTTCAATCAGTTTGGCGCGCTTTTCCATGCGGATGCGCATCTGTTCGCTGGCGTCGAGCGGCTCAGGGGCATTCTTGGAGGCGGGGGTGTTTTGGGAAGTCACAATCCCCAAGTTTACCGGGACTTCGCGTCACCGGCTTCCGGCCGCCGGTGGGGCTTAGACTCGGGCTGTGGAGACGTGGACAGTGGAAACGGACGACGGCGGGCGCCTGGCGGTGCACTCGTTCCTCAGCCCGGCGGCCACCGCGGCCGGCAGGACTGCCAGCACGCCAGCGGACGGAGAGCGGACGGCGGGGGGTGCTCCCGGCGTCGTACTCATCCACGGCACTCTGGTGACCGATGCCCTTTACCGGCCTTTCGCCCGGAAGCTAAGCGTCCTTCTGGGCAGGCCGGTGCACTGCTACAACCGGCGCGGCCGGGGCGGCTCCGCGCCGCAGCCTGACGACTACTCGGTGAAGACCGAGATTACCGACCTGACAGCGGTGATGCGCGAGACCGGGTCCACGGACGTGGTGGCGCACAGCTACGGCGGGTTTGTGGCGTTGCAGGCTGCCCGCACGCTGCCGATTGGCCGGTTGGTGACTTATGACGCTGCCGTGTCACTCTCCGGGAGCCTCAATCACAGATGGCGGCCGGAGCTGGAGGACGCCGTCACTGCGGGTCAGCTCAACCATGCCTGGGCGCACCTGGTCCGGGGCCTGGCAACGGCAGGTCCGGTTTCTTACCTGCCGCTCGGCGCGCTCCGCATGCTGAGCATCCTCTCCGCGCGAACCACTGTGGGGGCGGAAATGCGGCAACTGCTACCCACGGCAGTCGCAGAGATGCGGGCAGTGCTGGACGCAAACGCCGAGCTTGAGGACTTCACGGCCCTCACCACACCTATTCTGATGCTCAGTGGCGGCTGGAGCCCGGCCTACTTTGCGCAGACGGGCCGGGAGCTCGCCGCGGCGGTTCCATCCATCGAGTTTGCTGTGGTGCCGGGCCAGCTCCATGAGGGTCCTATTCGTCCAGGCAAAGGGCTCGCTGTGAGGATGGCCCGGTTCATCAACGGCGGCGGCACCGAGGTCCGCAGGCTGGGACATCGTAGGCCCAGGGGCGGTCGGGCAGGCGGGTAGGGCCGCGCGTGCACTACCCCCGCTCCCCCCTGCTGAACGCGGCGGGGCCGGCTTCCCCCAGAGTGTGCCAGACGCTTCGTCCCTTGATCCCGCCTTTCCGGTCTGCAAGCCAGTCGCCCCAGGAGGTGATGTCCTCCCCGCCTGCCGCGGCAACGGCATCGCAGGCGAACCCGACCGCGCTGGTACCGTCCGCAAGCTGTACGGATCCGAGCAGCATGGGTTCCGGCAGGGCGGCCAGGAACGATCCCAGCCCCGCTTCGGAGAGCAGCCATCGCTCGCCAACGAGCTCCGCGCCGTCGTCGGACCGGTACACGCCCGGCTTGGGCGGCACGGTGCCCAGGGACACCATGCGGTAGCGGGCTGCGGTGCGCACGGGACCGTCCCAGGCAGCGCCGAGGTCCTCCAGCTGGGGGGCCAGCGGCTGGCCCCTGCGGTGAGCCCCGACGACAACCAGCGGCAATGCCACGGCGCCGGCAGCTACCGGCCAGGGAAGGGACGACGGCGGCTGCCCGGCCATTGACTGCACCGCCGGCTCAGCGCCGGCAGCGAAGAGTGGCGGCACTGCCGGGGTCACTTCGACCCTGCGGGCGATATCAGCCACCACGGCGTCATCGAAGGTCCGGCCCACCACCGTCAAACCAAACTGGGCACCTTCCACCTCGCCTGCGGGGACAGCCGCGGCAGACAGATCGAAGAGGTTGCAGAAGTTTGTGTAGGTGCCCATCAAGGAGTTCAGTCCCACGGGGTCAGCGGCCACCTCAGACAGAGTGGGGTGAAACGGCGCCGTGGGAACCAGGAGGGCATCGAACCCCTCCAGCCGTGCCAGCGCCTTGCGTTTCAGCTCTTCCAGCTTTTCCGTATCAGCGACGTACCGGTGGGCAGACAGCTTGCCGGCCGCGCGGATGATGCCCCCCACGGTGGGATCGAGGCCCGCCTGCCCGTCCGTTCCCCCGTCGAACCCTTCGATGTAGTCGCCCACGGCGGCGTAGCGCTCGGCCACCAGCGCGCCGTCGTACAGCAGCCGGGCGGCCTCAAGGAAGGCGTCGAATTCGATTGCCTCAGCGTCCACCCCTGAGTCTCGAAGCCGGTCGAGCTGGCGGGCGAACTCTGCAGCCCACGCGTCCGGAAGGGCGGGCAGGCTGGCAGGATAGGCGACGCGGGGCTTCGATGGTGCTGCGAGCCGAACATCTGTGGGCCAGGGGCGGGAGCCGCGAGCCATAACGCCCATGGCGAGCTCCGCAGTGGACAGGTGACGGGCAAAGATCGTGACGGCGTCCCAGGACCGGCAGGCGGGTACCACACCGGCGGTGGACACGATGCCCAGAGTCGGTTTGATGCCCACGATCCCCTGCAGCCCCGCCGGCACGCGGCCTGATCCCGCCGTGTCCGTTCCGATGGCGATGTCCACCAGGCCCAGTGCCACCGCCACGGCGGAACCCGAACTGGAGCCACCGGAAATGAAGCCCGGGCGGCGGGAGTCCCTGACAGCACCGTGCGGGCTTCGCGTGCCGACCAGCCCGGTGGCGAACTGGTCGAGGTTCGTGGCTCCCAGCACCAGGGCACCCGCTGCACGGAGGTGGGCCACCGCGTCCGCGTCCTTCTCCGGCAAGTAGGCGAAGCCGGGGCAGGCAGCAGTCGTGGGGATGCCAGCGACGTCGACGTTGTTCTTGACGGCGAGCAGGAGCCCGGCGAGCGGCAGATGGGCGCCGCCGGCGACGGCGGTGTCAATGGAGGCCGCTTCGGCCAGGAGTTCGTCCTCGCCGCGCAGGGTTATCCAAATTTCCGGCCGGTCCACAGCCTCGACGGCGGCGAAGGCGGCCCGCACGCGCATGGAAGCAGCGGACGTGGTGACGTTGCTCATACTGCTGCTTCTTCCAGTTCCAGGGTTTCCAGTCCGCTGCCCTCGGTTCGGGTCGCGGATTCGGGGCCGCCGAGGACTACCACGGCCTCGCCCGCGACCACCTGGGAACCGGCATCCTGCAGGACGCGGAGCACCATGCCGTCACAGGGTGCTTCCAACACTGTTTCCATTTTCATTGCCTCGAGGGATACCAGCGGCTGACCCTTCACCACCCGGTCGCCGGCGGCCACATCAACCTTCCAGACGCTCGCCGCGAAAGGTGCAGAGACGAGGAACCCTCCATCCGGAACAACGACCTCGTCTGCCGCCGGCGCCGCAACGGCGGCCAACGCGTCAAGGCGGTCAAACTCGCCGGCGTCCGCCCATGCCTGCCGTTCCACGGCGAACGCCGCTCCCTGCTTTTCCCGGAACGCCGCAATGGACCCGTGGTTTTCCTTCAGGAACACTTCATGCTCTTCCAGCGAGAACGTGCCGTCCTCGATCTCGACGCCCCGGCCCCTCCCGGCGGCCATGTCGGCCCGCAGGTCCAGGAGTTCCTCGGGGCTGACCGGGTACCAGGAGATCCGGTCGAAGAAGCGGAGCAGCCAGGGCGAGCCAGGCTCGAACGGGGCAGAGTCCGCGTAGCGGGACCAGACCTGGGTGGTGCGGCCCACGAACTGGTAGCCGCCGGGTCCTTCCATCCCGTAAATGCACATGTATGCCCCGCCGATGCCCACCGCGTTCTCGGGCGTCCAGGTGCGGGCGGGGTTGTACTTGGTGGTGACCAAACGGTGCCGCGGGTCCAGCGGCGTGGCCACCGGGGCGCCAAGGTAGACATCGCCCAATCCGAGGACCAGGTATTCAGCGTTGAAGACGGTGTCGAAGACGTCGTTGACGGAGTCCAGTCCGTTGATCCGGCGGATGAACTCGATATTCCAGGGGCACCAGGGGGCGTCGTCCCGGACACCTGCCATGTAACGCGCAATCGCTTCGCGGGTGGCGGGGTCGTCCCAGGACAGCGGAAGCCGGACAGTACGGCTGGGAACCACCAGTTCGGAACTCGCCGGCAGGGCCGCCTCGATCTCCTCAACCAGTCCCAGCAGGTGCCTGGTCGGCAGGACCGACGGGTCCACCTTGATCTGGAGGGAGCGGATTCCCGGGGTGAGGTCCACGATGCCTGGCACCCGCAGTTGCTCGATGTGCTGGTGCAGGGCGTGAACCCTGGCGCGGAGGCCGAGGTCCAGCACCATCTCGCCATATTCCACCAGGAGGTTGTCGTCGCCGGAGCGCCGGTAGGTGACCGCGGGCCGGGCTGGCCCTTCCGGCACCCGGCCCAGCACGCCGTCGTCGCCGTCCCCCCGTGCAGCGCGTTGCCCTTCGCCTTGGCCCGTGGCAGGTCTTGCCGCCCCGGCAAAGTGGTTCGCCGATGAGGGGTCCGCTGACCATCCGGCGTCGCCGGGCAGTACCAGCTGTCGGCCAGGGCCCAGGTCCTTGGCCGACGGCGCCTGGCTGACTTTGATGGGAACGAACCTGACCTTGTCCCCCGGCCGGAGCTGGCCGAGCTTCCAGCGGTCCCCCGTCACAACGGTGACCGGACAGACAAACCCGCCCAGGCTGGGTCCGTCCGGTCCCAGCAGGATAGGCGTGTCACCGGTGAAGTCGAGCGCGCCCACGGAGTACGCAGTGTCGTGGATGTTCGAGGGGTGCAGACCTGCTTCGCCACCGTCGGTCCGCGCCCATCGGGGCTTGGGCCCGGTCAGCCGGACTCCTGTGCGGGCCGAATTGAAGTGAACCTCGTACTCCGCGGCGTACAGCTCTTTGATGTCCTCCCGCTGGAAGAATTCCGGGGCTCCGTGCGGACCTTCGGCCACGGCCAGCTCCCAGGTCGAGGTCAGAGCAGGCCGGCTGTCCAGCGGCACCTCGGCGGCCACTGCTATTTCAACACCGGGGCCGGCCGCAGGTTTCACTGCACGAAGCACATCGCCTGCACGCAAGACGCGGCCGGCGTGGCCGCCGAACTGGCCGAGGGTGAAGGTGGAAGCACTGCCCAGGTACTGCGGTATATCCAGGCCGCCCTGGAACAGGATGTAGCCGCGGAGCCCGCGGCCCCCGGCCGTGCCGACGTCGAGGGTTCCTCCCCCTTGGACCACGACGGGCACCCACGTGGGCACCTCGGCCCCGTCAACTGTGACGGAAACGTCCGCGCCGGTGACGCAGACGGTGGTGGCGTGCGTGAACGTCAGGCTGGGACCGGTCATGGTGAACTCCAGCCCGGGCGCGCCCTCCGGGTTGCCCAATGCTGTGTTGCCCAGCCGGAAGGACAGGTCATCCATGGGGCCGCTCGGCGGAACACCGATCTGCCACAGCCCGGTCCTGCCGGGCCAGTCCTGAACGCTCGTCTGCAGTCCCGGGCGGCCCACCGTGATCCTTGGTTCTGGATCTCCGACTGTATCCAGCGTGTTGGTGGAGTGCTGGACGCTGCGGACGACGTCCAGCCCGCCCACAGCGCGGAGCAGCCCCAGATTGGTCTCGATACCGTCGATCCGGGTGTCGGCGAGCGCGGCGGACAGCCGGTCGAAGGCTTCGCACCGGGTTGTTCCGGCGGTGATGATTTTGCCCAGGAGGGGATCGTAGTTGGTAGAAACCTCTGTGCCGGTTTCCACCCAGGCGTCCACGCGGACGCCCTCTGTAACGGGGAAAACAGCGTTGGTGACCGTCCCGGCGCTGGGCTGGAACCCGCGGGCAGGGTCCTCGGCATACAGTCGGGCTTCCACTGCACTGCCTGAAACCGGGACGCTGTCCGGTACGCCGGCAAGGACCGTTTTGGCCTCCGCGCCGCCCTGCGCCAGCCGTAGCATCCACTCCACTAGGTCCACGCCGGTGATGGCCTCGGTGACGGGATGCTCCACCTGGAGCCGGGCGTTGACCTCCAGGAAGGAGGCTTCGCGGCGGGAAGAATCGTAGACGAACTCGACGGTCCCGGCGGAGCGGTAGCTGAGGGAGGCGCACAGTTCACGGGAGCTGCGGTGAAGTTCTTCCCGCAGCTCGTCGGGCAGATCCGGAGCGGGTGCTTCCTCCAGGACTTTTTGGTGGCGGCGCTGCAGAGAGCAGTCCCGGTCCCCGAGGCTGACCACCCGGCCGTCGCCGTCGCCGAAGATCTGTACTTCGATGTGCCGCGCGTTTTCGACGTACCGCTCGGCGAAGACACCGGCGGTGCCGAAACTGGCGCTGGCCAGCCGGGCCACGCGGGGGAAGCTCTCCAGGAGCTCGACCCCGGTGCGGCAGACCGTCATGCCGATCCCGCCGCCGCCGCCGGTGGCCTTGAGTATCAGTGGGAAGCCGATCGCGACGCTGGCCGCGATCGCCTCGTCCACGTCAGCCAGAAGCCCTGACCCGGCAATCATGGGTACGCCGGCGGCATTTGCGGCATCCCGGGCGGTGTGCTTGGTGCCGAAGATACGCAGCTGCTCAGCCGTGGGACCGACAAAGACCAGTCCTGCCGCTTCGACAGATTCCGCGAAAGCTGCATCCTCGGAAAGAAATCCGTACCCGGGGTGGATGGCTCCGGCCCCGGTGGACTTGGCGGCGGCCAGGAGCGCGTCCACGCGGAGGTAGGACTCCTTGGCCGGTGCGGGACCCAGCAGCACGGCCTCATCTGCAAGCTTGACGTGGCGTGCGCCGCGGTCCGCGTCAGAGAACACGGCAACGGTCCGCAATCCCAGTTTTCGGGCCGATTCGATGATGCGGCACGCAATTTCGCCGCGGTTGGCGATCAGCAGGCTATCAAAGTTGCTCACAGGGCTGCCTCCGGCCGGGTGACGATCATCCGGACAGGGGTGGGATTGAAGCCATTGCACGGGTTGTTGATCTGCGGGCAGTTGGAGACGAGTACCAGCGTGTCCACCTGCGCCATCAATGCCACGCGCTTGCCCGGCGCCGAAAGGCCGTCAACAATGCCCAGGGCACCGTCCGGGTCCACGGGAACGTTCATGAACCAGTTGATGTTGGAAACCAGGTCACGCTTCCCCAGGCCCCAGTGGGAACCCTCGATGAGGAAGTTCTCCACGCAGGCGTGCTGTTCACGGGTGTGCTGGCCGTACCGGAGGGTGTTGGATTCCTGCGAGCATGCGCCGCCTATAGTGTCGTGGACTCCCACCTCGTCAGCCACCACTGTCATCAGGGCAACTCCGGTATCCGCCCGCAGCACGGAACCCGTGGTCAGGACGATCGACTGCTGCTGGGCGATAGTGACCGCTGCCGAGTAGCGCACGGAGGTGTCCTCCGCGGCGTACAGCAGGCAGTCCACCGCCTGGTTTCCTTCCAGGTCCACGATGGTCAACACGTCACCGGCTGCCACCACCGCTGACCACGGGCCGCGTGCTTCAACAAATTCGTCGAGGACCACTTCCCCGGGTGTGAGTGCGATACGGCCCGCGTCCGGGATGTGGCTGTTTGCAATGGCGGTGTTCATCGGGCATTCCTTGCGGTCTGGTCGTGTTCGGTGTTGCGGAGTGCCTGGAGGTGTTCGGGAGCCAGAGGCCCGGCAAGCTGGCCCGCCTCCAGTGCTGCCAGGTCTTGCGGCGCTTGCCAGGCGACGACGTCAACGGCCGTCCCGGTGAAGCTGGGGCGGGGATCCAGCGGGTGCGACGTGTTGGCGAGCACCAGCACCACGTCCATTTGGAGCAAAAGTTCGACGGCGGCGCCTGGTCCTGCGCTTCCCGTGAAAGCGATGGTGCCGGCGGGGTCAACGGCGATGCCTTTGAAGAAGGACAGCGACGGCGCCACGTCGCGGGAGCCCAGCCCGCTCTTCAGGGCTCCGAGGGTGAGCAGTTCCCGGGCCGCGGGCGAGGCGCTGTGGGCGCTTCCGGCGCCGTACCGTGCCGTGTTTCCGGCCAGCGTGGTGGCACCTGTCAGTGCGTCATGGCGGGAAGCGGTGTCAGCCACGATCGTGGCCATCAGCCGGCCGGCATCGGAAAGCAGCGGGTGGCCTGGCCCGGGGTAGGCCTGCCAGGGGACCTTGACGGTGTCCGCCACATTGAGGCGTTCGTGGAGGGCGCCAGCCCGGTACAGGAGGGTATGCACGCAAGCGTCACCGGAGGTGTCTGTGAGCCTGACCCTGGTACCGCGCGCCAGCTGCATGGTGGTGTAGCGCCCGAAGGCCAGGGATTCGGCCCAGGTCAGGGACGCGGCGGCGCCGCCCGGAACTCCCTCCAGCAGGCGATCCGGGGCCGAAGCGGCCGGCACGTAGCGCATGGTGTCCACCATCCTGCCGTGCTCTTCCCGGGCATGGGCGCGGGCGCCGGCCGTGGTGGCGGTGCGGGTTGCTGGTGTTTTGATGGTCTGTGTCATGTCAGTCCTGTGGGTTGTTCTAAAGCAGTCGTTCCAACGCCGTGCTTCTGGCGAAGAAATTGGCGGGCTTGAGGTGGGTCTTTCTCAGGCGGTCGCTGCCAGGTTGCGGCGGCGGACCCAGATGCCCAGGAGAAGCACGACTATCACCATGAGCGGCGCTGAGTAGAGGAGGAAGCCGTTCTCGCCGGAGGGGTCATAGACCTCGGGACGGGGCCAGGCGAGGTTGACCACCATCACGGCTCCGTATAGGACGGCAAGGATGTTGACTGGCAGGCCCCAGCGGCCGAGAGAGAAGAGCCCCGCGGGCATGGTTTGCCCTACCCGGCTCCAGTCCCCGCGGAGTCGGTTGATTAGCTGCGGCACCGTGACCAGGAGGTAGGCCAGGTAAACCATAACGATGCAGACGCTGCACAGGGTGGTGAACAGGGAAGCGTTGCCGACGTTGATGGCAAGCACACCGACCGCCAGCGCGCCGATGACGATGGAGGGCCACATGGGCGTACCCCGCGTGGGGTGCACCGAGGACAGCAAGGCAGAAGCGGGAAGCTTGCCGTCCCGGGCCATGGAGAACACCAGGCGGGAACCGGCGGTCTGGATGGCCAGGGTGCAGACGAAGATGGCGATGGCCACGTCCACCAGCAGTACCTTGCCCCAAAAGGTGCCCAGGACAGCTGTCAGCACGTAAGGCAGACCTTCGGTGGCCAGCCGGCCGTCGTCGAGGCTCGGCGCCGCCATCAGGGCGGTGATGATCATGAGCGCTCCGCCGATGCCGGAGATGAGCAGGGCGGAGAGGATGGTCCGCGGGGCCGTGCGGCGCGGGTCCTTGGTTTCTTCGGACAGCTCGCCGGCGGAGTTGAATCCCACCATGACGTAGGCGGCCATTAGGCCGGAGACCAGAAATGCTCCCACAGGACCGAGTCCGGATCCTTGAATCACCGTTGTGTCAGCAACGACGCCCGGCCCGCGCTGGGCCGCCGTGAGGAGGGCAAGGACTACAGCGATGACGCCGACGATTTCGCAAGTCACTCCAACGGAATTCACGTGGGCCATGAGCTTAACGCCCAGGGAGTTGATGACGGTGGTGGCTACCAGGAGAACAGCCCCGAGGACCACGGCGTTCGCGGCTCCCGTGACGGTGTTTAGGGCCGGCTCACCGCCCACCACCTGGAAGCCGCCCCAGAGCTGCGGCAGCACCACCTGCAGTGCGATGGCGGCGGCAGCAGCAGTAACCACTTGCGCGATGGCCATGAACCAGCCGGCGAACCAGCCCACGGCCTCGCCGCCGACACGCCTGGCCCACTGGTATACGGCGCCGGACAGCGGATAGCGGGCGGCGAGTTCTGCGAAATTCAAGGCCACAAGGAGCTGGCCCACCAGCACAACGGGCCACGTCCAGAAGAAGGCCGGCCCGGCGAACGAGTAACCGAACGCGAACAGCTGGAAGATGGTGGTCAGGATGGAGACGAAGGAGAAACCGGCGGCGAACGAAGCATAGCGGCCGAGCTTTCGATGGAGAGTGGGCTGATAGCCAAGGGACGTCAGATCTGCATCGTCCTGATGGACGGTGGGAAGAACGGTTGAAGTCATCGGAACCTCCGGGGGCTGGGACGGCATGGGGGTAAAGCCTCCCGGCAGCGCAGCGTTCGGCCGATGGCTGCTTATTACCGGTCACTTGATAGTTTTCCAGCGCCGTGTCCCCAAACAGTTTCACTTCTGTAAAAGGCGCATTGACATCTTGTTTCCGGCTCTTTTCCATACCCTCACATCTCCTGAGGTTGCCGTTCGCCCCGTGCCGGGATGCAAGAATGAAGCAGTGACTTCAGCCGGACCGGGACGACCTCGCCACCAGCAGCCCTCCCGACCAGGGGCCACCGCCCGCGACGAAATCCTCGATGCGGCTGCTGAGCTTTTCACCACCCAAGGCTTCGCGAGCACTTCCACCAGGTCCATTGCGGACGCCGTCGGAATCAGGCAGTCCTCGCTGTACCACCACTTCAAGACCAAGGACGACATCCTCGAGGACCTCCTCGAGGGCACCGTGTCCGGAGGGCTGAAGTTTGCGCGGGCTGTCGCCGCCTCGGCCCGGGGCGACGGCACGGCTGGAAGCCGGCTTCACGCCGTCGCCCTCTATGACGGCACCCAGCTCTGCGGGGCCCGCTGGAACCTCGGGATTCTCTACCATCTGCCCGAGGTCCGGAGTGCACGCTTTGGGCGGTTCCTGGCCGACCGGCAGGAGCTGCGCAGCCTGTACGGCAAACTGGGTGCCGGCCTGTCTCCCGCCAGCGGTGCCGGGAACCCGGACGCGAGCTGCGGCGACTTCACCTTCCGCCTGGTCGAATCCCTGATCAATCTCAGAGCAGATGGGTTGGCCACGCCGGAATCTCCGCTGCAGGCGGCAGATGCGGGACTCATCCTCTGCGGCCTGGTTGACGAACTGCCCGCTGCGCGGGCGGAGAGCGGCGCGCTGATCGAACGCCTCGGGTAAGATCCTTCGGTTTGCGGCGGACCGCGGCTGCCAGCAAGCAGGTACCTCGGCTAGGCTCGGAACATGACGCGTGAGAACATCAAGACCCCCGACGGCGGCACGCTGGAGGTAT
Source organism: Arthrobacter sp. ISL-48 (assembly GCF_018613805.1). Classification (GTDB taxonomy): domain Bacteria; phylum Actinomycetota; class Actinomycetes; order Actinomycetales; family Micrococcaceae; genus Arthrobacter. The sequence goes on from NZ_JAGGPL010000022.1 coordinate 31,049, forward strand.
TTTCCACCGGCGCGGAACTTGCCTCAGCCGGTTCCGGCGTGGTGGTTGTTCCGCCCTCCATGGTGACGGCCGCCGACTACACCAAGTTTGCGCAGAAACTCAGCGCGGCGCTGGGCCGCCCCGTTCACACGTTCAACCGGCGCGGCCGGGGATCCTCGTCACCGCAGCCCGAGGACTACACGCTGGATGTGGATATCCGGGACCTCGACGCCGTCATGAAGCACACGTCCAGCACGGACGTTTTCGGGCACAGCTTCGGCGGCGCCGTTGCCTTGCATGCAGCCCGCACCCTTCCGGTGGAGAGGCTTGCGGTCTATGACCCGGCTGTGTCCGTGAACGGCAGCGTCAAAGCGGACTGGACCGCGGAGTACGAACGTGCGACGGCGGCCGGGGACGACGACCGCGCCCTCGCCGTCCTCACCAAGGGCCTGGAGACCGGTGGCGCGTTCTCCCGGATGCCGCTGTCCATGCTCACCATCGCCAACAAACTCACGGCGGGCACGTCCATGGGCAAGCAGATGCGGGAGCTGATGCGCACCGGCGTGCGGGAAATCAAGGCGATCATCGCCGCCGACATGCCCGCCGAGCCATTCCTGGAACTGCCGTTGGAAACCCTGATCGTGGTGGGCGAGAAGAGCCCGGCGTACTTCGGGGTGGCCTGTGGCCAGATCCACGACGTCCTGTCCGGGTCCAGCTACACCATCCTGCCTGGCCTCGGCCACGACGGCGTCCTGCGGGCTCCGGACAAGCTCATCACCGAGCTCAGGGACTTCTACGCCGGCTGACTCCATGTAGGTAGCACTAGGTGGGTCAGTGCCCGCCGTGTCCGGGAGCGGCGCCTTCCGTCTTGCGCATCATTGCGGAAAGCACGACGGCGGCAAGGGCTATCACGGTGGCCGTCAGGAACGCGGCACTCATCCCGGCGACGAGTCCTGAGGCGGCGGAAACCACGGCGAAGATGGATACCAGCAGGGCCGTCCCCGCGGCGCCGGCAACCTGCTGCGTCGTGCTCATGATGGCCGAGCCATGCGAGTAGAGGTGCGGCGGCAGCGGATTCAGCCCAGTGGTGAACGCAGGCGTGAAAAGCAGCGCCAGTCCGAAACTCAACCCCACATGAAGCGTGACGATCCACCAGACGGGCGTGGCGGCGTCGAGCCTTGAGAATTGCCACAGCGCCAGCACCATCAGGACCGAACCGGACACGGTGAGAGGCAGCGGACCCACCTTGTCGAAAATCCGGCCGATGACCGGGCCCAACAAGCCCATAGCCAGGCCGCCAGGAAGCAGCGTAAGCCCTGTCTCCAGGGAATGCAGGCCGCGGATCTCCTGTAGATAAAGCGGCAGCAGGATCACCCCGCCGAAGAGGGCCATCATGGCCACCACCATCAGCAGCACTGAGACCGTGAACATGCGGAAATTGAACGCCCGGAGGTCCAGAAGGGGCGCCTCTGCCTTCTGCAGCCGGAGCTGACGGAAGACAAACACGGCAAGGCTGGCGACCCCGATGACCAGTGCCGCAATGGCCATCGTGCTGGGACCGCCCTCGCCCTGGCCGCCGCCGATCTGGCTAAGGCCGTACACCACCCCGCCGAAGGCAGGAATAGTCAGGACCACCGAGAGGAAGTCGAGCTTGGCCTTCTCTGTCTCGCCCACGTTGGTCAGGTACTTGGCCCCGATAGCGAAGGCCGCCAGGGCCACCGGCAGGACGAAGACAAACATGAAGCGCCAGGTGAAGTGCTCCAGAATCAACCCGGAAACTGTGGGGCCCATGGCCGGAGCCACCGAGATGGCGATGCTGACGTTGCCCATCACGGCCCCTCGCTTAGCGACCGGCACCAGGGTGAGGATGGTGGTCATGAGCAGCGGAAGCATGATCGCCGTTCCGCCGGCCTGGATGATCCGGGCCAGGAGCAGGAGCTCAAAGCCCGGGGCCACCGCAGCCAGGGCAGTGCCACCGGCGAAGAGGCCCATGGCCAGCATAAAGACGGCGCGGGTGGAGAGGCTCTGAAGGATGAAACCGGTGGTGGGGATGACCACCGCCATCGTGAGCATGAAGCCGGTGGAAAGCCACTGCACGGTGGGCGCGTCCACCCGGAGGTCCACCATGAGCCGCTGCAGGGCCACGTTCATGATGGTCTCGTTGAGGATCACCACAAAGGTTGCCACCAGGAGCGTGGCGATGATAGTCACCGATTCGCGGGACATTTTCTCCGGCGCGGACGGCTTCGCTTCGGAAGCGCGCACGGGTTCGCCGTGGGCGTTCGAAGATATTTCTGTGGACATGCGTGTTCCCCCAGGGAGTGCGAGATTGCTGGTGCGCGAGCATGGTCGCTGCAGACTCCAACACTCTACCCGCTGGAGTAATTCCTCCGCACGGGTTTTTCTTATCCCTTTTATCCCTGGGGGAACAACCTTGCCTAGGCGGTCTGGCCGGCGTGCAAGCCTTCCGAGATTTCCTCCACAAGCTTGCTGTTGAAGGCGGAAAGGTCTTTGGGGCTACGGCTGGTCACCAGGCCCTGGTCCACCACTACTTCCTGGTCCGTCCAGTTGGCCCCGGCGTTCTTCAGGTCGGTCTGCAGCGTGTGATAAGAGGTTACGTTCCGGCCGCGGATCACGCCCGCATCGATCAGCAGCCACGGTCCGTGGCAGATGGAGGCCACCGGTTTATGCTGCTCGAAGAAGCTTCGCGCGAAGTTCTGGGCGTCCCTGTCCACACGCAGGTGATCGGCGTTCACCACACCGCCCGGAAGCACCAGGGCGTCGAAGTCCGAGGCGTTGGCTTCTGCCACCGTGAGGTCCACGTTGAACGTATCGCCCTTGTCCGTGCCGTTGTAGCCTTGCAGCCGCCCGCTGGAGGGCGCCACCAGTGTGGGCTGCCCGCCAGCCTCCTTCACGGCCTGCCACGGGCTGGTGAGCTCCTCCTGCTCCACGCCGTCCGTCAGCAGGAAAGCGACCTTCTTGCCTGCGATGCTGTGTTCTGACATTATTCCTCCTCGTGTGAGGCGGGGTTGTGCGCGCTTGTGGCGCGCGGCAGTACCCGCTTCGAGAGTTGTTTGTCTGACACCATCCAGCCTAGGAAAGCCCAAAGTAATAAGCAAGCTGACTATCACCCGTCAGAAGCATTGCCCCGGTTCAAAGCCCGAACACTATGCTGCCTACCTCGTGAACTCCGATGGCTTCGAAATAGGGCTCGTTGCCACCGGCTAAGAGAACTACGTGGCGCGCGGAGTCCCCGGCTCGAGGGGCACAGCGCGTAGTCTCATATCGGTGAAGTTGCCAGCGCCGGCTGACCCGCACACATGAGAACGACTCGGCTCATATCGACGATCGTAGGAGCAGGTTTGGCGAGCACCACCCCCATTGAGGTGCCGTACGTACCGCTGTCCGGCGACCAGTCAGATGTCCGCTATCTCCACGGCCCGGACTCGGAAGTGCAGCCGGGCCTACCCTCTGGCGAAACTGTCGAGTTCGAATGGAACGCGAGCCGGGTCTATCCGGGGACCACGCGGAAATTCTGGGTGCACGTGCCTGACCGGTACGACCCTGCCGTGCCCGCTTCGTTGATGGTGTTCCAAGATGGGCGCCTGTATCTGGACCCCGAGGGGGACGTCCGCGGCGGAATCGTCCTGGACAACCTCATCCATCAGGGACACATTCCCGTCACTATAGGGGTCTTCGTTGACCCTGGCGTTTTCGTCGATGCCGAGAATCCGAAGAACCGGAACGCGGAGTATGACGCATTCGACGACCGCTACGCCACCTTCCTCCTGACAGAGATCATCCCCGAGGTTACCAAGCGGTACACGATCTCTCAGGACCCTGACCGCTGGGGGATCTGCGGAGGCAGCAGCGGCGGCAACTGTGCCTTCACAGCCGCTTGGCTGCGTCCCGACAGGTTCCGCCGCGTTATCGGGTTCCTGTCCAGCTTCGCCCAGATGCCAGGCGGCAACCCCTACCCCGAGCTGCTTCCCATCACGCCCGCCAAGCCTTTGCGCGTCTTCATGCAGGCGGGCCAGCGCGACCTGAATTGGAACCAGCCCGAGCGGAACTGGCTGGCCAACAACCTTCGAGTAGCAGCCGCCCTCGCGGAGGCCGGCTACGACTTCCGCCTCGTCCTGGGCGACGGCGGTCACAGCCTCAACCACGGTGGCGTCCTGCTCCCCGATGCCCTCCGCTGGATCTGGCGGTGACCCGGCCGGTTCAATCAGCCGCTCCGCGACGTCGTCTCCGATAGCCGATCCCTCAGCGGGCAGCCAAGTCGATCCGTGCGAGCCAGTCGCTCACCAAGGCGGCAGTGAGCGTGGGCTGTTCAAGGTGGACGTTATGTCCCGCTGCATCCAGTACTGCATAGGTGCCGCGAACGTAGTGGTCGCGTAGCTGCCAACCGTCCTCATACCCGGTTACATGGTCTTGCCGTCCAAACACATGCAAAGAGGGCGCCTCAAACGGGGCGGGGTACTCAACCTCTGGTTGAACACGAAGCGCATAGTCCGCCGAGATGCGATCAATGACGGTTTGGTCTGCAGCCTGCAGGCCAGGAAGCGCATACCGCGTAAATGCCGCCACGGTGGCCTCGGTCTGGATGACCGACATTTCTTCATAGTCCTCGAGTGCCGGTCCTGCATGCGCCAAGGCCTTTGGGTCTCGGCGCAGAATCTGACGAGCGGGGAGCGAGCGTGCCTCATGATCAGGCTCGAACACCCCGGCGAGAGTTGCCAGTCCGAGCACCTGCTCGCGCAGCTCATGAGCAACAAAGCGTGCGATCATGCCACCGAATGAGTTTCCAATGACGGCGAAGGGTTCTTCCCCCAGGTGCTGGCGAATTTCGTCCACGACGCCGTCTGCGACGTCTTGAGCGCTGGCCGCGCTGCGGACTGGAGGGGACGAAGCCCACGGCAGATCTATATAGATGCGCTGCCAACCCGCCGCACTCACAAACTCCTCCAGCGGGAGCATGATGCGATGGTCTACGCCGAATCCATGGATCGCAACGAGGGCACGACCTTCTCCTGAAATGTGGGTAATCACGTTGAGACCCTACCGGGGTTCACGGACCGGCCCGATAAGTTGCGGATCATGTGCGCGCCGGCGCCGACCTCAGGCGAAGATAGGCTGGACTCCCGGGTGGCAGACGAAGAAGCTGGGCTGCTCTACGGGCTGGAACGGGACGATCAGCCACTGGCTTCCGTAGTACTCCACATACGAGTCCTCCGGGCAACGAGAGTATGCTTCTTCGCGGGTCATTTCGGGCTGGCTTCCTTGGTTCAGATTGTCGAGTTAGAGCTGCGCTGAGAGAGATGAATTGTTAGCGCTAACTGCAATTTAAGTGTGAGCGCTAACACATCTGGCGTCAAGGCATATTTAAAGTCAGGCGCGGCCGGACAGCAGAACAAACCGCTAACTCCGGACGGGAGCCCACTGGCACCCGCCACATCCTTGGCCCCCGGACATCAGCCAGCTTCCAGCCCGGAGGAGCGGCGCCATCTGCCGCTGCGCAAAATGTTGTGCTTATCTAGGAGCATGGCGGAACCCATAGAGGATTACGCACTCCTGTCAGACCTCGCTACCGGGGCCCTGATCTCCCGGCGCGGAAGTGTGGATTGGCTCTGCTTCCCACGTTTCGACTCGCCCTCCGTTTTTGGAGCCCTGCTGGGTCATGAAGACCACGGCCGGTGGCTGCTCGCACCAGCCGAGCCCGAGGCTGTAGTCCTTGACCGTCAATACCTGGAGTCGACCTTCGTCCTGGAGACAATCTGGCAGGCCCCGGGCGGCCAGATCCGTGTCACAGACCTGATGCCGCCGGGTCAAGGCCCCTCCTCCCTTTTGCGACGCGTGACAGGCCTCACCGGAACCGTGCCGGTGCATCAGGAGCTGATCATCCGTCCCCAGTATGGGGCACTGACACCGTGGACGAGCCGCATACGGAAAAATACAACGCCGGGCAGCGGGGATGCCCTTTTAGCCATGGCCGGGCCTGACGCCTGGGCTTTACAGAGCCGCCGTTTGCCCGAGGCGCACGGCCGTATGCATCTGGGGAGATTCGAGGTTTCGGCCGGCGAGACCGTCGAGTTCGAACTGACGTGGTTTCCTTCATACCGGGAAGCTCCGCCACAGCTCGATTTTGACTCAGCCCTTCAGGAGACAGTGAGCTATTGGACCAGATGGGGTGGCAATTACCGGCAGGGCGGATTCTACGGGGCTGCGGTCAAGCGGTCCTTGCTGGTGCTCCGCGCCCTGACGCACTACGAAACTGGAGGCATCGTCGCCGCTCCGACCACCTCCTTGCCTGAGGAATTCGGCGGTTCGCGCAACTGGGACTACCGCTACTGCTGGCTCCGCGATGCCGCGCTGACGCTCGAGTCCATGCTGACCCATGGCTACGAATTCGAGGCCCTCCAGTGGCGCAACTGGCTGCTTCGCGCTCTTGCCGGTGACCCCGAGGACGTCCAGATCATGTACGGGGTAGCCGGTGAACGGGACCTTCCGGAGACAGTGCTGAGCCACCTCCCCGGCTACCAGGACGCGGGACCGGTGCGGATCGGCAACGCTGCGGTCTCCCAATACCAGGCAGACGTCGTGGGCGAAGTGATGGTGGCGCTTGAGAGGCTGCGCCTGGCCGGTGGCAAGGAAGACGCGTTCTCCTGGGCGCTCCAGCGGGCCCTGCTCGGATTTGTGGAGAAACACTTCGATGACAAGGACTTCGGCCTGTGGGAGATGCGGGGTTCCGCCCAGTACTTCACACATTCGAGGGTCATGATGTGGGCGGCCTTCGACTGCGGGGTCCGGGGCGTCCGCGACCACGGGCTGCAGGGCCCGGCGGAGCACTGGGAGGAACTGCGGCGGCGTTTGCGATCAGAAATCATGGACAGGGGTTTCAGCCAGGAGCTCAACTCATTCACGCAGAGCTATGGCGGCAGCCAGACGGACGCCGCGCTGTTGGCCATGCCGCAGGTTGGTTTCCTCGCGTACGACGACCCCTTGATGCTTGGCACGGTGGCGCAGCTCGAAAAGGAGTTGCTGACCGGGCATGGCCTCCTGCTGCGCTACCGGACGGAGTCAGGTGTCGATGGGCTTGAACCAGGCGAACATCCCTTTCTTGCCTGCTCCTTTTGGCTTGTTGAACAGTACGCCCGCACCAACCGTAAGGAAGAAGCAAAGGCGCTCATGGATACGCTCGTGGGGTTCTGCAATGAGCTTGGCCTGCTGAGCGAAGAATATGCTCCAGAGGAACGGCGGATGGCAGGCAATTTCCCACAGGCCTTTTCCCATCTGGCCCTGGTCCGGGCAGCTGACGCAATGCACGGAGTGGAGCGGCTCAGCCTTGCGGTCCGGACCGGTCCCAACGCCGGCTAACGCAACCGGCCAGACCTCCATCCGCTTAGGAACTTAGTGGCACGTTGTCTATCAGCCGGACGGGCCCTACCTTGGCGGCAATGATCGCCAGGCCCTCGCCGCGGAAAGGGGTCTCCTTGCAGTTCTCGGCCAGCGGTTCCAGCGTGCGTGGATCCACCACGTCGAAGTAGTCCACTTCAACCAGGGGCTGTGAGGCCACCAGGTCCTCGGCCGACTCGAGGTCCAGCGGCTCGTGGCCGTTGGCACGCTCCTCAAGAAGTCGGAGCGCACGGGACAGCACCAGCGCGGCTTCCGCCTGCTCCTCCGACAGGAACCGGTTGCGGCTGGACAACGCCAGCCCCCCGCTTGAGCGGACAGTTGGCACCGCGACGATCTCCACCGGAAAGTTCAGGTCCGCCACCATCCGGCGGACCAGGGTCAACTGCTGCGCATCCTTCTGGCCAAAGTACGCGCGGTAGGCCGGCAGACCCCCGGTGCTGCCGGAAACAAACGCACCGCCAGCCTGCAACCCCGCCCCCGGGATGCCGTAATGCAACAGTTTGGCTACCACCGTCAGGGCGCCATCGAAATGCCCCGGCCGCGATGCACCTTCCCACTTCTCCCCCAGCGATCCCGCCGTTACGCGCACCACCGGCTCGCCGCCGGGGTAAACCTCCTCCACCGACGGCGCAAACGCCAAGTCCACGCCCTGCTCCTCGAGCAGCGCCAGGTCGGCGTCGAGGCTACGGGGGTAACGGTCCAGATCAGCGGCATCACCGAACTGAAGCGGATTGACGAAGATGGACGCCACCACCACATCGTTCTGTTCGACGGCGGTGCGCGCCAGCTGCGCGTGGCCCTCGTGGAGTGCACCCATGGTGGGCACCAGGCCCTGCGACGCGCCCTGCTTCTGCGTCAGCAGCCGCGCGCTCTCGGACCGCAGTTCGGCCGCGGTCGTGACCAGTTTGATGGGCATGTCACTGTCCTTCCGGGGCCCGCGGCCCGCCATCGTGTTCGCCGCCGTCAAGTTCCCCGCCATGGTTCCCACCCGGTTCCAGCGCCGCACGGAGTGCCTCGAGCTGGCCCGCTTTCAAGAGCCCGCGGCTTTCTGCCCGCCGCGCCGTGGCCCGGGCCATGGCGAGATAGGCCTCCAGCACATCGCCCGCCGAACCGGCGTCGTACTCACGCAATGCTTCGGCGTGGGCCGCCACCGTCCCCACGTCCCCGCGGGCCACCGGCCCGGTCAGCGCCGTCTCGCCGGAAGCAAGGGCGTTCTCCAGCGTGGCGCGAAGCAGTGGTCCGAGCATCCGTTCGGGCGATTCCACGCCCACGTCCCGCAGCAGCTGGGACGCCTGGGCCACGAGGGTGACCAGGTGGTTGGAGCCGTGGGCCAGGGCCGCGTGGTAGAGCGTGCGGTCACCCTCGGCGATAGCGACGGGCTCGGCACCCATCTCCACCACCAGAGCCTGGGCAATCGGCAGCATGGCGGCATCAGCGGTAACGCCGAAGGTGCAGTCCAGCAGCCTGGTGAGGTCCAGGCTCATGCCCGTGAAGGTCATGGCGGGATGCATGGCCAGCGGGACCGATCCGGCTGCCCGGATGGGGTGCAGGACGCCAACGCCGAACCGGCCGGAGGTATGGGCGACCAGCTGTCCCGGCTGCCAGGCCCCAAGTTTGGCGAGGCCTTTCACCAGCCCGGCCAGGGCATCGTCCGGAACCGCGAGGAGCACCAGTTCCGAGCGCTCCACAATGTCCTGGACGTCGAGGACCGGCACTCCGGGAAGCAGGGCTTCCGCCCGCTCCCGGCTGGCGTCGGAGACGGCGGAAACCCCGACGACGGCGTGCTCGGCCGCGCGCAGTGCCGCACCCAGGACGGCACCCACTTTGCCGGCGCCAATGATTCCGACGCCGAGGCGTCCTGGCTTAGCCATCCTGCTGGCCTTCCTGAACTGGAGTAATGGAGGGGATCGTCTCCTTGAGACGCTCTACCTGGTGGGGATCCAGCTGCGCCAGCCACTGTTCGCTGGTCTGCCGCTTTCGGGCCAGGCGGGCGCGCGCTGACTGTTCGTCGAACAAAGCCCTGGCTTCATCCAGCCCCGCCTGGATCAGCCGAGGCTGGACCGGACCGGCCGTGGTGTGGAGCACGAGATCCACCAGCCGGAAGCGCCGCGCCAGCGGACCCTGGTGCATGGCGATGGACTGCGTGCGCTGGTGCGGCACCATCACCAATTGACGCCACCAGCGGCCCGAGCGGAGCAGCAGCGCCGTGTCCGTGGCTGCGAAGCCGTTACTGCGCCACCCCAACGGGGCCAACAGCCTGCCACGGCGGGGCGTGGTGACAAAGCCGCCGTCGGAATCCAGGCCGTTGAGCCCGGCCGCAAAAATCCTGCCGGGCTCCGGGGTTCCGGGATCCGGCAGCACCAGTGAGAGCATGCTCATCACGTCCACCAGTTTGCCCACGGGCAGCAGTGTGGTCCGCGACGCGGCCTCGCCGTTGTTTCCCCCAGCGCCGTAGCCGGCCACGTTCACCTGGATCCGGTACCAGCCAAACATCCGCCACAGCGGCGGCTGCACTACTTTCAGCGCCTGGATGCGGCCGGGCGGCAGCGTTTGCGCCTGGGTGTCCAGGAGTCCATAGCGCAGCCGGATACCGTCCGGCGAAATGGCTGCCGTGAAGTTGTAGCCCTTATTGAAGGACCCCCAGTAGCTCGCTCCCAGGCCCAGCACTGCCGGAATCAGGTAGAAATAGAAGCTGCGGTTTTCTGTCACCGCGGACAGGACTACCGACGCCACACCGCCCAGCACGACGAAGAAGCTCTGCTCGCTGAGCAGCAACGAACCGATGAGGCGCGACGGCGGCACCGAAAGCACCGGGTATTCCGGCGCCTCGGGTACAGCCTCCTGAGGGCGGCCTGCGGCCTGCACCACCCCGCTGGCCCTGGCCAGGATGGTTGCCCGGAGCTGCCGGGCAACGTCCGTCCGCAGGTAGGCAAGACGGACAGCAGATTCACCCGCGTCCGCCACCTCGAACTTGAGCTCGGCCAGGCCAAAGATCCTGGCCAGCAGAGGCTGGACGATGTCTATGGCCTGGACCCTGTCCAGGCGCGCCTGCCGCTGCTGCCGGAACACGAAGCCCGTGTTGACCCGAACGTAGCCCTCGGACACCTGGTACTTGGTGAAATACCAGGTCAGGATGAAACCGAGCACCGCGATCAGCAGCACGGTCCCGCCGCCAGCAACCAGCCAGGGCACGCGGCCGGTGAAGCCGTCTTCCAGGACGGGCCTGCCCTGGAGCATCCGTTCGAAGAGGTCCCGGCCGAAGAAAAAGCCTATGGCGGCCAGAACCACCCACCCGCGGATAAAGGGCGACGCGGGATGCACGCGCAGCCACTCGCCGTCGGGTGCTTCATGCGTGCCCAGGGGTGAAATCGGTTGCGCGGGCTGCTGTGCCGGTTGCTTTGCCGGTTCAACAGGAATGCCCTCAGCTGTCACAGTCCTGCCAGCCTGGCTTCGCCGCGGGCGGAGAGCTGTTCACGCAAGCGCGCCCCCTCGGCGGCGGGCAGGCCGGGGATCAGCGCATTCGTGCCGGGCGATGCGGTGTGCAGCTTAAGGGTGCAGAGCCCCAGTCCGCGTTCCACCGGGCCCACCGCGATGTCCACATACTGCATGCGGCCGTAGGGAACAGCCACGGTGCGCTGGAAGAAGATGCCGGTGCGGATCAGGAGGTCGTCGTCGCGCTCGGCATAGCCGATGGCACGCACCTGCCGCGGGATCAGCAGCAGCCGCCAGATCGCCAGGGCTAGAATCGCTGCCGGGACCGTGATGGCCAGCCACAGCGGCAGCCACCTCCACCAGCCAGTGAGCACCAGGAGGAGCGGCAGGCTGAGGACGAGCACCGCGACCAGGTTACCGATGGCCCACTGCACGACGCGCACAGTGACGTACTTGGGCGAGACCCGCTGCCACATGATGCCCGGGGGATCAATCGCCTCGGTACGCATATTCGCCTTCCCCTGCGGCTTCGCCACGGGCACCGCGGCCGGGCTGGCCCTCGCCGGGTGGGGTGTCGCCGTCCTCGGGCGGAATCTTGCAGAAGCGCTCCACCAGCAGGCCAACCACGATCATGGCCAGGCCCCCACCCGCCATCGCAAGTGCCAGCCATGTGATGCCCTGGTCGCTGCGCAGGCTCCAGACCCGCAGCTGGTCAAGGAAGATGCCCGTGTGCCAACCCAGCAGCACCGTTCCGGCGTAGGCACAGGCCTGGGCCAGCACGAGGGTACGTGCCGCCAGGAGGGGATCCAGCACGGTTTTCTTTTTGGTGCTGTCTTTGATGCTGTTGCGCCACCTAAAGACCCTGATGCCAAGGACCAGCGTGATGACCACGATGACGGCCATGGTGGCCAGGGCCGTGGCGGGCAGGACGGGCGTGGCCATGCTGAAGCGGTTGGTGATGACGGTGGCAGCCCAGCCCGCCACGGCCAGGATGAGGCCAATGAACAGGAGCCGCACCGGATTGATCGGCTTCATGGCTGCTCAACCGCCCCGGCCGTTGGGACCCCGTCAAAGTCGCCAAATCCATCGAAAGGCGCAAGGTCACCGAAATCGGCGGCGCGGGTGGCCAGCACGCTGATTCGTTCCCCGTTCAGAGTGGCGCCGGGCTCGATCAAGGACCACGGATACAGCACAAAAGCACGGGTGGCGGCACGGGGATGGGGCAACGTCAGCACCGGATCATCACTAACGAGTTCCCCATACACAATGATGTCGACATCAAGGGTCCGCGGCCCCCAGCGGACCTCACGGACGCGGTGGTGCTTGTTCTCCACGGTCTGGCAGTGCTCAAGCATCTTCAGCGGAGACAGGGTTGTTTCCACCGTGATGACCATGTTCAGGAAGTCCGGCTGGCCGGCCGGACCGCCTACAGCCTTGGTCTGCACTACTGGGGAAACAGCCAGCAGGCGGACCTCCGGCGGATCGACGAGGTCCGCAACGGCCTCGGACAGGGTGTCGTTGCGTTCGCCCAGATTGCTGCCGAGGGCAAGCACGGCCTTGGTGTAGCCGGTGGTCATGGTCTCTGCCCGACCTTGCGGGCCCGATGCACGCTGACGGCTACGTCGCCGAACGGCACCTCGATGGGTGCTTTGGGCTTATGTACTGTGACGTCCACCGCCTGGATCCCAAACTTGCTGAGCAGGTCATCGGCGATTCGAACGGCCAGCGCCTCGATCAGGTTAAGCGGTTCACCCGTAATCCAGTCCTTAATGCGCTCCGCCACCTGGCCGTAGTGCGCCGTGTCCCGGACGTCGTCGGACTCCGCCGCCCTGGCGAAATCCAAATGCAGCACGGCATCCACAACAAATGGCTGGCCTTCGCGGCGCTCAAAGTCGAACACGCCGTGATAGCCGATGGCTGTGACGCCGCTCAGCGTGATCCTGTCCATGGGTCCCCCCGGCCCTAGTGGGTAGTGCGTACGGCAGCGATGCGTGAGGCGACCTTGACGGCGTCAAGGCTGGGGCCGACGTCATGGACCCGGACGGCCCAGGCACCCCGGAAGGCGCTGATGGCAGTGATGGCTGAAGTGGCGGCGTCGCGCTCCTCGGGGGCGGCGGACTTGCCGGCCACCGTGAGCAGCGTGCCCAGGAAACGTTTGCGTGAGGCGCCCACCAGGACCTTGTGCCCCAGGCTGTCCAGCTGGTCCAAACGCTGCAAAAGTTCCCAGTTCTGGACGTCGTTCTTGGCGAAGCCCAGCCCGGGGTCCACGATGATCTGGTCGTGGCTGACGCCGGCCGCGTAGAGCTTGTCCCGGACGCCGGCCAGTTCGGCCACCACCTCTGCGGCGACATCCTTGTATTCAGCGAGCGAATTCATAGTGCGGGCATCCCCCCGCCGGTGCGTAAGGACGTACGGTACGCCGGAGGTGGCAACGAGCTCGGCCATCTCCGGCTCCATGCTGAGGCCCGAGATGTCGTTGATGATGGCTGCGCCGGCTTCCAGCGCGGCCGCTGCCGTGGAGGTGTGAGTCGTGTCGATGCTGACCAGTGCGCCCGCCTTGACCAACGCCCCGATGACCGGGACTACCCGGCGCTGCTCCTCCTCCGGGCTGACATCGTCCGCGCCGGGACGGGTCGATTCGCCCCCCACATCGATGATGTCCGCTCCTGCATAGAACATCCGCAGGCCGGCCGCGATGGCCGTGTCCGCAGTAGGGTGCTTGCCGCCGTCGCTGAAGGAATCCGGGGTGACGTTGAGGATGCCCATCACCAGGGTGCGATCGGTGGGCAGGTCTTCGAACTTTGCGGCCGGGCGCGGTTTGCGCAGGATAGGCAGCGGGGACGTTGCGGGCCCGGTTCCCGGGGCTGCAGCTAGTGAGTCCATGGTCTGATAATTACCTTCCGAGTATGAGGCTCATGGCTTCGGCGCGGGTGGCCGGGTCATGAAGCTGCCCGCGTACCGCACTGGTGACGGTTTTCGCTCCGGGCTTGCGGACACCGCGCATGGACATGCACATGTGTTCGCATTCGACGACGACAATTGCGCCGCGGGGTTTGAGGTGACTGACCAATGCCTCGACGATCTGCGTGGTGAGCCGTTCCTGCACCTGGGGGCGCAACGCGTAGATGTCCACCAGGCGTGCCAGCTTGCTGAGCCCGGTAACTTTCCCGTCGTGGGACGGGATGTAGCCCACGTGCGCAACCCCGTGGAACGGAACCAGATGGTGCTCGCAGGTGGAATAGAACGGAATGTCCTTGACCAGGACCAGTTCCTCATGGTCCAGGTCGAACTTGGTGGAGAGGATCTCCGCCGGATCGTGGTGAAGCCCGGCGAAAACCTCCGAATAGGCCTTGGCCACCCGTTTAGGGGTGTCCTGGAGGCCTCCGCGGTCCGGGTCTTCGCCGATGGCGATCAGGATTTCCCGTACGGCCGCCTCGATCCGGGGCCGGTCCACCTTGTGGTGCTTTTTGGGGTGGGAGGCGTCCTCCGGCGGGAGTCCGGCGGAGGAGGGCGCGTCGTCATCGAAGTGATTCACAGAAGAAAGCTTAGCCGCGGAGTACGTCTGGTCCCGAGTCGGGAATGCCGCCCTGGAACGGCGCATCCTCCGGCACCCCCTGCGGGTGCGGCGGCTGGGCGTCCAACGGCTCCTCCAGGCGCGCTTCCTTAGCTTCCTGTTGGGCTTCCCGTTCTGCCCTTTCCTGGCGTGACTCCACCGGGCCGGCCTTTTGGACCGGCCTGGTTTCCTTCGAAAGCCAGACTTCCCTGAAGTCACGCTTGCGGATGTCGGAGAAAATGGACGCGATCTCAGCCTGGTTAAGGGTTTCGCGCTCCAGGAGCTCCAAAGCCAGCATGTCCAGGACGTCGCGGTTCTCGGTGAGGATGGCGTAGGCCTCGTCGTGGGCCTGGTCGATCAGGCGGCGTACTTCCTCGTCCACCACATACGCGATCTGGTCCGAGTAGTTGCGCTCGTGGCCGGCGTCGCGGCCAAGGAACGGCTCTCCGCCGCCCTGGCCGAGCCGGACAGCACCCACACGCTCACTCATGCCGTATTCGGTGACCATCTTGCGGGCCGTGGCGGTGGCCTTTTCAATGTCATTGGACGCGCCCGTTGAGGGATCGTGAAACACGATCTCTTCCGCCACCCGGCCACCCATGGCGTAGGCCATTTGGTCCAGCAGCTCGTTGCGGGTCACGGAGTACTTGTCATTGTCCGGAACCACCATGGTGTAGCCCAGCGCACGCCCGCGGGGAAGGATGGTGATCTTGGTGACCGGGGAAGAGTTCCGCAGCGCGGCAGCCACCAGTGCGTGCCCGCCCTCGTGGTACGCGGTGATCTTGCGCTCGTGCTCCTTCATGACGCGGCTACGCTTCTGAGGTCCGGCCATGACGCGGTCGATGGCTTCGTCCAGGGCGCGGTCATCAATGAGATTGGCGTTGGAGCGCGCGGTAAGCAGTGCTGCTTCGTTCAGCACGTTGGCGAGATCGGCGCCTGTGTAGCCGGGCGTCTTCTTTGCCACGGCCTTCAGGTCGACGCCCGAGGCCATCGGCTTGCCCTTGGCATGTACCTGAAGGATCTGGTCGCGGCCGATCAGGTCCGGGGCTTCCACCGAGATCTGGCGGTCGAAACGGCCGGGACGCAGCAGTGCCGGGTCCAGGACGTCGGGCCGGTTTGTGGCGGCGATGAGGATGACGTTGGTCTTGACGTCGAAGCCGTCCATTTCAACCAGGAGCTGGTTAAGGGTCTGTTCGCGTTCGTCGTTGCCGCCGCCGATGCCGGCGCCACGGTGACGGCCCACGGCGTCGATCTCGTCCACAAAGATAATGGCGGGCGAGTTGGCCTTGGCCTGCTCGAAGAGGTCGCGGACTCGGGAGGCACCCACGCCGACGAACATCTCCACAAAGTCCGAGCCTGAGATGGAGAAGAACGGTACGCCAGCCTCGCCTGCGACGGCCCGGGCCAGGAGGGTCTTACCGGTTCCGGGAGGGCCGTAGAGCAGCACACCCTTGGGGATCTTGGCGCCAACTGCCTGGAATTTTGCCGGTTCCTGCAGGAACTCCTTGATTTCCTGGAGCTCCTCAACCGCTTCGTCCGCACCCGCAACATCGACGAACGTCACCTGGGGCATGTCCTTGTTGACCATCTTGGCCTTGGACTTGCCGAACTGCATGATCTTGGAGCCACCGCCCTGCATCCGGGTCATCAGGAACCAGAACAGCGCGCCCAGCAGGATGACGGGGATCAGGAGGGAAAGCAGGCCGGAGAACCAGTTACTTTCAATGGGTTGGTCGGTGTAGCCGCTGGCAGGCTTGGCGTCTGTGACGGCCTTGACCACGTCCACGGCGCGGGCGTCCACGAAGAAGAACTGGACGCTCTTGCCCTTGTCCTGACCGTTGATCTGGAGGTCGTCCTTGAGCGTCAGATCCACGCGGTTTTCGCCGTCGAAGATCCTGGCCTGCTCTACCTTGCCGTCGGCAAGGAGGCCCAGGCCCTTGTCCGTGTCGATCCGTGCTGCGCCGCCGGGAGCCAGCGTTGCAAAAGCCACGAGGAGCATGCCGATCACGACAACGATCCAGATACCCGGGCCCTTGAAGAAACTCTTAGCTTTCATCTGTTCGGGGGCTGGCCCCGTCCCTCCTGGTAGTCCTGCACGGCGAATAGGTCGGCGCGCGTGTGGTGCTGCGTCAGCTTCTAGCTTTACACCGTTCGGAGTAAATCACGCACGGTGGCGCCGAAAAGTTCCCTCTGGGCGTAGCGGAGGAGGGCCAAGGCCCGGAGCCCAGGAAGCGCAGGGCTACTCGTAGACGTGCGGGGCCAGCGTGCCCACGAAGTCCAGGTTGCGGTACTTCTCGGCGTAGTCCAGGCCGTATCCCACCACGAACTCGTTCGGGATGTCGTAGCCGACGTACTTGACGTCGATCTGGACCTTGGCGGCCGTGGGCTTGCGGAAGGCGGTGCAGATCTCCACCGAGGCGGTGCCGCGGGATTCCAGGTTGGTCTTCAGCCAGGACAGGGTGAGGCCGGAGTCGATGATGTCCTCGACAATCAGGACGTCCTTGCCCATCAGGTCCGTGTCCAGGTCCTTGAGGATGCGCACCACCCCCGACGACTGGGTGCCGGAGCCGTAGGAGGAAACCGCCATCCAGTCCATGGAAACATGGCTGTGCAGCGCGCGGGCGAGGTCGGCCATGACCATGACTGCGCCCTTGAGCACACCGACGATGAGGAGTTCGCGGCCTTCGTAGTCTTTGTCGATCTGGGCAGCGAGTTCGCTGATCCGCTGCTGGATCTGATCCTTGGTGTAGAGAACGTGCTTGAGGTCTGCCTGGACGTCGTTTGAATCCACCAATGGCTCCTGTGTAGATGCGGGGTGCGACTATTTTTGGGGCGGTTTTTGAGGCCGGAATACTAGCTTCCCACAGCGGGCGCCTTCGCGGGGAACGGAAGCACCGCCGTCGGGCAGAGGTCCCGGGGCGTCGAGGCGGCCAGCAGCGTCCAGCTCCGCCAGCGACAGCCGGTACACGCTCACCCCGCCGGGGAGCTCCACCGGACCGGCGGAACCTCGCCGCCGCAGCAGCGCTTCCGCCGCCATGAGGCGCTGGTAGCTGGGCTGTTGGCCCCCGACGTCGGACGCCGCCTTGGCAATCACCCGGAACCTGATGGCCGGCGCCAGTTCCCCCAGCGCTTGCTCCGGGAGGCTCACGCCCGCACCTGAACGCTCCGCCAGGGCAGCAAAGGTGCTGTCCGCCACGTCCTCGAGGTAGTCGGCATCCAACTGCAGGATGGAAGCTGTCCGCGCCAGTGACTCAGCGACGCCGGGACCCAGCTTTTCCTCGAGCAAGGGCAGTACTTCGACCCGCGTCCGGGAACGGGCATACGCTGGGTCGGCATTGCTGGGGTCGTGCCAGGGGTCCAGTTCCTCAACCTCGCAGATCTCCAGGGTGTCTGCGCGGCGCAATCCCAGGAAGGGCCGGAGGAGGATCCCGCGGGCGGGCCTCATTCCCGCCAGGGACCGTGTGCCCGAGCCCCGCGCCAGGCCCAGCAGGACCTGTTCGGCCTGGTCATCCAGGGTGTGGCCCAGCAGGATTGCGGCGGCTCCTTGTTCGGCGGCCGCTGCTTCCAGCGCGGTATGGCGCGCGTCCCGTGCAGCGGCCTCAGGGCCCATCCCAGTCCCGTCGACATCCACCGTCCGGATTTCCACTGGCGAAAGTCCCAATTCCGCCAGGACACGGGCAGTACGGGCAGCGACGTCGGCCGAGCTGTGCTGAAGCTGATGGTCCACCACCACCGCCCCTACGGTCACGGGGTGCCCGCCAACATGACCGCGGCGGCCAAAGTAGGCGGCCACCGACGCGAGCGCCAGGGAGTCCGGACCGCCGCTGCAGGCCACGAGCACATGTTCCGGGTATCCCGCCTGGGCCAAGGCGTCCTCAACCAGTTTCCGCGCCTTGCCAACGACGGGCGCCAACCTGCCGGGCCGGCGTCGTCCGCTTGGAAGTCCGGGCAATTACAGGCCCATCCGGTCAAGCCATAGCTTGGCGTCGTGGATTTCCGGTTCGGTGGGCAGGTTGTCGGCTGACTCCCAAACCCTGTTGAACCCGTCCATCCCGGCTACATCCACTACCGCGCGGACAAACCTGGCGCCGTCGGAGTACTGGCGCATCTTCGCATCCAGGCCCAGCAGGTTGCGGATAAATTTCTCGATCACGCCACGGTCCTTGCCGCGGTCGTTGAAGCGCTGCCGGATGGTCTTTACGGTCGGAATAATGCTTGCGTCCACGGCGTCCATGACCACGTTTGCGTGGCCTTCCAGGAGGCTCATGACCGCCGTCAGATGGGACAGGGACGCCTTCTCTTCCGGATTCTGCAGGAGATCCAGGATGGCGCCGCGGCCTGGGGCGTCGCCGCCGGCGCTGCGGTCCTTGAGCGAGCGGGCCGCGGCGGAGGCGCGTTCCATGAGCGAGTCCACGTTCCCCAGCAAGTGCCCGCTGAGGTTGTCGATCTCGGCCAGCATGTGGTGGCGGAGCCAGGGAGCCGCCGCGAACTGCACCCGGTGGGTTTGCTCGTGCAGGCAGACCCAGAGCCGGAAGTCCTCGGGGACGACGTTAAGCTGGCGCTCCACCGAAACGATGTTAGGGACCACCAGCAGCAGCCGCCCACCGGACGGTGCCGTGGAACCCTCTGCCAGGGCGGCGAATGGATCGTACTGGCCGAGTACCTTGCTGGACAGGAAGGCCAGAACGGCGCCCAGTTGGCTGCCTGTGATGGCGCCGCTGACGCTGGCTGCCGCGGGGCTCATGCTGCCGCGGCGGCTTTCGAGCATCTTCTCCATAGCTGGTTTGAGCATCACCGCGAAGCTTTGGGTGTTGGCCTTGGCCCAGTTGGCACGGTCCACCACCAGGACCGACGAGTCGCGGAGGTCCCGGGCGGCTTCCAGGCCGGTGATTTCGTGAACATGCGGTACCGAGGCGTCGGCGAGGCGGCGCAGGCTGTCGACGGCATCACCGATTTCGGCCGAATCCAGCAGAGGGCCCGCGGACGCCAGGCGCGCTGCGGTGGAGGCGGCGAGGTCCCAGTTAATGAGGGATTGGGCCGGGCCGGGCGACGCTTGTGCGGACGAATCACGTGCTGTGGACTCCATAGTTCCCATCAGACCACAGACGACGGCGGATCGGCCTTAAGTTCGCTGACCGGCGAACGCCTGTGCCACGGTCCGGCCCCTCGCGACGGGAATCAGGACTGCGGCGCGCGCTCCTCCATCAGCCAATTCATGGCGTCGGTCCTCGAATTGAAAAAGCGGGTGGGGCAGGGTGGGATGTGCACGCCGAGGAAGAAGTTGGCGAGGACCCGGTCCACGGGGCTGGATCCCAGCAACGCGATCCGGGAGGCCGCGCAGGGGATGGAAAAAACGGCGCGGGCCTGACGGCTCACAGATGCCGTGGTGGCCATGTCAACCAGCATCGGATACTCCGACCCATCGGCGGCCTCATTAACTGCCGCCATTGCAGCGTGGGCGTCGACCGCTTCGATCCTGACGCTTTGCCTCCACACAAGGTGGATAATCTGATCGGCCTCAAGTGCTACCGTGCCTTTGCCGCCTTCAACCGTGATCGGTTCCACTGCCTGTCCCCCAAAAAGTCTCGGCTGAACATATCCTATTCCCTTTTGCCCAGGCTTATGCGGCCTCCCACGTGAACCCGTCCGGGTCGGTGAAGGGCCCGGCATTACTGCCGATCGCGAGCCGGTGGGATCCGGAGCCGTCGGGGTCGACGCCGGCGTCCTTGGCGAGGGCGCGGCGCCCGTAGAGCCCCAGCTTGACCGGACTCGAGGGCATGGCGAACTCGACGTACTTGCCGAAGCTCTTACCTACTGTGAGGCCCTGGTCAACGTAGAACCGTTTGCTCGCAGCCACGTCCGTGGCTGCCATCAGGAGCACGATCTTCTCGACCGCCCGAGTGGCCGGACCAGTGTCCTTCTTCGCCGACGTCGCGACCTTCCAGATGGCGCCATCCGGAGCTTGCACGACGCCGCCGTAGCCCCAGATCGACTTATTGACCGGCTTCAGTGGCGTTGCGCCAGCCTCCAGTGCGGTGTCGATGAGGCTGCTGACGGTGGACGGCTGCGACACGATGAGCGACAGCGTGAACCCACGGAAGCCTGTCGTCGAGGTATCCGAGGCTCGCACGCGCAACCGCGGGCCCAGTCCGAAGGCGGCGGCATAGAAGGCAGTGGCGGCCGCGGGGTCGGGTACTTCGAGGGTTACGGATTCTATGGAAGTCATGGCAGGTCCTTCGGTGAGTCGGGTGGGTCGTGCATTTGACTTTAGGCTGCGGCCTCCGTGACTGCTTCTCCGATCCTGCCCGATCCGTTCCGCACCGGTGTTTAGCGGCAGCCGCAGGCCGCCAGCGCCGTGGCCGCCCGGTCCAGGGCTTCCTTGTTGCCTGCGGCTCCAGGCGTCAGTCCATTGCCGATAAAGGAAAAGATTAGGAGGCGGCCATCCGCGTCGACCACGTAGCCGCTGAGTGCGATGACCGAGTTCAGCGTCCCGGTCTTGGCCCGCACCAGGCCGGCGCCGCGGGCCGTGGCGTCGTCCCCGTAACGGGTACCAAGGGTTCCGGTGAGACCGGCCACCGGGAATCCGGCCAGAGCCGCGCGGAGCCTGGTGTCCGCGCCGGAGGTGATGGCACGCACCACTTCCGCGAACTGGCGGGCAGAGACCTGGTTATCCAGCGCCAGCCCGCACACGTCCGCAAGCCTCATGTTGTCCGTGGGGATGCCCAGCTCCGTGAGCTGCCTCCGTACTGCCTCCGTGGCCGCACCGTTGCTGCCCGGCTGCCCGGCGGCCACTGCGGACATCCGCCCAAGGGCCTCGGCCAGGTAGTTGTCCGAGGTCTGCAGCATCAGGTCCACCTGCTGGCTTACCGTGGCGGATTGCACTTCTGCCAGGACGGCCGGTGCGCCGGCACCTGCATCCGGCGCGGAAGAAGCCTGGAAACGCCCGACGCCGTCCGCCACGGTGAGACCGGCAGCGGCACCGGCCGCTTTGATCTGAACGGCGAACGCTTCTGCTGCGGCGGCCGCCCCGTCCTGGGGCCGGGCACCGGTGGTGACGGCAGGGTCAAAGCGGGCAGAGTTCAGTGCGAGCGGATAGAGCGGTGCCACCTCACCGGCGTCCACGTCACCTTGCGCCCACGCCGGGTTCAGGGCCGGCCCGCTGAAGAGCGAATCGTCCACCAGGACCGTCACTTGCCCGGTGGTACCACTCTTCTGCAGCGCCGCAACGGTTGATGCGGCGAGCGTGGCCAGTCCGGCGTGGCCCATCACTTGGGTTGGCACAGATTCGCCGGGGCCGAGGAGGACGTCGCCTCCCCCGGTGAGTACTACCTGCCCCGCCGCGGGACCGGCGAGGACCTTGGTGCTGAACCGGCGGTCCGGCCCCATGGCCCGCAA
Organism: Arthrobacter sp. ISL-48; assembly: GCF_018613805.1. Classification (GTDB taxonomy): domain Bacteria; phylum Actinomycetota; class Actinomycetes; order Actinomycetales; family Micrococcaceae; genus Arthrobacter. Next base: position 52,821 of record NZ_JAGGPL010000022.1, read on the forward strand.
AGCAGCAACGGCGGTCAGCAGCTTCATGTTGGAGGCGGGGATCCTGTTGTCGGATCCACCGTGGTCAAAGAGGACCTGGCCGGTGAGCGCATCCTGGACGAGCCCCGTAAAGCCGCCGCCGCCGTCGGCCTTCAACAGCGGCTCCAGCTGCGCCGTTACGGCGGAAGGCAACGGGACCTGCGCCTTGTCCTGCAGCGGGGGCAGGCCCTGACGCGGGGCGAGCGTGGCAGGGGGCTGCTGCCACGACGGCGGCAGGGGGGTGGCGGCTGGCTGTTCAGGACCGACGAAGGCCGGCGCCACGACCAGGGCCGCGGGGATGGCAAGCACGACGATCAGCACGAGCAGCAGAAGGTCGGGCCAGGCCTTCAACAGGCGGCTGACCGTGCCCTTGTTGAGGCGCTGGGGCGCGCCCTCGACAGCCCGCGGGCGGCTTGTTTCCTTCATGCTGGTGCTGATCCTCAAGTCCCGAAAATTCCCCACAGTTCCTGAAACTTGGGCCTCTCGCTATATCCTCAATAGTAGTCGGCGGCACTGACCCTCCTTTTGCCGAGCGTTAAGTTGTGCCGCGAACCCCCTGCAATTGCCGAGGAGCATTCCATGAAGCATGACGTGACCATCGAGATTCCCAAGGGATCCCGCGTCAAGTACGAAGTTGACCACGAGACCGGCCGCGTCCGCCTGGACCGCGTCCTCTTCACCTCCATGCAGTACCCCACGCACTACGGGTTCTTCGAGAACACCCTGGGCGAAGACGGCGACCCGCTGGATGCACTGGTGCTCCTGCAGGACTTCGATCTGCATCCCGGCGTCATCGTCGAGTCCCGCCCCATCGGCGTCTTCAACATGACCGACGACGGCGGCGGAGACGCCAAGGTTCTCTGCGTCCCGGTTGACGCCCGCTTTGACCACATCCAGGAAGTCAGCGATGTCAGCGAATTCCTGATCAAGGAAATCGAGCACTTCTTCACCCGGTACAAGGACCTGGAGCCGGGCAAATGGGTCAAGGCCGAGGGCTGGGGCGACCGCGCCGCCGCCGAAGCCGAGCTCGAAGCCTCCATCAAGCGCTACGTTCCGGTAGCCCACTAGCCTCATCCCCTGCTCCCCAGGGGAGCACGACGGCGGCTGCCGGGTTCCGCGGAACCGGGCGGCCGCCGTCGGCGTTTAACAGCTCTGATGCTGGACGACTAGGAAGTGTGGGACTTATGCAGGTGAAACCGGCCTTTGCCCCGCCGTGCGGGCCCGTCGCCGGCTGGCGGGATGGGGAAGTGATCCGCGCCACCGGGATCCCCTATGCCACTGCCGGGCGTTTTCAGCCGCCTTTCCCAGCGGCTGCCTGGACTGAGGTCCTTGAGGCAACATCCCCAGCGCCAGCCTGCCCGCAAGCACCGGTGCCGTTTCTCGACGACATCCTGGGCACCCGGTACGGCGAACTCCCCGGCAGTGAAGACTGCCTGAACCTGTCCATCACCATGCCGGCCGACCTCGGCACGGATGAACGGCTGCCCGTCATGGTGTGGATCCACGGCGGTTCCTACACCACGGGTTCCGGCGACCTGGCCATCTTCGACCCCGCCGTGCTGGTGGCCGAAAACCGCGTGGTGGTGGTGTCCGTGACGTACCGGCTGGGCCTGTTCGGATTCCTGGCCACACGGTCAGGCCGTCCGGGGAACCTGGGCCTGCTGGACCAGTTGGAGGCGTTCCGCTGGGTGCAACGGAACATTTCCGCATTCGGCGGCGACCCGGGCCGGGTTACCGCCTTCGGCCAGTCTGCGGGCGGTGACGCTATCGCCCACCTGATGGCCACCCCGGAGGCGCCGTCGCTTTTCCAGCGCGCCATCATCCAGAGCGCACCCCTGGGCATCGCCCGGGGGAGGGGCAGGATGAACCACGCCATGGGCATCGCGGCGGAGGCCGTCACCGCGGAGACCCCGGCGATGGATGTGGTGGCGCGGGAGGACGACGTGGCCCAGGTGGCCCGCAAATTCGGGATCTTGGCAGCAATGCCTTTCGGGACACAGTACGGCCACGCGCCGCTGCCGGAGGAAGCCGGCATCGAAGCTGCGTGGAACCGCGCCGCGCCGGGGATCGAGGTGCTGATCGGACACACGTCCGAAGAGGCGCGCCTGTTCCTGCCTCGCAGCCCCCTGGTCAGTCAACTGGGCAAAGTCCCTGTTGTCGGCAGGACCGCCGTCAGGATGATCAGCCGGGTGGTAACGGAAGCAGTGTATGGACGGGCAGCCCGGAAGTTTGCACGCCGCCACGCCCGCGCCGGCGGCAGGGCACACAGGTACGTGCTCTCGTGGGGAGCGCCCGGGAACTACTACGGCGCCGCCCATACTGTGGACCTGCCGCTGCTATTTGGAAACCAGAAGACTTGGGCAGCTGCCGGGCTTCTCGACGGCGCCACCTGGGAAGAGATCGACGACGTCGGACGGGCGTTGCGGGGGCTCTGGGCATCCTTTGCCCGGGGGGACGGCTTGGGCCACAGCGGCGGCATGCCCGGCGCCTTCCGGTACCGCTCCGCGTAAACCGGGGTTTTGTCCAGCCACGGCGACTTCCGAAGTGGCAAAGCCGCCAGATGTTGACCAAAATCCGTGCAGCGTCTCACGGGACTGAGCGGTTATTCAGGTACCGAGCGACCAGTTCCTGATTTCCTCCGGGTCCTCGCCATGGGTGCGGGTGTGTTCGCGGGCCCGGATTTGCTGGTCCTGAAGGTTTTGGCGGAGCAGAGAGTGCCTTTCCGCCATGCCCGGAACACGGTCAATAGCGTCAATGGCCAGCTGGAAGCGGTCGATCCCGTTGAGCATGGCCATGTCGAACGGCGTGGTGGTGGTCCCCTCCTCCTTATAGCCGCGCACGTGCAGGCCCTCCTGGTTGTAGCGGCGGTAGGCCAGTCGATGGATCAGCGACGGATAGCCGTGGTACGCGAAGATGATCGGCTTGTCCGCCGTGAAGACGCCGTCGAAGTCGCGTGACGTCATGCCGTGCGGGTGCTCGCCCGCGTCCTGGAGCCGCATCAGATCCACTACATTGACCACACGGACTTTCAGCCCGGGAGCACCCTTCTTGAGCAGTTCCGCTGCGGCCACAGTCTCCACGGTGGGCACATCGCCGGCGCAGGCGAGCACCACGTCCGGCTCCTCACCCGGCACCTCCGAACCCGCGAACTCCCAGATCCCCAGCCCGCGCTGGCAGTGGTGCGCGGCGTCTGCGGGACCCAGCCAGGTGGGCGAAGGCTGCTTGCCGCTGACCACGATGTTCACGTAATCCGTCGATGCCAGGCAGTGCTCCATGACGGACAGCAGGGTGTTCGCGTCCGGCGGCAGATACACCCGGATGACCTCGGCCTTTTTGTTCACCGCGTGGTCGATGAAGCCGGGGTCCTGATGGGAGAACCCGTTGTGGTCCTGCTGCCAGACATGCGAGGACAGCAGGTAGTTCAGGGAGGCCACCGGCTGGCGCCAGTGAAGCTTGCGGTGAACCTTGAGCCACTTCGCGTGCTGGTTAAACATCGAGTCAACGATGTGGATGAAGGCCTCGTAGCAGCTGAACACGCCGTGCCGGCCGGTCAGGAGATAACCTTCCAGCCAGCCCTGGCACAGGTGCTCGCTGAGTACCTCAAGGACCCTGCCAGACCGGGCGAGGTGTTCGTCCACGTCGTCGATCCGGTACTGCCACACCTTGTCGGTGACCTCGTAGACGTTCTGGAGCCGGTTGGAAGCTGTTTCGTCGGGCCCGAAGAGGCGGAACGTCTCCATGTTCAGCGAAATGACATCCCGCATCCATGACCCCAGGGTGAGCATCGGGCTGACCCGCACGGTTCCAGGTGCCGCCACTTCCACCGCGTGGTCTTCATAGGCAGGCAGATCGAGGGCCCGGCGCAGCAGGCCCCCGTTGGCGTGCGGAGTTGCGCTCATCCGGAAGTTCCCGGTGGGCGCGGCCTCGGCGATGTCCGGCCGTAGCCGGCCACCGCCGTCGAACAGTTCCTCCGGATGGTACGACTGGAGCCACTCCCCCAGCTGCTTCAGGTGCTCCGCGTTGGTGCGGACCTCGGCCAGCGGGACCTGGTGGCTCCGCCAAGTGCCCTCCACCTGCAGTCCGTCCACAGTGCGCGGTCCCGTCCAGCCCTTGGGCGAGCGCAGCACAATCATGGGCCAGCGCGGTGCGGCGCCGGCCGCGGTGCCCGTTTTCGTGCCCCCGGTTTCCGTGCCCCCGGTTTCCGTTTCCCCGGTTTCCGTGCCCGGAGTGTCCGCAACGCCCCGGCGCGAATTTTGGATGGTGCGGATACCGGCCAGGCAATCTTCCAGCGCCGCCGCAAAATCGCGGTGCGCCTGGGCAATGTTGTCCGGATCCGAGACGGTCACGAAGTATGGCTCGTGGCCGTAACCGCGCAGGAGCTGGTCCAGTTGCTCCTCCGGCATGCGTGCCAGCACGGTGGGGTTGGCGATCTTGTAACCGTTCAGGTGCAGGATGGGCAGCACGGCACCGTCCGCCGCCGGATCGAGGAAATTCTGCGAATGCCAGCTCGCCGCGAGCGGCCCGGTCTCGGCTTCGCCGTCTCCAATCACGACGGCCGTGATCAGCTGGGGGTTGTCGAACACTGAACCGTACGCATGGGCCAGCGAATAGCCCAACTCACCGCCCTCGCTGATGGAGCCCGGGGTCTCCGGCGCGGCGTGGCTGGGAATGCCGCCGGGGTACGAAAACTGGCGGAACAGCTCGGCCATCCCGGCCTCGTCGTTGCCCACATGGCCGTAGATCTCGGAATAGGTCCCCTCCAGCCAGGCGTTGGCCACCACTGCCGGACCGCCGTGACCGGGGCCCGCGACAAACAGCATTTCCTGGGAATCCCTACGAATCAGCCGGTTGAGGTGGGCATAAATGAAGTTCAGTCCGGGCGTGGTTCCCCAGTGCCCCAGGAGGCGGGATTTGGTGTCCTCAGCCCTGAGCGCTCGGCGGAGGAGCGGGTTGGAGCGCAGGTAGATCTGACCCACGGAAAGGTAGTTTGCAGCCCGCCACCAGCGGTCCACCTGTTCCAGTTCATCGCTTCCCGCAAGCCCCGTTGCGGCTCCGCGTGTCGTGACGCCACCGTGTGGGTCCTCGTCCGGGCCGTTGGCCATGGCATTCCTCCCGATACGTCATGCCACCGGTTGGCAGCGTCCTCCCCCATCGCAACAGATACCTGGGCCCGAGACAACCCGTCGGCGGGGAGTTGATCCAGAACGGCCTCCAACAGGCCGGTGTCCCAGGCGCTGGCACCGGCTCCCAACTGCAGGCGCCCACCGTCCTCCACGCCGCGATGTCGCTGGATTGAGCCGCCTGGACCGGGCCGCTGGACTCGCCTTGCCTCTTATCTGCCACCCGGTAGTCTTTGACCACAATGTTCACGTTGACCATCAACCAAACGGATAGCCGGCGCGACGGCGACCGCGTCCCTCAACTGTTGAAGGACCTGCGGCACATTCCGGCGCGCCTTGATTTCGACAGGTCGGTGGAGGATGAGGTGCAGGGCATCGTGGACTGCCCGCATCAGGCGGTGGAGTCTGCCCTGATTGCCCTGCGCTGCGGCTCCTGGTACGTGGGGATCGGCGTAGGCCCAGTCAATGAGCCCCTGCCCAACCAGATCAAGGATGCGTCCGGGCATGGCCTGGTCTACGCCCGGCGGGCTGTGGACCGCCTCCGGAACGGCAAGGACCGGGTGCCTGTGGCTGTGGAAGGCCCACTGGCAGACGTGGCCAGCGAGGCCGAGGCCGTACTTCGGCTGATGGGTCATATCGTTCGGGGAAGAACCGGTGCCGAGTGGCGTGTCCTGGACCTTCTGACTCCGGGCGTCCGCGGCCAGCAAAAGGCGGTGGCCCACGAACTTGGCATTACGACACAGGCCGTCAGCAAGGCGGTGGCCCGGGCGCAGTGGAACGAAGAGCACGCTGCCCGCCCTGCCGCGGCCCGGCTGCTGGCTTTGATCCTCGAGGTGCGCTGAGCGGCGAAGCCGCCTAGAGCAGGCTGCGAAGAACGTGCGCCGCGCCGTCGTCGAACACGGAGTGGGTGACCTCGTCGGCGGCGGCGATGACTTCCTCGGGCGCCTGACCCATGGCGACTCCCCGGCCTGCCCAGGAGAGCATCTCGATATCGTTCCGGCCGTCACCGATAGCCACCGTCCGGTGCGATGCAATCTCCAACCTGCTCCGGAGGTGCTCCAGCGCGCTGGCCTTGGTCACCCCGGCCGCGGCGATGTCCAGCCACGCGGTCCAGCCCACTGAGTAGGTGACTCCGGCAAGGCCGACGCTCTTAATGGCCTGCTGGAATTCATCCGGGGTGTTCTCCGTGCTGAACACCACTACCCTCACGGCAGTGGCTTCCAGCATGGTGTGGAACTCCACGCCGATGGCCTCCACCCCGAAGCTGGCGTCCTGGAAGCGCTCAGTGGAGAGGAAGTTACCCTCCTCGTCCTCCAGCGCGTACTTTGCGGACGGGAGTTGTTCGCGGAGGGCACGAAGCGCAGGGGCGGGGTCGAAAGTTGCACTGCGGATGACTTCATAGCCGTCGGCTAGTTCCGGGTCCAGCCGCAGCGTCACGCCGCCGTTGCAGCAGACGGCGTAGCCGCGCTCGATGCCGATCTGCTCAATGATGGGCAGGGTCGCGTTTCTGGAGCGGCCCGTCGCGATCATGACCTCGTGGCCGGCCGCGACAACGGCCTGGGCAGCTTCCCGTACGCCCGGGGACATATGGCCGTCATGGTCCACCAGCGTGCCGTCAACGTCAAGGGCGATCATGAGCTTCGTGCTGGTGTTTGTCTTTTCGTTCTCTCGCCGGTCATCGTTGCCAGCGACTGAGGTTTCAGTCAAGGTAGTCATTCATCTAGTAGAGCAGATCCCCCGCAGAACCGGCTAGGACGCAGGCCACAGCACCGATGAACGCCGGGTTAATATTCACAGGTTATCCCCGGTGTGAGTGTTAACCCTGCGGTCCATGATTCCTAGGCTTGTTCGCGATTGCCTAGAAACCGATCGTGGGTGTAGGCCTCACGGCGTTAACAGCCCTATCTGCGATAACTTGGGCGTCACTTCCGGAATCAAGGATCGTATTCCGAGCTGATTCTGAATCGACCATGACGGCCGTAACGGCGAGGCCCTCCGAAGCCTCGGTGGTCAGCAGAGCGTCCACTTGAGCCGCGAAGCAGGAGTCACTTGACGTAGACTGAACGTCCATCGCCACCACGTGATTGTTGGAGACGAAATTGCCGGCCCCCGCCATCAGCCGGATGATGACAGGCGTCGCACCTGTCGGCCGGATGCTCTGTGAGTCGATGATCTGGGAGAAGTGGTTGCCGATGACAGAGTTGTTGTTGCCGCTGACACAGAGAAGTCCGTTGAGGTCGTTCAGTCCGTTGTCGACTCCCAGGAAGGGCGTCCAGGGCTCATGGTCACGCAGGAAGTGATTCGTCGCCACAAGGTTTTCCGAGCTGTTCGCTGCGAGAATCACCATCCCAGGGTAGAACGAATGCAAACGGTTGTTGGTGACGCTTGAACGCGTGACGCCGTCGAGATGGACGCTGCTCGCACCACGGGGGAAAACGTTGTTCGCGGTTATCAGGAGCCCTCCATGGTTCTGGGCATAGATCGAGTGGCCCTTGAAGCCTGCTCCGACCAAATTGTCGGTGATCTTTGATGCCTGTCCCCACCCGCGCAGCTCGATGCAGCTTCCACATTCAGCGATGAAGTTGTCGTGAACGGAGAGGGCGTCCGCGTTGTAGATGGTGAGAGCGTTCTCAAGGTAAACGAACCCCATGCCGTTAACGCGGAATGAGTCATTGGCGTTTGCGACATAGATACCGGTCTTGCCGTTGACATAGGTGTTCTGCGGATGCATCCCCGAGCCATCCGGATTGAAGTGCAACCCGTCGATGCAGAAGTTGGAGAACTCGACCGAGCTGATCCGCGGGCTCCCGCTTCGCTCAACGTAGAAGGCGGCTCCTTTGGATTCCTCCGCGTCTCCTCCGACGGGAATGTCGACGAGAATGCGACTCCCCCCTGGCCACAGCTCATGCAAGTCGGGCCATTCGTCTTCGGGAACGTTGAAGCGGATGCTCGACGACGTAAAGCCGTGTCCCGAGCCAAGGATCGTGAGGAAACTGACGTCGATCAGCACCTGCGTACGAAGGCGGTAGTCCCCAGGCGGAATGTAAATCACAGCGCCCGGCTTTCCTCCATTGTTCGCATCCGTGACGGTCTGCCGGTCCTTGATGTCAGCGATGATGCTGTTGATTACTTCACCGACGTCCTCAGCCGGATTGCCGACGGGCCACGTAGTCACGTCGTAGTAGTTGTTGCTTGCCATGCGTTCTTTCCTTTGTGTTGTGATTTCTCCGCCGTTGCCTTCAACCTGCGGCTAGGTGAGTGTTGAGACCGCGAGCTTCAGTATCGTTGCTGGGCCTCCCTCAGCCGATAGCCAGTTCTCCGTGTTTTCGGGTTCGGGGAAGATGAGATCAGTCAGGACGACCTTGCCGCCCTGGATAAATACTTCGACCGAGCAGTGGTCCACGACGATGAGCAATTTGAGCACACCGTTTTCAAGGTCAACTGGCGCTGACTCGACCGACGCGAATTTCCCGTGGAAGCAGGTGTTTCCTGATTGTCTGCGGTCAAGGATGAGTTGGGCGCTGGTTGTGTTGTAGCTGAGAATGGTGCCCTTGCTCCCGTCACTGCTTCCGAAGAGTCGGAAATCAAAACGGTCGGCGCTTCCGGGCAGTATCTCCGCCTCGATGATTTGGGCGCTGCCGGGTACCGCGTCCGGCAATCGGAGGGCTGCATTTCGCAGCTCAAAGGTGTCTGCGTTCATTTGGTCCTTGGCAGCCGGCAGCTCTTCTCCTGCTGCCAGCTCGGCCAGGACCGGTTGCTGGACCAGACGGGCGGAGCCGTTGACCGCTGTGAGTCGCACTTCGCGGGCGAGGGTCATCGAGGACCGCCATGGGGCGGTGGGCAGCTCGTTGGCGTAGTCCCAGTTGTTCATCCAGCCAATGATGATGCGCCGGCCATCCGGGACGTTGCTAAAGGACACGGAGGCGTAGCAGTCGCGTCCCCAATCCAGCCACAGGCAGCTCCGCAGCGCCTGTGCGAGCGAGCCTTCACCCGCGGTGCCGCCAGACATGTCCACCAGGGAGGACGGGTCGGGCGTGAAGGTGGTGCCGTCGAAGTCACCGACGAAATATTGGCTGCCGGATCCGCCCGCTATGGCCCCGGGGTTGATGCTCACGATCAGCACCCACTTGATGTTTGCCGGGTCGCCGTCCACGGCAAGGGGGAACAGGTCCGGGCACTCCCACTCGAGGGCGTCGGCGTTGGCGGGACCGAAGTCGCTGAGGAGCTCCCAGGATTTGAGGTCGAACGAGCGGTAGAAGAGAACCTGCCGGTCTTGGGCCCCGACGACGGCCATCACCCACCAGTCGCCAGCAGGCCCTTCGTAGCGGAATACCTTGGGGTCCCGGAAATGTGCGGTGCCGCGGGTGAGCACGGGGTTGCCCTCATACTTGCGCCAGGACTTGCCGCTGTCGGTGCTGTAGGCAAGCGACTGGGCCTGTGTCCCGCTGTGTTCTGACCCCGGCTTGAACGCGCTGGTGTAGATCGCAACAAGGGCAGGATCGTTTTCGGTGCCGAACCCGGAAGTGTTGCCGTGGTCCACCACGATGCTGCCGGAGAAGATATCCTCCACTTCGTCGCACGGGATGGCGACGGGAAGTTCGGTCCAGTGCAGCAGGTCCGTAGAGGTTGCGTGCCCCCAGGACATGTTGCCCCAGACGTTGCCGAAGGGGTTGTTTTGATAGAAGAGGTGGTACAGGCCGTCGTGGTAGACCAGGCCGTTGGGGTCGTTCAGCCAGGTATCCCTTGCCGTGAAGTGGATGGCTGGCCGCAATCCGGGGGTTCCGGCTGCACCGGCTTCGGGGCGTGCATCATCAAGGCGACTGGACATGGTTGGCGGTCCTCGTGTGTGTTTGAAGGGCTGGCTGCTGCCTAAGCCTGGGGAGCCGTAACGGACGCACGGGACACCAGGGGGCAGTTCAGGATGGTAGGACGTGATGCAAGGAGGGCCAGGTCGGTCCTGCCCTCGATCGCATCGATCAGATGCTCGGCGGCCCAGGCCCCCATCTCGTAATGGGGCAGGGCCACGGTGGTCAGTCCGGGGTGGAGGTTGGCGGCGATCAGCTCCTGATCGTCGAAGCCCACGACGGAGAGGTCTTCCGGGATCCGGATCCCCAGTTCGGCGGCTGCCCGGTAGGCGCCCATCGCCATGCGGTCGTTGTAGCAGAAGAGCCCGGTGGGACGGTCCGGTCCGCGCAGCATCCGGAGGGCAGAAACATAGCCACCTTCCACTTCGGACAGCTCCGCCTCGACAGGAGCGGCACGGCCGTCGAGCCCGGCGTCGTGCATTGCCGCACGGAAGCCGCGCAGACGATCCCTGGTGGCCGGGACGTCGTCGGTGTTGTTCAGGAATCCGATGCGGGTGTGGCCGGAGTCGAGGAGGCTGCGCGTGGCAACCCGGGCGCCGCCCTCTTCATCCGGAATGACCGAGGTGACGGCGCCATTGAGGCTCTCAGAGTCCACGAGAACGGCAGGGACGGAGCTCAGGTTGGCTGGGAGGGTGACCTGGCGGTGATACATGGTCGCGTACAGGATGCCGTCCACACGCCGCTCCAGAAGCGCCTCGACGTCGGCATCCCTGGATTCCTCACTCGCAGCACCTGAGGTGTTGATGATCATCAGGTTGTAGCCCCGTGCCCGGGCTGCGTCGTCTGCGCCGAGGATGATCCTTCCCGCGTGGGGTGTGGTGGCGATATCTTCGCTGACCAAACCCAGCATGCCGGTCCTCTGGGTGCGAAGGGCCTGGGCAAGGCGGTTGGGGCCATAGCCTAGTTGCTCCGAAACGGTCCTGACTTTGTCCCTGGTTTCGGGGCTGATTCGGGCGTAGGAAACCTCGTTGAGGACGTGGGAGACAGTTGTCACGGAGACGCCGGCGGCGGCGGCCACGTCCTTGATACCAATGTTCTTGTTGCTCATGTGTCTCCCACGTCCTTATGGTTGGTGATGCTCTTGAGGGGCGGGGTTTACTCGTCCCAGAGGTCGTGTTCGGGCCAGCGGCGAGGAAGCCGTTCCCGGACCGCGCGCGGCTCTTCGTGGTGCGAGTGCTTGCCGGTCTGGTACCAGTAGGCTATCGAGGAATAGCCGCCGCCCTTGTGCCAAGCCGTTGAGCGGGCTATGTGGCTGCCGAAATTCCATGTTTTCCTGCGTACCTTTCGAATTTCCCGTGCGGGTTGTTGTTCGTTTCGTTGTAGGTGTCTAGCCCTTGACGGCGCCGAGCGTCATGCCTGCGACGATCTTGCGCTGCAACAGGAGCGTGAGAATGATGACGGGGATCGAGTAGACAGCCGCGAGGGCGGTCATGGATCCCCAGTCCAGCCCGAACTGGGTCTGGAAGTTTGCGATCACCACTGGGGTGGTCTGTGACCGGACGGCGGTCATGAGCAGCGCAAACAGGAATTCGTTCCAGGACGCCAGGAACGCGAAGATCGCGGTGACTGCGATGCCTCCGGAGACCACAGGGATCACGACGCGCCACAGGGCTCCGAGTCTGCTGCAGCCATCGACTGTTGCTGCCTCTTCCAGGTCCTGGGGTACGGCTTCGAAGAAGCTGGACATGAGCCAGATGGACAATGGCAGCGAGATGGTGGTGTGGGCGATGGACAGGGCGATCGGGGTATCAGACAGACCGACCGAGGCCATCATGGATGCCAGCGGGATGCCGATGGCCACGGGCGGCACCATGCGGGTGACCAGCGCGGCCATGATGAACACCCTGCCGCTTCGGGTCTTGTAGCGTGTGATGCCGTAGGCTGCGGGCACGGCCAGGATCAGCGAGAGTGCGGTGCTGATCACGGCCGTCTGGGTGCTGTTGATGAATGATGCCAGCACTCCGCTGCGGCCCAGCGCGTTGACGTAGTTCAGCAGCGTCCATTCCCTGGGCAGGACGGTGGGCGGGACGGCGATCGTGTCGATGGGCGTCTTGAAGGACGTGAGCAGCAAGTACAGGAACGGGAAGCCGTAGAGGATCAGCGACGCCGCGAGCAGGATCCACAAGATGGTCCTCGTGCTGCGCTTGCCAGCCTCAAGTCCTTCACGATTCACGCCGCGGCGCTTGCGTCCGCCTGCCGGCGACGGCACCTTGATGGTCTGCTGGGCCTGGGCTGTTTGGCTTGCCATGGTGCTCTCCGTTGCGTCCGGCGCCGTGCGGTACGCCTCGCCTGCGTGGCGCGGCCGGGAGGGGACGACGGCGGCCGTCCTGCCGCCGTCGTCGTGGGCTTCTGCAGTGCTCATCGGGTGTCCTTTCCTGGCCGCCAGATGGTGCTCACGGCAACGAAGGCGATGGCCAGCATGGCCAGCAGGTAGATGGTCCCCATGGCGCTTGCAAGGCCGGGATCACCGAAGCGGATCATGGTCCGGTAGACGAGCAGGCTCATGGTTTCGGAGGCGGACTGCGGCCCGCCGTTGGTCTGGATCAGGATAGTGTCGAAGGCCCTCGCGGCGTCGATTCCCCGGACCACCAGTGCGACGGCGATGACCGGCCGCAGCAACGGGAGGATGATGCGGAACAACAGCGACCCTGCGCGGGCGCCGTCGAGCCTGGCCGCCTCGATGAGGTCTCCGGGGATGTTCTGCAGGCCTGCAAAGAGCACCAGGCACATGAACGACGTCGTCAGCCAGATGTCCGGGATGGCGACGGAGAACAGGACGATGTCCGGGTTCGACAGCCAGCCGATCTGGTTGGGATCCTGAAGGATGCCCGCCTGATTCAGCAGCGTGCCGAGCAGGCCGAAGTTGTCGATCATCAGGAACTTCCACAGCAGCCCGGCCACGATCGGGGCGATCATCAGCGGGTACAGGAACATGGTCCGCCAGATTTCCGAAGCCTTTCCAAGCGTGGTGAACAGCAGGGCCATGCCGAGGCCCAAGGCGAACTCGAGGGTCACCACCATCAGGGTGTAGCCGAGGGTCCGCCAGCCGGCCCCGATGAAGGCCTCGGAGGTGAAGGCGCGGACGTAGTTGTCCAGCCCCACAAAGTCCCGGGGACCTCCGACGATCGGGGAGATCTTGAAGAAGCTGTCCGTGACTAGACGGAGCAGCGGGTAGGCAACAAAGACTGCGAGGAACAGTGCCGCCGGAGTCATCAGGTAGAGGGCGAAGCGGCGATCAGGGATGCGCACGGGATTCTCTTCCGTTGGTTGGGGCCGCGGCCGGCACTGCCTTTGCTGGTAGTGCCAGGTGGGCTGGTGCCGGCCGCGGAGTCTTACTTGATGAGGGCCTGGATCTTGGTCTTGGCGTCAGCGAGCAAACTCGCGCTGTCTCCGCCAGCGACGGCCTTCTGGAGCATGGGTACGAGCACGGTGTCGACAATCTGCTGCCACTTTGCCGTTGCCGGGCGGGTTGCCGTCCCGGGAGCATTGAGTGTTTCGATCAGCGGTTTGAAGCTTTCGTAGCCGGGCTGGTCCTGGTACTTCTGGAACGCAGAGATTCGTGCTGCCAGGCCAAGGTCTGACTGGATAGCCAGGTCATTGTGGTCGAATGCGCACCTGACGAACTTCTTGGCAGCGTCCGCGTTCTTGGTGGCCTTGGGTACTGAAAGGTACCAAGGGCCGGGAACACCGGCCACACCAGCGGACCCGCCGATCATCGGGGCCGTTCCGACCTTGCCGTACACCGGGGAGTCCTTGGGGATCTGCCGGTATGCATGGGCCCAGAACTGGGTCATGGCTGTCTTCCCCTGGTTGAACAGGTTCTGCGCGGCGGCCCAGTCCACTTGTGCCGCGCCGGCCGGAGCGTCCTTGACGAGACTGGTGTAGAAGTCCAGCGCCTGCTTGTGGGCTGCATTGTCAATGACTACGTTGTTGTTGCTGTCCAGGACCATCGGAGACCCGGCCTGCAGCACGTGGGTGAGGTATTCAGTTTCGACGCCGCCCTTGACGTCTGTTCCGAACATGCCGTCCTTGGTGAAGAACGCCGAGATGTCCTGGTACTGCTGCCAGGTCTTGGGTGCGGCGAGCTCGTAGCCGTACTTGGCCTTGAAGTCGGCCTTGTTCTTGGCATCCTCAAAAAGGTCCTTGCGGTAAAGGACGATCTCGGCGTTGGTCCAGGCCGGCATTCCGATGAAGTGGCCGTCAACATTGGCTTCCTTGACCAGCGCAGGGAAGATGTCCTTCTTTGCCTCGTCGGTGAAGAGCTCGTCGATGGGCTGCAGGGCGTCCTTGAAGCTGGGCAGCCAGACGGAGTCGAGGGCGGCAACATCGAAGGAGACGGTGCCGGAGGAGAATTCACTGGAGAGACGGTTGAAGAGGCCGTCGTAAGGGAGCTCAACGAAGTTGACGTTGACCCCGGTGTCCTTCTTGCACTGGTCGGCGATGGGCTGCAGTTCTGCGTGGCCGCCGGCCTCAACCAGGACGTTGATGGAGCTGGAGCCGGCACCGTCGGTGGACGTGGGGCCCCCCGCACCACAGCCCGTTGCAACCAGCGCGACGGCGGTGCACAGGCCACCGATGGTGGCGAGCTTGGAGATTCTGTTTCGAGAGGACATCGCTGTCGACTCCGTTTCTCGTTGAATGGAAGGGCAATGGGAAGTAAATGACAAATCGTTTTGCCAAAACGACTTGGCAACATACTAGAACTTGTGAGCGACGTGTGTCAACCGTCACTTTGGCCGTGCGTTTGACAAAACAGGGCGACGGCATTTTGGCGTTGACAGGGCGGCGAGCGCACTCATAGGCTTCTTCCCAACCTAATGATAAATCGTTTTGGCGTCTGACTTTGGCATTGGGCGAAAAGATCCAAGGAAGCAATCTTTGACCGCATGGAGGAGAACCAGTGGAACGACTAAGTGAAAAGAATCTGAGTACGGCGAATCCGAGCCGCCGCCGCCTGATCGGAGCCGGTGCCGCCGGCACCCTGGCCGCGGCCCTGACTCTTGGAGCCACACAAAACGCGAACGCCGACGACGGGGGCAAAGGGGCAGTGTTTGCTTCACCCAACGCCTACGATGTGACCGCCTGGAAGATCAAGGGGCACCCGGAAATCACGGCCGAGTCCGATATTGGCGCCATCATCAACGACATCATCGCCGATATCAAGCATCGCCAGACCAGCCCGGATGCGAAACCCGGCGCAGTCATCTTCGTTCCACCGGGCGACTACGACCTGCACACCCAGGTAGTCATCGACATCAGCTATCTGACAATCGCGGGCTTCGGCCACGGCTTCTTCTCCCGCAGCATCGCCGGCAACGTGGACACCACGGGGTGGCTTGAACTCCAACCCGGGGGGAGCCACATCCGGGTCCTCACTCCCGGGGCCACACCCCAGGCATTCCTCGTGCGCCGAACCGGCAGCCCCCGCCTGTCCGGAATCGTATTCCGCGACTTCTGCCTTGACGGAATGGATTTCACACCCGACGAGAACAGTTACCACAACGGCCGGACCGGAATCGAAGTGGCCTCGGACAACGACTCACTGCACATCACGGGGATGGGATTCGTCTACCTCGAGCACGCACTGATCGTCCGAGGCGCCGACGCGCTGCGTGTACATGACAACATGATCGCCGAATGCGGAAACTGCGTCGAACTTACGGGGGCGGGCCAGGCGACGATCGTCAGCGACAACCTTATGGGCGCCGGCCCGGACGGTGTCACTCTCCTTGCGGAGAACCATGAAGGGCTCTTGGTCACCGGAAATAACTTCTTTCCGCGAGGCCGGAGCCTTATTGAGTTCACCGGGTGCAACAGGTGTTCGGTGACGTCCAACCGGCTCCAGGGCTTCTATCCCGGAATGATGCGCCTTCTCAGTGGCTGTAAAGAAAACCTGGTGACGGCCAACCATTTCAGGAGGGGAACGGAAGGGTTTCCGCCGTTCCTGAGCAAGAACAATGGCCTGGACGACCTGTACGGCGTTCTGCACGTGAGTGGAGACAACAACTTCATCTCGAACAACATCTTCGCCTACGACGTTGCTCCCAATAAGGTCATTCCCCAGAACGCCCGGCCCACCATCATCCTCATCGCCGGCGGCGACAGTAACATCGTGGGCCTCAACCATGTAGTCGCCAATGTTCCTGCCCAGCACGTAGTCCTCGACGGGTCAACCAGCCACTCAAAGGTCTTGGACAGCGGTGCGGCCTCTGCCATCACCTCCTACAGCTCGGACACAGCGATCCGGCCGACTCCCTGACAAGCCGCAGGAGCGGAGGTCACCTTCACCTTCGCTCCTGGGCACTCAGGGCCATCGGCAGGCGCGCGAGAAGGTCGGCTGGGAGGCACCGGCGCCCTCGCCGCCAATCCTAGGCGGGGCCTTGGACTGGCTGGGCCAAAATTAGAGCACCGGGAGGACTTCCAGGCCGCCCAGATACTTCTGCAGCTTGGCGGGGACGTTGACTGAACCGTCAGCGTTCTGGTGGTGCTCCAGGATGGCCACGATCCAGCGGGTGGTGGCGAGCGTGCCGTTCAGGGTGGCCACGGCACGGGTTCCCTTGGACACGCCCTCCTCATTGACCACACGCTCACGGATGTTCAGGCGCCGGGCCTGGAACGTGGTGCAGTTGGATGTGGAGGTGAGTTCGCGGTAGGCACCCTGGGTGGGAACCCAGGCCTCGCAGTCGAACTTACGGGCTGCAGACATCCCAAGATCGCCTGCTGCGGTATCGATCACCCGGTACGGGATCTCGCACTTGGCCAGCATCTCCTCTTCCCAGGCCAGCAGGCGCTGGTGCTCCGCGGCGGCCTCTTCAACAGTGGTGTAGATGAACATTTCCACCTTGTTGAACTGGTGCACGCGGATGATGCCGCGGGTGTCCTTGCCGTGCGAACCGGCCTCCCGGCGGTAGCAGGAGCTCTGGCCGGCGAAACGGATAGGGCCCGCGGACAGGTCCAGAATCTCATCGGCGTGGTAACCCGCCAGTGCCACTTCCGAGGTGCCCACCAGGTAAAGGTCGTCCTCGGCGAGGCGGTAGATCTCGGCGTCGTGTTTTACGTCAAAACCTGTGCCCTGCATGGTTTCGGGGCGCACCAAAGTGGGGGTGATCATGGGGATAAAGCCGGCCTCGATGGCCTGGTCCATGGCCATCTGCAGCAGTGCCATCTCCAGCCTTGCCCCCACACCGCGCAGGAAGTAAAAGCGGGAGCCGGACACCTTCGCGCCGCGCTCCATGTCGATGGCGCCGATCAGCTCGCCGATCTCCAGGTGGTCCCTCGGCTCAAAATCGGGGAACTCGCGGGGCGTACCCACGGTCTTGACCACAACGTAGTCGTCCTCGCCGCCCGCGGGGACACCATCCTCAATGAGGTTGGGAATGACGCGCAGCAGTTCGTCCTGCTTGGCCTGGGCAGCATCAGCCTCCGTCGATGCGGCCTTTACCGTGTTGGCCAGTTCCTTAACCTCGGCCAGGAGGGCCTTCTTCTCGTCGCCCTTAGCCTGTGCCACCTTCTTGCCGAAGACATTCTGCTCGGCCCGGAGGTTCTCGTACCGGATCAGGGCGGCGCGGCGGGCAGAGTCTGCGGAGATGATCGCGTCCACCACTGATTCGTCCGCGCCGCGGGCGCGTTGGCTGGCTCGGAACTTGTCCGGGTTTTCGCTGAGGTCTTTTACGTCGATCACCAGATAAGAGTATCCAATCCGGCGGGGGCGGGGCGGCCAGCAGGAGGCGGGAACGAGGAGGCCCTCGCCGGGATACTGTTGAAGCACCATGAGCGACTGGCTGCTTTACCTCCTGAGTGCCTCGGCACTGGCTTTCGCCGTTTCCAGCTGGTGGGGCGTGCGCAAGCTCAAGGCGCTGCATGTCAGGAGCGCAGTCGGTGGGGATGCCCACGACACTGGCCTCGGCCTGCAGCGGGTGGCAGTGGTCCTGAACCCCATCAAGGCACGCTCCGCCGAGGCCAAAGCAGCCATCCAACGCGCCTGCCTCACGGCGGGCTGGGAGGCCCCTCTCTTTTTCGAGACGACGGCGGAGGACCCTGGATTCTCTCAGGTCCGCTCGGCGCTGGACTGCAAGCCCGACGTCGTCCTGGTGGGCGGCGGTGACGGTACAGTGCGTGTGGTTGCCGAGTCCCTCGCGCATACGGGTGTCGCCATGGGCCTCATCCCGCTGGGGACGGGGAACCTGTTGGCCCGCAATGTGGACCTGGACGTCTACGACCTCCACTCGAACGTCCAGACCGCACTGTTCGGCCAGCAGCGATATATCGACACCGGCAGGATGGGCATCGAAAACTCACGCACCGGCCACTCCTCCGAACACGCCTTCCTGGTGATCGCGGGAATAGGCATGGACGCCGAGGTGCTGGCGGACACGAATGACGGCCTCAAGAAAGCCGTGGGTTGGCTGGCCTACACCGAGGCCGGAATGCGGCACATGCCTGGCCGGCGCAAGAAAGTGTCCATTTCCCTGGATGGCGGCGCGGAGCAGGTGCGGAACATCCGCAGCGTGCTTTTTGCCAACTGCGGGCTCGTCCCGGGAGGCATAGATTTCATTCCCCAGGCAATGATCGACGACGGGATGCTGGACGTGGTGGTGATGAGCCCCCGCAGCGCCATTGGCTGGCTGGCCATGTACGCCAAGGTCATTTTCAAGCACAAGGGGAACTTGCCGATCATGACCATGTACCACTCGGGGAAGATTGTCATCAAGTGTCCGGAGCCGATGCCGACACAGCTCGACGGGGACACCTCCGGAGAGGCCACCAGACTGAGTGTCCGGGTGGAACCGCGCTCACTCCTGATCCGGGTCAGGGCTCAGCGGCCGATGTGACTGTTCAGTAGATCTGGTCAGTTCAGTGGATCTGGCAGGGGATGGGGTCAGGTATGGGGCCAGCGCATCTGGGGACCGGCAGGACCATTCAGGCGGTGGCCTTCTTGGCTGCTTCGGCTTCGGCTGCGGCTTTAGCGGCTGCCCGGGCCTCGGACTGCTCGCGGATCATGGCCTGCTCTTCTTCGAAGCGCAGGCGGTCAGCGCGGTCCGCTTCGTCGCCGTCCCAGTCCTGGTTGTCGGCAGTCGGCTTGGGATTGACGATCATCCCCTGGCCGTCATTATCACTGCTGCTGGTAGTCATGACCCGCTCCCTTCGTTAGGGGCCATCCCCCAATGTGGATCAAGCAAGCATACGCACAGTACCAGGCGTGCGGTAGTACTCCGGATGGCATTTACCTACGCTGTGGGCGAAGCTCCGGAAACGCTTTCCGCTATAGGTTCCCCCTGCAGGATGGCTCCCACCCATTCATGCGCGGCCTTGAATGCTTCGTCAGATGTGTGAGGCGCAATGTAGGCCGTCTGCGCATCCGCCCGCCCGTAGGAACCGAGGAAGCGGGTTGCCGGGCTAATGCGGTGCAACCCGGCCAAAGCGTCAGCCACGCGCGCGTCACCCACATGCCCGTCGGCGTCGATACTGAAGAAGTAGTGGCCAAGGTACTGTCCGGTAGGCCGGGACTCGATCCGGCTGAGGTTCACCCCGCGGGTGGCGAACTGGTCCAGGATTTCCATCAGGGCGCCGGGACGGTCCTCCGGGAGCGGCACCACCACCGTGGTCTTGTCCGCCCCGGTCCGTTCCGGCAGGACCCCTGGCCGGCTGACCAGGACAAACCGGGTCACCGCGCCAGGATTGTCGCCGATATTCTCCGCCAGGACCGACAGGCCCGGCTGCTCTTGGGCGACGATGGGTGCACAAATCGCGGCGTCGTAGTGCGCGTCCTGCTCCAGCAGCCCTACCGCCGACGCTGCCGTGGAGGATCCGGGCACATATTCCGCACCGGGAATGTTGTTCTCCACCCACAGCCGGCATTGCGCCCATGCGTGCCCATGCGTGGAGATTCGGCGGATATCGGAAACCGCCACGCCGGGCCGGGCGACCAGCACGAAGCTGATGGGCACCAGGACTTCGCGGATGATGCGGAGTTCCTGGCCGGTGGCGATGGCGTCGAGGGTGGCCGTCACCCCGCCCTCGACTGAGTTCTCAATGGGGACCATGGCCGCGTCCGCCGAACCGTCCCGGACCTTGTCCAGCGCGGCGTTCACATTGGACGCCGGGATACGGGTGGCCTGGGCGGCGTCGGGGACCTGCATCAGCGCCGCCTCGGTGAAGGTCCCTTCAGGCCCAAGAAAGGTGTACGTAACGGGGGACGCCGGCATGATGGTTCCTTTGTGGTGATGGACGGACGAATGGGTCGGCGGGGTTTAGAGCACCAGGGGCTTGAGTCCGTTATCGGAGACGAGCGGCTTCCCTGACTCGAGCCACTGGTCCATTCCACCGGCCACATTGATGGCAGCGTAGCCCTGGCCTGTGAGCCAGCCGGCAGCGCGGAACGAGCGGCCGCCCGTCCGGCAGATGACGTAAAGGTCCTCGTCAGGGTCAAGTTCGTCCAGTCGGGCCGGGAGCTGGTCCAGTGGGATGTGCACGGCGCCCTCTGCATGCCCGGCCACCCACTCGTAGTCTTCGCGGACGTCAAGGATCACGGCGTCGTCAGGGACGTCGTTGACTGGCACGGTATCGAAATCGCTCACGGAAGTCCTCTTTCGGAAAATCATGGTCTCTTCCCAGCCTAGCGCCAGCGCCTCACCCCGCTTTGGAAACGTGGACAAGTTACGCTTCTGAATGAACTTAGGAGGACGCATGCCCGCCGAGCAACCCACCATCCTGGCCACATCCGGGGGCTACAAGCCCGGATTTCGAACGCGGCTGGAGTTCAGCGGCTTGGTGCATCACGCCGTGGAGCTTTCCGGGGTCAGTGGCCGGGCGCCGCGGGTAGTCCATCTGGGCACCGCATCGGGCGACCAGCGCTGGTTTAACGCCGAACTGGATCAGGCAGCCCTGCTGGCCGGCTTCGACTTCAGCCACCTCAACCTTTTTTCGATGCCCAACCATGCGGATCCGGAGGCCCACCTCCTCGAGCAGGACGTGGTGTGGGTGAACGGCGGATCAGTGGTGAACCTGCTCGCTGTGTGGCGTGCACACGGACTGGACCACATCCTGCACCGTGCGTGGCAGCACGGAGTGGTGCTGGCAGGAGTCTCTGCGGGTTCCATCTGCTGGTTCCAGGGCGGCACCACAGACTCATTCGGGCCGGAGTTGCGCGCGGTGAACAACGGCCTGGCCTTCCTCGCTTGCGCCAATGGCGTCCACTACGATTCCGGGGAGCGACGCCGCCCCTTGGTGCATCGGCTCGTCGCTAACGGAACACTGGGGGAAACACACTGCACGGACGACGGCGTGGGGTTGGTTTATCACGGCACCGAACTGATGGAGGCCGTGACGGAAGTGCCGGGCAAGGGCGCCTTCATTGTCACTGCACAGGACGCGGATGACGGCGGGACTTCCGCCTCAGAGCTGCGACTGGAACCGCGCTTCCTTGGCTGAAATCCACGAACTTTCTGCCGTCCGGTTGTGCGCCGCACTGCAGGCGGGAGACCTCTCGGCCAGGGAGGTCTCCGCCCACTACCTGGCACGGATTGATTCCAAAAACAAGCTGCTGGGCGCTTTCGTTACAGTGACTGCAGAGCAGGCAATTGCCGATGCCGGCGCTGCCGACGCGCGGTACGCCCGGCTCCGAAGGGAGCCCGGGAGACGGCTAGCGATGCAGCCGCTCAGCAGCCGGGACGTTGAAGCCCTCCCCCTCCTCCACGGAATGCCACTCGGCTTCAAGGACCTCACGGACGTTGCGGGCGTGGTGACCACCCACGGCAGCGCCGCCGTGGACCACAAACCTGCCATTACCGACGGCGCACTGGTGGCGCTTCTGAAGTCCGCGGGCGCTGTATCCCTCGGTAAAACCCAGGTTCCGGAGTTCGGACTGACGGCTTACAGCGAAAACCGTATCGCCCCGCCGTCGCGAAATCCGTATGCCCCCAGCAGAAGCTCCGGCGGTTCTTCAGGGGGCAGCGCTGCCGCGGTCGCTGCAGGAATGCTTCCTTTCGCGCCAGGGACCGACGGCGGCGGTTCCGTCCGGATCCCGGCTGCGGCCTGCGGACTCGTCGGATTGAAGCCAGGCCGCGGGTTGGTCCCCTCCGGGGAGAGCTCGGGAGATCCGGCGCGGCTGGTCGTGGCGGGCCCCCTCGCCCGGACCGCCGAGGACGCGGCCCTCATGATGGATGCACTGGCGCCACAGCCTGCCGCCAGTTACCTGGAACAATTGCGGCAGGTGCCGGGCCGGCTGCGGATCGGCCTGACGCTGGACAGCCCTTGGTCCACCACCTTCCCCTTCACCCCGGAGCAGGAAGCCCTGGACGCGTTGCGCACCGGAACACACCTGCTGGAACACGCAGGACACACCGTCGCGGAGGCGTCCGTCGGCTACGACAACCGCTACCCGGATGCTTTCACCACCGCATGGACCGCCGCCGTCGGAACGGCCAGGATCACTCCCCAACGCGAGGCGCTGCTGGCACCGCTGACCCGGACGTTCAGGCGTCGCGCGCAGCAGCGCAGCGCCGCCAAGCTCAACGAATCCGTCGCGTTCCTGCGGCAGTTCCAGCGCGACACCGTCACGCAGTACCGGCAGTGGGACCTGATGCTGATGCCCGCACTTGCACAAACGCCCCGACCTGTCGGCTGGTTTACGGGGGCGGCCCATGGGGACGGCCACTGGCCTGCGCAGGAGTGGGCCGGAGACGCCGACGGCGATTACCGCAAGCAGTGTGAATTCGCGCCCTGGTCCTCCATGGTGAACGTCTGCGGCCTCCCTGCCATCACCGTTCCCGTGCACTGGACGGGCGGTCAGCCGGGAATGGGCCTGCCGATGGGCATCCAGCTGGTGGGGCCCATGGGATCGGAACTCCTCCTGCTTCAGGTTGCGGCACAGCTCGGCTTCTAGCCGCACATCCGGAGCAGTCAACTACAAGCCTTTCCCAGTTTTTGAGTTGGCTGACTATATGCTGAGTATGCATCTCCAGGAGAGGTGCTCTCGAAGTTACTGATGGGGGCAGGAATGAGAGTTTTCAGGCGTGTCATTTTGCCGACAGCGTGGCTGGCAGTCTTCGCAGTCATTGCGGTGTCGTTGATTAAAATCGCTTTCGTCGATGGGATGGAACCGGAACCGGCGGTGGCTGGCCCAGGGGCCGAAGTCGCTATTCCCGTAGTCCAGGCCTCCCGGGCGACGGTCACCAACAAAGTGGAGATCAAGGCGACCGTCCAAAATGACGCCGCGGTTGGCGTGCGGAACACCGTGGCCGGCGTCGTGATGTACATTTTCGTGGAGCCCGGCGCGAAGGTGAGCTCCGGAGATGCCCTGTACCAGGTCCGGGGTGAAGTTCAGCCTGCGCGGCCGGAAGTTGAGGCCAGCGCTGAGGCGGCAACCGGAACAGGAGTGCAGGGTTCCGAGGTCCCGCAGCCATCCCGGACGACGGCCCTGCCCACGTATACCTATACCGATGTGCTGGCACCGGCTGGCGGTCAGCTCAAGACCTTGGACGTACTGATCGACCAACAGGTCAGCGTCGGCCAGGCTGCCGGATCAGTCGACCCCGGAACCTACACTGTCAGCGGCTCTGTAGACGCTGCCCAGCAATACCGGCTCCTGGCCAAGCCAGGCTCAGCGCAAGTCTCGCTTGTCGGCGGTCCCGCTCCGTTCACCTGTCCCGCTGTGGACCTGAAGAGCGTGACCGGCGCAGCCGGAGAGGCTGCCGTCACCAGCGGTCTCGCCGGGGGTCTTGGCGGGGGCGTAAGCCGCACGGTCCCCTACGCCACAGCGGGTCCCGGAGCTTCCGGCGGGGCGCCCGAGCAGGGTGGAACGCCCACTGGAACCCTTAGCTGCGCTGTCCCGACAGATGTTGAAGTCTTTGCGGGACTGGGGGCCACTATGACCGTCACTGCCGGCGAGGCCGTCAACGTTGTCACGGTGCCGCTCACGTCCGTGGAAGGCAGCGTCAAGGAAGGCATCGTCTGGCTCGCAGGGGCAGGCATGGCCCCCAACGCCGGCAGCGCTGCGGCCGGCGCGCCTGCCGGCACGGCACCGGCTGATGGAACACCGCCAGGCAGCCCTATGGGCGAACCCCAGCAGCGCAAGGTCAAACTGGGCCTCAACGATGGTTCCCTGGTGGAGGTGGTCTCGGGGCTGGCCGAAGGCGAAGCGGTCCTTGAGTTCATTCCCGGCGCACCCGCGCAAGCGCCCATGGGGCCGCAGTTCGGCGGGCCGGGCTTTCCGATGGGTGGCTAACCGTGGAGGAACTGGTAGCCCTCAAAGGCGTGACCCGGACGGTCGTGCTGCCTGATGACCAGGAGCTCCATATTCTCCGCGGAGTTGACCTCGCTGTTCACAGCGGCGACCACACAGCAGTGGTGGGACGGTCCGGTTGCGGCAAGTCCACCCTGCTGAACCTGCTCGGGCTCCTCGACGTGCCCACCAGCGGGGAACTCAACTTCCAGGGAACGCCGGTGCAGCAACTGAACGGCGGCGCCAGGGCAAGGCTCCGCGGGGAGGCCGTGGGATTTGTGTTCCAGCAGTTCAACCTGCTGCCGGGCCGTAGCGCACTGGACAATGTCATCACACCTTTGCTTTACGCCCGCGGTACCCAATTCTGGCGGCGCAGGGAGATAGCCATGGACATCCTTGACCGGGTGGGCCTTGCCCACCGCGCCCAGACGCTGCCCAACATGCTCTCCGGCGGTGAACAGCAAAGAGTTGCCATCGCCCGTGCACTGGTCCGCCGACCCCGCCTTATCCTTGCGGATGAGCCTACCGGCGCCCTCGATGTGGATACAGGACAAGCAGTCATGGCGCTGCTGGACACTGTGGCAACCGAATCCGGCGCGGCCCTCATCACCATCACCCACGATGTCAACGTCGCGTCCCTTGCGCGGGCCTGCTACCGGCTGGAAACAGGCGTCCTCTCCGTTACCGACGTACCGATGGGAGTGAGCGCGTGACCGGGATTATTTCTGCCCTCGTGGAAGCCTGGCAGGAACTGCGGATCAACAAGACCCGCATTCTTCTGGCGCTCGTGGGAGTGGCACTCTCCGTGGCCGCCCTGACCTCGGTAGTGGGTTTAGGAAACCTGGCACGTGAAGGTTTCAAAGCGTCCTCAGAACAAAACGGCGGGCGCGCCGCAACCCTTGGCATCGGGGTCTTTGGGCCAACCCCGCCGGATCAGCAAAAACTTGAGGAGGCGTACCAGGGCGTCATCGACCGCTACGGGATCACCTACTATTCACATTCAGACCAGGCACAGCATTCCTTCCAGTCCCCTTACGGCGTGCAGCAGGTGAACCTGCAACTTGTGGATCCCGGCTATGGGGTGATCCACCGCCTGGACGTCCGCCAGGGCGGATGGTTTGCTGCCGACGACGAAAATCGGCTGGCCCCGGCATTGGTTGTCTCAGAGGGCTTCTACAACGCGGCGGGACGGCCGAACCTCACCACAAATCCAAAAGTCCAGCTGCTGGGAACTCAGGAGACGACGGCGGTGATCATCGGGGTGGTTCCCGATCAGTTCCCCCAGGCACCGCCGTCGGCCTTTATGCTGACCGGGGCAGCGGACCGCGCGGATATTTCCTCGGGAGGGTTCAGCCAGTTCAAACTTTGGGTTGGGGACGATCAGGCCGAAGCGCTCAAACTTGCCATCACTTCAGACCTGCAGCGGCAATTTCCCGGCATGCAGGTGCAGGTGGACCGGATGGACTACGCCAGCTACGGGGATCCGTTCGCAACTGTCCAGCTTGCCGTCGGTGGCATTGCCGGGCTTGTCCTTCTCCTGGGAGCGGTGGGCATGCTGAACATTTCAATGGTCACTGTCCGGTACCGGGTGCGTGAAATCGGCATCCGCCGCAGCTTTGGCGCAACTTCACAGCGGATTTTCCTCGGCGTCATGATGGAATCCGTTGTGGCTACGGCAGTAGCCGGGATCGTGGGGGTCATGATTTCCGTGGCAGTCGTGAAGAACCCGTGGATCCAGGCCCATATCGCACCGGGCCTCAAGGAGTACCCGGGGTTTCCGGTTGAGGCCGCAATACTCGGCCTGGGCTCCGCGGTGCTCGTGGGCGCGTTGGCGGGCGCCATCCCGGCCCTGGTTGCCGTCCGGATCAAGGTGATTGACGCCATTCGCTTCTAGCTGCCTCAGGAAGTCCCCGTGGCCCTACCCTGAGGAGGCCTGGCATCTGATGACCGAAAACCGGTGACCCTGGAAAGCCGCGAATTGGACTATTCGGGCGGGGTGTCGACTCGGAGGCAGATACGGAGGACGATTAAAGGGCAATCACTATTAGGAGGTTGTGATGTGCTATTCATCGAGTAAGGACTTCGGGTGGGGTATCCGCAAGGAAACCCAACGCGAGCCAGAGGCAAAGCAGGAAAAGCAGCCGGCCGGTCCGGAGCCGGACCTGACCGAACCCGAATTCAAGTTCTGGGCTTTCGCCCCCCGCCGGAAGGCACCAACGGTCCAGGAGCCTGCTGCTGACCACACCTTCGAGAAGGTCTGACAAGCTGGCATGACCCAATATCCGGGAAGGGCCCCGTTCACGTTTGAGCGAGGCCCTTCCGGCTGGGCCCGGATGGGGCGATGCCGGACAATGGAGCCATGCGGGGACTTTATGCGCACAACGCCAGACTCCGGATGGACGCTGATGCCGACCTCCGCGCTCCGGGCGCCGCCATCACGCTTGCACTCTGCGGGAGCTGGGAGCACAAGCCGCCCTGTCCACTTGCAGGGCACCACACCAGCGCTGAGCGGACCGGCGGAACCGTCCGCGTGAAAGTCATCTTCGCCACCGAGCCGGAGCATCTGGCCGAGGTCCGCCGCAGGATGGAAGACGCCCTCAGCGCGGAATCCGTCGCCGGGCCGGAAGGCGTGGTGACCGTCTGGGTCCTGGAGGCCAGCGGGGCCGGGGAACTGGCGCAAGCCGAACGTGAGCACGCCCGCCGGCTCGCCGACGGCTGACTTCTGCTCCGCCGCTATACACCGCTGCCGGACGGCCATTATGGTGGGACTATAAGTATGCTTACTAAAGAGGTGGCGAGATGAGTACAGGACAATCCATGCCTGCGGGCGGTGTAGAGCGGCAGCCTCAGACCGGTGAGGAATATGCAGGGCAGCCGGTGGCGAAGTCCAGCCCGGCCAATCCTCCCGCAACCCAGGGGCCAGCCGCCCCCGGGACCACCGCGGCCGCCCCGGCAACCCCCACACCGGCCGCGCCCCCGCCAGCAGCCGCGCCTTCGGCAGCCCCGCGGGTCACGCGGGCCGGGGTGGTGTGGGCAGCGGTGGTTGCAGCATTGGTGCTCCTCATCCTGCTGATCATCTTCATTTTGCAAAACCAGGAGCAGGTTGCCGTCAGATACCTGGGGCTGGAAGGATCCGTCCCGTTGGGCATGGCCCTGTTCATAGCCAGCGTCACCGGTGGCGTCCTGGTGGCCATCGCGGGCGGTGCCCGGATCCTGCAGCTCAGGTACAACGCCCACCGGTCGAGGCTGGGACAAACCCGCTCCTAGGACAGCCGCACGCCTCTGGCCGGATCAGTCCGCGGCAAGCCAGGCCGAAGAGAAGACCCTGTAGCCCAGGGCAGGGTCGAAACCATGGACCTCCCGGGTGTCCAACGCGGCCATGAAGGCCAGGGCGTTTCCCGTGATCACCTGGCCCGGCACCAGGATGGGGAAGCCTGGAGGGTACGGCGTGACGAAACCGGCGGAAACAACTTCCTGGCCGGCCTCCACCCGCGCGGCAAGCTCGGTGGGCTCCAGGTACTCCGTGGCCCCGTCCTTGTAGGTCTCGAAGTAGGCGGCCCGGAGGTTGCCGTCCGGGGTGGCGCCCGAACAGAAACGGCTGGCGAAACGGCTAAAGTCCGGAAGAGCAGGCGGGGAACTGCTGAGTGCTGTTATCCGCGCCTCCAGCGCCCCGAGTCCGCGTGGACCCAAAGTGCGCTTCTCCGTCTCGAACGATTCCGCCAGCTTCACCAGCACCTCCACCAGGTAGGCCACGGCGCTGCGTGAAGTGCCAATGTTGGTCATGAACAGCACGCTGTTCCGCGAAGTCTTGTTGACCTGGATGCCGTACTTGTCCATGAGGTGGTCGTGCTTGAAGGTGTCCCCGTCGACACCGGTGAGGCCGATATCCAGCGTGAGCCGGCTCGGGTCAACCACGAACTCGTCGCGGCGCCACGCCTCGTCGAAGGTGGACAGCCCGTGGTTCAGCGGCATGGAGCAGTCGGTCACCCTGAACTGCTCCGGTACCAGCTCGCGGGCGCCCAGTATTTGGAAGTACTTCTTCAGCAGCGGGTTGCGTGCCACCGCCTGGGCGATGCTGACGGCCAGGTCGGCCTGCTTTTGCACAAGGGCAAACCCTTCCAGCTCCGCCTGCCGCCGGCCGATGTCCAGGGACGCGAGGATCTGGTAGTTCGGCGACGTGGACGTGTGCGTCATGTAGGCCTCGCGGAAGGCCTCGCCGTTGAGCTGTTCGAAGTCCTGGTCGAACACATGGATCATCGATCCCTGGCGCAGCGACGTCATGGTCTTATGGGTCGACTGCGTCGCGTAGACCCGGAGCCGGGCCTTCGCCGGATCCGGAACGAGCCTGGTCTGCAGCCACGCCTCGTCAGCGGCACGTTCCCCGGTCGCCGGATCCGTGAGTTCCTGCGACTGCTCTGCGAATTGAAGCCTGTAGCCAGGATCCTGGAACTGCTCCTCAAGCCTCGCTGCCGCGGCCATTGCCGTCCGACGCCGGTACACCGGATGGAACGTGGCGAAGGCGAACCAGGCCTCATCCCAGAGGAAGACGAGGTCGGGCTTGATTGCCAGGCATTCCGCCATGACGCGCTCGGGATCATAGACAACGCCGTCGAACGTGCAATTGGTCAGCGTGATCATCTTGACGTGGTCGAGCCGGCCCGCGCGCCGGTAGTCCAGGAGCATCTTCTTGATGCTCTCCAGCGGAACGGCGCCGTAGAAGGAATACTGGTCCAGCGGGTAGGCGTCGAGGTAAGCCACCTGCGCCCCCGACAGCATCAGTGCGTAGTGGTGCGATTTGTGGCAGTTCCGGTCCACCAGGACGATGTCGCCTGGGGCCACGATGGCCTGGTGCACCACCTTGTTCGCCGTTGAAGTGCCGTTGGTGACAAAGAACGTTTTATGCGCCCCGAACGCGCGCGCCGCGAGGGTCTGGGCCTTCTTGATCGAGCCGTGTGGATCAAGCAGGGAATCCAGCCCGCCGGATGTCGCGGACGTCTCCGCGAGCAGCAGGTTCTGACCGTAGAAGTCTGCCATGTCCCGGATCCAGGGAGAGTTCGCCACTGAACCGCCCCGGGAAATCGGAAGGGCGTGGAAGACGCTGGCGGGCCTCCGGCTGTATTCCTGCAGGGCAGTGAAGAAGGGCGTTTCGTACCGGGCCGTCACGCCCGCGAGCAGGGACAGATGCAGGTCCAGCCGGTCCTCGCGGCGGAAAATCCGCGCGAAGCGGCGGGTCAGTGAACCGGCCAGCCCTTCGATGGCAACACCTGCTACGAGGTAGACGTCCAGCTCCGGCCGAAGCTGCTCGATCCGTTCAGCCAGCCGCAGGATGCGGTCGATGGGGCGCAGACGCTCCAAACCGTCTTCCACGTAACGGGAGACGAACCTCTTGAGGTCCGAGCCCATCGGCCTGGAGGCCGTAATGGCGAACCCCGGCCGAAGCACACAGGCCTGGATATCCGGGTTGAGCAGCAGTGCCACCAGTGCATCCTCGTAGGAAGAAACGACGTTCACGTCGTAGCTGAAGGTGTCGGCCGGCCGCTGCTGGGCCAGCATGTCGCCTTTCAGCGCCTCGGCGTCCCGCTCCGGAATATCATCAACCACAAGCACTTCAAAGCGCGGCCGCACCACTGTCGTTTCACCTGCCTCCTGGACTCCTGGATCGGCAGAACCGGAAATGCGGGGTGTGGGCTGCTCATGCCCGCGCCTGGGGCGCCACATGCCCGCCCGGGCTCCGTCCACCAGCTCGAGGGCCTCCTGGTACAGTCCGGCATGAATGAGGCCGCGGAGGCGTCCAACGGTGCCAAGTCCCGGAAACGCCCAGTAGGACTCCACCGAGCCCAGCAGGGCCGTTGCGCGCCGTATCTGTCCCAGCAAACCGGACTCCCCTGTGCCCGCTGGACTGGGGCGGTTGGTAAGTTGCTTTAGCGCATAGCCCAGGAACTCCCATGAATCCGCACGGATCCGCCATGCGCGGCTGGGGTTCCGATCTCCGGTTCCGCCGGCGGGACCCGCACAGCCGGGGACACGGCGTCGTACTTCATGCTGTTTTTCGTTCCGATTCTCATTCCGTTTTCCGCGGAGCTTTGGGTTTTCATGCTTTCCCACCCGCCAGTGCTGCTTCAGCCCGGCGCCGATGTGTGGAGTGCCAGCCAAGGCCGAGCAGCGGAACCAGTACCAGCGAGGAGAGCAGGACCCACCGTCCCGTCTCGGAAAAGCCCATGGTGACCAACACGAATGCGAGGAATGCCAGCGTCAGGTAGGACGTAAATGGCGCACCGAAAAGCCTGAACGAGGGCCGGACAGCCTTGCCCTGCCGGACCCACTTCTGGAGCTTGATGTGGCAGAGCATGATGGTGGCCCAGCCGCCGATGATGCCTACGGCGGAGATCTCCAGGACGATTTCGAAGACCTGGGAAGGCACCAGGGCGTTGAGGCCAACCCCCAGCAGCGTGACGACGGCGGTGAGCAGGATTCCGCCGTATGGCACCCCGCTGTGGCTCATCCGGGAGGTGAACGCCGGCGCGGACCCGTTGACGGCCATGGACCGGAGAATGCGCCCGGTGGAGTAGAGACCGGCGTTCAGGCTGGACAGGGCCGCCGTGAGCACCACGAAGTTCATGACCGACGCCGACACCGCCGCCGACTCCGGCGAGCCCAGGTGCGAGAAAAACGTGACAAACGGGGACTCGCCCGCTTTGTAGGCCGTGAAGGGAAGGAGCAGTGACAGTAGCAGCACCGAACCGATGTAGAAGATGGCGATCCGGGCCACCACGGTGTTCACCGCCTTCGGCATCACCTTCTCGGGATTTGCCGTTTCGCCGGCGGCCGTGCCGACCAGTTCGATCGCTGCATAGGCAAAGACCACGCCGCTGATCGCCAGCAGCGGCGCCACTGCCCCGGTGGGGAAGGCTCCGCCGTTGTCCAGCAGGACGCCGATTCCCGGCGTTCCGGCGTCCGTTTTGCCACCCAAGACGATAAAGGAGACGCCCACAATGAGGAACAGGATCAGCGCCGCCACCTTTGTCAGCGCGAACCAGAACTCCATTTCGCCGAACACCTTCACAGAGACCAGATTCAGGCCCAGCACCACCACCAGCGCCAGTAGCGCGATGACCCACTGCGGAATGTCCCGCACCGGTCCCCAGTACGGCGCCCAAAACTTCACGTAAAGGGCGACGGCGGTGACGTCAACGATGGAGGTCATGGCCCAGTTGAGGAAATACAGCCAGCCGGCCGTGTATGCCATCTTTTCGCCGTAGAACTCCCTGGCGTAGGACACGAAGGAGCCCGACGACGGGCGGTAGAGCACCAGTTCGCCGAGTGCGCGCAGGATGAGGAAGGCAAAGAAGCCGCAGACGGCGTAGACCAGGACCAGGGCCGGGCCGGACCCGTTCAGCCTGCCTCCGGCACCCATGAACAGGCCCGTACCGATGGCTCCACCAATGGCGATCATCTGGATTTGCCGCGGCGAGAGGGTTTTGTGGTAGCCGGCCTCTTCGCTGGAAAAATCCTGCGCAGCAATCGTCCTGTCCGCCAGCAGCTCCCTGCCGTTGTCGAGGGCCGCTGCAGTGTCCGTGGTTTGTGTCCCGGCCGGGGCCGCCTTCACGACGGCTTCCCGCAGTTGCTGAAACAAGTCATTCGTGGGGTCTCCTTTGACTCCTTGCGCCGTCCAGTGCGGCGGACGGTCCGGTGCGTTCTGCGGCCTCCAGGCATCTTTGCCGGGAAGGCCGGTATCCAACTCTAGGGATCCAGGGCTAGCTTTGTTTTGGGATGGCCGCCAAATTCAGGTCGGCCCAATTGTGCCGGGAACCAATTTCGATCAGGGCGAACGCGAGTAACGTACATGGCTGTGGCAATAGCCGCCGGCTCCGCGGAGCAT
Source organism: Arthrobacter sp. ISL-48 (assembly GCF_018613805.1). Classification (GTDB taxonomy): domain Bacteria; phylum Actinomycetota; class Actinomycetes; order Actinomycetales; family Micrococcaceae; genus Arthrobacter. The sequence goes on from NZ_JAGGPL010000022.1 coordinate 84,924, forward strand.
CAAACTTGATAAGCACCAGAAAGGGTCTGAACAAAGACGTGAGGCCTGAAGAGCAACCCGGCGACGCCATCCGTGTCACGCTCAGCGACATCCTGGAAGACCTCGGCGTCGACAATGCCGGGCTGCTGATGGCTCCGGGGCCGGAGAATGAACAGGTCCGCGAAACTGTGATTGTTGATCCGGAGGACGGCGCCGCCGTCGATCCCGGCGCCCTGGTGTTTCTGGTCGGGGCCCGCGGGCGGGCTTCGCTGCCCAAAGTGCGGGCCTTGCTGGCCGACGGACCCGTGGCTATAGCTATCAAAGGTTCCGAGGCGGACCTGGCGGCCGTCCGGGAGGTCCTGGACGGAACCGGGACGGGGCTCATTGCCGTTGCCGCAGAGGCACGGTGGGACCAGCTTGAAGGGATCGCGACTGACCGCCTCCGCGAATCACTCCCGTCAGCCGACACGTCCACGCTGATGCAGCGTGACCTTTTTGGCATCGCCCAGACCACTGCCACCCTAACCGGCGGCCACGTGGTGATCGAGGATCCGGCCAACCGGGTGCTGGCCTACTCCCCGGCCTCCAACGACGTCGACGAGCTGCGCAGGCTGTCCATCCTGGCCCGCCGGGGGCCCGAGCGGTACCAGAAACTGCTCAAGGAATCCGGCGTGTACAAGCATCTGCAGGCCGGTGAAGTCCCCATCCACATACCGGCCAACCCGGAGGAAGGACTCCGTGAGCGGGTAGCAATCGCCATCTTCGCCGGCCGCAGGATCCTGGGCTACATCTGGCTGCAGGAGGGGACAGAACGCCTTGCGGCCAACACGGACAGGATTATGGTGGGTTCCGCCCGGCACGCCGCCATCGAGCTGGTGAGGCACCGCAACGAACAGTCCCAGTCCATGCGCCGGGACCGGGTGTCCAGTCTTCTCAGCGGGACGGCCCAGATCCATTCCCAGGCGCAGTCTGCCGGACTGGATCCTTCCAGGCCGGCCGCACTGGTGCTGGTCTCCTCCGGCGGCCTGCACCAGTCGGCGCCGGGCCTTCAGCTCCAGCGCGGCGAACTCGCCAACCTCGTGTCGATCCATGCCGCCGGTTACCGGCCCGGTGCCGTGGTCGGGGCCCTCGGACTGGAAACAGCCATCATCCTGCCGGACCTGGATCCGGTAAAGTCCCCGGCCGCGATCAGCAGGCTGGTGAACGTAATCGTCCGCGACGCCGGAGCCCACTTGGACCTGCAGGTGCAGGCCGCCATCGGGCCCGTGGTTAACCGTCTGGACAAGCTCCACACCTCACTGGAGCACGTGAGGAACGTACTGACAGTGCTCCGCACGGACCCGGCCCGCAAGGTGGCGTCGTTCAGCGAAGTGGAAACCACAGTGCTGGTCAATGAGCTGCTTGACCTGGTGGGATCCCGGCACGAACTCCGACACAAGGGCATCACGGAGCTCTGCGACCGATACCCGGAATTCGCCACAACACTGCTTGCCTACCTGGAATCGTTCGGCGACGTGAACCGGTGCGCCGAGGACCTGGTGATCCACCGCAACACCGTCCACTACCGGCTGCGCCGATCCTGCGAAGTGGCCGGGATCGACCTCCAGGATCCCGGACAACGCCTGTTGGCACACCTGCAGATCCGGCTGTGGACCCGGTCCCGACAACATTGACCCAGCGTTCCGATTTCCCGACCCGAACCCTCCCAACTCGACAGACCCTGCCAACTCGACAGAACAGAACACACGATCCATGGACATCCAAAATCTTCTCGACGACATCGTCGGATCCATCAAACCCCGGCTGGGGCAAGGCGAAGTGGCCAACTACATACCCCAGCTGGGGGCAGTGGACGCCGGCCAGTTCGGCATTTCCGTAGCCACGGGGGACGGCGAGGTCTACGCCTCTGGAGATGCCGCCGTGCCGTTCTCCATCCAGAGCATTTCCAAGGTATTCGCACTGGCCCTGGTTCTCGCCGGCGACGGCGACGGCATCTGGAGGCGAGTGTTCCGCGAACCTTCCGGCAACCCATTCAACTCCTTGGTGCAGCTGGAGCACGAGGACGGAATTCCGCGGAACCCCTTCATCAACGCAGGCGCCCTGGTGGTCACCGACAAGCTCCTGAGCATCACCGGCGATGCCTCGGGAGCAGTCCTGGACCTGCTGCGCCAGGAGAGCGGCAACAGCGCGATCGGGGTTGACGCCGTGGTGGCCGAGTCCGAGGCCAGGAACAGCAACCGGAACGCTTCCCTGGCGCACTTCCTTGCGAGCTGCGGCAATCTCGAGAACCCCGTGCAGGACGTGCTGGACAACTACATCCTGCAGTGCTCACTGGAGATGAGCTGCACGGACCTCGCCTTGGCCAGCAGGTTCCTGGCGAACAACGGCGTGCGGGTGGATGGCACGGCACTGCTGTCCTCACCGCAGACCAAACGGATCAACGCCGTAATGCTGACGTGCGGCACCTATGACGCCGCGGGCGAATTCGCCTACCGGGTGGGACTTCCCGGAAAGAGCGGAGTGGGCGGCGGAATCATCGCCGTGGTACCCAACAACTGCACCGTCTGCGTCTGGAGCCCCGGCTTGGGAAAATCCGGAAATTCCGTCGCAGGAGTCGCTGCGCTGGACGAGTTCACCACCAGAACCGGTCTGTCGATCTTCTGAAACGGCCGCTGTGTGCTCTGGGCCTACGGCCGGGGCAGTGCGGCGGACGTCCTAGTACGAGTAACTGGAACTCGTACCGTACATCGCCGCCGCGACGATGACGAAAACCCAGAAGGCCCCGTAGCCGAGCAGGCACAGGTACCCCAGGACCAGGCCTGTGATCGACATGCCCTTGCCTGAAGGTTCCCGCCGAAGCGCCAGATGGCCGGTGATGATCGCGGCAATCTGCGGGAGCAGGAACCAGCCCAGTATGACGGAGGCGATGCCACACACCATGCTGGCGATGCTGAGGCCTTTGGGCTCCGCAGGCATTCCGTAATACGCGGGCTGGCCATACGGGCTGGGAGGCTGGCCGTAGGCTCCCGCCGGCTGGCCGTAAGGGCTCCCCGGCTGGGCATACGGGCTTCCGGGCTGGGCATAGGGCGCTCCGTACTGCCCGCCGGGCTGGCCGTATTGGTCCTGGCCGTACTGCCCGCCGGGCTGGCCGTATTGGTCCTGGCCACCATACTGCTGGCCATGTTCATAGGCCGGTGGTGCAGGAATCTCGGAGCCCTGCGGAGGGACAAACTGCGGCGGCTGGTAGCCCGCGGGCGTCTCGCCCAGGCCTTGTCCGTCTGGTCCCTCTGGGTCAGGGCGTTGGGTCGGCTGGTCAGTCATGGTTTCCCCCTACAAAGTCTTTGCTCCCAGCCTACCGCCGTAGTCCCTGTCAAGCGCCCTACCGCCCCCAATACGGCAGGACATAGACGGCAAATGTCACAAAGGCCGCCAGAAAAAACAGCTTGCCCATTCCAGTCCCCGCATGCTCGTGGGCCCCGGCCTTCGTCCCGGTGGTGATGCCCTTGCGCACGCGGGCGCCCCTTCCCACGCCGATCCCCAGGGCCGGCTCAGGGAGACCTGGCCCTGAATCCGGCGACACCGCAGGCCGCCGTGACATAACTGACGGGAACTCAACTGAAGGCGACTTGGGTGCACGCGCTCGGGGCACCCTCACGTGGCTCACCGGTCCCTCAGCGCCCGGTCCCCCAACTCCCGGTCCCCCAACTCCTGGCGCCGTCCCCGCCGGGTTGACCACTCGCATACCCTCGCCCTGTTCCTGGGTCAGTTGTTCCCCCAACTGGGCATAAAGCCCCACCACAGTCTCCTGGTCAAGGGCCACGGGCAGCGCCAGGATGGCGTCCACAACGCGGTCGGTGCCTGCGACGGCCACATCCGAGCCGGTGATTCCAAAGAGGTCCGGCTGGGTCGCCATGCAGATCAGGGGGCGGGCAAACCGGCGAAGCCGGGGTGAAAGCACCGACGCCACGGCGGCGCACTGGGCAAGCGCACCTTCGACTGATTGTGTCCTCGAGTAGCGGCCCTGCCACAGCACACCGGAGGAGACGCGGACCTCGCCCGTCCAGTTCTTCGCGTCAACAACCACCACACCTGCCGGTCCGACCAGCACATGGTCCAGGTAGGCTTTGGGCCTGCCGGGCCAGTGGACATCATGCAGCACGTACCAGCCGTGTGGAATGAGCTGACTCAGCTTGTCCGCCACTATTCGTTCGTCGGCGGCGGCGGCGTCCCACGATTTTGTGGCCAGCTCGGTCTCGTCGAACTGGCACTTAAGACGCGCCACCCGCTCGGCAGCTAGTCTGGACTGTTCCGCCGCGCCTTCCCCTGCCACCATGCCACGCCCCCTGCTTTCCTGACGTCCGCGACGGCGGTGCTCGGCGCCGTCGTCCTTGATCTCCCCCAAATCCCCGGCTTATTTCCTGAATCATTCCAAGGTCTTTCCGGAGTTTTCTTGAAAGTAGCAGCGGCGCGGGCCGGTGGTATATAGGTACTTTTGGGCGGAGTACTCAGTTTCACTACTTGTTTCCGGCCGCAAGTTCTCACGTCTGTTCCAACGTTTGCTCCCGCCGCCTCGGGTGGAAATCTTCCGTCACAGGGGCAGTAATCCGGTCACGTCGTTTTTCCTCCGGCGCTCGTCTGGCATGCTGGTGCCATGGCTAGCCGCGCGGGCACAGTTGCCCAACCCCAGGACCTTGTTGATATCACTGCCCTCCTTGACGCGTATTACGACGTCACGCCGGATCTCAGCGATCCCGGCCAACGGGTGGCTTTTGGCACGTCCGGACACCGGGGCTCCAGCCTCAAAGCGTCGTTCAACGAGAAGCACATCGTCGCCATCACGCAGGCAATCGTGGAGTACCGCGCCGGGCAGGGCATCACCGGCCCACTGTTCCTGGCAAAAGACACGCACGCGCTCAGTGAACCGGCGCAAAACTCGGCCCTTGAGGTGCTCGCCGCCAACGGCGTCCAGGTGCTGATCGACGCCCGGCACGGCTACACGCCCACACCGGCTCTGAGCCACGCCATCCTCACCTACAACCGGAAAGCTCCCGCCGGCGCGCCGCAGGCCGACGGCATTGTGGTCACGCCCAGCCACAATCCGCCGGCGGACGGCGGCTTCAAGTACAACCCGCCGCATGGCGGCCCGGCTGACTCGGACGCCACCGGGTGGATCGCAAACCGCGCCAATGAGCTGCTCGAAAACGACCTCCGCGGCGTGAAGCGCATTCCCCTCGCAGATGCCATGGACGCCGACACCACCGGAAAGTTCGACTTCCTCAGCAGCTATGTTGACGACCTGCCGTCTGTGCTGAACCTTGATGCCATCCGCGACGCCGGCGTCCGCATCGGGGCCGATCCCATGGGCGGCGCCGCCGTGGACTACTGGGGCGAGATCGGTGAACGCCACCATCTGAACCTGACCGTGGTGAACCCCACGGTGGACCCGCAGTGGGCCTTCATGACCCTTGACTGGGACGAGAAGATCCGGATGGACTGCTCGTCGCCGTCGGCAATGGCCTCGCTCATCAACAGGATGTCCGACGCTGGCGCTGGTTCTGCGTCTGGTGCCGCCTTTGACATCGCCACGGGCAACGACGCCGACGCCGACCGCCACGGCATCGTGACACCTCTTGTCGACGGTGTGGGCGGGCTGATGAACCCGAATCACTACCTCGCCGTCGCCATCGACTACCTGTACCGGAACCGCAGCGGCTGGAACCCCGGCTCAGTGGTGGGCAAAACCCTGGTCTCGTCCTCCATCATCGACCGTGTCGCCGAGAGCCTGGGCCGCAAGTTGGTGGAAGTCCCCGTGGGATTCAAGTGGTTCGTTCCCGGGCTTCTCTCCGGTGAAGGCGCGTTCGGCGGCGAGGAATCGGCCGGCGCCTCCTTCAACAAGTTGGACGGAAGCGTCTGGACAACTGACAAGGACGGGATCCTGCTCGCACTGCTGGCCTCGGAAATCACGGCCGTGACCGGCAAGTCCCCGTCCCAGCTGTACAAGGGCCTGACGGACCAGTTCGGCGCACATGTCTACGCACGTATCGATGCAGCGGCCACCCGCGAGCAGAAGGCGGCACTCGGCAAGCTATCGCCGTCGGACGTCACCGCCACCGAGCTGGCGGGCGAGGCGATCACCGCCAAGCTCACTGAGGCGCCCGGCAACGGCGCGTCCATCGGCGGGCTCAAGGTGGTCACCGAGAACGCCTGGTTCGCGGCGCGCCCGTCCGGCACCGAGGACGTCTACAAGATCTACGCCGAATCCTTCAAGGGCGAGGACCACCTCAAGCAGGTCCAGGCGGAAGCCAAGGCGCTCGTGGACGGTGTCATCGCCTAACCTGGCCGCCTAAACACCAACGCTCTCTCACTTCCTGCATTAAAACGAACAACGCTCTCTCACTTTCCTGAGGAAAGTGAGAGAGCGTTGGCGTTAAAGCGGCAGGATGTGAGAGAGCGTCAGACGGTGCGGACGACGTCCTCGTATGTGAACTTGGGCTTCGCTTCGCCCCAGGCGTCCTCACCGGGCTGGCCAATGTTGACCACCAGGAAGCTCTTTTGGTCGCCGGCCGGGAAGAAGGCGGCGTCGATGGCGTTGAAGTCGGCACCGGTCATGGGACCTGCGGCGAAACCGAGCGAACGGACAGCGAGGATGAAGTAGCCGGCCTGGAGGTGGGCGTTGTTGTTGCCGGTGGTCGCCGCCAGCTCGGGAGATGCGTCATACATCGCCTTGGGAGCGTTGTAGCCCGGCAGGAAGTTATCCCACCGCTCGGCCCACGAGGTGTCGTAGCTGAGGATGGCCACCAGCGGGGCTGAAGCCGTCTTGGCGCGGTTGCCGGCCATGAGCGCGTCAACCAGCTTGGTGCGGGCTTCATCGGAGCGGACGTAAGTCACCCGGAGCGGCTGGGAGTTGAAGGCGGTGGGGCCGAATTTGGTGAGCTCGTAGATGGCGCGCGCCTGGTCCTCGGTCACCTCGCCGGTGAAGGAGTTGGCCGTGCGGGCCTCGGCAAAAATGGCGTCGACGGCGGCGGCATCGATGGCCGCTTCTTCGTGGGCAATAGTCATTGGCTTACCTTTCGCTGGGGCCCGCACGCCTGGTGGCTGCGGCGGTTCTTCTTCTATAGTTGCAACTTCAAGTCACCATGCCCTCTTCCCATGACGGCGCGTGACGTTGGGCACAGCCGGAAACCCGCCCGTGTCCGCGATTTCTGTCGTTTAGGTTCCAGTACCGCGACAAGCCAGGAGCGACAGCCGGGTCCCGCTGCGTGAGGCTGGGCGGTATTGTTGCACCGGAAGATCCCGGCCCCCGGCCCCCCCCTTGAAAGGCCTCCGCCATGAGCATGCTCGGAACCAAATGGAAGCTGCACGGCAACGGCAGGACGATCCGGCCCGGCCACGTGGTGGCGCCGCAGGAGAGACTGACCTGGCCGCTGACCATCGGCGTGGGCATGCAGCACGTGGTGGCCATGTTCGGTGCCACGTTCCTGGTTCCCATCATCACGGGAATGCCGCCCGCCACCACTCTGTTCTTCTCCGGCATCGGCACGCTCCTCTTCCTGGTCATCACCCAGGGCAGGGTGCCCAGCTACCTTGGTTCCAGCTTCGCGTTCATCGCGCCCATCATGGCGTCCCAGCAGCAGTTCGGCGTGCCGGGCGCACTGGGCGGTGTGGTGCTTGCCGGCGTCGTCCTGGGCGTCATCGGGGCGATCGTGCAGAAGTTCGGCGCGGGCTGGATCAACCGGCTGATGCCGCCCATCGTTACCGGCGCCATCGTGGCACTGATCGGCCTGAACCTCGCGCCGGCTGCCAAGGCGAACTTCGACGCCGCCCCGGTCACCGCTGTGATCACGCTGGCCACGATCATCCTGGTAAGCGTCCTGTTCCGGGGGATGCTGGGCCGATTGAGCATTCTGGTGGGCGTAGTGGTGGGTTATCTCGCGGCCATGATGCGCGGGGAAGTGCATTACAACAAGGTGGACGCCGCCGCCTGGATCGGCCTCCCCCAGTTCCAGACGCCTCAATTCCATGTGGGCGTGCTGGGCCTCTTTGTGCCCGTGGTGCTTGTGCTGGTTGCCGAGAACATCGGGCACGTAAAGTCGGTTGCAGCAATGACGGGCCAGAACCTCGACGGGGTCTCCGGCCGCGCGCTGCTGGCCGACGGCGTGGCCACCGTCCTCGCGGGCCTCGGCGGCGGCTCCGGCACCACCACTTATGCCGAAAACATCGGCGTCATGGCCGCTACCAAGGTGTATTCGACGGCGGCGTACTGGGTGGCCGGCATCTTTGCCATCGTCCTGAGCTTCTCACCGAAGTTCGGCGAACTGATTGCCACTGTTCCGCCTGGAGTGCTCGGAGGCGCAGCCACCATGCTGTACGGCATGATCGGCGTCCTGGGTGTGAAGATCTGGGTGCAGAACAAGGTGAATTTCTCGAATCCGGTAAACCTGACTACCGCTGCAGTTGCACTGATCATCGGGATTGCGGACTACACCTGGACCATCGGCGACCTGAAGTTCACCGGCATCGCACTGGGCTCGGCCGCCGCCCTGGCCATTTACCACGGCATGAAGGCCATTGCGAAAGCCCGGGGCTCGGTGGCTGAGCCGGAAAGCGAACAAGCGGGCATGCCTCCGGCGGTAAAGGCAGCAGTCAACGCCGCCGCAAAGCGGGCAGCCAAGAAGCGCTGACGGTTTAGACCGCTGGAGCGGCATCAGGCCGCGGAATCACCCAGGAACGGACCCGGCGGCCTGCCGAGACCAAAAACAGGACCCGGCTGGGGGCGTTTGGCTGTCAGCCCCTCTTCCGATGACCGTTGGGTGAGTTGGCGCAGCGCCCAAGGGACAAGGTATTCCCGGGCCCAGACGAGATCCTCCCCGCGGGCCTCCTTCCAGCTCCTTGCCGGGAGCCGCTTAGGCTCAAGGGGATGCAGGCTGTGAGGAACGCTAAGGGCGTTCAGCACCGCCAGGGCGATGGTGTGGTGTCCCAGCGGGGAGAAGTGCAGCCTGTCCGGGTCCCACATGCCCGGGCCTGTGAGCTCCCGCAGGCACCACAGGTCAACAATCACCGCGTCGTGACGGGCCGCCACCGTGTGGAGATTCTCGTTTAGGATGGCCACCTTGCCACGGATCTGGCCCAAGACAGGCGTTGCACCCCAGTCCGGACCTGCGAAGAGGACAACTGTTGCGCCTGTTGCAGACAGCAGTTCCACCCCGGCGTCGATCTTTTCGGCCAGCCGGTCCGGATCGCTGCGGCGGAACACCACGTCATTGCCGCCACCGGAGAGCGCGACAAGATCAGGTTTCAGTGCCAGGGCCGGCCCGATCTGCTGATCCAGGATCTGCTGCAGCAACAGACCCCGGATCGCCAGATTAGCGTACGAGAAGTCCGGCTGCCCCGCACTGAGTTCCTCCGCCACGCGGTCCGCCCACCCGCGCAGCCCGCCTTCACTGTGCGGCTCGGGGTCCCCTATTCCTTCAGTGAAGGAATCACCCAGGGCCACGAAGCGGTGCCACGGGTGAGAACCGCGCCCTGGATCAGGATTTGTACTGGCAGGCATCATGCCGTGGGGCTCCCGGAAGTTCATGCTCTGCTCCTTGAACGTCGCGGTGACACAGATCGCCGCGGTGGCACAGTTTCCGGCGGTGACGCAGTTCGCTGCGGTGGCACACCGGGAGGCGGGGAATCCATAGCAATCAGGCCGCGGAAATCTGTGTTGTCCTGGACGTATCCCGCCTGGTCCCTTCGTGAACCGGACGAAACAACACCCAGCGCGACATCCCGGAGCCCAAGGTTGTTATGCCGCGCAACGGTCCGCAAATATTGAAAAGCCCCCTCATGGCTGAGTCCGTAGTCGCTCATCAGCGTCCTTACTGCCAAGTCCATCAGCGCCATGGAGGTCTGTGCAACCGCGAGTTCCGCATTGGCCTCGGCCCGTTCCGCCACGCGCAGCACCACACGGAGCGAGCGGGCAACATGCCTCGCGTAGCTTCGTGTCCTGATGATGTCATCACTGGTGAAAGCGTGAGGATTGGGCGCATAGAGGTTGATGGCGGCGCTGGACACGGCCGCGGCGGCAATGGGCATCGACAGCAGCGACCCCACGCCGTGGCTGGCCGCAGCGATGGCATAACCTGGCCACCGGCGTTCCCGCGCCAGATCCGGCACATGCACAAAGTCGCCAGAGCGCACGGCCTGCAAGACCGGTCCGTCAGCGAAGGAGCACTGCTCCCGGTCAGCGGCCAGGGCCTGTGCGCTTCCTGCGGCCAGGGTGTGGGCCTCTCCCCGGCTGAACAAGGTGGCAGCCCAATTGATGTCCCGCCGGGCGCCCTTGATGTCCCTGATAAATTCATCGGTCACGTCGCAGAGGAAGTTCTCGACGTCGTTGCTTTCGAGAACCACGTCCTGCGGGGCACGAAGCGGTGCCCAGCTATCGCCCCCTGAGGTCTCCACGGCCATATTCCACGCCTAGGTTCGAAACCCATCGGCCCACTTCAAGGCCTTATCTAAGGATACGTCCACTGCTGTCGGGAATGCTCGTCCATCTTCCGATCTGCGGATTCCCGCACACCATTGGGCATCACTTCGAAGGCTCCCACCTTCCGCTCCGTAATCGTGGTGGGAGATTCAAGATGGGCGTCGCGGCGGTACAGGTGCAGCCACCCAGCCAGGCCCCGCGGTATGGCACCCACTGCCCGGGCTTCGGGGAGAGGCCTGGCTGAGCTTCTGCTCATGGCGCACCTCCTGGGTACCCGGGATGGGCCTGGGCGGGTCTGCTATGAACGGCTTGCACCCAAACGGGCCGGGAATATCGTCCCCGGGCTGGCCCACGCCCGGGTACGACCGGCACCAGCCCAATCAGCCAGCGTCGAAGCTTTCCCCGTCGTCGTCGTTCGGTGATTTCTCCTGGGGAAGGTCGTTGCCGCTGCCATCCGGCAGCCCGGCGGCCTCCTGCTCCGGCTCCGACGAGAAGGATTCGGAGCCTTGTACGTCGTCCGCGTTGGATTCGTTGATCCCGGCCTCGGTTGAAGGCAGGTCCGCTTCCCGGGGGACCGGCGGCTCCCCGGGCTCGAACCCGGGATCGTTGGTGTCGCTCTCGGCGTGGTACTGCTCATCGGTGCCGCCAAAGCGGCCCGCTCCGGGCTCGCCCGCGCTGTCCTGGTCCTCCTCGCCGAAATGGCTGAGGTTGGGGGAACCGGTGGCGAATGTTTCGCCGGTGGGGCTGTCCTGGTTCAGGCCGGCGGCGTCAAAGTCCTCTTCCTCGCGGGGCTGGGCAAACTGCTTGTTGTCTGCCCCGCCCATCTCCTGCTCGGCAGTCGGCGTTCCGTAACCTCCCGCTTCCTCTTCGGGCTCGGCGTGCTGGTTGTCCTGACTCATGGGTTCCTCCTGTTGTGGATGTGGATGAATCTGACGCGGAAAAGTTTTTTAGAGTCCCTTGCCCCCGGTCACGGGAAGCACGGCTCCGGAAATGTAGGAGCCCTGTTCGGATGCCAGCAGCACATAAGCCGCGGCGAGCTCGGCAGGCTGGCCGGCCCTCTGCAGCGGGGTGTCCTGGCCAAACTTGGGAAGCTTGTCCGGCCATTCCGTGGCGGGGATCAGGGGCGTCCAGATGGGACCGGGAGCAACGGCATTTACCCGGATACCCTTCGGGCCCAGTTCCTGCGCCAGTGCCTTGGTGAAAGCGACCTGGGCAGCTTTGGTCATGGCGTAGTCGATCAGCCCCGGGGAAGGATTGAAGGCCTGGATCGAAGCTGTAGTGATGATCGAGGAACCGGCCTTGAGATGCGGAACTGCGGCACGGGCAGTCCACAGCAGCGAGTACAGATTCGTCTTGAACACCCGGTCAAATTCCTCGGTGGGGAGCGATTCAAGGCTCTCCCTGTTCTTCTGGTAGGCCGCGTTAAGCACCACCACGTCCAGGCCACCAAACTCGGCTACCGTATCCTCCACGATCCGCGTGCTGAACTCCTCGTCGCGCGCATCCCCCGGGAGCAGGAGGGCGCGCTGCCCGGCTTTCCGGATCCACTCAGCCGTGTCCTGCGCATCGTCCTCCTCTTCGGGGAGGTAGGAAATGGCGACGTCGGCGCCTTCGCGGGCGAAAGCGATAGCCGCCGCCTTGCCGATTCCCGAGTCGCCGCCCGTGATGAGCGTTGCCTTGCCCTGCAGCACGGCGTGTCCCTCGTAGCTCAGCTCGCCGTGGTCAGGCTTGGGATCCATTGGCGCGGTGAGGCCCGGCTGCTTCTGTTCCTGCTCAGGAAACGGTCCCTGGTGATAACCGCCGCGGGGGTCTGCGGGCTGGTCCGTCTGCTTCTGCGTCTCGCTCATGGTCCACCTACTCGCTGTCGGTTTCTAAGGCTCTGCCGTTCACCGGCCCTTCGAAACTATCCCGATGAAAGGAGCAAAGTCCACCGTTAGTGGAAATAATCAGTAAACTTATCAAATGTTGATGTTGGCGCAACTTCGGCCTAGTTTTGGAGCACCCGGCCCCGGCAGGATGCCCGCCGGTTGGCGAAGACCCGGGTGCAGGGAGGAGCATCATGTCGGACGTGGAGGACTTCACAAGCAGAAGCGGACGGAATGAAACCCGAGAGGAGCAGCTCGACCGGAACTGGGGTGAGCTCCTTCAGGAACTCAGGGTGTTGCAGACCGGCGTCCAGATCCTGGCCGGTTTCCTGCTGACACTCCCCTTCCAGCAGCGCTTCCGGGAGCTGGATGATTTCCAAGTGGGCCTCTATCTGGTCAACGTGGTGATAGCCACCCTCACCACGGCGTTCATCCTGCTGCCTGTCAGCGTGCACCGGCGGCTCTTCCGGAAGCGGCTCAAGGAAACTCTGGTCTCGAGCGCCGACTCCATCACCAAGATAGCCCTGGCCGGGGTAGGGATGCTTAGTGTGGGGACGGCATCCCTCGTCTTTGATGTGACGGCCGGGCGGATGGCCGGTCTGACCGCCGGCGGCGTGCTTCTGGCCATTCTCCTCGTCCTGATGATCTACGTCCCGCTACACCTGAACAAGCGCGCTGCAGGAAGGAACGGCTCTGTCTCTGACTGATCACACCAAGCCCTCAACCGACCACACTGATGCCAGACAAACCAATGGAGGAAAGATGCGCAAATGGGCCAAAGAACATGGACTACTGCTGGCCAATATCGGCCTGTTCGTGGTGTTTTTCGGCGGGATGATCCTCTCTGGCGCTGCCGCCTACAGCGAGGACCAGGCAGCCCATGGCCAGCCCGAGGTCTCCGTGCTGGAGTACCTAACTACCGGCAACTTTGTGGAAGCGACTTTTGAAAACTGGGAGTCCGAGTTCCTGCAGATGGCAATGTATGTGGTCCTGACTGTCTTTCTCTTCCAGAAGGGCTCCTCGGAGTCCAAGCCCGTTGGCAAATCCGCCCCACAGGACGAGGACCCCCGCGACGCCAGCATCAAGGACGCCACTCCCTGGCCCGTGAAGCGTGGGGGCCTGGTGCTGAAGCTGTATGAACACTCGCTGTCCATACTTCTGCTCGTGCTGTTCCTCGCATCCTTCACTCTGCACGCAGCCGGCGGCACCGCGGACTACAACGAGGAGCAACAGAGCCACGGCCAGCCCACCGTTACCATGCTCGGTTATCTGGGCACCAGCCGTTTCTGGTTCGAGTCTTTCCAGAACTGGCAAAGTGAATTCCTGGCCGTCGCCGTCCTGGTGGGTGCATCAGTGTATCTCCGTGAAAAGGGCTCTCCGGAGTCCAAGCCGGTAGCCGAGCCACACTACGAGACAGGCGCGTGAGCGTTTTGGACATCCATTACCCGGACAGCCGGAGGAGCTGGCTGGCTGAACCAAGCAGGAGAATGCCATGCGAAAAATCCTGAAGACCGTCCTCTTGGCAGTGGCCCTGGTCGCGGTGGCGCCGCTCTTCGCAGCTTCCGCCCAGGCCGCCCCAAGCCTGGCCGCCGCGGCTGCAGTTCATGCCTCGGAGGTAAAGACGGCGGTCACCGGACAGTCGGGCGTGGCCGCCTCAACCACCAGCCCCTCCCCTACGGATCCGGCATCCACCGGTCCAGCCAACCCCGGAACGGGCGAAACCGGCGACGCCGAAGCGACCCGCACCAACTACGCGCCGCTGGTGATAGGGGCAATTGCCGTGGTCACACTGGTGGTGATTCTGATCTGGCGCCGGCGGCGCAATACCACCATCGTCTAGGGGCGGCGTGGCTGGGAGGGCGGCAGCCCCGGCTACGCGCCTTCCAGAACCTGGGCAGTGACCCAGGACAAGTACTTTGCGGCCTGTGCGACGGCGTCTTCCGGGCTGGCGGCGACATCCAACAGCTGCGCCGCGGCCACCACGCCATGCTCGGCAAGGTCCTCCGGAGTGACCAGGATCCGTCCTGCCACGACGACCACCGGAATACCTCGCTCCCGGGCGGCGTCGGCGAGCGCGATGGGCGCCTTGCCCGTCAGCGATTGGGAGTCCATGGACCCTTCGCCGGTGATCACCAGGTCGGCGTCGGCCAGCTGCCCGGCCAGCCCGGTGAGTCCGGCCACGAGCGTAAAGCCGCTTTCCAGGCGGGCGTTCGCCAGGCCAAGGAATGACGCCGGGAAGCCGCCGGCAGCGCCTGCCCCGTCGACGTTGACGTCCCGGCCCGTGGCTTCGCGGAGCAAGGACGCCCAGTTGCGGAGCCCGGCGTCCAGCAGTTCCACGGCCTCCTCATCTGCGCCTTTCTGCGGCCCGAACACGTGGGCTGCCCCGCTGGTGCCGAACAGCGGATTCTTCACGTCCACGGCTATCCGGAACGAGGCAGCTGAGAGCCGGGGGTCAAGCCCTGACGTATCCAAAGCCACAACGTCGGCCAGCGATCCGCCGCCAAGCGGCACAACGTTTCCCGCGGCGTCGAGCGGTTTGAGGCCGAGCGCACGCAGGGCGCCACTGCCGCCGTCGGTCATTGCCGACCCGCCCAGGCCCAGCACAATTTCCGTGGCCCCGGCGTCAAGGGCGGCGGCGATCAGCTGGCCGCAGCCATAACTGTGGGCACGCAGGGCATTCGCCGGGGTGGGTTCCATCTGTGCCAGGCCTGAGGCCTGGGCCGTCTCGATGACGGCCGTTGCTCCGCCGTCGGCTTTCTTGAGTATTGCCCACGCGGCGCCGACAGGCGCGAGAATGGGTCCCACCACGGCGTTGAGGCGCTCCTCATACCCTGCGGAGACGGCAGCCTCCAGGGTCCCTTCGCCGCCGTCGGCGATCGGAAACTGGCTGGCCACGGCGTCGGGATACACGCGCAGCACACCCTCGGCCATTGCGGCCGCGGCCTCTGCGGCGGTCAGCGAGCCCTTGAATTTGTCCGGAGCGATGAGAATGCGCATGCCGTCCATCATGCCAGCCTTTCCTTGGAAAGCGCTTGCCAAACCGCGATGCGGACAAGAGGTGGGCCCAAATGCCAAGCAGGTAATTTAGCACTGGTAGTCAATTTCCGCCATCACGGCTGCTTCGTCAGCTGGGGGAACTCGTTCTCCCACAGTTTCCTGCAGCGGACAGGAAGCATCAGTTGCTGCCACATCCGGTCAAGAAGTGCGGAGGACCCGCGGTTCACTCATTTTCATGGGGGGCGTTGATGCCCTGGTTGCCGGTATTGGTAGGCAACTAGGACATTGATCCGCACATCTTGAGGGCGACAAGGTACCGGCGCCGCTGTCATCTTGCCCACCAACCAGAGGCACTATGTCACAGTTTGTCTGGTGAAGAACGCAGTATATTTATATTCCTTTATCCTCCAACTGGCTGGACTAATGACACTGAGCTTGTACGCGGTGTCCAGACTCCAAAGGCCCGATCCCGCCGCTATAGCCGTCCTTGCCCTTTTGGTAGTAGGGCTCGTACTGTCAGTGGTTTACTTCTGGAAGCTTGACCGGACTGCACGAAACGTGCGCCGGATGGCAGCAGGGAAACCGTTCCGTGCATACACTTTTCGTTCGACTGCCTCTGCAGAGTATGGACATGCGCCGACTACTGTTTGGGAGCTGATCCGGCCGGCCGAGGCGTCCATCCTTTTCGGGAACGCTGCCCAAGCCTTCAAAGTGCCTGGCACTCCGGATGGGGTAGGCGAGCGGCAATGCTTTATCTCAGCAGAGGGGCGGATTTCAGTTATTGAAGTTGTCAGCGAGGTTCCCGGCCGCTCCGCAGTGAGCAGGGCGGTTTGCTCGCCAGGTCACCCGTTCGTTGAGACCACGTACGACCTGGAACCCACAGCGGCTGGTTGTAGGTTCACGATGCAGACTAATCTTGAGTTGCCTGCCCGAATGACTGTTGCCCAGCTCGAGGCGATCCGGGCAAATGACCGAAACTTCGTTGCTAAAGTCGGGCATTGGCTGGACAGGCAGTCCTTGCAGGAGGTCCCCACAGCTTCTAGCGGAGCGTGATCCGCCCTCAATAAGGGAACTTTGAGCGCGCGGATAGGTATTCAGTCAGCTGCGTGCCCTCAGCACTGCGAAATATCCCGGGATCAGGCTTGCTCCCGCCACGCCCGTCATGGGGTTCGTTTCGATGGTCGCTGGGCCATCCTCCAGTAGCTCCCACGCCTCGGGCGGCATCACCCTGCTGAGTTCCAGAGGTCCGAAGTGTCCCGGCATTGGCAGCTCACGGATGGCCCGTTCCAGCGGGGCGGGAATGTCCCGCGGGGTTGCACCCAGATGCGTCACGTACTCCAGGGGGGTGCCCTGGAAGTTGGTTTCTGCCAGGAACACCGTGCCCCGCGTCCCCACAATGTCCCTGAGGTTGTTGACCACAGCGGCCTGGTCCGCGGGCTCCAGCACATGGAGCACTCCGCGGATAAATACGTTGGCATCAGTGGACCCCGCCAGCCCGTGACCCGCTCCGGGCGCCGTCATGTCGCGCACGAGATAGCTGACATTTTCCGTGTCCGCGGATTCGCTCCTGGCCCGTTCCACGGCATGTTCGGAGACATCAACGCCGAGGGCCTGAGGGAAGAATGCCGCGAGACCGCGGGTATAGCTTCCGTGGCCGCACCCGATATCCACTACCGGAAGGCCGGGGTCCAGGTGCCGCTGCAGGGCCTCCCGGTAGCCAAGTAGCTCATGATCGTTCCCGGAATCCCAGAGCACCTCCCCAAGGGGACCTGTCGTGGTAATTCCGGCCCAATACCGCTCCCATGCCACCTGCCGGTCCTTGGGCGCCAAACGGGACAGCCGGATGAGCTTTGGGAGCATCAGGTACTTCCGCAAGGCGGAGCGCACGGTATCTACAGGCGAGGGCACTGTCCAAATATATGTCCCGGAATGCCCGCTGGCCCATTTGATAACGGAGCAGGTGCCCCGTGTCCCCCTAGAATGTACTCAATCAGGAGCGAAGGGGGCAGGGTGGCCGGGGACACACCATTTGTCGCAACTGTGCAAAAAACCGCGATCGTGGCCGATCCCGACGGCGGACGCCGGGACTTCACCGGCGCAGCCCTCCGTGCTGCCGGCTACATCGTCCACACCGCCGCGGATGCCAGGACCATTTCCGGATTGCTCGACGAAGATATACCGTCGGTGCTCGTGGTGGACAGCTCACTTTCCATGCTGGATACCGATATTCCCGTCCTGGTCCTGGTGGACCTGGACAACCAGGCCGAAGTCGCCGCCTTGGAGCGTGCGGGCATCCGCGACTGCATCGCAAAACCTCCGGCAGCGAAGGAACTTGTCCAACGGGCCACCGCCCTCATCAACCTGGTCGCGCGCCGCACTGAGGCCCGGCGGGATGCGGAAGCACTGAGGGAACGGCTTCGGCTGGTTTCGGCGGCAATCCGCGCAACGAACGATCCCCACGAGATCGCCGACAGCGTCGTGTCGGGATTCGGAGAGACCTTCGCGGCGGACCGGGTGTGGCTGGCCACGTTCGAAGACGACAGGGTGCCCCGGATTACCGCCCAGTGGAACCGGCCCGGGCTGGAGGCCCTGCCGGACAGCATCCTCACGGACGAGGAGCCGGCACTTCGGACGGCGGACCTCCTCTGGGCCAGGGCAGAAGTCCTTACGTCAGACGGATGGGATAACTCCGATACGGCCCCCAGTAGCTGGCTGCCTGGGGCGCTCGAGGCCAAACACGCCTCTGCGTCGGTCCTGGTTCCCATGGGCGAAGGCGATTCTTCCCTGGGCCTTATCTGGATAGCCCTCTTGGACAAGCCGCGGAGTTGGTCGCGGGCCGAGCTGGGTCTCATCCAGCACGTGGCCGGCAACGCCGCCCACGGGCTGATTCAAAGCCACCTGATCAGCAGCCAGCAAAAGGTGGTGAAGCAGCTTCAGCAACTGGACAAGGCCAAAACCGACTTCCTCGCAACCGTCAACCATGAATTGCGTACTCCCCTGACGTCAATCATGGCGTACCTGGACATGATTCAGGAGAGCACGGTGGATCCCGTTTCGAGTGAGGTGCACCAGATGCTGGACATCGTGGTCCGGAACACCGAACGACTGAGGCTGCTGATAGAAGACATGCTGAGCGTTTCCCGGAACGGCGAAACGGACAGCTCGCTGCACCTGACACCCGTGAGGCTTGGGCGCACCTTGGATATTGTCACCGGTGCCCTGAGGCCATTGGCGAAGCTCCAGAACGTTACCATAGCGCTGGAACCCATACAGGAGGATCCTGAGATTATGGGGGATGAAGTGCAGCTGGAACAGGTTTTTACCAACCTCGTGTCCAACGCCATCAAGTTCACGCCCAGCGGGGGAAAGATCCACGTGGGCAGCGAGTCGCATGCGGCCGCTGACGGGACCCGCTGGGCCACCGTCAGCGTGGCCGATACAGGGATCGGCATTTCCAGCGACGAGCTCGCCCATGTGTTCACCCGTTTCTACCGTGCCTCCAATGCTATGGCCGGCGCGGTTCCGGGCACGGGCCTCGGACTGGCCATCACCCAGGACATCGTGAGCCGGCATGGCGGGCGGATCGACGTCGCCTCCGAGCTGGGTGCAGGCACAACTGTCACCATCAGCCTCCCTCTGGACACCCGCGGGAACCAAGCCAACTGACCCGGGTAAGGAGGAATCCAGATGTTTGCCGAGAACGATCCCAGACTCTCCCAGCTGCTTGACGGCATTGTCCGGCTTGCCTCCGGTGACCTCCGATCCCGCATCGAAGTCTCCCCCGCCCGGGACGAGCTCGACGCCATTATCATGGGGACCAACCTGCTTGCCGAGGACCTGCAGATCATTTATGAGGAACTTGAGCAGCGCGTGGCCGTCCGCACCCAGCTGCTCCATGAGGCCCATGTTGAAATGCAAAAAATGGCCATGGAGGACGCCCTCACTGGCCTGGCCAATCGCTCCGCCCTCCTCTCTGCCCTGAAATCCGCACAGGGCGACGGTGCCGAGGATGAGCCGCCTGTCATCCTGCTGCTGGACCTGGACGCGTTCAAGTCCATCAATGACACCTTTGGCCATACCGCCGGCGACCAGGTCCTGGTCACAGTCGGGGAACGCCTCCGGGACGCCGTCCGGAGCACGGACGTGGTTGCCCGGCTGGGCGGGGACGAGTTCGCCATCGTGATGCCGGCCACAGGCATCGACCAGGCCACCATTGTGGGGCACCGGATCCTGGCGGCCTTGGAGCAACCGATCGAACTGCATGACCGGAGCATCCGCTGCGGGGCGAGCCTCGGGCTGAGCGTCGGAGACGCGCGGCAAGGGCCAGAGGAAATGCTCATGCACGCCGACGTCGCCATGTACGCCTCGAAGGCCGAAGGGCTGAACAGGCTCCATATCTTTGAGCCCGGACTCCTGCTGGTCCGCCGGCTCCGCACCCAACTGCTGGACGATCTCCGGACGGCTCTTAAGGGGGAAGGGCTGGTCATGCACTACCAGCCGGTGGTGGAGCTGGCCACCGGACGAATCGAAGGCGTCGAGGCTCTGATCCGCTGGAACCATCCCACCCGCGGCCTCATCATGCCCGACGAATTCATCCCCCTCGCTGAAGAGGCAGGGCTCATCTCCGAACTCGGCCTCTGGGTGCTCAAGAACGCCGTGGAACAGCTTCGGCGCTGGATCGCCGACTCCGTGGTGGACAGCAGGTTCTCCGTGCGGATCAACATTTCGCCCACCGATCTCCAAAGCCTTCAGTTCATTGAGGATGTCCGCTGCGTACTCAAGGAAACGGCCGTCCCTCCGGACCAGGTGGTCCTGGAGCTGACGGAAATGGCCATCGTTAAAGGCAACGAACTGGACCGCTATTCGCTGAGTGGGCTTCGGGGACTGGGCGTGGGCATCGAGATTGATGACTTCGGAACGGGCTATTCCTCGATCAACTACCTCCGGACACTGCCGGTGGACCGGGTCAAGGTGGACCGCTCGCTCATTGTTGGCCTCGGCACCGATCCCACCCAGTCTGCGCTCGTGGCCGCAATCCTCCAGCTCATCCGTGCCTGTGGCCTGGAAGCGGTCTGGGAAGGCGTGGAGACCGCAGAGCAGGCCGAGCACCTGAGGAGCCTGGGATGCCTCAGCGCACAGGGGTATTACTTCAGCCGGCCGCTCCCGCCCGAACAAATTCCCGCCTTGGTTGCAGCACAGTCCTCAAAGGCAACCTGAGCCTTTAATGCGGGATAAGCTGCGCTTTTGTGCATCCCGATATACGATCATCATGCGATGTCCGATTTTCAGGGCCAAAGGGATCGGGCTTAATCAAGAAGTAGCGAATTCCGAAGGCGTCTGGAAATTGAACAACAAAGGGGCCAACGGGCCATTACTTCGTCAACTGGGGGCGTAGCTAATGTCGGTTCGGGTACAAGCGTGGGGAATTATTGCCGGAGTGTTGGCAGATTCAGACCCTGCAGGTGCAGCCATGCGCCAGCGTCTGAGCGACCGCCTCGATGAAAACCCGGGCGTTCCGGAACGGGCGCTCCTGGAACACCTTCTTGAAACCCGGCAACAGGACGCCGTTAACGAGGGCAAGCCGGACGTAGCCCGGACTCCCCTGCCGCTTGAGAGCATGCCGCCGCAACTGGTTGAGCAGCTTCAAATGTTGCGAAGCCAGTCACGGATTAGTTCCCTGCTTGAGAACCAGATGCTAATGACCGCATTCCAACCGATCTACGGCCTCGCAGCCCAGAGCGTAGTGGGAGTAGAGGCATTGTCCCGCTTCGTCAGCGACGACGGCGCCGGCGCGGAGTTGTGGTTCGCAGAGGCCGCCTCCGTAGGGCTGGGCGCCAATCTGGAGTTCTCCGCCTTGGGTTCAGCCGCGGCAGCAGCGGCCAGCCTTCCGCCGCACCTTTACGTGGCGATGAACATCTCGCCGACGTCCTGCATTGATCCACGTCTGCCCGAATTGTTCGACCATATCGAGCTGCCCATCGGCCGCATTGTCCTGGAATTGACTGAAGGAATTCCGGACGAGGAATACCTGCAATTTATTTCCGCCATTTCGCCACTGCGTGAACGCGGACTCCGCATCGCCATCGACGATTCACACTCCGGCGCAGGCGCTCTTAGCCGGATGCTGCACCTTCGCCCCGATTTCATCAAGCTCGGCAGGAATGTCATCAGCGGAGTTGACACGGACACGTCCCAGCACGCCCTGGCCGTCTGCATGGTGGACTTCGCCGACCAGATCGGCGCCGTCCTGGTAGCCGAGGGCGTGGAAACCCCCGATGAACTGCGCGTCCTCACCGAACTGGGGATCAGCGCGGGCCAGGGCTACCTGCTGGGCCGCCCGTCAGTGCGCCCCCAGGACTGGGCCGCCTGGAACACCCCCCTTGACCCCGACGGGCTCGGGCGGTATGCCATCGCTGCGGACCAGGTGGCAAGCGATTCAGGCGCGAGCGACAAGCACTGACCTGGCTGCCGCCGCACCTGCATCGGGTGTCGAGCTGCGCCGACAGTTACTCGCTGTGACCCTGGTCCCCGCTCATCTGGTCCTCCGCCGGCGGAGTCTCACCCGGCGGCACTCCCCCGCCCGGTTCAAGGCCGGTGATGTTGCCTTCCAAGGGATCGGGATTCGGAGAGCCTGCCTGGTCGTTTTCCGCTCCGGCAGGGTTTTTGCCTGCCTCGTCGTTTTCCGCTCCAGCCGGGCTTTTGCCGGGCTGATCGGGGTTGGCGGGATCGTTCTCCGGATGGTAACTGCTCATGGTGCTGGTTCCTTCCTCGGACGGGCTGCGGTTCCTTCCCCAGCTCTGGACTAATTGTAAGCATGCTGATAATTCTGGATGGGTAAGGCGCTGGCAGGGCTGCACGCAGCCAACCGGCGGACGACGTCAAGAAGGAGCAGTCAGATGGGTATCGGCGACAGCATCGGCAAAGCAGCAGAGAACGCCATGGAGGACCTGGCGGGGACATCCAAGCCCACTGAAGACGCCCATGTCCCCGAACCGACAGACCTCAACAGCGATGTTGAAGTGCATTCGTCCATCAGTGAAGGCTCCAATGCCATGGAGGCCGAAAAAGAAAAGGCTCCCGGCCTGAAGACCGGTTCGGCCACGGGACCCATTTCCGGAAATCCGGTCAGCCCCGGCGACGAGCCGGGTGCCGGCACTGACTCTGGCGGACCCTCGGAAGCGGGTTCGCCCGCGGATGCGCCGGACGTTCCCCGCGATGTTCCCGGTTCCGCGGGACTGCCGGAGGGCGATCCGGACGCGTTGCGTGCCGACCCCGGCGAGAGCGACGAGGATCCCTCCACTGGCATGGGACGAGGATGACGATCAAACGCACATAGGGGAAACCCTCATGACCAGCCGCCGCCCCACTCGCCGCGTTCCTGCATGACATGCTTGAGCACATCGGCGCGGTCGGTGACGATACCGTCCACGCCGAGCTCAAGCAGACGGCGCATCTCGGCGGGATCGTTGATGGTCCATACATGAACCAACAGACCCAGCGCATGTGCACGCCGGATATAGCGGGCCGTCACCACCGGGATGGGACCGTACTTGACGGGGACTTGAAGGGCGTGCACATCGCGCAGGGGACGGCGGAGCACGCGCCGCAGCCAACTGGCCGGCAGCAGGGGACCCAGCGCAACAACCAGGGCATTCGTGGTGATTCCTGCCGACGACGCCACTGGGCGGCTGAGCAGTTTCAGTACGGCCCGGCGTCGGCGGTCCGAGAAGCTGGCCACGAGCACCTGGTGGTGGGCGCTGTGGCGTTCGATTGCTGCGGCGAGGCTCCTCACGGAGGTCCAGTCCTTGACGTCCACGTTCAGGCGGGCCTGGGGGAAGGCTGTCACCAGTTCGTCGAACAGCGGCACGGGCTCCGTCCCGCCGATGCGGGCGGCGGCGACCTCAGCGGCGGTGAGTTGGGAGATCCGGCCACGGCCATCGGTGATGCGGTCCAGGGTCTCGTCGTGGAAAAGTAGCAGCACGCCGTCGGCTGTGGTCTGGACGTCCGTTTCGAGGTACCGGTAACCGAGTTCGACGGCGGCGCGGAACGCGGCCATGGAGTTCTCCAGCCCCTCGCGGGAAAATCCCCGGTGCGCCATGGCCACGGGACGGCCCGGACCTGCAGCACCGCCAGGAGCATCAAAAAAGGGCTCAGTCACGTTGGAAGCGTACCGGAGCCACGCTTTGTTAGTCCTGTGGCACGATCTCCACCCCGTCGCTGCAGTGAAGCAGGACGCGGCCGCCGCCGCCGTCGAGATCCACCCAGACCGCCGTGTGGTCCCAGGCGATGGCGTCCACCTGGCCTCCGATGACGAAACCGGGAGTGAGCGCGACGCTGACGCGGTCGCCCTGCCTCAGGTTTTTCCAGTGCGCTGCAGGCTCGGCCGCGCGCAGCGGTGCCTCAGCTACACGCTGGTTAACATTCTTTGCCATGATGTCCCCTCAAGCCGCGGATCGATGCCACCACCCACGCTAGGGTTCGAAGGTGAACGGCAGGTGAGAGCCAGCTGTGAAATTCCGGGCGCGGCCAGGACGTCAGGAGAGCTTGACGCCCAGGGCCGCGAGCCTGGCTTCGAGAACCTGGGCCACGCCGTCGTCGTCGAAATGGGGGGCTTGCTGTCCGGCAGCACGGATAGCCTCTGGGTGGCCGCTCGCCATCGCGTAACCGTGGCCCGCCCAGCGCAGCATTTCAATGTCGTTGGGCATGTCACCGAAGGCGACCACGTCGGCGGCTTCGATGCCCAGCGACGCGGCGTATTCGGCCAGCGTGACCGCCTTGTTGACGCCGGGAAGGGACAGCTCCAGCATCGACGCTCCCGGTGAGGAGTGCGTGGCGGCCGCAAGATGCGCGACGGCGGGGGCCACTTCGGCCAGGAACTCGTCTGGAGTGCCCTCATGCACGATCGCCAGAAACTTCACCACTCCGTCATCTGCGGCAAGGGTGTCAGCCAGCGGCGCCGGCGTGAACTCGGCGAGGAGTTCACTGGAGGCATTTTGAATGAAGCCCGGCTCCAGATGAAATCCGCCGAGGGTTTCGGCGGCGAACAGAGCGGCGGGGCGCAGCTCCTTGATGATCCGGCGGACCTCCAGCACCGACTCGATGCTCAGCGTGCGGGCCGACACCAGCTGATCCGTCTCAAGGTTCCAGACCACTGCGCCGTTGGAGCAGATCACCGTCCCGGTGTGGCCCAGCTGTTCCTCCAGCGGGTGGAGCCAGCGGGGCGGGCGGCCGGTGACAAAAACGAGTTCGACGCCGGCGTCCCGGCAGGCGTGGAAGGCGCGGACTGTGCGGTCACTGATCCTTCCGTCGTGCCCAAGAATCGTTCCGTCAATATCACTTGCAACCAGCCGCATCCTGCCAGTCTACGTGGGCTGCGGCTCCAGTGGTCCCGGACGATGGGCTTCCGCGGCCTCCTGATAAGTCGCCCCGAGACCCTTTTTGACGCTTCACTACGCCCCGTTGAGCCTCCGCGACGTTTCGTGAACTTCCGCGTCAAGTGCCTTTGTCGCGTTGCAGGCCCCTCCGTAGTCTCATCTCCAGTACCCGCCCAGCAAAGGAATTCCAGTGTCATCACCCCAGGACAAGAGTCCCCAGAACCAGCAAGGATCCACCCGTATTGTGGCCGGCCAGGCTTCCACCCCCAAGCGCCCCCTTGGCCTTAAGATCGGCATTGTGGCCGGCCTCCTCGCCTTGGTGGGCGGCGGCGGCGCCGTGGCCTCGGCCGTATCCGCAAACAATGCCAGCAGCGCCGCAGCCCAGCAGGTTGCCGCGCCCGCCAGAGACAATGCTGCGGCTGAGCTGAAGCTGGGCTACTTCGCCAATGTCACGCACGCCCCTGCCCTGGTCGGCCTGAGCAAGGGCTTCTTCGCGAAGGAACTGGGCGGCACCAAGCTCAGCACGCAGGTCTTCAATGCCGGCCCCGCGGCCATCGAGGCGCTGAACGCCGGCGCGATCGACGCCGCCTATCTCGGCCCGAACCCGGCCATCAACTCCTTCGTCAAGAGCCAGGGCGAGTCCATCAGCATCATCGCCGGGGCCGCGGCCGGCGGGGCGCAGCTGGTGGTCCGGCCGGAGATCAATTCTGCAGCTGACCTCAAGGGCAAGACC
>NZ_JAGGPL010000022.1:110503-165909 GCF_018613805.1 Arthrobacter sp. ISL-48
CGGCTGACGACAAGGCAAACGTGATCAACGCCGCCCTCAAGACCGCTGCCGGTGCCGAACTCAGTCCCGACGTGATCCAGCGGTCGCTGCAGAACATCGTGTTCACGGTGGATCCGCTGGCGGGTACATACAAGAAGCTCCTGCAGGACGGCGTAACCGCCGGTACCACCAAGCAGGCCGACATCAACGGAATCTTCGACCTGACAGCCCTCAACGAAGTCACCGGGGACAAGACGTCAGCTGCCGGTCTGGGCAAGGAGTAGCGCTCGACGAGCAGGTGCGAGAGCCCGATCATCCGCATAGGCAGTTTTCCTGGGAGAACGCTGGGCGTCGACGTCGACCGGCTCCAACTGTATTGTGTGATGCACAGCTGTCCAGGGGGAATCGCTATGACAAATGACCAGATCGTGCAATGGCAGTGCGATAAGTGTGGCGGGGATATTGCAGGTTCGCAAGGCTACCTTTCCGTTGACATGCCGGCCGTTAATCTGGCCGAACGCGCGCGGCAGGAGCGGGAGATCCATCCGGACCCGTCCGGAGCGGGCGGACCCGGGCTCACCCCGGATACGACAGGGCAGCCCCAAAAGGTCCAGTGGCGGGTGTACCACAGCGCCTGCGACCCGGACTCGGGCAGCATGAGTTACAGCATCGACGTGGCCGAGATAGCAGTTCCGTCCCGGGTACTCGCCTGGACGCTGCACTTCATGGACACCAAGGACTGGATCAGGCATACCGACTGGACGTCCTTCGTGCGCGCCAGAACAGGCGTGGACCTGCGCCAGGAACGGACCTAACAGAAGCGCGCTGCCATTGAGGCCGCCAGCTCAGAGAAGGCCTAGTTCCCGGACAGCCGCAAAAACGTCGTAGACCGAAACGGCCAGGAGTGCCGGATCGGGATCTTGGGCAAAAGTGTCACCGCGGCGCAGTTCGGCGCGGGTCAGCACCAGGTGCGGGCCCGGCGGCGGCCCCCAGATTTCGGGTGGTGCGGGTCCGAAGAGGACGACTGAGGGCGTGCCGTAGGCTGTGGCCAGGTGCGCTGCACCTGTATCCGCCGAGATGACGAGCCGTGCTGCGGCGATGGTTGCCGCAAATTCGCCGAGGCTCAGGTTTCCCGCCAGGACAGTTGTCTCGGGCAGCCCTGCACGACGGCACACGTCGAGGGCACGCTCACGTTCACTTGCCCCACCGGTGAAAATGACATCGTGGCCTGACCCCGCAAGGTGCGCGGCGAGGGCGGCGAAACGTTCCACGGGCCAGAGCCGGCTCCCGTAGGCGGCGCCGACATGCAGCACAGTGGACGCCGGTGCGGGGCTGGCCATGGGAGGAACGCTGAGCCGGTAGTCCTGCGGATCCGCTTCGATTCCGTGCCATTCCAGGAGCCGCGCCCATCTTTCCCGCTCATGCAGTTCTGGCCGCCAGCATGGCCCGTCACGGTACCGGCTGCGGTGGCCGATGGTCTGGCGGGCGCGCAGGGCCTCGATCCTGTCCTGGCTCTCCGGCCCACTGCCGTGGAGGTTCACGGCCACATCCACCAGGCCGGGCTTCACCGCCAACGGTTCGTCCAGCCCATGGGTAGGCAGCAGTTCATAACCTCCCACAAGGCTGAGTGCTTCCGTGAGCCACGCCTGCGCCGCGTATCGCAGCCTGTGCCCGGGGTAGGCGCGGCGGAGGGCGTGCAGCGCCGGTACCGCTACGAGCAGGTCACCGAGTTTGAGCGCCCGCAGCACCAGCAGTTCCGGTTTCCCGTCCTGGACGGTCATTTCTTCCAATCCGCCTGCCTTCCCGCCCGAAGCTGGATGCCCTCCGGAAAGCGAGCAGTTGCTATCAGGCTGCGAACGTCCTCGTGGACTTCCCGCACGCCGACCTCGGCCACTAGTGAGTCGTCGTGGGAACACCGCGGCGCCGTCCAGCCAACCTGCGTGATGTCTATCCCGCACGTCGGGCAGGTGGCCACCCAGGACGCGTGCACACGGTGAAGGCTCCGGCCCAAAGCTCCCGCGCTGATGATGTTTCCGGCCCAGAAGATGCCGACGGTGGGAAGACCGAGGGCCTGGGCGAGATGCCGGGGACCGCTGTCGTTGCCAGCCACCACTGCACTGCGGGAAAGCAGTGCCACGAGGCCCGCCAAGTCCAGGTCCCCAGCCAGGGAGCGGATGGACCCAGGCCCTGCGAGATTTACAATCCGCTCGGCCAGCTGCTTTTCGCTCCTGTCACCAACCACCACCACCTGGCAGCCGTCCGTGGCACAGGCCAGCGCCAGTTCTGCAAACCGGTCCGTCGGCCAACGGCGGCGCGGATCGGTGGCGCCTGGATGCAGCACTACCAGCGGCTGGGCGTTTGTATCCCCGAGGCCGGGGGGCAATGCGGCGGAGTCTTCTGCCGGCGCCAGCCTCGCTTCCAGATCCACCGGGAACGCGCCCGCAAATCCTGCCACTTCCAACGCCCGCAGGGGCTCATGCTGATAGTAAAGATAAGGAACCGTCCGCTCCAGGCTGGCTGCATCCGCCGTGCGCGTACCCACCGTGTGGCTGGCTCCGAGGCGCAGCAGGAACGGGTTCGAGTAGCGCCCTCCCCCGTGCAGCTGGACCGCCAGGTCGAAGCGTTGCTCCCGCATCTCGGCGAAAAAACGGTCCAGCTCATCCGGGTCCTCATCGCCCGGGCGCACCCCCTCGGAGAAGGGCAGGACCCGCACCTCGTCGACAGGGCCTTTCGTCGCTTCAATGAGCGCCTTGTGCACAGGTGTCCCAAGCAAGGTGACTGTTGCCCCGGGGTACGCAGCCTTGAGGGCGGCCATGGCTGGGATGGCGAAAATCAGGTCTCCCAGGCCGCCGCCGCGCAGGACAACAATCCGGGAGACGCCGTCGAACTTTTCAAGGACGGGGCCGACGCCGGTGCCGACGCGGCCTGAACCGCCGAATTCTGCTGTCAACTGCTCCACTGAGCCTCCCTTCGGATCAGGCGGCCACTACACCTTGTTCCTTTGGCCGCCGGGCCCCTGCTTGTGCAGCCACAATACGGCGATCCGGCGGAAGGTGCGAGAGAACACCCCCAGGACCGTGCCGCAGGATCATTGGCCAGGTACAGCATTCAGTTCTGCGCGTGTGGGCGGGTTTGCGCCCGGTCGGGAAACGGTGACGGCGGCGGCCCGGGACGCGTGGACCAGGAGTTCCACCAGTCCCTCCGCCGAAAGCTCGCGGAGGTCCTTGCGGTTCTGGGCACCATCCAGGCCGCGGTCCACAACCCCGGAGAGCAGTGCGGCCATAAAGGAATCGCCCGCCCCCACCGTGTCCGCCACGTCCACGCGGGTAGCTACGCACTCGGCCTCGCCGGCGGCGGTAATGCCCCATGGACCGGACGCCCCGCGCGTGACCACCACCATGGCTGGCCCCTCAGATCCTCCCAGTTTCAGCCAGCGGCGGGCCGCATCCAGCGCGTCCTCCCCAGGGTAAAGCCACTCGAGGTCCTCATCGGAGGCCTTGACCACATCCGCCAGGGTGACGAACTTCTCCGCCTGCCGCCGCGCATAGTCCACATCCGTAATGATGCTGGGACGGCAGTTGGGGTCAAAGCTGATCGTCGCCGAGGGGTGGGCCTGCTCGACGGCGGCCAGCACGTCAGCGGCACCGGGCGCCAGCATTGTGGCGATGGAACCGGTGTGCAGCAGGGTGGTTCCCTGCAGCATAAAGGCCAGGCGGTCCGCCAAGCCGGGAAGCTCCCAGGCGAGGTCGAACGTGTAGGTCGCGGCGCCGTCGTCGTCGATCAGGGCGGTGGCAACGCTGGTGGGAAGACCGTCCGGGCCCAGCGGAAGCATCACGGAACTGGAACGGAGATGTGCCGCAAGGGCGTCCCCATAGGCGTCGCGGCCGTAACGGCCGATGAACTGTACCGGATGGTCAAGGCGGGCCAGGCCCACGGCGACGTTCAGGGGACTACCCCCCACATGGGCTTCAATTCCTGAGGCCCGCTGGACAACGTCAACCAGGCCCTCGCCGATAACGGTAAGCATGCTCATACTCTGCCAGAGAAGCGGGCCCCGGACATCCGTGTTGGTTGGCCCAGGAGCCCCTGAACCAGCTCGCGGCACTTCTTGTACGCGGCGGATCTGGGATCGATGAGCGCGTAGTGGTCGCCCGGCACCTTAGTCAATTGCGGCGGCGACTGGGCCCTCCGTCCGGCAGCCACATAGGCCTCCGACTGGCTCAGTGGAACGTCCCCGTCCCCCATGGCATGGACCGCGTGGACGGGAAGGTCGAGTGGGAGGGCGGACATGGGGTCCGCGTACTTGTGTCGCAGCGGATATTTCGACGATGATCCGCCCAGCAGGTTGCTCACGGCACCGCTGCTGAGGTCCTGCTTCTCCGCGGCGGCAAGGTTGAGCAGACCCGACTGGCTCACGACCCCGGTCAGGAGGACAGCATCGGCCCCGGTATTCCGCGCGATCTGGCGGTCCGCGTCCGCCAGGCCCAGCTGCGAAAGCTTGCTCCTGCCGGCGGCCCAGGTAGCCAAATGCCCACCGGCTGAATGCCCCAGTGCCACCACAGAGCCCAGTTCGAGGCCATGGGCGCCGGCGATGTCCCTGAGCTTGTCAATTCCCGCCAGCACATCTTCAAAGGTATGTGGCCAGCCGCCGCCGTTGCCCGCGCGGCGGTACTCCAGGTTCCATGCGGCCATCCCGTGCGCGGCAAGGTCCCTGGCAAGTGGCTCGCCCAGCTCTGCGCCGTACTGCGAGCGCCAATAGCCTCCGTGGATCACCACTACCACGCCGCGGTGTGCCTCGCCTTCCCGCAGCTCGGGCAGGAACAGCTCACCCCACTGGCTGGAATCCCCGCCATACTGATACTTGTGCCGCTTCACTGCATCCTCCTTGAGGCACCTGCCGCTGTGGCGCCGCTGCCGGCCACTGTCCGGGACAATGCCCGACGCCGAACGTCCAGCCCTGCCCCGAGCCTACAGGGAGGTGCCGGTGACGCCTTCACCCCCGGCTACATATCCGGGCTGCTGACTGGCCTCACCGTGAAACCATCCGCGGCCAACTCTCCCGCCCGCCCCCGTGAACACCATGAAGGGCCACTGAACCCCTCCTGGCCAGGCGTACATTACTGTTCGATTGGAACTACTTCTCCGAGAACCTAACAGAACCAGGAATGTGCATGTGCCAAGGGCCCGCCACCCTCAATCCCGCCGCCGTCAGCCGGCGCATCGCTCTTTCGGCACTGACGGCATCACTGCTGGCGGGGCTGGGCGCCTGCTCCGACGGCACATCGGATCCCGGGCCTGCCGGGACCACACCCGACCCGGCTGCCACGGATTCAACTCCGGCGGCGCTGGCGGATGCAGGGGCCCCTACCACGCCGCCGGCTCCGGCTGCCACGAAGCGAATCCGGAAGAGCTTCATCCCGGACGTTGGCCTTCCGCCCGTGGTCAATGGGCTCGCACCGGTGGTCACCCGGATCCTGACCAAGCACCCGGTAGTCTTTCTCACCATTGATGACGGTGACACCAAGAATCCGGAGATGGCCGCCCTCATGTCCCAATATGACTACCCTGTGACGATTTTCCTGGCGCAGACTTTCGTCAAGGACAACCCGGCTTTCTTCAAGCAGTTCCAGGCGCAGGGAAGCCTGATCGAAAACCACACCATCAGCCACAACATCAACATGGTGCAAAAGCTGGGCTACGCGCAGCAGCTCGCCGAAATTAACGGCATGCAGGACTTCGCCAGGGACCACTATGGGAGGTTGCCCGCCCTGTTCCGTCCGCCGGGTGGCGCCTACTCCAACGTGATGAGAAAAGCGGTGGCCGACGCCGGCCTGAAGGCCATCATCACGTGGGAGGCGAAGGCCAACGCCGGGAAGATGGACTATCAGTACGGCAATGCGCTGCGCCCTGGCGACATTGTCCTGATGCACTTCCGCCCTGAATTCGCAGCCGACCTGGCGGCCTTCCGCCAGGCCCAGTTGGCGGCTGGCCTGGAAGTGGTGCTGCTCGAGGACTTCCTCGGCGTCAGGTAGGCGCCGGCTGGCGTCGGGCCCCCACCGTAAGGTCGGACCTCCACCGTAAGCTGGGACCATGCCGAGTAACTGGGACAGCCTGGATGTCAGCCTCCGGGATTCCGTGCAGGAGAACGTGGAGCTCTACGAGCGGGTCCGGCCTGCCCTGAAGCTGGTCACCAAGGACGTTCTCCATATCCTCCGCGACATGCTCAAGGACACCGAGGTCACTCCGCTGTTTGTCACCGGCCGCACCAAGTCAGTGGAGTCGTTCCGCGAAAAGATCTCCCGCATCGAGGAGCCGCTGGAGCCTGGCGGGCCCCCGGCGCTGAAGTTTCCTGACCCGTTCCGCACACTCAATGACATGGTGGGCGTCCGCGTCATCACCAAGCTGCCCGCCGAGAACGCGTCGGTGGCCAACCTCATCAAGCGCCAGCGCCAGGTCTTCGACTGCCGCGGGGACCGGGAGAAGGACATCGGTTCCATTGAGTCCGGCACCTATGGCTACTCCAGCCGCCACCTCATTCTGCGGACCATCCAGAACGAGGCCGTCAAGGAGTACCAGCAGGTCTTCAATCCGGACGTCCAGCCCAACGGCAGCTACTTCTTCGAATGCCAAATCCGCACCGTGTTCGCACACGCGTGGAGCGAGATCGAGCATGACATCCGGTTCAAGGCCGAGGACCCCCGCGCCTGGACACCGCACTTCGACCGGCAGTTCACCGCCACCGCCGCCATGCTGGAAACCGTGGAGAGCGCCTTCGCGGACCTGCACGAGCGCTACGAGGAAGTCCGCAGCTACTGGGATATGCAGGGTGAGGGCGCTGCCCAGCTCACGCCCAACAGGATCCGCGATGTCTGGCGTACGCTGCTTCCGCACGTGGACCGTAAAGTGGATGATGATTGGGGCTGGGCCGCAGAACTCATGGCGGCGCACGGCCTCAACCAGACCGTCCAGCTGGCCGGCCTGCTCAGCGCCAACCGGATCACTGAGGTCCGGAAGGCGCTGGATCACCGCTACTCCCCCGGCCCGGACCGCCTGCTGGATGATCTCCTGCTGTGGCAGTACGGCCCCAAACACATCGACCTCACAGCCGAGGCGCCCGACGCCGTTCCGCACCCGCGGCGCGACAGCCTCCTGCGGCGGCTGAAACAAATCGAGCGTTACCGCCAGACCAAGAAATAGGATCCATGCAGCCCTTGCAGCTCCAGTCCGTCCGGGCCACCCTCCGCTCACCACGCCGGCTCAAGACCGAGGTCCTTGCAGGACTGGTGGTGGCGCTGGCGCTGATTCCGGAGGCCATCGCCTTCTCGGTGATCGCGGGAGTGGATCCCCGGATCGGCCTGTTCGCCTCCTTCACGATGGCCGTCACGATCTCCTTCGTGGGCGGCAGGCCCGCCATGATCTCCGCCGCAACGGGCGCTGTGGCGCTGGTGATTGCTCCTCTGATGCGCAGTCACGGACTGGACTACCTCATCGCTGCAGTGATCCTGGCCGGGGTGTTCCAGATCCTGCTGGCCGTCCTGGGTGTCACCAGGCTGATGCGCTTCATCCCTCGCTCGGTGATGGTTGGCTTCGTCAATGCCCTGGCCATCCTGGTGTTCCTGGCACAGCTGCCTGAGCTGATCGGTGTCCCGTGGATGGTATATCCGCTGGTGGCCGTGGGCCTAGTCATTGTGGTGGGGCTGCCAAGAATCACGACGGCGGTTCCCGCACCGCTGGTGGCCATTGTGGTGCTCACCCTGTTTGCTGTCCTGGCAGGGGTGGACGTGCCGACAGTACAGGACAAGGGCCAACTGCCGGAGAGCCTGCCCACCCTGTTCTTCCCGAACGTCCCGCTGACCTGGGATACCTTCCAGGTCCTGGCACCTTTCTCGCTGTCCATGGCTCTGGTGGGGCTGCTGGAATCACTGTTGACAGCCAAGCTGGTGGACGACATCACGGACACGCGCTCCAACAAGACTCGTGAATCCTGGGGCCAGGGTGTGGCCAACATCGTCACCGGCTTCTTCGGCGGCATGGGCGGCTGCGCCGTGATCGGCCAGACGATGATCAACGTCAAGGGTTCAGGCGCGCGGAGCCGAGTATCCACCTTCCTGGCCGGCGTCTTCCTCCTGGTGCTGGTGGTGGTACTGGGCGATGTCGTGGGCCTCATCCCGATGGCCGCCCTGGTGGCAGTGATGATCTTCGTCTCCGCCATCACTTTCGACTGGCATTCCATTGCCCCTCGGACTCTGAGGCGGATGCCCAGGTCCGAAACCGCCGTCATGCTCATCACCGTGGGGGTAGTGGTGGCCAGCCACAACCTGGCCATCGGCGTGGGCGCGGGAGTCCTGGCGGCGATGGCCATGTTCGCGCGCCGGGTGGCCCACTTTGTCACTGTGGAGCGCACCGTGGTGCAGCTGAACGGCGAGAACGTGGCCACCTACACCGTGGACGGCGAGCTCTTCTTCGCCTCCTCCAACGACCTCTACACGCAGTTCGAATACGCCCTGGACGCGGAACCGGACATCAGCCGGGTGGTGGTGGACCTGCACGCCTCGCACCTGTGGGACGCCTCCACTGTCGCCGTGCTGGATGCCGTCACGGAAAAGTACCGGCGGCACGGACGGGCAGTTGAGCTGATCGGGCTGAACTCGGCCAGCATCCAGATGCGCGACCGCCTTGCGGGCAAGCTCAACGCCGGCCACTAGAGCCGCCGCCAGGTTCCGAGCACGCCTCAAGGCGCTAGCCGCAAGGCACTAGGGCCAGAGGGCCTTCCGGAGCAACGCCTTGAGCTGGACGATTTCGTCCTCCGCCAGTCCGGCCAGCGACTCAGCCTCCGCCCGGTGCGCGGCCTCGGCCGCCTCGGCCAGGAGACGGGAACCTTTGGCCGTGGCCGTAACGGTCTTTGCCCTGCGGTCTTGCTTTCCGGCAGCCCTGGCCACCAGCCCACGCTTCTCCAACTCGTCAACCAGGGAGACAATCTGGCTCGGATCCAGGCTGAGGAAATCCGCCAGTTCCCGTTGTGTCGGCTCCAACCCGCTGTTGGCGAGGATCAGCACTGAATAGGAGCGCTCCTTGAGGTCGAACTCCGCCAGCGCCTTGTTGTTCAGGACCGAACCTGTAGCGCGCAGTTTGGCCAACAGAAAACCCGCGTCATTGGTGATCGGGGCGGTGATCAGCTTGTCCCCCGCGGCTGCCTGATCCGCGCCCTGCGTCTCGACCGTCATATCAAACTCCAATAATCCTCAAAATAAACCGTTGACATTTTCAACTATCCGTATTTTCATGGATACAGAACAGCATCCCATGCCGGGCGGCAGGATGCACACGGACGGCTAGCAAAGGAGCAGCGATGAGCCTGTCAGGCAAAGTAGCGATCGTCACCGGAAGCGGACGGGGGCTTGGACTCGCCTACGCCAGGGAACTCGCCCGCCAGGGCGCCGCCGTCGTGGTCAATGACGTGGATGCCGATGTTGCTTCCGAAGCGGTCCGGACCATTGAAGCCGACGGCGGGCGCGCCGTCGCCGTCGTTGCCCCCGTGGGCAGCACCGAGGTTGCCCGGCAGTTGGTGGCGGCGGCTGTTGACGCCTTCGGTCGACTGGACATCCTGGTCACCAACGCCGGGATCCTGCGGGACAAGAGCCTGCTGAAGATGACCGACGAAGACTTCGACCTCGTGATTAACGTCCACCTCCGCGGCACGTTCACGTGTGTCCGCGAGGCCTTTGGCTACTTCAAGGAAAATGGCATCCCCGGACGCATCATCACCATCGGCTCCCCCACCGGGCAGCGCGGCAACTTCGGCCAGACCAACTATGCCGCGGCCAAGGCCGGGATCGTGGGCATGGTGCGTACCTGGGCGCTTGAGATGAAAAAGGCCGGCGTCACCGTCAACAGCGTGATCCCGGTCGCCGCCACCGCGATGACCAAGACAGTGCCGTACTTCCAGAAGGCAGTGGAAGCGGACGAACGCGGTGATGCCATGCCTTCCTTCTTCCGCCATGAACTCGGGTTCGGAACGGCCGACGACGTCTCCGGGCTGGTGGCCTTCCTCGCCTCCGACGACGCTGCCGGCATCACCGGCCAGGCAATCGGCGCCGGCGGTGACCGGCTGCAGGTGTGGACACACCCGGAGGCCGCCACTACGGAATACCGCGAAGGCGGCTGGGGCTACCAGGACCTCGTCGAGAACTTCGGCACCCTCTTCGGAGACAAGCTCCAGGGTGTCGGCGAGGAATTCCTGCCGCTGCCCGAGGACCTCCAGCCCGAACCGGCCCAGGTCCGCTGACGTGGCCGCCCCCCGTTACGAAGTGGGCGTCGACGCCTCAAGGCTTGACGCGATCGACATGCACGTCCACCTCGAAGTGGACGGCCACGGCCACGAGTCGCTGCCGGCGGCCCTGACCGAGGCCTCGGCCAAGTACTTCAAGGCCGAGGACCGCACCCCGTCGCTGGACCGCATCGCGGAAGTGTACCGCGGACTGAACATGGCCGCCGTCGTGTTCACCGTGGACGCCCGCACCCAGCTCAAGCACGAACCCAACAGCATCCCGGACCTGATCGCCGGGGCCGCCCGGAACAACGACGTCCTGATCCCGTTCGGCAGCGTTGATCCGCGCACCGGTGCCGAGGCGATCCAGGGCGCCAAACACCAGGCCATCGACCTGGGCGCCCGCGGCTTCAAGTTCCACCCGTCCCTGCAGGGCTTCGATCCGTCCAACGAGCAGTTCTACCCGCTCTGGGAAACGCTGCAGGAACTTGGGCTACCGGCGATCTTCCACACGGGACAGAACGGCATGGGCGCCGGCCTGCCCGGCGGGTACGGCATCAAACTGGCCTACTCCAACCCGCTGCTGCTGGACGCCGTCGCCGCTGACTTCCCGGAACTGCAGATCATCATGGCCCACCCCTCGGTGCCGTGGCAGGACGAGGCCAACTCGATCGCCACGCACAAAGCGAACGTATTCATCGACCTCTCCGGCTGGTCGCCCAAGTACTTCCCGGAATCCCTGGTGCGGCTGTCCAACTCGGTCCTGCAGGACAAGGTCCTCTTCGGCACCGACTTCCCCCTCATCACCCCGCAAAAGTGGCTCGGCGCCTTCGCGGACCTGCCGCTCAAGGACGAAGTCCGCCCCAAGATCCTCAAGGACAACGCCGTCCGCCTGCTCGGTTTGGGTCGCTGACATGGCAACGACGACGGCGGTCCCCGCCGGCGCGGCGCCGGGCAGGGCCAGCGGGCCGGCGGAACAAACCAGACTCTACGGGGTCTGTGACTATTACGACGCCGAGTCCCTCCTCACCGGGGATGAGCGCCAGGTGCTGGGGCGGCTACGGGATTTCCTGGACCGGGAAGCACTGCCGCTGCTGGCCGAGTACTGGGAGCGCGGCGAGTTCCCTGAGCAGCTGGCTAAGCCCCTGATCGGGCTCGATCTGATGGAGCCCGCTGAGCTGACTGCGAACGGCACTGCCCGGGGAATCTACCAGGGCTTCCGGATTTTCGAACTCGCCCGCACAGACGCTTCGCTGGCCACCTGGTACACCGCGCAGGCAGGGCTTTTCCGCACGGCCATCCGGGTGGGCGCCTCCGCCGGGCAGCAGGCCGAGTGGATGCCCAGGGTCATCGATTTCTCGCTCAAGGGCGTCTTCTCCCTGACGGAGCCGGAGTCGGGCTCGGACATCGCCGGTGGGCTGTCCACAACTGCCCGCCGCGAAGTATCGCGGGACGGAGACACCTGGATCCTGGACGGTGCCAAGCGCTGGATCGGCGGAGCCGCCACGGCGGATGTGCTGGCAGTATTCGCCCGCGACGTTAAAGACGGGCAGGTGAAGGCCTTCCTCGTGGACCGGGAGGCGGAGGGCGTGGCCCTGGAGAAGATCCGCGGCAAGACTGCCCTGCGGATGATGCAGAACGCCCACATCACGCTCGAAGGCGTCCGCGTCCCGGAGTCCATGCGCCTGCACAACGTGAACTCGTTCCGGGACGTCGCGGCGATGTTGAGGGCCATGCGCTCTGATGTCGCCTGGATTGCCACGGGCATCCAGGCAGGAGCCTTCGAGGCCGCCCTGCGTTACGTCACCGGGCGGAAGCAGTTCGGCCGTCCCCTGGGCTCCTTTCAGCTGGTCCAGGAGAAACTCGCCAGGATGCTCGGCAACGTCACCGCCTCACTGTCGCTTGTGGTCCGGCTGACAGAACAGCAGGCCAAGGGCATTTACCGGGACCAGGATTCGGCCCTGGCAAAGATGCAGACCTGCCTGCTCATGCGCGAAACCGTGGCCCTGGCCCGCGAGGTGGTGGGTGGGAACGGCATCACGCTCGAGACAGACGTCGCCAGGTTCCACGCCGACGCCGAGGCCGTCTACTCCTACGAAGGCACCCATGACATCAACGCACTCATCATCGGCCGCGCCCTGACCGGCGAAAGCGCCTTCGCCCGCTGAACCACCCCACTTACCCGCCAGATCCGCCCACGTCCGGCGCCGCCGTCGGACGTTTCCCTACCCACCCATCTCCACAGGAGGCACAGATGCCCAACCTCGTCGTCGATTTCGACAAACTGCTCACCCTCGCCGGAACCGACCTCGGCGCCACCGAATATCGCGAAATCACCCAGGAACAGATCAACAAATTCGCTGACGCCACGGGCGATGACCAGTGGATCCATGTGGACCCGGAACGCGCCAAGGACGGCCCGTTCGGAGCCCCGATCGCCCACGGCTTCCTCACCCTCTCGCTCATCATCCCGTTCTGGGGCGAACTGTTCGACGTCGACGGCGTCACCACCAAGGTCAACTACGGCCTGGACAAGGTCCGCTTCACGTCGCCGGTAAAGGTGGGTTCGCGGATCCGCATGCAGGCCACCATCGCCGAGGTCACCGAGGTCAAGGGCGGTGCCCAGATCAAGGTGGCCAACACCATCGAAATCGAAGGCCAGGAACGCCCCGCCGTCGTGGCCGAATTCCTCGCCCGCTTCTACAACTAAATTCCCCTATCCCTGTTTCTCCGTTCAAAGGAACAACCAACCATGTCCGGACTCACCCAGCTTCAAGGTATGGGCACCGCCGAGCGTCGCAAAGAAGCACGCACGGTCATCGCCTCCAGCTACCTGGGCAGCACCATCGAGTACTACGATTTCCTCCTGTACGCCACCGCTGCGGCTGTGGTCTTTCCCAAGGTCTTCTTCAGTGGAATGGACGACTGGGTGGGCGTGGTGGCCGCCTACGGCACCTTCGCCGCCGGCTATGTGGCCCGGCCCCTCGGCGGCATCATCTTCGGCCACTTCGGTGACAAGGTTGGCCGTAAGAGCATGCTCATCATTTCCATGCTGATGATGGGCATCGCCTCGACCCTGATCGGCGTGGTCCCGGATGCCTCCGTGGCCGGCCCGTGGGGTGCCGTGCTGCTGGTGATCCTCCGCGTTTTCCAGGGCATAGCCGTGGGCGGCGAGTGGGGCGGCGCCGCGCTGATGGCGCTGGAACATTCCGAATCGGGGAAGCGCGGCTTTGGGGCATCATTCGTCAACGCCGGCGCGCCTACCGGCGCAGTCCTGGGAACCCTCATCATGGGCGCGTTCTCCGCCCTGCCCAACGGCCAGTTCCTCACATGGGGGTGGCGGGTTCCGTTCCTGCTCTCGTTCGTGCTGCTGGGCGTGGGCATGTTCGTCCGACTGAAGGTTTCCGAGAGCCCCATCTTCAAGGCTGCCCTTGAACAGGAGAAAGCCGAACGGAAGCTCGCAGAGCAGGAAGCCCTGAAGCAGGGCCTGACCAGTAAGCGGGACATCCCGCTGCTCCAGGTGCTGCGCCGGCCCAAGACGTTGATCTTCACCATGCTGGCAGGGGCCGCCGGCTTCGCGCTCCAGGTGGTCATGGCAACGTTCTCAGTCACCTTCGCCGTTTCCAAGGGTGCGGACCGGCAGGGTGTCCTATACGCCTTCGCCGCGGCGTCAGCCCTGTCCATCGTTTTCGTCATCCTGGGCGGACGGCTGTCCGACAAACTCGGCCGGCGCCCAGTCATGATCGGCGGCCTAGTCCTGTTCGTCATTTACCTGGTCCCGATGTTCGCGCTGCTGTCCTCCAACAACGTGATGCTGATCTTCGTTGCGTTCGCCGTAGGGCTGATGATCCACTCCACGCTGTTCGGACCGCTGGCGGCCTTCGTATCGGAACAGTTCGGCACTACGTCCCGCTACACCGGGGCTTCCTTGGGCTACCAGCTGGCAACCCTCCTCGGGGCAGGCTTCACCCCCGGAATCGTGGCCCAGATCTTCAAGGACTCCGGCCAGGACACGGCCTCGGTGGTCACCTATCTGGCGGTCATGTCGGTGGTGTCGATCGTCTTCATCCTGCTGACCCGGGAGCCGAAGAACAACGACCTCCTGACGGTGAAGTCCTGACTCTTCGTGCCTGGTCCGTCACGACGGACTAACCTCAAAATAGAAAGGATTTCGCCGTGGAAAACTTTGGCATCGGCTCGTGGCTGCAGCGTCGCCGCCCCAAGTCCGGCAACAAGGCCGCACTGATCAGCGGGGAACGGGAACTGAGCTATGAAGAGCTCGCTGACCGGAGCATCCGGCTGGCCAACGGGCTTCGGGACCGTGGGGTGGCCAAGGGCGGCAGGGTGGCGTACCTCGGCGAGAACCATCCGTCCTTCCTGGAAACCCTGTTCGCCTGCGGACTCCTCGGGGCGATCTTCGTGCCGCTCAACACGCGCCTGGCACCGCCGGAGATCCAGTTCCAGCTCCAGGACTGCGGGGCGGTGGCCCTGGTCCATTCACGGAGCCTGGAGGATCTGGCCGCCCGCGGTGCTGCCAGCACGCCGGTGGCCTGGCGCATCGTCGTCGAAGATTCCACCCAAGGAACTGCCGGGACTGCCGGCCTCAGGGAAGCGGAAACGGCGCCTGAGCAGGGGGCGACGGCGGTGGAGGACTTCGAGGCAGTCCTGGCGGCCGGCTCGGACCGGTTCCTCGATGAGGACGTGGCGCTGGACGACGGCGCCATGATCCTCTACACCTCGGGCACCACGGGGCGGCCCAAGGGAGCGCTGCTGACCCACGGCAACATTGTGTGGAACTGCCTGAACGTGATTGTGGACTTCGATTTTGCGTCCACGGATGTGGCGCTGATGATCTCGCCGATGTTCCACGTGGCGTCCCTGGACATGGGTGTGCTGCCCACACTCCTGAAGGGCGGGACCGTAGTCCTGGAACCCAAATTCGACGCCCAGCGGACCCTGGAACTGATCGAAAAGCACCACGCAACCACCATCAGCGGGGTGCCTACCACCTACCAGATGCTGTGCGAGCACCCGGCGTGGGAGGGCACGGACCTCAGTTCACTGAACAAGCTGACCTGTGGAGGCTCGGCAGTTCCGCTGCGGGTCCTGGAGGCATACGAGCGGCGTGGCCTGCGCTTTTCGAACGGCTATGGCATGACCGAGACCGCACCTGGGGCCACCACTCTTCCTGCTGCCCGGTCCGGCGAAAAGGCGGGATCGTCCGGGCTTCCGCATTTCTTTACGGATGTGCGTATCGCCGACTTCGACGGTGCCCCTGCAGCGCCGGGAGCCGTGGGCGAGATCCAGATCAAGGGCCCCAACGTTATTCCCCAGTACTGGAACAGGCCGGATGCCTCGGCCGGCTCGTACACCGAAGACGGCTGGTTCAAGTCCGGAGACATGGGATACAAGGACGGGGACGGGTTCGTCTTCATCTCCGACCGCCTCAAGGACATGATCATCTCCGGAGGCGAAAACATCTACCCGGCGGAAGTGGAGCAAGCCATCAGCGAACTCGAGGCCGTGGGAAGCGTCGCCGTCATCGGGATTCCCGATGACAAGTGGGGAGAAGTACCCCGTGCCGTCATCCTGCTTCGTGACGGCGCGCGACTCACCGAAGACCAGGTTCAGGAACACCTCAACGGGAAGCTGGCCCGGTACAAAATCCCGAAGTCCGTGGTATTCGTCAGCGACATGCCACGAACAGCCAGCGGAAAGATCCGAAAAGCCGAACTGAGGCACCAAATCCCCAGCACCTAGGATCCCGCCGGTTCAGCCATCACGAAGGGCACACCACGGTGGATCGAGGCTTAGCGGGGCGCTGCCGTTGATTCCCGGACCACCAGGTGGGTGGCAAGCTCCACCCGGCGGGAATCGGGGACCTCGCCGCGCAGCTGGCGCAAGACAGTCCGGAGCGCCGCCCGGCCTATCTCCTGGAGCGGCTGTGCGACCGAAGTGAGGGAAGGCACCGACTCCTCCGCCTTGCTGGTCCCGTCAAAGCCCACCACGCTCAGGTCCTCTGGAATGCGGATATTCCGCCGGCGCGCCTCCGCCAGCACCCCCAGGGCGACGGTGTCGTTTCCCGCAAATATCGCCGTGGGTGGCGGATCAAGCTGCAACAGTGCATCCAGCCCCCGAGCACCGTGATCGGTTTGGAAGGGTCCGGAGATGATGTAGTTGTCCTCCACGGACACGCCGTGTGACCGAAGGGCGGCGAGGTAG
This sequence comes from Arthrobacter sp. ISL-48, assembly GCF_018613805.1. Lineage (GTDB taxonomy): Bacteria > Actinomycetota > Actinomycetes > Actinomycetales > Micrococcaceae > Arthrobacter. The sequence continues at coordinate 126,972 of NZ_JAGGPL010000022.1, forward strand.
CCGTGCAGCCGGGCCTGGTTGCATTCAACATTGTCCGGTCCGCCCAGGTAGGCGATTCTGCGGTGTCCCAGCCCCAGGAGGTGCGTCGTTGCGTCCTTACCTCCGGCCCAGTCCGTTGATCCGATGCTCACCACTTCCTCCGACGGCGGATTGAGCGGATCGATGACCACCACCGGAATGCCCCGGCGGTGGAAGGCATCGAGCGGGGCGTCACCGAACGCGGACGTCACCACGATCATGCCGCAGCGGCCTTCGTCCACAATCCGCTGGGCGCGCTGTTCCGGATTCACCGGGGAGGCGCCCTGGATCCCGGTGAGGTTGAGCAGGACCTCAATGTCCGATTCGACGGCACATTCCATGACGCCGTTGAGCACCGCGATGTTGTAGGCGGAGTCGAGTGAATCAACGGCCACCTCCACCGCGGGCTTATCCGCCAGGGTCCGGCGCTGTTGGAGCGGCGATTTGTAGCCTGTGCGTGCCAGCACAGCGAGCACTTTGGCCCGCGTCTCCACCGAGACATCATGGCGGCCGTTGATGACTTTGGAGACGGTAGGCGCGGAGACGCCGGCCTCGCGCGCTATGGCGGCCAGCGTCAGCCGGGCCTGCTGTTGCACGGTCATGCGCACTCCTTGCGTCTTCGAAATATTTCGTTCCGATTCTAGCTTGCATACTCTTGACCCGACCACCATGGGGACACTAGATTTTATCCCACTAACTATACGGTACCCGAAATATTTCGGAAGAATTCGGCATCAAAGGACAAAGAATTGACCACCCCACAACCCCTGCGCATCGGCATGATCGGCTACGCCTTCATGGGCGCGGCGCACACCCACGCGTGGCGTACGGCGCCGCGGTTCTTTGACCTTCCGATGGAACCGCAACTCACAGCGGTGGCCGGCCGCAGTGCCACCGGTGTCCAGGCGGCCGCCACCAAACTGGGCTGGTCATCCACTGAGACGGACTGGCGGCGGCTGATTGAACGGGACGACATCGACCTGATCGATATCTGCACCCCCGGCGATACCCACGCGGACATTGCCATTGCGGCCCTTGAAGCAGGCAAGCATGTGCTCTGCGAGAAGCCCCTGGCGAATTCCGTAGCAGAGGCCGAGCGGATGACAGAGGCGGCGGAAGAGGCAGCGAAGAAGGGCGTATTCGCTATGTGCGGCTTCACCTACCGCCGCACCCCGGCGCTGGCTCTGGCCAAACGGATGGTGGAGCAGGGCCGCCTGGGAAACATCCGGCACGTCCGCGCCCAGTACCTGCAGGACTGGCTCAGCGACGAAAATGCGCCCATGACGTGGCGGCTGGACAAGTCAAAGTCCGGCTCCGGGTCCCTCGGAGACATCGGGGCGCACAGCATCGACGCCGCCCAGTGGGTCACCGGCCAGAAAATCAGCGGCGTCTCCGCACTCCTGCAAACCTTCGTCCCTGAGCGGCCCCTTGCAGGGAACCTCGTGGGACTCGGCGGCCACGGGGACGCTACAGGAAACGCCCCACGTGGAGCGGTCACCGTGGATGACGCTGCCATCTTCAGCGCAAGGTTCGACGGCGGCGCTGCCGCTGCCGGTGCTGCTTCTACCGGTGCCATCGGCGTATTCGAGGCCACCCGGTATGCGCTGGGCCGCAAGAACGCCATGCGGCTCGAGGTCAACGGGACTAAGGGTTCGCTGGCCTTCGACTTTGAAGACATGAACGTGCTCTCCGTCTACGACGCCGCCGAAAGTCCTGACGCCGGCTTCCGGCGGATCATGGTCACCGAGCCAGAGCATCCGTATGTAGGCAACTGGTGGCCCACTGGCCACGGCCTCGGCTACGAACACGGCTTCACCCACCAGGTGGTGGACCTGGTGAACGCGATCGGAGAACAACGCCAGCCAGAGCCGTCTTTCGCCGATGCCCTTCAGGTGCAGCGTGTGCTGGCCGCTGTAGAGGCGAGCGCTGCCTCTGCCAGCCGCTGGCACGACGTCTGAACGAATAACAAGCCAAGCAAAGGAATTCCATGACAGGCAAGAAGACCGCACTGGTGGTCCGCGGCGGATGGGACGGGCACCAGCCTGTCGAGGCCACCGAACTCTTCATCCCGTTCCTCGAAGAAAATGGTTATGACCTGCGGGTGGAGGAATCCCCCAAGATCTATGCGGACGCAGACTACATGGCCGGAGTGGACCTGGTCGTGCAGTGCATGACCATGTCCGCCATCGAACGGGACGAATTCGAAGGGCTGCGCACCGCTGTCGAAAACGGCACTGGTCTTGCCGGCTGGCATGGCGGCATCGCCGATTCGTACCGCAACACTTCGGACTATCTGCACCTGATCGGCGGCCAGTTCGCCTGCCACCCCGGCAAGCACTCGGACGAATGCAGCGGAGAACAGGCAGACAACTACGTGCCCTACACGGTCAACATGCTCCCGGAGGCCGCAGACCACCCCATCACCCGAGGCATCAGCGACTTTGACCTGGTCACCGAACAGTACTGGGTGCTTTCGGACGACTACATCGACGTGCTGGCCACCACCACGCAGAAAGTGCACGACTGGGATCCGTGGCACCGCGAGGTGACGTCACCGGCCATCTGGACCAGACAGTGGGGCGAGGGGCGGATCTTCGTCTGCACCCCTGGCCACCGCGTGGAAATCCTTCAGGACAGCAACGTCCGCACCATCATCGAAAGGGGCCTGCTGTGGGCCAGCCGCTAAACGTAGGAATCATCGGATGCGGCGCGATCATCGCCCAGTACCTGGCCAGCTTCCGGAAACTGGAGGCCGTCCGGCTGGTGGCCGTGGCGGACCTTGACCCGTCCCGTGCCCAGGCAGTAGCTGAGGATTACGACGGCGTCAGGGCGCTTAGTGTTGAGGACCTCCTCGCCGCGGGCGACGTGGATCTGGTCCTGAACCTGACTATCCCAGCAGCCCATGCCGACGTCGCGCTGAAGGCCATCGCCGCAGGCAAGAGCGTCTACGGCGAAAAGCCGCTGGCCGCTACCACTGCCGAAGCACGGACAGTGCTGGAGGCGGCGCGGGCCGCGGGCGTCGTCGTCGGCTGCGCTCCCGATACTGTGCTGGGCACCGGAGTGCAGACAGCCCGGAAGGCGATCGACGACGGCCTGATCGGCAAGCCCATCTCAGCCTCCGCCACCATGGCCACCCCGGGCCACGAGCTCTGGCACCCGAACCCCGATTTCTACTATCAGCCAGGCGGCGGGCCACTGCTGGATATGGGCCCGTACTACGTCAGCGCCCTCGTCACGCTCCTCGGCCCGGTGGTCTCCGTAACGGGCGCCGCCAGCCATACCCGCACCCAGCGCACCATCGGGTCCGGCCCACGGGCCGGCGACGTGATCCCCGTGACCGTCGATTCGCACGTGACCGGACTCCTCACCCATGAATCCGGGGCGATCTCCACGTTGGTCATGAGCTTCGACGCCGCCCGCACCAAGAGCCCCAATCTGGAGATCCACGGTGAAACAGGCTCCCTGGTGGTCCCGGATCCCAACAACTTCGACGGCGCGGTGGAGCTTTTCGCCCTGGGCGCTGAGGGCTGGGAAACCATCCCGGTTGCGGCCGGCTACAAGGACGCCGGCAGGGGCTTCGGCATCGCGGACCTCGCCGCGACCCCGGCTGGAGCGGAACCACGCGCTGGTGGATTGCTGGCTTTCCATGTTCTGGACGTCATGGAATCGGTGCTCGCATCAGCCCGGACGGGGTCCGCCGTGACGATCGGCAGCACAGCGCCACGCCCCGAGCTGGTGCCGCTGACTGCCTTAGCCGATCCTGTCACTGCGGGCGGTGCGGTTCCGTCCCAATGACTTCGCGGTGTACAAGGCTGCATCAGCGGCGGCGATGAGCGCCCCCAAACCGGCGGTGCCGGCGTCGTACGTTGCAACGCCATAACTGACGGTGGGCATCTGCAGTCCATCCGCCTCTGAGGCCAGGGCCAGCCGGCGGCTGACCTCGTCGGCGATACTCTCTGCGCGGTCGGCGGAGGCGCCCGGGAGGAGCAGAACAAACTCTTCCCCGCCGTACCGTCCCGCCAGGTCGGTTGAACGGACAGTGTCCTGGCAGGCCCCGGCAAAGGCCTGCAGCGCCAGGTCTCCTGCAGCGTGCCCGTAAGTATCGTTGACCGCCTTGAAGTGGTCCAGGTCAGCCAGGATGAGCGCGCCGGACGCCCGCGATACGGCGGGATCCGCCAGCTGCTCCGTGGCGAGATCCAGGAACGCCTTGCGATTGAGGAGCCCCGTGAGGTCGTCACGGGTGGCTACCATCCGCAGGGCACGCGTCTGCTGCTCAGTGCTGAGCGCGGCCATGCTGAAGGACACCACAACCAGCATCACCATCGTGACCAGGGTGGTGACCGCGGAGCCAAAGAACGCGTCAAAGACGGGACCCTCAGGCCCATCCAGGAGGAAGGCCACCAGGCGTCCGAAGTAGAAAACAGACACGCCTGCTGCTGCCGCGGCCATCGGAATCCGGACGCGGGAATAGCCAGGCTCCAGGCGCCAGAGTTCCCTGGATCCGAGACCGATGCTGATGCTCATGGCGGCCAGGAACACCGGCCCCCCGGACCACGTGTTCGTGGCGGGATTGTCCAAGACGGAAGCAACCAGGGTGACCAGCGGGAGGCCTGTAAACGCCCATCTTGGCGGTGGACCCGTCCGCAGCGAGCGGGCCCCTGCCCAGACCGCCACCCCGCCGTGCACCAGCAGCACGTTCCCGAGCGGGTTTGCCCAGAATTGGTGGGACGAGCCGTTCAGCAGGAAACACGCCGATCCGGCCAGGAAAAACACGATGGCAAGACACCACCAGCCGCTGTACGCGGAACGCGTGGTGCGGTAGGACGAAAAGTAGAATAGCGGCCCAAGCACCAGGGCCATCAGGCCGAACGCAATCCTTAGGGTTGCCGTGTCCAGAGCCATTTTTCCGCCGTCCCTGAGGGCAAGTGATGCACGCCCCAGTATGTCACCCCCTCCCCAGCGTGCGCCCGTTATCCTGATACCAGTTGGGCCGCGCCGAACGAGACGCTGAACTGGACACACCACAGATCAACGGAACTGTACTTTGAGAGTTCAACGTCAGCCGGAAGGTCGTAGACCTGGTTTCCCTGGTTGCCCTTAATCATGCCGAGGTCATATCGCTCTGCCGATCCGGCGGTGTACCAGCCACCCGCTCCTTCCACCACGTCGGCTGCGCTCAACCAGACGTGCACATCAGGCCCGTTTGATGTGTCGAGGTTCTCCAAGGTAAGGACCCGGGAGCCGTCCGGCTGCTTGATGATTCGGACGGTCCCCGTGGTGGCGTGTTCGTGGCTGAGCAACGAGCCCCGTGCCAGCTCTACCGGCGCGGCAGGGACCGGCGGGGTGGTTGTTCCGGGCAAAGACGGTGCCGGGGACATGGGTGCCGGGGACGAGGCGGCCGGCCCGGCTGTGGCGACGATCGGGAGCTGTTCGTCGACGCGGATGTCGACAAAAAGGAGCCAGGGTTTGAACACGACAAGCGCGGCAACGAGTCCGGCCACCGCAACCGCCGCCGCGAGGGCTCCAAGGCGCCTGCGCCTGCCCGTCTTGCTGTCTTCGCTCATGTGTTCATCGTCCGCGCGATTAATGCACCGGGCAACGGCCGGAGATTACCAGTTGCGAACGTTCACCCTGATTACTGGCTTTCCGGGCGCCGATATCGGCAAAACCTACCCGCGGTCTTCTTTCGCGCGCTTGGATGACCGGTCCCGCCCGTGAAGCTGTTCAAAGCCGTCAAGCAGCAGGTCGAGGGCGAATTCGAACTCAACCTGGTCATCGCAGCCTTGCCCCACCACCGATTCGTCGTCGTGCCTGGCCGCCATGGCGACCTGCAGGATGTTCGGGTACCTCTGGGACATCTCCTGGAACGAGGCGGCCTGCACCTCAGGCGGCACTTCGGCCTCCGATTTGTGGGTGGCCGGTTCGTCGAACAGTTCCTGGGTAAACCCCCACATGCGGCTGCCAAGGGCATGCATGACGTGGTGGGTGAGATCGACAGTAAACCCCCCGGCCAGGAACATCGCGATAATGTCATCCATGTACCGGAGGACTGCCGGCGTCCTGCTGGTGCGCGATTCCAGCAGGTGACGAGCCCACGGGTGGCGGAGCAACGCCTGCCGCGCCGAGAGCACCCTCGCCCGGACGGCACCCTTCCAGCCGGGGTCGTGGACTGCAGGACCGATTTCGCCGACGATGACATCCACCATGCCGTCAAGGAGTTCCTCCTTGCTGGCGACGTGTTTGTAGAGAGCCATGGGCACCACACCGAGTTCCTGTGAGAGCCTGCGCATGCTGAGTGACTCGATGCCGGCTTCATCAGCCAGAACGACGGCGGCGCCCAGCAGGTGTAGACCGTACACCCATTAAGGGCTAGGACCAGTCATGCCAACGGTTACCATTCCAACCATCCAGCCGGTCAGGCGCTCCCTGGCCTCCTGGCTCGTGCCTGCCGGACTGATCCTTCTCAGCCTCATCCCGGTGATCGCCGGAGCGTCGCGGCTAGCAGAGCCGACCGGCGGTGCTGCCTGTGGTGGTGTGTACCCCGTTCCGATGCAGGCTGACGAGGTGAGTTTCCCCTGGGCCTTGGAGAGTTTCGGTTGCTTCCCCCGGAGACGGCCCTTCGCCTTCGCTACGGCCATCCCTTCCCGTGTTCTGGCGCGGATGAGGTCAGCTTCGAACTCGGCGACCATCCCCAGCACGTTGAAGAGGAGCTTTCCCACCGGATCGTGGGGATCGTAGATGCTGCCGCCGAGATTCAAGGCGACACCTTGGCGGGTGAGCTCATCAGCGATGTCCCTGGCGTCCGGCAGCGAACGGGCCAGACGATCAAGCTTGGTTACCACCAGAGTGTCACCCTTCCGGCACGCTGCCACGGCCTTGCCCAGCCCGGGGCGTTCGCGCTGGGTGCCGGTGGATCCGTGATCGACGTAGATCGCATCGGGGTCCACGCCGGCGGCCGAGAGAGCGTCCCGCTGCGCGGTCAAGTCCTGGGTGTTGGTCGAGACGCGGGCGTATCCGATGAGTATGCCCCCGAGTGTAGCGTTTAAGGCACCTTCACCGGGCAGCTTTGCGGGCGGGTCATACGGGAATCTGGAAATCCCGGAACTCCGGGTGTGGATGTCATTTTCCGAAGTCGTCTGCACGGGATGTCAGAAGTCGTCTGCACTTGCCGCTCCTGATGGCCAGGCATCCGGGTGCCCGGGTGCGGTGGGTACATTTCGTGCCGGCGTCAGCCGCCGTCACCCAGCTGCCGGCGGAGGCTGGCTGCAATTTTTCCGGCGTTGTCGATTTCCGCCGCTGTCAGTGCGTCGATGAAGAGTTCACGGATAAGGCGGAGGTGTGAGACGGACGCGCTTCGGAATTTCCTTGCACCGTCATCGGTAAGCTCCACGGCCGCGCCGCCGTTGTCCGCATCCGACCGGCGGCGGCGAATCAGCCCGCGGGCTTCCATCCTGCCCAGGTGGTGCGAGAGGCGGCTGCGCTCCCAGCCAATGACCTCGGCCAGGACGGATGACCGAAGCCGATGGTCAGCCGCCTCGCTGAGTGCCAGCAACACCCCATAGTCGCCCGGGGAGACTCCTGATGAGGATTGCAGTCCCGAGGCCAGGGCCCGTTGCAGAGCCCCAGCGGTCTCGATGTACTCCCGCCATACGGCTAGTTCTGTCCGGTTTGGACTCCGCCGTGCGTGTTCGCGGGGGTGATTGCTCATCTACTGCCCCTTCCATTGACATGTCAATCATAAGGGGACAAGAATTGACACGTCACTTACAAATTGACATGTCATCAGCGGGGTTCGGCGAAGAAAGGTGGCACTAAAGCGACGGACCTAGGTCCGGGCGGCGACCTTGGGAAATCTCCAACTACTTTTCAAGGAAACTTCGTGAACATTTTCCTCTGGATCATCGCGTCCCTGCTCGCGTTGCTCTTTCTTGCCACGGGCATCATGAAATTGGCCCAGCCCAAGGAAAAACTTGCCGCCGCCGGCCAAGGATGGGTCGAAGACTTCCCCGAAACGGCGATCAAGGCCATCGGCACAGCAGAGATTCTTGGCGCGCTGGGCCTGGTCCTTCCAGCCCTGCTGAATATCGTCCCCATCCTGGTTCCGACCGCAGCCACAGGACTGTTCCTGCTCATGATCGGCGCCGCCATCACGCACGGCCGGCGAAAAGAAATCCCCAATATCGTTGCCAATGTCGTCCTGGGCCTCCTGGCCGTGACCATCGCCATTACCCGCTTCGGCACCTACAACTTCTGATCGGGCAGAGCCTCGCCCCGAAGTCTCCGCAGTCATCGAAAGGCCGCCAGCAAATGCTTTCCAACGCCGCATCGTCACCCAGTACTGGATCCACAAGGAGCACAACCGTGACTAGTTCATTTGAACCGTCCACTTCACCAGCGTCGGCCGCCGCGTCCGACTTCAGTAAGCCAGCCGACCGTACGACACTGGAGCGCGTCGTCGAAGCGCTCACCGCCCGCGGAACCGATGTCCGAATCCTGTCTGATCGTTCGGAGGCCAGAGCCGCCGTCGACCAACTCATACCCGATGGCACCTTGGTCTACACCACCACCTCGCGCACCCTCGATGAACTCGGGATCTCCGACGATGTCCGGTCTGCAACGCGATACCGGACCACTCGCAGCTACACAGAAACGCTCGACCCTGCCACCCAAATGGACGAGTTCCGCCGTCATGTCTCCACCATGGACGTCGTAATTGGCAGCGTCCACGCCGTCACCGAGGACGGGCACGTCGTGATCGCATCAGCCAGCGGCAGCCAGCTCGCCCCATACGCCTTCGGCGCCAGTCACGTGATCTGGGTCGTCGGCGCCCAAAAGATCGTCAAGGATCTCGACGAGGCCCTTGCCCGGATCGAACAGTACAGCCTGCCTTTGGAAAGCGAACGCCTGCAGCAGGTTTATGGCCAGCCGAGCATTATCGGCAAACAGCTCGTAGTCAGCCACGAACGGCCCGGTCGAAACACCATGCTCCTGCTGGAGGACGCCATCGGATTCTGACACCCGCAGGGCGACCCCATGATCCAGCGACGGAACGCCCGGCCCATGAGGCCCTACCGATCCGGCCCGGATGGATTACCGCGGGCGTTCCACTTCCTAGGAAGTTGGACGCCCGGGGATTGTTCACTCGGGAAGTGGCTTGCCACGTAACTTCGTTCCACAACTATGTGCCTAAGGTCGTCAAGGAGGGGGCGGGGACGCTTGCAACTGAACGTCTACGTCCCAACAGCCTCGGACGGGCACTTCCTGGGGTGGCTTGTGGAAAAGTGAAATATCCGACTAAGGTCGTGCTCTTCGACGTGGCGTGTTCTTAGTAGATGACGGTTCCGGTGGTCTCCACGGTGGTGCCGGCAACGGCGTTGCGGCCGCTGACCTCGAGCTGGATTCCTGTCCGCCGCAGCGGTGTCTCCAGTGCCTTGGAGAGGTCTGGAATGACCCTGGTGTTGATGCTGTGGAGGACGTCCTGGATGTCGGCGCGGTTGTTAACCGTGACTTTCATCGTGAGGTCCGGTTCCATGGCGGTGCCGCGCAGCAGTGCCGAGGAACCCACGACCCCGGGCAGGGTATTGATCTGGTTTTCCACCGCGGCGCCCAGCACGGAGGCATCACATAGCGTGGTTCCGGAGGCGGGGTCCTGATGCAGCCGGTACCTGTCGGCGGGATTCCTTCGTGGAATCTGTGCCAGAATCCACAACAGCCCCAGGGCGCCCATGAGAACCCCGGCCATCAGGACAAGGGCCGTGACAGAGGCCTGCTCGAGGACCGTGTGCAGGTCCCCTGGCACGACGGGACTCTCTGCAGCGACCGTTGCAGAGCTCATGGCGTGCAGTGTTCCGCTGGCCGCCAGCAGTATCAGGACGCCGCCGGCCAGGGCGAGAATGCCAAGGATGACCAGCCAGGTGCGGTTCAGCGCTCCGGCGTGTTGTCGCATGGGGTGCCTTCTTTTCCGGAGTACGGGAGGATGGTTGCCCGGGGTCATTCCTTGGACCGGACGGACGCGGTGACCTTCGGGACCGGGTTGAGTCCGGTACCGGCCAGGCGTTCCCTGACCACTGCGATGACACGGTCGCGCAGCTCCCCTGTTTCGTGCAGGGCCGTGGTTACGTTCAGGTGGACCGCGCGTGCGGAGGCCGTGGCCGATGCTGAACGGACGCCGTCGACATATTCGCAGTGCGCCGCCGCGTACCGCGCAACTGCCCGCCGCGTCATGACAATCTCTTGCGCGTCCGCCACCGGGGTCTGCCCCTCGTCCCCGGGCGCCTGCAGCCGCAAGGCGTTAAAGCGGCCCGGAACCAGTGCTGCCGCCAGCAGGACGACGCCCACGGCCGCTGCCGCAGCCCCGACGGCCCAGACTTCCGGATCGTTCCAGGTCAAACCGGTCAGCCAGTCCCGGGGGCCGGCCGGATACACCGGCCACGAACCGGTGGCCAGCCGGGCCACTGCCGCCCATACCAGTGCCACGCCGGCGGCCGCAAGCAACGTTCCCAGGATCAGGGCAGGAACTGCCCGGCTGGGACGGTGCCGCAGGGGTGTGGCTTTCCCATCGTGCCGGCTCATAACAGCCTCCGGCGGCCGGTGGTTTCATCGGCAGGTTTCAGCCAGGACACGGTGATGTCGATCTGGCGTACCTCCACCCCGGTCAGGGCGTTGACGCGTTCGCTGATCCGGCGGCGCATCTGTTCGGTTACCTGGCGAAGCGGTACCGGGTAGAGCAGCCCTATTTCCACGCTGAGGGCGGCGATATTGCCCGCAAGCTCCACTGTGACTTTGGGCCGGGCGGAAAAGTCCGAATGTGCTCCGATGCCCAGAAACCCTCCGGAGGACCCGCCTGCAAAGGACTCTTCGCTCGCGACCTGGCCGGCGATCTTCTCCACCACCTTCCGGTAAAGGACAGTGCGCCCCCGCGAATCCAGGTCCCGGGAACCGGCAGGTGCTGCGGGGGTCTTCATCGGCTGGATGCTTTGCCGAACAGGGCCTGAAGATCAAGTTTCCCTTCCGCAATACGGCCCACTACCAGCCCGATCAGGCCGAAGAGGACCGCAATCACCAGGGCTGTAAAACCTCCGAAGGCCAAAACGATTCCTAAGACCAGACCGATGGCCAGACACCATCGTGTAGTGGACATGCGGCACTCCTTCCAACATCGGTTACCGCCCGACAACGGGGCGGAGCGGCTGAGGTGGCTACTCCAGAGGCTTCTTCGCGTCCTCCTGTTCGGGCCGCTCATCCTCGGGCAGATGAACATCGGTGACGTGGACATTCACTTCCAGCACTTCCAGACCGGTCGCGCGCTCCACCGACTGGATGACATTGCGCCGGATACCCTGGCTCACCTCGACAATGGACGGTCCGTACTCGACGACGATGCTCAAGTCGATGGCGGTCTGGCGTTCGCCCTTCTCCACGCTCACCCCGCCGCTGACATTCGTCTGGGAACCGGGAATCCGCTCGGTCATCGCGCCGAACGCGCGCCGGGCAGCGCTGCCCATCGCATACACGCCGGGAACCTCACGCGTGGCCATGCCGGCCAGCTTCTGGACCACGGTTTCCTCAATGGTGGTATCCCCCCGGTCCGTGTGCAGCAGGTCCGTCGTGCGGCGCGTCTCAGCGGGGGCGTTCCGTTTCTGTCCCTCCTCGGCAGCCACCATGCCACCGGACTGTTCAGGGAACTGCGGGGCTTCTGTCACGGGAACCATCTCCTCAATTGACCGTGCGATGTTGCCTACATGGTTAAAGACGCACGTCACCGCCAAACGTCACACGGATACGCAAACTGTTTTGTTTGTGCCGGCGTCCCCGCACCGGGCATTCCCATTACCGGCGCCGTCTGAAAAAATGGGTCATAAGCCCGGAACCCGTGTGGCGCGGTTCGGGTGCACAGAGGACGGCAGCGACGATGGATGAACGTGAACCCGTTGTCCTGACACGGCCCGATGATCTGGATGAGGCAACCGTCGTCGCCCGGGCCCAGGACGGCAACCTGGATGCCTTCGAATACCTCGTCGAGGCGTATCAGGACAGACTTTTCCGTCTCGCTTTCCGGATGCTGCATGACCGGGGCGACGCCGAAGACGTCGTGCAGGACACCCTGGTGGCCTGCTGGAGAAAGCTGCCGCTGCTGACAAACGTGCAGGCTTTCAGCGGGTGGCTTTACCAGATGGCCACCAACCGCTGCCTGGACAGTCTGCGTCGACGGTCCGGCCACCCGGAGGTCGTCCAAGGACCGGAAACTCTGCAAACAACCGCCGATTCCTTTACCGGACCGGGAGCCGGAGGCGATCCCGCCCGCGAAGCGGAAATCTCCTGCGAGATCGATGGCCTGGCCACAGCGCTGCTGACCCTCCCGCCCGGGCTGCGCGCCTGCTGGCTCCTGCGGGAAATCCACGAACGCAGCTACGCTGAAATAGCCGCAACGCTGAAGGTCAGTGAACAGACGGTCAGAGGCCGCCTCGCCAGAGCACGCGCACAACTCGCGGAAAAGATGAGTCCATGGCAATAGACGAAACCATCCCCAGGCTGGGCTGTGGCCGCAGCATCGACGAGGTCTGGGCAACCATCAAACAGCCCCCCACCGCACATGAAAACGGCTGCGTCCAGTGCCGGACCGCACGGGCCAGCCTGGCAAAGCTCGCGGAGGCCACCCGCACGCTTCGGGACAACGATGCAGTAGACCCCTCCCTGCAGCCGCGTCACGCCGTCAAGGACGCCATCATGAACCTGGCCCGCGCCGAAGTCCGGAGGGGGAGCCTGCTACCCGTCTACCGGGCTGAGCAGGGGGGCATCACGATCAGCGAACAAGCCATCACCTCAGTCATCTGGTTCGGCGCCGACGCCCTTCCGGGAGTACGCGCCCGTCGCTGCCGCGTCCATCCTGGCCCGGATACCGCGGACGCCCCCCGCTCGGCCGGGACCTCCGACATCGCGGTTAACCTTCGAATCGCCGTTGCCTCCGGCACTGACATCCCCGGAACCGCCGAGCTGCTGCGTCAGCGGATCACCAGCATGATCACAGCACACGTCGGGCTCAACGCCGGAGCCATCAACATCACCGTGGAGGATTTCTACGATGTCTGAGCATCCCCTCGAAGCCCGGCTGATCAGCAGCCACCTTATCGCCGACCTTGCTGCCCGCACCGCCCTCGATACACCAGGTGTCCTCCGTCTCGAACCGACCCTGAAAAACCTTTTCACCCGCCTGGGAAAAGGAACAATCCAAAATCTCCGCAGGACAGACACCCGCACCACTCCCGCCCGGCACGACGGCGTCTTCGTCACCGTCCACAACGGCATCGCCGACGTCCAGCTCGACATCGCCACCGATATCGCCTTCGCAGCCCTGAACGTCGCCCAGGTTGTGCGGGAGCAGATCGCCCGGACCATCAGCCACACCGGCCTCATCCCCGGGCGCATCGACATCTCGGTCCTGGCCATAGAGCACCCACCCACCGCCACAGCGGCCCGTCCTCCCAGGCCCCTCTGATCCAGGACACCAGCATGACGGCCACCCCACCATCATCGTTACGGATCAGCCTGAGGATTCCGAACCACCGCACCGCACCCGGACTCCCGAGCGCTACCCCATCGGCATGGAACCGGCATGGACTCTGAACCCAACAACCAGGAAAATCCGGCCGAAGGAAACACGAACGGAACCGGCCGGCACCAAGGCAGGACATTCTGGGCAGCGGCCATCCTCCTCCCGCCGGCGCTGCTGTTGTGCGGCGTCTGGCTGTTGCTGATTGCCAGCTACTTTCTCGCCGCCGTGTTCTTCTTTGCCGCAATGGCCGCTCTGGCCTACTTCGCAGCCAGGAGCCGGCGCGGCCGCAGCCCGAAATAGACGCCGGAACGGCCTTCCGGCCGGCAATCCAGGCCTTTTGGGGTGGCTTGTCCGGGAACACCGGAAAGGTTACACAAGAGCCAAAATCTCTGGGAGATTCTCAGGTCGGCCGTCCGCAAGGGGATCGGCTAACGGGCGCCAGGAATCAGCGAAGATGGGGGCATGAGGATTGGAGAACTCGCGACGAAGACTGGCGTCAGCGTCAGGTCGTTGCGCTACTACGAACAGCAAGACCTGCTTGAGCCGCAACGCACTTCGGCGGGTCACCGTTTTTACTCGATCGAGGACGAGCGTCTTGTGCTTCAGATCCAAGACTTGTTTGAAGCTGGTTTTTGCAGCTCCGTAATTCGCACGCTGCTTCCCGCCCTGGTCAATCCCGTAAGAAACCGTGATCTGCTCCGGGCCTCCTTAACTGCTGCGCAGGCGCGGCTGAAGAGCGAGAAGGAATCCGTCGAAGGCGAACTTCTAAAACTGAAACGGCTGGGGGATCGATACGGGCTTGCACCTGACACGCATGTCACCCTCCAAAATGATGGACATGACTCCTTCACAGCAGCCCAAGCAATTGCGTTTGATCATCGAAACAGACGACTTCGATAGCGCATTACGTTTTTATCGCGATGTCCTTGGCCTTATGGACCAGCCCGCTTTCGCAACTGATGGTGAGGATCGAGTGTCAATACTGAACGTCGGCGCGGCGACAATTGAGCTCGCCACACCCACACACGTTCGCAACATTGACGCTATCGAAAACGCACCATCTGCCGAAGGGCCTACGCTCCGAATCGCCCTTGAGGTGGACAACACCGAAGTTGCGATGACCTCCACCGAAGAGTTTGGGTTGAAGGTGCTCGCGCCCCCAATCAGAACTCCGTTCGAGACCATCAACGGAAGAGTGCAAGGTCCTGCTGGCTGGCAGCTGACATTCTTCCAAGAACTTGAAACACTGCAAGAACGCACCAGGAGGAAAGGCTTCACCACTGACGTCCACCGTGCCCGGTAAAGGATCCCGCATCGAACGCGTGTAAGCCGGCTCCGTAGTGGCTGCCGTCCGCCTGCGGCTTGCGTGCCCTACAAGGTAGGTTCCGAACCAACCGCAAAAGGGGACCTAACTCAGAGCGTCCAAAGGCGACTTGACGCGATTTCAGAGAGCGGCTATATTTTTTTCTCGTAAGAAAAAGAGAACGGAAGTTCCCCCGCCTGAAGTGGTTGTATTTGGCTGTTTAGGGGGAAGTACCGTTGCAGTAACATCTGGTCGTCGGACAGCTTGAGACGGCCAGAGCAACACCAGCAGTCCCGGGCCGTCAAGCAGTAGGAGACGGATACAGCAGTACCTGGTCGTCGGACAGCTTGAGACGGCCAGAGCAACACCAGTAACACCTGGTCGTCGGACAGCTTGAGACGGCCAGAGCAACACCAGTAACACCTGGTCGTCGGACAGCTTGAGACGGCCAGAGCAACACCAGTAACACCTGGTCGTCGGACAGCTTGAGACGGCCAGAGCAACACCAGTAACACGGGGCGGGCAAGTTGAGAGCATCCTTATGCACTCCTTGCCCGCCCCGGGACCGTTAAGGGCTGCTGCCCGGTGCAAGGGTCCCATTTTCTTGGTTGGGCCCGAATGGACATCGCTCGTAGTTCACACGGACATGAAAACCCTCCGCACCCCGGGCCATGGCAATCAGCATCCCGCGCGGACCTAGACGACCTTAAGAACTCTTCGGCAGAACACGCGTCGGACCGCGTGCCCGAAGCCGATCGGCTTACGGGCACCCTCGTCGGGGGTCTATAGGTTCAACATTCCTGCAGTCAGACTTGCCAGACCTCCAAGTCCTACCAGGACGGCGGCGGCCACCGAGCTCTTGTACTGAAATTCATAAGTCTTGAATTTTCCGGCGCCCGGGAGTGATTTCCACGACTGCTCCCCGATACGGGCCATGGTCCTGCGAAGCAGAAATAGACCGCCGGCACTGAGTAGCAGAAAGATACCCAGGATGATGAAGAAGGCGCCAGCCACCCCGGGTCCCCAAGTCACGCTCTGCTCGCCAAGGCTACGACCCCGATGGCAGCTGCAGCCGCCAGCAGCAGGATGCTAAAGGCCATTCCCAGTTGCTCCAATCCCTTCATGCGGCCCTCCGGCACTTCCCCACGTCCGAAGAGCACAGTAATAATTTGCGCCTGCTGTCGAGCAATACCTTTTCGAAAAATGAGCCATACCGTGCCCATGACTGCGAAAACTATCGCTTCACCCATGCCCTGCCCATCCGCACTCGTGCCACCCCTTCCCAATCCATGGAACGAATCACTCACGAATCCCCAGACAGAGGAAGATTACTTGGTGCTTCTTGCGTTTTGCTTGCTTTCAGTCCGGCAACCACCGCGTCCGATAGCCGATCCGCTTACGAACACACAATCGCAGTGCAGACGACTTCTGACATTCGGTGCAGTCAGCTTCTGAAAATGACAGCGTGGATGACGCGCGGCTATGCGATCGGCGTCGCCGCGGGAACCAAGCCCTGGCGATCCTCCCCTGGATGCTCCTCGTCGGCCCTCCTGATGGGCTGACCGGGGCACTGCTCATGGGGGCCGCATGGGTGATCAACCTTGCCGTGCCCGAGTACGTCATCCGCCGGCGGCTGCGACCCCTAGCTAACAGGGTGGCCCGCCGCTAGAGTAGGAAACCTGTCCGGCACCTTCATTTGTGAAGGCATCGCGAGGACCCAGCGAGATGGGAGGTGGTTTTGATGACTGTTGCAGCCGTGTGCCCTGAGCGCTCCGCGAACATCAAACCGACAATCCCCGTCTCCACCTTCCGCACTGCGTAGGGCCCTGCCCACGAAGCCTTACCACCACCGGCGCAAGCCGGCAATTGGCAGGTGCCAGGGGACTCTTCCCGAGGTATCACATTGAAAAATTCTTCAGGCACAGACCTGGACAGCTTTGTTGCATCAAATACAGATGAGCAATTGGCGTCGACGCTGTATGGCTACACCGCCGCCGTCGCCCGGCAGTTTGACGAACATCCAGCCCCTCTGCCCGCAGGGGTGCCCGGCGAGCGCGGACGCGTGGTCCGTGTTGACCGCAGCCTGGTCCTGGCGGCGGCGGGCGGGGACCTCCTCCATCTGCCCTATCCCCTCGATGCCGGAGTGCCGGTCACGGGAGACTGGGTATGGGTCGGGCCCAACCGGGCCGGCGATCGGCAGATCGTCGGCGTGCTCCCCCGGCGTTCGGAACTGAGCCGCAAGCGGGCCTCGGAGGACTCCTCCACTGCCCAGGTGCTGGCAGCCAACATGGACGTAGTGGGCGTGGTAGTTCCGGTTGACCGGCCTCTCACGCACAACCGGCTCGAACGCACCCTCGTTGCCGCGTGGGATTCCGGAGCCATCCCTTTGGTGATCATCACCAAAGCGGACCTTGCAGGCATGGAGGACGACGTCATCGGGCAGGTCATGCTGCAGGCTGCGGGCGTGGACGTGGTCACCACGTCAGCCGAGAATGGCGACGGGATCGACGAGCTACTGGCCCGCCTGCCTGCACGCGGCACCCTGGTCCTCCTGGGGCCGTCCGGCGCAGGCAAGTCCACGCTGATCAACGCACTGGCGGGCCACAACGTGCAGCTTACCGGCGAAGTCCGGTTTGGCGATTTCAGGGGCAAGCACACCACCACCTCCCGGGAGCTGGTGCCGCTGGCGGACGGCAGGGTCCTCATGGACACCCCCGGCGTAAGGGGATTCGGGCTTTTCGACGCCGACGACGGCATGGAGCAGATGTTCGGGGATGTGGAGGAGCTCTCAGGCCGCTGCCGGTTTTCGGATTGCGCCCACCAGCGGGAGCCGGGCTGCGCGGTGCAGGCAGCCTTGGCTGATGGGACCCTCGAGGAGCGCCGCTGGAACAACTACCTGAAACTTCAGCGCGAGCTTGCCGCGCTGGCCCGCCGCAGCGATGTCGCTGCCCAACGCGCCTACCAGCGCGAGTGGCACCAGAAGGTGGCGGCGGCAGGGAAATCGCAGCGGTCCTCAGAGCGTGCCAGCTCCGAGCGTCAGGAGGAGCAGCGGTCGAGGCGGAAACGGCGCTGACGGCGCCCTGCTTCACATTCGGACGGTTCCCGGACTTACCCCAAAGGGCCCGGGTTTGTTCGCTAATCTTGGAACCAATCCCACTCCAGCGCGCCGTCTGAAGGACCCCATGAGCCACCGCACGTCCTCGTTTCCGCTGTCCAGCGTCCGGCTCCTGGCCAGCGACTTCAAGAAAGCGCAGGACGTGGACGTGCGGTACCTGCTCAGCCTCGACCCGGAGCGGCTCTTCGCGCCGTTCCGCAGGGAAGCGGGACTTCCGACGGCGGCCCCCAGCTACGGCGGGTGGGAAGCCGAGGGCCTGGACGGGCACATCGGCGGGCACTACCTCTCTGCCTGCGCGCAGCTCTTCGCGGCCACCGGCGATCCAATCCTGCGTGAGCGGCTGGGCCGTGCCCTGGACATCCTGGCGGAGTGCCAGGCGGCAGCGGGCAGCGGCTACCTGGGAGGGGTCCCGGGCGGCCGGAAGCTCGGCCGGGAGCTGGCGGCCGGGAACGTGGACGCGGACCTCTTCGCGCTCAACGGGCGCTGGGTGCCGCTGTACAACCTGCACAAAACCTTCGCGGGCCTGCTTGACGCCCACACCTACGCTGGCGCCGGGCCGGCCCTTCCCATGCTGACCGCCCTCGCCGACTGGTGGCTGGGAATCTCCGCGGCCCTGGATGACGAGGCCTTCGAGAAGATCCTGCATACCGAGTTCGGCGGCCTGAACGACACGTTCGCCGCGCTGGCGGAAATCACCGGCAGGGAAGAGTACCTCCGCGAAGCACGGCGCTTCTCCCACCGGGCGATCCTGGATCCGCTGGCCGCCGGCCGGGATGAGCTGAACGGGCTGCACGCGAACACCCAGATCCCCAAGATTGTCGGCTACGCGAGGCTCGCCGCCGCTACCGGTGACGCATCCTTCACGGCCGCCTCCGACTTCTTCTGGGACACCGTCACCGGCAGCCGGAGCGTCTCCATCGGCGGCAACAGCGTGCGGGAGCATTTCCACCCCTCCCGCGACTTCACTCCCATGGTCACGGACGAGCAGGGACCGGAAACCTGCAACACCTACAACATGCTCAAACTGGCCAAACTTCGCTTCGAACGGACCGGAGATCCCGCCGCGATCGACTTCTACGAGCGGGCCACGTACAACCACATCCTGTCCTCGCAGCACCCGGAGCACGGTGGCTTTGCCTACTTCACCCCCATGCGCCCGCACCATTACCGCGTCTACTCGAAAGCCCAGCAGTCCATGTGGTGCTGCGTGGGCTCCGGGCTGGAGAACCACGCCCGCTACGGCGAACTCATCTACAGCCACACTCCCGATGACCTCCTGGTGAACCTCTACGTGCCCGCCGAACTGGACTGGGCCGAGCGCGGCGTGCGGGTCAGGCTGGAGACAGACTTCCCCCGCTCGGACACCGCCACCCTCCACGTCACCGCAGCCGCACCCACGGAGTTCACGCTCCGGCTCCGCCGCCCGGTCTGGGCAGTGGGCATGGAGGCCGACGTCGACGGGCAGCCCCTCGGGGCAGCGTCACCTTCCGGCGTGAGCCCGGAGTTCGCGGTCCGCCGGATCTGGGAAGGCACCACCGTGGTGACTGTGCGGCTCGCGGCCGAGGTCAAAGCCGAAGCACTGCCCGACGGCTCGCCCTGGGTCTCCTTCAGCTACGGGCCGGTGGTCCTGGCCTCCCGCGGCGGCTCTGACGGCGTCCCCGGATTCGAAGCCCCTGACGAACGCATGGGCCACGTGGCTTCAGGCCCCAAACTCCCCCTGGCCCAGACGCCGGTGGTGACCGCACCCAACCCGGCGGACGCCGTCGTACTCCTAGACCGGAAAACGCTCACCGCCGAACTGACGGCCGCGCTCGACGGGGACCCGCTGAGCATCGGCCTGGAGCCGTTCGCCGGGATCCACGGCGAGCGCTACACGGTCTACTGGCCCACCGGAACATCCGACGCCGAGCGCACCGCCGCGCTCCGGCGCCTGGATGAACTGGCCGCGTCGGCGGGGGACGTTATCGACAGCGTCACAGCCGGCGAACAGCAGCCCGAGTCCGACCACCACTTCGCCGGGGAATCCACCCGGGCGGGCGGCAGCGACGGCCTGCACTGGCGCAATGCCACCGGCTGGTTCTCCTACACTTTGGCCAGCCAGGAAGACTGCACCGCCGTGCTCCGGGTCCGGTTCCGCAGGACCGAAGGCGCCGGGCACACGGCGCACGAGCTCCGGCTCAACGGTGGACCTCTCGGCGAGCCGCTCAGATCAGTGCGTGACGGGGGTACAGAGATGCAGGACTTCACGGTCCCGGCGGCGGAAGGAACAGCGAAGCTGACGTTCTCGGTGCACGCTCTTCCCGGAGCAGCCACCGGGGACCTGTTGTCCGTGGAGCTCCTGCGGCAGGGCTGACGGCACACGAAAGGGAGCCCGGACAGCGGCGCTGTCCGGGCTCCCTTTCGAGGCAGTTCCTAGAGGGTTACTTGGTCTTCCTGACGGTGAGGCCGTCCCAGCCGAGC
This sequence comes from Arthrobacter sp. ISL-48, assembly GCF_018613805.1. GTDB lineage: Bacteria > Actinomycetota > Actinomycetes > Actinomycetales > Micrococcaceae > Arthrobacter. Next base: position 147,420 of record NZ_JAGGPL010000022.1, read on the forward strand.
AGATTCCCTTCGGAGCTGAAGACGATCATTTGTCTGTTCCCGGACTTGGTGGAATCCGGAGCTTTCGCTGTCGCGGTTCCGGCTGCGTCAGTTTTGTGCCAGCCAAGTCCCATCGAGTCAAGGTAGACGTAGACCCACTGGCTGGCCGGAAGGTTACTCAGGGAAATATCGGAGGCTCCAACAGGGGCGGTCAGCCCGTCCAGTCCGAAGTTCTTTTCGGTGTCGCCCTTGAGCTTCTTCCCAGGGTAGGCCGGCGTCACCGTCGGCTCGTGATCCACCGGGGGATCCACCTTGTATGGCGTCACGCTGATCCGGTCGATGTTGGGCGCGTAGCTGGACCTGAGGAGGATCCCCGGCCAGGTGTCTGAGATGTACGTCTTACCGTCGAAGTCGGGCAGTTCTTCCGAGGAGAAGGCGACGGAGTTCGTTCCTGCCTTGAGCTCGACGGGGATGCTCATCTCCCAGAAGTTGTTCTTGTGGAACGTGTGCGGGAAGAGGACACGCCGGGACGCGCCACCGTTGACGGAGATGTCGGCCGGGCGCGCCAACGGGTCGGGGTTGTAGTGGGAAGCGGGTGATTGCTCCTCGTTGGAATAGCGGACGGTGAGCGCATACGTTCCGGCCTTATCGACTGTGATGTCGTTGAACGTCAGGCTGTTGTTGTTGCCGGGCTCCCCTCCGATTCCTGTCACGGCCTTACCCCCGTCGGCCAGGGAAAGGTCGGTGACCGCGGCCGAACCGCTGACTGTGGCCTGTTCTGCCTGGTAGACGGTGGAAACGAGGGCGCCGCCGCTGTCCTGCGAGCGGATCCGATCCACCTTGAGGGTGCCGGAGGTACCCGTGACAGTTACCTTGTTGATTCCGCCGGTGAGGAAGACGGGAAGGCTTTTGGACTCTCCTACGTCGGTAATGGCCTGGCCGTTTATGGACAGCGCCGCGGTGCCGCCTCCGACGGTGTCAATGCCAAGGGTGGATTCGCCGTCCTTCTGTGAGTAGACCCAGAAGGTTGCCGACTGGCCCGGTGCAAGTGCCGCGACGCCTGATGCCGTGGTGTTGCTGGCCGAGTAATCGAGGGTTGCACCGTGGAGGGTTGCGTACTCCGCTTCGTACAGCCGCTGCCCGGCGTCGGGGTTGGCCAGCGACAGGTCGATCTTGTCGACGATGGCGTCGCCCTTCGTTGCCTTTGTCCCGTCCAGGCTTCTGGCCGAGAGGGAGATTACATGGTCACCGGCCGTCAGGTCCACTGCCGTATCGGTGTGGTCCCACACCACCCATTTGTAGCCAAGGGTCAGGAAGATTTCCTGTTCGGCTTTCCCGTCAACGGTGACGAAGACGTTGGTCGGCCCCTGGTCCTGGATGAGGTTGAAAGTGTTCAGGGAGTTGGCGAACACGCTCAGGTCGTAGCTGCCGTCCTGGGGAACGGAGACGTTGAAGTCCAGCTTGACGTCCGATCCGGAGCGCAGCCCGCCCACGTTGTAGCCGGCCGATGTGTAGAACTTGCCGACGTCGGCGGGGCTGCCTTCGGGGCCATTGCGGCTCCAGCCAGTGCCGGTGTGTGCGGCGTCTTCGGCCTCGTACGTGGCCTGGAACAGCTTGGGAGCCTGGGCGGCCACGGACGTGTGGGTCCCCGGAGTCAGGATGATTTCGTAGGCCGAGGATTCCTTGACGGCGGGGAGTCCGGCGCCGAAGTCGAAGAAGACCGAGCCGTCCACGACGGGCAGCTCGACGTCCTTGATGACCTCGGGTCCCTGTGAGTCGCCGAGCTGGCCGGTCCACTGGATCTCGCGGACGCTGGCATGGACGGTTCCTCCGAAGAGAGCACCATCAACGTGATCGAACCTCACGTGGGCAGCACCCGTGGAGCCCCCAAAGATGGCGCGGGCCTGTTTCTTCGATTCATCAAGGGTGGCTACACCCTGCAGGGTGTAACTCTTGTCCGGCGACGGCGGGGACACCTTGACGGTGTGGCCTGACATCTGGGCGTATGAGTTCAGGAGCCACCATTGTCCGTTGCCGCGGTTGGCCTGGACTGCCGAGTCGCTGAGGTTCCCGTCAATGTTCCAGTAGGCGATGTCGGCATCGACCTTGGACTCCTCGATGGCCGAAACCCACTGGATCATCTGGCCTGGAACGGAGGTGTGGTAGTTGTGGGCGTACTCGTTGATGTTAATGGGAAGGTTCTTGCCGGCGTGCGCGGTGCCGGCGAAAAGTTCGTCTTCCCATCCGCGGTAGGTTTTGACGCTGCTGCGGATCTTGGCCGGATCGCTGAGCTCGTGCCAGGTCATGACGTCCGGAACGGTTCCGGCATCCACTGTGTGCTTAAGGTAGCCCTTGACCTGGGAGAAAAGGAGGCTGGTGTTGGGTCCTGCGATGCGGGCCGCGGGCATTTTGCCCTTGATGAGCGCATACACTTCGTCCCACGCCTTGAAGTAGTCGGCAGGGTTATTCAGCCAGCTGATGCGGTTATAGCTCCAGTCACCGGTGCCGAACATGTTGCCTTCGGGCTCGTTAAAGGGCACGAAGACGATATTGTCCTGGTATTGCGGCTCGAGAGTGAGGACCTGGTCCACCTGGGTGGCTATTTTCTCCTTGAAAAGTGCCATCTTTTCGGCCGGCGTGCTGCCCGGCCACTCATACGGGAAACCGCGATGGATGTCCGTCATGTAGATGTAGACGTCGCCGTCGGAGCTGTTGGCCAGGGGCTTGACGACTTCGAGGGCGTCCGCGCCGGGGTGCTGCGGACCGTCCTGGGCCTTCGTGGATACCGTCCGAAGGCTAATTCCGTCGATGAGGTTGTTCGATGGAAGCCCCTCACCGTAAAGGCCGTAAAGGGTTCCCGAGGCACCTCCATGGAAAGCCCCGGTGTCTGTGGAGAGGTCAATCGAGAGTTCGCCCTCGCGCACGACGGTGACTGCAGCTGATACTGCCCGCCCGGCTGCCATACCTTTTACTGTAAAGCTGCCCCTTTGCGCGTACAACGCAGGGTCAACCGGGTCCCACAGGATGCTTACCTGCCGGTCGAAGCCGTCACTGAAGGAAGAGTCGACGGCGGCCGGCAACTGGGGTGCGACGCCCTCAGCCGTGCGGACCTCGAACGCGCTCTGCGTTAGCCCCGTTGACGTAGGAGTGTCTCCCGCGGCAAGGTCCCCTACCTGCTCTGCCGTCAGGGCAGTGCCGTAAACCCGGAAGTCGTCGATGTCGCCCTGGAACAGGGGATCCGGATAGGTAGATTTTCCGATGTACCCGGCCCTCGTGGACGTCGCGCTGAGAAGCTCGCTGGCGCTCATCGAGGTCGGTGCGGAGCCGACGGCGGCACCGTCGAGGTACGTGGTCAGCCGGTCCTGGGCGGTATCCAGTGTGACGGTGATGGTTTTCCATAACCCGCCCGGGAGGGGCTGGGAGGCGGTGACTTTGGACTCTGCCCCGGCTCCTGCGGACGTGATGGCGCTGCGCAGCACTCCGTCGCCGTTTCGGGGTGTGGTGAGCAGGTATTTGGTGGTGTCCGTTCCGAGCCCAATCAGCCACTGCCACGCCGACGTTGATTCACTCCACCTCACCCTGGTTGAGACGGTGAGGTCATTGGCCCCTTCGAGGATGGACTTGGGAAGTTCGACGTAGGCTCCGCTGGAAGAGGCAGAACCGCCCGGCAGGGCCAATGCTCCCGAACCGGCGTCCGCACCGGGAACAATTGCCGCGGTGGAAGGATTGATGACTTTGCCATTGCGGTTGTTGCCCGACTTGTCGGCGACCATGCCGGCGTCGATCGAGTCAAAATCATACTGGACCAGCAGGCTCTCAGCAGGACTGGTTGCGGCAAAAGCTGCCGGTTGGACAAACGCTGCGCCGGCCAGGGTAACGGCAACTGCGCCGCATGTAGCCTTGACCGAAACGGCCAATAGCTGTCGTCCTGGGGTGCGTCGTGGACTTCTCTGTGGCACGACCTGCTCGCTTTCATTGAGGATGAGTGGGGATTCGAGTGATGTGGTTCCTGTGGAGCCGCTTTCGATGAAACTGTCCTTATGAAGACGGCGTCTTCACCGGGATCCAGACCCTCATGGTGGAGGGGCCGCGGTTTCCCCAGGAATAGTAGGGAACAAGGTTGACGGTCCAGTGCTCCTTTCGCCGCGCGTCAGTCACCTCGGAGTAGGGCCAGGCGGGGTGCCCTGCGTGGGCAGGTTCAACAACGATGCGCGTGCTGTCGAAGGCCTCGGAAATGGGCGCCTCCGGATCGAAAGAAACATCATTCACGGTTCCCGAGGGGAGGTCCACCGATTCCAGGCAGAGCACCAGCGGTCCGCGCTCGACGGCGACGGTCCCGCGGACTGCATCGATGTGGGGATGGGGCCGGATGACGCGGGGACGCATCGGAAGGCTGAGGGTGAGCGTGTCCCCCGGCTGAAAGATTCGGCGAACCTCCTGGTGGGGGTCGTGTTCTTCGCCATTGACGTGGAGGGTCGCCCCCTCTTTGGCCCAGGCAGGCACCCGCAGGGAGATGCCGGCGGAAACTACCGGAGCGTCCGCAACCACCACGTCGATGCGGCCTTCATCCGGATAGGAGGTGCGCATGGTGACGGACAGATGCCCGGCTGACTGCAGCTGTGTCCGGATGTCGGCGTCGCCGTACTGGTGGATTTGGAGGGCGTCGTCGGTGGCCGTCGCAAAGTACAGGTGGACGCTGGCCAGCGTCCGCGCCACGTTCGTCGGGCAGCACGAGACCTCAAACCAGGGTGCGCGGAGGGTCGCGAGGGCCCTGGCGTTGATTTCATCGCTATTTGGCTCGTTGCCTTCCACGCGTTGGTGCAGCGTGTTGGTGTAAAAGAAGCCTCGTCCGTCCTGCCGGGGGGAAGCCAGGATGTTGTTCAGCAGTGTGCGTTCCATAAGGTCCGCATATTTGGGGTCCCCGGTGCGCAGCAGGAGCCGCCAGCTCAGCATGACCGAGGCGATCCCGGCGCAGGTTTCGGAGTACGCCCGGTCCGGGGGCAGTTCATAGTCCGAGCCGAAAGCTTCGTCCTGATGGTGGGAACCCATTCCTCCGGTGATATAGGTCCTGCGGGCTACGGTGTTTTCCCACTGCAGTTCCACCGCGCGGGCAAGTTCTTCGTCGCCCTGATCCGTCGCCACGTCGAGGGCTCCCGACGCAAGGTACAGGGCCCGGACGGCGTGCCCGCGCAGGACATGGGCCTGACGAACGGGTACCTCGTCCTGGAAATACTCCTGGCCCCACTCGATGGGTTTGAGGGTTCCGGTACCCCGCCGTTCAACGAAGAGACGGGCGAGCTCAAGGTAGCGCGGCTCTCCGGTGGCGCGTCCGAATTCTGCCAGCGCGACCTCTATTTCCGGGTGGCCGCAGACGGCGTTCCGGCCGTCCGGGCCGAACTCCTGCCAGAGGTGGTCGGCCAGGCGCCGCCCGGCGCCCACCAGGCCGTCGTCGTGTCCGGACCTGAGCCGGGCCACGGCGGCCTGGAGGAGATGTCCGAAGCAGTAGAGCTCATGACCCCATTCCAGATCGGAGTAGCGGGCGCGCTGGCCTGGCCGGCCGAAGCTCGTGTGCACGTAACCGTCCGGCTCCTGGGCGGCGACTACCCGGGCAACCAGGCTGCGGTAGCGTCCGTCCAGGCTCTCATCATGCTGCCGGCCCAGTTCCCAAGCCATCGCCTCAAGGAGCTTGTAGACCTCCGAGTCCACGAATTCGATGCCCGCATGTGCGCCGCTGACTGTGCCGTCAGCTGCCCTGTCAAAGTTGGACGTCCAGCCGATCCGCTCCATCCACTGCTCGCAATGCGACAGGACGACCCGGGCATTGAGTTCCTGCCGGTCCCCCCAGAAGCCGCCGTTGACAGTGATCTCGTGAGGGCCGAGAGGACGAAGGGCCGACACGGCCGGGTGGACAGGACCTCCGGTGAGGTCGAGTTTGGTCGTTGACACGAGTTGTCTCCGCTTCAGTGCTTGAGTTGAAAATAGTCATGGTTGAGCTGGGATAGCGTGCCAGTTGAGGTCACGGACAGCGGATGTTCTTAGTCTTTGACGGCGCCGGCCGTTACCCCGGCCGCAACATAGCGTTGGGCCACGACCAGGAGGATGGCAGCCGGAATTGATGCGATGACAGCTGTGGCCATGATGGCGTTCCATTGCGTGGTGTTGTTGCCGATGAACTTGTAGATGCCGAGGGTGATGGGAATGAGATCGCCGCTCCGGTTCAGGGTGGACGCGAAGATGAAGTCCGACCAGGCCCAGAGGAACGCGAAAAGCGAAACGGTCAGCAGCGAGTTCCGGCTGAGCGGAAGGATGATCGAGACAAACGTCCGCCAGACGCCGGAGCCGTCAAGTTTCGCAGCCTGCAGGAGTTCCGTGGGGACCCCGGACATGAAAGCCTGGAGCAGGAGAACGGCAAAGGGTATGGCGATCGTTGAATCCGCCAGGATCAGTCCCCACAACGAATTCAGCAGTCCCAGCTTCAGGTAAATGGCGTAGAACCCCATGGCCATGACGACGGCTGGAATCATTTGGGCCACGAGCAGGATGAAACTTAGCCCTTGCCGCCCCTTCAGATTCAGGGTCGCCATGGCGTAGCTGGCCGGTGCCGCGACGACGAGAGTCAGCAGAACTGTTCCCACGCCCACCAGAAGGCTGGTGCCCAACTGGGGAAGCTGTTGTGAAAAAGCTGCGACATAACCTTCCAGGGTTGGATCAAGGGGAAGCAGGCTCGGCGGGGAGCGCCGCAGGTTGCTGGTTTTTGTCAGTGAAACGTTAACGATCCAATAGACGGGGAAGAGCATGATCGCGGTCAGGGCGAGCGCAATGAGGGTCTTCCACAGTGATCTTGTTCCGGTCATTGTTTCTCGAGCTTCCTTTGCATCTGGAGGTAGATCAGCCCGAAGGCCAGCGCCACGACGATGAGCAGGTTTCCGACGGCGGCGGCGGGGCTGAAATCGGGATTCCCAGCGCCGAATGCTTCCCGGTACGACCAGGTGGCGAACGTTGTGGACGTATCTCCCGGGCCGCCCGCCGTCATGATCCAGATCAGGTCAACGACCTTGAGCGTGTAGATGAGCCCCAGCAGCAGCGTGATCGCTGAAACGGGCTTAAGCAGCGGGAAGGTAAGCCGCCAGAACTGTTGCCATGCATTGGCGCCGTCCAGGGATGCCGCCTCGTAGTAGTCAGCCGGAATGTTCTGCAAGCCCGAGTACAGGATCACCAGATTGAAGGGAATCCCGAGCCAGATGTTGGCGATGATCACGGAGGTCAGGGCGACGTCCGGGGAGGTCAGCCAGTTCACGGGGTCGAGGCCCACCACCCGAAGCGCGGCGTTGATGATGCCGTTATCGCTGTTGAACATCCAGGCCCACGCTGATGCCGAGACAATCATCGGCAAGAGCCAGGGGATCAGGAACAGCCCGCGCAGCACTGCTGAAAGTTTGAAGTTTGCCCGGAAGAAGACCGCGAGGGCCAGCCCTGCCGCGTACTGGAAGGCGATGGATCCGATGGTGAAAAGTGCGGTGTTTGTTGCCGCCTTCGCAAATGAGGACGAACCAAAGATGTCGGCGTAGTTCTGGAACCCGACGAATTCGGCATTTCCCCGCACGAAGGCCCGCGGAGTGTAGTCGTGCAGACTGAGCTCTATGTTGCGGTACAACGGGAACGCGTAGAAAAGGACAAGATAGATCATCAGGGGTGTGACGAAGGCCCACGCGATCCATTGGGAAGTATCGTTCGGCCGCCGTCGGGGCCGGAGTGGCGGGGCGGCAGGAGCCGCCCGGTCCCCGGCACGCGTTCGTACCGGGGCGGGAGTGGTTGTCATGGCATATCTTCCGTTGAGGGACCGGCCTTAGCTCACTTGGACGTTTTCTCGGATGCCGCCTTCTGAGCTGCCTTGAGGGCATCTGCGGGGGACGCGGCACCGCTGAGCGAGTTCTGGACGGCCGTCCACAGCTGCTCGGAAATGATGGGGTAATTGGTGCCGAGGTTGTCGCTGGTGCGGCCCTTCGCCTTGTTCACCGCGTCAACCCAGACCTTGAGTTCAGGGTGTTGCTTGAGCAGCAGGCCCTGGCCGTCACTCGTGGCGGGAATGTAGTACGCGAAGGTGTTTGCGGTCTCCACCTGGCCTTCATTGGTGCTCATGCACTCGATGATCTTCTTTGACGTGTCGTAGCGGCTTTCGTCCTTTTGGACCGGCATCAGCAGGAACTCGCCGCCGGTTGGTGCCGGTGCCACGCCCCCGCTTTTCGCGGGAATGGGAATATATCCGCTCTTGAACGGGGCTTTTGCCGCAGCGTTTACCTGCCACGTTCCGTTGACGGCGAAGCCGAAGTCACCCGTGAGGAACTCTTCCCACGTGGTGTTCTGGGAGTTGCTGATGACGGAGTTGGGGGCGATGCCGGTCTTGACCCAGTTCGTCCACAGCTCCAGTGCTTCCACCGCGGCTGGGGAGTCAAGATCCTTCAGGTCCGCGCCTGATCCCCAGAAGAAGGGAAGGAACTGGAAGGAACCTTCTTCAGTTCCGATGGCAGAGAACGTGATGGCCTTGCTTCCCGCGTCCTTGACCTTCGTCAGGGCAGTTTGGAAGCTTGCCCAGTCGGTGATACTGGCAGGATCCACTCCGGCCTTAGCAAGGACGTCGGCGTTGTAGTAGAGAGCCAGTGTGTTGGCGCCAAGAGGGATCCCATAGGTCTTGCCGTCCAGCACGCCTGGAGCAAGCAGGTTGGGTTCAATGGCCGAAGTGTCCAGGCCAACGCTTTCCATGTCGATCAGTGCTCCAGTGTCCGCCAGCGTGGACACAGCAGGGTTGTCGAGGAGGATGACGTCCGCGGCGGTACCCTCCTGGGCCGCCAGCAGAGCCTGGTTGGTCAAGGCCTGGGTGTCATACGCCGTGCGTTCGATCTTGACACCGGCCTTGTCCCCGCAGGCGCTGATGCGTTTTGCCCAGTCCGAGCCTTCGGTGTGCTGGGGGTACGGGTCCCAGACCGTGAACGCCTTGGCAGCCGCAGACGACTCCGTACCGGTCCCAGGCGCTCCGCCGGAACAGCCTGTCGCAAGGAGCGCCAGGGAGATGACGCTGACGGCCGCCAACGTGTGGCGCGTGGTGTTTCTAGGCATGATGCTTTCGTCCTTTTCTTCCTTGAAAATCTGACGGCCTGCCGCAGCGATGATGAGGCGCCGGGGAGAACAGTTTCCGAAAAACCGAAAGTGGTTTCAGAAGAAATTAGCAGCGCCTGCTAGCCTGTGTCAACGGTTTCTTGGTCTACTAACGGCGCGTGCTGTTAGTTTCGGAAACATTTTCGGTATCCTTGAGTAACGGAATGCTGGCTTGGGGAGAGGAATCCATGACAAAGGCGGGAAAGAGGCCGGTCCTGACGGATGTTGCCATCGCCGCGGGCGTGTCTGTCGCCACGGCATCTAAGGCGTTGAACGGCCGGAACCATGTCAACAAGAACACGCGGCAGCGCGTTCTTGACGCAGCGGAAAAGCTGAACTTCTCTCCGAATCCGTTCGCCCAGGCCCTCAACTTCCCGGTCACCGGGACTATCGGAGTACTGACGGCCGACCTCTCCAGCCGGTTTGTCCTGCCCATCCTCATGGGCGTTGAGGAGGCCTTCGGGGCGGGATCCACTTCTGTCATCATCAGCGACGCCCGCAAAGACCTCGTGCGGGAAAAGTTCCTGCTGCAGACGCTGATTGCCAAGCGAGTGGACGGCATCATTGTCCTCGGCGACGACGCCAACGCACGCCCTTCCCTCTCCGAACATGTCCCGGTTCCGGTGGTTTATGCCTACACACCCTCCGTCCTGGCGACAGATTGCTCCTTTACACCGGACAACGCCATGGGCGCTGCACTGGCCATCGACCATCTGGTGGCGAGGGGGCGCAGGAAAATAGCGATGATCAATGGAGAACCGCGTTTCGAGGCAGCACAGGAACGGAGTTCGGCAGCTCACGCGGCGTTGCAAAGCCATGGCCTGGGCTTCGTCTCAGGAGAGGTCCTGTATGGCGACTGGAGTGAATCCTGGGGACGGCAGGCGGTCCGTGCGTTGTTGAACGCCCGCCTCGACTTTGACGGGATCTTCTGCGGCAGCGACCAGATCGCCCGCGGCGTCGTGGACGCCCTGCGGGAAGAAGGACGCTCTGTCCCCCACGATGTAGGGGTCGTAGGATTCGATGACTGGGAGCTCTTCAGCACCACATCCCGGCCGCCGCTGACAACCATAGACATGAACCTTGAGCATATGGGCCGGGAAGTCGCCGGTGAGCTCGCGGCGGCCATCGCCGGTGTGACACGCCCTGGCCTCCATAAGCTGCCGGTACGGCTGGTCCCGCGGGAATCGACGGCAGGCCTCGACGGAACCCTGGCGAACCGCGAGGACAGTCGGGGCGGCGCCACGAACGCGTCATAGTTCAGTCCAGCGGACGGTAGGGCCCCAGAACCCGGTGGACAGTCTCACGCAGGGTGCGCCGAAGCTCGTCCGCGTGCAACCGCTTCCACGTGGGGTCCGAGCCGACCGCCATGAGTCCGCCTCCTGCGAGCGCCAGTGCCACTTTAGCGTCCTGTGAAGGCTCGGGCCCGACCAGCAGCCCGTCGAGACGAGCCATCAGGCTCCTGAAATCCGAGTCATCCTCCACCATTTCGGAAACCTCGGCATCCAGGCGCAGCATCGCTGCCACTTCGCCTTGCTCAATCACGACGCCGACAAGCCCGTCGAGTGCCATGTCGAAGCGCCGCACCGCCGACTCCTCCGCTTCCGCGATCGTCACCATTTCGGTGATTCTGGCGATGGCCGGAGCAATGACCGCCCGCACGATTTCGTTCTTGGAACGGAACTGGAAGTACACCGCGGCCTTGGTCACGCCGATACGGTCCGCGATCATCTGCAGCGAGGTCGCATGGACCCCGCGTTCCAGGAAGAGCGTTTCTGCGGCCGCTATTACGCGCGTCCGCGGCGTGCCGCCCCCCTTCGTCTGTACCGTCATGCAATTCCCGTCCGTCTGTGCGAAAAAGCCCCTTCTTGCTCTAGACTAGCCGCATGGCTAGCTAGCCGATCGGCTAGTACCGCGCGCCGATCCTTCAAGGGGGAGGCCCGCCGAATAGGAAAGGCACCAAAAACATGGGCTCATCGGATTTAACGACCCTTCCGGAGAAGATGCGGTCAGTAGTTGTCAGCGGCCCTGGCACCGTAGAGGTGACGCAGGTGGTCCGCCCTGTCCCCGGCCCGGACGACGTCCTGGTCAAGGTCCGCGCCTGCGGCATCTGCGGATCGGACGCCTTCTATATCAGCCGTGGCGGCATTCCTCCCCGCGAAGGAAACACGCCCCTCGGCCATGAGCCGGCAGGTGAGGTCGTGGAGGTGGGCGGGAACGTCACAGGCATTCCCGTCGGTGCCCACGTCGTGATCAACCCCATGGCGGCCCCTAGTGGGATCATCGGCAACGGCGGTGCCGCCGGCGCCCTCGCCGACTACCTGCTAATCGAGAATGCCGAGCTCGGCAAGAGCCTGGCGATCGTGCCGGATCATGTCCCCTTCGCCGTCGCCGCGCTCAACGAACCCATGGCCGTCGCACGTCACGGGGTAAATCGGACCAACCCGCTCCCGGCGACCGTGTGGTGGTCTTCGGTGCGGGACCCATCGGTCTGGGGGCCGCCATCAGCTTCAAGCTCCGCGGCGCTGAGAGCGTGGTGGTCGTGGACATGATCCCCTCCCGCCTTGAAAAGGCGCTGCAGGTCGGCGCCCATGCCGTCATCAATTCAGCCGAGGAGGATCTGGTCGAGCGGCTCGTGGAACTGCACGGGAACGCTCCGCGGCGGCCGGGCGAAAAACGCCCCGGAACGGATATCTACCTGGACGCGGCCGGAGCCCCGTCCGTGATTCAGTCCGTGCTGCGCATCGCAAAACCCGGAGCAACACTCGGTATCGTGGCGGTGCACAAGAAGCCCGTGGAAGTCGATTTCGGCGCAATCCTCAGCACGGAACTGACCATCGTGATGTCCAGCGGCTACCCCACCGAGATCTTCGAGGTGACCGAAGACATCATCGAAAACTGGGAACGCTACGCTCCAATCGTCAGCGACCAATTCGATTTCGACGACGTCGAGCAGGCGCTGACCACGGCCGGAACACCGGGAGCGGCGGACAAGGTTGTGGTGACGTTCGACTGATGCCGGTAGGGTTCCCGTCATGGACATCATCCTTGTACCCGGTTTCTGGCTGGACGCCTCGTCGTGGGCGGAGGTCACTCCACCCCTTGCGGCGGCCGGCCACCGGCCCCATCCGCTGACTCTGCCCGGCCTCGAATCACCTGACGCACCGCGCTCAGGCATCGGTCTGCGGGACCATATCAACGCCGTCGTGGCCGCCGTCGATGACCTCGAAGGCAAGGTGGTCCTGGTGGGCCACTCCGGCGGCGGGGCCATCATCCACGGTGTGGTTGACGCCCGTCCGGACCGGGTGGCGCGGGCGATCTATGTCGACAGCGGACCCCTGGGTGAGGGCGGCGTCATCAATGACGAACTTCCGGCCGACGGCGACGACGTGCCGCTTCCGCCGTGGGACGGCTTCGAGGAGGCTGACCTCGTGGACCTCGACGACGGCCTCCGCGCGGCATTCCGGGCCCGTGCGATCCCACAGCCGAAGGGCGTTGCCTACGACAGGCAGCAGCTTCACGATGAGCGGCGCTACGAGGTCCCCGCTACGGTGATCGCCTGCGAGTTCCCGTCCTCTCTGCTCGAGGAATGGATCGACTCCGGCCATCCGTTCGTTGCGGAGCTGGCGCGCATTCACGACGTGGAGTTTGTGGACCTGCCCACATTGGCCCCAGTTCACCAAACCTGCTGAGCTCGGCCAGGCCATCCTCAGGGCAGTGGACCGCCCGGGCTGACCATGGTTTGCGGCAGAGGCCAGTCGGGCCCGTCCGGAAAAGCGACCAGACGCCATCCACAAAGGCCATGTCATAGACGCGTGCCACCCCGCGTCCATTGGTGGTCCTCCTCGTTAGGGTGCCTGGGGATAAGACCTGACCGAAGGGTGTCAGGACTGGTTGAAGCGGACCATGTTGCCGGAAGGGTCGCGGAAGGCGCAGTCGCGAGGGCCCCAGGGCTGGACGATGGGTTCCTGGAGGACCTCCGCGCCGGAGGCCCGGACGGCCTCGAAGGTGGCGTCCAGATCGTCGGTGCGGAAGACGAGGATGGGCAGGACGCCCTTGGTGAGCAACTGCTGGAGCGCGTCGCCGTCTTCCTGGGAGCGGCCGGCGTGCGGGACGGACAACACGAACTCGAGATTGGGCTGTGCTGCGCTGCCGAGGGTGACCCAGCGCTGCCCGTCCGAGCCGACGTCGTTGCGCACTTCCAGCCCGAGGACGTCACGGTAGAACTTGAGCGACTCGTCGAGGTCGTTGACGGTGATCTGTGCATACTGAAGTGAAATGTTCATGTCTCACACGCTATTGCAGCGGTGGCTGGAATACTTCTTCAATCCTGCTCGGCTTGCGCGGGGGGCGCGTGTGCTGACGGGCAATGCACGATGGCATGGCCTTCACTGCATGGTGTTCCCCAGCCCTGTAGGCGCTCGGCGTCAAGCCAACGATCTCGGTGAAGCGCGAGCTGAACGAGCCCAGCGAGGTACAGCCGACCTCCATGCAGGCATCCGTCACGCTGGCACCGGCCCGCAGCAGCGCCATCGCCCGTTCGATCCGCCGCGTCATGAGGTAGTTGTACGGCGTCTCGCCGTAGGCCGCCTTGAACTGGCGGGAGAAGTGCGCGGCGGACATGAGTGCACCGGCGGCCATGGTGGGCACATCAAGCGGCCGGGCGTATTCGCGATCGATCAGGTCGCGGGCCCGGCGCAGGTGGGCGAGGTTGGCCAACTCCTGCGGTGTCATGCCGCCATTCTAGTTGTTGAGGGGCGGCATGTTGAGAACTGGCCTTCGGGATGAATAATCCCCGACTTTAGTCTGAGATTCCTGGTGAAAGCCTTTGCCCACGAACGTCGCCTTCCAGGCAACTGAACGGGGACAGTCCCCCGCGCTGGGGATGGAGCAGCTCTCTTCCGATAGCCCCGGTATCAAGCCAGGTTCCGGCCCAGGAATGACAGGACATCCGGGAGAATTGAGCTCCAGTAGCCGCTGTCGTGCCCGCCGTCCTGGAACTCTCCCTCGTGTTCGCCCGGGAGGCCCTTCACGTAGTCCTTTACGCTGTACACCAGGTTGTCCCGTGTGCCGCAGTCAATTCTCTTCGGCAGCGACTCAAGCTCCGGCCGCAGGGCAAAGATGTCGTTGGCCGCGAAGTCCTCGGCGTCGTCGAAATTATCTGACCGGCCGGCGTCGTACAGGCTCCAGACTGCGGGACTCATTGCGGCGACGGCGCGGAGACCAGGGACGCGGTGCTGGGCGGCGAGGAGCAGGGCACCGAATCCGCCCATCGACAAGCCGAACACAGCGAGCCGCCCGGTGTTGAGTCCCTGGCCCGCCAACAGGGGGAGGAGTTCTTCCGACAGCATGGACTGGGTGTCTGTGCCTGATGCGCGGCGGTGCCACCAGCTTTCACCTCCGTCCACGGCAGCGATCGCGAAAGGCGTCCCTCCACGGGCCACGTGCTGCGCCAGGACGCGGTCCGCGTGCAGGTCGTCGAAGACCATGCGGTTGTCCGCGCCCACCCCATGCAGGAAGACGGCAACGGGGTGCTGGGAAGAGTCCACGTCGGCGGGTTCGGGCACCGCCACGGACCAGCCTGTGGGTACCTGAGGCCGGAACTGAGACGTGAAACTGCCGGTGCGCATGGCGATTGGCGAGGCCTGGCCGGACGCGGTCCAGTCAGTGCAGGCCGCCAGCGAAGCGGCTGCCACGGCGCCAGTTCCGAGGCCCAGCAGCCGGCGTCGGGAAATTCCAAGCGATCCCATCGCCCGATCATAGGCCCCCTACGGGGATGAGTCGGGACGTTGCTCTTAGGACCGCTGCGTGAGAATGACGGGTCCGGATTCCGTGACAGCAATCGTGTGCTCGGAGTGCGCGGTCCGGCGACCATTGGAACTGCACAACGTCCACCCGTCAGGAGCCGTCACAAGCTTGCTGGTGCCATGCATGACCCAGGGTTCTATTGCCAGAAGCAGTCCCGGACGAAGCACGTACCCGCGACCGGGGGTACCGATGTTCGGTATGTGCGGGTCTTGATGCATGGTGCTTCCCACACCGTGTCCGCCAAATTCGGTGTTGACCTGAAAGCGTGCTGATTCGAGCACTGAGCCGATTGCATGAGAGATATCTCCAATACGCGCTCCGGACTGGGCCGCCTGGATCGCGGCAAGAAGCGCTTTCTCCGTGGTTTCAATCATGTGCCGGTCTTCAGGTGCAGAGGAATCCCCGACAACGAAGCTGATGGCGGAATCTGTGACCCACCCGTTAACGCTCGCTGCGAAATCAAGGGTGAGCAGATCGCCATCCATTAGAACGTAGTCGTGAGGCAGGCCGTGCAAAACGGCTTCGTTGACCGAGGTGCAGATGACCTTTCCAAATGGGCCGCGTCCGAATGAGGGGGCGTAGTCGACATAGCAGGAGCGAGCTCCTGCTACCCGGATCATCGTGGCTGCCCAGTCGTTGATCTCCAGGAGATTCGTGCCGGGTTCGATTCTGTCCCGCAGGTCCGAGAGAGTCTTCGCGACGAATTGACCAGAGATGCGTGCCGCGTCAATTTCTCGGGGCGTGAGTAGCTCAATCAATGTGTCCTCCAAGGTAGTACCAGTATTAACCGTTCGCCAACGCCTATCGGCCGCGCTGATCGGCGAGCTGCGGCTTCACACTGCGAAGTTAGAAAACGAGGCCCCCGTCACCCGCCGTTCAGGAGCACCTCCAGGTTGCTGTTCTGGCGTGCAGCGAGGGCTTGCTGATGCCGGTAGCCTGGCGGCGGCGATGCCGGCGTTGACCCGCTGCATGATCAGCACTCCGGCGGCGACCAGCCCATCCAGTTGCAGCTGGGCGTCCTGGCTGGAAGTGCTGACGCGTATGTAGCCCAGTCGTCTCACCAGGCCATTCTGACTCGAAAGTCCATTATGCGCCCGCCGGCGAGACGTTTTGGTGAGATGCGTTTCCGAGTCATAAGAAGTCCGGCTTTTCCGCCGACTCGACCGGCTCATTTGGGCCATGGAGGGGTGTCTTGGAAAGCTGTTGTTTTCAAGACACCGGCGGTGGAATCCCCGTGGCGGTGACCTGCAGGGTGATGAAGTTCAGCAAACAGGACCGTCTTGTTAGGATCAAATGAGTCATCAGCCTCCAAGGGATCAGTGCGCGGACGGAGTACCCGGACTGTCAGCGTGCCGCACACCTTTATGCCATCACGGAAACACCGGCACGCGGCCGCAGCAGTTCCCATCGCGCGCAGCGGGCGGTTGATAATCCCGATTTTCACGTCCAAGAGTTGAGGTTAGATGGTCCTTCAGAATCGGGCGAAAGCCACCCGTGGGGCCATCATCATCGGTGCCGCTGCAGTCTTTGAGGAGCACGGCTACGGGAGTGCCAGCCTGACCCAGGTAGCTGAAGCGGCCGGGGTGACCAAGGGCGCGCTCTATTTCCACTTTCAGTCCAAGGAAGATCTCGCCCGGGCTGTCATCGAGGAGCAGCATCGGATCGTCCTGGCCGAAAGCGTGAGCATCCTTAACGAGGATGCGCCAGGCCTGACGGCCATGATCATCCTGTGCCGCGCTTTCGGCCTCCAGCTCCTGCACGAGCCAGTTGTCAGAGCAGGCATTCGCTTGACGATCGAAGCGACGGCATTTGGTCCACCCGCACGCGGCCCTTACGAGGACTGGATCGCCGTCATGGTGCAGCTGACCGAGCGGGCCAAGACAGAATTGCAGATCCGGCCCTCCGTCGATGCCGGAGCATTCGCCCGGTACCTTGTTGCCTCCTTCACCGGAGTTCAGATGGTATCCGGCGTGCTGACCGGCCGTGCGGACGTCATGCAACGGATCGAAGAGATGTGGGGGATCCTGCTGCCCGGGATCTTGCATGAGAATTTTCACGAGGACCCCCGTGCCCTTTCCCGACTCATTTCCGCCGCAATCCCCAGCCCGGCTCAGAGTCCTACCTTACCGGGGCCCTGACCGGCTCGCACGGCCAACGAGGCTGGGCCTTTTGGGAGGGGTCGCCTTAGTCGCCATCCTCTGGCTCGCTCCCCCAAATCCAAAACCGGATGACCGTCTTGTTTATGCCATGGTCATCATTTACTCTTGTCACGGATCCATTGGGAGATCCGCTCGATGAGCGGCTGTGTCGGCGCACTATTGGGGGGGCGCCGCACAGACCCCCGGGATTGGACCTGCCCGCTGGCCCGGCCCTATTCCACGAGAGCGCCCGCCACGGCGATCCCTTGATCTCCGGCCGGAACCACCGGGACAGCTCGCCATAATGTCTCTGCCTGGTCCGGGCGTGCATCACTTTCCGTGGCTGCAGGGTTCTCTCGGACTCCGAGTCCGCATACTGTTGCACAGGGTAGGGGCCACTGACGGCCGCCTTCTTTGCAGCGAAGCAACGGTAGAGGATTTCTACGAGTTCATCGAAGCATGATCGAGGCCGGACGGAATTACCTGAAAGTCCACGATGTCCACGAACGCGTCGGGCGGCATAGCCGGGTAGTGCCGTTGAAGACCTTCGAGGTAGCCCTCGGTTGCTTCACCGTTTAATAGGCGAAGTCGTTCGGGAGTCAGGTCACTGAGCCGATACCGCTGGACCTCAAGGATCTCGCCACGCAGCGGTGGACACTCCGCGTCGTCTTCGAAGTAGAAAATCGCGGGGCCAACTGCAATCTGTTCGTCCCAACGGACCGAAGAGGTTTTCCGGCCGCTTACGACCGCATCATAGTAGCGCCGGTTAAAGCTGAACACTCGCTTGGCCTGTGTATCGGGAAAGAAGTAGGTGTCGGAAAGGAGCTTGGCGATGGGGCGCATCCGGGGGCCAGCAACGGTAGGGACCGCAACGAGAATATCGGGGTGCAGATCAAGCAGCACCTGCCGGCATCGGCCACACGGCGAAATAAGACCACGTCCTCCATCCCCGGCGGCTGCCATCGCGACCAAAGGACCAGCTTCAGCGGTTGCGGCAACCCCCAGCGTGACAAGCTCGGCGCAGGGCCCACCGGTGAAATGAAAGACATTCACAGCTGTGTGTATCCGGCCGTTGGTGTCCATGGCGGCGGCCGCCACCGTGTGGTTCGGGTCGTTACCGAGTGATCGAGCCAGCGCCTCTGCTGCCTCGATGACGCGGCGTTCCATGTCCAGGGGTTCCATGAAGACCAGCATCCCATGAGCCGTGCGAGCTGGGGCGCAGTCTTAACGCAATGGATCCATTGGTGTTGCCGGTGTCCTTGTTTCGGACCGCGCCTAGCTTGCTTGCAAGGTACGCCACGCCTTTGGCGCATATAAACGGTCCCGGTAGATGAGGTCTTAGAAAAACTGGTCGAGGAGCCGGTAGAAGGTGACGCGGTTGGTGTCGGTCTGTCCTAGTTGTACTGCCCAGGGAC